>NZ_JARQWW010000003.1 GCF_029543125.1 Caulobacter segnis
GGCCGCGTCGAGAAGGGCATCGTGAAGGTCGGCGAGGAAGTCGAGATCGTCGGCATCCGTCCGGTTCAGAAGACGACCTGCACGGGCGTCGAAATGTTCCGCAAGCTGCTGGACCAAGGTCAGGCCGGCGACAACGTGGGCGTGCTGCTGCGCGGCACCAAGCGTGAAGACGTCGAGCGCGGCCAAGTGCTGTGCAAGCCGGGTTCGATCACGCCGCACACGAAGTTCGTGGCCGAAGCCTACATCCTGACCAAGGAAGAAGGCGGCCGTCACACCCCGTTCTTCACCAACTACCGCCCGCAGTTCTACTTCCGCACCACGGACGTGACCGGCATCATCAAGCTGCGCGAAGGCGTTGAGATGATCATGCCGGGCGACAACGCCGAGCTGGACGTCGAGCTGATCACCCCGATCGCCATGGACCAAGGCCTGCGCTTCGCCATCCGCGAAGGCGGCCGCACCGTCGGCGCCGGCGTCGTCGCGAAGATCGTCGAGTAATCTCGACCGTCTCAGCGATCAGCTGATCCAAGCGAAGGCCCCGCGGAGCAATCCGCGGGGCCTTTTGCTTTCCGATTTACGACCCACGCGATTGGGGCGCGAAGATGACATCGCGGTCATGACCTCGAATTAAGCTGCCCCATTCAGATCGTGCGGATAGCGTCTCCTCATCGGATTCACGGAGGTGACCTCATGCGCACCCTTATCGCTCTCGGCGCCGCTGGCGTCGCCCTGATGGCCGCTTCGGCCGCCGCCGCCGCCCCCAAGGTCGAGATCGAGCATGCCGCCGCGCGCGTCGTGATCATTCCCGAGGACCGCTCGGACGTGAAGGTGGAGATCACCAAGCATCACCCCAAGCTGCCCATCAAGATCGAACGCCACGGTGATCAGGTTTCGGTCGACGGCGGCCTGGGCGGTGTGAACTTCGGCATCATCAAGGTGGATGTGGCCTCGGATGGCATCCGCAACTGCAAGGTCCGCGACGGGCGGGGCTCGGTAGAGATACGGGGCGTGGGCAACGTCTCCCTTGAGGACCTGCCTCAAATCGTCATCCGCACACCTCGCCGGGCTGAAGTCTCGGCCGGCGGCGCTGTGTTCGGCGACGTGGGCCGGAGCGAAGCCCTGACCCTGGGCAACGCCGGCTGCGGCGACTGGACCATCGCCAACGTGCGCGGCGAGCTGAAGCTGCGTCAGGCCGGCTCGGGCGACGTGCGCGCCGGCCAAGCCGGTTCTCTGGACGTCAAGGTCGCGGGGTCGGGCGACATCGCCACCCAGGCTGTGGCGGGCGACGTGTCGGTCAGCGTGGCGGGTTCAGGCAATGTGCAGGTGGCGTCGGTCAGCGGCGACCTGGACGTGAAGATCGCTGGCTCGGGCGACGTGAAGGTTTTGGGCGGCCGAGCTCGCGAGGTCGGCGTGTCGATCGCCGGTTCGGGCAATCTGGACTTCGGCGGCACGGCCGACAACCTGCGGGCCAAGATCGCCGGCTCTGGCGACGTGCGGGCCCTGCGGGTGACGGGTGAGGTCAGCAAGTCCGTCGTGGGCTCCGGCGACGTGCGCGTCGGCAGCTGAGCCCCTTAAAAACTACTTCTCGCTCGATCTTGGAGAAGCTGACGCCCCGGAGGTGATTCCGGGGCGTCTTTTTTATCTTCTCTTACGCTTAGCGCAGGAAGCCGCCGAACAGACCGCCGATGTCGGTCAGGTCGGCGCCGGCGCGGTCACGATCCTTCAGCGAGCCGCCGAAGGTGTAACGGACGCCCACGTTGACGCTGTCGGCCTTCAGGTCGGCCAGGTCATCGGATTCGGCGTGGTTGTAGCCGCCGAAGACGCTCCAGCCGTTGTCGGCGAACTTGTACTCGCCGCCCAGGCCGACGTTCCAGATGTCAGCGTCGACCGGGCCGAAGTCGGCGTTGGCGTAGCCGAGGTTGGCGTTCAGGCGGAAGTTCTCGTTGACGAAGTAGCGGGCGTCGCCCCGGACGGCCCACAGGTCGGCGTCGGTGTCGTCGGTCTGGCCGTAGGCCACGACGCCCGACAGGGTGACCTTGTCGAAGTACTTGTGGGCTTCGCCGCCGACGGCCCACACGGTGTCGTCAGCCACGTCGGCCAGGCCGGCGAAGGCGCCGACGCGCACGCCGCCGTCCAGCAGATAGGTGCCATGCACCGTGCCATAGACGTTGGTGTCGTCGCTGAGCTTGTTGTCCGAGTAGGACACGGCGCCGTTCAGGGTGACGGTCCAGGGCGTGGTCGTCTGGATGGCGACCGAGCCGTCGACGATGGCCGACGAGCCGTCTTGTTCGAACGCGTTGGTGTCGACGTTGGTGTAGTTGTAGGCGGCGCCCACGGAGCCGATGGTTTCGGCGAAGGCCGGAGCGGAGGCCAGGACGGCGACGGCCGCAGCGGCGGCGAACAGAGTGGTCTTCATGAGTTGGGTAATCCCCTTTGGATGAACATCCGGCTGGCGATCGGTCGTTATGAGGGGGAGGGCCTCTCGTCCGCCGGTGAGGGGCAGGTATGGAGCTTCGCCACAGGCCGCAATCGGCTGGGCGCTGCTCACGACATGATTGATGCAGTTTTATGACACTTGCGGAGGCGGAACATGTCCCTATCGCGAGGGCGAGCGCCCGTTCGTTTTGGATAATCTCGGTCTGCCTAGAAAATTTCTCCAAGCCGAAACTAATTTCGCCTCGTCGCGGGGGGAGTGGTCTGACGCGCTTGACGTTCCCGGAATCGCGGAGTAAACACCGCCCCTCTGTTGGACCGGCTGTGAGCTTCGGCTCAGACGCGGACCGCGGAACGACCTGATATAGTGCTAAATCTGGCGCGTTCGGGATTGGCCCACACGATTATCGTGCGGGTCTTTATCGTTTGTGCGGGCGTCGCGTTTCCGAGAGCCGAAAGGTTTTCGGGTCGGTCTTTGAAATGGTTCGAGACACGCGGGCGGATCGCCGTCTGTAGGGAATAGAAGAGCGATATGGATCGTCAGAACATCCGCATCCGGCTCAAGGCCTTCGATCACCGCGTGCTGGATCATTCCACGCGCGAGATCGTCAATACGGCCAAGCGCACGGGCGCCACAGTGCGCGGGCCTATCCCGCTGCCGACCCTGATTGAAAAATTCACCGTCAACCGTTCGCCGCACGTCGACAAGAAGTCGCGCGAACAGTTCGAGATCCGCACGCACAAGCGCGTGCTCGACATCGTCGATCCCACCCCGCAGACCGTGGACGCGCTCATGAAGCTCGACCTGTCCGCCGGCGTGGACGTCGAGATCAAGCTGTAAGGAGATAGCGAGTATGGCTCTCCCCACTCAGCGCACCGGCGTGATCGCCAAGAAGCTCGGCATGACCCGCTTCTTCGACGAAACCGGCCAGCATGTGCCGGTCACCGTCCTGTCTCTGGACGGCTGCCAGGTCACGGCCCAGCGCACCAAGGAAAAGGACGGCTACGTCGCCCTTCAACTCGGCGCCGGCGCCAAGAAGCCCAAGAACACCACGCAAGCTCTTCGCGGCCAGTTCGCGAAGGCGGCCGTCGAGCCGAAGCGCGTCGTGGCTGAATTCCGCGTCGAGGAAGACGCCCTGATCGAAGTCGGCTCCGAGCTGACCGCCGACCACTACGTCGCCGGCCAGAAGGTGGACATCCAGGGCATCACCGTCGGTAAGGGTTTCGCCGGCGCCATGAAGCGCTGGAACTTCGGCGGTCTGCGCGCCACGCACGGTGTGTCGGTGTCTCACCGTTCGCACGGTTCGACCGGTAACCGCCAGGATCCGGGTCGTACGTTCCCGGGCAAGAAGATGGCCGGTCACCTCGGCCAAGAAACTGTCACCACCCTCAACGTCACGGTCTGGAAAGTGGACGCCGAGCGCGGCCTGATCCTGATCAAGGGCGCCGTTCCGGGTTCGGAAGGCTCCTACGTGAAGGTGCGCGACGCGATTAAGTCGGCTCTGCCGGCTGACGCTCCGAAGCCGGCTGGCTTCCGCAAGGCTGGCGCCGCTCCGGTCGCCGCTGCTGAACCCGCCGTCGAAGAAGCTCCGGCTGCCGAAGCTCCGGCTGAAGGGGGCGAAGCCTAATGAAACTCGACGTCATCAATCTTGACGGCGGCAAGGCCGGCTCGGTCGAACTCTCCGACGCCATCTTCGGCATCGAAGAGATCCGGGGCGACATCCTGCAGCGCGTCGTTACCTGGCAGCTGGCCAAGCGCCGCTCGGGCAACCACAAGATTCAAGTCCGCAACGAGGTCTCTCGTACGGGCAAGAAGATGTACAAGCAGAAGGGCACCGGCGGCGCTCGTCACGGCTCGCGTCGTGCGGCTCAGTTCGTCGGCGGCGCCAAGGCCCACGGGCCGGTCGTCCGCAGCCATGCGTTCGACCTGCCCAAGAAGGTCCGCGCCCTGGCTCTGAAGCACGCCCTGTCGTCGAAGGCCAAGACCGGTTCGATCGTCGTTCTCGACGCCGCGACCCTGTCGGAGCCGAAGACGGCCGCCCTGCGCGCCAACTTCGAAAAGATCGGCCTGAAGAACGCGCTGATCATCGCCGGTCCGGAAGTGGACGCGAACTTCAAGCTCGCGGCCCGCAACATCCCGAACGTCGATGTGCTGCCGAACGCCGGCCTGAACGTCTACGACGTCCTGCGTCGCAACACCCTGGTGCTGACCAAGTCGGCCGTGGAAGCGATCGGCGTCCGTTTTGAGGAGGCTGCGTAATGGCCGCCACCGCCCGTCACTACGACACCATCCTGTCGCCGGTGATCACCGAGAAGGCCACCCTGCTCAGCGAGCAGAACAAGGTCGTCTTCAAGGTGGCTTCCGACGCCTCGAAGGATGAGATCGCCGCTGCGGTCGAAGAGCTGTTCAAGGTCAAGGTCACGAAGGTCAACACCGTCGTCACCAAGGGCAAGACCAAGCGCTTCCGCGGCATCCTGGGTCGTCGCTCCGACGTCAAAAAAGCCATCGTGACCCTGGCCGAAGGCCAGTCGATCGACATCACCACGGGGCTCTGATCCATGGCTCTGAAGACTTTCAATCCGACCTCGCCGGGCCGCCGCGCCCTCGTGCTGGTCGACCGTAGCGAGCTCCACAAGGGCAAGCCCGAAAAGACCCTCGTCGAGGGTCTGACCAAGTCGGGCGGCCGTGGCGGCAACGGCCGGATCGCTGTCCGCTTCCGCGGCGGCGGCGCCAAGCGCCTGTACCGCATCGTGGACTTCAAGCGTCGCAAGTTCGACGTGCCGGCCACGGTCGAGCGCCTGGAATATGACCCGAACCGTTCGGCCTTCATCGCCCTGGTGAAGTACGCCGACGGCGAGCTGGCCTACATTCTGGCCCCGCAACGCCTGAAGGCCGGTGACGAGATCATCGCCGCCGAGAAGGTCGACGTGAAGCCGGGCAACGCCTCGCCGCTGCGCTCGATGCCGATCGGCACGATCATCCACAACATCGAGCTGAAGCCCGCCAAGGGCGGCCAGATCGCCCGTTCGGCCGGCGCCTACGCCCAGCTGGTCGGTCGTGACGGCGGCTACGCCCAGATCCGTCTCGGCTCGGGTGAACTGCGCATGGTTCCGGACAGCTGCATGGCCACGGTCGGCGCTGTGTCGAACCAGGACCACATGAACCAGAACCTCGGCAAGGCCGGTCGTTCTCGTCATCTGGGCCGGCGTCCGCACGTTCGCGGTGTCGCCATGAACCCGGTCGACCACCCGCACGGCGGTGGTGAAGGCCGCACCTCGGGCGGCCGTCACCCGGTCACTCCGTGGGGCGTCCCGACCAAGGGCCGCAAGACCCGCAAGAACAAGGCTACGGATAAGTTCATCATCCGCAGCCGTCACAAAGCTAAGAAGGCGCGCTAAGCGATGACCCGCTCCGTCTGGAAAGGCCCGTTTGTCGACGGGTACCTCCTGAAGAAGGCCGACGCCGCTCTGTCGTCGGGCCGCAAGGACGTGATCAAGACCTGGTCGCGCCGCTCCACGATCATGCCGCAGTTCGTCGGTCTGACGTTCGGCGTCTACAACGGCCAGAAGCACGTTCCCGTGCTCGTGTCGGAAGACATGGTCGGCATGAAGTTCGGTGAGTTCTCGCCTACGCGGAACTTCCCCGGCCACGCTGCCGACAAGAAGGCCAAGAGGAAGTAGGCCATGTCGAAGCAAGCTAAAGCCCGTCGGGTAAAGCCGACTGAAGCCATGGCGAAGGTCGTGAACCTGCGCACCAGCGCCCGGAAGCTGAACCTCGTGGCTCAGTCGATCCGCGGCCTGAAGGTGCAGCGCGCCCTCAACGAGCTCGAGTTCAGCCACAAGCGCATCGCCAAGGATGTGCGCAAGGCTCTGTACTCGGCCATCTCGAACGCCGAAAACAACCACAACCTCGACATCGACAGCCTGATCGTCGCTGAAGCGTTTGTGGGCAAGAACCTGGTCATGAAGCGCTTCTCGCCGCGTGCTCGCGGTCGCGCTTCGCGTATCGAAAAGCCGTTCTCCGAGATCACCATCGTGGTCCGCGAACTGGGTGAGGCCGCCTGATGGGTCAGAAAGTCAATCCGGTCGGGCTGCGGCTCGGCGTCAACCGCACCTGGGACAGCCGTTGGTTCGCCGACGGCGACCAGTACGGCAAGCTGCTGCACCAGGACATCAAGGTGCGCCGCTTCCTGAAGGACCGTCTGAACGCCGCCGGCGTTTCGCGCATCCTGATCGAGCGTCCGCACAAGAAGTGCCGCGTGACCATCTACGCTGCGCGTCCGGGCGTGATCATCGGCAAGAAGGGCGCCGACATCGACAAGCTCCGCAAGGACCTGTCGGGCCTGACCGAAGGCGAAGTTCACCTGAACATCGTTGAAGTCCGCAAGCCTGAGACCGACGCCCAGCTGGTGGCCGAGAACATCGCCCAGCAGCTCGAGCGCCGCGTCGCCTTCCGTCGCGCGATGAAGCGTTCGATCCAGTCCGCCATGCGTCTCGGCGCCAAGGGCATCCGGATCAACGTCTCGGGCCGCCTCGGCGGCGCCGAAATCGCCCGCATGGAGTGGTACCGCGAAGGTCGCGTGCCGCTGCACACCCTGCGCGCGGACATCGACTACGGCTTCGCTGAAGCCAAGACCACCTACGGCATCATCGGCGTGAAGACCTGGATCTTCAAAGGCGAAGTGCTGGAACATGACCCGATGGCGCTGGACAAGCGTCTCGCCACTGAATCCGGCCCGGCCGGCGAAGGCGGCGGACGTGAGCGTGGCGATCGCCCGGACCGCGGCGACCGTCGTGACCGTCGCGAGCGCGCGTAAGGATTAGAGCGCCATGCTGTCACCGAAACGCACTACGTACCGCAAGCAGTTCAAGGGCCGTATCCACGGCAACACCAAGGGCGGCGCTGCGCTGAACTTCGGCGCCTACGGCCTGAAGGCTGTTGAGCCGGAGCGCATCACCGCTCGTCAGATCGAGGCTGCTCGTCGGGCGATCACCCGCCAGATGAAGCGTCAAGGCCGCGTCTGGATCCGTATCTTCCCGGACGTGCCGGTCACCGGCAAGCCCGCCGAAGTCCGGATGGGTAAAGGTAAGGGCGCCGTGGACCATTGGGCCGCGCGCGTCGCTCCGGGCCGCATCATGTTCGAAATCGACGGCGTGCCGGACGATATCGCTCGTGAAGCTCTGAAGCTCGGCGCCGCCAAGCTTCCGATCCGCACCCGCATCGTCACCCGGCTCGACGCCGGCATCGCGATGGAGGCCTAACTATGAAGATCGCCGACATCCGGGCCATGACGCCCGATCAACTGGCCGAGAACCTGCTGAACCTGAAGAAGGAGCAGTTCAACCTGCGCTTCCAGGCGGCGACCGGCCAGGTCGAAAAGACCCACCGCGTTGACGAGATCCGCAAGGATATCGCCCGCATCAAGACCGTGCTGCGCGCCAAGGCCGCGGCGTAAGGAGAACGATATGCCCAAGCGTATCCTCGAAGGGGTGGTCGTCTCCGACAAGGGCGACAAGACGGTTGTGGTGAAGGTCGAACGGACCATCCTGCACCCGGTGCTCCGCAAGACCGTTCGTCGGTCCAAGAAGTACCACGCCCACGACGAAGCCAATGCGTACAAGACGGGCGAACTCGCCCGCATCATCGAGTGCGCGCCGAAGTCCAAGCTGAAGACCTGGGAAGTCCTTCCCAAGGCTTCCGCTTAAAGTCTGGAAGGTTAAGCCATGATCCAGATGCAAACTAACCTGGACGTCGCCGATAACTCAGGCGCTCGCCGGGTCATGTGCATCAAGGTGCTGGGCGGCGCTAAGCGTCGTTACGCACACGTCGGGGACGTCATCGTCGTCTCCGTGAAGGAAGCGATTCCCCGCGGCCGCGTGAAGAAGGGCGACGTTCTGCGCGCCATCGTCGTGCGCACCAGCCAGGGCATCAAGCGCAAAGACGGTTCGATGATCCGCTTCGACAAGAACGCGGCCGTCATCGTCAACAAGCAGAGCGAGCCGGTCGGCACGCGGATCTTCGGCCCGGTTCCCCGTGAACTGCGCGCCAAGAACCACATGAAGATCATCTCCCTCGCCCCCGAGGTGCTGTAATGGCCGCGAAGATCAAGAAGGGTGACCGCGTCGTCGTGCTCACCGGCAAGGACAAGGGCAAGCAAGGCTCCGTCCTGGCCGTCTTCCCGAAGGAAGAGCGCGTTGTGGTGGAAGGCCTGAACATCGTTCAGCGCCACACCCGTCCGACCCAGGGCGATCCCCAGGGCGGCATCAAGAACAAGGAAGCTCCGCTGCACGTCTCGAACGTCGCGCTGGTGGACTCCAAGGGCAAGGCGACCCGCGTCGGCTTCCGCGTGGAAGGCGACAAGAAGGTCCGCGTGGCCAAGACCACGGGCGAGGTGATCAATGGCTGATCAAGCTTACGAGCCGCGGCTGAAGACGGTCTATCGCGAGCAGATCCGCTCGGCGATGAAGACCAAGTTCAGCTACACGAACGAGATGCAGGTCCCCAAGCTCGACAAGATCGTGCTGAACATGGGCATCGGCGAGGCTGTCGCGGACTCCAAGAAGGTCCAGGCCGCCATGAAGGACCTGGCGGCCATCGCCGGTCAGAAGCCGGCTCCGACCCGCGCCCGCCAATCGATCGCCGGCTTCAAGCTGCGCGAGAACATGGTCATCGGCGCGAAGGTCACCCTGCGCAAGGAACGCATGTATGAGTTCCTGGACCGTCTGATCACGATCGCTCTGCCGCGCGTGAAGGACTTCCGTGGCCTGAAGGCGACGAGCTTCGACGGCCGTGGCAACTACGCCATGGGCCTGAAGGAGCACATCGTGTTCCCGGAAATCAACTACGACCAGATCGATCAGATGTGGGGCATGGACATCATCGTCTGCACGACTGCGAAGTCGGACGACGAGGCGCGCGAACTGCTTCGCGAATTCCAGTTCCCGTTCAATGACGGGAAGGACAACTGATATGGCCAAGAAAAGCGCCGTAAACCGCAACGAGGCGGTCAAAGCTCTCGTCAAGCAACTCGCCGACAAGCGCGCCGCGCTGAAGGCGATCGCCAACGACGAAAGCCTGCCGCTGGAAGAACGCTTCGAAGCCCGCCTGAAACTGGCGAAGCTGCCGCGTAACTCCTCCAAGACCCGCATCCGCAACCGGTGCGAAGTCACGGGCCGCCCGCGCGCCTACTATCGCAAGCTCAAGATGAGCCGCGTCAGCCTCCGCGAACTGGGTTCGCAGGGCCTGATCCCGGGCCTCGTCAAGTCGAGCTGGTGAGGACGATCAGATGTCGATGAACGATCCCCTGAGCGACATGATCGCTCGCATCAAGAACGCCGCGACCCGCAAGCGTTCGAAGGTGTCGACCCCGGCTTCGAAGCTGCGCGCCCGCGTGCTCGACGTCCTGGCCGACGAAGGCTACATCCGCGGCTACTCGCTGGTCGAGAAGCCGGGCGCCTTCCCGGAATTCGAAATCGAGCTGAAGTACTTTGACGGCGAACCCGTCATCGTCGAAATCGCTCGCGTGTCGAAGCCCGGCCGCCGCGTCTACTCGTCGATCAAGGATCTCAAGCCGATCAAGAACGGCCTGGGCATCTCGATCCTGTCGACGCCGAAGGGCGTCATGTCCGACTCCGCAGCCCGCGACGCTAACGTCGGCGGCGAAGTCCTCTGCCGCGTCTACTAGGCGGGGAGGGAACAGACATGTCTCGTATTGGTAAGAAGGCCGTTGTGATCCCGTCGGGCGTGACCCTCACGCTCTCGGGCCAGACGGTCACGGTGAAGGGCCCCAAGGGCCAGCTCTCCTGGACGGTGTCGGAAGACGTCGAAATCAAGCAGGAAGGTAACGAGCTGACCCTGACGCCGCGCGGCGACTCCAAGCGCGCTCGCGGCATGTGGGGTCTGTCCCGCACCCTGGTGAACAACATGGTCATCGGCGTGACCCAAGGCTTCGAGGAAACCCTCGAGCTGGTCGGCGTCGGTTATCGCGCTGCGATGAAGGGCCAGGCCCTGTCGATGCAGCTCGGCTTCAGCCACGATGTTGATATCCCGGCCCCGGCCGGCATCACCTTCGCCACGCCGAAGCAGACCGAAATCAAGATCACCGGCATCGACAAGCAGGCCGTGGGCGAAATCGCTGCGAAGATCCGCAAGATCCGTCCGCCTGAGCCCTACAAGGGCAAGGGCGTGCGCTACGCTGGCGAAAACGTCCGCCGCAAAGAAGGCAAGAAGAAGTAAGCCATGGCGCTCTCTCCTCGCGAAACCGCCCTGCGTCGCGCTCAGCGCAACCGCACGCGGCTCAAGAAGCTGGCCAACGGCCGTCCTCGTCTGTCGGTCTTCCGCTCGGGCAAGAACATCTACGCCCAGGTCATCGATGACGCTCAAGGCGTCACCCTGGTCGCCGCCTCCTCGCTGGAAGGCGAAGGCAAGACCAAGGGCTCCGACAAGGCCGCTGCGGCCACTGTCGGCAAGCTCGTCGCCGAGCGTGCGATTGAAAAGGGCGTCAAGGACGTCGTCTTCGATCGTGGCGGCTACATCTATCACGGCCGGGTCAAGGCCCTGGCTGACGCCGCGCGCGAAGCCGGCCTGAACTTCTGAGGATCTGATCATGGCTCGTCCGAACGAAGGCGGCCGCGACCGTCGTCCCCGCGAACGCGAGGAAGTCGAAAGCGACATCGTCGAGAAACTGGTCCACATCAACCGCGTCGCCGCCACTGTGAAGGGCGGCCGTCGCTTCAGCTTCGCTGCTCTGATGGTCGTTGGTGACCAAAAGGGCCGCGTGGGCTTCGGTCATGGCAAGGCGCGTGAAGTGCCGGAAGCCATCCGCAAGGCCACCGAAGAAGCCAAGAAGTCCATGATCCGCGTTCCCCTGCGGGAATCGCGCACCCTGCACCACGACGGCCACGGCCGTTGGGGCGCCGGCAAGATCATGGTCCGCTCGGCTCCTCCGGGCACCGGCGTCATCGCCGGCGGTCCGATGCGCGCCGTGCTCGAAACCCTCGGCGTCCAGGACGTCGTGGGCAAGTCGACCGGTTCGTCCAACCCGTACAACATGGTCCGCGCGACGTTTGAAGCGCTGAAGGCCCAGGCATCGCCCCGCCAGATCGCCGCCAAGCGCGGCAAGAAGGTTGGCGACATCCTCGGCCGTCGTGCCGACGGCGCCTCGGCCCCGGACTCGATCGAGGGCTAAACCATGGCTGCCAAGACTGTCACTGTTCGCCAGACGGCGAGCCCGATTCGCCGCACCAAGGACCAGCGCGCCACGCTCGCCGGTCTGGGCCTCAACAAGGTGGGCCGCGTGTCCACCCTTGAGGACACCCCGTCGGTCCGTGGGATGATCGCCAAGGTCGCCCACATGATTGAAGTGGTCGGCTAATACCGCTACATCCGCCCACCCGCGCACGACGCAGGTGGGCGGATTACTTTTTTCAAAGCCGAGTCGGGGCAGGGGTCCCGGCGCAGATCTCCAAGGAGAGGCACTATGACGAAGCTCAACGAACTCGCTCCTCGCGAAGGCTCCACCAAGGGCCGGATGCGCGTCGGCCGTGGCCCGGGCTCGGGCAAGGGCAAGACCAGCGGCCGCGGCGTGAAGGGTCAGAAGTCCCGCACTGGTGTCGCCATCGCGGGCTTCGAAGGCGGCCAGATGCCGCTGCACATGCGTATGCCGAAGCGCGGCTTCAACAACCCGTTCGCCAAAGAGTTCGCTGAAGTGAACCTGTGGCGTCTGGAGCAGGCGGTCGCCGCCGGCAAGCTCGACGCCAAGAAGGCGATCGACGCCGACGCCCTGGTCGCCGCCGGCGTCATCCGTCGCAAGAAGGATGGCGTGAAGCTGCTCGGCAAGGGTGAACTGAAGGCGAAGCTGGACATCACCGTCTACGCCGCCACTCCCTCGGCCGTGAAGGCCGTGGAAGCCGCCGGCGGCAAGGTCAGCCAGACCCGTCCGGCTCCGGCCCAAGCCGAAGCCTAAGTCTTTCGCCCGGATCTCCGGGCGTCAGCTACAAACGGGGCGGCGGGTGACAACGCCCGCCGCCCTGCTTATGTGTCTCGCCACATAGTCGTGGGAATCTAGATGGCGTCAGCCGCAGAACAGCTCGCAGCCAATATGAACTTCGGGTCCTTCCAGAAGGCCTCGGAACTTCACAAGCGCATCTGGTTCACCATCCTGGCGATGGTGGTCTACCGGCTCGGCACCTACATCCCGATCCCGGGCATCAATTCCGGCGCGTTCGCTCAGGCGTTCGGCGGCCAGTCCCAGGGCATCCTGGGCATGTTCAACATGTTCTCGGGCGGCGCCGTCGAGCGGATGGCCATCTTCGCCCTGAACGTGATGCCCTACATCTCGGCGTCGATCATCGTGCAGCTGATGGGCACGGTGTATCCGCCATGGGAGAAGCTGCGGAAGGAAGGCGGGGAGGCGGGCCGCAAGACCCTCAACCAATACACCCGCTATCTGACCGTCCTGCTGGCCCTGTTCCAGTCGGGCTCCATCGCCATGGGCCTGCAGTCGAGCCCCGGCCTGGTAGACAATCCCGGCCTGTTCTTTGTGGTCTCGACCATCGTCGCCCTGACCGGCGGCACCATGTTCCTGATGTGGCTGGGTGAGCAGATCACCAGCCGCGGCGTGGGCAACGGCACCAGCCTGATCATCTTCGCCGGCATCGTGGCGGGCCTGCCCCGCGGCGTCTGGCAGATGTTCGAAATGACCCGCACGGGCGCTCTGTCGGCCTTCGCCATGTTCGCGATCATGGCCATCGCCGTGGCGGTGATCTTCGCCATCGTGTTCATGGAGCGCTCGCAGCGCCGTCTGCTGGTGCAGTATCCGAAGCGCCAGGTGGGCAACCGCATGTTTGGCGGCGACACCTCGTTCTTGCCGCTGAAGATCAACACCGCAGGCGTGATCCCGCCGATCTTCGCCTCGTCGCTGCTGCTGCTGCCGGCCACGGTCATGGGCTTTTTGGCCAACGCCAACCTTCCGGCCTGGGCCCAGTGGGTCCCCGGCGTGGTGGGCCAGCTCCAGCACGGCCAGCCGGCCTTCATGGTCGCCTACGGCCTGATGATCGTCTTCTTCTGCTTCTTCTACACGTCGATCGTGTTCAATCCGGACGACACGGCCGAGAACCTGCGTAAGTACGGCGGGTTCCTGCCCGGCATCCGTCCCGGCAAGCGCACGGCCGAGTACCTCGACTACGTGCTGACCCGTCTGACGGTGATCGGCGCGGCGTACATCACCCTGGTCTGCCTTCTGCCCGAAGCGCTGATCGGCTTCTACAACGCCCCGTTCTATCTGGGCGGCACCTCGATCCTCATCGTCGTGACCGTGACCATGGACACCGTGGCGCAGATCCAGTCCCACCTGCTGGCGCACCAGTATGAAGGCCTGATCAAGAAGTCGAAGTTGCGCGGCGGCGGTCGTGGACGCTAGTTGGAACTAGGGCCAGGAAACGGCGGGCGTTAAGACCCGTCCAGGATGTGCGAGGGGCACGTAGATGAACTTGATCTTGTTTGGGCCGCCGGCCGCCGGCAAGGGGACGCAAGCCAAGCGGCTGGTCGACGAGCACGGCATGGTTCAGCTCTCGACCGGCGACATGCTGCGCGCCGCCATCGCTTCGGGCTCCGAACTGGGGCAGAAGGTGAAGGGCGTCCTGGACCGCGGCGAGCTGGTCACGGACGAGATCGTGATCGCACTGATCGAGGACCGCCTGCCGGAGGCTGAAGCCGCCGGCGGCGCCATCTTCGACGGTTTCCCGCGCACCGTTGCGCAGGCCGAGGCGCTCGACGCCATGCTGGCCGGCCGCGGCGCCAAGGTTGATGTCGTCCTTCGTCTGAAGGTCGATGAAACGGCTCTGACGGGGCGAATCGCCAAGCGATTCGCCGAGCAGGGTCGTCCTGACGACAATCCGGAGGTCTTCGGCACCCGCTTGAAGGCCTACAACGACCAGACGGCTCCGCTGCTGCCTTACTACAAGGGGCAGGGGAAGCTGGTCGAACTGGACGGGATGGGTTCGGTGGAGGCCGTGGCGGCCGACATCGACGCCGCCCTCGGACAGGTCGTTAAATAAGCTTCGCGAAGCAGGGAACTTTCCCTGTTTCAAAGGTTGACGGGAGCGCGCCGATCCCTATAACGGTGCGCTTCCGCGAAAGGCGCGATGGCGCGCGTAGGCTCAACTCGCTCGGGTTGCGGCCTCTGTGCCCTTCGCGCTTATTGGCGTGATCAGGAGATTTATAGACGTGGCCCGTATCGCAGGCGTCAACATTCCGACGAACAAGCGCGTTCTCATCGCGCTTCAGTACATCCATGGCATCGGCCAGAAGTCCGCGCATGACATCATGCACAAGGTCGGCCTGGACGAGACGCGCCGCGTGAACGAGCTCACGGACGCCGAAGTTCTGCAAATCCGTGAAACCATCGACCGTGACTACACGGTGGAAGGCGACCTGCGTCGCGAGACGGCGGTCAACATCAAGCGCCTGATGGATCTGGCCTGCTATCGTGGCCTGCGTCACCGTAAGGGCCTGCCGGTCCGCGGTCAGCGCACGCACACGAACGCCCGCACCCGCAAGGGTCCGGCCAAGCCGATCGCCGGCAAGAAGAAGTAAGAGAGCTAGATCGTGGCCAAGGAACCGGCTCGCGTTAAACGTCGCGAACGCAAGAACATCACCTCGGGCGTGGCGCATGTGAACGCCTCGTTCAACAACACCATGATCACCATCACCGACGCTCAGGGGAACACCATCTCCTGGTCGAGCGCCGGCATGATGGGCTTCAAGGGCTCGCGCAAGTCGACCCCGTACGCCGCCCAGATGGCCGCTGAAGACGCGGGCCGCAAGGCTGCCGATCACGGCGTGAAGACTCTGGAAGTCAACGTCTCTGGTCCGGGTTCGGGTCGTGAATCGGCTCTGCGCGCTCTGCAGGCTGTCGGCTTCACGATCACCACGATCCGCGACGTCACGCCGATTCCGCACAATGGTTGCCGGCCGCCCAAGCGCCGGCGCGTTTAAGGCCTGACCAACCTAATTTCCCTGCGCCGGCTGCGAGATTCGTGGCCGGCGAGCCGCGTTCAAGGGATCCGACTGTGATCGAAAGAAACTGGAACGAGCTGACCCGCCCCGAAAAGCCGCAGATCGAGACGGGCGCCGACGCCAGCCGCAAGGCTCGCATCGTCGCTGAACCGCTCGAGCGCGGCTTTGGCGTGACTCTCGGCAACGCGCTTCGGCGCGTTCTTCTGTCTTCGCTGCAAGGCGCCGCCGTGACCGCCGTCCAGATCGACGGCGTGGTCCACGAGTTCTCCTCGCTGGAAGGCGTTCGGGAAGATGTCGTCGACATCGTCCTGAACATCAAGCAACTGGCCGTGCGCATGCACAGCGAAGGTCCGAAGCGCATCACCCTGCGCGCCACGGGTCCGGGCCAAGTCACCGCTGGTCAGATCGAGACCCCGGCTGACGTCGAAATCCTGAACACCGACCACGTGCTCTGCACGCTGGACGAGGGCGCCTCGGTGCGCATGGAGTTCACGATCAACACCGGCAAGGGCTATGTCCCGGCCGAGCGCAACCGTCCGGAAGACGCGCCGATCGGCCTGATCGCCGTCGACTCGATCTACTCGCCGGTGAAGCGCGTCGCCTACAAGGTCGAGCCGACCCGTCAGGGCCAGTCGCTCGACTACGACAAGCTGATCCTGGAAGTCGAAACCAACGGCGCCGTCTCGCCGGTTGACGCGGTGGCCTATGCCGCCCGCATCCTGCAAGACCAGCTGCAGATCTTCATCACCTTCGACGAGCCCAAGGCCAAGGCCGCGGACGAGTCGAAGCCGGAGCTGCCGTTCAACCCGGCGCTGCTGAAGAAGGTCGACGAGCTGGAGCTGTCGGTCCGTTCGGCCAACTGCCTGAAGAACGACAACATCGTCTACATCGGCGACCTGATCCAGAAGACGGAAGCGGAGATGCTCCGCACCCCGAACTTCGGCCGCAAGTCCTTGAATGAAATCAAGGAAGTTCTGGCTGGCATGGGGCTGCACCTCGGCATGGACGTGCCGAACTGGCCGCCGGAAAATATCGAAGACCTGGCCAAGAAGTTCGAAGACCAGATCTAAGACACGACCGCGCTTAATCCGGGCCGACCGAAAGGTCTGTCTGGGTCCGTTGAAGCCGCAACAGCGGTGGAGGACCCCGGCGCTTAGCACTTACCCAGGCGGGATGACGGCTGGGACTTGTGACAATCGGGCTGCGGCCCAGGAGAGACTGAAATGCGTCACGGTAAAGCACACCGTAAACTGGGTCGTACGACCAGCCACCGCACCGCCATGTTCGCCAACATGTCCGCCTCGCTGATCAAGCATGAGCAGATTGTCACCACCCTGCCGAAGGCGAAGGAACTGCGTCCGATCGTTGAGAAGCTGATCACCCTCGCCAAGCGCGGTGACCTGCACGCTCGTCGTCAGGCGATCAGCAAGGTCCGCGACGTCGAACAAGTCGGCAAGCTCTTTGCGGTCCTCGGCCCGCGCTACAAGGCTCGTGAAGGCGGCTATATCCGCGTTCTGAAGGCTGGCTTCCGCTACGGCGACAACGCCCCGATGGCGGTGATCGAGTTTGTCGATCGCGACGTGTCGGAAAAGGGCAAGGACTCCGGTCCGGTCCACGTGGTCGACAGCGAAGACTAAGAAGCGCCAGCTTCCAAGAGTTCAAAGCCCCGGGGTTCGCTCCGGGGCTTTTTCTTTGCCCGCCGGCTGGGTAGGGGAGGGGGCATGACCGTCACCATCTTCCACAATCCTGCCTGCTCCACCTCCCGCAAGACGCTGGAGGCGCTCGAAGCCGCCGACGCCAAGCCCCTCGTGGTCGAGTATCTGAAAGCCGGCTGGACCAAGCCGCAGCTTCAGGACCTGCTGAAGCAGCTCGGCCTGACCCCGCGCGATATCCTGCGCACCAAGGGCGCGCTGGCCGGAGAACTGGGCCTGCTGGAGGACGGCGTGTCGGGCGACCGCATCCTGGACGCCATGGTCGAGCATCCGGTCTTGGTCGAGCGTCCCATCGTGGTCGGTCCCAAGGGCGCCGTGGTGGCGCGGCCGATAGAGCGTTTCGCCGAAGTTCTCTAAGACGCTGCCCAACGGAAAGGTCTTTGAGATCGACCGCATCCGGGCCTGGGAGCCGCCGCATCGGCTGGTCTTCGGCTGGTCTTCGGCTGGTGGCAGGCGACGTTCACGCCGGAACAGGACACCGAGGTGACCGTCACCTTCGAGGCGGTTGAGGATGAGACCCGGGTCACGGTCGAGCATCGCGGTTGGGACACCGTGCCGGCGACTCACGTGGACAAGCACGGTTTTCCCGGACCGTTGTTCCTTCAGCGCCATGCAGAGTGGTGGCGTGCGCTGCTGGGTTCGCTTAAGTCAAAGCTCGACGCCGGGGAGGGCGCGCCCAGATGACCGAACAGACCGTAAGCCGGGGCCGGCACAAGGCGGCCCTGGGCTTCATCTTCGCCACCGCGCTGATGGATGTGCTGTCGCTGGGGATCATGATCCCGGTGCTGCCGAACCTGGTGAAGGAGATGGCCGGCGGGGACACGGCCTCTGCCTCCCTGTGGACGGGCCTGTTCGCCACGGTCTGGGCGCTGATGCAGTTCTTCTGCTCACCGATCTTGGGCATGCTTTCAGACCGTTTCGGCCGCCGGCCAGTGATCCTGGTCTCCATCTTCGGTCTGGGCGTGGACTATCTGTTCATGGCCATGGCGCCGACCCTGACCCTGCTGTTCATCGGTCGGATCATCCATGGGATCACCGCGGCCAGCTTCGCCACGGCGGGCGCCTACATCGCCGACGTGACGCCGCCAGAGAAACGCGCCCAGAGCTTTGGCCTGATCGGAGCCGCGTGGGGCGTGGGCTTCACCATCGGCCCGGCCATGGGCGGCATATTGGGTGACATCGACCTACGCCTGCCGTTCTATGTGGCGGCGGCGCTGGCCCTGACCAACTGGCTGTACGGCTTCTTCGTCCTGCCGGAATCCCTGCCGCCGGAGAAGCGGATCAAGACCTTCGACTGGCGCAAGGCCAATCCCATCGGCTCGCTGAAGCTGCTGCGTTCGCACGGCGATCTGACGGGCCTAGCATTCGTGTCCGGCTTCTTTCAGCTGGCGCATCACGTCCTGCCCAGCATCTTCGTGCTCTACACCGGCTACCGCTACGGCTGGTCGCCGCGGGACGTGGGCTTCATGCTGATGGCCACTGGGGTCGCCAACATCATCGTCCAGGCCCTGCTGGTCGGCCGGGTGGTGAAGGCGGCGGGGGAGCGCGGGGCGCTGCTGATCGGCCTGCTTTCCATGACCGTCGGCTTTGTCATCTACGCCCTGGCGCCGACGCAGGAGCTGTACTGGGTCGGCCTGCCGATCTTCGCCCTATCGGGCCTGATCCAGCCTGGGCTCATGGGCCTGATGAGCCGGCGGGTTCAGTCGTGGGAGCAGGGGCAGCTGCAGGGCGCGAACTCCAGCATCATGGGGATCACCGGCCTGTTCGGGCCGGCGCTCTACACCTCTGTCTTCGCCTGGTCGGTGCATCGGGACTCGGTCCTGCACATGCCAGGCCTGGCGGTGTTGATTGCCGGCGCGCTCACCGGCGCGGCCTTCCTGACCGCGCTGAAGGTCGCCAAGCCGGCGCCAGCGGAACCGGAAGCGGCGCCGGCCGCTTAAGACGCCATCTTTGCGCCGAAAACCTCGGCTGTTGTCGCGCGCCTGACTATCGGAGAATCGACGTTCCCATGCGTGCCTATCGCGTGCTCATTCCGGCCCTGGCCGTTCTCGCCGCCTGTTCCGATCCCGCCGCCAAGAGCACCGCCCAAGCGGTTCCGGGCTTGGCGCAACCAACCCGCCACGCACCGGGCGACGCGACCTCGATGAAGACGTCGTTCGCCCCCGTGGTGAAGCAGGCGGCGCCCGCCGTGGTGAACGTCTCCAGCCGCCGCGTGGTGCGCCAGCGCAGTGATCCGTTCTGGGAGTTCTTCATGGGCGGCGGCGCGCCGCGTGAGCGGGTCGAGGGGTCGCTGGGCTCCGGCGCCATCGTCCGCGCCGACGGGGTGATCGTCACGAACCATCACAACATCGAAGGCATGAGCGAGGTGACGGTCCAACTGGCCGACCGCCGCGAGTTCCAGGCCAAGGTGCTGCTGGACGATCCACGCTCCGACTTGGCGGTGCTGAAGATTGAGGTGCCGGGCGAGCAGCTTCCGGTTCTGGCCATCGACGATCAGGAACAGCTTGAGGTCGGCGATCTGGTCCTGGCCGTCGGCAACCCGTTCGGGGTGGGCCAGACCGTGACCAACGGCATCGTCTCGGCCCTGGCGCGGACGGATGTGGGCTCGGCCGATTTCGGCTCCTACATCCAGACCGACGCGGCCATCAATCCGGGCAATTCCGGCGGGCCGCTGGTGGACATGGATGGCGACCTGGTCGGCATCAACACCTTCATCCTGTCGCGCACCGGCTCCTCCACCGGCGTCGGCTTCGCCATTCCGGCCGCCGTGGTCCGGCAGGTGGTGGGCGTGGCCCTGGGTGGCGGTCACGCCATCGTCCGGCCGTGGCTGGGCGCGCGAACCCAGACCGTGACCAGCGACATCGCCCGCAGCCTGGGCCTGCCGGGTCCGCGCGGCGTGCTGGTGGCAGAGGTGTGGCCCGGCGGCGCGGCGGATCGCGGCGGCCTTCGCCAGGGCGACGTGATCCTGTCCGTGGCCGGTCAGGCGGTGAACGACGACAACGGCGTCACCTACACCTTCGGCACGCGCCGCAACGGTGAGACCGTGCCGATCGTCATCCGCCGCGAAGGGGCGGAGCGGACGCTGAACGTGCGGGCCGACACCCCGCCGAACACGCCGCCGCGGGACGAGCGCACCCTGTCAGGCCGCAATCCCTTGGCGGGCGCCACCGTCGTCAACGTCTCCCCGGCGGCGGCGCAGGAGCTGGGCATCGATCCGTTTGCTCGACGCGGTGTGCTGGTGACCAAGGTCGACCAGGGCTTCGCTCAATCCGTGGGCTTGCGCCCTGGCGATATCGTCCGCCAGATCAACGGCCGCGAGATCACCAGCGTTCGTGACCTCCAGTCCGCAGTGTCAGCAAACGCCGGGGCCTGGCAGGTGACCATCGAGCGTGGCGGCCGTCTGATCACCGCCCAAATCCGGACCTAAGTGTTCCGGACCTCGGCCTTCTTAGGCGAGCCGATGGACCAGCGGACCCCGAACGGGTCGATCACCTGGCCGTAGCGGTCGCCCCAGAACTGGTCCTCCAGGGGCATGGCGACCGTGGCTCCGGCCTCGGTCGCGCGCTTCCACCAGGTATCCGCATCGTCCACCTGCAGATGCAGGGTGTAGCCGGCCGGCGTTTGGGCGGCGTGGCCGTATTCGGGGAAGGCGTCGCACATCAGCAGCGAGGCGCCGTTGATCAGCAGGTGCATGTGCATGTACCGCTTGCCGTCCTCGGCCTTGTGGCTCATGGCCTCGGTGGCGCCGAACGCCTTGATGTAGAAGTCACGCTGGGCGGCGGCGTCCGCGCTGATGAGGTACGGGGTCAGGCCGCCGGTCGGGCCTTGTTGATTGTCAGCCATGTGCGTTCTCCCTCTGGATTTTGTACTCTGAACTCATGACAGACCTGTTCCAAGCCGCCGGCCTGACGCCCAGCGCGCCGACGCCCCTGGCGGACCGCCTGCGGCCTCAAAGTCTCGAAGAGGTGGTGGGGCAGGAGCACCTGCTGGGCGAGGCCGGGCCGATCCGGCGGATGGTCGACAACGGCCGCCTGGGCTCGATGATCCTGTGGGGGCCGCCCGGCACCGGCAAGACCACAATCGCCCGCCTGCTGGCCAAGGCGGCGGGCTATGAGTTCATGCAAATCTCCGCCGTGTTCAGCGGCGTCGCCGATCTGAAGAAGGCGTTCGAACAGGCCCGCGCCCGCCGCATGGCCGGCCAAAGCACCCTGCTGTTCGTGGACGAGATCCATCGCTTCAACCGCGCCCAGCAGGACGGCTTTCTGCCGTTCGTGGAGGAGGGGATCGTCACCTTGGTGGGGGCGACCACTGAGAACCCGTCCTTTGAACTGAACGGAGCCTTGCTGTCGCGGTCCCAGGTCTATGTCCTGCGCCGCCTGGACGAGGAGGCGCTGGAAAGCCTGCTGGCCAAGGCCGAGGCGGCGGAGGCGCTGCCGCTGCCCTTGGACCCGGACGCCCGTGAGGCGCTGATCGCCATGGCCGACGGCGACGGCCGCTATCTGCTGACCCTGGCCGACACCCTGTTCGCCATCGGCGTGCCCAAGCCCATGACCCCGGCCGAGCTGGGCCAGGTGCTTCAGAAGCGCAGTCCGGCCTACGACAAGGACCGCGAAGGCCATTACAACCTGATCTCCGCCCTGCATAAGTCGGTGCGAGGCTCGGACCCCGACGCCGCCCTGTACTGGTTCGCGCGGATGCTGGAAGGCGGGGAGGACCCGCTGTTCCTGGCGCGCCGCCTGGTCCGGATGGCGGCGGAGGACATCGGCGAGGCTGATCCCATGTCGCTGGTCCTGGCGAACGCGGCCAAGGACACCTACGATTTCCTCGGCTCGCCCGAGGGGGAGCTGGCCCTGGCCCAGGTAGTGGTCCACATGGCCTCGGCGCCCAAGTCGAACGCCGTCTATGTGGCCTACAAGGCGGCGCGGCGGGCGGCGAAGGAGACCGGCTCGCTGATGCCGCCGGCCCACATCCTGAACGCCCCGACCAAGCTCATGAAGAACCTGGGCTACGGCAAGGGCTACAACTACGACCACGACGCCGAGGACGGCTTCAGCGGCCAGAATTACTTCCCCGACGGCATGGAGCGGCGGAAGTTCTATGAGCCCAAGCCCATCGGCACGGAGGCGAGGATCAAGGAACGCCTGGACCATTGGGCGAAGCTGCGGGCGGAGAAGAACTCGTGAGTCCGGTTGCCTTGTCCTCCCCCGTGCAACGGGGGAGGGGTACCGCGATAGCGGTGGAGGGGGCGACCGCCCGCTCCGAGCCCGGTCGCGCCCCCTCTACCATGCTGCGCATGGTCCCCCTCCCCCGCTTCGCAGGGGAGGAGAGGGTTTGAAGCAACATCGCCGCAAGCTGCAGCCCGCCAAGACCAAGGCGGTCGAGTGTCCTATCGAGCTTACCGAGGCGGAGATCGCCTTCACCCGGTCGCTGGTTCTGCGCGATGACAGCTCAATCATCGTGCTGAACAAGCCGTCGGGCCTGTCCAGCCAGGGCGGGCGTATTCAGGCGCATACGCTGGACGATCTGCTTTGGGCGCTTGCCCGAAAGGGCCATGCCCGGCCGCGTCTGATCCACCGGCTGGACCGGGACACATCGGGTGTGATCCTGACGGCCAAGACCAAGCCGGCGGCGGCCTTCCTGGGCAAGGCGCTGATGGCGAAGCGCTTCCGCAAGACCTACCTCGCCATCGTCGCCGGCGGCGCGCCGGAGCCGAAGGGCGGGGCGGTGGACGCCCCCCTGCGCCGGGAGTCCATCGGGCGCGAGGCCTATATGCGGACCTGCGAGCCGGACCATCCGGACGCTGAGACCGCTCGGACCCGCTATCGCACCCTCGCCGCCAACGATCAGGCGGCCTTGGTCGAATGTAGCCCCGAGACGGGGCGGATGCACCAGATCCGGGTGCATATGACCTCCATCGGCCGGCCGCTGGCGGGTGACGTCCGGTATGGCGGTGCGCTGATGCTGGCGGGAAAGCCGGTGCCGCGCCTGATGCTGCACGCCGTGTCGCTCATTTTTCCGCATCCGGAAGGCGGTGAGACAAGGGTTTCCGCGCCCTTGCCGGACGATATGGTCCAGGTGCTGGCCAATTGCGGGCTGACTCTGCCGGAACGCTGAGGCGGCGCTTCGCATTTCAAGGGTATGAAGCCGCTTCTCGCCCTTGCCGCCGTTCTCAGCTTGGCCGCCTGCACTACGCCGACCGTCTATGCGCCGGCGACGGGCCCCAAGGCTTCGGGTTTCTCCGAATACCGGCTGGAGAATGACCGCTGGCGCGTCACCTATCGTGGCGGCAGCGGCGCGCCGGCCATGCAGGTGGCGGATCTGGCGCTTCTGCGGGCCGGGGAGCTGGCCGTGCAGACCGGTTATGACTGGTTCCGCGTCGTCGACCGCTTCGACGAGATGCGTGGCGGCGGGGGCGGTGGCCCGCGCACCAGCCTGTCCGTTGGCGGCGGCTCGTCCAACTATGGCTGGGGTCGCAGCAGCGGGGTCGGTCTGGGCGTCGGGACCAGCTTCGACCTGTCCGGCGGGCCGCAGCTGAGCCGCACCATCGAGGTGGTGATGGGCAAGGGGGCCAAGCCGGTTGGGGTGGACGTCTATGACGCCCGCGCCGTGGTCCGGGAAATCCAGGCGCCGCGCGTCTAGCCCGTACCCTTTGCCTATGGGCGCGCCCCGTCGCATAAGGGGCCCATGAACTACATTTTCGTCATGGTCGGCGGCGCCCTGGGATCGGCGGCGCGCTACTTCGTCGGCCAGCAGGCGGGGCGTCTGATGGGGACCGGATGGCCCTACGGCACCTTCGCCGTCAACCTGATCGGCGGTCTCGCCATGGGCGTTCTGGTCGCCGTGCTCGCCCATAAGGGCGTGGCCGAACAGGAGCGCTGGCGCGCCCTGCTGGGCGTCGGCGTCCTGGGTGGTTTCACGACCTTCTCGGCCTTCTCCCTGGAAAGCGCGCTCATGATCGAGCGCAAAGACTATGGGCTGGCCGCTCTCTATGTGGTCGCTTCGGCGACGCTCTCCATCGCCGCGGTGTTCGCAGGCATGTTCATGACGCGAAAGGTGCTGGCGTGAAGGAAGTCCGGACTCTCTACGTGGATTCCGGCGAGGACGGCGTCCGCCTGGACCGCTGGTTCAAGCGCCGCTGGCCCCACCTGAACCACATCCAGCTCAACAAGCTGTTCCGCTCCGGCCAGGTGCGGGTCGATGGTTCGCGCGCCAAGGGCGACACGCGTCTGACCGCCGGATCGCAAATCCGCGTCCCGCCGCTGCCCGACGCGCCGGATCCGGCCGAGAAGGGCAAGCTGAGCCAGCGCGACATCGCCTACGCCAAGTCGCTCGTTCTGTATGAAGACGAGGAGGTTCTGGCCCTGAACAAGCCGTCGGGCCTGGCGGTGCAGGGCGGGACCAAGACCACCAAGCACATCGACAAGCTGCTGAGCGCCTGGGGCGAAGGACTGGAGCGCCCGCGTCTGGTCCACCGTCTGGACCGCGACACTTCCGGCGTGCTGCTGCTGGGCAAGACGCCGAGCGCGGCGGCGCGGCTGTCGGGCGCCTTCGCCAAGCGCAAGGCGCAGAAGACCTATTGGGCCATCGTCGTCGGCAATCCGCACCCGGTGGAGGGCGTCATCGACGTGCCGCTGGCCAAGCGCGGCATCAATGACCGCGAGATCGTCATCCCCGTCGATCCCAAGGACCATGACGCGGAACCGGCCGAGACGGAGTTCGTCTCCATCAGTCGCGCCGGCCCGCGCGTGACCTGGATGGCCCTGCGCCCGCACACCGGCCGCACGCACCAGCTGCGCGCCCACATGAAGGCCATCGGCCATCCGATCCTGGGCGATCCCAAGTACGGCGACGAGAAGTCCGAGCCGCTGTCGGAAGGGCTGAAGCTGCAGCTTCACGCGCGTTCGATCCTGCTGCCGCACCCCAGCGCGGGGATGCTGCACGTGGAGGCGCCGCTGAGCCCGGAGATGAAAGCCGGATTCCACCGGTTCGGCTTCTCCGAGGACGAGGCCGAACAGGATCCGTTCGCCCGCCGGAGCAACAAGCGCCGGTGAACCTGCACCCCGCTCTTCAGCCAGTCGCGGCCATGATGCAGGCGGGGCGGATCGCCGACGCCTGCGCGGCGCTCGCTGGCCTGGCGCCCAATGCGGCCCCGCTGGACCAGCGGATGCAGGCCACGGTCGAGGTGGCGCGCCATGCGCTGACGAACGGCTTGGCCGCCGCCGCCCTGTCGGCGACCGAGCCGCTGGCTGGACGCAGCAATGCGACGGCGGGGCTTATCGACATCCACGCTCAGGTTCTGAAGGCCTTGGGCCGCCGTGAGGAAGCCCTGCCGTTCCTGGAGCGGGCCGCGAAGGTGAACCCGAAAAGCGCGGTGGCGGAGCATAATCTCGGCGCCGCCCTGGGGGACGAGCAACATTTCGCCGACGCTGAAGCCGCCATTCGCCGCGCCCTCGCCAAGGGCGGGGACGCGCCTGAGACCTGGCTGGTCCTGGCCCGCGCCCTGCAGGGGCAGGACCGTTTCGACGAGGCCGAGGCCGCTTTCGCCGAGGTGGCGCGTCGCCGGCCGAACTATGGCGTCGCCCTGCGGGAATGGGCGCAACTGATCTGGATGCGAACCGAGGACATGGCCGCCGCCACCGCGCCGATTGATCAGGCGTTGAAGGCAGCGCCGGGTGACTTCTCGCTGCTGTCGGCCCGGGCCAAGGTTTTCGAAAACGCCGGCGACGTGGCGGGCGCCCTGGCGATGCTGCGGGATACGGCGGATCGCGCCGACGCCTCGGCCGAGGTGCTGGTCGGTGCCGCGCAGGCCGCGGCCATCTGCGACCCGGCTGCCGGCGTGGCCTATGCCGAGCGGGCGATCGCCCTGGCGGGGATGCCAGCCGCATCGACCTTGGCCGAGGCCTATCTTTCGGTCGGCCGCGCGGATGCGGCGGAGCAGGTCGCCTTGGCTATCGTAGAGGCGAACCGCTTCGACCAGGGAGCCTGGGCCCTGCTGGCCACCGCTTGGCGCATCCTGGGCGATGCGCGCTATCCGGCGTTGTACGACTACGCGGCCTTTGTCCGTCCGGCCTTGATCGACGTGCCGGACGGCTGGGATGATCGTGA
Organism: Caulobacter segnis; assembly: GCF_029543125.1. GTDB lineage: Bacteria > Pseudomonadota > Alphaproteobacteria > Caulobacterales > Caulobacteraceae > Caulobacter > Caulobacter segnis_D. The sequence continues at coordinate 26,269 of NZ_JARQWW010000003.1, forward strand.
AAGCTATGTGGCGGAGCTCGGCGCGGCCTTGCGGGCCCTGCACGCCATGAAGACCCACCCCATCGGCCAGTCGCTGCGCCACGGCAGCCAGACGAGCCAGAGCCTGCAGCGGTCCAATCATCCCGCCATCAAGGCCTTCCGCCAGGCGGTGGACGGGCCGATCCGGGGCTATATGGCGGCGGTGGGCGAGGGGAGCGACATCCTGCGCTCCCGCAACACCGGCGACTGGCGCTTTTCCGGCCTGTGGTCGGTGAAGCTGCGGCCGAACGGCTTCCACGTGGACCACACCCATCCGCAGGGGTGGCTGTCGTCAGCTTGCTACCTCGCTCTGCCGAAGGCCGTAGGGGCCGGGGGCAAGGAGGGCTGGATCAAGTTCGGCGAGCCGGGCGTGCCCACCGTTCCGACCTTGGAGCCGGAGCACTATGTGCAGCCGCAGCCGGGACTGCTGGCGCTGTTCCCGTCCTACATGTGGCATGGGACCGTGCCGTTCAGCGGAGTCGACGACCGCCTGACCATCGCCTTCGACGTCGTGCCCGCCTAGACGATTCCGGTCACTGGCCGCGCCGAGGCGCTGTCAGGGAAGACGGTGGTGTCCAGCGCGCGTTGCTCGACGCCCAGATGGTCGCGCAGCACGCCCTTGAACAGGCCGCGCATGTCGAGGGTGGGGCGGGTGTCCCGGTTCTCGAACAGGGCGGTCTGCTGCAGGGTCGGCCAGTCGCCGATGATCCCACCCTTCTTAAGCCCGCCGCCCAGGACCAGGGCGCTGGAGGCCGTGCCGTGATCCGTGCCGCCGGTGCCGTTGACGCGGGCGGTGCGCCCGAACTCCGTCGCCGCCACGATGACCGTGTCTTTCCAGGCAGGGCCGAGGCCGGTGGTCAGGCCGCCGATCAGGGCGTCCATGTAGTTGAGCCGCTGCTGAAGCTGGCCGACCTGGCCGGAGTGGGTGTCGAAGCCGTCCAGAGAGATGGCGACGATCTGCGGGCCGCCAGCCTGGGTCATGAAGTTGGCGACGGTGACGCCGAGCTTTTCGGCGGCCGCCATGCCCTGACGTTGCGCCGCCTGCATGGCCGCAGGATCGGGCTTGGCCATGCCTTCCATCGGCTGAGCGGTTGCGGGCGCGGGCAGGCCGGTCATGGCGATCTGGGCCATGGCCTCGGTCTGGAGACCGCGGGCGAAGACCGGTCCGAGCAACGGGTCGTTCTTGTAGAGATCCTGGAGAATGGTCGGCAGGCGGGCGGTGGAGTCGGCGTTGCGGCCCGGCGACCAGGAGGCGGCTTGGACCTGGCCCCGCAGGATCAGGGGCGCGACCGCGCCCACCGACAACGCCTCGACCTTCCGCTCCGGCGATAGGGCTTGCAGGGTGCGGTTCAACCAGCCGGAAGTGGCGGTGTACTTGGCCTCCGATCCGGTTTCGAGGACGTCCTGAGCCTCGAAGTGGGAGCGGGCGCGGTCGGGCGTAGCCACGGCCGGGGCGATGCGAAGCTGGCCCTTCTGGGCCAGGGCATGGGCGCGGCTCATGGCCGGGTGAAGGCCGAAGGTCCCGTCGAGCTTCAGCGCTTGTTCCGGCGTATAGGCCACGCCGCCGCGCAGGCCGGCATAGTCGGCGTCACCCACCGGCGGGGTCAGGGACAGACCGTCCAGACCGCCGCGGCAGACGAGGACGATCAGCTTCTTGCCGTTCGGCTCGGCCCGGGCGGCGCGGCCCATGAAGGTGACGGAGGCGCCGAGGCCGAGCGCCCCGAACAGGGCCTGGCGGCGGCTGAAGCCATGGGTGTGGTGATCGGTCATCGGCGTTGGAACTCCGGACTCATCAACAGGACGGCCAAGGCTTCGGGCCGGCTCTCGGCGCGGGCCACGGCCTTGGCGACGGGCTCGCTCAGCCGTGCGCCAAGGGCGCCGACGGCGATGGTGTTGGGATCGAGGCGGTCGCCCACGCGGGCGGCGAAGCCCTGGGCGAAGGTCATGCGCTTGATCAGGGCGTCGGGCGCGGCCCAGGCGGAGGTCTCGTCCGACCAGCCTTCCGGCGACGGCGGGCGGAAGGCGGGCTGACCCAGGCTGTTCAAGGTCGGGCCGATCTGGTTCAGCGCCTGGGGCTGGGTCCCGATGGCGCGCCAGGTCGAGATCAGGAATTCATACGGCGTCTTGAACTTGGTCGGCGTGGGATCCCAGGCCTCGGGCGCATCAATGAGGGCCTGCGCCACCACATCGAGACGGCCGTCGCTGGACAGCCACGCCTTTTCCAAGCGGGCGACCAGGGCGGGCGGTGGGGTATCTGCGACGAAGTGGGCGGCGATCTTGCGGGCGCAATGTCGGGCGGTGGCGGGGCGTCGGGCGAGGTCCGCCATGACGGCGCGGGCCTGGTCCACACCGTCCTGTCCGTAGCGTCGGCCCATTACGGTGCGCTCGCCGGGTTCGTGGGTCGCCGTGCGGAACAGGAAGGCCCCTTCAGCCGTCTCCTGCGGATTGCGAGCGACGCTCCAGCCCGTCATGGCGCGGGCGAACTCGGTGACGTCGGACTGGGTGTAGCCGCCGTTCACCCCGACGGTATGCAGTTCGAGGATTTCGCGCGCCAGGTTCTCGTTCAAGCCCTGACGGCGGCCCTTTCGTTGGGCGCGGGCGGCGACCATGCTTTCCGGGCCGACGGACTGCGCCTGATCCAGATAGGTCAGCATGGCCGGGTGGCTGCTGGAGGCGACCAGGATGTCTTCGAACGGCCCGAAGGCGTTTGGGCGGATCGCCTCCTGCTCGAAGGCTCCGGCGATCGAGGCGGTGATCTGCTTCGTGCCGGAGACTGTGAAATGGTTGGCCCAGAACAGGGCCCAACGCTCCCGAAAGCTGGCGCTGGTGTTTGTCCCAAGCTGCGCGCGGGCGAGGAAATCCTGGTTCACGTCCTGACGGCGGTCGCGCTGGGCTGCTTTCAGGGCCTCCGGATCGCCGCTCTTACGGGCGGCCTGGATCGCCTGTTGATCCTCGCGGTAGTCGGCGAGGCGCTGGGCGGAGTTGCGGCCGTCGTTCTGCGGCAGGTCGGCGCCGTCGCGGGTGATCTGCGCTTTAAGCCAGCCGCGCGGGTCGCTTTTGGCCGCGTCAATCTCGCCCGGCCGAGCGCCGAGGCCGAAGCGGGTGGCGGCGATGGCCGCCTGCATGTCCTTGCCGGGAAGCGCCACTTTCGAAGGTCCTCCTTGCATCCTGGCCATCTTCGTACCACTTGGCCGCAACTGGAATGTTTCGCCGCAAGTCGGCTTTTTTGCGGAAGCGTCATTGGCTCGTAACAACGACACCCAGGAGCGGGTTCGCCGCTTCTACAAGCAGGCTGAGGCCGCGCAGATTGCGGAAGGCTTCGCCGTTCATCTCGACGGGCGCACGCCAAAGAGCCCCGCGGGCAAGCCGCTGATCGTGCCGACGCACGCTCTGGCGGCTGCCGTGGCGGGGGAATGGGCCGCGCAGGGCGAGCATATCGACCCGGAATCCATGCCGATGACGCGGCTGGCCTATACGGTCATCGACCGGCTGGCGGCCGTTCACGAGGATGCGGCGAAGGAAGTCGCGCGGTTCGCGGCCACCGATCTGCTGTCTTACTTCGCCGAAGGTCCCGTCGCCCTGGTCGAGGAGCAGGAGCGCGAATGGGGCGCGCTGCTGGACTGGGCCGAGACCGAGCTCGGCCTGCGCCTGGTGCGCGTGGCCGGGATCATCCATCAGGACCAGCCGGCGGAGAGCATCGAACGCGCCGCCGAGCTGGCGCGCGCGCTGGACGACTTCAGCCTGGCGGGCCTGGGCTTCGCCGCGCCGCTGTTCGGCTCCGCCGTCCTGGCTTTCGCGGTTTCGCGATGCCGTCTGTCGGGCGAGCAGGCCTATGATCTGTCGCGCCTCGACGAGGCGTTCCAGGAGCGCCAGTGGGGCGTTGATGAGGAGGCCGCCGAGCGGGCCGCCCGTCAGCGCAAGGAGGCCGCGATGATCGATCAATGGTTCAAGGCTCTCGCTGGGTAAATCTTGTCACGGCCTGCGCCGGCCTTTACCCCTCGTCCCAAAGCCAAGAATACGAGGGACAGCGTGCAGGACATCCTTGAAGAGCTCGAGCGGCGCCGTGAGAAGGCCCGCGCCGGCGGTGGTGAGAAACGCGTCGCGGCCCAGCACGCCAAGGGCAAGCTGACCGCGCGGGAACGGATCGACCTGCTGCTCGACGAAGGCTCGTTCGAGGAGTTCGACATGTTCGTCGAGCACCGGGCCACCGAGTTCGGCATGGCCGAGCAGAAGATTCCCGGCGACGGCGTCGTCACCGGCTGGGGCACGATCAACGGCCGCACGGTCTTCGTGTTCTCCAAGGATTTCACGGTGTTCGGCGGCTCGCTCAGCGGCGCACACGCCCAGAAGATCGTCAAGGTCCAGCGCCAGGCCATGAAGATGGGGGCGCCCATCATCGGCCTGTTCGACGCCGGCGGCGCCCGCATTCAGGAAGGCGTCGACAGTCTGGCTGGCTATGCCGACATCTTCCTTGAAAACACCCTGGCCAGCGGCGTCATCCCCCAGATCAGCGTGATCATGGGCCCGTGCGCCGGCGGCGACGTCTATTCGCCGGCGATCACCGACTTCATCTTCATGGTCAAGGACACGAGCTACATGTTCGTGACCGGTCCGGACGTGGTGAAGACCGTCACCAACGAGGTGGTCTCGGCCGAGGAGCTGGGCGGGGCGCGGGTGCATGCCGCCAAGTCGGGCGTGGCCGAGGGGGCGTTCGAGAACGACCTTGAGGCCCTGACCCAGGTGCGGCGCCTGGTGGACTTCCTGCCGTCGTCCAACCGCGAGAAGGCGCCGCTGCGCGAGAGCTTCGATGAGGCCGAGCGCGTTGAGGACAGCCTGGACACCCTGGTTCCGGCCAATCCGAACAAGCCCTACGACATGAAGGAGCTGATCCTGAAGATGGTCGATGAGGCCGACTTCTTCGAGATCAGCAGCGAGTGGGCCAAGAACATCATCTGCGGCTTTGCCCGCATGGACGGCGAGACGGTGGGCATCGTCGCCAACCAACCGCAGGTCCTGGCCGGGGTGCTGGACATCGACAGCTCGCGCAAGGCCGCGCGCTTCGTGCGCTTCTGCGACGCCTTCGAGATCCCGATCATCACCCTTGTGGACGTGCCGGGCTTCATGCCGGGGACCAAGCAGGAGTATGGCGGCCTGATCAAGCACGGCGCCAAGCTGCTGTTCGCCTATGCCGAGGCCACAGTGCCCAAGATCACCGTCATCACGCGCAAGGCCTATGGCGGCGCCTATGACGTGATGAGCTCAAAGCACCTGCGCGGCGACGTGAACTACGCCTGGCCCACCGCCGAGATCGCGGTCATGGGCGCCAAGGGGGCGGTGGAGATCATCTTCCGCGCCGAGGCCAAGGACCCCGAAGCCTTGGCCGCCCGCGAGGCTGAGTACAAGGACCGCTTCGCCAACCCGTTCGTCGCCGCCAGCCGCGGCTACATCGACGACGTGATCATGCCGCACAGCACCCGCAAGCGCATCACCCGCGCGCTGAAGCACCTGCGCGGCAAGGAGCTGTCGAACCCCTGGAAGAAGCACGACAATATTCCGCTGTAGCGCGTCGCGGTCGGAGCTATTGCTCCGCCTGTATCCGAACCGTCGGGGTGCCGTCCGCATTGCCCAGGCGCGCCGGTTCGCCGGCGAAGGCGCTGGCGTAGGCGGGGGCGAGCAGGGGTTGGAAGACGGACAGGGGTACGACGACCTCGTAGTCGCCCTCTGAGTACGGTCCGACCACATAGGGGCCGATCAGGACCGTCAGGCCGGCGGCCTTGTCCGGCGTCTTCGACGGCGTGAGCACCCAGGTGATCTCGTCCCAGGTCGGGCATTTCCACATGTCGCTGAGCGGGACGGAGCCCTCGCGGCGGGTCTTCGCCGATTTCACCGCCTCGCACACCGCGTTCTGGACGGGCGTCATGTCGGCGCCGGCCTTGAAGACCTCGGCGGGCTGGACCTCCTTGTCGGTGGCGGTGTTCCAGAGCCAGGCGCCGGAGCCGTGGTTGGGATGAGCGCCGCCCGTGTACTCAAAGAACTCCCGGCGCAGGGACACCAGCGGCGCGGCGGTTGCCGCCAGGGTCCACTGGGACTGGCTTTCGTACGGGCGCGGCGGGTTCTGCTTGGCCGCTTCCTCGGCGAACTTCTTCAGGCCGGTGGTTTCATCGTCATAGAGACGCGAATGCAGGACCGGAAAGCGGGCGATCTCGTCCGCCAGCTTCAGCCGCACCTTGGCCGCCGGGCTCGCCTGGTCGAACTCCAGCGGGGTCTTGGGCGCGGCGACTTCGCTCTTCACCGGCCCGGCGGGGGCGGGAGAGCCGCCGTCCTCCTTGGGCGAGCAGGCCAGAAGCATGAGGGGAGCGGCCACCAGGGCCAGGGACTTCGAAACGCGCATGGCGACGCCTCCATCTGTTTCGGCGTCAGTGATCGGCTTTCACCTGACGCCCCCATCGCCTATGCAGAACGCATAACGAGAGGAAACGTGACCATGGACCAGCTGATCACCACCGAAAAGCGCGGCCACGTCGCGATCCTTACGTTCAACCGTCCCGACAGCCTGAACGCCCTGGGCGCGCCAGGCGACGGGGATCAGGTGGCGGCGGCCTGCGAGGCGGTGAATCGCGATCCGTCCGTTCGCTGTGTTGTGCTGACCGGGGCGGGACGGGCCTTTTCCGCCGGCGGCGACGTGAAGGCCATGAAGGCGAAGGAGGGGGCGTTCGCCGGCGGCGGCATCTCCATCCGCGACAATTACCGCACCAACATCCACCGCATCGTCCGCTCGATCTACGGGCTGGAGGTTCCCGCCATCGCGGCGGTGAACGGTGCGGCCGTGGGCCTGGGCTGCGACGTGGCCTGCATGACCGACATCCGCATCGCCTCCGATCAGGCGCGGTTCGGAGTGACCTTCCTGAAGCTGGGCATCATCCCCGGCGACGGCGGGGCCTGGCTGCTGCCGCGCACGGTGGGGATGAGCCGGGCGGCCGAGCTGCTGTTCACCGGCGACATCATCGACGCCAGGACGGCGGGGGAGTGGGGCCTGGTCAGCAAGGTCGTGCCGCACGCCACGCTGATGGGTGAGGCGATGGCCTTGGCCGAGAAGATTGCGCAGCAGCCGCCACACGCCTTGCGCTTGGCCAAGAGCCTCCTGAAGCAGGGGCAGACGGCGTCCTACGACACCATCATGGAGATGAGCGCCGCGGCCCAGGCCCTGTCGCACCTGACCGAGGACCACATCGAAGGCGTCGACGCTCTGCTGGAGAAGCGCGCGCCGAATTTCAGGGGCGCTTGAGATGTCCCTGCGCGACTTCGGCCTGCTGCTGATGGTCTGCCTCGTCTGGGCGGCCAACAACATCGTCAGCAAGATCGTGGTCGCGCACTGGGGCGTGCCGCCGATGTTCTATGCGGCCGTGCGCTTCGCCATCGTGGCGGCGGCGACCTTGCCGTGGCTGCTGCCGGCGCCGAAGCCGGTGTGGCGGATCGTGACCATCGGCCTGCTGATGGGGGCGGGCGGGTTCGCCCTGCTGTTCCTCGGCTTCAAGACCGCCTCGCCGTCGGCCGCGGCGGTGGTGGTGCAGATCGGCGTGCCGCTGACGACCCTGCTGTCGGTGGTGATGCTGGGTGAGAAGATCCGCTGGCGTCGGGGGCTGGGCATCACCCTGACCTTCATCGGCGCGATCGCTGTCATGTGGAGCCCGCACGGGCTGGAGCTGTCGCCGGGTCTCATGTTCGTGGCGGCCTCCGCCCTGGCCGGATCGTTCGGGGCGGTGATGATGAAGCAGATGGAGGGGGTGAAGCCCCTGCGGTTCCAGGCCTGGGTCGGAGCTTCGTCCTTCCTGCCCCTGGCGGCGGCCACGGCGGCGTTCGAAACTGGTCAATGGGAGGCGGCGATGACCGTCGGCTGGCCGTTCTGGGCGGCGGTGGTGTTCAGCGCCCTGGTGGTCTCGGTTGTGGCCCACACGGTCTATTACTTCCTGATCGGACGATACGAGGCGAACCTGATATCGCCGCTCACCCTGATGACGCCGCTTGCCACCATCGGGCTTGGCGTGCTCATCACCCATGACCACTTCGACCTGCGCATGGGGATCGGGGCGGCCCTGGCCCTGATCGGCGTGCTGATCGTGGCCCTGAGGCGCAACCACGTCATGCCGCTGCTGCTGCTTGTCCGGAACCGAGTCTGATGTCGCTGGAATTCATCGAGGCCCCGTCGCCCAACTTCGACGCGCGCCAGGCTCCGCCCAACATGATCGTCATGCACTACACCGGCATGAAGACGGGCGAGGCGGCGCTGGAGCAGTTGCGCACGCCGGAGAAGAAGGTGTCCTCGCACTACATGGTGGAGGAGGACGGCCGCATTTTTCGCCTGGTGCCCGAGGAGCGCCGCGCCTGGCACGCCGGGCGCTCGTTCTGGAAAGGCGAGACGGGGCTGAACCACGTTTCCATCGGCATCGAGATCGTCAATCCTGGCCATGAGTTCGGCTATCGTGCGTTTCCCCAGGCGCAGATCGACGCGGTGATCGCCCTGACTACCGACATCCGCACGCGCTGGGACGTGCCCAACGACCGGATCATCGGCCATTCCGACATCGCGCCGGACCGCAAGGTCGATCCGGGTGAGCTGTTCCCTTGGAAGGCCTTGGCCGAGGCCGGCCATGGCCTGTGGGTCGAACCGCCGGCCGCCCCGGGCGCGCCGCTGGGCGAAGGGGATGAAGGGGCCGGGGTGTTCGCCCTGCAGGCCGGGCTCACCCGCCTGGGTTACGACTGCGCGCCTTCGGGCAAGTACGACGCCCACACCAAGCTGATCGTAGCGACGTTCCAGCGCCATTGGCTGCAGAACCGGTTCGACGGCATCGCCGACGGCGAGACCCGGGCTCGGCTGGTGCATCTGCTGCGCGCGTCTTGACCCGCCGGGCCTGAACCCTCACAGAAGCCGCAGGATCAGACGGCCGGGCGGTCGCGGCGCTTCGGCGTCGAGGAAAGTCCGGGCTCCACGGTGACAAGGCGGCGGGTAACGCCCGCCGGGCGCGAGCCTAGGGATAGCGCCACAGAAAGCAAACCGCCTGCGGCTTCGGCCGTCGGTAAGGGTGAAAGGGTGGGGTAAGAGCCCACCGCGGACGCAGTAATGCGGACGGCATGGCAAGCCCCGCCTGGAGCAAGACCAAATAGGAACGTCGCGCCTCTTCGGGGGTAGGGCCGTCGCCGGCCCGAGACGTTCGGGTAGGTCGCGAGAACCGTCCAGCGATGGGCGGTCCAGAGGAATGATCGTCGCGTCCCGCAAGGGGCGGCACAGAACCCGGCTTATAGGCCGTCTGATCCTGCTTCTCCTCATCACCGGTCCCGATTGGGATGCAATGACTCCAGCTCGCATAACGGCGGCGCCGGATTCACCATTCTACTATCCAGTTCCATGTATGTTCTGTGGACGATTTACTTGCGTTAACCATAATCGCCTGAAGTGACGTTGTTTTCGTAGAGAATCGGCATTCGGTGTCATTGTATCCCAATCCATCCCATGTTAACCCAAATGGACCGGTCGTTAAGGTTGACGGCGGGTCTGTGTGGGCGGATCTGGGTAGGGCTAAGCGAGGGTGTTTCTCTCCACGTTCGACAAGCAACTGGACGCGAAGCGGCGCATCGTGGTGCCGCAGGAGTTCCGCGCGGCTATGTCGGGCCCTTTCGACGGCGTCTTCTGCTTCCCTTCGATCGAGGCGGACTGCCTGGAGGCGGGCGGCAAGGCGCTGTTCGACCGTTACAACGGTGTGATCGAGGAGATGCCGTTCGGCGATCCGGTCCGCACCGCGCTGGAGACCAGCGTGCTGGGCGGCATGGCCCGCCTGTCTTTCGACACCGCCGGCCGCATCACCCTGCCGGACGGCCTGTGCGAGATGTTCGGTCTGACCGATTGGGTCTCGATCGTCGGTCTGGGTGATCGTTTCCAGATCTGGTCGCGCGACGCCTTCGCCGCCCATCGTGCCGAGCAGCGCGTGGCCGCCCGCGAGGGTCTGGCCGCTCTGCGCGCGCAACAGCGCACGGCGCGCCTCGGGGGCGCGGCATGAGCGAAGCTCCGCACATCTCCGTCCTGCTCGACGAGGTGCTCGCCGCCTTGAGCGCCAAGCCGGGCGAAACGATCATCGACGGCACCTTCGGGGCGGGCGGCTACAGCCGCGCCATCCTGGCGACCGGCGCGAACGTGGTCGGCTTCGATCGTGATCCCACCGTCCTGCGCTTCGCCGAACCGCTGGCGGCGGAGAATGGCCGCTTTCGACTGATCCAGGATCGCTTCTCGCAGATGGAGGAGCATTTCGGTGCGGCTTCGGTCGATGGCGTGGTGCTCGACATCGGTGTGTCGTCCATGCAGCTCGACGAGGCCGAGCGCGGCTTCTCGTTCATGCGCGATGGTCCGCTGGACATGCGCATGGCCGCCGACGGCCCGACCGCCGCCGATCTGGTCAATGAGCTCGAGAAGGAAGAGCTGGCGCGCATCTTCTACGTCTATGGCGAGGAGCGCGAGAGCCGCCGGGTGGCGTCCTTCATCATCCGCCGCCGCGAGGAGCAGCCGTTCAACCGCACCCTGGACCTGGCCGAGGTGGTGGAGCGCGCCCTGGGCGGGCGTCGCGGCGCCAAGGTTCATCCGGCCACCAAGACCTTCCAGGCCCTGCGCATCGCCGTGAACGAGGAGCTGACGGAGCTGGAGCGGGCGCTGGACGCCGCCGAGCGTATCCTGAAGCCCGGCGGCCGCTTGGCGGTGGTGACCTTCCACTCGCTGGAAGACCGCATCGTCAAAAGCTTCTTCATTGAGCGCGCCGGCAAGACGCCGGGCGGCTCGCGTCACGCGCCCCCGACGGAGCGTGGGCCTGCCCCGACCTTCGAGCTGATCGGCAAGGCGACGGGGCCAGGCGAGGCGGAGCTGGCGGTCAATCCGCGGGCCCGTTCGGCCAAGCTGCGCGCCGGCCTGCGGACCACGGCGCCGGCCTGGGGCGGGGAGGGCGCGGCATGAGCTCGATCTTCGCCCGACGCTATCGCGGCTTCCGCGTCATCGAGATCTTCGCCCTGACCCTGCTGCTCCTGCTGGTGCTCGGCGTGTACCTGGCCAAGACGGTGGCGGGCGGCGAGCGCACGGAGATCGCGCGGCTGGATCGGGAGATCTCGGCCGAGCGCGTCCGCACCCGCCTGCTAAAGGCGGAAGTGGCCTATCTGGAGCAGCCGCGCCGCCTGGAGCGGTTGGCGACAAACTATCTCGGTCTTGAGCCGATCAAGGCGGCCCAAGAGATCGAATCCGATAGACTGGCCGAGATCGCAGCGCGCCTGTCGCCGCCGCGTCCCGCCCCGGCGCCGGCAGCGCCGGAGACTGATGCTGCGGCGGCCTCGGACGAACCTGTTCCGGCGACGCCTGGGGAGAACCTGCAATGAGCCTGGCGGACCTTTCGCCTCGCTTGCCCGCATGGCGCTGGATCATCGAGCGCGTCTGGAGCCTTGAGCACGCTTTCGAGCGGTCCAAGGCCGCCGGCCGGGCGCAGGACGACACGCGTCTGCGCATCTTCTTCATCCTGGCGATCTTCGGGACGGTGTTCCTGGGCCTGGCCATCGGCGCCGCCCGTTCGGCGGTGTTCTCTGACGCCGGGCGCGGAGGCGATTACGCGCCGCTGATCGGCGCCGCCCGGGCCGACCTGACCGACCGCAATGGTGAGCTGTTGGCCGCCGACCTGACCCATTACGGCCTCTATATCGACCCGTCGGATGTCTGGGACGCGCGCGAGACGCGCAGCGCCCTGCGCCGTGCGATCCCGGGGCTGGACGTGAAGCGTCTGAACAAGGCGCTCGAAGGCCGCCGCCGGATCTTCGTCCATGGCGGCCTGACGCCGGAAGAGCGCAACGCGGTCCATGCCTTGGGCCTGCCGGGGATCAGCTTCGAGGAGGAGGGGCGCCGCGTCTATCCGCTGGGCGGCACGGCGGCGCACATCATCGGCTTCTCCGACAAGGGCGGCGCGGGCCTGGCCGGCGCCGAGCGGGCCCTGGACGCCGAGCTTCGCCAGATCGCGGCGCGCGGCGGCGGCAGCCTGCCGCTGTCCATCGACCTGCGCATCCAGGCGGCTCTGGACGACGAATTGAACAAGGCGGCAATGCACTTCACGCCCAAGGGTGCGGTGGGCATCGTCACCAACGTCCACACGGGCGAAATCCTGGGCCTGTCGAGCTGGCCGACCTTCGACCCGAACAAGCCGGGCGGAGCAGATGACAGCGCGCGCCTGAACCGCGCCGCCGCGTCGGTCTATGAAATGGGCTCGACCTTCAAGGCCTTCACGGTCGCCATCGGCCTGGACACCGGCGTCGCCACGCCGAGCTCCACCTTTGACGCGACCCAGCCTTACAAGCTGGGCTACCGGACGATCCACGACTACCACGCCGCGCGGAAGGTTCTGACTCTGGTGGAGGTGTTCCAACACTCGTCCAACATCGGCACCGCCAAGCTGGGCGTCGCCATCGGCCCGCGCCGGCTGGAGCAGTATTTCACCAAGCTCGGCCTGACCAAGCCGGCCAGCGTCGAACTGCGCGAGTCCGCCCGCCCGCTGACGCCCAAGGTCTGGAATGACGATGCGGTGGCCTCCACCTCGTTCGGTCACGGCATGAACGTCAGCCCGCTGGCCCTGACCGAGGCCATGGGATCGCTGTTGAACGGCGGCGTGCGCGTGCCGCTGACCATCCGCAAGCAGGATGTGAATTATCGTCCCAAGGGCGAGCGGGTGATCTCCGAGCAGAGCTCGCTGGAGATGCTGCAGATCATGCGCGCCAACGTATCCGATCCGATCGGCAGCGGCGGCAAGGCCAACGCTCCTGGCCTGTCGGTCGGCGGCAAGACCGGGACGGGCGAAAAGTACGACCCGGCCATTCGCGGCTACAATCACAAGCGTCAGGTCTCGTCCTTCGCGGCGGTATTCCCGACCGATGGCCCGGTGGAGGCTGACCGTTACTTCGTTCTGATCCTGATGGACGAGCCGAACGGCACCAAGGAAAGCTACGGCTTCTCCACTGGCGGCTGGGTCGGCGCGCCGGCGGCCGGCAAGGTGATCGACCGCATCGCTCCGTTCCTTGGCGTTCAACGCAAGTACGACGTTCCCTATTCTGTCGCGTCGAACGGCGCGTTCGCCGCTTCTGGAGGCGGCCGATGACCATGCCCCTGTCCGATCTGGTCCAACGGGACCTGCCCGTTGATCCCGTCATCACCGGCGTCACCGCCGACAGCCGCAAGGTAAAGGCCGGCACGCTGTTCGTGGCCCTGCCGGGCTCCAAGGTCGACGGCCGCAGCTTCATCCCCGCCGCGCTGAACGCGGGCGCGGCCGCCATCCTGGCGCCGTCGGACGTGACCGACCTGCCGGTGCCGGTGGTTCACGCCCAGGACCCGCGCCGGGCCTACGCCCTGGCCGCCGCCAGCTTCTGGGGCGCGCAGCCCAAGACCTGCGTGGCGGTGACGGGCACCAACGGCAAGACCTCGGTCGCCGTGTTCTGCCGCCAGATCTTCGCCGAGCTGGGCCATAAGGCCGCCAGCATGGGCACTCTGGGCGTGACGGTGTCCGAGAAGGGCAAGCCGGACGTCCAGCTGACGCCGCCGGGTCTGACGACGCCTGACGCCGCCGATGTCTCCGAACTGCTGGCCAAGCTGGCCGCCGACGGCGTGACGCACATGGCGCTGGAGGCCAGCTCGCATGGCGTGGACCAGCGCCGCCTGGACGGCGTGCGTCTGGCCGCCGGGGGCTTCACCAACTTCACCCAGGACCACCTGGACTATCACGGCACCATGGGCGTCTACCGCGCGGCCAAGCTGCGCCTGTTCGACACCTTGCTGCCGCGCTGGTCTACGGCGGTGCTGAACGCGGACTCCGACGCCTATCCGGCCTTCGCGGCCGCTGCTGTCGGCGCGGGCCTGACCCTGTCGTCCGTGGGCGAGAAGGGGCGGGGCCTGCGTCTGATCAGCCGTGAGCTGCTGCCGGAAGGCCAGCGTCTGGTCATCGCCCATGGCGGCGACGAGCATGTGGTGAACCTGCCCCTGGCCGGCGCCTTCCAGGCCGACAACGTGCTGGTGGCCGCGGGCCTGTGCATCGCGGCGGGCGAGGAGCCGGCCGCCGTGCTGAAGGCCCTGGAAAGCCTGAAGGGCGCGCCGGGTCGCCTGCAACGGGTCGGGACGGGACCGAAGGGCGGCGAGGCCTATGTGGACTACGCCCATACGCCGGATGGTCTGGAGACCGTGCTCAAGGCGCTGCGTCCGCATACGCGCGGCAAGCTGATCGCCGTTTTCGGCGCCGGCGGTGATCGTGACCGCACCAAGCGTCCGCAGATGGGCCAGATCGCGGCTCGACTGGCCGACGTGGCCATCGTCACCGACGACAACCCGCGCTCGGAAGAGCCGGCCGTCATCCGTGCTGAAATCCTGGCCGCCGCATCCGGCGCGCGTGAGATCGGCGATCGCCGCGAGGCCATCCGCGCCGCCGCCGCCATGCTGGAGGACGGCGACGTCCTGGTCGTGGCCGGCAAGGGGCACGAGCAGGGGCAGATCATCGCCGGCGTCACCCATCCCTTCGACGACGTGGCCGAGACCGCATCGGCTCTGGGGCTGAGCGATGGCTGAATTCCTGTGGACCGCCGCGGAGATCGCGGCCGCCACCGGCGGCGTGCTTCAGGGCGCGCCTTTCGAAGTGTCCGGAATCTCCATCGACACCCGCTCCATCGAGCCGGGTGACTTGTTCGTGGCCCTGGCCGGGGTGCGCGACGCGCATGACTTCGTGCCCGGCGCCCTGGCGTCCGGCGCGGCCGGCTCGCTGACCGCACGCGCGGTCGAGGGCTCCTGCGTCGTCGTGGAAGATACGCTCAAGGCATTGGAATTGCTGGGAGAAGCGGCGCGTGATCGCGCGCCCGCCAAGCGCGGCGCGGTGACCGGCTCCGTCGGCAAGACCAGCGTCACCCGCGCGGTGGAGGCGGGCCTGCGCCTGGCCGGACGCGGCCATGCGTCGGTGAAGTCCTACAACAACCACATCGGCGTTCCGCTGACCCTGGCCCGCATGCCGCGCGACACCGAGCGCGCGGTGTTCGAGGTCGGCATGAACCACGCCGACGAGATCACGCCCCTGTCTCGCATGGTGCGGCCGCATGCGGTGGCGATCACAACGGTGGGGCCGGTGCATACCGAGAACTTCCATGACGGTGAGGAGGGCGTCGCCCGCGCCAAGGCCGAGATCTTCGCCGGGCTGGAGCCGGGCGGGATCGCCGTGCTCAACGCCGACAACAAGTGGTTCAACCTGCTGAAGGCCGAGGCCGAGAAGGTCGGGGCGGTGGTCTGGAGCTTCGGCTCCGACACCGATTGCACCGCCTGCCTGACCGGTTTTGACAGCCGCGCCGACGGCGCGACGGTCCATGCCGCGATCCGGGGGGAGGCCGTGAGTTTCCCCATCCTGCAGGCGGGTCATCACTGGGGCCTGAACAGCCTGTGCGTCCTGCTGATGCTGGAGGCGCTGGACGTGCCGCGCGCCACCGCGCTGGAGGCCCTGGCCCGGTTCGCGCCGATCGAGGGGCGCGGGGCGGAGAAGACCATCGCCGTCGAGGACGGCAGCTTCACCCTGGTGGACGAGAGCTACAACGCCAATCCCATCTCCATGGCCGCCGCGCTGAAGAACCTGGGCATGCGCAAGGTTTCGGGGCGACGCATCGTCGCGCTGACGGACATGCTGGAGCTTGGCCCGCAGGCGGCGGAGCACCATGCGGCGCTGGCCTCACTGGCCGAGACGGCCGGGATCGACCTCGTCTTCTGCGCCGGGCCGCTGATGAAATCCCTGTGGGAGGCGCTTCCCCCGACTCGCCGTGGGGGGTACGCCGAGACAGCGGCTGAATTGACGCCGCTGGTCACGTCCGCCGTACGGGGCGGCGACGTGATCATGGTGAAGGGGTCCAACGGTTCGAAAGCCGGGACGGTCGCGGCCGCCCTGGCTTTGCTCGGTTCGGGCCTTGGTACGGGTGGGGACCACTGATGCTGTATCTGCTGTATGAGCGCCTCAGCGATCTGCGCGAGCACATCCCGCTTCTCAACCTGCTGAAATACCTGACGTTCCGCACGGTCATGGCCGTGATGACCGCCCAGCTGGTGGTCATCCTGATGGGCTCGCGCTTCATCCGCTGGATGCGCGCCAAGCAGGGCAAGGGCCAGCCGATCCGCGCCGAGGGCATCCAGCGTCACGTGGTCGAGAAGGCCGGCACGCCCACCATGGGCGGGCTGATGATCCTGGCCGGCGTGTTCGTGGCGACCCTGCTGTGGGCCGACCTGTCCAACATCCATGTGTGGGTGGTGCTGTTCGTGACCGGGGCCTACGGCCTGCTGGGCTTCATGGACGACTACGCCAAGGTGACCAAGCAGACGACGGCGGGTCTTTCCAGCCGTCAGAAGCTGGTGGCGCAGGTGCTGGTGGCGGTGATCGCCTCGGTCCTGCTGATCGTGTTCTCGCCCAAATCGCCCACGACGCCGGGGCTGGAGACCAGCTTGGTCTTCCCGATCTTCAAGCAGTTCGTGTTCAATCTCGGCTGGTTCTACGTGGTCTTCGCCGCCGTGGTTCTGGTTGGCGCGTCCAACGCCGTGAACCTCACCGACGGTCTGGACGGCTTGGCGACGGTGCCGGTGATGATCGCGGCCTCGACCTTCGGCCTGATCGCGTACCTGGTCGGCAACTACGTCTTCGCCAACTACCTGCAGCTTCACTTCGCGCCCGGCGTGGGCGAACTGGCGGTGTTCTGCGGCTCCATCATCGGGGCCGGCATGGGCTTCCTCTGGTATAACGCGCCGCCGGCCAAGATCTTCATGGGCGACACCGGTTCGCTGGCCCTGGGCGGCGCACTCGGCGCGGTGGCGGTCAGCTCCAAGCACGAGATCGTGCTCGCCATCGTCGGCGGCCTGTTCGTGGCCGAGGCGCTGTCGGTGATGATCCAGGTCGCCTACTTCAAGAAGACCGGCAAACGCATCTTCTTGATGGCGCCGATCCACCACCACTTCGAGAAGCTGGGCTGGGCTGAATCCACTGTGGTGATCCGCTTCTGGATCGTCTCGCTGATGCTGGCCCTGGTCGGCCTCGCCACACTCAAGCTGCGCTAGGGAGGGCTGGTTCAGGTCATGATCCCGGTCCGCGGTTTCGAGGGCAAGACAGTCGCGGTGTTCGGCCTGGGCCGGACGGGGCTCACGGCCGCGCGCGCCCTGCTGGCGGGCAAGGCCAAGGTCATCGCCTGGGACGAGAAGGCTTCCGGCCGCGAAGCCGCCCAGGCCGAGGGCCTGACGGTGAAGGATCTGTGGGCCGCCGACTGGTCGCAGATCTCCGCCCTGATGCTGTCGCCGGGCGTGCCCCTGACCCATCCCAAGCCGCATTGGGTGGTGGAGAAGGCGCAGGCCGCTGGGGTCGAGATCCTGGGCGACATCGAGCTGTTCGCCCGCACCGTGAACGCCGCGCCGGCGCACAAGCGCCCCAAGGTGGCCGCCATCACCGGCACCAACGGCAAGTCCACGACCACGGCTCTCCTGGGTCACATCTGCCGCAGCGCCGGCCGCGACACCCGCATCGGCGGCAACATCGGCTATGGCGTGCTGAGCCTCGACGACATGCACGGCGGGGCGGTCTATGTGCTGGAGACGTCGTCATATCAGCTAGACCTGACCAGCAGCCTGAAGGCCGACGCGGCGATCATCCTGAACATCTCGCCCGACCATCTGGACCGCCATGGCGGGATGGAGGGCTACATCGCCGCCAAGCGCCGCATCCTGCTGAACCAGGACAAGGGCGACACGGCGATCATCGGGGTCGATGATCCCTGGTGCCAGCAGATCTGCACCGAGATCACCGCCGCCAACCGCCGAACCATCTGGCCGATCAGCGCCGGTCGGGCCATGGGCCGCGGCGTCTATGTGCTGCAGGGCGTGCTTTACGACGCTACCGGCGACCGGGTGACCGAGGTCGCCGACCTGCTGCGGGCCCGCAGTCTGCCGGGCCGCCACAACTGGCAGAACGCCGCCGCCGCCTATGCCGCCGCCCGGGCTATGGGCATCTCCATGGCCGACGCGGCTGAGGGGCTGCGCACCTTTCCCGGGCTGGCGCACCGGATGGAGACGGTGGCGACCATCGGCAAGGTCCGCTTCGTCAACGACAGCAAGGCCACCAACGCCGATGCGGCGCGTCAGGCCATGTCGTCCTATCCGCGCTTCTACTGGATCGCCGGCGGCGTGCCGAAGGCCGGCGGAATCGACAGCCTGACCGATCTGTTTCCGCGCATCGCCAAGGCCTACCTGATCGGCGACGCCGCGCCGGCGTTCGGCGCGGCGCTGAAGGATCGCGCCCCAGCCAAGGAGTGCGGCACGCTGGAGGCCGCCGTCATGGCCGCCTATGCCGACGCCAAGGCCTCTGGCGAAGAGGCGGTGGTTCTGTTGTCGCCGGCCTGCGCGTCGTTTGACCAGTTCGCTGATTTCGAGGCCAGGGGCGAGGCGTTCCGCACGGCCGTCCAGAAGCTGTCCAAGACGCCCAAGGGGGCGACGGCTTGAGCGGAGAGCGCAACAACGCCCACGCCTTCGCCCGCACCGACCAGTCGCGGTTCGGCGTGTGGTGGTGGACGACCGACCACTGGCTGCTGGGCGGTGTCGCGGCGCTGATCGTGGTCGGCGTGCTGCTGTCCTTCGCCTCCAGTCCGGCGGCGGCGCTGCGCATGGGCATCGACGACCCGTTCCATTTCGCCCTGCGCCAGTGCGTGTTCGCCGGCGCGGCCAGCGTCATCCTGATCGCCGCCTCCATGCTGACGCCGCGCGGCGTGCGGCGGGCGGCGTTCTTCGTCTACATCGTGGCGATCCTGATCATGGCGGCCCTGCCGTTCATCGGGCACACGGCCAAGGGGGCCGCCCGCTGGGTGGCCATCGGAGGGTTCACCCTGCAGCCGTCGGAGTTCATGAAGCCGGCCCTGATCGTGCTGGTGTCATGGATGTTCGCCGAGGGGCAAAAGGGCGAGGGGGTGCCGGGCGTGTCCATCGCCTTCGGCCTTTACGGCCTTGCGGTCGCGCTGTTGCTGATCCAACCCGACGTAGGCCAGACGGTTCTGATCACCGTAGCCTTCGGCGCGGCCTTCTGGATGGCGGGCGTGCCGCTGTCCTGGATCATGGGGCTAGGTGCGCTGGCGCTGAGCGGACTGGTCAGCACCTACTTCATCTTCGACCACGTGCGGGCGCGTGTGACCAAGTTCCTCAGCCCCGAACAGGCGGACACCCACCAGATCACCCGCGCCTCCGAGGCGATCGCCGCCGGCGGCCTGTTCGGCCGTGGTCCGGGCGAGGGGGTGATGAAGCGTCACGTGCCCGACCTGCATACCGACTTCATCTATTCGGTGGCGGCAGAGGAGTACGGTCTGGTCTTCTCCCTGGCCCTGATCAGCCTGTTCTCCTTCGTGGTGGTGCGCGGGATGTACAAGGCCATGAAGCTGTCGGACCCGTTCGAGCAGGTCGCAGCGGCCGGCCTTTTCGTGCTGGTGGGCCAACAAGCGATCATCAATGTCGCTGTGAACTTGAACCTGATCCCGACCAAGGGCATGACCTTGCCGTTCATTTCCTATGGCGGGTCTTCGATGCTCGCCATGGGGCTGACCCTGGGCATGGCGCTGGCGCTGACGCGTCGCCGCCCGGGGGCCTATTCATCGACGGATGCGCTGGCTCGGGCCGGCGCCTTCGCGTGAGCTTGAGGGGTAAGTGCTCATGACCGGCAAGGTCGCCGTTGTCGCCGCCGGGGGAACCGGCGGGCACATGTTCCCCGCCCAGGCCCTGGCGGAGACTCTGATCGCGCGCGGCTGGCGCGTGGTGCTGGCCACGGACGAGCGCGGCGAGCTCTATGCCGACAAGTTCCCGGCGGAAGAAAAGCTGTTCCTGTCGGCCGCGACCTTCAAGAAGGGCGACCCGGTCGGCATGATCAAGGCTGGTTTCGCGATCCTGGCGGGCGTGATGCAGGCGCGGAAAGCGTTCAAGCGCCTGAACCCGGCGGTCGTCGTGGGCTTCGGTGGTTATCCGTCGCTGCCGGCCCTGCTGGCGGCCACGGGCCAGAAGCGCCCGACGGTGATCCACGAGCAGAACGCGGTGCTCGGCCGCGTGAACCGCTTCATGGCGCCGAAGGTGACGCAACTGGCCTGCGCCTTCCCGACGTTGGAGCTGGCCGCTCCCGCCGCCAAGGCGCGGGCGCATGTGGTGGGCAATCCGGTCCGCCCGCCGATCCAGGCCCTGTACGACCAGCCCTATGAGGCGCCGGGCGAGGACGGTCCTATCCGCCTGCTGATCACCGGCGGCAGCCAGGGCGCGCGCCTGCTGTCCGAACTGGTGCCCGAGGCGGTGATCCGTCTGCCGGAAGACATCCGCATGCGGCTGGAGATCCAGCAGCAGACCCGGGCGGAGTCCATGGACAATGCCCGCCGCCTCTACGCCAACGCCCTGGTGAAGGCCGAGATCGCGCCCTTCTTCCGCGACATGGCGGGCCGCTTGGGCAAGGCGCATCTGGTGGTCGGACGGGCAGGGGCCTCGACGGTGTGCGAGCTGGCCGTGGCCGGCCGTCCGTCGATCCTGGTGCCGCTGAAGATCGCCGCCGACGACCACCAGCGCTACAACGCCCGCCTGCTGGAAGACGCGGGCGCGGCGGCGGTGGCCTTGGAAGACGAACTGACCACCGACACCATGGCTGGGGCTCTGAACGCCCTGCTGCGGGATGGTCCGCGCCTGGCCCGCATGGCGGCCTCGGCGCATGAGGCGGGAACGCCGGACGCCGCCGCCAAGCTGGCGGACCTGGTCGAGGCGACCGCCCGTTAGTTGGGCTCCGCGCCGCTCTCGATCAGGGGGCGGCCGATCTTCACCGCTTGTTCGACGCTCTCCGCCACAGGCACGGCGGGGAAGGGCGCATGGCCGTCGCAGACCAGCTTGGCGGCAGCTTCCTCCATGCCGCCGCCGGGAATGGGTTCGGGCGATGTGGGTTTGCCGCTGAGCGGACCTTCGCGGCCGGTGGCGCGGATGCTGGCGTAACCGTCGCGGACCAGGGTGCGGGCGGCGCAATTGATGGTCAGAGCCTGCCAGCCGCCCCAGTAGGCCTCTCTTGCGGCCACGAAGTCGGTCTCCACCACCTGCAGCACCCGAAGCTTCGCGGTCCGCCCGGTCCAAGCGACCCCGTTCTCCTCCACGAAGGCGGCGTAGCGGCCCACATCAACAAGCTTGAGCGACAGCTTGACCGGGGCTTGGGCGTGCGCCGGGGCGGCGATCAGCAAAATCCCCGTCAGGAGGGCATTTCCGGCCCGTCGCAAATCATTTAATCCGGCTGGCATGATCAAGCGTCGACGTCCTGTCCCCTTCGAACTCGGCCCCGTGCATTTCATCGGCATCGGCGGCATCGGCATGAGCGGCATCGCCGAAATCATGCTGCGCATCGGCTATACGGTTCAGGGATCTGACGCGAAAGCCAGCGCCAATACCGATCGCCTGGCGCAGCTTGGCGCGAAGATCTTCATCGGCCACGACGCCGCCCACGTGGAGGGCGCTTCGGCCGTGGTCTATTCGACCGCCGTGAAGCAGGACAATCCGGAGATGGTCGCCGGCCGCAACGCGCGCCTGCCGCTGGTGCGCCGGGCCGAGATGCTGGCCGAGTTGATGCGCCTGCAGTTCTCCGTCGGGGTCGCGGGCACGCACGGCAAGACCACCACCACCTCGATGGTCGCCGCTCTGTTGGACGCGGGCGGCCTGGACCCGACGGTGGTCAATGGCGGGATCATCAACGCCTACGGCACCAACGCCAAGGTGGGCGAGGGCGACTGGATCGTCGTCGAGGCGGACGAGAGCGACGGCAGCTTCCTGCGCCTGAAGTCGACCGTCGGCATCATCACCAACATCGACGCCGAGCACCTGGATCACTGGGGCGACTTCGAAGCCGTGAAGAAGGGCTTCCAGGATTTCGTCGAGAATATTCCGTTCTACGGCTTCTGCGCGGTGTGCACCGACCACCCGGAAGTCCAGGCCCTGACCTCGCGGATCGAGAACCGGCGCCTGGTGACCTACGGCACGAACCCGCAGGCCGAGGTCCGCGTTCAGAACATCACCATGGGCCCGGACGGCGCCGGGTTCGACGTGGTCATCTCGCCCCTGAATGGCGAGGAGGTCCGTTATGAAGGCCTGCACCTGCCCATGGCGGGGCAGCACAACGTCCTGAACGCCACCGCCGCCATCGCTGTGGCCCGGGAGCTGGGTGTGGACGCCGAGTCCATCCGCAAGGGGCTGGCCGGGTTCGGCGGGGTGAAGCGCCGCTTCACCACCGTGGGCGTGGCCAACGGCGTCCGGGTCATCGACGACTACGGCCACCATCCGGTGGAGATCGCCAACGTCCTGAAGGCTGCCCGCGCGGTGACCGAGGGGCGGGTGATCGCCGTGGTCCAGCCGCACCGCTACACCCGCCTGCGCGACCTGATGGCGGAGTTCAGCTCCTGCTTCAATGACGCCGACGTGGTGATCGTGGCTGACGTGTACACCGCCGGCGAAGCGCCGATCGAAGGCGTCGATCGCGATGGGCTGGTGGAAGGACTGCGCCGCTTCGGCCACCGCCGCGCCATCCCGCTGGAGAGCCCGGCGGCCCTGGCGGGTATCGTGGCGGAGGAAGCCAAGGCCGGCGACCTGGTGGTCCTGCTCGGCGCCGGCGACATCACCAGCTGGGCCTACGCCCTGCCGGCGCAACTCGAGGCGCTTGCTCAGTGAGCTGGCGCGACACTCTTCCGGCCGTTCGCGGCAAGCTGCTGCGTGACGAGGCTCTGGCGCCTTTCACCTGGTTCCGCGTCGGCGGGCCGGCGGAGCTGATCTTCCTGCCGGAGGACGAGGACGATCTGGCCGACTTCCTGCGCGGGCTCGATCCGGCCGTGCCGGTCACGCCCATCGGCGTCGGCTCCAACACCCTGGTCCGCGACGGCGGGGTGGAGGGCGTCGTGATCCGCCTGGGCGGGCGTCCGTTCGCCAAGGTCGAGGCGCGGGGCGGCAACCGCATCTTCTCCGGCGCGGCCGTTCCGGACGCCATCCTGGCGCGTGAGGCGGCCAAGGCGGGGATCGCCGGGCTGGAGTTCTATCGCGGCGTGCCGGGCTCCATCGGCGGCGCCCTGATGATGAACGCCGGATGCTATGGCTCCGAGACCAAGGACGTGCTGGTCGAAGCCTATGCCGTCACTCGCTCGGGCGAGCGCGTGACCCTGTCCAACGCCGACCTCGGCTACACCTATCGCAAATCCGCCCGCGCGGCGGCCGGCGACCTGATCTTCACCGGCGCCCTGTTCGAGGGGACCCCCGACGAGCCCGCCGCCATCCAGGCGCGGATGGAGGAGATCACCGCCCGCCGCGAGACGACTCAGCCGATCCGCGAAAAGACCGGCGGCTCCACCTTCAAGAACCCGCCGGGGCACTCGTCCTGGAAGCTGGTCGATGAGGCGGGCTGGCGCGGCAAGCCGTTCGGCGGGGCCATGTTCTCGCCGCTGCACTCCAACTTCCTGATCAACACGGGCGAGGCGACCGCCGCTGACCTGGAAGGTCTGGGCGAGGCGGTGCGCGCCGATGTGAAGGCCAAGACCGGCGTGGAGCTGGAATGGGAGATCAAGCGGATCGGCAAGGCCTGACAGCCTGCTGACAGTTTACGACCGCCGTCATTGGTATAGCTTCGCCCCTTCCTTCTGTTGGGGTTGAGTCCATGATCCGCAAACTGCTCCTCGCCGCCGCCTCCACGGCGCCTCTCTCCACTGGCGCTTACGCGCAGGACATCGCCACGGCCGAGGCCCTGCGCGACAAGGCGCTGAAGAGCGACCTGGCGTGGGAGATCACCGAGGAGCTGACCGACATGGGCCCGCGTCTGGTGGGCTCGCCCGCCATGGAGCGCGCCAAGGACTGGGGCGTGGCCAAGCTGAAGGCCATGGGCTTCACCAACGTGGTCGCCGAGGAGTTCGCCAAGCCGTCCTGGACGCGCGGCGAAGAGTGGGCCGAGATCACCGCGCCTTATCCGCAGAAGCTGTCGATCATCGGCCTGGGCCGCACCATCTCGACCCCCGCCGCCGGGATCGAGGCCGAGGTGGTGCTCTTCAAGACCTATAACGAGCTGCTGGCCGCGCCGGCCGGTTCGCTGAAGGGCAAGATCGCCTTTGTGAACGAGCCGATGACCCGCGCTCAGGACGGCGCCGGCTATGGCCCTGCCGGCGCCCCGCGCCGCGGCGGCCCGGCCGAGGCGGCCAAGCGCGGCGCCCTGGCGCTGCTGATCCGCTCGGTCTCCACCTCCACCTCGACCGTGCCGCACACGGGCACGACCGCTCACGGCACGGACGCCCCGAACGTGCCCGCCGCCGCCCTGGGCGTGCCAGAGGCCGACCTGCTGGAGCGCCTGGCCCTGAAGGGGCCGGTGCAGGTGAAGCTGAAGCTCGCCAACAGCACCGACGCCAAGGACGTGGCCTGGAACATCGCCGGCGAGATCCGCGG
The DNA here is from genome assembly GCF_029543125.1 of Caulobacter segnis. Lineage (GTDB taxonomy): Bacteria > Pseudomonadota > Alphaproteobacteria > Caulobacterales > Caulobacteraceae > Caulobacter > Caulobacter segnis_D. The sequence continues at coordinate 50,801 of NZ_JARQWW010000003.1, forward strand.
TTCGGAGAAGCCGGACGAGATCATCGTCATCGGCGGCCACATCGACAGCTGGGACGTGGGCACCGGCGCTCTGGATGACGCCACGGGCGTCGCCATCACCACGGCGGCGGCGAAGCTGATCGCCGATCTGCCCAAGCGTCCCAAGCGCACCATCCGCGTCGTCATGTGGGGCTCGGAGGAAAGCGGCGGTTCTTCCGACGCCTATCTGGCCGCGCACCAGAACGAGCTGTCGAAGATCGTCCTGGCGGGTGAAAGCGACACCGGCGCTGACCGCATCTACGCGCTGGCCCTGCCGAAGGGCTCGGCCGAGCACCCGGTGATGAAGCAAGCCTCGCGGATCATGACGTCGCTGAAGATCTACACCGATCGCGCGCCGTCGGCCGGCGGCGGCGCCGACATTTCGGGGATCGAGCGGGCGGGCGTGCCGGTGATCAACCTGCACCAGGACGCCAGCCGCTATTTCGACTTCCACCACACGGCGGACGACACCCTGGACAAGGTCGATCCCGCGCAGCTGGCGCAGAACGTCGCCGCCTGGACGAGCTTCATCTATCTGGTGGCGGACAGCGACATCGACTTCCGCGCCCTGGGCGCGGCGGCCAAGTAAGCGTCTAGATCCGGACGTTGACGAGAGAACCGGGGGCGGTCTGGGCGGGAGCCTGGGCCGCCTTCGGCGTTTGAGCGCCGGCCAGCGCGCCGCCGAAAGTGACGGCGGGGGAGGCGGATCCGCCATTCAGCGACTGCATGACCGAGACGGTCGCGGACTCGGGACGGGGCGCGCGCACGGCCTCGATGGGCCGGATTTCCCGGAACCCGCCGTAGTGCTGGATACCGCCAACGATGCGATTCACCGCGTCCATGCGGCCACAAATAAGCCGGACGGGCTTAACAGGTGGTTGAGAGTCGTCCAGAACCGCCGGGCAACTTCAAAGGCTTGTCCATGACTCTCCCCCTGACCGGAAAACACGTCGCCGTCCTGCTGGGCGGTCCTTCGTCTGAGCGGGAGGTGAGCCTGGTCTCGGGGCGTGAGTGCGCCGACGCGCTGGAGCGTCTTGGCGCCAAGGTCAGCCGCGTCGACGCCGGCCGCGATCTGGCGGCGGTGCTGGAGCGCCTGAGGCCGGACGTGATCTTCAACGCTCTGCACGGCGCTTGGGGCGAGGACGGCTGCGTCCAGGGCATCCTGGAGACCTATGGCGCGCCGTACACCCATTCGGGGGTGCTGCCGTCGGCCCTGGCCATGGACAAGGCCAAGGCGAAGGCGGTTCTGGCGGCGGCTGGCGTGGTCGTGCCGGGCGGCGGCCTGTTCAACCGTCACGACGTGGCGCGCGACCACGTGATGGCGCCGCCGTATGTGGTGAAGCCCAACGCCGAGGGCTCCTCCGTCGGCGTCTATCTGGTGTTCGAGGGCGCCAACAGCCCGCCGCAGCAACTGGCCGATCCCGCCTGGACCTATGGCGAGGAGGTGATGGTCGAGCCTTACATCGCCGGCAAGGAGCTGGCGGTGGCGGTCATGGGCCATGCCGATGGGCCGAAGGCGCTGGCGGTGACGGACATCGTCTCCAGCACCGGTTTCTACGATTACGACGCCAAGTATTCCGAGGGCGGATCGATCCACGTCCTGCCGGCGCCGATTTCCGAGAGCGCCCGTGATCGGGCCATGCGCATGGCGGAGCTGGCGCACGTTGCTCTTGGTTGCCGAGGCGTTACCCGAAGCGACTTTCGTTATGACGACATTAACGATCTTCTGGTCCTTTTGGAGGTCAACACCCAGCCCGGCATGACTCCCACCTCGCTCGCTCCAGAGCAGGCGGCACATGAGGGAATCGGGTTCGACCAGTTAGTGCTTTGGATCACGGAGGACGCGTATGCCCGCGGCGCAGCGGGGGGCTCGGCAAAGTAATGACGCCAAGCCTCGGGTCAAAAAGCCCGCTAGTCCGGTAAACACGCGCGCGGCGAAGAAGCCTGCGCCGGGGGCGGCTCCCGCACGCCCGTCTCTTTCTCCCCTGGTTCTGCTGGCCGCCGGCGGCGCCGTGCTGGTCCTGGGCGTCGTGGTCATGCTGGCCACCGGCGACCGAGCGCATCGCATCGCCGAGGGCGTCTCCACCGGAGTCGACAATCGTTTCGCCGCCATGGGCTTCCGGCTGAAGGCCGTCCATGTGCAGGGCGCGTCGGCCATGGCCTCGCCGGATATCCTGCGGGCGTCCGGCCTATATCGGGATCAGCCGCTGCTGGGCCTGGACCTGGAGCAGGTCCGTCAGCGCGTGCAGTCGGTGGGCTGGGTCAAGGAAGTGAAGGTCGTGCGCCTTCTGCCGGACACCCTGGTTCTCGCCGTCAAGGAACGCCGCCCCACCGCGGTCTGGCAGCACGCCGGCCGCACCGTCGTCATCGACGGCGAGGGCGGGGTCATCACCGAAGCCGATCCTGGCCGCTTCCCGCAGCTTCCGCTGATCGTGGGCGCCGGCGCGGACATCGCGGCCCCGGCCATCCTGCCGGCGGTGGCGCAGCGTGAGCGGCTCACCGACCGCCTGGAGGCCATGGTCCGCGTGGACCAGCGCCGTTGGGACCTTCGCCTGAAGGACGGCTCGCTCGTCCAGTTGCCGGCGATCGACGAGGAGTCGGCCCTGATCCAGCTCGATCAGCTGGATCAGCGTCAGAGAATTTTGGACTTGGGGTTCGCGCGCATCGATCTGCGTGACCCCGAAATGATTGCGGTGCGTCCGAAGGATGCTCCGGCTGTCGGCCAGATGGTGGCCGGTGGCGCGTAGAAGGCAGAAAGCTGGGTTGGGGAACTCGATGTCGAGGATTGAAGAAAGGCGAGAGGCCCGGGACGGCCTGAAGGCGGCGCTCCAGCGTCAGCCGGTGATCGCCACGGTTGATCTTGGCGCGTCCAAGGTCAGCTGCTTCATCATGAAGGGTGACGGGATCAAGCGCGAGGAACGCGCCTTGACCACGGCCGGCGTCGGCTATGTGCAGTCGCGCGGCGTGCGCGGCGGCGCGATCGTCAACCTCGACGAGGCCGCCCAGGCCATCGCCCAGGCCGTTGAGCGCGCGGAGACCGTGGCCGGCGTGTCCGTCCAGGGCGTCACCGTGTCGACAGCCGGCGGCCAGCTGGCCAGCCATCGTGTCCGCGCCCAGGTCTCGCTCGGCGCCCGTCCCATCGGCGACGCCGACCTGTCGCGCGCCATTGGCTTGGCGCTGTCCCAGGTCAAGCTGCCGGGCCGCAAGCCGATCCACATGCTGCCCATGGCCTGGTCCGTCGACGGCCAGAAGGGCGTGAAGGACCCGCGCGCCATGTTCGGCCGCTCGCTGGGCCTGGAGCTGCTGGTCGTCTCGATCAACGAGAACGTCTTCCACACCCTCAGCCACTGCATCGAGCGGGCCCACCTGTCGTTCGAAGGCGTGGTGGCGGCGCCCTTCGCCTCGGCCCTGGCGGCCCTGGAGGAGGACGAAATGGATCTGGGCGCCGTGTGCATCGACATGGGCGGCGGATCCACCTCGGTGGCGGTGTTCAACGACGGCGCCCTGGTCCATGTGGACAGCCTGCCGGTGGGCGGCGGCCACGTGACCCAGGACATCGCCCGCGGCCTGTCGACCTCGCTGGTCGGCGCCGAGCGCATCAAGAACCTGCATGGTTCGGCCATCGCCTCCTCGAACGAGGACCGCGAGATGATCGAAGCCCCGCCGCGCGGCGACGATCCGGGCGCGGGTCCGGTGGTGGCCCCTCGCTCCATGCTGAAGGGCATCATCGCCCCGCGCGTGGAAGAGACGCTTGAACTGCTGCGTGAACGCCTGAAGGCCTCCGGCGCGCCGGTCGAGCCGGGCGCGGGCATCGTTCTGACGGGCGGCGCCAGCCAGCTGGCTGGCGTGCGTGAAGTGGCCGTGCGGGTGTTCGACCGCCCGGTCCGCCTGGGCCGCCCGCGTCGTCTGCCGCATCTGGCGGACGCCGCTTCGGGCCCGGCCTTCTGCGCCTCGGCCGGCGTTCTTCAGCGCGCCGCCTTTGGTCCGCGTGAAGTGGTCTCGGCCAAGCAGCTGATGGGACAGAAGGTGCGCCGCGAACCGGTGGACCCGTCGGCGGGCGCCCTGGCGCGCGCGGCGGCCTGGCTGCGGGACAACCTCTAGGGAATCGGCGAGGGGATTCGGCCGTCCGAGAATGGGCGGCGAATCCGACTCGTGGTTAATTCGCCGCACCCTGGTTAACGTCTGAAACTGTCCACAGAGAACCCCGGTCCGACTCGGGATTTCCTTGAGGCAACAGGGAAAATTCGATTTTCCGCCTCTTTGACGCCTTCCGACTCAGCGTATGCAGTTAACTGCCAATTAACGATGGTGGTTCAACTGTTAACCGAACCGTCATCGACGGGGCTGGCGAGCGGGGTCGCCTTAACCCTCGATGACTTCGGCGAAGGACTTGGGGTCCAAAAAAGATGGCTATTTCTCTCTCGGCGCCGCGCACGACTGAATTGAAGCCGCGGATCGTCGTCTTCGGGGTCGGCGGTGCGGGGGGCAACGCCGTCAACAACATGATCGAGGCGGGTCTCGAAGGCGTGGAGTTCGTGGTCGGCAACACCGACGCGCAGCAACTCCAGTTCGCCAAGACCGACCGCCGCATCCAGCTCGGCGTTCAGGTGACGCAAGGCCTCGGCGCCGGCGCCCATCCTGAAGTCGGCATGAGCGCCGCTGAAGAGAGCTTCCCGGAGATCGGCGAGCACCTCGACGGCGCCCACATGGTCTTCATCACCGCCGGCATGGGCGGCGGAACCGGCACCGGCGCCGCGCCGATCATCGCCAAGGCGGCCCGCGAGCGCGGCATCCTGACCGTCGGCGTCGTGACCAAGCCCTTCCACTTCGAAGGCCGTCACCGCATGCGTCTGGCTGACGCCGGCATCGCCGAGCTGCAGCGCTACGTCGACACCCTGATCGTCATTCCGAACCAGAACCTGTTCCGTCTCGCCAACGAGCGGACGACCTTCGCCGAAGCCTTCGGCATGGCTGACCAGGTCCTGCACTCGGGCGTGCGCTCCATCACCGACCTGATGGTGCTGCCGGGCCTGATCAACCTCGACTTCGCCGACGTCCGCACGGTCATGACCGAGATGGGCAAGGCGATGATGGGCACCGGCGAGGCGACCGGCGAAGACCGCGCCCTGATGGCCGCTCAGAACGCCATCCAGAACCCGCTGCTCGACGAAGTGTCCCTGAAGGGCGCCAAGGCTGTCCTGGTCAACGTGACCGGCGGCTTGGACATGACGCTGCTGGAAGTGGACGAGGCGGCCAACGCCATCTCCGACCAGGTCGATCCGGAAGCCAACATCATCTTCGGCGCGGCCTTCGATCCGTCGCTGGACGGCGTGATCCGCGTGTCGGTGGTCGCCACCGGCATGGACGGCGCCGCGATGATCGCGTCGGAGCCTCGCACCACGCGGACCTCCAACATCGGCGCCGCACCGCTGATCGTGGAGAAGGCCGCCCCGGCGGCTCCAGCTGCTGCTCCGGTCGCCGCCGCGCCTGAGCCGGTCGTTGCGCCCGAGCCCGCCTATGTGGAGCCGGTCGCTGAGATCGAACCCGAGATCGCTCAGGCCGACCTCTACGCCGCGGAGCCTGCCGCCGAATACGCGCCGGAACCCGTCGCGCCGCAGCCGGTGACCCGCATCGTCGATCCGCTGGTGGACGATGTCGCTCAGGACGAGCCGATGTTCGTGGACAACCGCTACGCTGACGAGCCTCGTCAGCAGAAGAGCGGCTTCTTCAGCCTGTTCGGTGGACGTCAGCGCTATGACGCCGCTCCGGCGCCCGCACCGCAGGCCCGTGCTGTCGCAGGCGGCGGCTCGGCCCGCCCCATGGCTCAGCCCATCGAGCAGGAGCTGAACGAGGAAGGCGAGGATCTCGAAATCCCGTCGTTCCTGCGTCGTCTCGCGAACTAAAAAATACGGCCAAAATCTGGCCTTGAGCACGCCCCGCCTTGTGCGGGGCGTGTTTTATTTTCGCCATATTTTTCAACGCGCTGCGCGAGAAACAATCCGAAACAGGACTTGTTTTGCGGTGCAGCAACGCGCCTCGTAAATCAAAGCTGGGGCGTGAAACCGTCTGCGTCTTTGACGGTTATGTTTGTTTCGAAGGATCGCTCGTGTCTGCAACAACGCACTTTCAGCACACCGTGGCCGGGCCGGCGATCTTCGCCGGCGTGGGTCTGCACACCGGTGCGCGCGTTCGCGTGGCCATCCGTCCCGCCGCCATCGAGACCGGCGTCGTCTTCGTCCGCACCGACGTCGCTGACCGCGACAACGTCGTGCCGGCGACCGCCCAGTCCGTCGGCAAGACTCAACTCGGCACGGTGATCAACAACGCCGCGGGCGTCTCGGTCTCGACCATCGAGCACCTGATGGCCGCCCTGGCCGCCCTGAACATCGACAACGCCATCGTCGAGCTCGACGGTCCGGAAGTGCCGATCATGGACGGCTCGTCCGAGCCCTTCGTCCAGATGCTGGACCGCGCCGGCCGCCGTCGCCAGGAAGCGCCGCGTCGCTACATCGAAATTCTGCGCCCGATCGAGGTGGTGGACGGCGACAAGCGCGCCACCCTGACGCCCGCCGACGGCTTCGAGGTCGCTTTCGAGATCGCCTTCGGCAGCAAGGCCATCGGCCGCCAGCGCGTCGATCTGGTCATGGACGAGCAGGCCTTCCGCGAAGAGCTTTCGGACTGCCGCACCTTCGGCTTCGTGCATGAGGTCGAGGCCCTGCGCGCCATTGGCCTGGCCCGCGGCGGCTCTATGGAGAACGCCGTGGTCATCGACGGCGACCGGGTGCTGAATCCCGAAGGTTTGCGCCGTCCGGACGAGTTCGTGCGGCACAAGGCGCTGGACGCCATCGGCGACCTCTATGTGCTCGGTTCGCCCATCCTGGGCCGCTTCGAGGGCGTGCTGGCCGGTCACGGCCTGAACAACGCCCTGGCCCGCGCCGTGGTGGCTAATCCGTCGGCTTGGCGCATCCGCACCTACGCCGCCGATCTCGCCGAAGCGGTCTGAATCTTCTCTGCGTTTGCGCCCGCTCATCGGTGGTGTAGAAGCGCTGACGGCGCGGGGGCGCGCGTTTGTTCTGCCAGGTGAGGATTCGTGCTTCGTAACCCTGTGAGCCGTACGGTCGTTGTCAGCGCCGCGCTTGTCGCAGCCCTCGCTGTGTCGGGCTGCGCCGGCAACAAGAAGAAGCCGACGATTCAGTATGAGGAACGCCCCGTCGAACTCCTCTACGCCACGGGCGCGGACCGTCTGGACCGCCGTGAGTGGGACGACGCCGTAAACTACTTCCGGGAAGTGGAGCGTCAGCATCCGTATTCGGAATGGTCGCGCCGGGCGATTCTGATGACCGCCTACGCCCACTACCAAGGCAACGATTATGCCGAGGCCATCGGCGACGCCGAGCGATTCATCTCGCTGTATCCGGGCAATCCGTCGACGGTCTACGCCTACTACCTGAAGGCCATCTGCTACTTCGAGCAGATCGTCGACGTCGAACGCGACCAAGCCTACACCGAGCAGGCGCTCGCCGCCCTGCGCGAGGTCGTCCAGCGCTATCCGAACACCGAATACGCCCTGGATTCGCGCCTGAAGATCGACATGGTCAACGACCAGCTGGCGGGCAAGGAGATGACCATCGGTCGTCACTACTTGCGCAACGGCAACGCTCTGGCCGCCATCGGCCGGTTCCGCACCGTCGTCGACCGCTATCAGACCACCACCCACACGCCGGAAGCTCTGTACCGTCTGGTGGAGAGCTATCTGACCGTCGGCCTGATCGACGAGGCGACCAAGAACGGCGCCGTGCTCGGCTACAACTATGGCGGCGACATCTGGTACCGCGACGCATACCGCCTGCTGAACGACCGCGGCCTGCGCCCGGCGGTCGAGCCGCGCACGCCCGGCGCCAAGCGCAGCTATCTGGAGCGTTTGACCGGCACCGGCAAGAACCGGGCCCTGCCGCCGCCGGTGGAGCAAGCCCCCAACGCGGCTGGCGAACGCAAGGCTCCGACGGCCGAAGCGACCGCGACGCCGGCCGTGAAGGCGCAGCCGAAGCCCAAGAAGAGCTTCCTGAAGCGACTCTGGCCTCTTTGATCTGAGAAGATTCGCGGCGATCTTGGGCCCATGCTCATCGGCCTCGGCATCCGTGACGTCGTCCTGATCGAAAGCCTGGACCTGTCCATCGGCGAAGGCCTCACCGTGCTTACGGGTGAGACCGGGGCCGGCAAGTCGATCATTCTGGACTCCCTGGGTCTGGCGACGGGCATGCGCGCCGATGCGGGCCTGGTCCGCCGAGGCGCGTCCCAGGCTTCGGCAACGGCGCTGTTCGCCCTGACCCCCGACCATCCCGTCTGGGCCTATCTCGACGAGAAGGGCCTGGACTACGATCGCAGCGAGGATCTGGTCCTGCGTCGGCAGTTGGGCGCGGACGGCCGTTCGCGGGCCTTCGTCAACGATCAGGCGACCAGTGTCGGGGTCCTGAAGGACCTGGGCGGCATGCTGCTGGAGGTCCATGGCCAGCACGAGACCGTCGGCCTGCTGGATTCCAAGACCCACCGTCCGCTTCTGGACGCCTATGGCGCGGTGAGCGCATCGGCCGTCGCCTCGGCGTGGAGCGCCTGGCGCGCCGCCCGCGAGGTGCTGGAGGGCCTGCGCACCCAGGCCGCCAATGCCGAAGCCGAAATCGAGGAGTTGAGCCTGCGGCTCGCCGAGCTTGACCGCCTCGATCCCCGCGAAGGGGAGGAGACGGAGCTGGCGGAAGAGCGGGCCCTGCTGGGTTCGGCGGAGAAGGCCCTGGCCGACATCGCCTCCGCCCAGGAGCAGCTTTCCGGCGATGGCCTGTCCAACCGCCTGGCCCAGGCCTTCCGCGCCCTGGAGCGCGCCCGTGACCGGGCTCTGCAGGCCGGGGCCACGCCGGACGGCCAGGCAGTGTCGCGCCTGATCGCCGCCTGCGAGTCCGTGGACCGGGCTTTGGTGGAGGCGCAGGAAGCCTCCGCCGCCGTGGACGCCGCCGCTGACGCCTTTGAATTTGAGCCCGACCGCCTGGAGAGGGCGGAGGAGCGGCTGTTCGCCCTGCGCGGCATGGCCCGCAAGCTGAACGTCTCCGTCGAGGAGTTGCCGCTGGTTCGCGCCGAGTACGCCCAGCGCCTTCAATCGGTGGAGAGTGTGGGCGAAAGCCTGGTCACCGCCGAGCGTGAGGCCGCTGAGGCGCGCGAGGCCTATCTGTTCGCCGCCGAGACCCTGACCGCCGAACGCAGGGCCGCCGGCGACCGTCTGGCCGCCGCCGTCGAGGCGGAGCTGGTCCCCCTGAAGCTGGAGAAGGCCCGCTTCCGCGTGGCGGTCGAGCCGATGGGCGAGGACAAGGCCGGACCGTCCGGCATGGACCGCATCACCTTCCAGGTCGCCACCAACCCGGGCAGTCCGTTCGGTGAGATTGGGGCCATCGCTTCGGGCGGCGAGCTGGCGCGTTTCGCCCTGTCGTTGAAGGCGGCCCTGGCTGGCCGCGCCGAGGGCGCGCAGCCGCTGATGATCTTCGACGAGGTGGATCAGGGCGTCGGCGGGGCCGTGGCCGACGCCGTGGGCCTGCGCCTGCGCCGTCTGGCCGGTGACGCGCAGGTGATGGTGGTCACTCACAGCCCGCAGGTGGCGGCGCGCGGCCACGCCCACTGGCGCATCGCCAAGGCGGGCGACGGCGAGGCGCTGCGCACCAAGGTCGAGGTCCTGTCTCCCGCCGCGCGGGAGGAGGAGACCGCCCGCATGCTGGCGGGCGCCGAGATCACCGAGGCGGCCCGCGCCGCCGCCCGGGCGCTTATCGGCGGCTAGCGGGCGGCACGCTGTCGGCCATCGGGTCGAGGCGGACCGACGTGGCGATCCCGCCTGCCGCGATCAGCAGCACCGCGCAGATCGCCAGACCCCAGGCCGGTTTGACCGCGCCCTGAAGCAGCGGCCAGATCAGCAGGGCGCACAGCAGCAGCAGCAGGATCATCGCGGCGGCGAAGTCCGTCCCCACACCCAGGAAGGCCAGGTGCCCGATGGTGAGAAGGTAGGCGCAGCCCACCGCCGCGCCGACGGCGAGAACCGCCAAGCCCACGCTCCAGCGCTGACCCAGCAGAGTCACGCCCGCCGCCATGACTCCGGCCAGCAACAGCGGCCAGGCAAAGAGCGCGCCGCCGGTGGGATAGCTCGCCTGAATGGCGACGCCGAGCAACATCACCACGACGGCCATGCCGAACCAGCCGCCCCAGGTCCCGGGCTTCAAGACCGCGACGGCCGGCGGCAGGAGCATGGCGAAGGCCGCCATGACCAGCAGCACGATTGGCGGCGCGCCCAGGGCGAAGCCGGCGAGGGCGAAAACTAGTGCGGGCAGCATGTGCAGCCACTTCTTGCCGGCGGGCTGGACAGCGAAGGCCAGCAGAACGGCGAAGGCCACGAGGCCGGCCTGGATCTCCAGGCGCGGAATGGCGGCGAGGCGGTCGTAGTAGTCCGGCTTGCCAGGGGCGAGCGACAGCTGGTTGAAGACGGTCAGCAGTAGGGCCGCGTTGGCGGTCAGGGCGAAGGTCAGGACGGCGCCGCCGGCGACGCTGGTCCACGGCAGCACGCCGGCGCGGCGCACCTGCCAGCCGGCATAGATCAGCAGGCCCGCCGCGACCGCCAGCACCAGCCACCCGATCACCGGCGAATAGGCGATGGTCACCAGGCCGAACAGGTCGCTGAAGACCTTGTCCTCGGTCTTGGGCGGCAGGGCGGGAGCGGTGGCCAGGGCGTGGGTGAGCTCGAGGGTTTGATCGCCCATGTGCTGCAGCGAGCCCTGGTCCAGATTGGCCGGCGTCGCCAGGGGCGAGTGGTAGAGATAGGCATCACCGACGAAGGCGATGTTGAAGCCCGGCACGCCGCGCGTCTTGGCGTTGGTGTAGTCGGTGCTGTTGGGCATCAGGTCGTAAATCAGCACGGACAAGGAGTTGGTCGTCGGCTGGCTGACGGCGCGGGCGTACAGGTCCATCATCGCGCCGTTGCCGGCGCCGGTCTCGAACATATTGGCGCGGCCGCCGCCGCCGCGGGTCTCCAGATTGACCACCACGCCGACGCGCTTGGCCATGGCATGGTCGCGGAAGAAGGCCTCTGCGCCCACCAGCCCGATCTCTTCGGCGTCCGACAGCAGCACCATCACGTCGCGGGCCAGCGGCCCCTCGGTCTTCAGGGCGCGCACGGTCTCGAGGATCGCGGCCACCCCGGCGGTGTCGTCGGCGGCGCCTGGCGACCCCGGAACGGTGTCGTGGTGCGCCATGAGCAGGACGGCCGGCTGGGTGCGGTCGCGGCCGGGCAATACGCCGATCAGATTGACCCCTTCATCGGGGATCGGGTCCTTGCTCCACTTGGCCAAGGCTTCGCGGGTCTTCTCGGGTACGGTGAAGGTCTGAACCCGGACCTCCAGGCCCAGGCTGGTCATGCGCTCGGCCAGATAGGCCCGTACGCGGGTGTTCTCCAGCGAACCGGTGGGGTGGGGCGCGCGGGCGACCTCCGCCACGTCGCGCATGGCGCGGGCGGCGGAGAAGCTGTTGGCCGGTGCGTCGGCGGGCTTGGGGGCGGGCGGCTGCACGGCGAGGAACGCGATCAGCAGCGCTCCGGCGATGGCGACGAGCGCCGCGATGATCCTGCCCATGAATCTACCCCTTTGTTGCGCCCATCCAAGCAGGAAGGACGGCTGGCGGAAAGCGGCTTTGGCTGCCAGAAATGCCCATGTGAAGCCGATTGAGTCCCTGACCGAAACCGAAGCCGCCGACGAGCTGACCGCGCTCGCCGACACTCTCGCCGCGCACGACATCGCCTACTATCAGGACGAGGCGCCGACCATCCCCGACGCCGAGTATGACCTGCTTCGGCGGCGGAACACCGAGCTTGAGCAGGCCTTTCCACATCTGGTTCGGGACAATTCGCCGTCCATGCGGGTCGGGGCGGCGCGTTCGGCGGCCTTCAGCCCGGTGGAGCATGGCGTGCCCATGCTGTCGCTGGACAACGCCTTCTCTGATGAAGAGGTGGCGGACTTCGTCGCCCGCATCCGGCGTTTCCTGAAATTGCCTTACGACGAGCCGGTGGAGTTCGCCGCCGAGCCGAAGATCGACGGGCTGTCCGCCTCCCTGCGCTACGAGAACGGCGTGCTGGTGCGCGGCGCCACGCGCGGCGACGGCCGGACGGGCGAGGACGTCACCGCCAATCTGAAGCAGATCGCCGACATTCCGCATCGCCTGACCGGCGACGTGCCGGCGGTGATCGAGGTGCGAGGCGAGGTCTATGCGCCCCTGGCCGGCTTCGAAGCCTTCAACAAGGCGGCGGAGGAGACGGGAACCCGCACCTACGCCAACCCGCGCAACTTCGCCTCGGGCTCCCTGCGCCAGATCGACTCCAGCATCACGGCCAAGCGGCCGTTGCGCTTTTTCGCCTATGCCTGGGGTGAGGTCAGCGAGCCGTTCTCGGACACCCAGCACGGGGCGCTGGAGAAGCTGAAAGCCTGGGGTTTCGTAGTCAACGACCGCTCGGTGCGGGTGAAGGACGCCGAGGGCCTGCTGGCGGTCTATCGCGAGATCGGCGAGGCGCGGTCGCTGCTCGACTACGACATCGACGGGGTCGTCTACAAGGTCGACCGGCTGGACTGGCAGCAGCGTCTGGGCTTCGTCGCCCGCTCCCCACGCTGGGCCATCGCCCACAAGTTCCCGGCCCAGCAGGCGACGACCGTGCTGGAAGGCATCGACATCCAGGTCGGCCGCACCGGTTCGCTGACGCCCGTGGCGCGTCTGCATCCGGTGACGGTAGGCGGCGTGGTCGTGCGCAACGCCACCCTGCACAATGAGGACGAGATCGAACGCCTCGGCGTACGGATCGGCGACACGGTGCGGCTGCAACGCGCCGGCGACGTGATCCCGCAGATCCTGGGCTTCGTGCCGGAACTGCGCCCGGCTGACACGCAGCCTTACGTCTTTCCGGATCAGTGCCCCGTCTGCGGCTCCGAAGCCATGCGGGAAGGCGACGAGGTCAAGCGGCGCTGCACCGGCGGTCTGATCTGCGACGCCCAGATCGTCGAGCGGCTGAAGCACTTCGTCAGCCGCCGCGCCTTCGACATCGAGGGCCTGGGCGAGAAGCAGCTGATCGCCTTCCACACGCGGGGTTGGATCAAGGAGCCCGCCGACATCTTCCGCCTCGCGCGGGACGAGGCGAAGCTGACCGAGCTGCAGGGCGAGGACGGCTACGGCGAAACCAGCATCCGCAATCTGGTCGCCGGCATCGACGCGCGCCGCCGCATCGCCCTGGACCGGTTCCTGTTCGGCCTAGGCATTCGCGACATCGGCGAGCAAACCTCCATCGTCCTGGCGCGCGCCTTTGAAAGCTGGACGGCGCTGAAGGCAGCCTGCCTGGAAGCCGCGCGGGGCCTGCCCAGTGACGCCTGGCGGGAGCTGGCCGCGACCCCCGGCGTTTCCGCCCGCGTCCTCATCCAGATGGCCGAGGCGGTCCTGGCCGAAACCGATCCCTGGCCGGAGGCGACGCTGGACATGAAGATCAGCCAGGCGTTCCCGGGCCTGGCGACGCCGGCGCGCCGTGCGCTGGCTGGTCTGGCGGATGACTGGGCCGGACTGCGTCGCTTGGCGGAGGTCGCGCGCCAAGGACCGTCCGAGATGCTGAACCAGATCGCCGGCGTCAGCGGCGTCGGCCCTGTGGCGGCCGAAGCCCTGGCCCACTTTTTCCACGAGCCTCACAACCTGACGGTCGTGGAGGCGCTGGAGAGCGAGCTCACCGAGATAATCGACGCCGAGCGGCCCAAGGCCGACACGGCGGTGGCTGGCAAGACCGTGGTCTTCACCGGCGCGCTGGAGAAGATGACCCGCGACGAGGCCAAGGCGAAGGCCGAGAGCCTGGGGGCCAAGGTGTCGGGCTCGGTCTCCAAGAAGACCGACCTGGTGGTGGCGGGACCCGGCGCCGGCTCCAAGCTGAAGGACGCCGAGAAGCACGGAGTGCAGGTGCTGACCGAGGACGAGTGGCTGGCGATGATCGGCGCTTAAGATCCTCCCCCTCCGGGGGAGGTGGCCCGGAGGGGGCTTGCTGAGCAGGAGCCCGGTCCTACCCCCTCCACCGCTTCGCGGTTCCCCTCCCCCGGAGGGGGAGGATCTAAATCGTCAGTAGTAATCCTTCAGGATCAGGTTGACCGTCTCGCCCGAGCTGAGGGTGAGCTTCAGCGGCATGCCGGCGGGCGCGGTGCGCAGCTTGCTCAGCCCCGCCACGCCCAGTTCGGCGGCGGGCTTGCCCTCGACGGCGGTGATCACCTGACCCGCCTTCAGGCCTGCTGTCTCGGCGGGAGACCCCGGCGAGACCATGGCCAGGACGAAGCCGCCGTCCTTCAACTGCGGGACCAGACCCGAGCGGTCCTTGGTGAAGGGCAGGGCGACAGCCTCCGCGCGCGGCTTCAGCAGGAGGCGGTTGCGCGGATAGTCGGTGGTCAGGTCGAAACGGTTCAGGATCGGCATGCCGATATTGCCCTGGGTGTGGGTGGCGTCGAGAGCGCTGCCGTCCTCATCGCCGAACACGGCGGGGATGTCCCTGAAGGTCACGCCCGCCAGGGTGAGGGTCTTCACCGTCGCCACGCTGCGGGTCTTCAGCCCGCCGATCGCGCCGGACAGGCTCTTTGACGTGGGGCGATCCGCCAGCATGCCGCGCGGCTTCCAGTAGCCGGGGAAGACCAGCAGCGGGCCGCCGTTGCCCAGGTCGAAATCAAACAGGACCGGTTCGCCGCCTTCAAGCGAGGCCGGAATGGCGTGGATGCCGCCGGTGCTGGTGACGGGCACCGGCACGGCGCCGGGCTTGGGCGTGAACTTCGCCGGATCCTGGAAGGCGATGGTCTTGCTGGCGAAATCCAGATCGACGACCAGTTCGTTGAACACCTCCTTGCCCAGGATCACGGGCAGGGGGCGGCCGATCATGTCGGCGATGGGCTTGAGGTCCATGAGCGCGACCGTGATGTCGCGCAGCGTCATGTCGCCGATGCGGATGGTCACGCCGCTGGCCAGTTCGGCCACGTCGCGGCCGCCGGTGCCGGCGGCAGGGACGATGGCGCTGGCCTTGAGGCCGATGCTCTCGGCGAAGGCCTTGTCGAGCACGGTGGCTTCGGCCCCGCTGTCGAGCAGTACATGGGTCTGCGCGCCGTTGATCGTCGCCGGAATGTAGATGCGCGAGCCAAGATAGAACTCGAAGCCCATGGGCGCGGTGGCCGTCTTTCCGTCCGCGAAGGCGAAGATCTGTTTCGGGGTCGGGCGGGCGAAGGCCTTGGCGTCGGCCTTCGGGTTCAGATCGGCGGATGTCAGGGTGATGGTCGTCTTGAAAGGGTCATCGGCGATCTGCTGCACCTCCTTGAAGGCGATGCGCACGCCCTCGACCGTCCGCCAGTCGTCATAGCGGGTGAGGGTGCTCTGGCCGCTCTCCACCAGGCGGTCGGCGATCAGCGCGCCGGTGGCGGGATCAATCAGCAGGTCGTAGCGGTCGCGTTCATCGAAGCTGGCCCGAAGCACCTGCACGGTCTTGCCGTCGAAGGTCTCATCCGGCTGCAGGCTGAGCTTGTCGCCGCGCAGGGCGTCGTCAAACAGGGCCAGACGGCGGTTGGCGGCTTGCTGAGCGGCGCCCTTGCTGGCGGTCTCCACCTGTCCGCTGAGACTGACGGTCCAGCCGCTGTCGCCGATGAAGGCGCGATGGGTGGTCGCCGAGCCGAGGTTGAACTTCTCCAGCGTGCGGCCGGGCTCGATACGGCGTTCAAGAGCGCCTTTGAACCGGCCGTTGTCGGTGACGCCCTTCACCAGCAGGCCATCGGCCTTCTCGAAGGCCGAGCCGCCCCGCCAGGCGACATATCGGGCGACGGCGTCGGATCTGGCGTCCGCTTGGGCGACCGCAGGCAAGCCGAGAGCGCAGACCGCCGCGGCGGCCATCAGAATCGATTTCATCGGGGTCAGTCTCCGGAAGGGGGGCCGAGAAGCTCGTCCAGGCCCGGCGGGCGGGACGCGAACAGCGCAGGTTTGAATTTCAGGGGGCGGCCGCTGGTCTGGGCGCCCAGCACCAACTCGGCGGCCAGGCCGCTGTGCTGGACGCAGGCGAGGTAGGGGCTGTCGCTCCACACCCCATGCAGGCAACGCTCGGCGTCG
The DNA here is from genome assembly GCF_029543125.1 of Caulobacter segnis. Classification (GTDB taxonomy): domain Bacteria; phylum Pseudomonadota; class Alphaproteobacteria; order Caulobacterales; family Caulobacteraceae; genus Caulobacter; species Caulobacter segnis_D. Next base: position 66,983 of record NZ_JARQWW010000003.1, read on the forward strand.
CGGGACAGCAGGGCGACCATGTGCTCGCGGGCGTCGGGGATGATGGTCACCTGCAAGCCGGGCCATGCGTCGATCTGGGCCGGTGATCCGGGAGCGAGAACCACATCCAGTTCGGTGTGGGCGGGGGCATAGATCTGTCCCGCCACGCTCACCCCGCGCGCGACGGCCCGAAGCAGGTCGTCCTCCAGCGCCGCGAAGGGCTCAGGAAAGAGGTCAAACAGCAGGACGCTTTGAGCGCTGGCGATCATGGCGCGGGCCCGGGCCAGCACCTGCTGCGGGGTCTTCAGCGCATAGAGCCGCGCTTCGGCCTGCGGCGCCTGCAGGGTCTTCAGGGCGGCCAGGGCGGTTTCGCTGCGCTGCTGGAAGCCAGACTGGAGCGCGGCGATCAGTTCGTCCGCCGGAACCGCCCGCCAGGTCTTGCCGTCGGTGTCGTCGACCAGGACCGCGCCCTTCTGCGATAGGCTTTCCAGCGCCTGATAGGTGTTGGCCGCCGCCTTGCTGACCGCCTTGGACAGGCGATAGCCGGTGGCGGGGCCGATCCGCGTGAGTTCGCAGAACAGCTTGGCCTCGGTGTCCGTGAAGCCGAGCTCCAGCAAGGCGCCTTCGGGATTAGTAGTTGTCATGACTACTAACATATCGAGGCGCCGCCGCTTGTCCAATTAAACATCGGTAAGGTGCGCCTTCCTCTCGCCGCTCTGGCGCGTTACGGCTTGCACAGGAGGAAGTTCATGACCCTGAAGACCATCGCTCTGGCCACCGCCTTCGCAGGCCTCGCCGCGGCCCCGGCTTTCGCCGACGTCACCGGCGTGTGGCGCACCCCGACCGCCAACGGCAAGGTCGAGATCAGCAAGTGCGGCGCGGAGCTGTGCGGCCGCCTGATCGGCTCCGACAACATCGACAAGAACCCGGCCCTGAAGGACGGGCGCAACAAGGACGAATCCCAGCGCGGCCGGCCTCTGAAGGGCCTGCAGATGCTCTACGGGTTCAAGGGCGGCCCGGAGAAGTGGACCGGCGGCAAGGTCTACAACCCCGAAGACGGCGGCACTTATGGCGGCACGATCGAGCAGACGGGGCCGGACAGCCTGAAGCTGAAGGGCTGCATCGTCGCGCCGCTGTGCAAGACGCAGACCTGGACGCGCTGGAAGTAATTTACCCGCTCGCCCCGGCCTTCGCCGGGGTGAGCGGATTTTTTAAAGAGCCGCGCAGGCTTCTTCCAGCCAGGCCTTCACGTCGCCGTCGACGCGGGGGCCGATCTCCTTCCACACACGGGCGTGGTAGGCGTCGATCTGGGCGATCTCCTGGGCGGTCAGCAGGCTCTTGTCGAGCAGGCGGCGGTCATAAGGCGCCAGGGTCAGGGCGTGGAAGCCGTGCATCGGCCGGTCGCCGTCGCCCGCCGCCGTGGCCGGCAGGACGACCTCCAGGTTCTCGATGCGGATGCCGTACTCGCCGTCCTTGTAGTAGCCGGGCTCGTTGGAGACGATCATCCCCGGCTGCAGGGCGATGGTGTTCGGTGCCTTTGAGATGCGCTGCGGGCCCTCGTGGACGCCGAGATAGACGCCGACGCCGTGGCCGGTGCCGTGGTCGTAGTCCAGCCCCTCGGCCCACAGGTGGGCGCGGGCGAAGGCGTCGATGGCCGAGCCGGTGGTGCCGGTCGGGAAGCGCAGGCGGGCGATGGCCAGATGGCCCTTCATCACCAGGGTATTGCGGCGGACCATCTCCGCGCTCGGCTCGCCGATGGCGACCGTGCGGGTGACGTCGGTGGTGCCGTCCATGTACTGGGCGCCGCTGTCGACCAGCAGCAGGGAGCCCTGCTTGGCGCGTTCGTTGGTGCGCTCTGACGGGCGGTAGTGCGGCAGGGCGCCATGGCCGTTGGCCGCGCCGATGGTGTCGAAGCTGAGATCCTTCAGCATGCCAGTGGCCTCGCGCAGGCCTTCCAGCTTGGTGACCGTCTCCTTCTCGTCCGGCGGCGAGACCTGGGCGTCGGTGGCGAGCCAGTGCAGGAATTGGGCGAGCACGGCGCCGTCGCGGCGATGCGCCTCGCTGGTCCCGGCGATCTCCACCGCGTTCTTGCAGGCGCGGGGCAGGGCGCAGGGGTCCATTCCGCGAACAACCGTCGCGCCGGCCTGGGTCAGTGTGTCGAAGTACCAGGCCGACGATTGGGCCGGGTCGACCAGAACCTTCATGCCCTTCAATTCGGCCAAAGCGCCGGGCAAGGCGTCCGGCGTCTCCAGGCTGACCTGGTTGCCCAGCCAGGCGGGCAGCTCTTCGGTCACCTTCACCGGATCGAGGAACAGGCGGGCCGTGCCGTCTGCGCGGACGATGGCCTGGGCCAGCGGCAGGGGCGAGCGGATCACGTCGCCGCCGCGAATGTTGAACAGCCAGGCGATGGAGGACGGGGCGGTGATCACCGCCGCGTCCGCGCCCAGGCCGGCTCCCACGCGGGCGCGCTTGTCGGCGGAATCCTCGCCCGAGAATTCCAGCGGTTGCGGCACGACCGGCGCGGTCGGCTGCGGCGGGCGCGACTGGCCCCAGGCTTCGTCCAGCGGGTTGGCGGCGACCGGCTTCAGGCTGGCGCCGGCCTTTTCGGCGGCGGCGCGCAGGGACGCCAGGGCGTCCGGGCTATGGAGACGCGGGTCATAGCCGATGACGGCGCCCTTGGGAGCCGCGGCGAGATAGGCGGGCACGCCGCCTTCCACCAGATCGCGGATCTCGAACACGCCCTGATCCACCTGTTCGCGGACCTGCAAGGTATAGCGGCCGTCCACGAAGACGGCGGCCTTGTCCTTCATGATCACGCCGGCGCCGGCCGAGCCGGTGAAGCCGCTGGCCCAGGCCAGGCGGTCGTTGGCGGCGGGCAGGTATTCATTCTGGTGCTCGTCCTCGTGCGGCACGAGAAAGCCGTCCAGGCCCTGGGCCGCCATGGCTTGGCGGATCAGCGGAACGTGCTTGGGGCCGAAGGAGGGATCGGTGGATTCGTCGAAGGTCTGGCGCATGGCGATGATTTAGGCCTCTCCAGCGCTGGACGCCAGCAGGGCCTTAGGGGCGTTTCGGCGGGCCGATGGCTTCAGGCACGGTGGCCGAGACGTCGCTGGCGGCGTCTTCGACGCTGAGCGCGCTGTGATCCGCCGTCGCCTGGGCATCACGGGCGGCTGCCTCGGCCTTGCTCGTGGTGACCTCGGTCGCCGTTTCGGCCGCCATGGCGGCGGCGGTCGCATCCGCCTCGACGCCCCTGGCCATGCCCTCGGCCAGGCCCTGCTCGCGGCTCTCCTCCATGGCGGCGGTTATCCGGCTGTCGTCGGGCTGGGGCGCGCGGGCGGTGGCGATGAAGGCGACGGCGACAATGGCGACCACGGCGACCATGCCGGCGATCGCCCAGCCGAAGGTGGCCCCGCGATCACGGGGCGGCGGGGTGGTCGGCTGTGGTTTGCGGACTTTAGGCTCGGCCATGGGAGCGCTCCTTGGCGATCCCCTGAAAACGAACGTGGCCTGTGCGGTGAAGTTCCCGCCGTCAGGCGCGTTGCATCACTAGGGTGGCCCAGGCGTCGCGGTGGATGCGGCGCCGAACTTTGAAGCCGCGCGACAGGTAGGCGGCCTTCACGAACCGCTCCTGGGTGCGCAGCAGGCCCGACAGGATCACCGTGCCGCCCGGCTTCAGCGCGCCCTTGATGTCTTGGGCGAGCGAGACGAGGGGGCGGGCCAGGATGTTGGCGAACACCAGATCGTAGGGCGCGGAATCACGGACTAGGCGATGGCCCAGGCCGCTGGCGTGGACGAAGCGGGCGTTGGCGCGGTTCAGCTTGGCGTTCTCCTTGGATATCCGCACGCTGGGTTTGTCGATGTCGGTGCCGACGGCGACGCGCGAGCCGGTGCGGGCCGCGGCGATGGCCAGCAGGCCGGTGCCGGCGCCCACGTCCAGGACCTTCTCGAAGCCCTTGGCCTTGATCAGGGCGTCATACGCCTGAAGGCAGCCGACGGTGGTGCCGTGGTGACCGGTGCCGAATGCCGCGCCGGCCTCGATCCGCAGATTGACGTTGTTCGGCGAGGTGCGGCCGAGGTCATGCTGGCCGTAGACGAAGAAACGCCCGGCGCGCACGGGCGGCAGGCCGGACAGGGCCATGGCCAGCCAGTCGGCGTTGGCCAGGACCTCGACCGTGATCTTCAGCGTGGGGAACTCAGCGAGCTGGGCCTTCAGCGCCTCGACTTCGTCGTCGGAGGTCGGGAAGGCGTCGATGCGCCAGATGCCGCGGTCCTCATCCTCTTCCAGGATCGAATAGGTCGCGCCTTCGAGGGCGATGTTGGCGTCGATGGCGTCGGCGGCCGCCTCGGCGTCGGCGCGAGGGCCCCGGGCGATGATCTGGAAGGCTTGCTGGCTCATGCCGCCCGCATAGTCGAGACGACGGCGAAAAGCGAGACTCAGGCGGGGTCGATGATCGGAAACACCGCGATGACCTCGGCCGATTTCGGCGCGTCGACGATGCCGCCGCCCTGGCTGGGATAGCGGGGCTCGGCCATCTCCGGCGCGGAGGCGGGCTCCACCGGCTCGGCTGGCTGGTCGCTGACCGCGACCTCATAGGGCTCGATGTCGCCCATATAGACCTCCACCGGCACGGGCTCCGAGGCGCGCAGGTAGTCAGTGCCGATCACCCACGGGCCGCTGGAGGCATAGTCCGGCCCGGCGTTCGCCTGGTCGATGATGACGGCGGAGGCCATGCCCGGAGGCGCGGACGTGATGTCGTCGGTGAATGCCTGCAACGCCGGCTTCAGCGCCGCGCCCATGGCGACACCGCTGAACGCGGCCAGTGCGATTCCGTAAAACAGCGCCTTCATCACCCGCTCCTTGCGCCAATGGAGCGCTTGAGCGGGCGAAAGGTTCAGGCCGGCCTAGATCGGATTTTCGGCCAGGCGCTTGTCGAGGTAGCTGCTGACCGACTTTTCAACGTCGGGCAGGTTCTCGGCCCAGAAGTGGCTGGCGCCGTCGACGACCTCGTGATCGATCACGATGCCCTTCTGGGTGCGCAGCTTGGAGACCACGCGCTCGACCTCCACCGGGGGCACCACGGTGTCCGAACCGCCGTGCAGGATCAGGCCGGAGGCCGGGCAGGGGGCCAGGAAGCTGAAGTCGTACATGTTGGTGGGCGGCGAGACGCTGATGAAGCCGTCCGTCTCCGGGCGGCGCATCAGAAGCTGCATGCCGATGTAGGCGCCGAAGCTGTAGCCGGCGACCCAGGTCTGCGAAGCGGCGGGGTTGTTGGCCTGCAGCCAATCCAGCGCCGTAGCCGCGTCGGCCAGTTCGCCGATGCCGCTGTCGAATTCGCCCTGGCTGCGGCCGACGCCGCGGAAGTTGAAGCGCAGGGTCGAAAAGCCGCGCTTCATGAACAAGTGATATAGCTGGACCGCCACCGGGTTGTTCATGTGACCGCCGGCCTTGGGGTGCGGCGACAGGATCAGGGCGATCGGCGCGTTCTCGGCCTTGCCGGGCGAATACTGCCCTTCGATCCGCCCCGCGGCGCCGGTCAGAGTCACTCCAGGCATGGTCGCCCCTCGCTGCTTCAGCGCGCGTAATACTTGACCGCTGCGCTTGGTCTTCCTACATCGCGCATATCGGCGCCGCCTGTTCGGCAGCAGCGTTCCGCGCGAAGTCGCGGCTTGTAGCACAGGCGGGCATTGATGCGCGGGAAATCTGCAAGGGGCGGAGACTAGTCATGCGTCTGAGCACCAAGGGCCGTTACGCCGTGATGGCGATGACCGATCTGGCGGGACGACAGGGTCTGCCGGAAGACACCCGCGCTGTCTCGCTGGCCGAAATCGCCGCCAGCCAGGAGATTTCGCTCTCCTACCTCGAACAACTCTTCGCCCGCCTGCGCCGCCACGGCCTAGTCAAAAGCGCTCGCGGTCCGGGCGGTGGTTATCGTCTGGCCCGCACGGCCTCCGAGACGCGCATCTCCGAGATCATCCTGGCGGTGGACGAGCCGCTTCGCGCCACCCGCTGCGGCGGCCGTGGCGGTCCCAAAGGCTGCATGTCCAAGGGCGCGCGCTGCGTCACCCACGACCTTTGGGAGGAGATGGGCCGCCAGATCCACGATTACCTTGCCTCGGTCACCCTGGCCGACGTGCTGGACGGCAAGCTGCGCCGCGAGGTGATGGTCGCGGCATGACCTACCTGGACTACAACGCCACGGCGAAGGTGCGGCCCGAAGCGGCCGCGGCGGTCGCGCACGCCCTGGAGGTCGGGGGCAATCCCTCGTCCGTCCATGGGGGCGGCCGGGCGGCGCGCGCCATCGTCGAGGACGCGCGCGCGGCGGTGGCCGCGTTGGTTGGCGTTGTTCCGGGCTCGGTCACCTTCGTCAGCGGGGGCACCGAGGCCAATGCGCTCGCCATTGAGAGCGCCGAGGCGGCCAAGGTCGAACGCATCATCATCAGCGCCGGCGAGCACGACGCCGTGGTCGAGAACGCGCGCCAGAGCGGTTTGCCGGTCGAGGTGATGCCCATCGACGCTGACGGCGTCGCCGACCTGGCTTGGCTGGCGGCCGAGCTGGTCAAGCCGGGCAAGGCGATGGTCTGCCTGATGCTGGCCAATAACGAGACCGGCGTGATCCAGCCCGTGTCCGACGCCGCCGTCCTGGTGCGCGCCGCCGATGGCTGGCTGCACGTGGACGCGGTTCAGGCGGCCGGAAAGATCGCCATCGACTTCACCGCGCTCGGCGCCGACACCATGGCCCTGTCCAGCCACAAGATCGGCGGTCCGCAAGGGATCGGCGCCCTGGTCGCCGGAACCCGCGCCACCCTGGCGCGCCGTCTGCACGGCGGCGGGCAGGAGCGGGGCCGTCGCGGCGGCACCGAGAACGTCCCCGGCATCGCCGGCTTCGGCGCGGCGGCGGCCGTGGCGGTCAAAGAGATCGACGCCCTTCAGGCCCAGGCGGCCTGGCGCGACGCCTGCGCCGAGCGCGTGAAGGCGGCGCGGGCGGTTGTTCTGGGCGAGGGGGCGGCGCGTCTGCCCCAGACCCTTTGTTTCGCCGGCGAGGGCTTCTCGTCGGAACTGCAGGTCATGACCCTGGATCTGTCCGGGGTGATGGTCAGCGCGGGCGCGGCCTGCTCTTCGGGCAAGGTCAAGGCGAGTCGCGTGGTCGAGGCCATGGGACGGGCGGACATCGCCTCCCACGCCATCCGCGTCAGCGGAGGGTGGGCCACGACCGAAGAGGATTGGATCAAGTGCGGCGACGCCTGGCTTCAGGCCTGGGAGCGCTTCGGCGCCCGTCGTCGGGAGGTTGCGTAATGGTCGCCGTCAAGCAGACCGTCGAACACGTCGAGTCCCTGGAAGCCTACAAGCACGGCTTCATCACCGATATCGACCAGGAATTCGCGCCCAAGGGCCTGAACGCCGATATCGTGCGCTTCATTTCGGCCAAGAAGGACGAGCCGGAGTGGATGCTGCAATGGCGGCTTGAGGCGTTCGAGCGCTGGCTGGCCATGGAGGAGCCAACCTGGGCGAAGGTGAACTTCCCCCGGATCGACTACCAGGACGCCTATTACTACGCCGCGCCCAAGACCAAGGATGGGCCGAAGAGCCTGGACGAGGTCGATCCGGAGTTGCTGGCCACCTACGCCAAGCTGGGTATCCCGCTGAAGGAGCAGGAAGTCCTGGCCGGCGTGCAGGGTGCGCCGAAATACGCCGTGGACGCGGTGTTCGACAGCGTCTCGGTGGTCACCACCTTCAAGAAGGAGCTGGCCGCCGTCGGCGTCATCTTCTGCTCCATGAGCGAGGCGATCCGCGAGCATCCGGAGCTGGTGAAGAAGTACCTGGGTTCGGTCGTGCCGACCTCGGACAACTACTTCGCCTGCCTGAACAGCGCGGTCTTCTCCGACGGTTCGTTCGTCTACGTGCCGCCGGGCGTGCGCTGCCCCATGGAGCTGTCGACCTACTTCCGCATCAATGCGGCGGAGAGCGGCCAGTTTGAGCGCACCCTGATCATCGTCGACAAGGGCGCCTACGTCTCCTACCTCGAAGGCTGCACGGCCCCGATGCGGGACGAGAACCAACTGCACGCCGCCGTGGTCGAGCTGGTCGCCCTGGAAGACGCGGAGATCAAGTACTCCACCGTCCAGAACTGGTACCCGGGCGATCCGAAGACCGGGAAGGGCGGCATCTACAACTTCGTCACCAAGCGCGCCGACTGCCGCGGCGACCGCTCCAAGGTGTCGTGGACCCAGGTTGAGACCGGCTCGGCCGTGACCTGGAAGTACCCATCCTGCGTCTTGCGCGGCAACGACAGCTCGGGCGAGTTCTACTCGATCGCCGTGACCAACGGCTTCCAGCAGGCCGACACCGGCACCAAGATGATCCATCTGGGCGCCAATACGAAGTCGCGCATCATCTCCAAGGGGATCAGCGCGGGCAAATCGTCCAACACCTATCGCGGGCTGGTCTCGGCCCACCCCAAGGCCAAGGGCGCGCGCAACTTCACCCAGTGCGACAGCCTGCTCATCGGCAAGGAGTGCGCCGCGCACACCGTGCCTTACGTCGAGGCGCGCAACGGCCAGACTGTTTTCGAGCATGAGGCGACCACCACGCGTTTGTCCGAGGACCAGCTCTTCTACGTCATGCAGCGCGGGCTGAACCAGGAAGAGGCCGTGGCCCTGCTGGTCAACGGCTTCGTCAAGGACGTGCTGCAACAACTGCCCATGGAGTTCGCCGTCGAAGCCCAGAAGCTCGTGGCGATCTCGCTGGAAGGGTCTGTCGGATGATCCCTCTGGAGGACATTCCCACGGTGGCGCTTCAGTTCGCGACGCCGGGCGCGCCGCCAGGCCAGGAAGTCGTGCTTCAAGAACGGCTGGCGCAGGATCGCTTGGATTTCAGCCTCGAAAGCCTGAAGGTCGTCGATGACTATCTCGAAGACCTGCGGGCGCTGGGCGAGGAGGCGCTCTTCCGCCATTCCCGCTTCACCGCGAGCATGGGTCGGGCCGGAGCCTATATCGGCGAGGTGCTGATCAAGTCGGCGCCGGACAAGTTCCAGTGGATCAGCTTCGAAGAGGCCGGCGAGTCCGGGGCTCCCGGCATCTCCCCGGACGAGCCGGAGTTGTGGTGGTTCCTGACGCTTCGGCAGCAGGGCGACAAACTGACCTGGCCGATCAACAAGGTCCTGAAGCGGATCGCGAACGGCGAAGAAGACAGTATTTACGGCTACGGCCGGTGGATTTTGAACGATGCTAAAAATTGAAAACCTCCGCGCCTCGGTCGAGGACAAGGAAATCCTCAAGGGCCTGACGCTCGACGTCCCGGCCGGCGAGGTTCACGCCATCATGGGGCCGAACGGCGCGGGCAAGTCGACCCTGTCCTACGTGCTGTCCGGCCGTGGCGGCTATGAGGTGACCGACGGTTCGGCGACCCTGAACGGCGAGGACCTGCTGGCCCTGGAGCCGGACGAGCGGGCCGCCAAGGGCGTGTTCCTGTCTTTCCAGTATCCGCTTGAAATTCCTGGCGTTCCGGCCTTGACCTTCCTGCGCACAGCGCTCAACGCCCAGCGCAAGGCGCGCGGCGAGGACGAGGTGGCTGCGCCAGCTTTCCTGAAGCTGGTGCGCGAGAAGGCCGCCGAGCTGAAGATCGATTTCGAGATGCTCAAGCGCTCGCTCAACGTCGGTTTCTCCGGCGGTGAGAAGAAGCGCATGGAGATCCTGCAGATGGCGATCCTGCAGCCCAAGCTGCTGATCCTGGACGAGACCGACTCCGGTCTCGACATCGACGCCTTGCGCATCGTCTCCGAAGGCGTGAACGCCATGCGTGCGCCCGACCGCGCCATGCTGGTCATCACGCACTACCAGCGCCTGCTGGATCACATCAAACCCGACCGGGTGCATGTGCTGTCGGCCGGCCGCATCGTCGCCTCCGGCGGTCCCGAGCTGGCCCTGCAGCTCGAGGCCGAGGGTTACGACAAGTACGCGAGCGCCGCGTGAGCGTCTCCCAAGCCATAGCGGCCGGCGACGTCGCCCTGCTGCCGTCGCGGCGGGACGAGGACTGGCGCTGGACCGACCTGCGCGGCCTGATCCGCGCAATGCCGCCGGTCTCGCCGGCCAGCGACCGCCAGTTTGAAACCGGCGCGTTCGGCGAGGGCGACGTGCTGCTGGTCAACGGCGTGGTGCGCGGCGACGTGAAGGCCCTGGTCGTCCCGGCGGGCGAGCGGCGCACCGTGCGTCTGCGCGTGATCGCCGACACTAGTGAGACCGCTCACGGCACCGACCTGAGCGTCTGGGTGGGCGAGGGCGCGGAGCTGACCCTGCTGGAGACCTATGAAGGTCTCGGCGAAGGCTACCTGACCGAGACCCGCCTGAATCTGACGGTGGAGGCTGACGCCCGGCTGGAGCGCGTTGTCCTGGCGGCCGACACGGCGGAAGCCGTCGCGGTCAGCACCGCTACAGTCGCCCTGTCGCGCGGCTCGCGCTTCGAACAGACCGTGTTGACCACCGGTGCGCGCCGCCAGCGGATCGAGACCCAGGTGGCCCATCCGGGCGAGGGCGCGACGGTCCGCATGGACGCCGGCTATCTGCTAGGCGGCCAGCGTCACGCTGACCTGACCACCGCCGTGGCCCACGAGGGCGTCGGCGGTGAGACCAGCCAATTGACCAAGGGCATCGTCCGCGACCAGGCGCGCGGCGTGTTCCAGGGCCGTATCGTTGTGGAGAAGGGCGCCGACAAGACCGACGCCCGCATGGGCCACCATGCCCTGATCCTGTCCGAGAAGGCCGAGATCGACGCCAAGCCCGAACTGCTGATCTACGCCGACGACGTGTCCTGCGCGCACGGCAACACGGTCGGCGCTCTGGACGAGGACGCCCTGTTCTACGCTCGCCAGCGCGGCATTCCTGACGCCCAGGCCCGCGCAATGCTGGCCGAGGCCTTCGTGGGCGAGGTCGTGGACCGCATCGCCAATGACAAAGCCCGTGACGTGGCCCGCCAATGGGTCGCCGCGCACCTGGGAGCCGTCTGATGGCGTTCGACGCAGAGGCGATCCGCGCAGAATTCCCGATCCTGTCTCGACAGGTGAACGGCAAGCCGCTGGTCTATCTGGACAGCGCCGCCAGCGCCCAGAAGCCGCGCGCCGTGATCGAGGCCATGGCCCGGGCGATGGAGCAGTCCTACGCCAACGTCCACCGCGGCCTGCACACCCTGGCAAATGAGACGACTGACGCCTACGAGGCGGCGCGGGCCAGCGTGGCGCGGTTCATCAACGCCGAGAGCGTGGACAACATCGTCTTCATCAAGGGTGGGACCGAGGCGATCAACCTCGTGGCCTCGGGCCTGGGCGCGACGATCCAGGCGGGCGACGAGATCATCATATCGCAGGCCGAGCACCACGCCAACATCGTGCCTTGGCACTTCCTGCGCGAGCGGCAGGGCGCCTTCCTGCGCTGGATCCCGGTGCTGGACGACGGCACGCTGGACATGGAGGCCTACAAGGCCCTGCTGAACGACAAGACCAAGGTCGTCGCCGTCAGCCACATGTCCAATGTCACGGGCGTGATCAATCCGGTTGCGGAGATTGTCCGCCTGGCCCGCGAGGCCGGGGCGGTCACGATCATCGACGGCTGCCAGGGCGTGGTTCACCTGCCCGTGGACGTGCAGGCGATCGGCGCGGACTTCTACGCCTTCTCCGCCCACAAGCTCTACGGCCCCACGGGCATCGGCGCGCTGTACGGGCGCACCGAGGCGCTGGCGTCTCTTCGCCCCTACCAGGGCGGCGGCGAGATGATCGGCGTCGTGTCCATGGACCGCATCACCTATGCCGAGCCGCCGCACCGGTTCGAGGCCGGCACCCCGCCGATCATCGAGGCCATCGGCTTCGGCGCGGCGGTGGAATGGATGAGCCGGTTCGACCGGGCCGAGATCGCCGCCTACGAGCGCAAGCTCTATGACCGCGCCGTCGAGCGGCTGGCCGGCCACAACTGGCTGCGCATCATCGGCGAGGCGGAGGAGAAGGGGGCCATCATGGCCTTCACCGTCGAGGGCGCGCACGCCCATGACGTGGCCCAGATCCTCGACCGTCACGGCGTCGCCGTACGCGCCGGCACTCATTGCGCCGAGCCTCTGATGGCCCGTTTCGGGATCACCTCGAGCGCTCGCGCCTCCTTCGCCCTATATAACACCGAGGCCGAGGCCGACGTCTTCGTCGACGCCCTGGTCAAGGCCCACAGTTTGTTTGGTTAGACGATCCATGGACGACGCCACTCCCGCCGCATCCACCCTGCCGCAGGCTGAACTCGACCGGCTGACCGATCAGCTGATCGAGAAGCTGAAGACCGTGTTCGACCCGGAAATCCCGGTCGACATCTACGAGCTCGGGCTGATCTACAAGGTCGACGTCTCCGACGAGAAGGACGTGAAGATCGACATGACCCTGACCGCGCCGGGCTGCCCGGTGGCCGGCGAGATGCCGGGCTGGGTGCAGGACGCGGTGATGGAGATTCCGGGCCTGAAGTCGTGCCATGTCGATCTGGTGTTCGAACCGCCGTGGGATCAATCGCGCATGTCGGACGAAGCCAAACTCCAGCTGAACATGTTCTAAGGCCATGGAACTCGCAGCCCGCCCCCGTCGCCCCCGCCCCAAGGTCGTCACCCTGAGCGACCGCGCCGCCGCGCGCGTGCAGGAGATCATGGCGAAGGCCGAGAGACCCTATGCCGGCCTGCGCGTCGGCGTGAAGAACGGCGGCTGCGCCGGGCAGGAGTACATCTTCGAATACGCCGAGGAGCGCGCTGCGCTGGACGAGGTGGTCGAGGACAAGGGCGTCACCATCCTGATCGACCCCAAGGCCGTGCTGTTCCTGGTCGGCACCGAGATCGACTACGAGACCACCAAGCTGTCGTCCAAGTTCGTGTTCCACAACCCGAACGAGACGGACGCCTGCGGTTGCGGCGAGAGCGTCACCATCATCCCGCAATCGGTCGAAGAACAGGCATGACCGCGCCCTATTTCGGCTCCTGCCATTGCGGGGCCGTGAAGTTCCGCGTGGATGTGGAGCCTGACGAGCTGACCACCTGCGACTGCTCGATCTGCATCAAGAAGAACGCCCTGATGACCAAGGTGCATGAAAGCGCCCTGACCATCCTGGAGGGCGACGACAAGCTGTCCCTGTACCAGTGGAACACTAAGCGGGCGCAGCATCGGTTCTGTTCGGTCTGCGGCATCTACACCTTCCACCGGAAGCGGTCGGCGCCGGACCACTATGGCGTCAACATCTTCTGCCTGGATGACTTCGATCCCTCGACCCTGCCGGTGCGCGCCACCGAGGGGGAGAACATGACGGTCGAGAGTCCAGACCCCCGGCCCGAGTGGCCCGGGCCGCGCGTGTGACCTCGATCCTGGTCTATTCGATGGGGGAGGTGATCGGGGACGGCCTGATCAAGCTGCCCTTCATCGCCGGCCTGCGCGCCGCATTTCCAGACGCCCGCATCACCTGGGCCGCGGCCAAGGGCGACACGGTCTATGCCGGGCCGCTGAAGGCGGTTGTGGACGGCTACATCGACGAGATCCTGACCGAAGGCCGCACCGGCGACGCGCCCGGCGACATCCTGCCGTGGGTGAAGCCGTTCGGCGGCCGCCAGTTCGACCTCGTCATCGACACCCAGGAGAACCTGCGCCGCAGTGTGGTCGCGCGTCGTGCTGGGCGCCGTTATGTGGGCAAGCCGGCGAAGGGCTGGCCGGAGGCGGTGACGGAGCGCCTCGCGGTGCTGCTGGCCCTGGCGACAGAAGGGAAGGGCACGCCGCGCCCCATCACCCTGACCAATCCCGACGCCCTGGCCGCGGCCCAGATTCTGCTGCCCTTCGGTCCGACCTATGTGGGCTTCGCGCCCGGCGCGGGCGGGCAGGAGAAACGCTGGCCGCTGGAGCGCTATTTGTCTCTGGCCATCCAGCAGCAGCAGGCGGGGCGCACGCCGGTCTTCTTCTTCGGCCCGGACGAGGCGACGGACGCCAAGGCCGCGCGCCTGGCCCTGTCTGACGCTTTGTTCCCGGAAGCTGACCGCAAGGACGTGCTGACGCATGTGAGGGGGCCGCTGCTGGTCATCGCTCTGGCGTCGCGGCTCGCGGCCGCCGTGGCCAATGACGCCGGGCCAGGCCACATGCTGGCCGCCGGCGGCGCGCCGCTGCTGAGCCTGCAGAAGGACCGCCGCAAGGCGGTGAAGTTCCGGCCCGCCGCCCAGACGCTTGAAGTTCTGGTCGCCGAAGATTACGGGCAGGACATGGCCGCCTTGCCGCTCGATGCGGCGTCGGCGGCCCTGGAGCGACTGCTGAAAGGTTCCTGATGGCGATCATGGCCCCGATCTCGGCCGGCGAGCTGGTGGACAAAATCACCATCCTGCGCGTGAAGGCCGAGCGGATTGGCGACCCCGCCAAGGAAGCCAATGTCCGCAAGGAGCTGGCTTTGCTGGAGGCGATCGCGGCTGAGGCCCTGGCTGAAACGCCGGAAATGACCGACCTGACCGCCCAGCTGCAAGCCGTGAACGCCGCCTTGTGGGACATCGAGGACGGCAAGCGCGACTGCGAGCGTCGGCAGGACTTCGGCCCGCAGTTCGTCGGTCTGGCCCGTTCAGTCTATATCGAGAATGACCGCCGCGCCGCCATCAAGCGGGCGATCAACGCCGCCGCCGGTTCCGACATCGTCGAAGAGAAGAGCTACAAGCCCTACCTCGCCGTATAGCGGGTTTTTCGCAAATACATCCTTTGTGTGTATCGCTGTTCGTCGAACGGTTTCCGCTCGTCCTTAACCCGTCGTTTGCCCTCTAAGGCTAAGTTGAACTCAGAGGTCGTGCGCCTGTGGGTCTACGGGTGACGGCTTTATTGAGGGAACATCGAGCATGTCGGCTGAGGTTGAAGCCAAACTGCGTGGTCCGGAAGCCATTCAATTGGCCCGTCGCGCCCTGGAGTTGATGGAAGCCCATCACATCTGGCCGACGCCGCTCAACTACGAAGTCTGCATCAACTACATCGCCGACCCGCAGAGCGATCTCTCGCGGGATTTCGCGACGCTTTTGAGCTCCGGTGAGACGATCACCGACATCGCCATCGAAACTCTGGCCGCCAAGCACTTGGCCAAGGTGCGTCTGAACGAACAGATTCGTGACGCGGGCGACCTTCTGGGCCGCGAGCTGGAACTGGTCGCCAAGGCGATCAAGCAGGCCAGCCGCTCCACCGCCGTGTTCGGCGAGACCCTGGAAGGCGCCAGCAAGCATCTGGGCGAGCATACGGACGGCGCGACCCTGCGCCTGCTGGTCGATCAGCTGTCGGTCGCCACCCGCCGCGCCCGCAGCGAGACCGAGGCGCTGGAGCAGCGCCTGAACGAGTCCACGGCCGAGGTCGAGCGTCTGAAGGAGCACCTGGAGCAGGTGCGCCGCGACGCCACCACGGACGGCCTGACCAATCTGGCCAACCGCAAGGCCTTCGACGAAGAGCTTGAGCGCGCCTGCGCCGAGGCCAAGGACGCCGGCACCATGCTGACCCTGGCTCTGCTCGACATCGACCACTTCAAGGGCTTCAACGACACCTGGGGCCACCAGACGGGCGATCAGGTGCTGCGTTACGTCGCCAGCGTCATCGGCCGCGTCGGCGCGCCGCCGCGTTTCGCCGCTCGCTACGGCGGCGAGGAGTTCGCCATGATCTTCCCGCGTGAAGATGCGGCGACGGTCACCGCGACCCTGGAGGAGATCCGCCTGGAGGTGTCGTCGCGCATGCTGAAGCGTCGCTCGACCAACGAGGACCTCGGCACGATCACCATCTCCGCGGGCCTGGCCGAGCTGCACAAGGACGAGGCTTCTCACGGTCTCATGGAGCGGGCTGACTCCGGCCTCTACGCCTCCAAGCGCGCTGGCCGCAACCGCGTGACCAACGCCGAAAACCTGTCCGCCGCCGCCTGATTTTTCTTCTGGCGTTACGCTAGGGCCGGTTCCTAACGTCCTCTCCAAAAGGGAGGACGGCCATGGCCGACGACAACACCAAGGTCAGGTTCGAGCTTGTGGACGGGGTGGCGGTGATCACCCTGACCGACCCCACGACGCTGAACGCCGCCAGCATGGAGATGGCCGGCCAACTGGCCGCCGCGCTCAATCAGGCGGCCGAGACGGCGCGCGCCGTGCTGCTGACGGGCGAGGGCAGGGGGTTTTGCTCGGGCGCGAACCTGTCGGGCGGCGGGACTGCCGGGCGGCCCATCGACGATGACGGCAAGCCGGATGTGGGGGCTTCGCTGGAGAAGGTGTTCAACCCGCTGGTGACCCAGTTCCGTGACCTGCCCATTCCGATCGTCACCGCCGTGAACGGCGCGGCGGCTGGGATCGGCTGCTCCTTCGCCCTGCTCGGCGACATCATCGTGGCGAGCGAGAGCGCCTATTTCCTGCAGGCGTTCCGGCGGATCGGCCTCGTCCCAGACGGCGGCTCGACCTACCTGCTGCCCCGCCTGATCGGCAAGGCCCGGGCCATGGAGATGGCGCTGCTGGGCGACAAGATTTCCGCCCGCACGGCCTTGGAGTGGGGACTGATCAATCGCTGCGTGTCGGATGAAGAGCTGATCCCGACCGCCATAACCCTGGCCAAGGAGCTGGCCAACGGTCCGGCGGCGCTAGGCCATATCCGCAAGCTGATGTGGGACAGCCTGGACGCCGACTGGAGCGGTCAGCTCGACGCCGAGCGCAGAACGCAAAAAGCCGCCGGCAAGACCGACGACTTTCTGGAGGGCGTGGCCGCGTTCCTGCAGAAGCGGCTGGCCAGTTTCAAAGGCCGCTAGGGCCTAGTCTTCCGCTTCCACGGCGACGCGAGGGGCGGCGCGCATCAGGAAGGCCGGGATATCATTGCCGAAGCCGACCACCCGACGATCATCGTCGTCGCGGGGCAGGCGGGGCGCCTTTACGCCGCCGCGACGTTCCGGCTCGACCTTGGCTTCGCGACGGGGCGCTTCCTGGCGGGCGGCGGGACGCTCGGCGGCCTCGGGCTGCTCGGTGCGCTGCGGGCGGTTACGGTTGCGCTCGCGCCGGGGCTTGGCCTCCGCTTCGGCGGCTTCAACCGCCGGCGCGGCTTCCAGAACCTCGGCGGGGGCGGCGTTTTCCGTCGAACGGCCGCGGCCACGGCCGCCGCGTTCGCCACGGTCACGACCGCCGCGCTCGCGGCCACGGCCGGACTTCTCGCTGGGACGACGGTCGTCCTTGGCCTGGCTCCAGTCGAGCTCGACCACGGCTTCGTTCGGGGTCTTGCCGATCAGCTTCAGGACCTTGTCCAGGCCCTTGTCGTCCGACGGCGTGACGATCATGAACGCTTCGCCGGTCCGGCCCGCGCGGCCGGTGCGGCCGATGCGGTGAACATAGTCGTCGGCGTGGTGCGGCACGTCGTAGTTGAAGACGTGGCTGACTTCCGGGATGTCCAGGCCGCGCGCGGCGACGTCGGACGCCACCAGAAGCTTCAGGTTCCCGGCACGGAAGTCGGCCAGGGTCTTCATGCGCTGCGACTGGTCCAGATCGCCGTGGATCGGCGCGGCGTCGAGGCCGTGAACCTTCAGCGACTTGGCGACGATGTCGACTTCGGTCTTGCGATTGCAGAACACGATGCCGTTCTTCACTTCGGACCGGCCGATCAGCTCGCGCAGGGTCATGCGCTTGGCCTTCGGGTCCGACAGCGGGATGCGCGCCAGGTACTGGGTGATGTTGTCGTTCGTGGTCGCCGGCTTGGCGACTTCGATACGGGTCGGGTTGTTCAGGAACTGCTTGGTCAGCCGGGTGATTTCCGGCGGCATGGTGGCCGAGAAGAACAGGGTCTGCTTCTTCGGCGGCGTCATCTTGAAGATGCGCTCGATGTCCGGGATGAAGCCCATGTCCAGCATGCGGTCGGCTTCGTCGACGACCATGATCTGCACGCCGGTCATCAGCAGCTTGCCGCGCTCGAAGTGGTCGAGCAGGCGGCCCGGGGTGGCGATCAGAACGTCCACGCCGCGATCCAGCTTCTTTTCCTGGTCGCCGAAGGACACGCCGCCGATCAGCAGGGCCCAGGACAGCTTCGTGCCCTTGGCGTACTTCTCGAAGCTGGCGGCCACCTGATCGGCCAGTTCACGCGTCGGCGCGATGACCAGGGCGCGGGGCATGCGGGCCTTGGCCCGACCGGCGGCCAGTCGGTCAATCAGCGGAAGGGTGAAGGCTGCGGTCTTGCCGGTGCCGGTCTGGGCGATGCCGAGGACGTCGCCGCCGGCCAGCGCCACGGGAATGGCTTGGGCCTGGATGGGGGTAGCGGTGGTATAGCCGGTGTCGGCGACCGCCTGCAGGGTCGTGGGGCTCAGCCCCAGGTCAGAAAATTCAGTCATGTCTCGCTAGGTCTGGGTTCGAAACCGCCCGTGCTTGGGCGAGCGGGCGGCGCGGATTCGCCAGACCTGTCTCGAACTGATCGCCGCATATAAGAAACCCTGCGGCGAAGTCAAGTAATCGCTCGGATCGCCTGACCTCGCCGCAGAGCTTAAATCAGGCCGCGGGGGCGATCCGCGCCTTGGGTTCGACGCCGGCCAAGGCGTCAACAAAGCTTTCGCGCCAGGCGATGACGTCGTCACGCCGCACGCCTTCGATCAGGCTCGTCCAGCGACGGACGCGTTCCTCGCGCGGCATGGCCAGGGCCCGCCGGATGGCGTCGGCGACGTCCTCGCGGCTGAACGGATTGACGATCAGGGCGTCCTTCATCTGCGCCGCAGCGCCGGCGAAGCGGGACAGGATCAGCACGCCGGGGTCTTCCGGGTCCTGGGCGGCCACATACTCCTTGGCCACCAGGTTCATGCCGTCGCGCAGCGGCGTCACCAGGCCCACATGGGCTGCGCGGTAGATCCCCGCCAGCTCGTCCCGCCGATAGGGGCTGTTCACATAGCGCAGGGGCACCCAGTCGAACGTGGCGAACTGGCCGTTCACCCGGCCGGATACAGCGTCCAGGCGGTTGCGAAGGTCCTGGTACGCCTCGACCCCATCACGGCTGACGGTGGCGATCTGCAGCAGAAACACCTTTTCACGAGCCTCCGGCGTGTCCGCCAGATAGCGCTCATAGGCCAGAAAGCGCTCTTCCAAACCCTTGGAGTAGTCCAGCCGGTCGACCCCGATGATCATCTGGCGGCCGGCCAGACTCTCACGCATCCGCGCGAAGCTTTCCTTCGCCGTATCGCTGCTGGAGGCCGCTTCGAAGTCGCCCACATCGATGCCGATCGGGAAGACGCCCAGGCGGGTGTGCTTGCCGAAGGCGAAGGCGTCGCCATTGGGCATGACCTCGCCGTCGGCCTCGTTGATGATGTAGCCGGCCAAGGCCGCCTGGAAGGACTGTGCGTGCGTGCCGACCAGGTCGTAGTCAAACAGCGACGCCACCAGCTCGGCGTGGCGGGGCAGGGTGGCGAGCAGCTGACGCGCTGGCCACGGAATGTGCAGGAAGAAGCCGATCCGGTTCTTCACGCCCAGTCGACGCAACTCCCGACCCAGCGGGATCAGGTGATAGTCGTGGACCCAGATGATGTCGTCCGGCTGGATCAGCGGAGCCAGCGCCTCCGCGAAGCGGGCGTTGACCCGGCCATAGCCTTCGCCGAAAGGGCGCTCATAGGCGGTCAGGTCGATGCGGTCGTGGAACAGCGGCCACAGCGTCTTGTTGGCGTAGCCGTTGTAGTACTCCTCGATGTCCTGAGGCTCGAGGTCCACCTTGGCGACGGTGACGCCGTCGATGCGGTCGAGCTGCAGGTGGCCGGTGTACTTCTCGGTGGTCTTGCCGCTCCAGCCGAACCACACGCCCTGGTGTTCACGCAGGGCGGCGCCGATGGCCATGGCGAGGCCGCCGGTGGCGCTGGCGCCCGTCTCGCTGGAGAACTGGACGCGGTTGGAGACAACGATCAGGCGGCTCATGCGGCGGCTCCCTGTTCTTCCTCCAGGCTGCTTTCAAGCCAGCGGAGGACGGCGTCGGGGCCGGACAGGCCGAACGACGCGCGGGTAGGCCGGCTTTCGCCGACAAGAATGCCGTAGCCGCCCTGGTCGACGGCTTCACGGAAGCCGTCCTCGTCCGTCAGGTCGTCGCCGACGAAGACGGGCGTGGCGCCCAGGAACGGGCTGCGGGCCATGAAGGCGGCGACAGCGTCGCCCTTGGTCGTGCCGGGGGTACGCAGTTCGACAACCAGATGGCCGTCCTGGACCGTCAGGCCATAGGCCGAGCCGACACGTTCGGCGAGGTCGAGACAGGCTTCGCGTGTCTCTGGCGCTTGGCGGTAATGCAAGGCGACGCCCAGGGCCTTCGGCTCCACCAGCAGGCCCTTCTGGGTCTGGGCGAAGGCTTCGAAGGCCTCGATCGCGTCGGCGAGCGACGGGTGGGCTTCGGCCATGCGGGTTTCGCCGCCGTGGCGGAACTCCAGGCCATGAGTGCCGGCCAGGCACGGAGTGCAGTCCTCCAGGATGCGGTCGAGATCGGCCATGGCGCGGCCGCTCACGATCGCCAAGCGACCGTCCAGGCGCTCGCACAGGCGGCGCAGCAGGTCGTTGCGATAGAGGTTGGGGCCGACGTCGGTCGGCTTGGGTTCGAAATGGGCGAGCGTGCCGTCCAGATCGAGGAAAAGCGCCGTCCTCGACAGATCGAGGGGCGCGGGAATGAGTTCAGTCAAAACAATCTCTGGCTTTTCAGCTGCCATGGCGTCCCCGGGGCTATGGTTGCTGCACGCGCCGGAAAGTACCGGCTTGGTGAACGCCCTAGATGGGGATTGGAGCCCGTAAGCCCAAATAAACGTAATGTGAGGCTTGATCGGGGGAACCAAACTCTTCCGTGAGAGTTAGCCGCCAGTCATGTGGTGAAGTGAAGCCTGCTATGTCGCCGGATACATTGGCGAAATTAAGTCCTGGCGAACACTAGTCTTAAAAGACATTGCGCCGCGGCTCAAAGCTCGCGGCGCAAATCTGCACAGGATTTGATCGTGATCCGAACGATCAGACGTCCAAGTCGTCCGCAGCGAATTCGGCGTTCTCCTGAATGAATCTGAATCGCAGCTCGGGTTTGCGGCCCATGAGGGTCTCGACCAGGGATCCCACCGACTCCTCGGCGCGGGGCAGGGTGACGCGCGCCAGGGTGCGCACCGCCGGGTCCATGGTGGTCTCTTTCAACTGGGCGGCCATCATCTCGCCCAGACCCTTGAAGCGGCCGATCTCGGGCTTCTTGTTCTTGAAGTCCGTGGCCAGCAGCTCGTCCTTGTGGGCGTCGTCGCGGGCATAGACCGTCTTGCCGCCATGGCTGATCCGGTAGAGCGGCGGCAGGGCCATGTAGAGCTTACCCTGCCGGATCATGTCCGGCATCGTCCGGTAGAAGAAGGTGATCAGCAGGGATGCGATGTGGGCGCCGTCGACGTCGGCGTCCGTCATGATGATGATGCGCTCGTAGCGCAGGTCTTCCTCACGGTACTTGTTCCCGCCCTGGGCGCCCAGGGCCAGCATCAGGTCCGACAGCTCCTTGTTGGCGACCAGCTTGTCGCCCGTGGCCGAGGCCACGTTCAGGATCTTGCCGCGCAGGGGAAGGATCGCCTGGGTCTTGCGGTTGCGGGCCTGTTTGGCCGAGCCGCCGGCCGAGTCACCCTCGACGATGAACAGTTCCGCGCCGTCCACGGCCGTGCCGGAGCAATCGGCCAGCTTGCCGGGCAGGCGCAGCTTGCGCGTGGCGCTGGCGCGCTGGACTTCCTTGTCCTTGCGGCGCTTCAGGCGTTCTTCGGCGCGCTCGACCACGAAGTCGAGCAGGGCGCGGGCGGCCTTGGGGCTGCCGGTCAGCCAGTGGTCGAACGGGTCGCGCAGGGCGTTCTCGACCAGGCGCTGGGCGTCGCTGGACGACAGCTTTTCCTTGGTCTGGCCCTGGAATTCCGGATTGCGGATGAACACGCTGATCAGGGTGCCGGCCTGGGCGATCACGTCGTCGGCGGTCAGGATGCCGCCGCGCTTTTCGCCGATCAGTTCGGCATAGGCCTTCAGGCCGCGCACCAGCACCGCGCGCAGGCCGGACTCGTGGGTGCCGCCCTCGGGGGTCGGCACGGTGTTGCAGTACGACTGGATGAAGCCGTCGGCCTCGCCGAACCCGCGCGGGGTCCAGGTGATGGCCCATTCCACGGCGCCGGCCTCGCCCTGACGCTCGATGCGGCCGGCGAAGGGTTCGGGGGTGACCGTCTCCAGTCCCTTGGTGCGCTCGGCCAGGAAGTCGGCCAGGCCGTTGGGGAAATGGAAGGTCGCCTCGGCGGGGGTCTGGTCGTGGATGCGCGACGGGTCGCACTTCCATTTGATCTGCACGCCGCGGAACAGATAGGCCTTGGAGCGGGCCATCCGGTACAGGCGCGCGGGCTTGAAGATCGCGCCTTCGCCGAAGATTTCGGCGTCGGGCAGGAATTTCACCGCCGTGCCGCGCTTCTTGGACGGGGCGATCTGCTGCAGCGGGCCGAGCGGCTTGCCGCGCGAGAAGTCTTGGCGATGCTCGAAGCCGTCGCGCCAGACGGTGACCTCAAGGATCTCCGACAGGGCGTTCACGACCGAGGCGCCGACCCCGTGCAGACCGCCGGAGGTCTCGTAGGCCTTGCCGCTGAACTTACCGCCCGCATGCAAGACGGTCATGATCACTTCCAGCGCCGACTTGCCCGGATGCTTGGGGTGCGGGTCCACGGGCATGCCGCGGCCGTCATCCTTCACCGTCAGGGCTCCGTCGGCGTCCAGGGTCACCTCGATCAGCTTGGCGTGGCCGGCCACGGCCTCGTCCATGGAGTTGTCGAGGATTTCGGCGAACAGGTGGTGCAGCGCCCGCTCGTCGGTGCCGCCGATGTACATGCCCGGGCGCTTGCGGACGGGCTCAAGACCCTCCAGCACCTCGATGTCGGCGGCAGAGTAGCCGCCGCTGGGCGCGGGCGCACTGGCGGTCGGAGCCGGTGCGGGAGCTGCGGCGGCGGGCGTCGGCGCATGGATCGGCGCGGGCTCGCGGGCCGGCAACGGATTGGCCGGCGCCGGGCTCAGGGCGTCATCGAACAGAGAGCTTTGGGGAGACTGGGACATTTGGATGGAAGTCTAGGCGATTCGAGCCGGCTTCCTTAGGCGCTGCGTAGGGTCTCGAGCAAGCGGCGCCTGAAACCCTCCCCCGCCGAAGCGGGGGAGGGGACGTTCAGAACCCTAATAGGCGCGGGGATAGGCCCCGGCCGGACGGGCGTAGCGGTCACGCAGCTTCAGGCCGCGGTAGTCCGTCGGTTGCTGGTAGCCGCCCACGAAGACCGCGGTCGGCCAGGTGGTGGTCTCCAGCGGGTCGCCGTTCCAAAGGACGACATCGGCGGTCTTGCCGACTTCCAGCGTCCCGACCGAGGACATGCCCCAGATCTTGGCCGGAACCGCCGTCACCGAGGCCAGGGCCGCTTGGTAGGGCATGCCGTTGGCCACCGCGAGACCGGCGTTCAGGCGCTGGAGGCGCAGGTTGTTGAAGTCGCGCGAGCCGGTGATGGCCACGGCGACGCCCGCGGCCTGCAGACGAGCAGCGTTGTCCAGGCGCGAGGCCAGGGTTTCGAAGCTGTCGGGCAGGTCGGCCTGGGTGTCGATGATCACCGGCACGCCGGCCTTGGCGATGTCGGCGGCCGCGATCCAGCCTTCCTCGGCGCCTTCCAGGATGATCTTCACCTTCTCCTCGGCCGCCAGCTTCAGGACCTGACGGATATCGGAGGCGCGGCGGACCCGGACCAGCAGCGGGGTCTTGCCCTCGACCACCGGAACCAGCGCTTCGAGATCGATGCGCGACAGGCCGAAGTCACGGGTCGCGCCCTTTTCGAAGGCTGAGCGGTTGCGGGCGAAGGCGCGGGCGTCCTCGAACGCCGACTTCACCAGCACAATCGCCGCGCCGCGAGAGCCGCCGGCCGCACGAGCCCCGGCCTGGCCGAGATCCAGGGCCACGGCGACCTTGGCCTTGGTGACGATGTCCGGATCGCCGGCGGCCAGTCGGATCAGGGCCGCCTGACCGGCGAACAGGCGCGGATCGCCGTCGCTGGCGCGGCCGGCGGTGTTTTCGCGCAGGGCTTCCATCTCCGCGTCGCCGTCGTCACGGTGCGCGCCGCCGCCGCCGCCCGACAGGGTGGGGGTGATGGCCGCGCTGGTGACGCCGCCGTCGCGGGCCAGGCCGATGACCGGAGAGTCCGGGTTGACGCTGTAGGCGATGTCGAAGCCGGCCGACATTTCGGTGCCCGACCCATCGTCCCGCGTCTCGCGGACGCCGCCGATTTCGGAGGCGCTCAGATTGCTGGACGGGGCGATCAGGCCGGGGGTCACGACCCCGCCCTTGGCGTCGATGACGCGGGCGCCGGACGGAACCGACACATTCGCGCCGACGGCGGTGATCTTGCCGTCAGTCAGGACGATCGTCCCGGCCGCGATGGTGCCGGCCGCCGCGACCGTCTCGATCTTGGCGTTGGTGATGGCCACGGTCTCGGCCGAAGCCGCCGTGGTCAGGACGAGGGCGCAGGCCCCCGCGAAAAGCGTGGTGCGGATCATTGGTGGAACGCCCCTTCACCCGGCTGGCCGAGCTCGAAATCAGATTTGGGCTGGAACTTCGGATCGTTGCGGTCGTAGGCGAGGCCGCCGTCGATGAAGACCTTCTCGGCCTTGGCGTAGACGCTGAACGGGTCGCTGGACCACAGGACCACGTCGGCGGCCTTGCCGGCGACGAGGCTGCCGGTCTTGTCGGCGATGCCCAGGGCCTTGGCCGGGTTGGCCGTGATCCAGGCGATGGCTTCGGCGCGGCTGATGTTCATGCCGATGCGGTTGCCCGCCGCCATGGCCAGGGCCGCCTCCTGATTGAGGCGCTGGGTCATGATCGGGTCGTCGGAGTGGATGACGGTGCAGGCGCCGGCCTTGTAGGCGATGGCGGCGTTCGCATCGATGCCGTCCAGGCTTTCCATCTTGAAGCCCTGCCAAGACGCCCAGGTGGCGAAGCAGATGTCTTCCTTGGCGAGCAGATCGCCGACCTTGTAGGCCTCCACCGCATGGTGGAACATGGTCGTGCGGTAGCCGAACTCCTTGCCGATATCGATCATCACGGCCATTTCGTCGCCGCGATAGCAGTGGTTCTGCACCAGGATCTCGCCGTTCAGCACGCCCATCAGGGTTTCGAGCTGCAGGTCGCGCTTGGGCGCGTCGGCCTTTTCGCCCTTCTCCGCCTTAGCGTGATAGTCGTCCCACTTGCGCTTGTAGTCGGCGGCGTTGATCCAGGCCGCGCGATAGCCGGCCACATTTCCCATGGCGGTGGACGGCGAGCGGCCGCGGCCGCCATAGACCCGCTTGGGGTTCTCGCCGCAGGCCATCTTCACGCCGTAGGGGGCGTCGGGGAACTTCATCGCCTGCATCGTGTGCGACGGCACGTTCTTCAGCGTCACCGAGCGGCCGCCGAACAGGTTGGCCGAGCCCGGGAGGATCTGCAGGGTGGTCACCCCGCCGGCGCGGGCGCGGTTGAATCCGGGGTCATGCGGCCACACCGAATGCTCCGCCCAGACCTGGGCGGTGTTCGGATCGGTGGCTTCGTTGCCGTCGGACTTGGCCTGCACGCCAGGTGAGGGATAGACGCCCAGGTGGCTGTGGGCGTCGATGACGCCGGGCGTCACCCACTTGCCCTTGCCGTCGATCACGGCGACGTCCGCCGGGACCGGCGTTCCGGCTGCGCCTACCGAGACGATCTTGCCGCCGGAGAAGAAGATGACGCCGTTGTCGATCTGCTGGCCGGTGGCCGTCAGGATGGTCGCGCCGACGATGGCTGTCGGCTGGCCGGGCAGGGGCTTGTAGGTGGAGGCGAAGGGGGCGGGACCCTTCGACGGGTCCAGCCCGGCCGGCAGCGGTTTCGCCGCCACCTTCTCGGCGGGCTTGGCCGCCGGTTTCGCCGCTTGCGCGGATGCGCTGGACGCGCCGGCGAACGCCAGACCCGTCAGCATTGTCGCGGCCAAGGCCGCCCTCATGAAGCTACTCAATGTCGCCCCCTCCTGGAAAACGTGCGGCGAAATCGAGACCAGTTTCCGTATACGATCAAGCGATATCGCCGGTTAGACGGCCGGAAAACGGCGCTTTGTTTCCAACATTGCGAAAGCTTCATGTCAGCGCGGTTGCGGACCGTGGTTCACCTGATATCTTGCAATACAAGATGACTGGCGAAACAAAATCAGATGCGGCCGAGAGCCGCCGCGCACAGCTGCTCAAGGGACTGGCGGAGCTGGCCCTTCTGAGCGTGCTCAAGGAGTGTCCGCACTACGGACTGGAGATCCTCGACAGGCTCCGGGCCGAGGCCGGGCTGAACCTGGCGGAGGGCACGATCTATCCGCTGCTGCATCGCCTGGAGAAGGCCGGCCTGACCAAGGCCGAATGGCGGATCGAAGAGGCGGGCGCACGGCCGCGCAAATACTACGCGCTGACCGACGAGGGGCGCGCCGAACTTGTCGAACAACAGGCCGAGTGGTCGCGCGTCAGCGCCAGCCTCGGCGCATTCTTGGAAAGGGGCGGGGAATGACCTACGCCAACAGCAACCCCGAGGTCGAAGCCTGGCTGCGCAAGCTCGGCTGGGCGCTATCGCGCATGCCCTCGCCGGAGCGCGAGGGGATTGTCGATGAGACCCGCGCCCACATGTACGAGCGTCTCGCGCGTGGTCTGACGCCGGCTCAGGCCGTGGAGGGCTTCGGCAGGCCGGACGCCTATGCCCGCAAGTTCATGGACGAGATGGACCTGTCCGGCGCCCTGGGTTCACAGCGCGGCGGCGACCTGCTGGGCGCCATCGCCCGTCGGGTGCATCGCAGCCTCATCGCCCTGGTCGCCTTCGTGGCGGTCCTGTGCCTGTTCTGTCTGGCCGCCGGCGGGGCCGTGGCCATGGTCATGGAGGTCGTCGATCCCGTCCACACCGGCCTGTGGGTCGGTGAGGCCGGCTTCTTCATCGGCACGAACGACGATCTCAGCCGGGCCAAGGACATCGCGGGCGACAAGATTTACGTGGTGGGCGCGGTGCTGATCGCCGCCTCCTACGTCTTCGGCCGGTTGATCCTGCTGGGCGCGGTCCGGGCCCTGGCCCGCCGCTGACGAAAAAGGCCCGCGGATCGCTCCGCGGGCCTTCTGTCTTTCGTCTAAGCGGCTGAGCTTAGCACTTGTAGTACATGTCGAATTCGACCGGGTGCGGGTGCAGTTGCAGACGCATCACCTCTTCCATCTTCAGCTCGATGTAGCTGTCGATGAAGTCGTCATCCATGACGCCGCCCTTCTTGAGGAAGGCGCGGTCCTTATCGAGCGCTTCCAGGGCCTCGCGGAGCGAGCCGCAGACTTCCGGGATCTTCTTCTGCTCGCGGGGCGGCAGGTCGTACAGGTTCTTGTCGGCGGGCGCGCCCGGATCGATCTTGTTCTCGATCCCGTCGAGGCCGGCCATCAGCAGGGCCACGAAGGTCAGGTACGGGTTGCCCATCGGGTCGGGGAAGCGGGCTTCCAGGCGCTTGGCCTTCGGGCTGTCCACGTGCGGGATGCGGATCGAGGCCGAGCGGTTGCGCGAGGAGTAGGCCAGCTTCACCGGGGCTTCGTAGCCCGGCACCAGGCGCTTGTACGAGTTCGTCGTGGAGTTCGAGAACGCGTTGATCGCCTTGGCGTGCTTGATGATGCCGCCGATGTACCACAGGCACAGGTCCGACAGGCCGGCGTACTTGTCGCCGGCGAAGAGC
Source organism: Caulobacter segnis (assembly GCF_029543125.1). Lineage (GTDB taxonomy): Bacteria > Pseudomonadota > Alphaproteobacteria > Caulobacterales > Caulobacteraceae > Caulobacter > Caulobacter segnis_D. Next base: position 94,673 of record NZ_JARQWW010000003.1, read on the forward strand.
GGCTTGCCGTTGCCCCAGATCGACTGGTGGACGTGCATGCCCGAGCCGTTGTCGCCGAACATCGGCTTGGCCATGAAGGTGGCGGTCTTGCCGTAGGCGTGGGCCACGTTGTGGATCACGTACTTATAGAGCTGCAGGCGGTCGGCCATGGTGACCATGGTGTCGAACTTCAGGCCGAGCTCATGCTGGGCGGGCGCCACTTCGTGGTGGTGCTTTTCCGGCTTCATGCCCAGCTCGCCCATGACCGCCAGCATTTCGCCGCGCAGGTCCTGGCCGCTGTCGATCGGGTTCACCGGGAAGTAGCCGCCCTTCGGCCCCGGGCGGTGGCCCATGTTGCCTTCCGGATAGGCCTTGCCCGTGTTGGTCGGCAGTTCGACCGAGTCATAGGAGTAGCCGGTGTTGTGGGGCGAGGTGTCCCACTTCACGTCGTCGAAGATGAAGAACTCGGCTTCCGGGCCGAAATAGACGGTGTCGCCCACGCCCGAGGACTTCACGTAGCTCAGCGCCTTCTTGGCGATGGAGCGCGGGTCGCGGTTGTACGGCTCGTTGGTGTCGGGGTTCAGCACGTCGCAGAACAGGCACAGCGTGGTCTGCTGGTAGAACGGGTCGATATAGGCGCTTTCCAGGTCCGGGCGCAGCTTCATGTCGGACTCGTTGATCGCCTTCCAGCCGGCGATCGAGGAGCCGTCGAACATCGTGCCGTCGTTGAGGAAGTCCTCGTCGACCAGGTCGATGTCGAAGGTGACGTGCTGCATCTTGCCGCGAACGTCAGTGAAGCGGACGTCAACGTACTTGACTTCCTTTTCCTTGATCTCGGCAAGGATCTTGCTGGCCGTGCTCATTCGTTATCCCCTTTGAGCTCTTTGCTGTCGTCGGGCCGTCGTCAGACGGCGGCCGCGCCGTTTTCTCCCGTTCGGATGCGGATCACGTCCACGATGTCCGACACGAAAATCTTGCCGTCGCCGATGCGCCCGGTGCGGGCGGCGCCGATCACGGCCTCAATGGCGGCGGAGGCCTGAGAGTCCTCGACGACCACCTCGATCTTGATCTTGGGCAGGAAGTCCACGACGTACTCGGCGCCGCGATAGAGCTCGGTATGGCCCTTCTGGCGGCCGTAGCCCTTGGCTTCCAGCACCGTCATCCCCTGGACGCCCATCTCCTGGAGGGCTTCCTTCACCTCATCGAGCTTGAAGGGTTTGATGACGGCTTCGATCTTCTTCATGGAAACTCGGCCGGAGAGGGCCGCCTTTCGTTACATGGGCGCGACGGAGCACGGGGCGGGGCGGGGCCACAAGAGCCCAGACTTACGAATCCTTACCGCCCGCCTCAGAAGCTTCATATGCACAAAAAATGGGCGATGCGAGCCTGCGTTTTGCGCATGTCGAAATCCGCCTTGTGAACGTCCGTTCGGCCCCTAGGATTGATCTCCAACAAGGGTGGAAGGCGCATGGAATGCGGGATGACACGCCGGTTCTCATCGGTTCGAGCCAATTTACGCATCGCGGCTCAGCCGCGGATTCACCATCACCGCTCGAACTGCTGAAGATTGCGGCGAAATCAGCCGCCTCCGACGCCGGGCTTCCTGAGACGGTTCTTGCCGAGATCGACGGTTTGACGGTCGTGGGTTTCTCGATCGACGCGCCGGGCGGCCTCTCGCGCCTGCCTGTTCCGCGCCTGCTCAACCCTCCCGCCAGTCTGGCGAAGGCGCTCGGCGCATCGCCTACTGTTCATATGTACACCTATACCGGCGGCAACACCCCGCAGATGCTGATCAACCAGTTCGCCGAACGGATCAGCCGTGGCGAGGTGGAACTGGGCTTGGTGGCGGGAGCGGAGTTCCTGGGCTCGCTGATGAAGCGGCTGAAGGGTGGCCTGGGTTTCGGGGCGGACTGGAGCGACGACGTCAGCGAGGCGCCAAACATGGTCGGCGATCCCCGACCGGGCGCCACGCCGCATGAGGAAGCCCACGGCCTGGCCTTCCCCACAAACACCTATCCGCTGTTCGAGAACGCGCTGCGGGCGCGAGACGGCCGCTCGATCCCCGATCACCAGCGGCGCATCGGCAAGTTGTTCGCGCCCTTCACCGAAGTCGCCGCCGCCAATCCGAACGCCTGGTTCCCCATCGCTCGGACGGCCGAGGAACTGGTCACGGTCACGCCGGCCAACCGCATGGTCGGCTTTCCTTATCCGAAGTACGTCAACTCGATCCTCGAGGTGGACCAGTCCGCCGCCGTCCTGATCGCCAGCGTCCGCAAGGCGCGGGAACTGGGCGTGCCCGAGGATCGCTGGGTCTTTCTGCACGGTTGCGCCGACGCCGCCGACCTGTGGAACCTGCTGGACCGGCAGGACTACCATTCCAGTCCGGCGATCCGCCTGACGGGCGAACGGGCGCTGGACATGGCCGGGATCAGCCTCGCCGACATCGACCTTTTCGACATCTATTCCTGCTTCCCGTCGGCGGTGCAGGTGGCGGCCGAGGAGTTGGGTCTGTCCATCGACGACCCGCGCGGCCTGACCGTCACGGGCGGGCTGCCGTACTTCGGCGGACCGGGGAACAACTACGCCATGCACGGGATCGCGGAGATGATGGGCCGGCTGCGGGCGCGGCCCGGGGCCTATGGTCTCTGCACCGCCAACGGCTGGCATCTGACCAAGCAGTCGGTGGGCATCTATTCCACCCGTCCGGTCGAAGGGCGGTGGGAGCGTGAGGATCCGAAGGTGATCCAGGCCCGGATCGAAGCCCTGCCGCACCCGCCCGTCATCGAACGGCCGCAGGGGCAGGCCACCATCGAGGCCTACACCGTCATTCATTCACGTGAAGGCTACCGCATGGGGATCGTCATCGGCCGGGACGGGGATGGGCGTCGCTTCGTCGCCAACACGCCCGAGGACGAGGCGACCCTGCGCGGCCTCGAAGCCGTCGAGTCCGTCGGCCGCACGGGGACCGTCGGCCCGCACCCGGATGGCGTGCGCAACCTCTTCGTTCCGGACTGAACCTATGATCCGCATGATCCGCCATGGCAAGCCGGCCTCCACTTGGGGCGGAGCTGACGATGATCCGGGCCTCGATGAGACGGGCCACGCTCAGGCGCGGGCCGCCGCCGAGGCTCTTATGGCTCTGCCAGAGACCGAGCGGCCGGGACGGGTGATCAGTTCACCGCTGCGCCGGTGCCGGGAGACCGCCCAGCCCTTCGCCGACGCCCTGGGCGCGGCGGTGGAGATCGACCCCCGCGTCGGAGAAATTCCGACGCCGAAGGCGCTTACGGGCGAGGAGCGCCCGGCCTGGCTGCGCGCCGCCTTCGGCGCCCGCTGGGGCGAGATCGAGGGTGATCTGGACTATGCCGACTGGGCCGCCGGCGTTGCGGCGGCGGTCGCCGAGTACGAGGGCTGCGCTGTCTTCAGCCACTTCGTGGCGCTGAATGCTGCTGTCGGGACGGCGGTCGGTGACGATCGCGCGGTGGTCTTCCGCCCCGACCACGCCTCTATCACCGTGTTCGAGGTCAAGGATGGGCGGCTTTCTCTCGTGGAGCAGGGAGCGGAGGCCTCCACTCAGGTATTGTGACCGCCATGGCCCACACCCTGCGCAACGATCCCGACCTCTGGCTGCCGCTCTTCCCGTGGCCGTCTGCCGATGCTCACAAGCACGCCCGGGGACGAATGGTCGTCGTCAGCGGCGACGCCTGGAGCACCGGAGCCGCGCGGCTGGCGGCGCGTGGCGGGCTGCGCATCGGGGCTGGGGTGGTGACGGTGCTGTCGCCGACGGAGGCCCTGGCCACCAACGCTGCTCATCTTGAGGCCGTCATGCTTCGCGGCTTCGACGAGCCCAATCAGTTGGCCGAGCTGGCGCAGACGGCCGACGCCGCCGTCATAGGCCCGGCCGCCGGGGTGGGGGAGCGCACAACGCTCAATCTTTTCGCCCTGACGACCACCGGCGCGGCCCTCGTGATCGACGCCGACGCCCTGACCAGCTTTCAGGACGACCCCGACAACCTCTTTTCGGTCCTTGATCGCGACGACGTGCTGACCCCGCATCCGGGCGAGTTCGCGCGGCTGTTTCCCGGCTTGCTGGAAGAGAAGGGACGAGAGGCCGCCGCGCGTGAAGCGTCCGAGCGGGCAGGGGCGGTGGTCATCCTCAAGGGGCCGGAGACGGTCATCGCCTCGCCGGACGGCCGGGTGTCAGTCAATCCGAACGGCTCTCCCTGGCTGGCGACGGCGGGAAGCGGGGATGTCTTGGCGGGCTTCTGCGCCGGCCTGATCGCCCAGGGCATGCCCAGCTTCGAAGCCGCCTGCGCCGCCGTGTGGCTGCATTCCCGATGCGCAGGTGAATTTGGCCCCGGCCTGATCTCCGAGGATCTGCCGGATCTGGTTCCAGCCGCCTTGAATGAGCTGTTCGTCGCAAAAATGGGGCAAAATCTGCGATAGCGTCGATTATCGAGCGGCGGTCTCTAGACGGCGGGGGTTTAGTTGTTACTGCATTCGCGGCGCTGTTCTCTCAAAGTCGGATTACTCCCTATGTCGCTCTTGCTCGCTTTGCTTGCCGCCGCCTCCACCGTCGCGGCCCAACCGTCCGAAGGCGCTCCGGCGCAGGACAAGCCTGCCGCCGAAAAGCCGGCGGAAAAGAAGAAGATGGTCTGCGCCAAGGTCGAAACGCCTGGCGCCCGCGTGGCCAAGAAGGTCTGCCGCCCGGCGACCGAGGAAGAGCTGGCTGAAGCCGCCGGCAAGTAGTCCGGTCGGATTCCGCACCGCCTGGACGGCGAGCGCTGCCGCGCTCAACTATCGGAAGTTGAACCGGTTTTCCGGAACTTCATGACTGCGTCAGTCTTCGCCGTTTCGACACGGAAGTCATGCGCGGCTGTCACGTATGACTCCTAAACCCGCCCTCGCACTGCAACAGAGGGGGCGCAGATGGCGCGGAATTCCAAGTCTCAAAGTCTTGTCGTCGGCCTGATGGCCGCCAGCGCCCTGTGCGCGCCGTCGTTGGTCCGCGCCCAGGAGGCGACCGACCTCGACGAAGTGATCATCACCGGCCAGCGGAAGGCGCAAAGCGCCGCCATCGCGGTGAAGCGCGAGAACTTCGTCGTCGCCGACGTCATCTCCGCCGACGACATCGGCAAGATGCCGGACCACAACACTGCCGCCGCCCTGCGCCGCATCCCCGGCATCTCGGTCATGGAAGACCAGGGCGAGCCTCGCTTCCCGGTCGTCCGCGGCCTGCGCTCGACCTATAACCGCACCACGGTCGACGGGGCCATTGTCTCGTCGGTGGACGAAAGCGGCCGCACCGTGCCGCTGGACATCGTGCCCTCGGTCATGGTCGGCCGTCTGGAAGTCGTAAAGACGGTGACGCCGGACAAGGACGGCAACGCCATCGGCGGCACGATCGACGTAAAGACCCGCAGCGCCTTCGATGCGAACGGTCCATTCGTCAGCGCCATCGCCTCCTACGGTCACTACGAGCGCCACGGCGACGTCCGCAACGACAAGGCCAACTATCGCGCCGCCTTCGCGGCCGGCACGACCTTTGGCCCGAACGATGAATGGGGCGTGGTCATCGGCGGCTCGCAGGAGCAGCTCGACTACGACATTCCGCAGTTGGAGTCGCAGGCCCCGTCGGTGCGCGAATACACCTCGGCCGGCGCGCCGGTGAACTCCGGCGCCGCCAACGGCAACGGCATCCAGGTGCCGACCTTCCAGCGCCTGTTCTGGTACAACAACACCAAGCAGCGCAGCGGCGTGAACGGCAAGCTCGAATACCGCCCGAACGATGACCTGCACTGGGAGGCCTCGGCGCTATACGCCCGCATGGAGGATGATGAGGAGCGCATCGAGTTCCGCATCGAGCCCCTGGGCAACGTCGCCAATCAGACCCAGACCAGCGGCGCTTTCGCGCGCGGCCGCGGCACGATCCAGCTGAACCAGCCCATCACCAAGCGCGAGATCGCCCTGGCCCGCACGGGCTTCGACTGGAACATCAACGCGCAATGGACCGCCAACGGCGACCTGGTCTACTCGCAGGCTCAGCTTGAGGTGCCGAACCATTCGGTGGAGTTCCGCACGGTCGATACGGCGGGCGCCAACTACGCCTTTACCTACGACACCACGAACCCGATGTTCCCGGTCTTCACCCCGGTGAACGACGCAGCCATCCGCAATCCGGCCAACTACAATCTGCAGCAACACCGCGACGCGCTGACCGAGACCGAGGAAAAAGCCTTCCAGGGCCGCTTCGACCTGGCCTTCGATCAGGGCCTGGACGATCGGAACATCAAGGCGAAGTTCGGCGGCGTGATCCGCTCCAGCAAGCGCGAGTTCGCCGACAGCCAGATCAACTACCGCGCCGGCACGGGCTTCAACTACACCCTGGCGGAGGTTGATGCGGCGGGACCGAGCCAGCTGATCGCTGGCCGCTACCTGCTGTCGCCGCGCATTGGCGCGAAGGAGGCGATGGACTTCTTCAACGCCAACCGCTCGCGTTTCACCACCGCCGTCACCGTGCCGACCGGCAACTACGAGGTGCAGGAGGACGTCTACGCCCTGTACGGCCAGGCCAGCTACAAGTTCGGCGACGTCACCCTGCTGGGCGGCCTGCGCTACGAGCGGACCGAGGTGGAGTCCGACGCCACCCGCAGCAGCGGCGGGGTAATGAGCCCCGTCAGCAACTCGGGCGGCTATGACAGCTTCATGCCCAGCGTCCACATGCAGTGGGACGTGCGCTCGGACCTGATCGTCCGCGCCGCCTGGACCAACACCATCGGTCGTCCGGACTTCGGTTCGCTGGCGGCTACGGAGTCGGTCAGCTTCGATGGCAGCCAGCCGACTGTGTCGCGCGGCAACCCGGGCCTGAAGCCCCGCGAAAGCGAAGGCCTCGACCTGTCGGTGGAGTTCTACCCGCGCGACGGCCTGATCTCGCTGGCCCTGTTCTCCAAGGACATCAAGAACGAGATCTTCACCCTGTCGGGCGTCGAGAGCCTCGACATCGGCCGCGGCGTCGAGGCGGTTCTGGTCTCGACCCCGCGCAATGCGGAATCGGCCAAGATCAAGGGCGTCGAGTTCGCCGTGCAGCAGGCCTTCACCTTCCTGCCCGCGCCGCTCAACGGCTTCGGCTTCAACGGCAACGTGACCTGGCTGGATACGGAATTCACGTTCCTGACCACCGCCGGCCCGCGCGTCACGGGTCTGTTCCAACAGCCGGAGATCACCACCAACGAGTCGATCTACTACCAACGTGGTCCGTTCGAGGCCCGCGTCTCGCACAACTACATCGGCGGCCAGCTGGAGACGATCAATGACACGATCCCCAACGCCGACCAGTACTGGAAGGGCCGCCACCTGTTCGACGCCAGCGTCTCCTGGCGCCTGACCGACAATGTGACGGTCTACGCCGAGGGCCAGAACCTATCGAACACCGGCCGCCAGGAAGTGACCGGCCCTGGCCGACGCTATCTGCAGGAGTGGGCGAACTACGGCCGCACCTACTGGGTGGGCGCGGCGATCAACTTCTGACTCTGATCTAGGAAGTCCGGCGCTTGCTTCGGCGCCGGGCTTACCCTAAGTCGCTCCGCGAACCTGCGGATGTGGCGGAACTGGTAGACGCACTGGATTTAGGTTCCAGCGCCGAGAGGCGTGGAGGTTCGAGTCCTCTCATCCGCACCAGTTCCTCGAGCAAGCGCCTTGATGCTGCTCGCCGAGCACGAACTTACACAACACCTTCATAAAAATTACCCGACGCCGGTCGGCGCGCCATTGCTGGCCTTGAAGCCCATGGCGACGCTTTGTCCCATGCAGGGAAGGGGATTGCCGCGGCGGGCGAAAGCCTTGCCCCGTGGGGATTTTGACACTGTCTCAGAACATTCAAACTGGCGTTATGGCCGTGTCATAAACGTCTTCTAGGTGTCCCCCAACGAAGGGGACACAACCATGAAATTCAAATCCAACTACCGTCGTCAGATCTTGGCGGGTGTGGCGATGATCGCCGCCCCGGGCATCGCATTCGCCGAAGTGGCGGCCGACGCCGGTGCTGACGCCGCCGCTGATCAGGGCGTTCTGGTCGATGACCTGATCGTCACCGCGACCAAGCGCGAAACCAATCTGCGCGAAACGCCGATCGCCATCGCCGTCATCGGCGCCGAGACGATGAAGGCCGCCCAGGTCCAGTCGCTGCTCGACATCGCCAGCAGCGTTCCCACCCTCCGTATGACTACCTTCGAGTCGCGCTCGACCGCGCTGACCGTCGGCATCCGCGGCATCGTGCCGAACGACGCCAACCAGCCCGCCCGCGAGCAGGGCGTCGGCGTCTATCTGGACGGCGTCTACCTCGGCCGCCAGCAAGGCCTGAACGCCTCCATCCTCGACCTTGAGCGCATCGAAGTCCTGCGCGGCCCGCAAGGCACCCTGTTCGGCCGCAACACCGAAGGCGGCGCGGTCAGCATGGTCACCCGCCGCCCGACCGGCGAGTACGGCCTGCGCGCCACCGCCGGCGTCAGCAACTTCAACGGCTACAACGCCGACGCCCACCTGGATCTGCCCGAGATCGCCGGCGTCAGCATCAAGATCGACGCGGCCCTGCAGCACCGCGACGAGACCACCAAGAACCCGATGGAAGGCCAGCTGGGCTGGAACTACCTCGACCGCGAAGGCCTGCGCGTCTCGGCGATGTGGCGTCCGATCGAGGGCTTCGAGGCCCTGTACGCCTACGACACCGCCCGCAGCGAATCGACGCCGTTCCTCAGCCAGCTGGTGAACTACAACCCGCTGGGCCTGCCGGTCTCCACCGCGTTCCCGCGTCCGAGCGGCACGATCTCGCCGCTGCCCCCGGGCATCGGCGTGCATCCCGACCGCCAGAAGGTGGCCGACGCCGGCGTGCCGCAGCAAGCCAGCATCGACGAAATCTCGGGCCATTCGCTTCACATGAAGTACGAAGTGAACCCGAACCTGGAGATCCGCTCGATCACCGCCTTCCGCGAAGTGTGGGTTGAGCAGTACGACAACGCTGGCGGCCCGAACCGTCCGCCGGTGTTCCAGCCGAACGCTCCGGAAGGCAACTCGGCGCGCAACTTCTCGCGCTACAGCCTGTCGGACATGGAACAGTTCCAGCGCAGCCAGGAATTCCAGTTCGTGGGTTCGGCCTTCGAGGATCGCCTCGAGTACGTGGTCGGCCTCTACTACTTCAACGAAAAGGCCTGGGAAGAAGCGGCGACGCCGAGCACCCTGACCTACGTCGGTTCGAACGGCAACTACGTCGTCCGCGATCCGAAGACCGCCGGCATCACCCGCGGCTTCCGCGCCATCGACCGCGGCAGCGTCGCCAAGTCGACCAGCAAGGGCGTCTACGTCCACACGGTCTACAACCCGCCGATCCTCAACGACCAGATGAAGATCACCCTGGGCGGCCGCTATACCTCGGACGACAAGGAAGGCACGCTCTATAAGGTCAGCAACACGGCGCGTAACTTCCAGTTCGAACTGGAAGAGAACCGCTTCGACCCGACCGTGACGGTCGGCTTCGACGTGACGCCCGACATCAACGTCTACGGCACCTTCTCGACCGGCTACCGGGCCGGCGGCGCCAACTCGCGCTCGCTGTCCTACGCCCCCTTCGAATCGGAAGAGGTCGAAAGCTTCGAAATCGGCCTGAAGGCGATCCTGCTGGACCGCTTCAACGTCAACCTGGCGCTGTTCGACATGAACCGCACCAACACCCAGATCGAATTCACCCTGGTCGCTCCGGACCCGGTCACCGGCAACACCCGCAACACGGTGGAGACGGTCAACGCCCCGGGCACCAGCGACATCCGCGGTCTGGAGTTCGACGTCTCGGGTCGTCTGACCGACAACCTGCGCGCCAGCTTCGCCTACGCCTACACCGAGACCAACGTCCCGGACGCCCGCAACCCGTTCCCGGCCTCGGCCAACTGCCCAGCCTGCGGCACCATCCAGCCGGTGTACATCATCTACACCCCGAAGCATGCGCTCAGCGGCTCGCTGGACTATGTCCAGCCGCTGGAGTTCGCGGACCTTCGCCTGCACCTGGACGCCAACTTCTCGACCGGCACCCAGAGCTTCGAACAGTCGCCGGAAAAGACCGACGACGCCTTCGTGGTGAACGCCCGCGCCTCGCTCGCCAACTGGCAGGTGGCCGAAGGCCAGAACATCACCCTGTCGGTCTGGTCGCGTAACCTGCTCAACAACGACTACATCTACCGTCGCTCGACGGAAGGTCGTTCGGGCTCGAACGCCATCGGCGACTACGCCAACTTCAACGAGCCCCGGACCTTTGGTCTGGAAATCAGCCTGAAGTACTAGGGATCGAAGGGCTGGATCGCTGCGGCGGTCCGGCCCACCCTCTCGACACTGAACGCCGGTTCGCCGAATGGCGGCCGGCGTTTTGCGTTCCAAGGCGGGTGAGGGAGGCCGCTGGCTTCCCGCCGCGGCCATTCCGCCGCCATGGCGGCGTTTTCCCCGATATTTGGCCGCGTAAAGTCGGGCTTGGCCCGGAAGCTCGCGCATGACATAAGGGCGGCCTTCGCGCCGCCGCGCGGGCGCGCTTTTACCCGCGGGCCTTGACGGCGGCGCCTCTGTTTCATCCCGAAGGCGGACGTAAGGACGTGTTTCACGTTCGCCTGTCCGAGACTTGAGAAGACCATGTCCATGCAGATCGTTGAAAAGTCGGGCGAAGGCCTGAGCCGCGTCTATGGCGTCACCGTTCCGGCCGGCGAGCTCGCTTCGCGCCTCGACGCCCGCATCAAGGAAGTCGCCCCGCAGATGAACGTGAAGGGCTTCCGTCCCGGCAAGGTGCCGACGGCCCACGTTCGTCGCCTCTATGGCAAGGCCCTGATGGGCGAAGTCATCGAGCAGGCGCTCAACGAAACCACCCAGAAGGTCCTGGACGACAACAAGCTGCGTCCCGCCGGCCAGCCGGACCTGAAGCCGGAATCGGACATGGACAAGGTCATCGCCGGCGGCGAAGACCTGACCTTCGAACTGGCCGTTGAAGTCATGCCCGACTTCGAGCCGGTCGACGTGACCTCCCTGGAGCTGAAGCGCCCGGTCTACACCCCGGAAGACGCTGAGGTCGAGGAAGCCCTGGCCGAGCTGGCCAAGCAGGCCCGCACCTACGAGCCGCGCACCGGCAAGTCGGTGAAGGCCAAGGAAGAAGATCAACTGCTGATCGACTTCGTCGGCAGCATCGACGGCGTCGAGTTCGAAGGCGGCAAGGCCGAGGACGCCGAGCTGGTCCTGGGTTCGGGCCAGTTCATCCCGGGCTTCGAAGACCAACTGGTCGGCGCCAAGGCCGAAGACGAAGTCACCGTGAAAGTGACCTTCCCCGAGAACTACCAAGCCGCCAACCTGGCCGGCAAAGCCGCTGAATTCGCCGTGAAGGTGAAGGAAGTCCGCGCCCCGGTCGACGGCAAGGCCGACGACGCCCTGGCCGAGCGCCTGGGCCTGAAGGACCTGGCTTCGCTGACCGATCTGCTGCGCAAGAATCTGGCTGACCGCTACGCCGCCAGCTCGCGCTTCAAGCTGAAGCGCGCTCTGCTCGACGCGCTGGACACCAAGCACGACTTCCCCCTGCCGCCGCGCATGGTGGACGCCGAGTTCGCCGGCATCTGGCAACAGGTCCAGGCTGATAAGGAACGTGGCGGCCTGCCGGAAGAAGACGCCGGCAAGTCGGACGAGCAACTGCAGACCGAATACCGCAAGATCGCCGAGCGCCGCGTGCGCCTGGGTCTGGTGCTGGCCGAAATCGGCCGCAAGCACGACGTGTCGGTTTCGGATCGTGAGCTGATGGAAGCCATCCGCCGCGAAGCCATCCAGTACGGCGCCCAGGCCCAGCAGGTCCTGCAATTCTACCAACAGAACCCGGCCGCCCAGGCCCAGGTCCGCGCCCCGCTGTACGAAGACAAGGTCGTGGACCTGATCTTCGAAAAGGCCAAGGTCACTGACGAAGCCGTCTCCAAGGACGAGCTGCTGCAAGACGACGACCTGCCGGAAGGCTACGGCGCCTAAAGATCACGCGTTCGACGCGATCTTCTCAGGGCGGTCTCCGAAAGGAGGCCGCCCTGTTTCATTTCAAGCTTTCGAGTTTCCCATGACCGCACTCCTGACCGACATGGTCTTTCCTGGCGACGCCAACCACCACGGCACCCTGTTCGGCGGCGTGGCCTTGGCGCGGATGGACAAGGCGGCGTTCATCGCCGCCACCCGTCATGCCCGGCTGACCTTCGTCACCGCCTCGTGCGAGCGCATCGACTTCGTCAACGCCGCGCGGGTGGGGGAAGTGGTCGAGGCCTTCGCCAACGTGGTGCGGGCAGGGCGCAAATCCCTGACCGTGGATGTGACGCTGGAGGCCGAATCCCTGCTCAGCGGGGACCGCAGGGTGTGCGCCCGGGGGCTGTTCCACATGGTCGCCACCGATGCTCCGGAAGGCCATGTCATGCCGCCTGTTAAGGACGCCGCCTAAAAAGCCGCGTGCGCCCGCCTTGCATAAGCGCGAGGCGCACGCGATATCGGGATGGACGGCGGCGCAACGGGCGTCGATGCGCCGCCCACCAATTCTATGAAGGGCATTCCATGCAAGATCCCATGACCATGATGAGCGGTTTGGTCCCCATGGTCGTCGAGCAGTCGAGCCGCGGCGAGCGCGCGTTCGACATCTTCTCGCGTCTGCTTCGTGAGCGGATCATCTTCCTGACCGGCCCGTTCGAGGACGGCATGGCCAGCCTGATCTGCGCCCAGCTTCTTTTCCTGGAGTCCGAGAACCCCAAGAAAGAGATCGCCATGTACATCAACTCGCCGGGCGGCGTGGTGACCTCGGCGCTCGCGATCTACGACACCATGCAGTACATCAAGAGCCCGGTCTCGACGGTGTGCATGGGCATGGCCGCCTCGGCCGGTTCGCTGATCCTCGCCGCCGGCGCCGCCGGTCAGCGCATCAGCCTGCCGAACGCCCGGATCATGGTTCACCAGCCGTCGGGCGGCTTCCGCGGTCAGGCTTCGGACATCGAGCGCCACGCCGAGGACATCATCAAGACGAAGCGCCGCTTGAATGAAATCTACGTCAAGCACTGCGGCCGCACCCTGGAAGAGGTCGAGCGTACGCTGGACCGCGACCATTTCATGAGCGCCGAGGAGGCCCTGGCCTGGGGCCTCGTCGACCAGGTGGTCGAGACCCGCGACGTGGCCGAGGCCGTGAAGGGTTAAGCCCCTCCGTCATCGGAACAAGGATCGAGCCTCCCCAGCGATGGGGAGGCTTTTTCTTTAGGTCGGCATCTGAGTCGCCAGCCAGTCCCGGAACGCCTTCATGGCGCTGGTCTGCTGCTTGGACTTCAGCCAGGTCAGCCAGTACCGGCCCGTCGACACGGTGGTCGTGAAGGGCTGCACGATCCGTCCTTGGGCCAGCTCGCGCTCGAACATCATCGGTGGGGCCAGGGCGACGCCGAAGCCCTGCATGGCCGCCTCGACCATCACCCAGGAGCTGTCGAACACCGGCCCCCGGATATGCGAGCCGTCCACCTCGGCGGCGGCGAACCAGTCCGGCCAGTCAGCCGAGCGGTAGGACCGCAGCAGGGTCTCGCGCGTCAGGTCCTGGGGCGTGATCAGTCGGCCGGCGGTCACGGGATCGCACAGGGGCGACATGAGCGCGTCGAACAGCGGCTCGGCGCTGGTCCCGTGCCACGCGCCGTCACCGAAGCGGATGGCGTAGTCCAGGCCTTCGGCGGCGATGTCCACGCGGTTGTTGTTGGTCATCAGGCGCAGATCCACGAAGGGATGCGCCTCGGCGAAGGCTTGAAGGCGAGGCAGCAGCCAGCCCACCGCGAAAGTGCCGACCGCGCCGACCGTGAGCACCTCGCGCACCCGGCCGCCCTCGAACCGCTCCATGATGTCGCCGATGCGGTCAAAGCTGTCGGTCAAGGACGGCAGCAGGGCCAGACCCTCGTCGGTCAGGGCGAGGCCACGCGGCAGGCGGCGGAACAGGGCTGCGCCGAGACGCTGCTCCAATCCCTTCACCTGGTGGCTGACGGCCGCTTGGGTGACACACAGCTCAATCGCCGCGCGGGTGAAGCTGAGGTGTCGGGCAGAGGCTTCGAAGGCGCGCAGGGCGTTCAGGGGCAGGTGAGGGCGCGTCACTTCGAGACCCAAATTCAGCTAATGGCTCCGCCGACTTATCATCGTTTGCGGCGAGGCGTCTCCCTCCGCACTCTGAGCGGCGAGAGAGGGAGTTTTTTCATGATCCATCGCAGAAACCTGATGATCGGCCTGGGCTTTGGCGTCGCGGCTGCTGCGTCCGGCGGCGCCTTCGCCGCGCCGTCAGGCATTATGCAGCGTATCGCTGAGCTGGAGCGCAAGAACGGCGGCCGGTTGGGCGTGGGCGTGCGCAATACGACGACGGGGGAAGTCTGGGGGCATCGCCTGGACGAGCGTTTCGCCATGTGCAGCACCTTCAAGGCTCTGCTGGCGGCCCAGGTCCTCAGCCGGGTGGATACGGGCAAAGAGAGCCTGTCCAGGCGCATCCAGATTCGGAAGGCGGATCTGGTCACCCATTCCCCCGCCGTCGAGAAGCGCGTGGGCGGGACCATGAGCGTGGCCGAGCTCTGCCAGGCGACGGTCACCCTCAGCGACAACGCCGCCGCCAACCTGCTGATGCGCGACAGCGGCGGCCCGGCGGGCCTGACCGCCTTCGTCCGCTCCACCGGCGACGGCGTCACCCGCATGGACCGCACGGAGCCGGAGCTGAACGTGGTGATTGGCGGCGATCAGCGCGACACCACCAGCCCCGCCGCCATGGCGGCCACGCTCAACCGGCTGGTGCTCGGCAATGCGTTGTCGGCCAAGTCGCGGGAGCAACTGAAGACTTGGCTGATCGCCAACACGACGGGCGGCGCGCGGATTCGCGCTGGGGTGCCGGACAACTGGGTCGTCGGGGACAAGACCGGCACCTGGACCGGCGGCGCGACCAACGACGTCGCCGTCCTTTGGCCGCCCAAGGGTGGGCCGATCATTCTGACGGTCTTCTACGACGGCTCTGACGCCACGCTGGACGTCCGCAACAGCGTCATCGCCAGCGCGGCGAGGATCGTCGCCTCGGTCTATTCGGGGTAAGCGGAGGGACCGAAGCGAGGTCCCTCATGCACGCCATTCTCTGCGCTATCCCCGAAGAACTGTCGGCCCTTCGCCAGCAGCTTCATGTGGAGGACCGGCCAAGCCGCCATGGCGCGACCCAGGTCTGGATCGGTGAGCATGCGGGGCGGCCGGTCGCTCTCGCCATGGCCGGGGTGGGCAAGGTCAACGCCGCCGCCGCAGCGGCCGTGCTGCTGGATCGCTACGAGGCTTCGGCCCTGATCTTCTCCGGCGTAGCGGGTGGGCTGAATCCCGCCTTCGGCGTCGGCTCGGTCCTGTTGGGCGAGAAGCTGGCGATCCACGACTTCGGCATGATCGCCGACCGCGCCTTTGTGCGGACGACCTCGGGCATCAACCCCATCGGCGCGCCGACGCTGGAGGTGGTGACGCCTGTCCGCGACGATACCCGGGCGACGCTGGTGCGCCTGCGCGACGCTGTGGCGGCCCGGCTCGACGCCCCGGTGGCCCTGGGCTCGCTGATCACCGCCGACTATTTCCTGAACTGTGCGGCGACCCGTGACGACCTGCACGCGGCGCTGGGCGCCGACGCCATCGACATGGAATCCGGCGCGGTGGCGCAGGTGGCCGCTGCCTGGGGCGCGCCGCTCTATGTGATCCGGACCCTGTCGGACCAGGCGGGCGATGACAGCCATCTGAGCTTCACCCAGATGGCCGACATGGCCTCCCGCAACAGCGCCCTCTGCGTGACGGCGCTGCTGGAGATTCTCGACTAAGCCTCGGCCGCCTTCTTCTTCGGGGCAGCTTTCTTGGCCGGAGCCTTCTTGGCGGCCGGCTTCTTGGCCGCCGCGGTCTTCGGCTTGGCTTCAGCCTTGGGCTTGGCCGCCTTCTTCGCCGGCTTCTTGCCGCCGCCCTTGGCCTCGCGCTCCGCCAGAAGCTGGACGGCCACTTCGAGCGTCAGCTCCTGAGGATCGGACCCGCGGGGCACGTTGGCGTTGGTGGAGCCGTGCTTGATGTACGGGCCAAAGCGGCCCGACAACACCCGCACCGGCGCGCCGTCCGCCGGGTGAGCGCCCAGCTCCTTCAGAGCCGCCGCCGCAGCGCGGCCACGTCCGCCGCCTGCGCGCTTTTCGGCCAGGACAGCCACGGCGCGGTTGATGCCCACCTCGAACACTTCATCGGCGTTCTCCAGGTTGGCGTAGGTGCCATCGTGCTGAACATAGGGGCCGAAGCGGCCAAGATTGGCGATGATCGGCTTTCCATCCTCGGGGTGCGTGCCGACCTCACGGGGAAGGGACAGCAGGCGCAGGGCCTTGTCGATGTCGATGCTAGCCGGGGCCCAGCCCTTGGGAATGCTGCCGCGCTTGGGTTTCTCGCCCTCGCCGGCCATCTCCTCAACATAGGGGCCGAAGCGGCCGACCTTCAGCCACACGGCCTGGCCGGTCGCCGGGTTGACGCCCAGCTCCTTGTCGGCGGCCTGCTCCTCGCCTTCGCCCTCGGAGGTGGCGATGGGGCGGGTGAAGCGGCATTCGGGATAGTTGGAGCAACCAATGAAGGCGCCGAACTTGCCAGTCTTCAGCGACAGGCGGCCGGTGCCGCAGGTCGGGCAGGCGCGCGGATCGGTCCCGTCGCCCTTGTCCGGGAAGATGTGCGGGCCGAGCGCGTCGTTCAGGGCGTCCAGCACCTGGGTGGTGCGCAGCTCGCTGATCTCGCCGACCTGCGCCTTGAAGTCCTTCCAGAACTCGCGAAGGAAGTCCTTCCAGTCCAGGTCGCCGGACGAGACGAGGTCGAGCTTCTCCTCCAGCGAGGCGGTGAAGTCGTACTCCACGTAGCGCTCGAAGAACTGCTCCAGGAAGGCGGTGACTAGGCGGCCCTTGTCCTCCGGGATGAAGCGCTGTTTCTCCATGCGGACATAGGCGCGGTCGCGCAGCACGGTCAGGACCGAGGCGTAGGTGGACGGACGCCCGATGCCGAGCTCCTCCATCTTCTTGACCAGGCTGGCTTCCGAATAGCGCGGCGGCGGTTCGGTGAAGTGCTGGTCGGCGCGCGCCTCGCGCACCTGGGCGGTGGAGCCCTCGTTGATGACGGGCAGGCGGCCGCCATCCTCATCGGCCCAATCACTTTCCTGACCGGATCCGCTCCGCGGATCCGGAGCGTCGCGGCCTTCTTCATAGACGGCGAGGTAGCCCGGGAACTGCACTACCTGGCCGGTGGCGCGCAGGCCGGTCTTGCCGTCGGCGCTGTCCAGATCGACGGTTGTGCGCTCGATGCGGGCGCTCTCCATCTGCGACGCGATCATCCGCTTCCAGATCAACTCGTACAGGCGGCCGAGATCGGCCTCCAGACGCAGGGAGCCGGGGTTGCGGGTCAGGGACGTCGGGCGGATCGCCTCGTGCGCTTCCTGGGCGTTCTTGGCCTTGGTCTTGTAGATGCGGGCGCTCTCGGGGACGTAGTCGGCCCCATAGACGTTGCCGATGACCTTGCGCGCTTCATCCAGCGCTTCGGGCGCGGCCTGCACGCCGTCGGTACGCATGTAGGTGATCAGGCCGACGGTCTCGCCGCCGATGTCGATGCCTTCGTACAGCTTCTGGGCCGCCTGCATGGTGCGCTGGGCCGAGAAGCCCAGCTTGCGGGCGGCTTCCTGCTGCAGGGTCGAGGTGGTGAAGGGCGGGGGCGGGGAGCGCTTGCCAGGCTTCTTCTCGACGGCGGTCACCTTGAACGAAGCGGCCTGCACGGCGGCCTTGGCCGTCGTGGCGGCGGCCTCGTTCGGCAGGTCGAACTTGGTGAGCTTCTTGCCGTCGTGCTTGACCAGACGGGCCAAGAACGGGTCGGCGCCGGCGCTCACATCGGCTTCGACGGTCCAGTATTCCTGGGTCTTGAAGCGCTCGATCTCCAGCTCGCGGTCCACGACCAGGCGCAGGGCCACCGACTGCACGCGGCCGGCCGAGCGCGAACCCGGCAGCTTGCGCCACAGCACCGGCGAAAGGGTGAAGCCCACCAGATAGTCCAGGGCGCGGCGGGCCAGATAGGCCTCCACCAGCTCCATGTCGATCTGGCGTGGATGGCGCATGGCCTCCGACACGGCGGACTTGGTGATGGCGTTGAAGGTGACGCGTTCGACCGCCTTATCCTTCAGCACCTTCTTCTTCTGGAGAACCTCCAGAACGTGCCAGCTGATCGCCTCGCCCTCGCGATCCGGGTCGGTGGCGAGGATCAGGCGGTCGGACTTCTTCACCGCCTCCGCGATGTCCGACAGGCGTTTGGCGGACTTGGCGTCCACGTCCCACAACATGGCGAAGTCGTGCTCGGGATCCACGGAGCCGTCCTTGGACGGCAGATCGCGGACGTGACCGTAGGACGCGAGGACCGTGTAGTCGGAGCCCAGGTACTTGTTGATGGTCTTGGCCTTGGCCGGGCTTTCGACGACGACGACGTTCATGCGGTGATGGCGACTTTCAAGGTGGCAAGGGCGGGAGGACCCGAGCGAGCCGGGAAAGTGGGGGCGTGGAACCCGTTCTGTCAACGCGTGCGACGTCGCGTCATGGTTTACAACCCTTGGGGGCGAATATAGCGTTTAACGTAGGGGTTGAGTGAGGAATCGGCATGGGGATGTCTACCGTGGGTCTTGATACGCCGCCGGGAAGCGTGGAGGCGTATATAGAAGAGATGCTCGGTGAACTCAGTGTCATGGCGGCCCGGCAGGGGCATCGTCACTTGGCTTCGCTCCTCCAGATCGCCGCTTTGGAAGCCGCCCGCATGGCGCCGGACATCGACGCCGAGTAGCCGCTATGAGCGGCTGACGAGCCCGCTGGCGGAGATTGACGCCCGTCCCGCCAGAACCAGCTCCACCAGCGCCGCCAGGACCAGAGGCGCGGGTTCGCCCACGGCGCGGATCAGATCATCCCGTGAGATTTCGGTAGGCGACAGCAACGCCTCCACCTTGCCGCGCAGCCGGTCCGCGGCCGCGTCCAGTGCGCGTTGGTCAGGCGGCGGTCCGGCATAGGCCGGCCGTTCGTTTTCGCTCAGAGACCGTATGCCTTCCAGGGTGCGCAGCACGTCCTCGGCGCTCTCGCACAGGGCGGCGCCCTGGCGAATCAGATCGTTGGTTCCCTTGGCTCTGGGGTCGAGCGGCGAGCCCGGCACGGCGAACACCTCGCGCCCCTGTTCCGCCGCCAGCCGCGCGGTGATCAGGGAGCCGGATTTCAGCTCCGCCTCGACCACCACCACACCCAGCGACAGGCCGGAGATTATCCGGTTGCGGCGGGGAAAGTCCTTGGCCTGCGCCCGATGACCCGGCCGGCTTTCAGAGACGATGCAGCCCTCCGCCGCGATGCGGGCATGCAGCTCGGCGTGCTCGGGGGGATAGATGTCGTCCATGCCGCCGCCCAGGACGGCGACTGTGCCGGTGGCGAGCGCGCCTTCATGGGCCGCGCCGTCGATGCCCCTGGCGAGGCCGGAGACGACGACCTGACCCGCCTTGCCTAGATCGACCGCCAGGGTGCGGGCGAAACGCTGGCCGGCGGCGGAGGCGATCCGCGCGCCGACGATGGCGATGTTGGGCCGGTTGAGCAGTTCGATGCGGCCCAAGGCCCAGATCAGGGGCGGCGGCGGGTCCAGCGCCGCCAATCGGCGTGGAAAAGCGGGTTCGCAAGCGGCCAGCAGGCGCGCGCCAAGCCGGTCGCCCGCCGCCAGCTCATCCTCGGCCTGAGCGACGGTGGGAATGGTCAGGGGATTGATGCGCCCGCCACGCCGGGCGAGGTCGGGGAGGGCGGATAGTGCCGCGCCGGCTGAGCCGAAGCGCATGACAAGCTGTTCAAAAGTGACGGGGCCGACGTTCTCGGTGCGCGACAGGCGCAGCCAGGCGACTCGTTCTCGGTCGCTTAGCGGCCCCGCCGTCATTCGGCCGGTTTGTCCTTCTTCGAGCCGATCTTCGGCTCCTGGCCCTTCATCAGGCGGCTGATGTTCTCGTGGTGGCGGATGAACACCAGCACCGCCATGAACAGGGTCAGGCCGACCATGGGCCAGCCGCTGTCGGTGGCGAGGGCGAACAGCGGGGCGAGGGCGGTGGCCGTCAGGGCCGCCAGGGACGAGATTCGGAAAATGGCGGCCATGGCCAGCCAGGTCACCGCCGCCATCACGCCGATGGGCCAGGCGGCGGCCAGAAGCACGCCGTAGAAGGTGGCTACGCCCTTGCCGCCCTTGAAGCCGAGCCAGACGGGGAACAGGTGGCCCAGGAAGGCCGCGCCGCCGGCCAGGGCGACCATGGCGGCGCTGTCGTTGGTGAGCCAGCGGGCGAGGAACACGGCCAGAACCCCTTTGCCCGCGTCGCCCATCAGGGTGATCGCCGCCAGGTCCTTGCGGCCCGAGCGCAGGACGTTGGTCGCCCCGATGTTGCCGGAGCCGATCTTGCGGATGTCGCCCGCGCCGCCCAAACGGGTGGCGATCAGGCCGAACGGGATCGAGCCCAGCAGATAACCGCCGACGACCACCAGTCCGAGGGTGAGCCACACGGCTCCGGCCAGGGATTCCACCTTACGTCTCTCCCGTAACGTCGTTCATGTGAGGGGCTTCGCGCCCTGTTGGCAAGGCTGAGCTTATTGCTGCGCCTGATGCACGATGCGCCCTTCGACCACCGTCGTCAGCACCCGTCCTTGCAGGCGACGCCCGTCAAAGGGTGAGTTCTTGGACTTGGACAGCAGCTTGTCGGCGTCGATGACCACCGGCGCGTTCAGGTCGGCCAGCAGCAGGTCGGCAGGAGCGCCGACGGCCAGCCGGCCGGCTTTCAGGCCGATCAGGTCGGCCGGCTTGACGGTGACCGCCGCGATCAAGTCGATTAGCGGGATGCGCCCGTCGTGATGCAGGGCCAGCAGCGCTGGCAGCAGCGTCTCCAGACCCACGGCGCCCGGCGCGGCCTCGTCATAGGGCAGGCGCTTGTCTTCGGCGGGGGCGGGGCTGTGAGCCGACACCACCACGTCGATCAGGCCCGAGGCGAGCGCCTCGATCAGGGCTTGGCGGTCGTCCTCGCCCCGCAGGGGCGGGTTCACCTTGGCGAAGGTGCGGTAGTCGCCGATGTCCAGCTCGTTGAAGGACAGGTGGTTGATCGACACCGTGGCGGCGACCTTCACGCCCTTGGCCTTGGCGCGCTTCAGGCTTTCCAGGGCGTCGGCGCAGGTGATCTGGTCCACCAGCAGCTTGGAGCCGGTGGCTTCGGCCAGGGCGAGATCGCGCTCCAGCATGATGCGCTCGGCATAGGGCGACACGGACGGCAGGCCCATGCGGCCGGCGAACTCGCCGCCGATCGCCGCGCCGCCCTTGGATAGCCACGGATCAATCGGGCGGTGCGCCACCCAAAGGTCGAAGGCCTTGGCGTAGGTCAGGACCCGCTGGAACACCTTGGAGTCAACGATCGGGCGATCCGCGTCGGTGACATAAACGCAACCGGCCTCGCGCATCAGGCCCAGTTCGGCCATCCGCTCGCCGCCCAGTCCGACGGTGGCGGCGCCGGCGGGATAGACATGCACCAGCTCCACGTCGCGGGCGCGGCGCAGGATGAAATCGACCATGGCCGGGTCGTCCACGGCCGGATCGGTGTCCGGCTGCACGACCATGGACGTGACGCCCCCGGCCGCGGCGGCGCGGGAGGCGGATTTCAGGGTCTCCTTGGGCTCCGAGCCGGGCTCGCCGGTCTTCACCCGCAGATCAACCAGGCCAGGGGCCAGCATGGCGCCGGAGGCGTCGATCACCTGCACGTCGTCGGGCAGGGAGAGCGCTTCGCCCTGAGCGACCTTGGCGATCAGCCCGTCCTTGGTCAGCAGGGCGCCGGGGCCGTCATAACCGCTGGCCGGATCGACCAGGCGCGCGTTGACGATGGCGAGGGGGCGGGTGGTCGTGGCCATCAGGCGTTCTCCAGCCGGGCGGCCAGCGAGGCGAGGACGGCCATGCGCATGGCCACGCCCATCTCCACCTGGTTCTGGATCAGGCTCACTTCGGGATCGTCGGCAACCTCGGAGTCGATCTCGACCCCACGGTTCATGGGGCCGGGGTGCATGACCCGCACGCCCGGGGCGGCGAAGGCCAGCTTCTCGCGGTCCAGGCCCCAGAAGCGGAAATACTCGCGGGTGGAGGGGACAAGCGCGCCCTGCATCCGCTCCAGCTGCAGGCGCAGCATCATCACCACCTCGGCCCCGGCGATCCCCTTTCGGAAATCGTGATGCACCTCGGCGCCCCAGCGGTCGGCGGCCGACGGCATCAGGGTCGGCGGGCCTACCAGGCGGACATGCGCGCCCAGGGTGTTGAGCAAAGCGACGTTCGAGCGGGCCACCCGGCTGTGCAGGATGTCGCCGCAGATCGCGACCGTCAGGCCGGAGACCCGGCCGAAGGCGCGGCGGATCGACAGAGCATCGAGCAGGGCCTGGGTCGGATGCTCATGCTGGCCGTCGCCGGCGTTGATCACGCTGCAGCCGACCTTCTGCGACAGCAGGGCCGCCGCACCGGAGGACGAATGGCGCACCACCAGCAGGTCCGGCCGCATGGCGTTCAGGGTCACGGCGGTGTCGATCAGGGTCTCGCCCTTGGCCACCGAGGACGTCTTGGCGTTCATGTTGACCACGTCCGCGCCCAGGCGCTTGCCGGCCAGCTCGAACGAGCTTTGCGTGCGGGTCGAGTTCTCGAAGAACAGGTTCATCAGCGTCCGACCCTTGAGCAGGTCGAGCGTCTTGTTGGTCTGCCGGTTCAAGGCCACGAACTGGTCGGCCAGATCGAGCAGATCCGCCGCTTGTACGGCGTTCAGGTCGCCGGCCGACAATAGGTGCCGACTGTGGAAGGGGAACATGCGATCCGTGATCGCCTCGATGCCTTGCGCGGTGGCCGTCATGAGCCCGCCTTCTAGGCGGGTTCGATGGAGAAGGGAAGTTGGCTGGGCCGTGCGTGCTTCGACTGGTCGCTGCGCTCCCGCTCAGCATGACGAGGTCTTTGCACTGAATCGTCACCCTGAGCTGTCCGCGCTAGCGGACAAGTCGAAGGACGCTAGGCCTTACAAGCCCCGCAACCGCTCCAGAGCCCCTTGCAGGATCCAGACGGCGGCCAGTTTGTCGACCACCTCGCCCCGGCGTTTGCGGGTCACGTCATGCTCGTCGATCAGCATGCGGTTGATGGCCATGGTCGACATCCGCTCGTCCCAGAAGGCGATCGGCAGGTCGCGGAAGCGGAACAGGTTCCGGGCGAAGGCGCGGTTGGACTGGCAGCGCGTTCCTTCGGTCCCGTCCATGTTCACCGGCAGGCCGATGACGATTCCCGCCGCGTTCCGACCGTCCATGATCTTGAACAGGGCGTTGGCGTCATCGGTGAACTTGCCCTTGTGGAGCGTCTGAACGGGGCTCGCGACAGTGCGTGTAGCGTCGCTGACGGCCACGCCGATGGTCTTCTCCCCCAGGTCCAGGCCGATGATCGGCGCGTAGGCGGGCAGGGCGGCGGGCAGGTTGATTAGGTCCAGAACGGGCATGTCTCTGTAATAGCGGCATCCGCACGCTTGAAACCAGCCGTTACCGCGAGTAACCCCTGCCGTTCGAATTCAAGGAGAGGCCCATGGCCATTGACGCCGCGACCGTCCGCAAGGTCGCCAGGCTCGCCCGCATCGCCGAACCCGAGGAGCGCGTCGAAGCGCTGGCCCAGGAACTGAACGGCATCATGCAGTGGATCGAGCAGCTGGCTGAAGTCGACACCGACGGTGTCGAGCCGATGACCTCGGTGGTGGCCCAGGCCCTGCCGCTGCGCGCCGACGTCGTGACCGACGGCGGCGACGCCGCTGTCGTGACCAAGAATGCTCCCAAGTCTGTGGACGGCTTCTTCGTCGTCCCGAAGGTGGTGGAATGACCGCGCTTACCTCCCTGACCCTCAAGGCCGCGCTCGACGGTCTGAAGGCCAAGCAATTCTCGTCCATGGAGCTGACCAAGGCGCACATCGCCGCCGTGGAGGCCGCGCGTCCGCTGAACGCCTACATCCTGGAGACTCCGGAGGCCGCCCTGGCCTCGGCCGAGGCCTCCGACGCCCGTCTCGCCAAGGGTGAGGCCGGCGCCCTGGAAGGCGCGCCGCTGGGCATCAAGGACCTGTTCTGCACCAAGGACGTGCGGGCCACGGCCTGCTCCAAGATCCTCGGCGACTTCCAGCCGCCGTATGAGAGTACGGTGACGTCCAACCTGTGGCGCGACGGCGCCCTGATGCTGGGCAAGCTGAACATGGACGAATTCGCCATGGGCTCGTCCAACGAGACGAGCGCGTTTGGTCCGGTGGTGAACCCCTGGCGTATTGCGGGCTCCAACAAGTCCCTGACCCCCGGCGGTTCGTCGGGCGGTTCGGCCTCGGCCGTGGCCGCCGACCTGTGCCTGGGCGCCACGGCGACCGACACCGGCGGCTCGATCCGCCAGCCGGCCGCCTTCACCGGCACGGTCGGCATCAAGCCGACCTACGGCCGCTGCTCGCGCTGGGGCGTCGTCGCCTTCGCCAGCTCGCTGGACCAGGCCGGCCCGATCGCCAAGACGGTCGAGGACGCGGCCATCCTGCTGAAGTCCATGTCGGGCCACGATCCAAAGGACTCCACCAGCCTCGACATCGAGGTGCCGGACTTCGCCAGCTTCGTCGGCAAGTCGGTGAAGGGCCTGCGCATCGGCGTGCCCAAGGAATACCGCGTCGACGGCATGCCGGCCGAGATCGAGAAGCTCTGGCAGGACGGCATCAACTGGCTGAAGGAGGCCGGCTGCGAGATCGTCGAGGTCTCCCTGCCGCACACCAAGTACGCCTTGCCGGCTTACTACATCGTGGCCCCGGCCGAGGCGTCCTCGAACCTCGCCCGCTATGACGGCATGCGCTACGGCCTCCGCGCCGAGGGCGGCAACCTGACCGAGATCTACGAGAACACCCGCGCCGAAGGCTTCGGCGCGGAGGTGAAGCGCCGCATCCTGATCGGCACGTACGTGCTGAGCGCGGGCTATTACGACGCCTACTATCTGAAGGCCCAAAAGGTCCGCCGGCGCATCGCCGACGACTTCGAACAGGCCTGGCAAAAGTGCGACGCCCTGCTGACCCCGACGGCCCCGTCGGCGGCCTTCGGCCTGGGTGAAAACAGCAACGATCCGATCGCCATGTACCTGAACGACGTCTTCACGGTGACGACGAACCTGGCCGGCCTGCCGTCCATGAGCGTCCCGGCCGGTCTGGACGCCCAGGGCCTGCCGCTCGGCCTGCAGATTATCGGCCGTCCCCTGGACGAAGGCACGGTGTTCAGCATCGGCGGCGCGATCGAGAAGGCGGCGGGCTTCGCCGGCAAGAAGGCGGAGCGTTGGTGGTAAGATGACTGAGACCTTCACACTCAAAGGCCGCACCGGTGACTGGGAGATCGTTCTCGGTCTCGAGGTCCACGCCCAAGTGGCGTCCAACTCCAAGCTGTTCAGCGGCGCGGCCGTCGGCTTCGGCGCGGGTCCGAACGAGCAGGTCTCGCTCGTGGACGCAGCCATGCCGGGCATGCTGCCGGTGCTGAACAAGTTCTGCGTCGAGCAGGCGGTCCGCACGGGCCTCGGCCTGAAGGCCCAGATCAACCTGAAGAGCCGCTTCGACCGGAAGAACTACTTCTATCCGGATCTGCCGCAGGGCTATCAGATCAGCCAGTTCGAGTTCCCGATCGTGGGTGAGGGCGAAGTGACTGTCGACCGCATCGACGGCACCAGCTTCACCGTGCGCATCGAGCGTCTCCACCTGGAGCAGGACGCCGGCAAGTCGATCCACGATCTCGATCCGAAGGCGACCTATGTCGACCTGAACCGTTCGGGCACGGCGCTGATGGAGATCGTCAGCAAGCCGGACATGCGCTCGCCGGAAGACGCCGCCGCCTACGTCAAGAAGCTGCGCGCCATCCTGGTCACCCTCGGCACCTGCGACGGCGACATGGAGAAGGGCAACCTTCGCGCCGATGTGAACGTCTCTGTCTGCCGTCCTGGCGACTACGAGAAGTTCCGCGAGACGGGCAGCTTCAAGCATCTCGGCACGCGCTGCGAGATCAAGAACGTCAACAGCTACCGCTTCATCCAGCAGGCCATCAACTACGAGGCCCGCCGCCAGATCGAGATCCTCGAGGACGGCGGCAAGGTCGATCAGGAGACCCGCCTGTTCGATCCGGGCAAGGGCGAGACCCGGTCGATGCGTTCGAAGGAAGAGGCGCACGACTACCGCTACTTCCCCGATCCCGACCTGTTGCCGCTGGAGATTGACGCGGCCTGGGTGAAAGAGATCGAGGCGGGCCTGCCGGAGCTTCCGGACGCCAAGAAGGCCCGCCTGATGGCCGACTACGGCTTGTCGGCCTACGACGCCTCGGTGCTGATCTCGGACGCCGACGTGGCCGCCTTCTTCGAGGAAGCCGCCAAGGGCCGCGACGCCAAGCTGGTCGCCAACTGGACCCTGAACGACCTGATGGGCCGTCTGGGCAAGGACGGGCTGGAGATCACCGCCTCGCCGATCAGCGCGGCCGACATCGGCGCCCTGGTGGCCCTGATCGAGGACGGCACCATCTCGGGCAAGATCGCCCGGACGGTGTTCGACCACATGTGGGCGGGCGAGGGGGCTCCAGCCGCCATCGTCGAGAAGCACGGCCTGGTCCAGATCACCGACACCGGCGCCATCGAGGCGGCGGTGGACAAGCTGATCGCCGCCAATCCCGACAAGGCGGAAGCCGTGAAGGAAAAGCCGCAGGCCATTGGCTGGTTCGTCGGCCAGGTCATGAAGGAAACCGGCGGCAAGGCCAACCCGGCCGCCGTCAACGACATCCTGAAGGCGAAGCTGGGCCTGTAGTGCGTGCTTCGACTGGTCGCTGCGCTCCCGCTCAGCATGACGAAGTCTTTGCATTGAACACGTCATCCTGAGCCGCGCGCAGCGCGAGTCGAAGGACGCAAACAAAACGCCCCGGAGAGCGATCTCCGGGGCGTTCTTTCTTGAGAGAATTCGACGACTAAATCGAAGCGAATTCAGAGACTAAACGGTGACTTCGACTATCGAGTGATGATGTCGAAGATCAGGCCCGAGGCGGCGGCGGCCATCAGATAGTCGTCGCCGGCGCGGTACCAGTAGTAGCCCCGCGGCGGCGGACGCAGGCCGTAGCGGCCGTAGTCGTAGACGCGGTAGTCACGATAGTACGGGGGCAGGTAGCCGCCCGGACGCCAGGACGAGTAGCCCACGCTGAAGCCCGGGCGGCCGTAATAGGCCTGGGGCGGCGGGCCGTAGAACCAGCGGTTGTTCCAGTAGTAGCCGTTGTGCCGGCCACGATCCCAGCGGCCGCTGTCGCGGTAGCCCTGGCGATAGCCGCGGTCGTAGTTGCGGCGGTCGTCGCGGTATTCACGACGCCATTCGCGACGGTCGCGGCGGTCATCCCAGCGGTCACGCTCCCAACGGGGTTGGGCGGCGGCCTGGGTCGCCGTGGCGGCGATCGGACCGGCGACGGCCGCGGCTGCGGCGAGGGTCAGCAGCAACTTTTTCATGGGTGACCTCTCCTTCTTGTTCAGCGGCGGGGCCGCGTCATTCGATGAAGCCACCATGACAAGGGCCGCCTGAACCCCACCTGAACATGATCGTCAGCAACCGCTCTTGCAGCGAAAGCAGGCATCGCCATGTTGAAGCGGCGCAAGAAGACGGAGGAGCGAACGCATGGCTGGCGAGATCGAACTGCACTACTGGCCCACCCCCAATGGCTGGAAAATCTCCATCGCCCTGGAGGAGATGGGCCTGCCGTACCGGATGATCCCGGTGAACATCGGCAAGGGCGATCAGTTCGAACCCGGCTTCCAGGCAATCAGCCCCAACGGCCGCATGCCGGCGATCGTCGATCCCGACGGCCCGGATGGAAAGCCGGTGTCGATCTTCGAATCCGGGGCGATCCTTCAGTACCTCGCCCGCAAGAGCGGCCAGTTCTATGGCGCTGGCGCCCGCGACCAGATCGAGATCGATCAGTGGCTGTTCTGGCAGGTCGGCGGCCTGGGCCCCATGGCCGGCCAGACGCATCACTTCCGCCAGTACGCCCCGGCCATGATCAAGGACCAGCGGCAGGTGGCCTACGGCGCCATCCGCTACACCAACGAGACGCACCGTCTCTATGGCGTCCTGAACAAGCGCCTGGCGGATCGAGATTTCATCGCCGGCGACTATTCCATTGCCGACATGGCGTCCTGGCCCTGGGTCGTGCCGTGGAAGAACCAGGGCATCCAGATCGAGGAGTTCCCGCATCTGAAGGCCTGGTTCGAGCGGGTGGGGGAGCGCGCCGCGGTCCAGACCGGCTTCAAGCTGGGCGCCGAACTGCGCAACGCCGCCCTGACCAATTCCAGCAAGGCCGGCGACCAGGCCCGCAGCGTTTTGTTCGGCCAGCGGGCTCGTTGAAGCCTGGCGCCCGGGATTCGTGACGATTCAGGGTGTCCGCCCATTAACCCTATGTTCAGCGACCCTCGTCTTTCCTTGAGTCTGACGGAGGCCAGAAGGGCGTCCTGAACAAGGGACCACGATCATGCTGGCAAGCATGGAAACGGAAATGGGCGGCGAAATTCCTCTGCCGACCGCGACTTCCTCCGGCGACGAGCTGTTCCGCATGGGCCTGCTCTACTCCACGGGTCAGGGCGGCGCGCCGCTCGACTACGTCTCGGCGCACATGCTGTTCAATCTGGCCGCCATGCGCGGTTCGATGGAAGCCAAGGTGTACCGCAAGGAACTGAGCGCCGAGATGGACACCGAAGAGGTGGCCGAGGCCCAGCGCGCCGCGCGCGAGTGGCTGCAGCGGGCCTGATCCCGCCGCCCGCCGACGGTTGAAGCCGCCCCGACAACGCCTTTGTCGGGGATAGGCGTATTATTCGTGTTCAGGCGCGTTGCAACGGCGCGGCGAACACGCTATCGGGACCATCCCCAAGCGGGGAGACGTGGCCGAGTGGCTGAAGGCACCGCTTTGCTAAAGCGGCATACCTCTAAAGGGTATCGAGGGTTCGAATCCCTCCGTCTCCGCCAGCATCTTCAGAAAATCACCCGATGATGGCGGGCTGCTCACAAGCACGGTGAGCATTCAGACCTCTAGGGTCCTGTCAGGCTTGGGCGGCCTTCTGCGTCCGCAAGCCGTCAGCCACCAAGTTCACCGCCAGCGCCGCCGTGAATCCCGCCGCCACGAAGCACGCGGGGCAATGGCCGGCGAAGGCGAACAGGTCGTTGTTCGAGGTGCAGATCGGGCCGGCCATCAGGCGGGGGAGGGACTGCCACAGGGCGACGCCCCAGCTGACCAGGGACGCGGCCGCAAGCCAGGGGGTGAGCTGGCGGTGAAGGGGGGCGGACATCGCCGGCATGAGGGACTCCCAGGGTGACGACTCACCATCTGCCCTTTGCCGGAGCTGGGCTTTGATGCGGATCAATGTGGTGAACGCCGCATCATGGGACTCGGCGGACAGGTTCGCTCAACGGAGTCCGAATGTCCGCCCCGCCTCTAAAGTCCGGCGCCCCACCCGAGGGTTCGGCGACGCTTCTCATCTTCTGCGTGATCGGCGCCTTTCTGGCGATCGTCGGCGCGGGCGTGAGCAGCGACCCCATCTTCCGCCTGCAGTTCGAGACCATCGCGATCGCCGGCGTCATCGCCGCCTTCGTGCTGAACGGAAAGCTGGCGGGCGGCACGCTGGTAGACCAGCCTGACCGCTATTCCGACAACGTCATCAAGGCGGGCGTGATCGCCACCATGTTCTGGGCGGCCGCCGGTCTCCTGGCCGGGGTGGTGGTCGCCGCACAGCTCGCCTGGCCGCGGATATTCTACTTCCCTGAGCTGGGCTTCCTGAACTTCGGACGGCTGCGTCCTCTGCACACCTCGGCGGTGATCTTCGCCTTCGGGGGCAACGCCCTGATCGCCACGTCCTTCTGGGTCGTGCAGCGCACCTGCAAGGCGCGGCTGGGTCTGGGGATCACCCCGTGGTTCGTGTTCTGGGGCTATCAGCTGTTCATCGTGCTGGCCGCCACCGGCTATCTGATGGGCGCGACCCAGGGCAAGGAATACGCCGAACCCCAGTGGTACACCGACCTGTGGCTGACCATCGTCTGGGTCGCCTACCTGCTGGTCTTCCTGGCCACGATCTGGAAGCGCAAGGAGCCGCATATCTATGTGGCCAACTGGTTCTACCTGGCGTTCATCGTCACCATCGCCCTGCTGCACCTGGTCAACAACGCCGGGGTGCCGGTCGGCCTGCTGAACCACCGGTCCTACGGCGTGTTCGCCGGGGTCCAGGATGCCCTGACCCAGTGGTGGTACGGCCACAACGCCGTCGGCTTCTTCCTGACCGCCGGCTTCCTGGCCATGATGTACTACTTCGTGCCCAAGCGCGTTGAGCGGCCGGTCTACAGCTACCGCCTGTCCATCGTTCACTTCTGGGCGTTGATCTTCATCTACATCTGGGCTGGCCCGCACCACCTGCACTACACGGCCCTGCCGCAGTGGGCGCAGACCCTGGGCATGACCTTCTCGATCATGCTGTGGATGCCGTCCTGGGGCGGCATGATCAACGGCCTGATGACCCTGTCGGGGGCGTGGGACAAGCTGCGCACCGACCCGGTGGTCCGGATGATGGTCGTCGCCATCGCCTTCTACGGCATGGCCACCTTCGAAGGTCCGGTGATGTCGATCCGCGCGGTCAACGCGCTGTCGCACTACACCGACTGGACCATCGGCCACGTCCATTCCGGCGCCCTGGGCTGGAACGGCTTCATCACCTTCGGCGCGATCTACTGCATGGTGCCGTGGCTGTGGAAGAAGCCGGCCATGTACTCGAACAAGCTGATCGAGTGGCACTTCTGGATCGCGACCACGGGCATCCTGCTCTACATCGCTGCGATGTGGGTGTCGGGCATCATGGAAGGCCTGATGTGGCGCGAATACACGCCGCAAGGGTTCCTGGCCTACAGCTTCATCGAGACGGTCTCGGCCAAGCACATCGAGAACATCATCCGCACCATCGGCGGCCTGATGTTCCTGACCGGCGCGCTGATCATGATCTTCAACATCTGGAAGACGATCACGATGCCCACCCCCGAAACGGCTGGGACCCAGTCGGCCGACGACATGCCGGCCGCTCCCGCCCACGCGATCGCCTGAGGTTCCGATGTCTCTCTGGAAACACCACGCCAATTTCGAGCGGCATTCGCTGCTGCTCATCATCGGCATCGTCGTGGTCGTCTCGATCGGCGGCCTCGTGGAGATCGCCCCGTTGTTCTGGCTGAAGAGCACGGTCGAGAAGGTGGAGGGCGTCCGTCCCTACACCCCGCTCGAACAGGCGGGCCGCGACATCTACATCCGCGAGGGCTGCTACGTCTGCCACTCGCAGATGGTCCGCCCCCTGCGTGACGAGGTCGAACGCTATGGCCACTACAGCCTGGCGGCCGAGAGCATGTACGACCACCCGTTCCAGTGGGGGTCCAAGCGCACCGGTCCCGACCTGGCCCGCGTGGGCGGCAAGTACTCGGACTCCTGGCACGTCGACCACATGATCGACCCGCGCTCGGTCGTGCCGGAATCCATCATGCCGCCGTACAAGTTCCTGGCGGAGAAGGAGCTGGACTTCCACGACATCGACGCCCGCATGAAGGCGCTGCGTGTCGTGGGCGTGCCCTACAGCGACGAGGACATCGCCAAGGCGAAACAGGATCTGGTCGCCCAGGCCGATCCGTACTCCACCGACGCCATCGACCTGCGCAAGCGCTACGGCGCCAAGGTGGTCAATCGCGACTTCGACGGCGATCCCAACAAGATCACCGAGATGGATGCGGTCATCGCCTACCTGCAGATGCTCGGCACGCTGGTCGACTTCGACTCCTACAAGGCCCAGGCCCCGGAGAACCGTCGATGAGCGATCTCTCCTACGAAACCGTGGCGCGGTTCGCCCAGCAGGGAGGGCTGATCTACTTCGGCCTGATCTTCCTCGCCGGATGCGTCTACGCCCTGCTGCCCTCCAAGAAGGCTGAATTCAAACACGCCGCGCGCATGCCGCTGGACGACGAGGAGCTGCTCTGATGGCGGTCGAACGTGAAACCGACGAAGCCACCGGCGTCGAGACGACCGGTCACGAATGGGACGGCATCCGCGAGCTGGACAACCCGCTGCCCCGCTGGTGGCTGTGGGTCTGGTACGGCAGCATCATCTGGGCGATCGCCTATTGGGTGGTGATGCCGGCCTGGCCGGGTCTGACCGGCTACACCAAGGGCCTGTGGAACCAGTCCGACCGGGCAAACGTGGCCAAGGAGCTGAGCGCGCTGGAAGTCCAGCGGGGCGAGAGCGCGGCCATGCTGCGCTCGGCCAGCCTCCAGCAGATCGAAAGCGACCCGAAGCTGCAGGCCTACGCCCAGCAGGTCGGGCAGTCGGTCTTCGGCGACAACTGCGCCACCTGCCATGGCATCGGCGGCACGGGCGGGAAGGGCTATCCCAACCTGCGCGACGACGTCTGGCTGTGGGGCGGTTCGCTGGAGGACATCCAGCACACCCTGACGGTGGGCATCCGCTCGGGTCACCCGGAGGCGCGCATGTCGCAGATGCCGGCCTTCGGCCGTGACGAGATGCTGCCCCCGGCGATGATCGACGACCTGACCGAGTATGTGGTCCGGCTGTCGGGCCGTCCGGCGGACAACGCCGCCGTGGCCCGCGCCGCGCCGGTCTTCGCCACCCAGTGCGTCGCCTGCCATGGCGCGGATGGTCGTGGGATGAAGGCGGTGGGCGGACCGGATCTGACCGACAGCGAATGGCTGTACGGCGCGGATCGCGAGTCCATCCACGAGCAGATCTTCTCGGGCAAGGGCGGCGTCATGCCGGCCTGGAGCGGCCGTCTCAGCCCCGAGACCATCAAGGCGCTGGCCGTCTACGTCCACGCGAACGCGGGTGGTCAGTAGGGGCCGTGCCCACGCTCATCGACAATACGCGTCCCAAGCCTGAAACCCGCCCGGCGATCTCGGTCGCCGCGCGGGCCAAGGGCAAAGGAGAGGTCAAGGGGCAGCTCTACAAGCCGCGCCAGCAGATCTACCCCAAGCTCGTCCACGGCCGCTGGCGGACCGTGAAATGGGCTCTGCTGATCCTCACCCTGGCGATCTACTACGTGACGCCATGGATTCGCTGGAACCGGCCGGGCGACCTGCCGGACCAGGCGGTGCTGGTGGATTTCACTGGTCGCCGCTTCTACTTCTTCGACATCCAGCTGTGGCCGCAGGAGGTGTACATCTTCACCGGCCTGCTGGTGGCCGCGGCCCTGGCGCTGTTCCTGGTGACGGCGCTGTTCGGGCGGCTGTGGTGCGGCTACGCCTGCCCGCAGACGGTGTGGACCGACCTCTACATCGTGGTCGAGCGCCTGTTCGAGGGCGACCGCAACGCCCGCATGCGCCTGGACGCCCAGCCCCTGTCCTTCAACAAGGCTTGGCGCAAGGGCGGCAAGCATCTCGTCTGGCTCGGCATCGCCTTCGGCACCGGTGGGGCCTGGATCTTCTACTTCCATGACGCGCCGACCCTGATCCGCACCTTCTGGATCGGGCAGGGGGCGGTCACCGCCTATGTGTCCTGCGCCCTGCTGACGGCGACCACCTACGTCTTCGCCGGCTGGATGCGCGAACAGGTCTGCACCTACATGTGCCCGTGGCCCCGCATCCAGGGCGCCATGCTGGACCAGCACTCCCTGCAGGTGACCTATCTGCGCGACCGCGGCGAAACCCGTGGCCCGCACAAGAAGGGCCAGAGCTGGGAAGGGCGCGGCGACTGCATCGACTGCCGCCAGTGCGTGGTCGTCTGCCCCATGGGCATCGACATCCGCGACGGCAGCCAGATGGAGTGCATCAACTGCGGCCTATGCGTCGACGCCTGCGACGACATCCTCAGCCGCATCGGCCGCCCCACGGGCCTGATCGCCTATGACACCGACGCCGCCGTGGCGGCCCGCGCCTGCGGCCAGAAGGTGGTCTACAAGCCGATCCGCTCGCGAACGATCTACTACACCCTGGCCCTGGCGCTTGTTTCGGGCCTGACCTTGTGGGCGCTGCTTGGCCGGCCCGACGCCGAGCTTCACGTGATCCGCGACCGCAATCCGATCTTCGTCCGAATGCACGATGGCGCGGTGCGCGACGGCTACACCCTGAAGATCGCCAACCGGACCTTCGAGGACCGCACTTTCGACATCGCGTTCGAAGGGGTGCCGGGTGTCCGCATCAGCCAGCCCGGCCATCCGGGTGAGAAGGTGCGGGTGACGGCCCCCGCCGACGAGGTCGTCTCCGTCCGCGTCTTCGTCACCGCGCCGCCGGACGCCGAGCGCCCCTCCAGCCTGGACGCGCGCGTCATCGCCCGCTCGGGCGACATCCAGACCGAAGCCAAGACCGTCTTCCTTTCAGGAGCCGCGAACCCGCAATGACCGTCGCCGCAACCCCGCCGTCCCCCAAGGGACAGATCACCGGCTGGCATGTGCTGGCCGCCATGGTGGCCTTCTTCGCCCTGATCATCGCCGTGGACGCGCTGTTCATCGTGAAGGCCTACCGCAGCTTCTCCGGCCAAGTGGCTTCCAACCCCTATGAGGCAGGGCTCGCCTTCAACCGCACCCTGGAGGAGCGGCGGCGGGAGGCGGCCCTGGGCTGGGCGGCCACGGTCGATACGCCCCGTCCGGGCGTGGTGGTCGTGCGGATGACGGACAAGGCCGGACAGCCCATGACGAGCCTGTCGCTCACCGGCACGCTGGAGCGGCCCGCCACCGAGGTCGGTCGCCAGACCCTGAACTTCAAACCGATCGGCGACGGGCGTTATGAGGCGTCCGCCCGCCTGGACGGCGCCTGGGACCTGAAGGCGGTCGCGCGCGACGCCAAGGACAAGTTCCAGGTCGAAACCCGTCTGGTGGCGCCATGACCGCCGCCGTCGCCGGACACAGGGACCTTGAGGCCTTCGTCCGCCGTGACGAAGCCGGGAAGGGCCGCCTGGAGCTGCTGGTCACCGGCGCCCGCTGCGCCGCCTGCATCGGCAAGATCGAGAAGGCCGTGCGCGAACTGCCGGGGGTTAATGGCGCACGCCTGAACCTCACCACCGGCAAGCTGGCCGTGGATCTGACCGGCCGGGCCGCCGATCCGGACCGTGTGGTCGAGACGGTCGAGGGCCTGGGCTATCGCGCCTGCCTGTTCGATCCTAGCGAAGCCGCCGCCGCCCAGGACCGCGAGGGTCGTGACCTAGCCATCGCCCTTGGTGTGGCCGGCTTCGGGGCCGGCAACGTCATGATGTTCACCGTGCCCGCCTGGGCCGGTCTGTTCGGGCAGGAGCTGAACGCCCCGACCCTGACGGTCATGTACTGGATGGCGGCCATCGTCGCGACGCCTTGCGCCCTGTTCGCCGGGCGGCCGTTCTTCCGCTCCGCCTGGGCGTCGGTGAAGCGCGGCAAGGCCAACATGGACGTGCCGATCTCCATCGGCGTGATCCTGACCCTGATCGTCAGCTTCTCCGAGACCATTCTGGGCGGGCAGCACGCCTATTTCGACGCGGCGGTGACGCTGCTGTTCCTGCTGCTGATCGGCCGCTACCTGGATCACCGCCTGCGGGCCAGCGCCCGGTCGGCGGCGCGGGACCTGTTGGCGCTCCAATCTCCAGTCGCCATGCGTCTGCAGGGTGACGTGGAGCGCGGCGTGCCGGTGGCCGAGGTCCGCGTGGGCGACCGCCTTGTCCTGGCGCCCGGCGACCGCGTTCCCGTGGACGGCAAGGTCGAGAGCGGCGTCTCCGAACTCGACAACGCCCTGATCACCGGCGAGACGGCGTTGGTCCCGGTCGAGGCCGGCGCGATGCTTCACGCCGGCGCCCTGAACCTCAGCGGCCGGCTGGTCATGACCGCCACGGCGCGGAGCGAGGACTCCACGCTGGCCGCCATCGCCCGCCTGATGGAGGCGGGAACCCAGAGCCGCTCGGCCTATGTTCGATTGGCCGACAAGGCGGCGGCGCTTTACGTGCCTATCGTCCACACGGCGGCGGCCCTGACCTTCGTGGGCGTCTGGGCCCTGGGCATGGGCCCGCGCGAGGCGCTGCTGCGCGCCGCGGCCGTGCTTATCGTCACCTGTCCGTGCGCCCTGGGCCTGGCGGTTCCGGCCGTGCAGGTTGCCGCCAGCAGCCGCCTTTTTCGCAGGGGTGTGCTGGTCAAGTCGGGCGCGGCGTTGGAGCGTCTGTCCGAGGTCGACCACATCGTCTTCGACAAGACCGGCGTGCTGACCCAGGGCCAGCCCCACCTGATCGACGCCCCCCGTCAGGTGATCGCCATGGCGGCGCCGCTGGCGCGGGCTTCGCGTCATCCCCTGGCGCGCGCCCTGGCGGCTGCAGCGGGCCGGGGACCCGTCGCCACCGACTGCGTGGAGACGCCGGGGCAAGGGGTGGAGGGCCTGATCGACGGCCGCCGCGCCCGGTTGGGCCGCGCGTCCTTCGTCGGGGTCCACGCCCACGCCTCGCACGAGACGGAGTTCTGGTTCGGCTTCGAGGGCGACACCAAGATCCGCTTCACCTTCGAGGACCAGCCCCGCGCCGACGCGGCCAAGGCCATCGCCGACCTGCGCCGTCTGGGCCTCAGCATCGAGGTGCTGTCCGGCGATCTCGAGGACCCCGTTGGCCGCATCGCCCGCGAGGTCGGCATCGACGACTGGCGCGCCGGTCTGACCCCCTTCGAGAAGTCGGAGATCATCGACGGCCTGAAAGCCCAGGGCCGCAAGGTGCTGATGGTCGGCGACGGCCTGAACGACGCCGCCGCCCTGGCCCGCGCCCACGCCTCCATGGCGCCCGGAGCGGCGGTGGACGCGGCCCAGAACGCGGCCGACCTGGTCTTCACCGGCGAGGATCTGGGCGCGGTGACCGAGGCGATCGCCGTGGCCCGCACTTCCCGCCGGCGGGCGTTGGAGAACTTCGGTTTCTCGGCGCTCTACAACCTCGTGGCCACGCCGGCCGCCATGTTCGGGCTGATCAATCCGTTCATCGCCGCCCTGGCCATGTCTGGCTCGTCGATCGTGGTGCTGCTCAACGCGGTTCGTCCGGGATGGAGGCGTCGATGAACATCCTGCTCTTCCTGGCTCCGGCCTCGGTGGCGCTGGGCGCCATGGGTCTGCTCGCGTTCCTGTGGACGATGAGGGCCGGTCAGTATGACGACCCGAAGGGCGCCGCCGAGCGCGTGCTCTACGACCATCTGGAGGACCTGCCGCTCTCCACAAAGGCGGAATGATCCCATGACGCGACCCTGGCTGCGCGCCGTGCCGATGTTCGCTCCGCTGGACGCGGAGGTGCTCGCGGCCCTTGAGGCGGCGGGCGAGACGCGGACCTTCGGCAAGAACCATCTGGTGGACATCCACTGTGAGGATGACCTGATTGTGCTGCTGTCCGGCGCCGTGGCGCTCAGTGTGGCGGAGGCGGGACGCCAGGCGGTGCTGTCCACGATCTCCGGGGCGAGCGCCCTGAACCTGGCCTGTGCGATGACCAAGGCGCGGTGCGAGGTGCGTTGGCGGACGCTCGGACCCTGCGCGGTGTTCATCCTGCCGGGCCATCTGTTCCGCGAGGCGCTGGCGGCGGACGCGGGCTTCGCCGCACGGGCCTATGAGGCTCTGGCCGTGGCCTATCACCAGCTGCTGTCCACGGCGGCTGATCAGCGGCTCCGTTCGGCGCAGGGCAGGGTGGTCAGCTACCTGCTGTCCTTGATCCCGGCGTCCAGCGGCGGCGCGCGGGTGCGTCTGCCTTATGAGAAGGGTCTGGTGGCGTCGCTGCTCGGCATGACGCCGGAGAACCTGTCTCGCGCCCTGGGGCGTCTGACGTCGCACGGCGTGTCGATCCGAGGGGCATCGGTGATCGTGGAGGAGGTGGCGCGTCTCCAGACATTGCAGGACGCCGAAACCGGCCCTCGTCGAGGCATGCGCGCCTCAGCGACCGAAGAAACGAACTGCAAAGCGTGACGGCTTGGTCCACTTAAGGCGGATAAGGAATCTGCTGGGTGGAGAAAGAGCCGATGACGAACGTGATAAACCGACGTGACGTGCTGGCCGGCGCGGCCGCTGTCGGACTGGCCTTGCCGTCGGTCGTCGCCGCCAAGCCCGCTCAACGTGTCTGGCGCTTCGACAATCTGAAGTCGGTCGGCGGAAACGCCCTGCGCATCGAGGGCGCTCCCACGCTCGTCGCCGGCCCGTCCGGCAAGGCCGTGAAGTTCGACGGCGTGGACGACGCCCTGTTCATCGGCGAGCATCCCCTGGCCGGGGCCAAGACCTTCACCTTCGAGGCGGTGTTCCGCCCGGACGGCGGCGCCTTCGAGCAGCGGTGGTTCCACCTGGAGTCAGACGAGAACCCGCCAGTGGAGCCGGGGCGCGGCACGACCCGCATCCTGTTCGAAATCCGCGTGCTGGAGGACAGGTGGTACCTCGACGCCTTCATGCGCGGGCCCGGCTACAACAAGCCGATGCTGGTCCCCGAAAAGCTGCATCCCATCGGCAAGTGGGCTCACGTGGCCCAGACCTATGACGGGGCCATGTACCGCTCCTACGTCAACGGCGTGCTGCAGATGGAGGCCCCGGTGACGTTCACGCCGCAGGGCCCCGGCTCGGCGTCGGTGGGGGTGCGGATGAATCGGGTGAATTACTTCAACGGCGCGGTGCATTCGGCGCGCTTCACCTACGCGGCGCTTCAGCCCTCGCAGTTCAAGGGCGTCATCAAGCGCTGAGGCGGATTCAGGCGTCCCGCGAACCGCGGCGCTTGCTGAAGGCCTGGATCAGCTCCTGCGCCTTCACCACGAACGCGTCGGCCCCGCCATCGCGGCCGAGCAGGGCGCTGAGCGTCGTGGCGGGGATTTCGTGGTGCTCGCACACCTCGTCGCCCCGCATAATGCTGAACACCCAGGTCAGATCCGCGGATCGCTGACCGATGTGGATCTCGTGCGCCACGTGATCGACGAAGAAGGTGATGACCCGATAGGGCAGCGTCGGCATCGAAGGTCCAGTCAGGCTCGAAGCTCCGCCCCTTACCGTGCAATTGTGACGGTTGTTCTGGGGGGCGGGTGAGTTCTAGGCCGCTCCGGCGCGGGCGAAGGAGTTTTCGGCCTCCAGCATGGCCATGATCTCGGCCGGGGCCTTGGGCGGGCTGATTAGGTAGCCCTGGATCTCGCGGCAGCCCTGGCGGCGCAGTTCGTCGAACTGTTCGGTGGTCTCCACGCCCTCGGCGGTGGTGACGATGCCCAGGCGCTCGCCCAGGTCCGCCACGGCCCGGATGATGGCCAGGGCGTCGGCGTCGCGCGGGATGTCGCGCACGAAGGTCTGGTCGATCTTGATCTTGTCGAAGGGGAAGCTGCGCAGATAGCTCAGCGACGAGTAGCCGGTCCCGAAGTCGTCCATGGAGATTCGGACGCCCAGCTTCCGCAGGTCGTGCAGCAGCTCCAGATTGGCGGCGTTGTCGGCCAGCAGCACGGACTCGGTGATCTCAAGCTGCAGCCGCTGCGGCGACAGTCCCGAGCCGTCCAGCGCACCCTTCACCGTGTCCAGCAGGCGGCGGTCGCGGAACTGGATCGGCGACAGGTTCACCGCCAGGCTGACGCTCTCCGGCCAGCGCGACGCCTCGGCGCAGGCCTGGCGCAGCACCCACTCGCCCATGGGCAGGATCAGGCCGATCTCCTCGGCCAGGGGGATGAAGTCGGCGGGCGACACCAGCCCACGCTCCGGGTGACGCCAGCGCAGCAGCGCCTCGCAGCCCGTCACCCGTTCATGCTCCAGATCGTAGAGCGGCTGATACAACAGCTCGAACTGGTTCAGCTCCAGCGCCTCGCGCAGGTCCAGCTCCAGGCGGCGGCGGTTCTGCAGCACCTCGTCCATGGCGCGCTCGAAGAAGCGGTAGCCGCGTCGGCCGTCGCCCTTCACCCGGTACATGGCCATGTCGGCCTTCATCAGCAGTTCGTCCGGCTCACGGCCGTCCATGGGCGCCACGGCCACCCCGACGCTGGCGCTGGCCACCACCGCGTGGCCGTGCAGGTCGAGCGGGGCGTTCATGGTCTCCACCACGCGCGCGGCCAGATGCTGGGCGTCGTCGGGGCTGGAGAGGCCGGTCTGCACGATGGCGAACTCGTCGCCGCCCATCCGGGCCACGGTGTCGCCTTCGCGCACGCAGGAGCGCAGACGTTGGGCCGCCGCGCGCAGCAGCTCGTCGCCCACGGCGTGGCCCAGGGTGTCGTTGACGGTCTTGAAGCGGTCCAGGTCGATATGCAGCACGGCGACCTCGCCGCCCCCCCGCGCGGCGCGGGCCAGGGCCTCGCGAAGCTGCTTGTGAAACAGCACCCGGTTGGGCAGGCCGGTGAGGGGGTCATAGTGCGCCAGCTGCACGAAAGCGCGGTTGGCGGCGTGCAGCAGGGCGATGACCGTGCCGACGCCGAGGTAGCGGCCGTTGTCATGGACGATGAAGCCGCGCAGCAGCTCCGACGGCTTGTCCGACAGGGCCTCGGTGGTGAACTGCGCCAGCGGCAGTTCGGCCTCGACCAGCAACGGGACGGTGTCCATCAGACGCTCGATGGGACGCTCGGCATAGATGGCGCGGCCATACTCGGCGGCCATCTTCAGGAAGAAGGCGTTGCGCTCCAGGATGCCGACCGGACGCTCGTCGGCGTCAACGACGGGCAAGATCAGCAGGTCAGGCTCGCTGCGGAAGCGGTCATAGACGTGCTTGCCGAGCTCCCCCGGGCTGACGGGAATGGCCGGTTCGGCGATGTCGCGCAGGGTCGGCATGAAGCAAGGCGGCTCTGGAAATACAACGCCGCGCAGGGAGCCGATTTTCGCCTAATGACTTGCTAATTGAATCGCGAAAATCCCTTGTTTCACAAAGGTTTCGCAATAACATCGCAATCATTGACCGAAGTTATCCATGACCTGTGCCAAAGCGGAGCGTAACGGCCTGTCCGCCCCGCTTTGACCGAACCCTAGGACCCCGCGGGCAGGGCGTAGGCGATCACCGCGTCGCCGATCGGCGTCTCCATGAAGTGGTGTCCGCCGGCCATGATGACCAGGTACTGACGGCCGCCGAACTCATAGGTCATGGGCGTGGCCTGGCCGCCGGCGGGAAGCACGTCCTTCCACACCGTCTTGCCGGTCTTCAGGTCTATGGCGCGAATCAGATCGTCGGTGGCGGCGGCGATGAAGATCAGGCCGCCTGCGGTGACCACCGCGCCGCCGTTGTTCGGCGTGCCGATCTCGAACGGCATGTGCGAGGCGATGCCGAACGGGCCGTTCTTGCGCGCTGTGCCGAACGGCCGGTCCCACAGGGTCTTCCCGCTGGCCAGGTCGATGGCGCGGATGCCGCCGTAAGGCGGCTCCTTGCACAGCAGGCCGGTCAGGGGCAGGCGCCAGCCGGCGTTGACGTCGATGGCGTAAGGCGTTCCAGCCTGCGGATCACCCGCACCCTCGGCGCCCGCCTTCATGCCGCCGCCGCGGGCCTGGCCGCGCGGGGCCCAGCCCTTGCGGTCAGCCTCGGCGCGGGGGACCAGGCGGTTGTAGTTCGGCATATCATTGTAATTGGCGACGATGATCCCGCGCTGGGCGTCCACCGCCACGCCGCCCCAGTCGGAGCCGCCGTTGTAGCCCGGATACTCCACCGAGCGCTGGGCGCTGGTCGGCGGGGTGTAGAAACCGTCGTACTTGGCGCGCTTGAACTGAATGCGGCAGATCATCTGGTCGATGGGCGACATGCCCCACATCGACCGTTCGGTCAGGTCGGCCTTGCGCAGGGTGTGGTACAGCGAGAACGGCTGGGTGCGAGAGCGCTGCTCCGGCTCCACGCCGCCCTGCGGAACGGGACGCTCCTGCACCGGCGTCAACGGACGGCCGGTGCGCCGATCCAGCACATAGATGTCGCCCTGCTTGCTGGGCAGTACGATGGCGGGGACCGGGCCGTTGGGCGTGGGGAAGTCCACCAGGGTGCCCTGGGAGCCCAGGTCATAGTCCCAGACATCCTTGCGGACGGTCTGGAACGACCAGGCCGGCTTGCCCGTGGTCACGTCCAAGGCGACCAGCGCGGTGGAGTACTGGTTCTCCGCCTCCGACCGCATGCCGCTCCAATAGTCGACCGCAGAGTTGCCCATGGGCAGATAGACCAGGCCCAGCGCCTCGTCGCCCGAGGCGGTGGTCCACATGTTCGGCGTTCCCTTGGTCCAGGTCTGGCCTGGCGGAGGATAGCCGGTCAGGTCAGGACGGGTCATGTCCCAGGCCCAGCGCAATGTTCCGGTCACGGCGTCGAAGCCCTGGATCACGCCGGACGGCGCCGCGCGCATCTGGCCGTCCAGCACCTGGTGTCCGGTGACGATGATCCCGCGCACGATGGTGGGCGGCGAGGTGATCGAGACCATGCCGGGGACGACCTCACCCATGCCGGCCTTGATGTCCACATGGCCGTTCTGGCCGAAGCCGGGGCAGGGGACGCCGGTCTTGGCGTCCACGGCGATCAGGCGGCCGTCCAGGGCGCCCTCGATGATGCGGGTGGAGCATTGGGTCGCCGGATCCGCCCCGGGGACGGCGTAATAGGTCACGCCTCGGCAGGCGGCGGTGTAGGGGATGGCCTCATCCGCGACCTTGGGGTCGTAGCGCCAACGCTGCTTGCCCGTCGCCGGATCCAGGGACATCAGGATGTTCTTGGCTGAGCACAGATAGAGGCTGTCGCCGATCTTCAGGGGCGTGGTCTCGGCGCCGTACTTGCCCTTCGCGGCCTCGCTGGGCATGTCGCCGGTATTGTAGGTCCAGACCCGCTCCAGCTTGCCGACGTTCTCGGCGTTGATCTGGGTGAGAGGCGAGAAGCGTCGTGCGCCGTGGGTGCCGCCATAGGCCGGCCAGTCCTGGCCGACGCTCATCAGGGACGGCTCGGTCATGGACATCCGGGCGTCCGGCAAGGCTTCGGGCCGCATCGGCCGATCCGTCACGCCGACCGCAATCCAGCCAATAGCGCCGATCACCACAAAGCCCGCGAACCCGCCCAAGGCCGTCCGCCGCGCCAGGCGCGAACGGGTCAGCAGCGGCGTGGCGGCCAGTGCGAGCACCAACAGCACGGCGGGCGCGATGACGCGCGGGACGAGGGGCCAGCCCCTGAGGCCGACTTCCCAAAGGGCCCAGATCACCGTGGCCACGAAGACCCCGGCATAGACCCAGACGCCGGTCACCCGTCGCAGGAACAGCAGCCCGCCGGAGACCAGCAATCCGATCCCGGCCAGCAGATAGTAGGGAGAACCGCCCAGCGTCAGAAGCCACAGGCCGCCCACCGCCAGCACCACGCCGATCAGCGCGAAGATGATCCCGAGCGCCTGCGCCGCCCACGGCGCAGGTCCCAGGTCGCTTCGTTCGAAAGCCATATCCAGCCCTCCCGTCGCCAAGCTTCAGGGAGGTAAACTGGAAAGCGGCCGTGCTTGTTCCGGGTCAGTCGGCCCGATGCACCCAGCCGTGCTTGTCTTCCGCCTTGCCGCGCTGGATGTCGCTGAGCTCCTGGCGCAGGCTTTCGGTTTGGGCCCCCGAGCCGCCGTTGCCGATGGTGAAGTCGCCGTTGGCCGACTTCACCTGGCCGATGGGCGTAAGCACCGCCGCCGTGCCGCAGGCGAAGGTCTCGCGCAGCTTGCCGCTGGCCGCGTCCGCGCGCCACTGGTCGATGGAGTAGGGCTCCTCGCGCACGGTCAGGCCGCGCTCCCGGGCCAGGGTGATCACCGAGTCGCGGGTGATGCCCTCCAGGATCGTGCCGCCCTTGGGCGGGGTGACCATGCTGCCGTCCTCGAACACGAAGAAGACGTTCATGCCGCCCAACTCCTCGATCCAGCGGCGCTCCGCCGCGTCGAGGAA
The DNA here is from genome assembly GCF_029543125.1 of Caulobacter segnis. Taxonomy (GTDB): domain Bacteria; phylum Pseudomonadota; class Alphaproteobacteria; order Caulobacterales; family Caulobacteraceae; genus Caulobacter; species Caulobacter segnis_D. The sequence continues at coordinate 138,596 of NZ_JARQWW010000003.1, forward strand.
CACCACCTGGTCGCAGCCGTGCTCATAGGCCTCGGCCTGGGCGATCAGGCTGCCGGCGTAGTTGCCGCCGCACTTGGCCGCGCCGGTGCCGCCCGGCGCCGCGCGGGTGAAGTCCTGAGAAACCCAGACCGACACGGCAGGAGCCTTGTTCTTGAAGTACGCGCCCACGGACGAGGCGATGACCATGAACAGGTATTCGTGCGACGGGCGCACGCCGAGGAAGGTCTCGTTGGCGAACATGAAGGGACGAAGATAGAGGCTGCCTTCACCGTCCGGGATCCAGGCGCGGTCGATGTTCACGAGGCGGTCGATGGCTTCGATGAACAGGCTCTCCGGAAGCTCCGGCATGGCCATGCGCTTGGCCGACCGGTTGAACCGCTTGGCGTTCTCCTCCGGGCGGAACAGCACCGCGCCGCCGTCGGGCGCGCGATAGGCCTTCATGCCTTCGAAGATGGTCTGCGAGTAGTGCAGCACGGCCGCGGCGGGGTCGAGGCTGATGGCCGCGCGGGGCTCGAGCTTCGCGTCGTGCCAGCCTTTGTCCAGCGACCAGCGGATGGTCACCATGTGGTCGGTGAACACCTTGCCGAAGCCGGGGTCGGCCAGCAGGGCGGCGCGGTCGGCGTCAGAGATCGGATCGGCCCGGCGCTCAATGGTGAAAGCGGGCGTAGGGCGGTTCAACATGGTCGTCTCCGGATCGAAGGACTAGGCAATGGCGCCGACGCAGCCGTGCATCAAGCGTTGGCTTTGCATGAATGCCGTTTGGCGACGTCGGCGAACGTCGTGCGCCTGGCTCATCAGCAGCATTCCGCGGGCGTCGAAGGCCCGCATCTGCAGGGTTTCGGCCAGGGGTGAGTCCTGGGCGCTCTCATCGAAGATCAGGTCGCGCAGCGGGTGCATCGGCGCGCGGCCGTCCAGTCCGCGCAGCAGCGCCCTGGCCAGGCCTGAGTGCGGCGTCGAGAAAACAGTGGCCTCCAGACGGACGGCGTGACCGGCCAGGCCCTCGCGCGTCAGGGCTTCGGCGAAGGCGCTGGCCGCCCTGGCGGCGGCGGTAGTTGAGACGGGGTGGAGCAAGTTCATGGATCAGGTTCCTTCTTGGTTGGGAACCGACCGACCGCACGACAAAAAACCCCGCGGAGCGTGTGCTCTGCGGGGTTCCGGATCTTGCGATCTGGTCGGCGGTCTTAAGACGCGCTCGTTCGCCCCACAGGTGCAGGAATAATTACGACGGCGAGCGAAAGTACGGAGACGCGCGAAGACGCAACCTGGGCGGTGAAGCCAAGGGCGCGAGTTGCGGCGATGTCGAGCGCGTTGCGCATATCGACGGACGTCTCCGAAAGAGCGGACCCTCAATGGCCCTGTTTCGGGCCGCAGGCAACCCCCGCGGCCCGATTGGCGATCATTTCGCCTTGTTCTCCAGGACCGCGCCGCCGAAGCGGATAGGGCTGTTGTACTCCCGCGCCTTGACCGCGACGTAGTCGGCGAAGGCTTCCTGGGTCTTCAGAACTGCACCCTCGCTCCAGCCGGCGGCCAGCATGTACTCGTACCGGTCGTCCGCGGTGCGGGGCATCTTGTACAGGTGGTTGCCCTTGCGCTCCGGGCTGAAGATGTAGGTCGCCTTGGCCGCGTCCTTCACCACCAGGGCGGTGCCGGCGTAGTCCACCATCAGGTCGGTCTGGAAGCTTTCGCGATCGTCCGGATTGCGGATCGCTTCGGGGGCCGCCGAGACGACCGTTCCGCCTTTCTGCATGAGGAACTTCTCGTTGGGCCGCTTGCGGATGCCGACGCCGAAGGCGGCGCCGGGCGTCTTGCTGTCGAACTGGTCGAACTTCACCCGCGCGGTGGTGAAGTTCTCGCCGGCATAGGCGGTGTACTCCTGAGACAGGGCGTAGCGGCCGTGGCCGGTGTCCCAGTTCAGGGTCTTGATGCGGATGATGCTTCGCGCCGGGCCGTTGGTGACCACCTCGAAGGCGTAGCGGGTGTCCGCCGCCGGTCCGGCGTTGAAGTTGACCTTGCCGCCATGCCTGGGCGTGAAGCGCGGGCGGGCCACCTTGTTCGGATCGGCCGGGTCGTCGAACATCCCCACGCCGCCGCCGCCCATGGTGTCGGCCACATCCATGATGTCCGAACCCAGGCCCTGGTCGATCTGGCCGACGCCGTAGCCGTCCAGGTTCTCCATGTAGAGCCGGCGCGACATCAACTGCGGCGTGCGCTTGCCATAGACGTCGATGTCGGTGGGGTACCAGAGCTTCCAGCCCACGTTCTCGGACTCCCAGAACGGAACCTGGTGCCGCATGTAGCTGCCGATGGCCGCGTGGCTGCCATGGGCGTTCCAGCCTCGGTCCTGGTGGCCCAGATAGATGTAGACCGTCTTGGTCTCCTTGGCCTTCAGGTCGGTCATGAAGAACAGCTCGTCCCACAGGCCGTCCTTGTCCAGGTCGTCGAACTGGTAGTGGACCCAGCGGCCGTTGGTCTCGGCGCGGATCTCATGCCCGCCCTGAACCGCCAGCTGCGCCGTCGACGGCTGAGGGCGGCCCTGCATCGTCGGATCGACCACGGTGTAGGACAGCTCATGCAGGTCCGGCAGCACGCCTTCCAACTGCTGGCGGGTGATGATCACCGGGTTGTTCTTGCGGTCGCTGTCCAGGTCGTTGACCAGCTTGATCGCCACCCGCTGGACGGGGGACCAGTCACCCTGGGCGTACCAGGGGGATTGGGCGCTGGCGCCCTGGGCGGCGGCGAGGCTGGCGGTCAGGACGGCGAGGGACGGGAATATCTTCAACGGCTCGTCTCCAGGTGCTGGATGAGGATGCTCATGTTGCGGATGTAGGTCCCGGTCGAGATGCCCATGGGTCCGGTGGGCTCCGTGAAGGGCGACGTGTCCCAGGCGTCGCCCACCTGGCCGCGATCCTTGAACCCGGGCGGGGGCGCCGCCGGGCCGTCGCCGCGGTAAGGATGGCTGGTGGTCCGCAGCTCCGTGGGCCAGTAGCCCTCGGCGTTGAGGCCTGCGATCAGCTCGGCCGTGCGGCGGTCGTTGGCCGCTCGGCTGGTGGTGGTGTCCATGTTGAGGTCGGAGCCGACGATGTCGTCGATGACGAAGAAGCGGGGCAGGGGGCGCGGCCCCTTGGCCTTCAGGACCGAGTTCTTCGACGCCTCCGCCGGGGGCGTGGCGACCAGCTTGCGGTAGCGCGCCCACAGCGCCTTTGTGTTCGGATTGCGCTGGCCCATTTCGTCGCCCTTGGCCGGGCCGACATAGTACTCGCCGTTCTGGGCGTTGGACCCGCGCCGATGGACGTGGATCGGCTGGTTGGTCTCCGGGTCGTAGTGAGTGAAATGCGTCCGCCCGTCCTTGGTGTGCTTGGCCTTGGGCAGCTCGATGCTGTCCAGCCAGGTCAGGGCCTCGGGGATGCGGGCCAGGTACTTGGTGTCCCCGGTCAGCTCGTAGAAATCCATCAGGTTGGACAGGTTCGCCGCCGTGGTGTGGGTGGCGATGGAGCGGGGCTCATAGGTGCGCGCCCCGGCGGGCTGCAGGTCCTTGGTGTACTGCAGCGACCAGCCCGGCGTCGGCTGGCCATGCTGGCTGGCCACCACCACGTTCATGGCGCGGTTGATCGTGTCCAGCACCCGGCTGTCGCCCAGCGTCTGGTAGATCAGCAGCAGGAAGCCGACGTTCTCGGTCAGGACCTCATCATTGAAGGTCACGTATCCGGTGTAGTCGGGCTTGCCGTGGTTCTGGAATTCGCCCGCCCACGGATAGCGCTGCGGCCAGCCGCCGTTGGGATACTGGCTCTCGCGGATGAAGCTGACGGCCTTCTCCAGGGCCGGCCGCCACTTCGGATCGCGCTTCTCCAGATAGAGCCGCAGCAGGAGCTTGCCGGACTCCACCGTGGCGTGATCGTCGAAGGTGGCGTTGCCGTAGTAGTGCTGGAATTCCTCCAGCCGCCATCCGTTCTTGCCGATGGTCTCGTACCAGTCGCGCAGCGACGCTTCGCCCGCGAAGTCGATGATGTAGTTCCAGCCACCCGTGGGATGCTGGCCGAAGATCAACGCCTCGGCGGTCCGTTCGGCGGCCTGGTAATAGGTCTCGTCCCCGGTGGCGTGATAAGCGTCCAGGAACAGCTGGCCCATTTCCGGCGTGCCCGGCGCCTGGGTCCAGATCATGGTGGGCTTGGCCTCCATCTCGCCCCAGCGGCGCGAGAAGTCGGGCAGGTAGGACCAGACATAGCCCCCGTTGGTCGCCACCTTGTCCGTCATGAAGGCGGTGGCGCGCTTCATGGCGTCCGTCACCTCGGCGCGGGTAGGGGCCTTGGCGGGCGCTTGGGCCATCGCCGTTCCGGCCAGAATGAAGGCAAGCGCGGCCCCCGCCGCAAAGCTGCGTCGCAACATGGTCGTTCTCCTCCACGGCCGCGCTTTGCGCGGTCCCATCCGGCCTCTCGAAACCCTTCTGAACAAGGGAGCGGAGGCCGCTTGCGGTCAGAAAGCCCGTGATCGCGATCAACGGTCAAGCAAATAATGACACCGGTAACATTGCCTCACGAAAGGCGGCGTCATACGGTTGGTACCGGTACCTTTCCCATAACCGGGTTACAGGTCCAGAGTGACGCGACCGCGCCTATAGGCGGGCCGGTCGATGCGGAAGGCAGCCGTCAGAGCTGTCCGCCGTGGAGGAGCCTGAAGGACTGACCATGACCAAACTGACTCGCCGCGGCGCCCTGGGCGCGACTCTGCTGGGAGCCGGCGCAGCCGCTCTGCCGCCCGTGGCCGCGGAGGCGCAGACCGGCCTAGGACGGCTGCCGTCGAAGACCCCGGGCGGACCCCGCTGGGGCAAGACCTTCGAGGGGCAGCGCAAGGCCGATCTCGGGAACGGCACGTTCCTCAATCCGATCATGGCCGGCGACCACCCCGATCCTTCGATCCTGAAGGACGGCGCCGACTACTACATGACCTTCTCGTCGTTCGACGCCTATCCGGGCGTGCCGATCTGGCATAGCCGCGACCTGGTCAACTGGAAGCCGGTGACCACCGCCCTGACCAAAAATGTCGGCTCGATCTGGGCGCCGGAGCTGATCAAGCACCAGGGCCGGTTCTACATCTACCTGCCGGCCAAGTTCCCGGACAACAACACCAGCTACGTGATCTGGGCGGACAAGATCGAGGGGCCGTGGAGCGAGCCCATCGACCTGAAGCTGCCGCGTTATATCGACCCCGGCCACGCGGTGGACGCGGACGGCACGCGCTGGCTGTTCCTGTCGGGCGGCGACCGCATCAAGCTGGCGCCGGACGGCCTGTCGACCGTAGGCAAGCCCGAGCACGTCTATGACCCCTGGCGCTATCCGGAGGACTGGGAGGTCGAGGGTTTCTCGCCCGAAGGCCCCAAGATCACCAAGCACGGCGACTACTACTACCTGATCACCGCCGTGGGCGGCACGGCGGGTCCGCCGACCGGCCACATGGTCATCGTCGCGCGCTCCAAGTCCCTGGCCGGCCCGTGGGAGGATGATCCCAAGAACCCGGTGGTCCGCACCGAGGACAATTCGGAGATGTGGTGGTCGCGCGGCCATGCCACCCTGGTCCAGGGCCCGGCGGGCGACTGGTGGTGCGTGTATCACGGCTACGAAAACGGCTTCTACACCCTGGGCCGCCAGACCCTGCTGGCCCCGGTGACCTGGACCAAGGACGGCTGGTTCACCGTCGGCGGCGGCGATCTGTCCAAGCCCATGCCCAAGCCCAAGGGCGGCCAGGCCGTGCCGCACGGCATGGCCCTGTCGGACGACTTCTCCACCGACAAGTACGGCATGCAGTGGAACTTCTTCGATCCGGGCAAGGACGAGGGCAAGCGCATCAAGCGCGCCAACGGCGTGCTGGAGCTGACCGCCACGGGCGAGGCGCCGTCAACCTCATCGCCGCTGATCTTCATCAATGGCGACCAGGCCTATGAGATCGAGTGCGAGATCGAGATCGACCCCGGCGTCCGCGCCGGCCTGATCCTGTTCTACGACCGCAAGCTATATTGCGGCCTGGGCTTCGACCCCAAGAACTTCGTCACCCATCAGTACGGCATCGAGCGGGGCCGTCCGGCCAATCCGCACGGCCAGCGCATGATCATGCGCCTGCGCAACAACCGCCACATCGTCAGCTTCCACACCAGCGGCGACGGCGGAAAGACCTGGAAGCGGTTCGACCGGGGCATGGAGGTCAGCGGCTATCACCACAACGTCCGCGGCGGCTTCATGATGCTGAAGCCCGGCCTCTACGCCGCCGGCCAGGGCTCGGCCCGCTTCCGCAACTTCAAGTACCGGGCGCTCGACTGATGAAGCCGATGATCGCAAGCGCCGTCGCCAGCCTCGCCCTGGCCGGCTCCGCCATGGCTCAGGCCCCGGCCGCGCCGCCCCAGTTCCGGGCGGTGAAGATCGTGCTGGTGGGCGACTCCACCACCGCCGTGCAGGGCGGCTGGGGTCCCAGCTTCTGCGGCAAGCACGTGATGTCCGCCGTGGCCTGCGTGAACCTCGCCCGGGGCGGCCGCAGCAGCGGCAGCTACCGCACCGAGGGTTCGTGGAACGTGGCGCTGAGCGAGATGAAGTCGGGCGGCTTCGTCGCCACCTACGTCCTCATCCAGTTTGGCCACAACGACCAGCCGGGCAAGCCCGGCCGCTCCACCGACCTCGCCACCGAGTTCCCGGTCTTCCTGAAGCGCTATGTGGAGGAGGTCCGCGCCGCCGGGGCGACTCCCGTGCTGCTCACGCCCCTGACGCGTCGCCAGTTCAAGGACGGCAAGCTGATCCGTGATCTGGAGCTGTGGGCTGAGGCGACGCGCAAGGTGGCGGCCGAGACGGGAACCCCTCTGGTCGATCTGCACCAGGCCAGCGCCGATGCGGTGGACGCCATGGGCGCGGCGGCGGCGACCCGCTTCGCCCAGGCGCCGCCTTCGGCCGAGATCCTAGCCGCGGCCCGCGCGGGCACGACCATCTCGTCTCAGCCGGCGACGCCGGCCGCGGCCGTGGCCGCCGCCAACGCGCCCAACCCGCCGCAGCAGAACAACGCGGCGGTGGAGCCCATGGGCGCGGCCAAGCTGTCCTTCGACTACACCCACCTGGGTGTCGAGGGGGCGGACTACTTCGCCACCATGGTCACGGCGGGTCTGGCGCAGGCGGTTCCCGCCCTGCGGGGCGACCTGATCCCCTAGGCCTTCTTGAAGCCGCGCAGGATGTTCGCCTCGGTGCTGAGCTGCAGCTGTCCGTAGTCGATGCGGCGGCACTCGGCGAACATCAGGTAGTAGTACTTCATCTGCTCCGACCACCAGTAGCCGGGGCAGTTGTCGCACTGCTTCATGGGCCGGGTGGTGATGTCCTCCAGCGCTGTGTAGCCGAAGGGCGCGCGGCTGGTGGCCTTCATCTGGCGATAGTGGATGGCGGTCAGCTGGCGATACCGCTCATCCCGGTCGCCGAGCCACAGGTTCAGGCAGGCGTCGGGATATTCCGGGCGGAGGCCGGTGTGCTTGCGGCGCGGCTGGCGGGTGGCGACGTCGATGGACTCCGGAATAATCCCGTAGGTCGCCTGCATCTCGGTGAAGGAGGCGAGGTAGTCGTCGCCCTCCTTCTTCTTGCCGACTTGACCCAGCAGGCCGGCCAGATAGGCGGCCAGCTCGCTCTGGGCGGTGGAAGTCGTCTCGCCGGTCTCGAAATCCACCTGCGGGAACCACAGGCGCCCATCGAAGCGCTTGGCCTGGTGCTTCAGGATCGCTTCGGTGGTCTCCAGCGACCAGCGGCGGCAGTCCTCGTCCCCGAACAGCTCCCAGGCGTCCCACAAATATTCGTAGAAGCTGTCGGCATAGACATCGATGCTGGCGACGCGGCTTGTGAACTCGCCCGTCTCGGCATGGATATTCGCCGCCATCAGCCCGATCTTCGAGCGACGATCCAGGGCGTGCTTCATGGCCCGCTTGGCCATGTTGAAGTACTTCGGATCCCCCGTCAGGCGGCTCAGCACCCCGAACTCGGTGATGTAGGTGCCGATCTCCGCCAGATTGGTCATGGGATCGCGCACCGCTCCGGTGCGCAGGTTCACGTAGCGCCAGGGCAGGCCGTGCGGCGAGGCGTCGAACGCCTTGGCCAGCCGGTCCGCCAGATCCTTGGCCTTGGCGAGCAGCATCGGATCACCACAGGCCAGGTGGGCGGAGATCAGGCCGCCGACCAGACGGATGTTGGTCTCGAAGACCTGGGCGTCGCCGTCCACGTCGAAGTTCAGACTGGTCTTCACCCAGTCGAGGCCCTGCTGGAACTCCTCGTCCAGCTCCATGACCCACAGGGTGTCCAGCGCCTCGACGAGCGACAGGCCCAGGTCATGTCCCTTGATGAAGAAGGACTGCGAGGTCCCGCTGACCGGATTGATCTCGTCCTTGCCCCACGCCTTGGCGACGTAGTTGCGCCAGGCCCACTGGAACTCGCGCTTCACGTCGGCGCCGAGGGCGGCCCAGTCCTCGGACGGAGCGGCGAAGGCGGGCGCGGCGCTGGACGCGGCGAGCAGGGCGAGGGCGTGGCGGCGCGTGAGGGGACTCAGCTTCATGCGGCGACCTTAGGGGGCGATCCCGCTGCGCGCCAAGCTAGTCGCGTTGCTTCGGCCGACCACGCGTCCGAGGCGCCTCGCGTTCGATGGCGACCGCGCCGACCAAGCGGTGATCAGCGTCCATGATGGGATAGAAGGTGATGGCGCAGCGATAGGTCTCGCCGTTCTTGCGATAGTTCAGAATGGTCGTGTCGTGCGGCTTGCCGGCCCGCAGCGCCTTGCGGATGTCCGCTCGCGCGGCGGGGCTCGTCTGCGGGCCCTGGAACATCTTCGGCGACTGTCCCAGCATCTCGGCCAGGCTGTAGCCGGTCATGCGTTCAAAGGCGGGGTTGGCATAGGTGATGTACGGGCCATCGTCGTCGATGCGGCCGTCAGTGACGACCACGCCGTAGTCGGCGTCGTGGGCCAGGGCGGTGACAAGATCAGCAAACGACATGGTTTCGGCGGATACGACACTTTGGTTAATTAGGAAATTGGTAACTATACTTTTTAGGCTCTATTGGAGTGTTTTTCCCATCTAGAGTTGTGGATAACATTGATATTGGTCTCGAAGGCCCTGTAATTAGGGTCTTTTTAACAAACTTGACTGCACTAGCGGCTCCAATGAACGCCGGAAACCTACCGCGGCGGTTGCCAGGAGCTGACAATGGCGTTCTTCAAAACGAGCCGAGTCGATCGGGATCTCGCGGCGCGAGTTGCTGAGTTGGAGGCGTCCAACGCCGCTATCGACCGCTCGCAAGCCGTCATCGAGTTCAACCTCGACGGCGCCATCCTGACGGCGAACAAGAACTTCCTCGATACGATGGGCTACGCCCTGCCCGAGATTCAGGGCAAGCATCACCGTATGTTCGTCTCGAACGAATATGCCCTGACCGAGGAGTATCGCGGTTTCTGGACGCGTCTCGCCCAGGGCGAGTTCTTCTCCGGCAAGTTCCAGCGCGTGGGCAAGGGCGGTTCCGAGGTCTGGATCCAGGGCGCCTACAACCCGATCTTCGACGCCGACGGCAAGCCGTACAAGGTCATCAAGTTCGCCAACAACATCTCCGATGTCGAGGCCGAGCGCGCGCGTAATGACGCCGAGCGGAAGCGTTCGGAAGCGGAGCAGGAAGGCGTGGTCAACGCCATGGCCGACGGCCTGGCCCGCCTGGCGGCCGGTGACCTGCAGGCGCGGATCGACGTGGCCATGCAGGGCCGCTACCAGCGCATCAAGGACGACTTCAACAGCGCCGCCGCCAGTCTGCGCGAAGCCATGATGGGCATCGCCGTGGCCGCCGGCGGCCTGCGCCGCGGCTCCGACGAGATCGCCGAGGTTACGGACGACCTTGCCCGCCGCACCGAGCAGCAGGCCGCGCGTCTGGAAGAGACCGCCGCCACCCTCGACGAGATCACCGTCACCGTGAAACGCAGCGCCCAAGGCGCGGTCCAGGCCTCATCCGCCGCCACCGCCGCCCGCACCGACGCCGAGAACTCCGGCGCCGTCATGCGCGATGCGGTCAACGCTATGGGCGAGATCAAGCAGAGCTCGGGCCAGATCGGCAACATCATCGGCGTCATCGACGAGATCGCCTTCCAGACTAACCTGCTGGCCCTGAACGCCGGCGTCGAAGCCGCCCGTGCGGGTGAAGCCGGCAAAGGCTTTGCGGTCGTGGCGTCGGAAGTGCGGGCCCTGGCCCAGCGCTCCGCCGAAGCCGCCAAGGAGATCAAGACCCTGATCGCCAACAGCTCGGCCCAGGTCGAGCGCGGCGTGAAGCTGGTGGCCGACACCGGTCAGGCCTTGGGCGACATCGTCGGCAAGGTGGCCGAGATCGACGCCTTGATCTCCGAGATCGCCAGCTCCTCGCAGGAGCAATCCACCGGCCTGCACGAGGTGAACTCGGCGGTGAACCAGATGGACCAGGTCACCCAGCAGAACGCCGCCATGGTCGAGGAGGTCGCCGCTTCGGCCAGCAGCCTCAAGGCCGAAGCCGTTGAGCTGGCGGGTCTGGTGGGTCGGTTCGAGACCGGGCGTTCGGAGTTCGCAGACGCCGTCCCGGGTCGTCGCGCGGCCTAGGGTTGTCTTGATTTAATAGAGCAACTCTATTCTATCGACTACGAGTAGTGTTTGCAGTCAAGCTGTGATCCGTCAGGCATAAAGGGCGTTCAGTCCTTTGCGTCTCCACGGCGTTCCTTGAACTCAACAGCATACGGCGGACGCATGCGCTCCATACGCGCCACCTTCACCTACCTGTCGCTCAGCATCAGCGGGCTGATCGCCCTCGGCTTCATTCTGGGCGGTCTGTACATGGTCGCGCGCGCCATGCAGTTCATCACCACCGCAGGCGGCTTCTTCCTGATGATCGTCGGCCTGTGGGGGATGCTGGAGACGGTCCGCCAGTTGCTGATCACCTGGAAGTACGCCCACATGCCGCGCCATTTCTGGAAGCAGCGCGCGGACTGACCGCGTCTAGTGCTGGCTGGCCAGCACCACGCCCAGCAGCACCGCGACATAGTGCAGGCAGGCGCCGCCGATCACATGGCCGTGCCAGATCGCCCGGCGGAAGCGCAGCTTCTTCATCAGGTAGAAGACCACGCCCGTGGAATAGATCACGCCGCCCAGGGCCAGCATCAGCAGGGCGGGCCAGGACAGGCCCTGGATCATCGGCTTGATCGCCACCAGCACCAGCCAGCCCAGGGCGAGGTACAGCACCACCCAGAAGCGACGATCCAGCCCCGACAGGAACAGCTTTCCCAGCGCTCCGATCCCCGCGATGGTCCATACCGCCGCCGTCATGCCGATCGACCAGGCGCCGGTCAGGTTGTGCAGGGTGAAGGGCGTGTAGGAGCCGGCGATCATCAGGAAGATGCCCGCATGGTCCAGCCGGCGCAGGGTCGGGCGCCATTCCGGCTTGGCGAAGTTGTACGCCGTGGAGAAGCCCAGCATCGCCACCAGGCCGGCGGCGTAGATCGACACCGCCACGATCTGGTCCAGCGAGCCGCGGCCGACCGCCAGACCCAGCAAGGTCCCGCCGCCGAACAGCGCCAACACCAGGCCGGAGATGTGGACGATCAGGTCGGCGCACTTGGCGCCGGGCGTGGGATAGTGGCGGGGCGGAATGACGCTGGGCAGGGACATGGGAAGTGACTCGACTGGAAACGCTGTCGTTTCTAGTGGGCACTCTGGACCATTTTGCGACGCAGCACACCCCGGCTGCGACAAGATCAACCCTTCAGGGTCAGCGGCAGTCCTGCTGCGACGAAAATCACACGCTCGACCGCTTTGGCCAGACGCTGATGCAGCCGCCCGGCCCCGTCCCTGAACCGCCGCGCCAGGGCGTTCTCCGGCACGATGCCCAGGCCCACCTCGTTGGACACCAGCCACAGCGGGCAGGGAGCTTTGCCGACAGCGGCGACCAGGGCGTCCGCCGCTGTCTCCATATCCTGCTCCGCCAGCATCAGGTTGCTGAGCCACAGGGTCAGGCAGTCCACCACCACCACATCGTCCGCCGTCAGATTCTCCAGAGCGGCGGGCAGGTCATGAGTCGCCTCCACCGTGCGCCACAGGCCGCCGCGATCCTCGCGATGCCTGGCGATCCGCGCCGCCATCTCGTCGTCGAAGGGCTGGGCGGTGACGATCATCGCCAGCCGCCCGCCGTGCTCCCGCGCATGGCTTTCAGCTGCCGTTTGCGCGAGGGCGCTTTTGCCCGAACGGGCGCCGCCGAGAACAAGGGTGGTCGTCATGGCGTCACATTGACCGTTTGCGCCGCAGCATAGTAGGGCTTGTTCTGCGACAGGTTCCCCGAGCGATCGGGGATGAAAAGGGAACTCGGGTGAGAAACCCGGGCTGCCCCCGCAACTGTAAGCGGCGAGCCTGCGCGTCATAAGCCACTGGACCTCGGTCTGGGAAGGCGACGCGCAACAGGTGACGACCCGCGAAGCCAGGAGACCTGCCTGCCGCAGTCGTTCTTCGAGCCGCCGGGGTGCGCGGTCCGAACGGGTCTTCCCGCGTGACGACAACAAGAAAAACCTGCGCTGGGCGCGGGCGTTGTCGGCTGTCCGCCATCGTCCCGCGTCACGGCGCATCACGATGGGACTACCTGATGAACCGACTGATCTATTCCGTTTCCGCCGCCGCGCTTCTGTTCGCGGCCGCGCCCGCTTTCGCCGACCAGATCGCGCCCGAGGCCGACGTCGCCGGCCGCGCCGGCACCAACGCCACCGCCGTGGACCAGGTGGTGGTCACCGCCACCCGCTCGCCCGTGAAGGCCGAGAAGATCGGCTCCACCGTCACGGTGCTGGACGAAGAGTACATCGAAGACAGCCAGCGCCTGGCCGTGGTCGAGCTGCTGCAGGAGACGCCGGGCGTCACCTTCGTCCGCAACGGCGGTCCGGGCGCCACCACCAGCGTCTTCATCCGCGGCGCCGAAAGCCAGCACACCGTCGCCATCATCGACGGCGTGAAGCTGAACGACCCGTCGTCCACCCAGGGCGGCTTCAACTTCGGCAACCTGCTGATCGGGGACGTGTCGCGCATCGAAATCCTGCGCGGCGCCCAGTCGACCCTGTGGGGCAGCCAGGCCATCGGCGGCGTGGTCAACATCGTCACCCGCGAACCCTCCAAGCCGTTCGAGGCCTCGGCCGATGTCGAAGGCGGCGCCCGTGACACCGCCTCGGTGCGCGGCGGTCTGGGCGGCGCCGGTGAGCGGCTGAGCTGGCGCGTGGCCGGCAGCTACTTCACCACCGACGGTTTCTCGGCCTACGCCACGGGCAAGGAAGCCGACGGCTATCAGAACACCGGCCTGTCGGGCCGCGCCCGCCTGAAGATCACCGAGGATGTCTCGGCCGAGGTCCGCTCCGTCTGGTCCAAGGGCAAGAACGACTTCGACGCCTTCAACGGCGACTCCGCCGAGTTCGCGCGCACCGAAGAGCTGGTGGTCTACACCGGTCTGAACGTCGCCCTGCTGGAAGGCCGCCTGCAGAACCGCCTGGCCTTCGCCTACACCGACACCGACCGCGAGAACCTGAACCCGGGCCGACCGGTCCAGCCGCTGACCTTCGACGCGGCGGGCAAGAACAAGCGCTGGGAATACCAGGGCGTCTTCGCCATCACCGACGGCTTCAACGCCGTGTTCGGCGCCGAGACCGAAAGCTCGCGCATGCGCACCCGCTCGCCCACGGCGACCAACGCCAACACCCCGTTCGTGCGCGGCAAGGCGGGCATCGACAGCGTCTATGTCCAGCTTCAGGGCGAGGTCGCTCCGGGCCTGACCCTGACCGGCGGCCTGCGCTATGACGACCACGAAACCTATGGCGACAAGACCCTGGGTTCCGCCGCCGTCGCCTGGGCCCTGAACGAGGGGAACACGGTCCTGCGCGCCAGCTTCGGCCAGGGCTTCCGCGCCCCCGGGCTGTACGAGCTCTACAGCGAGTACGGCAATCTGGACCTGAGCCCGGAATCCTTCGACGCCTGGGACGCTGGCATCGAGCAGAAGCTGCTGGGCGGCGCGGCCACTGTGTCGGCCACCTACTTCCACCGCGAGGCGGACAACGAGATCCGCTACAACGGCTGCTCCACCGGCACAGCTGACGCCCTGTGCTTCGTGGGTGGGGTCCAGCGCTTCGGCTACTACAAGAATATCCAGAAGACCTCGGCGCAGGGCGTTGAATTCGCTGGCCGACTGGCTGTCGGCGAACGTCTGACCCTGAACGGCAACTACACCTGGACCGACGCCGAGAACCGCTCGGGCACGGCGGCAGGAAAGCAGCTGGTTCGTCGTCCGGAGAACCAGGGCTTCGCCTCGGCCACCTATCTGTGGCCCATCGGCCTGTCGACCACGGCGGCCGTCCGCTACGTCGGCAAGACCTGGAACAACGACGCCAACACCCAGGCGGTGAAGAGCTACACCGTCGTCGATTTCCGCGCCTCCTATCCGGTCAACGAGACCTATGAGGTCTTTGGCCGGGTCGAGAACGCCTTTGACGAAAACTATCAGACGGTCCTCAACTACGGCACGCCGGGACGCGGGGCCTTCGTGGGCGTCCGCGCCCGCTTCTAGGGGGACGAGGTGATCCGCGGCTTCAGTCGTCACGGCGGCAGGCTGGCCCAGGCTCGGGCCGCCTATCCCCATGCGCCGGGACCGTGGATCGACCTATCGACCGGGATCAATCCGCATCCGTGGACGGGGCGGCGGGCCATGTCCGCCGACCTGTCCCGCTTGCCGGACCCGGCGGCGGTGACGGCGCTGGAGGCTTCGGCCGCCCGCGCCTTCGGCCTGTCCGACCCTGAGCGCATCGCGGCGGTGGCGGGGGCGGAGACCGGCCTGCGCCTTCTGCCGATCCTGACCGGCGCGCGCCGTGTCGCCATCATCGGCCCGACCTATGGCGGCCACGCCGAGGCCTGGGCCGCCGCCGGGGCGGAGGTCGTCGAGGCCTCGCAAGGTGTCATTCCCGACGCCGAAGTGATCGTCATCGTCAATCCCAACAATCCCGATGGATCAATCGCTTCCATAGATTTCCTGCGCGATCTTCTCGACTATCAGAACGCTCGGAAGGGCTGGCTGATCGTCGATGAGTCCTTCATCGAGACCACCCCCGCCCACAGCATCTCCGCCCGGGCCGGCGACCGATTGGTGGTCCTTCGCTCCTTCGGCAAGTTCTACGGCCTGCCGGGCGTGCGCCTGGGCTTCATGCTCGGCGACCCGGAGCTCGTGGCGCGGCTGAAGCTGCTCACCGGCGACTGGCCCGTCAGCGCCGAGGCCATCGCCGCGGGCGCGGCCTATGACGACGCGGCCTGGGCCGACGACATGCGCGCCAAGCTGTCCCGCGACGCCCGCCGCCTCGACCGCACCCTGACCGAAGCGGGGATGGAGGTGATCGGCGGCACCGACCTGTTCCGTCTCGCCGCCGCGCCCAAGGCCGACAGGCTGTTCGACCATCTGTGCCAGGCGGGCATCCTGACCCGGCCCTTCGCCGACGCGCCGGACTTCCTGCGTTTCGGCCTTCCGCCCCTCGGCGCCTGGAAGCGCCTGGAGCAGGCCCTGGAGGCGGCATGAGCGACCTGACCCGCCGCGCCGCCGTCGCCGGACTGGCCGCCGCAACCGCGTCACCCGCGCTCGCCGCCGCGGCGCCGCGCCGCGTGGTCTCGATGAACGCTTGTCTGGACACCGTGCTTGTCCGGGTCGCCGACCGCAACCAGATCGCCGCGCTTAGCCACTACGCCCGCGACCCCTACGGCTCGACCATCGTCGACATCGCCCGCACCTTGCCCTTCACCTACGAGACGGCGGAGGAGGTGGTGTCCCTGAAGCCCGACCTCGTCATCTCCAGCGCCCATTCGTCGCTCGCCACCCGCAACGCGCTCAACCGCCTGGGCGTGCGGCAGGAGCGCTTCAGCGTCCCCGACACCCTGGCCGAAAGCCATCAGCAGGTCCGCGACGTGGCGCTTCTGGTCGGCCATCCCGAACGGGGCGAGGCGCTGATCGCCCGGATCAACGCGGCCATCAGCGCCGCCGCGCCGCGCCCGGGTCAGCCGCGCCTGACCGCCGCCATCTTCGAACCGAACGGCTTCGCGGCCGGCAAAGGCACGCTGGTCAGCGAGATGATGGAGCGCTGCGGCTTCGAGAACGTCGCCGCCCGATATGGCCTCAACAAGTGGGGCAACATCCGGCTTGAGGAGCTGATCGCCAATCCGCCGCAGGTCCTGCTGGCGGGCGAGACCTCGCCCAGCTCGGCGACCTGGGCCGAGCGGCTCGTTCATCATCCGGCGCTCGCGCGCATCGGCGGACGCATGCACCGCGCGGTCTTCCCCACGCGGCTCCTGTATTGCGGCGGCCCGGTCCTGATCCACACTGTCGCCGCCCTGTCCAAGGCCCGCGAAGACGCTTTCCGGAAGATCGCATGACCCTGAAGCAGCCGCTCGGCCAACTCTATGCCGGACTGGGGATCGCCGTGGCGGTCCTGTTTGTCGCCAGCCTGTTCGCGGGCAAGGTCTGGGTTCCGTGGAGCGCCTTCACCGACCGGGCCGATCCGCGCTGGCCGATCATCTTCGATCTGCGCTTGCCGCGCGCCATCCTGGGCGTGGCGGTCGGCGCCGCGCTCGGAGCCAGCGGCGCGGCGATGCAGGGCTACACCCGCAATCCCCTGGCGTCGCCGGATGTGCTCGGCGTCTCGTCCATGGCCTCGCTGTTCGCGGTGCTGACGCTCTACTTCAATCTGGCGGAGGCTTCGGCCTGGGTGCTGCCGACCGCCGCCATGCTGGGCGCCATGACCGGCGTGGTCCTGCTGCTGGTCCTGGCGGGAGCGACCTCCAGCATCGTCACATTCATCCTTGCCGGCGCGATCCTGCAGATCATCACCGCGGCGGGCGTCTCTCTGGCCCTGTCGCTGGCGCCGAACCCCTGGGCGGTTCAGGAGATCGTCAGCTGGATCCACGGCGCGCTCGCCGACCGCAGCATCGACGAGGTCCGCTTCGCCCTGCCGTTCATCCTCACGGGCCTGGTCCTGCTGATGACCCAGACCCGGACCTTCGACGCCCTGACCCTGGGCGACATTGGCGCGCGCTCTCTGGGCATAGACGTCAACCGCAGCCGTCTCTTCTTGGTCGTCGGCGTGGGCTTGGCGGTCGGGGCCAGCACGGCGGTCACGGGCATGATCGGCTTCGTCGGCCTGGTGACGCCGCACCTCCTGCGGCCGTTCGTGGCGTCCCGCCCCGGAGCGCTGATCCTGCCCAGCGCCATCGGCGGCGCGGCGATCGTCCTGGCCGCCGACATCCTGGTTCGCGTGATCCCCACCGCCACCGAGGTCAAGCTCAACGTGGCCATGGCCGCCATCGGCGGGCCGTTCTTCCTCGCCTTGCTCATCCGCCTGCGCCGGAGGATCGCATGACCCCCGAACTCGGCTTTTCCGACATCCATGTCCGCCTGGGCGACAAGCCGGTGCTGGAAGGCGTCTCCGCCGACCTGCACCCGGGCCAGGTGACCGCCATCGTCGGGCCCAACGGCGCCGGCAAGTCGACCTTGCTGGCTTGCTTGGCGGGCTTGCGCCGGCCTGACATGGGCTTGGCCCGTCTGAACGGCGTCGGCGTCCTCGAACTCGCCGCCCGCGAACGCGGCCGCCGCATCGGCTTCCTGCCTCAGTCGCATGAGATCGCCTGGTCGGTGGAGGCCCGCACCCTGGTCGGCCTGGGCCGCATTCCCTTCGCCGGCTCTTGGGGCCTGAGCGTCGAGGACGAGGCCGCCGTCGAGCGCGCCATGACCAAGGCCGACGTGACCCAGTTCGCCACGCGCACGGTCACCACCCTGTCGGGCGGGGAGCTGGCCCGCGTGCTGATCGCCCGCGCCCTGGCCGGCGATCCGCAATGGCTGCTGGCCGACGAGCCGCTGGCCGGCCTCGACCCGGGCCACCAACTGGACGCCGCCGCCCTGTTCCGCGCCCTGGCGGACGAGGGGAAGGGCGTCGTCGTCACCCTGCATGACCTGCCCATGGCCATGAAGCTGGCGGACCGGGTGATCGTTCTGGCCGACGGCAAGATTCTGGCCGACGGCCCGCCGGTGGAGGCTCTGGCCCCGCCGATCCTGTCCGCCGCCTATGGGGTGGAGGCGCGCTTCGCCGAGGGCGGCCACGGCCCGTTGATCGAGATCGTCGGCCGCCATGGCTGACCCGCTGCTGGTCCTCGGCGCGGCCCTTGTGGAGGGGCTGGTCGGCTATCCGGACCGGCTGCACAGGCGCCTGCCGCATCCCGTGGCCTGGCTGGGCGCCGGCGTCGGCTGGTGCGAGCGGCGCTGGAATGATCCGGCGCGGCCGGAGCGGATCCGCAGGCTGCTCGGCGTGCTCACCGTCCTGCTGGTGGCGGGCGGCGCGGCGCTCGTTGGCGGGCTGCTGCATCATCTGCTGGGCGAAAGCTATCTCGGCGTCCTGGTGCTGATGATCCTGGGCTCGCTCGGCCTGGCGGCGCGCAGCCTCTACGACCACGTGGCCGCCGTGGCCAAGGCGGCCGATCTCGACGCCGCCCGCGCCGCCGTCGGCCGCATCGTCGGCCGCGACACCGACAGGCTCGACGAGTCCGGCGTCGCCGCCGCTGCGCTGGAAAGCCTGGCCGAGAGCTTCTGCGACGGCGTGGTCGCCCCGGTCTTCTGGTTCCTGCTCGGCGGTCTGGGCGGTCTGTTCGCCTACAAGGCGGTCAACACCGCCGACAGCCTGATCGGCCACCGGGAGGAGCGTTGGCGCGCCTTCGGCTGGTTCGCCGCCCGCACCGACGACCTCATGAACTGGATCCCCGCCCGCATCGCCGGCGCCCTGGTCGCCCTGGCGGCGGGGGGAGGGTGGACCACCATGTTCCGCGACGCCCGCAAGCACGCCTCGCCCAACGCCGGCTGGCCTGAGGCCGCCATGGCCGGCGGCTTGCGCGTCCGTCTTGGCGGTCCAGCGACTTATGACGGCGTGGCGCACGACCGGCCCGTCTTCGGCGACGGTCCGGCGCCGACGACGGCAGACCTGAAACGCGGGCTTGGCGTCTACCTGCGCGCCTGTGCGATCCTGGCGGCGATGTTGCTGGTCGGAGGCCTCACTTGGCCGCGTTGATGATCCAAGGCTGCGGCTCGGACGTGGGGAAGTCGGTGCTGGTCGCCGGCCTCTGCCGCCTGTTCGCCAACCGGGGCCTAAGGGTGCGGCCATTCAAGCCGCAGAACATGTCCAACAACGCCGCCGTCACCGCCGACGGGGGCGAGATCGGCCGCGCCCAGGCCCTTCAGGCCATGGCCTGCCGCACGCCCCTGACCGTGGACATGAACCCCGTCCTCCTGAAGCCGCAGAGCGATGTGGGCGCCCAGGTGATCGTGCGCGGCAAGATCGCCGGCAACTGGCAGGCGCGCGGCTATCAGGAGAAGAAGGCCGCCCTGCTGGACGTGGTCCTCGACAGCTTCCGCCGGCTGGAGGCCGAAGCCGACCTCGTCATCGTCGAGGGGGCCGGCAGCCCGGCGGAGATCAACCTGCGGGCCAACGACATCGCGAACATGGGTTTCGCCATCGCCGCCGACGTGCCGGTGGTGCTGGTGGGCGACATCGACCGGGGCCATGTGATCGCCGCCCTGATCGGCGCCCACGCCGTGCTGGACGAGGCCGACCGGGCGATGATCCGCGGCTTCGTCATCAACAAGTTTCGGGGCGACCCGACCCTGTTCCAGGACGGCCGGACGGAGATCACCGCCCGCACTGGGTGGCCGGACCTGGGCATGGCGCCCTGGCTGGCGGCGGCCAAGGCTCTGCCGGCTGAGGACGCCGTGGTCCTGGACCGCGCGGCGACCGGCAAGGGCGGCAAGGTGCGCATCGTCGTTCCCATGCTGTCGCGCATCGCCAATTTCGACGACTTCGATCCCCTGCGGATGGAGCCCTCCGTGGACTTCGCCTTCGTGCCGCCGGGAACGCCGCTGCCGGGCGACGCCGACCTCGTCATCCTGCCGGGGACCAAGGCGACCTTGGCTGACCTGGCCTTCCTGCGGGCCCAGGGCTGGGACATAGATCTGGCCGCCCACGTGCGACGCGGCGGCCGGGTGTTGGGTGTCTGCGGCGGCTTCCAGATGTTGGGCCGCAAGGTCTCCGACCCCGATGGGATCGAAGGGGCGCCGGGTGAGGCCGAGGGTCTCGGCCTGCTGGATGTCGAAACCATCCTCACCGCCGACAAGGTTCTGCGACCCGTGTCCGGCCGCCTCGCCGGAGGCGATGCGCGGTTCGAGGGGTACGAGATGCACGTGGGCCGCACGGACGGTCCCGGCCTGCAACGCCCCTTGCTGGTCTTCGACGACGGCGCGGGCGAGGGGGCGGTCAGCGCCGACGGCCGCGTGGCCGGCGCTTATGTCCATGGCCTGTTCAATGCGGGCGAGGCGAGGGCGGCCTTCCTCGCCCAGCTCGGCGCGGCGTCCACGGGCGCGGATCAGGCCGCCGCCGTCGACGCGGCTCTGGACGGAATCGCGGAGGTGTTGGAACGGTCCCTCGACATTCCGGCCCTGGCGCGGCTGGCTGGCCTCAAGGACTTCGCCGCATGACCATCAAACCTCTCGACCTGTCGCGTGAGCCGGAGTTCCGCGCCCTGATCGACGGCAAGGCCAAGCCCCCTGGCTCCCTGGGCCGGATCGAGGACCTGGCCGTCCAACTGGCTCTGATCGCCGACCGCCCGAACCCGGACGGCGAATACGCCCTGCTGCTGGTCTTCGCCGGCGATCACGGCCTGACCGAGTCCGGAGTCTCGGCCTATCCGTCGGCGGTGACCACGGCCATGGTCGCCACCTTTCTCGCCGACCGGGCCAGCGCCAGCGCCTTCGCCCGCGCCGCCGGGGCCAAGGTGCGGGTGGTCGACGCCGGGGTGGCCAGCGACCTGCCGCCCCACGAGCGCCTGATCGACGCCAAGGTCCGCAAGGGAACCCGAAACGCCGCCGTCGAGCCGGCCCTGACCCCGCGGGAGGTGGAGCAGGCCCTGGAGCACGGCGCCCGCATCGCGCGTGACGTGGCGACGGAGGGGTTCGACATCCTGATGTTGGGCGAGATGGGCATCGGCAACACCGCCTCCGCCGCTCTGCTCATGCACCGCCTGGCGCCCGCGCCGCTGGAGGACTGCATCGGCCAGGGGACCGGCCACACCCCGGAGGGCATGGCCCGCAAGCGCGACGCCATCCAGCAGGCCGCCGACCGCTCCGCGGTCACTGAACCGCTCGACGTCCTGGCCGAATTCGGCGGGCTGGAGATCGTCATGATGGTCGGCGCGATCCTGGGCGCGGCCGAGGTGCGGCGTCCCGTGGTGGTCGACGGCTTCATCTGCACCGCGGCCGCCCTGGCGGCGGTGCGGATCGCGCCCGCCGTCCGCGACTATCTGATCTTCGCCCACCGTTCCGCCGAGCATGGCCACGCCCTGATGCTGGAGGCGCTGGAGGCCAAGCCGCTGCTCGACCTCGACCTGCGTCTGGGCGAGGGGACGGGCGCGCTTCTGGCCTTGCCGGTGATCCGCGCCGCCGCGCGCCTGCTGACTGACGTGGCCAGCCTGGACGACGTCATGGCGGGGCGGCTCTAGAGGATGCGCCGGCAGGTCGAGCTGTTCTTCTGCGCGGTGCAGTTCCTGACCCGCCTGCCGACGCCCGCCCTGTCGCGGTTCGAGCCCGACTGGACCACCCGCAGCGCCCGCTGGTTTCCCCTGGTGGGCCAACTGGTCGGCGGCCTGTCGGCCCTGGTCCTGCTGGGCGCGGCGCATTTCTGGAACAGCTGGATCGCCGCCTTGCTTGCGGTCGGCGCGGGCGTGCTGATCACCGGCGCTTTCCACGAGGACGGTCTGGCTGACACCGCCGACGGCCTGGGCGGCGGCCAGACGCCGAAGCGCCGGCTGGAGATCATGAAGGACAGCCGGGTGGGGACCTTTGGCGTGATCGCCCTGGTCCTCGTCCTCGGCCTGAAGATCGCCGCCCTGGCTTCGTTGGCTCCGGCCGCCGCCGCCGTCGCCCTGCTGGCCGCACACGGGGCGGGGCGGGGCGCCGCCGTCCTGACGATGCGCCTGTCGCCCTATGCCGGCGACGCCCTGGCCGCCAAGTGGAAGCCGGTCCCCGACGGCGTGCGCTGGGGCGAGGTGGTGCTGGCGC
Organism: Caulobacter segnis; assembly: GCF_029543125.1. Taxonomy (GTDB): domain Bacteria; phylum Pseudomonadota; class Alphaproteobacteria; order Caulobacterales; family Caulobacteraceae; genus Caulobacter; species Caulobacter segnis_D. Next base: position 160,747 of record NZ_JARQWW010000003.1, read on the forward strand.
TCGCCATCGCCGTCTGGCCACTGTTTCTGTTGCCAACCCTCAATGTCGCCCTTGGCCTGGTCATCGGCGGCGCCCTGGTGCTGATCGTCGTCCTGCTCGCCCGCCGCCTGATCGGCGGCCACACGGGCGACATCCTTGGCGCCGTGGAACAGGTCTTCGAACTCGGCTTCCTGCTGGGTCTCGCCGCCGCGCTCTAGAACCGCGCCGGCGTCAGGGTGATGGGGATCGGCCGGTCCAGCGACTCCCAGCCCCGCTCAGCGATGACGTCGTTGCTCTCCACCGCCCGCCGTCCTTCCGCCAGGGACCAGGTGACGTGATAGAAGCCGCCGCCGGGCCGGTTGCTGGTCCCGTCGATGCGCATGACCATGGCTTGCACGCCGCGTCGGTCGTCCGTCTTGCCTACGATCTCGCCCTTCACCGCCGTCGGCAGCGGGCTGTCGGGCGACGCGTCGGCCTTCAGGGTCACATGGTCGGCCACCGGATGCTCATAGGCCGGCGGAAACCGCAGCAGCAGCGCCTCGCGCTCTTCCCTGTCCAGTTTCCAGCCCGTCACGGTGGTCTTGTCCGTCATCCTGGTCTCCTATGACGTGGCAAGTCATCGCGAGGCCGGATCGTTCCCGCCATCCTGATGACGGCTGCTGCCACTTTCTGGCGCGGCGGGGCGTAGCATCGTCCCTAACCAGGAGGCGAACCATGGACGGGGAAGCAACCGACGGCAGGCTTGGCCGTTCAAACCGCATGACCCCGCTCGACGACGCCGTCCGCCTCGCCGCCCATACGCCCGTGGGCGGAAGCGCGCTCGATCGCTACCTCAAGGTCCGCCGCGCCACCGAGGCTTTGGCCGCCCCGCTCACCGCCGAGGACCAGTCCGCCCAGTCCATGCCGGACGCCAGTCCCGCCAAGTGGCACCTGGCGCACACCACCTGGTTCTTCGAGACCTTCATTCTCGCTGAGAAGGTTCCCGGCTATCGACAGTTCGACGAGCTCTACGCCTACCTCTTCAACTCCTATTACGAGGCGCTCGGCCCCCGTCAGCCGCGGCCGCAGCGGGGGCTTCTGACCCGTCCGGCGGCGTCGGAGATCATCGACTACCGCCGCCACGTGGACGCGGCCATGACGCGGCTTCTGCAGGATTTCGATCCCGCGCTCGAGCCGCTTCTGGCCCTCGGCTTGGCCCACGAGGAGCAGCATCAGGAACTGATGCTCATGGACGTGCTGCACCTGTTCTCCAACTCGCCCCTGGACCCCGCCTATGCGCGCGGCAAGCTCGTGGGCGAGGGGGCGGCCGCGCCCCTGGACTTCGTCGCCTTCGAAGGCGGTCTGGTGGAGATCGGCCACGACGGCCGGGGCTTCGCCTTCGACAACGAGGGCCCGCGCCACAAGGTCTATCTGGAGCCCTTCGAGCTGGCCGACCGCGCCGTCACCAACGGCGAATGGCTGGCCTTCATGGACGACGGCGGCTACCGGCGGCCGGAGTTCTGGCTGTCCGACGGCTGGGCCAAGGTGCAGGCCGAGGATTGGACCGCGCCGCTCTACTGGCGTCAGTCCGACGGCGGCTGGAAGGCCATGACCCTGCGCGGTCTCGCGCCCCTCGATCCCGCCGCGCCGGTGGTCCATGTCAGCTTCTACGAGGCCGCCGCCTACGCCGCCTGGGCCGGCGCACGCCTGCCCACCGAGGCGGAGTGGGAGCACGCCGCCGCCTCCGCCGGCCTCAACGGCGAGTTCCTTTCCTCCGGCGCCCTGAACCCGCGCCCGGCGCCGACGGGCCCGGGCCTGCGCCAGATGTTCGGCGATGTCTGGGAATGGACCGCCAGCGCCTATACGCCCTATCCCGGCTTCCAGCCCGGCCCCGGCGCGGTGGGCGAGTACAACGGCAAGTTCATGTCGGGCCAGATGGTCCTGCGCGGCGGCGCCTGCGTCACGCCGGACGGGCACGCCCGCGCCAGCTACCGCAACTTCTACTATCCGCATCAGCGCTGGATGTTCTCCGGCCTGCGCCTGGCTCGCGACCCGCGTCGCAAGACCGCCCCGGCGCCGGAGCTGACCATCTTCGAACGCGACGTGATCGCCGGCCTGTCCGCCTACCCGAAGACCCTGCCGCCGAAGTACTTCTACGACGCCGAGGGCTCCCGCCTGTTCGAGGAGATCTGCGAGACGCCGGAATACTATCCGACCCGCACCGAGACGGCGCTGCTGAAGCAGATCGCGCCTGAACTGGCCGCCGCCGTTCCTGACCGGGCGGCCCTGGTGGAGTTCGGCAGCGGAGCCAGCCTGAAGACCCGGCTGCTGCTCGACGCCGCGCCCCACGTCGCCGCCTACGCGCCCATCGACATCAGCCCCACCGCCTTGGCCGACGCGGCCGAGGCGATCCGCGCCGACTATCCGAACCTGCTGGTCGCGCCGCTGATGGACGACTTCACCACCGCCCTGCGTCTGCCGCCGTCCCTGGGCGACCGGCCGCGCGTGGGCTTCTTCCCCGGCTCGACCATCGGCAATTTCACGCCGGACGAGGCGGCGGCCTTCCTGCGCGCCGCCCGCCGCCTGCTGGGCGACGGCTCGGCCTTCATCCTAGGCGCGGATCAGGTGAAGGACGAGGCGACCCTGGTGGCCGCCTATGACGACAGCGCCGGGGTCACCGCCGCCTTCAACAAGAACGTTCTGGCCCGCATCAACCGCGAGGCTGACGGCGACTTCGACCTCGACGCCTTCGAACATCTGGCCCTCTGGAACGCCTTGGAGCAGCGCATGGAGATGCATCTGCTCAGCACGGGAAGCCAGGTCGCCCACGCCGCCGGCCGCGCCTTCCGCTTCGCCGCCGGCGAGACCATCCACACCGAAAACGCCTACAAGTTCACCCCCGAACGCGTCGCCGACCTGGCGGCCCAAGGCGGCTGGCGCGTGGAACGCGAGTGGATCAGCCCGGCCCCGGCCTTCGGGGTGTTTCTGCTGACGGCGGTCTGAGGCGCTGGCCTCAGACCATCTCGCCCAGCAACTCGTCCAGCTTGATCAGGGCGAAGCCTACCGAGCTGTCGGCCACGCCGTAAGGCATGAACAGCATGCCGTTATTGGCCAGCGCGCCGCAGGTGTAGACCACGTTCGGCACATAGCCCTCGCGGTCCTCGTCGGCGGGCGACAGCAGGGGGCCGGGCAGGCGGCCGATGATCTTGCTGGGGTCCTTCTTGTCCAGCAGCACCGCCCCGATGGCGTACTTGCGCATGGCCCCGACCCCGTGGGTCAGCAGCAGCCAGCCCTCGTCCAGCTCGATGGGCGAGCCGCAGTTGCCGATCTGGACCAGCTCCCACGGATCGCGGGGCTTCATCAGCAGCTCGCCTTCGCCCCACTCCAGCAGGTCTTCGGACCTCAGCAGGAAGACGTTCTCGCCGTCCTGCCGGCCGATCATCATGTACTGGCCGTCCACCTTGCGCGGGAACAGGGCCATGCCCTTGTTGCGTGACGCCGGGCCGCGCATGGGCTCCATGCGGAAGGTGCGGAAGTCGTCCGTGCTCATCAGCTCCGAGCCGATGGCCTTACCGCTATAGGCCGTATAGGTGCCCAGGTAGCGCGCCGTGCTGGCGTCGTCGTCCAGGAAGCGGACCAGGCGCATGTCCTCCAGCCCGCCGGCCTGGGCCGGGGTGAAGGGGAAGATCACCGTGCCGGAAAGCGAGGCGTCGGGATGCCGCTCGGCCGTGACCGGGCAGGACTCCACATCGGGACCGCACGGCTTGTCCCAGCTCACGGCCGTGGCGAACGGCGGCTCGGGCATCAGGTCCATGCGCCCGTCGTGAGTCAGGATGCCTTCGCGGAAGGCGATGGACGAGATGTGCCCTTCGCCCACCGCCCGCAGGGACATGATGAAACGCACGCTGCCCGGCGTCAGGCCGGACTGGTCCACGTGCGCGACCACCGACGGGTTCATCAGCGCCGCCGCCGAGTAGGAGTACTCGTGGCAGAAATAGGCGCCGACCAACTGGCGCTGCTGGTCCGACAGGCCGTTCTTGATCCCCAGCTCCGCCGCCACCTGTTCATAGCGTTTCAGGAAGATGCGGCGGGTCTGCCAGTGGCGGGACTCGAAGTCCCGGCCGACGATGGCCAGCTCGGCCTGGCAGGTGCGCATGTCCATGGCCTGCACGGCGGTGAAGATGCGCTGCATCCGGCCGCTGGCCGAAGGCAGTTGGAAGGGACGGATCACGACGCGCGTCGCGTCCGCCTGCAGCCTGTGAGGCAGGTGATGAATCTTCGGCATTTACTGAAGCTAACGCGCCTTGCGGGTCAGTGTCGAACGGCCAGCGGGGTGGAGACGCTGTGGCGGGCGAGAAGGCTGTGCATGGCGCAGGTCGACATCTGGAAGGCCAGCACCGATTCAGCGCCCTGGTTCAGGTTCGGCCCTTGAGGGCTGAGGCCGTCCAGGCACGAGCCGTCCTCATCCCGGGCCATCCGCACGCCCAGGTCGTTGGCGCCGAGGTACCAGTCATAGGCCCGGCGCGCCTCGTTGACCCAGCGCTGCTCCCCCGCCGCCTCGAAGGCCGCGGCGCAGGCGTCGATGGTGGCGGCGGCCTCCAGCGGCTGCTGGTCGAAAGCCGACGGGCGGGCGTGATGGACGCCGAAGCTGTGGGTGCCCACCGGGCGGAAACAGCCGTCCGGCGCCGACTGGATCTCGCAAAGCCAAGCCAGACCCTTGAGGCCGATCTGGATATAGCGGTCCTCCTCCAGCGCCATGCCGGCGCGCAGCAGGGCCTCAGGCAGGCGGGCGTTGTCATAGGATAGGAAAGGCTCGAACCACGTCCAGTCCGCGGTGGCATGGGTTTCGAACAGCTCGGCCAGATGGTCGGCGTGCTTGCGCAGCAGCCGCTCCGCCGTCGCGCTCTCGACGCCGCATCGGACCAGCGAGGCCAGGCCGAGGATCGCGAAGGCCGAGGTGCGGGCCGCCAGGATGCCCTCGAACGACGGCAGGACATTGCGGACCAATCCTTCCGCCCAATGGCGCAGGTCGGGGATCGGCGCGTTCTCCGCCGTGGCCCCGATGGCCCATAGCGCGCGGGCCCCGCTGTCCGACGATCCCTCGGCCTCCAGCCAGGTGCGCTCATAGGACATGAAGTTGCGGAACCGCCCCACATCGGCGTTCCAGGCGTACTGGACGAACGAGGCGTACACCCAGGCCAAGCGCTGCGGACGCTCGTCGCGCGGGCTCAGCGCCTTCAACTGGGTCGCCAGGATCAGGCCGCGGGCATTGTCGTCGATGCAGTAGCCATGGCGGCGGTCCGGCACGCCGTACAGGCTGTGCTGGAAGATGCCGCAGGCGTCGGTCAGGCGCTCCACCGCGTCCAGCTTCGGCGCCGGCAGGCGGGCGCGGCTTTCCTGGCTCATGTCGATCACCCGGGCGGTCTGCGCATCCTTGAAGGTCGATACATAGTCCTTGGCCACGGCCGACCAGATGGTCCGCCGTCCCTTGGCGTAGGCGCGGGCCTGCAGCCCGGCTTGGCGCTCGGGATCATCCAGCAGCCCGTTCACCGCCGCCGCCAGCGCTTCGACGTCTCCGAACGGAGCCAGCACGCCCGTCCCGTCATTCAGCAGCTCATGCGCGTGCCAGTAGGGGGTGGAGACCACCGCCTTGCCCATGGCCACGGCGTAGGACAGCGTGCCCGAGGTGATCTGCGCCTCGGCCAGATAGGGCGTCACATAGATGTCCGCCGCCTGCAGCCGGTCCAGCAGGGCTGGGGTGTCCATGTACTCATTGATGAAGGCCAGGTTCCGCCGCACGCCGAGCGAGGTGGCCAGCTCCGCCAACTGCTCACGATAGGCCTCGCCTTCGCGGGCGATCAGGTGCGGATGGGTGGCCCCGATGATGGTGTAGATGACGTCCGGGTGCCGCTCGACGATGGCGGGCAGGGCGCGGATCATCACCTCCAACCCCTTGTTCGGCGACAGCAGGCCGAAGGTCATCAGCACCTTGCGTCCCTCCAGCCCGAAGGCGGCCTTGCCGGTGTCCGGCTCGACCAGCGGGCGGTCCGGCGCGCCGTGAGGAATGACGGCGATCTTGTCGCCCGGCACGCTGTACACCCGGCGCAGGATCTCCTTGCCCTTCTCGGCCATGACCAGCAGGCGCGAGGCGCGCTGGATAAGGCCGCGCATCACCCGGCGCTGGTCGGCGTTGGGGTTGGTCAGGACGGTGTGCAGGGTGACGACCACCGGCGCGCGCACGGCCGACAGCACGCGCAGGATGTCCTCGCCGGCCGGGCCGCCGAAGATGCCGAACTCATGCTGCAGGTTGATCAGGTCCGCGCCGCTCTCGTTGATGCGGCGCGCGGCTTCGGCGTAATCGCCGAACTGCTGCTGACGGATGGAGAACTTGACGGGACCGCCGAAGTCATACGGCCCGTTGCCGTCGTCCATCGCATAGACGTCGCAGGCGAGGTCAGGGAAGGACGCCGTCAGGGCGTCGTGGACGTCGGCTGTGAAGGTTGCGATGCCGCATCGGCGTGGGGGGAAGTTGCCGATCAGCGCCACGCGCTTCAGGTCGGCGCCAGCCGACACGGGAGTGGACAGTTCGGTCGCATCGCTTTGATCGACCTGGCCGAGTGAAGCCAACGTCAAGTCCATGATAATCCGCCCTAGAGGTGCTGCCGGTCATGCCGGTTCGATTGCTGCAACGCGCAAAAGGCGGTTTGGGATGCGGCCGAAAATAAGCCGATCTCGCTTCCGGGACAGGCGCCGCTTTCTGCGGCGCCGGCGCCCGGTTCACGGCAGCTAGATTTCGCCCGACCGATTTGGACGGCCGCCGCCGCGCGATGAGGAGCCGCCCTTGCGGCCGGCGTTGGCCGCCAGATCGCGATCCTTGGCGAAGCTGCGCTTTTCGCTGGGAACGCTGGCGCCGCCCTTGCGGGCGATTTCACGGCGGCGTTCGGGATCCATGGCGGCGAAGCCACGGCGGCCGCGGGTGGTCGTCCGGTTGGAGTCGAGGTCCATGGTCTGCTCCTTCAGTAAAGCCTCGAGATGACCGATCCGGCGAAAGGCGTGCCGTCTCCGGGCGGGTTCGGCGTCGGATCGAGAGGCGGAGCCTCGTCCGGAACCTGACCCGGCTCGTACTCGGGAGCCGGCGGCTCGGGAGTCGGAGGCGGGCTGTTCGGGTCGGTCATCACGGTTTCAGTCCAGTTGGTCTGTGGAGCTAAACCGGTGAAGTCGGATTGGGTTCACCCGAAAACGCAACAAAGCGCGCCGGATCAAGCAGACCGGCGCGCTTTGTCAGTAGTTCCCATGATGTCGGCCGGTTAGGGAACTCTATTCACGCCGCAAAGCAGCCATATTCTCACGCATCTGCTGAACGGGCGTCTGGGGCAGGGCGTCGAGGATGAGGAACCCGTCGCCATCCGTGTCGAGGATGGTGAAGCGCTTGCGCGCGGTGGTTTCGAACTCCGCCTTGGTGATGCGGAAATTGAAGTCGGCGTCCGCCCCTCGCACCGGTTGGGGCTCGTTGAGCAGGCTGTAGGGCGCGGCGCCTTGCAGACTCATGCCCGCCATGACGCGGCGGTTCTTCAGCTTCTTGTCGCCGGGGCGCGGGCCGCCCTTGCGCGCGCCGCCGGGAGGCGGGCCGCCGAGGCCGCTACGGTCCGCGGTAGGCAGGATCTCCGGCGCGACCTTGTTTTCGTAGGCGGTGTTCTCCAGGGACGAGATGATCCCGTCCTTGTCCGTGTCCAGGGTGTCGAAGAACACCAGCGCGTCGGCCGTGAACTCCTTGCGGTCCAGCTTGCCGTCCTTGTCGGCGTCGGCCCGGGCGAACCAAGCGGCGACGGGATAGGGCGCGTCCGGCGCGGCGCGGAACGGCTCACCCGCCGGGCTGATGAACACCTGTTGCCGGGGGCCGCGAGGACCCTCGCGTGGCGGCCCCTCGCGCGGCACCTCGGGCGGCTGGGCGTGGGCGACGGCGGCGAAGGCGGCCAGGGGAAGCGTGACGGAGACGAGGAGGGAGCGGATCATGACTTCACAAACACCATGGCCGTTGCCGGCCGATTGCAGGTGCGCGCCCAAGCTTTGCCGGAGCGCAACAATCACGCCCAGATAAGGCCAAGCTTGGGCGAATGTCAGAGGGGCAGCCGGACCCGCGCGGTCATTCCGCCTTCGCGGTTGTGCAGGGTGACGTCGCCGCCGTGGGAGCGGGCGATGGAGCGGACCACCGCCAGGCCCAGCCCGATGCCCCCGGTCTCGCGATTGCGCGAAGGCTCGCCGCGATAGAAGGGGTCGAAGACCCGGTCCATCTCCCGGTCCGACACGCCGGGACCGTCGTCCTCGATCTCGATGATCGCGAAGCCGTCCTCGGCGAAGACACGCCCGCGCGCCGCGCCGCCGTATTTGAGCGCATTGTCCACGAGGTTGGACACCAGTCTCCGCAGGCCCAGGGGATCGCCGTCGATGACGATGCGGTCACACCGCTCGACGCTGGCCTTCCCACCCATCTCGGCGGCGTCGTCGATGACGCTCTCCAGCAGGGAGGCCAGCTCCAGCTTGGTCCGCTCACCTTCCCGCGTGGCGTCGCGGACGAAGGTGATGGCGGCGGAGATCATCTCGTCCATCTGATCGATTTCGGCGGCCAGCTTGCCCCGCAGCTCCTCCGGCGCACCCTCGATGCGAAAGCGCAGGCGGGTGAGGGGAGTGCGCATGTCGTGGGCAATGGCCCCGATCATGGCGGTGCGGTCCTCCACATAGCTGCGCAGGCGCTGCTGCATGCCGTTGAAGGCGGTGGCGGCGGCCTTCACCTCCGCCGAGCCTTTCAGCTCCAGCGGCGGCGCCCCGGGATCGCGGCCCAGGCGCTCGGCTGCATCCGCGAAGGCGCTGATCGGCGCGGCCAGGCGGCGGGCGAACAACCACACCAGCGGCGTCACCGCCAGGATCGACAGGCCCAGCACCAGCAGCAGGCGCGCCTGCCATTCGTCGGGACGCAGGGACGGCTTGGGTTCGACCACGATCCAGTGGCCGTCGGCCTGCTGCACGGCCAGTTTGAACCGGCCGACCAGAAAGTCTTCGTGGCGAAGCTCGGGCGGCGGGCCGCCCTTCTGCTCCAGCAGGGCGCGGCGGATGCCGGGCGGCGGGGGGCCGGGGCGCAGCAGCAGGCGGCGCTGCATGCTGATCTTGAGGACGATGCGCGACGGATCGACATCGATCGCCCGGCCGATCACGGCCTTCAGCTCATTGCGGCGGCGGCTCAGCCGCTGGTCGTCGAAATTCAGCTTGTTGCGCGCACGAACCGCCAAGGGCCGCCCGTCGCGGGTGTCGGTCTCCACGCCCGTCTTTACCGCCTGGGCGATCTCGGTGACGCGATAGAACTCCGGCGTCGGCGGCGGCGACAGCAGGATCACCGCCACGCTGATCACCTGGGCGGCAATGAGGGTGAAGATCACCAGGCCGATGGTCTGGAGGAACAGCGGCGTGGCGGAGATGCGGCGGCTCATGCGGTCCGCGTGACCTTGGGCGTGAACACGTAGCCTTCCGAGCGGATGGTGCGGATGATCTCGCCGGCGCTGTCGTCCAGCTTGCGGCGCAGGCGGCTGATCTGCACGTCGATGGCGCGGTCATAGGCGTCGGAATCACGCCCTCGGGCCAGGTCGAGAAGCTGGTCGCGGTTCAGAACGCGCTGCGGCCGGTCGATGAAGGCGCGAAGCAGGGTGAACTCGCCGCTCGACAGGTTGATCACCACCCCGTCGGGCGAGCGCAGGTCGCGCCGCACCAGATCCAACCGCCAGCCGGCGAACTCGCAGGTCGCGCCCAGGGCGGTGTCTTCGGCGGGGCGGGGCTCCTGGCGGCGGCGCAGGACCGCGCGGACGCGGGCGAGAAGTTCGCGCGGATTGCACGGCTTGGGCAGATAGTCGTCGGCCCCCAGCTCCAGGCCCACGATGCGGTCCGTCTCTTCGCCCATGGCGCTGAGCATGATGATCGACGGGCCGTCCGGCTGAGCCGCCAGCTTGCGGCAAAGGGCCAGGCCGTCGTCGCCGGGCAGCATGACGTCAAGGATGATGAGGTCGGGCTTCTGGCGCGAAAGGGCGCGCTCCATCTCCGTCCCGTCGCCGGCCGTCTCCACGAGATAGCCATGCTTGCCGAGGAAGTCGGACACCAGGTCACGGATGCCCGGATCGTCGTCGACCACGAGAATCCGGGGGGATGGATCGGTTCGGCTCATATCCATTCCGCCTTCATGCCACGCCCCTGTCACGTTCCGATTTCAGCGCGGACATAGAAGCGAAACGTGGCCGGAACGCCAAGTTCAGGCGCCCGCCAGCACCCGGTCGGCCACATAGGGGTTGGATCGCCGCTCCGCCCCGAAGGTGGACATGGGGCCATGACCGGGCACGAACCGCACGTCGTCGCCCAGGGGCCACAGCTTCTGGGTGATGGAGGCGATCAGGTCCGCATGGTTGCCACGCGGGAAGTCCGTCCGCCCGATCGAGCCCTGGAAGAGCACGTCGCCCACCTGGGCGAACTTCGCCTCGCGATGGAAGAAGATCACGTGCCCCGGCGTGTGCCCGGGGCAGTGGATCACCTCGAACTCCGTTTCACCCACCGTGACCACGTCGCCGTCGCCCAGCCAGCGGTCTGGCACGAAGGCTCGCGCCTCGGGCATGCCCCAGCGGTCGCCGTTGGTGCTGATGTCGTCGATCCAGAACTGGTCGTCGGGGTGCGGCCCTTCGATCGGCACGCCCGTCTCCAGCTTCAGCGCCGCCGCGCCGCCGGCGTGATCAAGGTGCCCGTGGGTGATCCAGATCTTCTCCAGGGTCAGCCCCTGGTCCTCGATCGCCTTCAGCAGGCGCGGGACCTCGCCGCCGGGATCGATGATCGCCGCCTTCTTGGTCTTGGCGCACCAGACGATGGTGCAGTTCTGCTGAAGCGGCGTGACCGGCGCGATCACCGCGCGGATGGGGGGCTCGGAGCTCATGGCCCCAACATGGTGTGATGCGCCCAAAAGAAAAGGCCCGGACGATGCCCGGGCCGATCCTTGAAGCCTGTGAAGGACGCTTAGTCCTTCGGCGCGCCGATGGCTTGCGCCTCGGTCGGCGGGGCGTCGGGGGCCGTCTCAGGAACCTCGACGATGCCGCGGCCCACGTGGCTGTTGCGGAAGCCGTACGCGAAGTACAGCAGCAGACCGATGCCCGACCACACCGGGAACACCAGCTTGGCGGCCGGCGGCAGGAACATGAACAGCACGATGCAGCCGATGCCGGCCACCGGGGCCACGATCCAGACCAGCGGAGCGCGGAACGGACGGTGGCGGTTCGGCTCGCGGATGCGCAGCAGCACCACCGTGATGGACACCGCCAGGAAGGCGAACAGCGTGCCGGAGTTCGAGATGTCCGCCAGCGAGCCGACCGGGAAGAAGGCCGCCGCGACCATCACGCCCACGCCGGTGACCATGGTCACCACGTGCGGCGTCTTGAACTTCGGATGCACCTTGCTCAGCACGGCCGGCAGCAGGCCGTCGCGCGACATCACGAAGAACAGGCGGGTCTGGCCATAGACCATCATCAGGATGACCGAGGGCAGGGCCAGGAAGGCCGCCAAGCCCAGCAGGTTGCCGACCGACGGATAGCCGATCTCGCGCAGGACATGCGCCAGGGCTTCCTTCGAGCAGACCAGCGGCTGCTGGGCGCCGGCGGCGATGTTGGCGCACTGATCGGCCAAGGCGCGAGAGCCCGGAGCCAGGTGCGTGACGCCGTCCGCCGCGAACAGCGGTTGAGCGCCATAGGCGCCGATCGCGCCGCTGGCGACCAGGATGTAGAAGATGGTGCAGATGACCAGCGAGCCGATCAGGGCCAGCGGGACGTTGCGCTGCGGGTTCTTGGTTTCCTCGGCGGCCGTCGAGACGGCGTCGAAGCCCACATAGGCGAAGAAGATCGAGGCAGCCGCCCCGATAATCCCGGGCGTGCCCAGCGGCGCGAACGGCGCGAAGTTTTCCTGCTTCATCAGCGGCAGGGCCAGCACGATGAACAGGGTCAGGGCCGTCACCTTGATGGCGACCAGGACGGCGTTGACCGTGGCGCTCTCGGTGGTGCCGACGACCAGCAGGCCGGTCACGGCGGCGGCGATGACGACCGCCGGCAGGTTGATGACGCCGCCGGCATAGGGGCCGTTGGCCAAGGCGGCGGGTATGACCACGCCGATGGAGTTCTCAAGCAGACCGACCAGATAGCCGGACCAGCCCACGGCCACGGCGCTGGCCGCCACGGCGTATTCGAGGATCAGGGCCCAGCCCACCAGCCAGGCGATGAACTCGCCCATGACCGCGTAGGAGTAGGTGTAGGCGGAGCCGGAGACCGGCACCATCGAGGCCAGTTCGGAATAGCAGAGCGCGGCGACCGCGCAGACGAAACCGGCGATGATGAAAGAGATCAGCATGCCCGGGCCGGCCTTTTGGGCCGCTTCGGCGGTCAGCACGAAGATGCCGGTGCCGATGATCCCGCCGATGCCGAGCAGGGTAAGCTGGAACAGACCCAGCGAGCGATGAAGCGACTTCTTCTGTGCGGTCGCCAGAATCGCGTCGAGCGGCTTAACGCGCCACATATTTCCTCCAGAGGTCCCACGGCTCCCCCAGAGCCGCTTCGTGAAAGTCTGGCCCGGATCTCGAGCTCAGCGTGGCGCGACCGTGGCGACTTGCCTGCCCCCGGTCAAGCGGCAAGCACGACGGCGCCCCGCTTGGCGCGGAGGCGGGGGGCGTTTACAGGGCCTGCATGCTTCCGATTGAAGAGGTATTGCCGAGATTGCAGGCGACGCTGCTCGATGCGTGCGCCGCCGTGCTGGTGGCGCCGCCGGGCGCGGGCAAGACCACGCGCGTTCCCTTGGCCCTTCTGGGGCAGCCGTGGGTGGGCGACGGGAAAATCATCCTGCTGGAGCCGCGCCGACTCGCCGCCCGCGCCGCCGCCGAACGCATGGCCCAGAGCCTGAACGAACCGGTGGGCGAGACCGTCGGTTATCGCGTCCGCCTGCAATCCAAGGTCAGCGCCCGCACCCGGATCGAGGTGGTGACCGAGGGCGTCTTCACCCGGATGATTCTGGACGACCCGGGCCTGGACGGCGTCGCCGCCGTGCTGTTCGACGAATTCCACGAACGCAGCCTGGACGCCGATCTCGGCCTCGCCCTGGCGCGCGACTCGCAAGGCCTGCTGCGCGACGACCTGAGGGTGCTGGTCATGTCCGCCACCCTCGACGGCGCCCGCATCGCCGCCCACCTGGGCGACGCCCCGATCGTGGAGAGCGAGGGCCGGATGTTCCCGGTCGACACCCGCTATCTCGGCCGCGACGACCGCCTCCGTCTGGAGGAGCGCGTGGCCCGCGCGGTTGAGCGCGCGCTGCAGGAGGAGGGCGGCTCCGTCCTCGTCTTCCTGCCGGGGCAGGGGGAGATCCGCCGCACCGAGACCCTGCTGAAGGAGCGCCTGCGTCGGCCCGATGTGGACGTGGCCCCGCTCTACGGAGCCCTCGATCCCGCCGTGCAGGACCGCGCCATCGCCGCCGCCGCACCGGGGCGGCGCAAGGTGGTGCTGGCCACCTCCATCGCCGAGACCTCCCTGACCATCCAGGGCGTGCGCGTGGTCATTGATTGCGGCCTGGCCCGCGTGCCGCGCTTCGACCCGGCCAGCGGCCTGACCCGCCTCGACACCGTGCGCGTCAGCCGCGCCGCCGCCGACCAGCGCCGGGGCCGCGCCGGCCGCACCGAGCCCGGCGTCTGCTATCGCCTGTGGGACGAGGCGGAGACCCGCGCTCTGCCCGCCTTCGGCCGGCCGGAGATTCTGGAGGCGGACCTCTCCAGCCTCGCCCTCGATCTCGCCCGCTGGGGCGCCCGCAATGCGGAGGGGCTGACCTTCCTCGATCCGCCGCCCGCCGCCGCCTTCAACGAGGCGCGGGGTCTGCTGCGTCGCCTGAACGCCCTGACCGACGACGGCGCGCTCACCACCCACGGGGAGCGTCTGGGCGACCTGCCGCTGGCCCCGCGTCTGGCCCACATGATCCTGCGCGCCGCCGCCTCGGGCCAGGCTGACCGCGCCGCCCTGATCGCCGCCGTGCTCAGCGAACAGGCCCTGGGCGGGCGCGATGTGGACCTGCGCCACCGGCTGGAGGCCGTGGGCCGCGACGGCTCGCCCCGCGCCCGCGACGCCAAGACCCTGGCCGGCCGCTGGGCTCGGGCGGCGGGCAAGGCCTCGAACGCCGAACCTCTCGACGACGCCCTGCTGCTGGCCGAGGCCTATCCTGAGCGCGTGGCCCGCGCCCGCGGTCCGGCGGGGGAGTTTCAGCTCGCCAACGGACGCGGCGTCTATCTGGAGGCCACCGACGCCCTGGCGCGCGAGAAGTGGCTCGCGGTGGGCGAACTCGGCGGCGGCGACGCCCGCGACCGGATCCTGCTGGCCGCCCCCTTGGACGAGGCCGCCCTGCGCGAGGCCTTCGCCGACCGTCTGGTCGCCGAGGACCGCCTGGAGCCCGACGCCAAGGGCCGCGTCCGCGCCCGCCGTCTGCTGCGCCTGGGCAAGCTGGTGGTGGAGGAGCGGCTGATCGAAAAGCCCGACCCCGCCATGATCACCAAGGCCCTGATGGACAAGGTTCGGGCCGAGGGGCTGTCGGCCCTCAAATTCGGCGAGGCGTCCGACGGCTTCCGCGCCCAGGCCGCCTTCCTGCGCGAGCTCGACGACAGTTGGCCCGACCTGTCCGACGCGGCGCTGATCGCCCAGCTCGACGATTGGCTGGCTCCGCTGCTGACCGGAAAGTCGTCCCTGGCGGACCTCTCCGACCACGCCCTGGCCGACGCCCTGAAGACGCTCGTGCCTTGGGACCTGCAGCGGAAGATGGACGCCGCCGCCCCGTCCCGTTGGACCGCGCCCACCGGCAACGCCTTCCGCATCGACTACGCCGCCGAGGGCAGCCCCCGCGTCGACGTCCGGGTGCAGGAGCTGTTCGGGCTGTCGACCCATCCGTCGGTGGGAGGAGGGCGCGTGCCCCTGACCCTGGCCCTGCTGTCACCCGCCCATCGCCCGATCCAGATCACCAAGGACCTGCCGGGCTTCTGGGCCGGCTCATGGAAGGCGGTCAAAAGCGAGATGAAGGGCCGCTATCCCCGGCACGTCTGGCCCGACGACCCGGCCAACACGGCGCCGACCGCCAGGGCGAAACCCCGAGGGACGTGAGCCTTCTTCTCCCCGCACGCTTCGCTACGAGGGAGGAGAAGCGGATGCTTATCCCCCTCCTCAGAACCTCCCGTAAGCTTTGCTCATCCCGTCGCAGGGGAGGGTGCGTGGCCACGCGCTGACGTCGCGGCGGGATCGGCTCCCCCTGGAGGCCGACCGACGCCGGGAACAGCCATACGAAGGCGTCGATCGCAGCGTTCACGACAAGGACCCGCGCGGAGCGCCGGACTTCTTTCCAGCCACTCCAACCCAAATCGAGCGAAGACCAGTGCTCCGCTGCCCTCCCATCACCTTCGCGCAACCGCGCGAGGCGGCGAAGCCGTGCGTCCTTCGACAGGCTCAGGATGACGAACTCAGAGCCAATCCACCTTCGTCATGCTGAGCGGTCGCGAAAGCGGCCAGTCGAAGCACGCAATGCACCTCAAGCCGCCTCGGCCGCCTTCTTGTCGAACTCCAAGCGGGCCAAGTCCATCTGCAGCTGGTTGGCGTGGGCCCATTGGCCGAGCGCCGCCACCGGCGCCTTCAGCGATTTCCCAAGCGCCGTCAGTTCATACTCCACGCGCGGCGGCACGGTGGGGAACACCGTGCGGTTCACCAGGCCCTCGCGCTCCAGATTGCGCAGGGTCAGGGTCAGCATCCGCTGGGAGATGCCGTTCACCATCCGCTTCAGCTCGTTGAACCGGCGCGGCCCGTCAGCCAGCAGCATGACGATCAGCACCGTCCACTTGTCGCCGATCAAGGACAGGACATCCGTCACCGGGCGGCAGGCGGAGGGGGTGTAGGCGAGATTTTCTTGCGACATGAAACGACGTTCTTCGGGTGGGCTGAAAAAGTAACTTAGGAACAAATCCAGCCTACTCAAGGGCTTGGCGCATCCCCAGCAGGCACATCCATGTGACCAGGGCTAACCCATGTGTCTCGGCACCAAATTTGTGCGTTCTTGAGTTACGAATTCCGGCGCACTTAATCGGCAGCAGGCTCGGTTACCGATCCGATGAAAAGGAAGGTTTCTCCAATGACTCTGCTGCATATCGACTCCTCGATCCTGGGCGACAACTCCGTCAGCCGTCAGGTCTCGGCCGCCATCGCGACCGCCATCACCAACGACGCTCCGGCCACCAAGGTGGTCTACCGCGACCTCGCCGCCGACCCGCTGCCGCACCTGAGCGGCGCGCATCTGGGCGGCGTGGCCCCGCAGGCCGAACTCGACGCCGGCGCAGAGGCGCTGGAGCAGTTCCTGGCCGCCGACATCATCGTCATCGGCGCCCCCATGTACAACTTCACCATCTCCAGCCAGCTCAAGGCCTGGATCGACCGCATCCTCGCGGCGGGCAAGACCTTCCGCTACGGCCCCAACGGCGTCGAAGGCCTGGCGGGCGGCAAGCGGGTGATCGTCGCCCTGTCCAAGGGCGGCTACTACGGCGACGGCCAGCCGGCCGCCGGCATGGACTTTCAGGAGCCCTATCTGAAGGCGATCTTCGGCTTCATCGGCATCCACGACGTGGAGTTCGTCCGCGCTGAGGGCATCGCCGTCGGTCCCGAGCAGCGCGAACAAGGCATCGCCTCCGCCCTGGCCTCGGTCACTGAACTGAAGCGCGCGGCGTAAGCCTTGAGACCTTCCTGAACCAGCCTAGGTGGCGGCGTAGATCATGATCCCCGTCGCCACCGACAGGTTCAGGCTGTCGGCGCGTCCGCGCATGGGGATCTTGACGTTCACGTCGCAGGCGGCGGCCAGCTCGGGCGGCAGCCCCTGCTGCTCGTTGCCCATCAGGATCAGGGACGGCTTGCGGTACTCGGCCGTGCGGTGATCCACCTCGGCGGTCAGCAGAGTGCCGACCACCGATCCCGGCCAGGTTTCGCGGAAGGCGAGGAACTGCTCGACGCTGGCCTTGGCGATCTTCACCGCAAAGATTGAGCCCATGGTCGCCCGCACAGCTTCGACAGAGAACGGATCGCAGCAGTCGCCCACCAGGATCACCCCGCCGCAGCCGGCGGCGTCCGCCGTGCGCACGATGGTGCCCAGGTTGCCCGGATCGCGCACCGCCTGCAGCGCCACCCAGCAGGGCGCGCTCTGCGGCTCCAAAGCGTCCAGCTCGGCGAAGGTCTGCTTGAACACCGCCACCACCGCCTGCGGATTGTCGCGGCGGCTGACCTTCTCCAGGATTTCGCGGTTGACCTCGATCACCTCGCCGCCGGCCTTGCGGGTGGCCTCGGCCGCCTTCTGCAGCATCGGATGATCAGCCGCGTCGCGCCCGAACAGCAGGATGCGCGGCGCGTGGCCCAGGTCCACCGCCTCGATGATGATCTTCAGGCCCTCGGCCAGGAACAGGCCGGTCTCCTCGCGCTCCTTGCGCATGTGCAGGGCGCGGACGGCCTTCACCGTGGCGTTGGTGACGGAGGTGACGACCTTGGGGTTCACGACGCGTACCTCGCGAAGAACGACAGGCCGATCTGGCGGTCCAGCTTCTCCTCCACCAGGGCCAACTCGCCCCAGTCGATGCGGCCCGGCCGCCCGGCCAGCTTTTCCGCCAGCAGGCCCGACAGCGCCGCCCCGCTGATCCGCGCGGCATAGGCGTTGAGGATCAGGAAGTTGGCGTCCGGCGACAGCAGCTCGGCGCACAGCTCGGCGAACTCCGGCAGACCCTCGAACAGGCGCCAGACCTCGTTGTTGGGGCCCCGCCCGAACTTCGGCGGGTCCAGGATGATGCCGTCATAACGGCTGCCGCGCCGGATCTCGCGCTGGACGAACTTGCGTGCGTCCTCGCAGATCCAGCGGATCGGCTTGTCCTCCATCTTCGACAGGGCGGCGTTCTCCCGCGCCCAGCCGATGGCCTTCTTGGAGGCGTCCACATGCGTGACCTCGCCCCCCGCCGCCGCGCAGACCAGGGACGCCACCCCGGTGTAGCCGAACAGGTTCAGCACCTTCAGCGGCCGCTTGGCCGCGCGGATGCGCTCGTCCATCCACGCCCAGTTCGCCGCCTGCTCGGGGAAGAAGGCAAGGTGGCGGAAATTGGTGAAACGGCCGTGGAAGCGGACCTCGCCCCAGCCCAGGGGCCAGGTCTCGGCCGGCGGCTTGGAGAACCGCCAGCGGCCGGCTTCCTCTTCGTCCGAAGGATCGAACACCGCGTCGGCCTTGTCCCACACGCTGGCGTCCAGGCGCGGGCGCCACAGGCACTGGGGTTCGGGCCTTACGACCGTGTACTTGCCGTAGCGCTCCAGCTTGCGTCCGTCGCCGCTGTCGATGAGGGCGTAATCACCCCAGGCGGTGGTTCGCATGACGAGGGGCGTGTCCGCCACCGCGGGTTTCTGGCTGTCCATTTCCCGGCTGATACGCGCTGCGGGGAGGGGACGTCCACCCTCGCTTCGGCCTGAACCGGCGAATGGCGCGTCTTGTCCCAGTGATAGGGCGCGGTGATCAGCTGCCGCACCGCATGAACGGCGGCCATGGACAGCATCGGCCAGTACAGCGGCGCAAGGGCGAAGTCCCTCAGCCGCAGGGGCAACCCCGCGTTGCGCAGGCCCGCCGCGCCGCAAGCCGCCGTCACCGCCCATCCGCTCAGCAGCAGAGCCAGGTCCTGCGCCGCGATGGGCAGGGGCACGCCCGCCATCCACCCGCTCAGCATCGTCGCCAGCACCCAGGCCGCCGCCGGCCCATGCAACAGCACCGACAGGCTCGACAGCCCCAGCGTCGCCAGCAGCGCGGCGTTGAAGCCGAACGGCTGTCGCCAGAACCGCCGTGAATGCACGCCGAACGACTGCATGTGCCCCTTCACCCACCGGGTCCGCTGCGGCAGCCAATCGACCAGCGCCGTCGGCGCGGGCTCGAAGGTCGGCGCGGACAGCATCCCCATCCGCCACCCGCGCGCCGCCAGCCGGAACCCCAGGTCCGCGTCTTCGGTGACGTTGAAGGCGTCCCAACCGCCGACGCCGCGCAGGACGCCGGTCTGGAAGTGGTTGCTGGTCCCGCCCAGGGGAAACGGCAGGCCCAGGCGGGCGAGGGCGGGCAGCATCACCTCGAACTGCACCGCGTATTCCAGGCCGAACTGGGCGGGGATAAATCGCCGGTCCGGATCGATCCGCAACGGCGCCTGCAGACAGGCCAGTTCGCGCGGTCCCGCCGCGAACCGCGCCGCCGCCTCGCGAAGCTGGCCGGGATGGAGGCGGTCCTCCGCGTCGAACACCACCACCAGTTCGCCCCGCGCCCGGCGCAGGGCGATGTTGCAGGCGCGGGGCTTTGTCTTCGGATGGCCCGGCGGCGCGACCATCACCTCGATGAAGCGGGGCAGGCGCATCCGCGCCAGGACCGCCGCCGTCTCCATGTCGTCGTCCTCAATGACGATGATCACCTGCAGCCGGTCGCGCGGATAGTCGATGGCCTGCATCGCCCGCACGACGCCCGGGGCCATCCCGGCTTCCTGATAGAGCGGCACGATGACGCTGTAGCGGGGCAGGACTGCGTCCGGCAGGGGCGGACCGGCTGCGGCGGGCGGGCGATCAGCAGGGCGGCCAGCCTCATCAGCGTCGCCCCGCCGAAACCGGCGAACAGCAGGAGATAGAGCGCCGTCCAGCCCGGCCTCCAGTCCGTCGCCGCCAATCCCGGCAGGATCAGCAAGGCCGTTGCCAGCAAGGCGATCTGCATCCGGGTCAGGCCCGTGGCCGCGCTGTCGAACAGGATCGTGCGCTCGACGCTTGGCGCGCCGCCGTCCCGCTCCTCCCGCGCCATGTCCACAACCCCTGGTGGCCGATGGGCCGTATAAGAGGGGCAGGGGTTTCAGGCGCGGAAGCGACCGGAAGTTGTCGTTAAGATTTTGCAAACCATAAGGCGGTGCTCGCCCGCTTCTTGCGAACGCGGGTAGATTCCCTGTTAAGTGACCGCCCTATGACGTTCCGGGGATCGTTGTGACCGCCACCTTGAAGAAGCCGCAGAAATCCGCCCGCAAGGCCAAGGGCGACGGGCATATGCGCCGGGGCGAGATTCTGACCGCCGCCGAACGCATCTTCGTGGCCGAGGGCTATCACGGCGCCACCATCCGCAAGATCGCGGATGAAGTGGGGGTGTCCTCCACCGCGCTCTACATGCACTTCCGGGACAAGGACCAGATTCTGCTGGAGATCAGCGACTGCGCCATCTCCCGCCTGCTGGAGATCAACAGCCAGATCTCGGCCGAGCCGATCGACGCCGTGGCCCGCGTCCGCCGGATGCTGGAAGCCTATATGCGCTTCGCCTTCGACAACCCGAACGCCTACGAGCTGGTGTTCTGCTCCTCCGCCCGCGGCATCCGCAGCGAGAAGCAGCAGGCGGTGCTGGAGCTGGGCGACCGCTGCTTCGAGAAGTATCTCGGCGTCATCAAGGAAGTCGCCGCCCAGGGCCGCCTGCGCACCGGCACCGCTGAGACGGCCGCCGAGGCCCTATGGGCCGCCTGCCATGGCCTGGTGTCGCTGATGATCACCAAGCCGGACCGTGATTGGTCGAGCGCCGAGGACCTGATGAAGGTCATGCTCGACGGCCTTCTGTACGGCCTCGTTACGGACTGACCGAGGCCGTCGTGGTGGCGGTGGTGTAAGTGTAGCCGCCGCGCTTCAGATCCGCCGACAGCATCAGCGGCGCCGTGCCGCCGTTCAGCCGGGCGCGATAGACCTGCATCGTCTCCAGGGTCCGCATCACGTAGTTGCGAGTCTCGCTGAACGGGATGCACTCGATAAAGTCGAGCGGGTCCGTAGCCCCGCCGCGCGGGTCGCCGCAGAAGGTCACCCACTGGGGCGGACGGCCGGGACCGGCGTTATAGGCCGCGGCGGCCATGATGTAGCTGCCGCTGAAGCGGTCAACCATCTGGCCCAGATAGCGCGAGCCCAGGCGCAGGTTGTACTCCGCCTCGTGCAGGCGCTGCAGGGAATAGCTCTCGCCCAGCTTGCGGGCGGTGTCCGACGCCGTCCCCGGCATCAATTGCATCAGGCCCCGCGCGCCCGGCGCCGAGACGGCCGAGGTGTCGAAGTTGCTTTCCTGCCGCGCGATGGAGAAGACGAAGGCGTTCTCCGCCGAACCGGCCGGCAGCTCCGGCAGGTTGATCATCGGATAGCCCCGCTCCGGCAGGACGAAGCCGCGCTGCGCCGCCGCGCGGGCCGCACGCATGGCCAGGTCCTGGTCGCCGGTGGCGCGGGCCATGTCGACTAGCAGGGCGCTTTCCTCGGCGTTGGGCAGGATGTCGTCGATATAGAGCACGAAGCCCCGGAAGCTGTCGCGCGCCCCGGCCGACAGCATCAGCCGCGCGGCGCGGACCAGTTCGCGGCTTTCGAACCGCGCCTTGTCGGCGGCGGTGGGGATGGGGTCCTTGCCCAGGACAAGGTGCTGAAGGCCGGCGCGCTCGGCGGCCAGCTGGCCATAGAAGGCGGTCTGGTACTGCGCGCCCTCGCCATAGGCGGACTGGGCGCCGATCATGTCGCCCGACGCCTCGGCCGCCCGGCCCTGCCAGTAGAAGCCGCGCGAGCGGGTGATCGGCGACTGGCCGATGCCGGTGATCTGGGCGAAGTGGCGGCCGGCCAGCTCCGGGTTCTTCAGCCGCGTCAGGGCCAGCCAGCCGGCGTAGAACTCCGCCTCGGCCGCATCGGCGCCATCGGTCAGGCCGGCGTTGGCGGCGGCGTTGTAGGCCCCGGCCGCGTCGCCGTTCCGCAGGGACGAGACGATCAGCATCTTCCGTTCGGTCCACACGCGGCTCTCGGCCTCGGGCGTCGGCGGAATCGGGAAGTAGCGGACAAGGCCAAGAGCAGCCTGGTCCAGGCCTTTCTTGCGCAGGAAGGCGGCCCGCTCGAACGCGACGCCGGGCTGGACCTGCTGCTCCGGCGTCAGGGCGGCCAGCAGGTCGTTGGCGTTCGACGCCCCGTTGCGGAAGGCCATCCGCACGCCGGCCGCGGCCTGTTCGGACGCCGGCAGCATGGCGACCATGTCCCGCGTGGCCGGCCCTTGCTGGCCGTACAGCAGGATGTCGGCCCGGCGGATGTGGTCGTCCATGCTCAGGACGTCGCTGAACTGGGCCAGCATGCTGCGCTGGACGTCGGCCTCGAACACCCGCTCGCGCCAGAAGCGCTTGATCAGCGTCGTGGCCTCGGCCTGCCGACCTTGGGCGCGATAGGCGTTGGCCAGGGTCACGGCGCCCTGCGCCGTGGTCGGCTCCGCCCCGCCGAACCAGGCGATGGTGCGGGCCGGATCAAGGCCCGCTGTGCCCAGCAGCTTCTCGGTGGCGGCCTGGCGCTTGGCGGCGCGGGGCCACCCGTCCAGGTCGCGGCGGGCGTTGTCCAGCTCGTAGAAGCCCAGTTGCTCCGGCGCGGCGTCGGCCAGGGCCCAGGTGATGATTTTGCGGGTCAGCGGGTCCTGCGCCGCCAGCCGCGCGCTGCGCAGGGTGGCGGTGTCGCCCCGGCGCAGGGCGTCCAGCGCGGACTTCAGCAGAGCGGAATCCGTGGCCGAGGGCGTGGCGTAGGTCGAATCAGTCAGTGTCGGCTGGGCGGAATTCATGGCCGTCTGGGCGTCGGCGACGCCGTTCACGAGCACCACAGCGCCCGTCGCCACAAGGATTCTACGCAACAATGAAGCCAAGCCGACGTACTCCAGTTTAAAACCTTGCCGGACGGCTGTTGCCGCACCCCCGTCCGCAGACATATTGTCCGCGCCACAAACGGTGGTCGCAAGCTTAGCCGCCGTCACTCACGGCAATTTGCTCGAAAATCCTGCAAGACATGGTCCACATTCCCTTCAAGGGCGTCTTCACCGCCCTCATTACCCCGTTCAGCGGCGGCTCGGTCGACGAGGACGCCTTCGTCAAGCTGGTGGAGCGTCAGATCGCCGCCGGCGTGCATGGCCTGGTTCCGGTCGGCACCACGGGCGAGACCTCGACCCTCAGCCATGACGAGCACCGCCGCGTGGTCGAGCTTTGCGTGAAGACCGCCGCCGGCCGCGTGCCGGTGATCGCCGGCGCCGGCTCCAACGCCACCGACGAGGCGATCGAACTGGCCCGCCATGCCAAGACCATCGGCGCCGACGCGGCCCTGATGGTGGCCCCGTACTACAACCGCCCCAGCCAGGAAGGCCTGTTCCGCCACTATGAGGCGGTCAACAACGCCGTGCAGATTCCGCTGGTGGTGTACAATGTGCCGGGGCGGACGGTGTCGGACCTGTCCAACGACACCCTGGTCCGCCTGTCCAAGCTGCCCAACATCATCGGCATCAAGGACGCCACCGGCGACCTGACCCGCATCAGCCACCAGCGCATCACCTGCGGCGAGAACTGGGTCATGCTGTCGGGCGATGATCCCACGGCCCTGGGCTATGTGGCCCATGGCGGCCACGGTTGCATCTCGGTGACGTCCAACGTCGCGCCGGAAGCCATGGCCTCGTTCTTCAACGCCGCCCTGGCGGGCGACTACGAGACCGCCCGCTATTGGCAGGATCGCCTGATCCGCCTGCACAAGGCGCTGTTCCTGGATTCCTCGCCGTCTCCTACCAAGTTCGCCCTGGCCCAGCTTGGCCTGTGCGGCGAAGAGGTGCGCTTGCCGCTCGTGCCCTGCAACGACGCCGTGAAGCCCCAGATCCTGGAAGCCATGCGCGAGGCCGGCGTCCTCTGATGGCCGGCCCGACGATCGCCGAAAACCGCCGCGCGCGCTTCGACTACTTCCTCGAGGAGACCTTCGAGGCGGGCCTCGCCCTGACCGGGACCGAGGTGAAGTCGCTGCGCACCGGGCGGGCCAACATCGCCGAATCCTACGCGTCGGTGGAAGGCCGGGAGATCGTCCTGATCAATGCGGACATCCCGCCCTATGGTCACGCCAACCGATTCAACCACGAGCCGCGCCGGCCGCGTAAGCTGCTGCTTCACCGCAAGCAGATCGACAAGCTGATCGGTGCGGTCCAGCGCGACGGCCGGACCATCATCCCGACCCGCCTCTATTGGAACGAGAAGGGCCTGGCCAAGCTGGAGCTCTCGGTCGCCAAGGGCAAGAAGCTGCACGACAAGCGCGAGACCTCGGCCGAGCGCGACTGGCAGCGCGACAAGGCCCGCCTGCTGCGCGACAAGGGTTAGCGCGGGTCGACCCGGCCGTCCGCCGGAGTGTTCTTCGGCGTTTGGTTGGTCGTTCCGGCGCGCGTGCCCGCCGCGCGATTGGCTTCGGCGCTGTCCGCATTGAAGGGCACAACCGGGGTCGCCTGCGTCATGCCGCCGGCCGCGCCGCCGGTGGTCGCCTGCGGGTTCGGCGCGCCGGGGTTTTCCGGAATCGTGCCCGCCCGAAGAGAGCCCGGCGCCGCGTCGGCCTGCTTCGTCGTGTGCGTCGTCGTGGAATAAGCCGCGCCTTCGCCGGCCGTGGCGCTCTTGGCGTCGTCGCTCTTCTGACCGCAGGCGGTCACGCCGAAGGCGAGCGCCAAGGCGCAGGCGGTGATGGAAACTTCCCGCATGATCTCGATCTCCGATGAGGTTCGATTTCCGAACCATCGGAGGAGGGGGCAGTTCCTACGCCTCAGCTATCGATATGCGCCTTCGCCTGGCGGAAGATGTCCTCGAACATGGCACGCGTCAGCCGCCCCGTGTTCGTGTTCAGCCGCGAGCAGTGGTAGCTGTTGATCAGCCGGATCGGTCCCGCGTCGAAGATCGAGCCGTGGCCCGGCGCGCCGGCCGAGGCCTTGTAGCCCAGCGCCTTCAGCACATTGCGCCGTGACACGTCACCCAGGGTGACGATCACCTTCAGGTTCGGCATGTCCGCCAGCCGCTTGGCCAGGAATTGGCGGCAGGTGTTCTCTTCCGAGGTCTCCGGCTTGTTCCCCGGCGGGGCGCAGCGCACCGCGTTCGAGACCATGCAGTCCACCAGCTCCAGGCTGTCATCAGGCCGCGCCTCGTACTTGCCCTTGGCGAAGCCCAGCTTCAGCAGGGTGTCGTAGAGCAGCCAGCCGGCGTGGTCGCCGGTGAAGGGGCGGGCGGTGCGGTTGGCGCCCATGCGGCCGGGCGCCAGGCCCGCCACCAGCAGGCGGCCGTTCGGATCGCCGAAGGACGGGGCCGGCCCGTTCCACCAGTCCGGATGCTGGGCGCGGTTCTCCTCGCGATAGGCGACCAGGCGCGGGCACAGGGGGCAGTCGCGCGGCGGCTCCGCCCCCCAGGCCTTGATCTGGGTCTCAATATTCATCGTCGGCGTCCCGCTCGGCGGGGGTGCGGCCTTCGGACACGAAGCGGGGCAGGGGGCTGCGCTGCGGACGGCCCACCATGTCGGCCAGATCCGCCAGCTCCACGAAGGTGTCGGCCTGGCGGCGCAGGTCGTCCGACGCCATGGGCGGCTGCGACTTCATGGTCGAGACCACGGTCACCCGCTTGCCCTTGCGCTGCACCGCCTCGATCAGGGCCCGGAAGTCGCCGTTGCCGCTGAGCAGGACCAGATGGTCGGCGTGGTCGGCCATGGTCAGCATGTCGACGGTAAGCTCCACGTCCATGCTGCCGCGCCAGCGCTTGCGGCCCTGGGCGTCGGTGTATTCCTTGGCCGACTTGGTCACCATGGTGAAGCCATTGTAGTCGAGCCAATCCACCAGCGGGCGGATCGGCGAATAGTCGTCGTTCTCGGCGATGGCGGTGTAGTAGTAGGCGCGGATCAGCACGCCCCGGCGGCTGAACTCCGTCAGCAGCTTCTTGTAGTCGATGTCGAAGCCGAGGGCCTTGCTGGCCGAGTAGAAGTTCGCTCCATCGATGAACAGGGCGAGGCGGTCGGTGGGATAAAAGGTCACGATCAAATCCAGTGAATCAATCCGCTGAACATACCGATCTGGACGACGCCGTCATCGTCGCTTTGGGCAGCGACCTGCCCGGCGCCTATCCGTCCTGCGTCGACCTGCTGGAGGCGGCGCGGGAGCGGTTCGCGGACCACGGCCTGGCGATCCTTGCCCGATCCGGCTGGTGGCGTTCGGCCGCCTGGCCCGATCCGTCCAAGCCGCCCTATGTGAACGGCGTGGTCTTCGTCCGCACCGATCTCGACGCCAAGGGGACTCACCGCGCCTTGCAGGCCCTGGAGACCGCCTTCGGGCGGAAACGGGGGGAGGCCAACGCCCCGCGCACCCTGGATCTCGATCTGATCGCCTTCGGGCGGCAGGTGATCGAGACCCCCGACCTGACCCTGCCGCACCCGCGGGCGCACGAGCGTCTGTTCGTCATGGGTCCGCTGTCACAGGTGGCGCCGGGCTGGCGGCACCCCATATCAGGGGCGGCCGCCGACCATCTGGCGGCTGCTGCGACGGTCGGCCGCGACGCAAAGCCGATCTGAGCGGCTCTTGACATTGCCGGTGAGGTTGAACAAACAGCCGCGCCTCTATATTTTAGATCGTTCTATTCCCGTTCCGAGGACTCCATGGCCCGCGTCACCGTCGAAGATTGCGTCGAGAAGGTTCCCAACCGCTTCAGCCTCGTGCTGCTGGCGGCCCACCGCGCGCGCGCCATCTCTGCGGGTTCGGCCCTGCTGATCGACCGCGACAACGACAAGAACCCGGTCTGCGCCCTGCGCGAGATCGCCGACGACGTCGTGGACGCTGAAGGCCTGAAGGAAAACCTGATCGGCACGCTGCAACGCGTCGACGAGCACTCGGAAGCCGAGGAAGAGGCCGAAACCCTCGCCCTGCTGGCCGATCCGACGCACCAGCAGATGAGCGAGGCCGAACTGGTCCGCGCTCTGCAAAGCGACCGTGACGGCGGCCAGGAGGAGCGGTACTGAGCCCCGAAGGCTCAGAACCCCTCATTCTAGAGGCGGCCGAGCCGGCCGCCCCACCCGCGAACATGCCGAAAACAGAAGCCGGACAAGCGCCGGCTTCTGCTGACTCGAAGAAGGCCGTGCGGCCCAAGTTCCTTCGCCAGTACGAGTTGATCGAGCGGGTCCTGTCCTATGACCCGACCGCCGACGAGGCGCTGCTGAACCGCGCCTATGTCTACGCTATGCGTATGCATGGTTCGCAGACCCGGGCCTCCGGCGATCCCTATTACGCCCACCCCATCGAGGTGGCGGGCATCCTCACCGAATACCGCCTCGACACGGCCAGCATCGTCACCGCGCTGCTGCATGACGTGATCGAGGACACCGCCGTCACCCGCGAGGACATTGAGACTCTGTTCGGGGCCGAGGTCGGCGAGTTGGTCGAGGGCGTCACCAAGCTGTCCAAGCTGGAGCTCCAGGCCGAGCACCTCCGTCAGGCCGAGAACCTGCGCAAGTTCATCCTGGCCATCTCCAAGGACGTCCGCGTCCTGATGGTCAAGCTGGCCGACCGTCTGCACAACATGCGGACGCTGCACTTCATCAAGAGCCCGGCCAAGCGCGAACGGATCGCCCGCGAGACCCTGGACATCTACGCCCCCCTGGCTCGCAGCATCGGCGTCCACCGCATCTGCACCGAGCTGGAGGAGCTGTCCTTCGAGCACCTGAACCCGGTGGCGCGGAACGCGATCATCCGCCGCCTGGAGGTGCTGCGCGAAGAGCAGGGCGGGGCGGTGTCCCTGGTCAGCCAAGCCATCGCCGCGCGGCTGGACGACGCCGGCATCCCCGCCCGGGTCTATGGCCGCGAGAAGCAGCCCTATTCGATCTGGCGCAAGCTGCAGCGCAAGTCGGTCGGCTTCGCCCAGCTGTCGGACATCTACGCCTTCCGCGTTCTGGTGGACACCACGGACGACTGCTACCGCGCCCTGGGCGTGGTCCACCGCGCCTGGCCGTCGGTGCCGGAGCGGTTCAAGGACTACATCTCCACGCCCAAGCGGAACAACTACCGCTCGATCCACACCACGGTGGTGGGGTCCAAGGGCATGCGGATCGAGATGCAGATCCGCACCGCCGCCATGGACCGCGTGGCCGAAGAGGGCGTGGCCGCCCACTGGCGCTACAAGGACACCTCCTACGGCTTCGACGCCGAGGCCATGGAGCAGGACGGCGGCCGCGACCCGCTGGCCAACCTGCGCCAGCTGGTCCAGGTGCTGGAGCATGGCGGCGACGCCGAGGATCTGATCGAACACGCCAAGCTCGAGATGTTCCTCGACCAGGTGTTCGTCTTCACCCCCAAGGGGAAGCTGGTCAGCCTGCCGCGCGGGGCCATGCCGCTGGACTTCGCTTACGCTGTCCACACCGACGTGGGCGACACCTGCATCGGGGTGAAGGTCAACGGCGAGCTGAAGCCGATGCGCACCGTGCTGAACAACGGCGACGTGGTCGAGGTGGTGCGCGGGTCCAAGCCGGTCGTGCCGCCGGACTGGCGCTCCCTGACCGTGACGGGCCGGGCCCGTTCTGCCATCCGCCGCCACATCCGCCAGACCGAGAAGGAAGAGTTCCTGCGCCTCGGCCGCAGCGCCATCGACCAGGGGTTCGAGCGGGCCGGCAAGAAGCGCGCAGGGGTCTCCCTGCGCCCGGTTCTGGAGCGCTTCGCCGTCTCCGCCGAGGACGATCTGTACGACGCTGTCGGCCGCGGCCGCATCAGCGTCAATCAGGTGCTGGAGGTGCTGTTCCCCGGCCTGAAGGACAGCCAGAAGGCCCCCACCGGCGCCAAGCGGATCGAGGACGGCGCGGCGGCCCGCACCTATGTTCGCGGCAGCGGCCTGACCCCCGGCGTGAGCCTTCATTTCGGGACCTGCTGCAATCCGGTGCCGGGCGACCGCATCGTCGGCATCCTGGAACCCGAGAAGGGGCTGGTGGTCCATACCATCGACTGCAAGCGCCTGGCCGAGTTCGAGGACCGCGAGGACCTGTGGCGCGACCTCAGCTGGACCGCCGAGGCCGAGCGCGAGACCATCGCCCAGGCCCGCCTGACCGCCACAATCACCGACGCCCCGGGCGTTCTGGGCCAGGCCTGCACCATCGTCGGCGAGGCGGGCGGCAACATCGTCGGCCTGGTGATGAACCACCGCCATTCCGAGTTCTTCGACGTGGTCATGGATATCGAGGTCAAGGACGCCAAGCACCTGACCCACATCGCCGCCGCCCTTCGGACCTGCCCGAACGTCGAGACGGTGGAGCGCGCCCGCGGCTAAGCCAACACTTGGCTAGGCTGGCGTCAGCATCCCCGGCGCGGCGCGAAACCGGGCCGCGTCCCGCAGCGGCGGGGCGCCGAACACCCGGCTGTATTCCCGACTGAACTGCGAGGGGCTGTCATAGCCGACCGCGTGCCCGGCCGAGGCGGCGTCCATGTTCTGGGCGACGATCAGGCGGCGAGCCTCCTGAAGGCGAAGCTGCTTCTGGTACTGCAGCGGGCTCATGGCCGTGACGGTCTTGAAGTGCTGATGCAGGGCCGAGGCGCTCATGCCGGCTTCCGATGCGACGCTATCGACGCTGAACGGCCGGCTGTAGTTCTGCTTGATCCAGGAAATGGCGCGATTGACCTGCTGCAGGCGGTTGTCGGCCATGGCGATCTGGGCCATGCGCGCGCCCTGGTCGCCGGTCAGCAGGCGATAGAGGATCTCCCGCTCCACCAGCGGCGCCAGAATGGCGGCGTCATCCGGGGAGTCGAGCAGGGCGACCAGCCGCAGGGCGGCGTCCAGCAGGCCGGGCGTCACCGGGCTGACCGCCACCCCGCCGACGGGCTCCCGCCGGGCCTTGGCCAGACCCGCATCCATCACCAGGGCCCCGGCCATGGCCGGGTCGATATCCAGCCGCAGGCACAGGTATGGCGCCTCGGGCGTCGCCTCGATCACTTGGCCGATCACCGGCACGTCCACCGAGACGATCAGGTATTTCTCGCGGTCGTAGATGTGGACCGCGTCGCCCACCAGGACCTGCTTGCGGCCCTGGACGATCAGGCACACGGCGGGCTCGTGCAGGGCCAGCAGAGGCTCGGTGGGGGTGGAGGCGCGGATCAGGCCGACCCGGGCCAGGGCGGTCTCGTGCATACCGTCGCTGCCGGTGAATCGTTCAATGAGGGCGGCGAGTTCGGTTCGAGCGTCCATGGGGTTCATCCTTCAGGCCTTGGACGAAGTCCTACGCGCGTGGCCTGGGTCTATCCAGCAGTCGGACGCGATCATGGAGGATCGTGCAATCCTTGGCCAGTATCGATCTACCGCTTCAAGCCGCCGCGGGCGGAAGCTGACCTCACCCGGCCAAGACGGCCGATCCCCAAAGAACGAGGTCTGAAATGTCCAGCGTCCAATCCCTTCAAGACAAGGTCGTCGTCATCACCGGCGCCAGCAGCGGCATCGGCGAGGGCGTGGCCCGCCTGCTGGCCGAGCGCGGCGCCCATGTGGTCGTCGGCGCCCGCCGCACTGACCGTCTGGCCGTCCTGGTCGACGAGATCGCCAAGGCCGGCGGCTCCGCCCGCTTCCACGCCGTCGATGTGACGGACCGGGCCAGCGTCGAGGCCTTCGTGGCGGCCGCCGTCGTCGAGTTCGGCAAGATCGACGTGCTGGTGAACAACGCCGGCGTCATGCCGCTGTCGGCGCTCAACGCCCTGAAGGTGGATGAGTGGGACCGGATGATCGACGTGAACATCCGCGGAGTCCTGCACGGCATCGCCGCCGCCCTGCCGCGCATGGAGGCGCAAGGATCCGGCCACATCATCAACATCGCCTCGATCGGCGCGCACTATGTGGTGCCCACCGGCGCGGTCTATTGCGCCACCAAGTTCGCGGTGCGGGCCATCTCCGACGGCCTGCGTCAGGAGACCGACAAGCTGCGGGTCACCGTGGTGTCGCCGGGCGTGGTGGAGTCCGAACTGGCCGACACCATCTCCGACGAGGCGTCGCGTGAGGGGATGAAGGAGTTCCGCCGCATCGCCATCCAGCCGGACGCCATCGCCCGCGCCATCGTCTATGCGGTAGAGCAGCCGCAGGAGGTGGACGTCAGCGAGCTGATCGTCCGTCCGACCGCCAGCCCGTACTGAGCTTAAAGCTCGGCCTCACCCTTCAGGACCGGCACACAGCCGCCGCCGACGGTCGCACGGATGCCGTCGGCGGTTCGGCGTGCGGTGGTGCTGAGCAGGGAGGGACGGCCCATCTCGACGCCCTGGACGATCTCCCAGGCGCCTTCCTCGGCGTCGGTGAAGGACAGCAGAAGGGCGGCCAGGGTGACATTGGCGCTGCCGGTGGCCGGGTCCTCCCAGGTGCCGGCCAGCGGGGCGAACATCCGGGTGCGGATGCGGCCCTTGTCCCTGGCGTAGAGGTGCAGAGCCAGGCGTTGGGTGTCCAACTGGTCCGAATGGGCGGCGAGGGCGGCCTGGAACGCCGCCAGGCTCGGCGCCGCGCGGGTTAGGGCCTCCGGCGTCGCCTCGGCGAAGAAGAACGGGTTGCCGGTGCTGGCCAGGATCGGCGGATGGGTGTCGGTCACCAGATCGGCCACATGCAGGCCCGCGCAGGCCGCCGTGTGGTCGGCGGGCAGGATCATGCCGGTGGACAGGGGCTGGGGCGCGGCGATGACGCCGCCCGTGGGCTGACCGTCCGGCCCGCGCTGGATCGATACCTCGACGATGCCGGCCGGAACCTCCAGCCGCAGGGCGTCGCCGCCGCGCATCTTGGACAGGACATAGCCGGTGCCGACGCTGGGATGGCCGGCGAAGGGCATTTCGGCCGTGGGGTTGAAGATGCGGACCTTGGCCGTGTTGGCCGGGTCTTCCGGCGGCAGGATGAAGGTCGTCTCGCTGAGATTGAACTCCGTGGCCAGGGCCTGCATCTGCTCGCCCGTCAGGCCGCGCGCGTCGGTGAACACCGCCAGCGGGTTGCCGCCGAAGCGGGTGTCGGTGAAGACGTCGAGAGTGACGAAGGCGTAGGTCGGCATGGACGGGTTCCGGCATCAGGGGGAGGCATGCTTGACATGGAATTAGTCGATTGGCAAATTCCCGAAATGGACCTCGCCGAAATTTTCCGCGCCCTGGCCAATGAGAAGCGCCTCCAGGTGCTTGAGTGGCTGAAGGACCCGGTCGCGCATTTCCCGCCCCAGGTGGACGGGGACCTTGTGGAGGACGGGGTCTGCGGCGTGTTCATCGCGGACAAGCTGGGCGTCTCGGCCCCGACCTTGAGCGAACACATGAAGGTGCTGGTCGGCGCCGGGCTGGTGACGCCCAAGCGGATCAAGCAATGGACCTTCTACAAGCGTGACGAGGACGCCCTGGCGGCCGCCAAGCGTGCGATCGAGGCGCAGGTCTAGGGATAGCCGTTAAGCCAAGCCAGCAAAGGCTTGGAGGGTGAAGCTGAACCACCATAAGCTGTATTGGTGACTCGCAAGACCCTGGGGATCCAATGCGGCGCTTCCTGCACGTTCTCGTCTTCACGCTCGCGGCCATGGCGGCGTCGAGCGCTTCGGCGCAGCGGCCCTCCGGAGGCATCTGCCCGACGGCCCTGGCCCGCCAGGGCGACACGCTTCAGGCCTGCGGCATTCTCACGGGCGGCTTTGTGGATCAGGTCATCGCCGCCATCACGCCGGAGACCCGCACATTGGTGCTGACCAGCGTGGGCGGCTTCTCGCGGGACGCCATCCGCCTGGCTGACGCGGCCAATCAACGCGAGCTCAGCGTCGAGATCGACCGCGTATGCCTTTCGGCCTGCGCCCATTTCGTCCTCACCGGGGCCGAGAAGGTTACGGTGCGTCCGGATACAGTGGTTGGGTTTCATCGCACGGACACGGTGATGTCGCGGGCGATGGAGGCGCGGGGCCTCAAGGACAGCGAGGACCTGGCGGCGGGGGCGCTGCTGGAGCAGGACTTCTTCCAGCGGCGCAAGATGCCGCTCTCTGCCTTGAGCGAGCCGCAAGCCCTGCTGGAGCCGCAATGCATCGGCCTGTCGCCGCGGGACGGCAGTGTCTATGTCCGGAACAACTTCGACTACTACGTGCCGACGCGCGAGGTTCTGGAAGTCTATCGCGGGCAGCGACCGATCGAGGGGTACTGGCCGAAATCGGCGGGTGAGGTGACCAAGGGGTTCACCAAGCTCAGCCCGCCTGGAGCGCCTCGCCGGACCTTCAGGTTCGGCAACTCCCGGCTGACCAGCGCCCAGATGCAGCACTACCGACTGCCGCCGAAGTGCGCGACTGAACTTGCCGTCGAGCGCTCGTGACGACCGCCCTCAGCGCGTCGCCAGAAGCCTGATCCAGGCCGGCGAATGGGCCGCGGCCATGAGGGCGTACATGGTCGCCATGCCGTCGAGACCCGCCACGGGTGACGGCGTGCAGAGGGCGGCGAGGCCGTCGGAGCGCAGGGCGGCGTCGGCGGCCATGACGCCGAAGACGGGCGAGGCCGCCAGGCCGATCCAGCGCGATAGCCAGATCATCGGACTTGCGGCGCCTAGCGCGGTTTGCGGACAGCGCGGACCATGCCGCTGGCGCCGCCGCCGCAGTAGAACTGATCGCCCCCGTCGCTCTCAAGACCGGAGACCCCGACGCCGGAGGGCATGATCACCGCCTCCAGCACCTGGCCCGACGCGGGATCGAGCCGACGCAGGCCGCTTTCCTCATTCTCCCAGAAGCCGTGCCACAGCTCGCCGTCGACCCAGGTGACCCCGGTCACGAAGCGGTCGCTTTCGATGGTGCGCAGGATGCGGCCGTCGGCGGGGTCAATCTCGTAGATCTTGCGGCCGACATACTGGCCCACCCACAAGGACCCGTCCGACCAGGCGAGGCCGGAATCCTCGCCGCCGCCCGGCGCTGGGATCGATCCGACCACCGCGCCGGTCTTCGGATCGATCTTCAGGATGCGGTCTTCCGCGATCTGGAAGAGGTGCTCTCCGTCAAAGGCCGAGCCCGCGTGGGCGGCGACGTCGATGGAGGCGACGACCGACCCGCTGTCGCTGTCCAGGGCGTTCAGCTTGGGTCCGCTGGCGAACCAGACGTGCGCGCCGTCGAAGGTCACGCCATGAACGCTGTCGATCCCGTCGAAGGGGCCATACTCGCGAATGATCTCTGCATCGGACTGTTTCATGAGACGGAGGCTACACGGAGCCGGCGTGGGGCATGAGTAACAAGGCTGTCGGGAAACCCGGGACGGGTGGGGCGACCCAGCGCAGGGTGCGGCCGGCGCCATGGGCCTGAACCTTCCCCACCCGGGCCAGAGCCTCCAGCCCCCGCTGAACCGAGCGCTGGCCTTTCCCCAGCACCAGGGCCAGGCCGGAGCTCGACCAAGCTTCACCGTCGGAGAGGACCGCCATCAAGGAGGCGTGCGGGCCGTCCTGCGGCGGATCGAGCAGAACCGCCTC
The DNA here is from genome assembly GCF_029543125.1 of Caulobacter segnis. Lineage (GTDB taxonomy): Bacteria > Pseudomonadota > Alphaproteobacteria > Caulobacterales > Caulobacteraceae > Caulobacter > Caulobacter segnis_D. The sequence goes on from NZ_JARQWW010000003.1 coordinate 195,050, forward strand.
GCGACCGCCGGAGGGGGCCAAGGCGTAGCCCCCGGGGGTGGCGACGATTTCGCAGAGCCCGGAAAGCTCCGCGCGCAGGCGTCCGATCTCCACACGCAGGCGGGCCCGGTGGCTGTCGTCCGCCTGCCGCGCCCCGAAGGCGGTGATCAGGAGTTCGCTGCGGGTCGCCTCCCGAGGCCAGGCCTTGGCGAGCCCGCGCGCCAGCGCCATGAGGACCGGCCGCGCCGCGAGCGATACGGAGGCTCCGCCGCCCTGGACGACCCGCCGGCAGGCATCGACCACGATCGCGTCGGTGGTCAGCAGCGCCTCCACCTCCTCCAGCGTCGCGGCGCGTCCCTGGCCATGGCGGACGAGATTCGCGGCCGGCCGCAGCAGGCCTTCGCGGGCGTGTTCGGCCTCGGCGAGGAGCACGCTGGACCGCGCCTGACGGGCGGCGGCTTCGGCGCGTGCGACGGCCTCCAGCGCGGCGCGCGCCCGGAGCCGGCGGACCTCGAGCGCCGCGACGACCAGTTCATGAGCGGCGCGGTAGGGCAGGGGAAGATGGGCCGGGTTCAGGTCGCCGAGGATCGCCTCGGCCTCCTTGAGCCGCCCGATCAACACCAGGCGGCGGACCTGCAGGTGGCCGGCGTGGGCCGCGTTCACCCCGTCGCCGCCGCGCTCCAGCACCGCCCGCGCCTGGTCCAGGTCCTTGGCCGACGCCGCCAGATCGCGGGCGGCCAGATCGATCTCCGCCAGGGCGACGGCGCACCGGGCGCGCGAAATGGCCTGAGCGGGGCCGAAGCCGGCCTGGGCGGCTTTCAGATGCGCCCTGGCGCGGGTGAAGTCGCCCAGCCGCGCCATGGCGATCCCGCGCAACGCCAGAGCGGCCGGGTCCTCGCGCAAGGCGACGCGTTTCAAGGCGCCAAGAACATCTCCCGCCGCCATGGCGCGGGCGGCGGCCGTGATCAGGGAATCCAATTCCGGGGCGATTCCGGTTGTGAGCGGAGACGCATAGGGCGGCGCCGGACGCCCTCGGCGCAAGCGGAGAAGCGCGGACCGGGGCGATCCCGCCAGACTTGTTACTCCCGCCGCTCCGGACGTGGCGACTAGGGTCCGTATGCCGCCGGATGGGGCGGTGTGAAAGGAGATGGCCATGTCGACTCACCCGGTGACGACCAAGGCGGATTGGCTGGAGGCCAGGCTGGCGCTTCTGGAGGCCGAGAAGGATTTGACACGGCGAAGTGACGCCGTGGCGCGCCTGCGGCAAGCCCTGCCCTGGACGGTGGTGGATAAGAACTATCGCTTCGACACCGAGGCCGGCGAGGTCGGACTGAAGGACCTTTTCGGCGGGCGGTCGCAGCTGCTCGTCTATCACTTCATGTTTGGGCCGGACTACAAGGCCGGGTGCCCGTCCTGCTCGGCCATCGCCGACAGCTTCGACAACATCGTCGAGCACCTGCAGAACCATGACGTGGCCTTTGTGGCGGTGTCGCGCGCGCCGCTGGACAAGCTGCTGGCCTATCGGCGGCGCATGGGCTGGTCGTTCGAGTGGGCGTCCTCGGCCGACAGCGACTTCAACTTCGACTACGCCGTGTCGTTCACCGAGGCGGAACAGGCGCGGGGCGCCTTCGCCAATTACCGGCAGGAGCCGCCCCTGGGCGAGGCGGCCACGGCCATGCCCACCGAAACGATCCTGGAGGGGCCGGGCAAGGGGGCGGCCCTGAGCGGGACCGACCTGGCGACCTACGCTCGCGAACGGCCGGGCATGAGCAGTTTCGCCATCCAGGACGGCCTCGTGCATCACGCCTATTCCAGCTACTCGCGCGGGGTGGACGCGCTTTGGACGGCCTATGCCTGGCTGGACCGGGCGCCGAAGGGGCGTAACGAGCAAGGCTACTGGTGGCGTCGGCGCGGCGAGTACGGCGGCGCCTGATCCGGATCAGGCCGGCTGCGGGCTCCATTGTTCGACCATCCTCTCCAGCACCTTGGTGGGCAGGGGGCCGGAGGCAAGGATCAGGTCGTTGAAAGCGCGCAGGTCGAAGCGGCCCCCGAGCCGACGGCGGGCCGCCTCGCGTGCGGCGACGATCTGCTGCTTGCCGACCATGAAGCTGCACGCCTGGCCGGGATAGACGCAGTAGCGGTCGATCTCCCGCTCGGCGGCGTCGCGCTGCTCGCCAGCGTTGGCGACCATCCAGTCGATGGCTTGTTCGCGGGGCCAGCGGGCGTGGTGCAGGCCGGTGTCGATCACCACCCGGCAGGCCCGGAACAGCTGGCCCTGCAGATAGCCGATCCGGCCCACGGGGTTGTCGTCATAGGCGCCGATCTCGTCGGCCAGTTGCTCGGCATAGAGCGCCCAGCCCTCGGTCCAGGCGGAGAAACGCACCGTCCGGCGGAAGTCTGACAGGGCGCCGGCGCGCTTGAGCACGCTGGCCTGGAAGTGGTGGCCGGGAACACCCTCGTGGTGCAGCAGGGTGGGCAGGCGCCACAGGGCGTTCTCCTTCACCGAGCGCAGATTGATGGTGATAGCCGGCAGGCGGGCGGGATCGTCGCTGCCGGAATAGGACGCGCCGGGGGAGCCGTTCTCGATGGCCGGCGGCACGCGCCGCACCTCCACCGGGTCATTGGGGATCAGGTTGAAGGCGCGGGGCAGGAGGGCCTGGACCTTGGTCAGGCAGGTTCGGGCGTAAGCGAGAATCTGCTCGCGTCCCGCGTCGCTGTCGGGGACCAGAAACCTGGGGTCCTCGTCCAGTTGGCTCATGCGCTCGGCGATGGAGCCGGTGGTCAGGCCCTGCTGGCGGAGCAGGGCGTCGATGCGGGCGGTCAGGTCGGCGACCCAGGCCTTGCCCTGTTCATGCAGTTCCCCCGGGGCGAGGGCGGCCGTGGTGTTCGATCCCAAGGCTGAAGCGTAATAGGCGGCCCCGTCCGGCTTGGCCCAGACGCCGGCATGGTCGTCGGCGCGGGGACGCAGGGTCTTCAGCGCCTCGATCTGGCGGGTGAGGGCGGGTTTGACCTGACCATCGAAGGCCGAGGCGATGCGCTGGGCGGCGTCATTGAGGCCGGCGGCGCGGGCGCGGCTGATCGGGCCGCCGGTCAGGGGATTGTCCGCCGCCGGGGCGTCGCGCAGGCGGGAGAGCTGGGCCAGGGTCTTGTCGAGGATGAAGCCGGGGGCGATCACGCCCAGGCCGGCGTCGTGGACGGTCTGCTCCGTCTCCTGGTCCAGGGCGGCGGCGAACTGGGACAGGCGGTCGAGATGGCGCTGCGCGTCCTGCTCGCTGGCGACGGCGGCGCGCCCGATCCCGTCCGGCAGCCAGTAGTAGGCGCCGTTCATCTGGCTGACGACGTACGGGCTGGGCCGCAGGTTGATGTCGGAGAAGCCGTAGCGGCCGTACTGGTCGACCATGGCCTCATGCACGAAGCGGGCGGTGTCGTAGTCGATGGCCGAGGACGGGCTGAGCTGTGTCCGGTCGATCCTGAGCAGTTGCGCCAGGCGGTCGGCGCTGGCGGCGCGGGCTTTGGCGCGTCCGGCCAGGGAATAGTCGCGCAGCCGGCCCTGTCCGCCGGCCTCGTCCCGCAGAGCGCGAGCCTGCTGATCCAGCAGGGCGGCGAGCTTGGCGTCAGCGCCGGCGTCAGCCAGGGCAGGGCCGCTGGCGACGGCGCCGGCCGCCGTGGCGGTCATCATAAAACGGCGTCTGTCCATGGTCCGAGGCCCCTGTCTTCGCGGCGGCGGCGATTGGGCGAGGATTCCGTTGATCGGGAAAGGCTGGAGCAAAGTTTTGAGGGCGGATTGGACCTTGCCCGGCGGCGGTGTATGCAGCGGCCCATGACCAACGAAGACGTTCTCGCCGAATTCCGTGGCGCCGGCGCCCTGCGCGAAGGCCACTTTGTGTTGTCGAGCGGGCTGCACAGCCCCGTGTTCCTGCAGAAGAACCTGGTGTTCATGGACACCACGCGCTGCGAACGCCTGTGCAAGGCCCTGGCCGCCAAGATCACCGCCCAGGTGGGCAAGGTGGACGTGGCGATCTCGCCCGCCGTGGGCGGCATCATCCCCGGCTATGAGACGGCCCGCCATCTGGGCGTCCGCTCGCTGTACGTCGAGCGCGCCGACGGCGAGTTCAAGCTGCGTCGCGGCTTCACCGTCGAGCCGGGCGAGAAGGTCGTCATGGTCGAGGACATCGTCACCACCGGCCTGTCGTCGCGCGAGTGCATCGCCGCGATCAAGGCGGCGGGCGGCGAGGTCGTGGCCGCGGCCTGCATCGTCGACCGCTCCGGCGGGCGCGCCGATGTGGGCGTGCCGCTGATCGCCCTGGCCACCCTGGACGTGCCGGCCTATCCCGCCGACGCCCTGCCGCCGGAGCTGGCGGCCATCCCGGTTCAGGATCCGGGCAGCCGGAGGCTGAAGGCGTGACGCTGCGGCTCGGGGTCAATATCGACCACGTGGCGACCATCCGGAACGCGCGCGGCGAGACCTATCCCGAACCCACCCGCGCGGCGGAACTGGCCCTGGCGGCCGGCGCCGACGGGATCACGGCGCACCTGCGCGAGGATCGCCGCCACATCTCCGACCGCGACATCGAGGAGCTGTCGGACCTGTGCCGCCGGCGCGGCAAGCCGCTGAACCTGGAGATCGCGGTCACCGAGGAGATGCTGGGCATCGCGCTTCGGCATCACCCGCACGCCGCCTGCCTGGTGCCCGAGCGGCGCGAGGAAGTGACCACCGAGGGCGGGCTGGACGTGGTCAAGGGCCGCAACAGCATCGGCCCGACCGTGGCGGCCTTGCGCGAGGCCGGCAGCCGCGTCAGCCTGTTCATCGAGGCCGATCCGGCCCAGATCGAGATGTCCCACAAGCTGGGCGCCCATGTGGTCGAGCTGCACACCGGCGCCTTCTGCGACGCCATGCGGGCGGGGGAGGCGGACCGCTCCGCCGTCATCCTGCAGCGGCTGAAGGACGGCGCGGCCCTGGCGGACAGCCTGGGGCTGGAGGTTCATGCCGGCCACGGCATCGACTACGCCACGGTCAAACCCGTCGCCGCGATCCCGCAGGTGATGGAGCTGAACATCGGCCACTTCCTGATCGGCGAGGCGATCTTCGTCGGTCTGGCGGAGGCCATGCGGCGGATGCGCACGCTGATGAACGAGGCGCGCGCCGTCGAGGTGAGGGCATGATCATCGGCCTGGGCTCGGACCTCTGCGACATCCGCCGGATCCAGAAGTCCCTGGACCGGTTCGATCAGCGTTTCACCCACCGCATCTTCACCGAGGTCGAGCGGACCCGGTCGGAGCGCAAGCCTGACCGCGCCTCCAGCTACGCCAAGCGGTTCGCGGCCAAGGAGGCCTGCGCCAAGGCCCTGGGCACCGGCGTGCCGCGCCGGGGCGTCCACTGGGCGGACATGGGGGTGGTCAACCTGCGCTCCGGCCAGCCCACCATGGCCCTGACCGGCGGGGCGGCCGAACGGCTCGCCGAGCTGATTCCCGAGGGCATGGTTCCGGTGATCCACCTGACCCTGACGGACGATCATCCCTACGCCCAGGCCTTCGTGATCATCGAGGCGCTGCCGGCCCCGCAGGGTTCCTGAGCGGCTTCTAACAGCGAAGTAACGGGCGGGACGCTTGCCGGACCCGTATGCAGCGTCTAGCTAGGCGCAATCATCGCGCGTGCGCGTACAAAGGACCTTTCCGGCATGACCGAAGCCGCCGAGCAGAAACCCAGCGCCGTCAGCGAGATCGTGGAGATCGTCAAGACGGTCGTCTACGCGCTGCTGATCGCCCTCGTCCTGCGGGTCCTGCTGTTCCAGCCGTTCACGATCCCCTCGGCCTCCATGGAGCCGACGGTTCTGGAAGGCGACTACATCATCGTCTCCAAGTTCTCGTACGGGTACAGCCGTCACTCGATCCCGTTCAGCCCGCCGCTGTTCGAGGGCCGCATCTTCGCCAGCACGCCCAAGCGCGGCGACGTGATCGTCTTCAAGCTGCCCCGCGACGACCGGACCGACTACATCAAGCGCCTGATCGGCCTGCCGGGCGACCGCATCCAGGTGCGCGGCGGCGTGGTGCTGATCAACGGCAAGGAGCTGCCGCGCGAAATGCTGCCGCCGGTCGAGGTGGACACCGGCTACGGCTTCAGCCGCGCCGTCCAGCAGTTCATCGAGACCAATCCGGAAGGCCGCAAGTACACGACCTACGACTTCGGTCCTGATGGCGAGCTGGACGACACCGGCGTCTATGTCGTGCCGGAAGGCCACTACTTCTTCATGGGCGACAACCGCGACAACTCCATCGACAGCCGCGTGCCGATGGAAGTGGGCGTGGGCATGGTCCCGGCCGAGAACCTGGTCGGCAAGGCCCAGATCATCCTGCTGTCCTGGAACAAGGGCGCGGCGCTGTTCAAGCCGTGGACCTGGGTGCTCGACGCCCGTCCGAGCCGGTTCGCCAAAGTCATTCGATGAATGCCCGCGTCGAAGCTGTAGAGCGGCTGGAAGCGCGGATCGGCTACGTCTTCAAGGATCGCGCCCTGCTCGAGCGCGCCCTGACCCACGCCAGCGTCGGCGACGGGGCCAAGAAGACAGAGGACAACGAGGTTCTGGAGTTCGTGGGCGACCGGGTCCTGGGCCTGGTCGTCGCCGAGGCCCTGGCGGAGCGTCATCCCAAGGCCAAGGAAGGCGAGCTCGCCCCCCTGCTGAACGGGCTGGTCAGCCGCGAGACCTGCGCCAAGGTGGCGCGGGAGATCGACCTGGGCTCGGCCCTGCGCATGTCGGCCTCGGCCACCAAGATCGGCGTACGCGAGCGCGGCTCGGTCCTGGCCGGCGGCTGCGAGGCGCTGATCGCCGCCTTGTACAAGGATGGCGGCCTGGCCGCGGCGCAGGCTGTGATCCTGAACCTGTGGGCCGAAGCCTTTGAGACCGGACCCAAGAGCCGCCGGGATTCCAAGACCCAGCTTCAGGAATGGGCGCAGGGCGGCGGACGGCCGCTGCCCGCCTATGAGGTGGTCAACCGGACCGGACCCGATCATGCGCCGACCTTCACCGTGCAGGTGAGCGTCAAGGGCGTCGAACCCGTGACCGCCGAAGGGCGTTCGCGACAGGAAGCAGAAAAGGCGGCCGCGCGAGCCATGCTCGACCGCGAGGGCCAGAAATGACTGAACAACACAACACCCGGGCCGGTTTCGCGGCCATCATCGGCGCGCCGAACGCCGGCAAGTCCACCTTGGTCAACCGGCTGGTGGGGGCCAAGGTCTCCATCGTCACCCAGAAGGTGCAGACCACGCGCTTCCCCGTGCGGGGCGTGGCCATTGAGGGCGACGCACAGATCGTGCTGGTCGACACCCCCGGCATCTTCAAGCCGCGCCGCCGACTGGACCGCGCCATGGTCCGCTCCGCCTGGAGCGGGGCCGAGGACGCCGAGACGGTGGTCCACCTCGTGGACGTGCAGGCCGAGCTGGCCGTGCGTGAAAGCGGCGCCAAGGCGGGCGACCATCGCTCCGCCGAGGACGTGCAGACCATCATCAGCGGCCTGAAGGATTCCGGCCGTCAGGTGATCCTGGCCCTGAACAAGATCGACGGCATCAAGCGTGACACCCTGCTGGCGGTGACCCAGGATCTGTTCGACACCGGCGTCTATTCCGAGGTCTTCATGATCTCCGCCTCGCAGGGCGACGGCGTGCCGGACCTGAAGAAGCGTCTGGCCGAGCTGATGCCCGAGGGGCCGTGGCTCTATCCGGAAGACCAGACCGCCGACCTGCCGGTGCGCCTGCTGGCCGCCGAGATCACCCGCGAGAAGGTCTATCTGCGCGTCCATGAGGAGCTGCCCTACGCCGCCAGCGTGGAAACAACGGCCTTCGAGGAGCGCCAGGACGGTTCGGTCCGCATTGAGCAGACCATCCTGGTCGAGCGTGACGGCCAGCGCGCCATCATCATCGGCAAGGGCGGTCAGACCCTGAAGTGGATCGGCGAGGCCTCGCGCACGGAGCTGACCGACATCCTCGACCGCAAGGTCCACCTGTTCCTGCACGTGAAGGTGAAGGAGAACTGGGCCGAGGAGCGGGGGACGTACTCGGACCTGGGCCTGGACTTCGACGTCTGATCCGATGGAGTGGGAGGACGACGCCTTCGTGCTGTCCGCCCGCGCCCATGGCGAGAGCGGCGCCATCGTCGAGCTGCTGACCGCCGAGCGGGGCAAGTTCGCCGCCCACATCGCCGGCGGGACCTCGCGTCGGATGAAGCCGATCCTGCAGGCGGGCAGCCGCGTGGTCGCCCGCTATCGCGCCCGCGTGTCGGACCAGCTCGGCTCCGCCCATGTGGAGCCGGTGGGCGAGGGGGTCGGGGCGCTGTTCGACGATCCGCTGGCCCTGGCCGGGCTGGCCTCCGCAGCCGCCGTGGCCGCCGCCGCCCTGCCGGAGCGGGAGCCGCATCCCGGCGCGTTCATGGCGTTCGAGGCCCTGGTCTCCGCCCTGGTCTGGCCGGAGATCTGGCCGGCGGTCTATGTGCGGTTCGAGGCGGGACTGCTGGCGGAGCTGGGCTTCGGCCTGGACCTGTCCAAGTGCGCCGCGACCGGCGCGCTGGACGATCTGATCTATGTGAGCCCGCGCACCGGCCGGGCGGTGAGCCGCAAGGCGGGCGAGCCGTACAAGGACAAGCTGTTCCCCCTGCCGATGTTCATGCTGAGCGCCCAGGGCGGACTTGGCCCTGGGGACGTGAAGGCCGGCCTCGACATCACCGGGCACTTCCTGGAGCAGTTCGTGTTCGGCCCCCTCAACCGGCCGTTGCCGCCGGCCCGAGTGTGGCTGACCGACAAGCTGGCGGACAGCGACCGGCTTTAGGCGCCGAGGGCGGTCGACGCCATCGAACCCTGTTCCATGTTGCGCCCGGGCGGATTCACTCTGCAGCATGCCTTCCTGAGTTTCGATTTGGGGGAATGGCATGTTGAAGCGTTTGGCGGCCGCGAGTGCGGCTCTGGTCTTGGCGAGCGGCGCAGCGGCCGCGCAGGAGCAGGGGGCCAAGCCCGCCGCCCATGCGCCCAAAGCCATGGCCTCGTCCGGCCACCCCCTGGTCACCCAGGCGATGCTGGAGGTCTTGAAGAAGGGCGGCAACGCCATGGACGCGGCCCTGACCGGCGCGATCATGCAGAGCGTGGTCGAGCCGCAGATGGTCACCCTGGCCGGGGCCCTGTCGGCGCTCTACTACGACGCCAAGACGGGCCAGTATCACTATCTCGACGCTGAGCTGGACCACACCGCCAAGGGCGCGCCGACCGTGGCCGGCTGGGCCCAGGTGACCGGCGGCGGCCCGCCGGTGGAGGTGACCTCCGGCAGCCTGGTGGCGGTTCCCGGCGAGGTGGCGGGCCTGAAGGCCGCCGCCGACCGGTTCGGCACCCTGAAGTGGAGCCAGTACTGGGAGCCGTCCATCCGTCTCGCGGAGACCGGCTTCCCCATGTACTCCTTCCTGTACGGCGAGATGGCCGACGCGGCGCTGAGCCGGTTGTCGGCCTATCCGTCCGGGCGCGAGGAGTTCCTGCCGAACGGCTACGTCCCGCCGGTGGGCAGCAACGTGACCCGTCCGCGCCTGGCCGCCACCATGCGCCGCCTGGCGGCCGAGGGGCCGGACTACTTCTACAAGGGCGAGTTCAGCCACAAGTTCGTGGCCGAGGTCCAGAAGACCGGCGGCTCGCTGACCGTGGAGGAGATGGCGGGCTACAAGGTGCGCTGGGAGCAGCCCCTGCGGTCCAGCTACAAAGGGCATGAGATCATCTCGTCGCCGCCGCCGGGCACGGCGGGATCGCTGATCGCCATGGTGCTGAACATCGCCGAGCCCTGGGACCTGAAGGCCATGGGTCACTACACTCAGTCGGCCGAGACCCTCTACCGCCTGCGCCAGGCCTTCGCCTTCGCCGAGGACCTGACGGACGGCTACATCCAGGACCCGGCGTCCTTCAACGTGCCCAGCGACATCCTGCTGTCCAAGAGCTTCGCCGCGCAGCTCACCGGCCTGATCGACGGGGCGATGCCCAAGGGCTCGGTCACTGGCAGGACAGCGCAGGCCGGCGGCTTCAGCCTGGCCGGCGGGTTCGACCACAGTGACCCGCACGCCTCGGACACCGACCACATCGTGGTGGCGGACAAGGACGGCAACGTCGTCTCCCTGACCCACAGCGTCAAAGGCACGACCTTCGCCACCGGCCTCGTCGTGGACGGGGTGGTGGTCAACAGCGGCAACTACTTCCCGGGCAAGAACCTGGGCGAGGGGCGGCGGGTGGTCGGCGGCTTCCCGCCCACCATGGTGGCCAAGGGCGGCGCGCCGACCCTGGCGCTTGGTTCGCCGGGCCTGACCTCGCGGGCGGTGGCCCTGACCCTGATCAACCACATCGGCTACGGCATGTCGCTGGAGCAGGCGGTGGACGCGCCGCGCTTCCAGGGCGCGCAGGCGTCGCGGCCGCTGACCATCGAAGGGCGGCTTTCCGACCAGGCCCGCGCCGACATGAAGGCGCACTACGGCGTCTCGGTGAAGGTGACCACGCCCTACAACTGGCACTTCGGTTCGATCCACGCGGTGGCGCGCGAGCCGGACGGTTCGCTGACCGGCATCGCCGACCCGCGTCGCGGGGGGCTGGCGGCCGGTTACTGATGCGGATCGGGCGTTTTGCGGGCTACGGCTCGCTCTTCCTGTTGGTCGGAGCTTATCTGGCCGCGACCTCGGCGCTCGCCGTCGCGCCGCCGAAGAGCGGGCCGGCGCTCTGGCACCTGACCGCCGGCCTGGCGCTGTTGGCGGCGCTATGGCGCGGATGGCGGGGCGTGGGGACCGGCGACCTGAAGCTGGCCTTTTCGGGGCTGGCGGTGGTGCTGGCGGCGGACGCCGTGCTGATCGCCTTGGGGCTGCTCTACCTGACGGGGTTCGAGCGGGGCGTCGCTTCGATCATCCTGTTCTGCCTTTCCCTGGCGCAGGGGGAGGGGGCGGGGCGGCGTGTTTCGGCAGGAGGTCTTCTGCTGATCGGGCTGGGGATGATCGCGGTGTTTCTGGCCCTGCCGTGGTTAGTGGCTTGGCCGAGAGGTGCGGCGTTGAGCCTGTGGCGCGCGATCCTGATCAACGGCCTCGGGCTGTATGTCGGCCTGGCGCTGGTTGCCGCCGCGCTCACCGGCGGCTTGCGAACGGCGCTATCTCGGCTATGACCACGGTCATGCTTCGTCACGCGAAACAACGGACCCAGCAGCAGCAACGTCGCCAGACCGGCGGCGCGGCGGCGCTTGGGCGTGGGCGAAGCAGGAGGCGGGACGGCCGCTAGAGGCCGCGAGCTCCGAAACTCCACGAAAACCCGAAAGCCCCGCGACCCCGTCGCGGGGCTTTTCGCTTTTTACGCAAAGGATTGAAAATCGATGTCGCTTCTGTTCCTGAAGGCCATGGGGATCGGCCTGGCCGTGGCCGCGCCCGTGGGGCCGATGAGCCTGCTCTGCATGAGGCGCACCCTGACCGACGGCTGGCGGCCGGGCCTGGCCACCGGGGCGGGGATCGCCCTGGGCGACGGGGTCTATGCGGCGGTGGCGGCCCTGGGCTTCGCCGGGATCTCGGCTTTCATGCTGGAGTACGAGAGGCCGCTGCACCTGGCGGCCGGGCTGTTCCTGATCTGGCTGGGCCTGAAGTCCTTCTGGCGCAAGACCGACGATGCGGCCGCGCCCGGGCTGCACGCCGCCTGGCCCAAGGCGTTGGGTTCGGCCCTGCTGCTGACCCTGACGAACCCGCCGACCATCATCATGTTCGCGGCCATCTTCGCGGCCCTGGCGCCCAGGGGCGGCTTCAGCCCCTCGGCGGCGGCGATGACGACCCTGGGGGTTCTGGCCGGCTCTATGCTGTGGTGGTGCGTGATCGTCGGGGGCGTTTCGGTGTTCCGCCACGCCATCGGCGAGACCGCGCGCCGCTGGATCGACCGGATTTCCGGCGCCGTGCTGGTGCTTTGCGGCGGTCTGGAGCTGCGGAGGGCGATTTGACGCCCCGTGGCCGCCGTCATTGGGGGACAAGGTGGTCCGGCCCGATTAAATAGGGGGTTCGTACGGACCACGATTCGAAATGAACAAGCCTTTCCTCCCCCCTGGCGGTGACGGCGGCGACGACCGCATCATCGAAGAGCCGCTAAGCGAAGCGCTGTCCAAGCGCTATCTCGCCTACGCCCTGTCGACCATCAGTTCGCGGGCCTTGCCGGACGTGCGTGACGGGTTGAAGCCCGTCCACCGGCGCGTGCTCTACGCCATGCACAACATGCGCCTGAACCCCGAGGCCGCCGCGCGCAAGTGCGCCAAGGTGGTCGGCGAGGTGATGGGTAACTTCCACCCGCACGGCGACCAGTCGATCTATGACGCCCTGGTGCGTCTGGCCCAGGAGTTCGCCCAGCGGATTCCGCTGGTCGAGGGGCAGGGCAACTTCGGCAATATCGACGGCGATAACGCCGCGGCCATGCGCTACACCGAATGCCGGATGACGGAAGCCTCGATGCTTCTGCTCGACGGCATCAACGAGAACGCAGTCGATTTCCGTCCCACCTATGACGGCCAGGACGAGGAGCCGACGGTTCTTCCGGCGGGCTTCCCGAACCTGCTGGCCAACGGCTCGTCGGGCATCGCGGTCGGCATGGCCACCTCGATCCCGCCGCACAACGCGGCCGAGCTGATCGACGCCTGCCTGGTGCTGCTGCAGCGGCCGGACGCCACCACCGCGGACCTGATGGAGCGCGTGCTGGGTCCGGACTTCCCGACCGGCGGCGTCATCGTCGAGCCGAAGTCGAGCCTGCTGGAGACCTACGAGACCGGCCGCGGCGGCATTCGCGTCCGCGCCAAGTGGGAGAAAGAGGAGACCGGTCGGGGCACGTACCAGATCGTCGTCACCGAGATCCCGTATCAGGTGAAGAAGTCCGATCTGGTCGAGCAGCTCGCCGACCTGATCGACAGCAAGAAGGCTGCCCTGCTGGGCGACGTGCGCGACGAGAGCGCCGAGGACGTGCGTCTGGTCCTCGAGCCCAAGAACCGCAACGTCGAGCCCGAAGTGCTGATGGAGAGCCTGTTCAAGCTTTCCGCCCTGGAGCAGCGCTTCCCGGTCAACATGAACGTTCTGGACGCGCGGGGCACCCCGGGCGTCATGGGCCTGAAGCCGGCGCTGAAGGCGTTCCTGGATCACCGCCGCCAGGTGCTGGTCCGCCGGGCGCGCTTCCGCCTCGACAAGATCGAGGCCCGCCTGCACATCCTGGCCGGCCTGCTGATCGCGTATCTGAACCTCGACGAGGTGATCCGCATCGTCCGTTACGAGGACGAGCCGAAGCAGAAGCTGATCGCGTCCTTCGACCTGACCGACATCCAGGCCGACGCCATCCTCAACACCCGCCTGCGCCAACTGGCCAAGCTGGAGGAGATGGAGATCCGCCGCGAACACGCCGAGCTGACGGAAGAGCGCGACGGCATCCTGGCCATGCTGGGTTCGGACGAGGCGCAGTGGAAGCTGGTGGGCGTGGGCCTGCGCGACGTTCGCGAGAAGCTTGGCCCGGGCACCGCTCTCGGCAAGCGCCGCACGAACTTCGGCGAAGCCCCGCAGGTGGACGCCGACGCCGCCATCGAGGCCATGATCCCGCGCGAGCCGATCACGGTCATCCTGTCCGAAAAGGGCTGGATTCGGGCCGCCAAGGGCAAGGTGGACGATCCGTCGGAGCTGAAGTTCAAGGAAGGCGACAAGCTGGGCTTCGTCGTGCCGGCGGAGACCACGGACAAGCTGCTGATCTTCGCGTCCGACGGGCGGTTCTTCACTATCGGGTGCGACAAGCTGCCGAGCGCGCGGGGCCATGGCGAGCCGCTGCGCCTGATGATCGACCTGGACGACAAGGTGAAGATCATCGACGTCTTCCCGCACAAGCCGGGCCGCAAGCGCTTCATGGCGTCGAAGGCCGGCTATGGATTCCTGATGCCGGAGGAGGAGGCCCTGGCCAACCGCCGCGCCGGCAAGCAGGTCATGACCGTCGACGACAAGGGCGCCCTGAGCTGCGCCGAGGTCGTGGGCGACCAGGTGGCGGTGATCGGCGACAACGCCAAGATCCTGATCTTCCCGCTGGAAGAGCTGCCGGAAATGCCGCGCGGCAAGGGCGTGAAGCTGCAGAGCTACCGCGAGGGCGGTCTGCGCGACACGCTGGTCTTCAACCAGGAGACCGGCCCGGCCTGGATCGACACCGCCGGCCGCCGTCGGGAGTGGGCGGAATGGCGCGAATGGATCGGCAAGCGCGCGGGGGCCGGCAAGCTGGCGCCCAAGGGCTTCCCGACCAGCAAGCGGTTCCGGCCAAAATGAACCGTCGGGCGGTCATGCTCCGCGCCCTGGCCGGGATGCTCGGCCTGGGCGGCGGCAGAGCCTTGGCCGCCCGCCAGCCTGCGGGGCTGAGCTATGGCCGGCCCGAGGACGTGGGGTTCGACAGCCTGCGTCTGGGACGGCTGGACGACGCCATGCGGCGCACAGTCACTAACCGCCAGATCGCCGGCGGGGTGACCCTGCTGGCGCGTCGGGGGAAGATCGTCCAGCTGCGCGCCTATGGGCAGCGGGACATCAATCTCGGCGACCCGATGACCACGGATGCGATCTTCCGCATCCGGTCGGAGACCAAGCCCATCACGGCCCTGGCCATGATGGTCCTGTACGAGCAGGGGCTGTGGGGGCTGGATGATCCGGTCACCTATTTCATCCCCGAGTTCAACGACCTGAAGGTGTTCAAGGCGGCGGACGCCAACGGCGCCATCACCGAGGTCGAGCCGCTGACCCGCCCGCCGACCATGCGGGAGCTTCTGACCCACACCGCCGGCTTCGCCTATGGCCTGGCCGGCGACAGCCCACCGGACCGCGCCTATCTGGAGGCGGGGGTGCTGACCTCCGACAACCTGTCGGACATGATCCGGCGCATCTCCGAACAGCCGATGTTCTGCCAGCCGGGAGTGATGTGGCGCTACAGCATCGCCACCGACATCCAGGGCCACATCATCGAACGCCTGTCGGGGATGAGCCTGCCGGACTTCTTCCGGACGAAGATCTTCGAGCCGCTGGGCATGAGCGACACCGGCTTCTACGTCCCGCCGGAGAAGCGCCGCCGCCTGGCGACGCTGTACGATATCGACTACGCCACCAATCGCCTGGCCGAGCCGGTCATGCCGCGCTGGCGCGACGTGCTGCAGCCGCCCGCGGCGCCGTCCGCCGGTGGGGGGCTGGTCTCCACCGCGCGGGACTATGCGCGGTTCTGCCAGATGATCCTGAATGGCGGCGAGCTGGACGGGGTCCAACTGGTGCGGCCCACCAGCATCGCCATCATGGGCAGCAACCACTTGCCGCCGAGCTTCTCCGTCACCTCCGACGGCATCCGGCCGTTCCCGTTCGGCCCGGGCCTGGGCTTCGGGCTGAACATGGCGGTGTCGGTGGACCCGGCCCTGGGCAACGCGCCGGTGGGCAAGGGGACGGTCAGTTGGGGCGGTTCGGCCGGCACCTGGTTTTGGGCGGACCCCACCAACGATCTGTTGTTCGTGGGCATGATCCAGCGTCTGGGCGGGGTCGGATCGGGCCTCGATGCCGAGACCCGCAGCCTTGTCTATCAGGCCCTGGTGGACCGCTCGAAATAGCTGGCGGGTTGTCTTACCGTCGTTAAGCTGCGCCGCTAAAGCTTGTGCGACCGATCAAGGGACAGCCATGACGCGACGTTTCAACTGGGCGGCCGCGGCCGTCGCCGCCATCCTCGCCTCCGCGCCGGCCTGCCAGGCCCAGACGACCTCCGCGCCGGCGTCGGCCGCGTCGAAGGACGCCGCTTTCCAGTCGCTGGACGCCTCCATGCACGCCCTGGTGGACCAGGGGCGGCTGCCGGGCGTCGCGACCTATGTGGTCAAGGGCGGCAAGGTCATCCACCAGGACATCTATGGCAAGGCGGACCTGACCACCGGCGCGCCGCTGAAGGCCGACACGATCTACCGCATCTATTCCCAGACCAAGCCGGTGACCGGCGTGGCGATGATGATGCTGTACGAAGAGGGCAAGTGGTCGCTGGACGATCCGATCACCAAGTTCCTGCCGGAGCTGGCGAACCTGAAGGTGTTCAAGGGCGTCGGCGCGGATGGCAAGACCATCACCGAGCCGGCCAAGCGCCCGGCCACCATGCGCGAGCTGATGAGCCACCAGGCCGGATTCGCCTATGGCCTGCAGGTCGACAACCCGGTGGACAAGGCCTACCGCGACAGCGGCCTGCTGGGCTCGCCGACCCCCGAGGCCTTCCTGAAAACCCTGGCGGCGCTGCCGCTGATGGGCCAGCCGGGCGAGCAGTGGAAATACAGCGTCGCGGTGGACCTGCAGGGGCTGATCGTCGAGCGCCTGTCGGGCAAGAAGCTCGGCGCCTTCATGCAGGAGCGCATCTTCGCGCCCCTTGGCATGGTCGACACCGGGTTCTGGCTGCCGGCCGAGAAGCAGGGCCGCCTGGCCTCGCTCTATCTAGTCAATCCCGCCGACAAGAAAGTGGTCCCGGCCCAGGGCTTCATGGTGCTGGACGTGACCAAACAGCCGGCCGTTGAATCCGGCGGCGGCGGTCTGGTCTCGACCACCGCCGACTACGCCAAATTCTCCCAGATGCTGCTGAACGGCGGCGAGCTGGGCGGCAAGCGCCTGCTGAAGCCCGAGACGGTGAAGCTGATGCGGACCAACCACCTGACCGAGGCGTCGCTGGCCAAGCTGCCGCTTGGCCCCGGCGTCGGCTTCGGTCTCGACTTCGCCACGGTCATGGACCCGGCCAAGGCCGGCACGCCCATGGGCAAGGACACCTATAGCTGGGGCGGCGCGGCCGGCACCTGGTTCTGGATCGACCCGACCAACGACCTGTTCGTTCTGGGCATGATCCAGGTGCTGGGGCGTCCGGACAGCGACCCCAGGATGGACGCGCTTTCGGCGCCCAGCGTCTATCGGGCGATCCACGCTCACTAGAGGCGGGAACCAGCGGGGTTCGGCCACGTAGTCCTTCCGGCCATTTGAAGGACGTCCGCCATGAACTGTCGCACCTTGTCGCCTGGCGCGCCTGCCGCGGCGACGCTGTTCCTCTTCGCCTGCTCCGCGCCTGAGGAGAGGCCCGCCGTCCCGCCGCCCGCGCCTGTCGCCCAGGAAGCGACCGTCGGCGGGGATGGATCGGCGATCCAGCTCAATGGGCTGTCGTCCGCCGATGTGGAGGCGAACCGGCTGTCCGGCGAGCTGGGCTGCAGCTTCGCCGCCACGGGGGCGTCGCAGCCGCTGCTGCTGGCCATGGGCGACGTGGCGTCGAAGGAGGCGGCCCAGGGCCTGGTGAAGGTCGGCGACTATGTGGAGCGCGTCGCCGTGCCCGGCGGTTTCGACGGCATGCTGAAGGGCGCTGTGTTCAGCGGCGCGGGCAAGACCATCCGCGTCACCCTGACCGGTCCCGCCAGCGGCGGAGGCGAGTCGCCGCCAAGTCCCGCCACCCTGACCTACGACCGCGCCGACGGCGCCAGCCGAACCTGGGTGGGAAGCTGGACCTGCGGGCCTTAGGCGTTATGACATGACGTCGAAAATGATCGTCCGCTTCGACCAACCTCCGGCTTGGCGGGTGCGGATCGTAGCCGTGACCCCTCCGCAAAGCCCGGAGCAGTGATAGCGCTGCGAATTGATGATGTAGCGCCCGTCGCGACTGATAAACGGGGCCATAATTCCCGTGATGAAGAGTGAAGAAGCGGGCCGGCCCTTTCTGACGGCGGCGAAGTCTTCAGCGGTCGCCGCCCGAACCGTCTTTGGAAGGCTCGGCTTCAATTCAGGGCAAGCGGTGAAGAGATTGGTCGGACCCTTGCGCCTCCATTCGGCTATCGCCTGTTCGGCGCCTTTGGGGACTCGGCCCTCTGGCGGCGGCTCGATGGGGGCGAGATCGACCAATGTGTCTGCGGACATGTGCTCCACGATTAGGGCAGACTCGGCGCAGGCTTCGGCTTGACGTCGCGCCTCAAGCGGCGTGGCTGAGGGGGCTCCCGGGGCAAGAAGCGCGGCGGCGGCAGCGATGATTGGCGTAAGCATGGTGACGAACCGACGGCAGGTGTTTGATCCATCTTGGTTGCGTGGTCGGCTTTGAGCAATTCATGATTGCTGGCTTGTCCATCGGAGTCTCTGTTGATGCGCGCACTCTTCTGGTCCGCCGTCGCGGCTGCCTTCACGCTCCTCGCCACCTCATCGACGGCTCAGACCAACAGTCTCGATCAGACGCTCGTTGAGCCGAACCTCGTCGATATCGGCGGCGGGCATCGGCTGCACTGGCGCTGCGTTGGCTCAGGCTCGCCCACGGTGGTCTTCAATCAGGGCGGGGAGGGATCGATCGCCAACTGGCGGCGCGTGCAATCGGCGATCTCAGCCAAGACCAGAACCTGCTTCTATGACCGCTCAGGCTTTGGTTGGAGCGATCCGCCCAAGGGCGCGATCGACGCTCTTAGCGTCACGGACGAACTGCACGCCTTACTCGCCAAAACCCGGACCAAGGGGCCGCTGGTGCTTGTCGGGCATTCCATCGGCGGGTTCTACGCCACCGTCTATGCTGACCGGTTCCCCCGTCGGGTCGCGGGCATGGTGCTGGTCGACGCGGGTTTCGCCGATCAGGTCGATTTCGCCGATGACGCCGAATGGACGGCTTGGCTCGCCGTCAACGCCAAGGGCGAACAGCAGCTGCTCGACTGCGCGGCCAAGGCGCGGGCCGGCGAGTTGAGCGCCGATGATCTCAAGGGCTGCTTTCGGGTCCCTAAGGACCTGACGCCGGTGGAGCGGGCCTATGTCCTCAACCCGCTGCTGAAGCCGCATTGGTATGAGGCCGAGGCTGAGCAGTCCCGCACCTTCCTGCCGCGCAGCAAGGGGCGCAGCCTGAGCTCAATCCAGGAGGAGAAGGTGCGCCGGAATTTCGGCGACATGCCGCTGGTGGTCCTCACCGCCGGTCACCCGACCAAGTGGCCGGATCGCACCGAAGCCTCGCTCGAACGCGAGAACAGGCTTTGGACTCAGGGGCACGTGGACTTGGCCAAGCGCTCGACCATCGGCTCGCACCGTGTCGTCGCCGATGCACGGCATTTCATCCAGCTGGACAATCCGCAGGCGGTGATCGACGCGGTCAGCTGCGTCGTCGATAGCGTCCGCGCGCCGAGGCAGGAGCCCTGTTGAGGCCCTAAGGCTCCACCACCTCGCCGCGTTTCACCACGCCGAGGGCGGCGGCTCCGGCGATGAGGGCGCAGGGGACGGCGGCGATCAGGACGCCGGCCGGGGCCGTTCCCAGGGCCAGCAGCTTGCCGGCCGCCAGGGGACCGGCGATGCCGCCGAGGCGGCCCACCGAGACCGCCGCCCCGACGCCTGTCGAGCGCAGCAGGGTGGGGTAGTAGGCCGGGGCGAGGGTGTAGAGAATCAGTTGGCCGCCGATGGCGAAGAAGCCGACGATGATCCCGGCGCCGACAACCGGCCAGAAGCCCTGGGCCGCCCCGAGGCCTGCGAGGCCCACGGCGATCGCCAAGTAGGCGACGGCGAGCACGCGTCCGCGGCCGCCTCGATCGGCCAGCACCGCGAGCGCCACGCAACCGGCGGCGGCGCCCATGTTCTCGAAGGCCGAGATCAGGCCCGCCTGCTGGACCGTGAAACCCTTGGCGACCATCAGGGTCGGGAGCCAGTTGTTGATCAGATAGACGATCACCTGGGTGAAGCCGTAGCTGGCCCAGAGCAGAAGCGTGACGAGGGCGCGGCCCTGTCCGAAGAGGGCGGTCGCGACGGGCGAACGGGGCGCGGCTTCCTGGTCCGCCTTCGCCTCGCGGAAGGCGGCGGACTCCGGCAGGGCGAGGATCAGGACGGGCAGAAGCATCAGCGGCAGGATGCCGCCGAGATAGAAGATCATCCGCCAGTCGAGCCCGGCGCCCTGGCTGGCCACGAAGAGGGCCAGCAGCGTGCCGCCGATGGGCTGGCCGCAGAACATCAGGCCGACCCCGGTGGCGCGCCGCCCGGGCGCCGACGCCTCCGCCGCCAGGGAGATCAGGTTGGGGAACGCCGCGCCGAGACCCAGGCCGCAGAGCAGCCTCACGAGGATGAACTGCTCAAGGTCCGCGGCATGGGCGGTGGCCAGCGAGGAGACGCCAAGGGCCGCGAAGGCCACGAGAAGGATGCGCTTGCGGCCGAAGCGGTCGCCCAGCCGCCCGCCCACGGCGGCGCCGGTCATCATGCCGACGATGGTGGCGGTCAGGATGTAGGAGACCTGGCTGGGGGAGAAGCCCATGGTCTTGGCCACGGACGGGGCGGCCAGCCCCATGGAGACGATGTCGGCGCCTTCAAGCAGGGCGGCCAGGAAGCACAGGAAGATCGTCACGAGTCGCCTTCGGTCGGCCGGCGATCGAGGATGTCCCGTCGCGGGGGATTAGGGAAGGGTCAGCCGCCCTCGGGCTCCGGCGCGCCGGCGGCGCGGTCGCGGGCGCTCATCAGCGCCCAGCCGCCGGGCTTGAGGATCTCCAGCGGGGAGAAGCGGGCCTTGTAGGCCATCTTGTCGCTGCCCGGGACCCAGTAGCCCAGATAGACGTAGGGCAGGTTGGTCAGGCAGGCCTGGACGATGTGGTCGAGGATCACGAAGGAGCCCAGGCTGCGCTTGGGCATGTCCGGTTCGTAGAAGCTGTAGACCAGCGACAGGCCGTCGGCGAGGACGTCCACCAGCACGCAGGCGATCAGGTCGCCGGGGCCGCGGTCCTCCGACTTGCGCCGGTACTCGATCATGTGGGTGCGGACGGCGGTGTCCTCGACCATGGCGACATAGTCGGGCCAGGTCATGTCGGCCATGCCGCCCTCGGCGTGACGGGCGTTCAGGTAGCGGCGGAGCAGGTCGAACTGCTCCATGGTCGCCTCGGCCTCGACCAGATGGCGTTCCAGGTCCTCGTTGCGGTTGATGACCTTCCGCTCGGAGCGGGAGAAGACGTACTCGCGGGCGCAGGCTCGGGCCGAGACGCAGGCGCGGCAGGATTCGCAGGCCGGGCGATAGGCGATGTTCTGCGAACGGCGGAAGCCGACCTGGGTGAGGCCGTCGTTGACGGTCGGGCCGTCGGTCAGCGGCAGGTGCGCGAACACCTTGCGCTCAAGGCGGCCGGGCAGGTACGGGCACGGGTTCGGCGCCGTCAGAAAGAACCGAAGCTGTCGCGTCGGAAAATGTTGCGTCACTGCCCGTCGGCGCCCTTCACGCACCACCCCTCAAGGGGATTAGGAGGCAAGTCGGGACGACACGCAAGACGCGAGAATTGTCGCAGGTGAACCGGGTTTAGAAACTGCTGTCCGCTGGAAGCACGGGCTTGTCGCGCAGCAGGATGATGGAGATCCGGCGGTTGCCCGCCAGGGTCGGATCATCGGGGTAGAGCGGCTCGGAATTGGCCTTGCCGGACACCTGGTAGATGCGGTCGCTGCTGACGCCGGCGCCTTGCAGGATCTGGCGGGCGACGTTGGCGCGGTTGGCCGACAGGGGCCAGTCGGCGTCGGACTGACGGCCGTTGGCGTTGGCGCTCGTGTGGCCGGAGATGGTCAGGCGGTTCGGCAGCTCGTTGACGATCTTGGCGATGGCGCGAAGCAAGATGCGGGCGCGCTCGTTGGGCTGGGCCGCGTTCTCCTTGAACATGGAGCGGCCTTCCTGGTCGACCAGCTGGATGCGCATGCCTTCCGGGGTCTGGTCGATGAAGATCTGCTTCGACAGTTCGGCCAGCTCCGGCATTTCCTGCAGCGCCTGGCGCAGGGACTGGGCGGCGGAGGCGAAGCTGTCGTTCTCCTTCTTCATCAAGGCCTGACGAAGGGCGTCCTCGGTGGCGTTGTCGAGGACGGCCCCGGTGCGGGCGCTCTGGCCTTGTTCGATGGCGTCCGGCGGAGCCTGGGGGGCGGTGGCCTCGACCACGGCCTGCGAGCCGCGGGACTGGTCGCCTTCCTCACCCAGGGCGGTGCCGCCCAGGATGCCGCCCGAACCGCTGGTGGAGTCGGTGACGCTGGCCGGGGCGAAATAGTCGGCGATGCCCTGGCGCTGCTCCTCGGTGGTGGAGGACAGCAGCCACATGAGCAGGAAGAACGCCATCATGGCGGTCACGAAGTCGGCGTAAGCCACCTTCCAGGCGCCGCCATGGTGACCATGGCCGCCGCCTTTCTTGACCTTCTTGATGATGATCGGAGCGTCGTTGCCGATCGCCATGGCGCGTCCTTAACCTTGATAAGGCCTTCAACATGACTGCCGCCCGTTAAGATGGGGTTGCTGGAAAGCCCGGCTGGGCCTAACCGCAGGCAGCGTCCGTGGTTGGGAGTTTCGTGCATGAAAGTCGCGTTCATCGGTCTCGGGGTCATGGGTTTCCCCATGGCGGGGCACCTGGCCAAGGCCGGGCACGAGGTCGCCGTCTTCAACCGCAGCCCTGAAAAGGCCAAGCGCTGGGTGCAAACCCATGGCGGCCGGGCGGGCGGGACCATCGGCGAGGCGGCGGCCGGGGCTGAGATCGTATTCCTGTGCGTCGGCAATGACGACGACGTGCGCGGCGTGGTCCCGCAGGCCCTGGCGACCATGGTGGAAGGCGGTGTCATCGTGGACCACACCACCACCAGCGCCAAGCTGGCCCGCGAGATGGACGAGCTGTGCGCCAAGGCCGGCCGCAGCTTTGCCGACGCGCCGGTGTCGGGCGGGCAGGCGGGGGCCGAGAACGGTCAGCTGACCATCATGGTCGGGGCCGACAAGGCCGCGTTCGACCGTGCGCAGCCGGTGATGGACGCCTTCGCCAAGGCGATCACCCACATGGGCGAGACTGGCGCCGGGCAGTTGACCAAGATGTGCAACCAGATCGCCATCGCCGGCGTGGTGCAGGGTGTGGCCGAGGCGGTTCACTTCGCCACCCAGGCGGGGCTGGACACCGAGCTGGTGCTGGCCGCCATCTCCAAGGGCGCGGCCCAGAGCTGGCAGATGGAGAACCGCTGGCCGACCATGGCCCAAGGCAAGTTCGACTTCGGCTTCGCCGTGGACTGGATGCGCAAGGACCTGGGCATCGCCCTGGATGAGGCGCGGACCAATGGCGCGCGGCTGGAGGGCACGGCCCTGATCGACCAATTCTACGCCGAGGTGCAGGGCCTGGGCGGCCGCCGCTGGGACACGTCCAGCTTGGTCGCGCGCCTGAACAAGAAGAACTAGGGGGGAAGTGATGAAATTCAAAGCCTTGTGCCTGGCGGCTGCCGCCGCTCTCAGCCTAGTGACGGGCGCTGTCGCCCAGACCAATTGGCCGATCAAGGAAGGCGATTACGTCGCCAAGGACTTCAAGTTCGGCACGGGCGAGACCCTGCCGGAGCTGCGCCTGCATTACACGACGCTGGGCGAGCCGAAGCGCGATGCGAAGGGCAAGATCACCAACGCGGTGATGGTGCTGCACGGCACGGGCGGGACCGGGAAGCAGTTTCTGAGCCCGCAGTTCGCGGAGGCGCTGTTCAAGCCGGGCGGCGTGCTCGATCCGGCCAAGTATTACATCATCATGCCGGACAACATCGGCCATGGGAAAAGCGCCAAGCCCAGTGACGGGCTGAAGGCCAAGTTCCCGCAGTACGACTATGACGACATGGTCGCGGCCCAGCACCTGCTGCTGACCAAGGGCCTGGGCGTGGACCACCTGCGCCTGCTGTTCGGCACGTCCATGGGCTGCATGCACGGCTTCGTCTGGGCCGAGACCTATCCGACCTTCGCCCAGGCCATGATGCCCATGGCCTGCCTGCCGACCGAGATCGCAGGCCGCAACCGCCTGTGGCGCAAGATGACCATCGACGGGATCACCAGCGACCCGGCCTGGAACGGCGGGAACTACACCACCCAGCCGCAGCAAGGGCTGCGCATCGCCGCGAACTTCCTGATCCTGGCGGGCTCGTCGACCATTCCCATGCAGAAGGCGCTGCCGACCCGCGAGGCGACCGACAAGTTCGTGAAGGCTGACGTGGCGCGCCGCATGGCGAGCATCGACGCCAACGACTTCCTGTACCAGGTGGCCTCGTCGCGGAACTATAACCCGTGGCCCAAGCTGGACGCCGTGAAGGTCCCGATGACGTGGATCAACTCGGCGGACGACTTCATCAACCCGCCGGAGCTGGGCATCGATCTGGAGGCGGCCAAGCGCCTGCCGACGGCGAAGTACATCCTGATCCCGGCCAGCGAGAACACCAAGGGCCACGGCAGCCACACCTGGGCCGTGCTCTGGCAGGACGAGATGAAGGCGCTGCTGCAGCGGACGGAGAAGTAGGCTTTTCTCCTCTCCCCACGCGTGGGGAGAGGGTGGGGCGAGGGGCTTCGGCGCTTCGCTGGTTGAAGCTCAGCGCCCCCTCACCCTAACCCTCTCCCCCGCGAGCGGGGGCGAGGGGATGGTGCTTCACCGCCGGCAGAACCTGCTCCGTCAGCAGCCGCGCCAGCTTCCGTTCGCCCGATGCTTCGACGTTCAGCCACAGAACTTCCTCGATCTCGGCCTGGGCGACAGGTTCGCCGTCGACGGCGGCCAGATAGACCACGGCCCGCACGGTCGTGTCGGGTTCATTGGCGGCCGGAGCCTCGAAGGTGCCCAGCAGGACGGGATCGACGATCCCGCAGGCCAGCTCCTCGCGCACCTCCCGGGCCAGGGCGGTCAGGTCGTCCTCGCCGGGCTCGCGCTTGCCGCCCGGTTTCATGAAGATCGAAGAGCCGCGCTTGCGGACCACCAGCCACCGGCCGTCCGCATCGCGGACGACGGCGGTGACGATCTCGATCAGCTTGCTCACGCGCCCAGAAGGCGGGCGGCGGTGGGGGCGAAGTAGGTGATCGTCCCGGCGCAACCGGCGCGCTTGAAGGCGCCCAGGGTCTCCAGCATGGCGCGCTCCTCGTCGATCCAGCCGTTGGCGGCGGCGGCCTTGATCTGGGCGTACTCGCCGCTGACCTGGAAGGCGAAGGTCGGCATGGAGAAGGTCTCGACCAGGCGGCGGGCGATGTCGAGATAGGGCAGGCCCGGCTTGACCATGATCATGTCGGCGCCCTCGGCGATGTCGAGTGCGACCTCGCGGATGGCTTCCTCGGTGTTGGCCGGGTCCATCTGATAGGTCTTTTTGTCACCCTGGCCAGCCGACAGCTTGGCCGAGCCGATGGCGTCGCGGTACGGGCCGTAGAAGGCCGAGGCGTACTTCGCCGCATAAGACATGATCATAACGTCTTGATGTGAATGACTTTCCAGCGCCGCGCGTAGGGCCCCGATGCGGCCGTCCATCATGTCGGAGGGGGCCAGGATGTCGGCTCCGGCCTCGGCCTGCATCAGGCCCTGTTCGACGAGACGTTCGATGGTGGGGTCGTTGAGGATCTTGCCGCTCTCGACCACGCCGTCGTGGCCGTGGTTGGTGAAGGGGTCCAGGGCCACGTCGCACATGATGCCGACTTCCGGCGCGGCGTCCTTCATGGCCTTGACCGCACGGGGGATGACGCCGTCCGGATCGGCGGCGATGGAGCCGCTGGCGTCCTTACGGGCGCCGTCGATGTGCGGGAAGATGGCGATGGCGGGAATGCCCAGTTCGCGGGCCTGGACCGCCGCCTTGGCCGCCTCGGCCACCGACAGGCGCTCGACTCCCGGCATGGAGGCCACCGGAACGCGGCCCTCGCCCTCATGCACCACCATGGACCAGATCAGGTCGGAGGGGGTGAGGACGGTCTCACGGACCAGGCGGCGGACCCAGTCGGCCTGACGCAGGCGGCGAAGACGAAGGGCGGGATAGGCGGCGAGTGGGGGAAGGCTCATGGCCGTCTTAGTCGCCGACACGCATGCCGGTGGCAAGGCCCATGACGCGCACTTGCCCAGCCGCCCGCCATATCGGCGTCTTCAGGGCGGCTGAACTTCAGCGGCGGCCCCGAGTTGTGAGACAATGAACCACGACATTGTCATCATCGGCGGCGGCGCCGGCGGCCTGGAGCTGGCCGCCCGGCTTGGGCGTCGTCTCGGCGCACGGGAAGGCCGCCGCCGCGTGCTGCTGATCGACCGGTCGATCTTCCACCTCTGGAAACCCAGCCTGCACGAGGTGGCCGCGGGCTCCCTCGACAGCCACCAAGAAGGGTTGTCGTACCCGCTGCTGGGGCGGCGCAATCATTTCAGCTTCACCCTGGGCGACCTGATCAAGCTGGACCCGAAGGCCAGGACCGTCACCCTGGCCAAGATAAAGGATGACGACGGCAAGACGCTGGTCGCCGAGCGGACCTTGACCTTCAAGACGCTCGTCCTGGCGATGGGTAGCGGGGCAAACCTGTTCGGCACGCCCGGCGCGGCGGAGCATGCCCATCGGCTGGAGGATGTGGCGGACGCCGAGGCGTTCAACAGCCGCCTGACCTCGGCCTTCCTGGGGGCTGCCTATTCGGACGAGCGAATGCTTCGCATCGCCATTGTCGGAGCCGGCGCCACCGGGGTGGAGCTGTCGACAGAGCTGATCGAAGGCCATGACGAACTGTCGGCTGGGCTATCCGACGACCAGCGCTTCAAGCTGCAGGTCACCATCGTGGAGGCGGCGCCCGCCATCCTGGGCGGACTGCCCAAGCGAGTCTCGGACAAGGCGGCGCGGGCGTTGACGGCCAAGGGCGTCAAACTGCTGACCGACGCCAAGGTTGAGGCCGTGCGCCCGGACAAGGTGGTGACCAGCAAGGGTGAGGTCGCCGCCGACCTGATCGTCTGGGCGGCAGGAGTGAAGGCCGATGACCTCCATAAGACGTTCGGCTTGGAGACCGGCAAGTTGAACCAGTTCGTCGTGGACGATCATCTGCGGACGTCCGTGGACGGCGTCTATGCAATGGGCGACTGCGCCCAGGCGCCGGGCCCTAACGACCGTCCCGTGCCGGCGCGCGCCCAGGCGGCGTCACAGCAGGCCGCCTATCTGGCGCGGGCGCTGACCAATCCCGGCAAGGACGTCGGGCCGTTCATCTATCGCGATCGGGGCTCGCTGATCTCGCTGGGCGAGGGTCGGGGCGTAGGCTCGCTGATGGGCGGCCTGGGCGGTCCGAATTTCCTGATCGAGGGGCTGCTGGCCAAGTGGGCCTATATCTCGCTGCATCTCGCCCACCACAGGGCGGTGATCGGGATCAGGCGCACGGTCATCCTGGCCTTGTCACGCCTGCTGCACCGTCGGGTGTCCGGGCGGCTCAAGCTGCATTGAGGCGAGGAGGGCCTATCGCTGGCCGATCGGGCGCTGGTTGATCAGGCGGATGAAGCCAAACGCGGGCGCGCAGAGCAGCCAGAGCGTGGCGATCAGGGTGAAGACGCCGGCGGCGATGGTCAGGACGATCATGGCGGGATCGAAGCGGATCGCCTCGAACTCCAGCTCCACCACGTCCCAGGCGCTCCAGTCGCCATGGACGGCGTACTGGAAGATGTCGCCGATGGCCGCCACCAGCCCGCCCATGCCGCACACCGCCGCGATCAGCGACAGAACCAGGGCGATCCAGAAGATGCGGATCTGGAAGTTGTGATGGGTCGTGACCTGCGGGTCGGCGTGACCACGCTGGGCGTAGGCGATGACCACGGCGATCAGGGCCGGGATGCCGGCGAAGAAGATCGACGAGAACAGCAGGGCATAGACGACCAGGGCCAGGTTCCGATCCACGTCCGAGGCGGGAGCCGTGACGGCGGGTTCGGGCGAGGCGGTGATGGGGTCGGTCATCGGTTGGTCGATTCCGGTTGTCTCAATCGGGGCGAGATTGACAGGCCGCGCGCGCCGCGTCACCTCCTGACCCCAACAAAACGAAGGCGGGTTCATGCCTTCGACAAGAGGAATCGCGCATGGACTTCACGCTGAACGACGATCAACGGGCCATCTGGGACGCCGCCAGCGCCTTCGCGCGGGAGGAGCTTGCCCCGCACTCGGCTCGCTGGGACGAGGAGAAGCACTTCCCCGTCGACGTAATCCGCCAGGCGGCGGCCCTCGGCTTCGCCGGCATCTATGTGCGCGAGGACGTGGGCGGCTCGGCCCTGGGGCGTCTGGACGCCAGCCTGATCTTTGAAGCCCTGTCCTATGGCGACGTGCCGACGGCGGCGTTCATCTCCATCCACAACATGGCGTCGTGGATGATCGACCGGTTCGGGTCGGAGGACCTGCGCCAGAAGTACCTGCCGCGCCTGACGACCATGGAGCTGATCGCCAGCTATTGCCTGACCGAGCCGGGCAGCGGTTCGGACGCGGCGTCCATGCGGACCTCGGCCAAGCTGGACGGCGACCACTACGTCCTGAACGGCTCCAAGGCCTTCATCAGCGGGGCGGGGGTGTCGGACGTCTATGTGGTCATGGCCCGCACCGGCGGCGACGGCCCCAAGGGCGTGTCCGCCTTCGTGGTGGAGAAGGGCTGGGAAGGCCTGACCTTCGGCGCCAACGAGAAGAAGATGGGCTGGAACGCTCAGCCGACGGCCCAGGTGAATTTCGACAATGTCCGCGTGCCGGCGGAGAACCGCATCGGGGCCGAGGGCGACGGCTTCCGCTTCGCGATGATGGGCCTGGACGGCGGGCGGCTGAACATCGCGTCGTGCTCGCTGGGCGGGGCGGGTTTCGCGCTGGATACGGCCAAGGCCTACATGGAGACCCGCAACCAGTTCGGCCGGCCGTTGAAGGAATTCCAGGCCCTGCAGTTCAAGATCGCCGACATGGCGACCGAACTGGAGGCCGCGCGCCTGATGGTGCGCCGGGGCGCCGACGCCCTGGACAAGAAGGACCCTCAGGCCACCAAGCTCTGCGCCATGGCCAAGCGCTTCGCCACCGACGCGGGGTTCTCGGTCGCCAACGACGCCCTGCAATTGCATGGCGGTTATGGCTATCTGCAGGACTATCCGCTGGAGCGCATCGTGCGCGACCTGCGGGTCCACCAGATCCTGGAAGGCACCAACGAGATCATGCGCGTGATCGTCAGCCGCGAGATGTTCCGGCAGTAGGAAGCGCTGTGCGTCCTTCGACCTGGCGCTGCGCGCCAGCTCAGGACGACGCATTCAGTTGCTATGGAGTTCGTCATCCTGAGCCGCGCTGAAGGCGCGAGTCGAAGGACCAGTGAGGTCGCCCATGTCTGAAGAACCCGAAGTCATCACCCGGATCGAGGGCAAGGTCGGGCGGATCACCCTGAACCGGCCCAAGGCGCTGCATGCGCTGAACCTGGGCATGTGCGAAGCGATGATCGCCGCCCTTCAGGCCTGGCGGAAGGATCCGGCGGTTTCGCTGGTGATGATCGACCATGCCGGTGAGCGCGGCTTCTGCGCCGGGGGCGACATCCGCATGTTGGCCGAGAGCGGCGCCAAGGACGGCAAGGAGGCCATGGCCTTCTTCCACACCGAGTATCGGCTGAACCACCTGCTGTTCGTCTATGAGAAGCCGGTGGTGGCGGTGATGGACGGGATCGTCATGGGCGGCGGCGTGGGCCTGTCCATGCCCTGCGCTTATCGCATCGCCACGGAGCGGACGACCTTCGCCATGCCGGAGACGGGCATCGGCCTGTTCCCCGACGTGGGCGGCGGCTGGTTCCTGCCGCGCCTGCCGGGCAAGACGGGGCTGTGGCTGGCCCTGACCGGCGCACGGATCAAGGCGGCGGACTGCCTGATCCTGGGCATCGCCACCGACTATGTGCAGAGCACGGAGGTCGAGGCGCTGAAGGCCGCCATCATCGCTGATCCGGCGGATATCGAGGGTGTCCTGGCCCAGATCGACGCCGATCCGGGCCACGCGCCGCTGGCGGACAATCTGGCCGTCCTGTCGGACACCTTCGCCATGACCTCGGTGGAGGGGATCGTCTCGGCGCTGGAGCTGCAGGATGGCGACTGGGCCAAGGCGCAGCTTGAGACACTGAAGACCAAGTCGCCCCAGACCATGAAGGTGGCCTTCCGTCAGTTGAAGCTGGGCGCCCGGATGGACGCCTTCGCCGACAACATGGCCATGGAGTACGCCATCGGCGCCCGCGTGGTGCGCAAGCACGACTTCCTGGAGGGGGTGAGGGCGGTGATCGTCGACAAGGACAACCAGCCCAAATGGAACCCTGATCGCCTTGATGCGGTCACAGAGTCGATGCTGGACGAGATCTTCGCCCCTCTGCCGGCCGACGAGGCATGGACGCCGCTGACGTAGCGGTGCTGCTGGAGTAGTCTGGCCGGCAACGAGAGAAAACGGTTCGTCCAAAGGGAATTTGCTCATGCGTAAACCGCTGCTCAGCCTCGCCGCCGCTTTGCTGGTGACGGCCTGCGCCACCGCTCCCGCGGCTCCGCCGCCCGGAGCCGGGCGGCCGATGGGCGGCGGTGATCCGCTCGTGCGCGCCCTGGACGATCCGAAGCGTCCCGAAGCCGATGTCCGCCTCGATGATTCCCGCCATCCGGCCGAGGTGCTGGCCTTCGGCGGCGTGCGTCCCGGCGCCAAGGTCGCCGATCTGATCCCCGGAAACGGCTATTACACCCGCATCCTGTCGCGCGCCGTGGGCCCGACAGGGAAGGTCTACACCTATGTGCCGGACGAGCTGACCAAACTGGCCAACCGCAAGCCGGCCGTGGCGGGGATCGCTGATGATCCGGCCTATGGCAATGTGGAGATGGTGCTGAACACCCTGCCGAACTTCGGCGCGCCGGAGAAGCTGGACCTGGTGCTGTCGGCGGGGACCTATCACTACCACTACACCCGCCTGCTGGGCTCGCCGAACGTGGTGGCGATCAACCGCAAGGTCTTCGATTCCCTGAAGCCGGGCGGGGTGTTCCTGGTGGTCGACGCCGTGGCCCCGGCCGGCACGGCGGCCCAGGGCGCGGAGAACCTGAACCGCATCGATCCGGCCACGGTCCGCAGCGACGTGACCAAGGCCGGCTTCGTGTTCGAGGGCGAAAGCCCGGTGCTGCGCACCACGGCGGATGGCTATCAGACCAACGCCCTGGCCCCGAACGCCGGGCGGGTCGACCAGTTCGTCTACAAGTTCCGCAAGCCGCGCACCGCGGCCCGCTAACCCCCGAAAGGGAGACTGGCATGCGTCGTCGTTCGATCCTTGTGGCCGCAGCGGCGGCGATGCTGTTTTCCGGCGTGGCATACGCGCAGCCCGAGGTGATCGCCAAGGCGTTGGGCGACCCGGGGCGTCCGGCCGCAGACAAGGCGCGCGACGCCGAGCGCGTGCCCGGGCCGCTGCTGTCCTGGGCCGGCGTGAAGGCGGGCGACAAGGTCGGCGAGTACATGCCGGGCGGCGGCTATTTCACCCGGGTCCTGTCACGGGTGGTGGGGCCTGCGGGGAAGGTCTACGCCTATGTGCCGACCGAGTTCGTGAAGGTGGCGCCCAAGTATCTGGCGGACGCGAAGGCCATGGCGGCCGATCCGGCCATCGCCGGCAATGTGGTGGTGTCGTCGGACACCAACGCCAATTTCGGCGCGCCGGAGCCGCTGGATGTTGTCTGGACCTTCCTGAACTATCACGACCTGCACGGCAAGTTCGCGCCGGCGGGGACGGCGAGCGCCTTCAACACGGCGGTGTTCAAGGCGCTGAAGAGCGGCGGGACCTATGTGGTGGTGGACCATTCGGCGCTGCCGTCCTCGGGCCTGAAGGGCGCGGCGGAGCAGCACCGCATCGCCAAGGCGGCGGTGATCGAGGAAGTCTCGCTGGCCGGCTTCGTGCTGGATGGCGAAAGCAAGCTGCTGACCAATCCGAACGATCCGCTGACCGCCTCGGTGTTCGACCCGTCGATCCGAGGCAAGACGGACCAGTTCGTTCTGAAGTTCAGAAAGCCGCAATAAGCGGCTGAAAAACAAGAATATCGCAGGGAGTGAGTTTTATGCGTATCGCGTTCATCGGCCTGGGGGCCATGGGTGGCGGCATGGCCGCCAATCAGGCCAAGGCCGGTCACGAGGTGGCGGCGTTCGACCTGTCCGCCGAGGCTCTGGCGCGGGCGGTTCAGGCCGGCTGCAGGGCGGCCGGTTCGGCGGTGGAGGCGGTGGTGGACGCGGACGTGGTGATCACCATGCTGCCGGCCGGGCCGCACGTGCGGTCGGTCTATGCCGAGGCGATCATCGGCAAGGCGCCGAAGTCGGCCCTGCTGATCGACTGCTCCACCATCGACGTGGAGAGCGCGCGGGCCGTGGCCGAACAGGCGAGGGCGGCGGGTTATCGCGCCGCCGACGCCCCGGTCAGCGGCGGCATCATGGCGGCGGACGCCGGAACCCTGGCCTTCATGGTCGGCTGCGAGGACGCGGCGTTCCCGCAGGTCGAGGCGGCGCTGAAGCCCATGGCCCGCGTGGTGATTCACGCCGGCTCGGCCGGGGCGGGGCAGGCGGCCAAGATCTGCAACAACATGCTGCTGGGCATCTCCATGCTGGGGACCTGCGAAGCCTTCGCCCTGGCGGAGAAGCTGGGTCTGGCGGCGGACCGGTTCTTCGAGGTGGCGAGTCAGTCCTCGGGGAACTGCTGGTCGGTCAGCACCTATTGCCCCGTGCCTGGCGTGGGGCCGCAGACGCCCGCCGATCGCGGCTATGAGGGCGGGTTCGCCACGGCCATGATGCTGAAGGACCTGAAGCTGGCGCAGGACGCTGCGGCAAAGGCTGGCGGGGTCACGCCGCTGGGCGCGCAGGCTGAGGCCCTGTATGCGCTGTTCGACGCGCAAGGTTACGCCAGGAAGGATTTCTCGGCCGTGTTGCAGATGCTGCGCGGACGACTTGGCGAGCTCAGTTGAGAACCGTTCGCGGAGTCCGCGACATTTTCGCGTCGATTGGCGAATAACCGGTCTCGATTTGTGGACAAATCTACAAACCACATGCGAAAAGCCGCGCCATATTGAGAGGGATCAATGAATCCCCCGCTGGCATGGCCGAGCATCGTCGTTATGGATTACAAAGCCGCTTTCAAAACCGCCGTCGAACAGGTTCGTTCGGAAGGCCGCTACCGGATTTTCGCCGACCTGAAGCGCCATCGCGGTGAATTCCCGCGCGCCACCTGGACCCGCCCGGACGGCGCCGAGCAGGACATCGTGGTCTGGTGCTCTAACGACTATCTCGGCCAGGGTCAGAATCCGGTGGTGATGGACGCCATGCACGCGGCCATCGACGCCCACGGCTCGGGCTCGGGCGGCACGCGCAACATCTCGGGCACCACGCACCAGCACGTCGAGCTTGAGCTGGAGCTCGCCGACCTGCACCAGAAGGAATCGGCGCTGGTCTTCACCTCGGGCTACGTGGCCAACGAGGCGACCCTGTCGAGCCTGCAGAAGATCCTGCCGGGCCTGATCATCTATTCCGACGCCCTGAACCACGCCTCGATGATCGCGGGCATCCGCAACGGCGGCGGCGAGCGTCACGTGTTCCGTCACAACGACCTGGAGCACCTGGAGGAGCTGCTGGCGGCCTCGCCGGCGGATCGTCCGAAGCTGATCGCCTTCGAGAGCGTCTATTCGATGGACGGCGACATCGCCGACATCGCCGGCACCATCGCCCTAGCCAAGAAGTACGGCGCCCTGACCTATCTGGACGAAGTCCACGCGGTCGGCATGTACGGCGAGCGCGGCGCGGGCGTGGCCGAGCGTGACGGCGTCATGAGCGACATCGACATCGTCGAGGGCACCCTGGGCAAGGCGTTCGGCGTCATGGGCGGCTATATCGCCGGCGACTCCGACATGGTCGACGCGGTCCGCCTGTATGCCGCGGGCTTCATCTTCACCACCTCGCTGCCGCCGTCGCTGATGGCCGGCGCCGCCGCCAGCGTGCGTTACCTGAAAGAGCACAACGAGCTGCGCGTGGCGCACCAGGAGCGCGCCGCGACCCTGAAGAAGATGATGGCCGACGCCGGCCTGCCGGTCATGCCGTCGGTCAGCCACATCGTGCCGGTGCTGGTGGGCGATCCCGTCCACTGCAAGATGATCTCGGACATGCTGCTGTCCGACCACGGCATCTATGTGCAGCCGATCAACTATCCCACCGTGCCGCGCGGCACCGAACGCCTGCGCTTCACGCCCTCTCCGGCCCACACCGACGCCATGATGCGTGACCTGGTGAAGGCCATGGAGAAGCTGTGGGCCCACTGCAACGTGGCCCGCATGGGCGGCTACGCGGCCTAAGCCGACAACAGCATCGCTGAATATGGAAATGGCCGGGGAGACCCGGCCATTTTTCGTTTCCGTCTAGCGCTTCCGCCGAACCCCGCGGCCGAGGCCGATCTGCTTGGCGAAGTCGGAGCGCCGGGCGGCGTAGGCGGGGGCGACCATGGGGTAGTCGGCCGGCAGGCCCCATTTGCGGCGATAGTCGTCGGGGCTCATGTCATAACGCGAGCGCAGGTAGCGCTTCAGCATCTTCAGGCGTTTGCCGTCTTCCAGGCAGACAATGTAGTCGTTGGCGATGGAGCGGGAGATCGGCACGGCCGGCTTCTGCTTTTCGGCCGGAGCCGGGGGCTCCGCCTCGCCGAGGCTCGTCAGGGTGGTGTGAACAGAGCGGATCAGCTCAGGCAACGAAGTCGCCGATACGGTGTTCTGGCCCACGTAGGCGGCCACGATGTCGGCGCTGAGCGACAGGATGTCCTGATCAGACAGGCCGCCGGTTTCGTTCTCGTCCAAAGACGCCATCGTCAATTATCCCCCATCGCACGCGAACAGGCCCGGAAACCCACCACAATCTGGTCCGGGTCGAGGCCTAACGCGAAGCTTGAGGTTAGGTTCCGATTGATCGGCGCGGCGGTCAGTTTAAAGAGGGGGCGCCCGCCGCAGCCGCAAGGAATCTCCCCATGAGCGCCTTTTTCTCCGCCGATCTCGCCACGTCCGACAAAGCGATCTTCGATCGCATCGGCCATGAGCTGAAGCGTCAGCAAAACCAGATCGAACTGATCGCGTCGGAGAATATCGTCAGCCGCGCCGTCCTGGAGGCCCAGGGCTCCATCCTGACGAACAAGTACGCCGAGGGTTATCCGGGCAAGCGCTATTACGGCGGCTGCGAGTTCGTCGACGAGATCGAGCAACTGGCCATCGACCGGGCCAAGGAGATCTTTGGCGCGGCCTTCGCCAACGTCCAGCCGCACTCCGGCTCGCAGGCGAACCAGGCGGTGTTCATGTCGCTGCTGCAGCCGGGCGACACCTTCCTGGGCATGGATCTGGCGGCGGGCGGGCACCTGACGCACGGCAGCCCGGCCAACCAGTCAGGCAAGTGGTTCAAGCCGGTGTCCTACACCGTGCGCACCCAGGACCAGCAGATCGACTACGACACGGTCGCCGAGATCGCGGCCAAGGAAAAGCCGAAGCTGATCATCGCCGGCGGCAGCGCCTACAGCCGGATCATCGACTTCGCCAAGTTCCGCGAGATCGCTGACAGCGTCGGCGCCTATCTGATGGTGGACATGGCCCACTTCGCGGGCCTGGTGGCCGGCGGCGTCTATCCCAACCCCGTGCCGCACGCCGACGTGGTGACCACCACCACCCACAAGACCCTGCGCGGCCCGCGCGGCGGCATGGTGCTGACCAACAACGAGACCATCGCCAAGAAGATCAACTCGGCGGTGTTCCCGGGCCTGCAAGGCGGGCCGCTGGAGCATGTGATCGCCGCCAAGGCCGTGGCCTTCGGCGAGGCGCTGCAACCGTCGTTCAAGGCCTACGCCAAGCAGGTGGTGGACAACGCCAAGGCCCTGGCCGACGCGCTGCAGGCCGGCGGCGTGAACATCGTCTCGGGCGGCACCGACAGCCACCTGATGCTGGTGGACCTGCGTCCCAAGGGCGTGAACGGCCGTGACACCGAGCACAGCCTGGAGCGCGCGAACATCACCACCAACAAGAACGGCGTGCCGTTCGACACCGCGCCCTTCACCATCACCTCGGGCATCCGCGTCGGCACGCCGGCGGGCACCACCCGCGGCTTCGGCGTGGAGGAGTTCCGTCTGGTGGGCCAGCTGATCGCCGAGGTGGTCGAAGGCCTCGCCAAGAACGGCGCCGACGGCAACGGCGCGGTGGAAGACAAGGTCCGTGAGCAAGTCTTGGCCTTGACGGCGCGCTTCCCCATCTACGCTTAATAGCGTCCATAAGGGGCCGGAGGGGCCAGATATATGCGTTGCCCGTTCTGCGGACATGCCGAAAGCCAGGTGAAGGATAGCCGCCCGTCGGAAGACGGGGCGGCTATCCGTCGTCGGCGTCTGTGCCCCGAATGCGGCGGCCGCTTCACCACCTTCGAGCGGGTGCAGCTGCGTGAGCTGATCATCGTCAAGCGGTCGGGCCGGCGCGCGCCGTTCGACCGCGACAAGCTGATGCGCTCGCTGTCCATCGCGCTTCGCAAGCGTCCGGTCGATCCGGAGCGCGTGGAGCGCATGGTCAACGGCATCGTCCGCCAGCTTGAAAGCATGGGCGAGACGGAGCTGCAGTCGCACGTGGTCGGCGAGCTGGTCATGAAGGGGCTAAAGAGCCTCGATGACGTGGCCTATGTCCGCTACGCCTCGGTCTATCGCGACTTCCGCGATGGAGAGGACTTTGCGAAGTTCCTTGGTGAGGAAGGCCTCAACGAGGGCGATGAGGCCTGATCGGCCATGTTCGTCACGCTCAAGTTAGCCACCTCCCTCGACGGGCGGATCGCGACCGCGTCGGGTGAAAGCCGGTGGATCACCGGCCCCGCCGCGCGGGAGACGGTGCATCGCCTGCGCTCGCGGCACGACGCCGTGCTTATCGGGGTCGAGACGGCCTTGGCCGACGACCCCGAACTGACCGTCCGCACGCCGGGCTACGAAGGCAGGCAGCCGTCGCGCATCGTTCTGGACAGCCGTCAGCGGCTTTCCGAGACCTGCAAGCTGGCGGCGACGGCGCGAGACATCCCCACCTATGTGCTGACGACGGAGCCGGCGCAGGCGCGCTTGACTGACGCTGGGGTGCGGTTGCTGCAAGTTCCGGCGACGGGCGAGCGGGTGGACCTGCCGGCGGCCATGCAGGTGCTGGCCGGGCAGGGGATCGGCAAGCTGTTCGTCGAGGGCGGTGGTCAGGTGGCGTCGAGCTTCCTGCGCTGCGGCTTGGTCGATGTGATGGAGTGGTTCCGGGCGCCGGTGGTGCTGGGCGGCGAAGGGCGGCCCGGCGTGGGCGCTCTGGCCGTCGAGGCGCTGGCCGATGCGCCGAGGTTTAAACGGGTCGCGGCCGCCACGCTCGGCGACGACCTCTGGGAGCGGTACGAGAGGCTCTAGATGTTCACTGGAATCGTCACCGACATCGGTCGTGTGCGCGCTGTTCGCGACACCGACCGCGACCGCCGCTACGAGATCGAGACCGCCTTCGACCTGTCGACCGTGGAGATCGGCGCGTCCATCGCCCATGCGGGCTGCTGCCTGACGGTGGTGGAGAAGGGCGCGGGCTGGTTTGCGGTGGAGGTTTCTGGCGAGACCCTGTCAAAGACCACCCTGGGAACCTGGGGCGAGGGCTCGCGGGTCAATCTGGAACGGTCGGCAAAGCTGGGCGACGAGATGGGCGGACACGTGGTGTCCGGCCACGTGGACGGTGTCGGGGAGGTGCTGAGCATCGAGGTGGTCGGCGGTTCGCACCATTTCCGCGTCCGCGCGCCGCGCCC
The DNA here is from genome assembly GCF_029543125.1 of Caulobacter segnis. Lineage (GTDB taxonomy): Bacteria > Pseudomonadota > Alphaproteobacteria > Caulobacterales > Caulobacteraceae > Caulobacter > Caulobacter segnis_D. The sequence continues at coordinate 232,537 of NZ_JARQWW010000003.1, forward strand.
GCTGCATCGCTACATCGCCCAGAAGGGCTCCATCGCCGTGGAGGGCGTGTCCCTGACGGTCAATGCGGTGGAGGACGACGTCTTCCACCTGAACATCATCCCGCACACCTTCGAGGTCACCACGCTGGGCGCGCTGAAGGCCGGCGACAGGGTGAACCTGGAGATCGACATGCTGGCGCGCTACCTCGCGCGGTGGCAGGAGACGGCTTAAATGAGTTCCGACATTCCCATCTCGCCCATCGAGGACATCATCGAGGACGCCCGCAACGGGCGGCCCTATATCCTGGTGGACGCCGAGGACCGCGAGAACGAGGGGGATGTGATCATCCCCGCCCAGTTCGCGACGCCGGACCAGATCAATTTCATGGCCAAGCACGCGCGAGGCCTGATCTGCCTGTCGATCACCGGCGAGCGGTCGCGTCAGCTTCGCCTGCCGCCCATGGCGCACCAGAACGAGAGCGGGCACGGCACGGCCTTCACCATCTCGATCGAGGCGCGGGAAGGCGTGACCACGGGCATTTCCGCCCATGACCGCGCCCACACCATCGCCGTGGCCGTAGATCCGACCAAGGCGGCGGACGACATCGTCTCCCCGGGGCACGTGTTCCCCCTGGTGGCCAAGGACGGCGGCGTGCTGGTCCGGGCCGGCCACACCGAGGCCTCGGTGGACATCTCGCGCCTGGCGGGGCTGAACCCAGCCGCGGTGATCTGCGAGGTGATGAACGACGACGGCACCATGGCCCGCCTGCCGGACCTGGTGGCCTTCGCCCAGCTTCATGGCCTGAAGATCGGCACCATCGCCGACCTGATCGCCTATCGCCGGCGCACCGAGCGTTGCGTGGAGCGCGTGGTCGAGACGCCGTTCGAGAGCGTCTATGGCGGCGCCTTCCGGATGATCGTCTATCGCAACGGCATCGACCGCAGCGAGCACGTGGCCCTGGTGAAGGGCCGGATCGAAAGCGACATGCCGACCCTGGTGCGGATGCACCAGGTGGACTTCGCCGCCGACATGCTGGGCCATGTGGACGCGCGCCGTGATTATGTGCCCAACGCCTTGCGGGCCCTGGGCGCGCATGACGGTCCGGGGGTGGCGGTGTTCATCCGCGACCCCAATCCGGCCTGGATGTCGGAACGCTACGGGACCCCCGCCGAGGACCTGCATCGAACGAACGCCTTGCGCGACTATGGCGTCGGGGCGCAAATCCTGCTGGACCTCGGGGTGCGGGAAATGGTCTTGCTCACCTCGAGTCAGTTCAAACCGGCGGCGCTCGAAGGATACGGCCTGAAGATCATCGGCCGGGCGCCGATACCGACCGAGGAATAGAAGCATATGCTGGAAGACAAGATCCGGGTTCTGATCGTCGAAGGACGGTTCTATTCCGGCATTTCCGACGAACTGCTGCGCGGCGCGACCAACGCCATCGAAGCGTTCGGCGCGGAGTTCGACGTGGTGTCCGTGCCGGGAGCCCTGGAGATTCCGGCGGTGATCGCCATGGCCGAGGAGGGCGGCGGCCGCCCCGTGGGCCAGCGCTATGACGGCTATGTGGCCCTGGGTTGCGTGATCCGCGGCGAAACCTACCACTTCGACGTGGTCTGCAACGAGTCCGCCCGGGCCCTGATGGACCTGGCCGTGGGCAAGCGTCTGGCCATCGGCAACGGCATCCTGACCGTCGAGGACGAGGACCAAGCCTGGACCCGCGCCCGCGTGTCGGAAGCCGACAAGGGCGGCGGCGCGGCCAAGGCCTGCCTGGAGATGATCGCGTTGAAGCAGCGTCTGCTGGGCGGAGCCGCCCGATGAACGCGACGCCTCCCCGCCAAGCCCGCTCGGTGGCCCGTCTGGCCGCTGTCCAGGCCCTGTATCAGATGGAGACCGCCGGCACGGGCGTCGAGGCCGTGGTGCGCGAATTCTCCGAGCACCGCTTTGACCGTGACCTGAGCGAAGACATCCGTCTGGCCGGCGCCGACGAGACGTTCTTCGCCGACCTGGTGCGGGGCGTGGTGGGCCAGCAGGCCAAGATCGACAAGGCCATCACCAGCCGTCTGGCGACCAACTGGCGCTTGGAACGGGTGGACGCCACCCTGCGGGCGATCCTGCGGGCCGGGGCCTATGAGCTGATCAACCGCTCCGACGTGCCGGTCGAGGTGGCGATCGACGAGTATGTCGACATCGCCAAGTCGTTTTTCGAAGGGCCGGAAGCCGGCTTCGTGAACGGCGCATTGGACGGCATCGCCAAGGACGCGCGCGCTTAAAACCTGGCTCGGAGGGGCCGTCATGGCCGACGAGTTCGAGACGATCGCCAAGCTCCTGCGCCCGCTGACGCGCGGCGCGCCGGAAGCGCTCGACCTTCTGGACGACGCGGCGGTTCTGCCGTCGCGTCCGGGGTTCGATCTGGTCCTGACCAAGGATGCGATGGTGGAGGGGGTGCATTTCCTCCCCACCGATCCGCTGGACCTGGTGGCCAGGAAACTGTTGCGCACCAATCTGTCCGACCTGGCCGCCAAGGGCGCGGAGCCTTTCGGCTATCTGCTGGCGACCGCCTGGCGGGAGAGCGACGGCTGGGCGGAGCGTGAGGCCTTCGCCAAGGGCCTGGCCGAGGACGGCGAGGCGTTCGATCTGCGGCTTCTGGGCGGGGATACGGTCTCGACCAGCGGGCCGCTGTTGGTCAGCGCCACCTTGCTGGGCTGGGTTCCCAGCGGCGGCATGATCCGCCGCGACGGCGCCAAGGCGGGCGATCTGGTGCTGGTGACCGGTCATATCGGCGACGGTTGGCTGAGCCTGCAGGCCGCGCTTGGGCGGGTCGGCGATCCCGAAGGCGAGCTGCTGGAGCGTTATCGCCTGCCGCAGCCGCGGGTCGGGATGCGTCGGGCCCTGAACCTGGCCAATGCGGCGGCGGACATCTCTGACGGCTTGCTGGCGGATGTGGGCCATGTGGCGCGGGCTAGCGGCCTGAAGGCCGTGGTGGACCTGCAGTGCATTCCGCGATCCCTGATCGGCGGGGTGTGGAGCGACGGCAAGGTGGAGCGCTTGCTGGCCCTTGCCACCGGCGGCGATGACTACGAGCTCGTTTGCGCCGTCTCGCCCGAAAACCTGCAAGCCTTCGGCGACCTGACTGGCGACATTCCGTTCGCGGTGGTGGGCCATTTCGAGGCCGGGGAGGGGGTCGAGGCCCGCTTCTTCGGCGATGTCGTGCCGGTGGAGCGCCCCGGCTGGCGGCACGGCGGCTTCGAGGACTGAGGTTCCTCATGCGCCCGCCGCATCGTTCCATGCGGCCTTGATTTTGGTCGGGCGGCTACGGACGGGCGATGCCTGCGTGGATTGAGACGAGGAGCCCCGGCATGAGCACCGACCGCATCGCGCGCATCGACCTGTCGCTGGTCATTCTGCCGCTGCAGAACCCGGTCAGCGACGCCAAGGTGACCACGGGGCGTCAGAAGCCGCTGTCCGAAGTCGCTCTGCTGATGGCGGAGATCGAGACGGAAGCGGGCCTGAACGGCCTGGGCTTCAGCTACTCCAAGCGGGCGGGCGGCCCGGCGCTGTACGCCCACGCCAAGGAGATCGCCGATAATCTGCTAGGCGAGGACCCGAACGATATCGGCCGGCTGTGGACCAAGCTGGTCTGGGCGGGGGCTTCGGTAGGCCGCAGCGGCTTGGCGATCCAGGCGATCGCGGCCTTCGACAACGCCCTATGGGACGTCAAGGCCAAGCGGGCGGGTCTGCCGCTGGCCAAGCTGATCGGCGCGCACCGCAATTCGGTGGCCTGCTACAACACCTCCGGCGGGTTCCTCTCCACGCCTATCGACGAGTTGCTCGACAATATCGACCGGTCGGTGGCGGCGGGCATCGGCGGCATCAAGATCAAGGTCGGGCAGCCGGATTGGCGCGAGGATCTGCGGCGGCTGGAGGCGGTTCAGAAGCGCCTGGACGACCGCGCGGCCCTGATGGTCGACGCCAACCAGCAGTGGGACCGGCCGACCGCCCTGCGCATGGGGCGGGCCATGGAGAGCTTCGGCCTGGTCTGGATCGAGGAGCCGCTGGACGCCTATGACGCCGAGGGCCACGCCGCCCTGGCGCGAGCGCTGGATACGCCCATCGCGTCCGGCGAGATGCTGGCCAGCGCGGCGGAGCATATCGAGCTGATCCGCCTGGACGCGGTGGACATCATCCAGCCCGACGCACCGCGCGTGGGCGGCGTTTCCCAGTTCCTGCGCATCCTGGCCCTGGCGGATCAGAAGGGGCTGGGCCTGGCGCCGCACTTCGCCATGGAGATCCACCTGCATCTGGCGGCGACCTATCCGCGCGAGCCGTGGGTGGAGCATTTCGACTGGCTCGACCCGCTGTTCAACGAGCGCCAGGAGATCAAGGACGGCCGCATGGTCCTGTCCGACCGCCCAGGCTTCGGCTTCACCCTGAGCGATCAAGCGCGGGCGTGGACGGTGGCGAAAGAGACGATTTCGCGGGTCTAGGCCGCGGCAAGACTAACGAAACCCTCGTTGGGTTAAGCATGGCCGAACCTTGAGGAACGCCCATGCTGCGACGCGCCTTTCTGACCGGCTTGCTGCTGACCGCCGCACAAGGCTTGTCGTCCGTGGCCCATGCCCGCTCCGGCGGGGGCGGAGCCAAGAAGGAGGGCGGCGATGAAAAGGGCGAGAACGGCCCCTGGGTCGATGTGAACGCCGTGGCCCTGCCGATCGTCGTCAACGGCGCGCTCAGGAACTACGTGTTCGTGCGCCTGCGGGTGGACCTGAATGAAGGCTCCGACTTCGGTGTGCTGAAGCAGAAGGAGCCGATGCTGCGCGACGCCATCATCCGCGCCTCTTACCGCACCCCCTTCGGCAAGAAGGACGACCTGCAGGAAATCGACGAGGCCCGTCTGAAGGCTGCGGTGAAGCAGGCCGCGATCCAGGTGCTGGGCGCCAAGGCGACGGGAGCGGTGACCATCATCAGCCAGAAGCCGCGCCGCTATCTGAAGGCCGTCCCGACCAAGACGGCCTCGGCCCACTGAGCGCCGATTGGCGGAACGAGGCTCGATCCAGCCCGTTGAGGTCGCCAGACCCATACGAAAGGATCGGCCCATGGCTACCGAACGAGTGACTGAAACCGAAGACGGTGTGGTGCGTGAACGCGTGATCGAGCGCGGCGGCGGCACGACTGTGGTTGAGCGTGGCGGCGGCGGCGGTTTCGCCGGCGTGCTGATCGCCGTGGCGGTGATCGCCATGGTCGCCGTGGCCGGCTTCTTCCTGATCAATCAGAACCGTCGCGAAAACACCGAGACCGCCGCTGTTTCGCAGGTGGCCGAGTCCGCCTCCGACGCGGCCAAGAGCGTGGGCAATGCGGCGGACGCCGCGGCCGAGAACATCCGTCCGCGCTAACCCTGGATTGTGTGCAACCGCCAAGCGCGGTTGCGCCGCCCCGGCTTATTTGCAAACGTCCCTAGGTCGAGCGCTGTCTGCGTTCGGCTTTAGGGTTGCGTGGGGTGACAGGCCTTAAGGCCGGAGCGTTCGCCAGCACTACCTAAGGCGAGCGCGCCCCGCGTTGGGAAACGCACGAAGGGGCGAAACACCATATGAGTCTCACACTGGTCTTTGCGGCCGGATTGCTGGCGGTGCTCTACGGCATCGTGCAGACGGCCATGCTTATGCGCGCCTCGCCAGGCAATGCGCGAATGCAGGAGATCGCCGCGGCGATCCAGGAAGGGGCGCAGGCCTATCTGCGCCGGCAGTACACCACCATCGGCATCGTCGGGATCGTGATCCTGGCGGCGGTCTGGTTCCTGATCGGCCAATGGGCCGCCATCGGCTTCCTGGTCGGCGCGGTGCTGTCGGGCCTGGCGGGTTTCGCCGGGATGCTGATCTCGGTCCGCGCCAATGTCCGCACCGCCCAGGCGGCATCGGAAAGCCTCGCCAAGGGTCTGTCCATGGCGTTCACCTCGGGCGCGGTCACCGGCATGCTGGTGGCGGGTTTCGCCCTGCTCGGCGTGGCGGGCTATTACATCGTCCTGACGCACCATCTGGGCTTCGATCCAGTGAGCCGTGAAGTCGTGGACGCCCTCGTGGCGCTGGGCTTCGGCGCCAGCCTGATCTCGATCTTCGCCCGTCTGGGCGGGGGTATCTTCACCAAGGGCGCGGACGTGGGCGGCGACATGGTCGGCAAGGTTGAGGCCGGCATCCCCGAGGATGACCCCCGCAACGCCGCCACCATCGCCGACAACGTGGGCGACAACGTCGGCGACTGCGCCGGCATGGCGGCCGACCTGTTCGAGACCTATGCGGTGACTACGGTGGCGACCATGGTGCTGGCGGCGATCTTCTTCCGCGGCACGGAGGTGGTTTCGACCATGATGCTTCTGCCGCTGGCGATCTGCGGCGTGTGCATCGTCACCTCGATCATCGGCGCGTTCTTTGTCCGCCTGGGCAAGAAGAACAACATCATGGGCGCCTTGTACCAGGGGCTGATCGTAACCGGCGTGCTGTCCATCGGCGCGGTCTGGTGGGTGATCAACGATCTGGTCACCGGCCCGGTCACCGTGGGCGACAAGACCTTCGGGGCGATGGAGCTGTTCTACTGCGGGCTTGCGGGCCTGGCGGTGACGGCGGCCATCGTGATCATCACCGAGTACTACACCGGCACGGGCTTCCGCCCGGTCAAGTCGGTGGCCAAGGCTTCGGTCAGCGGTCACGGCACCAATGTGATCCAGGGCCTCGCCATGTCGCTGGAATCCACGGCGGCGCCGGCGCTGGTGATCATCGCCGGGATCATTGTCACCTACGGCTTCGCCGGGTTGTTCGGCATCGCCATCGCCACCACCACCATGCTGTCCCTGGCCGGCTTCATCGTCGCTCTGGACGCCTTTGGGCCGGTGACCGACAACGCCGGCGGCATCGCCGAGATGGCGGGGCTGCCGGGCGAGGTGCGGGTGTCCACGGACGCCCTGGACGCCGTGGGTAACACCACCAAGGCGGTGACCAAGGGCTACGCCATCGGCTCGGCCGGTCTCGGCGCCCTGGTGCTGTTCGCGGCCTATACCGAGGATCTGAAGTACTTCTCGGCCAACGCGGCGCCGGGCTCGTTCTTCGAGGGGCTGGGCGTGGTCGCCTTCGACCTGTCCAACCCCTACGTGGTGGTCGGGCTGCTGTTCGGGGGGCTGCTGCCCTTCCTGTTCGGCGGCATGGCGATGACCGCGGTCGGCCGCGCCGCCCAGGCGGTGGTCGAGGAGGTTCGCCGCCAGTTCCGCGACATCCCCGGCATCATGGAGTTCAAGGCCAAGCCCGAATACGGCAAGGCGGTGGACATCCTGACCAAGGCGGCGATCCGCGAGATGATCGTGCCGTCGCTGTTGCCGGTCGTGTCGCCGATCGTGCTGTTCTTCGTCATCAACGCCATCGCGGGGAAGGCTGACGCCTTCTCGGCCCTGGGGGCGATGCTGATGGGCGTCATCGTCACCGGCCTGTTCGTCGCCATCTCGATGACCTCGGGCGGCGGGGCGTGGGACAACGCCAAGAAGTACATCGAGGAAGGCAATTATGGCGGCAAGGGCTCAGACGCCCATAAGGCCGCCGTCACCGGCGACACGGTGGGGGATCCCTACAAGGACACCTCCGGACCGGCGGTGAATCCGATGATCAAGATCACCAACATCGTGGCCTTGCTGCTTCTGGCGGTTCTGGCTAACGGCGCCGTGGGCTGATCTCGCGAGCCTTCGAAGAATCGGAGCGCCCCGGAGAGAAGTCTCCGGGGCGTTCTTTATGATTTCATCGAAAATAATTCGCCGAACTGTCGCAATTTGACGACGGGCGTTCGCGCCTGATCCAGTGTTGTCATAATTTCGTTGTAAATAATAGCCGTATTGAAATCCGAGTGTGTCCTATATGTAGTCATCAAGCGTTGTCATAAAACTTTGTCTTGAGCCCAATTCGGCGCGACGTTAGGCCGCGACCCCAGCAAGTCCTCTCATCGGAGGGCGCAAAGAACTTGCTAGGGGCACTTATGAAAAATCGAATTCTGGGCACGACGGCGTTCGCCGTTGTGGCTGCATCGCCGTTCGTCGCATTCGCTCAAGCCGCGTCGACCGCCGCTGACAGCGCCGCGGTTGAAGAGATCATCGTCACGGGCACCTACCGCCGCAGCCTGGAACAGGCCGTGGACATCAAGCGTGACACCATCGGCTTCTCGGACTCGATCGTCGCCACCGACGTGGCGAACTTCCCCGAGCAGAATCTGGCCGAAGCGCTGCAGCGCATCCCCGGCGTGACCATCGAGCGCAACAAGGGCCTGGGCAGCCGGGTCATGGTGCGCGGCCTGCCGAGCGAGTTCACCTTCGTCTCGATCAACAAACTGGCCACGGCGTCGGGCAGCGGCGGCCGTGACGTCGAGTTCGACATCTTCGCCTCGGAAATCATCCAGCAGGTGACGGTCCAGAAGTCGCCCAAGGCGTCGGACGAAGAAGGCGGCATCGCCGGTTCGGTCAACATCTCGACCGCCCGTCCGTTCGACTATTCGGGCCGCAAGCTGGTGGCCTCGGCCGAAGGCGCGCACAACTCGATCTCCGAAAAGTTCGACCCGAAGTTCGCGGTCCTGGCCAGCAACACTTGGGGCAACTTCGGCGCCTTGGCGTCCTTCTCGGTCGCCACCCGCACCAACCGCACCGACAGCAACTCGGGCATCAACTTCCGCCCGGCCTTCCGCTTCCTCGAGGCGGGCGGCGCGCGTGAAGCCCAGGGCCGCGCCACGCTGCTGCGAGACGTCGGTCTGAACCTGTCCAACGCCGACATGGACAACCGCGACGTCACTGGCCGCATCATCTTCCAGGACAAGGTGGGCGACCGCGCTTACCTGAACGAGCAGGACCAATGGGGCGGCACCCTGTCGCTGCAGTACCAGCCGTCGTCCAACTTCACCCTGTCGTTCGACGCCATGTTGGGCGGCTTCGACAGCACCGAGGACGAGTACGACGCGGCGGCCTATTCGGCCTCCAGCCGCAGCACGTTCGAGACGGTCCATGCGTTCGACAAGACGACGCTGGCCGATGACGGCATCGTCGTCCTGCGCGACGTGTCCTACACCGCCACCCAGCACGAAATGCTGAGCAAGGAACGGATCAACAAGACCGACTACACCCAGTTCGGCGGCGAGCTGGAGTGGAAGGGCGACAACTGGGAGTTCAACGCGCTGGCCGGTTATTCGGGCGCCGAGAAGACCCTGGACTACGCCAACCTCAAGCACGTGGCCTACGCCCCGTCGCGCACCCGCTGGACCGCCCGCGGCGGTGAGACGGTGAAGAGCGCCAACCCGCTGTCCATCGACATGTACAACTCGCCGCAGAGCTATCTGTTCGAGGCGTACGAGACGACCCTGGAGTCGATCAGCGACGACAAGTACGCCGCCCAGGCTGACTACACCCGTCACTTCAACCTCGACTTCTTCCCGGCGCTCGACAACATCCAGGTCGGCGCGCGCTACACCAAGAAGACGAAGGAGCGCGAGTACGGCGCCCTGAACATCCAGGGCCCGAGCGCCGGCAGCACCGCCTGGCTCAACAAGCGCACCCTGGCCGAAAGCCAGCTCACCCCGATCGGCGACATCGTCCCGGGCGGCGCCTACACCGCGCGTGACCTGAACTGGAGCCAGGTGAGCAACGCGTATGCTCGCGACACCTTCCGCTACGCGGGCTTCTCGACCCCGTTCGACGTCGGCCAGTACTACGAAGTCTCCGAAGAGGTGCTCAGCGCCTACGCCATGGCGGACTTCAAGTTCGACGTCGCCAGCGTTCCGGTCCTCATCAACGTCGGCGGCCGCTACATCGACACCACGGTCAACTCGGCCGGGTACCACCAGGTCCAGACCCCGACGGGCGGCACGGCCTATACGCCGGCGCCGGTGGAGAGCGAGGGCAGCTACAAGAAGTTCCTGCCCAGCCTGAACTTCACCGCCGACCTGATGGAAGATCTGGTCCTGCGCGGCGCGGCTTCGGAGACCCTGATTCGTCCGGCCCTGACCGACCTGGCCTACAAGCGCACGGCGAGCTGGAACTCGTTCCGCTTCACCGACGGCAACCCGAACCTGAAGCCGACCTACGCCAAGCAGTGGGAAATTGGCCTCGAGAAGTACCTGGGCAACGGCGGCCTGCTGGCGGCTTCGTACTTCTGGAAAGAGATCGAAGGCGTCGTCCGCAGCCAGCTGACCGGCACCGTGCCGGACGTGACCAAGTACAACGCCAACGGCACGATCGACGGCGTCTATGACTTCGACGTCTATCAGCCGGTGAACGCCGACGGCTCCTACAAGGTCAGCGGCGTCGAACTGGTGGCCGTGGTGCCGTTCGGCTTCATCCACGACCGCCTGGAAGGCTTCGGCGTCAACACCAACTTCACGCTGCTCGACAACTCGCTGACTGGCGAGTCGATCATCGGCGTGGCGACCCCGCCCATCGGCCTGGCGGAGTCCACCTACAACGTCACGCTCTATTACGAGAACGACCGGTTCCAGGCGCGCGCGTCCTATAACTGGAAGGACAAGTACGTGGAGAGCATCGGCTACGAGATGTACCCGGTCTGGCGCGACGCCTACGGCCAGGTCGATCTGTCGGCCAGTTACAACATCAGCGACAAGATCCAGATGAACGTCGAAGCCATCAACATCACCGACGAAGCCACGACGGGCTACACGATGGATCCGTCCTTCCCGGTCATGTACGAGCTGTCGGGACGCCGGATCAGCATGGGGCTTCGGGTAAACTTCTGATCCTGAGCGGAATTTTCGCCTGAAGAGGGCGCGGTCGGTGCGAGCCGGCCGCGCCTTTCTCATGGGGGCGACCTAGAATTAGTCGTCCTCAGAATGAAAATTAGTCGTTTGCGCGCCTGTGGCCTTGTCCGCGTGATGCCCCAATCCAAACAGGGGGCCCAAACAGGGGGCGACGATACGCAATGCGATGGACCAGAAGATCAAACCGAGGCGCGGCTGCCATCCTCGCCCTTAGTCTGACGACGGGGCTGAGCCTGCCCAGCCAAGGACTTGCCCAGGAGGTGAAGCCGGCCGTCGCCGAGGCCTCCAAGGAGGCCGCGCCGCCATCCTTCGTCTATCCGGCCGCCGCCTCGACCAAGCAGACGACAAGGGTAGGGGGCAAGGCGGTCTCCTACACCGCCACCGCCGGCGCCTTGCCGGTGCGCGACCCCAAGAACAAGACCATCGCGCAGGTGGTCTATACGGCCTACACGCTCGATGGGCCGCGTGATCCGAACCGTCCGGTGACCTTCGCCTTCAACGGCGGACCGGGCGCGGCTTCGGTTTTCCTGCACATGGGCGCCATCGGGCCCAAGCGGGTGCAGTTCGGCGCCCAGGGCGACGCGCCCTCGGACTCCGCTGTGCTCAAGGACAACCCCTACACCTGGCTCGATTTCACCGATCTGGTGTTCATCGATCCGGTCAACACCGGCTTCTCCCGGTCGCTGGTCGACGAAGCGGAGACCAAGAAGGCCTTCTACGGCGTCGAGCAGGACATCAGCTACCTGTCGCGGATCATCTATGACTGGCTGGTCAAAAATGAACGCCTGACGTCGCCCAAGTATATCGCCGGCGAAAGCTACGGCGGGTTCCGCGCCCCGCGGCTGGCGCACAAGCTGCAGAGTGAGCTTGGGGTCGGGGTCAGCGGGCTGGTGATCATCTCCCCGCTGTTCGACGGTTCAAGCTGGGTAGGTGGCGACTATTCGCCCATGCAGTGGGTCGTCACCCTGCCGACCATGGCGGCCGCCAATTATGAGCGGCAGGGCAAGGCCCTGACCGCCGCCCAGATGGGGGAGGTCGAGGCCTATGCCCGCGGCGAGTTCGCCGCTGACCTGCTCAAGGGCTGGAGCGATCCCGCCGCCCTCGACCGGATCGTCACCAAGGTCACACACTATACCGGCCTGCCGCAGGACAAGGTCCGTGAATGGGGCGGGCGGGTGGAGACCCGCGCCATCCTGCGCGAGCTCTATCGCAAGGAGGGCCGCGTCGGCTCCTGGTACGAGGCCAACGTCACCTTGCCGGACGCCTTCCCCTGGGCGCCGGACCAACGCATGGGTGATCCGCTTTTGGAAGGCTTGGTCGCCCCGACCACCAGCGCCTATGTGGATCTGGTCACGCGCCAGATCGGCTGGAAAGTGGATGATCGGTACTACGCCTTGAACCTCAACGTGATCACCAACTGGGATATCCCCAATAGCCGGGTGGAGTCCGTTGGGGCGTTCCGTCGAGCTCTGGCCAACGATCCGAAGATGAAGGTGCTGGTCGTGCATGGCTATGGCGACTTGGCGACCCCCTATATGAGCTCGAAGATCATCATCGATCAGGTGCCGCCCAACGTGGCAGGAGACCGCCTGGCGCTGAAAGTCTATGCGGGCGGGCACATGTTCTACAGCCGCGCAGACAGCGGCGCGGCCATGCGCTCGGACGTCATGGCGCTGTACGGCGCCCGCTGAGGACGGCGGACCCGCCTGGCCTCAAGCCGCTGGGCGGGTCTGGTCCCGAATCCACTCCACGAAGGCCTCGGCCGGCTCCGACAATGGGGCGGCGGTCTTGGTCAGCAGGTGGAACTGCTTGACCGCCGGAACGCGGCGGTCGGACAGGGCCCGCAGGCGTCCCTGCGCCAGAAGGTCCGCCACCAGCGACGTGTGGCCGATCATGAAGCCCTGGCCGTTCAGGGCGGCCTCAACGACCATCGAGTAGAGCGAGAAGGTCTGGGTGACGAGATCGGCCGGACCCGACTGCCCGGTTCGGGCCAGCCAGTCGTCGAAGTCGCTGGTCCAGTAGGTGTCGAGCAGCAGCGCCGCGCCCACCGGCAGGCCGCGCTCATCCGGCCGCGAGGCTTCTATCAGCGCCGGACTGGCGACCGGCACGAGTTCGTCGAAGAGGATCGGATTGTGGTCGCAGCCAGGGAAGGGCGGGCGGCCGTAGCGGATCGCCACATCGAAGTCGGAGGCGGGCAGGTCGACGATGGCGGCGTCCGCCCACACCTCGACGGCGGCGCCGGTGTCGAGCTTGTGGAATTGAGCGAGCCGCGGACCCAGCCAGAGCTGCGCGAAGGCCGGCAGGACCGTAACCTTCAGGGTCTTGCCGTTCTTGGCGGAAAGCAGCTCGCGCGTGGCCTGGGCCAGCTGCTCCAGCGGCGGCGCGGCGCGGCGGGCGTAGAGACGGCCGGCCTCGGTCAGGCGCACGCCCTGGGCGTGGCGCTGGAAGAGAGCGACGCCCAGGAAGCCTTCCAGCGACTTGATGCGCTGACTGACGGCCCCTGGGGTGACGCTGAGCTGCTGGGCGGCCAGGGCGAAGCTCTCGGTCTCCGCCGTGACCGCGAAGACCCGCAGCCAGTCGAGATTGGGCAGTTCACGCTGCATCAGAAAATGTCGTCCTGAGCGCGAAGATTAGTCATTTGCGGCCGGCGGCTCATTGGCGTGGATTGGCCTCACACAGTTGGGGGAGCCTAGCATCGTCATGCAAGCCGGCGACAGGTCCGAAGCGACACAGAGCCTCAATTCATCTAATGGCGCCAATCTTTCGGTCGATGACCTGCATCGGCATCTGATCCGCTATGGCGGCAAGTTCCTGCCGAACCTGATCGAGCGCACGGGCGGCAGTTACGTCTATGACGAGAACGGCCGCGCGCTGCTGGATTTCACCTCCGGCCAGATGAGCGCGATCCTGGGACACAACCACCCCGAGATCGTGGCGACCATGAAGGCCGCCGCCGACGAACCGGTGCATCTGTTCTCCGGCTTCCTGTCGCGCCCGGTGGTGCAGTTGGCCGAAGTGCTGGCCGAACTGCTGGGGCCGCAGCTGTCCAAGGCGCTGCTGCTGAGCACGGGCGCCGAGTCCAACGAGGCGGCCCTGCGGCTCGCCAAGCTCTATACCGGCGGACACGAGGTCGTCGCCTTCGATCTGGCCTGGCACGGCATGACCGGGGCCGCTTTCCCCACCACCTTCTCCGCCAATCGCCGGGGCTATGGGCCGCCGATCCCCGGCGTCATGGCCATCCCGACCCCTTATGTGTATCGGCGGCCTGAGTGGGCGGGGGAGGGGTTCGAGCTGGACATGCTCGACTACGCCTTCGATCTGATCGACCGGCAGAGCGTCGGTTCGCTGGCCGCCGCCATCGTGGAGCCGATCCTGAGCTCCGGCGGACTGATCGAACCGCCCCCCGGCTATCTGGCGCGCCTGCACCAAAAGTGCCGCGAGCGCGGCATGTTGCTGATCGTGGATGAGGCGCAGACGGGCCTTGGCCGAACGGGGTCGATGTTCGCGTGTGATCACCACGGGATCACGCCGGACATCATCACCCTGTCCAAGACCCTAGGCGCGGGCCTGCCCCTGGCGGCGACCATCACATCGCCCGAGATCGAGGAGCGTTGCCATGAGCGCAGCTTCCTCTTCTACACCACCCACGTCTCCGACCCGTTCCCGGCGCGGATCGGCCTGAAGGCCATCGAGATCATCCTGCGCGACCAACTCACCGCGCACGCCGCGACCATGGGCGAACGTTTGGCCCAAGGACTGCGCGAATTGCAGCAACGCTACGCTTGCATAGGCGACGTGCGGGGCAGGGGTCTGCTGGCCGGCATCGAGTTCGTGAAGGATCCGGTCAGCAAGGCGCCGGCGCCTGAATTCGGGGCCGCTGTCTCGCGTCGCTGCTTCGAGCTGGGGATGAACATCAACATCGTCCAGTTGCCGGGCATGGGCGGGGTGATGCGCATGGCGCCGCCCCTGACGATCTCGCCCGAGGAGCTGGATCAGGGCGTCGAGATCATCGGCCAGGCGGTGGGCGACTGCCTGGCGTCCGGCCTGCTGCGATAGCGCCGACCGCTGCATTGAGGGGAGATATGATGATGATTGAAAACCAAGATCAGCTTTCGGCGCGGATGCTGCTGGGCAGGCGTTCTCTGCTTGCGGGCGCGGCCGGCCTGTTCGCCGCCCAGCCGCTGACCGTCCTGGCGCTGGAGGCCGGTTCGGACGCCGAGACCGCCCGTCTCAACACCTGGCTGAACGCGCAGTATGAGGAGGCGCTGGATCTCAGCCCGATGATGCGTTCGTACGCAGGCGACAAGAAGGACTACGACAAGATCGACGACGTCTCCGAGGACGCCATGACCGCCGCCCTGGCCTGGCGCCGGACGTCGACGGAGACTCTGAAGCGTCAGTTCGACCGATCCAAGCTCTCGCAGGAAGGGCGGACCTCATACGACCTTTGGGTGGTCGAGTATGAGATGGCCGCGGCGGCCGACAAGTTTCGGCGCAATGAGTATGTCTTCAGTCAGGTCTTCGGCAGCCACACCAGCTTCGCGCAGTTCCTCATCGCCATCCATAAGGTCGACGAACCGGCGGACATGGACGCCTACGTGGCGCGGATCAGCGGCCTCTCACGGGCGCTGGGCCAGCGCCTGGATACGGCCAAGCTGAACGCCGCCGGCGGGGTGCGCTCGCCTCGCTACGCCTATGACGCGGTGATCAAGCAGGCCGGGAGCCTGAGTTCCGGCGCGCCCTTTGACGCCGGGCCGGACAACAGCGTCTGGGCGGACGTCAAGGCCAAGGCGGATGGTCTGGTCAAGGCAGGCAAGATCGATCAGGCCGCCGCTGACCGCTATAAGCAGGCCGCCCGGAAGGCGCTGATCGAGGATTGGGGGCCGGCCTATCAAAACCTGGTCGCCTGGCTCCAGGCCGACCGCCCCAACACCGCAGAGATCGCCACCGGCGTTGGCAGGGACCCGAACGGGGCCGCCTTCTACGCCGAGCGGCTTGCCGCCAGCACCACGACGGACCTGACGGCGGAGCAGATCCACCAGATCGGCCTGTCCGAGGTGGCGCGCATCAAGGGCGAGATGGAGACGATCAAGCGGCAGGTTGGCTTTACCGGCTCACTGCAGGACTTCTTCGTCTACATGCGCGAGGACGACCGCTTCTATTACCCCAACACGGACGAGGGCCGGCAGGCTTTCATCAAGGCGGCGACCGATCACCTGGCTTTCATGAAGACACGGCTGCCAGCGTACTTCGGCGTCCTGCCCAAGGCCGACGTGGTGGTCAAACGGGTCGAGGCCTATCGCGAGGTCGCGGGGGCGCCTCAACACTATCTCATCGGCTCAAGGGATGGGGCCCGCCCAGGCGTGTTCTACGCCCACATGTCGGACATGCGGTCGCTGCCGATCCCGCAGTTGGAGGTCATCACCTACCACGAAGGCAATCCGGGCCATCATATGCAGTTCTCGATCGCCCAGGAGCTGACCGACGTGCCCAAGTTCCGCACGCAGCTCTACTACAACGCCACTCAGGAAGGGTGGGGGCTCTATACCGAGCAACTGGCCAAGGAGATGGGGGCCTACAAGGACCCGTATTCGGACTTCGGCCGGCTGACGACAGAGATCTGGCGAGCGATCCGCCTGGTGGTCGACACGGGCCTTCACTCCAAGGGTTGGACCGAGGAGGAGGCGGTTTCCTACTTCAAGGCCAATTCGCCGGCCTCCGAAAGCCAGATCCGGGCCGAGGTGCAGCGCTACATCGTCATGCCGGGCCAAGCCACGGGCTACAAGATCGGCATGATCCGCATCCTGCAGATGCGCAAGAAGGCCGAGGCGGCTCTCGGGCCCAGCTTCGACATCAGGGGCTTCCACGATACGATCCTGGGCGGGGGGCAGATGACGCTCGTCTTGCTCGAGCAGCGCATCGACCAGTGGGTGGCGAGCCACAAGGCGGCCTGAGGTCTGCCCCCTAAAAGGCGAAGGCCCCGCAGATTGCTCTGCGGGGCCTTCGTGATTCTGTGGCGTGGCCCGTTTAGCGGCGGTCGCCGGGGCGGTTGCCCGGAGCGCCGTCCTGGTCGTCGCGGGGCAGCATGCCGCCGCGGCCGACGTTGCCGAGCAGCTGTTCGAGCACAGTCAGTTCGCGGCCGCGGGTCGGGGTCTCGCGGTCGGCGTAGTTGACGACCTTGCCGTCGCGCAGGGTGTAGGTCTTCACGCCGGCGACCTTTTCGTCAGCCTGGGCGAAGGTGATGGCGACCACGTCGCGCTTCACCACGCGCGGACGATAGAAGGCCACGCGGTCGGTCACCTGGGTCATGTAGTACCAGGTGTTGTTGTCGAAGGTGCTGGTGGCCGAGGGCGAGCCCAGCTTGCCCATGACGGTGGACTTGGTGTCCTCGCCGACCTTCACGTCCTTGGGCTGCTCCTCCACGGCCTGGAAGCCGGAATAAGCGGTCAGCGGCGTGCACGCGCCCGTAGCCAGAAGGGCGGCGGCGAGAGCGGCGATGGCGACGGGACGGGACATTCGGACTCCGAAGGCAGTGCGGACTTTGACCTATCGTCCGCGGGAGCTTAGTTCAATGCCTGCTTTAGGGCCCGACTGCGGGCGAAAACGAGGCGAAGCATGTTTCTGGAGCGGTTCTTTCCGCCAAGCCCCGCCAAAATCGCCGGCCGGCGTCTCTACGACTCGGCCGCCAAACAGGCGCGCTCGCCCAATCTATATACGGTGATGGGCGTGCCGGACACGCTTGAGGGGCGGTTCGAGCTGTACAGCCTTCATGTGGCGCTAGTGGTCGAGCGCCTGCGCGGGCAGGGCGAGACGGCGGCTGAAGTGTCGCAAGCGACCTTCGACGCCTATGTGCGCGGCCTGGATGACGCCCTGCGCGAGATCGGCGTGGGCGACCTGTCCGTTGGCAAGAAGATGAAGAAGCTGGCGGCCGCCTTCTACGGCCGCCTCAAGGGGCTGGACGAGGTTCTGGCGGCGCTGCCGGACCGTGCGCCCCTGGAGGCGCTGGTGCAGCGCACCGTGGCGCCCGCCAATGGCGGCGCGGCCCTGTCGGCCTATCTGCTGAAGGTGCGCGAGCATCTGGCGGGGCAGGAGACGGACGCCCTGCTGGGCGGAACCGTCAGTTGGCCGGAGGCCGCATGACCGCCGTGTGGCCAAAGACCGTCACCCTGGGCGAAGTCTCGCGCGGGCCGGTCAGCCTTGAGCTGGCGGCCGACGAGGCGTCGCGCAAGAAGATCGCCAAGAGCCTGGGCCTGGAGGCCGTGGGTAAGCTGGAAGCCAAGGTGAAGCTGACCGCCTGGCTGGACGGGGCGGAGATGAAAGGGCGGCTGAAGGCGGACGTTGTCCAGACCTGCGGCGTCTCGGCCGAATCCCTGCCGGCGAAGATCGACGCGGAGTTCATGGTGCGCTTGCTGCCGCCCGGCAGCCCGAATGCGCCGTCCGACGATTCGCCGGAGATCGACATCGAGCACGACGCTGAGGATCAGCCGGACGTGCTGGAGACCGAAACCGTCGATGTGTCGGGCTATGTGGTCGAGCATCTGTCGCTCGAGCTTGATCCGTTTCCTCGCAAGCCAGGCGCGGAGTTCGTTCAGCCCCCGGAGCCGGTGGACCTGTCGCCGTTCGCTGCGTTGAAGTCCTTGCAGAAGCCGAAGGCGGACGAATAAGTCCGGCGAAACATACGAACACGCATGCTATAGCCGCTTCGATCTGATCGCTGCGGCTGATCCGCGTGGTCAACTTCCGGGAGCCAGAGCGCGCCTTGTCCCAAAATCTTGTGATCTCCATCGACGCCATGGGCGGCGACCACGGACCGTCCGTGGTTGTTCCCGGCGTGGCGATCGCCGCCGGCCGCATCAGCGGCGTCCGATACTTGCTGCATGGCGACGAGACGGCGCTGAACGCCGAGCTCGGCAAGTGCCCGGCGGCCCGCGCGGTCAGTGAGGTGCGCCATAGCGAGCGCGCCATCGCCATGGATGAAAAGCCCGCCCAGGCCCTGCGTCGGGGCAAGGGCACCAGCCTGTGGAACGCCGTCGAGGCGATTCGGGCGGGTGAGGCGGGGGCGGCGGTCTCGGCCGGCAACACCGGCGCCCTGATGGCCATCTCCAAGCTGATCCTGCGGATGGCGGCGGACATGGAGCGTCCGGCCATCGTCGCCAGCTGGCCGACCATGCGCGGCGTCTCGGCGGTGCTGGACGTGGGCGCCAATGTGGAGAGCGACGCCGACCAATTGGTCGAATTCGCGATCATGGGCGCGGCCTTCCACCACGCGGTCCACGGCTCGACCAAGCCGACCGTCGGCATCCTGAACGTGGGTTCGGAAGACCAGAAGGGGCATGACGAGGTGCGCGAGGCGCACGCCATGCTCAAGGACATGACCCTCGACCTCGACTATCACGGCTTCGTCGAGGGGACGGACATCGCCAAGGGCACGGTGGATGTGGTCGTCACCGACGGCTTCACCGGCAATGTGGCGTTGAAGACCGCCGAGGGGCTGGCGCGGTTCTTCTCGAACGAGATCAAGAGCACCTTCATGAGCGGGCCGCTGGCCATGCTGGGGGCGGTGATCGCCTCGGGCGCGCTGAAGAAGATGCGTCGCCGCCTCGACCCGGGCCGGGTCAACGGCGGACCGCTGCTGGGCCTGAACGGCATTGTCGTGAAAAGCCACGGCGGGGCGGACGCGGAAGGCTTCGCCTCCGCCATTCGGGTGGCGGTGGACCTGGCGCGCAGCGACTTCTCGGCCGAGATCGAGCGGAACCTGCAGCGCCTCACGGCGGCCAAAGAGAAGTGCGAGACGGCGTCTCAGCCCGAGGGAGGGGCTGCGGAGTGACTGAAGTGATGCGTAGCGTGGTGACGGGCATCGGGGCCTATCTGCCCGAGCACGTCGTGACCAATGACGATCTGGCCAAGATCGTCGACACCAGCGACGAATGGATCATCGAGCGGACCGGTATCCGCCAGCGCCACAAGGCGTCCGATGAGCAGGCTGTCTCCGATCTGGCGGTCGAGGCGGCGAAGAAGGCCCTGACCGACGCCGGCAAGTCGCCGGAAGACATCGACCTGATCATCGTGGCGACGACCACGGCGGACCTGACCTTCCCGGCCACGGCGACCATCGTCCAGCGCAAGCTGGGCTGTCCCGTGGGCATCGCCTTCGACGTGCAGGCGGTGTGCTCCGGCTTCGTCTACGCCATGAGCGTGGCCGACGGCTTCATCGCGCGCGGCAACGCCAAGTGCGCCCTGGTGATCGGGGCGGAGACGATGAGCCGCCTGATGGACTGGACCGACCGCGGCACCTGCGTGCTGTTCGGCGACGGGGCCGGCGCGGTGGTGATCGAGCCCCAGGCGGGCGAGGGCACCAAGGCCGACCGCGGCATGCTGAGCTTCGCTCTGCGCGCGGACGGGACCAAGCAGGACCTGCTCTATGTGGACGGCGGCGTGTCGACCACGGGCACGGTGGGCAAGCTGCGGATGCTGGGCAACCAGGTATTCCGCCATGCGGTGGTGAACATCGCCGAAGCCATCACCATGGCCGCCGAGAAGGCCGGCGTGGAGATTCCGGAAGTCGATTGGTTCATCCCGCACCAGGCCAATCAGCGCATCCTGGAAGGGGTGGCGCGGCGCCTTGGGCTGGAGGAGCACAAGGTCATCTCCACGGTCGCGGAGCACGCCAACACCTCCGCCGCGTCGATCCCTCTGGCCCTGGCGCACGGGATCGCCGACGGGCGGATCAAGAAGGGCGATCTGCTGCTGCTGGAGGCCATGGGCGGCGGTCTGACCTGGGGCGCGGTGGTCCTGCGCCTCTAAAGAGGCGTCAGGCTTCTGCTGGAACCCTTTGACTTGACGCGACAATCACAGCATGCAGGCTGTCATTGTCGAGTTTTGGGGCGAGTTCCATGAACGGTGCGACTTTGACGCGGGCGGATCTTTGCGAAGCCGTCCATGAAGAGGTGGGCCTGACCCGGCAGGATTGCGCGGGTCTGGTTGAACGCACCCTGGACCTGGTGGCGAACGCCCTGGAAGACGGCGAGACGGTCAAACTGTCCGGCTTCGGCGTGTTCCAGGTCCGCTCCAAGCGCGCCCGCATGGGCCGCAACCCGAAGACGGGCGAGCCGGCCGAGATCGAGCCGCGCCGCGTGATCGGCTTCCGCGCATCGCAGGTCATGAAGGCGCGGGTCGAACGCGCCCTGGCGAAGTAGGACGACGCCGGTGGCGAAAGGTCCCAACGCCTTCCGCACCATTTCCGAGGCCGCCGACGAGCTGGGCGTGCCCCAGCATGTGCTGCGCTTCTGGGAGACCAAGTTCTCGTTCATCCGCCCGATGAAGCGGGCCGGCGGACGTCGGTTCTATCGGCCGCAGGACATCGCCGTGCTGAACGGCGTGCGCGCCCTGCTGCACGACGAGGGCTACACCATCAAGGGCGTGCAGAAGCTGCACAAGGACCTGGGCGTCCGGCGCCTGCTCGAAGCCGGGCAGGGCGGCGGCGTCTCGCCCATGGAGGGCGCGGCCATCGAGTCGGTGGATCTGAGCGTGGAAAGCCGCGATCGCCTGAGCTTCGCCCTGCAGGACCTGAACGCGGTGAAGGCGCGTCTGGACGCGCTTCTCAAGCACTAGCGCATTGCGTCCTTCGACAGGTCGCTTCGCTCCCGCTCGGGATGATGAGCGTGGACGGCTGTTGAATTCGTCATCCTGAGCCGTCCGCGCAAGCGGGCGAGTCGAAGGACGCGGAGGCTTTCCACAGCCCCTTTCTTTGCAGCTAAATTGGCGATTGCGGGACCGGGGAGCGGCGCCTATAAGGGCGCTCCTTCCCGTGTCGGAGCGTAGCGCAGCCTGGTAGCGCACTTGACTGGGGGTCAAGGGGTCGTGGGTTCGAATCCCGCCGCTCCGACCATCGGGAAGGATTTCTCCCCCTTACTTGAAGCCGAAGCGGCCCTTGTCCATCCAGGTGAGCAAGGGAATGATCGGCACGCCCCAGCCCAGTCCCACCACCACGAAATAGATCAGGTGGACGAAGCGGTTGTCCGGCAGGACGACGAAGATCGCCAGGGCCGCGACCACGTAGAAGAACAGGAAGACCATCAGGGCCAGGCCGCCGATGGCCTTGCGGATGCGGGGATTCATTTGCGGGGCGCCAGGCTGAGAAAGGCCAACAGCACGATCGCTCCGAAGGTCGAGACGATCAGGCTGCCGTAGAAGCCGCTGAACGGAATGTGCAGCGAGCGGATGAGAAAGGCGCCGACGAAGGATCCGACGACGCCCACGATGAGATTCATGAAGAGGCCCAGACGGCGGTTCAACACCCGTTCGGCGATGAGGCCGGCGACGATGCCGATGACCACGGCGCTGAAGATGTCGACTCCCTGCACGCGGGGCCTCCCTTTGAGGGTCGTGTTGCGCCACGTGGGGAACGCCCCGTCAAGGCCGGTCGGGTCAAGGCCAGCGGGTTGGGGTGGACGCAGACGAGCTTAGCCCTTAGGCATGCGGGCCGAGTAAGCCTTGCCTCACTTAGGCCCAATATGGACGTGACATCGCCGCGATGACGTCATTCCTGCGTTCAGACCGCTCCCGCCCGGTGGCCATCTGGCTGCTGTCCGTCGCTTTCCTGGTGTTCGCCATGGTGGTGGTGGGCGGCGTCACCCGCCTGACCGATTCCGGCCTTTCGATCACCCAGTGGAAGCCGATCACCGGCGCTATCCCGCCCCTGACCGAAGAGGGCTGGGCGCGGGAGTTCGCGGGCTACCAGCAGATTCCGCAGTACAAGCTGGTCAATCCGGACATGACGGTCGACAGTTTCAAGTCGATCTTCTGGTGGGAGTGGGCGCACCGCCTGCTAGGCCGCCTGATCGGCCTGGCCTTTGCCGTGCCGCTGGTGGTGTTCCTGGTTCGTCGTGACATCCCCAAGCGCCTGATCTGGCGCTGCTGGGGGATGTTCGTCATGGGCGGCCTGCAAGGGGCCGTGGGTTGGTGGATGGTGTCCAGCGGCCTATCGGAGCGGGTTTCGGTGGCGCCGGAGCGCCTGACGGTTCACCTGGGCTTGGCGCTGGCGCTGTTCGTGATGTTGCTGTGGACAGGCCTGGACGCCTGGACCGGCGCGCCGAGGCTGGAGGACCGTAGCAAGTGGCGGCCATGGTCGCTGGCCTTCCTGGGCGCGGTGTTCTTCCAGTGTCTGCTGGGCGCCCTGGTGGCCGGGGGCGATGCGGGGCTGGTCTATAACGACTGGCCGCTGATGAACGGCTCCTTCTTCCCGGCTGAGTATGTCGGGTCGAGCTTCTGGAACACGGTGGCCCACAGCCAGGGCGCGGTTCAGCTGCATCACCGCCTGTTCGCCTACGCCCTGTTCGTGGCGGGGATCGCCGTGGGCGTCATGGCCGTGCGCGTGCGGGTGCTGTCGTCCGAAGCCCGGGCGCTGGGTGTGGCGGCGGCGGTTGTCGTGACGCTGCAGGCCGCCCTGGGCGTGGCGACGCTGATGGCCGGCGTGCCGGTTTGGCTGGGCGCGCTGCACCAGGCTGGCGCCGTCGCCCTGCTGGCGGTGGCGACGGCCCTGGCGTGGCGAGTTCGTCGGGTCTAGGCCCGGAACGAGCCCCAAGGGCCGGTGATCGCCAGGGTCAGGCCCGGCGAATAGATGTTCACGAACAGGGTCTGGCCATCGGGGGAGAAGCAGGCGCCGGCGAGTTCTGCATTGCCGTCGTAGACATTACGACCAATCACATAGGCCTTGCCGTCGGGGGTGAGGCCCTTGAGATGATTGCGCTTGGCCAGTGAATACCGGTCTTCGCAAAGGACCAGATGCCCCCAAGGCGCGACCGCCAGGTTGTCGGCGTAGTCGAGAACCTTGGGATCGGTGCTTTCCACGAAGATCTGCAGCTTGCCGGGGGCGTCGGCCTCACCCGGCTGTCCCTCATGCTCGCTGGGCACATAGCGCATGACTTGGCCGGATTTGATCGCGCCGCCCGAGGTGCAGGTGAAATAGAGCTCGCCCTTGCCGAAGAACACGCCCTCGCCGCGGGCGAAGAGGGCGGCGCCGGCGGCGTGGCCTCGGTCCTTCAGGTCGTCATGCGGGTTGTCGACGCCGGTCATGTCGATCCAGCGGACATTGCGCCATTCACCCTGTGGCAGGGCGGCGGCCTTCCAGTTGCGGGTGTCGAAGCCGGCCTCGTCCAAAGCCAGGGCCTGGAGGCGGCCGCCCTTGGACAGGTCGGCGCGATCCACGGGCAGGAAGCGGTAGAACAGGCTGTCGTCCTGATCCTCGGTCAAATAGACGACGCCGCTCCGGGGATCGACACAGGCGGCCTCGTGTCGGAAGCGGCCAAGCGCCGTCAGCGGCCTGGGGTCGATCAGGCAGCGGCCGGCGGACGGCACCTCGAACACATAGCCGTGGTCCTTGGTCCCGCCGTCGCCGGCGCGGGCGGTGTTCTCCTCGCAGGTCAGCCACGAGCCCCATGGGGTGACGCCGCCGGCGCAGTTGGTGCTGGTGCCCACCAGGCTGAGGTGCTGGCTGACCGTCTGGCGGGTGCGGATGTCATAGACCACCGTAGTGACGCCGCCGGGCAGGGGGCGGCCGTCGGCGCGGTGATCATAGGCCTTGCCCTCGTTGCAGGCGGCGGCCATCAGGCCGTCCTTGCCGAAGGGGCCCTTGGAGACGTCGCCCGCCTTGAGTTCGTGATTGCGCAGCAGGGCGATCTGGTCGCCGCCCAGGGAGAAGCAGCCCATGCCGTCGAACTTCCCCGGAACCAGGAAGCCGTCGTTCATGGTCTCTCCCGCGCGGGAGATGACCTGGTAGGAGAAGCCCGCCGGCAGGTCGAAGATCCCCTCGGGGTCGGCCACAAGCGGGCCGTAGCCGGGGACTTGGTTGTGGATCGGGTCCGCCGCCCAGACCTCCGACCGCATCGCGACCCCCGCGAAAGCCAGGCCGGCGGCGGAGGCGAGAACGGAGCGGCGGGAGAGTTTCATGGCTGTCCTGAAGGCTGCGACGAGCAGAGCCTATAGCGAGCGACCATGACAGCGCCATGGAATTCCAGTGGATATGGTATTATGATACCGCAACGCTGAAATCCTTGCGCCACAAGGCTTTCGCGGGGTTTGTGTGATTAGTTTGTTGACAGCTTGCGCACCCTCGCGTATTCGCCGCGCCTCACGTCGAGGGACCGCTTCCGCGGGCTTTCGGCCCCAAGCTTTTTACGGATCAGTCCCATGCAAAAGACCACGGCTTCGCTGAAGCCCGCCGAGGTCGAGAAGAAGTGGATCGTGGTCGACGCCCAGGACGCCGTTGTCGGCCGTCTGGCTTCGTTCATCGCCATGCGTCTTCGCGGCAAGCATCGCCCCGACTACACCCCGCACGTCGACTGCGGCGACTTCGTCGTCGTGATCAACGCCGACAAGGTGAAGTTCACGGGCCGCAAGCTCGACCAGAAGATCTACTACCGCCACACCGGTCACCCGGGCGGCGTGAAGGAAATCACCGCCGGAAAGCAACTGGCTGGCCGTTTCCCGGAACGCGTTCTGGAGAAGGCTGTCGAGCGCATGCTGCCGAAGGAAAGCCCGCTGGCCCGCAAGCAGATGACGCACCTGCGCATCTACAACGCCGGCGAGCACCCGCATGAGGCGCAAAGCCCCGAAACGATCGCGTTCGCCTCGCTGAACGCCAAGAACACCCGGAGCAACTAAGCCATGACCGATACGCAAGGCTTTGAGGCTCTGGCGAGCCTGTCGAGCAACCCGGAAGCTGCTGCTCCGGCCGAGCCGCAGATCGACCAGTACGGCCGCGCTTACGCCACCGGCAAGCGCAAGAACGCCGTCGCCCGCGTCTGGATCAAGCCGGGCACCGGCAAGGTCACGATCAACGGCCGTGACCAAGAGATCTACTTCGCGCGCCCCGTGCTGCGCATGATGATCGCCCAGCCCCTGCAGATCGCTGATCGCCTGGGCCAGTTCGACATCATCGTCTCGGTCAACGGTTCGGGCCTGTCGGGCCAGGCCGGCGCGGTGCGTCACGGCCTGTCCAAGGCTCTGACCTATTACGAGCCGGCCCTGCGCGCCGTCCTGAAGCCGCACGGCTTCCTGACCCGCGACAGCCGCGTCGTCGAGCGTAAGAAGTACGGCAAGGCCAAGGCCCGCCGCAGCTTCCAGTTCTCGAAGCGCTAAAACTCGCGCGGACGATCCGCGTTTGGATGGGGCGCTTCGGGAAACCGGAGCGCCCTTTCTCTTTGGGCTGAATTTCCGGACAGGGAGGGCATATGGCCCCCAAGGTCTTCATCGACGGCGAAGCCGGCACCACCGGCCTTCAGATCCGCGAGCGGCTGGTCGGCCGCACCGACATCCAGCTGATCTCCATCGACCCGGAGCGCCGCAAGGACGCGGCCGCGCGGGCGGAGATGCTGAACGGGGCTGACGCAGTGATCCTGTGCCTGCCCGACGACGCGGCCAAGGAAGCCGTGTCGCTGATTCAGAACCCCGACGTGAAGGTCATCGACGCCTCCACCGCCTACCGCACGGCGGAGGGATGGACCTACGGCTTCGCCGAGATGTCCAAGGAGCAGCGCAAGAAGATCGCCGCCTCCAAGCGGGTGTCGAACCCCGGCTGTTATCCCACTGGCGCCATCGGCCTGATCCGGCCGCTGGTCTGCGCCGACATCCTGCCGGCCGAGTACCCGGTCTCGATCAACGCGGTGTCCGGCTATTCCGGCGGCGGCAAGGCGATGATCGCCGAGTTCGAAGACGCCTCGTCGGAGAACTACACGCACGACGCCTACCGCATCTACGCCATGGGCATGGGCCACAAGCACGTGCCGGAGATCCAGACGCACGGCGGCCTGTTCACCCGTCCGATCTTCGCCCCGGCTGTGGGCCGCTACGCCCAGGGCATGTTGGTCGAAGTGCCGCTGCATCTGAGCCTGCTGCCGGGCGCCGCGAGCCTCGCTTCGATCCACAAGGCGCTGAGCGAGCACTATGCCGGCGAGCAGTTCGTGGAGGTCGCCTCGCTGGAGGAGGCCAAGAGCCTGAAGACCCTCGATCCCGAGGGCCTGAACGACACCAACCGCATGAAGCTGTTCGTGTTCGGCTCCGACACCAGCGGCCAAGCACGGCTGGTGGCCCTGCTGGACAACCTGGGCAAGGGCGCCTCGGGCGCGGCCGTCCAGAACCTGAACATCATGCTCGGCCTGGACGAGGCGGCGGGGCTCTAGGCCGCCGCGGCCTTCGTCTTCTTCAGGCCGACGGTGAGGATCAGCGCCGCCCCCAGAGCGGCGATGGCCGCGGTCATGATCCATCCCATGGGATCGACGGCCGCCGCGGCGTGACGAGCGATCCACAGGGCCGCGACCGCCAGCATCAGCGCGCCTGAACCCAAGCGAAGTCCACGAGACAGAGCGTCCGCGCTGATCCACGCCGTCATCAGGCCGACGACGATGGTCAGACCCAGCCACGAGCCGATCGCCACGGCGGGCGAGGCGGGGACCATCGGCAGCAGGACGACAAGGCCGGAGCCCGCGAAGGCCAGGGGCTGGCTCCAAACCGCCGCGATCCACAGGCGCTCCCAGCGTGGCGCAGGACGTCCCTTGTCGCGACGGCGAGCCAGCCAGATGGCGACGCCGCTGGAGGTGACGGCGCACAGCGCCAGGCCGAGCAGGCCGTAAGCGATCTTCACCGCCCCGCCGCCGAACCAGCCGAAATGCAGGACGCTGACCGAGCCGAGAATCTTTTCGCCGAGATTGGCCTTGGACAGATGCTCCGCCTCAAGCAGGCGGGCCTGGCCGTCGAAGGCGAAGCTGTCAGAGTCCGCCATCAGCTTGGGATGGTTCACCAGCACGGTGATGCCCGCGCCGCGCTCCAGGGGGTGCTCCAGACCCACATAGGCCAGACGGCCGCCGGGAGCGCGCTTGATGCTCTCCTCCATCGCCTTGACGATGAGGGGCTGGGTGATGGCGGGGCGGGGATCGTCCTTCGGGTGCGGCGGCAGGAACAGGGCGTAGGCCTTGTCCATGTCGCCCTGGAACACCGCCAGGGCCAGGGCGCCGACGATGATCGTCGTCAGGCCGAGCAGGGCGCCGGTCGTCGATACGAGGACGTGGAAAGGCATGGCCCAGACGCCCAGGCGGTTGTGCAGATCCGCCTCCTGCAGACGCTTCGAGCCGCCCCAGCGCAGATGGAAGGCGTCCTTGAAGATGCGCGGATGCGCCAGGACGCCAGAGATCAGCGACGACAGCAAAGCAACCCCGACCATGCCGACCAGGAAGTCGCCAATGGTTCTGGGCAGGTGCAGGTCGGCGTGCAGCTTCATCATGAAGTTGGTCCAGACCGGGTCCGGCGTGTCGATGAGGCGGCCGTCGGCGTCAGCGAAGAAGGTGCGGTTGGGGCCCTCGCCGTCCACGGTCAGGACAAGGCGCGGCAGGTCCCGACGTGGCAGGTTGATATAGACGTGCTCGACTTCGTGGACCTTGGCGATGGCGGCGTAGGCGGCGGTCTGAACCGCTTCCGGCGACACATTTCGCATGGGCGCCGCGCGAGGGGTCTCCCAGCGCTGGAACTCGCGCGCGAAGACGGCCACCGAGCCGGAGAAGCAGACGAGGTAGATCAGGGCGGCGAACGCCAGGCCGAGGGACGAGTGGCCGGCCAGGACCGCGCGCACGAAGGCGGCGGGTATCTTCGGCCAGATCGGTTTGCCGGCCTTGCGGGGCGCGTCGGACATCTAGAACCCCTTGAGGACAGCGGCGGCGAAGGTGACGACGGCTGTCCCGACCAGGACGGCGGTGGCGCGCAGAATGCGGTCGTCGGCCAGAGTCCAGGCCATGGCGCCGCCCCACAGGATGGGGACGGTCACGCCGCCCAGCACGATGCGGGTCTGATCCTCAAGCGGCGCCCAGACGGCGAAGCAGACCGCCACGCCCATGGCGGCGGCCAGGCCGATCGGGCCGGCCAGAAGCGCCCGCAGCCAGCCGCGCCAGGCACGCGACGTCCGATCGGAGGGCTCTGGCGCCAGGCTCCTTTCCCCCCGCTGACGGGAGGCGCGGATCTGGACGTTGCGGGCGACGAGGGCCAGCGCTGACACCGAGATCAGGGTCCAGGCGATGAACACGCCTCGCACCGGGCCGAGAACCACGGCTCCGACGATGCTCGTCGCGGCCACGGCCGCCCAGCCAGCGATGATCCACATCGGCCGCCTGGCCGAGCGATCCCCCCAGGCGCGACGGAGAAGCCAAGCCATGACGCCGCCGCCTGCCAGCAGCGGCGCCGCCATGACGGCGGTGGCGAGGTGCGGGCTCACCAACGGGTCTGCAGCATGAGGCCAAGAACGCGCGGGTCGCCGAGAACGGCCTGACCCGTGGTCGGACGGCCGTAGGTGACGTAGCCGACGTCGAACAGGTTCTTGCCGTAGAGATAGGCGCCCCAATGGTCCGTCTCGTAACCCACGCGGCCGTTCAGCAGGGTGCGCGACTTGATCTGCGCGTTGTCCTGGGCGAAGCCCGTGCTGACAAAGGCCTTGTCGCGATAGTTGGCGTTCAGGTTGGCGACGAAGCCGGAGGCCCAGCGGTAGTTGCCTCCCACGGCAAGCGTCCAGCGGGGGGCATAGGCGAATTCCGACCCGCTCAGGTCGCTGGCCTCGCCGTCGAGGGTGGTGAGGAACTCGTCGAACTTGGTCTTGGAGTAGCCGACCGAGCCGTACCAGTCGAAGGCTTCGCTGACCTTGTGCGCCGTCTCGATCTCAAAGCCGTAGAGGTGCGACTTGCCGGCGTTGACGGTGTGGCTGTCGAAGTCGTTGAGGCCGAAGTTCACCGCCACCTGCTGGTCCGACCAGTCGATGTAGTAGGCGTTGGCGTTGACCGTCAGGCGACCGTCCAGCCAGGCCGAGCGCAGGGACGCCTCATAGTTCCAGGTGTACTCCGGGTCGTAGGAGAAGGACTGCGAGCGCGCGGTGTTGATGCTCGATCCGCCCGAGCGGTAGCCGCGTTGGACCACGAAGCCGGCGGTCATGTCCGGGGTCAGCTCGTAACGCAGACCGGCCTTCGGCAGGAAGGCGTCGAACTTGCGCTCTGCCTGCGGCGTGGCGGAGCCAGCCTGGGCCACAAGGTTCGCGACGCCGGCGTTGATGCCCATCACCGCCAGATAGAGCGGCGTGCCCGGCGCGCCGAAGGCGGCGGGGTTGGGATAGGTCCCGGCGAAAACGGCGGTCTGATCGACGTTGGTCCGGTTCTTTTCGTGATCCCAACGGAAACCGGCGACGAGGGAGAGGCGGTCCGTGACCCGCCACTCGCCGTCGCCGAAGATCGCGTGGGTGGTCACGTCCATCGGTTGGCGGGCGGCGTACTGCACCGGCACGACAGGGAGTTGCAGGGCGTACAGGTTCGCCAGCTGATTGGCGGTGGCGGCGGGCAGACCGCTGCTCTGAAGCAGGGCGGAGATGGTCGGGACCGGCGTGGTGACGTTGGCGAGGCTTCCTGAGGTCACGAGCTGATCGCGATCGTAATAGAAGGCGCCGATCAGGCCGCTGATCCGCTCGCCCTCGTAGTTCAGGCGAAGCTCCTGGGTCAGGGTCTCGTAGTCGTACTGGTTGAAGCCGTAGCCGATGCGCCGGGCCGTGCCGTCGCCGTCATAGCTGTTGAACTGGTCGACGCTGTTCCAGGAGCTGATGCTGGACAGGGTGAGACCCGCGCCGAGCTCCTGCGAGAGCTCCAGGGTCACCACATTGGCGTCGACCTTGGAGGCGTTGGCGATCTCGTTGAACGAGACGCGGTCCTCCATGTAGTTCGGCGTGGTGGTGCTGGCGTAGCCGAAGGGATAGCCGCCGTCGCGGACGAAGCGAGTGTAGCCCAGGCGGGCCTCGAAACCCTCGATCTCCGTGGGGCGCAGCAGAAGCTGGGCGCGCAGGTTGAAGGTGTCGATCGGGTCTTCCGGCGCGTCGCGGGTGACGTTGTGGATATAGCCGTCGGTGTCGCGTTTCTCAGCGGCGATACGGAACGCCAGTTGGTCGGCGATGATCGGCCCGCCGCCGGCGAACGCGAAAGCGGTTTCATCCGGATCGGCGACGATGGCCCGGGCGCGCATGTCCCAGTCGGAGGTCGGCTCCTGGCTGCGGATCACTACGGCGCCGGCCAGGGCGTTCAGGCCCTGCAGGGTCGATTGGGGGCCGCGGAAAATCTCGACCTGCTTCACATCCCAGGAGTCGGTCGGGCCGGCGAAGCTGATGGTCGAGGGCAGGGGGGCGCCATCCATGTAGATGGTCGCCAAGGCCGCGTCGCCGCCGCCGGACACGCCCTGGCTCGCGATGCCGCGGATGGTGAAGCCGCTATGTCCGTAGGTCTCGGACATGTTGGCGGTGCGTTCGTACATCTCCCAGAGGGATTGGATGGCTTCCTGTTCCGTGCGCTTGGCGGTGATGACGCCGACGCTGGTGGTGGTCTCCTGCAACGAGCGGTCGAACTTCTCGCCCGTGATGATGATGCCTTCGACCGTCGTGTCAGGCGCTGGCGCGTCCTCGGCGGCGATGGCGACAGAGGCGGCCATCAGGGCCGCGCCGCAGGCGCTCGCAAGATAACCAAAACGCATAGGTAACCCCCGGAAAGCTGATCGGGGGTCGATAACGGCGGCCAATATTGAGAGTCAATCGCATTCGCAACTGGCGTGCCGTAAAGCCGACATATTCCTTATGGAGCGGCCTTAGCTGCGCACCTGTACATATGAACCAGGGGCGTCCTCGATCGGAGCCAGCGGGCCCTTGGCGGGGTCGCGGGCCGGGATCAGGCGGCCTGAACGTTCCTTCAGCCAGGCCGCCCAGTGCGGCCACCAGGAGCCTGGATGCTCCTGCGCCTCGGCGATCCAGCCGTCCACCGCGCCGGGCAGGTGGCTGTTGGTCCAGTGCTGGTACTTGTTGGCGTCCGGGTGGTTGATCACCCCGGCGATATGGCCCGAGCCCGCCATGGTGAAGGTGGTCGGGCCGCCATAGCAGCGGGCCCCGCGATAGACGCTGCGGAAGGGGGCGATGTGGTCCTCTTTCGAGGACTGCACGTAGATCGGCGTCTCGACCTTCGACAGGTCCAGCCTCTCGCCGCCCATCTCCAGCTCGCCGCGGGCGAGGGCGTTACGCTGGTAGAAGTTGCGCAGATAGAACAGGTGCAGGGCCTTGGGCATGCGGGTCTGGTCGGCGTTCCAGAACAGCAAGTCGAAGGGCTTGGGCTCCTTGCCCAGCAGGTAATTGCTGACGAAGAACGACCAGATCAGGTCGTTGCCGCGCAGGGCGTTGAAGGTGTCGGCCATGGACTGGCTGGACAGGAAGCCGCCGTCGGCGTCCATCCGCGCCTCGATCTCCTTCAGCCAGGCCTCGTCGGTGAACAGCAGCAGGTCGCCGGCCTCGGCGAAATCGGCCTGGGCGGCGAAGAAGGTGGCGGAGTTGATCCGCTTGTCGTTCTTGGCCGCCATGTGGGCGAGGGCGCAGGCCAACAGCGTGCCGCCGATGCAGTATCCGACGGTGTTGATGCGGTCGACGCCGCACTGCTTCATGGCCTGGGCGCTGGCGTCATAGACGCCCTCGAACAAGTAGTCCTCGAAGGTCTTGGCCGCGAGGGTTGCGTCTGGATTGACCCAGGAGGCGACGAAGACGGTGAAGCCCTGCGCCGTCAGCCAGCGGATCATCGAGTTCTCGGGCCGCAGGTCGAGGATGTAGTACTTGTTGATCCACGGCGGGAAGATCAGCAGCGGGATCTCGTGAACCTGCTCGGTCGTGGGCGAGAACTGCAGAAGCTGCAGGATGTCGTTCTGATAGACGACCTTGCCCGGGGCGGTGGCGACGTTCACGCCGACCTTGAACTTCTCCAGATCGGTCTGGCTGATGGCCAGCTGACCGCCGCCGCGCTCCAGGTCGGCGGCGAAGTTCTCCATGCCGCGCACCAGGCTCTCGCCTTGGGTCTCGACAGCCGCACGCATGGCGGCCGGGTTGGAGAACAGGAAGTTCGACGGCGAGAAGGCGTCGGTCAGCATCTTGGTGAAGAACTCGACCCGGCGCTTGGCGGCGGGGTCCACGTCTTCGACCCCGGACACCAGGCTGTTCAGCCAGTTGGCGCTGAGCAGATAGGACTGCTTCATCAGGTCGAACATCGGGTGCTCGGACCAGTCGGGATCGTTGAAGCGCTTGTCGCCCTTGGCCGGGGCGACGACCGGTTCGGCGGGCTCGCCGGCCATGCGCTGGGCGGCGTTGCGCCACAGTTCGAGATATTGGGTGAAAAGGTCGGCCTGGGCGCGCATCACGCGGTCGGGCTGTGCGGCCAGGCGGCCCATGACCTCGGTGAGGGCCGGGGCCACATGGAACGGGTCGGGGCTGAGCGCGGCGGGGCGGTCAGCCTGGCGCAGGGCCGCCTCGGCGATGGCGCCTTGGGCGGTCATGGCCGCTTTGGCCAGATTTAAGGACAGGGTCTCCAGCGCCTTGCGCTGTTCGGGCGTCATCAGGCTGTAGAAGTCCGCGGCGGGGCTTTCGCCGATAGGCGGGATCTCCACCTTCGGCGCTTCGACCTTGGGGGCCTCGGCCTGCGGCTTGGCGGACGCGGCCTTGGGCTTGCTCGTTTTCGGGGCCGTCTTGGGTTTAGCGGTTTTGCGCGCCGGAGCGTCGTCGGCCATGGTCGTTTCTCCCGTCGCGGTGCTTTCAGCCTCAACCGAACGCACACGCCCTTTCGTTCGTTACGATCATCGCATAAGAGCGAAGACGATATGAACGGCGCAAAGCGGATTTTTGACCAGACGATTCGGGTGACCGCAGGCATCGCGGTGCTGGCGAGCCTCACTGGCTGCGCCATGCCCAAGGTCACCAGCGCGTCCTCGCCCCTGGCGCAGGAAGCCGCGCGGGTCGCCGCCGAGCCGGGCGAGTATCCCAACGTGGCCGACATTCCCAAGCCGCCGACCGACGTCCGCGGCGCGGGCGAATGGCGCGCCGCCGTTCAGGACTCCGAAGCCGCGGGCCGTCGTGTCGCGGCTCAGACCGCTCCGGAAACCTTCACCCTGAAGGAAACCGAGACCTATGCCGCCTCGGGCCGTCGCGCCGCGACTCCGCCGCCGGCCGTCACCACGCCTGCCGATACGGCAGCCTTCGTGCGCGCAGCACGCGAGCGAGCTACCCCGCCTCCGACCCCGCGCTGATCGCCGGCGCATCGGCGGAGGCAAAATCTTCTCGCAACCTGCTTGGCTATGCCCTGCGTGGGGTATATCCATGCGCGACTTCCGCTCCTGCCGCGCCAAGAAGGCGCATCGAGCTCTTCATGACGACCGATTTCCACCGTATCCGCCGCCTCCCGCCGTACGTGTTCGAGGAGGTGAACAAGATCAAGGCGCGCCTGCGCGCCGAGGGCACTGACATCATCGACTTCGGCATGGGCAATCCCGACATGCCGACGCCGAGACACATCGTCGACAAGCTGGTCGAGACCACCGCTGATCCCAAGGCCGGCCGCTATTCGGCCTCCAAGGGCATCCCGGGCCTGCGCAAGGCAATGGCCAACTATTACGGCCGCCGTTTCGGGGTGAAGCTGGACCCGAACACCGAGGTCATCGCCACCCTGGGCTCCAAGGAAGGCTTCGCTAACCTGGCCAACGCCCTGACGGCGCCTGGCGACGTGATCATCTGCCCGAACCCGGCCTATCCGATCCACGCCTTCGGCTTCATCATGGCCGGCGGGGTGATCCGCCACGTGCCCGCGCTTTCGCCGGAGGAATATCTGGCGGGCGTCAGCCGTGCGGTGAAGCACTCCGCGCCGCCGCCCAGCGTGCTGATCCTGTCCTATCCGTCGAACCCGACGGCACAGTGGGTGGACCTGGACTTCTACAAGGACGCGGTGGCCCTGGCGAAGAAGCACGACCTGCTCGTGATCTCCGACGTGGCCTATGGCGAAATCTATTTCGACAACAACCCGCCGCCGTCGGTGCTGCAGGTGGACGGCGCCAAGGACATCGCGGTTGAGGTCAACAGCCTGTCCAAGACCTACGCTATGGCCGGCTGGCGCGTGGGCATGGTGGTCGGCAACGCCCGCATCTGCGCGGCGCTGGCGCGGGTGAAGTCGTATCTCGACTACGGCGCCTTCACGCCGATCCAGGTGGCCGCCGCCGCCGCCCTGAACGGGCCGCAGGACTGCGTCGATGAGATCCGCGCCATCTACAAGGGCCGCCGTGACACCCTGGTGTCGTCCATGAAGCGCGCCGGCTGGGACATCCCGAGCCCGCCGGCCTCGATGTTCGCCTGGGCCAAGATCCCCGAGCAGTATCGCGAAGCGGGCTCCATGCTGTTCTCCAAGCTGCTGATCGAGGAGGCCGGCGTCGCCGTGGCTCCCGGCGTCGGCTTCGGCGAGTACGGCGAAGGCTATGTGCGCATCGGTCTGGTGGAGAATGAACACCGCATCCGCCAAGCGGCGCGCAACGTGAAGAAGTTCCTCGGGAACTCGGACGAAATCCTGGGGCGGGCGCACAACGCCATGGCCGCTCAGTAAGGCCTGTTAGGGGACCACATGACTGACAAGACCTGGCGCGTCGGCGTCGCGGGCCTGGGCACCGTTGGCGCGGGCCTGCTGCAATTCCTCAACGACAAGCCGGGCTACGCCCCGGCGGCCGGCAAGGCCGTGGTCACGGCGGTGTCGGCGCGTTCGCGCACCCGTCCGCGTCCGGTCGATATCTCCAGCCTGACCTGGTTCGACGATCCGGTGGCCCTGGCGGGCTCGCCGGACATCGACGTGTTCGTCGAGCTGGTCGGCGGCTCCGACGGCCCGGCCAAGGCCGCTGTCGAGACGGCGCTGAAGGCCGGCAAGCCGGTCGTCACCGCCAACAAGGCCCTGATCGCGGAGCACGGCGCGGAGCTCGCCGCTCTGGCCGAGGCCAACAACGTGCCGCTGCTGTTCGAGGCGGCGGTGATGGGCGGCGTGCCGGCCGTGAAGATGGTCCGCGAGGCTTTGGTCGGCGAGGAGCTGAAGAGCATCGCCGGCATCCTCAACGGCACCTGCAACTACATCCTGACCGAGATGGAGGCCGCGGGCCGGACCTTCGCCGACGTCCTAGCCGAGGCCCAGCGCCTGGGCTACGCCGAGGCGGATCCGACCATGGACGTGGGCGGCTTCGACGCCGGCCACAAGATCACCATCCTGGCGGCCCTGGCGTTCGGCTGCGCGCCGAACTTCGCCGCCGCCGAGATCGAGGGCATCGACAAGGTCGATCTGCTCGACATCCGTCTGGCCAAGGATCTGGGCTACCGCATCAAGCTGATCGCCTCGGTGGAGAAGGGCGAGGAGGGCGTGTCGGTTCGCGTACATCCGTCCCTGACGCCGCTGAGCCACCCGATGGCCCAGGCCAATGGCGCGCTGAACGCCCTTTTCCTGGAAGGCTCGCGCATCGGCCGCATCTTCCTGCAAGGGCCGGGCGCCGGGGCGGGGCCGACCGCCGCCGCCGTGGCCGCCGACATCGCCGATGTGATGACCGGCGCGGTGCGGCCGGTGTTCCAGGCTCCGGCTGGAACGCTGGAGCCGTTCGCGGCTGTCGATGCCGGCCACCGCTTCGAGAAGGCCTACGTGCGCATCCTGGTGAAGGACCAGCCGGGCGTCATCGCGGCCGTTTCGGAAACCCTGGCCGAGTGCGGCGTGTCCATCGACAGCTTCCTGCAAAAGCCCGTGGAAGATGCAGGCGGGGTTCCCATCGTGCTCATCAGCCATGCGGCGTCGGAGGCTTCCGTTACGGAAGCGATTAACCGCATCGAAAAGCTGCCGGCTGTGCTAGAGCGACCGCGCCACTTGCGCATCGCGCGCATCTAGAAACCGCCAGGATAGGCGGAAGGCGGCCCACGCAGGGCAGGAGGCGTCTTTCTATGAGTTCCAATCCTCTGGACCGCAATCTTGTGTTGGATGCGGTTCATGTGACGGAAGCGGCGGCCATCGCCTCCTGGGGCATGGTCGGGCGGGGTGACGAAAAGGCTGCTGACCAGGCCGCTGTCGACGCCATGCGCAATGCGCTGAACGAACTGAATATCGACGGCGAGATCGTCATCGGCGAGGGCGAGCGCGACGAAGCGCCCATGCTGTATATTGGCGAGAAGGTGGGCCGCGGCGGCCCGGCGGTGGATATCGCCCTGGACCCGCTGGAAGGCACGACCCTGGCCGCCAAGGCCATGCCGAACGCCTTGGCCGTGATGGCCTGGGCGCCGAAGGGCACGCTGTTGAACGCGCCCGACACCTATATGGATAAGATCGCCTGCGGGCCGGGCCTGCCGGCCGGCGTGATCGACCTGGACGCCTCGCCCGCCGAGAACGTCAAGGCGGTGGCCAAGGCCAAGGGCGTCGATCCGAGCCAGATCACCGTCTGCGTTCTGGACCGTCCGCGCCATGCGGAGATCATCGCCAGCGTGCGCGGCGTCGGCGCGCGGATCTATCTGATCACCGACGGCGACGTGGCGGGCGTCATCAACACCGCCGATCCGGACACGGGCGTGGATCTGTACATCGGGCAGGGCGGCGCGCCGGAAGGCGTTCTGGCCTGCGCGGCGCTGAAGTGCGTGGGCGGCCAGTTCCAGGGACGTCTGATGTTCCGCAACGCCGACGAGCGCTCCCGCGCCGCGCGGTGGGGCATCACCGACCTGGAGAAGAAGTACGATCTGCATGAGATCGTCCGCGCCGACGCCATCTTCGCCGCCACCGGCGTGACGGATGGCGCGCTGCTGGACGGGGTCACCTTCCGGCAAGGCATGGTCCACACGCATACCCTGGTGATGGACTCCGCCACCGGCGAGGTGCGCGAAGTGCGCATGAAGCGGAAAGCCTGAGCGCTTTTCGCGCACTCCACTTGCGGGGCGAGCAGGCCTATCCTGTCTGGATGATTCCTTCCGGACAGGCAGGCTCCAGCCATGGGTGAGGCGGCAGAGGTGCTGGCTCCGGCCGACGCCTTCCTGGGCGTCACGCGGTCGCTGACCGGACGTGTCTGGCGCGAGCGTCCGGCGGACTCTGCCGCCGCGCGCTCCCATCAACTGAAGCTGGGTCTCTCCGAACCGTTGGCGCGGGCGATCGCTGCGCGGGGCGTGGGTGTCGACACCCTGGACAGCTTCCTGTCGCCGACGCTGAAGGCGTTGTTTCCCGATCCCTCCTGCTTCACCGACATGGACCGCGCGGCGGAGATCCTGATCGATGCGGTGCAGGATGGCCGGCGCACCGTGGTGTTCGCCGACTATGACGTGGACGGCGCCAGCAGCGCCGCTCAGCTCGTCCGCTGGTTCCGGGCCATGGGCCGCGAACTGGCCATCTATGTCCCCGATCGCATGACCGAGGGCTATGGCCCGAGCCCTGCCGCTTTCCGCCGCTTGCGGGAGGAGGGCGCAGAGCTGGTGGTCACCGTGGATTGCGGCGCGGCCGCCTATGACGCCATCAACTGCGCCGCCGAGATCGGGCTGGAGGTGGTGGTGATCGACCATCACCTGATGCGCGAGGACCCGCCCAAGGCGGCGGCCGTGGTCAATCCGAACCGTCCCGGCTGCGTGTCGGGGCAGGGGGTGTTGGCTGCAGCGGGGGTGACCTTCGTCCTGCTGGCGGCCCTGAACCGCGAGGCGCGCAAGCGCGGCCTGTTCGCCGATCGGGCGGAGCCTGACATCCGCCAATGGCTGGATCTGGCGGCGCTCGGCGCCGTCTGTGACGTGACCCAGCTTGTCGGCTTCAACCGCGCCCTGACGGCGCAAGGCCTGCGGATCATGTCCGGCTGGGCCAATCCGGGGCTGAAGGCGCTGTTGGAAGTGGCCAAGGGGACCGGCCCGGCCACGACCTTCCACGCCGGCTTCATCCTGGGGCCGCGCATCAACGCCGGCGGGCGCATCGGGCGCTCCGATCTGGGGACGCGTCTGCTGTCCACGGACGATCCGATCGAGGCTGCTGCCCTGGCGGCCGAACTCGACGCCCTGAACGCAGAGCGCAAGGACGTGGAGCGGGAGGTCATTGACCAGGCCGTTCTGGTCATCGAGCGTGACAGCAACTTCGACCCGGACGCGCCGGTGATCGTGGTGGCGGGCGACGATTGGCATCCGGGCGTCATCGGCATCGTCGCCGGGCGGCTGCGCGAGCGGTATCGCAAGCCCGTGGTGGTGATCGGCGTCGATCGCGCCGCGGATGTGGGCAAGGGCTCGGGGCGTTCGCAGCCCGGCATGAATCTGGGCAAGGCGATCCAGGCCGCCTACGAGGCCGGTCTGCTGATGGCTGGCGGAGGCCACGCCATGGCGGCAGGTCTGACCATGCGTCCGGCCCAGATCCCCGAACTGCGCGCCTTTTTGGAAGAGAAGCTGGCGGCCGAGCGCGAGGCCGCCGGTGACGAGCCCCTGGAGATAGACGCCCTGATCCGGCCGGGCGCGGCCGACCGGGCGTTGCTGAACGAGTTCCAGGCGCTGGCGCCTTTCGGGCCGGGCAATCCGGAGCCGATGTTCGCTCTTTCCGGCGTGCGAGTGGATCGTCCCATGGCCATGCGGGGCGGGCATCTGCGCTGCATCCTGGTGGACTCGAACGGCGCCAAGCTGAAGGCTGTCGCCTGGCGCTGCGAGGATACGGAGCTGGGGCGACGGCTGCTGTCCGGCGAAGGCTCGCTGCACGTGGCCGGACGCCTGAAGCCCGATGATTACATGGGTCGAGAGGGCGTCCAGCTGGAGATCGAGGACGCCTACGACCCCCGCATCCGGATGGCCTGAATTTTCTGGAATAGGGGGTTGCGCCTCAAAAATGAGGCGGCTATATCCCCGGCTCCTCGCCGCGCTCCCTTCGTCTATCGGTTAGGACACCAGATTTTCAATCTGGGAAGAGGGGTTCGATTCCCCTAGGGAGTGCCACGAGGCCCTCGATTTCGATGCGCGCTTTCGCGTCGAAATGTCACGCCTCAGAAACATTAGGGCCAAATTGCGCCAAATCTGGTTGACGGTCGCCTGCCGTCGATAACACTGTTTCCCTGCGCGCCTGTCCAAGGAGGGCTTTGGGGACAGGCCAGAGGGGCGAATGTCTGGTTTTGATTTCGAGGGGGCTGGGGCGCACGAAGAAGCCGTGCGCATCAGCGGGAAGATCAAGTGGTTCGACGCAGGCAAGGGGTACGGTTTCATCGTTCCCGATGATCCCGGCCAGACCGGGCTGCGCGACGTGCTTCTGCACATCACTTCATTGCGCAACAGCGGCCGTGAATCGGCGCCGGAAGGTTCGATGATCGTCTGCGACGTCATCAAGCGGCCCAAGGGTTGGCAGGTGTCCGAGGTCGTCGACCTGGACGAAAGCACCGCCACCCCGGCTCAAGAGCGTCCGCGCCGGCCTTTCGACGATCAAGGCGGCCACGGGGGTGGAGTCCGTCGCGATCGTGGAGACGGCTATGACCGCGGCCGCAGCGGGGGCTTTTCGTCCGCGCCGCCGCGTCGTCCGGCCGGTCCGCGCGGGCCGCTGGAGCGGGCCAAGGTGAAGTGGTTCAACCGCACCAAGGGCTATGGTTTCGTCGTTCGCGACGGCGAGCCGGGCGACATCTTCGTGCATATCGAGACCCTGCGCCGCAGCGGGCTGGAGGATCTCCAGCCTGGCGACGACGTCATGGTCCGGTTCGCCGAGGGGCCGAAGGGCCTTGTGGTCGCCGAGATCGAGGGCTCGGGCTACGCCTGATCCTACCTTCTGATGCTGGCGCGCGGCCGACGACGGCCGCGCGTTTTCGCGCATCGCAAAATTTCCACACGGGAACTAGGCGTTTCGTTTGCGGCGCAGTCCGGTGCGTGGCAAGAACGCGCCCACCGATGTCGGGGTGTGGCGCAGCCTGGTAGCGCATCTGTTTTGGGAGCAGAGGGTCGCAGGTTCGAATCCTGCCGCCCCGACCATCGGGAAGACGGAGACTAGTTCAATGCTCGCGCGCATCTTCCGCCCCGCCAAGACCGCCATGCAGTCGGGCAAGGCCAAGACCAAGGATTGGGTGCTGGAGTTCGCCCCCGCCTCGGCGAGAAAGGCTGATCCGCTGATGGGCTGGACCCAGTCGACCGACATGGACGGTCAGGTTCGCTTGAAGTTCGAGACCCGTGACGAGGCCGTGGCCTACGCCCAGAAGCACGGCGTGGCCTTCCAGCTGTTCGAGCCGAAGACTCCGAAGCGGATCATCAAGGCCTACGCCGACAATTTCGCGTCCAACCGCAAGTTTCCCTGGACGCATTGATTTTCCTGGATGCGGCCGCCTTGTGTCCGCATCCTGCCTGCGCGGCTCCCGTAGCTCAGCTGGATAGAGCATCTGCCTTCTAAGCAGACGGTCGCAGGTTCGAATCCTGCCGGGGGCGCCAAACTCCCCAATCGTTTCAAATCTCTAGAGTTGGCGTCGAAAGCCGCCGCCAGCGTTGCTTCACGCGCACTGAAAACTGATTGCGATCTGAAATCAGTCGATCTAGCTTGAGGCTGGTTGCGCAACGCAACCGGATGCGCGCGGCGCTCAAGGCAGGAGATCGGCATGGCCAAGCTCGTGTTCGGGATGAACCAGTCGCTGGACGGTTACGTCGATCACATGGCGTTCGGGCCCGGCCCAATACTCTTCCGTCATTTCGTCGAGCAGGCTCAAAGGTCGGCGGGCAGTCTGTATGGACGCAAGATCTACGAGATCATGAGCTACTGGGACGACGAACACCCGGAGTGGAGCGCGGATGAGCGCGCCTTCGCTGAAGCGTGGCGGAAACAGCCGAAGTGGGTCGTGTCCCGCACTCTGAAATCCGTCGGTCCAAACGCCACCCTGCTGCAGGGCGATCTTGAGAGCGCGGTGCGCAGGTTGAAGGCTGAGCGCGACGGGGTGATCGAGGTCGCTGGTCCGGATCTGGCCCGGAGCCTGACCGAGCTTGGCCTGATCGACGAATATTGCATCTACCTGCATCCGGTCGTGCTGGGCCACGGCACGCCTTACTTCGCCGGCCCACGATCTCCGCTTCGCCTTGTGGCGAATGAACGGATCGAGGACGTGATTAAGCTGACCTACGTTCCGGCCTGAGGCGTCGGCGCCTCACAGGCCGCGCCGGCGGCAGGCGTTTCGATGCGCCGATCAGCGCCATCGGCCCGCTGATCGCTGAGGTGTTCTCCGATCACCTTCGACGGCCGGCTGCTGACGGCTATCGGGGCGAAGGCGATTCCGGCGCTGCTCATCTCGGCCGCTTGCGCCGCGGGATCGGCTCTGCGCGCCCGTTCGGCGGCTTGCGCTACTCGATCTTCGTCGGGTCCAGGACCACGTGGCGGATGCCGCGGCGGTTGTAGGTGTAGGTGATGTGGACCTTTCCGTTCCTGGCCTGGATGACGGCGGGATAGGCATAGCCGTCGGGCTTGGGCTCGCTCTCCAAGGTCAGCACTTCGCGCCAGCTTATCCCGTCCTTGGATATCGCCACATTGATCGGATAGCGCAGACCCTTGCCCGGCGTGGCCGGCAGGTGGCCCGTGTGGTTGTACACCAGCAGCTGCCGCCCATCAGCCAGGGTCACCGCGTCGGTGCCGGAATTGGGGTTGGGCAGGTTGATCGTGGCGAGGGGGCTCCAGGTCTTGCCGCCGTCCTTGGACCAGGTCTGGGCCAGGGCGCCCTGACGGGTGCGGGCCACCGCCTCCAGCACGCCTTCGGGATGGAAGAGGATGCTGGACTGGATGGCGTCGATCTTCAGGGGAGAGGGGACCAGCGGCGTCTTGGTCCAGGTGCGGCCCTGATCCTCGCTGCGCTCGAAATAGAGGTCCCAGCCGCCGCCGTCGGCCAGGGTGACGCCCTCGCGCAGTTCGACGCTGACGGGCGACAGCCAGGCGCCGTCAGCCAGGACCACGGGCTTGTTCTTGATCGGGCCGAGGATGCCGTCGGGCAGGCGCTTGGGCTTCGTCCAGGTGCGGCCGTCGTCGGCTGACGTCATCACCATGCCCCACCAGGCCTGGGGGCTGGGGCCGACCTTGTAGAACAGGTGCAGGTCGCCGCCCGGCGGCTGGAACAGCACGGGATTCCAGGTCGGCTGCCGCGTGCCGTCAGGCTGGACGCCATTGGCGACCTCGACCGCCTCCTGCCATTTGCCGTCCACATGCCGCGCGAACCAGATGCCGACGTCAGGGTTGCGTTCGTGCGTCCCGCCGAACCACGACGCGGCGATCGTGCCGGCCGTCGTCTCCACGATCGTGGAGGCGTGCGACTGCGGGTAGGGGGCGTTCGTATAGACGAACTCCTGCACCACGATCGCGGGGGAGGAGGGCGCCGCGATGCTCGCCGAAGGGGCGACGATCAAGAAGGCGGCGGCGCCCAGAGAGGCCAGCAGGCGGGTCGTCATGGCGTTTCTCCTCAGCGGGACTGCTGCATCATGCCGGTCAGCCGGACGGGAGCATTGTATTCCCGCGCCGACTTGATGACGTAGTCGCGGAAGGCGTCGGCGGTCTTCAGGTTCGGACCTTCGCTCCAGGCCGCCGCCAGCATGTACTCGAACGTCCCGTCCCTGGTCGGCTCTATGCGGAAGACGTGGTTGCCCTGGCGCTCGGTCCAGAAGTTGTAGCGCGGCTTGTAGATGTCCCTGACCACCAGCGCTGACCCGGCATAGTCGATGCGGAAGGCGTTCTGAACGGCGTCCTTGTCGTCGGGATTGCGCACGTTCTCGCCGCCGCCGGTGATGACGACGCCGCCCTTCTGATAGCTGATCTCCTCCGGATCATGGCGGCGGATGCCGGCGGCCCAGGCTGCGCACGCCGCCTTCGGCTTGAAGGTGGGGAAGCTGACCCTGGCGGTGGAATAGTTCTGGCCCGCATAGGCGGTGTAGAGCTGCTCGACCTCGTAGCGCCCAAAGCCGCTGTCCCAGTTCAGGGTCTTCACCCGGATCATGCTGCGCAGGGGGCCGTTGGTGACGACCTCGAAGGCGTAGCGGGTGTCGGTCAGGCCATTGCCGTTGAAGCGGTTCTCTTGGTCGGAATTCGGCGTGAAGCGCGGGCGTGAGACCGTCTCGGGCCGACTTGGCTGGTCGAACACGCCGATCCCGCCGCCGC
The DNA here is from genome assembly GCF_029543125.1 of Caulobacter segnis. Taxonomy (GTDB): domain Bacteria; phylum Pseudomonadota; class Alphaproteobacteria; order Caulobacterales; family Caulobacteraceae; genus Caulobacter; species Caulobacter segnis_D. Next base: position 276,250 of record NZ_JARQWW010000003.1, read on the forward strand.
CGAAGCTGTCGTCCACCGACATGATGTCGGACCCCATGGCCGGATCGATCCGCGAGACCGCGTAGCCGTCGAGGTTCTCCCCATAGAGCCGGTGCGACATCAGCAACGGTTCGCGCTTGCCATAGACGTCGGCGTCTGTGGGGAACCAGAGCTTCCAGCCGACGGCCTCGGACTCCCAGAAGGGCACGGTGTGGCGCATGTAGCTGCCGATGCCGGCGTGGGTGCGGTGAGGATTCCAGCCGCGCTGCTGGAAGCCGAGATAGATGTGCAGCGTCTTGGTCTCGTGCGCCTTCAGATCAACCTGCAGAAAAAGCTCGTCCCAGAGGCCGTCGGCGTTGAGGTCGTCCAGCTGATAGTCGACCGCGCGCCCATTGGCTTCCGCGAGGTGGCCGTGCGGGCCCTCCTGGGCTTGGCGTTCGTGATCGGGAGCGGGGCGAGGCTCGCCCGCCGGATCGACGAGAGTGATGGTCAGGGCCTGCGCCCCACGAAGCATCGGCAGTTGTTCGGGCGTCAGGACGACCGGGCTGGCGCGGCGCTCCTCGCCGAGATCGTTGGTGAGCTGGATCTCTATGCGCTGGGTCGGGGCGAACTGACCCTGAGTGTACCAGGGCGCATCGGCTTGGGCCGTGGGGACAAACCCCAGCAGAGGCGCCAAGGCGAATACGGCGAAGCAGCCTCGCGCGAGCGGGTTCATCCACAGCCTCCCAATGCATGCCCGGCCTCATCGGGTGCTGAGCCCTCGAGGCCTTGTTCTGCAAGGAAACCTCCCGAAGATCAGGACTTGCGGCAAGGTGCTGCACAGTCCGAGCGATCCATAGTGTGAATGGAACCAGTCCGAATTGGTGTGGCGTTCATATGTACATATGAAGCTATAAATGATGCCCTACTCGGGGAAGCTTATTCAATCGGCGCGGTTTCGGTCGCCTGAGGCATGGTCTGCACCACCTTCATCTTCCGCGCGCCGCCGTAGAAGGTGTGGCCGCCGATCTGGGTGATGCGGGGCAGGACAGCGGCCCAGGACGGGCTCACATAGTCGGCGTGGAAGCTCAGGGCGTTCCCCACCTCATGGCCTGCTTCGCCGGCAATGACGGCGTCGGCGACCTTGCGGGCCTTTCGCCAGGCTGGGCCATGAGGCGGCGAGGCCAGCATCGCGCCGTTGCAGGCGAAGCTGAACTGGCAGCCCCGGCGCGGCGCGCCCTGGAAGACCACTTCGCAGACGGACTTGGGATAGCGCGGGCTGCGCACGCGGTTCATGACCACGGCGGCGATGGCGGCCTGTCCGGCCTCGGCCTCGCCGCGCGCTTCGTAATAGACGGCCTGGGCCAGGCATTCACGCTCGCCGCCCGACATCGCGGTGCGGACCTGGCGCAGGATGGCGCTGTCCATGGGACGGCCGATGAAGTCCTCGTCGGTGAGGCGGCGCAGGCGCGGGCCATCCCCAAGGCGGCCCCGCAGCATGGGATCGGCCGCGACGGATTCAGCCAGGGTCTGCGGCGGGGTGATGTAGGTGCAGCCGGCGACGCCGAAGAGGGCCGCCAGCCCGGCCAGAACAGTGGCGACGGATCGGGTGCGGGCGTAGGCGGCGGCCACGATCAATCCCCCTCTATCCCCTTCAGCCCCAACCTAGATCGTCGATCCGGGAATCAGGCCCGTACACCGCGATCAGGTTGACGCGATGCTCCGCCGTGCCGTCGGACATGTCGAGATAGAAGTTCTCGATTGAGCGGGCGTAGAGGCCGACCTCGGCCTTGATCGCCTCGGCCATGATGTAGCCGACCATGGCGGCTTTCGCGGCCAGATCGGGGTCATAGATGGGCATCCGCTGCGCCGCGTAATCCTTGAAGTAGGTCTCGCGCGAGATGATGTCATTGATGGCGTCGCCCGGCTCGATGCCCGCATTGGAGGCGTACTGGAAGCCGATGATGACGTCGTAGGCCTTCTCCACCGCCTTGGCGAAGGTCATGTTCTTGTAGTTGGCGGCGAAAAAGTCGCGCCCTTCGCCGGCCAGGCCCAGGTTGGCCGAGAAGTTGATGTAGCGGTTCTCGAGGCTGAAGCGGCGATAGTAGCCGTCGTTCAGGTCGGTGAAATTGGCGGGCGAATTGACCAGCCAGTCCAGGCCGGCGGCGGTCGGGGTCGCGCCGGTATAGAACTGATAGGCGGCAAGGGCGACCGAGGTGGTGTCCTTGGTCACGTCGAACATCTGCCAGGCCACTTGGCGCGGCGTCCAACCGTCGATCAGGACCGATGTGGTCACCAGGGCGGCGGTCTTCGAAAGCTCCGGCGTCAGGCTGGTGACGCGCAGGGCGTTCTTGAACGCGATCTCGGCATTGGTCGTATTGAAGCTGTAGGTGGCCAAGACACGCCCTCGGATGCGGGCCTTCGCCCGATGAGTGCGTTGTCCTTAGCGCAAAAATGTCGTGATAAGGTTTACGCACCGTCTCTCAGCGGGCGGGTGCGCGCATGGGCCGCGCCCTAGAAATGGCTGGCGTAGACTTCCAGTGCGCGACGCAGATCGGCGATCAGGTCGTCCGGCCCTTCAAGCCCCACATGCAACCGGATCAAGGGTCCGCCAAGCTCCAGGCCTGGCCGGCTGGACCGCACCTGCGGATCGCAGTGGATGGCGAGGCTTTCGTAGCCGCCCCAGGAGAAGCCCAGGCCGAACAATTCGAGTGTATCCAGGAAGTTCAGGACCGCCTTGTTTGAGGCAGGGCGCAAGACGGCGCCGAACAGGCCGCTGGCGCCGACGAAGTCACGCTTCCAAAGGGCGTGGCCCGGATCGCTTTCCAATCCGGGGTGCATGACCCGGATCACCTCGGGCTGGCGCTCCAGCCAGTCGGCGACCATCAGGCCGCTGGCCCCGTGACGGTCCAGCCGGGTCTTGAGCGTGCGCAGGCCGCGAACCGCCAGATAGGCGTCGTCGGCGGAAACGCCCCAGCCGGCGTTTGTGAAGCCGGCCTTCAGCAGACGGCCAAGTTCCGGGTCCACCGTGGCGGCGGAGCCCATCAGCAGATCGGAATGGCCGCCGATGTACTTGGTCAGGGCCTGGACGCTGATGTCGACGCCATGGGCCAAAGGCTTGAACAGCAGGCCGGCCGCCCAGGTGTTGTCGATCATGGTCAGCACGCCGCGCGCCTTGGCGGCGGCGGCGATGGCGGGAACGTCCTGCATCTCGAAGGTGAGAGAGCCGGGGGCTTCCAACAGGATCAGGCGCGTCTGCGGCTGGACCAGCGCCATCAGCGCCTCGGCGTCGAGGCCCGGATCATAGTAGCGGGTGGTGACGCCGAAGCGGGCCAGCTGGTCGCCCGCGAAGCGGCGCGTGGGCTTGTAGACGCTGTCCACCACCAGGATGTCGTCGCCCGCCTTCAGCAGGGCCATGAGCGGCGCGGTGACCGCCGCCAGTCCCGAGGGATAGAGCTGGACGTCGCGGGCGCCTTCCAGGGCGCGCAGACCTTCGACGAGGGCGTCGTGGGAGGCGAAGCCTTCAAGGCCGTAGGTCTTCTGACCGTCGTCATAGAGGGACGCCGCATCCGGCATCAGAACGGTCGAGCCGCGCTGAACCGGAGGGTTCACCGTGCGCGCCAAATCGCCAGTTTTGGCGCCGGCGCGGATCAGACGGGTTTCTTCGTCCATTTGGGTTGACGTACTCGACCAGACAAACTTGAAACTCCAAGGCGTCATATCGCCTTGCCGGTCAAGGACGAAGGAGCAGTTTCGTGTCCCACCGCGTAGTCGTCGCCTCTATGCTGCTGGCCCTGACCGCCGGCGCCTGCGGCGAGCGCGCGGTTGAGGCGCCGGCTCCCGGTCCGGGCAAGGAGTTGCCGGTGTCGTCGGACCTGGCGGCCAAGAGCGAGACGCTTCGCGCCGTGGTCGCCCGGGGGCGACTGAACTGCGGCGTCGACCAGGAGCTTTCGGGCTTCTCCTTCCGCGACAACCGGGGCGTCTGGCGAGGATTCTCGGTTGACCTGTGCCGCGCGGTGGCCGCCGCGGCCGTCGGCGACGGCAATGCGGTGAACTTCGTGCCGGTCACCGCCGACAATCGCATCGAGCTGTTGCGCACCGGCAAGATCGATCTTCTGACCCGCAGCACGAGCTGGACCTACAGTCGGGATGCGGGCGAGGGCGTCGATTTCGCGGGGATCGCCTATTACGACGGCCAGGGGTTCCTGGCGCGCAAGTCGCTGAATCTGCAAAGCGCGCTTGAGCTGAACGGCGCGCGCGTCTGCGTGCAGTCGGGTTCGACGAGCCAGAACAATCTGGCCGACTATTTCCGCGCCAACGGCCTGAACTACACCGCCGTCCCCGCCGCCTCGAACGAGAAGGCGCGGGAAATCTATCAAACCGAGGGCTGCGATGTTCTGAGCGCGGACATCTCGGCCTTGGCGTCGGCGCGGTCGGTGGCCAGCAATCCTGGCCAGCACGTGATCCTGCCCGATGTGATCTCCAAGGAGCCCTTGGCCCTGGCTGTGCGCCAGAACGATCCGGCGTGGAAGGATCTGGTTCATTGGACCCTCAACGCCCTGATCCTGGCGGAGGAGCTGGGCGTCAGCTCGAAGAACGTCGGCGAATTGGCCGAAGATTCGCCTGTGCCGGAGGTGCGTCGTCTGCTGGGTGTCGACGCGGGATATGGCGCCAAGATCGGTCTGGACGACGCCTTCGCTTTCCGCGCCATCCAGGCGGTGGGCAACTACGGCGAGGTGTTCCGGCGCAATGTCGGCGTTGAATCGCCGCTGCGGCTTGAACGGGGCCTCAACGCCCTGTGGAACGCGCCGCAGCCGGGCCTGCTGTACGCCCAGCCTTTCCGCTAGAGCGGGCGGATCATCACCGAGCGAAGCGCTGGGTCATGGCCGGCGGCGGCCTCCTGGTCGCGCATGGCCTGCAGGGCTGGCGGGACGTCCGAGCCCGTGACTTCGGTGAAGCCCAGTCGCGCGTAGTACGGGCCGTTCCAGGGGGTGTCACGATAGGTCGTCAGGCCCATGGTCGTGGCGCCGGCCTTGCGGGCGCCTTCGACAGCCGCCTCGATCAGCTGTGCGCCGAGGCCTTGGCGATGATGATCCAGATGGACGGAGACCTGATGGATGACCGCCAGCTCGCCATGCGTTTCGCCCGCAAGGTAGCCGACGGGGCGGTCGTTCAGTGTGATCACCCACAGGCCGCCATGATCCAGATGCGCCTGAAGCGCGTCCAAGGACGGCGGCGGATCGTCGGCGACCCAGGCCAATTGCGTCGCGCGGAACGGTTCACCCGCCGAAATCTCGATCTGCTGAAGGATGGGAAAATCAGCAGGGACAGCGCGGCGGATGACGTAGCCGCTCATCAGGCCGGGCCGGTGACCACCGGCGCATCCGGCAAGCCGCCCCATTCGGTCCACGAGCCGTCATAGACCGCCACGCGCGACAGGCCGAGACGATGCAGGGCCAGGGCGAGGATGGCGGCGGTGACGCCCGAGCCGCAGGTGGTGACGATCGGCTTGTCCAGATCGACCCCAGCCTCCGTGAAGATGGCCTTCAGCTTGTCGGCGGGCAGAAGCGTGCCGTCCGGGGCGATGACGCTCGACGCCGGAACGCTCCGGGCGCCAGGCATGTGGCCGCCGCGCAAGCCTTCACGCGGCTCGGGCGCCTCGCCGGTGAAGCGGGCGGCGGGCCGGGCGTCCACCAGTTGTTCGCGGCCGGTTTCGATGGCCTTGCGCACCTGATCCTTGTCCCGGACCAGATCGGCGGCGAAGCGCGGGGTGAAGTGGCGTTCCTGCGGGGAGGACGGCAGGTCCTCCACCGGGCGGCCCTCGGCGATCCACTTGGCCAGACCGCCGTCGAGCACGAAGACGTTCTCGTGGCCCATGGCCCGGAACGCCCACCAGGTGCGGGCGGCGCGGAAGCCGCCGCCGTCATAGACGACGATGGTCGAGCCGTCGCCGAGGCCCATGGCCTTGACCCGCGACGCGAATTTGGCGGCGGAGGGCAGCATGTGCGGCAGGTCGCTGTCGGTGTCGGCGATCTCGTCGATGTCGAAGAACACCGCGCCCGGAATGTGGGCCAGATCGTACTCGCGCTTGGGGTCGCGCGCCTCGGCCGGCATGTACCAGCTGGCGTCGACGACCTTGATGTCCGGGGCCGAAAGACGCTCGTGCAGCCAGGCGGTGGAGACGAGCGGATCGTTCGACATCGAAAACCTCAACTGAGCCAGGGCGGCGTCGGCAGACCGCGCTCGGCGAGGAACGCGGGATTGAACAGCTTGCTCTGATAGCGCGATCCGTGGTCGCACAAAACGGTCACGATGGTGTGGCCTGGGCCGAGGTCGCCGGCCATGCGGATGGCGCCGGCCACGTTGATGCCGGTGGAGCCGCCCATGCAAAGTCCCTCGTACTGCACGAGGTCATAGAGCACCTCGAGCATCTCCTCGTCGGAGATGCGATAGGGGCGGTCGATCTTCAGGCCTTCGAGGTTGGCGGTGATGCGGCCCTGGCCGATCCCCTCGCTGATCGAGTTCCCCTCCGACTTCAGCTCGCCGTGGGCGTACCAGTTGTAGAGCGCCGCGCCGTGCGGGTCGGCGAGGCCGATCTGGACGCCGGGCTTGCGCTCGCGAAGCGCCTGGGCGACCCCAGCCAGGGTGCCGCCGGAGCCGACGGCGCAGATGAAGGCGTCGACCTTACCCTTTGTCTGATCGAAGATTTCTGGCCCCGTCGTCAGATAGTGCGCCTGGCGGTTGGCGACATTGTCGAACTGGTTGGCCCAGATGGCGCCGTTGGGCTCGGTGCGGGCCAGTTCCTCGGCCAGACGGCCCGAATAGCGGACGTAGTTGTCCGGGTTGGAATAGGGGACGGCGTCCACCTCGACCAGGTCCGCGCCGAGCAGGCGGATGGCGTCCTTCTTTTCCTGGCTCTGGGTGCGGGGGATGACGATGGTGGCCTTGTAGCCCAGCGCCGAGGCGACCATGGCCAGGCCGATTCCGGTGTTGCCGGCTGTGCCTTCGACGATGCGGCCGCCCGGGCGGATCAGGCCCTCGGCCTCAGCGTCGCGGATGATCTGCAGGGCGGCGCGGTCCTTCACGGACTGGCCCGGATTCATGAACTCCGCCTTGCCCAGGATCTCGCAGCCGGTGGCGTCGCTGGCGCGCTTCAGGCGGATCAGCGGCGTATCGCCGATGGCGTCGAGGACGCTGGTCTGGACGGTCATGCGTGGGCCTTCACGGGCTGCGGACGGGTCGCTGCTAGATCGGCGCCAGCGCCCGTGATGCAAGCGTAGCTTTTCTGAAGCCGCGTGGCGCGGGTTCAGCGTCTCTAAATCAGGCCCGGGCGAGGCCGAGCTGGATGACGTTGGTCCGTTCGCTGCGGAAGCCCGCCTCGCAGTAAGCCAGATAGAACTTCCACAGACGGCGGAAGCGCTCGTCGAAGCCAAGGGGGCGAATGTCGCTCCAGGCCGCTTCGAACCGTCGCGCCCACTCGGCCAGAGTGTCGGCGTAGTCCTGGCCGAAGCGGACGAGGCCACGCTGCTGAAGGCCGGCCTTGTCGGTCTCCTGGCGCAGGCGCTCCTCGCTGGGCAGCATGCCGCCCGGGAAGATGTACTTCTGGATGAAGTCGGCGCGGCTGCGATAGTGGGAGAACAGCTCGTCCCGGATGGTGATGATCTGCAGGGCCGCAAGCCCGCCGGGCGACAGAACGTCGTGGACCTTGCGGAAGTAGGTGGGCCAATAGGACTCGCCCACCGCCTCGAACATCTCGATGGAGGCGACGCGGTCGAAGCGGCCGTTCACATCGCGATAGTCAACCAGCTTGATGTCGGCCCGTTCTGCCAAGCCCGCCTCGAAGATGCGTTTGCGGGCGAAGGCGAACTGCTCCTTGGAGATGGTGATGCCGGTGACGTGGGCGCCGCGCTCCTTGGCGGCGAACTCCGCGAAGCCGCCCCAACCGCAGCCGATCTCCAGCACGCTCTGGCCCGGCGAGAGGTCCATGGCCTTGGCGAGGGCGGCGTACTTCTCGTGCTGGCCTTCTTCGAGCGACTGGTGCGTCGGGTCGAACTTGGCCGACGAATAGGTCATCGAGGGGTCGAGCCAGCGCGAATAGAAGGCGTTGCCCAGGTCGTAGTGGGCGTGGATGTTCTTGGCCGAGCCCTTGCGGGTGTTGGCGTGCAGCAGGTGGCCGATGAAGTTGACCGCCCGCATCAACGGATTGCCATCCACCAGGGCCTTGATGCGATCGAAGTTGAGCGTGAACACGGTCAGCAGGGCGGCCAGATCGGGCGTTTCCCACTCGCCGGCCATGTAGCCCTCGGCGAAGCCGATGTCGCCGCCCCGGAACACGCGTCCGACGAAACGATAGTCGTGGACCTTGAGGACTCCGTTGGGACCGGGTTCGGAGCCCTTGATGGGAATGGAGCGGCCGGAGGGCAGGATGAAGGTCACCGTGCCGTAGAGCCAGTTCTCGGCGCAGATGCGGACCAGGGTGCGGAACACCGCTGGAGCCAGCTTGAGGTCCGGATCTTCCTTAAGCCTCGGAAGATCAAGCGGCATGTCGGTCATGCATTTGCCTCCGTCCTGAAAGCTTAACATCAATCACTCTCGACAGGCGAATCAGCGTCGGTCTTCACCGCCTGATAGGCGTCGAGCGCTCTGCGGCGCGCCGCGTCGTGCTCAACTATGCATTTGGCGTAGGTGTCGCCCAATCGCACCCCCGCCTTGTCCAGAACGGCCTGAGGCGCCTTCCAGGGCTCATGGATGTGCTTGGCCGGGAGAGCGGCCAGCTCTGGGACCCAACGGCGGATATAGTCGCCCTCGGCGTCGAACTTCTGGCCCTGGGCGATGGGGTTGAAGATGCGGAAGAACGGCGAGGCGTCGGCCCCGCAGCCGGCGACCCACTGCCAGTTGTTGACGTTGTTGGCCATGTCGGCGTCGAGCAGGGTGTCCCAGAACCACGCCTCGCCCTCGCGCCAATCCACCAACAGGTGCTTGGTCAGGAACGAGGCGGTGATCATCCGCACCCGGTTCTCCATGTAGCCGGTGGCCCAGAGCTCACGCATGCCAGCGTCCACGAACGGAAAGCCGGTGCGGCCGCGTTTCCAGGCCTCCAGCCCGTGCTTGTCATGCCGCCAGGGCAGGTGGTCGAAGGCCGGCTTGAAGGGGTTCTGAGGCAGGTCCGGGCGGGCGTAGAGCAGGCCGTGGTTGAACTCCCGCCACCCCAGCTCAGACAGGAACTTGTCGACCTGGCTGTCCGACGCGCCGCGATGAGCCGCGGCATGGCCGGCGCGCCAGATCGCCCGGGGCCCGATTTCACCGAAGTGCAGGTGGGGAGACAGGCGCGAGGTGGCCTCCCGCGCTGGAAAGTCGCGGCCCTCTGTGTAGTCCCGGAGGTTCTCGTCCAGGAAGTCGTGCAGCCGTTCGCTCGCGCCAGCCTCGCCGGGCGTCCAGTCGGAGAAACCTTTCGACCAGTCCGGCTTGGCAGGATGCAGGCCCCAATCCGTCAGCTTGTCGGACGCTGGCCATCGGGCGGGCGCGGGGAGAGCCTCCGGCGCACGGTGGATGACGTCGAGTTGGATCTGTGAGCGGAGGGCCCGCCAGAAGGGGGTGAAGATCTTGTAGGAGCCGCCGGTCCCGGTCTTGATCTCCCATGGCTCGGTCAGCAGGGCGGCGTTGCAGGAGGTGACGGATACACCGGCCTGTTCGAGTTCCGCCTTGATCGCCTTGTCGCGCGTGATGGTGTCCGGGTCGTAGAGGCGGTTCCAGAGGAGGCATTCGGCCCCGGTCTGTTCGACCAGGCCTTTCAGCACCTCCCCCGCAGGGCCGCGACGCAGGATCAGGCGCGAACCCAGAGCTTCCAAGTCGCCGCCGAGCGCTTTCAGCGACTTGTCGAGCCACCAGAGCGATGCGCCGCCCATGGGGCGCACGTCTTTCGTTGTATCCAGGATGTAGACCGGGATCACCGGCCCGCCGTGCTGCGCGGCCTTATGAAGGGCGGGATTGTCGGCCAGCCGCAGGTCGCGGCGGAACCACACGATCACCGGACTTTGCTGCGGCATCGCCACCCCTTTCGCTTGCGCTTACAATTCCCGAAGGCCAATTACGTGCCTTCGAACCGTCTGGATGAGGCTTACCTTGACTGAAACGAAATCCGTCCAGCCGAATTCGCTGATCGAGCTGAAAACGCCGACGGGCAAGCCTGTGCGGATCGGTCAGCGCGAGCGCCTGTCGATCATCGCCGGGCCTTGCCAGATGGAGAGCCGCCAGCATGCGCTGGAGACAGCCCACGCCCTGAAGGAGATCGCCGACCGCCTCGGCATCGGCTTGATCTACAAGACCTCCTACGACAAGGCGAACCGCACCTCGGCCAACGCCCAGCGCGGCATCGGGCTGAAGGACAGCCTGCCGATCTTCGCCGAGATCCGCGAAGTCACCGGCCTGCCGACCCTGACCGACGTGCATGAGACCGAGCACTGCCCGTTGGTGGCGGAAGCCGTCGATGTCATCCAGATCCCGGCCTTCCTGTGCCGCCAGACCGACCTGCTGCTGGCCGCCGCTGCGACGGGCCGTGCGGTCAACATCAAGAAGGGTCAGTTTCTGGCCCCTTGGGACATGAAGAACGTCATCGCCAAGGTGACGGGCGCGGGCAACCCGAACGTCATGGCCTGCGAGCGCGGCGCGTCGTTCGGCTACAACACCCTGGTGTCCGACATGCGGTCGCTGCCGATCATGAGCGAGATCGGCTGCCCGGTGGTGTTCGACGCCACCCATTCCGTCCAGCAGCCCGGCGGGCAGGGGACCAGCTCCGGCGGCCAGCGCGAGTTCGTGCCGGTCCTGGCGCGCGCGGCGGTGGCCATCGGCGTGGCGGCGGTGTTCATGGAGACGCACCCGGACCCGGACAACGCGCCGTCCGACGGCCCCAACATGGTGCCGTTGAGCCATTTCGAAGGTCTGATCGCCGAACTGCTGGACTATGACGCCCTGGCCAAGAAGCGCCTGGGAGCGGCGGCATGAGCACGCCCCGCCGCATCATCTTCGTGACCGGCGGCGCCGGATTCATCGGCTCCAACGTCGTCGGCCGACTGGCTCAGGATCCAACCCTGGACATCGTGGTCTGCGATCGGCTGCGGGAGGCGGAGACCGGCAAGTGGCGCAACATCGCCAAGCACCCGATCGGCGACTTCGTGCATCCCGACAACATGTGGGAGTGGCTGGAGAAGCGTTGGCGCGACGTGGAGGCGGTGGTCCACATGGGCGCCGTGTCGTCCACGACCGAGCCGGACGCCGACAAGATTATCCACGCCAACTTCACCCTGTCGCGGGACCTGTTCCGCTGGTGCGCCGATCATCAGCGCCGCTTCATCTACGCGTCCTCGGCCGCGACCTATGGCGACGGCTCGCACGGGTTCGACGACAAGGACGACTACCAGTCCCTGACGGGCCTCCGGCCGCTGAACACCTATGGCTGGTCCAAGGCGCTGTTCGACCAGTTCGCCGCCCGTCAGGCGGCCCGCGACTACGCCCCGCCGCAATGGGTCGGGCTGAAGTTCTTCAACGTCTATGGGCCGAACGAAGAGCATAAGGGCGGCATGAAGTCGGTGGTCGCCCAGATCTGGCCGAAGGTGGCGCACGGCGACACCGTGCGGCTCTTCAAGTCGCACAATCCGGACTACGCCGACGGCGGCCAGCTGCGCGACTTCGTCTATGTCCGCGACGTGGCCGATGTGGTCGAGTGGCTGACCCAGAATCCGCAGGTGAACGGCGTCTACAACCTCGGCTCGGGCCAGGCGCGGTCGTTCAAGGATCTGGCCGAAGCGACCTTCAAGGCCGCCGGCAAGACGCCGAAGATCGAGTACTTCGACATGCCTCCCGGCCTGCGCGGCAAGTACCAGTACTACACCCAGGCCAGCATGGAGCGGCTCAAGGCGGCGGGTTACGCCAAGCCCTTCACCAGCCTGGAGGACGGGGTCGCCGACTACGTCCAGAGCTACCTGTCGCAGCCTGATCCTTACGCCTGAGGCGGTTGGTGGCGGGACGGCGGCTTCGTTGGGGTCTGGTGGCGGGCGGTCTGGCGATCGTCGCGCTGCTCGGCTCGGCCGCCTTCATCTGGCGGGACGACATCTTGCGCACGGGGCTGGATCCCAAGGTTCCGTACCAGACCTATAATCCGCCGCCGACGCCGAACTACGCCACGGCGGACGCCTGGGCCTTGCTGCCCAGTCGTCCGGCAACGCCTGGGGTTGATGATCCCGCGGCCGATGTTTTCTTCGTCCACCCCACGACCTATGACGGCGGAGGGGATTGGAATGCGCCGATCAGCAAGGAGCAGTCGAACGCGCTTCTGGCGACGGTGATGCTGCCGAACTATGCGGGGCCGTTCGAGCGGGTGGGGCGGGTCTTCGCGCCCCGTTATCGCCAAGCCAGCCTCTATACCCGCCTGACCCTGCGCGAAGACGCGCGAGAGGCGCGGCGCTTCGCCTATCAGGACGTCCGTGCGGCTTTCCATCGGTACATATCGGCTTATGGGGCGAATAGGCCCTTCATCCTGGCCGGTGTGGAGCAGGGCGGTGAACTGGCGGCGCGCTTGCTTGAGGACGTGATCGCGCCCGATCCGGTCCTACGCGATCGACTAGCCGCCGCCTATTTCGTTCAGACGGTGACGCCGGCTTATCTCTACGGCCCCGGGTCGCTGGTTCCGGCCTGCCAGATGAAGCCGCAGGCCGGATGCGTTGTAGCCTATGCGGCGGCTCAGGCCACCGATCGCGAGGCGCAGCGGCTGTTGCTGGAGCGCGCCCTGGTCTGGAACGGCGCCGGTGATCTGGTGAACCTCGAGCGGCAGCCAGCGCTCTGCGTCAATCCGCTGCTGGGCGCCCAGACCGACGAGGCGGCGGGTGAACGCCTGAACCTCGGCGCAGCCAACGCCACGGGTCTGGAATGGGGCGCGCGGCCGGCATTCCTCAAGCGCCAGACCGCGGCGCAATGCCAAGGCGGGGTGCTGAAGGTCTCCAAGCCGCGCTCGGACGCCTTCAAGAGCACCGGGAGCTGGGCGGATCGCAAGAAGGTCCGTGGTTACAATCTGTTCTACGCCGACCTTGAGGCGGATGCGCAGAGGCGGCTGGAGGTGTGGAGGTCAGCCCGCCTCGCCCAGCGGTGAGCCTGGCCGCCAGTCGAAGAGCTCCTGCAGCACCTTCAGCGCTTCGCCGCGCTCGGTCTTGAGCTCCGGGTCGCGGGCCAGGATCAGCCGCGCGTCATCGGCCGCCACGGCGATCAGTTCACGGTGCGCGACGGGATCGGCGAGGCGATAGGCGGGAAAGCCGCTCTGGCGCAGACCCAGCGGATCGCCGCCGCCGCGCAGCTCCAGATCCTTCTCGGCGATCAGGAAGCCGTCGTCCGTCTTGCGCAGGATGTCGAGGCGGGCCTGGGCGGTCTCTGACAGCGGCGGATCGTAGAGCAGGACACAGGCGCTTTCACGTGCGCCCCGGCCGACGCGGCCGCGCAGTTGGTGAAGTTGGGCCAAGCCAAAACGCTCGGCTTGCTCGATGACCATGATGCTGGCGTTGGGGACGTTGACCCCGACCTCGACGACCGTGGTGGCGACCAGGACCGAAACCTTGCCGGCGGCGAAGGCGGCCATGACGGCGTCCTTGTCGGCGGCCGGCATCTTGCCGTGAACCAAGCCGACGGAGTCGCCCAGGATGCGGCGCAGGTCTTCGGCGCGTCCCTCGGCGGCCTGCAGGTCGATCAGCTCGGACTCCGAGACCAGCGGGCAGATCCAGAAGGCCTGGGCGCCGTCGCGGATGGCGGCCTTCAGGCGGTTGACCACGTCGCCAATGCGCGGCGTCGGGACGGCGGCGGTGGCGACGGGCGTGCGGCCCGGCGGCTTTTCGTCGATGCGCGAGACGTCCAGGTCGCCGAAGACGGTCAGCTCCAGCGTGCGCGGAATCGGCGTGGCCGACATGGCCAGCAGATGGACGCCGTCGCCCTTGTCTTGCAGCCGGCGTCGCTCGCCCACACCAAAGCGGTGCTGTTCGTCGATGACCGCCAGGCCGAGGCTTCGATAGGCTACGTCTTCCTGGAACAGCGCGTGGGTGCCGACCGCGACGTGCGCCGTGCCCTCGAGCAGAGCCATCAGCTTTTCCGCCCGCACCTTGCCCTTGTCGCGGCCAGTGAGCAGCAGGACGCGCAGACCGGCGGCCTCCAGAGGCGGAGCAATGGTCTCGTAGTGCTGACGAGCCAGGATTTCGGTGGGCGCCATGAGGGCCGATTGGCGGCCGGCCGACGCCGCGTCCGCTATGGCCAGCATGGCGACAACGGTCTTGCCCGCACCCACGTCACCCTGGAGCAGCCGGCTCATCCGCTCGCCTGAGGCCAGATCGCCGCCGATGTCGGCAAGGGCCCGCTGCTGCGCGCCGGTCAGGCGGTAGGGCAGGTCGGCCTCAATCTGTTGGGCGTAGTCGCTGCGACTGGCGATCTTCGGCGCGGGATGGGAGCGGCGGGCCGCCTTGCGCTGGGCGAGCGCCAGTTGGTGAGCCAGCAGTTCGTCATAGGCCAGGCGGCGGCGGGGACGTGAGAGCGGCGCCAGATCCGCTTCGGACTTCGGCTCATGCACGACCGCCAGAGCCTCGCGCCAGGACGGGAAGCCTTCACGCGCCATCCAGGCGGGGTCCTGCCATTCCGGCAACTCGGTGGCGCGGCTGAGGGCCTCGTTGGCCAGCTTGCGGATGGCGCGGGAGGCCAGGCCGGCGGTGGCGGGATAGACGGGCTCAAGCTCCGGAATCTCGTCCGCCCGCTCTATCGGCAGCAGATAGTCCGGATGCGCGATCTGCACCTCGCCGTTGAAGCGCTCGACCTTGCCGCTGACGATGCGCTGCTCGCCGACGGGGTTCTGCTTCTCTAGCGTGTCGCCATAGACCTTGAAGAACACCAGGGTGACGAAACCCGTGCCGTCATAGCCCCGAATGCGCCAGGGCAGGTTGGGGCGGCCCGGCTTGATGTGGGCGTCGATAGTGACGACCAGGGTCTGAATCTCGCCCTCGACCACCTTGTCGGCGGTGACCGGCGTGCGCCGGATGACCGACTGCGGCGTCAGGAACAGGACGTCGCGGACGAGGGAGCCCGCGACCTTCTCCACCAACGGCGCGACGCGCGGCCCAACGCCCTTCAGCGTGCCGATCGAAGCGAAGAGCGGGAAGAGAATCTCGGGCCGCATGAGGTCACGATAGCAAGGCTTCCCGCCCGCCGTCAGGCAGGGCGTCGGCCGGCGCGCGTGACCAACCAGATCCCGCCGCAGACCAGCACTAGGGCCGCAAGATTCTTCCAGGCGAAGACCGTCTCATGCAGGAAGGCGGCCGACAGGATCACCCCGAAGACCGGAATCAGGAAGTTGAACGGCGCGACCAGGCTGACCGGATTGTGCTTCAGCAGCAGGCTCCAGATCGCGAAGGCGGCCGCGGACAGCGCGCCCAGATAGATCAGCAGCGAGGCCGACCGCCAGTCGAAGCCGTGGACCTCGCCCCCGACGGCCATGCCGCCGACGGTGAGGATCAGGCCGCCGATGCCGAGCTGCCAGCCCGTCATGATCATGGGGTCGAGGTCGCGGGAGATGCGCTTTCCGTAGATCGCAGCCCCGGCCAGGATGAAGGCGGAGAAGGCGACGAAGCCCTCGCCCGTGATGGTGAAGTCGAAATCGGTCAGGCCGCTGCCCAGATTGACGGTCAGCACGCCCAGGAAACCGACGAGGCAGCCAAGCGCCTTGCGGCCGGTCAGGCGGTCATTCGCATAGACGAAGTGCGCGATCAGCACGCCGAAGAACGCGCCCGTGGCGTTCATGATCGAGCTCTTCACCCCGGTCGCGTTGGCGACGCCGATGTAGAAGAACACGTACTGCAAGGTGGTCTGGAAAAAGCCGAGCAGGGCCATCTGGCCGAACTGTCGCCGCGTCGCGCCGAAGATCGGACGGCGCAGGAGCACGGCGGTGGCCAGCAGCATCACGCCCGCCAGGACGAAGCGATAACCGGCGAAGACGACCTGATCGGCCAGATCGGTCTTGGTGATCTCCAGCAGGCGATAGCCGTTTTTGATCGCCGGGTACGAACTTCCCCACAAGACGCAGCAGAAGGCGGCGGCCAGGTAGACGAAACGACGATCAGAAAACAGGTCCGGCTTGGACGGCGTAGAAGCCGTCACCGGGACATCCAGGGCTTGGATTTGGACGCGGAGCGAGCGGAGGCGAGCTGCTCCGCCTTACGCTGTGCGCGGCCGGAGGTGTGGCCCTCGCCAGTCTCGAGGCGTTGCTTCTTGGCGGCGACGAGCGCGGCCATCTTTTCGGCGGGGGTCTTGGCGTCTTCGGACATGATGCCGCGCGCCATAGCACGCGTTCTATGACGCGGGGTAGAGCGCTAGGAGCGCCTGGGTCACGCCGTTGGTCCAGCCGAAGCCGTCCTGAAGCGGATATTCGCCGCCGCCGCCGGGGCGAACCTCCTCGATATCGTACTTTTCGAGCATGCGGCCGCTGGCCTGATACTCGCGCTGGACCGTGGCCAGCCAGCGCTTGCCGATCTCCGCCGCCAAGGCGTCTTCGCCGTAGGTCCGCAGACCCTTCACCGCGACCCACTGCAATGGCGCCCATCCGTTGGGCGCGTCCCACTGCTGGCCCGTGGTGAGCGTGGTGGTGCGCAGGCCGCCCGGCGCCAGCAGCTCATCCCAGGTTTTGCGCGCGATGATGTTCGCCTGGCGTTGGCTGGCGGCGCCGACGAACAGCGGATAGAGCGCGGCGGAGCTGACAACCTGGGAAGCCCGGCGCTCGCGCCATTGGTAGTCGAGATAGAGGCCTTGTTCAGCGTTCCACAGCCAACGGTCCATGGCCGCGCGGCGGGCGTCGGCGCGGCGGTCGAAGTCCTTGCCGCACGTATGATCATCCAGACGGCGGCAGGCGTCCGCGATGGCGCGCTCCATGCCGTACATCAGGCTGTTCAGGTCGACGGGAACGAAGGCGGTGGTCTGGATGGTGTGCAGGCTCTTGCCGTCCGCCAGCCAGCGGGCGCTGAAATCCCAGCCGCTTTCGGCGCCCGCGCGCAGGTCGCGGAAGATATCGGCGGCGGGCCGCTTGCCTTCGCGGGCTGTCAGGATGTCCTCACGCCAGGACTCGTCGCGCGGCGTGTTGCGGTCGTCCCAGTAACGATTGAGGACCGCGCCGTCGGGCATGCGGACGACCCGGGCGAAGGCGCCTTCCTTGCTCAGGCTTTCTTCGCCCTGCATCCAGAAGGCGTACTCCCGTCGCATCTGATCGAGACGGCGGCGCAGGACCAAGGCGTCGCTCTGATCCGTGAGGTCGACCATCAGATAGAAGAACGGCGGCTGCGAGCGGCTGAGGTAGTAGCTGCGCGTTCCGTTGGGGATTCGGCCGTAGCGGTCGATCAGGCTGCCGAAATCATCGACCATGGCCTCGATCAGGTCCTGGCGGTCATCCTCGGCAAGGCCCAGCATCGTGAAGTAGCTGTCCCAGTAGTACATCTCCCGGAAGCGGCCGCCGGGCACGACATAAGGGTTGTCCATGCGCAGGGCGGTGGAGCCCTCGGGCGTCGCGGCGGGCTGACGGGTCAGGATGGGCCACAGCCGGGCGATATGGGTGTCGATGGGCGGGCGGGCCGTGGAAGGAGTCGGAACCAACACTTCCTGCGGCAGGTCAAACTGGGTCGCGACGAAACGCTTGAGCTCCTCGTCGGAGAACCAGGTGCGGGCGCGATAGCTGGCGAGAATCTGGTCGGGGGAACGCCGGGCCGTGGCGTCGACGAATGTCTTGCCGTCGGGGAACAGCCGCCGCATCTGCACCTGATGGAACAGCTCGCTGTAGAGATCAGCGGGCGTCGCGACCTGGGCGTGCGCTGTACCGAGCGAGAGGGCCGTGGCGGCCGCGGCGATGACCATGTGACGAAGCAAGCATACCTCCGACTGAACGGAGGCTGAACGCATCAGGGCGTGGGTGGCTGCGTCAGGCCCGGCCGCCCGGTTTGCCGATGAAGACGCGATATCCCTTCTCGTCGGCGATGGAGAGCATCTCCTTGTCGCCGTCGGTGTCTCCATAGGCGGCGGCAAGGTGGACGTCCTCGCCGAACATCTCCTGCAGACGGCGGACCTTTTCAGGTCCTCGGCAGTTACCGCCCGCGAAGGCTCCGCTGACCTGGCCGTAGGTGTTCACTTCCAATTGGGTGCCAATCAGGGCGTCCGCGCCCAGACCCCGGGCGAACGGCGCGACGATGGTTTCAGGCGAGGCGGTGACGATTACCGCCCGCGCGCCGCGGGCCCGCCAACGCTTCCAGGTGGCGACCGCGTCGGGGCGGAGGAGGCGGGTGGCGTGGGTTTCAGCAAAGACCTTGGCCTCGGCCTCGACCTTCTCCAGCGGCACGCCCTTGAGGAACTGCACCACGGCTGCCGCCTTCAGGCGTCCACGGTCACGGTGCCCCAGATAGGACAGAATCGCGGGTGTAAGTTTGAGGACGCCCAGGGTGTAACGCGCCCGTCCCACCCGCCAGGCGAGGAATGCCGTGAAGCTGTCGCGTACGGTCATGGTGCCGTCGAAGTCGAACGCCACCAGCGCCTTGTCATCAAGCGGATCGTTCATCGGCCGCGAAGGTGCGGCCATGCCCATGGGCCGCCGAGAGCGTCTAGCCATCGTTCACGTACTGCAACTGTTCGGTACTTTATCGACCACGATTCCCGTCCGGCGCTAACAGGGCAGGCGCTCCTCAGGATGCGATGCGGTGTCGCGGACCTCGCGCGTGGCGTAACGACGTCCTATATGCCCTAATGAGGAGCAAGCCGTCTCAACCGGGACGTGTTTAGCGTCTCTATCCCCAGTTTAAGCGCTCAAAGGGTTGTGAAGGGCGCTCGGATCGGGGAATGTCAAGGTTTAGACAACCCGTGGCTCGTATCCTGCATTTAGAACAGGAAGCGAGACGTCTTTCGGGAGTGGCGGTGTCCGGCTTCGGCCCAGCATCGCCGTAGTGTGAGAAGCGATATGACTAAAGCCGCCAGCGGCGACACCAAGAGCACCCTGTACTGCTCCTTCTGCGGGAAGAGCCAGCACGAGGTGCGTAAGCTCATCGCGGGCCCGACCGTGTTCATCTGCGATGAGTGCGTCGAGCTGTGCATGGACATCATCCGCGAAGAGCACAAGATCGCCTTCGTGAAGTCCAAGGATGGCGTTCCCACGCCGCGCGAAATCCGCGAAGTGCTGGACGACTACGTCATCGGTCAGGACCACGCCAAGAAGGTCCTCGCGGTCGCGGTCCACAACCACTACAAGCGCCTGAACCACGCGACGAAGAACAACGACGTCGAGCTGGCCAAGTCCAACATCATGCTCGTCGGCCCGACCGGTTCGGGTAAGACGTTGCTGGCCCAGACGCTGGCGCGCATCATCGACGTGCCCTTCACCATGGCCGACGCCACCACCCTGACCGAAGCCGGTTACGTGGGTGAGGACGTCGAGAACATCGTGCTGAAGCTGCTGCAGGCGGCCGATTACAACGTCGAGCGGGCTCAGCGCGGCATCGTCTACATCGACGAAATCGACAAGATCAGCCGCAAGTCCGACAACCCGTCGATCACCCGCGACGTGTCGGGTGAAGGCGTCCAGCAGGCTCTGCTGAAGATCATGGAAGGCACCGTCGCCTCCGTGCCGCCGCAAGGCGGGCGCAAGCATCCGCAGCAGGAGTTCCTGCAGGTAGACACCACCAACATCCTCTTCATCTGCGGCGGCGCCTTCGCCGGCCTGGAGAAGGTGATCAGCGCGCGCGGCCAGGGCGCTTCCATCGGCTTCGGCGCCAAGGTCGCTGATCCGGACGAGCGCCGCACTGGCGAAATCCTGCGCGAGGTCGAGCCCGAGGACATGGTCAAGTTCGGCCTGATCCCGGAATTCATCGGCCGTCTGCCGGTGATCGCCACGCTGGAAGACCTGGACGAAGCGGCCCTGGTGAAGATCCTCACCGAGCCGAAGAACGCCCTGGTGAAGCAGTACCAGCGTCTGTTCGATATGGAGAATGTCGGCCTGACCTTCACCGACGACGCCCTATCGGCGGTGGCCCGCAAGGCCATCACCCGCCGCACCGGCGCTCGCGGCCTGCGCTCGATCCTAGAAGCCATCCTGCTGGAGACCATGTTCGAGCTGCCGAACTACGACGGCGTCGAGGAAGTGGTCGTGAACCAGGAAGTCGTGGAAGGCCGCGCCCAGCCGCTGGTCATCTACGCCGAGAAGAAGGCGGGCGGGGCGGCCTAAGGCCTCTCCACCTCAGCAACACAATGAAGCGGCGGTCCCTTTCGGGGCCGCCGTTTTTTGTTTCTGGGCTCCGTCGTCGTCGGAACGCCGCCAGCCAAGCTTTCTTGACGCGACGCGGTGAAGGCGCGATGCGAGGAGGGTGGGGGAAATAAAATGAACAACAGCACGCCGGCGTCGAACCGCCGGATTTTGACGGCCAGCCTGGTGGGCACGGCGGTGGAGTTCTACGACTTCTACATCTACGCCACGGCCGCCTCGCTGGTGTTCGGGCCGCTGTTCTTCCCCAGCGCGTCGCCGTCGATGCAGTTGATCTCATCCTACGCCACCTTCGCCATCGCCTTCTTCGCGCGTCCCGTGGGGGCGGCGCTGTTCGGGCATTTCGGTGATCGGGTGGGGCGCAAGTCGACCCTGGTGGCCAGCCTGCTGCTGATGGGCGGCTCCACAGTCGCCATCGCTTTCCTGCCCACCTACGCCATGGCGGGTTGGATCGCACCGGTCCTGCTGTGCTTGCTGCGCTTCGCCCAGGGCCTGGGTCTTGGCGGGGAGTGGGGCGGGGCCGCCCTGCTGGCGGTGGAAAATGCGCCGCCAGGGTGGAAAGCCCGCTTCGGCATGTTCCCGCAACTCGGCGCGCCTGTGGGCTTCCTGGCCGCCAACGGCCTGTTCCTGATCCTGGGCATGATCCTGAGCCCGGAGGCGTTCATGACCTGGGGCTGGCGTCTGCCGTTCCTCGCCAGCGCGGTGCTGGTGGGCGTGGGGCTTTGGGTGCGCCTTAAGATCAGCGAGACGCCGGCCTTCGCCAAGGCGATGGAGGAGGGGCCGCCGCCCAGCGTGCCGTTGGGTGAGGTGCTGACCCGCTATCCGCTGCAAACCTTGGGCGGGACCTTCGCCGTGGTGGCCTGCTTCGCCATCTACTATCTGGCGACCACCTTCGCCCTGGGATACGGCACGATGACTCTGGGCTACAGCCGCCAGGTGTTTCTGGGCGTGCAGCTGGCCGCCATCGGCTTCATGGCCGTGGGCATCGTGGTCGCCGGCTACTGGTCGGACGCGCGGACCCCGCGCAAGGTGCTGATGTCGGGCTGCGTTCTGACCATCGGGGCCGGATTCCTGCTGGCGCCGCTGATGGGGGCGGGGTCCCTGTTTCTGATCTGGGCGTTCCTGGCCCTGGCTCTGTTTCTGATGGGGCTGGTCTATGGGCCGCTGGGCGCGTTCCTGCCGGGACTTTTCCCGGCGCGGGTTCGCTATACGGGGGCCTCCATGGCCTTCAATATCGGCGGGATCATCGGCGGCGGACTGGCGCCGATGGTGGCCCAGGCGCTGGCCGATAAAGGCGGCCTGGCCCCGGTGGGACTCTATCTCAGCACGGCGGCCCTGATCAGCTTTCTGGCCTTGGCGCCGCTTCGCCGAGAAGCAGAATGAGCTGTGGATAAGCTCGTTTCAGCCTGCGACCCCCTGCCGCTGCGCTGCGGCGCCGCTTGAACGCGGTCGCAAAAGGTCCACATAAATCTCCGAACGCCGTCCAATCGCGGGCGGACGGATCGTACGACTCAGGCGCATCGTTTGGGTGACTGCGATCCGTAAGGTCGAGCGTGAGCAACGCGCCGGCCAGGAGTTGAAAGCATCATGTCCGAGATCAAGACCCTTCCTGTGCTGCCCCTGCGGGACATCGTGGTGTTCCCGCACATGGTCGTGCCGCTGTTCGTCGGCCGCGACAAATCCGTGCGCGCCCTGGAAGAGGTGATGAAGGGCGACAAGCAGATCCTGCTTCTCACCCAGAAGAATTCCGCCGATGACGATCCGGCCCCGCAGGACATCTTCGAGGTCGGGGTGATCGCCACCGTGCTGCAGCTGCTCAAGCTTCCGGACGGCACCGTCAAGGTGCTGGTCGAGGGCAAGGGCCGCGCCGGCGTGGCCAAGTTCACCGACAACCCGGAATACTACGAAGCCGACGTGGCCGAATTGTCCGAGGACGGCGGTGAGAGCCGTGAGGCCGAAGCCCTGTCGCGGGCCGTGGTCGAGCAGTTCGAAAATTATGTGAAGCTCAACAAGAAGGTTCCGCCGGAAGCCCTGGCCTCGATCCCGCAGATCGCGGAGCCGGGCAAGCTGGCCGACAGCATTGCCGCGCACCTGTCGGTGAAGATCGGCGACAAGCAGAGCCTGCTGGAGATCTTCAATGTCGTGAAGCGCCTGGAGAAGGTCTTCGCCCTCATGGAAGGCGAGATCAGCGTCCTGCAGGTCGAGAAGAAGATCCGCTCGCGCGTGAAGCGCCAGATGGAAAAGACCCAGCGCGAGTACTATCTGAACGAGCAGATGAAGGCGATCCAGCGCGAGCTGGGCGATCAGGACGACGGCCGCGACGAACTCATCGAGCTCGAAAAGCGCATCAAGAAGACCAAGCTGTCCAAAGAAGCGCGGACCAAGGCCGAAGGCGAGCTGAAGAAGCTGCGCAACATGAGTCCGATGTCCGCCGAAAGCACCGTGGTCCGGAACTATCTGGACTGGCTGCTGTCGGTGCCGTGGGGCAAGGCCAAGACCAAGAAGATCGACCTCAACGAGTCCGAGAACATCCTCGACGCCGATCACTATGGCCTGGAGAAGGTCAAGGAACGGATTCTGGAGTACCTGGCCGTGCAGGCCCGGACCAACTCGCTGAAGGGGCCGATCCTCTGCCTCGTCGGTCCTCCCGGCGTGGGCAAGACCTCACTCGGCAAATCGATCGCCAAGGCGACCGGCCGCGAGTTCGTGCGCATGTCGCTGGGCGGCGTGCGCGACGAGAGCGAGATCCGCGGTCACCGCCGCACCTACATCGGCTCGATGCCCGGCAAGGTCATCCAGTCGATGAAGAAGGCCAAGACCACCAACGCCTTCGTCCTGCTCGACGAGATCGACAAGATGGGCAGCGACTGGCGAGGCGACCCGTCCTCGGCTCTGCTCGAGGTGCTGGACCCGGCGCAGAACTCGACCTTCGGCGACCACTATCTGGAGGTCGATTACGACCTGTCGCAGGTGATGTTCGTCACCACGGCCAACAGCCTGAACATGCCCCAGCCGCTGCTGGACCGCATGGAGATCATCCGCATCCCCGGCTACACCGAGGATGAGAAGCTGGAGATCGCCAAGCGTCACGTCCTGCCCAAGCTGGCCAAGGACCATGGGCTGAAGCCGGACGAGTTCATCGTGCCGGACGAGGCGATCCGCGACCTGATCCGCTACTACACCCGCGAAGCCGGCGTTCGCTCGCTTGAGCGTGAGCTGGGCGGTCTGGCCCGCAAGGTCGTCCGCGACCTGGCGCGCGAGAAGGTGGCCTCGATCACCATCGA
Source organism: Caulobacter segnis (assembly GCF_029543125.1). Classification (GTDB taxonomy): domain Bacteria; phylum Pseudomonadota; class Alphaproteobacteria; order Caulobacterales; family Caulobacteraceae; genus Caulobacter; species Caulobacter segnis_D. The sequence continues at coordinate 299,791 of NZ_JARQWW010000003.1, forward strand.
CGACGAGCGTCTGGCCAAGTACGCGGGTGTGAAGAAGTACCGCTATGGCGAGACCGACGCCGAGGATCAGGTGGGCATCGTCACGGGCCTGGCCTGGACCGAGTTCGGTGGCGACATCCTCACCATCGAAGCCGTCAAGATGCCGGGCAAGGGCCGCACCACGGTCACCGGCAACCTGAAGGACGTGATGAAGGAGTCGATCTCCGCGGCTCACTCCTATGTCCGGTCGCGGTCCCTGCGCTTCGGCATCAAGCCGCCGGTGTTCGAGAAGACCGACATCCACGTGCACGTGCCGGAAGGCGCGACGCCCAAGGATGGTCCCTCGGCCGGCGTGGCCATGGCCGTGTCCATGGTCTCGGTGCTGACCGGCGTTCCGATCCGCAAGGACATCGCCATGACCGGCGAGATCACCCTGCGCGGCCGGGTGCTCGCCATCGGCGGCCTTAAGGAGAAGCTGCTCGCGGCTCTGCGCTCCGGCGTGAAGACCGTGCTGATTCCGCAGGAGAACGCCAAGGACCTGGCCGACATCCCCGACAACGTGAAGAACGCGCTGGAGATCATCCCGATTTCGACCGCCGACGAAGCGTTGAAGATCGCCCTGACCGGCCCTCTGACGCCGGTCGAGTGGAACGAGGATGAGGAGCCGATCCGTCCAATCAAGGGCGGCGACGACCTCGACGGTGACGCCGTTCGCGCCCACTAGGGTTAGCGGACATCCTAAATAACAAGGTTATCATTGATAACTTGCGTGGGGCGGGAGATTCCCGCCCCACGTTCGTTTGACGGGCGTTACGCAACCGCCATAATCCCAAGGAAGCGAGCGACGCAGCCAACAATAGCGCCGCCGTTCATTAGGCTGGGAGAACTACATGACCAAGGCGGAACTCGTCACGGCGATCGCCGACAAGGCGGGCATCAACAAGAACCAGGCCAAGGATGCCCTGGAAGCGTTCATCGACTCGGTGACCGGGTCCCTGAAAGCGGGCCAGGACGTGCGTCTGGTGGGCTTCGGCACCTTCAAGGCCGTGGCGCGCGCCGCCGGCACGGCTCGCAACCCGCGCACCGGCGAAACCGTGAATCGCCCGGCGTCCAAGACCGCCCGCTTCCAAGTGGGCGAGGGCCTCAAGGGCGCCCTGAACGGCTGATCCGTTCACAGTGAGATTCGGGAAAAGGCGGGCGCCGGTGGGCCCGCCTTTTTTCTTGGCGCTTCCAACAACGCGAACACCCCGCTAGAACCCCGTCTCCCGGGCGGCTAGCTCAGCGGTAGAGCGTCTCGTTTACACCGAGAGGGTCGGGGGTTCGATCCCCTCGCCGCCCACCACCGCCCCTAGGGGCGGTCCTCCAGCAGATCCCATCGATTGCCGTAGAGGTCCTCGAACACAGCCACCGAACCGTAGGGCTCGCGTCGCGGCGCCTCCAGGAAGCGGACGCCGCGCGCCAGCATGGCCGCATGATCGCGATCGAAGTCGCGGGTTTTCAGGAACAGCAGCACCCTGCCGCCAGCCTGCAGGCCCACGGCCGCGAGCTGTTCCGGGGATGCGGCCTTGGCCAGGAGAATGGCGGTCTCACGCGCCCCGGGAGGCGCGACGCGCAGCCAACGCTTCCCGCCGCCCAGTTCGGTGTCTTCAAGCAGTTCAAAGCCCAGGACACGGGTGTACCAGTCCCGCGCCTCGTCATAGTCGCGGACGACCAGGGTGAGCGCACCGATATGCATGAGGTCTTGAACGCCTAGAGCGGCCCGAGGGGCGGCGGCAGGGTCTGGGCGCAGGCATAGGCCGCGCCCATGACCACGAGTGCTATGGCGGTGAAGCGTAGGCATGCCCAGAAAGCGCTGACCGGCTCGATGACTATCGGCGCGTGCGGATCGATGACCGGCTTGTCCTCGGCTTCGCTCATGGGCGTTCCTCGCGTTTACGGCACGGTTGTGGCCACGCTTGATCACACGGTCAAGCTTTCGCCCTTTGCAACCGATCCGGCCAGGGTCGCGTTTGCTCGCTGATCGTTGCGAGCCTTTCCGGGGAGGCGAAGTCCATCGCGACGGCGAAACGGCCGCTGAGGGCGGCTGGACCCGGAGGAAAGACATGAAGACCCTGACCATTGGCATCGTCGCCGCCCTGACCATGGGTACGGCCTCGGCCACCCTCGCGCAGTACGACGACAGCTATCGCCAGCAGATGCGCGACTATCGCGCTGACCAGGCTGACTACTACGCTCAGAACCGTGATTATGAGGCCCAGCGCCGCGAGTATGACCGCCGTCGCGCCGACTATGAGGCCTCCCGCGCCCGTTACGACCGCCGCTATGGCTACGGCGCCTATGTACGCCGCTATGGCGAGTTCAACTATCCCGCCCCGGCCTATTCGGCGGGTGACTACGGCGCGCCGGTCTCGGCCTACTACCGCGACAATCCCTGTGAACGTCGCGGCAGGACCAATCAGACCGCCGGCGGCGTGATCGGCGCTCTGGCCGGTGCGGCTTTGGGCGGCAGCGTCGCCGCCAGCGGCGCCAAGACCGAAGGCGCGGTGCTGGGCGGCGTGGTCGGCGCCATCGCCGGCGCGGCCATCGGCAATAACGCCGACAAGAACGCCCGCTGCGACAACACCGGCTATTATTTCGACTACAACCAGACCGTTCCGTATCGCGAAACGGCCGAGGACCGCCGCCTGAGCAATCGTCGTTACGACTATGCGTGGTCAGAGCGCAATCGCTGCCGTCTGGCGGCGGCTCCCGCTGACTGGGGCGGCCGCACGGAGTACCGCTACGTTCGTGTTTGCCCTGACGCCCAAGGGCGCTATCGTATCACCGGCTAAGCTTGAATACCGCGCTCGGGAACTTCACCGTTCCCGAGCGTCTTATCGCTAAGGTGGGCCGCGTGGGGCGGCGTGAGGCGAGGGCGTCGGCTTGAGTGTTACGGGGTTTGGTCCTTTCGCGCTCGATTCTTCCGCGCAGTTGGCGGAACGCAACGCATTTGATTCTGACGGCCGTGTCCGGCTGGTCGACACCACCATGTTGTATGCGCCCCGCAGCGGCGGGGTGAAACGCTACCTCACCAACAAGCGCGAATGGTTCGCCGCCCATCGCCCGGATGTGCGGCACACCTTGGTCGTGCCGGGGCCTCGTCACGCCCATGACGGCGATGGGGAGGTGTCCATCTATGCCGCGCCCCTTCCGTTCGGGGACGGCTATCGCTGGCCGATCGGCAAACGCAGCTGGATGGAGCGGCTGATCCGCCAGCGTCCCGACATCATCGAGGCCGGCGACGTCTATACGCCGGGCCTGGCCGCTTTGAAGGCGGGCGAGGAGCTCGGGATTCCTGTCGTCGGCTTCTGCCATACTGATCTTGCGGCCTTGGCCGCCCTGCACATCGGCGAATGGGCTGAAAAGCCGGTTCAGCGCCGCTGGGCCGCCATCTATCGCCAGTTCGCCAAGGTCGTGGCGCCGAGCCGCTATATCGCCGGGCGGTTGGTTGAGGCTGGCGTCGAGGACGCCATCGCGCTGCCGCTTGGCGTGGATGTGGCCTCCTTCAGCCCGCAGCGCGCCGATCGTGAGGCTTTGCGCCGCGAACTCGGACTTTCCAGTGATACGCGCTTGCTGGTCTTCGCTGGCCGTCCGGCGCGCGAGAAGCGCCTGGAGGTTCTGGTCGAAGCGGTGGAGAAGCTCGGCGATCCCTATCGCCTGTTGCTGGTGGGGGCGGGGGCAGGGGCCCCGACGTCCGACTACATCATTCCCATGGGTTATCAGAAGTCTCCGGTCGAGCTGGCGCGGGTGCTGGCCTCTTGTGACGCCTTCGTTCACGCCAATGATGCGGAGCCGTTCGGTCTCATTGTGCTTGAAGCCATGGCCTGCGGGCTGCCGGTCGTCGGCGTCAACGCCGGCGGCGTGGCCGAATCCGTCGATTCGGAAGTCGGCGAGCTGGCCGTCGCATCGGAAGGCGCGGCTATGGCTGAAGCGATCGCCGCGCTGTTCGAGCGCGATGTGCAGGCCGTCGGCGCCGCAGCGCGGGCGCGGGCGGTGGCCCGTCACGCCTGGACGACTGTCTTCGAACAGCTTTCCAGCGTTTATGGCCGCCTGACGGATCGCTCGGCCTTCGGTCAGGCGACGATGCTGAGCGCCTAGAGCGCGACCTTAAGAACTCGAAAGCTGCGGTACGGACCTAAAGGTAGCCATCGGAGCTCCTGGAACGGGCTTTCATGGATCGCCGGCTTCTGCTTCTTGTCATCATCGGCTTTTGCGTGCCTGCTCACTCACTGGCTGAGAACTGGCGCTGGACGGGACGTTTCCTGGCGGCCAGCTAGATCGTGAACGCTAAAGGCGTAGGCCTGACGGATCGTGATCCTGGCGTGCTGCTGCGAGTAGAGCGGCGGGGCGCCAGCGCCTATGTCGGCGGGCTGATGATGACGGAGAACGGCTGGGACGATCGTGAGATCGAGGCCGAGATTCTCGCGGGGATCACGCGCTCGGCCGGGGCCTACGGGATCGATGCTTCCGCCTACTATAAATACAGCACGGGCATGTCGGCGGGGCGGGACCGCGACATGTTCGCGTATCGCCTTGATCTTACGCGTCGTGAGGGGCGGGCTTCGGGGCGCTTGCGGCTGGACTACACGCCTGACGTACAAGGCCGCCCAGACGCGGCCTTGTGGGTAGAGGGGCAGGGCGGCTGGCGTGTTTCACCTCGCGCCACGGTGTCCAGCGCGTTTGGCCGTCGCACGCTGGCCGGCGGACGTGACTTCAATTCCTGGAACCTGGGCGTCAACTGGCGGCTTGCGTCGACCATGACGGTCGACCTGCGTTGGTACGACACAGACGCTAGCGGCCTGGGGCGGAATCACCAGGCCAGGCCGGTGGCGGCCCTGATCGCCAGCTTCTAGAACCGCGGCGCGTTCGGCCCGTGGATGCACATCCAGTTCTGAACGATCGGACCGGCTTCGCTCACCGCGGTGCGGCGCATCTGGCCGTCATAGCGATTCACGACAATCTCGCCCGGCTGGAACGAGCTGCCGGGCGCTACGGTGAGTCGATATTCGTAGGGGCTGGTGGCCAGTCCGCCCGTCGGGCCGCCAGGAACGTTCGCAACGGTGAATCGGCTGGCGCCTGGATCGAGGAGCAGGACCAGGGGCGGGTCGCCTTCCTGCATCACGCATTCCAGCTTGAACTTGGGCGGAGCGGGAGCCGCGGCCTTTTCGGCCGGCTTCTTTTCACAGGCCGCCAGCAGGGCGACGGGGAGAATGAGTGCGATGGCGTAGTTGCGCATGTTCGTCCGCGGGTCTGGTCCGCGACGAATGGTCACGGTTCAGTTCGCTAAACGAGCTTTGCGGTGAGGGGTTGCCGATCAACGGCTAGGCACCTGAAAGAAAGTGGCGCGAATGACGGGGCTCGAACCCGCGACCTCCGGCGTGACAGGCCGGCGCTCTAACCAACTGAGCTACATCCGCATTCTTTGTCCGCCGGGGCGGGAAGTGCGTCCCGCCGTGCGGCGAGGGGCGCTGTGTAGGTCTGGTCCCTTTTCGTGTCAACAGCACTTTCGAAGCTTCTGTGGGTAATTTCAGAAAACCCCGCCAGAAGGCCTTTGCGGCCAAGGATCGAGAGTATGCGAACCTTGCGTAAGGTGCGACTTTTTAAGAAGCGTTCGCAAGTGCGGCAATGCGCTTGGAACCCTGCGCGCAGGGGGCTAAAAGGCCCCGATTCCAGTAGGGCCTCCCATGAACGCCTTTCTTCTCCAGTACCTGCCGATTGTGATCTTTTTAGGGATCGCTCTCGTGCTGGGTGTCGGTTTCATCGTCGCTGCGGCGCTTCTCGCCCCGAAGTCTCCGGACCCTGAAAAGCTCTCCGCGTACGAGTGCGGCTTCAACGCCTTCGACGACGCGCGAATGAAGTTCGACGTCCGATTCTATCTGGTCTCGATCCTCTTCATCATCTTCGACCTGGAAGTGGCCTTCCTCTTCCCGTGGGCGGTCTCGCTCATGAAACTGGAACGTCCTGAGATGATCTTCGCCTTCTGGTCGATGATGACCTTCCTGGGCGTGCTGACGGTCGGCTTCATCTACGAATGGAAGAAGGGAGCCCTGGAATGGGAGTGATCCTGAACGCCGACGGCTCGCCGATGAACGGCTCTAGCCCGCTGGTTCCCGCCCTGTCCGCCGGCCGCACCTCGGTCGAAGGCTATGACCCGAAGATCCACGATCCGTTCTTCGACGGGCTGTCGGACCAACTGGCCGACAAGGGCTTCGTGACGGCGGCGCTGGACGACGTGGTCACCTGGGCGCGCACCGGTTCGCTGATGTGGATGACCTTCGGCCTGGCGTGCTGCGCCGTCGAGATGATCCAGATGTCGATGCCGCGCTATGACGTGGAGCGCTACGGCGCCGCGCCGCGCGGTTCGCCCCGTCAGTCGGACCTGATGATCGTCGCCGGCACCCTGTGCAACAAGATGGCTCCGGCCCTGCGCAAGGTCTACGACCAGATGCCGGACCCGCGCTACGTGATCAGCATGGGCTCGTGCGCCAACGGCGGCGGTTACTATTATTACAGCTACAGCGTCGTGCGCGGCTGTGACCGGATCGTTCCGGTCGACGTGTACGTGCCGGGCTGCCCGCCGACCGCCGAGAGTCTGCTGTACGGCATCCTGCAGCTGCAGAAGAAAATCCGCCGCACGGGGACGATCGAGCGATGAGCGATCTGAACGCCCTCGGCGAATCCATCATCGCCAACAGCGCCGGCGCTTTGACGTCCTTCAGCATCGCCTATGGCGAGCTGACCGTGGCCGGTCCGGCCAACCGGATCGTCGAGGCCCTTACCTTCCTGCGCGACCATCCGGACTGCCAGTTCCAGCAACTGATGGAGCTGACCGCTGTCGACTGGCCGCAGCGCGCCCAGCGCTTCGACGTGGTCTATCACCTGCTGTCGCTGACCAAGAACCATCGCATCCGCGTGAAGGTGGCCACCGACGAGGACACCCCGGTTCCGACCGTCACCGGCGTCTACACCGCCGCCGACTGGTACGAGCGCGAGGCGTTCGACATGTACGGCGTGTTCTTCGAAGGACACCCGGACCTGCGCCGCATGCTGACCGACTACGGCTTCCATGGTCATCCGCTGCGCAAGGACTTCCCGATGACCGGGTACATGGAGCTGCGTTACGACGACGAGCTGAAGCGCGTGGTCTATGAGCCGGTGAAGATCACCGAATTCCGCAACTGGGACTTCCTGTCTCCGTGGGAGGGCGCGCAGTACGCCCTGCCGGGCGACGAGAAGGCCGAAAAGCAGGCGGGGGACCGCTGATGGCGACCGAGATCGTCGAAGCCGCCATCGCCGCAGGCGAAGGCACGCCGGAAACCCCGGTTCGCAAGTTCACCATCAACTTCGGCCCGCAGCACCCGGCGGCGCACGGCGTGCTGCGCCTGGTGCTTGAGCTGGACGGCGAGGTCGTGGAGCGGGTCGATCCGCACATCGGCCTGCTGCACCGCGGCACCGAGAAGCTGATGGAGGCCCGCACCTACCTCCAGAACATCCCGTACATGGACCGCCTCGACTACGTGGCGCCCATGAATCAGGAACATGCGTTCTGTCTGGCGATTGAGAAGCTGCTGGACGTGAACGTGCCGATCCGCGGCTCCCTGATCCGGGTCTTGTACTCGGAAATCGGCCGGATCCTGAACCACCTGCTGAACGTCACGACCCAGGCCATGGACGTCGGCGCGCTCACCCCGCCGCTGTGGGGCTTCGAAGAGCGCGAAAAGCTGATGGTGTTCTACGAGCGTGCTTCGGGCGCCCGTCTGCACGCCAACTACTTCCGTCCCGGCGGCGTGCGGCAGGACCTGAGCGACAGCCTGATCGACGACATCGAGGCGTGGGCCAAGGCCTTCCCCGAGAAGATTGACGACATCGACGCCCTGATCACCCCGAACCGCATCTTCAAGCAGCGCAACGTCGACATCGGCGTGGTCAGCAAGCAGGAAGCCATGGATTCGGGCTTCTCGGGCGTGATGGTGCGCGGCTCGAACATCCCGTGGGATCTGCGCCGCAACCAGCCGTACGAGTGCTACGACGACTTCGACTTCGACATCCCGCTGGGCGTGAATGGCGACTGCTACGACCGCTACCTGTGCCGGATGCAGGAGATGCGGGAGTCGCTGAAGATCATCCTTCAGTGCACCGACCGCCTGCGCAAGACGCCGGGCCCGGTGCTGACCGAGGACAACAAGATCGCGCCGCCGCGCCGCGGCGACATGAAGCGGTCGATGGAAAGCCTGATCCACCACTTCAAGCTTTTCACCGAGGGCTTCCGCACGCCGGAAGGCGAGGTCTACGCCGCCGTCGAAGCCCCCAAGGGCGAGTTCGGCATCTACCTCGTCAGCGACGGCACCAATAAACCCTACAAGTGCAAGATCCGCGCGCCGGGCTTTGCGCACCTTCAAGCCATGGACTGGATGAACCGGGGTCACATGCTGGCGGACGTGTCCGCCATCCTGGGCTCGCTGGACATCGTGTTCGGGGAAGTCGACCGATGAGCGTCCGTCGCCTCGCAAAAGAACAGCCCGCCAGCTTCGCGTTCAGCGCGGACACGAAGGCCAAGGCCGACTGGTGGATCGCCAAGTACCCGGAAGTCCGTCGCCAGTCGGCGGTGATCCCGATCCTGTGGCTCGTGCAGAAGCAGGAAGGCTGGGTCTCCGAGCCCGCCATCCGCGCCATCGCCGAACTGCTCAGCATGCCGGTGATCCGCGTGCTGGAGGTCGCCACCTTCTACACCATGTTCCAGCTGGAGCCGGTGGGTAAGGTCGCCTTCGTGCAGCTTTGCGGCACGACGCCCTGCATGCTGCGCGGCGCCAACGACCTGAAGCAGGTCCTGCGCGACCGGATCGGCGAGCCGCATCATTGCTCCGCCGACGGCAAGTTCTCGTGGGAAGAGGTTGAGTGCCTCGGCGCCTGCTCGAACGCGCCCATGGCCGCGATCAATGACTACTACTACGAAGACCTGACGCCGGAGACCCTGGCCACGATTCTCGACGACTTCGCCGCGGGCAAGAAGCCGAAGCCGGGCTCCTATGTGGGCCGTGGCGCGTCCGAGCCGCACGATGCGATCAAGACCCTGACCGATCCGAAGCTGTACGACGGCTCGGCGGCCAAGAAGATCAAGATCCCGAACCTGCCCGAGAAGCCGAAGAAGGCGCCGAAGGCGAAGACCGAAGCCTGATGAACCCAGCCGCCCAGAAAAAGCGTCTGATCCTGATGGTCGCCATCAACCTGGCCTGCTTCATCGCGGCCGGGGCAGCGATCGTGGGTCACGTTTCGATGGGCGTGGGCTGGCTTCTGCCGGTGTTCGTGATCTGCATCCTGGGCGGCGTCGCGGCTCAGGTCTGGTTCCTGGTGGGCTGGGCCAAGTCCAGCCGTCCGCCGGCGGGAGGCGTGCAATGAGCGACGCCGACCTCGTGCAACGCCAGACCGACTACGTGCAGACCCTGCGCACCATGGGCAAGCGCGAGCGCACCCTGGGCCTGGTGGCCAGCCTGATCGGCGTCCTGATGCTGATGTGGGCGACTTATCGAGGGGAGGGGGCTCGCTCCCTTCTTGGGTTCTCCGGCGTGGGCGTGGTCGCCCTGGGCTGGGTCCTGTTTGTTTCCGTCGTGGTTCGTCGGGCGCGTTTCGTCCGTTCGAACCCCTTTCCGCAAAGCTGAGACATGGTCGGCATCCTCGAAGACAAGGACCGCATCTTCACCAACCTCTACGGCCTGCATGACTGGGGCCTCGAGGGCGCGAAGACGCGCGGCTGCTGGAACGGCGTCAAGGACATCCTGGACGCCGGCCGCGACTGGATCATCGACAACATGAAGGCCTCGGGCCTGCGCGGCCGCGGCGGCGCAGGCTTCTCGACCGGCCTGAAGTGGTCCTTCATGCCGAAGGAGCTGAAGGAAGGCCGTCCGCACTACCTGGTGGTGAACGCGGACGAGTCCGAGCCGGGCACCTGCAAGGACCGGGAGATCATGCGGCATGACCCGCACCTCCTGATCGAAGGCTGCCTGATCGCCAGCTTCGCGATGCAGGCCCACGCCTGCTACATCTACATCCGCGGCGAGTACGTGTTCGAGCGCGAGCGCCTGGAGGCGGCGATCAAGCAGGCCTACGAGGCCAAGCTGGTCGGCAAGAACAACGTCCATGGCTGGGACTTCGACATCTACGTCCACCATGGCGCCGGCGCGTACATCTGCGGCGAAGAAACCGCTCTGCTGGAAAGCCTGGAAGGCAAGAAGGGCCAGCCGCGCCTGAAGCCGCCGTTCCCGGCCGGCGCGGGCCTGTACGGCATGCCGACGACCGTGAACAACGTCGAGAGCATCGCCGTGGCCGGCACGATCCTGCGTCGCGGCGCCGGCTGGTTCTCCAGCTTCGGTCGTCCGAACAACGCGGGGACCAAGCTGTTCTGCGTGTCGGGCCACGTGAACCTGCCCTGCAACGTCGAAGAAGCCATGAGCATCCCCTTCCGTCAGCTGATGGAAGATCACTGCGGCGGCATCCGGGGCGGCTGGGGCAACCTGAAGGCCGTCATCCCGGGCGGTTCGTCCGTGCCGATGATCCCGGCCGAGCAATGCGAAGACCTGCCGATGGACTTCGACGCCCTGCGCGAGCTGCGCTCGGGCCTCGGCACCGCGGCCGTCATCGTCATGGACAAGTCCACCGACCTGGTCCGCGCCATCGCGCGCCTCAGCTACTTCTACAAGCACGAGAGCTGCGGCCAGTGCACGCCGTGCCGCGAAGGCACCGGCTGGATGTGGCGGGTCATGGAGCGCATGGCCACGGGTGAGGCGGAGATGAAGGAGATCGATACGCTCCTCGACGTCACCACCCAGGTCGAAGGCCACACCATCTGCGCCCTGGGCGACGCCGCCGCGTGGCCGATCCAGGGCCTGTTCCGTCACTTCCGTCACGAAGTCGAGGAACGCATCACCTCTTATCGCGCCGGCCGCCCGCACGTGCAGGGCGCCTCGCTGATCGCGGCGGAGTAACGGTATGCCTATCGCTAAGGTCAACGGCGCCGAGGTCGAGTTCGAACCCGGCATGACGGTTCTGCAAGTGGCCGAGCTGGCGGGGGAGGAGATCCCGCGCTTCTGCTACCACGAGCGCCTGTCGATCGCCGGCAACTGCCGCATGTGCTTGGTTGAGGTGAAGCCTGGGCCGCCGAAGCCGCAGGCTTCGTGCGCGCTGCCGGCCGCCGAGGGTCAGGAGATCTTCACCAAGACCCCGATGGTCAAGAAGGCCCGCGAAGGGGTGATGGAGTTCCTGCTCATCAACCACCCGCTGGATTGCCCGATCTGCGATCAGGGCGGCGAGTGCGACCTGCAGGACCAGGCCATGGGCTATGGCCGCGACGACAGCCGCTACGAAGAGAACAAGCGCGCCGTCGAAGAGAAGTACATGGGTCCCCTGATCAAGACGATCATGACCCGCTGCATCCAATGCACCCGCTGCGTGCGCTTCGTGACGGAAGTCGCGGGCTCGCCGGAGATCGGTCTGATCTCGCGCGGCGAAGACGTTGAAATCACGACCTATCTGAACTCGGCGGTGACGTCCGAACTCAGCGCCAACGTCATCGATCTGTGCCCGGTCGGCGCGCTCACCTCCAAGCCCTACGCCTTCGAGGCGCGGCCGTGGGAGCTGAAGAAGACCGAGAGCATCGACGTCATGGACGCCCTGGGCTCGTCGATCCGTGTCGACAGCCGCGGCACCGCCGTGCTGCGCGTGCTGCCGCGCACCAATGACGACGTCAACGAAGAGTGGATCAGCGACAAGACGCGCTACGCCTGCGACGGCCTGCTGCGTCAGCGTCTGGATCGCCCGTACGTCCGCACCAACGGCAAGCTGGCTCCGGCCACCTGGGCCGAGGCGTTCGCCGCCGTCGCCGCCAAGCTGCAGGCGACCGCGCCGGAGCGCGTCGGCGTCATCGCCGGCGACCTGCAGGACGCCGAGTCCATGAAGGCGACGCTGGATCTGTTCCGCGCCCTGGGCGTGAAGAACACCGACAGCCGCCAGGATGGCGTGGCTCTGGGCCAAGGCCCGCGTGAGAGCTGGCTGTTCAACTCCACCCTGGCCGGGATCGAGGACGCCGACGTCGTCCTGATCGTCGGCGCCAATCCGCGCATGGAGGCGCCGGTCCTGAACCAGCGCCTGCGCAAGCGCTGGATCGCTGGCAAGGTCCGCGTGGGCGTGATCGGCGAGCAGGGCGACCTGACCTACACCTACGACTATCTGGGCGCCGGGACGAAGACCCTGGCGGGCCTGGCCAAGTCGAAGTCCGACTTCGTCACCGCCCTGAAGAACGCTGAGCGTCCCGCGATCATCGTGGGGCAGGGCGCCCTGACCGGCGGCCACGGCGCCGCGACGCTGAAGGCGCTGGCCGGTGTGGCCAAGACCTTCAAGGTCGTGCGTGACGGCTGGAACGGCTGGAACGTTCTGCACACCGCCGCCGCCCGCGTGGGCGGTCTGGACATGGGCTTCATCCCGGACGAGGGCGGTCTGTCCACGGGTGAGATGCTGAAGCCGGGCGCGCTGGACGTCCTGTTCCTGCTGGGTGCGGACGAGTGCGAAACCTCGGCCACCGACGCCTTCAAGATCTATCTGGGCACGCACGGCGACGCCGGCGCGCACAAGGCCGACGTGATCCTGCCGGGCGCCGCCTATACCGAGAAGGACGGCCTGTACGTCAACACCGAGGGCCGGGTCCAGATGGGCCGCCGCGCGGTGTTCCCGAAGGGCGAGGCCCGCGAAGACTGGTCGATCCTGCGCGCCCTGTCGGAACGTCTGGGTCAGAAGCTGCCCTATGACAGCCTGGACCAACTGCGCGCCAAGCTGTTCGCTGATCACCCGACTTTCGGCCAGATCGACTACGCGCCGGGTTCGGTCGCCACGTCCTTCGACCTGTCGGGCCTCGGCTCGGACGGTGACGCGGGCGACGTCGCGCTGAAGACGACCCTGCCGAACTTCCACCTGACCAACCCCATCGCGCGCGCCAGCGTGACCATGGCCGAGTGTGCGGCCCTGGTCTCCAACGCCGCCAAGATCGCCGCGGAGTAAGACGTGACGAACTTCTGGACCACTCCCGGCGGTTGGGCGCTCATCACTCTCGGCCAGATCCTGGCCGTGACGGTGTGGCTGCTGCTGTCCATCGCCTTCCTGCTGCTGGCGGACCGCAAGATCTGGGCCGGCGTGCAGATGCGCAAAGGCCCGAATGTGGTGGGCCCGTTCGGCCTGCTGCAATCTTTCGCCGACCTGCTGAAGTTCGTGCTGAAGGAAGTCGTCATTCCCGGCGGCGCCGACAAGGTCGTCTTCCTGCTGGCCCCGGTCATCACCGTGGTTCTGGCCCTGATCGGCTGGGCGGTCATTCCGCTCGCCCCGGGCTGGGTCATCGCCGATCTGAACGTCGGCATCCTGTACCTGCTGGCGATGAGCTCGCTGGGCGTCTACGGCATCATCATGGGCGGCTGGGCTTCGAACTCGAAGTATCCGTTCCTGGGCTCGCTGCGTTCGGCGGCGCAGATGGTGTCCTATGAAGTCTCCATCGGCTTCATCATCATCACCGTGCTGCTGTTCGCCGGCACCATGAACCTGCAGAAGATCGTCGAGTCCCAGGCCGGCTGGTTCTGGAACTGGTACGTCTTCGGCGGCGGCCTCAAGAACCTGCCGATGATCGTCGTCATGTTCCCGATGATGATCATGTTCTTCATCTCGGCCCTGGCCGAGACGAACCGTCCGCCGTTCGACCTTCCGGAAGCGGAATCCGAACTCGTGGCCGGCTATCAGGTCGAGTACAGCTCCACCCCGTACCTGCTGTTCATGCTGGGCGAGTACGCCAACATCGTTCTGATGTGCGCCATGATCAGCATCCTGTTCTTCGGGGGCTGGCAGGCGCCGTTCCCGACGACGTTCATGGAAGGGTGGGCGCCCACCCTGGTGAGCTTCATCGGCTTCGCCTTCTTCTTCCTGAAGACCTGCTTCTGGTTCTTCATGTTCGGGATGGTGAAGGCGATCGTCCCCCGCTACCGCTACGATCAGCTGATGCGTCTGGGCTGGAAGGTGTTCCTTCCGACCTCGCTGGCCGCCGTGATCGCGGTCGCCGCCTGGCGCGTGTTCGGTCCTCAGTGATGAGAGCCGCGCTCGCCCTTCCCATGGCCCTGGCCTGCGTCGCCTGCGCGACCAGCCAGACGCCGGCTTCCTCCTACGGCCTCGGCCGGGGGACGGTCAGCTATGACCGTCTGAAGGAGGAGGGGCAGAAGTGCGTCGCCCTGGGCGGCGTGCTGAAGCCGAGGGACGAGGGCGGAAGCCCGAACATGCTTTCGAACTACTATTGCGACATTCAGAAGCGTAAGTGAGCCGCCAATGATGCAACGTGTCGGACAAGCCCTGAAGGGCGCCGCGCTCCTCGACTTCTGGGGGGCCTTCGGCCTCGCCATGCGCTACATGATGGCGCCGAAGAAGACCGTTCTGTACCCGAACGAGCGCAACCCGCAGTCGCCGCGTTTCCGTGGCGAGCACGCCCTGCGCCGCTATCCCAGTGGTGAAGAGCGCTGCATCGCGTGCAAGCTCTGCGAAGCCATCTGCCCGGCCCAGGCCATCACCATCGAAGCCGAGCCGCGCGCCGACGGCAGCCGCCGCACGACCCGCTACGACATCGACATGGTGAAGTGCATCTACTGCGGCCTGTGCCAGGAGGCCTGCCCGGTGGACGCCATCGTCGAGGGGCCGAATATCGAGTTCGCCGTGGAGACCCGCGAAGAGCTCTACTACGACAAGGAAAAGCTTCTCGACAACGGCGACCGTTGGGAGCGGCTGATCGCGAAGAATCTGGAACTGGACGCGCCCTACCGATAAGAACGGGCGCGATTCCGCTGGCCTTTCGGGACCTCCCGCTGGGCCGATTTGTTTGGAATTAAAGGGGAGCACTGGGGCCTATGGCCTTGCAGGCGATCGCATTCTACCTGTTGGCGACGGTAACCGTCGGCGCGGCCTTGTTGGTCGTGTCGGCGAAGAATCCCGTCCACTCCGTGCTGTTCCTGATCACCGCCTTCTTTTCGGCGGCGGGACTGTTTGTTCTGCTGGGAGCTGAGTTCCTGGCGATGCTGCTTATCGTCGTCTACGTCGGCGCGGTGGCGGTGCTGTTCCTCTTCGTCGTGATGATGCTCGACGTGGACTTCGCGGCCTTGAGACAGGGCTTCGCACAGTACCTGCCCATCGGCGCGCTGATCGCGGGCGTCCTGACGATCGAGATGATCATGGTCGCCGTCTCGGTGGCCACGAAGGGCGCAGCCTCGAAGAACGCCACGCCGCAGACCTTCACGGACGCGGTCAGCAACACCGAGACGATCGGTCGGGTGCTCTACACCGACTACGTCTACTTCTTCCAAGCCTCCGGCCTCGTGCTGCTGGTCGCCATGATCGGGGCCATCGTCCTGACCCTGCGCCACAAGCCGGGCGTGAAGCGCCAGGACATCGCCGCTCAGGTCGCTCGCAACGAGAAGACCGGCATGCGCATCGTCCAGATCAAGTCGGGCTCGGCCCTGGACCAAGAGGGGCTTTCCGAATGATCGGCCTGCCGCACTATCTGACGGTCGCCGCGATCCTGTTCACCATCGGGGTCTTCGGCATCTTCGTGAACCGCAAGAACATCATCGTCATCCTGATGTCGATCGAGCTGATCCTGCTCGCGGTGAACATCAACCTGGTGGCTTTCTCGGCCTTCCTGCATGACGTGACGGGGCAGATCTTCGCCATGTTCGTGCTGACCGTCGCCGCGGCCGAAGCCGCCGTCGGCCTGGCCATCCTCGTCACCTTCTTCCGTAACCGCGGCGACATCGCCGTGGACGACGCGTCCATGATGAAGGGCTGATCGTGCAAACGCTCGTCACCGTTCTTGTCTTCGCCCCTCTGCTGGGCGCGCTGATCGCGGGGCTGTTCGGCCGCCGCATCGGCGACATCGCTTCGCAGACGGTCACCACCGGCCTGCTGTTCCTGGCCTGCGGTCTCTCCTGGTACACGTTCAGCCAATGGACGTGGGGCCACATGGAGGCCTTCACGGTCCAACTGCTGCCCTTCATCAACATCGGCGACTTCCAGTCGGTGTGGTCGATCCGCATCGACGCCCTGTCGGCGACCATGCTGATCGTGGTGACCACGGTCTCGGCCCTCGTTCACCTCTATTCCTGGGGCTACATGGCCGAGGATGACAGCCGTCCGCGCTTCTTCGCGTACCTGTCGCTCTTCACCTTCGCCATGCTGTCGCTGGTCACCGCCGCCGACTTCATGCAGCTGTTCTTCGGCTGGGAAGGCGTGGGCTTGGCGTCCTATCTGCTGATCGGCTTCTGGTTCAAGAAGCCCACCGCCAGCGCTGCCGCCATCAAGGCCTTCGTCGTGAACCGCGTGGGCGACTTCGGTTTCGCCCTGGGCATCATGACCGTCTTCTGGTCGTTCGGAACGATCCAGTTCGCCGAGATCTTCCCGCAGGTCGCCGCCAACGCCGGCCGCACCTGGGCGTTCGCGGGCCACACGTTCCCGCTGATGGATATCGCCTGCTTCCTGCTGTTCATCGGCGCCATGGGCAAGTCGGCGCAGTTCTTCCTGCACACCTGGCTGCCGGACGCCATGGAAGGCCCGACCCCCGTGTCGGCCCTGATTCACGCCGCCACCATGGTGACCGCCGGCGTCTACATGCTGTGCCTGCTGTCGCCGATGTTCGAATACGCGCCGATCGCCAAGAACATCGTCACGGTCATCGGCGCGGTGACGGCCCTGTTCGCGGCCACCGTCGGCCTGACCCAGAACGACATCAAGCGCGTCATCGCCTATTCGACCTGCTCGCAGCTCGGCTACATGTTCTTCGCCGCGGGCGTCGGCGCCTACGAGGCGGCGATGTTCCACCTGTTCACGCACGCCTTCTTCAAGGCGCTGCTGTTCCTGGGCGCGGGTTCGGTGATCCACGGCATGCACCACGAGCAGGACATGCGCCGCTACGGCAACCTGGCGAAGTTCCTGCCCATCACCTACGCCGCCATGACGATCGGCACGATCGCCATCACCGGCCTGGGCCTGCCGAACCTGCATCTGGGCTTCGCCGGCTTCTACTCGAAGGACACGATCATCGAGGCGGCCTTCGCGGCTGGCGCTCATAACCCGATCGCCAACTTCGCTGGCGTCATCGGCCTGATCGTGGCCGGCCTGACCGCCTTCTACTCCTGGCGCCTGGCCTTCTTCACCTTCAACGGGCACGCCCGCTGGGGTCATGACGAGACGCACGCTCACGCGGCGCACGGTCATGACGATCATGCGAGCTCGGCTCAGCACGAGACGCACGACGAGCCGCTGGCCGAGGAAGCTCATCAGCACGACGAACACCACGGCCATGGTCACGACCACAAGCCGCACGAGAGCCCGTGGGTCATGCTGACCCCGCTGGTGATCCTGTCGATCGGCGCCGTCGCCGCCGGCTTCGTGTTCGTCGACTACTTCGTGGGCCACCACGAGGCCGAGTTCTGGCGCGGCGCGATCTTCAGCGCTCCCGACAACCACGTCCTGCACGACGCCCACAATTCGCCCGCCTGGGTGAAGTGGTCGCCGCTGGTCATGTCGGTCGGCGGTCTGCTGGTCGCGGCCTATGTCTACCTGCTGAAGGAAGGGCTGGGCGCGCGCCTGGCCGCCCGCGGCGGGCCGCTCTACACCTTCTTTTACAATAAGTGGTTCTTCGACGAGCTGTACCAGGCGACTTTCGTCCGGGCGGCCAAGTTCCTGGGCGACCTGTTCTGGAAGGGCGGGGACCAGAAGATCATCGACGGGCTGGGCCCGGACGGCGTGTCGGCCGTCTCCTACGCCGTCGGCCGCCGGACCGGAAAGATCCAGACCGGCTACGTCTACCACTACGCCTTCGTGATGCTGCTCGGGGTGGCGGGTCTGCTGACCTACGCCCTCTGGGCCTGGGCGCGCTGAGCAGGAACCGAAGATGACCGGCATTCTCAGCCTTACGACCTTCGCGCCGCTGATCGGCGTCGCGGCCATCCTCGCCCTGCGCCACTTCGGCAAGCCGGGCGAGAAGACGGATACGGCCGCCAAGTGGGTCGCGCTCGCGACCACCCTGGCGACCTTCGCCCTGTCGCTGATCGTGACACTGCGCTTCGACGCCTCGAACCCGGGCTTCCAGTTCGTGGAGGACTTCGCCTGGTTCGCGGGCCTGCATTACCGCATGGGCGTGGACGGCATCTCCGTCCTGTTCGTCCTGCTGACCGCCTTCCTGCTGCCGATCTGCATCGTGGCCAGCTGGAAGTCCGTCGAGAAGCGGGTGATCGAGTACCTGATCGCCTTCCTGGTTCTGGAGACTCTGGTCATCGGCGTGTTCTGCGCCCTGGACCTGATCCTCTTCTACCTGTTCTTCGAAGGCGGTCTGGTCCCGATGTTCCTGATCATCGGCATCTGGGGCGGCAAGCGCCGCATCTACGCGGCCTACAAGTTCTTCCTCTACACGCTGCTCGGCTCGGTGCTGATGCTGGCGGCCATCCTGGCGATGATCGGCATCGCGGGCACGTCCTCGATCCCCGAGCTGATGACCTATCAGTTCGCTCCGTGGCTCCAGACGTGGCTGTGGCTGGCCTTCTTCGCCTCCTTCGCGGTGAAGATGCCTATGTGGCCGGTCCATACCTGGCTGCCTGACGCCCACGTGGAAGCCCCGACGGCGGGCTCGGTCATCCTGGCCGGCATCCTGCTGAAGATGGGCGGCTACGGCTTCATGCGCTTCAGCCTGCCGATGTTCCCGAACGCGAGCGAGCTGTTCACCCCGCTGGTCTTCGCCATGTCGGCGATCGCCGTGGTCTACACCTCGCTGATCGCCTTCCGTCAGACGGACATCAAGAAGCTGATCGCCTACTCGTCGGTGGCCCACATGGGCTTCGTGACCATGGGCATCTTCAGCGGCAACGCCCAGGGCGAGCAGGGCGCGCTCTACCAGATGATCAGCCACGGGGTGATCTCCGGCGCGCTCTTCCTCTGCGTCGGCGTGGTCTATGACCGGATGCACACCCGCGAGATCGCCTTCTACGGCGGTCTGACCCAGCGGATGCCGATCTATGCGGCGATCTTCCTGCTGTTCACCATGGGCAATGTCGGCCTGCCTGGCACCTCGGGCTTCGTCGGCGAAATCCTGACCATGACGGGCGTCTATCAGGCGTCCACCTGGACGGCGATCGTGGCGGCCACCGGCGTCATCTTCTCGGCGGTCTACGCCCTGACGCTGTACCGCCGGGTCATGTTCGGCGAGATCACCAATCCCGAGCTCAAGACGATCACCGATGTGGACTGGCGCGAAATCGTCATCTTCGTTCCGCTGATCATCTCGACCCTGGTGCTGGGCGTCTATCCGGCTCTGATTTTCAACGTCACCGACACGTCCGTGAACGCGTTGGTCAGCGCTTACCGCGCCGCGATCGGCGGGTGAGGGGCATAAGATGAACCTTTCCTCCGCTCTTTCCCTGGCCCTGCCGGAAGTCATTCTGGCGATCTCGGCCCTGATCCTGGTGGTCTGGGGCGCGTTCCAGGGCCGCAGCAACCCGATCTTCTCCGGGGCCGCGGTCGTGGTCCTGCTGGCCGCAGCGGCTGTGGCCGCCATGGGCCCGCACGGCGTCGCGTTCAACGGCGCCTATGTGGCCGACGGCGTGGCCGCCTTCGCCAAGGTGGCGATCTATATCGCCAGCGCCCTGGCGATCCCGCTGGGCGACAAGTGGCTGGGCGCGCGCGGCGACGCCAAGTTCGAATTCCCGGTCCTGATCGTGCTCACGGCGCTCGGCATGGGCGTCATGGCTTCGGCCGGCGACCTGATCTCGCTCTATGTGGGCGTGGAGCTGCACTCGCTGGCCCTGTACGTCCTGGCGGCCTTCCGCCGTGACGACGCCAAGGGTTCGGAAGCGGGCCTGAAGTATTTCGTGCTCGGCGCCCTGTCTTCGGGCCTGCTGCTCTACGGCGCCTCGCTGATCTACGGCTTCGCCGGCTCCACCAAGTTCACCGACATCGCCGCCGTGGTTTCCAACGGCGCCGAGACCGGCGTGCTGTTCGGCCTGGTGTTCCTGATCTGCGGTCTGGCGTTCAAGGTTTCGGCCGCGCCGTTCCACATGTGGACCCCGGATGTGTACGAAGGCGCCCCGACCCCGGTCGTCGGCTTCTTCGCCGCCGCGCCTAAGCTGGCCGCCATGGTCCTGCTGGCCCGCGTGCTGCAGGAAGCCTTCGGCGGCGCCGAGGCCCAATGGCGCCAGATCCTGGTGATCGTGGCCCTGCTGTCGATCTTCGTCGGCGCCTTCGCCGGCCTGGCGCAGAAGAACCTGAAGCGCCTGTGGGCTTACAGCTCCATCGCCAACATCGGTTACGCCGTCCTTGGCCTGGCCGCTGGCGGCGAGGCGGGCATGCAGTCCATGCTGATGTTCCTGATCCTCTACATGGTCGACGTTACGGGCTTCTTCGCCTGCCTGTCGGCCCTGAACCGCGGCGGCAAGCCGATGGAGACGATCGAGGACATGGCCGGTCTGGTGAAGGAACGTCCGGGCCTGGCCCTGGCGATCACCGCCTTCTCGCTCTCGGCCCTGGGCCTGCCGCCCCTGTCGGGCTTCTGGGCCAAGTTCTATGTGTTCAAGGCCGCCATCGGCACGGGCGACGTGGTCATGCAGACCGCCGCTGTCTTGGGCCTCGTCGGTTCGGTCGTCGCGGCGTTCTATTACCTGCGCCTGATCAAGACGATGTGGTTCGACGGCTCCGTCGGCGCCACTGACAAGCCGGAGCCGGGCGCGCGCCTGATCGCGTTCGCCATGGCCCTGTTCGCCTTCCCGGTCGTTCTGATCGCCCTGGCCTGGATCGACCCGATCGCCAAAACGGCCGCCGCGGCCTTCGGAGGCTAGGTGGCGGGTCTGCCGCCGATCATCGCCTTCGACGAGATCGACTCCACGAACGCCGAGGCCCGTCGTCGGGCCGAGGCGGGGGAGGCGGGACCGGTGTGGATCACCGCCGCCCGTCAGACCGCCGGACGCGGTCGTCGCGGCCGGGCTTGGGAGACCGGGTCCGGCAATCTGGCCGCCAGCCATCTGTTCACGACAACCAAGCCGCCGGCCGAAGCCGCCCAGGTCTCGTTCCTGGCGGCCTTGGCCGTGGCCGATCTCGCCGCTGCCTTCGTGCCGGCGTCGCTGGTCAGCCTGAAGTGGCCGAACGACCCGCTGATCGGCGGGGTGAAGGCCAGCGGCATCCTGGTCGAGAGCGGTCAGCAGGGCGGCGCCTTGTGGGTCGTCACCGGCATCGGCGTGAACCTGGCCACGGCGCCCATGGCGGCCGAGCGGCCCGCGACGACTTTCGCCGCGCACATGACCGCGCCGCCGCCGGCGCCGCTGGACGCCCTGAACATCCTGGCCGAGAGCTTCGAGCGCTGGCTGACCCTTTGGAACAGCGCCGGCTTCGAGCCTATCGCCGAGGCGTGGACCCGCCGGGCGCATGGGCTGGGCGAGTCCTGCGTCGCGCGCCTGGGCCACGAGACGGTCGAGGGCGTGGCCGAGGGGCTGGACACCGACGGCGCCTTGAGGCTCCGTCTTGCTGACGGAACGCTGCGGCGCATCAGCGCCGGCGAAGTCTTCTTCGGAGGGGCCGCCTGATGCTGCTGGCCATCGAACAGGGCAACACCAACACGCTGTTCGCCGTTCATGACGGCGAACGCTGGGTCTCACAGTGGCGGGCGGCCACGGATTCCTCGCGCACCGCCGACGAGTACGCCGTCTGGCTGGCGCAGTTGCTGCACATGGGCGGACTGACCTTCGGCGTGATCGACGCCTGCATCATTTCCAGCGTGGTGCCGCAGTCGCTGTTCAATCTGCGCAACCTGTCCCGGCGCTACCTGCACGTGGAGCCGCTGGTGATCGGCGAGAACGCCAAGCTCGGCGTCGAAGTCCGCATCGACAAGCCGTCAGAGGCGGGCGCTGATCGCCTGGTCAACGCCATCGGCGCGCACATGATCTACGGCGGCCCGCTGATCGTCATCGACAGCGGCACGGCCACGACTTTTGACGTGATCGCCAAGGACGGCGCCTTCGAGGGCGGCATCATTGCCCCGGGCATCAACCTGTCCATGCAGGCGCTGCATGAAGCCGCGGCCAAGCTGCCGCGCATCGCCATCCAGCGGCCGGCCCGCATCGTCGGCAAGGACACCGTCGGGGCCATGCAGTCCGGCGTCTTCTGGGGCTATATCGCGTTGATCGAAGGGCTGGTGGCCCGGATCAAGGAAGAGCGCGGCGAGCCCCTGACCGTGGTCGCCACCGGCGGGGTCGCCTCGCTGTTCGAAGGCGCGACCAAGGCCATCGACCATTTTGACGCGGACCTTACGATCCGCGGCCTCCTCGAAATTCACCGTCGCAATTCCCATCTTGGGGCTCAATGAAACCGAAAACTGACGACGAACTCGTCTTCCTGCCGCTCGGCGGGTCGAATGAGATCGGTATGAACTTCAATCTCTACGGCTATGGGCCGGCCGACGACCGCAAATGGGTCGTCGTCGATCTCGGCGTGACCTTTGGCGACCAGACGACGCCGGGTGTCGAGATCATCCTGCCCGACCCTGAGTTCATCGAAGAACATGCCGAGGACATCCTGGGCATCGTCCTGACCCACGCGCACGAGGATCATATCGGCGCGGTGGCCTGGCTGTGGCCGCGCCTGAAGGCGCCGATCTACGCCACGCCGTTCACGGCCTTCCTGCTGCGCGAGAAGCTGCGCGACGCCGGCCTGCTGGACGAGGTGTCGATCACCGAAGTGCCGCTGAGCGGCAGCTTCGACCTTGGCCCGTTCAAGTTCGAGCTGATCACCCTGACGCACTCGATCCCCGAGCCGAACGGCGTGGCGATCCGCACGCCGCTGGGCACGATCCTGCACACCGGCGACTGGAAGATCGATCCCGATCCCATGCTGGGCAGCGCCACCGACGAGGCCGCCATCCGCCGCCTGGGCGACGAGGGCGTGCTGGCCATGGTTTGCGACAGCACCAACGTCTTCGTGGACGGCGAGGCCGGCTCCGAAGCCGGGGTGCGCGAGGCCATGACGCCGCTGATCGCCGGCCTGAAGGGCAAGGTGGCCGTGGCCTGCTTCGCCTCCAACGTGGCGCGCATGGACACCATCATCCGCGCCGCCCAGGCGGCTGGACGCAAGGTCTGCCTTGTCGGCCGCTCCATGCACCGCATGGCGGCCGCGGCGCAGTCCGTGGGCCTGTTGAAGGACCTTGAGCCGTTCATCACCGATGATCAGGCCAAGTACGCGCCGGAAGACCAGGTGCTGTTCCTTTGCACCGGCTCCCAGGGTGAGGCACGCGCGGCCCTGGCCCGCATCGCCGACGGTTCGCACCCGCATGTGCGCCTGGGCGAGGGGGATCATGTGATCTTCTCGTCGCGGGTCATTCCGGGCAACGAGATCCCGATCCGCAACCTGCAGAACAAGCTCGCCGACCGTGGCGTGCGCCTCTACACCGAGCGCGACCATCCGGGCATCCACGTCTCCGGCCACCCGTGCCGTGACGAGTTGAAGCAGATGTATCAATGGGCCCGCCCGCAGATCGCGGTGCCGACCCATGGCGAGCGCCGCCACCTGCTGGAGCATGCCGCCTTCGCCAAGGACTTGCAGGTCGGCCAGGCCATCGCGCCCCGCAACGGCGACATGGTGCGCCTGGCGCCGGGCCATCCGTCGATCATCGACGAGGTTCCGTCCGGCCGTCTGTATGTGGACGCCGGGGTTTTGACGCCCGAGAACGGCGAAGCGTTGAAGGAACGTCGCCATGCGGCCTTCAACGGCATGCTGGCGGTCTCCATCGTGATCGACGGCCGCGGGCGCATCGCCTCAGGGCCGCAGGTGCGGGCCATCGGTCTGCCGGGCGACGAGGAGTATCCGCTCGAAGACGCCATGGATGATCTGGCCGAGGAAGCCGAAGGCGCGTTCAAGCGCCTGGAAGGCGCGTCGCGCGAGATCGACGAGCAGGTTGAGCAGGCCCTGTCGCGCGCGGTGAAGAGGGCCGCCTACCGGATCTGGGAGCGCCGACCCGTGGTGGAGACCACGGTGCTTCGCCTGTAAGCTCGACGAAAAGAGCAGGGGAGACAAAGGGCATGATCGGAAAGCTCAACCATGTGGGCGTCGCGACCCCGTCCATCGACGAGGCGGTGAAGATGTATCGCGACGTCCTGGGCGCGACCTCGATCACCGACAAGTGGGCCATGCCTGAGCAGGGCGTGTGGGTCTGCTTTGTCAATCTGCCCAACAGCCAGATCGAGCTGATCGAGCCTTATGGCGAGACGTCGCCGATCCATGGCTTTCTGGCCAAGAACCCCAAGGGCGGCCAGCACCACATCTGTTTCGAGGTCGAGGACATCCTCGCCGCGCGTGACGCCATGAAGGCCAAGGGCGCGACGGTCCTGGGCGAGCCCCGCATCGGCGCGCATGGCACGCCGGTGATCTTCGTCCACCCCAAGGACATGGGCGGGATGCTGGTTGAACTGATGGAAACCCCGAAGGGCGAGCACCACTGATGGGACCGATCACCTCC
Organism: Caulobacter segnis; assembly: GCF_029543125.1. Lineage (GTDB taxonomy): Bacteria > Pseudomonadota > Alphaproteobacteria > Caulobacterales > Caulobacteraceae > Caulobacter > Caulobacter segnis_D. The sequence continues at coordinate 324,362 of NZ_JARQWW010000003.1, forward strand.
ATCGCCGTCTTCCTGACCATCTGGTGGACGGTTCTGTTCGCTGTGCTTCCCCTGGGCACGCGCAGCCACGCGGAGATGGGCATCGACCTGAAGGACGGCGGTGATCCCGGCGCGCCGGTGAACCCGAATCTGAAGCGCAAGTTCCTGACCACAACCTTGGTCTCGGCCGTGGTGTTCGTGGTCTTGTGGCTGGTGATCCGCTTCGGCCTGATCACTCTGCCGGAGATTCCGGCCAACTATTGAGGCTTCTGAACCGGCGCGGCGCCCAAGACTTGGGCGTATGCGCATGGTTTGGTCGCTGATCGCTCAAGCCTTGGGCGGTTTCACCTGAAACGGGAGGGGATGGCGGTTCACGGTGCGCCGGCGGCGGCGATGCGGCTACCGTCAATCACATGAGGCATGGCCGCTCGGTCGTGCTCCGTGGCGTAATTCCCCGACGACAACTATCAAGGCCGCGCAGATTGCGCGGCCTTCTTTTCTCCACGTTCATTGCCAAGTCTGCGACCGAAGGGGTATCTCAGCCCCTTCGCTTTCTCGCAGGAATCTTGCCGCACATGCGCCTTTCGCGCTTTTTCCTGCCGGTGCTGAAAGAAGCCCCGGCCGACGCCCAGATCGTTTCTCACCAGCTCATGCTGCGCGCCGGCATGATCCGGCAGGAGGCCGCCGGCATCTACGCCTGGCTGCCGTTGGGTCTGCGGGTGCTGCGCAAGGTCGAACAGATCGTCCGCGAAGAGATGGATCGGGCCGGCGGCGTCGAGCTGCTGATGCCGACGCTTCAGCTGGCCGACCTTTGGCGGGAGTCGGGCCGTTACGACGCCTATGGCCCGGAGATGCTGCGCATCACCGACCGGCATGAGCGTGAGCTGCTCTACGGGCCGACTAACGAGGAGATGATCACCGAAATCTTCCGCGCCTATGTGAAGTCGTACAAGGACCTGCCCAAGAGCCTGTACCACATCCAGTGGAAGTTCCGGGACGAGCGCCGCCCGCGCTTCGGCGTCATGCGCGGCCGCGAGTTCCTGATGAAGGACGCCTATTCCTTCGACCTCGACGAAGCGACGGCCCGCGCCGCCTACAACCGCATGTTCGTGGCCTATCTGAACATCTTCTCGCGCATGGGCCTGAAGGCCGTGCCGATGCGCGCCGACACCGGCCCGATCGGCGGGGATCTTTCTCACGAGTTCATCGTTCTGGCGGAGACCGGGGAGAGCCAGGTCTTCTGTCACAAGGATCTGGTGGAGATGGGCGCGCCCGGACCCGACGTCGACTTCCAGGGCGATCTGCAGCCGCTGGTGGACCAGCGCATCGCGCTCTATGCCGCCACCGAAGAGATGCATGACGAAGCGGCGTTCAACGCCGTGCCGGAGGACAAGCGTCTGTCGGCCCGCGGCATCGAGGTCGGCCACATCTTCTATTTCGGCGAGAAGTACTCGAAGCCGATGAACGCCAAAGTGACCGGCCCGGACGGCCTGGAGCACTTCGTTCACATGGGCTCCTACGGCGTCGGCGTCTCGCGCCTGCTGGGCGCTATCATCGAGGCCAGCCACGACGAAGGCGGCATCATCTGGCCGGAGGCCGTGGCCCCTTACGATGTGGCGATCATCAATCTGCGTCCGGGCGATGAAGCCTGCGACGCGGCGTGCGAGAAGGCCTATGCGGCGATCAACGCCTCTGGCCAGAGCGCGCTCTATGACGACACGGCCGATCGACCGGGCGCCAAGTTCGCGACCATGGATCTGATCGGCATCCCCTGGCAGATGATCATTGGCCCGAAAGGCATCGCCGAGGGTCAGGTGGAGATCAAGAACCGCGCCACCGGCGAGCGCTCCACCGCGCCGCTTGACGCCGTGATCGAAGGCCTGGCCAAGAAGGCGAAGGCATGAAGACCGAGGCGCTCGCGGGCAGCGTCGCGCCTCCCTTCAGCGCCTGGGAGCGCTCGGTCGCGGCCCGCTATCTGCGCGCCAAGCGCAAGAACGGCGGCGTGGCCCTGATCTCCATCATCAGCTTCGTCGGCATCATGCTGGCGGTGGCGGTGCTGATCATCGTCATGAGCGTGATGAACGGGTTCCGGACGGAGCTGCTGGGCAAGATGCTCGGCTTCAACGGCCACCTGTTCGTCTCGGGTCAGGTGCTGTCCGACCCGGTGCAGACCTTCGCCGCGACCCAGCGCATCCGCCGGGCCGACGGGGTGGTGCAGGCCGTGCCTATGGTCGAGGCCCAGGCCATGGCCATCGGGCCGGCCCAGATCACGGGCGCCATCGTCCGCGGCATCGCGCCGGCCGACCTGAAGGCCACGCCGATCATCGCTGGCAACATCAAGCAAGGCTCCATGGCCGCCTTCGGCCAGGGCGAGTTCGGCGGCGACACGGTTCTGATCGGTGACCGCCTGGCCGAGGGGCTGGGCGTCAAGCCCGGCGATGTGGTCAAGCTGGTCTCGCCCTCCGGTCCCGCCACGGCCTTCGGCACGGCGACCCAGGAAAAGGACTATGTGGTCGGCGGCGTGTTCTCGGTCGGCATGACCCAGTTCGACGCGGCCTTCATCTACATGCCTATCGACCAGGCGCAGTTGTTCTTCGGCCGTGACCAGTCGGTGGACGTGATCGAGGTGAAGGTGGACGATCCCGACGACGCGCGCGGCATGCGCCCGGTCGTAAGCCGCGCCGCTGGGCCGGGGGCGTTCGTCACCGACTGGACCCAGAAGGACAAGGCGTACTTCGACGCGCTTCAGGTGGAACGCGCCGCCATGCGCCTGATCCTGATGATGATCGTGGCCATCGCCGCCCTGAACATCATCTCCGGCCTGGTGATGCTGGTGAAGAACAAGGGCAAGGACATCGCCATCCTGCGAACCATGGGTGCGGGGCAGGGGGCTATCCTGCGCATCTTCTTCATGGCGGGCGCGTCTATCGGCGTGCTCGGCACCTTGGCGGGCCTCGCCGCCGGCGTGCTGTTCTGCACCTTCATCGAACCGATCCAGAAGGTTCTGGAAGCGGTGACGGGCACCAAGGTGTTCAACGCCGAGATCTACTTCCTCAGCCACATCCCGGCGCGGATCGAGTGGAGCGAAGTCGGCATCGTCACCCTGTTCGCTGTGATCGTGTCGTTCCTGGTCACCCTGCCGCCGGCCTGGCGGGCGTCTCACCTCGATCCGGTGGAGGCGCTCCGCTATGAGTAAGCTGATCCTCCACCTGAAGGGCGTCGAGCGCGTCTATGTCACCGAGGCCGGCAAGCTGCCGGTGCTCAAAGGCGTGGATGTCGACGTCAACGCCGGCGAGATCGTCGGCCTGATAGGCCCGTCGGGCTCGGGCAAGTCATCCTTGCTGCACGCCGCCGGCCTGCTGGAGCATCCCGACGCCGGGGAAGTGGTCGTGGACGGCCGCGACTGCTCCAACATGAACGAGCGTCAGCGCACCCGCGTGCGCCTGTCGACCATCGGCTTCGTCTATCAGTTCCACCATCTGCTGCCGGAGTTTTCCGCGCTGGAGAACGTGGCCTTGCCGCTGTTGATCGCCGGCAAGTCCAAGCGTGAGGCGGAGGATCGAGCCATGGAGCTGCTGACCCAGCTCGGCCTGGAAAGCCGCGTGAAGCACCAGCCGGCCCAGCTTTCGGGCGGGGAGCAGCAGCGGGTGGCCATCGCCCGTGCGCTCGCCAATCGACCGCGCCTGCTGCTGGCGGACGAGCCGACCGGGAACCTCGATCCGGCCACCTCGGCCTCCGTGTTCCAGTCGCTTTACGATCTGGCCCGCAACGAAGGCGTGGCCTGCCTGATCGCCACGCACAACATGGAGCTGGCGCGGTTCATGGACCGGGTGTTCGCCCTGAAGGACGGCCACCTGGAAGCGCGCAGCGACCTCTGATCATGACGGTCAGCCTCTGGACCGCCGGCAGCGTCACCGGTCCGCCGGGCTATGGCGGCTGGTCCTGGGTCTCTGCCCAGGATGGCGTCGCCAGCGGCATGGCTGGCGGAGAGCGGCGGACGACCTTGCGCCGGATGCAGCTGGTCGGGCTGATCGAAGCCGTGAGGGCGGCGCCGGCAGGCGCCAAGCTGATCATTCATTGCGACGATGTCGCGGTCGCTCAGATCGCCCTGACCCGGCTCGCCGGAAAGCCGGTCGAAGTGGAGGAGGGGGATATGTGGGCTCAGATCGACGCTCTGCTAGCGCCGCGGCGTGAGGCGCTGGAGTTCCGCCGCATGGCCGTGCCTGGCGCGACCCATGGTTTTGTCGCCGCCTGGGCCGATCAGGCGCGTGACAAGACCAAGGCGACCGGGCCGTTCAAGACCGCGATCCCCAAGCCGAACCTGTCGAAGTTTCCGGGCCTGAGCGCCTAGGCGGCTGCAGGGTCAGGGTAGCGCCCCTTGCGCGCGATCTCTTCCGGCCGACGCTTGCGAAGCACGATCTCGATGGCGCTCTCGCCGGTGACCAGGACTGTCTGATCGAAACGGACGAGACCTTGCAGGAAGCAGGCGTCCAGCACCTCCATCTTCTGCACGCTGATGAGGTTCGTGAACTGGCTCAGCAGGTCCATGACATTCACGGACCGGGGGCTCCAGCTCTCGCGCTTGCCCGTCGTGAAGGTCCACTTGTGGTCGTCATTGAAGGTCGAGGGGAAGATTCCCTGTTCGTACATGTCCTCGTCGGGGATCATGATGACGATGTGGCCGCCCGGCTTGCAGATGCGGATCCAGTGACCCAGCGCCACCATCGGATCGACCAGATGCTCCAGACAGTGGCTGGAGTGGACGAAGTCGAAGCTCTCGTCCGGCACGCCTTCCATCAGCATGGCGTCGCCGTCCGGCAGGTCCCAGCTCCGCAGACTGGTCATCAGCGGAAAGAGCTGGCCGTAGTTGCCGATCGTGTCCTGACCGGCCCCGATGTCGATGCCCGCGCCGACGAGCCAGCGGGTGGCGAAGCGTGCGTCGCTAGAACGCCGCATGATCGACTTGCTGGTTTCCTGCATCTCTCGCCCCGTTTTGCGGCCGGCATGATGGCGCGATTCCGCGGAAGGGCTATTGACCGGAACAAAATTGGAACATAGAACAAACGGGCAACTAGGGAGGCTTTTATGGCTCTTCGTATCGCTCGTGAATCTCTGGCGCTTGCATCCGTCGCCGGCTTCGTCTGGATGATGTGTTCGATGGCGTTTCTGGTGGCCTGAGTCGCGGCCGCCTAGCGGGAGATGGATTGATGGCGGATGGCGCGGCTGAAGGTTTCGTCCATCTGCGGGTCCGCTCCGCCTATTCGCTGCTGGAGGGGGCCATCAAGGCCGACGCCATCGGCAAGCTCGCGGCCCAGCAGGAGATGCCTGCCGCGGCCCTGGCTGACCGGGCCAATCTCTTCGGGGCCCTGGAATTTTCGGTCACGACCAAGGACACGGGTGTCCAGCCGATCGTCGGCTGCGCCCTGCCGATCACCGGCATCGGCGACCGGCCGCCGGAGCGCTGGGCTCGTACGCCGACCATCGTGCTGCTGGCGCAGAACGAGACCGGTTATCTCAATCTCTCGGAGCTTTCCTCCGCCGCCTATCTGAATGGCGACGGCATGTCGGAGCCTTCGGTGCCCTGGAGCCTGGTGGCCCAGCACCACGAGGGGCTGCTGCTGCTGTCCGGCGGACCGGATGGGCCCGTGGACCCGCTGTTCGCCGCCGGCAAGACCGCTGAGGCGAACGCCGCCCTGGCCGAAATGGCCAGAGTTTTCGGCGACCGCTTCTATGTCGAGCTGCAGCGACACGGAAAGCATGAAGAGGCCTTGGCCGAGCCGGGGCTGGTGGCGTTCGCCTATGAGAACGACGTGCCGCTGGTGGCGACCAACGACGTCTATTACGGCGAACCGTCCCTGAGCGAGGCGCATGACGCCCTGCTGTGCATCGCCGACGGCGCCTTTGTCGGTCAGGATGAGCGCCGGCGGGTGACCAGCGAGCATTGGTTCAAGTCGGCGGAAGAGATGCGCCGGCTGTTCTCCGACCTGCCGGAGGCCTGCGACAACACCCTCGACATCGCCAAGCGCTGCGCCTTCATGGTCAAGAAGCGCGACCCGATCCTGCCGCGGTTCGACACCGGCGCCGGCCGCAGCGAGCCGGAAGAACTGGCGCACCAGGCCAGGGAGGGCCTCAGGAAACGCCTCGAAGCGCTGCCGAGCCTGGCCGTGCCGGAGGAGGAATACTGGGCCCGCCTGGAGCGGGAGGTCGGGATCATCCAGAAGATGGGATTCCCCGGCTACTTCCTGATCGTGTCGGACTTCATCAAGTGGGCCAAGTCACAGGGGATTCCGGTGGGACCGGGGCGCGGTTCGGGCGCCGGCTCCCTGGTCGCCTGGGCCCTGACCATCACCGATCTCGACCCGCTGCGCTTCGGCCTGCTGTTCGAGCGCTTCCTCAACCCGGAGCGGGTCTCCATGCCCGACTTCGATATCGACTTCTGCCAGGAGCGCCGCGAAGAGGTGATCTCCTACGTGCAGGAGAAATACGGTCGCGACCGCGTGGCCCAGATCATCACCTTCGGCTCCCTGCAGGCGCGCGCCGTGCTGCGGGACGTGGGCCGGGTGATGCAGTTGCCGCTCGGCCTTGTGGACCGGCTCTGCAAGATGGTGCCGGCCAACCCCGCCAATCCCGTGACCCTGGCCAAGGCGATCGAGATCGAGCCGCGCCTGCAGGAAGCCAAGCGCGACGACCCTGCGGTGTCCGGCTGTCTCGACGTGGCGCTGCTGCTGGAGGGCCTGTTCCGCAACGCCTCGACCCACGCGGCCGGCGTTGTGATCGGCGACCGTCCGCTCACCGAGCTGACGCCGCTCTACAAGGATCCGCGTTCCGAACTGCCCGCCACCCAGTTCAACATGAAGTGGGTGGAGAGCGCCGGCCTGGTGAAGTTCGACTTCCTCGGCCTGAAGACGCTCACTGTGCTCGACCGGGCGGTCAAGCACATGGCCAAGCGTGGCGCGCTGGTGGACCTGTCGGCCCTGCCGTTCGACGATCTGCCGTCCTATGAACTGATGAGCTCAGGCCAGACCGTCGGCGTGTTCCAGCTTGAAAGCCAGGGCATGCGCGACACCCTGCGCAAGATGCGTCCCGGAACGCTGGAGGAGGTCACCGCCCTGATCTCGCTCTACCGCCCGGGTCCGATGGACAACATCGACACCTTCGTGGACTGCAAGTTCGGCCGCAAACCCGTCGACACCCTGCACCCGACGCTCGAACCCGTGCTGCGCGAGACCTATGGCGTCATCGTCTACCAGGAGCAGGTGATGCAGATCGCCCAGATCCTGGCGGGCTACAGCCTCGGCGAAGCCGACCTGCTGCGCCGGGCCATGGGTAAGAAGAAGAAGGAGGAGATGGACCTCCAGAAGGCGCGCTTCGTCAAAGGCGCGTCCGAGAAGGGCGTCCCCGAGGCGCAGTCGGACAGCATTTTCGAACTGGTGGCCAAGTTCGCCGGCTACGGCTTCAACAAGTCTCACGCCGCCGCCTACGCCCTGATTTCGTATCATACGGCCTGGTTGAAGGCGAACGCGCCGGTGGAGTTCTACGCGGGCTCCATGAGCCTCGACATCTCCAACACCGACAAGCTGGCGGTCTTCTATCAGGACGCCCGCAAGTTCGGGGTGAAGGTGCGGCCGCCGTGCGTGAACCGTTCCGGCGCAGACTTCGAGGTCGAGAACGGCGAAGTGCTCTACGCCCTGGGGGCGGTGCGCAACGTGGGTCTCACCGCCATGGAGCATCTGGTCGCCGTGCGGGACGAGGGCGGGCCCTTCCGCGACATCTTCGACTTCGTCGAGCGAGTCGATCCCAAGCAGGTCAACAAGCGCGCCCTGGAAAACCTGGCGCGGGCAGGGGCCTTCGACGCCATCCACCCCAACCGCGCCCAGATCATGGCCATGGCCGACAAGCTCGCGGCCTACGGTCAGAGCGTGGCGGCCGACCGCGTCTCCGATCAGCTCAGCCTGCTGGGCGGCGACAATGTCGCCTCCGCCCGTCCGCCCATGGCGCGCACCGAGGCGTGGAACCAGGTCCAGCTGCTGGACGAGGAGCTGGCCGCTGTCGGCTTCTATCTGACCGGCCACCCGCTGGATGACATGGTGGACGCCCTGCGCCGCAAGCGCACGACCCTGCTGGCCGAGGCCATCGTCCGCGCCGAGGCGGGGGCCGAAGCCTTCAAGATGGCCGGGGTGGTCCGCCGACGTCAGGAGCGGGTGCAGCAGAGCGGCGACCGTTTCGCCTTCGTCTCGCTGTCCGACCCCACCGGGGAATACGAAGTCCTGTTCCCGCCGGAGCAACTGCGCCGGTGCCGTGATGTGCTGGAGCCTGGCAAGGCTGTCGTCATCAAGGTGCGGGCCAAGGGCCGGGATGGAGAGGTGCGTTTCTTCGGCGACGACGCGGAGCCCATCGAGAAGGCGATCGAGGGGGCGGTGGCGTCCCTGCGCGTCCACGTCTCGCCGCGCTCGGCCGAGATCGAGGCCCTGCGGAAGCGGCTGGAGGCCGGCGTCGGCCAGAAGGGTGGGGAGATCATGCTGATCGCCAGCCTGGAGGGGGGGCGTGAGGTCGAGATGAAGCTGCCCGGCCGATACAATCTGGATGCGCCCTTGCGCGGCGCCCTGAAGACCGCGCCGGGCGTGCTCTATCTCGAAGAGGCCTAGAATGAACGGAATGCAGACTTTCGAGGGCGGCTGCCAGTGCGGCGCGGTGCGCTACAAGGCGAACGCCAGTCTCGACCAGCTGATCGAATGCAATTGCTCGCGTTGCGGCAAGCTGGGCTCGATCCTCACCTTCACCACGCCGGATAATTTCGAGCTGTTGAAGGGGGAGGACGCCCAGACGACCTTCCATTTCAACCGCAACGCCATCGACCACATGTTCTGCGCCACCTGCGGGATCGAGTCTTTCGCCCGGGGCCGCACGCCGGACGGCAAGACCATGATCGCGCTGAACGTCCGCTGCCTGGACGGGATCGAGGCCAAGGATCTCAGCCCCGCCCTGGTGGACGGCAAGAACTTCTGATTTTCAGTCTGTGCGCGGGATGAGGCGGGCGCTTTCCCGCCTCCTTTCGGTCGGTTCGCGCGGCGGCGCTTGATTTTAACGTCGTTTGCGCCTATCTCGCGCGCCATCACACACGCAGGCGTTCGGCATGAGCGGGTAAATCCCCGTCCGTACCGTTCCGGTCCCAGATCGAATTCGTCGGTTCGGGGTTTGCCTGCGGAGGCGCAACCGGAAGAAGGAAATATCTTATGGCGCTTCCCGAATTCTCCATGCGTTCGCTGCTCGAAGCTGGCGCGCACTTCGGTCACCAGACCCACCGCTGGAACCCGAAGATGGACCGCTACATCTTCGGCTCGCGTTCCAACATCCACATCATCGACCTGTCGCAGACCATCCCGCTGCTTCACCAAGCTCTGGTGAAGGTGCGTGAAGTCGCCGCCGCCGGCGGCCGTGTGCTGTTCGTCGGCACCAAGCGTCAGGCTTCCGATCCGGTCGCCGCTGCGGCCAAGCGCTGCGCCCAGTACTACGTCAACCACCGCTGGCTCGGCGGCACCCTGACCAACTGGCGCACCGTGTCGGGCTCGATCGCTCGCCTGCGCGAACTGGAAGGCCTGCTGGAGACCCCGGGCAGCCGCTCCAAGAAAGAGCTGCTGCAGCTGACCCGCGAGCGCGACAAGCTCGAACTGTCGCTGGGCGGCATCAAGGACATGGGCGGCATTCCGGACATCATGTTCGTGATCGACACCAACAAGGAAGCGATCGCGATCCTGGAAGCCCGCAAGCTGAACATCCCGGTCGTGGCCATCCTGGACACCAACTGCGATCCGGACGGCATCACCTACCCGATCCCGGGCAACGATGACGCCGCTCGCGCTCTGCAGCTGTACTGCGACCTGATCGCCGACGCCGTTCTGGACGGCCTGGCCGCCGGCCAAGCCGCCTCGGGCGTGGACCTGGGCGCTTCGGTCGCCCCGGTCGAGCCGGCCCTGGCCCGCGAACTGGCCCCGGAAGCTCCGGCCGCCGCTCAAGAAGCGACCGCTGAAGCCAACGAAGCCGTCGCTGAAGAGCCGGCCGCCAGCTAAGCGTTTCGGCCGCGCCGAAATGGGGCGGCCGTCCGAAATCTGACATGCGACCGGGCTAGATCAGCCCGGTCGCCAACTTTTTATCTGGAGATTTCTCATGGCTGAGATCACCGCCGCGCTCGTCAAGGAGCTGCGCGAAAAGTCCGGCGTCGGCATGATGGACTGCAAGAAGGCGCTCGCCGAAAACAACGGCGACATCGACGCGTCCATCGACTGGCTGCGCGCCAAGGGCCTGTCCAAGGCCGCCAAGAAGGCTGACCGCGCCGCCGCCGAAGGCCTCGTGGCCGTCGCCGTCGTCGAAAACGGCGCTGGCGAAACCGCCACCGCCGTCGAAGTGAACGCCGAAACCGACTTCGTCGCCCGCAACGACCTGTTCCAGACCGCCGCCCGCCAGATCGCGCAAGCCGCGCTCGGCACCGACGGTTCGATCGAAGCCATCACCAGCGCCAAGCTGGCCGGCGGCGAAACGGCTCAGGAGCACCTGACCAACCTGATCGCCACGATCGGCGAGAACATGATGGTCCGCCGCGCCGCCCGTTTCACGGTCGATAACGGCGTCGTCGCGTCGTACATCCACAACGCCACCGCGCCGGACCTCGGCCGCATCGGCGTGCTGGTGGCCCTCGACTCGACCGCTTCGGACAAAGCCGCTCTGCGCGACCTGGGCCGCAAGATCGCCATGCACGTGGCCGCGACCGCTCCGCTGTCGCTGCAGCCGGAAGATCTGGATCCGGCCGCCATCGAGCGTGAAAAGGCCGTGTTCACCGAGCAGGCTCTGGAATCGGGCAAGCCGGCCGCCGTCGTCGAAAAGATGATCGAAGGCCGCATCCGCAAGTTCCTGGAAGAAGTCGTGCTCGTGAAGCAGGCCTTCGTCATGAACCCGGACCAGACCATCGAGCAGCTGCTGGCCGACGCCGGCAAGACGCTCGGCGCTCCGGTGTCGATCAAGGCGTTCACCCGTCTCGCCCTGGGCGAAGGCGTGGAGAAGAAGACCGAGGACTTCGCCGCGGAAGTGGCGGCTGTTTCCGGTCAGGGCTAAGCCCTAGTCAATTAGAGTACCCTATGAGGGCGCGGCGCGTTCGACGCGCGCCGCGCCCTTGTTTATGTTGCGTCCACGAGTCGACGAGAGCCCGCCCATGACCCTTCAGACGCCCCGCTATCGCAAGATTCTCCTGAAGGTCTCCGGCGAGGTGCTGATGGGCGACAGCCCGTACGGCATCGACACCAACACCGTCGAGGCGGTGGCTCAGGACATCGCCGAGATCGTCCGCCAGGGCATCCAGCTCAGCCTGGTGATCGGCGGCGGCAACATCTTCCGCGGCCTGGCCGGCGCGGCCAAGGGCATGGAGCGCGCGAGCGCCGACTACATGGGCATGCTGGCCACGGTCATGAACGCCCTGGCCATGCAGGACGCGCTGGAGCGCATCGGCGTCCAGACCCGCGTCCAGTCCGCCATTCCCATGGACACCATCTGCGAGCCCTACATCCGCCGCCGCGCGCAGCGGCACTTGGAGAAGGGCCGCGTCGTGATCTTCGCCGCCGGCGTCGGCGCGCCGTTCTTCACCACCGACACGGGCGCGGCCCTGCGCGCTGCTGAAATGGGCGTGGACGCCCTGTTCAAGGGCACCAGCGTGGATGGCGTCTATACCGCCGACCCGAAGAAGGACCCGAGCGCCCAGCGTTACGACCGCTTGAGCCACCAGGACGTCCTGGCCAAGGATCTGCGGGTCATGGACGCCTCGGCGATCAGCCTGATGCGCGACAGCGCCATCCCGATCGTCGTCTTCTCCATCAAGGGGCGCGGCAATCTGCTCAGCGTCCTCGCCGGCGATGGCGTGCATACCACCATCGCCTGAACCGTCTGACTGAACCGAGAACAAGAGAGAGCCTGACATGGCCGCTGAGAAGCCCGTTCTGTCGAAGTACAAGGACCGCATGGACAAGGCGGTCGCCGCGCTGAAGGAGGAGTTCGGCTCCCTGCGCACCGGCCGCGCCTCGGCCAGCCTGCTGGATCAGGTGATGGTCGAAGCCTACGGCTCCATGACCCCGCTGAACGCCGTGGCCAACGTCACCGCGCCCGAGCCGCGCTCGCTGAGCGTCAGCGTCTGGGACCGAGGCGTCGTGGTGTCGGTGGAGAAGGCGATCCGCGCCGCCGGCCTGGGCCTGAACCCGGTCGTCGATGGTCAGAACCTGCGCATCCCGATCCCGCCGCTGACCGAAGAGCGCCGCAAGGATCTGGCCAAGCTGGCCGGCAAGTATGCCGAGCAGCAGAAGATCGCCGTCCGCAACGTCCGCCGCGACGCCAACGACGATCTCAAGAAGGCCGAGAAGGACGCCGTCATCAGCCAGGATGAGCTGAAGAAGATGGAGACCGAGGTCCAGAAGTTCACCGACGAAGCGGTGAAGCGCATCGACGAGACCTTGAAAACCAAAGAACAAGAGATCATGCAGGTTTAGGCCGTCAGGGCTGTCAGGGAAAAGCCGCATGACGATGACCGGCCAGCAGAGCGAAGCGCGACCGGCGGACGCCGGGACGGCGCCGCTGCACGTGGCGATCATCATGGACGGCAACGGCCGCTGGGCGAAGCGTCGCGGCCTGCCGCGCACTTTCGGCCACCGCGAGGGCGTCAAGGCGCTCAAGCGCACGGTCGAAGGGGCCGCCGCTGTCGGCGTCGGCCGACTGACCGTCTTCGGGTTCTCCACCGAGAACTGGCGGCGTCCCGCCGCCGAGGTCTCCGAACTGATGGGCCTGCTGAAGGCCTATGTGTCGAGCGACTTGGAGCGCCTGGCCAAGGAAGGGGTGCGGGTCACCATCCTGGGCCGCCGCGAGGGGCTGTCGCCCGACGTGCTGGAAGTGATCGAGCGGGCGGAGCGCCGCACCGCCGAGAACACCGCCTTCCATCTGCAGGTGGCCTTCAACTATGGCGGCCAGGCCGACATCGTCGACGCTGCGCGCAAGTTCGCCAAGGCGGTCGAGGAGGGGAGGGCCAAGGCCTCCGATCTCGACGAGGCGCTGTTCGAACGCTCCCTGTCCACCGCCGACGCCCCGCCGCCCGACCTGATCGTGCGCACCAGCGGCGAGCGACGGCTGTCCAATTTCCTTCTCTGGGAAGGCGCATACGCCGAACTGGTCTTCCAGGACGTGCTGTGGCCCGACTACGGGCCCGAACACCTGAAGGCCGCAATCGCGGAGTTCGCCACGCGCGAGCGCCGATATGGCGGAGCCATGGTCGATGACGTCCTCGCCGCCGGCTAGACGCTTCGACTGGAGCAATCTCGGCATTCGCGCCGTCTCGGCCGTGGTTCTCATCCCCGCGGTCGTCGCGGCCGTCTGGCTGGGCGGCTGGCCGTTCGTGATCATGCTGACCGTCGCCGTGGGCCTGCTGGCTCGCGAGTGGGGTTTCATGACCGCGCCCAAGTCACCCTATCTGCTGGCGGTGATCATCGGCGTCGCGGTGATGTTCGGCGTGGTGGTGGCGCAGTTCGGCTTCTATCGCCTGGCTTGGCTGGCCGCCGTGCTCGGGGCGGCGGCGGCGGGCCTCGCGGCGCGCGGGGCCGTGGAGCGGCGGGCGGATGCGGCCTATGGGGTCGTCTATCTCGCCCCGGCCTTCATCGCGCTGGTCTGGCTGCGGGCCATGCCGCACGGGATCGGCTGGACGCTGATGGTGTTCATCGTCGCCTGGTCGGCGGACATTTTCGCCTTCCTGACCGGCAGCGCCCTGAAGGGCCCGAAGCTGTGGCCGCGCATCTCGCCCAACAAGACCTGGTCGGGCCTGTTCGGCGGCCTTTTGGCCGCGATCCTGGCCGGCGTTCTGGTCAACTTCATCACGCGCCTCGGCCTCACCTGGCCGCTGGCCGCTCTGGCGGGCCTGGCGGGTGGTGCGGCGACCATGGCCGGCGACCTTTGGGAATCGTTCCTCAAGCGTCGTTTCGGCGTAAAGGATTCGGGCGATCTGATCCCTGGCCACGGCGGCCTGCTGGATCGCGTCGACGGTTTGTTGTTCGCCGTGGTGGCCGTCGCCGCCATCCGGCTGATCGTCCACTACGGATGGGCCTTTTGAGCACGCCGCGTAAAGTTGTGGTGCTCGGCTCCACCGGATCGGTGGGGGTGTCCACCCTTGATCTCCTCGAAAAGTCCGCAGCCGAGGTCGAAATTCTCGCCCTGACGGCGGGCGGCAATGTCGACAAGCTGATCGAGCAGGCTCTGCGCTGGCGGCCCCAGGTCGCGGTGATCGCGGACGAGGCGCGGCTTTCACAACTGCGAGCCGGCCTGGCCGGCTCGGGCGTCGCCGTGGCGGGGGGCGCTCAGGCTGTGATCGATGCGGCCGCCATGGGCGCCGACTGGGTCATGTCGGCTATCGTGGGCGCCGCCGGCCTCGCCCCCACCTGGGCGGCGGCGAAAACCGGCGCGGTCGTGGCCCTGGCCAACAAGGAAAGCCTGGTCTGCGTAGGCCCGGCGCTGATCGAGACGGCGCGCGCCGCCGGCGGGACGGTGATTCCCGTCGATTCCGAGCATTCGGCGATCTTCCAGGTGCTGCAGCCCGCGTGCGTGGACAAGGTGACGCGCCTGATCCTGACGGCCTCCGGCGGCCCGTTCCGCAGCGCCAGCTTGGCCGCGATGCGTGCAGCGACCCCGGCTCAAGCCAAGGCTCATCCAAATTGGTCGATGGGCGCCAAGATTTCGATCGATTCCGCGACCATGATGAACAAGGGCCTCGAGATGATCGAGGCGTCGTACCTGTTCGCCATGCCGCCGGAGCGGATCGACGTCTTGATACATCCGCAGTCCGTGATCCACAGCATGGTCGAATATGCTGACGGCTCGACCCTGGCGCAGCTGGGCGTGCCTGACATGCGCCCGCCGATCGCCTGCGCCTTCGCCTGGCCGGACAGGCTGGAGTGGCCCGCGCCCAGGCTGGATCTGGCCAAGATGGGCCAACTGACTTTCGAGGCGCCGGACGAAGAACGCTTCCCCGCCATCGCCATCGCGCGCCAGGCGCTGCGGGCCGGGCAGGGAGCCACCACGGCGATGAATGCGGCCAATGAGGCGGCCGTCGCCGCCTTCCTTGACCACAGGATCGGCTTTCTCGATATTGCCGCCGCCGTGACCGAGACTGTTGAACGTCTCGACCGCGACGGGGAACTGATCGCGGGGGCGAGCAGCGACGTGTTGGAGAACGCGATGACGATCGACCGACGCGCCCGTCAGAGAGCGGGTGAAGTCATCGACCGCCTGCGTCTTCTGGCTCACGGTTAGGAAGACCCAATGCTCGGCTTCGCCCAGACGGCGCTGACCTACATCATTCCGTTCCTGTTCGTGCTGACCCTGGTGGTCACGGTGCACGAGCTCGGCCACTTCCTGGTGGCCAAGTGGTTCGGGGTCGCCATCGACCGCTTCGCCATCGGCTTCGGCCGTCCGATCTTCCAGCGTGTGGACCGCTCCGGCGTCGAATGGCGCATCGGCTGGGCCCCCCTGGGCGGTTATGTCCGCTTTTCGGGGGACGACAACGCCGCCAGCGTGCCGGATCAGGAAGACCTGGATCATCTGCGCAGCCAGATCACCCGCGTTGAGGGCGCGCAGGCGGTCAGCAAGTACTATCACTTCAAGCCTCTATGGCAGCGAGCCTGCATCGCCGCGGCTGGCCCCATGGCCAACTTCATCCTCGCGGTCTTCCTCTTCGCCCTGCTGCTCAGCACGGTGGGCGAGATCACCCATCCGGCCCGTGTCACCGGCGTTGCGCCGGGCGGTGCGGCCGCGGCCGCCGGCTTCCAGCCGGGCGACGTCGTGCTCGAGGCGGACGGCCGGAAGATTCGCAGCTTCGAGGACCTTGAGCGCTACATCATCGTGCGCGCCAACGTGCCGATCCAGTTCGAGATCGACCGTGGAGGGCGCACTGTCGACCTGACCGCGACGCCAGCCATGGTTCGCGACGTGGATCCCACCGGCGGCAGCCAGGAAGTCGGCCGCCTGGGGATCAGCAGCCAGGTCACCGCTTCCGACGTGGTCCGCACCCGCTACAATCCCGTCGAAGCCGTGGTCGTGGGCGCCCGCAAGACCTGGGAGGTGCTGGACACCACCATCTATTACCTGGGCCGTCTGGTGACGGGTCAGGTCTCGGCCGAACAACTCGGCGGCCCCATCCGCATTGCTCAGGCGTCCGGCGCGGTGGCGCAAGCCGGCGCGGAAGGCGCGCCTGACTTCGGCTTCATGCTGCTGGGCGCCTTCGTCTCATTGCTGGGTCTGGCGGCGGTGCTTTCTGTCAGCATCGGCTTCATGAATCTCCTGCCGATTCCCGTGCTCGATGGCGGGCATCTGCTCTTCTACGCCTACGAGGCGGTCGCACGGCGTCCCTTGGGCGCCAAGGTCCAGGCGGCCGGATATCGCGTAGGCCTTGCGCTGCTCCTCGGATTCATGTTGTTCGCGACGTGGAACGATCTGCAGCGCTTGCGAGTGTTCCAATTCCTCGGCGGCTTGTTCTCCTGAGCGCCCGCCCACCGGTCATGGCTTATCCAATGAAGAATCCCCGCGTTCGTCGCGCCGCGCTTTTCTCCGGCTTCGCGCTCCTTCTGGGCTCGACGGCCATGACGGCGCCGACGACGGTCATGGCCCAGGTCCAGCAGACCGGCGTCGTCCAGCGCATCGTGGTGCAGGGCAACGAGCGGATCGAGCAGGGGACGGTGACCTCCTACCTGCCGATTCAGATCGGCGACACGGTCGATCCGGCCCGCCTCGACTTGGCGGTGAAGACCCTGTTCCGCACCGACCTGTTCGCCGACGTGGCCATGCAGATGCAGGGCACGGATCTGGTGATCCAGGTCGTCGAGAACCCGATCATCAACCAGGTCGTGTTCGAGGGGAACTCGGCCATGAAGGAAGACAAGCTGCGGGACGAGGTGACCATCCGTCCGCGCGGCATCTTCACCCGCGCCAAGGTTCAGCAGGACGTCCAGCGCATCATCGAACTTTATCGCCGCTCGGGCCGCATCTCAGCGACCGTGACGCCGAAGGTGGTCGAACTGCCGCAAAAGCGCGTCGACCTGGTCTTCGAAATCAATGAAGGCCCGAAAAGCGGCGTCCTGAACGTCAATTTCATCGGCAATCGCGAATTCTCGGACAACGACCTGCGCGACGTGGTCGTGACCGAGGAAAGCCGCCTGCTGAAGTTCTTCTCGTCGAACAACAACTACGATCCGGACCGGATCGAGTACGACAAGGAGCAGCTGCGCAAGCACTACCGCAACCGCGGCTACTATGATTTCCGCGTCATCTCGGCGGTGGCCGAGCTGTCGCCGGACAAGAACGGCTTCGTGATCACCTACACGATCGACGAAGGCCAGGAATACAAGTTTGGCAAGATCTCGGTGGACACCGAGAACAAGAAGCTCGACGGACAGATCCTGGCGGCGATCCTGCCGATCCGCTCGGGCGAGCTGTACGAAGACCAGCGCATCGAACAAGCGACGGACTCGCTGACCTTCGCCGCCGGCGCTGCGGGCTTCGCCTTCGTGGATGTCCGTCCGCGCTACACGCCGAACCGCGAGAACAAGACCGTCGACGTGACCTTCCTGGTCCGCGAAGGTCCGCGCGTCTACATCGACCGTATCGACATCGTCGGCAACACCCGCACCCTGGACACCGTCGTCCGCCGCGAAATGAACGTGGCCGAGGGCGACGCCTACAACCGCGTGCTGGTGGACCGTTCGCGCAACCAGATCCGCGCCCTTGGCTTCTTCAAGGACGTGACGATCGACGAACAGCCGAGCGCCCAGCCGGACCGCACCACCCTGCGCGTGCAGGTGGAGGAGCAGCCGACCGGCGAACTGTCCTTCAGCGCGGGCTACAGCTCGGTGGAAAAGGCGGTCATCGACCTCGGCATCACCGAGCGCAACTTCCGCGGCCGTGGCCAGAACGTCCGCGGCCGCGTTTCGGTCGGTTCGCTGCGTCAGCAGGTGGACCTGGGCTTCACCGAGCCGCGCTTCATGGGCCGCGACCTGCGGGCCGGCATCGACCTGTTCTCGTTCCGCTACGATCTGAGCGAGTTCGCCGCCTATGACACCAAGTCGCTGGGCGGCACCCTGCGCGTCGGCTTCCCGCTGACCCAGAACGCGTCGATGACGATGCGCTACCAGCTGAAGACCGACGACGTCATGATCGGCGACGAGTACTGCTCAGGCGGCTCCGTCTCGCAGATCTTGTGCCGTCAGCGCGGTTCGTTCGTGACCTCGCTCGTCGGCTACGGTCTGCGCCTGGATCGCCGGAACGACCCGATCAACCCGACGCGCGGCTTCTACGGCGACTTCACCCAGGATCTCGCCGGCTTCGGCGGCGACATGAACTACCTGAAGACCGAGGTCGGCGGCGGCTGGTTCCACGGCTTCAACAAGGACTTCATCCTCAGCTTCGTGGGCACGGCCGGCTATATTGAAGGCTGGAGCGGCGACAGCATCCGGATCAACGACCGCTTCTACAAGGGCGGCAACACGTTCCGCGGCTTCGAAATCGCCGGCATCGGTCCGCGCGACACCTCGGGCAACGACGACGCCCTGGGCGGCAAGCTGTACGCCATCGGCACGTTCGAACTGACGATCCCGACCTACCTGCCGGAACAGTACGGCATCAAGGCGTCGCTCTTCAGCGACTTCGGCACCGTCGGCATGCTCGACGACGAAGATAAGCAAGAACAGCCTGGCGTGTTCGACAACTTCATTCGGGACGATCTGTCCCTGCGCGCTTCAGCGGGCGTCAGCATCCACTGGCGTTCGCCCATGGGCCCCATCCGTTTCGACTTCAGCCGAATTTTGGCCAAAGAAGATTACGATAGGACCGAAACGTTCCGGTTCTCCACCTCCACAAGGTTCTAAGCTCCATGACCCTCCGCAACATCGTCGCGACCGCCTCCGGCGTGGTCGCCGGTCTCGCCATCGCGTCGACCGCGCTGGCCCAGACCCAAGCTCCGGCCGCTGTCCCGGCTGCTCCGGCCATGACCCATGGCGCGGCCATCCCCGGCATGTGCCTGTTCTCCAGCGCCGCCGTGGTCGCCAATTCGGCCGTCGGCAAAGCCGTGAACACCCGCCTGCAACAGATCGCCACCCAGGTGAACTCCGAGCTGACGACCGAGCGCACCGCGCTTGAGACCGAAGCCAAGACCCTGGAGACCCAGCGCGCCACGCTCGACCAGAACACCCTGGAACAGCGCGCCGCCGCCCTGCAGGTCAAGGCGAACGCCTTTGAGCGCAAGGCCCAGCTGCGTCAGCGCGAAGTCGCCGCCACCGAGCAGAAGGCGCTGAACCGCGTCGCCACCGAGATGAACCCGATCGTGCGTCAGGTTTATCAGGCTCAGAAGTGCGCCGTTCTGGTCGATCAGAACGCCGTTCTGGTGGGCAACCCGGCCATGTCGATCAACGATCAGGTCGTCCAGGGCCTGAACGGCAAGATTCAGACCTTCGCTTTCGACCGCGAACGTCTGGACCAGCCGGCTCCCGCCGCCCAAACTACGCCGCCTGCGCGTAAGTGAGTCTCGCCCGCGTCGCGGCGCGGGACCTTAGAGACGGATTGAGAACAGCCATGCCCGACCCGCGCTTTTACGAAGACCTGGGTCCGGCCACGCTTTCGGAGCTGGCCCGCCTCACCGGCGGCCAGCTTCTTTCGTCTGAACGGGCCGATTTGGCGATCAGGTCTGTCGCGCCGCTGGCGCGCGCCGACGCCGACAGCATCGGGTTCTTCTCCGACAAGCGTTACGTCGCTGATCTGAAGGCGACCAAGGCCGGGGCCTGCTTCGTCACCCAGGCGGTGGCGGGCGATGTGCCCGAGGGCTGCGCCGCGGTTGTCGTGGATCGTCCCCAGGTCGCCTGGGCCGCCGCCGCCAATCGCTTGCACCGCGCCCGACGTTTCGAGACCGGTGTTCAGGCGGTGGATCCCACCGCGAGGCTGGAAGAGGGCGTACTGGTGTCTCCAGGCGTCGTCATCGGTGCGGACGTCCAGATCGGGCGCGGCACGCGCATCGGCCCAGGCGTGGTGATCGGTCCAGGGGTCACGATCGGCCGCGACTGCGAGATCAGCGCCCGGGCGGTGATCGGCTTCGCCATGATCGGCGACCGCGTTCGCATCTATGCCGGCGCCGTCATCGGCGAGGCGGGATTCGGCGCGACGGTCAGCGCCAGCGGGATCATCGACCTGCCGCAGCTCGGCCGCGTTCTGCTGCAGGACAACGTCACGCTTGGCGCCAATTGCTGCATCGACCGCGGCGCCTATGACGACACCGTGGTGGGCGAGAACACCAAGATCGACAACCTCGTGCACATCGCCCACAACGTCCGTATCGGTCGCAACTGCTTGTTGGCGGCCTATACGGGCATCTCGGGCAGCACCATCGTGGGTGATGGGGTGAGCATGGGGGGGCAGGCCGGTGTGGCGGACCACCTGGTCATCGGCGATGGCGCGCGCATCGGCGCGGCCGCCGGGGTGATGAAGAACGTGCCGGCCGGCGAAACCTGGGGCGGATTTCCCGCCCAGCCGATCCGACAATGGTTGCGGGAGACCGCGTGGCTTGCGCGCATGGCGGCGGGCCGCAAATCCGGGGGTGTTGAATGAGCCGCAAGGACGCGGAAACCGAACAGTCGATCTCGATCGACATCAGCGAAATCCTGGCGCGGATTCCGCACCGCTATCCGTTCCTGCTTGTGGACCGGGCCGAGGACTATCGCGCCAATCAGTCCATCGTCGGCATCAAGTGCGTGACGATGAACGAGCCCTTCTTCATGGGCCACTTCCCCGACAATCCGGTGATGCCGGGCGTGCTGATCGTCGAGGCCATGGCCCAGACGGGCGCTGTCCTGATGTCCAAGTCCCTGGAAGTGGACGTGGAGGGCAAGACCATCCTGTTCATGTCTGTGGACAACTGCCGCTTCCGCCACCCGGTGCGTCCGGGCGATGTCCTGCGCATGAACGTCGAGGTCGTGCGCGCGCGTTCCTCGATCTTCAAGTTCCGCGGCCAGGCCATGGTGGGCGACAAGGTCGCCGCCGAGGCCGAGTTCGCCGCCATGGTTGTCGAGACGCCCCGCTGATGCCCATCGTTCACCCCACCGCCCTTGTCGATCCCGCCGCGACCCTGGCGGACGACGTCGAGATCGGCGCCTTCAGCATCGTGGGCCCCGACGTGACCCTGGGCGCGGGCGTGAAGCTGATGAGCCACGTGGTCGTCGAGGGCGTCACGACTGTGGGCGAGGGGTGCGTCGTGCATCCCTTCGCCAATCTCGGCGGACCGCCGCAGCACCTGGGGCACAAGGGCGAGAAGACCGAGCTGCGCATCGGCGCCCGGAACATCATCCGCGAGCATGTGACATTCCACACCGGCACGGCGTCGGGCCGGGGCGTGACCACCATCGGTTCGGACGGCCTGTACATGGTCGCCGCGCACGTGGCGCATGACTGCATCGTCGGCGACAACGTGGTCATGGCCAAGGGGGCGACCCTGGGCGGGCACGTTGTGCTGGGCGACTTCGTGTTCATGGGCGGTCTCGCCGCCGCGCACCAGTTCGGCCGCATCGGCCGCTACAGCTTCATCGGCGGCCTCGCGGCCGTCACCAAGGATGTGATCCCCTACGGATCGGTGTGGGGCAACCATGCCCACCTGGAGGGGCTGAACCTGGTCGGCCTGAAGCGTCGGGGCTTTTCGCGCGAGACGATCAACGCCCTGCGCGCCGCCTACCGCCTGCTGTTCGCCGATGAAGGCACGTTCCAGGAGCGGATCGACGAAGTGGCTGAAAACCACGCCACCTCGCCGGAGGTGATGGAGATCGTCGATTTCATCCGCGCCGACGCCAACCGGCCGCTCTGCCTGCCGGAGCGCGAGGTCTGAGGTCGTGAGGAAGCTCGGCATCATCGCGGGTGGCGGCACGCTTCCCGCCGAGATCGCCAACCACTGCCGATCGGCTGAGCGGCCCTTCGCGGTCATGCGCCTGCGCGGTTTCGCCGGTCCGGAGATGCGTGACTTTCCCGGCGTCGACGTGGGGCTCGCCGAACTCGGCAAGTGCATCAAGGCGCTCAAGGATGCGAACTGCGAGGCGGTCTGCTTCGCCGGCAATGTCAGCCGTCCGGACTTCTCCGCCCTGAAGCCTGATCTGCGCGGCCTGGCGGCCTTGCCGGGCGTCGTGGCGGCCGCGAAGCAAGGGGATGACGCCCTGCTGCGCAAGATCCTCTCCGAGTTCGAGAAGGAAGGCTTTGTGGTCGAGGGCGCCCACGAGGTCGTCGCCGGCTTGACCCTGCCGGTCGGTCGTCTCGGTGCGCATTCGCCATCAGACGGTGATGGGGTGGATATCGCCCGCGCCCTGGAAGTCGCCCGTGAGATCGGCCGGCTCGACATCGGGCAAGGCTGTGTGGTCTGCCGCGGCCTCGTGCTGGCCGTGGAGGCGCAGGAAGGCACGGACGCCATGCTCCGCCGCGTGGCGGACCTCCCCGAGGCTGTGCGCGGCTCCGCGGAGCATCTGCGCGGCGTTCTGGCCAAGGCGCCGAAGCCGATCCAGGAGACCCGCGTCGATCTGCCGACCATCGGGGTCGCCACCGTCCAACGCGCGGCGCGCGCCGGGCTGTCCGGCATCGTGGGCGAGGCGGGACGACTGATCGTGCTGGATCGGGAGGCTGTCATCGCCATGGCGGACGAGCTGGGCCTGTTCATTCTCGGCGTGGAGCCTGCCCAGCCGTGACCAAGCCGCTGACCGTCATGCTGGTGGCGGCCGAGGCCTCGGGCGATCAGCGGGGCGCGGAGCTGGCGCGGGCGTTGAAGAAGAAGCTGGGCGGCGATGTCCGCTTCATCGGCGTCGGCGGCGCCCGCATGGCGGAAGAGGGGATCGAGAGCCCCTTCGATATCGCCGAGCTTTCTATCCTGGGGCTGTGGGAGGGCGTGAGAGCCTACGGCCGGGTCAAGAAGCGCGTCGCCGAGACCGCCGCCATGGCGCAGGCGGACCGGCCCGATGTGGCCGTGCTGATCGACAGCTGGGGCTTCACGGTCCGGATGGCCAAGGCGCTGCGCGCCATCGACCCCGGCATCCTGCTGGTCAAGTACGTGGGGCCCCAGGTCTGGGCCTCGCGTCCCGGTCGGGCGAAGGTGCTGGCTCAGGCGGTGGATCACCTGCTGGCCATCCACGCCTTCGACGCTCCCTATTTCGAGAAAGAAGGCCTGCCGACGACTTTTGTCGGCAACGGCGCCCTGGCCAAGGATTTCTCCAAGGCCGATCCGCGACGCCTGCGCGAGGCGATCGGCGCGCATCCAGACGAGCCGATTCTGCTGGTCCTGCCGGGCAGCCGCCCGGCGGAGATCGAGCGGGTCATGCCGGCTTTCGAGGATGCGGTCAGCCGGGTGAAGGCCAGGCATCCCGAGCTGCACGTGGTGATCCCGGCCGCATCGACCGTCACCGCGGCCGTGAAGGCGAGGGCGGCGGGTTGGCCATATCGGGTCCACGTGATCGAGGATGAGGGGCTCAAGGACGACGCCATGGTCGCCGGCACGGTGGCCTTGGCTTGCAGCGGGACGGTGACGATAGAGCTCGCTCTGGCCGGGGTGCCGATGGTGGTGGGCTATCGGATCGGCAAGATCACCCACGCCATTCTCAAGCACCTGATCCTCACGCCCTGGATCACCTTGTTCAACATCGCGGCGCGAGAGTTCGTGGCGCCGGAGCTGATCCAGAATGACTGCACGGGTCCTAAACTGGCTGCCGAGATCGAAAGCCGCCTGAACGATCCGGGTTTGCGACGAAGGCAGGCGGAAAAGCAATTCGCGGCTCTGGACCTCATGGGCCGAGGCGGTCCTGATCCTGCCGACGCCGCCGCCAAGGCGATTCTACGGCTGACCGCCGAAAGGAACTGAACATGCCGACCCAGGCCCCCGTCATCGAAACCGAGCGCCTGATCCTTCGCGAATTCCGGATTAGTGATCTGGATGCCAGCGCGGCGCTCTGGGGCGACGAAGAGGTCACGCGGTTCATCGGCGGGCGTCCGCAGAGCCGTGAAGAGGTCTGGCCGCGAATTCTTCGCTACATCGGCCACTGGGCCGCACTGGGCTATGGCTTCTGGGTGATCGAGGAGAAGGGAACCGGCCGTTATCTGGGCGAGATCGGTTTCGGTGATTTCCAGCGGACGCTGGAGCCGTCGTTTGGCGACACGCCAGAAGCGGGATGGGCCCTGGCGCCCAACGCCCACGGCAAGGGCTATGCGAGCGAGGCGCTGGCCGCCGTCCTGTCCTGGGGCGAACAGCACTTCGGCGCCGATGCCAGGACGGTCTGCATGATCAACATCGACAACGCGCCGTCGGTGAAGGTCGCGGAAAAGGCCGGGTTCAAACCCTTCGCCTACGCCACCTATCGCAACGAACCGGTCATCCTGTTCGAACGCAAACCCAACTAGTGCAAGGGGTGCGACATTCGCCCGCTGCGCTTGCATGTCCTTTGGCGTAAAGCGCCGCCTTGGTTAAACTGGCTTCGCCGCCTGGGGGAGGCCAAGAGTGCTGCGTGACGACGACGAACTACGCCGGGGGCTGGCCGCCAGCGCGCATGAGCGCCTGAAGCAGGCGCCTGTCCGGCTGTCCACCCTCATCGCCATGTCCTGGGCGTTCTACGAGCTGGGCGAAGTTCGATTCATCATCCCTTGGCTTGTGGCCAATGTGATCGGCCAGACGATCGAATTCTTCGTCATGCGGCCGTTCAGGCTCAATCCAGCCAAGGCTGGCAACTCGATCGGCGGCCGTATGGCGGCGCTGACGGTGATCACCTTCCTGCCGGTGATCGGCTGCACAGCGATCTACTATCTGTGGACGCGGGGGGATCTGACGTCGGTGACGATGTCGCTGCTGCTTTTGACCGGGGTGGTGCTGGTCAATGCGACTTCGGCCCTTGAATCACGGGCGGTTTTCTATGTGGGCGCCGCGCCATTCGTTCTGACCACGATCGCCATGATCGTCCATTCGGCGATCAACAAGCAGGGATCTCTGGCGATCCTGGTGGTCTGCTTCGGCCTCTTCCTGTCAGGCGCGCATGCGGCGTGGGAGCGGGTCTACAGGGCCCGCAAGGCGGAGCTGGCGGCACGCCAGGAAGCCGAGGCGCGACGACGCGAAGCGGAGGAGGCGGTGGCCAACCGCGCCGCCATGGCCGCCATCGTCAGCCAGGAGCTGCGCAGCCCGCTCGCCACGGTCACGGCCGGCGCTTCTTTGATCGAGGAGGGCGTTGCGCCCCACAAGACCATTTCGGCCGCCCGCACGATCACCGACGCGGCACGCCTGATGGGCAAGCTGCTTGATGACCTGCTGGACCGCTCGAAGGTCGAGGCCCGCGCCATGGCGCTGGACGTGCGGGATTTCGAGCTGGTCGGCAGCATGGTGGACGTCGCGCGCTTCTGGCAGACCGCCGCTCACGCCAAGGGGCTGGAGTTCGAGGCGCCGGACATAGCCAGCGGGCCGATCTGGGTTCAGGGCGATCCGAACCGCCTGCGACAGATCCTCAACAACTTCCTGTCCAACGCCATCAAGTTCACGGACCGTGGGCGTGTCGCCCTTCGCCTCAGCGTGCAGCGCGAGGGCGGTTTGAAGCAGGTGCGCATCGACGTGGTGGACGACGGTCCTGGGGTGCCGCCCGACGCCGTTGAGCGCCTGTTCACGCCGTACGTCCAGGGCGCGGCGCGCACGGCCAAGACGTACGGCGGCACGGGCCTGGGCTTGGCGGTCAGCCGTGACCTTGCGGAGCTCATGGGCGGACGGGTGCAGGCGCGGGCCGGCACGCCGCGCGGGTCCGTGTTCAGCCTGATCCTGCCGATGCCTGTCGGAACGGCGACCATCGTCCTGGCTGAGTAGCCCTGCGTTGACCGTGGACGCCGTTGCGAGCACAACGGCGCTCCTTCGCTTTCCGGGACACCTTCCATGCAGACTTTCGACGTCGTCGTGATCGGCGCCGGCGCCGCCGGCATGATGTGCGCCATCGAGGCGGGCAAGC
The DNA here is from genome assembly GCF_029543125.1 of Caulobacter segnis. GTDB lineage: Bacteria > Pseudomonadota > Alphaproteobacteria > Caulobacterales > Caulobacteraceae > Caulobacter > Caulobacter segnis_D. The sequence continues at coordinate 350,386 of NZ_JARQWW010000003.1, forward strand.
GCGGCCGCAAGGTCCTGGTGATCGACCATGCTTCCGCGCCGGGTGAGAAGATCCGCATCAGCGGCGGCGGGCGCTGCAACTTCACCAATCTGGACGTCCGGCCCGAGGCCTATATCTCGGCCAATCCGCGCTTCTGCATCTCGGCCCTGCGCCGGTACACCCAGCGTGACTTCATCGCCTTGGTCGACCGCTACAAGATCGCCTGGCACGAGAAGACCTTGGGGCAGCTGTTTTGCGACGGTTCGGCCAAGCAGATCATCGAGATGCTGCTGACCGAGATGGACGCGGCGGGTGTGACCCTGTGGCTGGAGACGGCCGTCCAGAACATCGACCATGCGGACGAGGGCTATGAAGTCCGGCTGAACAAGACCTCCGTCCGCTGCGCCTCGCTGGTGGTGGCGTGCGGCGGCAAATCGATCCCCAAGATGGGGGCGACAGGCCTCGGCTATGAGATCGCCAGCCACTTCGGCGTGCCGGTTCGCGAGACCCGCCCGGCCCTGGTGCCGCTGACCTTCGATCCTTCGAAGCTGGAGCGGCTGAAGCCCCTGGCCGGCGTAGCGGTGGACGCCGTGGTCGCCAGCGGCAAGACCAGGTTCGCGGAGGCGATGCTCTTCACCCACCGCGGTCTCAGCGGCCCGGCCATTCTGCAGATCAGCTCATACTGGCGCGAGGGCGGCGAGATCGAGGTCTCCATGGCTCCCGGCGTGAACGTCTTCGAGACGTTGAAGGCCGCCAAGGCGTCCAACCCCCGCCAGGCCGTGCACAACGCCCTGACCGCTGTTGTTCCTTCACGGCTGGCCGATCTGCTGGCCGCTGAGGCCGGCGCCAAGGGGAACCTGGCCGACACGCCGGACAAGGTGCTGCGCGCCATCGACGAAGCCGTGAACCGCTGGCGCGTGAAGCCGGTCGGCTCCGAAGGGTATCGCACGGCGGAAGTGACCCTGGGCGGTGTCGACACCGATGCGCTCGACAGCAAGACCATGGAGGTGAAGGCCGTTCCCGGCCTCTACTTCATCGGCGAAGTGGTGGACGTCACCGGCTGGTTGGGCGGCTACAATTTCCAGTGGGCCTGGTCCAGCGGCTGGGCGGCGGGGCAGGCGGTCTAGGTCTACTTGCCGGCTGGCGGGACGTCATAGGCCGACACGTGGTTCAGGGCGATCAGCCAGCGCCCGTCGATCTTGCGCATCAGACGGGTGTTGATCCCGCTCATAGCCTTCTGAGGCCGCTCCAGATGGTAGCGGCTGATCAGCTGCGCCGCGTCCGGCGCCAGGAATTCGATGCGGATGTCCGAGAAGGTCAGGGTTCCGCGCGTGTCGACCGAGTCGCCATAGTCGCGGATGTAGTGATCCAGCGTGCCCTGCCAGCCGTCCTGGAACTTGCCGCCCGAGACGAAGATCACCCCCGGGTTCTGGAAGCCGGCCATGTAGCCTCGATAGTCGCCCCGGTTCCAGGCGGCCTGCATGTCGGCGATCACCTGACGGATGCCGGCGTCCTCCCGCGCCGTGTCGGCCGGCGACAGAGCCGGCGCGGCCAGCAGGGGCGCGGGCAGGGCGGCGAGCATCAGGGCGATGGCGGCTTGGCGGATCATGACGGGCTCCAGATACGAAAACGGCGGCTCCATTGGAGCCGCCGTCATCAGAATGAAGCCGAAGCCTAGCGCTTGTCGACCGGGACGTAATCCCGCTGCGTCGCGCCCGTGTAGAGCTGACGCGGACGGCCGATCTTGCGGGTCGGATCCTCGAACATTTCCTTCCACTGGCTGATCCAGCCCACGGTGCGGGCCAGGGCGAACAGCACGGTGAACATGTTGGTCGGGAAGCCCATGGCGCGCAGGGTGATGCCCGAATAGAAGTCGATGTTCGGGTACAGCTTGCGGTCGATGAAGAACGGATCGCTCAGGGCGATCTTCTCCAGCTCCATGGCCACTTCCAGCAGCGGGTCGTTGATGCCCAGCTGGCCGAGGACCTCGTGGCAGGTCTTCTGCATGACCTTCGCGCGCGGGTCGAAGTTCTTGTACACGCGGTGGCCGAAGCCCATCAGCTTGTACTCGCGCTTCTTCACGCCCTCGATGAAGGCCGGGATGTTCTCGACCGAGCCGATCTGCTCGAGCATCTCCAGGGCTTCCTGGTTGGCGCCGCCGTGCGACGGGCCCCACAGGCAGGCGATGCCGGCCGCGATGCACGCGAACGGGTGAGCGCCCGACGAGCCGGCCAGGCGGACGGTCGAGGTCGAGGCGTTCTGCTCGTGATCGGCGTGCAGGATGAAGATGCGGTCCATGGCGCGGGTCAGAACCGGGTTTGGCACCCAGTCTTCCGCCGGCACGGAGAAGCACATGCGCAGGAAGTTCTCCGAGTAGGAGAGGTCGTTGCGCGGCGACACGAACGGCTGGCCGATCGTGTACTTGTAGGCGCGGGCCGCGATGGTCGGCATCTTCGCGATCAGGCGATGAGCGCTTATTTCGCGTTCACGGGCGTCGTCGACGTTCATGCTGTCGGCGTAGAAGGCCGACAGGGCGCCGACCGCGCCGGTCATGACCGCCATCGGGTGGGCGTCGCGGCGGAAGCCCTCGAAGAAGCGGTCGAACTGCGCGTGCAGCATCGTGTGGTAGGTGATGTTGTTGTCGAACTTCGCGAACTCCGCCGCGTTCGGCAGTTCGCCGTTCAGCAGCAGGTAGCAGACTTCCAGGAAGCTCGACTTCTCGGCCAGTTGATCGATCGGATAGCCGCGGTGCAGCAGCACGCCGGCGTCACCGTCGATATAGGTGATCTTGCTCTCGCAGGAGGCCGTGGAGGTGAAGCCAGGGTCGAACGTGAAGGTGTCCGAATCCGCGTACCACTTGCGGACATCGACGACGTCCGGGCCGGTCGACCCCTTCATGATCGGCAGGTCGTACGACTTGTCGCCGATGGTCAGGACAGCTTTATCGCTCATTCCCGTTCCCTCTGTAGCTGTGCCCTAACGGGCGTTTGCGGTGCGTTATAGCGCCTTACTGCGATTGCGAAAGCGCATCGTGAATCCGAACAAGACTCTCTGTGCGGCCTAGCGCCGCAAGGATCTTCGCCAGGTCCGGCGCGGGGGCGCCGCCGGTCAGCACGCCGCGCAGCGCAGGGCCGATCTTTCCAAGGCCTACGCCCTCGGATTCCGCGAAGGCCTTCAAGGCCGGCTCAAGCGTTTCGAAGGTCCAGTCGTTGATGCCGGCCAGAGTTTCTCGCAGTCGCGAAAGGCGGCCGGAGGTTTCGTCCGTCAGAAGGCCCTTGGTCTTGTCGTCCAGGGCGATCGGGCGCGCCTTCAGGGCAAAGGCGAGTTGGTCCGCCAACTCTAGGATCGTCTTGGCGCGCTCCTTTACGAAGGGCAGGGCGGCCAGCAGCTTTTCCTTGTCCGCCGCCTCGCCGCGCTTGGCGAGGACGCCGGCGACCAGATCGGCCAGGCGCGCGTCGTCGGCGGCCCGGATGTAGTGCGCGTTGATGAAGGCGAGCTTGTCCCAGTCCAGCCGCGCGGCGCCCTTGTTGACGTCGGCGATGTCGAACCAGCCGATGGCCTGCTCGTCGGAGAAGATTTCGTCGTCCCCGTGGCTCCAGCCCAGCCGGGCCAGATAGTTGCGCATGGCCTCGGGCAGGTAGCCCATGTCCTCGAAGTCGCCGACCGCCTGGGCGCCGTGGCGCTTGGACAGCTTGGCGCCGTCCGGCCCATGGATCAGCGGGATGTGGGCGAAGGTCGGCAGCGCCCAGTCCAGCGCCTGATAGATCAGGGCCTGGCGGGCGGCGTTGTTCAGATGGTCGTCGCCCCGGATGATGTGGGTGACGCCCATGTCGTGGTCGTCCACCACCACGGCGAGGTTGTAGGTCGGCGCACCGTCCGAACGCAGCAGGACCAGATCGTCCAGCGCCTTGTTCTGGAAGGTGACCTCGCCTTGGACCAGATCGGGGATCAGGGTCTCACCGTCGATCGCGCCCTTGAAGCGGATCACGTGCGGCTGTGACAGGTCGCCGTCGGTGCGGTCGCGCCAAGGCGAACGCAGGGCGTGGCCGGCGGCCTTCGCCCTTTCACGCTCGGCTTCCAGTTCGTCGCCGATCAGCCAGCAGCGATAGGCGCGGCCGGCCTCCAGAAGCTGCTGCACGGCCTCCTTGTGGCGTTCGACGCGGGAGAACTGGAAGACCGGCTCATCGTCGGCCTGCAGACCCATCCAATCCAGGCCCTGGAAAATGGCCTGGACAGCAGCATCCGTCGAACGCTCGCGATCAGTGTCCTCTACGCGCAGCAGAAACTTGCCACCCGTATGGCGCGCATATAGCCAGTTGAATAACGCCGTTCTCGCGCCGCCGATGTGCAGATAACCGGTGGGCGAGGGGGCGAAGCGGGTGACGACGGGAGAGGACATAGGTCTTTCGAGTACTCGGATCAGTGGGCGGCGTCTTAGCACGCGGCTTCCACGGGCTCCTAGTGCGGCGGACCTGATCGCCTGGCTCCGGGCTGAAGCGGCGGCGCAGGCGGGGCGGGCCATGCTGTGGGCGCCGGTGGCGCTGGGGCTTGGCGCGGCGACCTATCTGGCCCTGCCGATCGAGCCCTCCCTGCCGTGGATGGGCGTCTTGTTCAGCGCGACGCTTGGCGCAGCCTTGCTCGCCCGCAGGCGGGGTATGAGGGGCGCCGCCTTGCTGATCCTGCTGGCGGCGTTCGTGGGCGGCATGTTCGCTGGAACGGTGCGCACCCAGCGCGTGGCCGCTCCGATCATCAGCGAGGCGGATGGCCCGCGCCGGATCGAGGGCTGGGTGATCGACGTGGCGAGCCCGGGCGTCAGCGGCGGCCGGATCCTGATCGCGCCGGTGTTCATATCCGGCGTGGCGCCCTCTGACCTGCCGCACCGCATCCGCGTGACCGTGGCGCGCGAGGCGGTGATCGGGCCGGGGGAGGTGGTCACCTTCCGCGCCATGGTCGGGCCGCCCCCGCCGCCGGCCAGCCCCGGCGCCTATGACTTCGCGCGCGACGCCTGGTTCGACGCCGTGGGCGGCGTCGGCTTCTCCCGCGAGGCGCCGATGTTCACTCAGCTGGAGCCGCCGCCTTGGCGGCTGAGGCTGGTGATGAAGATCAACGCCCTGCGCTGGGCCTTGGCGAGCAGGATCGTGCGGTCCATGGAGCCGGAATCCGGCGCCATCGCCGCCGCCATGGTCACGGGGCACGAAGCCTGGATCACGGAGGAGCAGACCGAGGCCATGCGCGCCTCGGGCCTGGCGCACATCCTGTCGATCAGCGGCATGCATATGGCCATCGTCGGCGGCTTTGTCTTCGCGGCGGTGCGAGTGAGTGTCGCGGCCTTGCCGTGGCTGGCGCTGCGGGTTTCCGGGAAGAAGATCGCCGCGGTCGCCGGGCTGGCGGCCATCGGGCTCTATCTGGTGATCTCCGGCGCGCCCGCGCCGGCCGAGCGCGCGGCGATCACGGGAGCGGTCGCCTTCCTGGCCATACTGTTCGACCGCCGCGCCATCAGCCGCACGCCCTGGCCATCGCGGCCCTGGCGATCCTCATCGCCCAGCCGGAGGCGGCGGCCTCTCCGGGCTTCCAGATGTCCTTTTCCGCCACGGCCGCCTTGGTGGCGTTGGTGGAGGCGTGGCGGCCGCCGGCGCGCGAGATTTCGGTGCCCTGGCCGATCCGCGCCGCTCAGGCCGTGGGGGCGTGGCTGGCCGTCAGCGTCGGGGTGAGCTTCGTGGCCGGCATGGCCACCGCGCCCTTCGCCATGCAGCACTTCAACCGCGTGGCCATGTGGGGCTTGCCGGCCAATCTGCTGACCGCCCCGCTGTCGTCCTTCATCATCATGCCGTTCCTGGCGATCGGCGCGGTGCTGACCCCGCTGGGCCTGGGCGGCCCGTTCTTGGCCGTGGCCGGGTGGGGCGTCGACATGATGACCACCCTGGCGGTCTGGTTCGGGACCGCGCCTGGCGCCGACGCCCTGGTCCCCAGCGCCCCGAGCGCCGCCCTGCCGGCCGCCTTCATGGGCGTGATGATCCTGTGCCTTTGGAAGGGACGGCTGCGTTGGGTCGGCTTGCCGCTGTCGCTGGCGGTTCTCCTGTGGCCGCGACCGGCGGCTCCCGACGCCTGGATCGAGGCGGAGGGCGCGGCGGCCGCCGTTCGCCTGGGCGGGGAGGGTGTCCTGCTGCGGCCGGAGGCGCGAAGGTTCGGCGCCGAATTCTGGATGAGGCGTCGCGGCCTGACGGAATTGACGGATAAGCATATGTACATATGTAGTCGCTATACATGTCTGCCGAGGCAGGATGCGCCGGTCCGCATGGCGGCGAGCTGGACGCGTCGGGCGCCCAAGCTTGAAGCGCTCTGCGCCGGGGCTGAGGTGGTTGTGCTGAGAGGTGTGCAGCCCGCGCTTCCAAGCGCATGTGACGGTGTTCTCATTCTCGACGCCGAGCATTTCGCAGCCGGCGGCTCCGCCGAACTTTATCGAACGCCGCAGGGTTGGCGGATCGTCTGGGCGCAGCCGCTCAGAGGAAAACGGCCCTGGGTGCGGTGAGCGCCCAGGGCCGTCAAAACTTCCAGAAGAGCGAAGGGCTCAGTGGTAGCGGCGGATCAGGCCGACCAGCTTGCCCTGCACCTGAACCTGATCGGGACCGAAGATGCGGGTCTCATAGGCCGGGTTGGCGGCCTCCAGAGCGATGGAGGCGCCCTTCTTGCGCAGGCGCTTCAGGGTGGCTTCCTCGCCCATCACCAAGGCCACGACGATCTCGCCCGAGGTGGCGGTGTCGCCTCGGCGGATGACGACGTAGTCGCCATCCAGGATGCCGGCGTTGATCATGGAGTCGCCCTGGACCTCCAGAACATAGTGCTCGCCAGCGCCCAACATGCTCTCCGGCACGGTCAGGCGGTCACGCTCGTGCTGGATGGCCTCGATCGGCACGCCGGCGGCGATGCGGCCGAGCACCGGCAGTTCGCGGACGTCGTTGGCGACCATCGGCTCTGGCGCGGCCAGATGCGGCGTGCCTTCGATGACTTCGGGGCGGAAAGCGCCGCGTCCCTTGGGGGGAGCCGAGGTCGTGGCCTGCGACGGCAGCTTCACGACTTCCAGCGCGCGGGCCCGATGCGGCAGGCGGCGCAGGAAGCCACGCTCCTCCAGCGCCGTGATCAGGCGGTGGATGCCTGACTTGGACGCCAGATCCAGCGCCTCCTTCATCTCGTCGAAGGACGGGGACACGCCGGTCTCCTTGATGCGTTCATGAATGAACATCAGGAGCTCGTGCTGCTTGCGGGTCAGCATGGATCAGCCTCACGGGAGCTGCGGAACAAACCGCTAACACATGAGGATGTTCTCTAGGCGTTCTTGGTTAGTGTCAAGTTAACAAGAACGCCGCTCGGATCAGCCAAGCAGGGCCTTGGTCGCGGTCATCACATCGTCCTGACGCATCAGGCTTTCGCCCACCAGCATCGCCTTGGCGCCGGCGGTTTCCATGCGCCGGGCGTCGTCAGCGGTGAACAGGCCGCTCTCGGTGACCAACAGCGCGTCTTGCGGGGCCAGGGGGAACAGGCGCTCGGTGACGGCGAGGTCGACCACGAAGCTCTTCAGATCGCGGTTGTTCACGCCGACCAGTGTCGAGCCCAGCTTGCCGGCCCGCTCCATCTCGGCCTCGTCATGGACCTCGACCAGGGCGTCCATGCCCAGACGCGCGGCCTCGGACATCAGCTCGCCGGCCAGCACGTCGTCGATCATCGCCAGGATCACCAGGATGGCGTCGGCGCCGAGGGCCCGTGATTCGGCCACCTGCCAGGGATCGACCAGGAAGTCCTTGCGGATGGCCGGCAGGGCCACAGCTTCACGCGCAGCCACCAGATAGGCGTCATCGCCCTGGAAGCTGGGGCCGTCGGTCAGCACGGAAAGGCAGGCCGCGCCGCCCGCCTCATAGGCGCGAGCCAGGGCGGGGGGATCGAAATCCGCCCGGATCAGTCCCTTGGACGGCGAGGCCTTCTTGATCTCGGCGATCAGGGACAGGCGGCCGGGCGCGTGCTTGGCCTCCAGCGCGGCGCGGAAGCCCCGAGTCGGCGAGGCGGCCTTGGCGGCGGCGTCCACATCGGCCTGGCTGCGTACGGCTTTGCGGCCGGCCACGTCCTCGCGCTTGTAGGCGGCGATCTTGGCGAGGATGTCGGTCATCAGGCGGTCGCTTCAATAAGGGCGGCGAGGGCGTTCTTGGCGCGGCCGTCGTCAATCACGTCGGCGGCGCGCTCGACCCCTTCGGCCAGGGTCTCCACCTGCTCGCCCACCAGGAAGGCGGCGGCGGCGTTCAGCAGCACGATGTCGCGATAGGCGCCGCGCTTGCCGTCCAGCAGCTCCAGCAGGGCCATCGCGTTCTGCTCCGGCGTGCCGCCGGTCAGGTCGGCCAGGGCGGCGCGGGGCAGGCCGACGGCCTCGGGCGTGATGGTGAAGTGGCGCACGCGTCCTTCGCTCCACTCGCAGACGACGCTGTCGCCCGTGGTGGTCAGCTCATCCATCCCCGAACCATGGACCGTCCAGGCCCGCTTGGCGCCCAGCGCGCCCAGCACGCGGGCCAACGGCTCCACCAGGCGCGGGTCATAGACGCCGAGCACCTGACGGGTCGCCCCGGCCGGGTTCGACAACGGGCCCAGCAGGTTGAAGATGGTGCGGAAGCCGAGCTCCGCGCGGATCGGTGTCACATGCCGCATGGCCCCGTGATGAGCCGGGGCGAACATGAAGCAGATGTTGGCGGTCTCCAGCGCCTCGCGCTGCTTGGCAGCGCCGGCGTCGATCTTCACGCCCAGCGCGGTCAGCACATCAGCCGTGCCGGAACGGGAGGAGATGGCGCGGTTGCCGTGCTTGGCGACCTTCAGACCGCCGCCGGCCGCCACGAAGGCCACGGCTGTGGAGACGTTGTAGGTGTGCAGACCGTCGCCGCCGGTGCCGCACACGTCGATCACCTCGAACGGGTGATCCAGCATGGTGGCGGCGCGGCGCATGGCGCGGGCGCAGGCGGCGATCTCGCCGATGGATTCGCCGCGCAGGCGCATGGCGGTGACGGCGGCGGCCACCTGCGGGCCTGTCGGCTCTCCACGCAGGCAGGCGGCGAAGAAGGTCTCGGCGTCGCTTTCCGAAAGCGTCTGACCGTCCGCCAGCTTGGCCAGCAGCGGCTTGAAGGCGTCAGACATAGGTGGTCGGGTTCCGGTTGACGCCGGCCAGGTCGAGGAAGTTGGCCAGAAGCTGATGGCCGCCCTCGGTGGCGATGGATTCGGGGTGGAACTGCACGCCGTGGACGGGGCGGGTCTTGTGCTGCACGCCCATGATCTCGCCGTCGTCGGTCCAGGCGGTGACCTCCAGCTCGTCCGGCAGGGTCGCCTTATCGATCGCCAGGCTGTGATAGCGGGTGGCCGTGAAGCCGTCCGGCAGATCCTTGAACAGGCCCTTGTCGGTGTGGCGGATCTGGCTGGTCTTGCCGTGCATGATGGACTTGGCGCGGATCACGTCGCCGCCATAGGCCTCGCCGATGGCCTGGTGGCCGAGGCAGACGCCCAGGATCGGCATGTCTTCCGGTGCGGCGCGCAGAATCGGCAGGCAGATGCCGGCCTGGGCCGGGGCTTTCGGGCCCGGTGAAAGCAGAATCGCCGACGGCTTCAGGGCCAGGGCCTCCTGCACCGTCAGGGCGTCATTGCGATGCACGACCGTCTGCGCCCCAAGCTCGTTCAGATAGTGAACGAGGTTGTAGGTGAAGCTGTCGTAGTTATCGATGACGAGGATCATGCGCCGCCTTTCACTAGGCGTGCATGTAGTCCCTCACGAGGCTTCTCGCCAAGCATTTGCGACTCGCGCATCCTTAACGTCATGTCCGTCCGACAACCCGCGATAGATCCTGCCGCCATGGCCTATGCGAGAGGCCTGCTGAAGTCGCCCATGCGGCAGGAGCAGGTGTGGCCGGCCTTGGCCGCGGCGGCCTTCGCGGCGCTCTGCGCCTTGGCCTTCGTGGTGGCCATGGTGCTGGCGCCGCCGGTGATCACCGAACGCCTGCCCAAGGACACCCTGGCGAACGACGCTTCGCCCGTGGACCCCGCCAAGCCGCTCTGAATCGGGCGAAGGCGCCTGATGAACAGGCGCCGTAACGCTGGTTTTGAAAACCCGTGATCCGTGCATTGTAGGCGTCGCGATCCACGCCTTTGATCCGGACATCAAGGGGGACCTCATGGGCATTTCGCGTCGGCGTTTCTTGAGTGCGGTGGGGCAGGCGGGCGGCTACGGCGCGCTCTACACGACCATGATGGGCATGGGCCTGCTGGCCGCGCCCAGGGCCTATGCCGGAACCCCGAAGCTGCCGGCCGGCTCAGGCGCGGGCAAGAAAGTAGCGGTGCTCGGCGGCGGGATCGCCGGCCTGGTCGCCGCCTACGAGCTCAGGAAAGGCGGCTATGAGGTCACGGTCCTGGAGGCCCGCGATCGCCCGGGCGGCCGCTGCTGGTCCATCCGCGGCGGCGACCGCATCCAGCAGATCGGCCGGCCGGATCAGGTGGTGGAGTGGGAGCGGGGCAGGCACCACTACTTCAACGCCGGCCCGGCCCGCATTCCGCAATGGCACCACGCCATCATCGGCTATTGCCAGGAGCTGGGCGTGCCGCTGGAAGTGCTGGTCAACGCCAACCGCTCCGCCAAGCTCTTCTTCAACGGCAAGGTGACGACCGAGAGCCAGGCGGTGAACGACACCCGCGGCGTCTTCGCCGAGCTGCTTTCAAAGGCCATCGGCAAAGGCTCCCTGGATCAGGAGCTGACTGGGGTCGATAAGCAGATGCTGCTCGACTATCTGGCGGCTTACGGCGACCTCTCGGCCAGCCACACCTATACCGGCTCGGTCCGCTCCGTCTTCACCCAGGCGCCGGGCGCCTACGCCCGACCCGCCATCCCCGGCGCGTCGCTCAAGCTGCAGGACATGATGTCATCGCGCTTCTGGGGGGCGAGCCTGATCTTCGAGGAGATCACGGAGATGCAGGCGACCATGCTGGAGCCCGTGGGCGGCATGGACCGCATCGCCTACGCCCTCTACGAGCCGGTGAAGTCGTCCGTCCGCTTCGGCGCCGTCGTGAAGAAGATCGGCAAGGCGGGGAAGGGCGTCCGCATCGTCTATGACGAGGCGGGTGCTGAGAAGGCGCTCGACGCCGACTACTGCATCGTCACCATCCCCCTGCCGGTTCTAGCCAAGATCCCGTCCGACTTCGCGCCGGAGGTGAAGCAGGCCATCGCCTCGGCCCACTATGAGCCGGGCACCAAGGTCGCCTGGCAGAGCCGGCGGTTCTGGGAGCAGGATGATTTCCAGTACGGCGGCCTGGGCTGGACCGACGAGGAGAGCGAAGTCGTCTGGTACCCCAGCGGCGGCTTCGGCGAGAAGACCGGCGTCATCGTCGGCGCCTACTCGATCGGCTTCTCCGGCCCGGAGAACCGCCTGAAGTTCGAGGCCAAGTCCTTCGACGACCGCTTCGCCCTGTCACGCAAGGTGATCGAGACGTTCCACCCCGGGCGGGGAAAGGAGCTGATGCTGCCCGCCACGGTGTCCTGGCGTCAGACGGCCTTCAACGAGGGCGTGGCCGTGGGCTGGCGCGAGGAGCAGCGCTCCACCGACTACGCCACGCTCAGCAAGCCGGACGGCCCGTTCTACTTCGCGGGCGAGCACATGAGCTATCTCAACGCCTGGCAGGAGGGCGCGGCCCTGTCCGCCCAGGAGAGCGTGACCGCCATCCACAAGCGCGCCACGGCCGCCTAGGCGAAGCGCCAGGCTTCCTCGGCGGCGCGCTTCAGGGCGCGGGACTTGTTGAGGGTCTCGTCGTACTCGGCGTCCGGGTCGCTGTCGGCCACGACGCCGCCGCCCGCCTGGACGTAGAGCACGCCGTCCTTCACCAGACCGGTGCGCAGGACGATGCAGGTGTCCACCGAGCCGTCGGAGCCGAAGTAGCCCACGGCCCCGGCATAGCCGACGCCGCGCTTCTCGATCTCCAGCTCGTCGATGATCTCCATGGCCCGCACCTTCGGCGCGCCGGAGACCGTGCCGGCGGGCAGGGCGGCCATCAGCACGTCCACCGGGTCCAGGCCGTCAGGGGCGTCGCCCTCGACGTTGGAGACGATGTGCATCACGTGGCTGTAGCGCTCGATGACGAAGCTCTGGGTCACGCGTACCGTCATGCCCTTGGACGGCGCATCGGCGGCGTTGGAGCCTTCGTCGCGCAGCATGGCTACGCGGCCCACATCGTTGCGGCCGAGGTCGAGCAGCATCAGGTGCTCCGACCGCTCCTTCGGATCGGCGAGCAGCTCCTGCTCCAGCGCCAGGTCCTCTTCCGGCGTCTTGCCGCGCGGGCGGGTGCCGGCGATGGGGCGGATGGTGATCTTGCCGTCGCGCAGGCGGACCATGACCTCGGGGCTCGACCCGGCCATCTGGAAGTCGCCGAAGTTCAGGAAGAACATGAACGGCGACGGATTGGTCCGGCGCAGCGAGCGGTACAGCGCCAGCGGCTCCAGCTCGAACGGCGCGCTGAAGCGATGGCTGGGCACCACCTGGAAGATGTCGCCGGCCCGGATGTAGTCCTTGGCCTTCTCCACCACGCCAGCGTAGTCGGCGCGGCTGACCTTGGTCTCGAAAGCCGGCTGTTCGCGCGGGGCGTGGGGTTCGCTGCGCGGCAGCGGCTCGCGCAGGTCGTTCATCACCGCCAGCAGGCGCGCCTTGGCGGCGTCATAGGCCGTCTGGGCGGAGCCGCCGTCCGGCCGCACGCTGGTCACCAGGATGATTTCCTGGGCGATGGCGTCGAACACCGCGACGATGGACGGGCGGGTCATGATCCCGTCCGGCAGGCCCAGACTGTCGGGATTGATGTCCGGCAGATGCTCGGCCAGACGCACCATGTCGTAGCCGACCGCGCCGAACAGGCCGGCGGCCATGGGCGGCAGGCCCGCGGGCAGCGGAATGCGGTTGGCGGCGACCAGGTCGCGCAGGCTTTCCAGCGCGCCGGCGCTTTGCGGCATGAAGGACCCGGCCGCGACAGCATCCCAGCCCTCGGCGATCTCGGCCTTGTCGCCATGGCAGCGCCAGACGAGGTCGGGGTTCATCGCCACGATGGAGTAGCGGTCGCGGTGCTTGCCGCCTTCCACCGACTCGAAAAGGAAGGCGTAGGGGCGGCCGCCCGCGATCTTCATATAGGCGGAGACCGGGGTCTCCAGGTCGTCGATCAGACGCGTCCAGACGACTTGAGGTCTGCCGGCGTCATAAGCCTCGGCGAAGGGGCTGAACGCCGGCTCGAAACTCATTTCGCCTTCTCCGGAGCGGCCTTCGTATCCGCCGGGGCGTTCTTGGCGATCTCGGGATCGACGCCGATGGCGGCGCGGGCGCGATCGAGGTTAGTGGTCACCTTGATCGCCTTGCGGGCATAGGCGGCGGTCGCCTGACCCATGTCCTGGAAGATGCCGTAGGTCAGCTGGCGGCGCAGGCTCTCGGCGGCCTGGGCCATCTGGGCCTGGTCGCCGCCGCGGACGTTCTCGACCTTGGCGACGCTGAAGGCGAACTGGCTGGATTGAGCCGTGAACACCGAGCCCGGCTTCTGCGCGAAGGCCTCGCCCAGGATCTGCGGGCTGAGGGTCTGGTTCTGCTGGGCGGTCAGGCGCGACAGGCCGGCGGCCTTCTTCACCTGGGCGCCGGCCGAGGCGGCCACCGCTTCCAGGCTCTCGCCCTTGCGGACGCGCTCGGCCAGGGCGTCGGCCCGGGCGCGCATGCGGTCAGCGGTGCGCTGCATGATGATGATGCGCGACAGTTGATCCTTCACCTCGGCCAGAGGGGGCAGGGCGGGCGGGATGATCTGATCGACGCGGACGGCGAAATACTCGCCGTTGCCCAGTTCGGTCACGTCGCTTTCGCCGCCGGACGGCAGCTCGAACGCGGCCTTCATCAGGGCGGGGGGCAGTTGGATAGGCTGGCCGCTCTGGGCCATGCCCTGGGCGCTGATCGGCGGGGTGGTCAGGACCTGGGCGTTGGCCTTGGCCGCGGCCTCGGTCAGGCTTGCGCCGCCGGAGTGAGCCTCGTCATAGGTCTGGGTCTGCTCATAGACCTTTTCGTTGGCGGCTTCCTGGCGCAGTTCGGCTTCGATCGCCGGGCGCTGCTCTTCGAGCGAGGCCTGCCGGCCAGGGGTCACTTCAACGACCTTAATCACCGCGAAGCCCAGGTCGCCCTGGATCGGGGCGCTGACTTCGCCGGCCTTCAGCGCGAAGGCGGCGTCGGCCACCTTGCGGTCCGGGATAGCGGTCTTCGGCTTGGCGGCGATGGTCACCAGCTCACGGCCGACGGACTTGGCCACGGCGGCGGCGTCTTCGCCCTTGCGCAGGCGGTCGGCCACGGCCGCGCCCGTCTTGGCGTCGGCGACCGGAACCTGCAGCACGGTGCGGGTTTCCGGGGTGGACAGGCTGTCCTTGCGGAAATCGAACTTCTTCTGGACCTCGGCCTGGTCGATCGGGGCGTTGGTCTGGAACGCCTGGGGCGTGAAGCGGACGATCTTCAGAACGCGGAACTCCGGACGCGTCAGGCGCGAGGCGTTCTCCTTCATGAACGCCTGGATCTCGGCGTCGGTCGGGGCCGGCGGCTGGCCGACGCTGGCGGCGGTGACCTCGAAATAGGCCACGTCGCGCTGCTCCATCATGAAGGCGGCCTGCAGGGCGCCATAGATGCGTGGCGCGCGCAGGCCGCTGGCGAGGCCGGCCGACAGGTGGCTCTGGGCGATGTCGTCGCGCAGCAGGCCTTCATAGACCGCCGGGGTCAGATTGTTCTCGGCCAGGCGCTGTTGGTATATCGCCGGGTCGAAGACGCCGCTGACCGGGTTGAACAGGGCCGGGCTCTTGCGCAGCTCATCGGCGATCAGCTTGTCCGACGGCTTGACGCCGATCTTGGCGATCAGGGCGGCCATGGCCTCACGGGTGGCCATTTCATCCATCAGGCGCTTGTCGAAGCCGCGCTCGACCACCAGTTCGAGCGGCAGCTCCTGGCCGCTCTGCTGCTGGGCCTGCTGGCGCCAGTTGTCGAACATGCGCTTGAACTCGGGGGATGAGACCTCGCGGTCGCCGGCCTTGATCACCCAGGTCCCGATGCGGTTGGTGAACACGTCGCTGATGCCGAAGATGGCGAAGCTGACGATCAGCAGGCCCATAAGGACCGCGGCGACCCAGGATTTCGCGAACTTGCGAGTGGCGGCGAGCATCGAAGACCTTCCTGACTGGGTCGCGCGGAGAGCGCGTGAAGCTTGGCGCGCCGATGAGCGCGAGCAGGCGGTATAGTAGAGGCGCTAACTCGCCCGCAAGCGTGCAGAGGGTTGACTTACCCTGCGCCGACGATGCTCACAGGCGGTCATGAGCAAATTGACGACCCTTCGCCCGCTGATCGCTGGCAACTGGAAGATGAACGGTCTGGCCGCCGCCCTTGATGAGGCGCGCGCCGTGGCCGCCGGCGTGGACAGCAATCCGCCCGCCGCCCGCGTGGCGATTTTCCCGCCCGACACGCTTGTTCACCGCATGTCCGAAGCCTTGGCGGGGCAGACCGTCGTGGTGGGCGGACAGGACTGCCGGGCCGAGATTTCGGGCGCCTTCACCGGCGACACCTCAGCCGAAATGCTGGCCGACGCCGGCGCGGCCATGGTCATCCTCGGCCACTCGGAGCGGAGAGGCGGCTATGGCGAAAGCGACGCTCTGGTTCGCTCGAAGACCGAAGCGGCCCTGCGCGCCAGCCTGGAGCCCATCGTGTGCATCGGCGAAAGCCTGGAGCAACGCGACGCCGGCCGGGCCATCGAGGTGATCACCGGCCAATTGCGCGGTTCGCTGCCGGTCGAGGCGCTCAAGGGCGAATCCTTCGCCGTGGCGTATGAGCCGGTCTGGGCCATCGGGACGGGCCGCACGCCGACCATGGCGGACATCGAGGCGGCGCATGAGGCGTTGCGCTCCGTTCTGGTCGAATTGTTCGGAGAGCAGGGGGCGGGCGTGCAGATTCTGTACGGCGGCTCGGTGAACCCGAAGAACGCGGCCGACATCCTATCGCAGAAGGAAGTGGGCGGCGTCCTGGTGGGCGGCGCCTCGCTAAAGGCGGTCGACTTCCTGGCCATCGCCGCGGCGGCCTGAAATCAAGCTCGGGACTTGGCGGCGCACTAATGCGTCCCCAAGTCTGGCGCGGCGGCCTCTCCGGTGCTAGGAGGGCCGCTTCGTTTCGCGCGGCCCGTTTTTGGCCGCCCAGACACAAGAAATAAACGACATGCTGACCGGCATTCTTCTGACCGCCAACATCATCGTGTGCCTGGCCCTGATCGGGGTCGTGCTCCTGCAGCGCTCCGAAGGCGGCGCGCTCGGCATGGGCGGCGGCCCGACGGGCTTCATGTCGGCGCGCGGCGCGGGCGATCTGCTGACCCGCATCACCTGGATCCTGTTCACGATCTTCGTGCTGCTCAGCTTCGGCCTGACCCTGCTGTCCGGCCGCGAACGCGCCAGCCAGTCGATCGTCGATCGCATGAAGATCGACCGCATCGACCCCAATGCTCTCAAGCAAGGTCCGGCCGCGCCGGCTCCGGGTTCGGTCCCGCCGCCGGTTCAGGCCCCGACCCCGCAACTGAACCAGTTCGATCCCCAACTCTCGCCGACGACCCCGTCGGCAGCCGCCCCGGCTCCGGCCCAGGTCCCGGCTCCGGGGTCCACGCCGACCCCGCAATGACGACCTCTCTACAAATGCTGTTGATGAACACCGGGCCGCGAGTTTCGCGGCCCGAATCACGAGTACTCTGACCTCCCATGACGCGGTATATTTTCATCACCGGCGGCGTGGTTTCCTCTCTGGGGAAAGGCCTCGCCTCCGCAGCGCTTGGCGCGCTCCTTCAGGCTCGGGGCTACAAGGTCCGCCTTCGCAAGCTCGACCCTTATCTCAACGTCGATCCGGGCACGATGAGCCCGTATCAGCACGGCGAGGTCTTCGTGACCGACGACGGCGCTGAGACCGACCTGGATCTGGGCCACTACGAGCGCTTCACCGGCGTGTCGGCCCGCAAGGCCGACAACATCACCACGGGCCAGATCTACAAGACGATCATCGAGAAGGAGCGCCGCGGCGACTATCTGGGCGCGACCGTCCAGGTGATTCCGCACGTCACCAACGAGATCAAGGAGTTCGTTCTCAGCCCCGCCATCGACGATGCGACGGGCGAGCAGGCCGACTTCGTGCTGGTCGAGATCGGCGGCACGGTCGGAGACATCGAGGGCCTGCCGTTCTTCGAGGCTATCCGCCAGCTGGGCCAGGATCTGCCGCGGGGCGCGTCCTGCTTCGTGCATCTGACGCTGCTGCCGTTCATCAAGACGGCCGGCGAGATGAAGACCAAGCCGACCCAGCATTCGGTGAAGGAGCTGCGCTCCATCGGCATTCAGCCGGACATCCTGCTCTGCCGTTGCGAGCAGCCGATCCCGGCCGAGGAAAAGCGCAAGATCGGCCAGTTCTGCAACGTGCGGACCAGCGCCGTGATCACCGCCATGGACAGCTCGTCCATCTATGCGGTGCCGCTCGACTATCACCAGGAAGGCCTGGACGCCGAAGTGCTCGACGTCTTTGGCATCAAGGACGCTCCCGCGCCGAACCTGTCGCGCTGGGAGACGATCAACGAGACCACCACCAACCCGGACGGCGAAGTCACCGTGGCCGTGGTCGGCAAGTACACCGTCCTGAAGGACGCCTATAAGTCGCTGATCGAAGCCCTGCACCACGGCGGGGTGGCCAACAAGGTCAAGGTCAACCTGGACTGGGTCGAGAGCGAGACCTTCGAGGGCGAGGACGGCGCGGCCGCGGCTCGCCTGGAAGGCGCGCACGCCATCCTGGTCCCCGGCGGCTTCGGTGAGCGGGGCGCGGAAGGCAAGATCCGCGCCGCCCAGTTCGCCCGTGAGCACAACGTCCCGTACTTCGGCATCTGCTTCGGCATGCAGATGGCGGTGATCGAATCGCTGCGGAACCTGGGTGGCGTGAAGAACGCCAGCTCTACCGAGTTCGGCCCGACGTCCGAGCCCGTGGTCGGTCTGATGACCGAGTGGGTTCAAGGCAACGAGCGGGTCGAGCGCAAGGAAGGCGACGATCTGGGCGGCACCATGCGCCTGGGCGCCTATGACGCCGTCCTGACGCCGGGCTCCAAGATCGCCGACATCTATGGCTCCACCGCCATCAGCGAACGCCACCGGCACCGCTACGAGGTCAACATCGGTTACAACGACCGCATGGAGGCCACGGGCCTGAAGCTGACGGGCCGTTCGCCCGACGGCGTCCTGCCCGAGATCGTCGAGCGCCCGGACCATCCGTGGTTCGTCGGCGTGCAGTTCCACCCGGAACTGAAGAGCCGCCCCTTCGCCCCGCACCCCCTGTTCGCGAGCTTCATCGCCGCGGCCAAGGAGCAAAGCCGGCTGGTTTGACGCAATAAAAGTCAGGCCTTATGCTTTGAAATATAAGCATTATTTGAATCGATATCTTTGTTCTCCAGCGCCTCGTGGGAGGCGTTATGGAGGCAAAGAACGTGAAAATCATATTCGGAACCGATGAGGCTGACCGGCTGATCGGGACGGCCTTGGATGAGGCCATCCTTGCTGGCGGCGGAGATGATGTCGTTCGCGGCGATGGCGGTGACGACTTCATTGATGGCGGTGATGGGTGGGACGCGCTCTACGGCGGAGACGGTAACGACGTCATCCAGGCTGGCGAGGGAATCTTCTACATCGACGGCAATGCTGGTGATGACACTCTGATTGGCGGTGTTGGCGGCGGATCTATATCCGGCGGCGCTGGTCATGACCTTATGATCGGCGGCGGTGAATCCGTCGTCATGCGCGGCGAGGACGGTGACGACACGATCATCATCCTCCAACAGAGCGCCGGCCAGTTCAGCCTCGTCTGTGGCGGTGAGGGCGCTGACGTCATCGTCGCCAGCGACGGTGATGACAACATCTTCGCCGACGGGGGGAACGACTACCTCGATGGCGGAAAGGGTGTGAACATCCTCGGCGGAGGCGCCGGCGACGACATTTTCGGTATCGGCCCGGATAGTCTGACGACGATTAATGACTTCCGCGGTTCCTTCTATGGGACTGGTGAAAAGATCGATCTGACCAGGATCACCGACGGATGGACGTTCAACGACATCATGAGTCATTTCACTGACGAACAGGCGCAGTTTGGGCGAAATGCGATTTTCACTTACGAGGGCACAAAGATAACGCTGCTGGGGTACAGCATGCACTTGCTTCATCCGGCTGACTTCATCTTCGACTGATCGAAGTTTGGGCGTGGGGTTGAAACCTGAGCGCGTTTCAGGCATATGCCCCTGCTCACGCGGCGGCCCTTGCGCAATCTCGGGCCGCCGCATCCGTTTTCAAAGCTCAGCGAGCAGAGTCACTTCGATGGCCGTTCCTAAACGAAAAACCTCCCCGTCGCGCCGGAACATGCGCCGTTCGCACCACGCCCTGGGCGCCAACTCCTTCATCGAGGACAAGGACTCGGGCGAACTGCGTCGTCCGCATCATGTCGATCTGAAGACCGGCCTGTACAACGGCAAGCAGATCCTGACGCCGAACGAGGACTAAGTCTTCGCCGACGCACAGCGTTTCGAAACGCCGCTCGCCGCAAGGCGGGCGGCGTTTTGCTTTTGACCCGGAACCCGACCGCGAAGTCAGGGGTTTTGTTCCGAAGGTTCAAGCGCAGGGGCGTTCAAATGCTGAAATCCCAAACCCGTCTGGCCGCCGCCGCAACAGCGGCCTTTCTGCTGTCCGCGCCCTTGGCCGCCTGGGCGCACCACGGTTGGAGCAGCTACGACGCCGCCAAGACCATGACGGTCGAGGCGAAGGTGAAAAGCGCCGCCTACCGCAACCCCCATGGCGAGATCACCGTGGATCACGGCGGCAAGACCTGGAACATCGTGCTGGCGCCGGTGGCGCGGATGGAGGCGAGGGGCCTCGCCGCCGCCGACGTGGCGGTGGGCAAGACCGTGACCGTCGTCGGCTATCCCCGCACCGACGGCGTGGCCGAGATCAGGGCCGAGCGCATCATCGCCGGCGGCAAGACGGTCGAACTGCGCTAAGTTTGGTGATGCTCGAAAGTTTCTGGACGACGATCCAGGCGTCCGGCGTCGGCGCGTTCGTGCGCGAATCCGCCTGGGCCTACCCCTTGTTCAACGTCGCACACGTCCTGGGGGCGGTGATGGTCGCCGGCTCGGCGATTCTGCTCGACCTGCGCATCATCGGCTACGCCAACAGCCTGCACGCCTCGTCCGTCTGGCGCGCCCTGACCCCGATCGCGGTCTTCGGTTTCTCTGTAATGGTCGTCAGCGGCGTCTTCCTTTTCTCCGCCGACGCCGTGACCCTGGCGGCCTCCAGAGTGTTCCAGATCAAGCTCCTACTGATCGTCGCGGCTGTGATCAACGCCGGACTTTTCCGCCTCTACAAGCCGCGCCTGGACACCCCGCCGCTGGGCGCGAAGGTCTCCGCGGCCTTGTCGATAATGCTTTGGACGGGTGTGATCGTGGCGGGGCGCCTGATCGCTTATCTCTGATCAGTTGTGCGCGGCGTTTGCGAAATCGGCCCCGTGCGGCTAAGCCAGCCGCGCCCCTGAAACTCGGAGCCTCCCATGACCGAAATCGTCGACATCCTAGCCCGCGAGATTCTGGACAGTCGGGGCAATCCGACGATTGAGGTCGATGTCGTCCTCGAAGACGGCGCCTTTGGCCGCGCCGCGGTGCCCTCGGGCGCCTCCACCGGCGCTCACGAGGCTGTCGAGAAGCGCGACGGCGACAAGGCCCGCTATCTGGGCAAGGGCGTCCAGCAGGCGGTGGAAGCCGTCAACAACGAGATCTACGACGCCCTGGCTGGTCTCGACGCCGACGACCAGCGCCGCGTCGACAATGTCCTGATCGAACTGGACGGGACTAAGAACAAGTCCCGCCTGGGCGCCAACGCCATTCTGGGCGTCTCGCTGGCCACGGCGAAGGCCGCCGCGGAATCGGCCGGCCTGCCGCTCTACAAGTATGTCGGCGGCGTCTCCGCCCGTGTCCTGCCGGTCCCGATGATGAACATCATCAACGGCGGCGCGCACGCGGATAACCCGATCGACATCCAGGAATTCATGATCCTGCCCACCGGCGCGGAGAATTTCTCCGAAGCCCTGCGCATGGGCGCCGAGATTTTCCACGGCCTGAAAAAGGCCCTGAAGGACGCCGGCCACAACACCAATGTCGGCGATGAGGGTGGCTTCGCCCCGAACCTGGCTTCGGCCGAAGAAGCCCTGGCCTTCATCGTCAAGGCGGGCGAGGGCGCGGGCTACAAGGTCGGCGACGACTTCGTCCTGGGCCTGGACGTGGCCTCGACCGAGTTCTTCAAGAACGGCAAGTACGAGCTGGAAGGGGAGGGCAAGAGCCTCGACCCCGCCGCCATGGTCGATTACCTGGCCGGCCTGGTCAGCAAGTTCCCGATCGTCTCGATCGAGGACGGCATGGCCGAAGACGACTTCGACGGCTGGAAGCTGCTGACCGAGCGTCTGGGCGGCAAGGTGCAGCTGGTCGGCGACGATCTGTTCGTCACCAACCCCGAGCGTCTGGCTGTCGGCATCGAGAAAGGCCTGGCCAACTCCATTCTGGTGAAGGTCAACCAGATCGGCACCCTGTCCGAGACCCTGGACGCCGTGGATATGGCGCATCGCGCCGGCTACACCGCCGTCATGAGCCACCGTTCGGGCGAAACCGAGGACGCGACGATCGCCGATCTGGCGGTCGCCACCAACTGCGGCCAGATCAAGACTGGCTCGCTGGCCCGTTCGGACCGGCTGGCCAAGTACAACCAATTGCTGCGCATCCAGGAGATGCTTGACGACCAGGCGATCTACGCTGGCCGCGCGGCTCTGAAAGGTCGTGGGTAATCAGGCGTTAAGCACGATGCGCGACATGTCGGTTCATCCCTTTGGGAATCGGCATGTTCGCGCGTCTGCAGCCCTATCTGACCACCGCCATCCTGGCGTTCCTGATCTTCTACTTCGCATTTCATGCGCTGACGGGGGATCGTGGGTTGCTGACGTCGTCCCAACGCAACGCGACGCTGCAAGTCCGACAGCAGGAACTGAAGCGCATCCGCGCCGAAAGGATGGACCTGGAGGCCAGGGCTCGTCTATTACGCGACGGAAGCCTGTCGGCGGACCTTTTGGAAGAACGCGCACGCGTCCTTCTTGGGTTTGGCGACCCCAGGGATTATGTGATCCGCAAGAAACCCTGAGGCGGGACTTTACGTCCCTTGTTCTTGGGACGGAGACCGCAATGCAAACGGTCCAGGGAGAAATTCATGGCGCGAACGCGCAAAGCTGAGACTTCTTCGGGCAAGGGCACTGACACCGGTGTCAGCAACCGTAAGGGCGACCTGCTCGACAGCTACCGCAGCATGCTGCTCATCCGCCGCTTCGAGGAGCGCGCGGGTCAGTTGTACGGCATGGGTCTGATCGGGGGCTTCTGCCACCTGTACATCGGCCAGGAAGCCGTCGCGGTCGGGATGCAGAAGGTCGCCGTCAAGGGCGACCAGATCATCACCGGCTACCGCGACCACGGCCATATGCTGGCCGCGGGCATGGACCCGAACGAGGTCATGGCCGAACTGACCGGCCGCGCCGGCGGCTCGTCCAAGGGCAAGGGCGGCTCGATGCACATGTTCAGCGTCGAAGCCGGCTTCTACGGCGGCCACGGCATCGTGGGCGGCCAGGTCGCCCTCGGCACCGGTCTGGCGCTGGCCAACAAGTATCGTGAGAACGGCAACGTCAGCTTCACGTACTTCGGCGACGGGGCGGCCAACCAGGGCCAGGTCTACGAAAGCTTCAACATGGCCCAGCTGTGGAAGCTGCCGGTCGTGTACGTGATCGAGAACAACCAGTACGCCATGGGCACCTCGCTGGAGCGGGCTTCTTCGGAGACCGACCTCTACAAGCGCGGCGTGTCGTTCCGCATCCCCGGCGAAGCCGTGGACGGCATGGACATCGAGGCTGTCGAGGCCGCCGGCCGCAAGGCCGCCGACCACGCCCGCAACGGCGAAGGCCCGTACATCCTGGAAGTGAAGACCTACCGCTATCGCGGCCACTCCATGTCCGACCCGGCCAAGTACCGGTCGAAGGACGAGGTCGACGAGGTCAAGAAGACCCGCGACCCGATCGATCACCTGCGCGGCCTGCTGGACGCGGCCCGCGTGAGCGAGGAGGAGCTGAAGGAGATCGACGCCGAGGTGAAGAAGATCGTCGCCGAAGCCGCCGAGTTCGCCCGCACCAGCCCTGAGCCGGATCCCTCCGAACTTTATACCGACGTGTACCTGGAGGCCGCTCAGTGACGGACATCCTCATGCCCGCGCTCTCTCCGACCATGGAAGAGGGCACCCTGGCCAAGTGGCTGGTGAAGGAAGGCGACGAAGTGAAGGCCGGCGACGTGATCGCCGAAATCGAGACCGACAAGGCGACCATGGAAGTGGAAGCCGTCGACGAGGGCGTGCTGGAGACCATCCTGGTCGCCGCCGGCTCGGAAGGCGTGAAGGTCAACACCCCGATCGCGCGCCTGAAGGGCGATGGCGAGACCGCGGCTCCGGCCTCGGCTCCCGCCCAGTCGGCCGGCGATGCGGAGAA
This sequence comes from Caulobacter segnis, assembly GCF_029543125.1. Taxonomy (GTDB): domain Bacteria; phylum Pseudomonadota; class Alphaproteobacteria; order Caulobacterales; family Caulobacteraceae; genus Caulobacter; species Caulobacter segnis_D. Next base: position 374,028 of record NZ_JARQWW010000003.1, read on the forward strand.
GCAGCAGCCTGAAGCCGCCAAGCCGCAGCCGGAAGGCGAGGCCACGGTTCCGGTGAAGCCGAAGGTCGAGCTGAAGGACCCGGAGATCCCGGAAGGCACGCCGATGGTGAAGATCACCGTCCGCGACGCCCTGCGCGACGCCATGGCCGAGGAGATGCGCCGCAACCCGGACGTCTTCCTGATGGGCGAGGAAGTCGCTCAGTACCAGGGCGCCTACAAGGTCAGCCGTGACCTGCTGCAGGAGTTCGGCGACAAGCGCGTCATCGACACCCCGATCACCGAGTACGGCTTCGCCGGTCTCGGCGTCGGCGCCGCCATGGCCGGCCTGAAGCCGATCGTGGAGTTCATGACCTGGAACTTCGCCATGCAGGCGATCGACCACATCGTGAACTCGGCCGCCAAGACGCTCTACATGTCGGGCGGTCAGATCAAGTCGTCCATCGTGTTCCGCGGCCCCAACGGCGCCGCCGCCCGCGTGGGCGCGCAGCACAGCCAGGACTATTCGGCCTGGTACGGCAGCGTGCCCGGCCTGAAGGTCGTCGCCCCGTATGACGCGGCCGACGCTAAGGGCCTGCTGAAAGCCGCCATCCGCGACCCGAACCCGGTCGTCGTGCTCGAGCACGAGATGATGTACGGCGTCGAGTTCGACATCCCGGACGTTGAGGACTGGGTGGTGCCGATCGGCAAGGCCAAGGTCCGCCGCGAGGGCAAGGACGTCACCATCACCGCGCACTCGCGCATGGTGGGCCTGGCGCTGAAGGCCGCCGAGATCCTGGCGGAAGAGGGCATCGAGGCCGAGATCGTCGACCTGCGGACCATCCGTCCGCTGGACCACGAGACGATCCTGGAGAGCGTCAAGAAGACCAACCGCCTGGTGGCGACCGAGGAAGGCTGGGGCCCGATGGGCGTCGGCGCCGAGATCGTGGCCCGGGTGATTGAGCACGCCTTCGACTATCTGGACGCCCCGCCGCTGCGGGTTCACCAGGAAGACGTGCCGCTGCCTTACGCCGCCAATCTGGAGGCGCTGTCGCTGCCGTCGGTCGACAAGATCGTCAAGGCCGCCAAGGCGGTCTGCTACAAGTGATGAAGCCGCCGGTCGCCCTGTTCTCAGCGGCGGCCGGCGCGCCTTCGAGATATTGGAAGGCCCGCAAGCCTTCCCCGCGCACCTGAATAGGGAAGACGCATGACCGACATCCTGATGCCCGCCCTGTCTCCGACCATGGAGGAAGGCACCCTGGCCAAGTGGCTGGTGAAAGAGGGCGACGTGGTCAAGGCCGGCGACGTGATCGCCGAGATCGAAACCGACAAAGCCACCATGGAGGTGGAGGCTGTCGACGAGGGTGTCGTCACCCAGATCGTCGTCCCGGCCGGCGCCGAAGGCGTGAAGGTCAATGCCTTGATCGCCGTGCTGAAGGCCGATGGCGAGGAGCTTTCGGCTCCGAAGGCCGCGCCGGCCGCCGAAGCCCCCAAGGCTGAAGCTCCGAAGGCTGAAGCCAAGCCGGCCGAAGCGCCCAAGGCCGCCGCGGCTCCGACGCCGGCTCCGGCCGCGCCGGCCAAGGCTGACGGTTCGCGCATCTTCGCCTCGCCGCTGGCTCGCCGCATCGCCGAGCAATCGAACATCGACCTGAAGAGCGTCTCGGGCACCGGCCCGCACGGCCGCATCATCAAGGCCGACGTCGAAGCCGCCAAGGCCAAGGGCCCGACCGCCGCGACCGCTGGCGCTCCCGCCGCCCAGGCCAAGAGCCTGGCGCAGCTGGGCATTCCGGACGGCTCCTACGACCTCGTTCCGCTGGACGGCATGCGCAAGACCATCGCGCGCCGCCTGACGGAGAGCGCCCGCGACATCCCGCACTTCCCGCTGAACATTGACATCGAGATCGATGCGCTGCTGGCCGCCCGCGGCCGGATCAACAAGATGCTCGAAAAGTCCGGTGTGAAGGTGTCGGTCAACGACATCGTCATCAAGGCCGCCGCCATGGCCCTGAAGCAGGTGCCGGAAGCCAACGCCAGCTTCACGCCGGAAGGCATCGCCCTGCATCACCACGCCGACGTGGCGGTGGCCGTGGCGATCGACGGCGGCCTGATCACCCCGATCATCCGCAAGGCCGAACTGAAGACCCTGTCTCAGATCGCCGTCGAGATGAAGGATCTGGCCGAGCGCGCGCGCAACAAGAAGCTGAAGCCCGAGGAATTCCAGGGCGGCACCTTCTCGGTCTCGAACCTCGGCATGTTCGGCATCAAGTCGTTCAGCTCGATCATCAACGAGCCGCATGGCGCGATCATGAGCGTCGGCGCCGGCGAGCAACGCCCGATCGTCAAGAACGGCCAACTGGCCGTGGCCACGGTGATGACCGTGACCCTGACCTGCGACCACCGCGTGGTGGACGGCGCCGTGGGCGCCAAGTTCCTGTCGGTCTTCAAGCCCATGCTCGAAGATCCGGCGACCATGCTGGCCTAAGTCCGCGGGCCCCGGTGAAAACCGGGGCCTGAACTTTTCATCGCCGCCTCGTGTCCGGTTCGCCGGCGGGCGGGGAAAGGGATTTCAATGTCCACGGAATTCGACGTTCTCGTCATCGGCTCCGGCCCCGGCGGCTATGTGACCGCCATCCGCGCCAGCCAGCTCGGCTTCAAGACCGCCATCGTCGAGCGGGAGAACCTGGGCGGCATCTGCCTCAACTGGGGCTGCATCCCCACCAAGGCCCTGCTGAAGTCCGGCGAAATCTATGAGCAGCTGGACCATCTGGGCGACTACGGCCTGGGCGTCACCGGCCGCTCCTACGACTTCAAGAAGATCGTCGAGCGCTCGCGCGGCGTGGCTTCGCAGATGTCGCGCGGCATCGCCGGCCTGATGAAGAAGCACAAGATCGAGGTCATCGAAGGGACCGCCAAGCTGGAGAAGGGCGCGCCCGCTCCGAAGGCCGTGATCGCCCTGAAGGCCGGCGGTTCGCGCACGGTCCAGGCCAAGCACGTGATCCTGGCCACCGGCGCCCGCGGCCGCAGCATCCCCGCCATCGGGCTGGAGCCGGACGGCGACCGCATCTGGGGCTACCGCGACGCCCTGGTCGCGCCGGAGCGTCCGAACACCCTGGTGGTGATCGGCTCGGGCGCCATCGGCATCGAGTTCGCCAGCTTCTTCCGCGCCCTGGGCGCGGAAGTGACCGTGGTGGAAGCCGTCGACCGCATCATGCCGGTCGAGGATGTGGAAGTGTCCAAGGCCGCCCAGAAGGCGTTCGAGAAGCGCGGCCTGAAGTTCCGCATCGGCGCCAAGGTGACCAAGCTGTCCAAGTCCAAGACGGGCGTGACGGTGGACATCGAGATCGGCGGCAAGGCTGAGACCCTGACCGCCGAGCGCGCCATCGTCGCCGTGGGCATCACCGGCAATGTCGAGAACCTGGGCCTCGAAGGCCTGGGCGTGAAGGTCGATCGCGGCCACATCGTCAACGACAAGCACGGCAAGACCAACGTCGCCGGCCTCTACGCCATCGGCGACGTGGCCGGCCCGCCCTGGCTCGCCCACAAGGCCAGCCACGAAGGCATCCACTGCGTGGAAGGCATCGCCGGCCTGAAGAGCAACAACCTGAACGCCCCGATCCCGGGCTGCACCTACGCCGACCCGCAGGTCGCCTCGGTCGGCCTGACCGAAGCCGCGGCCAAGGAAAAGGGCATCGAGGTGAAGGTCGGCAAGTTCCCCTTCATCGGCAACGGCAAGGCCGTGGCCGCCGGCCATTCGGACGGCTTCATCAAGACGGTGTTCGACGCCAAGACCGGCGCGCTGCTCGGCGCGCACATGATCGGCGCCGAGGTCACGGAGATGATCCAGGGCTTCGCCATCGCCATGACTATGGAAGCCACCGAGGAAGAGCTGTTCGCCACCGTGTTCCCGCACCCGACCATGTCGGAAGCGATGCACGAGGCGTCGCTGGCCGCCTACGGCCGCGTCCTGCACATCTAGGACGATGCTCGACCGCCGCCAGCTTCTCGCCGCCGGGTTCGCAACCGCCGCGGCGGGAGCTGCGCGGGCTCAAGAGCCATACTGGACGCCGCCGGCGCCGGAACGGGAGCTCATGGTTCCCGTCGCCGGCGGGCGCATCTATGCGCGCTCCAACGGAGCATCGACAGAGGGGCGGGCGCCGCTGGTCATGGCCCATGGCGGGCCGGGCAGCGCCCACGCCACCTTCCTGCCGGCGTTGAAGCTGGCCGAGGAGCGGCAGGTCATCCTCTACGACCAGCTCGATTGCGGCCGCTCCGACAACCCCAACGATCCCGCCAACTGGACCGTCCCGCGCTTCGTGGACGAGGTGGAGGCGATTCGCGCCGCGTTCGGGCTGGAGCGCTTCCATTTCCTGGGCGCGTCGTGGGGCGGGACCATCGCGCTGGAGTATGGGGCGCGACGGCCGAAGGAGCTCGCCGGTCTGATCCTGCAAGGGCCCCTGATTTCGACCAAGATCTGGATCGACGATGCGAACCGCTTGGTGGCGAACCTGCCGGCGCATGTGCGCGCGGTCCTCGCCGAAGGCGAGCGCACCGGCGTGCGGGGCGAAGCCTATGACCGGGCGGTGGCGGCCTTCTACGCCAGCTACAATCGCCTGGAGCGCCCGCCGGGCTATGTGCGTGACTATCAGGCCAAGCTGCCGATCCGCTTCAACACGGCCCTCTACAACCACATGTGGGGACCGAGCGAGTTCATATGTACAGGTACGCTCAAGACCTATGACGGCGAGCCGCTTCTGAAGCGGATCACCGCGCCGACCCTGGTTCTGTGCGGGCAGTACGACGAAGCCCCGCCGGCCACCGGCGCGCGGTTCGCCCGCCAGCTCCGCAAAGGGCGGCTGGAAGTGGTGCCGCGCGCGGCCCACGGCATCCAGACCGATCAGCCGGACACCTATGTGGCGGTGCTCCACAAGGCCCTGGCCCGGTTCGAGGCTGGTCTGGCCTAGCGGCCTGCCTAATGGACCTTGGTGGTCAGCTTCAGGCCGATGGCGCCGACCACGATCAGCCCGACGAACAGGATCTGCAGCGGCGACAGCGGCTGCTTGAACGCCAGCCATCCGATCAGGGAGATGGCCGCGATGCCCACCCCTGACCAGACGGCGTAGGTGACGCCCACGGGAATGCGGGTCATCACGAATGACAACGCCCAGAAGCAGCCCGAATAGAGAAGGATCGACGCCACGCCGTAGAGCGGCTTGGAGAAACCCTCCGACGCCTTCAGCAGCGACGTGGCGGCGACCTCGGCGGCGATGCAGATCGCCAGCAGCAACCAGACGTTCAAATCAACCTCAACTCGTCTTGCGGACCGTCGCGTCCAGGCTCCACGGACCGGGGCCCGCGAAGACCAGGTAGAAGAACACGAAGCAGAACAGCACCGCCGGCTCGCCGCCGTTCAGCGCCGGGTAGAAGCTGCTGCCGGCATGGGCGAGGAAATAGGCCACCGCCATCTGGCCTGACAGGATGAAGGCGACCGGCCGCGTGAACAGGCCCAGCGCCACCAACGCGCCGCCGATGATCTCCAGCCAAGCGGCGACCACCAGCATCAGGGGCAGGGGATCTGGCGCCCCCTCCTGAGGGGCCGGGAAGTGGAAGATCTTCATCAGACCGTGCTGCATGAACAGCAGGGCCGTCACGATACGCAACACGCTGAGCACCCTCGGCGCCCACACCGTCAACTGAAGCATCTTCGCCCTCCCTTGTTTTGGCCCCCTAGGCCGCTTGTGCGTCGGTCTCCGCCATACGTTGTATCGCGACGTAATCAGTCTTGCCGCTGCCGAGCACCGGCACCTCGGGCACTTTCAGGATGCGGCGGGGGACGGCCAATTCGGGCGCTCCGACGGTCTGGGCGTGCGCGACCAGCGGCGCCACGTCGGCGTCAGTCCGGTCGGTGACCAGGATCAGGCGTTCGCCCTTCTTCTTGTCCGGCATGGCGATCACTGCGTGACGGCCGTCGGGCCACACGGCGGTGGCCAGGTCTTCGGCGGCGGTCAGCGAGACCATCTCGCCGCCGATCTTGGCGAAGCGCTTCACCCGGCCCTGGATGGTGATCCAGGTCCCGTTGTCATCGATGGTGACGACGTCGCCCGTGTCGTGCCAGCCGTCCACGGGGGCTTCCAGGCTGCCGTCCTCGTTGAGGTAACCGGCCATGATGTTGGGGCCGCGCACATAGAGACGGCCGCCCGTATGGATGCCCTCAACCGGCTCGATCCGATACTCCATGCCCGGCAGCAGGCCGCCCACGGTGCCGCGGCGGTTGTCGTCCGGCTTGTTGACCGCGATCACCGGCGAGGCCTCGGTCGCGCCATAGCCTTCCAGCAGCGGCACGCCGCCGAAGCGTTCGGCGACCATGTTGTGAGTCTCGTCGCGGACCTTCTCGGCGCCGCAGACCACGAACTGCAGGCCGGACAGGTCGCCCGGCTCCGCCGCTCGGGCGTACTGGTTCACGAAGGTGTCGGTCGCCAGCAGCAAGGACGCCTTGCTCTCGCGGATCAGCGGCGGAATCTGCTTGGTATGCAGCGGCGAGGGGTACTCGAACGCCTTCATGCCGGTCAGCAGCGGGAGGATGACTCCGCCGGTCAGGCCGAAACAGTGGAAGGTCGGCAGCGGGTTGAACATCACCCAGTCCGGATCGAGGTCGATGTGCGCCGCGATCTGATAGGCGTTGGCGACCAGGTTCTCCTGGGTCAGCACCACGCCGCGCGGGGCGCCGAAGCTGCCGGAGGTGAACAGCACCACGCCCGGGTCGGAGGGCTTGGTCGCGGTGCGGAAGCGGCGGGGCAGGGCGCCGGCCGCGGCGGCGAACAGCTTGTCCGGCAGGCCGATGGTCTGGCGCACGTCTTCCAGATAGGTGATCTGGGCGAGACCCTCGATGGCGTCGACCAGGTCATGCAGCTTGCCCAGCTCGATGAACTTGTGGGCCGTCAGCACGCGCTTTACGCCCGCCAACTGGCAGGCGGCCTTGAGATTCCGGATGCCGGAGGTGAAGTTCAGCATGGTCGGCACGCGGCCGAAGGCATGCAGGGCGAAGAAGGTGACCACCACGCCCGCACCGGACGGCAGCAGAATGCCGACGCGCTCGCCGGGCTGCGTCATGGCGGCGATCTTGCGGCCAAGCGCGAAGCTGGCGCGGATCAGGTCGGTGTAGCTGAGCGGGTTGCGATCCTGGTCCTCCAGAATCTGCTTTTTCGCGCCGAAGCGGTCGCGGGCGTCGAGCAGGGCGTCGAAGATCGGACGCTGCGCCGACCGCGGATCAAAAGCACGCGGCATAAACTTAAAAACCTCCCCGAAAGACTCTCGTGCTTTCGTTATGACCGGCGAAGCTAGCCTTGGCCGTTGGGCTTGAAAAGATATGACACACTTCGTGAGAGGTAACGCTTTGCCGCATAAGGCGGTTCAAAGCTTGATCCTGAGCCTCAAAAGACCGATTTAGGCCCCATGGTCACCCTGATCGACACCGTTTCCGCCAAGGCGGTCCGCCACCCCGAAAAGCAGAACCGCCCGGAAACCCCGGTCCTGCGCAAACCGGAGTGGCTGCGCGTGAAGGCGCCGGGCTCCGCCGGCTACAACGAAACCCGCGGGATCGTGCGCGACCACAAGCTGGTGACGGTGTGTGAGGAGGCCGCCTGCCCGAACATCGGCGAGTGCTGGACCCAGAAGCACGCGACCATGATGATCATGGGCGAGACCTGCACCCGCGCCTGCGCCTTCTGCAACGTGGCGACGGGCATGCCCAACCCGCTGGACCCCACCGAGCCGCAGCGCGTGGCCGAGGCGGTGGCCAAGATGGGCCTGAAGCACGTGGTCATCACCTCGGTGGACCGCGACGACCTGACCGACGGCGGCGCCGACCACTTCGCCAAGGTGGTGCGCGCCATCCGCGTGGCCGCGCCCCTGACCACCATCGAAATCCTGACCCCGGACTTCCTGCGCAAGGACGGGTCCGAGAAGATCGTCATCGACTCCAAGCCCGACGTCTTCAACCACAACCTCGAGACCGTTCCGCGGCTCTATCTGAAGATCCGCCCGGGCGCCCGCTACTTCCACTCCCTGCGTCTGCTGCAGCAGGTGAAGGAGCGCGATCCCGAGCAGTTCACCAAGAGCGGCCTGATGGTCGGCCTGGGCGAGACCAAGGAAGAGGTCATGCAGGTGATGGACGACATGCGGTCCGCCGGCGTCGACTTCATCACCATCGGCCAGTACCTGCAGCCGACCCGCAAGCACGCGGCCGTCGACCGCTTCGTGACGCCGGACGAATTCAAGGCCTATGAGGCCATCGCGCGGGCCAAGGGCTTCCTGATGGTGTCCTCCAGCCCGCTGACCCGTTCGTCGCACCACGCGGGCGAGGACTTCGCCAAGCTGCAGGCGGCCCGCCGCGCCCGCGAAGGCGTGACGGCCTAAGCGCCTTGCGCCACAGCGTCTCACGCGTTCTGCCCTATACGCCCGACCAGCTGTTCGAACTGGTCGGCGACGTGAAGCGCTACCCGGATTTCGTGCCGTGGGTGACTTCGTTGCGCACCTGGAATGACAGGCCTGAGACCGACGGCGTCTCCAGCCTCGACGCCGAGGCGGCGGTGGGCTTCTCCTTCCTGAAAGAGAAGTTCTCCACCCACGTGCGTCGGGACCGCGCCAACCACCAGATCGACGTGTCGCTGATCAGCGGCCCCTTCAAGAAGCTCCGCAACCGCTGGCGGTTCATCCCGCACGAGCAGGGGACCGAGGTCCTGTTCGACATCGACTTCGAATTTCGGATGCGGTTTCTGGACGGCATCCTGGCGTCCAACTTCGATCATGCGGTCGCCCGTCTGATCGGCTGTTTCGACGCGCGGGCCAGGACGCTCTACGGAACGGCTTCCGGCGTCGTATGAGCTGAGGGACGGCTGAACTCGTCCACCACGTCGGCCAGGTCCTCCAGATTGTCCGTCAGACTGCTGAGGGCGAAGACCAGGCCGAACAGGCCCGCCGCCGCGTCAGCGGATAGGCTCACCGTCACCCGCTCATCCCTCAGCAACTGCAGGGTGGCTTCGAACTCGGCCTGATGCTGCAGCAGCGTGCCGCGCTCCACGACCTTGTGCGCCCCTGCGGCCTCGGCGCAGTTCTTCAGCCGCTTGATCTGCGCTTCGATGAGGCAGATGGCGGACGGGCGGAGGCGGTTCAGCGCCGGGCTTTCCTGCACCGCGCCCAGGGCGCGCTCCACGGTGACGGTGTCATTGCGGACGCGCCATAGGACGCGGGGCGCGCGTTCGGGCGTGTGCCGGCCGGGCAGGTGGCTGTCGGTCTCGCGTTGGGCCTCGGTGACGGCGGTCTCGATCTTGCCGATCACCTCCCGCAGTTCACGGTGCGCCTCGTCCACGTCCTCCACGTGGCTCTCGCCCTTCAGGATGCCGGCATAGAGCGCCAGCACATCCGCCAGCTTGTTCATGGCGCCGGACAGGCGGGACACCACCAGTCGGTGCGCCGGGGCGGGGAAGATGAACAGGGTCGCCGCCACGCCCACCAGTCCGCCGACCAGGATCTCGGCCACACGATAGAAGGCCGCGTGCCAGGGCCCCAGATCGTGCGGAGTCGCGATGACCACGATCACGGCGGTGACCGGCGCGACCTTCAGCTTCGGCCGACCAGCGGCGGCGAAAGCAGTGATCGCGGTCACGGCGCAGAGCACGAGGCCCGCATCAAGGCCGAGCAGGGCCTTCAGATAGGCGGCGACCGCTCCGATCACCCCACCCACCACCGTGCCGGTCAGGCGGTCCACCGTGGCGGTGATCGTGCCGCCGATGCTGGTCTGGACGACGATGACAGCGGTGAACACCGCCCAGAAGCCCTGCGGCAACTGCAAGGCCGTGGCCAGGGCGAACGAGACGCCGACCGCCGCCGTCACCCGGATGGCGTGGCGCAGGTCGGATCGCTTGGCCGCCGCGGCGGCCATGGCGCGCTTGGAAAGGGCGGCCAGGCCCCAGGACTGCGCTTCGGTGCGGCTGACCCGCACCATGCTAGACAGCCTCCCGCATCATGGTCAGGGCGACGGCGATGGCGGCGGCCTGAACCTCGGGACGAGTCTCGCCATCGAAGACCTCATGCCGGTGCATGACGGAGCGGTTGGCTCGCGCCACCGCCAGGTGGACCGTGCCGACGGGCTTCATGGGCGTGCCGCCGCCCGGACCGGCGATGCCGGTGATGGCGACAGCGATATGGGCGTTGGAATTGGCCAGCGCCCCCTCGGCCATGGCGCGGGCGACGGGCTCTGACACCGCGCCATGGTCGGCGATCATGTCGCCGGGCACGCCCAGCATCTCCTGCTTGGCCCGGTTGGTGTAGGTGACGAACCCGCGTTCGAAGACGTCGGAGGCGCCGGGAATCGCGCAGATGGCGCCGGCGACCAGTCCGCCTGTGCAACTTTCCGCCGTCGCCAGCCGGAGCGACCGGCTGCGCGCCTCGTCAATCAGAAGCCTGGCAAGGGTTTCGATCTCGATCGAGAACATCGCGCGTCCTTAAGCTTGAAACATGAACGCGCAAAGGTCAGCCTTCGGCACCGGTCATGCAACAGGACCGGGTGTTGCATGAGTCTCCATGACCGACGCTGCTCCGTCCGTTCGCACCGCGCCGCCGCCCGCCCTTTTCGTGGCCACGGTGTTCACCAGCGCCGCGCTGATCTTCTCTGTCCAGCCCATGATGGCCAAGCTGCTGCTGCCTCTTCTGGGCGGCACGCAGGCGGTCTGGAACGTCAGCCTGGCCTTCTTCCAGGCGGCTTTGCTGGCCGGCTACGGCTATGCGCACCTGCTGCAGAAGCTGAGTTTCCGTCGGCAGCTGACGGCTCATCTGATCGCGCTGATCATCGCGGCTGTCGTTCTGCCGCTGCGCATCACCACCTTGATGGGCGAGCCCAGGACGGACATGCCGGCCCTGTGGTTGCTCGGCGCTCTGGCCTTGTCGGTCGGCCTGCCGTTCGCGATCCTGTCGGCCACCGCGCCCCTGATACAGGCCTGGCGGGCCAGGGCGGTCAACGACGGCAGCGAGCCCTACGCTCTCTATGCGGCCAGCAACCTGGGCAGCCTCATCGCTCTGCTGGCCTATCCCGTCTTGATCGAGCCGCTCTTGACCGTGGGCGTGCAGCGCTACGCCTGGACCGGCGGCTATGCCTTGTTCATCGGGCTCATCGCCTTGCTGGCGTTGAAGCTGCGCAAAGTTCCCGACACGGTCGTCGCCGATGCGGATGAGGCCGCGCCGCCGGTCACCTGGCGTCAGCGGTTCATCTGGCTAGGCCTTTCGGCTCTGCCATCCAGTCTGTTGCTCGGCGTCACCGCCTATCTGACCGCCGACGTGGCTTCCGCGCCCTTCCTTTGGGTGGGGCCGCTGGCGCTGTACCTCGTCAGCTTCATCATCGCCTTCCAGACGCGGCCGCTGATCTCGCCGCATTGGGCGCTGGTTTTCCAGGCGGCGCTGCTGCCGGCGGCCGTCGTTCTCACGCCCTTCCCGACGCATGGGGCCATTGTGCAAGGCGCGGTTCATCTGGGAGCCTTTTTCTTCACGGCTCTGGTGAGTCATCAGGCTCTGGTGGCGCGACGACCGGCGGCGGGGCGGCTCACGGAGTTCTATCTCTGGCTCTCGCTGGGCGGCGTCCTGGGCGGGGCGTTCAACGCCTTCATCGCACCGGTCGTCTTCCCGCGTGTCATCGAATACCCGCTGGTCCTGCTGTTGGCCGCCGCCGTGCGGCCCTGGCGCCAGCCCAAGCTCACCAACTGGGAGTGGGGCGTCTTCGTCACGGGCGTCTTCGCCGCCTGTGTCGCCGTGGTCATGGCCGAGCCGCGCGGTGTGAAGGCCGAGGCTGCCGCCTCTCTCGTCTTCGTGGTGGCCGCCTGCTCGATCATGCGCCGCCACGCTCTGGTCTACGGCATCCTGCTGGTCATGCTGCTGGTCGGCGCCCAATCGGCGGGGCAGCGTGCCGAGGTGGAGAAGACCTGGCGCAGCTTCTTCGGCGTGGCGCGGGTCTCCAGCATCCATGTGAAAGGGCTGGGCGGGGATGTGAGGATGCTGACGCACGGCACGACGCTCCATGGCGCCCAGGCCCAGAACCCTGCCTTCCGCTGCCAGCCGCTGCTCTACTACGCCCGAAACACGCCTATCGCGCAGGTGTTCTCAACAAAGGGCGCGCAGCCCAGGCCGCTGAACGTCGGCGTGCTCGGCCTCGGAACCGGGGCGATCGCCGCCTACAGCCAGGCTGATGACCGGATGGTCTTCTTCGAGATCGATCCGTTGATGATCCGCCTGTCGGACGATCCCAACGGCTTCACCTATGTGCGCGAGTGCGCTGGCGGGAATGTGGAGTTCAAGCTGGGCGACGGCCGTCTGACCGTGGCGAAGGAGCCTGACAACTCCTTCGACATCCTTCTGATGGACGCCTTCTCGTCGGATGCGGTGCCGGCCCACCTGCTGACCGTGGAGGCGATCAGGCTCTACCTGTCCAAGTTGAAGCCGGACGGGGTGATGATCCTGCACCTGTCGAACCGCAATCTGGAGCTGGATGGTCCGGCGCAGGCGGCGGTCGCGGCGGCGGGCGGCTCGGCGCTTCGCCAGTACTACACGCCCAACCCGAACTCGCCGCCACTGGCTGAGACCGCCGAGGACGTGCTGATCGTCGGGCGGTCGCAGGAGGCTCTGAAGCCCTTCCGCGATGATCCCCGCTGGACATGGCCGCAGGCGGAGAAGGTTCGCCCGTGGACCGACGACTACACCGACCTGTTCGGGGCTATGGTGCGTCGCCTGAAGGAGCGCTCGCGCCTGTTCGGCCAGGGTGATTAGAGCGGTGTCTCCACCGTGGCGACCGCCTGCGCCGCGAGGCCTTCGCCGCGGCCCGGGAAACCCATGCCCTCGGTCGTGGTGGCCTTCACGCTGACGCGGTCCAGCGGCAGGTCGAGCAGGGTGGCCAGGCGCTCGCGCATGGCCTGCCGGTGCGGCTTGATCTTCGGCCGCTCGCAGATGAGCGTCACATCGACATTGATGATCTGGCCGCCCTTGGCCGCCACCAGCTCGGCGGCGTGGATGAGGAAGCGGTCGGAGGACGCGCCCTTCCACTTCGGATCGGTGGGGGGGAAGTGATCGCCGATGTCGCCTTCGCCGATCGCGCCCAGGATGGCGTCGGTCAGGGCGTGGAGCCCGGCGTCGGCGTCTGAGTGGCCGATCAGGGTCTCGTTGTGCGCGATCGCCACGCCGCAGAGCCAGACCTCTTCGCCCGGCCCCCAGCGATGGGCGTCAAAGCCCTGGCCGATGCGCGTGATGCGCGCGCCGCCGGCGAGCCGTTCGGCCATGGCGAAGTCCTCCGGATAGGTCAGCTTCATCAGCATCGGATCGCCGGCTGTCAGGGCGATGCGGCCGCCCGTGGCCTCGACCACGGCGCAGTCGTCTGTCGGATCGGCGGCTTCGGTCCAGGCGGCGTAGGCCTGTTCCAATGTCGCGCGGGGGAACGCTTGCGGCGTCTGAACCCGCCACAGGCCGTCGCGGGACGTGGTGCTGACCCGATCACCCTCAAGCCGCTTCAGGGTGTCGGCGACGGGGAGGGCGGGCGCCGCGCCGTCCGCATCTTCGAGGGCCGCCAACAACTCGGTGATGTGGCGGCTCGTCAGGAACGGGCGGGCGGCGTCATGGATCAGGACGGGCGTTTCGCCATCAGCCGTCAGGGCCGCCAGCCCGTTGCGCACGGATGCGGCGCGTGACGCGCCGCCAGTGACTGATCGCCAGCCATCCAGACCGGCCAGGGCGCCGGCAAGCTCAGCCTCGGCGCCGGCCGGAATGACCACCACGACTTCCGAGGCTCCGGCGGTCAGGAAGGCCTCGATAGACCAGCGGACGACGGGTTTTCCCGCGACCACGCGCCACTGCTTGGCGGGGCCGGCGCCGGCTCGCGATCCGCCGCCTGCGGCCACAACGACAGCTGAAAAGCTCATGCGCCGCTCATAAAGAGCTTTGGACGCGCGTTCCAGCTTTACGGCGCTGCACAAATTGCCTAAAAACAGAGCGGTGGGGATGTTTATAAAATGAGCAAATCGCTCAAGGTCGGTTCAGTCGATATTCCGGGGCGCGTTTGGATCGCGCCGATGACCGGCGTTTCGGACCTGCCTTTCCGCATTGCAGCCGTGAAGGCCGGCGCCGGCTACGTGGCGACGGAGATGGTGGCTTGCGCCGAATTCGCCCGTGGCCGTCCCGATGTCGTGCGCCGCGCGGCGGTGGGCGAGGGCTTGCCCCTGATGGTCGTGCAGCTTGTCGGCCGTGACCCCGTCTTCATGGCCGAGGGCGCGCGCCTGGCCGCCGAGGCCGGCGCCCAGATCATCGATCTGAACTTCGGCTGCCCGGCCAAGGAAGTCACCGGCGTGGCCTCCGGCTCGGCCCTGATGCGCGATCCGGATCTGGCCGAAAGCCTGGTGGCCGCCGCCGTGGACGCGGTGGACGTGCCGGTCACGGTGAAGATGCGCCTTGGTTGGGACGACGCCTCCCGGAACGCGCCGGAGATCGCTTCGCGCGCCCAGGCGGTCGGCGCCCAGGCGGTGACCGTTCACGGCCGCACGCGGTGCCAGTTCTACAAGGGCGCCGCCGACTGGTCGGCGGTGAAGGCGGTTAAGGATGAGCTGTCCATTCCTGTCATCGTCAACGGCGATATCATGGACGGCGACACCGCCGCTCAGGCGTTGCAGGCCTCTGGCGCTGACGGCGTGATGATCGGGCGGGGCGTCTATGGCCGCCCGTGGATCGGCGCCGCGATCGAGGCCGCACTGGACGGTCAGGCCTTTGTCGAGCCGGACATGGAGCAGCGCCTCGCCATCGCGCTCGACCACTTCCGGGGAAGCCTCGGCTTCTACGGCGAGCGCCTGGGCCTGAAGATGTTCCGCAAGCATCTCGCCTCGTACATCGAAGCCGCGCCCTGGCCTGAAGCGCCCGAAGCGCGTCGTGAGGCGCGCGCCCGCCTCTGCCGGCTGGAAAGCGCGGCGGAGGTCGAGGCGGCGCTCATCGCGCTCTGGACCGGCGACGATCGGAGGCTGGCCGCATGACCGAGCGCGCGCGTCCTCTTCTGGGCTCCCGGGTCGCCGACATGAAGGCCGCGGCCTTCGATCTGATCCCTGAACCCTCGCTGGTCATCGATCCTGACGGCGCCCTGGTGGCCGTCAACGACGCGGCCGAGGCGCTGTTCGGCCAGGGCCTGGCCTTGCTGGCGCGTGGACGCTTCCGGGCGGCCCTGCCGCCGGAATCCCATCTGGTCATGCTGATCGACCGCGCCGCCAACGAACAGACCCGCGTCCGCGAGCACGGCATCGTGGTCAACCTGTTCGGCCAGCCGCCGTTCGAGGCGGATGGCGCGGCGACGCCGCTGGACGACGGCTCGGTCCTTCTGACCCTGCATGTGCGCGGCGCACTGGGCGTCGAGCGTTCGAGCGACCCGGCCGGCCTGCGCTCGGTCGTCGGCCTCGGCCGCATGTTGGCGCATGAGATCAAGAACCCGCTCGCGGGCATCCGAGGCGCGGCGCAGTTGCTGAAGACCGGCGCGCCGGCCGAAGACGCGCCGTTGGCTCAGCTGATCGTCGATGAGACGGATCGCATCCGCCGCCTCGTCGACCGCATGACCGTCTTCGCAGACGACGCGCCGATGGATCTGCAGCCGGTGAACATTCACCAGGTTCTGGATCGCGTGCGGGCGCTCGCCGCCAACGGCGTCGCCGACGGCCTGGGCCTGAAGGAATCCTACGATCCTTCGCTGCCGCCGGTGCTGGGCGATGAGGATCAGCTGATCCAGATCTTCCTCAACCTGGTGAAGAACGCCGCCGAAGCCGCCCATATGCGCCGTGACGGCCAGGGCGAGATCACCATCTACACCGCCTATCGCCATGGCGTGCGCGTGCGTGGCGCCGATGGCCGGACGGCCAAGGGCGCGCCGCTGGAGGTCCGCATCCAGGACAATGGTCCTGGCGTGCCGCCCGCCATCCGCGAGGCGCTGTTCCAGCCCTTCATCAGCACCAAAAGCCATGGGGCGGGCCTCGGCCTGGCCTTGGTCGCCAAGTTGGTCGCCAGCCATGGCGGCCTGATCGATTTCGAATCTGAACCGGGCCGGACGGTCTTCCGCGTCCTGCTCCCGGTTGCTTCCTAGTCTGGAAAACGCATGAACGCCTCCGCCAAGAAGATCCTGATCGCCGACGACGACTCCTCGATCCGACTGGTGCTCAGCCAGGCCTTCACGCGTCTCGGCTATCAGGTCCGTGCGACCGGCAACGCCACGACCCTGCTGAAGTGGGTGTCGGACGGCGAGGGCGACCTTGTCGTCACTGACGTGGTCATGCCGGACGAGAACGTGTTCGACGTGCTGCCGCGCATTCGCAAGGAGCGCCCCAAGCTGCCGGTCATCGTGATGAGCGGCCAGAACACCTTGCTGACGGCGGTGAGCGCCGCCGACGCCGGGGCGTTCGAATATGTCTCCAAGCCCTTCGATCTGGATGATGTGACAGCCGCCGCGCGTCGCGCCCTGTCGAAACCTGCGGACAGCGAGGCGTCCAAGGCCCAGGCCCGCGCCATGCGCGACGAGCGCCTGCCGCTGATCGGCCGTTCCGCCCCGATGCAGGACGTCTATCGGACCATCGCCCGCCTGGTGGGCGCTGATCTGACCGTGCTGATCCTGGGCGAGTCCGGCACCGGCAAGGAGCTGGTCGCCCGCGCCCTGCACGAGCTGGGCCGTCGTCGTGACGGCAAGTTCGTGGTCATCAACCTGGCCGCCGTTCCCCGCGAGCGCGTCGAGGCGGAGCTGTTCGGCCGCGGCGACGGCGATCTGGGCAAGCTGGTCGAGGCCGACGGCGGCACCCTGTTCCTGGACGAGATCGGCGACATGCCGCTGGACGCCCAGACCCGTCTGCTTCGTGTGATCGACGGCTCAGAGCCGGCGGTGAATCCCAAGACCGGCCGTCGGCCGAATGTCCGCGTCATCGCCGCCACGAACCGCGACCTGCGCAGCCTGATCCAGCAAGGTCTGTTCCGCGAAGACCTGTACTTCCGCCTGAACGTCGCGCCCGTGCGTCTGCCGCCCCTGCGCGACCGCACGGAGGATATTCCGGATCTGGCGCGCGCCTTCCTGCTGCGGGCCAACCGCGAAGGCCTGCCGTCCAAGACCATCGACCAGGGCGCTCTCGACCGTCTCAAGACCCACGCCTGGCCGGGCAATGTGCGCGAGCTGGAGAACCTGGTCCGCCGCATCTGCGCCCTCTATGCCGAAGAGCTGATCAGCGCCCGCATCATCGAGCGCGAGCTGCAGGACCAGACGCCTGCCGTGCGGGGCGAGGAGGGGCCTGTCACCCTGTCCATGCTGGTCGAGCGTCACCTGGCCAGCCACTTCGCCGACCAGGATGGTCTGCCGGAGCCCGGCCTCTATGACCGCATCCTGGAGGAGGTGGAGCGCCCGCTGATCCAGATGACCCTGTCGGCGACGCGGGGGAATCAGGTGCGGGCCGCCGAGATCCTGGGCCTGAACCGCAACACCCTGCGCAAGAAGATCCAGGATCTGGGTGTGGAGATGGCCCGCGGTCGCCGCTGAGGCCTGATTAAACAAGCTTAATCCGGGAATGGCGCAGTTCGGCCACATAGCTGTTGAACATGGGCCACACCCGCCTCTAGTGTGCGTTTCATGGCTTTGTTCGGCCGCCTTTCCTGGTCAGGGTTCGCGCCGCCCGCTTTCGGACGCGGGCTGAGGCGGCTCTCCCGTTCGCGCTATCTGCTGGGCGGCGGCTATGCCTTGGCGGCCAGCCTGACCGTCACGGGCGTCCTGCTGGCGTCTTCGCCGCCGACCAGCGGACCGGTCGATCCCGCGATCAATCTGATCCTGGTCGTCCTCGGCCTGAACCTGATCCTGATCCTCGGCCTAGCCGCCTTCGTGGGCTGGCGGGTGCTGCATCTGATCGGCATGCGGTCCAGCGACGCCGGCGCGCGCCTGCACCTGCGCTTCGTCGCCCTGTTCTCCGCCGCCGCCGTGGCGCCGGCGGTCATCGTCGCCCTGTTCTTCGGGGTGCTGGTGAACCGGGGCGTGGAGGACTGGTTCAGCCGTCGGGTTCAGACCGTCGTCGAGAACTCCGCCACCGTGGCCCGTTCCTATGTGGAGGAGCAGAAGACCTACATCAGCGACCACGTGATGCTGATGGCGGCCAGCCTGAACAACGCCGCGCCGGCCATCACGCATTCGCCGGTGGCCTTCAGCCACTTCCTGGCGTCGGAGACGGCGGACAACGGCTTCACCGCCGCCTATGTGCTGGACGCCGACGGCCGCATCCTGGCCAGGGCGGAAGGCGAGGGCGCGCCGCCGTTCCTGGCGCCGCCGCGCACAAGCTTCGCCGGCGCGGACGAGGGGGTCATCTCCGCCCAGCAGTTCTACAGCGCCGACCTGTTCCGCGCGCTCTATCGGTTGCGGGCCTTCCCTGATGGCTACCTGTACGTCGTCCGTCCGGTGGATCGGGGCATCCTGAACCACCTGCGCGAGACCATGGAGTCCCTGGCCTCCTATCGGGAGGCGGCGAGCAGCCGTGCGCGCCTGCAGGCGGCTTTCGCCTTGAGCTATGGCGAGACGGCCTTGCTGCTGCTGGTCGGCGCGGTGTGGCTCGGGATCGCCGCCGCCAACTCGATTGCGGGCCCGGTGGCGCGTCTGGTGCAAGCGGCGGGCCGGGTGTCGGCCGGCGACCTATCGGCCCGGGTGGCGGTGGAGCGGGGGCCTGATGAGATCCGCGCCTTGTCCAACGCTTTCAATCAGATGACGGCTGATCTTAAGGATCAGCAGGAGGCCTTGATCGCCGCCGGCTACGAGGCCGAGGAGCGTCGTCAGTTCATGGAGGCCGTGCTGTCCGGCGTCAGCGCCGGGGTGCTGGGTCTGGACGGCAAGGGCCGCATCTCGGCGCTCAATCGTCAGGCGGCGGTGCTTCTGGGCATCGACGCGGCGGCGGCCGGCCGCAGCCTGGCCGAAGCCGCGCCTGAGCTGACGCCCCTGGCGCAGGAGGCCATGAGCAGCGGCGTGGACGTCGAGGCCGAGGTGGACGTGATCCGCGGCGCCGACACCCGGCGTCTGCGCGTGCGGGCCTCCGGCGGCGACGGCGGCCTGGTCCTGACCTTTGACGACATCACCCGCCTGGTGGCCGCCCAGCGCAACGCGGCGTGGAAAGACGTGGCGCGCCGCATCGCCCACGAGATCAAGAACCCGCTGACGCCGATCCAGCTGTCGGCCGAGCGGTTGCGCCGGAAGTACCGCAAGGACGTGACGCAGGACGTGGAGACCTTCGACCGCTGCACCGAAACGATCATCCGCCAGGTGGGCGACATCGGCCGGATGGTGGACGAGTTCAGCGCCTTCGCCCGGATGCCGGCGCCGAAGTTCGCCCCCGCGGATCCGCTAGAGCTGCTGCGCGAGACCGTCTTCGCCCAGCGCGTGGCCAACCCGGACATCGAGATCGAGATCGTCGAGAACCTGCCCGCGGGCGCCCTGATCTGCGACGCGCGCATGGTGGGGCAGGCCCTGACCAACATCCTGAAGAACGCGGCTGAGGCGGTGTCAGCCCGCCGCGCCGAAGATAACGATTTGAAAGGCCGAATCGTCGCTGAGATGCACGCTGACAGTTCTTCCTTCTGCTTCGTCATCGAGGACAACGGGGTCGGCTTGCCGACTAAAGACCGTGACCGATTGACGGAGCCCTACGTGACCACGCGCGAGAAGGGCACGGGCCTCGGCCTGGCCATCGTCAAGCGCGTGCTTGAGGACCACGGGGGCGACCTTGTCCTCACCGACGCCGGACATGGACGAGGAGCGCGGGCGATCCTGCGCTTTCCCGCGTCCGCACAAACCCAAGCTGCGCCGCGTAACGGCGGAGCCGATCTGAAGGAGAGCGCATGAGCGCTGACGTTCTGGTTGTTGATGACGAGGCGGACATCCGCGAACTCGTGGCGGGCATCCTGTCCGACGAAGGTTACGCGGTGCGCACGGCGGCGGACTCCGAGGCGGCCCTGGCCGCGATCCGGGCGCGCAAGCCGAACGTCCTGGTGCTCGACATCTGGATGCAGGGCGGCGGCATGGACGGGCTGGAGCTGCTCGACCTGATCAAGACCCTCGACCAGGATCTGCCGGTGATCATGATCAGCGGCCACGGCAACATCGAGACCGCGGTCAGCGCCATCAAGCGCGGCGCCTACGAGTTCCTGGAGAAGCCGTTCAAGTCGGACCGCCTGATCCTGGTGGTTGAGCGGGCGCTGGAGGCGGCGAACCTCCGCCGCGAGAACCGCCGCCTGCGCGCCCAGTCGTTGACGCCGGACGGCTTGATCGGGAAGTCGGCGGCGGCGCAGTCGCTTCGCCAGTTGATCACCAAGGTGGCGCCCGCCAACAGCCGCATCCTCATCTCGGGCCCGTCAGGCGCCGGCAAGGAGCTGGCCGCCCGCCTGATCCACGAGAACAGCCCGCGTTCGCGCAGCGAGTTCGTGGCTCTCAGCGCCGCCGGCATGGCGCCCGAGCGCATGGACATCGAGCTGTTCGGCGAGGAAGGCGAGGGCGGTCGTCCGCGCAAGATCGGGGTTTTCGAGCGCGCCCACGGCGGCACCCTGTTCCTCGACGAAGTGGCGGACATGCCGCGCGAGACCCAGAGCCGCATTCTGCGCGTCCTGGTCGAGCAACGTTTCCGGCGGGTCGGCGGTGACGCGGACGTCCAGGTGGACGTGCGCGTGGTGTCGTCCAGCTCCCGCGATCTGCGCGCCGAGATCGACGCCGGCCGGTTCCGGGAAGATCTGTTCCACCGTCTGAACGTGGTGCCCGTCCGTGTGCCCGGCCTCGCCGAGCGCCGCGAGGACATTCCGGAGCTGGTGAACTTCTTCATCGAGAGGATCAGCGAGGCCACCGGCATGCCCAAGCGCCGCCTGGGCGACGACGCCATGGCGACGCTGCAGGTCCATGACTGGCCGGGCAACGTCCGCCAGCTGCGCAACAACGTCGAGCGGATGCTGATCCTGGCCTCCGGCGATCCGGCCGAGGCCATCACCGCCGAGATGCTGCCGACGGAGGTGGCCACCGGCGCCCAGGCCGGCGCCATCGGCGCCGAGCGGATCATCGCCCTGCCGCTGCGCGAGGCGCGGGAGCTGTTCGAGCGTGAATATCTGAACGCGCAGATCATGCGCTTCGGCGGAAACATCTCGCGCACGGCCGCCTTCATCGGCATGGAGCGGTCGGCCCTGCACCGCAAGCTGAAGTCCCTGGGCGTGGCCGGTTCGCGCGCGGGCGAAGACGAAGAAGACTGATGTCCAGATACGCCTATGTGAACGGCGCCTTCGTGCGCCACCGGGACGCTGCGGTTCATATCGAGGATCGAGGCTATCAGCTGTCCGACGGCGTGTACGAGGTCTGGGCGGTGATGGACGGCAAGCTCGCTGATCCGGAAGGCCACTTCACCCGCCTGTGGCGCAGCCTGGACGAGTTGCGCATCGCTCACCCCATGAGCCGCGCGGCCCTGACCGCCGTGCTGCGCGAAGTGATCCGCAAGAACCGGATCAAGGAAGGCCTGCTGTACCTGCAGGTCACCCGCGGCGTCGCGCGCCGTGATCACGCCTTCCCGAACCCCGAGGTGGCGCCGGCTGTGACGGCGACCATCCGCCCCGTCGACCGGGTCGTGTCGGAGGCGAAGGCCGCAAAGGGTTTCACCGCCGTCACCGTGCCCGAGAACCGCTGGGGCCGTTGCGACATCAAGACCATCGGCCTGCTGCCCAACGCCCTGGCCAAGCAGGCGGCGCGGGAGCAGGGCGCGTTGGAGGCCTTCTTCGTGGACGAGCTCGGCTTCGTCACCGAGGGGGCGTCCAGCAACGCCTGGATCGTCGATCAGGACGGCTCGCTGCGCACCCGCGACACCCAGGCCAACATCCTTCGCGGCGTCACGCGCGGCACCTTGCTGCAGGTCATGGCGGACCAGGGCCTGAAGGTGAACGAACGCCCCTTCACCGTGGCCGAGGCGCAGGCCGCGCGCGAGTGCTTCATCAGCGGGGCGGGCAGTCTGGTCTCGCCCATCATCAGCATCGACGGCAAACCGGTTGGGGATGGCAAGGTCGGCCCACTGGCGACGAAGCTTCGGGCGCTCTATATCCAGCGGGCTCGCGAAACCGCGATCTGATCATCAATCCGACAACGCTGTCGAATTATGACTATTGCCGGGCCTCCTTTCGGCGGCCTAGCATCAACTGTGCGTGTGTGGAGGGCGTCGTGCTCTCCGGCCAATAAGAGGGAAAACCCCGATGTCGAACGAAAAGAAACAGAACCTTCAGGACACCTTCCTGAACAGCGTGCGCAAGTCGAAGACGCCGCTGACCATCTTCCTGGTGAACGGCGTGAAGCTGCAGGGTGTCGTCAGCTGGTTCGATAACTTCTGCGTGCTGCTGCGCCGCGATGGCCAAAGCCAGCTTGTCTACAAGCACGCCATCTCCACCATCATGCCTTCCGCGCCTGTGCAGCTCTACGAGCCGGGCCCTGACCAAGACGATTGACCAGTAAATTCATAGATCACAGCGCGCCGGTCATCACGGCGCTGGTGGTGCATCCCGTGCGGGCGTCCGACAGCGGCGCCCGCGATCCCCAGGCCCGTCTGGAAGAGGCGGTCGGCCTTGCGCTGGCGCTCGACCTCGACGTTCGTGAAACGCTGATCGCTCCGATCCGCGGCCATACTCCCGCGACTCTGTTCGGCAAGGGCAAGGTCGAGGAGATCGGCGGCATCTGCGAGGCCGAGGAGCTCGACGCCGTCGTCGTCGACGACCAGCTCACGCCGGTGCAGCAGCGCAATCTCGAAAAGGCGTGGAACGTGAAGGTCATCGACCGCACGGGCCTGATCCTCGAGATCTTCGGCCGACGGGCCCGCACGCGTGAAGGCCGGCTGCAGGTGGAGCTGGCGCGGCTCAACTACGAGCGCTCGCGCCTGGTCCGCACCTGGACCCACCTTGAGCGGCAAAGGGGCGGCACCGGCTCAACCGGCGGTCCGGGTGAAACCCAGATCGAACTCGACCGCCGCCTGATCGCCGACCGCATCGCCAAGCTGAAGAAGGAGCTGATCGAGGTGCGCCGCACCCGTTCGCTCCACCGTTCGGCGCGCAAGAAGGTCCCGTATCCGACCATCGCCCTGGTCGGATACACGAACGCGGGCAAGTCGACCCTGTTCAACCGCCTGACCGAGGCCAAGGTCCTGGCGCAGGACATGCTGTTCGCGACCCTGGACCCGACCTTGCGGACCGTGAAGCTGCCGGATGGGCGGCCCGCGATCCTGTCGGACACCGTGGGCTTCATCTCCGACCTGCCGCACGAACTGGTCGAAGCCTTCCGGGCCACCCTGGAGGAGGTGCAGGAGGCCGACATCGTCCTGCACGTCCGCGACATCGCCGGCCCCGACACCGAGGCCCAACGCCGCGACGTGGAAGGCGTGCTCAAGGAGCTCGACGTCACCGCCGAGGCCGGACGCACGATCATCGAGGTGTGGAACAAGGTCGATCTGGTCACCGACCATGACGACCGCGTCTCCCTGGTCGCCAAGGCGATCCGCAATGGCGCCCACGCCGTCTCCGCCGTCACTGGCGAGGGTTGCGAGGCTTTGCTGGAACGGCTGGCCACGCTCGTGGACGACGTGCCGGCCATCACCATCCATCTGTCCGCCAGCGAGGGCGAGGCTCTGGCCTGGCTCTATCGCAACGGCCGGGTGGAGGCGCGGGAGGCGGATGAGGACGGCGGCGTGAATGTCTCCGCCCGCCTCGACGCCCAGGCAAGAGGACGGTTCGAGCGCCTGTTCCCGGATGTCCGCTTGAGCGAGGCGGTTGACTAGATCGGATCTCCTCCCCTGCGAAGCGGGGGAGGCGTCGTGACTGGGCCCGCCTATCCCCTCGCCCCCTTTGGGGGAGAGGTAAGGGTGAGGGGGCGCTGAGGTTCAGCGGGCAAGGCGCTGCAAGCGGAACCGTCGCAAGACCCCTCACCCAACCTCTCCCCACAAGTGGGGAGGGGAAGAGTTATCCGCCCCCATTCCACCTCCCGTACTCTTCCCCCCGTCCCCGTCACGGGAAGGGCGCTCGGCCAGCGCCGGTTGTGACGGGGATGCGGTCGAGCGGGAAGCGCTCCGGCGGGCGCGCCTTACGGCCCCGTCGGATGTCGCAGGCGTGGAACCCCGGCGTCCACGCGGTCCGGGACCTCCTCGCTGGAGGAGGCCCGCCCGTCAGGGCCTTTGCTCGGAGATTTGTAAGTCCTCTCGAGGAGCCCCCAGACACGATCGCGCGGAGCGGAAAGACCCACGTCGAACCGGCACGCCTAAGTCCCACCGCCTGACGCAGGTCAGGCCGCTCCGCCGCCCTTCCAACCTCATGGGATTTCCCATGGGGAGGCTTTCGTGCGCCGATCGGCCTAGGCTTTCGCCTTCTCGGCGGCCTTGGCCGCGTTCCACAGGCCGTCCATCTCGGCCAGATCCGACTGGTCAGGCGTGCGGCCGCCCTTGGCCAGCTCGGCCTCGATGAAGGCGAAGCGGCGGGCGAACTTGGCGTTGGTAGCGCGCAGGGCGTCTTCCGGCTCCACATCCAGCTTGCGGGCCAGGTTGGCGACCACGAACAGCAGGTCGCCCATCTCCTCGCGGGCCTTGGCGTGATCGCCGGCCTCGATCTCCACCTCCAGTTCGGCGGTCTCCTCGCGCAACTTGTCGAGCACCTCGCGGGTGGAGGGCCAGTCGAAGCCGACGCGGGCGGCGCGTTTGGTCAGCTTTACGGCCCGGGTCAGGGCGGGCAGGCCGGCGGGCACATCGTCCAGCACGCCGCCCTTCTTCTTGGCGGCGCGCTCGGCGGCCTTGATGGTCTCCCATCCCGCCTTCTGATCCTCCACGTCGTCATAGGCGTGATCGCCGAAGACGTGAGGATGCCGACGCAGCATCTTGTCGCTGATCGAGGCCGCCACCTGGGCGAAGTCGAAGGCGCCTTGCTCTTCGGCCATGCGCGAATGGAACACCACCTGCAGCAGCAGGTCGCCCAGCTCGTCGCGAAGGTCGGTCAGGTCGCCGCGCTCGATGGCGTCGGCGACCTCGTAGGCCTCCTCCACTGTATAGGGCGCGATGGTGGTGAAGGTCTGCTCCAGGTCCCAGGGGCAGCCGCCCTGCGGGTCACGCAGGCGGGCCATGATCTGGATCAGTTGCTCGATCGCAGCGGCGGGATCATTCGGCGGGAGATCGGACGGCATGAGCGGCGGGGGAGACCTGGGCTGCGGGAGCCGCGCGGTCGATCTCCGCCAACTTCTGGCGAATCTCCGCATGGCGGGCTTCGGTCAGAGGATAGCGCGCCAGGACCCAGGCCGCGAGCAGGGCGAAGCCGCCAGGCAGGGCGGCATACATCCACTCGAGGCCCTTCAGGGCGAGGGGAGCGCTGGCGGCGGGGTTCTGGGCGTTGAAGCCCACCCAGCCGAGGATGATGAAACTGCCCACCGACAGGGCCATGCCGACCTTGATGGTGCCGGTGAGGATCGCATAGAGCGTGCCCGTCCGGTCCTGGCCCGTCCGCAGCCGCTCCTCGTCGCCGGCGTCCGCCAGCATGGCCCTAAGCAGGACGCCTGCCGACGAATAGGGCAGGCCCGCCGCGACCAGGAACGGCAAGGCCATGAGCAGGCCGGTGTTGGGCACGAACGGAATGGCGAACTGGACCGCGGCATAGACGATGGCGGCGGTGATCAGGGCCTTGTGCTTGCCGATCCGCTTGGAGACCACGGCCCAGATGGGCGCCCCGACGATGGCGGAGATGAAATAGATCAGCAGGAGGGTCTCGGCCTCGGTCTTCGAGTAGCCCTTGATGTGTTCGAAATAGAAGAAGAACAGGGCTCCGGCGACACCGGGGCCGATGTGCAGAAGCAGGTCCGCGAACAGGATGCGGGCGATGGTCGGCCGTCGGATCAGGTCGAAGTAGGCTTTCAGGCTGACGGTGTGGACCTCGCCGGCCGCGGGGCGGCGCGGTTCGGGCACGGCCGACAAGGCGACGCCGACCGCCAGCGGAATGAGCAGGACGATGAACCAGCCCATGGCCGGAACGCCTCGGATCGTGGCCTGCGGGATCGCGGTCAGGGCCACGGGCAACATCAGCACCAGGATCATCCCGACCACGTTGCCGCTCTGCCACCAGGCATAGATGCGCGAGCGCTCGTTATAGTCCTCCGACAGGGTCGAGCCCCAGGCGCTGTGCGACAGGATGCAGATCGAGTAGCCGCCGTAGAGGACGCAGAGCCACAGCCAAAGGTAGCCCAGCCCAACCCCTGGCTGCGCCATGAACAGCATCCAGGTGGCCAGCATGATCATCGGTGCGCCGATGCTCAACCACGGACGGAACCGCCCCGCCTGCCAGCGCGTGCGGTCCAGTATGGTCCCGAAGATCGGGTCAAAGATGATGTCGATCAGGCGAACTAGCAGGAACGCCGCCCCGACGGCGCTGACGCTCAGGCCCAGGCTCGCGGAGTAATGGTTCGGCAGATAGACGACGAGCGGCAGGCCAAGCGCGGCGAGGGGAAGGGATGGGGCCGCATAGGCGGCCATGACCCAGGACGAGCGTCGTTGGCTCTGCATGTGTTCACCCCGTCGGCCCATTCGGGCTCGAAAATCGTTTCCTCGCCACGATCAGAGACCGAGGCAAGCGCTCTGACAAGGGTGACTCTTGATAAGTTTGCGACAGCCTACTTGGCCGCCAGGGTTTCACCCTTGGCGAACTTGCTGGCGAAGCGGTCGAAGGCGCGGTTGGCGTCGCCCCAGGTCCCGCGCCACCAGGCTTCCCGGATGTCGTTCTCATACCAGCTGTACGAGACAGGCGTGCTGGCGCCGCCAGGAGCGCTGTAGGAGCCGGTCACCGAAGCGCCGCCGATGCTGAAGCTCTGGTAGGAGAGGCCAGGCGTGCGGGCCATCTGCTGCATGGTCGGACGGTTGGGC
The DNA here is from genome assembly GCF_029543125.1 of Caulobacter segnis. Taxonomy (GTDB): domain Bacteria; phylum Pseudomonadota; class Alphaproteobacteria; order Caulobacterales; family Caulobacteraceae; genus Caulobacter; species Caulobacter segnis_D. Next base: position 400,958 of record NZ_JARQWW010000003.1, read on the forward strand.
CTTGCGTCGGCGATGACCAGGTCCAGGCGGCCGCCTTGCGGGTTCAATTGCCCGGCGCGCTCCAGTTCGCGTTCGACGGTGCGCTTCAGGTCGCCTCTCAGATCGTCGAGCTCCCGGGCGCCGAGCTCCGGCGTCTTCTTGGCCAATTCGGGCCCGATGGAGACGGTGATTTCCGACACCGGGGCGGCAAGCGCGGCGCCGGCGGTGAAGGCGGTGAAAACCAGGGTGGCGGCGAAGGCGCGCATGACGGCTCTCCTCTCGTTCTAAGGCATCATATGCATGTTTAGTAAAAACTGCATATTGAAATTTCCCCGGCGGGTTGGCGAGGCTGGACGGGCTGGCTAGGGTCCGATGCCTTGAGTGCGGGGAGGCGGCCTTGATCCGATTGGCGAACGAACGTGGCGAGGTCGAAGTCCGGCCCGAACTCGGCGCCGGCGTCACCGCCTTCCGGTGGGACGGCTACGACATCTTGCGCCCGACTCCTGCGGACGCGGACGATGTCCTGCAGATGGGCAACTTTGTGCTGGCCCCCTTCTGCAATCGTATCCGCGATGGCGCGTTCGTCTTCGACGGACAGGCTGTACGCCTGCCGCCGAACCTCGGCGATCAACCTCATGCCTTGCACGGCCAAGCCTGGCGGCAGCCCTGGCGTGTCATCGCACAGACATCGACGGCGCTAGAGCTGGCCTACGAACACACACCAGGCGACTGGCCCTGGCGCTACGAGGTGGTTCAGACCATCAGCCTGACCGAGAATGGACTGGTGCAGACCGCGACCCTGACCAACACCGACGCCCGCGCGATGCCCGCTGGCCTGGGCTTTCATCCAGCTTTCCCGGCGCCCGCGGGGACGCGCCTTCAGGCCGATGTGCGGGGCGTCTGGATGATCGACGAAGAGGTCATGCCGACGGACTGGCGTCCCCTGGACTGGGGGCCGGACTGGCGCAGTGGCGCTCAGGTCGATAGCGGGACCTTCGTGGACAACAGCTACACCGACTGGGGCGGCGAGGCTGTGCTGACAGGCCTTGCGCCCAAACCTGTGCGACTGGAGGCTTCGTCCAACTGCCGCTGGCTTCACGTCTTCGCCCCGGTCGGCGGCGGCTTCGTCTGCGTGGAGCCGGTCAGCAATCGTCCGGATCCGTTCAATGGCGATGACAGCGGCCTCCAGATCCTCGCGCCGGGGGAGGGCATGACCGTCTCCATGTGGCTTTCGGTGCGCTGATCATGCGCCCGGGCCCGCTCAACCTGATCACGGACGTACCCGGCTTCACGGTCGGCAACGCCGTCGACGAAGCCGCGGCCACGGGCGTCACGACCCTGTTCTGCGGCGGTCTATGGAAGGCGGCCGTGGATGTACGCGGCGGCGGTCCTGGCGTGCGGGAGACCGACACCCTGTCGCCGGAAAACCTGGTCGGCGCGGCGCACGCCGTCGTGCTGACCGGCGGCTCGGTCTTTGGCCTTGCAGCAGCCGATGGCGTCGCGACGGGCCTATCCCACCGAAACGTGGGCCTGCGCCTGCAATCGCACTCGCCGGCGATCCCCATCGTGCCGGCCGCTGTGCTGCATGACCTCGGCAATGACGGCGACAAGGCCTGGGGGCTGGAGCCGCCCTATCGGCGACTTGGACTGGAGACGGTTGACACCGCTGGCGTCCGGTTTGATCTCGGCTCGACTGGCGCTGGGCGAGGGGCCATGGCGGGCCTTGTCGCTGGCGGGCTGGGATCGGCGTCGGTCGATCTTGGAGACGGCCTGGTTGTCGGCGCGCTGGTCGCCGTCAATCCGGCGGGTTCGGTCTATATGCCAGATGGCGAGACCTTCTGGGCCTGGCCGTTCGAGCTGGATGGAGAGTTCGGCGGTCGTCGTCCTGCGGGCGCCATGCCGGCGCCTAGCCCTATTCCGGATGACACCAAGCTGGCCCGGATGGGGCGGCTGCAGGCCGGCGCCAACACGACGATCGCCGTGGTGGCGGTGAACGCCGATTTGAGCACCGTCGAGTGCAGACGTCTGGCGATCATGGCGCAGGACGGCTTGGCTCGCTCCATCCGGCCGGTGCATACGCCCTTCGACGGCGACACCGTTTTTGCGGTGGCCAGCGGCGAGCAGAGCCTGGGTGAGGCCGGCTCGCGTCATCTGGCCGTGGCGCGCCTGGGCTCGGCGGCGGCGGACTGTCTGGCGCGCGCCATTGCGCGAGGCGTTCACGAGGCCCGCAAAGGCTAGACGACCGTCGTTCGGATATCTTACCACTGCCGCCAGGGAGCGGCCCACGGCCGAAATCAAGAATGACGGATGTTCAGTGCGTATGGGCGGTCGAGGCGGAACTCGGCGAGGGCCCGGTGTGGATGGCGGGCCAGAACGCGGTCTGGTTCGTCGATATCAAGAAGAAGAACATCCATCGCTTCGAACCCGCGACCGGCCGTCGGGACACCTGGGCGGCGCCGGATCAGCCGGGCTTCATCGCGCCGCGCAAGGCCGGCGGCTGGATTGCCGGCCTCAAGACGGGCCTGCACCATTTCGATCCGGGCAGCGGCGCCTTCAGCCTAGTCGCCCGGGTCGAGCCGCCGGAGCTGGGCAACCGTCTGAATGACGGCTTCGTCGATGCGCACGGCCGCCTGTGGTTCGGGTCCATGCATGACGGCGAGACCGACCTGACCGGCGCGCTCTATCGCTTCGACGGCGCGAACCTCGTCCGCTGCGACGACGGCTACTGCATCACAAACGGTCCGACCGTCAGCCCTGACGGGCGCACGCTCTATCACACAGATACTTTGAAGAAGACGCTCTACGCCTTTGATCTGGATGAAGAAGGTGGGCTGTCGAACAAGCGCGTGTTCGCTCAGATCGAGGATGGCGCGGGCTATCCCGACGGCCCGGCTGTCGACGCAGAGGGTTGTGTCTGGACGGGTCTCTTCGCCGGCTGGGGCGCGCGGCGCTATTCGCCCAAGGGCGAGTTGATCGACTTCGTGAAGCTGCCGGTGGCGAACGTCACCAAGATCGCTTTCGGCGGGCCGGACTTGAAGACGGTCTATGCGACGACCGCCTTCAAGGGTTTGTCCGCCGAGGAGCGGAAGGCCCAGCCCCTGGCCGGAGGCTTGTTCAGCTTCCAGGTCGGGACGCCGGGCCTTCCTCAGTCTTCGTTCAACGGGTGAGCGAGCCTTCCAGGCGACGCCACAGGCCGTAGGGGTTCTCGTCCTTCAGGGCCGCCGGCAGCAGATCTGCCGGGATATCCTGATAGCTGACCGGACGCAGGAAGCGCGCGATCGCCAGGCTGCCCACCGAGGTGGTGCGCGAGTCGGACGTGGCCGGGAACGGACCGCCGTGGACCATGGCGTGCGAGACCTCGACGCCGGTGCCGAAGCCGTTGACCAGGATGCGGCCGACCTTGCGCTCCAGAACGGGCAGCAGGGCGCGGGCGGCGTCATGGTCGGCGGCGTCGATGTGGATGGCCGCCGTCAACTGACCCTCTAGGGCGGCGAGCACCTTGCGCAGCTCCGCCTCGTCCTTGCAGCGCACGACCAGCGACGAGGAGCCGAACACTTCTTCCTGCAGATCGTGGTTGGCCAGGAACGCCGCGCCCGTGGTCGAGAACAGCGCCGCCTGGCCCTGATGGGTTTCGCCGGCCAGGCCGCGCGCCACCGTGGTCACCTCGGCATGCTTGGACAGAGCCTCGACGCCCGAGCAGTAGGACTTGTGAATGCCGGGGGTCAGCATGGTCTGAGCGGCGGCGCCGGTCAGAGCTTCAGCCGCGGCGTTGACGAACGCGTCCAGGCCGGCGCTTTCGACAGCCAGGATCAGGCCGGGGTTGGTGCAGAACTGGCCTGCGCCCAGGGTCAGTGAACCGACGAAGGCCTTGCCGATCGCTTCGCCGCGCGCCGCCAGGGCGTTCGGGAACAGGATGACGGGGTTGATGCTGCTCATCTCGGCATAGACCGGAATCGGCTCCGCACGAGCGGCGGCGATCTTCATCAGCGCCGTGCCGCCCCCGCGCGAGCCGGTGAAGCCCACGGCCTTGATGCGGGCGTCGGCGACCAAGCCCTGGCCCACGTCACGGCCGCTGTCGAACAGCAGGGAGAAAACGCCTTCCGGCAGGCCGCAATCGGCGACGGCCTTCTGGACCGCCAGGCCCACCAGCTCCGAGGTGCCGGGGTGGGCCGAGTGCGCCTTCACGATCACCGGGCAACCCGCCGCCAGGGCCGAGGCGGTGTCGCCGCCGGCCACCGAGAAGGCGAGGGGGAAGTTGCTGGCGCCGAACACGGCCACCGGGCCGACGGCGATGTTGCGCAGGCGCAGGTCGGGGCGCGGCGCCGGAGCGCGATCCGGCAGTGCCTTGTCGATGCGCACATCGAGGAAGCCGCCGTCACGCACGACGCCGGCGAACAGGCGCAGCTGGCCGACGGTGCGGCCGCGCTCGCCTTCCAGGCGGCCGCGCGGCAGGCCCGTCTCGGCCATGGCGCGGACGATCAGGTCGTCGCCCAGGTCGAGGATGTTCTGGGCGATCGCCTCCAGGAACTTGGCGCGGTCTTCGAGGCTGGTTTCGCGATAGGTGTCGAAGGCGGCCTCAGCCAGGGCGGCAGCCTTTTCCAGGTCGGCCGTGGTCGCGCCGCCGAAGGCCGGCTCCATAGCCGCGCCAGTGGCCGCCTCGACGCCGCGGATTTCACCGTTCGAGCCGCGCACGGCGGTCGCGCCGATCAAGAGGTTTCCGGCGATTGTCATTGGGGCAGGCTCCTGGGTAGGCTGGGGAGGCAAAGGTCAGACCTCCTATATAGGAAGTGATTGCGACGGATTGAACCAAAAGCCGCATCGGTCGATAGCGCCTTTGGCTTAGACCCGCATCGAAGCCCCCGATAGCGTCCCAGATCGATCGAGCGAACCTCGATCGCAGTGTTTTATCGACGCGCCTCCGAGGAAGGGCTGCGTTCGCACGAGGGCCATAATGAGCAGAATGACGCCGTCGGAGATGGCCGCCCAACTGGGCCAAGGTCTCCTGTCCTTCCCTGTCACCCATTTCGACGCCGAGCATCGCTTCGTCGAGGGCAAGTACCGTGAGCACTGCGGCTGGATGCTGCAGCGCAAGCTGTCGGGTCTGTTCGCCGCTGGCGGCACGGGCGAGTTCTTCTCGCTGACCCCGGCCGAGGTGGAGACCGTCGTCAAGGCCGCCGTGGCCGAGACCGCGGGCAAGATCCCCGTCATCGCCGGCTGCGGCTATGGCACCGCCATTGCGGTCGACCTGGCCAAGTCCGCTGAGCGGGCGGGCGCCGACGGCGTGCTGCTGCTGCCGCAATACCTGACCAACGCCACCCAAGACGGTCTGGCCGCGCACATCGAGGCGGTGTGCAAGGCGACCAAGCTGGGCGTCATCGTCTACAACCGCGATAACGGCGTCATCAACGAGGACACCCTCGAGAAGCTCTGCGACCGCAATCCGAACCTGGTCGGGTTCAAGGACGGCGTGGGTGATCTGGAGCTGATGATGCGGGTCTATGCCCGCATGGGTGATCGCCTGACCTATATCGGCGGCCTGCCGACCGCGGAGACCTTCGCCCTGCCGTACCTGGAGATGGGCGTCACGACCTACTCGTCGGCGATCTTCAACTTCCTGCCCGAATGGGCGCTGGAGTTCTATGACGCCGTGCGCGCCCGCGACCGCGCCAAGGTCATGGCCGGCCTGCGCGACTTCGTGCTGCCGTATATCGCGCTGCGCAACCGGGGCCGGGGCTACGCCGTGTCCATCGTCAAGGCCGGCATGACCGCCATCGGCCGCCCGGCCGGCCCGGTGCGCACGCCGCTCACCGACCTCACGGACGGCGAGATGGCCGAGCTGAAGGCTCTGATCGCCCGCGTTCAGCCGGACGCGCCGCGTCTGGCCGCCAACGGCTGAGACCTTATGACCGAGGCGAAGCGCTGCCTTTCCGGCGACGGATGGCGTAGCGTCTTCGCCCCGAGTCATGGAGGCGGCCGATCATGTTTGAACTGAGCCAGCTCCGCTGCTTCGTCGCGGCGGCCGAAGAACTTCACTTCGGCCGGGCGGCCCAACGCCTGAACATGACCCAGCCGCCGCTGAGCCGTCAGGTTCAGTTGCTGGAGCGCATTTTGGGCGTGACCCTGCTGGACCGCACCAGTCGGTCCGTGCGCCTGACGCCCGCGGGCAGAGCGTTCCTGCTTGAGGCGCGCCGCATTCTGCGTTTGGCGGAGAGCGCGGCGCTTGCGACGCGCCGCATCGCCTCGGGTGAGGCGGGGCGCATCGCTGTCGGATTCACGGCCGCCTCCGGCTACAGCTTCCTGCCGCGTTTGATCCAGTTGGCCAAGGCGCGCCTGCCCAATGTCGACCTGACTCTTCGCGAGATGGTCAGCGGCGAGCAGATCGAGGCTCTGCTGACCGGCCGCATCGATGTGGGTCTCGTCCGTCCGCCCATGAATCGGCTGGAGTTTGACAAGCTGCAGGTGGTGACCGAGCCGCTGGTGGCGGCCCTGCCGTCCGGCGATCCGCGCCTGGAGAAGGCGACGCTGACGCCCGAGGATTTCGACGCCAAGCCGTTCATCATGTATGCGCCCGAGGGCGCGCAGTACTTCCACAACATGCTGGTGTCGATGTTCGACGGGGCAGGGGTCTCGCCGACCTACGTCCAGCATATGAGCCAGATCCACTCCATGCTGGCGCTCGTCCATGCCGGTCTGGGCGCGGCCATGGTGCCCGAAGCGGCCATGCGCCTGCATTTCGACGACGTGCACTTCCGGCCGGTGGCCACCAAGCCTGAGCGCCCGGTGGAGCTGTTCATGGCGTGGCGCCGGGACAACGACAACCCAACGCTCGCGCCGCTGCTCGAACTCTGCGCCGCCGAGTTCTCGGGCGGCGCGCCGCCAGCCGCCAGAACCTGAAACGACAGAGCCCATCCAGCGGGCCGCCGGAGGAGACGCCATGACGAAGATGACCCCCAGCCGCCGCAGCCTGATCGCCGCCGCGGCCCTGGCGCTTCCAGGCGGCGCCTTCGCCGCGACGAGCATGTCGCCGGTCGCCGACACCCAGTACGGCAAGGTCCGCGGCTACACCGAGAACGGCGTCCATGTGTTCAAGGGCGTCCGCTATGGCGCCGACACCGGACCTCGACGCTTCATGCCGGCGATGGCGCCCGTCCGTTGGACCGGTGTGAAGGAGGCGATGGCCTATGGCCCCGCCTCACCCCAGAAGAACATCAAGGAGCCGACCAGCGAGGACTGCCTGTTCCTCAATGTCTGGACGCGCGGGCTCGCCGACGGCGGCAAGCGGCCGGTGATGGTCTATGTCCACGGCGGCGCGCATGCCTCCGGCTCAGGTTCTAGCCCGCTTTATGACGGGGTGAATCTTGCGCGGCGCGGCGATGTGGTGGTTGTGACGGTCAATCACCGCCTGAACGTCTTCGGCTACAACGGATTCGGGCGTCTGGCGCCGGATGGTCCGTGGGCCGACAGCGGCAATGTCGGCAACCTGGACCTGATCCTCGCCCTGCAGTGGGTGCGGGACAACATCGCCCGGTTTGGCGGTGATCCGGGCAATGTCATGGTCTTCGGCCAGTCGGGGGGCGGCGCCAAGCTCGTCACCCTGATGGCGATGCCGACGGCCAGGGGCCTCTATCACCGCGTGGCGACCATGAGCGGTCAGCATGTCCATGCCATGGGCTCGATCCACGCCGCCCAGCGGGCCCGCGCCTACATGGCGCACCTTGGCCTGAAGCCTGACCAGCTCGACGCACTACGGACCATGCCGGTGGAGAAGCTGACCGAGGCCCTGCGGATGACCGATCCGCTGACGGGCGACGGGGACATCATCTTCTGGTCTGTCGTGGATCACCGCAGCCTGACGCGGCACCCGTTCTTCCCCGACGCTCCGCGCGAGAGCGCCGACATCCCGATGATCATCGGCAACACGCATGATGAGACCAAGGCCTTCCTGGGCGGCGATCCCAAGAACTTCCAGCTCAACTGGGACGAGCTGCCGGCGCGTCTGGAGCCGGAGCTGGTGCTGGATGTGGACACCAATCACGTCATCGCGCGGTATCGGGAGCTGTATCCGAACTACTCGCCCAGCGACGTGTTCTTCGCCGCCTCGACAGCGGGGCGGTCCTGGCCCGGACATCTTGTGCAGGCCGAGCAGCGGGCCCGGATCGGCGCGCCGGCCTGGATGTACCAGTTGGACTTCGGCTCACCGCTCGATGGCGGCAAGATGGGCGCCTACCACAGCTTCGACATCGGCTTGGTCTTCGACAACTGCCACGTTCCGGAATCCAAGACCGGGAACACGGCGGAGGCCCGCGCCGTCGCTGCCAGGATGAGCGACGCCTTCATCGCCTTCGCCCGCATCGGAAATCCGAACACGCCGTCGATCCCGAACTGGACGCCGTACGAGCTGGAGCGTCGGTCGACGATGATCTTCGACGTCGAGGCGCGGATGCAGGACGACCCCCGCCGCGAGGAGCGCCTACTGTTCTCCGTCGCGCCCTATTTCAAGCCGGGCAGCTAGTCGAAGAGCTTCGGGTCCACCGCCGCGGCCATGGCGGCGTAGCCGGCGTCGCTGGGATGAAGCCAGTCGCCGCTTTGGAACTCGGCCCGCAGACGGCGCGGATTGGCCGGGTCCCGGGTGGCGGCGTCGAAGTCGGCATAACCGTCGAACGCTTTGCTGGTGCGGATCCAGGCGTTCACGGCCTGGCGCGTGGCCTCGCCCCCTTCGGTGAAGTAGTTCGCGCCTTCATAGGGCGGGATGGTCGCGCCGATGATCTTCAGGCCGCGAGCATGAGCGCGCGCGATCAGTTGGCGATAGCCGTTGATCAGGTCATCGGCGATCACCGGCTGGTGCGCGAACTCGGGCCGCGTCGCCCGGCCGATGTCATTGATCCCTTCCAGCACCATCGCATGGGTGACGCCGGGAACCGCCAAGACGTCGCGGTCGAAGCGCGACAGGCCGCTGGAGCCGGATATGTTGTTCAGCAGGCGATTGCCGCCGATGCCGACATTGACCACCGCCGCGCTCTTCAAACGGTCCGCCAACTGATCGGGCCAGGCGCGCCAGGCGTCGGGCGTTGAGCTCGAGCCCTCGGTGATGGAGTCGCCGATCGCCGCGATGACGACACCCTTCCGCGATCGCTCGACCTCGACGCCGGTGATCAGCGCCCCAAGGCGCATGACGGGGGTGTCGATCCTGGCGGCGGTCTGATCGCCCGCCGCCATCCGCTGGCGCAGCCTATGGCCGGGCAGGGCGGTCTCGTTGGGCAGGAACAGGCTCACGGCCAGCTTGTCGAAGGCTTTCACCGGCAGATCGACAGGGTCGCTGACGTAGGGCGCGCCGGCTGGAATGGTCACGACGCTCTTGCCGCCGAAGGTTACGGGATGGTCTGCGTCACCCTTGGCGACACGGACGGCGCCGAGGACCAGCGGGGCGGCGCCGAACTCGTTGCTGACGCGCAGGCGCACGCGGCCGCCGTCAGCAGTGACCCGCACGATCTGACGCAGTGTGGCGTTGGAGACCACAGCAGGACCCAAAGGTCCCCGCCGGTCGTCGGCGCGCGGTGTCCCCGTCGGGGTCTCGGATACGCCCGCCGGGGCCCAGCCCCACGCTCCGCTCCAGACCTGCGCCGCCGCGCCGTTGGAGATGACGAGGGCGGCGCTGAGGGCGATCAGGACGAGACGCACGGCTTTCTCCTCGATGCTCGCCTAGCGTTCCCATGGGAAGGCGAGGGTGGGCTGATTCACGTAGCGGTCCATGGCAATGACCAGCCGAGCGCCTGAGCCGGGCTCCAGGGTGACGGTGAAGGTCGAGGCGTTCACGGCGTTGGCCTTGCCATCCATGGCGACGCTGCGGATTTGGTGTTCGCCATAGCCGCCGCCCTGGATGGTGACAGTGCGGGTTTCGATCGCGCTGAGATTGACCAGGGTCACGGCGGTGCTGTCGGCCGTCATGGCGTCGACCAGGGCCGCCACATCTTCCGGCACGCCCGCGCGGCGAGCGATGGGATCGAAATAGCGCAGGCGGCTGTACATCGGCGAGCCGCCGACATTGGGGGAGCTTTGGGCCCAAGGCGGTCGGCCGATGTGGATGGCGCCCTGCATCAGATGCAAGAGGGCCGCGACGCTGGCCGGATTCTTGTTCAGCGCATCATCGGCCAGGCGAGTGTCGGGCGAGCTCTTGTCGTCGCGCTGCAGCAGGGCGCGATCTTGGACGCGCTTGAGATCCTTGCGCAGGGCTTCAGCCGGATAGCCCGGATTTTTGCCTTCGAGGTAGGACAGCCACGGATGCTCGCCAGTCCGCGCGCGGTCCGAGGCACGCTGCGACATGTACCAGATCTCGAAATTGTTCTGCCGATACTCGCCCGGCGCATAGCTGTACCAGCCGTTCGGGCCATACATGCGCGGCGCGCTGCGCTTGCCGTCGATGACCTTGGCGTTGGCGTTGATGGTGTCGTTCTGCTTGCGCCAGACGTCGAGGTACTTGTCGTCGCCGGTCAGCAGGTAGGCGTTCATGAAGGCCAGGACCGAGCGGGGGACGCGGTTGCGGTCCTCGCGCTTGTCTGTGCCCGGCACCTTGGGGCTGAAGCCCCAGCCATAGACGCCGCCCCACCAGTTGCCGTCGGCCGCGCCGCCGATCTTGCCGTCCAGCCCGATGTTGCTGGGCAGGACGTTGTTGTTGGCGCGGGCCCGCTCGACCCAGGCGTCCACATACTCCAGCAGCCACGTCCGGTACTTCGGCTCGTGGTCGAGCATATAGGCGTTCAGCGCCAGAGTGGTGCTGAGCAGGTTCAGGGGATTGTCGCCCACCACGTCGCCGTATTCGGCGTAGTGCTCGAGTGTCTCCTCGTAGCTCTTTTCGCCATGTCCCAGATCGAAGCGGTTCTCGACTTCGAAAGGATCGCCCGCCCATTCCTGAGGCGTGGCCTTGCGCAGCAGCGGGCCCCGACTGCCGTTGAAGGCGCTGCGGATGATCTTGACCTCAGGGTCGTAGTTGGGAGCGCCCGGGTCTTCGCCCATATAGAGGCCGGCGTAGCGGCGGGCCCGATCGCGAAAGCGCGGGCTGTTGGGGTCGGACAGGCCCTGGACGTTGAACATCGTCAGGCCCTCGCCGTGATGCTGCCAGTCCAGCATCGTGGGAAATTCCTTGTAGTACATGCCGTCGCGCCCGAAGGAGACCTCGGTTGTCTTCGCGGCTGTGTACTGACGAAGGTGACCTTCCCAGCCCTTGGTGTAGAGTGTCTTGACGCGATCGGACGCACCCAGGGAATGCAGGATCGGCCAGTCATTGAAGTGTTCGGCCGCATCGTCCGGGCCATCGTTGGCGCCCCACCGCTCGTAGGCGAGCAGATAGCCGCGATCGTCGAAATAGCGGTTGTAGAACGCCTCGCAGGCGGCGGCGTTGGCCCTCAGCAGCTCGCGTTCCAGCAGCGCCCACTCGGGCGGCGCCATGGGGGTCGAGATGCGAAGCAGCGGCTTGGCGGCGGCCTGGCTTGCGGCGGCGAGCAGCGGCGCGGCGGCCGCGGCGAACAGGAATGCGCGACGTCCGATCATGCCGCGGCCTTCACGGGCTTCAGCTCCAGGCGGCGGATCTTGCCGACCACCAGGAAGTAGGCGGCGATCACAAGCAGGCAGTGCGCGCCCACGAAGATCAGCGCCCCGTCGAACGATCCCGTGCCCTGCACGATGTAGCCGATGACGATGGGGGTCACGATGCCAGCCGAGTTGCCGAAGGCGTTGAAGATGCCGCCCGTCACGCCCGCCAGCTCCTTGGGCGAAGTGTCGGACACGACCGCCCAGCCCAGGGATGCGATGCCCTTGCCGAAGAACGCCACGGCCATGACCACGACGATCAGCCACTCCTGCTCGATATAGACGCAGGCGATGATCAGCGACGACAGCAGCATGCCGATCAGCAGCGGCGTCTTGCGAGCGATGTCCAGCGAGCCGGTCTTCCTCAGAAGGCCGTCGGAGATGACGCCGCCCAGCAGGCCGCCGAGGAAGCCGCAGAGGGCGGGGGCGGCGGCGGCGAAGCCGGCGTCGAGGATCGACATGCCGCGTTCCTTGACCAAGTAGATCGGGAACCAGGTGACGAAGAAATAGGTGAGCACGTTGATGCCGTACTGGCCCAGATAGACCCCCAGCAGCATGCGGCTGGTGAGCACCTGCTTGACGTTCGCCCAGGTGAAGGCCTTGCCGCGCTCGGCGGTCTTCTCCTCCATGCGCACCACGCCGCCGCCGCTTTCGATGTAGTCGAGCTCGGCCTTGTTGATGGCGGGATGTTCGATGGGGCTGTGAACGATCTTCCAGAACACGGCGGCGGCTACGATGCCGATGCCGCCCATGACGAAGAACACTGAATGCCAGTCGAAGGTGTGGACCAGCCAACCCATCAGCGGCGCGAAGGCGACGAGCGAGAAGTACTGGGCTGAGTTGAAGATGGCCGAAGCCGTGCCGCGCTCCGACCCGGGGAACCAGGCGGCGACGATGCGCGCATTGGCGGGGAAGGAAGGGGACTCCGCCAGGCCGACCATGAAGCGCATGCAGAACAGCACGGCGGCCGCGCTGGCGCCGGTCAAAAAGCCGGTGAAGCCCTGGACCAGGGTGAAGAGCGACCAGATGACCAGCGCGCTGGCATAGATGAGTTTGGTGCCCCAGCGGTCGAGCAGGGCGCCGCCGGGAATCTGGCCAAGCACATAAGCCCAGGCGAAGGCGGACAGGATGTAGCCCATGGCCACCGGATCCAGCCCGAGATCCTTGGAGGCGGCGTCGCCGGCGATCGAGAGGGTGGCGCGATCCGCGTAGTTGATCGTGGTGATCAGGAACAGGATCAGGATGATCAGATACCGGACCCGCGTCCGCTTTGAACTGGAATCGGCTGCGGCGGATGTCATCGACCAACCTCCCTTGAATCGACCTTTCTTCTGAAGGCCTGGCTTGACGATAGGGGCGAGGGGACAGGGCGTCTAAGTCAATTCGCCTATGGACCGATACGTCGAAGGCATGGATCGCGCTCTTTGATGCAGGCTGTGACTTGAACGCGACGGAAGGCCTGCACGCCCTTCCGGACTGCGCAAAACGTGCTTCGTCACCCTTTCGGCAGAGCAATGTCAGTGAATCGTCAGCTTTCCGTCAGGACGCGGAGCCCGGATTTCCACGAGCATCACGACGTTCGCTGGGGCGGTGACGAAAGGTCCTGATCAGATGTTCGACGGTGAAATGGAAAGCGCGGCGCAGCGTAGCGGGAAGCAAATCGACGAACTGCTGGCCTGCATCGCGCCGGATCATGAGAGCCGGGACCTGACGCCGAAGTCGGTCCAGAAATTCCACATCATGGCGGTGCGCGCCGGTGTGGGACGGCATGACGGACTCCTCTGGCCGGCCTTCTCGCTGGTCCGCCAGGCGAGCGCTCTTCGGGTGGCGTCCAGCCGCTTTGACGGCGCCGCTTTCGAAGGCGTGCTCGAAGCTGGTTCGATCTCGATCATCGCGCCTGGCGCCTGCATCGAGTCCGACTGGCTGTCGCGCCCGCAGGCGCACTACATCCACTTCGCCGATGACGATGTTGAAGAGGCGCTGGCGCGAAGTGGAAGCGGGCGGACGCCGCAGCTTCGCTCTGAGCTGAGCGTGGATGACAGCGTGCTGCGCGGGATGTTCAGCAACCTGGTGCTGGAGGCCGAGCAGGGTTGGCGCAACGGGGAGATGTTCGGCGAGTGGCTGGCCATGGCCATCCTGGAGCGCGCGGTTCAGGCGAATGTGCGGGAGTCCCAGCCCAGCTCGGACGGAACCGGCAAGCTGACCGCCCGGCAGCTGGCGCGGGTGCTCGGCATGATCGAGGCGCGCATAGACCAGGACGTCAGTCTGACCGAACTGGCGAACGCTGCGGGCCTCAGCCGTTACCACTTCGCCCGATGCTTCCGGGGCTCGCTCGGGGTGTCTCCTGTCCAGCATGTGATCAACCGGCGACTGGAGCGGGCGAGCAAGCTGCTGACCGCCAGCCGCCTTCCGGTGATCGAAGTGGCTTTGGCCTGCGGCTATGACAACACGTCCAACTTCGCCCGGGCGTTCAAGCAGCGCTATGGAGTGACCCCCACGCAATATGCCCGTCAGTAACGTCGGTATTTCAATTGAGGCGGGAAAAAGTCCTGTACGAAACTTAATTCTTTAAGCGCTTACGGGGTCGGTCCGGCGCTGGTAACGTCGAGTTACGATTGAATCGGATGCTTCGGGCCATCCGAGAGTGACTGGGCGATGACTGAACAGGCCGCGACATATTCGCGACAACGCGAGGTTGATCTGCTTGGCGAAGCTCCATTCGCCATCGGACGCCTGTCTGTTCGGCCCCGCACATTGGAGATCGAGGGTCCGCAAGGCTCCGTGACGGTCGAACCCCGCGTCATGGAAGTCCTGGTCGCGCTCCACCGCGCCAATGGCGAGACCCTCAGCCGGGACGAACTGAACGCCGTATGCTGGATGGGCCGGGTGGTGTCGCTGGACGCCCAGACCCAGGCGGTTGCTCGGCTGCGTCGCGTCCTGATCCAGGATCCCTCGGTTGAGGTCGAGACGGTCAGCAAGATCGGCTATCGCCTGCGTGTCAGCGAGCCCGTTGCGCCTGTCCTGCGGAAAGCCAACAACCCGCCGATGCAACGTCGCCGGCTGCCGATGTTCGCTGCGGCGGCGTTTGGAGCCACTACGGCGGCGGCCGCCTTCGCTGTGATCTGGATGGCGTCGAACGCGGCGGGAGCCGCCTCCAGCCTGGCCGCCGTCGAGCGAGAGGGCGCGGATGTGACCCTGTCGCCGGATGGCTTGATGCGCGCCTTCGCCAGCGCGCCCCGAGGCGGCCAGCGGGACATCTATCTGCATGTCATGGCCAAGGGAGCGCCGGTTCGACTGACTCGGACCGATGCTGACGAATATGGTCCGGTCTGGTCGCCGCGCGGCGACCGGCTGGCGTTCGTGCGCCACACCTCGGACGACAAGTGCCTCATCCTCACTGCCGTCGTGCAGGAGCGTTCGGAGCGTATCGTCGGGCGATGCTCAGGGGCGACATCCACGCGTCTGACCTGGGCGGACGGGGACACTCTGATCTCCTCCGACCGCGCGGAGACCGATGGCGCACGCCGCATTCTGGTCCTGGACGTGCGAGATGAAGAGGGAGCGGACGCCTTTCAACTGGCGGCCCTGAATCGTCAGCCGCTGAAGCGGCCGCTTTCATAATATTCTGTAATAATAATATCTTACGGCAATATCTGCCTGTGACTAGCAGGACCTGCCGAGCGGCCGCGTGCTGAGCGTCGCATAAAGGGCGTCCGGAAACCTCCATCCCATTTTCCGGCGCCCGCTCGATCTTGCGCCACCTCGCAGGTCGGGCGGGCGGTTGATGGCCTCGCCATCAGGATGCTTTCCTCAATCCGGTCATGTTCCGTCTGTCGCCGCGCGGCGCGTGACCGTATCCGCGCAGCGGATGTCTGGCGCAAAGAAAAAGGGCGGCGGACCGAAGTCCGCCGCCCCCGTTCAGGATTCGCCGAGCTCTTAGTACTTGAGCGTGGCGTTGATGAAGAACATCCGGCCCAGGACGTCGTACACGGCCGGGAAGCCGCTGTTCGACGGCGAGGCGTTGCCCGCCAGGATCGGATAGGATTCCTGGGTCAGGTTGCGGACGCCGCCGGTCAGGTTGACGTTGTCCGTGACCTTCCAGTCGGCGGACAGGTCGATGTAGTTCTTCACGCCGATCTTCTCGACGACGTAGGTCGTCGCGTCGTTGCCGTCGCGAACGTCATCCAGGAAGCTCCAGACGAGGTTCAGACCGACATTCTCATACGACCAGTTGATGGCCGTGCGCAGCTTGTGACGCGGCAGCGGCACGCCCTGCGGGTTGATGTTGGTGTTGGCGCAGGTCGAACCGAACTGATCGATGCAGTTCTTGGCCGAGGCCAGGGCGTCGGGCTGGAAGGAGTTCTTCCAGCTGTTGGTGTAGAGCGACTTGATCGACACGCCGCCAACGTCCGGCAGGCCGACATCGGCCAGGTCGAAGCGGTAGCTGACGCCGACGTCGATGCCCTCGTTCTTCAGGAAGCCGCCGTTGACGTTGGCCGCCTGCACGAAGTCGATCGAGCCGTTCGGCAGACGACGGATCGCCTGGCAGTACGGCGAAGCCGCGTTGCCGTTCACCGTCGAGCCGTAGCAGATGTTCATGATGCTCTGGGTCGAACCGCCGAAGCTGGTGATCACCTTCTCGATCGAGATGTCGTAGTAGTCGACGGTGATGGCCAGGCGCGGGATGAACGACGGCTGGTAGACGAAGCCGGCGGTGAAGGTCTCGGCCACTTCCGGCTCGAGGTTCGGGTTGCCGCCGTTCAGGGTCTGGGTCTGAGCATTGGCCGCGATCGTGCCGACGAGGTTCGCCGCCAGACCGGAGTTGATGCAGGCCTGACGGACCTGGGCGTTCGGAGCGCCACGAGCCGAGCAAGGATCGGTCGAGGTCGGGAAGCCGTTGCCCAGCGGTTGGAACAGTTCACCCACCGACGGCGTGCGGATGGCGCGGTTGAACGAGGCGCGCAGACGCAGATCGTCGTTGATCGCCCAGTCGCCGGCGATCTTGAAGGTTTTGGTCAGCTTGTCCTGGGTCGAGTAGTCGGCGATGCGGCCGGCCAGCTCCAGGTTCACCGACTGGGCGAACGGCAGGTCCTTCACCAGCGGGATCAGGGTTTCGCCGTACAGTTCGTACGTGTCGAAGTCGCCCGAGACCGGTGGCGAAGCGTTGAAGCCGGTGACGTTGCCGACCGCAAGATCCTGCGACGGACGGAAGTCGAAGGACTCGTAGCGATACTCGGCGCCGACGGCGAAGCCGATGCCGCCGGCAGGCAGGGTGAAGAAGTTGTCGGTGTTGCCGCTGACGAAGGCCGCGCTCACCAGTTGCTCGTAATCCTGCGAGGACTCGATGCGGGTCTTGATGAAGTTGGCGGCTTCAGCCGAGATGCGGCCGCGACCGAACAGGTTCACCGGGACGCAGCCATTGGACGGGTCGAGGCAGCCCGTGCCGGCGGCGTTCAGCAGCAGGCCCTGCTGGATGCGGGCGAGGCTGGTGTCGCCGAGCAGCGAGCTCGAACCATGGGTGTTGCCGTACTGGATGTAGGCTTCCCACCCGCCGTTGATGCCCGACAGGTCGCCGCGCAGGCCCAGTTGGGTCTGGAAGCCATAGAAGTTGTACTTCTGGATACGCGGGCCGACTTCGCTCAGGCGGCGGTTGAACACGCCGCTGACGGTGTCGAAGACGCCGTCGCCGTCAGTGTCGACGTCGGTGTAGGTGCCGGCCGCCCAGGAGGCGCTCGACGGAATGGTGTAGGCGGTGCGCGAACCCAGGCTGTTCAGGGCCTGCTTGGCGGCGGGCGTCAGGAACGGGTTGTTGTCCAGGGTGAAGCGGAAGGTGCGGTTGCCGATCGGCGTCTCGGCCAGCTGCGTCGTCACGTTGGAGTAGACGAAGTTGCCCTTGGCGAAAGCTTCGATGCTGTCGGTGATCTTGTAGCTGCCGAGGGTCGTGACCGAATAGCGGGTCTGCGGGGTCTGCAGGTAGTTGATCGGCGCGAAGTTGTAGTTGTCCGGATCGCCGGCGTAGGCGCGGACGTCGCCGTTGGGCAGGAACAGGGCCGAGGTGGCGCTGGTGGCCGGCGAGCCGGGGACGGTCGGGAAGGTGCCGGTGGCGAAGCTGTTGACGCGGCCGTCTTCCTGGCTGTTCGAGCCGGAGGGGATCAGGCCGACGCCGGCCGCGCGCTGGGCGGCCGAAGGTTCGCCCCACGAGGTGGCCAGCAGGCCGCCGCGCTTGCCTTGGGTCAGCGGCTCACGGTCGCTGTAGCCGAGCGACAGGACCACGTTGCCGCGGCCGTCGGCGAAGTTGGCGCCCATGGTGGCGTCGAGGGTGTAGATGGGCGCGTCCAGGTCGTCGGTGTTCTGGTAGCCGGCGGTGAACTGGAAGCCTTCGAAGTCCTTCTTCAGGACGAAGTTGACGACGCCGGCGATGGCGTCCGAGCCGTAGACGGCCGAGGCGCCGCCGGTGACGACTTCCACGTTCTGGATCAGGGCCGGCGGGATCAGGTTGATGTCGACCACGCCCGACTGAGTGGTCGGGGTCTGACGCTTGCCGTCCACCAGCACGAGGGTGCGGACCGGGCCGAGGCCGCGCAGGTTGACGGTGGCGGCGCCGCCCGAACCGTTGTTCACGGTCGAGGTCACGCCCGGAACCGCTTGCGGCAGGGTGTTCAGCAGGTTCTCGGTATTCACCACGCCTTGCTGCTGCAGTTCCTTCTCGCCGACCGTGGCGATCGGGCTGGAGGAGACGAGGTCAGGACGCGCGATGCGCGAACCGGTGACGACGATCTCTTCGACCGCGACTTCATCTTGCGCGTAGGCGGCGGTCGCCGAAAGCGCGGCGAAGGCCGCACCGCAGATCATGGACGACGCGAGCAGGCGCTCACGCATGGACTTGGTCTTCAATATTCTATCCTCCGACGGCCGCGCTTGCGGCCCGCCCCTAGAAGAGTGTGACGGCGTTCCCCCACCTGCCTTGTGGCCCGCGGCCCGCGTCCGATTTCTTGCGAATCGGATCGCGGCGTTCGGTCCGGGCAGACGGCGCCGGGTTCAGGGGTGTGACGGAGAGGTGAGGTCCGAGGCTCACTTGTTGCGCATGACATTCCGATCGTGCGCGCCAGGGCAGGTTTCGCTCAAAGTGTTGCTTTCCTGCACGGGCCGCGCAGCAAAGTCGGTCAGACGGGCACGGCCGTGGTATATTTCACCTGGCTGAGGGCGAAGTGTGACGCTGCAGTCGCCACCGCCGGGTGCTTGAGCAGGTCGTTCATCAAGAACCGCTCATAGGCGGCGACGTCGGGCACGACCACACGCATCAGATAGTCCCATTCGCCGGACATGGAGTGGCACTCCATGATCTCGCCCCGGGTCTGTATGAAGGCCTCGAACTTCTGACGGTCATCACCGGTGTGGGACTTCATGCGCAGCTGGCACATGACGTTGACGCCGCGCCCGACCTTTTCCGCATCCACGAGGCGCACGGCCTGTTTCAGCAGCCCTGCGGTCTCCAGCGCCTTGATCCGCCGCCAGCAAGAAGCCGGCGAAGCGCCCACCTGATCGGCCACGGCTGCATGACTGAGACCCGCGTCCTGCTGGAGAGCGCGCAGGATGCGGCGATCAATATCATCGAGCTGATCTGAATGTTTCATGGGTGGTCGAATTATCGATATGGCGTTTCAAAAATAGCGGGATATTCCGCAATTCTGAAAGCGTTTTATCAGGCTGATCGCCTAGCCTGCGATCATGACCCAAGTCTCGAAGCCGATGACGCCGCCGGAGGGTGCGGCCGCCGACTGGACCGTCCCGCAGGACTGGTCCCGGTACACGGCGGATGAGCACGGGATGTGGGACCTGCTGTTCGAGCGGCAGGCCCGGATGCTCAAGGGGCGCGTGACGCCGGCCTTCCTGCAGGGCCTCGACGTGCTGCGCCTCTCCAAGCCCGGAATCCCCGATTTCGAGGAGCTCTCCGAGCGGCTTCAGAAGCTCACCGGCTGGTCGGTCGTGGCCGTCCCGGGCCTCGTGCCGGACGATGTGTTCTTCGAGCACATGGCCAACCGCCGTTTCGTGGCCGGCAACTTCATACGCAGGCCCGATCAGATCGACTATCTGGAGGAGCCGGACGTCTTTCATGACGTGTTCGGTCATGTGCCGCTGCTCGCCAACCCGGTCTTCGCCGACTACATGCAGGCGTACGGGGAGGGCGGTCTGCGCTCCCTGAAATTCGGCTCGCTGGACAAGCTGGCGCGGCTCTACTGGTACACTGTGGAGTTCGGCCTGATCCGCGAGGCGGGCGATCTTCACCTTTATGGCGCGGGCATTGTCTCCAGCTATGGAGAATCCGTCTTCGCCCTGGATGACGCATCGCCTAACCGCATCGGGTTCGATCTGAAGCGCGTGATGCGGACCAAGTACCGTATCGACGACTACCAGCAGACCTACTTCGTCATCGACAGCTTCCAGGACTTGCTGCAGCAGACCCTCGATACAGATTTCGCGCCGCTCTACGCCGAGCTCGAAACCCTTCCAGATCTCGACACCGAAACCATTCTCCCGGGGGATCGCGTTCTCAATCGCGGCACCCAGGCCTACGCCGGAAAAAGGGCCCGCCTATGATCGATCTCAACACCGGGCCGGCGGCCCTGTTCGACGGCCTGCGTCCGCAGGCGCCGGATGCGCTGCTGTCCCTGATCGCCCTGTTCCGCAACGATCCGCGACCGCACAAGATCGACCTTGGCGTCGGGGTCTACAAGAACGAAGCCGGCGTCACCCCGGTGCTGCGCGCCGTGAAGGCGGCCGAGGGCATCCTGCTGGAGACGCAGGCCTCCAAGTCGTACCTCGGCCCCGAGGGCGACATGGGCTTCGTTGAAGCGCTGAAGCCCATCGTCTTCGGCGGCTCGACGAGCGGTGAGGAGCTGTTCGGGGTTCAGACCCCCGGCGGCACCGGCGCTCTGCGCCTGGCGGCGGAGCTGATCAATGCCGCGCGCCCCGGCGCGCGCATCTGGCTGGGCACGCCCAGCTGGCCCAATCACGCGCCGATCTTCGGGGCGGCGGGCCTGAAGACCGCGACCTATTCCTGGTTCGATCCCGCGACCCAGACGGTCCGCTTCGACGAGATGATGGCCGCCTTGAACAAGGCCGAAGCCGGGGATGTCGTCCTGCTGCACGGCTGCTGCCATAACCCTACGGGCGCCGACCTGACGCAGGACCAGTGGAAGACGGTCGCCCATGTGGTGGCGGCGCGTGGTCTGCTGCCCCTGATCGATCTGGCCTATCAGGGTCTGGGTGAGGGGCTGGAGGCGGACGCCGCCGGCGCGCGCCTGGTGATCGAGGCTGTGGACGACGCTCTGATCGCCTATTCCTGCGACAAGAACTTCGGCCTCTATCGCGACCGGACGGGTGCGCTGTTCTCGGTGAACCGCAATGTAGACCGCGCCGATCTGGTGCGCTCCAACATCCTGGCCCTGGCCCGGGCCAACTGGTCGATGCCGCCGGATCACGGCGGCGCTGTCGCCCGCATCGTGCTTGAGGACGCCGCCCTGGCCGCCGACTGGCGGGCCGAGCTGGAAGAGATGCGCGTGCGCATTGCGTCGGTGCGCGCAGCCCTGGCCGATGCCGATCCGCGACTGGACGGCCTGCGTCGTCAGCACGGCATGTTTTCTCTGCTGCCGGTCAGCCCGGCCCAGGTCTCGCACCTTCGCAGCGCCCACGCCGTCTACATGGCCGGTTCGGGCCGCATCAACCTGGCTGGCCTGACCGCCGCCACTGTTCCAGTTTTCGCGCAGGCCTTCGCCGCCTGCCTTGAGGGAGAATTCGCATGAGCACCGTCACCCAGGACAACCCGCTCGGTCTGGACGGCTTCGAGTTCGTCGAGTTCACCAGCCCCGATCCGGCGGCCATGAAGACGCTGATCGAACAGCTGGGCTTCGTTCCCTATTCCAAGCACCCGACCAAGGATCTGGTCCGCTACAAGCAGGGCCGCATCAATCTGCTGGTGAACCAGGAGACCGCCGGTCAGGTCGCGGACTTCCGCGGCGATCACGGCCCGTCGGCCAGCGGCATGGCGTTCCGTGTCGCTGACGCCAAGCAAGCCTTCGACACCGCCATCGCGCGCGGGGCCAAGGCCGCCGACGCAGGTCGCGGCGCTCTGGGCGAGGGCAGCTATGTGCTGGAAGGCATCGGCGGCTCGTACCTCTATCTGGTTGACCGCTATGGTGCGAAGGGCTCGATCTACGACGCCTGGGAGCAGATTCCGGGCGCGGCCGAGGCGGAAGCCGCCAACAATGTCGGCCTGGATCTGCTGGATCACCTGACCCACAACGTGCGTCGCGGCCAGATGCGGACCTGGTCGAGCTTCTACAATCAAATCTTTGGTTTCGAGGAACAAAAGTACTTCGACATCAAAGGGCAGGCGACCGGCCTGTTCAGCCAGGCGATGATCGCCCCCGACAAGGCGATCCGCATCCCGCTGAACGAAAGCCAAGACGACAAGTCCCAGATCGAGGAGTTCATCCGCGAGTACAACGGCGAAGGCATCCAGCACCTTGCCCTCACCACGGACGACATCTACGACACGGTGGAGCGCCTGCGCGCTCGCGGCGTGAAGCTGCAGGACACCATCGAGACCTACTACGAGCTGGTGAACAAGCGCGTGCCCGGCCACGGGGAGGATCTGGAGCGCCTGCGCAAGAACCGCATCCTCATCGACGGCAATGTCGGCGAGGAAGGCCTGCTGCTGCAGATCTTCACCGAGAACCTGTTCGGCCCGATCTTCTTCGAGATCATCCAGCGCAAGGGCAATGAGGGCTTCGGGAACGGCAACTTCCAGGCATTGTTCGAGTCCATCGAACTCGACCAGATCCGCCGCGGCGTGATCAAGGTCGACGCCTGATCTTCGTCTTCGGCCTGATCTTCGCCTTCGGGAGGAACCATGAACGACAGGCGTAACGAAGCGCCGGAAGCGTACGGGTCGGGTTTCTGCAACAGCTTCGCTTTCGAGGCTGTAGCCGGCGCCCTGCCGGTCGGCCGCAACTCGCCGCAGAAGGCGCCGTTCGGTCTTTATGCGGAGCAGCTTTCTGGCAGCGCCTTCACGGCGCCCCGGAACGACAATCGCCGCTCCTGGCTCTATCGCCTGCGGCCGACGGCGAGCCATGCGCCGTTCCAGCCCTATGGCGGCGGCAAGCTGATCCGCTCGGGGCCGTTCAACGAGGTCCCGCCGAGCCCCAACCGCTTGCGTTGGGATCCGCTGGCCATGCCGTCCGAGCCGACGGACTTCGTGGATGGCCTGACAACCTATGGCGGCAACGGCGATGTGGCGACGAACTCGGGCATCGCCATCCACCTCTATGTCGCCAATCGTTCCATGCAGGGGCGGGTGTTCTTCGACGCCGACGCCGAGCTGCTGATCGTGCCGCAAGAGGGCGCTCTCTTGCTGGCGACCGAACTGGGCCGCCTGTCTGTTGCGCCAGGGGAGATCTGCCTGGTCCCGCGCGGTGTGCGCTTCCGTGTCGAGCTGAAAGGCGCCGAGGCGCGCGGCTATGTCTGCGAGAACTACGGCGCGCCGTTCCGCTTGCCCGACCTTGGCCCCATCGGCGCCAACGGCCTGGCCAACAGCCGGGACTTCCTAACGCCGACGGCCTGGTACGAGGACATCGACGAGCCTTGCGAGGTGGTCCAGAAGTTCCAGGGCGGCCTATGGGCCACGACCTTGGACCATTCGCCCCTCGACGTGGTGGCGTGGCACGGCAATCTGGCGCCCTGCAAATATGATCTGGCTCGGTTCAACACGATCGGCACGGTCTCTTACGATCATCCTGATCCGTCGATCTTCACGGTTTTGACCTCGCCGTCAGAGCAGCCGGGCACGGCCAATTGCGACTTTGTGATCTTCCCGCCGCGCTGGATGGTGGCCGAAGACACGTTCCGCCCGCCGTGGTTCCACCGCAACGTCATGAGCGAGTTCATGGGCCTGATCCATGGCGCCTATGACGCCAAGGCCGGCGGCTTCGCGCCCGGCGGCGCGTCGCTGCACAACTGCATGAGCGGCCACGGCCCGGACCAGGAAAGCTGGGAGAAGGCGACCAACGCCGAGCTGAAGCCGCACAAGATCGAGAATACGATGGCTTTCATGTTCGAAAGCCGCTGGGTCATCCGCCCGACGCGCTTCGCCATGGAGACGCCGTTGATGCAGCTCGACTACGACGACTGCTGGAGCGGCTTCGACAAGGGGCGGCCGGTCGCTTGACCGAAGAGACGTCGTTCCGCCGCCTGCACGCCACGCCGGCCGGAGTGCGCCTTGGTCCGCTCGAACTGTTGGCGGACGGCAAGGCGCGCAATCTGGTGCTGGAGATCGGCGATGGCCGGTTTCATGGCTTTATCGTGCGCCGTGGCGAGGCTGTGTTCGGCTATGTGGATCGCTGCCCTCATGCCGGGCTTCCGCTGGCCCAGAAGCTGGACGACTATCTGACGCCGGACGGCGGGCTGATCGCCTGCAGCTGGCATAGCGCCTTGTTCGAGATCGACAGCGGCGTCTGTGTTGGCGGGCCGTGCGTGGGACAGAAACTGACGCCCTGGCCGGTCGAGGTCGTGGATGGCGTCATCAAGACGAAGCAAGGGGACTGAAATGGCGCAGCGGGTGATCGTGACGGGCGCGCGGGGCGTGCTGGGCCGCGCCGTGGTTGAGGCCTTCCTAGCGGCGGGCCATCGGGTGACGGCGCCGGTTCGGGGCGACGCTTCGAGCGTCGCCTTCTCGGGCGAGGTGGCGGTGATCGACGGCGCGGACCTGTCCGACCCTGCCGCCGCGCGGTCCGCTTTCGAGCGAGCCAAGGCGGCCTTGGGCGGCGCGGATGTGCTGGTGAACGTGGCCGGCGGTTTCACCTTCGAAATGATTTCCGACGGTTCGCCAGCGGCTTGGCGCGAAATGTTCGCGATGAACCTGGAGACCTGCGCCAATCTCTCGCGCGTCGCCGCGAGCGGTCTGGCGGACGGCGGCGCCATCGTCAATGTCGGCTCGGCCGCGGCGACAACGGCTGGCGCCGGCATGGCGCCCTATGCCGCCTCCAAGGCCGGAGTCGCCAAGCTGACCGAAAGCCTGGCGGCGGAGCTGAAGGGGCGGGTGCGGGTCAACGCCGTGCTGCCGTCCGTCATGGACACGCCCCGCAACCGCTCCGACATGCCTGACGCCGATCCGGCGGCCTGGACCGCGCCGGCCGCCGTGGCCGACGCGATCGTCTTCCTGGCCTCCCCACAGGCGCGGGCGATCAATGGGGCCCTGGTGCCGGTGACCAACCCCGCCAGCGCCTAGGGCTCGCGCGGCGTGGTCGGCGTCACGCGCCAGATCACGTCGCCCACATCATCGGCCACCAGCAAAGCCCCGACGTGATCCACGGCGACGCCTACAGGTCGTCCCCAGGCCTCGCCTTTGGGGCTGAGGAAACCGGTGAGGAAATCCTGGGCTGGGCCTGACGGCAGGCCGTCGGCGAAGGGTACGAAGGCGACCTTGTAGCCGCTGGCCGGCTTGCGGTTCCAGGAGCCGTGCTGGCCGATGAAGGCGCCGTTGACGTACCGGGCGGGGAAGGTCGCGCCCTCGTAAAAGGTCAGTCCCAGGGATGCGGTATGCGCGCCGAGGGCGAAGTCCGGCTTGATCGCCTTGGCGACCAGATCCGGGCGTTGCGGCTTCACCCGAGCGTCCACGGTTTGACCGTAATAGCTGTAGGGCCAACCGTAGAACCCGCCGTCCTTCACCGAGGTCATGTAGTCGGGGACCAGATCGTTGCCGATCTCGTCGCGCTCGTTGACGGCGGTCCACAGCGCGCCGCTCTGCGGCTGCCAGCTCATGCCGTTGGGATTGCGCAGGCCTGAGGCGAAGATGCGCGCCGCGCCCGTGGCCGGGTCGATTTCGAGGATGGCGGCGCGGCGTTCCTCGTTCTGCATGCCGTTCTCGCCGACATTGCTGTTGGAGCCCGTGGTCGCATAGAGCCTGGAGCCGTCCTTGCTGGCGATCAGGCTCTTGGTCCAGTGGTGATTGATCGCTCCCGCCGGCAGATCAGCGACTTTGCGCGGCGCAGCTGTGATCCTGGTCTGTCCCTCCTGATACGGGAAGCGCACCACGGCGTCGGTGTTGGCCACGTAGAAGCTGTCGCCGACCAGCGCCATGCCGAAGGGCGAGTTCAGCCCTTCCAGGAAGGCGGTTCTGACTTCAGCGACGCCGTCGCCGTCCTCGTCACGCAACAGGCTGATGCGGTTGGCGCTGGGTCCTCTGGCGCCGGCCTTGCCCATGATCTTGCCTTGAACCCAGCCGCGCAGGCCTTTCAACTTCTTGGGCGGGCCATTTGTCTCGGCGACCAGCACGTCGCCGTTCGGCAGCACATGGAGCCAGCGTGGGTGATCCAGTCCCGAGGCGAAGGCGGCGACGGTGAAGCCCGCCGGCGCTATCGGCTTCTGGCCATCCGGCCATCCCTTGGCGGGCGCGATGTTGATCACTGGCAGAAGCGACTTGTGCGGTTTGGGCAGTTTGGGATCGGGTCCATAGCCGTCTTTGGTGGGCAGAGCAGGGCCGCTGCAGGCGGCTAAGGCCAGCATCAACGGCGCCAAGGCCGTGATCGCACGTCTCTTCACTTGGGCTTCCTCCCGCCGCGTTTGCCGGCTTAGGCGTCGGACTGTGCCGCAAGTTCGTGCATCTGGCGATCGAGGCTTCAGCGGAACTGCAGGTCTATCTGCATCAGCAGAATTCCTGCGGTCGCATAAGCCGAGCGAAACACTAGGTTTAGCATTGACTTTCCACGTTCCGGAGCCGGGTCATGACGACGGCCGCCGCCCAGAAAACCTCTAAGCCCCTCTGGTCCAATTTCGGGTTCCAGGTTCTGATCGCGATGGTGATCGGCCTCGGCGCTGGTCTTCTGGCGCGCAACCTCGGCGTGGAGGAAGGGCAGGCGGGTTTCGCCTTGGCCGAAACCCTGCGTCAGGTCGGCTCCCTGTTCGTGCAGTTGCTACGGACCCTCGTGCCGCCCCTGGTGTTCACCGCCATCGTCGCCAGCATCGCCAATCTGCGCGAGCTTCAGAACGCAGCGCAGCTTGTCTGGAGAACCCTGCTGTGGTTCGCGATCACCGCCCTGGTCGCGGTGACCATCGGCATCGCGCTTGGCCTGCTGCTCCAGCCGGGTCTGCATGCGTCGGTGGCCGCCAGCCAGGCCAAGGCGCCGTCCACTGTCGGTTCCTGGCTCGATTTCCTCACCGGCCTCGTGCCCAGCAACATCCTGGGTCTGCAAGCGTCCACCAAGCTGAAGGATGCCGGCGCGACGACCAGCCTGTCGTTCAACGTGCTGCAGATCGTGGTCATCTCTCTGGTGGTCGGCATCGCGGCGCTCAAGGTTGGCGAGGCGGGCCGCAGCTTCCTGGCATTCAACGCCTCGGCCTTGGCCATCGTGCGCAAGATCCTGTGGTGGGTGATCCGCCTGACGCCGATCGGCACGATCGGCCTGTTCGGCAACGCCGTGGCTCAGTACGGTTGGACTACCTTGGGCCAACTCGGCGCCTTCACCGTCGCGGTCTATGTGGGCCTCGGTCTGGTGTTGTTCGTGGTCTATCCGGCGCTTCTGCTGGCGCACGGTCTGAACCCGCTGAAGTTTCTTGCGGGCGTCTGGCCCGCCGTGCAGCTCGGCTTCGTCTCGCGTTCCTCGATCGGCACCCTGCCGGTGACGGAGACCGTGACCGAGAATCGCCTGGGCGTGCCGCGCGCCTACGCCGCCTTCGCCGTGCCGCTGGGCGCCACCACCAAGATGGATGGCTGCGCGGCGATCTATCCGGCGGTGGCGGCGATCTTCGTGGCCCAGTTCTATGGCCTGCACCTGGATCTGGCCGACTACGCCCTGATCGTCTTCGTCTCGGTGATCGGATCGGCCGCGACCGCGGGCCTGACGGGCGCCATTGTCATGCTGACGCTCACCCTATCGACCTTGGGCCTGCCGTTGGAAGGCGTCGGTCTGCTGCTGGCCATCGATCCGATCATCGACATGGGCCGAACCGCCGTGAATGTGGCGGGGCAGGCTCTGGTCCCGACCCTGGTCGCCAAGGAGCAGGGCATCCTGGATCAGGCCGTGTTCGACGGTGTCCATCACGACGAGGACGCCGCTCTCCATGGTCTCGCGCCGGCGGAATAGTCGGCGCTTGCCGTCCGGCGACCGCCGCGCCAAGACAGGCTCATGAGCGAGACCCCGGACGAAGACGCGATCAACGCGCGCCATAACGCCAAGATGAAGGTCATCCAGGCCGCCCGCGCCCGGATGATGGGGGAGCGGCAGGAACAGCGCGGTCTGGTGATCGTCAACACCGGTCCGGGCAAGGGCAAGAGCACGGCCGCCTTCGGCATGGCGGCCCGAATGATCGGCCACGGCCGCCGGGTCAGCGTCATACAGTTCATCAAGGGCGCCATGGAGACCGGCGAGAAGGCCGTCTTCGACGCCTTTCCCGATCACATCGAGTTCCGCCCCATGGGCGAGGGGTTTACCTGGGACACCCAGGACCGGGCCCGGGACATCGCCGTGGCCCGTGTGGCCTGGGAGGCGGCCAAGGCGCGCCTGCTCGATCCCAATGACTGGGACATGGTGATCTGCGACGAGCTCAACATCGTCCTGCGCTACGAGTATCTGCCCTTGCAGGAGGTGCTTGACGCCATCGCCGCCAAACCGCTGATGAAGCACTTCGTCATCACGGGCCGCAATGCGCCGCAGGAATTGATCGACGCGGCCGATCTGGTCACCGAGATGAACCAGGTGAAGCACCCCTTCCGCAGCGGCGTGAAGGCCCAGGCCGGGGTGGAGTTTTGAGCCTGCTGCAAGCGGCCTCCGAAGGCCCGGCCCTGATCGTCTGCAACACCTGCCGCTGGTCGGCTGACGAGCGCGAGGACGCCGAGGGCGTGCGCGGCGGCGCCAGGATGTTCGAGGCGCTGATCGAGGCTGCGAAGGGCGATGATCGCCTCGCTGAGTTGGCGATCGAGCAGATGCCCTGTCTGTTCAATTGCAGCCAGCACTGCTCGATCCACCTGCGCGGGCCGGGGAAGATCGGCTACGTGCTGGGCAAGTTCGAACCGACGGCTGAAGCCGCCAAGGCGATCCTCGACTACGTCGCGGCCTGGCTGGAGAGCGCGGAGGGCGTCGTGCCCTACCGCCAATGGCCGGAGGGCGTGAAGGGGCATTTCATCGTCCGCACCCCGCCGCCGGAGCGGGTCGTGGTCAGCTAGCCGACTTGCCGTCCAGCAGCGGCGTGATCAGGCTTTCCAGGCCGGTGCTGATGATCTGCACGCCGATGCACAGCAGCAGCAGGGCCACGAGGCGTGACATCACCCGTGCGCCAGCCGTGCCGATCAGCTTCATCATGCGGTCCGCCGAGCGGTAGGACAGCCAGACAGCCGCCGCCATGCAGATCGCGGCGAGGCTAGCTCCGATGAAAAACGACGCGGTGCCCGGGCCGTCGGCTGGCCGCTGCGACGACAGGGCGACCGCCACGGAGATCGAGCCTGGTCCGGTCGTGAACGGCATGGTCAGCGGGAAGAAGGCGACGTCGTCGGGCGAGCCCTTGGCCATGGCCGCGTCACCAGCCTTGCGGTCTTCCAGGGCCTCGGGCGCCATGAGCATGCCCCAGGCGCGGATGGCGACCACCAGGCCGCCGGCGACGCGCAGCGCGCCGAGGCTGATGCCGAAGAAGTTGAGGATGTAGCTGCCCAACCAAAGCGAGCCCAGCAGGACCACCAAGGCATAGAGCGAGATCTTCGTCGCCAGCTTGGCGCGGTCCTCACGGCTATAGCCGCCCGTGACCTCGTTGAAGATCAGGGACGCCCCTATCGGATTGACGATGGAGAACAGCGCGGGAAAGGCCAGCAAGAAGGCGCCGACCACGCTCGTCACGGGCAGGGGGCTGAATTCCATGGCTCTCAAGGGTCCGCGTCAGATGCGTCCCCTAAAGAGGCGATTCCCTCAAGCTGCGGAAGGCTTGTCCGAACAGGGCGGCGGCGGCGAGCGCCGCAGGTTCCAGGTGTGGGCGGCCGTCAGGGTCAGACCCCCGGCGATGGACAGCCATGTCTCCAGGTCATGAGAGGGCCATCCCAGCGCGCCGAACAGAAGAAGGGCGAGGCCGCTGGCGGCCAGGGCGAGCAACGCGGCGGACGGACGAGGCGCGCCTCTGCGAAAGAGCGCCACGACGGAGATCGGCGCGGCCAGGGCGATAAACACTAGGTGCACCCACTCCGCTTGGCTCCAGCCTCCGATGAACGGCAGAGCGACGGAGACGGCGGGCAGGACCAGGCAGTGGATCAGGCACAGGCCTGACAATCCGATCGCGGATACGTCGAGGGCCTTTGCCGGGGAAGCGATCTTCATCGTGATCCGGTTCTCAAGCGGTACTTAAGGGGGCCCCGTCCGACTGGCTGGGGGAGGGGTGTCGGACGGGGTGATCTGCCCTGGGGGAACAGGGAAGACGCAGAACATAGGCGTTATGCTATAACATTCAAGGCGTCAGGGCGCCGCATTCTGAGAGAACCGGAATCGCTGCGGCGTGGGCCGTTGAGCGGCCTAGAACGGGATGTCAGTTCCTTGCACCGTCACCCGCTCCACCACGCGATCGTGTGGGAAGTAGTCGAGCACCGCATAGTGCTGCGTGGCGCGGTTGTCCCAGAACACGATAGCGTTGGGCGACCAGCGGAAGCGCACCTGGTACTCCGGCGCCTTCACCCGATCGGTGAGATAGGTCAGCAGCTCGCGGCTCTCATCCTCGTCGATGCCCAGAATGCGCGTCGTGAAGACGTGATTGACGAACAGGTGCTTGTCGCCCGTCTCCGGATGGGTGCGGACGATGGGGTGTGCTCTCGGCGGATAATCTCGTCGCAGCTGCTCCTTCGTCTCCTCGCTGATCCGGTAGCCGAAGCTCTGCAGGATGTCGTGCGCGGCCTTCAGGCGGCTGATCTTGGCCTTCACAGGCGGCGGCAGGTCTTCGTAGATGGCGTTGGTGTCGGCGAAGATCGTATCGCCCCCATAAGGTGGCAGCAGGCGTCCCCGCAAGATGCCGGCGAAGGACGGCTTTTCCCGGAAGGTGACGTCGGTGTGCCATTTGTTCGCCGGTCGGGCGATGGGCAGGATTTCCTCAGTGATCTTCAGCCCGTCCGCCGCCTCGATGTGCAGAATTTCGGGAAAGCCGGGAACAGTCGCGGTGACGGGGTGTCCCTCCAGATCGCCGAAGTAGCGACCGAAGCGGACGTGCTCCTCATGGGTGATGTCCTGGCCTCGGAAGAACAGCACCTTGTATCGGTTCAATCCACCGCGGATGGCGGCGACCACGCCGGGTTCAAGCGGTTGGCTGAGGTCGAGGCCGGTGACCTCGGCCCCCAGAAGCGGGCCGGCGGGTGTGAAGGTCAGGCCTTCGACGACTTCGGTCTCGAAACGCTTGCGGTCTGCGATGGCGTTCATGGACGCCTCCATCTTGTTGCTGGAAGAACGCGCACGAAATCTGGCGGCAGCTTCGCGCGGACTGGCGGGATTGACCAGTCCGCGCTCGGCAGTCTGCAGCGACGTAAAGGGGAGGGAACGTCGCCTGCTGAAAATCTATCTATTTAATAGGAATTGAGTCCCGCCAGATTTTCTAAGGCGGGATTCAGGGCGTCAGATGCCGGCGCCCATGTCCATGAAGGCTGTGGCTGACAGGGGTGACGCCGGCGTGGCCTCGTTGGCTAGGCGTCGAACCAGATCATCGATCTGGATGGTGATTTCCGGAACCGCCGTGATCTCCCACCACGCCGCCTTCGCCAGCGGACCAAGGGCGAACAGGCGCTCGGAAGGGTCACCGGATACGCCGACGACAGCGCCGCCCTGGGTGTCCAGGCCAAGGCCGAGCGCATCGGCCCGCGCCAGTCCCTTGGCGCGTAGATCGGCGATCAGCGGGATCGCTGTGCGATCGAACCGGCCGCCCGGGCCGGTGCAGTTTATGACGCGCGATGCGTCAACGGTTCGCGTCACGCCATCGACCGCGACCTGAATCTTAGCTACGCCATCCATGATCGAAACATCACCGAAGCGCCCGCCCAGCACCTCAAGACGTCCGCCGTCGAGCAAGGCTTGCAGATTGGCCGTGACCTCGGGCGCGGTGCGATGTCGGTGGACGTCCCACCAGGGGCGCAGGCGCTTGAGGAAGCGCCGCCGCTCCGCAAGGCTCCAGGCGCTCCAAACCGCTGGGACCGCTGGCCGGGCCGCATCGAACACCCGCTGCCAGGGCGTGCCGGCGACCTGTGCAAGCCTGACCTGCCGCCGCAGCTCCCGTGCGATAGTCCGCGGCGAATGGCCCACAAGCTCATGCAGGAAGGCAGGCCAGATTCCACCAGCCACGTGACCGCGCGGCAGAAGTCCGCGTCGGGAGACCGCCGTCATGGTTCCGCGATGCCTGCGGCCAGCCAAACGAAGGGCGATGTCGATCATCGTCAGGCCGGCGCCGATCAGCAGGACCGGCGCCTCGGACGGCAGGCCGTCGAGCGCGCCCGCCGCCCACGGATCGGAAACGAACAGGTCGCTGTCGAGCACGATCTCCGGCATGCCGCCGGGACGGTCGGGCGGAAGGTTGCCGAGCGCCAGGACCACGACGTCAGCCGCTACGGTCCGCCCGTCGGCCAACAGGACGGACGAGCGAAGTCCATTGTCCATGCCGACGGCTTCGCCGCGCACGCGATGAATCCGCTCCGTCGTCGTAGCTGTGGCGGCGAGAGCCTCCATATAGTCGCCGAACAGCGCGCGGGGCGCGAAGTCCTCCAGCGTCCAATGATCGCCATGCTCGGCGCGCAGCCAATCATGGAAAGAGGGCTGCAACCCCAAATCCATACGGCTGACCGGCACGTTCAGCATGTGCATGGGATCGGCCGCGCCATAGGCCAGACCACGGCCAAGGCGGCGTTCGCGGCCGATCACCGTGACACGCGCCTGCGGCTTGGCCGCCGCGATCTTGAGGGCGAACAGCGTCCCGCTGAACCCGTCGCCGACGATGGCTATGTGCAAACTGACCGACCCTGTCGTCCGCGAAGAAGCGCCATCTATAGAAGGGGCGTCAGCGCAAAAGCCAGCGGCATCAACGGACCATTTCACAGGCGATTGTCATAATTCCCGTCATAGGCGAAGCTGACAGTCTCGTGCTACGCGACGCTGTTTCAGCAGCCGCACGACGCCATGAACGACGTGACCATCACCGATGTCGCCGACCGCAGCGGGGTTTCGCTGCGCACGGTTTCGCGCGTCATCAACGGCTCAAGCAAGGTCAATCCAGAGACCCGGCGCAGAGTTGAAGCGGTGATCGAAAGCCTCGGCTTTCGACCCAGCGCCAGAGCGCGAGCCCTCGCTACCGGGCGCTCGTTTCTGATCGGCCTGATCCATGACGACCCCAACGCCCAGGTCCTCGATCCCGTGCAGCGGGGACTCACCGAGATTTGCGGAGCCATGGGCTTCGAGGTCGTGGTTCACCCGTGCTGCTACGGCTCCGAGCAACTGCTCGACGATGTGCGCAGCTTCATTCGGCGATCCAGAGTGGACGGCGTGGTGGTGCTGCCGCCGCTGGCCGAGTTGTCCCAACTCCATCAGGTCATCGCCGAGACCGCGACCCCGAGCGTGTCGATCGCCTCGATCCCGATCGCCGGCGCCGACATGCTGGTCTCCATGGAGCGTCAGGCCGTCCAGATCCTGACGCGCCGCCTGATCGAAATGGGCCATCGCCGCATAGGGTTCATCTCAGGTCCGTCGAGGTTCATCTCGGCCCAGCAGCGACGTCTGGGCTTCCTGGATGCATTGGCCGAATCTGGCTTGAGCCCGACGGTGATGAGTGAAGGCGATTACAGCTTCGAATCAGGCATCGCCTTCGGCAGGAGTCTGCTTGATTTGCCCGATCCGCCGACCGCGGTCTTCGCCTCCAACGATTTCATGGCCGCGGGCGTGCTGAAGGCTTTGTCCGAGCGGGGGCTTTCTTCGCCGGGCCATCTGTCGGTCGCGGGCTTTGACGACAGCAGCATCGCGCAGATGATTTCGCCCGCCCTGACAACCATCAACCGGCCCATGCGCGCCATGGCTCAAACCGCCGCGAAACGCCTGCTGGCAAGGATCGGAGCGGAGGAGGGAGAGCCTTCCATTCAAACCGCGCCGGATGAAATCACCCTGGAGCTTGTGGAGCGGGAAAGCACCGCCCCGCCATCACGCTAGCAAATTCGGGCGGGATTTTTGCTCACCGCCGCGCAAAATGTTTCGTGCCAGCGCTGGCATATTCAGATTGACATGGCCGGCCTTGACGCGCTTGCTGTGAGTAACGCTGAATAGCGAAAACAAAGCCGAGCTCGGGCATCGCTCGATGACACCGGTATCAGGGGAGAGGAAACGATGCGCCTTCAAGGTGCCTGCATCGCTGCGCGCGATCTGTTTCGGGCCACGCCCGAAACGTCGAACTTCCTGCAGATGGTCAATGAAGCCCGCCCATTTCCCCTCCTGGGCTTCGGGGTCGATCGCGCGCGATTGATCCCCTTTCTATCGGCGACCTGAGCTTGATCGGCTTGGGGGCAGAGGGGCCGGCGGAAACAACCGCCGCAATCACAAGAAACAAGTTCAGGGAAAGAAGAGACGACATGAAAAAGTGCGATCAAGCGGGCAGGGGACAGCTGCGTCGCAACGCCGTTCTGCTGGGCACCAGCGCTGCGGCGGTCCTCATGCTGGCCGGCGCGGCTCACGCCCAGTCCGGCCCACAGGACGCCGAGGTTGAGGAAGTCGTTGTCACCGGCTTCCGCAGCAGCCTCGAAAAGGCGCTGGAGCTGAAGCGCGAAAGCACTGGCGCGGTGGACTCCATCGTCGCCGAAGACATCGCCAAGTTCCCCGACAACAACCTCGCCGAAGCCATTCAGCGCGTGCCGGGCGTGTCGATCACGCGTGACGGCGGCGAAGGCCGCAACCTGTCGGTCCGGGGTCTCTCCGAAGAATTCACCCGCGTCCGCATCAACGGCATCGAAGCGCAGGCCACGACTGGCTCGAGCCGCGGCCGCGGCTTCGACTTCAACGTGTTCGCCTCCGAACTCTTCAGCCAGATCGACGTGCGCAAGACACCGTCGGCCGAAATCGATGAAGGTTCGCTCGGCGCCACCGTCGACCTGCGCACCGGCAAGCCGTTCGACTACAACGGCTTCAAGATCGCCGGCTCGGCCAAGATGGGCTACAGCGACCTGTCGAAGGACTACGACCCGCGCGTCGCGCTGCTGGTCAGCAACACCTTCTTCGACGACACCTTCGGCGCCCTGTTCTCGGCGGCCTACTCCGAACGCGGCATCCGCCAGAACGGGGTGAGCACCGGACAGTTCAACGTCGGTCCGGCTGACGGCGGCTTCTGCAACGTGGCCCAGCGCCCCGCGCTCTGCGCCGGCACCAACCCGGCCGCATATGACCTGGCCAGCGCTGCTACCACGCGCTATCCGCGTTTCCTGCGCTACCAGCAGTACGAGACCCAGACCAAGCGTCTGGGCCTGACCGGCGCCCTGCAATGGCGCCCCTCCGACCGCACCGAAGTCAGCCTCGATGTCATGTACTCGAAGTTCGAGGCCGAGCGTAACGAGCGCCAGCTGGAGTCGATCGGCCTGAGCCGCGGCGCCTCGCAGGGCGGCAAGCCTGAAACCGTGGTCCGCGACGCCGCCGTCAACGCCGACGGCACGCTGGTCTATGCGCTGCTCGACAATGTCGACATCCGCTCGGAAAACTATCTGGACGTCTACGACACCCAGTTCACTCAGTGGACTCTCGCCGGCAAGCACGAGTTCACTGATCGCTTCTCGGTGACCGGCACCGTAGGCTACGTGTCCAACGACTTCGACAATGCGCTCGACTACATCGCTCAGATGGACCGCATCAATACGGACGGTTACTCGTTCGATGCGCGCAACAGCCAGAACTTCCCGGCCATCAACTATGGGTTCGACGTCAAGGATCCGAACAACTGGTACATCGGCCCGACCGTCACGGTCCCGGGCGGCACCGGCGCCACTGGCCCGGACATCCGTCTGCGTCCGAACTGGAACGACAACACCTTCAAGATCGCCCAGGCTCAGGCCCAGTACGAGCTGAACGACAGCCTGACCTTCAAGCTGGGTGGCAGCCTCAAGAAGTATGAGTTCGTCGGCACCGGTCA
This sequence comes from Caulobacter segnis, assembly GCF_029543125.1. GTDB lineage: Bacteria > Pseudomonadota > Alphaproteobacteria > Caulobacterales > Caulobacteraceae > Caulobacter > Caulobacter segnis_D. The sequence goes on from NZ_JARQWW010000003.1 coordinate 436,676, forward strand.
GCGTCTCGCTGCGGGCGAAGGCAACATTCCGGCCATTCCGGCCGGCTCCACCATGGCGACCCTCACCGAGCAATGGTGCGGGCTGCAGAAGCTGAATCTGCCGGCGGGCACGCCCAATTGCTGGGCCAGCCCGAACCGTGACGCCATCGCTCAGGCTTACGGCGTGTTCAGCAACACCGGCCGTTTCGCCCTGTCGAGCACGACGTCCAGCGCTCGTGGCGACAACCGCTCGGTGGAGGAAGAGGATCAGGGCGCATTCGTCCAGGCCGACTTCAAGCATGAACTGTTCGGCCTGCCGGTCCGCGGCGACGTCGGCGTCCGCTACGTGAAGACCAAGCAGAGCTCGACCTTCTTCTCGACGGTGCCGACCTCGGTGAACCCGGCGGGCTTCGAGCTGACGACTGTCGGCCGGTCCTACGAGGACACCCTGCCGTCGCTGAACCTGGTGATCGAACCGCGCGAAGACGTCCTGGTCCGCTTCGGCGCCGCCAAGGTCATGTCGCGTCCGGGCCTCGGCGCCCTGTCGGCGGCCACCAACGTCAACGTCGCCGGCGGTTCGCGCACCGTGACCACCGGCAATCCGATGCTGGAGCCGTACCGCGCCAAGACCTTCGACGTGGCGGTGGAATGGTATCCGAGCCGCGGCGCCGTGGTGTCGGCCGCATTCTTCTACAAGGACATCAGCACCTACGTTCAGAACATCACGGTCGTCGCGCCGTACTCCACGACCGGTCTCCCGGCGAGCCTGCTCACCGGTACGGGCGTGAACGTCAACGACGACTTCAGCATCTCCAACGTGGTCAACACGCCTGGCGGCCCGCTGAAGGGGGTGGAGCTGAACTACCAGCAGCCCCTGACCTTCCTGCCGTGGAAGTTCGAGAACCTCGGCGTTCTGTTGAACTACACCTTCGTGGACTCCGAGATCGACTACTTCCTGTCGTCGAGTTCGGCGGCCACCACGGTGACCCGCGATCTGCTGAACCTTTCGAAGAACGCCTATAACGGCACGATCTATTATGAAGACGGTCCGTTCCAGGCGCGCGTCTCGGCCGCTTACCGCGACAAGTATCTGACCGCGGTTCCGGCAGCGTACAACGTGGACGTGGCCGGCCGTCGCTCGACCCTGTTCGTCGACTTCTCGGCGTCCTACAAGTTCAACGACGACATCACGTTCAGCCTCGAAGGCATCAACCTCACCAACGAGAAGGACATCTCCTATCTCGACTCCGAGGTGCAGCGGACCAACGACTACTTCCAGGTAGGCCGTCAGTTCTACCTGGGCGTCCGCTACAGCTTCTAGGACGATCCAAGGGCGGCCGGCCAAGTCGGCCGCCCTTTCTATTTTTGCTTTGAGGGGAGACCTCCGCATGCGCGCGCCTGTCGTCGCGGTGATCCTTGCCGCTTGCCCATTCATCACGGCTCACGCCGCTATGGCGCAGGTTCAGCATCCGGCGGCGCACCCGCCGCTCATTCCGTTCCCCAGTCCGTTCCAGCTTGAGGTCATGGCCAAGGCCCGCAAGGTCGGGACCTCGATGCCCGTCGGATGGTGGGATGGCATGGCTGCGAAACCTGCCGCTTGGTTCGCCTCTGACGAGGCGCGCGCCATCGGCGACAACATCATCTCCTGGCAGATCAGCGAGACCGGCGGATGGCCCGGCGGCGATGTGGTCACTCAGCCTTTCCGAGGGGCGGAGGGACAGATCGGCTGGCGGGGCCATTCCACCAGCCTCTACCGTTTCGATCAGATGCGCTTCCTGGCGCGTGTCTACGCCGCGACGGGTGAGGAGCGTTATCGCCAGTCGCTGGACACCGGGCTGAGCTATGTCCTTGATGCGCAGTACCCGAAGGGCAGCTGGCCCTACGGCTCGCATCCGTCGGTGGCCGCGCATAACGCCCGCTATGCGTCCTTCAACGACGACGCGATGGTGAAGGTCATGACCTTCGTCCGCGAGGTCGCCACCGATCCCATCTACGCCAAGGTTTCTCCGGGACGCCCCGCCCAGGCGCAGGCCGCCTTCGACAAGGGCGTGGCGTACATCCTGCGCGCCCAGATCGTCGCAGATGGGAAGCTGACGGCCTGGGGATCCCAGCACGACGAAGTCACCTATGAGCCGCGCATGGGCCGCATGTTCGAGCCGCCGTCGATCAGCGCCAACGAAAGCGCCGGCGTCCTGCTGCTGCTCATGAGCCTCGACAAGCCGAGCCCAGAAGTGGTGCGGGCCGTGGAAAGCGGTGTCGCCGGGTACAAGGCCACCGCTTTGAAGGGCGTTCGCATCGATCGCCCCGCCAACGGCGACCGCATCGCCGTGGCTGATCCGAAAGCCAAGCCGATCTGGGCGCGCTTCTACGAGATCCCCACCAACCGTCCGATCTTCGCCGGCCGCGACGGCATCGTCCGATACGATCTGAAGCCCGTCGAGCTGGAGCGCCGCGCTGGCTACGCCTGGTACGGCGACTGGGGCGACGTTGTAATCGCACGTTATCAGGAGTGGGCTCGGGCGCGAGCTTGAGGGGAAAAGTCATGAAGATCAGGACATTCGCCGCAGGTCTTTCGCTGCTCGCTCTACTGGCCGGCGGCGCTCACGCGGCCGAGCCCACCGGTCGTGATCAGCTCATTCGTTACATCGACGGCCTGGCGGACAGCCAGCTCAAGGCGCGCGAGGCGGAGCTGGCCGCTGTCGACACCTCTGCCAAGATGGACGCCCGCAAGGCCAAGCTGCGCCAGACGATCCTGGACCTGATCGGCGGCCTGCCGGCCGAGCGCACGCCGTTGAAGGCGCGCATGACCGGCGGCTATCAGGCCGACGGCTATCGGGTGGAGAAGGTCGTTTACGAAAGCCTCCCGGGCTACTTCGTGACCGCGAATGTCTATGTGCCCACCGCCGGCAAGGGGCCATTTCCCGCCGTCCTGATCACGCCGGGCCACTCGCCGGACGGCAAGGCCGGCGACCGCTTCGGCGGCAACCTCGCCAAGGCTGGAATCCTGGCTCTGATCTATGACGAGATCGGCATGGGCGAGCGGCTCCAGCACTACGATCCCGAACTCGGCGAGTCCAAGGTCGGCCGTCCGACTGGCGAGCATTCCATGGCCTACTGGCAGACCGTGCCGGTGGGGGACCACGTCTCGCGCTACTTCATCTGGGACGCCATGCGCGGGCTCGACTATCTGCAGGCCCGCGCAGACGTGGACGGCGCGCGGCTTGGCGCGCTGGGCTGTTCGGGCGGCGGGACGGTCACAGCCTTTCTCACCGCCCTAGACGAGCGGGTGAAGGCGGCGGCTTCGGCCTGCTACGTCAACACCTTCCGCCACGTACTTGCCGGCCCCGGCCCGCAGGAAGCGGAGCAGTCTCCGCCCGGATTCATTGCCGCCGGCCTCGACGTGCCGGACTGGGTGGAGCTGGCCGCGCCCAGGCCCTACGCCATCGTATCGACAGAAGCCGACTTCTTCCCGTTCGAGGGCGCGCGCACGGCTTATGAAGAGGCGCGCCGCATCTGGGGGCTCTACGGCGCCCAGGACCGCATCAGCTGGATCACCGGCCCGGGCGGTCACGGCAATCTGGCGCCTGTGGGCGACAAGATCGTGGGCTTCTTCAGCCGCTGGCTGAACAACGACACCACGCTGCGGCCCTTCGTGGACATCCGTCCGCCACGCCCGGAAGACAATCTGGTCACGGCCACGGGGCAGGTCTCCACCGCCCTGAAGGGCGTGACCCTGCAGCAGGTTAACCAGGCCCGCGCTGCAAAGGTCGCTCCGGCCGCCAAGACGGCGATTCCGCTCGACCGCCTGCGCGCCGATATCCGCGCAGTCACGAACGCCCGCACGCCAGCCATCAAGCTGAGCGCCGGGCAGGGGACTTGCGTGCTCAGCGGCTCTCCCGCTGGCGATCTCCACTGCCGCCTGACCGGAACGCAGGGCGGCGGCAGGAAGCGCGCGCTGCTGATCACCGGCCGTCCTGAGCAGCTGGCCGCCGCCCGTGCGCAGACCGACGCCCTGGCCGCCAACGGATGGCTGGTCATGGAGCTGCCGGCGCGCGGTTCCGGCGGCACGGAGGAGATCAAGTCAGCGCTGCTTGGCGACTGGAACCTGCTGTCCCTGCGGGCGATGCTGGCGGGCGAAAGCGTGCTTGGCCTGCGCACGGATGACGTGACTGGCGCCGTCGCAGTCCTCAGCCAGCGTGATGATGTGCAGTCGGGGGTGGCGGTCTATGCGCTCGGCGCCATGGCCCCAGCGGCTTTGCACGCCGCGGTGCTCGATGAACGCATCACCAGCCTCACCCTAGACGGCGCCCTGGCCAGCTATCGTTTCGCGGTCGACCGTCCGATCCAGCGTGATCTGCCTGAGGTTCTGCCTTTTGGAGTCCTTCGCAAGTACGACCTGATCGACCTGACCACTTCGCTCGGCTCGCGCCCGGTCACCTGGATCAATCCCGAAAACGGCGTGGGCGAGACCCTGCGCCAGGGTCAGTTCGAGGCGCTGTTCCGCGCCAAGCCGGCCACCGTCCGCTGGGCGTCACGCGGCGCCCGCGATCCCCTAGTCCTGCCTTAGTCCGAGAAAGCCGTCGCCATGCGTAACTCCTCCACTTCTTCGGCCCAGTCCAGCCGCCGCGCGTTCCTGGGCGCCGCGGGTCTCGGCGTCGTCGGCGCGGCCTTGGCCCCGGCCATCGCCAACGCTCAGAGCGCCAAGGGCCCGACGCCGCCGGCTTTGCCCGCCGCGTTCAAGCCGGCCAAGACCGGTGTGCGGATCGACCCCCGCGATTGGGGCGCCAAGGCGGACGGCAAGACCAACGACACCCATGCCGTTCAGCAGTCGCTCGACCGCTGCGCCGTGCTCGGCGGCGGCGAGGTGGTCCTGAGCGGCGGGACCTTCCTGGTCGGTGCTGTGCGCATCGGCTCCAACACCACCCTGCGTATCGAGGAAGGCGCTGTGTTGCAGGGCTCTTCCGACGTGGCCGACTACCCGGTAATCCAGGTGCGCTGGGAGGGCCGTTGGGTGCCAGGCTATATCGGCCTTGTCTGGGCTCAGGACGCCAAGAATGTCGCCATCACCGGCAAGGGCAAGATCCTGGCGTCCAAGGATATTCACAAGCGCCTGGAGGAGAAGACCGGCCTGCGCCATCCGGCGCTGCTGGAGTTCGTCGAGGTTCAGGGCCTCAGCGTCACCGACGTGTGGACCGAGCAGAACGACATGTGGTCGATCCACCCAGTCTATTGCGAGGACGTGATCTTCCGCAACATGACGGTGAAGGGCGCGGCCGACGGCATCGACGTGGACTCCTGCCGCCGCGTGGTCATCGACAAGTGCGATTTCGACACGGTCGATGACTGCATCTCGCTGAAGTCCGGGCGCGGCATGGAAGGCAACGTCATCGCCCGGCCGACCGAGGACGTGACCATCACCGATTGCGTGTTCCGCGACCGCCGGTGGGCCTGTATCGGCATCGGCAGCGAGACGTCGGCCGGCATTCGCCGCGTGCTGGTGGAGCGCTGCAAGTGCCTGGCCGCCCACACCTTCGCCATCTACATCAAAAGCCGGCCGGGCCGGGGCGCCTTCATCGAGGACATCGTGATGCGCGACCTGGAGGTGGAGAACGCCGGCTACGGCTTCCTGCGCTTCAACTTCCTCGACAGCGGCAAGCAGGACCAGTTCCCGGTGCCGGGCATGGACGGTGTTCCGACGGTCCGCAACTTCGTCTTCGAGCGCATCACGGTCAAAGACGTGCCGGTGCTGGTGGAGGGCGTTCAGGTCCATCCCGACAAGCCGCTGGACGGCTTCGTCTTCCGGGATGTGAAGGGCACGGCGGGCCGTGGCATCACCCTGGCCAATGCTCGCAACGTGACGCTGGAGAACATCAATGTGAACGTCTTCAGCGGCCCCAAGCTGGCCGTCGACAACGTCACGGGCAAGGGGCTGGAGGGGGCGGCGCGGCTGATCCCCACCGAGCGTCCCGCGCCGATCCCGGCGCCGGCGACGCCCTATCGGCTGGGCATGACGACCGGCCGTCCGAACTAGAACGGGTGAGGGGGGCATGCTGATGAAACCAATTGCTGGTCTGAGCTTCGGCCTGCTCCTCGCGCTCGCGCCTGCCGCGATCCATGCCCAGGACACCCTGGTGGGCATGGGCCACATCAATGGCTACACCGGCGTGGTCTTCGACACCCGCAACGAGCGGTACGACTATCTCGTCGACGCCTCGCTGCCTGAAGATCCCGCCGCCCGGCGCTATCGTACGGTCGAGGCGGCTTATGCCGCGGCTCCGGCGGGCACGCCCGGCAAGCCGACGGTGATCGGCATCAGGCCAGACGTCTATCTGCTGCCCGGCAAGAACCTGACGCCGGGCCTCGTCATCACCAAGCCGAACATCACGCTGCTCGGCCTGACCGACGACCGCCGCAAGGTGGTGCTGGCCGACAATCGGGGCAACCAGCAAGGCGCGGGCGTGCTGGGCGCGTCGAACAACGGCTTCACCATGATCGTCGACGCCGACGGCTTCTCGGCGATCAATCTGACGATCCTTAACTACTGCAACACCGACTACGACTATCCAGGCGACCCGTCGAAGAGCCTGAAGAAGCGCTCGGACGTCATCACCCAGGCCGTGGCCCTGGAGGCCAAGGGCGACCGGCACGTCTATTCCCACGTGGCCATCCTCAGCCGCCTGGACACGCTCTTCACCCGCACCAAGCGCTCCTACTTCACCCACGTCTATGTGGAGGGAACCGACGACTTCATCGGTGGCGGCGCGGCCAGCGTGTGGGAGGATTCCGAGGTCCACTTCATCAACGGCGGCGGCGTGATGTGGGCCAGCGGCGTGACCTTCATCCGCACGGTCTTCAAGGCCGAAAAGCCCATGCAGTTCTACAAGATCAGCGGCCCGCCGGTGGCGCTGATAGACTCCGTCCTGCCGAACACCCAGGTGGCCTGGTACGCCTGGAAGGCGCCGGAACACGCAGGCGCCTATTCCCTGACGTACCGGACGCGTCATGTCGACGGTCGGCCGGCGGAGATCATCGACAGCATCGTCGGGTCCGAGCGCCGGGTCCTGTCCCGTGAGCTGTCGGCCGAGGAGGCGAAGGCCTTCAATCCCTGGAACATCCTGCGCGCGACGCCGGAGGGCGTTGAGGACGGCTGGGATCCGGCGGGCGTGCGCGAGAAGCACGCGGGCGAGCAGCCTTCGGTGTTCCGCATGGTCATGAACGGCGAAGCCTCGCGCATCCGCACCGGTGAGAAGGGCGCGGTGCTTTCGGTGAACGTCCAGCCGGCGGCGGCGCAGTCACAGCCCATCCGCTGGTCCACGCGGTCCAAGCTCGTGAAGCTCAGCGCTGTAGAAGGGCGCGAGATCACGGTCTCCGGCGCCAACACGACCGACCAGGTTGAGATGGTGGCGGTCGATGCGATCGCGGCCAACGGCATGAAGGCCACCGCTCATGTCCGTGTAGAGCCCGCCTATGGCCCGTCGCCGACGTTCACCTCCGCGCCAAGAATGTCGTCGCCTTCGGGTGGGGTCCTTTCGGTGAACTACGGCCTGAACCTGTCGCCGCGTCGGCGGGATCAGTCTCTGGTGAGCTGGTCATTGTGTGACGATCGCGCCTGCGGATCATCGCGCCCGGTTGCGGTGTCGCGAGGCGGCGAGCCTCTGAAGCGGCTGCCGCTGACAGCAGGCATGATTGGCGGCTACCTGCGCGCCGAGATCGCGCCGAAGCATGACCTGAGCGAGGCGGGCCCTTCCGTCAGCGTCGTCAGCGCCAACCCGGTTGCTGCGCGCGACGTGTCGGCTGGCGGGGTCGATCCTGACTTCCGCTCCTTCGTCGAAGCCGTTGATTTGCCCCAGAAAGGTGGCCTCTGGTCGCTGACCGGCGCCTGGTCGGTCGTCGAGCCGCAGAGCGACAACGGTCGTTGGGGCCTGCGCGTGGGACCGAAGATCAGCACCGCGATCTATGGCGCGGATCGGCCCGTGGGCGATATGGACCTCACGGTGACCCTGGACCCGGATAAGGGGGAAGGGCAGGGCTTCTCGATCCCGGGATCGCCCGAGGACGCCAAGGGGCCGCGCGGCGACATCCTGTTCAAGTATGATCCGAAGACCCAGACCGGTTATGCCCTGCGCATGTGGCGCACGACCCAGTCGGCCACGGCGACGATGTTCCAGCTTTACCGGATCGTCGACGGCAAGGGTCAGCCGCTGGACGACGCGCAGCAGCTGACGGGCGTCTTCAAGCCATCGACCACCATCAAGATCTCCGTGCGCGGCGACAAGGTCTCCGTTCAAGGGGCCAATACGGTGGACGGCGAGACCTTGAGCCTGGACGGCAGGATCACCCAGAACAGCTTCGGTGGCGGTGGCGTCTACTGGACCGCGTCGGGCCTCGGCGGCTCCACCGTGATCCGACAGTTCAAGATCACCTACCCTTAAGGCGCCGGATCGGCGGCTGGCGTCAGCCCGCCTTGCGCGCGGACAAGGTCCGCGGCCAGGATCAACTGGCGAGTGCGCAGCTCGATCAGGGCGCTTTGCGCGGCCAGCGAAGCGGTCTGGGCGGTCACGACCTCCACATAGTCGGCGGCGCCGTCGCGATACCGATCTAGGGCGATCTCCTCCGCCCGCCGTGCGGCTTCGGTCGCGGTCGTCTGATGGGTGATCTGGGCGGCCATGCGGCGCGCTGAAACAAGATCGTCCTCGACCTCGCCAAAGGCGGTCAGGACCGTCTGACGGTAGTCCGCCGCGGCCTCGTCATATTGAGCCTGGCTGATGCGCACGCCGGCGCGGCGTCGTCCGCCGTCGAACAGGATGGCGGCGGCCGAAAGCGGACCTAGCGCCCAATAGCGGTTCGGCGTCGTCAGCAACTCGCCATGGCTGGTCTGGAAGCCGGCCGCGGCGCCTAGGGTGATGCTCGGAAAGTAGGCTGTCCTCGCCACGCCGATGGCGGCGTTGGCGGCGGCCACGCGTCGCTCGGCCGCCTGGATGTCGGGGCGGCGCTCCAGCACGGCGGAAGGCAGGCTGACCGGCACGGCGGGCGCAGGGGGCTGAAGGCTGGAGGCGGCCAGGCTGAAGACGCCGGGGACCTCGCCGATCAGAATGGCCACGGCGTGCTCGGCTTCGGCCCGGCGTGCGGCCACCGCCTCCACCTCCGCCCGGGCGGTGGAAAGCTGGCTCTGCGCCTGGGCCACTTCGACCCCCGACGCCAGACCGCCATCGTGACGGGTCGAGGTCAGGTCGAAGGCCCGCTGATAGGCTTCGACCGTGACGTCGAGAAGCTCAGCGCGGGCATCAAGGCCACGCAGCTCGAAATAGGCCGCCGCCAGCTGCATCTGCAGCCCAAGCCTTACGGCGGCGAGGTCATGGCCGGCGGCTTCAGCCAAAGCTCTGGCCTGCCGTGACTGGCCCCGGATGCGGCCGAACAGATCGAGCTCGTAGCTCAAGGACGCGCCGACTGAGGCGTCGTTGTAGGTGACGGAGTTGTTCGCCTGGGGCCGGCCGGCCGAAAGCCGGTTCCGTTCCGCGGCCCCCCCCACGCCGATCGAAGGCCAGAAGCCGCCCCGCGCTCGCGCCAGAGCGGCGGAGGCTTCGGTGTATCGGGCGGCGGCTGCGGCCAGGGAGGGATTGGCGCTCTCGATCCGCGCTTCAAGCCCGCTGAGGGTGGGATCGCCAAACATCTCCCACCAGCGATCCGCTGGCGAGGCAACAGCGCCGCCGGCCGGAACCCAGGCGCCGCCTTCCTTGAACGCCTGGCCGATCTGGATGGCGGGCGGCGCATAGGGCGCGGCGATGGCTGGGACCGCGCCCAGCAACAGGCTGGCGGCTAGCAGCGCCGAGCTTAACCTCATTGCTCGGCGCTCTTGGCCAGGCGCACCGGATCGCCGTCCTGAAGCGCTTCGGGCGGGTTGTCGATCACGTCATCCTTGGCGGTGAGGCCCGCGGCGATCTCCACGGTAGCGCCGTGGTCGCGGCCGATTGAGACCTTGCGCAGCACCGCGCGCCCATTGGCGCCGCGCAGCGCCACCTGAGCGCCGTCAGCGCCGATGATCAGAGCGCTGGGGGGCAAGGTGACCGCACTCGCGGCCCCGGTGATGGTGAACTCGGCCTGGGCGAAGGCGCCGGGTTTCAGGGCTCGATCGGCGTTGGCGGCCTGCAATTCGACGAGCACCGTGCCGGACGACGGCTCCACGGCGCCCGCGTCGCGCGTCACCAAGGCCGTAAAATCGCGGCCGGGATATTCGGGCAGGTTGAGCGCCACCTGCTGACCCGGCTTCACCCGCGCAGCGTAGAGCTGCGGCACCCGGACGAAGGCGCGGATTCGGCTGACGTCTGAGACGGTGAAGAGGGGAGGCGACCCCGCCGCTCCTGCCGCGACCAAGGCGCCGATCTGAGCGTTGCGCGTGGTGACGACCCCGTCGAAGGGCGCCACGAGACGCGTGAACCCCATCAGGGCTTCAAGACGGGCCACATTGGCGCGGGCCGCATCCGCCGCCGCGGTCCGGGCGGCCAGATCGCCCAGCTTTTCATCCGCCGCCTGTCGGGACACGGCGTCCTTGGCGACCATGGCGTTCCAGCGCTCGGCGGTCGTCGCCGCAAGCTGCCTGTTGGCCTGGGCCGTCTGCAGCTCGGCGCGTGCGGCGATCAGTTGCTGCTCAACTTCCGGCGCATCGAGGATCGCCAGCACCTGGCCCTCCCGCACGGTCTGCCCGATATCGACCGCCCAACTGCGCACATAGCCGCTCGTCCGGGCATAGATCGGCGCGGTGTTGAGCGCCTGGAGCGTGGCGGGCAGCCGCAGTACATCGCTGGCGTCCGCCGCCTTGGGGTGGATGACGGTAACCGTCGGCACGGCCTGGTCCGCCGTCCAGGCGGCCAGCTTACGCTGCTGGTTCATCCGCAAGGCGACGCCGGTCCCGACGGCCACCACGGCGATGACGCCGGCGATGATCATCCACCGCGTCTGCCGGCTGTTGTCGGGCTTAAGCATCCGCTTGCTCCATAACCGCGCCGGGCTCGCGGCGACGGTTCACGATAGAAAACACGACCGGCACGAACAGCAGGGTCGCGAAAGTAGCGACGATCAGGCCACCGATCACCGCCCGACCGAGCGGCGCGTTCTGCTCGCCCCCTTCACCCATGCCGATGGCCATGGGGGCCATGCCGATGATCATGGCCAGGGCCGTCATCAGCACGGGGCGGAAGCGTACCATGCCGGCCTCCAACGCCGCCTGGACGGCGTTCCCGACCACGGCGAAACGTTCCTTGGCGAAGCTGACCAGCAGCACGGAGTTGGCGGTCGCCACCCCCATGCACATGATCGCGCCGGTCAGGGCCGGCACCGACAGCGTCGTGCCGGTAAGGAAGAGGATCCAGACGATGCCGGCGATGGCGCCGGGCAGAGCCATGATGATGACGAAGGCGTCGAGCCAGCTTTGGAAATTCACCACCACTAGCAGGTAGATCAGCACGATCGCCCCGATCAGGCCAAAGCCCAACCAAGTGAAGGCCGTGCTCATGGTCTGATATTGGCCGCGCAGTGTGACCGTGCTGCCCTTGGGCGCTTCCTTCTCCAGGTCCTTCAGCACCGCCTTGATGTCGTCCGCCACCGCACCCAGATCGCGCCCGTTTGTGGCGGCGTAGATATTGGTCATGTTGGCGATGTTGTAGTGCGAGACCAACGCCGCCGAATTGCTGCGCGTGACCTCGCCGATGCCGCCCAAGAGCTGTGACGTCTGGCCGGCGCCCGTGCCCGTCACCGGCAGATTCATCAGGTCGTCGAGCGTGCTCACCCGATGCTCCGCCGCCTGCGCCACCACGGAATAGGACACGCCGTTCTCCGGGTTCAGGAAGAACACCGGCGCGGTTTGGCCCGTGCCGGCGAGCGAGGTCGCCACGCTGGCGGTGACGTCTCTTTCCGTCAGACCGAATTGCCCGATGCGGCTGCGATCCACGTTCACATTGAGCTGCGGATAGCGCGAGGACTGCTGGATGCGCGCATCGGCGACGCCGGGAATGGCCGTGATACGCCGCAGGATCTTGCGGGCGTAGGCCTCGTTGGCGGCGCTGTTGCGGCCCACGATCTGGATGTCGATGGGGGCCGGCGTGCCGAAGTTGAGGATCTGGCTGGTGATGTCGGCTGGCAGGAAGGCGAACTGCGTGCCGGGGAAGGCGCGGGGCAGTTCTTCGCGCAGCTTGCGGACATACTCCTCCGTCGGCTGATGGCCCTTGGCCAGCTGCACCAGGATGTCGCCGTCCTGCGGGCCGATGGTGCCGGAGTTGTTGTAGATCGCATTGATCGAGCTGACCGGCAGGCCGATGTTGTCGACGATCGACAGCACGTCGTCCTGAGGAACGATCTGGCGGATCTTGCGGGTGATCCGGTCGAAGTGGGCGGAGGTCTCCTCCAGCCGCGACCCCACCGGCGCACGCACGTGGATCGCCATGGCGCCTGCATCCACCGCCGGGAAGAAGTTGCGCCCCAGGAACGGCGTGAGCAGTAGCGACGCCAGCACGACGCCGATGAAGATCAGGGTGAAGGGGCGGGGAGCCGCGAGAATCTTCTCCAGCGCCTGCCCATAGGTCGTGCGGAAGGCCTCGAACCGGCGCTCGAAACCGCGTTGGAACCGCACGAACGGATTGGCCGGCGGCGTTGCGGGATCATGCACGCCCCCATGCACATGCGGCTTCAGCAAGTACATCGACAGCGTCGGCACCAGGGTGCGCGACAGGACGAACGACGCCGCCATGGCGAAGATCACGGCCAGGGCCATGGGTACGAAGAGGAAGCCCGCCACGCCGGGCAGGAAGAACATAGGCACGAAAACAATGCAGATGCAGAGCAGGGACACAAAGGCTGGCACGACGATCTGCTGAGCCCCGTCGAGGATCGCCTGACGAACCGGCTTTCCTTGCTCCAGGTGCCAGTTGATGTTCTCGATCGTGACCGTTGCGTCGTCGACCAGGATGCCGACGGCGAGGCTGAGGCCGCCCAGGGTCATGATGTTCAGGGTATTGCCTGTCGCCGCCAACGCCGCGATGGCAGCCAGAACCGCCAGCGGGATCGAAACGGCGATGATCGCCGTCGAGCGCCAGGAGCCGAGGAACAACAGGATCATCAGAGAGGTGAGGGCGGCGGCGATCACCCCTTCGTGCATAACGGCCTCGACCGCGGCGCGAACGAAGACGGATTGGTCGCCTATGGGAACGATCTTCAGTTCCTCGGGCAGCGTCTCCTGCAGCTTGGGCAGCATGCCCTTGATCCCGTCGACGATGGCCAGGGTCGAGGTCGCGCCGTTCTTCAGGATGGTCACGACGACAGACCGGCCGCCGTCCACATGCACCACGTTGGTCTGTTGCGCCGAGCCATCGCGCACGAAGGCCACGTCGCGCAGATAGATGGTCGCGCCGTCGACCACCTTCACCGGCAGGTCGTTCATGTCCTTGATCGAAGCCGGAGCGTTGTTCAGCTTCACCGCGTACTGGTAGGTGCCGATCTTGGCGAAGCCCGCCGGATTGATCTGCATCTGTGCGGCGATGGCCAGGCTGACGTCCTGGGCTGACAGGCCCTTGGACTGCAGCGCCTGGGGGTCCAGATCGATCTGGACCTGGCGCTGACGCCCGCCGGAGGGAAGGGGGATCGCCGCCCCCGGCACGGTGACGAGGATCGGACGGATCTGGTTCTGGCCCAGGTCGAAGAGCTGGCCTTCCGACATGCCCTTGCCGGCCAGGGCCAATTGCAGGATCGGGACGGTAGAGGCGTCGTAGTTGATGATCAGCGGCGGCTGAACGCCCGGAGGCATCTGACGCAGCACACTTTGCGAGACCGCCGTGATCTGGGCGGTGGCGGTGCGGACATCGGCCCCGGGCTGCAGGAAGACCTTGACCACGCCGATGCCCGGCATGGCCTGGCTTTCCACGTGTTCGATGTTGTTCACCGCCGTGGTCAGGGTGCGTTCGTACGGCGTGATGATCCGGCCGGCCATCTCCTGGGGCGACAGGCCCTGGTACTGCCAGGCGACCCCGACCACGGGCACCTTGATCGCCGGGAAGATGTCGATGGGCGTACGCAGCGCCGCCAAAATCCCGATGATGGTGATCAGGATCGCCATGACGATGAAGGTCAACGGCCGCGTGAGCGCGGTCCTCACGATGGCGATCAAGGAATGAGCCTGTCTACGTCTTGGGGCATGCAACTAAGGACGGCTGACGCCGCAAAAGCCTCACCTGGCGAACTGTCGTGACCTGCATCGTCGTCCCAGCTTCCCCGGTGCGCGAAGCAGTCATCGTATACTATCGTGAACATGTTCGCCGAAACGGCGCCAAAAAATCCTGCAAGCCGCGCGAGCCTCCTTTCACAGAGGCGATTTCGGCGCCCGTCCGCCGGGCGGCCGGACCGCCATACCGCCTCGATCTTGGGCGCCTTGAGGGCTTGCCGGGCGCAATCTAGCGCAAGGCTTCGGGCTCTTCGGGATGATAGCGGCCCGCGTTCGTACTCACAGGAATGACCCTGAGGGCATTTGAGGGAGCGCCATGGGATTGAGACACGCAGCGGGCGCGCCGGCACGCGGAGCTTCATCGCGCCTTGCCGGCGGATCTTGCGAGCACGATGACGTTCCGGTGATCGCTCTCATTGAGATTTGAAGCGACCAGTCAGCAGTTCATCCGGCTGTGAAGCAGCCGGAGAACGTGTGGGCAGCTCATGTGAAGTACGCTGGAGAAGCGTCCTCAATTCAAGGACGGCGCGATCATGGCGCCAATGCGGTGGCCAAGCTCGTCGATATCGAAAGGCTTGGTGATCATCTGCATCCCGGCGTCCAGGAATGTCGTCTGATCCACCGCGGCGAGCGCATAGCCGGTGATGAACAATACCGGCAGGCCGGGGCGGCTTTCCCGGGCGATCTCGGCGAGCTGGCGCCCGTTCAGCCCGGGCAGGCCCACATCGGTGACCAGAAGATCGATCTTGTCCTGGCTGGCGAGGAGGGGCAGGGCGTGGTCGGCGTCGGGCGCCTCCAGCCCGCGATAGCCGAGCTCCTGGAGGACCTGGAGGACGAGCAGGCGCACTGACGGGTCGTCCTCCACCACAAGCACGGTCTCGCCGCGCCCCTGTTGCGGCGTGCCTGCAGGCGCCGACGGCGTCTCCACAGCGCCGCTGTGACGCGGCAGCAGCAGGCGCACGGTGGTGCCCTTTCCTTCGAGGCTGTCGATGCGGACCGCGCCGTTCAACTGCTGCATGTAGCCATAGATCATCGAAAGACCCAGGCCGGTGCCCTGGCCGATAGGCTTGGTGGTGTAGAAGGGCTCGAACACCTTGGCGACCACGTCACGCGACATCCCCATGCCGGTGTCGGAGACTGAAACCTCGACATACTCGCCCGGCTTGGCCGCCTCGGCGGGATCAAGATCGCTTGCGCCAAGCGTGCGGTTGGCGACGCTGATCGCCAGCCGTCCGCCCCTCGGCATGGCGTCGCGAGCATTGATGGCGAGATTCAGGATCGCGCTTTCCAGCTGACTGGGATCGGCGGCGGCGTGCCACAGCTCTGCCGGCAGGCTGGTCTCGACCACGACCTGTTCGCCCATGGTGCGCGACATCAGCTCGCTCATGGAGGCCACAAGCGCCCCGACGTCGGTCGCACGGGTGTCCAGGGATTGCCGGCGCGAGAAGGCGAGCAGGCGGTGGGTCAGGGCGGCTGCGCGCTGACCAGATTGAGACGCCGCCTCCAGGAACCGCTCGGCGTCTTGCGGGCGGCCCGTCTGCAGTCGCTTTCGCACCATGTCGATGCCGCCAAGAATACCGGTCAGCATATTGTTGAAATCGTGGGCGATGCCGCCGGTGAGCTGGCCCACCGCCTCCATCTTCTGGCTTTGGCGCAGCTGGTCCTCAAGCGCCCGTCTCTGGGTCAGATCGCGACCCGAGCCGAAGATCGCGCCGGCTTCACCCGTCACGGTCCAGCTGATCCATCGCCAGTCGCCGTCAGGCCCGAGCATTCGGCAATCAAATTCAGCGGCGATCCCTTGACTGGCGGCGGCGCGCAGATGGCTGCGCGCCGCCTCGGCGTCATCGGGGTGGATGAGCGCGGTGACCATGGCGCCCAGCAGATCGTTGTGGTCCTTACCCAGAACCGTCGACCAAGCGGGATTGAGCGCTGTGAAGCGTCCCTGGTTGGAGGCTACGAACAAGAGGTCGCGCGATAGATTCCAGATGCGGTCACGCTCCTGGGTCCGTTCGACGATGCTCTCTTCCAGACTTTCAGTCAGAATCCGCAGTCTGGCCTCGGCGAGCTTGGCGTCGGTGACGTCGTAGATGACGCCCGTGAAGCTGCCGCCGTCGCCGGCGGCGTGTGCCTGATGCTCGCCGCGAACCGTCAGCCAGCGCTCCTGACCATCATTGGCGCGTCGGATCCGGACAGCCTTCTGAGTGACGTCGGCCTCGCTCCAGTTGCCTATCAGGGGCGGGTCGTCGGCATGAACCAGGCTGTTGATCGTACGCACAGGCAGGCTGTCGGCCGGGTGAAGCCCCAACAAGCGGCAAAACTGCTCTGACACCTCCACGGTGCCAAAGCCGCTCAGATACTCAAAAGTGCCGACGCCGCCGGCCGATTGGGCGACGCGAAGACGCTCTTCGACACGCTTCTGATCAGTTATATCGGCAAGCACGCCCGAGAAGCGGATCGGGCGGTCGCCTTCATCCAGCCATGTGCGCCCACGAGCGGAGACCCAACGAAGGGCGCCGTCCGGGCCGACGATCCGATAGTCGCGTGCAAAGACTTCGGCGCCGTTCATCATCCCGGCCACCGCGATCTTCATGCGCAGAACATCGTCGGGATGCATCGGCTCGTAGAACGCGCTTGCCGGAAGGCCCGCCGCCGCCTTGGCCGGATCAAGGCCGTAAAGAGCGGCGAAACGGACGTCCGCCACCAGCACGTTCGAGGCGATGTCCCATTCCCAGGCGCCGGCGCCGCCCGTGATCGGCCGACCGAGGCGAGCGCCCGTTCCAGCTGCCTCCTGCGGGGGATGAGGTTCTATCTGTTCTGGCGGGATGGGCGACAGGATCGAAAGGTGGAAGGCGGTCTGATCAACCTCGTCGACGAGGCGGGTGACCGCCAGCCGGCACCAGAACGGCGTACCGTCTCCATGGCGCAACTGGATGTCGCTGCGCGCGCTCTTGGTCCTCTCGAGGTCCTCTTCGAGCGCTGCGACGACCGCCGGGTCACTGGCGTCGCTCAGCAGGATGCGCGCGCTCTGGCCGGCCAGATCAACGGCTTTGTGGCCTGTCAAAGCTTCGAACGCGGCGTTGGCGAAGACGATAGGCTCGCCTGTGCGGCTCGGATCGCTGACGCATAAGGCGGCGCCGCTGGCTGAGAAGGCGTCAAACAGCGGGCCGCCGAGGGCGCGCAGCCGCGCGACGGCGTCCGCCTGGCGGGCGGCGTCGCTTTCCTGCACGGGAGCTTCGCTTTGGACCATGGTCAGTCGGCGGTCACACGGGCGATGAAGTCTGCGATCAGTCTCCGCAGGGCCTCCAGGGAGGGCAGGTCCATCAGCATGGCGATGTAGCCACGGATGTCGCGGTCGTTGATCGCGAAGTTGATGTAAAGGAAGAGCACCACACCTTCCTCGCCGGGCTGGGTGCTGCTGTTGAAGAGCACCAGGCCGTCGCCGCGGATCACTTCGGGCAGCGACATGGTCAGGGGCTCCTGCAGCATGTTGGCCATGGTCGCCAAGCAGCTGTTGAGAACCACATTACCGGTCTCGGCCAGGGCTTCTTGCTCCATCTCGGCCGTTTCTTGCGGCGACAGGGCGCCGCCGCTCACCGCGTGAACCAGAGACAAGCTGTTGGCCTGCGGGAAAATCAGCAGGGCCCGCCCGGAGAAGACGCCTTCGAAGTCCTGACGAACGGCGACGAGCTCGCCATGCTCGCGCTCGCGGATCAGGGCGGCGGCGCCAGTACGGCTGACCACCTCGACGGAAGGAACCGAGAGGAGGACCTGTTCGCCGACCATCTTGCGCAGACTGGCGGCGGCGCGGCTGACGCCGATATTGACCAGTTCGGTGAGCGCGTCGCGCTCAAGAACCTCCAGTTCGATCTGCCCCTGCGCCATCACCGGGCGGCCTTGAGGCGCAGTGCGGCGCCCGAGATGAAGCCGCGAAGGCTGTCTTCAGTGACAGGCTTCGGGATGAAGGTCGCATTGGCGGCGCGCGCGCGCGCCACGATCTCATCTTGAATATTGGCGGTCGCGACGGCGATCGGCATCTGCGGATACTTCTCACGCAGCTCCTCGGCCAGAGACAGACCGTCTCGCCCAGGCATGTTGTAATCGATCATGACCACGTCCACCTGCTCGGCGCCGATCACTTGCAAGGCGTCTTCAGCGCTGGCGGCTTCGATGCGGGCCCAGTCGGGCTGCAGGGCGTCGAGCGCCTTGGACACCACGATCCGCGCAAGCTTGCTGTCATCGACGATGAGAACAGTCGTCCCCATGATTTGTTGCTCCTTTGGCCGATCTTCGGCCGACCTATACCTCGCCCTGGTCGGGCTGTCGTTGTGCTCGCAGGGCAGGGGCGATCCAGTCCCGGACAAAGGGATCGGCCGCCTCGCCGATGATGGTGGGACCAAAGACGAGCAACGCTTGCGTCACCGCACTATGCAGGCCGTCACATGATGAAATGTCTACAGTCTCGAACCGGCCGCTTTGTAGCAGCACTGTCAGGGGCTCTGCGTCCTCCACCCGACACAGGCCTTCAAGCCGGATATTTGCGCCGTCCTCGATGATGCTCATCGCGCCAGGCTCTCCACATCAAGGACCAGCAGCGCAAGCCCGTCGGCCGTGGTGACCGAGCCGACGAAGCCTGGAGCTCCCGCCATCAGACCTGTCAGGGGTTTCACCGCAGCATCGAGCCGCCCGATCACGCCGTCTACGACCAACAGGGCGCCGCGTTGCAGCTGCAGAACCGTCAGCGTGGTTGAGCCCGATCGGCGCTGGGCGCCCACAAGATCGGCCAAATGAACGGCGTCGGCCGCTTGTCCGCTGTCGATCCGGGCGCTCCTTTCCACCGCGGCCAGAGGAACAGCGTAGCGCGCCTGGCCGCACACCACGAGCGCCAACGGCGTCAGCATGATGGAGGCCGGCATGATCAGCGTGATCGTTGTGCCCTGACCCGTGGTGCTGCGCACCTGCACGCGTCCTCCCAACTGAGCGATTGCGGCGCGCACCGCATCCATTCCCACGCCTCGCCCCGAGATGGCGCCAGCCGTGCGAGCGGTGGTGAAGCCAGGATGGAAGATCAGCTCTAACAAGGCGTCCGGATCGAGCTGATCGGCGCTGCGCGCGTCGAGCACGCCTCGCGCCACAGCTCGCGCGCGGATGGCGCCCAGGTTCACGCCAGCGCCGTCGTCCTTGATGTCGATGGCGACTTCGCCCGCCTGACGGCGGGCCACAACATGCAAAGCGCCCATCTGAGGCTTGCCGCTGGCTGCGCGCTCGGACGCAGGCTCAAGGCCATGATCCATGGCGTTG
Source organism: Caulobacter segnis (assembly GCF_029543125.1). Lineage (GTDB taxonomy): Bacteria > Pseudomonadota > Alphaproteobacteria > Caulobacterales > Caulobacteraceae > Caulobacter > Caulobacter segnis_D. The sequence continues at coordinate 456,159 of NZ_JARQWW010000003.1, forward strand.
CGCAAAATGTGCAAAAGCGGATCGAACAGTCCGTCCACGACACTGCGATCCAACTCCAACGCACCGCCCGAAAGCGTGAGGGCGGCGGGTTTGTTCAGGGTTTGCGACAAGGAGCGGACGACGCGGGGCAAGCGCTCGAGCAGTCCGGACAGAGGAACCAGCCGCGCCTGACCGATCACCGCGCGCAGTTCTTCGGACAGGCGATCCACCCGGCCCAGCCTTGCGGACAGGCCGCTTGCGAGGTCATGACCGCCAGGCAGATGCTCCACCTGACGCGCTAGATCCATGAGGCCGTTGCGCGCCGCGGTGAGCTCCTCGGTCAATCGGGCCATCTCGTCCAGCCGCTCGGCGGACAGGCGCACCGTGCGTGCGGCCTGACTTTCGGGCGAGCGAGCCTCCGGCGCCCCGGGCTCCAGAGACGCAGCCTCCAGAGCCCCGGCTTCTGGCATGGCGCTCGTCGTCAGGTCGACCTGATCGGCCACAAGGGCCAGCGCCTTTGCGATCACCTCCGGCGGAGCGCTGGAGGCGGCGTCGAGGACGAGGCGGCAATGAAAGGGGTCGTAGAGCGCGCCCGAGGCTTGATCACGAAGGCTGATCCGCAGAGCAGTCAGATGCGGCACGGCCTTGATGATCGCCAGGGGGTCGTCGCCGGCGAAATAGGCGTCCTCACGCGGAACGTAATGAATGCGCGTCACGCCGGGCCGAGTGAGGTCGTCGTAGCGCCCTGCGCGGGTCAGCGTCGAGCCGGCGTCTGCGGCGCGTTCGGCTGCGTCGGCGGGCAAGGCGCCATAGGCCGCCAGATGCTCGAGCCAGTCCTCGATGAGATCGACGATGCGAAGAAGAGGGAGTTGATCAGCCCTTTGGAGGAGGCCGGTCTTGCGCGCCGCCTCAAGGCGGTCTTCAGCTACGTGCAGCATCTGGCCCATCGGCGCCAGATCAAACAGGCCGGTGGAGCCTTTGAGCGTATGAACCGCCCGAAAGCAGGCCTCCAGCGCGTGGGCGTCGTCGGCGGCGACGGACAGGCGCTCGAGCGCGCGGGCAGCCTCACGCCGCTGGTCGCGCCCCTCGATCAGGAACTGCTCCAGAAGGGCGTCCATCACCGCACCGCCCGCTGGTAGACGGTGGCGTCCTTGAAGCGGCGCGTGACGAACCGGTCGTTGATGCGGGTCATCGCCTCGCTGTGGCCAAGACAGACATAGCCGCCCGGCGCCAGGCGGTCATAAAGGTTGTCCGCCGCCTTTTGCCGCGCGGCCTCATCGAAATAGATCAGCACGTTGCGGCAGAAGATGATGTCGAACAGACCTTGGCGCTGGAGGCTGGCGGCGTCGATAAGGTTGGCGAAGGTGAAGGTCACAGACTCGCGCAGGTCGTCGATGATCTTGCGCCTGTGTCGGCGCAGCGGCTCGAAGTAGGTCTCCAGAGCCGGTTCCGGGAGGCGGGCCAAGGCGCGTTCGCCATAGAGGCCGGCACGGGCGGCCTCGAGCGCGTCGGTGTCTATGTCCGAGCCGACGATCTCCACATTGTAGGCATCGACCATCCGCCAGTTGTCCAAAAGCCACAGGGCGATGGAGTAGGCTTCTTCGCCGGTAGAGCAGGGCGCCGACCAGATGCGGATTTTGTCCCCCGGCCGCCGTGTGGCGGCGATGTCGGGGAGCAGATCGTTCACCATGCAGGCGAACTGGTGCTCTTCGCGATAGAAGTAGGTTTCATTGACGGTGAAGGCGTTGATCAGGTTCTCGCGTTCGCCAGGGTCGCGGGCCAGGCGGGCGAAGTAGTTGTCGAAGACTTGGTCGCCCACTGCATCCATGCGGCTGAAGACGCGGCGCTCAACGTAGTAGCGTCGCGACTCGCCGAAGTTCATGCCTGTCCAGCGCAGCATCTCGCCACAAAGCCGTGTCAGGTCAGGAGCAGACAGATGGCCGCTCATGACGCAGAAATCCAATCGACGATCTGATCGGCCATTTTCTCCAGGTCGAGAATCTCATCGGCGCCGCCGAGGCGCGCCAGAACGCCCGGCATGCCCCAGACGACCGCGCTTTCCTGTGACTGTGCGATCGTGCGTCCGCCGGCCTGGCGGATGGCGGCCAGGCTCGCTGCGCCGTCGTCGCCCATGCCTGTGAGGAGGACGCCGATGAGTTTTGAGGCGTCAAGGTTAGCCAGGGCGGAGGCGGCGAGGCGGTCGACGCTGGGGTGCCAGCGGAGCGCGCGGTCGGAAGGAGCGGGGAGGGCGACGAGGCTCTCGCCACGTCGCGAAACGATCATGTCGGCGTCGCCGCGGGCGATATAGACGCGCCCTGTCTCGAGTACGGTGGGGGCGATGACCTCCAGAACCTGAAGCTCGCAAAGACCGTCCAGACGCCGCGCAAGCGACCCTGTGAAGGCGGCGGGCATGTGCTGAGCCACGACGACGGGCCAGGGCAGATCTTCAGGCAGTCCGCCGAGCACGGCCTCAAGCGCGGGCGGCCCGCCCGTGGAGGCGCCTACGATGATCAGGCCCGGACCGGTGTCGAGGCTGAACGTCCTGCGCCGCGCAAGGCTGGCGGTTTTCCGGGGGCGGCCCCTGACGGAGGTGCTTTGCAAGGCTCTTGCCCGCTTCGGCTGCGCCGCGGCAGCCGCGCGCACCTTGTCCACCACCAGAGGCGCCAGCTCATCGATGTGCAGGCTGGCCGGTCCCCCGGGCTTGGGAACAAAGTCGATCGCGCCGCGCTCAAGCGCGTTCAACGTGGTTTCAGCGCCTTGCTGGGTGAGCGAGGAGACCATCACCACAGGTCTGGGCCGCTCGACCATGAGCCGCTCCAGAACCTGCAGTCCATCCAGGCGCGGCATCTGAACGTCGAGAGTGATGACGTCCGGCGAGAAGGCGTCCGCCATTTGCAGCGCTTCAATGCCGTCGCGCGCGAAGGCCAGTTCAAAGCCCTCCGCCTCTGACAAGATCTCACCCAGCACGCGACGCATCAGCGGTGAGTCATCGACGATGAGCACCTTGATCATTTGGCCGTCCGCGCTTGGCGCCAAGCTTGATCGAACGCCTCGCCCAACACACGCTCAAGATCGAACGGGCGTGTCACGCCGTCTGTCTCGACACTGCACGAGGCGTCATCGCCGGCTTCCATGAGCGCCTCCACCTCGTCGATCACCAATCCGACGCGCGGTTCGACGAGAACCACAAGCCGGCTGCCGCCGGTGCTGACGCATCCGTCGATGAGGCGCGCCAGGTCGACAACGGGCGTCAGCTCGCCTCGCAGCACGGCCAGCCCCAATGCTGCAGGCGGCCCGTTGGGCAGCGTCGTCATCTCCGGAAGATCGAGGACCTCGCGCACACGCGCGACATCGAGTGTCATCCGATGCTGTCCGGCCAGGACGCTTAGACGTCGCGAAGCAGCCATGATCAGCCAGCGGGCGCTGCGAGCGCTTGCGCGAGCAGGGCGACCTCTTCGATCGCCGCGGCCAAGTCTTCTGCGCCACGCGCCTGCTCGCGCGCCGCGCCCGCCACCTGAAACGCCGCGCCTCCGGCCTGATCGGCGGCTGAGGCGATCTGGGCGACGCCGGCGCCGACCTGGCTGACGGCGCGCAAGATCACATCAGCGCCCTGACTGATTTCATCCGCGCCTTCCAGGAGGGTGTCGATATCGGCGGCCATGACGCCCAGACGCTCCAGAACAATCGCGTTGCGAGCGACTTCCGCCTCTGCGGCGCGGGCGATCGTCTCCAGGTCGCGGCGGATGCGGCCCGCCTCCAGTCCAACCCCGTCCACCAGGTCCTTGACCTGGTCGGCGTTGCGGCTGGCGGTGTCCGCCAGAGTGCGGACGTCAGCTGCGACAAGTTTAAAGGCGAGGCCGGCTTCGCCGGCGCGCGCGGCCTCCACGGCACCGCTGGTGGCGAGCATTGTGGTGCGCAAGGCCAGCAGGATGATGGCGTCGCTGGCCTTGGCGATGCGGCGCGATCCGCCTTCAAGGGCGTCGACCAGGAGGACTACAGCGTCCGTTTCTTCACGGGCGCGCGCCACCGCGGCGATCATGCGCTCCACATCGGCGCGACTGCGCAAGAGCAGGGCGCGCGTGGCCTGCGCGCGCGCCTGGGTCTGACGGGCGCGGGCGGCTGCGATCTGAGCCGACTCCTGGATCTGGTCCATGGCCGCAGAGGCTTCCTGGGTGGCGCTCGCCTGCGACTGGGCTCCTCGATTGATCTGGTCGGCGGCTACGAGGATTTGGCTTGCGGAGCCGGACAGCTCCTGAATGACCGCCGAAAGCTCTTCGGCCGCGGCTGAGATCGCCGTGACCGCCTCGGGCGTGACCGTTCCGGCGGCGATCTGATCGGTCATTCCTGAAAGCTCGGCCGCGGCCTCTTCGGATTGTTCGAGCGAGCTCGTCTGTTGTTCGACCGCCGCCTGCGCCTCGGCGGCGGCGGCGGCCTGTTCTTCGGCGGCGCTGGCGATCACTTCGCTGCCGCGTTTGGCCTGCTCGATGGCGGCGGCGGAGTCGATGGCGGCGGTGAGGACCGCTTCGCTGTCCAGGCGCAAGGCGATCAGATCATCGCCGATCTGCGCGAGCAAATCAGTGACGCCCTTGGCCTGTCCAGCCTCGACGGCGGCGAGGTCGGCGGCGGCGCCGAGACGGGCGACGATTTCCTGCACGCCGGCGTCGATCGTTCGGCTTATGCCCCCGATGTCGTTTGACCGGTACCGAGCGGCGTCGGCCAAGGCGCGGATTTCGTCGGCGATCACCGTAAAGCCTTGGCCCGCGTCCGCGGCGCGGTCGGCTTCGATCGCCGCGTTCAGGGCCAGAAGGTTGGTCTGCTCGGCGATGTCGGCGACCCCGGCCATTAGGGCCTCGATCCGCTGGGCATGGGCCTTTAGGGCGGCGACCATTTCGACGCTTTGGATCTGCCGACGGGCGTTTTGGGCGACCGCCTCCACCGAAGCGGTCACCGCCCGACGTGATTCGGCCGCCAGCTCCTGCAGCGCCAAGGTGCGCTGACGCGCGGCGTCGGCGCGTGTTCGCGCCTGTTCGAAAGCCGCGCCCATGGTAGTCACGGCGGCCATCGACTCTTGAGCGGCCGAAGCAGCTTCCTCTGCGCCGGAGGCGATGACGGTCAGGGCCTGACCCAGTTCGGCCGCGGCGCCGGCGGCTTCGGCCAGGCCGCCCGCAAGCTCCAGGGTCGCAGCGCCGATGCGTTCATGGGCGCTTGTCGTTCGGGTCAGGGGGCGGCGACGGGGAGGCGAGGCGGGCTCTTGCGCAACGGATGAGGCGGCTCGGCGGCCGGATAAGGCCGATTTCTTCACCAACGCCATCATCGCCCCCTGTGCATCGCTGCGCGATCCATACGCGCGATCACGGCAAAGGGCAGCGTAAATCGGCGTTCTTCAGCCGAGCCGACGAAAAGATGGATCTGATGAAACGTCGTCTGCACAGTCGCCGCCCCAGCGACACCCGCCGCACTACGGGCAGGAGCTAAACTCAAGGCGAAGCTTGTGGTTCCCTTGATCGAAGGGAACGCGTCGCTGTTTTCCTTGGAAATCTGGGAAGTTCAGGTTCGGCCCGATGTCTGGCGTTTAACTTTCCCAGGGCCTCGTCACGTCATTGCCGGCGGCCGATCATTCGCGTGCAGGCCACAAGCGCGTCTTCAAGGGCAGCCTGCCGCGACGCGAGTGAGACAAGCTGGATTTGGCGCTCCGACAAGACTGACACGATGATGCTCCGTTGCGTCGCGCCCGCAAATGTGGACAGGAAGATTGGGCAAGAGGTGGAGCGCCATGCTTGCGCTCACTGGAAGCTGCTCCTTCAGGCCGTACGCTGCCAGGGGCGACCTGCCTGAGGCGTCAATCACGGCCGAGATTTCCGATAATATATATTAGACGCTAAATGGATGGGGCCGTCCAGGCGACGTCCCTGCTCATCACTGACCATAATAGATGCCCCATTTAATTGATGCGGCTTTTGGCACCGGAATAGATGCCGCTTTTCGCCAAAATAGATGCGGCATTGTCCCGGCCCGGAGAACGAAGACACCGCCATCGCCCAGGTCGCGACTGTCCCGAAACTCGTCCGATGCGGAGGTTTCGCGACTTTGATTTCGCTACAGAGTTCTCGGACGCACCTACCCGGAAATATTTCAACGATGCGTCGCCGGCAGCTGCTGTCCGGAAAACGTAGGTTTTTCGGACGCGGGCTACAGTGGAGCATGTCCGCCTAGGAGCCGCCATGATTCAGAAGGGCTTTACATAGGTGATGCCGGCGCGAACGTTGGAGTCGTCACCGCGCGCCGTCACGCGTGTCGTTGCATAGCCAACTACTGACAAAGTTCGACCAGATCGGACGGGACTGGCATCGGCGCTTCAGCTGGTACATCAGCGCCCCCGGTATTGCCGACGGGCAAGCGTCCCATCCACGACAGTAAGCCACCCGCCGCCAGGCGGATTATCTGCCCCCTCACCTCGCGCCAGTCACGCCGGCGCAAGCCGACTTTCAGCATCGTCCAATGGGCCCAGCTATGAGCTCCGGCCGAAGGTTGACCCAGGATGTGTGCGCGCTCCAGGCGCCGAAAGGCCTCGTCAAGATCGCCTTTGGCCAACGCCTCCTTCGCCAAGGCGGCCTCGTCGCGATAGGCGGCCAACCGTTTCGGCTTGAGCGTCATGCCGCGGCTCCAGCGGCGCTCCGCTCCTCGCGCGCCTGCAGGGTGATCTGCCAAGCCGAGCGAAGGAAAATCACGGCCAGGAAGACGCCGACAATCAGGTCGGGCCAGCGCGAGCCCGTCAAGCTGACCACAAGACCAGTGAACGCCACGGCGATGCATTGGATGACATCGTTGCGGGTGCAGAGCCAAACCGAGCGGACATTGGCGTCGCCGTCGCGGTATCGAAGTAGGAGCAGCGCGGCGAGCAGATTGGCGGCGATGCCGAACAGTCCTGCGCCAGAAATCGCGAAGCCCTCAGGCTCCGCGCCCGACACCAGTCGCCAAACGGCGATGCCGACGACGCTGGCCGCCAAGAGCGCCAGGCTGGCGCTCTTGATGAAAGCCGCATTGGTCCGGGCCGCGACGCTTCTGCCAATCACCCAGAGGCTAAGGCCATAGGTGGCTGCATCGGCCGCGAAATCCAGTGAGTTGGCCGCAAGCGTCGTCGATTGCGCCACCAGACTTCCGACCGCGACCACCACGAACCCCACGAGGTTGATGGCGATCACCGCCGCAAGAATGCGCCGGTAGGCCTTCGAGGCGCCATCGAAGCGAACGGTCTGGCCGCAGCAAGACGATCCGGCGGAAGGCGTGGTGGATTTGGTGGTTGAGCAGCTTGTCATGCCTGCACCCTGCGCCCTGTAGCTGGTACAGGGTCAAGTTCGTCATTGGCCGTCATCGGATCGCGGTAAGCCAGCAGGCGAAGGGCGTTGAATACCACCAACAAGGTCGACCCCTCGTGCATCATCACAGCCGGCCCGATCCCCAGACCCATGATCGTCGCGGGCACCAGTATCGCCACGACGCCGAGGCTGACGAAGACGTTCTGGCGGATGATCCGCCGTGTGCCGCGGCTTAAGCCCACCGCGAACGGCAGATGAGCGAGATCATCGGCCATCAGCGCTACGTCCGCTGTCTCGAGCGCGACGTCCGAACCGGCCGCCCCCATGGCGACGCCGACCGTCGCACTGGCCATGGCCGGGGCGTCATTGACCCCGTCGCCGACCATGGCGACCTTGTCCTCACCGGCGAGCTTCTTTATCGCCGCCACCTTGTCCTCGGGCATCAGGTCGCCCCAGGCCTCGTCGAGCCCAACCTCCCTGGCGATGGCGTCGGCGACCTTCTGGTTATCGCCCGAGATCATGATCATGCGGCTGACGCCCAGCTTGTGCAGCTTTGCAAGCGCGGCCTTCGCCGAGGCCCTTGGCGTGTCCATCAGGCCGATGGCGCCAAGGTCCCTCCCCGCCCTGCGCACCACCATGGTCGTACGGCCCGCCTCGCGAAGCTTGGCGATGGCATTCTTGGCGACTGCATCCAGCGCGGGCACGCCGTCCGCACCGAACATCTCAGCCTTGCCGATCCAGACGGTGTCTCCATCGATCTTCGCGGCGACGCCCTTGCCCGTGAAGCTGCGAAGATCGGTCGCCACAGGAAAGGTCTGCTCGCCCAGACGTTTACGCCCATCCCTGACGATCGCTTGGGCGAGCGGATGGTCGCTCATAGCCTCGACCGCCACCGCCACAGCCAGAAGCTCCTGCTCGGTCGCGCCCTCGACCGCAACGATGTCGGTGATCCGCGGACGCCCCTCGGTCAGAGTTCCGGTCTTGTCGAAGGCGATGGCTTTGAGCGAGCCAAGGTTCTCCAGAGGCGCGCCGCCCTTGACGAGCACCCCGCCACGCGCCGCCCGAGCGACGCCGGACAGCACGGCGCTGGGCGTGGCGATGGCCAGGGCGCAGGGGCTTGCCGCCACGAGGACGGCCATGGCGCGGTAGAAGCTGTCGGTGAAAGGCTCATCCACGACCACCCAGGCGAAGAGCAGAAGAACGGCGGTGATCAGCACGGCGGGGACGAAGAACCGTTCGAAACGTTCGGTGAACCGCTGGGTCGGCGACTTCTGGGTCTCCGCCTCGCTGACCATCTTGACGACCTTGGCCAGGGCGGTCTCGTCCGAGCGACGGGTCACCTCGATCTCGATCACCGCGCCGCCGTTGATCGTGCCGGCGAACACCCGGCTCGCAGCGTCGAGAGAGTCTGGTCGTTCGCGGGCTATAGCCGGGTCAGCCACGGGTGATTTGTCGACGGGGATGCTTTCGCCAGTGACCGGAGCCTGGTTGATCGCGCTGGCGCCTTTGGTGACGAAGCCGTCGGCCGCCAGCCGCTCGTTGGGACGAATGATGACGGTGTCGCCGACCACCAGCTCCTGCACCGCAATCTCGAGAGTTTGCCCTTCCCGACGGACGGTGGCGGTGTCGGGCGCAAGTTCGGCCAACGCCTCGATGGCGCGCTTTGCGCGCCCCATGGCATAGTGCTCGAGCGCATGGCCTAGGCTGAAGAGGAAGAGCAGCAAGGCGCCTTCGGCCCATTCCCCAAGCGCGGCCGCGCCCATGGCGGCGACCAGCATCAGGGTGTCGATCTCGAACTTCCTGTGCTTGAGGTTCTCAAGAGCCTCGCGCGTCGTAAAGAAGCCGCCGAAGCCGTAGGCTGCAATATAGCAGGCCATCGGCAACGCGCCCGGTGCGCCAGAGACGAGCTTTTCGACAGCAAAGCCCATGCCCAGCAAGGCGCCGCAAGCCAGGGCGAAGATTAGTTCGGTGTTGGCGCCGAGGAGGCCAGCGTGGGCGTGTTCGTCTTCGGAACCGGAAGACGCAACGTGATCTTGGTGGTTCTGGTCGGCCATCAGCGGCCCTCCCCTTGCCTGTCGGACTCGCGACGCGCGTCCTGAAGAATTTCGACGCCGCCCTTCAACGCTATGGCGGCGACGAGGACGCCAATCGCCAGGTCGGGCCAGGCTTGGCCTGTGAGCATGACCAGCGCGCCAGCCAGGAGGATGCCGCCGTTTGAGGCGAAATCGTTCAGACTGAAGGTCTCGGCCGCACGCATGTTCACATCCTTGCCGCCCTGCCGTTTGACGAGGATCAGGCAGACGAGGTTCACGACGGCGGCGACTAGGGCCAGGACCATCATCGTGCCGCCGACAGGCTCGGTTCCGACGACCCAGCGGCGGACGGCGTCGGCCACCACGCCCACGGCGAAGATCAGCAGCATGATCCCTGACAGGCGGGCGGCGCCGCGCTTCCACCTGCCCGCCCTGCCCACAGCCAGAAAGCTGATCAGATAGACCGCCGCGTCCGAGCCGTTGTCGACGGCGTTGGCGAGCAGCGCGCTGGAGTCAGCGACGACGCCGCCAACTCCAAGCCCGCCCGCAAGGGCCGCGTTGAGGAGGAACACCGTCGCCAGCGTCTTGCGCTGGCGACGTTCCGATTGCGCCTTGGTCGTCATTCCTCGATCGCCTTTGGCTTGCGACGGCGAGCCGCCACGGCGGCGAAGGTCGGCAAGACCAGCAAGGTCAAAGCCGTGGACGTCAGCAGCCCGCCGATCACGACCGTGGCCAGGGGCTTTTGCACCTCGGCGCCGGCGCCGTGGGCGATGGCCATGGGGATAAAGCCAACGATGGCGACCAGAGCGGTTGTGAGCACGGCGCGCAGGCGGCTTGTCGCCCCCTCAACGGCGGCCTCGACGCTGGCGACACCCCTGTCGAGGCGTTCACGGATGGCTTGCATGAGGACAAGGCCGTTGAGGGTGGCCACGCCCGAGACGGCGATGAAGCCGACCGCCGCAGATACCGAGAACGGCATGCCGCGCAAGACAAGCGCCAGCGCGCCCCCGATCAGCGCCAAGGGCACGCAAGCGAACACCAGTCCGGCTTCGGCGAATGAGCCCAGCGCCATGAACAGCAGCAGCCCGATAAGGACGAACACGACCGGGATCACCAGCCCCAGGCGCTGTTCGGCCCGCTTGAGATTCTCGAACTGCCCGCCCCACTCCAGACGCACGCCGGCCGGCAAGGCGATCTGATCGACCTTGCCTTGAGCCTCAGCGACGAAGCCGCCCAGATCGCGGCCGCGCACATTGGCCTGCACAACCATGCGGCGGCTGCCATTGTTGCGGCTGATCTGGTTGGGTCCCTCAGCGGTTTCGATACGCGCCACCGACGACAGCGGCACGGTGACTCCACTGGCCGACACGATCGGCAGCGCCGCCAGACTGGCCGGGTCGTTGCGAGCCGTCTCCGGCAGGCGCACGACAACGTCGAAGCGGCGGTCGCCCTCGAAAATCCGACCGGCTTGCGCACCGCCGATCGCAGCCGAGACCGCATCGCTGACATCGCCGGCGGTGAGGCCGTAGTTGGCGGCCGCGAACCGATCGACGCTGATGGTCAAGGTGGGAAGTCCCGAGGCCTGCTCCACACGAACGTCGGCCGAACCGCTGGTCTGGCGAAGCTGACCGGCCACCTGATCGGCGACCTTTTGCAAAGTGGCGAAGTCATCGCCATAGACGAGGACGGCAAGGTCGGTCCGCACGCCCGAGATCAGCTCGTTGAACCGCAGCTCGATCGGCTGGCTGAATTCAAAGCTGTTGCCGATCTGGAGCGAAGCCTCCTTCTCGATCCGCGCGATGAGGTCTTCCTTGGGAAGCTTGGAGTCGGGCCAGTCGCTGCGGTCCTTCAGCACGATGACGCTGTCGGAGATGTTCGGCGGCATGGGGTCGACCGCCGCCTCGGCCGTGCCGGTGCGCGAGAACATGGTCTCGACCTCGGGCTGTGCCGTGATGGCGCGCTCCAGGGCCATCTGCATGGCCAGCGACTGCTCCAGGGACGCCGACGGCACGCGCAGCGCCTGCATGGCGATGTCGCCTTCATCGAGGGTCGGGATGAACTCTCGACCAAGGGTCGCAAAAGCCAGACCTCCGACAACGAGCGCCCCGAGGGCCGAGATAAGGACGACCTTGGGACGCGCCACGGCCGCAGATATGGCCGGTTCGATCCAGCGCCGCGCAAAGCGGATGACCAGGGTCTCGTGCTCCTCGGCTTCGCCGTTCGACGCGACATGGACACTCTTGGGCTCACGCACCAGCAGCGCTGTCATGGCAGGCACGAAAGTGAAGGAGAAGATGAAGGCCCCGATCAGGGCGAGCATCACTGTGGCGCCCATGGGGATGAAGGTCTTGCCCTCGACGCCTTCCAGCAGAAGGAGCGGCGTGAAGACCAGAAGAATGATCAGCTGGCCGAAGGCGGCCGGCTTGACCATCTGGCCGGCCGCCTTGCCCGCGGCTTCAAAGCGCTCCTTGCGGGTCAAAGCGCGCCCCAGGTCAGCACGTCTTTGCGCCAGCACCAGCAGGGTGTTCTCGACGACGACAACCGCCCCGTCGACCAGCAGCCCAAAGTCGAGAGCGCCAAGGCTCATCAAATTGCCGCTGATGCCAAAGCGGTTCATGCCGATGACGGCGAAGAGGAAGCTGATGGGGATCATCAGCGCCGTGATGCTGGCGGCGCGGATGTTGCCCAGCAGCAGGAAGAGCACGACGACCACCAGTAGCGCGCCTTCGGTGAGATTGCGCGCCACGGTCTTGATGGTGGAGTTCACCAGGGCCGAGCGGTCAAGGACCGTCACCGCCTCGATGCCTGGCGGCAGGGTCTTGCGCACTTCCTCCAACCGCTCGCCCGCCGCCTGGGCGACCGTGCGGCTATTGCCGCCTGCGATCATCAGAGCGGTGCCAAGCACCGCCTCGTGCCCGTCGCGGCTGGCGCCGCCAAGCCTGGGCGCCTGGCCGATCTCGACAGTCGCCACATCAGCCACGCGCACCACCAGGCCGTTGCGGTTGGTGACCGGAGCTTGGGCGAGGTCTTCGGTGCGAAGCGCCAGGGCGTCGGTGCGCACCACGAGCTGTTCGCCCGCCCGCTGCACATAGCCGGCGCCGGCCTGCATGTTGGCCCGATCCAGGGCTGTGATCAGGTCCTGCAGTCCAAGTCCGTAGGAAGACAGGCGCGCGACGTCCGGCCGGACCGCATACTCCTTGACGTAGCCGCCGACGGTGTCGACGCCGGCAAGGCCCTTGGCGGTGCGCATTTGCGGCGCGACGATCCAATCTTGGACCGTGCGCAGATAGGTGGCGCGCTGCTCGGGCGTGGCGAGCCGGTCCCCTTCCGGCGTCAGATAGGCGCCGTCAGATTGCCAGCCCGGCTTGCCGTTGCGAGCCAGGGCGCGATTGAACGGCTTATAGTCCACCGTCCACATGAGGACTTCGCCCAGGCCGGTGGTGATCGGCGCTAGGGCGGGCTCGACGCCCTCTGGAAGGCGCTCGCGCGCCTGGGCCATCCGTTCGGCCACCTGCTGGCGGGCGAAGTAGATGTCCGTCTTGTCGTTGAAGATCACGGTGATCTGGCTAAAGCCGTTGCGGCTGAGCGATCGCGTGCTGGTGAGGCCGGGAATGCCGGCCATGGCGGTTTCCAGAGGATAGGTGACTTGGCGTTCGATCTGTTCGGGAGCCAGCGCCGGCGCGACCGTCGTGATCTGGACTTGGCGGTTGGTGATGTCCGGAACAGCGTCGATCGGCAGTCTCGTCAGCTCGAAGAGGCCGTAGGAGGCCAAGACGGCGACGATGAGGACGACGAACCACCTGAGGCGGACGGAAAGTTCGATGATGGGTTTGAACATGGGCCTGCTCCCTAGTGCCCATGCCCGGCTTCGCCCTTGGAGAGCTCAGCCTTCAGCAAAAAGGTGTTGGTGGAAGCGATCCGCTCTTGTCCGGTGAGGCCGCTGACGATCTCGGTTCGACCCTCAGCCTGACGGCCGACGACGACTGGGCGAGCCCGAAAGCCCTCCTTGACCTGCACGAACACGACCGGCCCGCTCTCCAGGGTCTGGATGGCGTCAGCCGGAACGGTCAAGCCTTGGTCGCCAGTCTGGGTGACGACCGCTCCGGTGACGGCGGCGCCCGCCGGCGGAAGCACCGCGCTTGCCGCTCTGGCGCGTATCACCGCCGCGCCGCTTTGCGGCGTGGCGTTGGCGGCGACCCCGGTCACTTCGGCCTGGAAGTCGCCGGCCGGTCCGGTGACGCGGATAGCCGAACCCACCTTCACCTGGTTGGCGAGGCCGGCTGGCGCGTTGAACACCAGCTCCACGCGGGTCGGGTCGGTGACTTCGGCCACCACGCCGCCCTGGGCGACGAAGCCGCCAGGTCCGACCTGAACGCCGGTGACGACGCCAGAGATCGGGCTGGTGATGCTCAGACGCCCCGACGCATTTGGCGATCCGGCGGCGCTGGTCCTAGCTCGCGCCGCCTGGGCGGCGGCGGCGGCGGCGGCGTGTTGTGCGCGTGAGGCCTCAACCTCCTGCCGAGCCACCACGCCCTGGTCGGCCAGGTTGCGGTTGCGCTGGTAGACCAGACGCGCAGCTTCGGCCTGGGCCGACGCCGCCGAGACGTCGGCCGCGAGCGATGCTGCGTCGCCGCTGACCAGGGTGACCAGCGGCTGACCCGCCCGGACCGTTTGCCCGGCCGCCACCAGAACACGTTCGACACGACCGGCCACGGCGGCGCCAGCTGCTGCCCTGGCGTCGACCATGGCCTCGACGCGGCCCGAGACGCGGGTTTCGGCGCCGCCGCCCCTGCCGACGGTGACGACAGCGATGCGTGAGGCTTCGATTTGCTGCGCATCGAGGGCGATCACGCCTTCAGGGGCTTTGGGCTCTGAGGCCTCGCCGGACTGCGGCGCCTGCGCGTCCGCCGGTGGATGCTGTTCACGCGGCCAGTTGAAGGCCACGCCCGCAGCGACGACAGCCGCCACACTTGCTCCGATCAGGAGGCTTTTGGAGAGTTTCATTGAGATGAGCCTTGGTAAGGGGCGCGGCCTTCCAGGCGCGCCAGATCGATTTCAGCGCGGACGCGCGTGAGACGGGCTTCGACAGCGGTCGTGCGCGCGTCGATCAGGGCCGACCGTGTCGTTCGCAGCTCAAGTTGTGAGATGCGCCCGGCCTCAAAGCCGATGCGTGACAGACGGTAGGCTTCCTGAGCTGTGGCGACGCCCACGTCGGTGGCCTGCACGCGTGAGCTCGACGCCCGAAGACGCGCGCTCGCCGCCGCATAGCCCGCCGCCGCGTCCTGACGCGCCGAGGACAGCCTTGCGTCTGCCGCCCGGTACTCGGCCTGTGCGGCCCGCAGATTACCCCGGTTCCGATCGAACAGAGGAAGCGGCATGCTGACGCCGAACACGACGGCCGCCGTATCATCGACTTCGAACCGCCGCACACCGACATTGGCGGTAATATCGGGCATGGCGCGCACACGCTCCACGGCGATGGCCCGCTCGGCCGCGAGACGCTCAGCCTCAGCCACCTGCACCGACGGGGGTGTCGATGACCCATCGCCACGTTGCGCTGGGCTAAGATCCAGGAGGCTTACCTCGACGCTCGTGACAGGTTCTGCCAACAGGGCGACGGCTCGCAGACGAGCGAAGGCTGCGTCCCTTTCGGCGAGCGCTTCATCGCGCGCGGCGGCAGCCGCAGCCGACTGGCTTTGCGCCTGGACACCCCGGAGGGCCGGTTCACGCCCCTCCTCCACCTGCAGGCGCGCAGCTTTGGTGTCCGCTTCGGTAAGCGACAGGGCCTCATCTGCAAGGAGGTAGCGGCGCTGAGCGGCCTCGGCTTCGGCATAGACCAACGCAAGGCGGCCGGCCGCATCGAACGCGGCCAGATCGCGGCGGCGGGCGGCAGCCCCGGCTTCGGCTCTGGCGGCGTCGATACGAATGCCCCGCCGCCCCCAAAGCTCCAGTTGTTGGCTGACCGACAAGGTCGTCTCGGCCGCGTTGAAGCCAGAGTAAGCACCCCGCCCCAGCACGTTCTCTGCATCAAGGCCGAGCGTAGGGTTGGGTCGAGCGCGAGCCTGGAGGAGCCGTCCTTCGGCGGCGTCCTGAAGAGCGGCCGCTTCTTGCGCGGCTGGTGTTTGATCGAGCCGCTTCAGGAGGTCCTGAAACGGGGGCGCGGGTTCAGCCCAGGCAGGGCTGGTGAGCGCGGTCGCTAGAGCGATCCACGCGCAGCCGGCCGCAAAGCGCGGCGGCCGCCGAAATACGGATGACATGATTGGAGTCCCAAAGAGCTGACACGAGACGCGCTCATCGGCGCGGCGGCGGTCAGGCCTTGGGTGGGCGCTTCAGGCCTTCGGGTGTAATCGAGGCGAGCGCCGGATCCGCCATGAGCGGACGATCGTTGGCGCCGACCAGCGTCAGCGTCTCAGTGGCGATGAACTCGCCCCGGAGAGACGAGCCGTGGTGGCAATGTCCATGCGCGCAGACGGCGTGATCCGCCCCTGCTCCACCGTGGTCGCCGCCCTTAGGTCCGTGATCAGAGGAGACATGCTCAGCCGCCGCAACGGGCGACTCTGGCGCGCAGGTGACAGCGTCGATGACAGGCGCAGCGACGAACACGGCGACCACGAGGGTCAGCGCCGCGATCAGCCGCTTAAAGCTTGCGATCGTCCGGTCCATAGCCGCCACGTAGTAAGCGTCGAGTGCTTTGGCAATGCGTTATAAGTTACCGCACGCCTGTATGTTATAAGATACAGTAGGCGAGCCGGCAGCGATCCGCGGCGACATCAAGTAGTTCGTAGATTCTAGGTCTATGTTTGACGGGGATTAGAAAACACCGCGCCTCGTGCTGAACAACAGACTGGCGCGTACGGCGCCCCGGGCCACTAAGCCACATCTAGCACCTGATCTTGCGCGTCAATTGCCGCGAAATTTCTGACCGAGTGCGATCCTCGTATCGACGATGGTCGCTTCAAATGCAGCATCAATTCCAGTGAAACTACGCATCTATTGTAGTAGGCGACGCTGCTCCTCACTGACCAAAATAGATGCCCCATTCTATTGATGCGGCTTTTCGCACCGGAATAGATGCGGCTTTTGGCCAAAATAGATGCGGCATCTAGTCTCTCACGTCAGAGACGTAAGAGACTTACATCGATGGACGCATGGGCTTCCCGATCATAGCGCCGCGTGAGGTTTACGCTGGAGTGACCAGCAAGCTGTTGAGCACCTCGTAGGTCTCCGCCGCTCTCGAGGTAGTTCGTAAGGCTCGCTGCGCGGAATGAATGGCTAGAGATCCCTTCACCATCGATGCCCAACTCTTTGAAGCGCCTGGTGATGATTGACCAAGTCTCCTGGCGTAAAAGCCTCTTCCCGGATTTCGACGGAAAAAGCGGTGTATCGGGACCGTCGAGATATGGATGGACGTCAAGGTAGGCATCGAGGATCGTGCTGAACTGTAGCCCAATTGCGAGTCGCCGAACTTGTCTCCGGCTGTTTTGGACGAGCAGGCAACGTGTGCCCCCAATGTCAGCAATCGTCCCAATGTTGAGGCCGGTGAGCTCGGAAGCTCTGATCGCGGTGAAGTAAAAGGTGGCGAAGATTGCCCTGTCACGGATATCGAGCCATGTCTCTGTGGGCATCGCTTCAAGCAGCATCTTTATCTGATTGCGATCGAGCGCCGTAGTTGCGGGCGCTTTCTCCAAACGCGGGGGCTTAATGCCCCACGTTGGATTGACCTGAGACGGCTCGTATATCCTGAGCCGTCGGTAGAAGTGAGCGATTGCAGCTAGACGTTGCCTCCGCGTCGCCGTCGTAACACCAGCTTCGGCAGCAGCGTCATCCCAGGCTCTAACGATGGCATCAGTGACATGCTGCGCCGCGCCGACCTCTGCGACCTGCGGCGAGGAGAAGAAATAACGGAGCGCCAACCGATACGCACTGACGGTGCTTGGCGGCGTGCCTGGATCGAATAGGTTCGACCATGTCTCCTGGACTGCGGAGCTGCTCACGGACAGCACAGGCGGATCGACTGGTACGTACGTCCTGCTACGTTGCCCCCCTGCCCGCTGAGCCATCACCACCTCGCTGGAAGATCGTCGGAGGGTATCTAGATTCGGGATTCGGCAGCGCTCTCGTATGCATTATGCTGCTGTCGGATTTGATCGGTTGAGGCAGGGCCATGAAGTCAACGCGATCGAACTCGCGCACTTTTCGAGTGCTCGGGGTCACCTATGACGGCGTCGCCATTATAAAACCCCCGCGATCGACTCGGTTCACCATGGCCGAGTTGAAAGCCGCGATCACATCAGTTCGGGCGAAGGCCGCGGCGCCCACATAACCCTTCCCCGCCACACGCGTGTTTAGGCGCTATAGGCCTTCAAGCCGGCTCGTCCAGAGGCGATGGAGGCCCGCTTCCCCGATCTCGCACAGGCCCTCCGCCACGCCCTGGCGTGGTCCCAGCGAAACCTTGCTTGCGCGCATCGACGCGGGTCCGGCCAGCAGAGGGCGACTACGATCTAAGTGACGCTGCGTCCTCCACAATCGGACGATCTCGACCAACAGTGGTGCA
The DNA here is from genome assembly GCF_029543125.1 of Caulobacter segnis. Taxonomy (GTDB): domain Bacteria; phylum Pseudomonadota; class Alphaproteobacteria; order Caulobacterales; family Caulobacteraceae; genus Caulobacter; species Caulobacter segnis_D. The sequence continues at coordinate 474,041 of NZ_JARQWW010000003.1, forward strand.
GATCGCGCTTGCGCAAGCTGGTCGGCCTTCGTTGATTGCGAGTTTACACTTTGGCGATTGCGGTTGACTAAGCGCGGTAGGCGTGGTCAATATGGCGCATGACAGTTGACACCGCCACGCTTCTTGAGATTTTCGATGCCGCCTTGGAGGCGGACTACACCCGCGTACGCCGGGTGGGCAACCGCGTGGCGCGCGCCTTGGCGGAAAGTGGTGATGCCGCCGGCGCCAAAGCGCTCCAGGCCGCGCTCAAGCAGCGCGCAATTCCGCTTCAGGCCAGTGGATATGCGGAAGCTCTGCCGCGCGACGCCGGGTCGAGACTGCCGCTTGTCGAAGAAGGTCAGTGGCCCACGACGCCCGCTTTTCTAAACGAACAGTCTGGCAAGACGGTCGCTCGGTTCCTAGAGGACGCCGCCAATATCGACCTTTTGGCGCGCGAGGGCGTGGCGACCCGCCTGGGCTTGTTGATGCACGGTCCGCCGGGATCCGGGAAGTCTCTGCTCGCCGGTCACATCGCGGCGCGTTTGCAGCGTCCGTTCTATATCGTCAGGCTGGACTCGATGATCTCCTCGCGGTTGGGCGAGACCGCCAAAAACATCCGCGGCGTGTTCGAGTTTATCCCGCAACGCAACGCCGTCCTTTTCCTCGATGAAATGGACGCCATCGCCAAGGTGCGCGATGACCGACATGAGCTCGGAGAACTCAAGCGGGTTGTAAATACCGTTCTGCAAGGTCTGGATTCTCTATCCGATGACGTCGTGGTCGTGGGCGCAACCAATCACGCTCATCTGCTTGACCCCGCGATCTGGCGGCGCTTCCCCTACAAGCTCGCTCTAGACATGCCGGAAGAGGACGTGCGGCGCGAGATGTGGGCGCGGTTCCTTTATGGGGACGCAACCGGGCCCGATCTTGAGGTCGCCCTGTTGTCGCGACTGTCGGCCGGGCTCAGCGGCGCAGACATCGAGAACATCGCCCTCGGCGCGCGGCGTCGCGCCATCCTCGACGGCGCGCCGCTCGCCCTAGCGCAGGTCTTTAACGCGGTCACGCTCTCGCGACCCGGCGCGCCCGAGCTCGTCCATGACGGTGACTTGTCAGCCGAGGAGAAGAAGCGCCTCGCCGCGCGACTGCGCGACAGCGGCGAGATGACTGTCACCGATATCGCCAAACTGCTCGGCGTCAGCCGTCAGATGGCACACCGATATCTCGGAAGCCAGGAGCCGACCGATGCCCGCTGACGCCCGCCCTCTCCTCAATCCGGTTCTACGCTTCACCAAGGAGCCCAGCCCCAAACGTGTCACTGGCGGCGGTAAAAACGCCCGGGCGATCCTGAGTTCTCGCCTTGGCGCGCAACGCGCACGTCTGGCTCGTGAGTTTCGAGGGCTGGCGGCGACAGCGCCGGACGCGCCACGCTTCAACGGCCGCGTGGTCGTGTACGCCGCGATGTTCGACGACTCACTCGCCCCAAGCTACACGCCTAAAGACTTCCTTTCCCCCGAACGTGGCGCGCGCCTGATCGCCCCATTCCGCTCCGGCTATTTGGTCGAGGTCGAGACAGCGTGGTTGCCTCGCCTCGCCGCTGCGGCGGAGGCGACGGACCGCACCGTGGATATGGTGGATCTATCGCGTATCCAGGGCGTGCGCTTTTTCGATGAGGCCGATCCCTCGGGCCTCCGCAGTCTCGACGAGGCGTGGGCGGCCGCTCCGAAGCTTCAAGGCGGTCGCGCCTTCTTGGCCTGGTTCATGCCCCTGCACGACGACGAGGCAGGCGAGGCGCTGCTGGATCGCCTGGAGGCTCTGCGCGACGGTGTCATCGAAGCCGCGCCGAACCTGCTCGCCGACCTCGGGATCGACCTATCCGAAGCGCCCACTCTTTTACAACGGGGGGTGCGCATCGCTGCAGGACAGGATCGCTTCAGCCTCGCTCTGAGGGCCTATCGTCAGGAGAAGCGGGCCGTCACGACCGTGATTGTGCCCACGCGACTGGCGCTTACCAAACTGGCGGCATCTGGCACAGTCTATCGACTTGAACCTATCGCACCGATCGCTTCTACCGCGCCCGGAGAAGGGGTAGAGCCGGACCGGCCGTTGCCGAAAACCATGGCTGCCCTGCCCATCGTTGGCGTCGTCGACGGGGGGCTGACCGCCGGCTCCTACGCAGCGGCCGAAGCCTGGCGCGCTCCGCCGTTTGTAGCAAATAGCCTCGCCGATACGGCGCACGGCAATCGGGTTACGTCTCTGGTCGTCCAGGGGCACGACTGGAACAACAATCTGGTGCTTCCACCGCTTTATTGCCAGATCGGCATTGTTCAAGCGGTTCCGCGCAAGGACGCTGGCGTCTTGCTCGATCCGCAAGAGTTCTTAGCCTATCTCGATCTGGTGATGGCGGCCTACCCGGACACCAAGGTCTGGAACTTTTCGATGAACCAGCCGGCCTCCTGCGACCCTGAGGCCGTTAGCTATCTCGGACACGGCATCGCACTGCTTGCACGCAAGCACGATGTCCTGCCGGTTATTTCCGTGGGCAACAAACCGGGCGCCCTCCTGCAGCCGCCGGCGGACTGCGAAGCGGCGCTCACCGTTGGCGGACGGGCTCATAATGATGACGGCGCCGTCGCGGGCGCTTGTCCTGTGAGTCTGACTGGACCTGGGCCATCGAGCATGTTGAAGCCCGACTTGTCGCATTTTTCTAGCGTGCGGGTCCTCGGCGGGCTGCTGACGCAGGGATCGAGCTTCGCCACAGCCCTCACCTCACCTCTCGCGGCCCATACAGCGCAGCGCTTGCGCGATCCGAGGCCCGACTTGGTGAAAGGACTTCTCCTGCATCGCGCCGACGGCATAGGACACGACGCCGCTTTTGGTTTCGGCGCCCCTGGTCCGACCCTGCCTTGGGACTGCGCACCCGGCTACGTCACCATGCAGTGGACGGCACGTCTCCGTCCCGGCGCCGCTTACTATTGGGATTTGCCGATCCCGCCAGCGCTACGCAAAACCGGAAAGCTGCGCGGCGAAGGCAAGCTCACTGCCATCCTCAACCCGCACCCGATGGTAACGGACATCGGCGGACCGAACTATTTCAGCGCCCGTGTCGAGACCGCGCTCCAGCTCCAGCGCGGCGGAAAGAACCACAATCTGCTGGGCGGTCTGGAAACCGGTCAGGCGACGGAAGCCGAGGCACGGGCTCAAGATCATAAGTGGAGCCCCGTACGCCAGCATGCGCGAGCCTTTCAAGGGGTCTCATTCGACGGCGAGACGCTGAAAGTATATGCGCGCACCTATGTCCGCGACCTATACCTCCACGGATTGACCGCGACTGAAGAAGTTCCGGCAATGGAGGTAGTCTTCATCCTAACCCTTTCGTCCGGCAATCCGGCTGACGACATCTACAACGAATTGCGCGATCAGCTCGGTTCCTTCGTCGAAACCTCTGTGATTCAGATCGACGCCGACATTGAGGTCTGAGGCTTTGCCGGTTCGGCTCTGCGCCAACTCCAGACATTCAGCTCTGGCGTAAACCTGACGTCCGCGGGCGCGGAGCCAGGTCGGTGTGAACGAGGTGCTCTTGCATCCGCTGTGCGCCAACATCAGCCCTGCAGGTCGGACATCTCGCGACGGAGAAAGTCGAGGCCGTAGGCGGCGAGGGCCACTGCGGCGAAGGTCTCGCCTAGATCGTAGTTGTAGCCGTCTGGAACAGCATGGAGCTGGCCCCGCTCCATGACGGGCTGCAGCCGAAGGTGCTCCGGCAAGAAGGAGATGAACGGTGGCGGGTCATCGCAGGTCGGCGTGTACGTGTATATCCGCCTGCCATCCCCCTCGGTTCGGACGCTCTCCTCATACCCACCGAAGGCGCCCACCGCGATGATGCTTTCCTGCGGCGCACTAATCGGCGCGACGCCATGCTCGTCGGCGTTTCGGGCGGCCCAAAGGTAGGCGAGCGCCGAATCGGCGGCCACGCGAGTGATCGGAGCGGCGTAAGCCTTGGACCTCCTGCGCCCAGCTGCCTCGCAGCGGTTCAAGGCGCGACGCCAGTGGATGAGGTAATCTTCCCAAGCGGACCTGGCACTTTCGAAGGATGCAGCGGCGGCCAGGGCCTCGTAGGCTTGGATCGCGCGATCCGCCGACGCACGCGCCGGATCAAGGTCGGCAGGCGAATTGGCCGTCACGCGCCCGCATACCTGTCGCGCAAGTACGCCATCGCCTGCTCGCCAAGCACGACATCCACATATGGGGCTGCGGCTATAAGTACATCTGCGAGGAGCTGCCCGCCCTCCCGATCGGACGCCAAGGCCTTCTCGATGGCCTCGCTCGCCGAAGACGGATTGAGGAGTGCAAATCTCTGGTGCTGGAGCACGAACGACCACTTGCGCCGCGCCCAGTCTGTAATCAGCGCATCGGAGGGTTCCTTGAACGCCGGGTTTTCGAGCCACCCAAGCAGATAGAAGCCAGCGACGAAAAGCTCTGCTGGGGCCACGGCTTGCTGATCGGCCAACTTGCGCCAGGCGCCGACGACCACAGCGGCGCGGTCCGTGCGCTCGTCGTTGAACCGCTGCCAACCCTCCGGATAGCCAAGGTCATGCAGGTGGCGCGAGACCTCCTGAACCGTCGCGATGGCGTTGGTGCGACCACTCAGAGCGCCCGTCAGCAGCACATAGACCAGAACACCATCGACCAAGTCCGCGGCGCTGCCCGCAGCATTCGGTCCTGGCGCTGGAATGGGACCCGCTACCGCCTCCAGATGCTCGGGCCGCGACGCACCTTGATCGCTCAGCCAGAGCCGAATGCGCAGGTAGTCTTCGGCTGCGCGAGCAAGCTGATGCATGTCCCAGCAAATTGCGGCGTTATCCACGCGACGGCGAGCGGCCAACGCCTCGCATTCCAAGACGACCTTGCCCTTGAGGCGATCTTCCAGCCGAACCGCTTGGCCGGCCTTCCCTCCAATGGCCTCGTCGGCCTCGGCGATCAGGTACCAGGCCGCCTCAATCGGGGCCACCGGCTGCGTCGCGAAATCGGGGTCAGGATCAGGATTGCTGCAAGATCCTGACGGGACCTGCTGGTCCTCGTCGCTGCCGAACGATGTCCCCGTGAGCGACGAACACAGACACATCGTTGCGTGCCCGACGACCCTATGGACGTACTTGGCGCGCAAGGAGCTTTCCGGATCGATCCGTTCGAGACCTTCCAGGCTTCGCGCCATCAGACCGACAGCCTCGACAGGATCACCCTCGCGAGAAGCCGCGACCGCCGCGTCCGCCAAAAGACCGACCGCCATCGGCGCCATGGTTTCGGAGTTCACATTCGATGCAGCCAGGTGAGCGGCTTCAAACCATTGCCGGGCATCAGAAAACCGTCCGAGTTCACCGGCGCAGATCCCCGCTTCGCGGAGCACAAATGCGCGCTCGACACCATCGCCTTGCAGATCGTCGATAAAGCTCTCAATCAGCTCCAGCGCCTGAGCGTGATTTCGGCCGCGATAGAAAAGCTTGGCTCGGGCCCGGGAAATCGCGACGCTGGAGCCGAACTTTTCCTCGGCTGCCTTCAGCACCGCAAGCGCATCGGATTTGTGCTCCAGGTACTCGTCGTACATCACGGCTTGCGCGATCAGAGCCTGCTGCGCCAGGGCCGGCTCCTTCCACGTCTCCGCCATCGTGGCCATCCTGGCGTACGACCCTGCGGCGGCGGCGGCGTCCAACGTCCCCTTGTCATTGTCCGCCACCCAAGCGCGGCTGACGAGAAGCGCTCGGTCGTCGCGATCGGCGTTGACGCCGGCCAGCAGATCACGGCGACGCTCGGCGGGAAGCCGGTCCAGAAGGTTGAACGTGTGTTCCAAGGCGTCGACGGAGGGGACGCCCATCGCAAGGTTCATGAACATGAACCCCAAGATGTTATCCGGCCGGTCCTTTCCACCCGCTTTGTACTCAGCGACGAGGGCTTCCAGATCGGGACGGCTTTGCATTAATGACGCGAAGCGCGAGAGGTAGGTCACCCAGTCTGGAACATCGCGAGCGAACGCCTTCGACATGAGAATCTTGCTCAAGGCCATAACCTCGAGCTGCTCGCGCCGCTTTTCCTCGATTGCGGCGCTCTCCCGCTCAAAAGCCTCCCAGATCACCCCAAGCGGGCCGCCGGCGGGCGCCTCGGCCTCGACAATCAACTGAGCGAGCCGAAGAAGTTGGCTGACCACGAGATCGGCCGGAAAAATCGGACCGTCCGTCTTGAGCGCCCTCAGCGGCATCAACCAGGTCGATAGCGAAGGAAGTTGATTGATCGACGTGCCCAATATCGCCAGTGCGATCTTCGTCAGCACAGAAGGAGATGGCGCGGCCAAAGCATGGACCAGCGCGACCCCAACTTGGGTCACATCGAGACCACCTTCCGGGGTCAATCGATCGGCGACGAAACTATGAACTGAAGACTGCTCGGCCTGCGTCAAGTTGACCGCGCCGCAACCGATCAGAAGCGGTGACAGGCGCAGTTTCCCGTCCGCCAGTCGATCGATCCACGGTCCTATGAGACCGTCGATATGAGCGCCGGCGTCAGGGATAGGCGGCGGCAGCGCTGCAAGTTCTATCGCCATCGAGCGATCGAAGCGCCCCATCATCAGCCCAAGGCGATTGATCAGGTTGCGCGCGTCCGGCGCGGCTGCCCTGATCAGCCGGCGACGAGCCGCATCGCGTTCATCACCCAACGCAAGGTCGCCGATACTCATGGCGGTCAGGTCATCACCGCCCTGGGCGGTCCATCGCCGGCGGCGAAGATCGGCGATCAAGGCCTGGACGAGCTGGGGGTGGCCAGGCCCGCTGGCGAGATAGATTTTTCGCGTCCAAAGATCCGGATCGCCGTCAGCATCGGCGACAAGCTGGGCCACCTCCGCGACGGACAGATGCCCGATCAGAACCTCCGAATCCGCGCGCAAGCCCATGGCATCGCGCACCCGAGCGGACGGTCGCGTGTAGCTGGTGATGACGATCCGGCGATCTCGCCGGCGCAAGGCGGCGATCAGCCGAGCAAGGCCGCGTTCGACCGACGGGTTCGTGTGGTCGTTGAGATCGTCGAGGACGATCCCGTCAAAGATATTGGTGGCGGTGACGCCGACAAGCTCATCCAGCCTGGCCTCAAGCTCACGCCCCTCGAGATTGTACAGGTCGGCGATCCGCCAATCGCCGCCCACAGCGTCGCAGCCAAGCCGGACGAGCAAGGATTTGCCGGTTCCGGTTCCCCCATGGATCCACGCCGCACTTTCCTCGCCAAGGGCCCGAAGGACTTCACCGACCGCGAGGGTTCGATGCGCCAGAATTGACGGGAGCGGCGTCGCGCTGAGCGAGGGCAGCATTGGCCTGGGTGCAGCGGCGACGCGGCCCTGCGCCTGAGCAAGGAGAGTTTCCATCTGGCGGCGCGGCAAATTGATCGTGGCTGCCGCCTCAACCCGGCTCGTCAGATCCGACGCTGAAAGCGCTCGCAAACCCGGCTCGATCACGGTGCGCAGGGCCGCCACAAGGAGCGTATCGCCCAACTGTCGCGCCTCTTGGGGCGTCAGCTCATGACGCGATCCAAGGCTGAGCAACGCAAGGTCGAATTCCTGTTGGACAGTCGCCATGTCAGGCCGCCCCACGTCCCAGTGGATGCGGCTGAGCATGTCCTCCCGAAGCTCGACGTCATTACGCTTATCTATGAACTCTTTTGTTTCAGGCTTAAGGGCGAGACCGTCGAGCACCTTTCGCAGTGGAGCCACGTCCGCGCCGGCCGCAGCCTTGCGCCAATACTCCAGCCCCGCGATACCGGATGGCCGATCGGCCTTTGCACGCTCAAGGCCGATCTCGGCCGTCGAAAGAAATCGAACCCTCACTGTGCGGCTTGGGTTTCGGTCGATGAGATCAACCAGGGAGTCGATCGCTGCGATGACATCGCCGTGTCGCAGCGTCAGGCTGGCCGAAGCCGCCGTGTCCTTGACCTGGACGGCGTCCAGCGCTTGGCGGGTGGCGACCGCATAGTCCTCCGCCACTTCGAGATGGAGCGTTTCATCTGGCTTCAGGTCCATCCAGGCCAGAGCGCTCAGATAGATCTGGTAGGCATATCCCCGGATCGAGGCGATCGCCTCGCGCGACGGATCCCCCGTTACGGGCTCGACCAGCCTTTCTCCGGCGGAAAAAACCAAATCTCGCCCCTAGAATCGCGTTCGCTGCACTTTTCGCATTTCCGCGACCAAGACGTCGAGGACCGCCGTTCTTCCGCTGCTCATCGCCCCATTGAACTATCACCGCCCTGTCCACCCGGACGCCGATCTGGTCGTAGCACGCGAGCCAGCGACGCCCTCGCCCGATCGCCGGTCTCTAAAACCACCCTTTTCCGGACAGCGAAACGGATTGGACTCCCGATCAAATAAAATCGGCTGCCCCCAGTCCGAAAACTCTGTTGCGAAATCAAAGGCTCGAAACTTGCGTTCCGGACGAGTTTTCGGACTTTGTTGCGTATGCTCATCGGCTACGCCCGCGTCTCGACGAACGAACAGAACCTCGACCTTCAGAAGGACGCGCTTCTGGCGGCGGGTTGCGAACGCATTTTCGAGGAGAAGGTCAGCGGCAGCCGTGAGGACCGGACGTCGCTAAGCGCTGCACTCTCCCACCTGAGGGCTGGCGACACGCTCGTTGTGTGGAAGCTCGACCGCCTGGGGCGCACTGTCCGTCAGCTCGTCGAGTTGGTGAGCAAGCTCGAAAAGCGGGGCGTCCACTTTGCGAGCCTCACCGACCGGATCGACACCTCGACCGCCTCCGGCCGCTTCTTCTTCCACGTAATGGCGGCGCTAGCGGAGATGGAGCGCGACTTAGTCCGCGACCGTACGCGCGCGGGCCTGGCAGCTGCTAAGGCGCGCGGGCGCCACGGCGGCCGGCCCCTAAAACTCTCTGGTTTGCAAATCGAGCATGCCAGGCGCCTCCTGGCCGACCCGACGATCACCGGAACGGATGTGGCGAGAACTCTGGGGGTTGCCCGGTCGACGCTTTACCGTTCAGTCGGAAAGGCTATTTGACCGTCGGGACCAGAGCCGCGCTGAAACGGAGGCCGAGCGCGGCTAGAGCTTTGAGAACCCGCGACAGGCTTGGATCGCGTCGGTGCATGAGAGGCAGGCCCTTGTTAGCCAGCATCCCGTTCAAAGCATTCCTGACGCTACAAGCGTCGGCTTGCGCCAGCGCTTCGTTCAAGTCGTCGTAGAGGTCGCGTTGTGTCGACGCCACGGCAAACCCTATTTCTTCGTTTCCCGTTTGTCGGACGCACGGTCCGCCGCAAGCGCTTCGATAGTGAGATCACGCAGCCCTCGAACGGTGGCCGTAATAGGCATGAGCGCAGCGCGAAAGGCCAGCCGTGCCTCTTGGAGGATGAATGTCCGGATCGTCGAAAGATCGCCCATCGACGTATCTCCTAAAGTCTCGCGTCCGGGGTGGAGATTGCGGCCTCACGCTCGTCTTTGACGTTGCTTCTTAGGCTCTCAACCCGCTTCACCAGGAACCAGGCAGAAATTCCGGCCAGGATCACTATGGGCGTCATAGCAATCATGGCTATGTCGAAGCTGCTCATCGACGAACCCTGTCACCTAACGGCGTCGGTCAACTGCAAATCGGCCCCATACTCCTCCAGGACTGTTGTCAGCACAACATTGGAGGCAAACTGCTCGCGCCTATCCAGCTCAGCCTTGAGCTGCCGATGGAAAGAAGGCTCCAACCAAAGTGTAATCTGGGTGGCCGACGTCGGAGGCCCCCTTAAGAAGGGCTCATCAGGCAAGCGGTCGGCCACAAAACGAGCGAGTGCTGACTGATAAAGATCGTTGACCCGTTCGCCGCGCTCGAGCGCGATCGCACGCATGCGTCGATGCAGCAGGGCTGGCAGGCGCACGGAGAGGGCGACCCTCCCCTGCTCAGCAAATGATTTTGGTTTCGCGGCCGACGGCATTGCCGAATCAGAAACTGCGTCGGCCCAATTATCAAGGGCGCTCAACATACAGCTGGCCGTGCATATGAACTCGACGGCTCAAATGTGCGATCACCATATCGTTCAGGGGGGGCGGCCACTGCCTGCGCATACAGTCGAGCATACGCAGCTGGAACGGCGTCATCTCGTTGATCGCCACGGACCAGGGCGACGCCATGGTTCGCGTAAGGTTGCGGGTTGAAGCTCCGTACAGCCCCGCCTCCCAAACCCTCATGGTGGCGGTGAGCTCGGCTGAAGGGCGACAGAGCAACAGCGCCGCAGCGACTAGAGCGTGGCTGCGCATGGTCGCGCCGAGAGTGCTTAGCGCCTCGAGATCAGCTGCCAGACTGCACGCCGTGGAGCGCCTCAGGCGCTCACGAGAGACCCAGTCGCTGAGGCTCCAGAAGAAGCCACGATCCGAGACCAAGACAAGAGCGAGATCGAGACCGACGCGGCGAACCATCTCGGGTTCACTCACAAGGAAATGGCCTGGCGCCCGATTGCTGAGGCCCATCATCACCGATTGAAACTGCAAAACCAGGTCGGGCACCGGAAAGGCGTGTCGCTCCACTTCGACATTGGTCGGCCGACGACGCGGCAAAAACTCCTCGCCAACTTCTGAGAGCAGGCAAGCATGGTCGGGACAGGCGGCCGCGAAAACGCTGTTGTCGCGCGCCCGTAAAACCGTGCGGCCAATGCGGTCATGGTCAAGCTGAGCGTAGTGAAGGCAGATCTGCCAGCGTTTGGTGCGGCCGGGGTTGAGTCGGTATTGAGCTAGCGGCTGGGCCCTGCAGGCCTGAGCGACAATGCTGCGCAGCTGCGGGACCGTGGTTTCGGCGCCCTTTGCCAGTAGCCTGAGAAGTGACTCCTCCGGCCGCCAGTCCAAATCCCCGGCAGGACGGTCGATCAGGGCCGCGATCGATGTGCCCTGCCCGCGCGCGATGGCGTGGATCCATCCGCTAAGCAATTCGCCTGGTTCAGGGCTCGCGGCGTAGGCGAACAGCATTGGCGGTCAACCGCGCCGACGGCGGTCACGGGCCGACTCGCGGGCCTCGCTCGCGGTGGGGATGAAAGCGCGACCTCCCCTCGCCGCTTCCAATTCGTGGACGCTGATGACCTCGGAGCCTGTCTTGATAGCGATCCGAGCAGCGTCTTGGAGCAACATCACAGCGTCGTGGGTGATGTCGCCACCGTCGTCGAAGACGCGCTCGATCAGCGCTCGGTTGACCACAGTGGGGAGACGCAGGGGCATGCCTGCGAGGTACGCGGCTATAAACCCACTGTACTCAGATTTGCACGGCCAGGGCTCCATCAAGATTCGGCGAAAGCGCCGATTGAGCTGGATATCTTCGTCCAGTACATTCGCCACTACTTCAGTGCCAGCTAGCACCACAGGGACCATTGTCTCGTTGGTCAGCCACTTCAGCGCATGGCGAAAAGCAATGACCGCAGAGCGGGGGAAATCATCGACGTTGCCAGTCTCGTCGAGGATGATCACCCGCGTGCCAGCCTCCTCGAGAAGTTCGACAAGTTTGCGAAAGCGAGCGCCTGTCGACCGAGGTAACGCAAGCTTGTATCCGAGCTTTCTGATCATCTCTTCGATGAGCCAAGGAATGCTCGGTTCAGCCGGGTATTGCAGATACAACACCGGCACCTTGAGCATGCCCTGCTTGTCGCGGTAACTGGGGTGACGTTCCTGGAAGCTCTTCAGAATGAACGTCTTGCCGATGCCTGGTGGCCCCAGAAGCGCCAGGCCGACGGCGCGGAGCGTCTGCTTCCTTCGATACTGGATTTCGAGCTCTTCACCGACGAATAGGAAGGTCGGCGTAGCGACGATCCGGTCCTCATCGATGTACCGCAGGCGTGCCTTGTCGGAGCGTGCTGCAATCCTTGCGATACGCGGATCCAGATGTGGATACGGGTTCTCCGTCGTCATCGCGACCACCATTGATAGGTTGGAATGATGAGGGCGTCGTCCGGCTGTTCTTCCAAAGGCCCTTCGACCCGAACGTCTCGATCCTGCGGCGCCTGTGCGGCCATAGGCGCTGGTTTGAAATCGGCGAAGCGGCGGTCATCCGCTGCGTGACGGGCTCGAAGCCGGGTTGGGCCGCGCGGAGGCGTGACGTCGGCTATGGCTGGCGATGGCGTCCATAGGTGGTTGGTGTCGCGCGCCACCTTCAGCTGAGAGAGCAAGGCGCTGTCGCGAAGCCCGCGGGCGCTGGCGCGCTCGCCCTTTCGCCACTCTTTGTAGCCGTAGAAATCCGTCGGCGCGGTCGTATGTACGACGCGTGGGACAGGCGCTGGCGGCTGACCGTCACGCAAGAGCCAGACTTGGCTGATGTCCCTCGGGTCGAACGCCACCTCAACCTCTTTGACGCCCTCCAATTTCAGAACCGCGACCTCAGTCGAGCGATAGAGTCCCCCGAGGCATTTCAGGCCTTCAAAGCCGATCTTCGGAAACCGACGTGGCAGAAAATGGATGAAGGTCTCGAAGGGGCTGATGGGCACCTGGGCCATGACCCCAGGCTGGCCGATCGCCGCCTCCCAAAGCGCTAGAGGCGGCGGCTTCATGCCCTCGTAGGTCTCGTTGTTGTGCGCTGTGACGATGTTGAGCATCTGGCGTTGCGCCTGCTCGAACGTCATCTCCGTGGGTCGACGACCTCCGTGAGCCTCGAGATGCTGTGGGTTGCTGAGCGTCGCGCCCTGGAGTCGGTGGATCTGCTCCTTCCACACGCCAAAAACCCGCTCGATGTGAGGCCGCTTGTCCGGATCGCCGGGCGGGCCAATGACGAGCTCGCCGCCGCGCTTAGCCAGCGCGGCTCTGAGCCCCTCGCTTTCGAACTCCCCGTCGGCCAGCAACTGCAGCGGAGTGCCGTGCGGCTCCCACGTGCCAGGAAGATCGTACTGCTGCAGGAGCTTCGTCTTCGGCACGGACATCAGCGCCATCGCAAGCGCCACCGTCGAACTGCTCGGTCGCAGCGGCGATAAGAATGCCGCAAGGGTCACACCAGTGCACAGATCCTTGGCAGCGGTGACAGTCGGCCGAAGTGCGACCCGACGAGATCCGATGTCGAACCAGACGTGGGCATCGAAGATCGTATGATCGATCATCACGATCTCCAGCGGTCTGCTGGCTGTGATCTCACCGCGTTGCAGAGCCACGTTACGATCGCCATGCCGGCCGTAGCGGGCACGCTGGAAATGCGGGAAATTTTTGGCTTCCACCGCCTTGGCGAGGCGGCGTGCCGAAGAAGGCTTGGGCTGCTCCTCAATGGGCAACCCTTCGGCGATCAGCGCGCCCTCGATCTCACGGGCCGTTAGCGAGAAGTTCTGCGGATGACGGGCCGCTCGATAGACTTCCCTTTCGATGACCTGATGTACGAGCGGCGCGAATTTGCTCGTTCCCTTCTTGCGCCCACGCTGCCGTGGTCGCCACGCGTCGTAATTCTGATGCTGGCGGGCCCTCCGTATATCGCGGCGGAGTGTGTCGATCGAGATGTTGAGTTCTGCTGCCGCAGCGCTGAAGTCTCCCCAGCCAAGCAGCCCTGACACGAACTTGCGAGCGGCCATGAAGCGCTTCGGCAGGTTCTCATCCCACGCCCTCTGGCCAGCCATAGGCGCTCCCTCTCAGTAAAGCGGCACAAATCAAATGCCGATTCATTATGTGAGAGTCAATATCGGAGTCGACACGTGGAACTGGCAATTCATACACCGCGCAGGGTATATTTGCGGTTCTATGTCATGGGCCTTCTAGTGCCTTTACATTGCTCAGGTGATAATTTGCGTGATGCGAAATACATGGGCTAATCTCAGGTGCAGTGTCAGTCTTCCAGAAGCCCTTTGGGTCGCGCCCTGATCCCCAGTAAAGCGCAAGGTGACGACCAGTGGACTTCATCAGACCCGATCGCAGTTGCGTCATGATGCGATAGTCTCGATCATAAACTGAACACGTGTTGGTCACCCGACCGCGGAACGGCTCAGTCCAAATTCCATCGAACGGCGGTCTCGACGTCGGCCCTCCGACTCAACGATGCTGGCGACGGAGTGGCAGATGACATCAGAAGAAATCTTGTCGTGGTCGACGGTGGGAGCGAGCGTTGCGACCGCGCTGTCCTCCGCAGTCCTGACGTTCCTCACCTGGTTGCTGTTTAAAGCGACAAAGCGAATGGCCGAAGCCACGAGCGAGCCGACCATCACCGCTACGCTTGAGCCGAGCCGCTGGTCGATGATCCATATGGAGCTGTGCATCCAGAATGGCGGAACCGGGCCTGCTTACGACGTTCAAATTTCATTTGATCCGCCGTTGAGCAGGACCGACGACCGTGGACAATCCGTGCCCCTTCCTATCAACAGCATCAGTGTGCTGCGGCCGGGTCAGGTGCTCCAGAACTTCGTTGGCGAAGGAGCTGGGCTGATAGGCAACGCTTACAACGTGGCTATCCGTTACCGAGCGAAGCCTGCCGGCAGGATGCTCTTGTTCAGCTATCGGCTTTCCCTTGAACACTATCGCGATTTTATCCAGCTCGGCAGCGGCGACCCCTCGGTCAAAACCGCGGAAGAGCTCAAGAGGCTGCGCGAAGTTATGGATCGTTTCCGCCAGGGCCGGACCAAGGTCGATGTCTTCACGCAGAAGGATCGGAGTGCTGAGCATGATGCTCTGCGGCGCAGGCTTGAAGGTGGCGAGTAGCCGATCTGAGACTAGCGCCCGTCCACTCGTTGGGCAGGCTCCACCTACAGGTCCTTCAAATGATAGCGATCGCTGAACGCATCGAGATGATGACCCGCAACGTAATCGCGGGGTGCCTACACTACGATTTATGGGCAGCGCACATCAGACAGGAAGGCTGGGATCGGTCAGAGCTCTATCGCGAGACCATGCCCGATCTGTGGTCGGTAACTTCCCTCGCCCACCGGTACGCCTTCTACAATCGCTTTGGCGCGGCCTACGTTCAGAGCAAGGGCAACAACACCCTGCCCCGTCTCGTACGCGAGGTCGCGGAGACGGGCATGGGAGACCTCACGGCGGGTCGGGCCGCGCTCGCCGAAGCCGAGCCGATCTTTGAAAAGATACGACACCTGAGGAATAACATTTACGCACACCAATCCGCGAAGCTGCGGGTCGCACAAGTGTATGCCGAGGCTGAGTTCACGCTGGATGAGGCCGCCAAGGTCTCGACTCTATCTGTGGACGTGGTGAATGGTCTCCGGGACGCAGTCGGGCTCGATGCGGTCGAGCCCAGCCGCTCACATCTGGATCAGTTTGAGGCTATGCTGATAGCGTTGGACGCCTTCGATCCTGGCTTGATCTCGTGACTCAGCATGCCGCGCCGACTGCATATCCGCAGCCCTAGCATGGTGCTCAGTCGTTGGCCGAAGAACGCCGGCGCGTGGTGATCGAGACCTAGCTGGGCGCCGGCCTCAGCCCACCGACTACGGCTACAGCTGGCGTCCGTCGGGCAGCCATTACGGCGCGGGTTTGTCCTCCCCGCGATACTGGGCATCAGATACCTGTTCCATCAAATCGACCGACTTGCCGTTGAGTACCTCGGCGATGGCGGGTGGCTCATCGGGCTGGCGAGGCCCGCCCCGTGCCAGTGACGCTGACTGCGAGCTATGGTGACGATGTCGCCGGGCCGAACCCCTTGAACCGCATCGCCTTCGGCCTGCACGCGGCCGATGCCCTCGGTGATGATCAGGGTCTGACCCAACGGGTGCGTGTGCCAAGAGAAGTGCGGGCACCAGCGCTGAAGCGCACTAGGGCGCCCGCGGCGCGCCCCGGGCTTGGGCCGCGAAGGGGCCGGACACTTCGACCTGTCCGGGGAAGTTCTCCGCCGGCCCCTGTGAGGCTTTTAGTCACCTGAAAAGGAGCACCATTTATGGTGCGATTAGGCGCCCCTATCCTGTTGAAGCGGCCTAGAAGCTGCATCTATTACGAGAATATGGGGCATCAAATGCGGTCGGTGACGCTGCTTCAAAGACGGCTTGCCGGTTGATCGCCTCGACCCACGTGCTTTGATGGACGCCATGCAGGTCACGACACTCGATTTTGCACCGGACGGTCAAAGCCGCTGGGCCGGCATGGGCGATTACATTCTGCGTTCGCCTGACGGCGGTCACGAAATTGCGCTGCGCTACTTGGGCGAACCGCCCCACGGCGATAGCTACCATGAGCTCCAGGTCGATGGCGTGAAGCTCCCTGGTTATGCCTGGGTCTGCAATTTCGCCTTCACGCCGGATTCGAAGTTCCTGGCCGCAAATTGGATGGCCGAATGTTATGAACGAAGGACCGTCGTTATAGACGTTCATGAGCGGCGTTTTGCGGTTCTTCCCGAGCACCTTGTGAACTTTGCGTTCAGCGAGGAGCAATTGGTCGGAATCGGCGAGAGTGTCGGGAGTTCCTTTTCGATTGCAGCGGTTGGAGAGTGGACGCGCTTTTGATGGGCATCGGCTCTCGAGCAGTCCACGTGCAGCAGCGTGCAAAGCGGCGGGCCGGTGCGCGTTCTCAAGAAGCGCGGGGACGCCATTGAATTTACTCACTAAATAATGCCGAACTCGCGCATTGCCGGCACGAAGTTGACGTTGTCGTGGTTGTCTCGGGTCAGTTTCAGCAGCGCGAACCGCTGCAATTCGGTGAGGCCGGACCACTGTGCTGGCGCCGGCGGTGAAGCCTTGATCGATCGGGCGTGGATGGCGACGATTTCGGGGACGCTGTCAGACTGCTCCCACAGGGGCTCTGGCGGGTTGGTCAATGCACCAGCCACCTCCCCTGCACGGCACGCCACCAGCTCAACGAGCAGGCGTCGATAGTCGCCGATCTCCCGGTGTGTTCGGCAGGGCGTCCGCAGCAGTTGCTGGCGATCGTCCAGCGTGAACCGGCTCCACTGTCGAAGCGTGAGCTTGATCGCCACCCGGTCGAGCTTCATGCGGACCGCCATAGGTATGCATCTCAAGCTGGCGACGAAGTCGCTTTCGAAGGCGAACAGTTGCTCATCGCTCATAGGCGGGCTTCCTTGTCGGCTTGGAGGAATGTCGTCGCTCGCCAGGCCGAGGAGCGCGCCGCCACCTCGCCCACGATCACGACCACGGGACCATCGAGGTCTTCGGCGGCAAGCTGCGCCGGAAGCTCGGAGAGCGTGCCGCCGATCGCGCGTGCCGTGGCCCGGCCAGCATTTTCAATCGCGAGCACCGGAGTAGAACCGCGCCTTCCGGCCGCGATCAGGCGTGCTGAGGCTTCGGCCAGTTTCGAGCGCCCCATATAGAGCGCCAGCGTGGTCTCTCGATCCGAAGCGCCTGCCCACCCCTCTTCCGTGAGCCGGCCGTCAGCCGTGGTCGCCGTGGCGATCACCAGGCGACGGGCTTCGGCGCGATGGGTCAAAGGCACGTCGAACTGGGCTGCGGCGGCGCAGGCGGCGGTCACGCCGGGCACGACGTCGACGTCTATCTGGTGGGCGCGAAGGAAGGCCGCCTCCTCCCCTACCCGACCGAAAATCGACGGATCTCCCCCCTTGAGGCGAACGACCGTCAGGCCCCGCCTGGCCAGCCGAAGCATCAGGCGATTGATGGTCTCCTGCTTCATGCTCGTGCGCCCTGCCCGCTTGCCCGTCTGGATCTTGAGGCAGGCGGCCGGGGCGAGGCTGATGACGTCGTCGCAGACGAGAGCGTCATAGAGTACCGCCTGAGCGCTTCGGATATGGCGAAGCGCCCGAACGGTGAGCAGGTCCGCGGCTCCCGGACCCGCGCCCACCAGGCTGACCCTGCCGACAGCCTTTTCACGCGGCATCTTGATTCGCCATGACGAGGGTCTCCTTGAGGATGCGGGCGATTTGCGGCCGGCAGGATCCGCAGGCCGAGCCGGCGGCCGTGGCGTCGGCGACGGTGTCGACGTCCCGTGCTCCGGCTCTGGCGGCGGCCACGATCTTGTCGGCGCGGACGCCGCGGCAGGCGCAGACGACCGGGGAATTGGAGTGCGGCTGGCCCGGCGCGCGTCCGATCAGCAGGTTGAGGCGGTCGAGGTCATCGAGGCAGGGCTTCTCGAAGAGCTGCGTCAGCCATTCACGAGGCGGAAGCCGGCCCCCGGTCGTTGCAAAGAACACCCGGTCCAGCCGCCCCTCGTTCAGATAGGCCTCCCTGAGGCTGCCCGCGGAGGCGTCTTCCAGCCGAAGAACATCGCGCCCGGCGCCTTCGACGAGCCGTCGCCGAAGGGCCTCTCGCTCGCGAACGTCGCCGCGACCGGCGAACTCGTGCAGGTGACAGCCGTCCTGAGTGATACGGCGCCAGATCAGGTCGCCGGACATCGAAAGTTCTGGCCGGCGGCCGATATAGAACCCGCGCCAGGTGTCCCTGTAGGGACGCACACGCGCAGGGGTGTGCTTGAACTCCGGCTGGCCCGATCGCGGGTCGACGGCGGCGGCGACAAGCGGATTGACCCGGCCGGATGCCGCGTAGGCGCTTGTCCAATGCATCGGCATGAAGGCGCAGCCCGGCGTCTGACGATCTGTGAGGCGCGCCACGACAACCGCCTCGCCGCTGCGCGTCTGCACGCGCGTCAGCTGTCCGTCGCATACGCCCGAGGCGGCGGCGTCGTCAGGATGCAGCTCCACGAAGGGTTCCGGCTCGTTACGGCAGAGCTCCGGAGCAAGGCCGGTGCGCGTCAGGGTGTGCCAGTGATCGCGCACCCGGCCGGTGTTGAGCGCCAGGGGATAGACCTCGCAAACCTCCCGGGCCGGTCCTCGCGGGCGCACCGGGTTCATCCTTCCGCGGCCGTCGGCTGTCTCGAAGCGACCATCGGTAAAGAGGCGCGGGGTTCCGCCTGCGGCGGTGACCGGCCACTGGACCGGCTCCAGCGCGTCATAGGATTGGGGCGTCATCCCGGTCAGCCCGGCAAGATTGAGCGTGCGCCCGTCGTTCTCATAGGCCGTCAGGCGCGCCCATTCTCGGAAAATCTGTGCCGGCGAGCGCCAGTTGAAGCCGTCGGCGAATCCCATGGCCTGCGCCACGTCGGCGATGATCCTCCAGTCCGCCCTTGCTTCTCCGGGCGCTTCGAAAAGCGCCCGCTGACGGGAGATGCGCCGCTCCGAGTTTGTGACCGTTCCATCCTTTTCGCCCCAGGCCAGGGCCGGCAGGGCGACATCGGCGAAGGCCAGGGTGTCCGTGTCCGCCATGACGTCGGAGACGACCACGAACGGACAGGCCTTGAGCGCCTGGCGCACCCTGTGCGCATCGGGCAGGCTGACGGCCGGGTTGGTCGCCATGATCCAAAGGGCTTTGATGCGGCCGTCGGCCGCCGCCTCGAACATGTCGACCGCCTTGAGGCCCGGCGTCGCCGCTATCGTCGGGGCGCCCCAGAAACGCTTGACCCTGCGCCGCGCGGCCTCATCGAAGTCCATGTGGGCGGCCAGGGTCGTGGCCATGCCGCCGGTCTCGCGTCCGCCCATGGCGTTGGGCTGGCCGGTGATCGAGAACGGACAGGCGCCAGGCTTGCCGATGCGGCCCGTGGCCAGATGGGCGTTGATGATGGCGAGGCCTTTAGCGACGCCCTGGGCCGACTGATTGGCGCCCATGGAAAACAGGCTGACCGTCCGGGGCGTTCGGGCGAAGAGTGCGTAGAAGCGCTCCAGATCCGCAATCTTCAAGCCGCAGTCGACGGCCACCGACGCGATCGACTGATCGTCCTGCGCCAGCGCTTGCTCGACCTCATTCAGCCCGTTGACATGATCGTTGATGAACCCGCGATCGATGGCGCCGCGCCGGATCAGGTCGGCCAGAAGGCCGTTCCATAGCCGCACGTCCGTCTGGGGGTGGAGCGCCAGGTGCAGGTCCGCCATCTCGGCGGTGTCGGTCCGTCGCGGATCAATGACCACATGCTGCTGGCCGCAGGCCTTTGCCGCCTCCATGCGCCGATAGAGCACAGGATGCGTCCAGGCGGCGTTATGGCCGCTGAAGACGACAAGATCGGCGATCTCCAGGTCCTCGTAGCAGCCCGGCACCAGATCGGCGCCGAAGGCCAGCTTGTGAGCGACCACGGCCGAAGCCATGCACAGGCGCGAGTTGGTGTCGATGTTGCCTGAGCCGATGAAGCCCTTCATCAGCTTGTTGGCTGCGTAATAGTCTTCTGTGAGCAGCTGGCCTGAGACATAGAAGCCGACGGCGTCGGGCCCATGGCGGTCGATTGTTTCACGAAAACGCTGCCCGACGAGCCCCGCGGCCTCCTTCCATGAGGCCCGCCGCCGGCCGATCGATGGGTGCAGCAGGCGGCCATCGAGGCCGACCGTAGAGCCCAGCGCGGCGCCCTTCGAGCAAAGCCGCCCCAGGTTGGCCGGGTGAGCCGCATCGCCGGAAGCCTTCAGGAGGCGGTCCCGTGGCGACACGGCCAGGCCACAGCCGACGCCGCAGTAGGGGCAGGTCGTGCGCACCGGGCCCCCTTCCCCGTCCATGTCAGATCCGCCCCAGCAAAAGACGGCCCAGTTCCACGCGCAGCGGCACCTTGGGCGCACAGCCCTTTCCGTGGTCGGCGCCCATGGGCTCGCCGGTGGCCAGGTCGATGTTCCACCCGTGGAGAGGACAGGCGACCGCACGACCGTGGACAATGCCCTGGCTCAAGGGACCGCCCTTGTGCGGGCAGGCGTCCTTCAGGGCGAAGACGGCTCCGTCTCCGGTGCGGAAGATGGCGATATCGCCATCGGCTGTGGGCACCCGCCTTGCGCCTCGCAACGGGATATCGGTGACGGCCCCCACGTCCGTCCAGACGATCGTGTCCAGTGTGAGCGTCATGCCGGGGCGAACTCCATGCGGCGGCTGAGCGGATTGAATTCGTCGGCGTCGCGGCCTGCCACGCGCTCGGCCCAGGGGTCGATCCTTGAAAAGCGCTGCGAATAGGCGAAGCGGTCGTAGAGCGCCTGGCGCAGGCCCTCGTCCTCTACATGCCGGCGGATGTGCTCGAGGCCGACCCGATCCACCCACTTGTAGATGCGCTCCAGGTAAAAGCCCTCCTCACGATAGAGCTGGGTCGCCGCGCAGATCACCCAAAGGGCCTCGCGCTCTCCGACGGCCTTGGTCAGCAGTTGCGTGCCCTGGATGTGCAGCCCGGCAGCGCCGCCGATGTGGATCTCGTAACCGCTGTCGACGCAGACCACGCCGATGTCCTTGCAGGTGGCTTCGGCGCAGTTTCGAGGGCAGCCCGAGACCGCAAGCTTCAGCTTGGCGGGGGTCCAGGAGCCCCACATGAACTTCTCAAGCCGCACCCCAAGGCCGGTGGAGTCCTGCGTGCCGAACCTGCACCAGTCGGATCCCACGCAGGTTTTGACGGTGCGCAGGCCTTTTGCGTAGGCGTGTCCGCTGACCAAGCCCGCAGCGTTCAGATCTGACCAGACCGCCGGGAGGTCATCCTTGCGCACGCCAAGAAGATCGATGCGCTGGCCGCCGGTCACCTTCACCGACGGGATAGCGAACTTATCGACCACATCGGCGATGGCGCGAAGTTCCGCGGCGCTGGTCATGCCGCCCCACATGCGGGGGACGACCGAATAGGTGCCGTCCTTTTGGATGTTGGCGTGGACGCGCTCATTGATGAAGCGCGACTGCTTGTCGTCGCGGTACTCGCCGGGCCAGGCGCAGAGCAGGTAGTAGTTCAGCGCCGGCCGGCAGCTGGCGCAGCCGTCGGGGGTGGTCCACTCCAAGGCCTGAAAGACCGCGTGCAGCGATTTGAGCCCGAGATCCACGATCGCTCGCCGGGCATGCTCATGGCCATGATGCGTGCAGCCGCAGACCGGCTTTGGACCCGCCTGCGTCTTGAACCCGTCGCCCAAGGTGAGCTTGAGCAGCTTCTCAACGAGGGGCGTGCAGGAGCCGCAGGAAGCCGAGGCCTTGGTGACAGCCTTGACCGCATCAAGCGTATTGAGGCCTTGGCCCGTAACCGCCGCTACGATCGCGCCCTTGCAGACGCCGTTGCAGCCGCAGACTTCGGTGTCGTCGGCCATGGCTGCAACGGCCGCGCTAGGGTCCAGACCTCGAAGGCCCTCCGTGGCGGCCTGACCGAAAATCAGGGTTTCTCGCATATCGGAGACCGCGGCGCCCGAGCGCATGAGGTCAAAGTACCAGCCGCCGTCGGCCGCCTCCCCAAAGAGCACCGCGCCGGCGAGGCGCCCCTCTTCTATAACGAGGCGCTTGTAGACGCCGCGCCCGGCGTCCCGAAAGACGATGTCCTCGCAGCCTTCACCGCCGGCGAAGCGGCCCGCCGAGAAGACTTCGACGCCTGAGACCTTCAGGCGTGTCGACAGCACCGTGCCTTCATAGGCGCCAAGACCGCCGGTGAGCCCGAGGGCGAGGCTCTTGCACATCTCCCAGATGGGCGCGACGAGCCCATAGATCTGGCCGCGGTGCTCAACGCATTCGCCGACGGCGAATATGTTCGGATCGGACGTACGCATGGCGTCGTCGACGACCACGCCGCGACCGATCTCAAGACCGGCGGCCCGGGCGAGCGCCACGTTCGGACGGATGCCGACCGCGAGAACGAGAAGCTCGCAAGGCAAGGTGCGGCCATCCTTCAATCGAAGGCCGGCCACTTGGCCATCGCGCCCGACAATTTCTTCGGATTGGGCGCCAAGGACGGTCTCGACGCCGCGAGCGCCAAGCGCTTCGGCGAGAAGATGGCCGGCCGACGGATCAAGTTGGCGCTCCATGAGCACGTCCATCAGATGGACGACGGTGGCCTCCATGCCCCTCCTGGCAAGACCGTAGGCCGCTTCGATCCCCAAGAGCCCGCCGCCGATCACCACGGCCCTGCCGCCTGCGTCCGCGGCCGCGACCATGGCGTCGACGTCATCGAGGTCACGGAAGGCCACCACGCCTTTCAAGCCGATCCCCGGCAGGGGCAATCTGACGGGATCGGATCCTGTGGCGAGGATCAGCTTGTCGTAGGGCGCCGTGATGTCCCCTGCCCTGACCTGACGGGCCTGTGCGTCTATGGCGTCCACGGCTCGGCCGGCGTGCAGGGTGATGTTGTTGTCCTGGTACCAGGACAGGTCATTGATGATGATGTCCTCGAACCGCTTCTCGCCGGCCAGCACGGGCGACAGCATGATGCGGTCGTAGTTCACCCGGGGTTCGGCCCCGAAAATGGTGATCTCATAGCGGTCCGGGTCGCGCTTGAGAACTTCCTGAACCGCGCGGCATCCGGCCATGCCATTGCCGATGACGACGAGCTTTTGCTTGACCATGGCGGTACTCCTAGAGGCGCAGCGGCGCGGCGGCCGGACCGGATATCCCCGCCCATGTGCGCCTCCACCGGCCCTTGACCCCCGTGAGGCCAAGGAGCGCGATGAGGCAAAGCAGGGAGAAGGCCAAGATGCCGGCCTGATAGGATCCGGTCGCCTGTTTGGCCCAGCCCAGGCTGGAGGCGAGGTAGAAGCCCCCCAGCCCTCCGGTCATGCCCACTAGTCCGGTGACGACGCCGATCTCCTTGCCAAAGCGCTGAGGCGCAAGCTGGAAGACTGCTCCATTGCCGGCGCCCAGGACGATCATGGCCGACATGAGAACCATCAGAGCCATGTGCTCGTCGGCGGCTTGGAAGCTGGCCGCGGCTAGCAGCAAGGCGGCGAGCAGGTAGACAGCCGTCAAGGTGCGCACGCCGCCGAACCGGTCAGCCAGGCCTCCCCCGACCGGGCGGGCGAAGGAGCCGGCAAACACGCACGCGGCGGTGAACAAGCCGGCGGTCACGGCCGGCAGACCATATTCGGCGTTGAAGTAGATCGTCAGCGAGGACGACAGCCCCACAAAACCGCCGAAAGTGACGCCGTAGAGCGCCATGAGCCACCAGGCGTCCTTGATCTTGAGGACCTCAAGATACTGGGCGAGCGCCTTTGGCTGAGGCCGCGCCGGCGGGTCCTTGGCGAAGACCGCAAAGACGATGAAGGCGACCATCAGGGGCGCGACGGCCAGCCCGATGACGTTGGTCCATCCGAAGGCCTGCGCGAGCCCCGGCGCAAAGAGCGCCGCCAGAGCGGTTCCGGAATTGCCGGCTCCTGCGATGCCCAGAGCGAGACCTTGATGCTCCGGGGGATACCAGCGCGAAGCCAGCGGCAGGGCCACGGCGAAGGAAGCGCCGGCCACGCCAAGCACACAACCCAGGGCCAGGACTTGCGGATAACCGCCGACCCCAAAGAGCCAGGCGACGCCCAGACCGATCATGACGACGAGCTGACCGATGATGCCGGTGGTCTTGGGGCCCAGATGGTCGACCATCACGCCCGCGACCAGGCGCAGGAGCGCGCCGGCGAGAACAGGCAGAGCGACCATGAGGCCCTTCTGCGAAGGCGTAAGGCCAAAATCTTCGGCGATGGCGACGCCCAGCGGGCCGAGCAGGACCCAGACCATGAAGCTGAGGTCGAAATAGAGAAAGGCTGACAGGAGGGTCGGCGTATGACCGGCCTTCAGGAACGCGCGGTTCAGCATAGCGGGAGGCCCCGTGCAGATATGGACGGAAGCGGCGGCGTCGCCGTGGCGCAAAGCAGCTCATCATCGAGCTGCCGGTCGCAATGAGCCGCGAACGCCGTTGTCCTGGGCCTTGACCCCATGACGGATCGCTCCGCGGCCGCCGTCACCTCTTCTTGCAGCGGCCAACCTCGACGACGGCTACATCGCGGAAAAATCAGGCGCCCCGACGCGGCTTCTGATCGGTTTTGTGGCTAAGTGAGAGGCGCGAAGACCTGACTGGCGGCCTCAACCGTCTGCTCAGGGCCGGCGGCCGCGCCCCAGCGGAGCATCTGCTCGGTCTGCCGCGCCACGGCCTGGGGCGGAGCTTGGGCGACGGCGAACCGGATCTCGTCCAATGCAGCGCTGGCGGTGGTCGCGACGGGGCCTAACGCCTCGGGCGTGCTGAGGAGGCATACGAGCTCTGCACGGTTTGCCGGGTGCCGGGCCCAGGCTGCAGCATCTTCCAGCGCTGCGACGACCGCGGCCAAGCGGTCTGACTGCCGCTGCAGAGGCGAGTCGGCGAACGCAAAGACCTTGTCGAGGGCGCCGGGCTGGAGCTGGGAGGCCCTCGCCGCGACCTTAGCGACGCCAGAGGCCTGGGCGGCCAGATTCCATGGCTCACCTGCACAAAAGCCGTCTATCGCCCCGCATTCGAGGAGCTCGCCCATACGGGCTGGCGGGGCGACGGTGATGCGTACATCGTTCACGGGATCGACGCCGGCCGCCGCGAGCCAGTCGCGAAGCAGGTAGTTGTGCAGCGCGTGCGGATAGACGACCGCGAAGGTCAGCGGGCCTAGCCCCGCCTCCCGGCGGCCGGCGACGTGCTGCGGCAGCGTCAGCCCGTCGACCTCCAGCCGACGTGACAGCGTGATAGCCGCGCCGCCTTCGTTCAGCGTAACGGGCGCGATGAGCCGGTTCGGCTCGCTGGCATCTCCAAGACGCGCCGCCAGCGCCAGAGGGGCCAATAGATGCGCTCCGTCCAGCGCGCCGACCGCCAGCTTGTCGCGCACGGTGGCCCAGGAAGCCTCCCGGCGCAGATCAACCTTCAGATCACGCGCCGAAAAGAAGCCCTTGTCTTTGGCCACGATGAGGGGGGCGGCGTCGAAGAGCGGCAAGAAGCCAAAGAGCAGGTGATCAGCCATCGGCTTCCCCCTTCAGGATGTCGGCGAAGGCGAGAAGGTCGGCGGCGACGGCGCCCAACGGGCGCCCTTTGTCCATGGAAAGCTTGCGCAGCAGCCTGTACGCAGCCTCCTCATCCAGACCGCGCTCACGCATCAACAACGCCTTGGCGCGTTCAACGGACTTGCGTGAAGCCAAGTCGGCCTTGGCCTTCTCCAGATCGAGTCGCAACTGATTCATGAGCGCAAAGCGGCTCATGGCCACCTCGAGCACCGGGCGGACCCGTGCCGGAGCCAGGCCACCGACGACATAGGCGGCCACGCCGGCCCGGACCGCTTCCTCGGCAAGACCGGGCTCGGATCGATCGACGAACATCACCACGGGGCGCGGGTTGGCGTGGCTGGATTCGCGCAGGCTCTCCAGGGTGTCCCGATCCGGGCTGTCGGCGGCGACGACTACGACATCAGGTCCAAAGGCGACGGCCTCCTGCTCGTCGAGAACCGTGAGATGCCGTACTTGCAGCGGCTGCACGCCGCCAAGCCCTTCGATCACGAGCGCGGCGCGGGCTGGATCGGGATCGACGATAAGCACGCGCATGGGGATTTCATAGGACGGTGCGCCGCCGTACGCAGGCCCTCATCGCAATCCGGACAGTCACACCGTTCAAGTGCTCAGAAATTGATCATCGCGGTCGGCGCTCCCAAGCCGCGTCCGGCGCGGCGGGCGCTTGAAGAAGACGTTCACGCTCGACGGGTGTGTTGGCCCCTCTGAGCCGCTCCCGGGCTTCAGGCGCAGGCGCCAGCCTCCTCAAGCCAGCGCGCTCCGCCAGACGCGCCAAGGGCCATCCGCATTGCGCATCCTCCGCCAGGGCGTCGAGTGCGATCACCATCGGCAGATGCAGGCCCTCGAAGGCCGCTCCCGGGTCGCCAGCGCTAAGCAACGGCACGAGATCTTTGACCTCAATGGTCGGTGCATCCACCGCCAGGATAAGCGCGCGGTGAATGCCAAGAGCCCGCAGGGCCGCGGCTCCGGCGAGCACGCCCCCGACTGGTCCAAGTTGCGGGTCTTCCACCTCCCCACCCGGCCCTACGACGAGGATCGGGTCGGCGCCCACAGCCGCTGTAGTCGATCGGCAGCGCTGCAGTGCCGACCGCCCCCACCAGTCCAGCCCACCTTTGTCTGCGCCCATGCGGGTAGAAGCGCCTCCGTTGAGGATCAGGGCTCCGAGCTCATCTATGGCATGCATGCGATCTCCTTGAGGCAGCATCGCCTGATATTTCGGCGCCGCTTGCGAGCAAGCGCAAGAATGGCGCTTGCGCCCTTGTCCAATGTGCCGGCCGACCTCTGCTGCTGGGACGCAAAGGAGCATCGTCGTGTCACCGTTGTCCGACCATCAAACGCAGCTGGTTGCGCTTGCCTCACGGCAGGCCGCTCTTGAAGACATGCTGGTGGCTTACACGCGAGTGATTGCCAGAGTTCGTGGCGCGGAGGACAGGGGTCCTGCGATCGCTGCAGGGTTGGCCGAGCTACATGGGTGGCTTGCGGAGGCCGGTCGCGAGACCTCAATTGAGCTAGCGCTTTTAAGGGAAACACCCCCGCCAGCTGCAATCGAGCAAGCCCGTCCCGCATTCAACCGCCAGCGGTGGGGCTGGCTGAAGGGGCTTTGGGGCTAACACAGCGAGGTTGGCTGTCCCCGTTCCAGACCAGCAGCTAATGCTTCCTGGTCCGGCGGCTATGCGCCAACTGCGGAAGTTGGCTTAGCTGCACGAACTGGACATTCTCGCGGTCCGAACGGATCCGTCCAGAACACCGCGCCGCGGCTTACCTTGGTTCCCGCGCGCCGAAAGCCGTTCAGCGACTTCGGCCGCCGTGCAATCATGCATTTCACGCGCTCTCCCAGCTGTGAAATGGCTCGTTAACCAAATCCGGCCACGCATGGCTCAAGGAGCCACCATGACCCATTTGTTCACCATCGGCTATGAGGGGGCTACCCCAGAGGCCTTTGACGCGACCTTGCAAAGTTCGGGGGTCGAACGCTTAGTCGACCTTCGCGCCGTTGCTGTCAGCCGGCGAAAGGGATTCTCCAAGACCGGCCTTGCGGCACGGATCGAAGGTCACGGTATCGACTACACGCATCTACGCGCGCTAGGAGACCCCAAGCCGGGCCGCGACGCCGCCCGGGCGGGACAGTTTTCGTTGTTCCGCACGATCTACGCGCAGCACCTTCAATCTGCGGAAGCCCAAGCGGCTTTGGAGGAGCTCCAAAGTTTGGCCGAACGTCAGCGCCTCGCGCTCCTGTGTTTTGAAGCAGATGCGGCGCACTGCCACAGAACAATGGTCGCCCTAAGCGTTGCCAAGGCGAGCGAACTGGCCATTGTTCACCTCAAGGTAGAGCTTGAGCCGAAGAGCAATGGCGCCGCAGCGCGAACGTACGATCATCCTTATCAAGGCTTGGCCGCAGCCTAGTCAGAAGTACGGAGAAACGGTCTGCTGCGCCGGGGTCACACCCGATGGCGAGTGGCGCAGGCTTTTTCCTATCCGATTTCGACACCTGACTGGCGAGGCGCAGTTCTCCCGCTGGGACATCGTGTCCTACCGCCCCGATAGACCGCGCGACGACCGCCGGGTTGAAAGCCGCCGAGTTCACGAAGACTCCCTGCAGAAGGAGAAGCCAATCCCCGTGCGCGAACGGGCGGGCTTCTTCGACAAGCTTTTTCGCAGCTCGACTTCGCAGGCGGCGGAGCGCGGTGAAAGCCTCACCTTGATCCGCCCCCGGAACGTTAAGTTCATTGCTCGCCGACGGTCGGCTTCAGACATGGCCGAGGAAGAGGCGCGCCGAGTGAAAACTGCTGCGCAAGGAAATCTCTTCGACAAGGAACTCCTCCAGATCGCGCCCTGCCCCTATGAGCTCAAGCTTCGCTATGAAGATGCGGACGGCAGGCACGAGATGGCATGCGGGGACTGGGAGACCGCCGCGGCCTTCTTCTCGCTAAGCCGGCAGTACGGCGACGAGAGGGCTCTTGAGCACCTGCGGAAGACGTACGAGGAGGCTTACGTGACCGCAGGGATCGCATTGGCTTTGGGAACAGCCAAGAAGCGTCCTGAACAGTGGATGCTTCTGGGAATTCTACGCCTCGACGAGGCGGCGCAACCGTCTCTGCTTTGAACAAGCATGCCGACCGCGGAAGCGTCAGAACCTGCGAGGCCGACGGGGCCGCTCAAAGCGGGTCTACATGGGCCGGAATAGCTCTCAATGCGTGAAATCACAGCAACTTCGTTGGCCGATGAGCTCCCGAGCATGACCATGATGCTCAGTTCAAAGCTGTTTGAAGACTTACGTGGAGGCTATGATTCCACGAAGCACGCCAATTTGGCGGAGCACGTTCGCCTAAGGGAGCTGGCCCACCCGTTTGCCGTCGCGTGGGATGAACTCACCAGAGGTGCGGAGCTATCCAAGCGCGCAGGCGTCTTTCAGCTCTCCGAGCAAGCTTACTTCCTACTCGACACGCTGCAAGCATTGTCGACAGCTTCAAATGATCCCGAGTTTCCCGATGTGGTAGAGCGCTTGCGCGACGACGAGCAGTTTTATTCGACCGCCTTTGAAGCGCAGACGCACTCCGCATATCGCGAACGCGATGTCCCGATCGCGTTCCTTCCGGAGTCAGTCCAACACGGAGTGCGTACACCGGACTTGGTTTCGCGGAGTTCGGGCCGGCCTGACGTCCACCTAGAATGCAAAGCCCTCCTGGACGATGTCCGGCGTGAAGATCGCGTTTGGACGGAGTTGCTACGGCGAACCGCCGAGAAGCTGGAAAGGCAGCCTGCAAGCTTTTCGATCAGGTTTCGAGCTCATCGCCGGCTTGAGGCCGATGATGTCTCTCCACTTTGCAAGCTAGTGGTGGAGCTTCTTGGCAACTTTCCACTTCTGCACTCCGGCGAAGACGCTGGCTGCGAAGTCCGTATTGAGCGTATCGGTGCGGAAGGGGGTCAATTTCCGCCCGGGACGCAATTCAACGCGCCTGCGGGGAAGCCCAGCTGGATCGATACACAAGTCGATGAGGAAACGGGGTGGATAAAGAAGGTCTCAATCCTATACGCCGAACGCTACGCGCCGGATGCGGATCAGACTAAGCGCTTGTTGAAGCGCTTCAGGGAAGCATCCGAGCAGCTGCCGAGGGGCCAGGCTGGCGTTGTTCATCTGCTCGTTCCGTATCGTGATCCCTCGCACTTTTTGTCAGTGGTCGATCGTAGCCTAGCTGAACTTGAGAACACCCTCTCTCGGCGGCCTCACGTTGCCGCCATCGTCATAAGTGGAAGGTTCGTTGAGACCAACGTTCCAGATGGCGGCTATCCGGTAAGGCACTTCCAAGTCGTGATCCCGAACTTCGCGGCGTCTCACGCACTTCCGACTGACTTCAAGATAATTGGCGCCGTCGACGGTGCCATCTCTCTCGCCAGGGCTCAGGAAGTCGATCTGTCGGCATTGCCAGACGGCAAGTTCAGCGTTCTTCCTACCGGAACAATCTTCTTGCACTTCGGCATAGATGCAGGTCTTCAATCCCAATCAGGAAAGTACCTTTTTCAGCACTGCTCTGACGACGGTCGAAGCCAGCTCTTCATTTGGCAGAGCTACCACAACAATGTGCGCTTTGAGGTGGTTCACCCGGACCTGGGACGAATGACCATGACGACGGATCTGAACCATCTCGCCCCCGGACAACTCCATGGACTGGCCTTTAATTGGGGGCCGCATGGCGTGCGATGTTCCGTGAACGGAGGCGAAGCCTTGCCGATACAGTCGCATGGCGGCTCCAGAAACGCTGTGTGTTCCCACGTCTCAAGCTCACTCACGCGCTGAGTCAGGCCTCGGCTTTACACGTGGACAACGCTGCCAGGGAGCGGACCTTCCAAAGGTCCAAGATAGAGCCGTTAGCGCCCCTCGCCTGCTGGTGGCTTCGCGCCAGATCAGGCCGTTCAAGTCGCTCGCTCAGCGCCACGTTCGGCCATTGAGCTCGGGCGCAAACTGGACCTTCGCGCACCAGGGACCACCTCGGTGTGAACGAGGTGCTCTCCCTTCCGCTGGGTGCCAGGTGCGGACATTCGGGTCTGGCCGGAAGACAGACTTTCGGACGCGGCATTCCGTATAATTGCCGATCGCTTTCTGGACCTAGCCTGCATCCGTGGTGTCTCAAAGCGCGCTTTAACTTGCCAAGGAAACTCGCTCTAGTCTCCTCAAGGAGCTTGGTACATCTCCGTTTCAGCCGAGAACTTCGGACTAATCCAGTGGATGCTTCTCAGGCGTGACCTATTGTGTTGGTGGCGTCGACCATTTCGCGACGATCACAAGGACGCTGCCAAGAACAAACAGAACGCCCCGCACGAGTGCGAATCCTTGGAGATTCCACACCTCGGGGTCGCCCCACTCATGCACTTCCCAGAAGCGTTGCCTATTCTCCTGGACATGCTGAACGGAGCTTTCGGCACCGATGGCCTGCCAGATCATCAGTAGTTGCTCGTTCAAGGTCACGAAGTAGCCATGTGGCACCTCACCAACGACCGGGTCTTCCAGGAAGAGTTGCCACCCGGCCGCGGCTAGTATGAGGAGCAGACCTACTGCCTCGACACGGTGCGTATTCCGGAAAATCGCCGCCACTTTGGTTGATACTCCCACTCTCGCGCTCCCTGTGATCTCCTCATTTGCGGCGAAGCTTGCCTTTAGGCAACCATGGGAATGCGTGTAGTTGCTTGTGTCCAAATGGCCGACCGCGGCCCCCAATGCACCACTAAACGCCCCTCGCCTGTTGGTGGCTTCGCGCCAGGAGCGCTCCCTCACCCATCGGCGAACTGGCGCCATTAGGTGCCGGTGGCTCACCGCCAGAAAGCATACGCTGAAGCCTCTCGCACGTAGTGCCGTTCGGCGACGCCGAGCAGGTCTTCCCGAAGCTTGATCTCGAAGGCTCGCTCCACTCGCGCACCAAGCGCCTTCGCCGCTTTGCTCAAGCCGCCGCCTTCATCGACTTCATGCTTTTGAAGTTCACCATCTTCACGGGCACAAACCGCAGCACAATGTCCTGAAACTTGCAGACCGTGCGAAGCCGGTCGTGCATCAACTTTAGCCCGAACTGCGCGATCAGCGGCAAGTCCATGCGCGTCGGCTCCGGCAGCTTGTCGTCGTAGAGCAACCAGAGACAAACACGGTAATCCTGTCCCCTCACCTCCCTAGGATCGGCAGAGATGGCGTCAAGATACGCCTGTGTTCTCGCGTTGCCGGACGCCTTGATGTGCGCCCGAATATCCCCGAGGA
The DNA here is from genome assembly GCF_029543125.1 of Caulobacter segnis. Lineage (GTDB taxonomy): Bacteria > Pseudomonadota > Alphaproteobacteria > Caulobacterales > Caulobacteraceae > Caulobacter > Caulobacter segnis_D. Next base: position 505,887 of record NZ_JARQWW010000003.1, read on the forward strand.
AAGTCGCGTCCGTCAGGAAGGCCTCACAATAGAGCTGCGTCTGAGCGAAAAGGTAGTTGAGGGCTGACGAACCCTTTAACGGCTTGCAGTTGACGATGCGGATCGCGCCGTCGTCGGTCATATCCAGCAGGTCGCAGAATTCCTTATCCTTGCGCCCCCGACCAATTTGTAGCTTCGACCGATCAAAGAGGACGCTCTCGGCCCGACGCCGACACGCCTCGGTGTTGAACAGCTCTTCCTTGTTCTTTGAGTCCGCCATGTCTGCGATGGCGATGCCCCGATACAGCGCTTCGCACGGCTCCTCGCGGACCTGGTCACGGACGAAATTGATGACAGCCGCGTGGAAATCGCGATCGACTTTCTGCCAGCGACCGGCGCTGAGCAGGTAATACTCACCGCTCAAACTCTGCTCAGTCAGGAGACACTCGTAGACCGACCAAAACTTGCTCTCCATGATCCGACTGGACAGATGGGAGTAAGCGTAGATGCGCTTTGAATGCAGGCGGGTCAGCGTGAGCTTGTCGAGCTTGAGCTCCACGGCGAGCTGGGACGCTTCAAGGTAGGCGTACACCGGGTTGTCACGCTTATCGCTCGCCGAGTAGGCGAAGCTGAACTCGTCGTCCTGGATGATCTCTGGCACCCATAGCTGGACACCATCGAGGTCGCCTGTCCGGAGCCTCGCCACCAGCAGCTCGTCCAAGGCCGCCGCCTCCTCATCGGTCGCCGCGGTGAAGTTTCGATAGTTGGGAAACAGCTCCGCGAAGTCGCGGCTGGGGTAAGCGACCAGAAACTTGCGCAGCCGCGCGATCAAGGATGGCCAGGTCAGCTTGCTGTCGCCGAGCACCTTGATCGTGAGACTGTCCTTGCCATGAAGCGTGACGTTCTTCTCGCCTTTTAGGTGCGCCGAGATCGCCCTGAGGTCCTCGGCTTCGCTCAGCCCCAGAACCAGCGGTTCCGACGGCATGGCGACCTGCCGATCGATGTGGGTCGGCGTGATGGAGTTGTTCTGAGTGCGTGTCTGTCGAACCCGCTCATTCCCACAGAGGTTCATGGCGGTGCGAACGCCAAAGTCGAGCTCCAGGACCTTGCGAGAGATCGCGGCACCCGCACTCCGGCCGAACGCCGCCACGAACAGCCGCTCATCGACCATCATCAAGAGGATGCCATTCGGGTTTCGACTGCTGCCGGCGAACGCTAGGGCCGCTTCCGCGCCCAACTGTTCGTTGACGAACTCAAGCCAAGGCGGCGTGGTTTTCGCCGTCGTGCTCTCAAAGTAGACGAAGCGGCATTTGACGCCGTCCACCTCGAACTCTCGGCTCGAGTAGTGCGGCTTGGTCGAAATGCCGGCGGCGGGGTTGATAACATCATCAAACCCAGTCTCAGGCTTTGTCAGGTAAACAGCCAGCTGAGCCAGCTGGGCGAGTTCTTGCGCCTCTTCCCTCAAGATTTTGGCCTCCCTCCTTGAAAGGCTATCGCGAAACGGGAAGACCTAAAAGACCTCAACTTCAAGCTCTCAACGCTCGCCGAAGGCAGAGCTCTAAGCCCCCTTGCTCACAATTCACTACTGTCTGTAAGTCCGCCGGAGCGCCGCGCGAACTGAGCGAGAAGGTCGAACGGCTTATTCATTGGTCGGTGCTTCTCAAGGTTCTCGATAGCGAAGCGGGCCAAATCGCTCGCCGACAAGCGGACGCTCCAGACGGCAGCTTTGAGCCGGAAGCCGACGTCCCCCTGGCTCAAGTTGACAGGTGAGATAGGCTCAGCGTCGACCTGAGGCGCGCGGTCTGCAGCACCATTTCAAGTTGGTCGAAGGCTCGCAGAACCGCATCTTTGTCGCCCTCCACACTGGTGACGAACGAGCGCACCTCGATTCTGGCGCGAAGGTCGTCCACAGCGTCTGCAACGATGCTCAAGGCCGCCTGGACAACAGGATCAGGCTCGACACGCGCTTCGATCTCGCGGACGACATTGAGTATGTTTCTCAGATTATGAGCGGGATCAAGATACGGCGTGAGCGCCTCGGTCTGGGCGCGGCCAAGTTCGAGCCAGGCTGCGAGGGATTGCGACGCCGTCATCGCGGCAGTCTATCGACTTGTGGTCGCCGTAACGAGAGCCGCCACCCGTTTTAGCAGCCGCCCCCCATTTCTTGCACTTGCGACGCGTTCTTTATGGGCCTTAGAAGCCTTGAGCGACGCTTCCTGGGCCACGGCCGCAATGTCGCTGTCATCGGCGATCGATCAGAGGGTTCATGAAGCACGGCACGCTCAGAAGCTGGTTCTGGGTCCACAAGTGGACGAGCCTCCTCTGCACCCTCTTTCTGCTGCTGCTTTGCGTCACCGGCCTGCCGCTGATCTTCAGCGAGGAGATCGGACATCTAACGGGCTCGGCAGTCGAACCTGCGCCGCCGTCGGCCGGCTCTAAGCCGCTCAATGTCGACGACCTCGTCGCCACGGCCAACGCCAAGTACCCTGCGGACGTGCCGCTCTTCTTCGGCTGGGATCCACACTCAACCGGCGTCTACGTCAATCTTGGCGCCGAGCCCTCCACCCCCGCGCCGAAGATGAACACCGTGGTCATGGACAGCCACACCGCCCGGGACATGGAGGCGCCGCAGTTCAACACCGGCTTCATGTACGTGCTCTTGCGTCTCCACACTGACCTCTACGGCGGTTTGGTCGGCTATCTGTTCCTCGGCGTCATGGGGCTGCTGTTCGTGGTCTCCACGGTGTCCGGCGTCGTGCTCTACGCCCCGTTCATGAAGAAGCAGCCGTTCGGTGTTTTTCGGACCGACCGCAGCCGGCGTCTCGCCTGGCTCGATCTGCACAATCTGCTGGGCGCGGCCAGCATCGTCTGGGTCCTGACCGTCGGCGTCACCGGCGCCTTCAACACAATCGCAGGCCCCCTGCAGTCGGCTTGGCAGGCCGATGCTGTCTCGGCGTTCGCGGCAAAGTACGAGGGCCGCCCCCTCCCCTCCAAGCTCGCCTCGGTGCATCAGGCGATCGAGACGGCGAAGGCTGCGGAGCCCGGCATGCGCCCCGCCTTTGTCTCCTGGCCGGGCACCGGCTATAGCGGCGACCACCACTACGGCGTCTTCATGTCGGGTACGAGCCCCCTGACCGCCCAGCTCTATCGGCCTGTACTGATCGATGCGGCGAGCGGCCGGCTGACGGCGCAGCCGAAGGCTCCGTGGTACATCACCGCCCTCCTCCTCAGCCAGCCGTTGCACTTCGGCAATTATGGCGGGCTGGCTCTCAAGTTCATCTGGGCGCTCTTCGACCTGCTGGTCATCGCCATCCTAGTGAGCGGCGTGGTCCTTTGGCTTCGCAAGTCCGGCGACACCGGGCGGCTCGAGCGGCTCAAGACCGCCCATGGCGTGGAGGCCGTCGCATGAGGTCCTATCCGCTTCGGCCTTTGCTGATCCCCGGGGTGCTCGGCGCGGTGACGGCCTTCGCCCTGCTCGCTGCTCTCTTGAGCGACGGCCCATTGGAGACGCTCTCCGTCATTCTGCTGGCGGGTGTTGTGGTTCTAGTGATTCTGCGCCTCGTGCGCCGCGGACGAGGCTGACGTAGTTCCTATACCTCAAGGATTGTCGCGCCCTTCTTTGAGAGCAGGTCAACTATTGCAAAGTGCATGCTGAGCCTTCGCTTGTAGCCAGTACCGAATTTTAGCGGCTGCAAAGTTACTTTCTCAGCCGCACGCCAGCTCCGGTATCTTCATCTGTAGCGACAAACACCACCCCGGCATCCTCTAGGGCGCGGCGGACAGCTGCCACATTGGCAGCCGAACTCTTTTCCGGTCCACTACCACTCTCCATCCTCCGGATGGTCGCAAGCGACACCGCGGAACTGCGCGCGAGCTCAAGCCCGCTCCAGCCAAGAAGGGCGCGAGCAGCACGAATTTGCGCGGCAGTTATTGCTACTTTAGAATTCATATGCTACTTTTGAACGCTCTATCGAGTCTTCAATCTAACGCCAGCATACTGAGTCGCGCCCATGACCTCACGTCTTAAGACGGGAGCCGACCTCCCGCGTCCTATCGGCTTGTCTTCTGTGCAGCCGGACAGCGTCGATGACCGTGCCCACGGCGTCGCCCTGCGCTGGCTTGTCATCGAAAGAGAACGGCATCGGCTCGAAGATGTATGGGCCGCAACTGAGGCCTTCATGGCCAAAAGCTACAATTGGTTCGCACTGAGCGATCGCGAGCGAGCCGATCATCCCGCCGGCCAGCTCATGGAGGCGCTCGACAGACGGATCGCCAAGCTCGGCAAAAGAAACGAGCGCCTGCTGGAACGCCTTTTGCGTCAGCCGGCGACGACGCCGGGCGGGATCATGGCGTGTCTGCAGATTTTGGCTGAACTCGTCCACCCCGCCGAGAATGAGGAGGCCCACCGGCTTATTCGGCAGATCACCTCCGCGCTCGAAGTCCGGGCAGCAGCACAATGACAGCCGCATCCCACTCTGTCGTGATGCTTTGTGATCGGCTGCTCGCTCTCCATGCTGAGCGTGAGCAGCTACACCTCGACTACGGCAGGCACGAGGAGAGTCTTTGCCTGTGGCTCGACAAGGCCGGCCTGAGGCTGGCGGAAGCCGACGATCTGCCGGAGGGCCGCCTGCTGTCGGCAATTTCTGATCGGCTTTCATCGTCGATCGAGGAGAGTCGCGGGCTTTTAGCGGAGCTGGCGAGGCATCGACCGGATAAGCTCTCTGAGATCGGGGCGACCCTTAAGGTCGCAGCGGCCTTGATCGATCCGCAAGATGAGCCGGAGGTTCACGCCTTGATTTCCTGGGCGGCGGGACGCGTTTCGACCGCGGCCCAGGCCACTAATGCGGCCAGCCTCTAACGCGATAGGTCCAAATCGCGATCGAGCGTCCGCTCTTGTCGATCGCGTTTGAGCCACGCCTCCAGTTGTTCCACCCGCACTCGGTCTTCTGCGGCTCTCACGAGTTCCGTGCGTCGCGTTATGGGTTCGCCGAACTGATGCTCCAAGGCTGCGACACGCCGGCCGAGCTGACGGTCGGCGGGGTCGGGGCTGCGCGAGAGTTCGAATGCAGCGTCCCTGTAGGTCCTTCGCAGCGCATCGTGCCGCGCGTGGATCGCCGGTATCCAGGGCTGGTCCGTATAGCTTCGACCTCGGGCCTCCTCGAGCGCTCGATCTGCGGCGCTGACGAGCACGCGAGGCGGCGCGCCGCCGTCCAGATACTCGGCTTCGAGCCGCCACATGGCCATCGAGCAACCACCGCGTTGAACGAGACCTCTCGTCCATCGCGGACTGGTGACAGCCGGTAATCCCTCGCTGTGCAGGTGTTCGGGCCATGAGGCGCGCCAACGCTCGTATGTGGCATCGTCCGGACGCAACCTGGAGCCGTCATCGCCGAGCGCGCGCACAGCGATATGGATGTGGGGATGGGCCGTGTCGCGGTGCGGGACCAGCAAGTACTCGTGGTTAGCCGCAAAGAGGCTTCTCGCAAGGGCCCTGCCCGCCCGATAGACCGCCTCGCGGTCACGATCATCCGGATAGGAGACAACGTAGGATTTGGCGATCTGGCCGACCTTGCCCGTTTGAAGATCGTCCGCGGCCCAATCGACGGCGGCCTCCTTGATGGCGTCGCGGCCGTGAAGCCTTTCGCCGTCACGGCCTTCCAGCTCCAGTTCGCCGCCGCGCGATATGTACCTGAGATGCGCGTGCAACCGCGCCCCTGTCAGGCTGCCGCCGGTTTTCTTGAAGACCGTAGAGGGAGCCGTACTCGTGGACCTGTGAAGGAGGCCGCGCAGCCTGGATGTAAGCATCAATCGGCCGTCCGCGTACCGTCGCGGCTGCAGGAGCGAGCGCCAATCGTCTTCGAAGCCTCGAGGGACGCGGTCATCGGCCATCGTCGGCTTCCCAATAGGCGAGGTTGCCCCTCACCGCATCGCGTACGGCGCACAGCTGCGCTCGGATTTCCAGGTGGTAGGCGCGCGCATTGTCGATGCAGGCTTCCGCAGCGTGGATCGTCTGCGCCCTGGCTGCGAGCATGCGGATCGCAACACCGATGCGGCGAAGCTCCATTCGGATCTGAACGAGCGCAAGCGCCTGGTCGTGCGGAAAACAAGGCGCTCCGGCCAGGACACGCATCACGCAGCCGCGGACCCAGGTCGCGCGTTTCAAACCGCTGTCCAGGCAGGCCCGGTCCAAAAGCGCGACCTCGTCCGCCTCCAGGCGCAGGCCGATGGAGATCGGCTGCTCCTTGTTCACCCAGTAGCGCCGCGGTTTGGGTGCATCCTTGGCCATCGCAAAGCTCCGAAGCTCATTTCACGGCAAGCTTGGAGAAGGCGGGCGCGGCACAACAAGCGGCGCCGGAGCAACAGCGCGCATTCAACGCCACAAAATGTGTGAGCCGGCGCGCAACCGGCAAGTTCGCGCCGATTTCGGCGCGGACGGCGCTGAAGGCTGCACGCCGCGCGTCCATTTCTGCACGTCCGCGGGACGCATCCGCACGAAAAACGGCCGGCGACGCATCGCGCGCCGCCGACCCCTCTTGTCGTTTCAGGACGCCCCGAGGGGCGTCACGTCGATGGATGCGATCAGAACTTGCGGCGCAGGCCGATATAGTAGGAGCGGCCCATCACGTCATAGTTCTGCGGATCGTAGTTGCCCTCGGTGTCGCCCACCTGGGGCGGCGCCTTGTCGAACAGGTTGTTGACCCCGAAGCGCATGTCGATCTCGTACGGCAGGTCCACGTTGGCGTTCAGGTCGAACGCGTCATAGGACTTCACGCCGCGCGAGGTGCTGGCCGGAGTGACGATCTTGGCCGAGTTGATCATCGAGTCGATATGGCGCCAGCGCAGGCCAAGGCTGGCCGGACCCCACCGATAGCCGACGCTGGTCACCGACTTCCACTCGGGGTGAGCCGTGCCGGCGCTGGCCTCGACCGCCTGACCATGGCTGCCGGCATAGTCGTAAGTCGGAGCCGTCGGCAGCTGCTGGATCTTGAAGCTGTCGAGATAACCGAGCGCCACGTTGATCGACAGGGTGCCGAGGTTGCCCAGGCCCACCTGATCAAAATCGACGCTCCAGTCCACCTGCATGTCGACGCCCGTGGTCTGGAACTGGCCCAGGTTCAGCAGCGGCTGCACCGGGTTCAGCGGCACGCCGCTGGCCGGATTGCGGGTGATCAGCGAGCAGTAGTAGTTGCTCGGATCGTAGCTGGGGTTGTTGCCGCCGGAGTTGAAGCAGTACTGGAAGGCGTTGGCGATCGAGAGGCTGCCGACGGCGTCCTTGACCTTGATGCTGTACCAGTCGACCGAGGCGCTGAGGCGCGACAGCCAGGGGCTCTCGAACGGCGAGCGAAGCACGGCGCCGAACGAGTAGGTGTCGGCGGTTTCTTCCTGCAGGTCGGGGTTGCCTCCGGTCAGGGCGAACACCTGGGCGGTGCCCAGCTGGTAGCTGCCCATAATCGCGCCCGGGACGCCTTGGGCCGAGCAGAGCGCGATCACTCGCGCCGCATCCGGACCGTTGCGGTAGGACGAGCGCACATCGCAAGGATCGCCGTTGACCGTGGTCGCCGACGCCGTGCCGATGGCCACCGATCCGGTGGAGACCGGCGCGAACAGCTCGCCGACGCTGGGGGCGCGGATGGCGCGGTTGTAGCCGCCGCGCAGACGCACCGCGTCGATGATCTTCCAGTCGAAGTCGGCCTTGTAGGTGTGGACCGAACCGACCGAGCTGTAGTCGGAGAAGCGGTAGCCCAGGTTGGTGTTCAGCTCGGCGATGAACGGCAGGTCTTTGAGGATCGGGACCAGGACTTCGCCGTAGGCTTCATAGGTGTCCACCGAGCCGCCGGCGTCGCGAAGGACGCTGTAGCCCAGCACGTCGCTCACCCCGCCGGGCATGTTGAGTTGGCTGTCGGGGGTGAAGGTGTACTCGTTGGAGCGGTAGTCGGCGCCGATGGCGAAGCGCACCTCGCCGGCCGGCAGGCTGAAGGCCCCGCCCTGCAGGTTGGCTTCCACCATCCGCTGCTCCAGGCTGTTCTGGTTCAGGGTGCGGCGGGTGATGTAGTTGATGCACTCGTTGGAGGGCGTCAGGTTGCCGAACGGATTGAAGCCGCCGGCGCAAAGCTCGGCGCCGCCGGTGGGGCTGTAGAGCAGGCGCGCCACGGCGCTGGCGCTGGCGCCGCCACGCTGTTCGTTGTCGAACTTGGCCTTGCTGTAGGAGCCGTAGGCGTTCCAGGTCCAGTCCTTGAAGCCGACTTCCCCGTCGATGCCGTTGATCAGCTGGAAGACGTCGTAGCTGTACTTCTGGATCCGCGGACCCAGGATGCTGAAGGCCTTGTAGTAGGTGAAGTCCGCGCCGGGCGTCGGGCGAGAGGCCAGGATGGTGCGGAAGTCCGCCGGGACGTACGGGTTGGAGACCGGAACGGTCAGGCCATAGACGTTGGAGGCCAAGGTCGGGTTGGTGACGCCCACCGACACATAGTCGGTGAAGGTGAACTGCGAGAACACCCGCAGCTTGTCGGTCAGCTCATAGTCGACCTTGCCGAACACCGAGTAGCGGTCGAGGTCGGACTGCAGGGAGCCGCCGTTATAGCCAAAGTTGATCTGCTGGCTGGTGCCGGCGGCATTGGCGTTGACGATATAGGCCTCGTCCGTCTGCGGATCGCGGAAGTTGCGGACCGGAACGCCGGCGGTGGAGAACAGGGTCTGGTCGGTGTTGAAGCCGATCTGGCCGGTGTAGCGGCCGGCGGCGTTGCCGGTCAGCGCCGGGGTTCCGTATGTCCCCACGAACACCGAGTTCACCGAGGCCAGCGTCGGAAGGTTGGCGCCGAACAGCACCGTGCCCTGCGGGATGGTCGACAGGCCCGGAGCCGAGGTGCGGAAGATGTAGTAGTCGCGCGACGCCTGCAGGGCGCGGTCCCGGTTGGTGTAGTCGAAGGACAGGACCGCCCGGCCCTTGTCGTCGGCGAAGGTCGAGCCGCCGGTGATCGAGATCTTGAAGGACTCGCCGTCACCCTTCTCCGAAGTGCCGTACTGGGTGTCGATCATCAGGCCGTCGAAGTTGCGGCGCAGGCGGAAGTTCACGACGCCTGCGGTGGCGTCCGAGCCGTAGGCGGTGGACGCGCCGCCGGTGATGACCTCGACGTTCTCGATCAGGGCTTCTGGAATGATGTTCAGGTCGACCGAGCCGTCCGGGTTGGACGGCTGCAGGCGACGACCATCCAGCAGGATCAAGGTTCGCTTGGCGCCCAGGCCGCGAAGGCTGGCGTAGGACTGACCGCCGTTCAGGCCGGTGCTGGTGGAGCCGGTGTTGCCCTGACCGAAGGAGCCGCTGAACTGCGGCATCTGCGACAGCGCCTTTTCCACCGTCACCTGACCGGTGGCCTCGATGGCGGCCTGGCCCACCGAGACGATCGGGCTGTTGGCCACATAGTCCTGGCGCGCGATGCGCGAGCCGGTGACAATGATCTCCTCAACGGCCGCTTCCCCGGTGGCCTCCTGAGCGTAAGCCGTACTGGCCAGCAGCGCCCCGTACGCGCTGGCGCCAAACATCAACCACTTGAACGCTTTGGACTGCTTCATGCGATGTTCCCCTCATGAGGTCGCGCCCTCCGCGCACCCCAACGAGCACGACGCAGCGTTTTGAATTGACCACACGTGGTTCATCCACAGGCCGTCATGATTTCGTCAGACAAAGGCGCTGCGCCTCAATTTGCGGCGCTGGCGTTGTGCAGCGCACCAAATGTGGGCGGCGATCACCCGGATGTGCGTCAAACCCGCTCAATCTCTTGCCCGGCAAGGAGCGTGGGGAATCGCCCAGGGCGCGTCCATGACAGCCTTTTCACGTGACTGCGTCCAAACGGGTTGTGAAAGTCCGCAGCCTCGATCCCGGAGGCCGCGTGACCCATCGAATTCTTGCCGGCCTGGCGGCCGGCGCCCTGGCTCTGGTCGCCAGTCCCGCCTGGGCGACCTTCTCGATCATCGCCTGCGACAAGGATCAAAGCTGCGGCGTCGCCGTGGCGACGAACAATCTGGCCGTGGGGGCCAGCGTGCCCTACGCCCGCGCCGGCGTCGGGGCCCTCGTCACCCAGTTCGAGACCAATCCCGACTACGGCCCAAAGGGCCTGCGTCTGCTGTCTGAAGGCCGAACGCCTGACGATGTCCGCGCGACCTTGCTGGCCGAGGACGGCGGGTTCGAAGGCCAGGATCAGACCTGGCGGCAGATCGCGGTCATCAGCGCCGACGGTCAGGCAAGCGCCTACACCGGCGACAAGGCCGCCGCCTCGCCGTGGGCGGGCCATAAAGTGCTCGAGGGCTTGAGCGTGCAGGGCAACGGCCTTGCAGGCCCCCAAGTGCTGGACGCCATGACCGCGGCGTTCCGGGCGACCCGGGGCTCTCTGGCCGAAAGACTGCTGGCCTCGCTCGAGGCCGGAGAGGCGGCGGGCGGCCAGACCACGGGACGAATGTCGGCGGCGCTCCTTGTCCGCGACAGCGAAGGCGGGTGGCGCGATGTGGACCTGCGGGTGGACGCCTCGGGCGCGCCGGTCCCCGAGCTTCGACGCCTCTTCAGTCTGAGGCGCGCCAACGAAGTTCTGGCGCGAGCCGAGCGTGCTGCACGACAGGGCCGGCCCGACCTTGCTAGAGGCGAACTTGCGGCGGCGATCGCCCTTAGCGGCGATTGGGACCGGGTCAGACGTCGCGCGGCCAGGCTTCAGATGACGATGGGCGATCACGCAGCAGCGATACAGTCCCTGCAGGCGATGTATCGGCTCAATCCCCGGTGGGCGATCAGCGAGCGTGAAACGCCGCTGTTCGAGCCCGTGCGCGCGGCCATAAGATTTGAAGACTAGGGTCGCCGGATCCCGGCCCCCAGAAAGGCGATCGGGCGGTTCGGCGTGAACCCGAACCGCCCTGCCCTCATCCGGCGCGGACGAGCCGCGACCTGCGCCAGGCGAAGGGTGTTCAGGCGGCCCTGGCCAGTGCGGGACGCTCGGCCAGAAGCTCGGCCGACAGGCTGGCGTCGTCGGCGATGTAGAGCCCGCGGGCGCGCAGCCGGCGGCAAAGCGCGGCCCGCGCATCGGCGCCGAGCATGAGGCCGGCGTCCACGACAATGCGCCCGCCCGGAGCCAGCATGCCCAGCACCGCGCCGATCAGGAAATCGGCGCCCTGCACGTCAGGGCAGCCCATGACGAGCAGCAGATCGCAGCGCTCGTCGGCCGAGCTGCAGGTGGCGCGCCTGGCCGCCTCCACACGCTCAAAGCCCCTTCTCCAAAGCTCGACCATGGCGTCGGCGGCCTGCGGTCCGGCCACGGCGACCGCATCGAGGGGCCCTGCCCCGGCCAGATCGAGCATGCGCTCAAGCGGCGTCGAGCGCGAAAGGCCGAGGAGAAACTGAGCGGCCCGGGCCGCGGGATGGATGGACATCGAAATGTTCCTGATACGCCTCAACAGATGAGGCCCGGTCAGGATCGCGCCGCCGGCCGCAAGGCCGCCATAGGGAACGGCGCGGCGGTCGTAACCGCCCCATAAAGATCAGTCGGCTTCGAAGCGGTAGCCGATCCCGGGCTCGGTCAGGATCATCCGCGGCGCGGACGGCTCGGCTTCGAGCTTTTGCCGAAGCTGGCCGATGAAGACGCGCAGATACTGGGTGTCGGCGGCGTGCGCCGGACCCCAGATGGCGGTAAGCAGGTCCTTGTGGGTCAGCAGCCGCCCCTGCGCCCGGGCCAAGCGCGCCAAGAGGTCGAACTCCTTGGGCGACAACTTCACAGGCGCGCCGGAGCGGCTGACCTTGTGCTTGTCCAGATCGATCAGCACCTCGCCCGCTTTGATCTGCAAGGGCCCCGTGTCCGCCTTGCCGGCATGGCGAAGAGCCACGCGAAGACGCGCCAATAACTCCCCGACCCCGAAGGGTTTTTCCACATAGTCGTCGGCGCCCTTGTCCAGGGCGTCGATCTTTTCGATCTCACGGTCACGCGCCGACAGGATCACGATCGGCCCCTCATAGAAGGCCCGCGCCTTCTCGAGCACCTGCTTGCCGTCCATGTCGGGCAGCCCAAGATCAAGGACGACCGCGTCGGGGCTCCAAAGGGCGATGGCGCGCAGCCCCTCCTGCCCGCTCTCGGCTTTCAGCGGCTCATAACCGGCCGCCTCCAGGGCGGGGCCCAGGAACCGCTGGATCTGAGGCTCGTCGTCGATGACGAGGATGCGTTGGCCAGATCCGGTCATAACAGATGGTGCGGGGTCTCGAGGGCTTTGGGCAAGCTGATCAGCACCCGCGTGCCGCAGCCGTTATGGATGGGGCTGGCGGCGGCGATCCGCCCGTTCATGGCCTCGACGAAGCCCTTGGCGATGGCCAGGCCCAGGCCCGCGCCTTTGCGACGGTCGGTGGGTTCGTCCATTCGGCGGAACTTCTCGAACACCCGCTCCAACTCCTCGGTGGGAATGCCCTTGCCCTCGTCCTCGATGCTGAGGACGACATTGCCGCGATCCTCATAGACCGCAAGCTCGATCGCGGCATCCTCGGGGCTATAGGCGATGGCGTTTTCCAGGATGTTGACGACGGCTTGCTCCAGAAGCCCGGCGTCGGCCTGCACCAGGGTCAGCTTGTCCGGATAATCGCGGCTGAGCATCCTGCCGCCCAGGCGCCGCTTCACCCGTTCGGCGCCCGCGTTCAGCACGTCGCGAAGATCAAGGGGTTCGGCCCTGACTGAAAGCGCCCCGCCCTCCAGGCGCGTCATGTCGAGCAGGTCGCCCACATAGCGGCTGAGGCGCTCGGCCTCCTCACGGATCGACACCAGAAGGTCGTCACGGACGGCGGCCTTCATCGACTTGCCGTAGTCGATCAGGGTGGTGGAGGCCCCCAGAACAGTGGAGAGCGGGGTGCGCAGGTCGTGACTGATGGAGTTCAGCAGGGCGGAGCGGAAGCGGTCGGCGCGTCGCAGGGTCTCCGCCTCCACCGCATCGGCGGCCAATTCCGCCCGCTCAAGCGCCACCGCGCCCTGCTCCAGCAGAGCCGTGACAAGACGACGGTCTCGTGATCCGTCCTGAAGGCCTGCCGCCCTGACGCCAGCAACGCCGGAACGGGCCCGCACGCCCTCCAGCGGATGGAAGGTCCAGGGAGTCTGCGGCAGGGTGCCGGTCCCCGCTCCTGCCGGCTCGCCCTTCTCCCAGGCCCAGCGAGCGGCCGCCATGGCGGCGGTGTCCAGCGGCTCGAGGTCCGGCGCGCCCGCGACGGGAATGATCTCCTCACCTTGCGGCAGCAGCACCAGGGCCGAGCCGCTCGCCGCGGCGGCGATCTGTTCTGACAGGGCGCGGGCGGCGACGGTCTTGTCGGCGGCTCCTGAAAGGGTGCGGCTGGCGGCCAGCAAGGTCGAGACGGCGGCGGCGCGCTTTTGCGCGGCGCGGGCCTGATCACGGACGCGCCCGGCGAGTCCCCCCGTGGCCAACGCCACTGCCCAGAAGACGATCAGGGTCAGGACATCGGTGGGTGAGCCGATCGCCAGGCTGTAGCGCGGCTCCAGGAAGAGGAAGTTGTAGATCAAGAAGGCGACCGTGGCCGCCGCGAGCGCGGGCCGCAGACCATAGAGCACCCCGGCGCCCAGGACGGCGGCCAGGAAGATCATCGAAAGGTCGATGCGGGCGGTGACTTCGTCCAGCCCCCACGCGGCCAGAGTGGCAGCCCCGACGAAGGCTGCGCCGGTCAAGTAGCCGGTCCAGCCGGTCGTCAGGTCCAGCCGCTTTCGCTCGTGAACCGGCCCCTCCTGCGCGCGCTCGGTGACGATATGGATCGCCGCGCCACGTGACCGACGCAGAAGGGCGGCGGCGAGAGAGCGTCCCGTGATTTCCTTCAGTCGGTTGTCGCGCGACTTGCCGATGACGATCTGGGTGACGTTGTTGCGCCGGGCGTAGTCCAGCACGGCCCCCACCAAGTCTTCCCCGGTCAGGGCGACCGTCGTGCCGCCGAGCTGTTCGGCCAGCTTGAGGGCTTCGAAAACCTTCCCCGGATCGGACCGACGCGCAGGCTGCTCCACGTGCGCCACGGTCCACGGCGAGTCCATCATCATGTCGGAAAGCCGCCGCCCGGTCCGCACAAGCGCCGGAGCCATCGCGTCGTCGCCCACCAGGACCAAAATCCTCTCCCCCGCCGCCCAGGGACCTTCGACCCCCTTTTCGCGCATGGCGGCGACGAGCTGGTCGTCGACTGTCTGGGCGGCGCGGCGAAGGGCCAGCTCACGCAGGGCGGTGAGGTTTTCGACCTTGAAGAAATTGTCCGCGGCCAGACGCGCGGTCTCGGGCACGTAGACCTTGCCTTCGGTCAGGCGGCGCCGAAGCTCGTCCGGCGTGATGTCGACGACCTCGATGTCGTCGGCCCGCGACAGGGCGCTGTCGGGGACGGTCTCGCGCTGGCGCACGCCGGTGATGCGCAGCACCACATCGACCAGGCTCTCCAGGTGTTGGACATTGAGGGTGGTCCACACGTCGATGCCGGCCGCCAGCAGCTCGGCCACGTCCTGCCATCGCTTGGGATGGCGCGAGCCCGGCGCATTGGAGTGGGCGTACTCATCGACCAGCAGCAGCGCCGGCTTGCGGGCCAGGGCCGCGTCGATGTCGAACTCGAGCAAAGTGCGGTCACGATGCTCGACGGGCTTGCGAGGCAGGACCTCCATGCCTCGCAGGAGGGCCTCGGTCTCGCGCCGGCCGTGGGTCTCCACCACGCCGATCAGCACGTCGCCGCCCTCCGCCTTGCGGCGGCGGGCGGCCCGCAGCATCTCGTAGGTCTTGCCCACCCCCGGCGACATGCCAAGGAACACCTTCAGCTTTCCCCGCCGCGCTTTTTGGGCGGCGGCGAGGAGCGCGTCAGGATCTGGGCGCGGCGGCTCTTCGATCACAGTTTGTCGAGGGCCCGGTTCACGGCGAGAACGTTGACCCGCGCCTGACCGATGAAGCCAAGCAGAGGTTTCTCTGTCTCGTTTTCAATCACGGTCTGCACCTGGTTCACATTCAGCCCTCTGGCCTTGGCGATACGCGCGGCTTGAAGCCGGGCATAGGCCGGAGAAATGTCCGGGTCCAGTCCCGAGCCGGACGCGGTGACCGCATCGGCGGGGATCGGCTGCCCCGGCGCTTCGGCGCGCAGGGCGTCGGCCCGGGTCTTCACCCTCCCGGCCAAGTCGGCGTTGAGAGGGCCCATGTTGGAGCCGCTCGAGGCGGAGGCGTCGTAGCCGTCGCCCGCGGCCGAGGGCCGCGGATGCAGGTACTTCGGCTCGGCGAAGCCCTGGCCGATCAGGGCCGAGCCGATCACCCGGCCCTGGTCGTCCCTGAGCAGGCTGCCGCCCGCCCGGAACGGAAAGGCCGCCTGGCCCACCCCGGTGACCGCCAGCGGATAGCCGAGGCCCAGAAGGACCGTGAACAGGCCCATGGAGACGAGGGCTGGTCGGATATGTCGGATCATCACGTTCTCCTAGAAGCGCTTAGGCCAGGCCCAGCGCCGAGATCACCAGGTCGATGATCTTGATGCCCGCGAAAGGGGCCACAAGACCGCCGAGGCCGTAGATCAGCAGGTTGCGGGACAGCAGGTTGGCGGCCCCGACGGCGCGATACTTCACGCCCTTCAGCGCCAGCGGGATCAGGACGACGATCACCAGGGCGTTGAAGATCACCGCTGACAGGATCGCGCTTTGGGGGCTGGCGAGGCCCATGATGTTCATCGCGCCCAGCTGCGGCAGGGCCGCGGTGAACAGCGCCGGGATGATGGCGAAGTACTTGGCCACATCGTTGGCGATCGAGAACGTGGTCAGGGCGCCGCGGGTGATGAGCATCTGTTTGCCCACCTCCACGATCTCGATGACCTTGGTCGGGTCGCTGTCGAGATCGACCATGTTGCCGGCCTCGCGGGCCGCCTGAGCGCCGGTCTGCATGGCTACGCCCACATCGGCCTGGGCCAGCGCCGGGGCGTCGTTGGCGCCGTCGCCGCACATGGCGACCAGACGCCCCTTGCCCTGCTCCGCCCGGATCAGGCGCAGCTTATCCTCGGGGGTCGCTTCGGCGAGGAAGTCGTCGACCCCGGCCTCCGAGGCGATAGCTGCGGCGGTCACCGGGTTGTCGCCGGTGATCATCACCGTACGTAGGCCCATCCGCCGCAGATCGGCGAAGCGCGCCTTGACGCCGGGCTTCACCACGTCCTTCAGGTGAATGACCCCGACCAGAGCGCCGTCCTGGCTGACCGCCAGGGGCGTGCCGCCGGACCGGGCGATACGGTCGATGGCCGTTTCCAGAGCGCTGGGCGGCGCGGCCAGCTTGCACTCGCGCAGGACCGCGTCGACCGCGCCCTTGCGCCAGCTGCGGCCGTCGGCGTCAAGGCCCGACTGGCGGGTCACGGCGCTGAACGCGATGGCGGTCGCGCCGTCGGGCATCTCGATGGCGACGCCCTGGTTGCGGCCGAACTCGATGATCGAGCGGCCTTCAGGGGTCTCGTCAGCCAATGAGGCGATGATCGCCGCGCGCAGAGCCACTTCCGGACGAACGCCCGGCGCCGGGATCACTTCGGTGGCCATGCGGTTGCCGAAGGTGATGGTGCCGGTCTTGTCGAGCAGCAGGGTGTCGACATCGCCGGCGGCTTCCACGGCCCGGCCGGACGTGGCCAGGACGTTCACTTTCAGCAGGCGGTCCATGCCGGCGATGCCGACGGCCGACAGAAGGCCGCCGATGGTCGTCGGAATCAGGCAGACGAAGAGCGCGCCCAGAACCAGCGGATCCAGCTCCACGCCGGAGAATTTGCCCAGGCCCAGGAGAGAGACGACAGCGATCAGGAAGATCAGGGTCAGGCCCGCCAGGAGGACGGCCAGGGCGATTTCGTTCGGCGTCTTGCGCCGATCGGCGCCCTCCACCATCGCGATCATGCGATCGAGGAAGGACGAGCCCGGCTGGCTGGTGACGCGCACCTTGATCCAGTCGGAGACGACCGTAGTGCCGCCGGTCACGGCGCTGCGGTCGCCGCCGCTTTCGCGGATGACGGGCGCGCTCTCGCCGGTGATGGCCGCTTCGTTGACGCTGGCCACGCCCTCGACGATCTCGCCGTCGGCGGGGACCACGTCGCCGGCCTCGACCAGGACGATCTCGCCGACATTGAGCTTATGGGCCGGTGTCGGGATGACCGTGCCGGTCTTCGGATCGATGATCAGCTTGGCCTTGGTGGTGACACGCGCGGCGCGCAAGCTGTCCGCCGCCGCCTTGCCGCGACCTTCGGCGATGCTCTCGGCGAAGTTGGCGAAGAGGACGGTGGCCCAGAGCCACAGAGCGATCTGCACCGCAAAACCGGCGGCCGTCCCGGTGGCCGTCGCCGCCACGGCCGAAGCCGTGGACAGGACAGCCACCACCCAGGTGGCGAAGATCACCGGATTGCCGGTCAGCGCACGCGGATCGAGTTTGACGAAGGCGTCTCGCAGGGCGCGCCCCATCATGTTCGGCGTCAGGCTGGAGGCGAAGCCCAGCCCTTTGTGCGCCGTATCAGGTGTTGTCATGGTCATGGGGATTGGTCCCTTAAGACCCGGAGACCGCGGCGAGCGCCTGGAAGTGCTCGACGATCGGACCCAGGGCGAGTGCCGGGAAGAACTGCAGGCCGCCCAGGATGATGATCACCCCGATCAGCAGGCCCACGAACTGGCTGCTATGGGTCGGCAAGGTGCCGGTCGTGGGCGCAAGCTTCGGCTTGGCCGCCACGGCGCCGGCGATGGCCAGCACCGCGACGACCGGCCCAAAGCGGCCAATCAACATGGAGACGCCAAGCGTGGTGTTCCACCACGGCGAGTTGGCGGTCAGACCGGCGAAGGCCGAGCCGTTGTTGGCCGTGGCGGAGGTGTAGGCGTAGAGGATCTCCGACAGGCCGTGGGGCCCTTCATGCATGAGTCCCTTAAGAGCTTCCGGCAGGACGGCGGCGATCGCCGAAAAGCCGAGGATGCAAAGCGGGATCACCAGCACGGCCAGCATGGCCAGGGTGATCTCGCGGCCTTCGATCTTCTTGCCCAGGTACTCCGGGGTGCGGCCGACCATCAGGCCGGCGACGAAGACCGACAGCATGGCCATGACGACCATGATCGCGACACCCGAACCGATGCCGCCGGGCGAAATTTCGCCAAGCTGCATCAAGAAGAGGGTCACCGCTCCGCCAAGCGGCATGAGGCTTGAGTGCATGCCGTTGACCGAGCCATTGGAGGCGCCCGTGGTCATGGCGGCCCAGGCTGCCGTGGACGCACCGCCCAGGCGCAGCTCCTTGCCTTCCATGTTCACCGAGGCGTCCACGCCGGCGGCGACAAGCGCCGGAGCAGCTTGCGTCTCGGTCCAGTAGATCGCAGCGGCGCCGGCGAAGAGCAGGATGAAGGCCGCAGCGCAAAGCGCGCGGACATCTTTCCTGGCCATGGCCGTGCGGCCAAAGGCGAAGAACGCCGCCCAGCCCAGCATGTTGATCGAAACGGCCGTGATCAGGTTGGTCAGCGGGCTCGGATTCTCGAAGGGGTGAGCCGAGTTGGCGTTGAAGATGCCGCCGCCGTTGATGCCCAACTGCTTGATCGCTTCTTGGGAAGCGACCGGGAAGAGAGCGATCTTCTGCTCAGCGCCTTCCAGGGTCGTGGCGACCGCGCCGCCGCTCAGGGTCTGCGGCAGGCCAAGGGCGACCAGCACGATGGCCAGGATCAGGCTCATCGGCAGCAACACATAGAGGGTGGTGCGAACGAGGTCGGCCCAGAAGTTGCCGACCCCCTCCCCGCGATTGGCGGTGAAGGCGCGGGCGAGCGCTGCGGCGATGGTCGCGCCGGTGGCGGCGGAGACGAAGTTTTGCACCGTCAGCACGAGCATCTGGCTGAGCGTCGACATGGTGGTCTCGCCGCCATAGCTTTGCCAGTTGGTGTTGGTGACGAAGCTCACCGCGGTGTTGAAGGCCAGATGCGGCGACAGGCCGTCAAAGCCTTGCGGGTTCAGCGGCAGCACGCCTTGCAGGCGCAGCACTGCGAAGACGAAGACAAAGCCGATGAAGTTGAACGCCAGCAGCGCGCCGGCGTAGCCGAGCCAGTTTTGGCTCTTGTTCGGGTCCACGCCGCAGCCCGCGTAGAACAGCTTTTCAACGGGGCGCAGGATCGGGTCGAGCCAAGTGCGCTCTCCGTTCCATACGCGTGACATGTAGACGCCGGCCGGCCAGCCCAATGCGATGGCCAGACCCAACGTCAGGGCGATTTCCGCCCAGCCTTGGAAGTTCATGGAAGGATGTCCGTCAGAAACGGTCCGGCCGCAGCAGTGCTGTGACCATGTACGCCGCGACGCCCAGCGCCCCGGCGGCCCACAGAAGGTCCAGCCACACGGCTCAGACCCTCTTCAAAGCGACGGCGAAAGCGGCAAAGGCCAAAAAGGCCCCGCCGCCCAACGCCAGAAAGATCAGATCAGCCATAGGCCTCACGCTCCAGCTTGGAAGAAACTGGGGCGTGGTGTGATCCTCAGGAGCGTAACCTCGCCATCAGGGATCGATGGTCACGCATAAGGGACGCGTAAAGGCCGCCATCCGGCGCCGGCGACTTTGGGCGCCAAACGGGGAGCTCAGGTCCATCACCCTTCGCAAGGATCAACCTAGCCGCGCGTCCTGCCCGGCGATACTCTCAGGAGCCGGAACGGGAGAGGCGCGATGTTCGAGCATGACGTCACACGGCGGCGGTTCATGGAGGCCGGCGGCGGAGCGGCTGCAGCGTCCCTGGTGATGGCGACGGGCGCCGCGGCCGCGCCCCCTCAGCGGTCCGGCGGCGTTCAGGCCATCGGTCAGCCGATGCCGACCGGTGTCGTGCTCTCCAAGACCCGGCCTGCTCCCAAGCGCGCGGACAGCGTAGGCTTCGCCATCATCGGCTTGGGCGGATATGCGCTCAACCAGATGATGCCGCGGTTCCCGCAAGCAGAGCGGGCGCATGTCGCTGCGCTCGTCTCGGGCAACCCCGACAAGTTGCGGCAAGTGGGCGACGCCTACGGGGTCCCCCCGCAGTCGCGCTACTCCTATGAAACGTTCGCCAGGATCGCTTCGGACCGCCGGGTCGAGGCCGTCTACATCACGCTGCCCAGCGGCCTGCATGCGGACTGGACCGAACGGGCTTTCGCAGCCGGCAAGCACGTCCTGTGCGAAAAGCCGATGGCGCTCTCGAGCGCCGAGTGCGAGCGCATGATTTCGGCCGGCCGCCGCGCCAATCGCAAGCTGATGATCGCCTACCGCTGCCACTTCGAGCCTTACAACATGCAGGCGATGGCGCTGATGGAGCAAAATGCCGTCGGCCAGCTCCGGCTTGTGAGGACGGAGCAATCCTATCGAATGCCCCCGACGAACCCGAGCGAGAACTGGCGGGTGAACCGCGCCCTGGCTGGCGGCGGTCCGCTGGAGGACTACGGGCTCTACGGCCTGCAGGCGGCGCTCTACCTGGCGCGCGAGATGCCGGAAAGCATCAGCGCCACCGGCTTTCGACCGGCCGACGATCCCCGCTTTTCCGAGATCCTGGCCCATGTCTCCGCGCAGTTGCGCTTCCCGTCCGGGGCTGTGGCGCAGCTGGTCACCTCTTATGACTCGGCGGGCGGCAACATCGTCTATGCGCGCGGAACGGCCGGTTCGCTGATCATGGACCCGGCGACCGGCTACGCCGGCAACCGGATGGTGCTGAAGTCTGGCCGGGACCAGCGCGAGTTGACCCCTGGCGATTCGGATGTCCAGTTCGCGCGTCAACTCGCTCATTTCGCCGACGCGATCCGTGACGACGCGCAGATCAGGACGCCCGGCGAGATGGGTCTGCGGGATCTGAGGCTGATCGAGGCGATCTACGCTTCGGCGGACACCGGTCGCACAGTGATGCTCAATCCCGACGGAACAATGAGAAGCTGAGCTCCTCGCGCCTCAGTGAAGCCGCCTGGCCCGCGCTTTGCTCGCTGCCTTCAATTGGTAGCGACATGAGTGCCAAGGATCGTTATAATATAACAATGACCCGGCACGCATCCTTCAGCACTTCGCATTTCTTCAACCAGGACATGGCGGAGGCGTACGATCAGCGAAACAGCGGCCTGAAGCCCATATCGGACAGCCTGCATTTCCTGATGGCGCTTCTGCTGAAAGACCTGCCCAGGGATGCGCGCGCGCTCTGCGTGGGTGTCGGGACCGGCGCTGAGATCCTGTCACTGGCCAAAGCGTTTCCGGACTGGACCTTCGTCGGCGTCGACCCTTCGGCCGAGATGCTGAGCGTCGGCCGGCATCGGTTGGAACAGGCCCGCGTGCTGGATCGCTGCGAGTTGATCCACGGCTATGCCGACGCCGTCACCGAGACCGGGTTCGACGTCGTCGTCACCCTGTTGGTCGCCCACTTCATCAAGCGCGACGACCGCCCCGCCTTCTATGCGGCCCTGCATGATCGGCTGAAGTCGGGCGGCCGGCTGGTGAGCGCCGAGATCAGCTGCGATCTCGAGGGCGCGGAGTTTCCCGCCATGCTGGAGGACTGGAAGAGCATCCAGACCTTGATGGGCGCGACGCCGGAATCCCTGGGGAAGCTTGAAGACATGTTGCGAAGCGTCCTCGGCGTCGTCCCGCCGTCAGAAACCGAGGCCATGTGGCAGGCAGCGGGTTTCCCGCTGCCGGTCCCGTTCTTCCAGGCCTTCATGATCCGCGGCTGGCATGCGGCCAGGCGATGAGATGGGTGTGTCTTCGCCGGGACGGTTGCTCACTGCCCTGAACAATTGGCGTCGCTTGCCGCTGTTTCGGCGTCATCGAGCTTGACCTGACGGTTCTGTGCCGGTCTCGTCGGCGACCAGATTCCAGGAGTTCCCATGATCGATCGTCGCCGTCTTCTCGCCACTGCAGGGGCCGCTGTCGCAGCCTCCGGCGCCCCACGCGCCCTTGCGGCCCCGCAGGGCGCCGGACAGGCCAAGGCGGCCCTCGCCGCCTTCATGGACAAGACCTTCGAAGCGACCCTGGACCGTTCGCCGGAGACCGTCACGAGCTTTGGGCTCGACAAGGGCGCCCGCGCCGCGGCCAAGTCGAAGCTGACCGTTCCGACCAAAGCCGAGGAAGAGGCCTTCCGCACCTTCACGCGGCGCACCCGCGCTGAACTTGGCGCCCTCGATCGCAGGTCGATGGATACGCAGGACGGCATCTATTACGACACCATCGCCACCAATCTCGATGCGGTGATCGCAACTTTCGACATCCCCTATGGCCAGGGCGGCTGGCCGCAGATCTACCGGGTCAATCAGGGCGGCGGCGCCTATGCCAACACCGCCGATTTCCTCGACAACCAGCACACCATCGAAACGGCCGCTGACGCTGAAGCCTATGTGAGCCGGGTCAACGCCTTCGCTGATGTCCTCACCGCCGAGACTGATCGGATGCTGGAGGATTTCGCGATCGGCGTGATCCCGCCCGATTTCATCCTGACCAAGACCATCGCCCAGCAGGAAGGCATGCTGGGCACGCCCGCGGCGCAGTCGACCCTGGTCAAATCCATCGTTCGCCGCACGGGCGAGAAGAACATTCCGGGCGACTGGGCCAAGCGCGTCGAGGCGCTGGTCGAAGGCCGCGTGAACCCGGCGCTGAAGCGCCAGAACGACGCCCTCAAGGCCGCCCAGTCCAAGGCCGGCCATGACGCCTCGGTGTCGCGCCTGCCGCAGGGCGAACAGTATTACGCCAACAGCCTGCGCTACATCACCACCACCCTCCTCACCGCCGAAGAGATCCATCGCATCGGTCTGGAGCAGGTCGCCGACCTGACCGCGCGTTCGGACGCGCTGCTCAAGGCGCAGGGCATGACCAAGGGAAGCGTCGCCGAACGGATCAAGGGTCTGAGCGCGGTGCCCGGTCAGGTCTATCCCAACACCGACGCCGCCAAGGCCGAGCTGATCAAGGAGCTGAACGCTCAGATGGCCGACATGCAGGCTCGCCTGCCCAAGGCCTTTGGCCGCCTGCCCAAGGCGCCGGTGGAGATCAAGCGCGTGCCGCCGGAAATCCAGGAAGGTGCATCGCAGGGCTATTACAACTCGCCGAGCCTGGATGGGACGCGGCCGGGGATCTTCTGGATCAACCTGACCGACACGGCCAACTGGCCTGTCTATGGCCTGCCCACCCTCACCTATCATGAGGCGGCGCCGGGCCATCACCTGCAGATCGCCCTGCAGCAGGAAAGCGCCGCGGCGCCCAAGCTGATGAACACCCTCTTCTTCTCCAGCTTCGCCGAGGGCTGGGGCCTGTATGCAGAGCAGGTCGCCGACGAGCTGGGCGCCTATGACAATAATCCCCTTGGCCAGGTCGGCTTCCTGCAGTCGATGCTCTTCCGCGCGGTGCGCCTGGTGGTCGACACCGGCATCCACTCCAAGGGCTGGAGCCGCGAGCAGGCCATCGCCTACATGATCGAGCAGACCGGCCGGGCCCAGGGCGCGGCGACCTCCGAGATCGAGCGCTACTGCGCTTGGCCGGGCCAGGCCTGCGCCTACAAGGTCGGTCACAACGAATGGGTGCGCCTGCGTGAAAAGGCCCGGACCGCGCTCGGCTCCCGCTTCGACATCCGCGGCTTCCACGACAACGCTCTGGCCGGCGGCGGCATGCCCCTGACGGTGCTGGAGCGTGTGGTCGACAACTGGATCGCGGCGCAGCAGGTCTGAGGTCAAGAAGGACGCTTGTCAGCGGGCATCGCTCGCCCATATCGCCCGGGGAGAGAAAACCCCGGACAGGAGAGTTTGATCCTCTGTTGTAAAGCAGCCCGGCGTGAGACCCAGGACCGCCTGAGGCTTCACCGTCTCGGCTCCGGTGTAGCTCCCTCTTCGGTCCCGGGGCCGTGACGCACCTAAACTTGTGCTAGAAGTCGGCATGGCGAACGCTCGAGGGCCGGGCCCTGACGCACGACGTTTCTTTCGCGGCCATCGACGCCGAGCGGCTCTGCGCCGACTGCTCACCCAAAGAAACGCCGCGATCGGTGTGATGGTGCTGATCGCTGCGGGGGTGGCCCTGAACATCCCCGCCATCAGGGCCTACCTGCCAGGGCCCAAGCCTCGTGCACCCGTCGTTGCGACACCCCTCCCGGCCCCTTTGCCGCAACAGGCTCTCCTGGCGCCGCAAACCCCTGAACCGACCAGCCGAGCGCCTGTAGTCGTCGCCGCGGCCCCCCGGTCGCCCGAGCCGACCATCGCGGAGGCGGTCGATATCGTCCCTGTTCGTGTCATCGACGGCGATACGTTCGATCTGCCCAACGGCGAGCGCGTAAGAATTCTCAACATCGACACCGCTGAGATGCCGCCGCGTTCAGCCTGCGAGACCGAGCGCGATCTGGCCGTCAGAGCCAAGATGCGCCTGCAGCAACTGATGGCGTCGGGCCCTATCGTCCTTCATGCGGAGGAAAGAGATCGTGACCGTTATGGCCGCCGGTTGCGGCGCGTCGAGATCGACGGGCGCGATCTTGGCGAACAGCTTATCGCCGAGGGGCTTGCGCAAAGATGGGCGGGCGGCAAAGCGCAATGGTGCTGAGACCGAGCACCTGATCTTGGTGACGCCCCGCCGCAAGACGGCGAGGCGTCGAGCCGGTTCGGACGCTTTCGTCAGACGGCCATGGCTGCGCGGACGCGACGGTCAAGGACGGTGAGCGGGATGTTGCCCCCGTCGATCATGGCGGCGTGGAACTTCTTCAGGTCAAAGCCGGGCTTGGCCTGCATTTCATCGCGCAGGCGCGACATGAAGGTCTCGCCGATCTTGTACGAGCAGGCCTGACCCGGGGCCACGCAGTAGCGCTCGACCTCGGCTTCGTTGCCGTCGCCCAGGTTGTCACGGAAGTAGGTGATGGCCTGCTCGCGGCTCCAGTCCTCGTGGTGCAGACCGGTGTCGACCACCAGACGACAGGCGCGGAAGAGGAAGCTCTCCAGATAGCCGATGCGGCCGAAGGGATCATTCTCATAGACGCCCAGCTCGTCGGCGATGCGCTCCGAGTAGAGCCCCCACCCTTCCCCGTAAGCCGAGAACCCGCCGCCGATCCGGCGATAGAGCGGAAGCTGCCCCTGCTCCTGGTTCAGCGCGCCCTGGAAGAGGTGGCCCGGCGCCGCCTCATGATAGGTCAGCGTCTTGAGCGTCCAGCGCGGCCATTCGGCCGTGTCACGCAGGTTTATGTAATAGGTCCCAGGCCGCGTCCCGTCGAGAGATCCGCCCTGAGCATAGCCGCCCGGAGCGCCGGCCTGGATCGACACCGGCACCCGGCGGACCACAAAGTCGGTGCGCGGGATGCGCGGGAAGACTTCGGGCATGCGTGCGCGTATGGCCGCCATCTCGGCGTTCACATAGGCCAAAAGATCTTCGCGCCCCTTGTCGTCATTGGCGAAGCGGAAGCGCGGCTCTTCGCGCAGCCCCGCCAGACGCTGGGCGACCGTGCCCTTGGTGTAGCCTTCCTTGCGCAGCAGGACGTCGATCTTCGACGAGAGGTCGGCCACCTGGTCGAGACCGATCTTGCGAATCTCCGACGGCGTGTACTCCGTCGTGGTGAAGTTGCGCAGGTTCAGGGCGTAGTAGGCCTCCCCGTCGGGCAGGCGTCGCACGCCGGCTTGATGGCTGCTTAAGGCCCGCAGGCGCTTGATCTCGGCGATCTGGCGATCGAGGGCCTCACGCACCGGCCCGTCGAAGATGGCGGCCGCCTTGGCGCTTTCATCCTTCAGTCCCTTCTCGGCCGAGCGGCGCGCCAGGGACTTGATCATCGGCTGCTCGGCGCCGGGACGATCGCGCAGGGCCGTCAGTTGGCCAAGCGTCTGGTCGAGGATGAAGTCCGGCGCGATGACGCCCATGCCGGCATTGGCGCGGGTGCGCTCGGTGTCCTGATCAAGGGCGGTGACGAAGGCCCGGGTGCGGGCGAGGAAGGCGTCCACGTCGGCGGCGTCATTGATCGGCTGACGGCTGTCCAGGAAGTCGGGGATCGCCGCATAGGCGCCGCCCAGCTGCGAGACGCCGTAGGGGGTCTGGCGCCAGCCGTCTGGCGTGTGCCAGGCGAAGCGGCGATAGCCGTCGGCGAGCGTGCGCTGGAACATGGCGATGTCGTAGGAGAGCCGCGCTTCAGGGCTCAGCCGGTCGGTCTTGATCGTCTTCAGCTCCGCAAGGCGCGTCGCCGCACGATCGCGATCGGCCGCGAACGCTGCAGAGGATCGGTCATCGAGTTTGCTGCGCTGGCCGGCGCGCTTGCCAACATCCAGGCCAAGGCTGGTGACGCCCTCGTGGGCCCGATCGAGGTTGTCCTCAAGCTGGCGCGTGAGCAGCGCGTCGAGACGCGCGTTCTCATCCGTCTGAGCAATGGCCGAAACCGGCAAGGCCGCGACGGCGGCGGCGCCAAGAAGCTGGCGACGATCGATCATGTTAGTTCTCCCCCGAAATCCGGCTGGCATAAGGGCCCAGAGCGTCGTGCTCGGCAAGAGCGCCCATTCTTTAGGTTGAAAGCGCCGCCAAGGCGTCGATTTCAGCAGCGATGATCTCTTCGATGACCGCCACGAGACCCTTCACGACCGGGGCGGAAGCCTGTTCGGCGGTCACGACCGCGGACATGTCCGCGGCCATCGTCCAATCGATCGGAACCCGCACCACCCTGCCCGCTTCCAGGTCGCGACGGGCCTTGACGCTCAAGGTCATGACAATGGCGTCGCTGCTCTGGCCGATCATCTGCAAAAGGCCGTCATCGTTGCAGCTGTAGGCGGTCAGGTTGCGAAGCTCCTCCGGCGAAATCACGGTCGGCAAAAGACGGCGCAAGACGTGATCAGCCCGCGGATGGGCTATGGGCCAACGCAGAAGCGAGCGCAGGGAATGAGGGCCGGGCTCTTCGAGGATCGGATGTCCCGCCCGCACCACGAAGGCGCCCTCAAGGCCTTTGCCGATCTTGATGTCGACGAAGCCTTCTTGAATGGGGACCAAAGCAGCGCTGGCGATCACCACATCGAGTTCGTGAATCTCGAGCCGCTGATAGAGGGTCTCTGCGCTTTCGCTGAGGATTTCGAGAGCCAAGCCCGGATGCTGTTTGAGGAGCCGCTCGACCAGGAGCGGACCAAGCCATGCGCGAGCGCCGCTACCCAGCCCCACCCGCAGACGTCCGCTCTCTCCGACCGCCAGACGCCGCAGTTCCGCCACCAGGGCGGAGGTGCTCGTGAGCACCTTGGTGGCGTGTCGCGCAAGGTATCGGGCATAGGCCGTAGGCTTGGCCGCTCCGGCCGAGCGATCGAAGAGGACGACGCCGATCTCGTCCTCAAGTCTTGCGATGCTTCGACTGAGCGTCGGCTGGGAGACCCCCAGCGTCTCGGCCGCCCGCCCGAAACTCCCCGCCCGGCAAATCTCTATGACCTGCCGCATCTGACGCGTATCCAAACTCGAACGCCCCTTGATCCCCGTCAAAATTGCTTAGGCACGATTCAAATCGGCGTCCCATGCAATTTCTGCGATAGCCCCGCAATTCTTTGCATTGGCGCATGGCGACGCTTCGCGGCCGGATGACGACGCAAGACAGCTTGATTCGTCGCGAGGGGATGATGGGTTCGGTGTTGTCGATCTCTGCAGACTGCGGTTGTGCGAACCGAGATGAGCTGATGGCGGGACTGCGATCGGCGGCGGCTATTCTGGAGGCCATCGACGAGGGCGAGCTGCTCTCGACATTGCCGTCACCGTCGGAGGCCAAGAGCCGGCATCAGACGGCTGTCACCCTGCTGTCGCTGCAGCATAAGCTGCTCAAGGAGCTGATCGCCAGGGCGAGCGCCGAAGAGCGCTCGTTCAGGGCGTAGGCGTCTGATTGAGGCCGGCAAGCCGCGCGCCCCAATCGCCGAAGAGAACCTCCGTCACACCACCCGGTTCGATCGCCAGACGGTCGTGCGCGGCCAGGCCCATGCCGAGCACAAGGCAGACGGCGGCGCGGACCAGCTCTACATGGGTCACGGCCGCCACCGAGCGGCCGGCGTGCGCGGCCTCGGCGTGCGCCATAAATCGCAAGGCGCGACGGCCGACATCGGCCAGGCCCTCGCCTTGCGGCCCGCCGCCCGTCACGAGGTCGAACCCGGGATCGCCGCCGGCCAGGAAAGGCGCCATCGGCTCGCCGGTGCGCACGCCAAAATCGATAGCCTGCAGGTCATCGTCGAGCCGCAGCGGCGCCTTGGCGGCTTTTGCGATCGGTCCGGCCGTCAGGCGGGCGGGTCGAAGCGGGCTGCAGTAGACCGCCGCAAGCTTGCGCTGGGCCAGCATCTCGCCAAGCCGGTCGGCGTGACGAAGTCCGTCGGCGCTGAGGTCCAGATCATGCACCCGTCCGCCCGGCATGGCCGAACCAAGACCGCACGAGGCGTGGGTGACGAACAGGACTTCGACGGTCACGGCTTGTAGCGGCGCTCCACATGACCCTCGAGCTCCTCGGGGTAAAAATAGACCGGCCGCAGACTGCCTTGAGCGTAACGCTGCGATTGGTCCGAGAAGTGCTTCGAGGTCGGATCACTGCTTTCGCCGCCGACGCTGATGGCGCGCGCTTCGACCCTGGGGCCGAAGGCGACCGCCGCGACGAAGCTGTTGCCCAAGGTTCCGTAGTACCGCTTCGTCCCCGGATACCGCTTGGCCCCGAAGGCGGCCAATGATCCCCATTGTGAGGCGGTGAACGGCACGCCGATGCTGGGCTTTGCGTCATCGAAGGTCTGGACGATGGCGCCGTCATTGCGCTGCAGACGATTGATCTGACCCCACGCCACGCGCCAGGAGCCGAAGTCCTGAACCAGGCGGTCCGAGGCTTCTGCAAGCGCCGCCAGACGTTGGGCGTCCGTGGCGCGGGTCGCCAGGTAATCCCAGACCGAAACGCCCGCCGCCTTAGCCGGCGCGGCGGATGGCGCCCACAGGGCCTCGCCCCAGAACACCGCCAGCGACGTGGCCTCGGAGTTCAGACCCCAACGTTTGTCCCAGGTCCGTAAGAGTTCGACCTGGCCTGACAGTTTCGCCTTCAGCGGATCGCCTGCCGGCAAGGCGTCATAGGCAGCGGTCAAGGTCGGGATCAGGCGTGAAAAGGCCGTCAGATGCGGATCATAAGCCGCCTCGATCAGGGTCGGGATGGTGAAGTCCCTGCGAGCGTTCAACACCTCCACCGCGTGCGGTCCGCGCGGGTTCTCGCCAGCTTGGTCCATGTAGCGTGGAAAGCTTGCGGCCTTGGGGCTGTCGGCGCCGGCCGCCGTCCACGGCCAGTTGTTGGTGTTCATCGCCCAGCCGTTTTTCGGGTTCACCGCAGACGGCAGGGTGTCCAGTGCGTGCAGCCCGTTCCAGTCGGTGGCCGGATCGGCGCCGTCCACCGGCTTGCGATAATCGAAGCGATCCTCGCGCACCGGCACGAACTGCGGATGCAGATAGGCGATGGCGCCCGTGCTGTCGGCGAACAGGGTGTTGTTGGAGGAGTTGGCCTTCAGGTCGGCGACCTTGATGAAGGCGGCGTAGTCCTTGGCCTTGGTGCGCAGGAAGGATTGCTGGAGCGCCGCGATCGGCCGGTTCATCAGGGCGAAGGCGATCCACTTGCCGCCCTCCTCCCGAACGATCGGGCCGTGATGGGTGGCGTAGGTGGTGAAGGTGCGGCTCGCCTGCGATCCGTCGGCCGTCCGGTAGCTGAGCGTCACGGGCCTCTCGACGACCGAACGCTGCTCCGCCCCGTAGCGATAGGTCAGCTTGCCGGCCGCGTCCTTGCCGATCGTCTCGGCGAACTCATCCACGTTGTCGACGCCGCTGGAGGTGTGCATCCAGCCCGCCGTGGCGTTGAAGCCCTGATAGATGAAGAACTGCCCCCAGGTCGCCGCGCCATAGGCGTTCAGCCCTTCATCGCTGGTCACCTGCTGCTCGGAGCGGAAGAAGAAGCTGGTGTGCGGGTTGATCAGCAGCAGCGCCTTGCCGTCCCTGGTGTGCGACGGTGAGATGGCGAAACCGTTGGAGCCCTGCGGCTCCTTGTAGAGCAGGCCCTTCTCGTCGGCGGTCATGCCGATCTTGCGCTGACCATAGAAGGCCTCCAGCTGGCTCAGCGGCACGCGTTCGATATCGCCGCCGATGCTGCCCTCGGTGAAGCTGAGCGCCATCCAGGGTTCGAACTTGGTCAGGACGCGCGGCTTCACTTGCGGATGGGTGGCGAGGTAGTAGTTCAGCCCGTCGGCCCACGCGGTCATCAGGACCTTCAGCCATTGCGGGCTGGCCGCGTAGTCCGCCTTCAGGACCTCGTGATCGATGAACAGGCGCTGGCGCAGGTCCTGCCAGACCGCCTTCTCTCCATCCGCTTCGGCCAGGCGCCCGAGATTGACGAGATAATTGTTCTCGATGCGCGCGAAGTCGTCTTCGGCCTGGGCGTAGATCATGCCGAACACCGCGTCGGCGTCAGTCCTGCCCTTCACATGAGCGATGCCCCAGTCGTCCCGAGTGATCGTCACATTGGCGGCGCGCGCCTTCCAGGCGGCGGAAGGATCAGCGGCCTGAACCGAGGAGCCAAGGGTCAGGACAGCCAGTGCGGCGGCGACAGCGAAGCGGGACGAGGTGCGCATGCCACATGGCTATCCCTCGCCCGCGAGCGCGGCAAGACGGCATCCAGCGCGGACGAACGCCGCGCTGGATCAGCAGGCTACCGGGCCGCCGGGGTCTTGGTCTTCTGCTCTGCGATGAAGGCGTCCATCTCCTCGGCCAGGGCCGGCAAGGTGGCGACGCCGAGCGACAGGAAGCGGTCATGGAAGGCCTTGATGTCGAACTTGGCGCCTAGCTCGGCTTCGGCCTTGGCCCGCAGGCGCAGGATCTCCATATGGCCCAGCTTGTAGGACAAGGCTTGGCCCGGCCAGGTGATGTAGCGGTCGACCTCGGTCGTCACTTCGTGGTCGGAGAGCGCCGTGTGGCTGGCCAGGTAGTCGATGGCCTGCTTGCGGGTCCACCCCTTCGCGTGGACGCCGGTGTCGATCACAAGGCGCGCGGCGCGCCACATCTCGTAGCTCAGGCGCCCGAAGTCGTCGTAAGGCGTCTCATAGACGCCCATCTCGACGCCCAACGTCTCGGTGTAGAGACCCCAACCCTCGCCATAGGCGGAGATGTAGGTCTGGGTGCGGTACGGCGGCAGGCCCTTGATGTTGCGCTGGACGATGCCCTGGAAGGCGTGGCCCGGATTGCACTCATGCACCGTCAGGGCGGCGATGTTGTACTTCGGACGCGACGGCAGGTCATAGGTGTTGAGCATGCACGAGCCGTTGCCGCCACGACCGGCGGTGTAGAACGGCGCGATGTTGTCGGGCACCGGGATCAGGGTGAAGGGCGTCTCGTTCAGGGTGCCGAAATAGCGCGGCAGCTGGCCGTCGACCTTCTTGATGATCCACGCGCCGTACCACAGCAGGTGTTCGGGCTTGTCGAATTTGAACTGCGGATCGGTCTTCAGATAGGTGTTGAAGGCGGCCAGGTCGCCCTTGAAGCCGACCTTGTCCTTGATCGCCTCCATTTCCGCCTTGATGCGCGCCACCTCCTTCAGGCCGATCTCGTGGATCTGGTCGGGGGTCAGCGTCGTGGTCGTGTATTGGCGGATCTGCGACTGGTAGAACGCCTTGCCGTCCGGCAGGGACGAGGCGCCCAGCGTCGTGCGGGCCTTGGGCAGGTATTCCTGACGCCAGAAGGTCAGGAGCTTCTGGTGCGCCGGGATCACCGACTGGCCGATCACCGTCTCGGCCTCGGCGCGCAGGCGGGCCTGGTCCGCCGCCGGGATCGAAGCCGGCATCTTGTTGAACGGCTCGTAGAACAGGTTGGCCTTGGCGTCGGTCACATCGGCGACCGCGGCGATCGAGGCGTCACGGCCGGCCAGGGTCTCGCGCGGCTGGGTGAAACCGCGCTTGATGCCGGCGCGCATATTGGCGATCTGATCGTCGTAGTACTTGGGCACCCCGCGCAGGCGGGTCAGATATTGCTCGTACTCCGCCGTGGTGGTCAGGGTGCGGCGCGCCTGACCGGCCAGACCGGCCCAGAACGAGCTGTCGGCGTTGAACGGCATTTCATAGAGCTTGAAGCGGCCGTCCTCGACGAAGTTGTCGATGTCGTGCTTGTAGACCGCATAGGTGGTCCGCTCCGAAATCGGCAGCTTGGAGACATCGATCGCCGCCAGCTGCTTTTGGACATCGACCCAGTAGGCCAGGCGGCGCGCTTCGGCCGCGGCGCTGACATCCGGCATGATCTGGTTGCCGCGCTGGGGAACTTCCTTCTGACGCCAGGCCCATTCGGTGTCGGCGATCTTGCGGAACGCGGCGACCGCGTCGGACTGCACGGCGGGCGCCGGCTGCGCCAGCACCTGTGGCGCGCACATGCCGAACCCGGCGCCGGCGGCCAGCGCGGCGGCCAAGACGATC
This sequence comes from Caulobacter segnis, assembly GCF_029543125.1. Lineage (GTDB taxonomy): Bacteria > Pseudomonadota > Alphaproteobacteria > Caulobacterales > Caulobacteraceae > Caulobacter > Caulobacter segnis_D. The sequence continues at coordinate 538,215 of NZ_JARQWW010000003.1, forward strand.
TTCTTCATCGGAACTCCCCCAGAAACGTGGCCAAGCCTCAAGCTTGGGGCCGGGATGTCAGTCCCGCTTGCGGCATTGGTCAAGTCCGTTCGGCGGAACCTCGGTATCATCGCCTCGCCCCGGGCGCTCCGAGCCCCCTTCCCCTCGCCTTCTGTCCGCGCAAGAGTGCCGGCCGCTTACGCACAACACCAAGGTGAGGAACCGCCATGTGTGACGACGATATCCACCCCGGTCTGGTCGTGGACCCCACGGTTTCGCGCCGCGCCTTCGGCCTGATGGCCGCCGCGGCCACGGGCGTCGCCGGCGCGGCCCGCGCCGCGACCCCGGTTGTCGAGAAGGACGTGGAGATCAAGACGCCCGATGGCGTGGCCGATGCGGCGCTCTACTATCCGGAGGGCAAGGGCAGCTGGCCGGCTGTGCTGATCTGGCCGGACGTCATGAGCCTGCGGCCGGCCTTCCGCGAAATGGGCCGCCGTCTGGCCGCCTCCGGCTATGTGGTGCTGGTTCCCAATCTCTACTACCGCGTCAAGCGCGCCCCGGTGATCGACGGCGCCTTCAGCTTCGCCAACCCGGAAGACCGCGCCAAGATCACCCCGTTGCGCGCGACGGTGACGCCGGACGGCACCGCACGGGACGCGGTCGCCTATCTGGCCTTCCTCGACGCCCAGCCGCAGACGAACAAGAAAAAGAAGGCCGGCGTTCAGGGCTACTGCATGGGTGGTCCCCTGTCGGTCCAGACCGCTGCGGCGGCGCCCGACCGCATCGCCGCGGTGGCAAGCTTCCACGGGGGCGGACTATTTACCGACCAGCCGTCGAGCCCCCACCTGCTGCTGCCCAAGACCAAGGCCGAGTACCTGATCCTTGTCGCCGAGAACGACGACAAGCAGGACCCGACCTCCAGGGAGAAGTTCAAGGCCGCGCTGGACGCCGCCAAGCGCCCCTCCAAGGTCGAGGTCTATGCCGGCGCGGCCCACGGTTGGACCGTCAAGGGCAGCCAGGTCTACAACGAGCCCGCCGCCGAAAAGGCCTGGGCCGAGCTGCTCGATCTCTACAAGCGCAACCTGGGCTGATTGCGGATCCAGGTAATGGCCGGCGCAGCGATGCGTCGGCCTGCGTGTTTCGAGGGGATCAGGATGGGCGGCGAGGCTTTCGAGGTCATTCACAACGAGGCTGACGGCCGCTTCGAAATCCGCCTCGACGGCAAGATCGCCTATGCCGAATATCGGCTGCTCGACAGCGGCGTGCTCTTTCCTCACACAGAGGTTCCACCCGCCTTCGAGGGACGCGGGGTAGGCTCAGCCCTGGTCAAGGCGGCCATGGCCTGGGTGCGCGAGCGTGAGCAACTGGCGATTCCCACCTGCACCTTCGTGGCCGGTTACATCCAGCGCCACCCTGATCTGCACGACATGGTCCACCCCGGATATCGCGCCGCTCTCGGCATCTAGACCATAAAACGCTGTTCGTCCGGGAGCGTCCGGTTCAGCTTCGCGTTTAAAACTCGAGCTGCAACAAACCGGAGCCAACATGCCCAAAGCCAAGCGCGAACCGATCGTCGGCGACGCCGTCCTGTCCTTCCGCCGTTGCAAGGAGCCGGTCGCCTTTTCGATTGATGGCGACCGCAACCTGGCCCAGGGCAAAGGCTCTCTGACCGGCGACATCGAACAGCTTCGCGCGGCCTTCCGCGAAGGCGCCGCCGAGCTCGCGCTGGAAGACGGCCGGGTTCTTCCCATCACCGTCATCGCCCACAGCGAAGGCGCGGCGACCGCATACTTCGAGATTCGCGCAGCGCGCCGCTACTAGAAGATCACCCTGCGAGGGCGGCGGCGCCGGATTCCATGACCGCCGCCTTCACGGTCAGGCACGCGGCGACCAGGATCGCCACTTCACGGTTGACCGGGTAGGCCCACGGCTTCTCCGCCACGGCATTGGCCAAGGCGGCGATTTCGCTCGGCGTGGCCGCGGAGGCTGCGGCCATATCCCTGGCGGCGCGCGCTTCGATATCGGCTCGGTCGCGCGGGTTCAGCGTGGCCAGAAGCGATTGTGCGGACGTTAGCGCAACTTTCATCAGGGTCCTCCTCCCGCCTTTGGGAAGGTGACTCTAGCGATGCGGCAATAAGAACAAAAGAAGTACTCTCGTTCTTCCACAGCCGATCGCCGCTATTGCAAATCACTCACGGACGGCGGTGGATTTTCCCGCCTTTCATCACGAAGCGCACATCCTTGATGACGGTCAAATCGCGGGTCGGATCACCCTGCACAGCGACAATGTCGGCGAAGAATCCGTCCTCCAGGCGACCCAGGTCGGTCTCGCGACGCAGCACCTTGGCGTTCCCGGCCGTGGCGGCGGTGAGCGCCTGCAGGGGCGTCATGCCGTAGCGGACCATCCAATCCAGCTCGCGCCAGCTTTCGCCGTGAGCAAAGACGCCGACATCGCTGCCGACGCCGATGTTCACGCCTAGACGCAAGGCCGTGCGGAACGCCTTCTCAGCCGCCTGCATGGACGGCGTCGGCGGGCTCTTCCCCGGCACATAGCCCTGGAAGTATTGCGCGGTGGAGGCCGGCGCGGTCAGGGTCGGGACATAGGTCGCTCCCTTTTCCTTCATCAGCTTGAAGGTCGCCTCCGATGCGCCGTAGCCATGCTCGATCGTGTCGGCGCCGGCCAGAACCGCGCGACGGATGCCCTCGTCGCCCGCCGCGTGGATCGCCACCGGCCGGCCGGAGGCGTGGGCGATCTCGACCGCCACATCCAGCTCCTTCTGGGTGAAGGTCGGCCGGGTGGAGCCGTCGGGACCTGTGCGGTAATCGGAATAGAGCTTGATCCAGTCTGCGCCCGCCGCCGATTGACGGCGCACGGCCGACGCCATCTCCGCCTCGCCGCTGACTTCCTCGGCGCCCTGCGGCAGCTCCATGTCGGTACGGAAGCCCTTGCGCGGACCATAGGTCCCGGTGGCCACGATCGCCCGGGTGGCGACCAGCAGGCGCGGCCCCTCGATCACGCCGTCCTCGATCGCCGTCTTCAGCGCCACGTCGGCGTCCGCGGCGCCCTCGCTGCCCAGATCGCGCAGAGTGGTGAAGCCGGACTGCAGCGTGCGCGCCGCGTCGCGCCCGCCGCGCAGGGTCCGGTAGTAGGGTGACTCCTTGAGCACCTGATCGTCCCAGGTGGTCTCGTTGTACGGGTGCAGCAGCAGGTGGGAATGCAATTCGATCAAGCCGGGGATCAGTGTCGCTCCCGGCAGGGCGATCACCTCGGCTCCGGCCGGCGCTGCGGCCCGAGGGCCGACGCGAACGATCTTCGTCCCGTCGACCGTCACCGACCACCCCTTCGAAGGCGTCGATTGCCCGGCGGTCCAGACGGCGTCAGGCTCCAGGACATAGGTCGCGGCGCTGGCTTGAACAGCCCAGGCCAGACTGACAACGACGGCGGCCGTCCCAAGCGCGATCTTCATGCGTCCCCCGACTCTGATGTCGGGAATGATGGCCCGTGCCGCAGTCTACAGGAAGTCGAAGATGCTGCTTTGGCTGGTGTCCGGCGCCTTGGGTTCCGGCGCAGGCTTAGGCGGGCGCGGCTTGGCGGCTTTCACCGGCTCGATGACGGGCGCGGGCTCTGGAAGCGCAGGCGGCGGAGGTGGCGGCGCAACGACAACAACCGGCCGAGGCGTGGGCGCGCCTTCTCGCTCGAACGCCGCCTCGCCTTTCGCCGCCCGGTGCTGCATCGCCTCGGCGATCAGCACGCGCATCAGTTCGCCCTTGCTCAGCTCGACCTCGAACGCGATCGCGCGAAGCTGCTTGTCCAGGGCCTTGGGCAGATAAACCGTCCGCAGCACCATGTTCTCGGACGCGTCGTCCTTGGCCATTCAATCCGCCAGGTGATTCATATGTACATATGCTGATGCAACGAGCAGCGACGAAGATCAATCGCACGCAAAGCTGAAGCTCGGCCTTGATTTCCCGCGCCGCGCGCACAAGTGACAACGAGGTTCAGGGGCGCCGACGTCATGCGTTTTCGATCACTTCTCGCAGCAGCGGCCCTGGCCGCAGTCGCCGGCTGTTCTCCGGCCAAGCAGTCAGAGGCCGACATCGCCGACGTCCAGCCCTCGGTGGGCAGCCGCGCGACGGTGATCAGCGCCGACATCCTGGTGATCGACGGCCGCCACCTGCGCCTGTCCAACGCGTTCGCGCCCGAGACCATCCCCGACGCCCGCTGCTGGGCCGAAGCCGTCGCCGCCCGCCAGGGCATCTCCATCGTCCAGCGCCTGGTCAACAACGCCCGGACGGTCAGCATCGAAGAGACCGGCGGCAAGGACGAGTACGACCGCGCCTTCGCCCTGGTGACCCTGGATGGGCTCGATCTTGGCCAGGTGCTGATCGACAACGGCTTGGCCGGACGCCGGACCCAGGAGTTGTTCAACTGGTGCGATCCGATCAGCCGCAACGCCCCCGGCGCTCCGGCCGTGACCGCCCTGACCGGCCCTCCCCGCCTCTAGTGATATTGACCCGCGTTCGCGCGGGTGCGAGACCGCCTTTTCTTAAAGGCTTCACGCCTTCTTTCGGGGGAATTGGGTTTGAGATCGGAGAGCGACCGCTCGGGCCGTCGTCGGCTCACCCAGCCCGAACTCGACATGCTGATGAGCGCCCACGCCAAGTTCGTGGCCCGTCAGCCCGGCGGCAAGCGCGCCGTCCTGAAGTTCATGCACCTGTCAGGCCTCAACCTGTCGCGGCGCGATCTGTCGGGCGTGGACCTGTCCGCCTCGGTGCTCGAAGGCTGCCAGATGGCCGGGGTGAAGCTCACCGGCGCCAACATGTTCGGCTGCGACCTTCGCCGGGCCGATCTGCGCGGCGCCAATCTTGTCGATGCGGACATGCGCGGCGTGTGCCTGCGCGGCGCGACGCTGGCTCAGGTCGACATGACGCGCGCGGACCTGCGCCCCGGCATCGTAGACGCCCCCACCGGAGCCGCCGCGCCCACGGGCAAGAACGTCAATGCCGACCTGCGCGTCTCCGACCTCGACGAGGCCGACCTGCATGGCGCAACCCTTGTCGAAGCCCAACTCGACGACGTCTCGGCCATGGCGGCTGATTTCTCCGACTGCTCACTAAGCGGCGCGATGATGCGCGGGGCGAACCTGCGCGGCGCCAACTTCACCGGCGCTATCCTGCGCGGCGCGAACCTGACCGGCGCCAATATAGAGAAGGCCAATTTCGAGGGTGCGGTCCTCATGCAGATCGACCTGACCGGCGCGCGCTCCAAGGGCGCGCGTCTGGGCGGCTGCGTCGTCGATCCGACCGATCAGGCGCTGGAGAAGGCTGAAACCCTTCACGCCGCCCTGATCCAGCACGACCTCTGGTGCCGCACCGACGGCGCCGAGGGCGCGCCCGCCGTTGTCGATGGCGAAGATCTGCGCCCGATCATCCACCTGATCTCCAACCTGAAGCTGACCGCCATCAGCGCCCGCCGCACCTGTCTGGTGGGCCTGCGCATGGCCGGCGCCCAGCTTCAGGGCGCACGGCTGGATGGCGCGGACCTGCGCGGCTCGGATCTCTCCGGCGCGGATCTGCGCGGCGTGCGCCTGATGCAGGCCAACCTGACCAAGACCATCATGCGCAAGGCCACGCTCGGCCCGTTGGTGGTGGGAACGCGCGCCGTGACCGCCGACCTGACTGGCGTGCGGGGCCGCTATCTCGATGTCCAGGGCGCTGATTTGACCGGCGCCAGCTTCGCGGAGGCCGATCTGCGCGGCGCCAACTTCACCGACGCTGAAATCAAGCAGACCAATCTGTCTCAGGTGGATGTAAAGACGGTGATCGGCCTGCCGGCCTGATCGGAACATCATGACGACCGAGACCCCGCGCTTCGCGCGCACGCTGAAGACCCGCCACATCCAGTTCATCGCCATCGGTGGAGCCATCGGCGCCGGCCTGTTCCTGGGCAGCGGTCAGGCCATCGCCCAGGCCGGTCCAAGCGTCCTGATCGCCTACGCCATGGCGGGGCTGGCGGTGTTTCTCATGGCGCGCGCTTTGGGCGAGCTGACCCTCAACCGCCCCGCCGTCCCGGCCTTCACCAGCCACGTGGACGACCTCGTCGGCCATTGGGCTGGGTTCATCAGCGGCTGGAGCTACTGGCTGATCTGGGTGCTGGTCGGCATCGCCGAGATCACCGCCGCCGGCGTGTTCGTCAAATTCTGGGCGCCGGACTTTCCGCAATGGATCACCGCCCTGATCACCCTGGTCGGCCTCTATCTGGCCAACCGTTTTGGCGTGCGCCTGTTCGGCGAGATCGAGTTCGGCCTGACCCTGATCAAGGTGGCGGCCATTGCCCTGCTGATCCTGGGCGGGGCTGCCATGGTTCTGTTCGGCTTGGGCGCGGCGGGCGAAGGCGCGTCGTTCGCCAACCTGTGGCGTCACGGCGGGGTCTTCCCGTTCGGCGTGGCGGGCTTGCTGGCCGTGATCCCCACCGCCCTCTTCTCTTTCGGCGGCACCGAGCTGGTCGGGGTGACGGCGGCCGAAGCCGAGGATCCCGAACGCTCCCTGCCCAAGGCGATCAATGGCGTGATCGTCCGCATCCTGCTCTTCTACGTGGGCTCCCTGGCCGTGATCATGGCGGTGACGCCCTGGAGCGGCATTCCCGCCAACGAAAGCCCCTTTGTCGCCGTGCTGCAGAAGATCGGCCTGTCCGGCGCGGCGGGCGTCATCAACTTCGTGGTGCTGTCGGCGGTGATCTCGTCCTGCAACAGCGGCATCTTCGCCACCGGTCGGGTCCTGTCGGCCCTGGCCACGCGCGGACAGGCGCCCAAGGCGCTGGCCCATAACAACGCACGCCAGTTGCCCGCCAACGCCATCACCGTCTCGACCCTGGCCATGCTGGTCGGCGTTGGCCTGAACTACGCGTTCCCCGAGAAGGTTTTCGGCTATGTGATGTCGCTGGTGGCGGCTCTGCTCCTATGGACCTGGCTGATGGTGGTCCTGGCCCACTTCGCCCATCGCCGCCGCCTGACCGCGCAGCAGCGCGCCGGCGTCCGCTTCCCGACACCGTTTTATCCGTTGTCGAACTGGATCGTGGTCGGCTTCATCGCTCTTGTGACCGCGGTCATGGCCATCGATCCCGGCAGCCGCCCCACCTTCTACACGGCGGTCGTCTGGTTCTCGGCCCTGGGCGCGATCTATGCGCTGGCGGTCCGCAAGCGCTAAGCGCCGACGGTCACATAAAGCTCGGAGTCAATCATCCAGCGGCCGTCGATCTTGCTCCAGCCGGCGAGGTAAGGGCCGGAGAGACCAGTCTGACCGTGCCAGGTCGCCGCCCAGCGCCCCTCCTCCGCGGCCCGTTCGCCGGACGCGTCCATGGTGATGGCCGAGGGGGTGCGGACATAGGTGACGAAGTCCGGGTCCTTGAACTGTCCCTTGAAGGCGGCGATCAGATCGTCCGCGCCCTGGATCAGCGAGCCGTCTCCGACGATGACCTTCACATCGGCGGCGAAAAACCCCTTCAGCTTGGCGGCGTCATGCTTGGCGATCGCCTCATTGCTCATCCGACGCCGGGCGCGGATCAGGGTCTCGGCGGCTTCACTCATAGGGCGACCTCGACGGTCATGCCGTCATAGGCAGGCTCGACGCCTTGCGGCAGCCTTCCCAGCACGTCCCGATAGTCGATGTCGATGTGCATGTTGGTGAGGATCGCGCGCTTGGGCTTCACCCGCTCGATCCAACCCAGTGTCTTCTCCACATGGGCGTGGGTCGGATGCGGGGTCCAGCGCAGGGCGTCGATGATCCAGACGTCCAGCCCCTCCAGCGCCGCGAAGCTGCTTTCCGGGATATCGCGCACATCCGGGCAATAAGCCGCGCCTCCGAGGCGATAGCCGACCGAACGGATCTCGCCGTGATCCAGATCGAAGGTGCGGACCGGGATCGCCCCGGACGGCCCATCCACGGACCACGCCTCGCCATGCGCCGGGATCACCCACGGCTCACAAATCGCCGGATAGCCGCCCTTGGCGTGAAAGATGTAGTCGAACTTGGTGATCAGGCTGGCGTGGGTCGCATGATCCATGAAGGTCGGGATCGGCGCGCGCTGCCGGATGTAGAAGGCGCGCAGGTCGTCGATGCCGTGGGTCTGATCGGCATGCTCATGGGTCAGCAGGACCGCATCCACCCGTTTCACCTTGGCGGCGATGAACTGCTCCCGCAGATCCGGCGAGGTGTCGATGACGACCGTCGTCTCCGGCTCCCCGCCCTTGCGCCGCGCCAGCAGCGAACAACGGGTGCGGCGGTTCTTGGGCTCGGCAGGATCACAGACGCCCCAGTCCCCGTCCGCCCGCGGCACGCCGCCGGACGACCCGCAGCCCAGGATGGTCAGCTCCAGGGTCACGGGCGAGGGATCCGGTTGAACAGGGCGAAAAAGGCGTCCTCAGTCCGCTTCTCGGCGTCTTCGCGCGACCAGCCGCGGATTTCGCCCAGCTTGTCGACGATATGCGGCAGATAGGCCGGCTCGTTGCGACGACCGCGCATGGGAACCGGCGCCAGGTAAGGGCAGTCGGTCTCGACGATGATCCGATCGGCCGGCATGTCGGCGATCACCGCCCGAACATCCTCGGCCTGCTTGAAGGTGGCGATGCCGGAGACCGAGAACCACGCCCCGAGCGCCGCCGCGCGGCGCGCCAGTTCCGCGCCGCTGGTATAGCAGTGCATCAGCAGCTTGAACGGGCCCTTGGCGAACTCTTCCTCGAGAATCTGCCCCATGACGTCGTCGGCTTCGCGGGTATGGACCACCAGCGGCAGACCCGTCTCCCGGGCCGCCGTCACATGAGCCCGGAATACCCGGGCCTGCACGTCGCGCGGCGACAGATCATAGTGGAAGTCCAGGCCGCATTCGCCGATCCCGACCACCTTGGGCCGCGCCGCCAGATCAATGAGGGGCTTGGCCTCAAGCTCCGGATCCTCCTTGGCCTCGTGCGGGTGCGTGCCGACCGTCGCCCAGATGTCGTCATGCGCCATGGCGATGGCGTGGACCGCCTCGAAGGACGAGACCTTGTCGCAGATGGTCACCATCATCTCGATCCCCGCCGCACGGGCGCGGTCGATGACCTGCGCCTGGTCCTCGGCGAACTGGGGGGCGTGAAGGTTGACGTGACTATCGATCAGCATATCGGCGTAACAAACTCAAAAGGCGCGGATTTTGGCGGCGCTGCGAAGATCGCGCACCGCGGAGAAAAAGGCGTCGGCCCGATCCAGGTTCACCGCCTCGACCCGATCAGGCAGGGCGGTCAGCTTCTCCCAGGCGGTCGCCCAGCCATCCAGGCCAAGGCCCCGGCCTTCGGCGGCCTCACGGGTCGTGAAAATGTGGATGCGCTCGGCCAGCCGCTCGATCACGGCCCGAAAGCGCTGCATTCCCTCCGATCCCCGGAAGGTGTCGGCCAGCGATAGCAGGGCCGCCTCGTCGGCGCGCGGCAGGGACAGCAGGATCTCTCGCGCGGCGTCGTCCGCCGCCAGGGCGCCATTGGCCGCCAGCTGCAGGGCCATGCCAGGCGCACCCTTGGCCATCCGCGCTAAGCGTAGCGCGTTCTCGCCCTCGGCCGCGCCCGCCTGCTCCAGCATCTCAACAGCCATGCCTTCCGACCCCGCGGCCATGGTCAGGCGCCGGCAGCGCGACCGGATCGTCGGTAACAGCTTACCCGGGGAATGGGAGATCAGGAACAGCACGCCCCGCCCCTGGGGCTCCTCAAGAGTCTTCAGTAAGGCATTGGCGGCGTTGACATTCAGGTCGTCCGCCGCGTCGATGATCGCCACCCGGTAAGGGGCGCTGGCCGGGGCCTTGGCGAAGAACTCCGGCAGACGGCGCGCCTCCTCAACCGGGATCACCTTGCGCGGCTTGCCATCCTCCCCGACGCGCTCCAGGACCATCAGGTCGGGATGCGAACGGGCGCTGATCTGGCGGCTTACCGGATCCTTGGGATCGGAGCCGATGCCCTCGCCCAACGCCCTGGCGCCCATGAGTCGCCGCGCGGCCCGATAGGCGAAAGTCGCCTTGCCCACGCCCTCCGGCCCGGTCAGCAGCCAGGCGTGATGCAGGCGCCCGCGCTCGATGGCGTCGGCGAAGGCGGCCTCCGCCGCCTCCTGCCCCTTCAGGCCGAAGACGTCGCGCGGATGCGGCGGCTCGTAGGCCATCAGCCGGCCTTCAGTCGCGGCTCGACCGCCGCCCAGATGTCGGCCTCGACCGCATCAATGGATTGGTCCGCGACCACCACGACGCAGCGCTGCGGCTCGCGCTCGGCGATGGCCAGGAAGGCGGCGCGCAGCCGCTCGTGGAAGGCCTGCCCCTTGGATTCAAAGCGGGCCTCGCCGCCGCCCCGGCTGGCGGCGCGGGTCAGGCCCTTGTCCACGGGCAGGTCCAGGATCAGCGTTACGGATGGCCAATCGGAGCCGACCACATAGCGCTCCATGGCCTCGATCAGGCCCGGATCAGCGTCGCCGCCCGCGCCCTGATAGGCGCGCGTCGAGTCGGCGAAACGATCGCACAGGACGATCTTTCCCTCCGCCAGGGCCGGCCGCACCACGCGCTCCAGATGGTCGCGCCGCGCGGCGTACATCAGCAGGGTCTCGGTCGTGGCCGACCACTTCTCGGCCGCTCCGTTCAGCAGCAGATCACGGATCGCCTCGGCCCCCTCGGAGCCGCCGGGCTCGCGGGTCAGGACCACGTCGCGGCCCATCGTGTTCAGACGCTGGGCCAGCCGACGGATCTGGGTCGATTTCCCAGCCCCCTCGCCGCCCTCGAAAGTGATGAAGATGCCGGTCGCCACGTCCCGTTCAATCGACTGGAACGGTCCGGTTGTCCAGAACCTAGAAGGGCCGCAGCACCGTCGCGTCCGGGAAACCGAAGGCCGCGGCGGCGTCACGCAGCTCCAGGGCGGCGCTCTCATCCGCCGCCGGCCCCATGACCACGCGGTACAGGGTCACGCCGCCACGGTCGGTCGGTTCGATCACCGCCAGGCCGGCGTCGGAAAGCAGCTGCACCGCCCGCTCGGCGTTGGCGCGGCTCGAGAACGCGCCCGCCTGAACGCGATAGGCGCTGGACGTGGTCTGGGCGACCGCCACCGGCGGCGAATAACTCGCCGTCGAACCGATAGGCGGCAGCGTGCCTGACTGCACGGGCGCCCGAGCCGGCGGGACATAGGGGGCAGGCTCATAAGCCGGCGGCGCATAGGCGGGAGGCGGCGGCGGGGCCGCGGCGACCATCACGGGACGCGGATCGGCCTTCTTGGCGTAGCGTTTCGGCTGATCGAACGGCGTCGGCTTGCCGGCCGGGCCGATGTAGCGGACCCGCACCCGCGCCACCCCGGCGCTCTTGAAGCCCAGCTCGTCCGCGGCGGCCTTCGACAGGTCGATGATCCGCTTGTCCACGAACGGGCCGCGATCATTGACCCGCACCCGCATGGTTCGGCCGTTGTCCAGGTTCTTCACCTCAACGATCGACGGCAGCGGCAACGTCTTGTGGGCGGCCGACGGCAGATCCATGTCGAAGATCTCGCCATTGGCGGTGTAGCGGTTGTGGAATTGCTCGCCGTACCAGGAGCCGATGCCGGTCTCGTCGTATCTCGGCTGCTCCTGCGGGTAATACCAGGTCCCCTTCACCTGATACGGCTTCATGGTGCCGCGCAGCGGGTTGCCGTCCTTGTCCTTCCAGGCCCGGGCGGGCGGCGCCGATTTGCTGGAGAGCGACGAACCATTCTTGGTCGGCATGGGCGTGGCGCAAGCCGCCAGCCCCGCCGTCGCCAGCAGCACGGCGGTCAAGGTGCGCGCGGATGCGAATGGAGGACGGGCGATCATCCCCTCATGGTGAATCAAAGGTTTTTATGAGGGGTTAAGGCTGATGCGCGCTGGAGCCCTCCGCCCGGCCCTGTTATAGCCCCCTTCCCCTTGGGGACAGGTGGCCGAGTGGTTTAAGGCAGCGGTCTTGAAAACCGCCGTAGGTGGAAGCCTACCGTGGGTTCGAATCCCACCCTGTCCGCCATTCTCAGACTTCGAACATCTAGGATGATCGGCGCGGCTGCTCTGCGGCGCGAACCGGTTCGGCTGACCGCCGCCAATCCCTCACCACAGGCTGAATACGAAGTCCGCCCACCGGCTGGGTGACTTCCCTGCGCGCCGCCGTCGTCCAGGGCCGCCGGCGCCGAATGCTTACGCTTCGCTTATGCGCGGCGCCGCCAAAGCACATGGAATCCACATCTCGGTTTGAGGCCAGTTCGAGCCGCCCACGGGCGTGGTTCGGCTGTGGCGACCGAACCCGATCGGCGCCTGCCGATGGGGCCCTCGCCACTTGTCTCAAAAAGGAATTCAAGATGTTGCTACGGCTTTCCACTGGTCGGCTCAAGACGCTCGCCGCGAAGACGCGGCCGCTCCGTGCCGTCCTGGCTGCCGGCTCGGCCGTCGCGGCGGTGATGTGTGTGTCGGCTGCTCATGCCGATCCGCTCGCCATGCCGGCCATGGGCCCCACGCTGTCGGCCAATCCGTCGCCGACGACGGTCGACACCGGTCCGTTGGGCACGGTCTATGTCACCGGGGCCGTGAGCGGCCTGGCCTATGCGCAGAACCACGAAGCCTCCAGCGACATGGGCGCTCGCGGCGACGTGAGCAACGCCCAGGTGTTCCTGCAGACCACGGAAGGTCCGGTGCAATTCTTCGTCCAGGTCGGCGCCTATTCCATCCCGACCGTAGGCGTGCCCTATGGCAAGTCCTCCGACATCACCCAGGACACCTACGGCGTCGTGCCGCAGGCCTATGTGAAGATCGCTCCGGCCGACAATCTTTCGATCATGGCAGGCAAGCTGCCGACGCTGATCGGCTCGGAATACACCTTCACGTTCCAGAACATGAACATCCAGCGCGGCATGCTCTGGAACCAGGAGAACGCGGTGAACCGCGGCGTGCAGGTGAACTATTCCACCGGCAAGCTGAGTGCTTCGTTCTCGGTCAACGACGGCTTCTATTCCAACAAGTACAGCTGGGTCAGCGGCCTAGTCTCGTATGCGTTCGATGCCAGCAACGTCCTGACCCTGGCTGGCGGCGGCAACACCTCGCACTCGGGCCGCGCCGGCACGGCGACCCCGCTCGCCCAAAACAACTCCGAGATCTACAACGTCATCTACACCTACACGAACGGCCCTCTGACGGTCTCGCCGTACTTCCAGTACAGCACGATCCACGATGAGCCCGGTCTGGGCCTGAAGGGCGCCAAGACCTACGGCTATGCGCTGCTGGGCAAGTACGGTTTCACCGAAAACTTCAGCCTGGCTGGCCGCGCGGAGTACATCGACTCCACGGGCGACGCCGACGCCGCCAACCTGGTCTACGGCCCGGGCAGCAATGCCTGGTCCCTGACCCTCACCCCGACCTTCCAGTTCGGCCGGGCCTTTGTTCGCGGCGAGCTGTCCTACGTGAAGGTCGACAAGACGGGCCCGGGCTTCGCCTTCGGCTCGAACGGCGACGAGCGTAGCCAGACGCGCGCGCTGATCGAAACCGGCATCCTGTTCTAGAGCCGTCGGTCACAGTGGCGAAGAGGGCTCTCCCCGACCCCCTCTTCGTCTTGACCGCACCGCCCCACCCCACCTCGAAGCGGATTCCCCAACTCCGCTTCGCCTCCCCCATGGGGTGGGGCGGGCCCGGTCAGCAATGCCTGGCGCCCATGCTCAAGGCTGGGCGACAGTGAACTCCAGAGCCTGGATCTCGACCTTCTGGGTCGGTGCGCGCTGCACGCGGCCGGTCACCCGGCCCCGCTCGCAGGTCCAGGTGAAGCGCCCCTCCATGGCCGACAGCGGCCGCACCGGTTCGTCCGCCCTGCAGGCGCCGACCTCGGCCTTCACGTCAGCGATCAGGCGCTTCCAGCGCGGCGCGTCCCGATCGAGCAGCAGATTGTTGGCCAGCGGCGCTTTTTCGATGTCGCCCGCGCGCCAGACGGCCTTGGCGGCCTCATAGGCCTGGCTGAGACCGTCGCTCACCGGGGTGGCGCTCGCGTCCTTCAGCGCGCCAGCGCCCTGTAGAGCGAGAAGCGAGCGCAAGGCGGGCAAGGTGGGGCCCGCATAGGTGCGGCTGGCGAAGGCGAAAACTCCCACGCCCTTGGCCGGCAACAGCATGACGATGGAGCCGTAGCCCGGATAGCCGCCGCTGTGCGTCACGATCTGGCCCAGGTCGCAGTCGTCGATAGTGCTCCAGCCCATGGCGTAGGCCACGGCTTGGCGGCACGGCGCGCCGCCGACCGAGGCCTGGCGCATGCGGCCCGCCACGAAGTTGCTGCCGGTGGCGATCTCGCGGACCGTGGAGCGGCGGAGGGGACCGGTCTCGGCGTCGTCACGCGCCGGCCAGGCCGACAGCAGGAAGCTCACCCAGCGGGCATAGTCGTTGGCGCTGGTCTCCACCCCGCCCATGGCGCCGAAGGTCCCGTCCTTCATGTCGGGCTCGCGGGTCCAGCCGTTGTCCTGCCAGCGATAGCCGATGGCGCGCCGCCCCTTCGGCGAGGCAAAGATGTCGTAGCCGGTGGAGGTCATGCCCAGGGGGCGCATGATCTCCTCGCGGATATAGTCCTGGTAGGGCTTGCCGGAGACATTGGTGATGATCCGGCCCAGGGTGGCGTAGCCCAGGTTCGAATATTCCATGGCCAGGCCCGGCGCGCGGGAGAACGGCACGCCGCCGGCCAGATAGGATGTGAACTCCGCCTCGCTCATCACCTGCTGGCGGTCGCCCCAGGGATTGTCCTCCACGAAGCCCGCCGTGTGGGTGATCAGGTTGCGCACCGTGATCTTGGGGCTGTCGGCGGTGGGATAGCGCCAGGTCTTCAGCTCCGGCACGTAATTTTCGGCCGGCGCCTCCAGCGACAGCTTGCCCTCGTCGCGCAGCTTGAGGATCGCCAGGGCCGTGAACGCCTTGGACATGGAGGCGATGCGGAACAGGCTGTCGGCCGTCACCGGCGCCTTGGTGTCCAGGTCCTGGGCGCCAAGGCCCTTCACATGGACCAGCTTGCCATCGGCGACCACGCCATAGACGAGACCCGGCGCGTGGGCGGACAAGCCCCAATCAGCGAATATCCGATCAACCTCCGCCAGGGTCTGCGGCGACGGCGCGGCGGCATGAGCCTGCCCGGCGGCAAGAAGGAACAGGCTGGCCAGCGCGGCGCGGATTTCCATGACAATTCTCCCCAGGATCATGGGGGAAGGTAAGCTGCAAAAGCCGAGCCGGGAAAGCCTCGCGATCAGGCCTGAATCACCAGATGCGGAATCGCTTCCCCGCCGCAAAGACCACGACGCTGGAGACCACGACCACGGCGGCGGCGCCGAGGAACTTCAGCGCCGTCTTGTCCTTGGAGCCGACGCCCGATCCGTTGATGGCGTCGGGGTAGCGCGCGGCGTCCAGCGGCGGCGACATGTCCGTGATCTGGGCCTGAGCCTGCTGCCAGGGCAGCTTCTTGGACTTGTCCAAAGTCCGCCAGACGTACTGGTGGACATAACCCGTCCTGGCCACGATCTCGGCGGGGTTGAGCCCCTCGTCGGCGAGACGGCGGATGACTGCGGCTTTACTCACGACGTTACCTCTACTGAATTCAGCAGCACCTTACCGGCCCTGCCTAGGGTTCGGCTATGTTGGAAATGCGTCAAACGCCTAAAGCGCCTATCGGTCGTCGGGGTCATCCGTGACGGCTGCCGGGATTTGCGCCGGCTCCTCGCATCGCGGACCAGTCTTGTTCAACCTGCTGAGCATCGAGGCCGCATACGCCGCGTAGGGTCCGATCCACCGCTCGTGGATCGCATGGATCGGCAGGGCGTCCAGGTGATTCCAGCGCTCCCTTCCCCGTCGCTCGACCACAATCAGATCCGCCGCCTCCAGCACCTTCAAATGCTGCATCACTGTGCATCGGTCGAGCTCCGGCAGGAGCGCACACAGCATTCCCGTGGTCCTGGGGGCCGACTTCAACGCGTCGAGGATCAACCGCCTGGAGCGGTGACCCAGGGCCTTGAACAGCGCATCGTCCTGATCGTCCGTTGACATGTTATAATTTAATAACATGATTGCCGGACACAGACAACGGGAGCCGACCCATGGACCTCAAGTTCGCCGTCGCCCGGCGCATTGCCAAGCCTGTCAGCGAGACATTCGAAGCGGTCGTCAATCCCGATCACCTTTCTCAGTTCTTCACGACCGGCGGCGCCAAGGGGCGCCTTGAGACGGGCTCCGTCGTCACTTGGGATTTCCACGACTTCCCCGGCGCCTTTCCGGTGCAGGTGGTCGAGGTGGAGAAGGACAAGCGCATCGTCCTTCGATGGGATGGCGCTGAGAATGCGGTCGAGCCCGACGCTTCAGGCGCCCGCCTGACGACGGTCACCATGACCTTCGAGGCGCTGGCGGATGGCCGAACGCTCGTCCGCATCACCGAGGAGGGCTGGTTGCAAAGCCCGGAAGGCCTCAAGGCCTCCTACGGCAATTGCGAAGGCTGGACAGGCATGCTCTGCGCCATGAAGGTTTGGCTGGAGCATGGCCTGAACTTGCGCGACGGCTTCTACAAATAGCTCAGACGTCGGCGCGGCCCTCACGGACGACCGCCCACACCGTCAGCAGCCCGCCGATGACCGCAGGCGTGGTGACCGCCGGAAAGTCGCGCAGCAGGACCGACGGGCCACAGATCCCGACCGCGACTTCCCAGAAGTGAAATAGCGCGTGGCCGCCCAGCCAGAGGCTCGCCGCGCCCCACAGGATGACCCTGTGGCGGGAAAGCATGACGCCTGTCAGATAGGCCGCGCTGACCAGCAGGAAGATCAGCCCGATATCCCGCAGGAAGTGCTGGTTGAACGGCCCGGTCGTGGTGACGCCCGGGATGGCGAAGTACCAGTCAAGCGGCGCGACCAGCATGAAGGTACCGTTGGCGCCGAGGCCGACACCCAGGACCGTTGCGAGGCCCAGTATGAACTTGGTCGACATGAAATCTCCTTGTCATCCGAGGCCGGCGAAAATCGGCGCGGCCTGATGCGGACAAGACGAGACAGCGGCCGTTCGTGTGACATTGTCAGCTGATGGCTGGCGAATCGACGATCTCAACGGTGTGCGTTAGATCGCTTTCATGGCTTCCGGCTCGCCCTCGCCTTTCCATCCGCGCCTGATCGCCGCCGCACTCGGGGCGTGGGTCCTGGCGGCGTTCGTCAGTGCGGGTCAGGGCTACGCCTTTGGCGTCTTTTCAGGGCGGACGCAGCCCTGGTGGCCGACGCTGGCCTATAGTCTGGCGATCTTTTCGATCTGGGCCTTGATCTCACCTTTCCTGCTTGCGGCGCTGTCGCATGCGCTTCGGATTGAGAAGGTCAGTCTTCGCATAGCGGCGTTGGTTCTCGGCGCACCGCTCGCGATGCTGCTGCATGTGGCGGTCTTCGCTGTCGCCTTCCATCCGATCTACGGCCAGGGCCGATCCGCCGTCGACATGATCGCCCCGGTGCTGGCGTCCAACATCGACACCGCCGCGCTGGCTTACGGTCTTCTGATCGCGGGCGCGCGGCTGGACATTCGGCGCACGGCCGGACGCTCCACGCAGCCGGCCGCCGAGGGGCTTTGGATTCGCAACGGCGCAGCCGCCAGTTTCGTGGGCTATGGCGAGATCGACTGGATCGCCGCCGCCGGCGATTACGCCGAGATCCATGCCGGCGCCCGCAGCCGCCTGACCGACCAATCGCTGACCGCCCTCGCCGACGTCTTGCCCGCCGCCGAGTTCGCCCGCATCCATCGCAGCGCTATCGTCCGCCTCGACCGTGTGCGCCGGATTCAGGGCGTCGGGCGCGGCGACGCCGAGGTGGAGTTGCGCGACGGCCGCCGCCTTCGCCTCAGCCGTAGGTTTCGCTCAGGCCTCGCCGGACGCCTGCCGGTCTAGACCCGCTCGCCGCCGCAGCGGTCCCGCCTGGCGATACGCACTTTGGGGACGCCGACCTGGCGGCCATCACAACCTCCTGTTCACCTGGAGGCTCGCCTTGAAACTTCGCTCCGTCGCCGTCGCGCTCGCCCTCTTCTCAAGCACATCCGCGGCGCACGCCGCCTGTCCCGCGCAACCCGCTGATGCGGTAGCGGTGATCGGGGCGCTCCACGGCCTTCATGCGAAATCCAGCGGCTTCAGCTACGCCGCCCTGCGCCGCGCGATCCTGGATTTCAAACCTGACGTTCTGGTTCTGGAGGTGCGCCCGGACGAACTCATCGACCGCGCCGTCACGCCCGGCCGTCCGGAGTATCCCGAGGTCATTTGGCCGCTCCTCAAGCAGCGCAAGATCGTCTCCGTGCCGATGGAGCCCGGCGGTGACGTGTTCAAGGCGATGATCACCGAGGCCGGCTCCGCTTTCGAGACCTTCCGCCGAGATCAGCCCGACAGCGCCAAGGCCCTCAGCACGCTCGATGATGCGACCGAGGCGGCCTTGCTGACTTATTGGAGCACGCCCGCCCGCGCTCACGACAGCCTCACCGCAGCCGCAGCGGCGGGCCTGGGTGCGGTCCGGTACGGCCTGGCCGGTGACAAGGCCTTCGGCGTGCAGGTGCGCTGGGACAACTACATGGCCGACCGCGTAGCCGAAACGGTCGCCGCTCATCCGGGCCGCCGCGTCCTGGTTCTGGGCAGTTGGCGTAATCGAGAGCGCCTTGTTCAGGCGGTGATCCCCTCCCGCCTCGTCGACGCCTGCTTCGCCGTCGACTAGGCCTTGCATGGAAGGGCTGGCGGGAGCGAAACAGGCGCAACCGTCATTTCGCGAAGCGTCCGACCATGGCCAAGACCACGCCCGCCACCCTCGCCCTCGACAAGGCCAAGGTCGCCTATGTCCTGCAGACGTATGACTACGACCCCAATGCCGAGCGCGTGGGCCTGCAGGCGGCCGAGGCCATGGGCGTCACGCCCGACCGGGTGCTGAAGACCTTGATGGTCAAGGCGGACGGCAAGCCGGCCTGCGTGGTCATTCCGTCCGACCGCGAAGTCAGCATGAAGAAGCTGGCCGCCGCCTTGGGCGCCAAGTCGGCCGAGATGATGCCGCCGCCGGAGGCCGAACGTCTGACCGGCTTCAAGGTCGGCGGCATCAGTCCCTTCGGCCAAAAGCGAAAGGCCCCGACCGTGGTCGAGGCCGACGCCCTCGCCTTCGACGAGGTGTTCGTCAACGGCGGCCAGCGCGGGCTTCAGGCCCGACTGAAACCGCAGGACCTGATCGCCGCCCTGGAGGCCAAGGCCGCGAACGTAAGCTAGCCGCGCGCCAGATTGTAGGCGCAGAGCTTGTTGCCGTCGAGGTCACGGAAGTAGGCGAAGTACATGCCCGGCATGCGCGCGCCCGGCTCGCCCTCGCACTGGGCGCCGAGCTCCACGGCCTTGGCGTAGAACGCATCGACCTCAGCCGTGGAATTGAAGCCGAATCCGGCCATGGAGCCGTTGCCGACGCAGGCCTCGGCGCCGTCATAGGGACCAAGCACGCCGAACATGCCCGTGCCCTTGCCGCGATAGAGGCGGCCGCCAGACGGGTGTTCATAGACCGGCGTCATCTCGATGGAGCCCAGCAGGGCGTCATAAAACGCCTTGGCCGACTCCAGCTTGTTGGACCCCACGGTGAAATAGTTGAGACTCGCCACGACCAATCCTCCCAGTTGGTATTTTAAAGCAACGCTATCATGGC
This sequence comes from Caulobacter segnis, assembly GCF_029543125.1. Classification (GTDB taxonomy): domain Bacteria; phylum Pseudomonadota; class Alphaproteobacteria; order Caulobacterales; family Caulobacteraceae; genus Caulobacter; species Caulobacter segnis_D. Next base: position 557,864 of record NZ_JARQWW010000003.1, read on the forward strand.
GCAGGCTTTAGGCAAATCGACGCCAAGCCTTATCGGAGCGGTTGCGTCGCCGCGTCCGCCCGTTATCGTCCCCGCGCCGGACGGGGGTCCGGCTCAAGTTTCGTAGGGGGGATAATGCGTCGTTTGAACCTGTTGCTGGCTGGCGCCGGCATCGCCGTCGCCATGGCTTGCATGACCGCACCGGCGATCGCCCATGTGGCCGCCGAACCGGCCGCCGCCCCGCGCGCCAGCCTCAATCCCGCCCCGGCGCGCAAGGCGGGCGAAGGCTTTGGCCCTTACCGCAAGCTGGTCATCCGCGGCGTGACCCTGGTCGACGGCACCGGCGCCCCGCCGCGCGGCCCGGTCGACATCGTCATCGAGAACGACAAGATCACCGATGTGCTGCAGGCCGGCTGGCCGGGCATGCCCCTCAAGCAGAACCGCGAGCCGCGCGACGCCGACCATGAGATCGACGCCACCGGCATGTACGCCCTGCCCGGCTTCGTCGACATGCACGCCCACGCCGGCACGCCGCAGAAGGCCGCCGACCTGGAGTATGTCTACAAGCTGTGGCTGGCCCACGGCGTGACGACCGTGCGCGGCGTCAGCCTGGCTCCCCAGGCCATCGCCTCGTCGGAAAAGAACCGCAGCGCCCGCGGCGAGATCGTCGCCCCGCGCATCTATAACTACCAGACCATCGGCTCCGGCTGGACGGGCGGCCGCATCACCGGCCCGGACAAGGCTCGCGCCTGGGTCCAGTGGGCGTCCAAGAACAACGTCGACGGCATCAAGTTCTTCGGCTGGAACGACGAGACGCCGGAGGTGATGCTGGCGGCCATCGACGAGGCCAAGAAGGTCGGCATGGGCACCGTGGCCCACATCGCCCAGCCGGGCGTCGCCAGCCTGAACGCGAAGCAGCTCGGCGAAGCGGGCCTGGGCACCGTCACCCACTTCTACGGCCACTTCGAGTCCCTGCTCGCCAACGGCCGCCTGCAGAAGTACCCCACCGACTACAACTTCTATGACGAAGCCAAGCGCTTCGGCGAAGCCGCCGAGATCTGGGACGAGGTGGAGCCGGGTTCGGAAGCCTGGTTCGACTACCTGAAGGCTCAGAAGGCCGCGGGCGTGAACTTCGACCCGACCATGACCATCTACGCCGCCTCGCGCGACCTGATGAAGGCCAAGAACGCCGACTGGCACTCGACCTACACCCTGCCGACGCTGCTGGACTACTACCAATCCACCCGCGACAACCACGGCAGCTACTTCTTCGATTGGACGACCTCCAACGAGGTGGCCTGGCGCAACTTCTACAGCCGCTTCATGCGTCTGATGAACGACTACAAGAACATGGGCGGCCGGGTGACGACCGGCTCGGACAGCGGCTTCATCTGGAAGCTCTACGGTTTCGGCTACATCGAAGAGCTGGAGCTGATGCAAGAAGCCGGCTTCACCCCGCTGGAAGTGGTCCAGGCCGCCACCATCAACGGCGCCCGCACCCTGGCCGATCCGAAGCATGAAGCCCCGACCTTCGGCATCGTGAAGCCGGGCTACAGCGCCGATCTGGTGATCACCCCGGAAAACCCGCTGGCCAACTTCAAGACCCTGTACGGCACCGGCCACCAGCGCCTCAGCGCCGACAACAAGATCGAGACTGTCGGCGGCGTGAAGTGGACCGTCACCCGCGGCGTCGCCTATGACGCCAAGGCCCTGCTGGCCGATGTGAAGGCCATGGTCGACAAGCAGAAGGCCGATCGCGGCCAGAAGTAGATCCGTCGTCGGGCGGTCAGGCCCAGAGCCTGGCCGCCCCGCGCACCCCTGAGCTGTCGCCCCACTTCGCAGGGGCGATCTTCGCCTCCCACACGTCCGAGAAGACGTAAGAGCGGATCACCCGCGGCAGGCGCTCATAAAGCTCGCCGACATTGGACAATCCGCCGCCCAGGACGAAGGCGTCCGGGTCGATCAGGTTACAGGCCACGGCCATGGCCCGCCCCAACCGATCCACATAGCGGTCAAAGGCGGCGACGGCCTCGGCCTCGCCTTCACGCATGGCCTTGATGATCGCTTCGCCCGTCAGGTCACGCCCGGTCGCGGCCTTATAATCCCGGCGAAATCCCGTGCCCGACACCCAGGTCTCCAGGCAACCCATCTGGCCGCACCAGCACTTGGCGCCGGGAAGCTCATCCGCCTTTGGCCACGGCAGGGGCATGTGCCCCCATTCTCCCGCAATGCCGTTCGCGCCGTTGATCAGCTTGCCATCCACCACGACGCCGCCGCCGCAGCCGGTGCCGACGATGATGGCGAACACCACCTTCTCGCCCGCCGCCGCGCCGTCCACCGCTTCCGACAGGGCTAGGCAGTTGGCGTCGTTGGCCATGCGCACCGGGCGTCCCAGCGCCTTCTCCAGATCAGCATCGAAAGGCTTGCCGTTCAGGTAGAGGGAGTTGGCGTTGCGCATCAGGCCCGTGCGCGGCGAGATCGAGCCCGGACCGCCAAGGCCGACCGTCCCCTGACCGCCCGCCTCGGCCTCCACACGGACGATCAGTTCGACGACGGTGCGGATGGCGGCGTCATAGTCGCCGGGATTGGGTTCGCGCAGGCGCGCCAGGAACCGGCCGTCGGCGTCGAGCGCCGCCGCCTCGATCTTGGTGCCCCCGAAATCGACGCCGATCTGGATCATCTCAACTCGCCTAAGAACTAGCCGGCCAGGAACTTACGCAGGAAGCGCCGGGTGCGTTCCTCCTTCGGCGCGGCGAACAGAGCCTTGGACGGCCCCTGCTCCACCACCACCCCGCCATCCATGAAGATGGTCCGGTCGGCCACGTCGCGGGCGAAGCTCATCTCGTGTGTGACAATGACCATGGAGCGCTTCTCCTGCGCCAGGTCACGGATCGTCGCCAGCACCTCGCCCACCAGTTCGGGATCGAGGGCGCTGGTCGGCTCGTCGAACAGGATCACGTCCGGCCGCATGGCCAGGGCGCGGGCGATGGCCACCCGCTGCTGCTGACCGCCCGACAGGCGGGACGGATAGGCGTCCGCCTTCTCGGCCAGCCCGACCTTGGCCAGAAGGTCGCGGGCGCCGGCCACGGCTTCGGCGCGCGGCTCCTTCTTCACGATCACCGGACCTTCGATGACGTTCTCCAGCGCCGTGCGATGAGGAAACAGGTTGAAGCTCTGGAACACGAAACCGACATGCAGGCGCAGCGACTTCACCGCCGCCTTCTGCCTGGCCAGCGGCTTCGCTCCGTCCAGCACCACGCCGGCCACGCTGATCGTCCCGGCGTCGGCCGCCTCCAAGGCGTTGAGGCACCGCAGCAAGGTCGTCTTGCCCGAGCCGCTGGGGCCGATGATGGCGACAACCTCGCCCTCGCCCACCGTCAGATCGACGCCCTTGAGAATCTCGTTGTCGCCGAACCGCTTATGGAGGCCGCGCACCTCGATCATGCTCATCGCGCGGCCTCCCGGCTGTGCCGGCTGGCGCGCTTCTCGGCGGCGCTCTGAAGGGTCGCCAGACCGGTCGAGACGATCCAGTAGATGGCCGCCGCCGACAGATACATGGCGAATATCTCGTAGGTCCGGGCGGTGATCAGCTGCGCCTGACGGAACAGCTCCGGCACCTGGATAGTCGCCGCCAGTGAGGTGTCCTTCACCAGGCCGATGAAGCTGTTGCCCAGCGGCGGCAGGGCCGTGCGCGCCGCCTGGGGCAGGATGATCCGCACCAGGGTCTGCCCCCGGTTCATGCCGATGGCGCTGGCGGCCTCCCACTGGCCGCGATCCACGGCGGCGATGGCGCCGCGCAGGATTTCGGAGGCATAGGCCCCGACGTTCAGGGAAAAGCCGATGATCGCCGACGGCATCGGCTCGATCTCGATCCCGATGGTCGGCAGGCCGTAATAGATCAGGAACAGCTGCACCAGCAGCGGCGTGCCCCGGAACGCCGACACATATACCGCCGCGATCCAGCGCACGGGCGCCAGGGTCGACAGCCGCATCAACGCCAGGCCAAAGCCCAGCAACAGCCCCAACGCCATGCTGCTGACCGCCAGCACGATCGTGAAGAGGCACCCCTTCAGCAGAAAGGGCGCCGACTGCATGATGAGGTCGAGACCCGTCTCCATCCGTTATTTCGTCACGTCCTGGCCGAACCACTTGGTGGAGATCGCCGCCAGCTCGCCCGAGGCGCGAAGGTCGTCGATGGCCTTGTCCACAGCGGCCTTGACCTCGTCGCTTTTCTTGAAGGCGACGCCCATCTCGGTGCGTGCGAACGATTGCCCCGAGGCTTTCACCGGCGCGCCGCTCTTCACCAGGTCCAGCACCACCAGCTTGTCGTTCAGCACGGCGTCGATGCGCCCGGCCTTGAGGTCCTGGTACTTGGTGGGATCGTCGTCATAGGTCTTCACGACCGCCGTCGGCACGTCGCTGCGCAGCCACGCTTCGTAATTGGTGCCCAGGCCCACGCCTACGGACTTTCCGGCCAGATCGGCCGGGGTGGCGATGGGGCGCGGGTCGTCCTTGCGAAGAATGATCTGGATGCCGCTGACCGTATAAGGCTGCGAGAAGCCGTACTTGGCCTGACGCTCCGGCGTCATGCTGATCTGGTTGGCGACCACGTCCAGGCGGCCGGACTCCAGGCCGCCCAGCAGGCCGGCGAACGGCGTCTGGATGAACTCGGCCTTCAGCCCCATCTTCGCGGCCAAGGCCTTGCCGAAGTCGATCTCGTAGCCGGCCAACGCCCCATCCCTGCCCTGGAAATTGAAGGGCGGGTACGTCCCCTCAACACCGATCCGCAGGACGCCGCGCTCCTGGATCGCAGCCAGGCCTTCTTTCTTTTCACCCTTGGCGCAGGCGCTCAGGGCGAGCACGGCAGCCAGGGCGACAAAGGCGCGGCGATGAAGGCGAGCAGACATGGCGGCTCCGAATCTGGTTTTCGCCACTATAGGCCGCTGCACGAAAATCCGAGCGGCGCCTTGCGGCCTTGCGTGTAATCCGCATAGAGGCGCCTAAGTATCAGCGCAATCGCCACGCACGGTCCCCTGGATGCCCGACGAACTTGTGCCCAGACAGAAGAAAGGCCCGGAACGCATCGTCGTGCGCCCGGACCAAGTCTATCAGCAAGAAAGCCGGGGACTCGAAGGCCTGCCGCGTTCTCTGCGCAGCCATATCAACGAGTTCCTGGCCATCTCATTCATCGTCGTGATCGGTCTGCTCGGCGCGGCCGCATTGGCCATCACCGTCCTTACCTGATCACCGCGCCCTAGCGCGGATCCGGATCCACGATCGGCGGGGTCGCATTCACCGGCGGCTGCGCGTTCATCGGGTCGACCGTAAGCGCATCCGGCTGAGGAGTCGGCGCCGGGGCCGGCGTGGAGGCCTGCGGAATGGCCACGATCGGCGGCGGCACGCTGGCGGACACATCGCTGGTCGCCGCAGACGCGCTCGGCGCGGTCACACGAGAGGCAGCCTGAACACGCTCGGTGGCCTCAGCTGCGGCGGCCCGGCTTTCGGCCGAAGCGGCGACACGGCGCGGAGCGGGCGTCGAACGGACGGCCGGAGCCGGCGCGGCGGCGGGCTCGGTGACCGGTTCAGCCTCGGCCACCTCGGTCGGCATCGGCGCCGGATTAGGGGCCGGGGCCGGCGTGGTCACCGGTTGCGCATCCGCGATCTCGGTCGTGGCGGCCTCATCGGTCGTCTTGGGGCCGCTGGTCGCCCAGACCAGGGCGCCCGTGGCGACCAGCGCCACCGGAATGGCGAACAGCATCATCTTGTTGGTGGCGCTGCTCTTGGCCTTGCGGGCGTAGACCGGCCTATAGACGCCGTCGTCACGGTCCAGATTGACCGGGCCGCCGTCCACCGGACGCTCGCTGCGGATGTTGCGCGCGGCGTAGTTGTCCTCACCGCTCAGGTCGGGACCGCCAAGGTTCGGGCCAGGATGATAGGACGTCATCTTGTCTTCCTCCGTTATCTGAAGTCGGAGGGAGAACGAGGCTCAGGTTCCTACTGTTCCGCTCGGCGCGAAATGACCTTGAGCTCGTCACAATCGCGCCCCGATCCTGAAACGCGCGTTTTCAGGTCTTCGGAAGACTGTCCAGATACCTGATCAGCATGCCCATGTTGTCGATATAGGCCCCGGTGGAGATGCCGATCGGCGGGTTCTCGGCAACGTAGGGCGAGGTGTCCGTCTTGTCCCCCACCCGCGTCTGCGAATAGTCGCCCGGCGCCGGGGTGGGCGAGCCGTCACCCGCATAGGGATTGCTCGCCGCCTTCAGTTCGGTCGGCCACCAGCCGGCCTTGTTCAGGCCCGCGATCAGCTTTTGCGCATCCTCCGGCTTCACGCCGTCGGCGACGTGCAGGGCGTTGACGTTCAGGTCGGAGACCGAGACGTCGTCGCCGGTGAAATACTTGGGCAGGCCGATGGAGCCCGGCTTGGCCTTCAGGGGCGAGTTCTTGGACACCTCGGCCGGTGACGCCGCCTTCAGCGCCTCATACTCCGCCCGCAGCTTGGAGACGTTCACCGCGCGGGTGGAGCCGTAGTGGATGACCGTCTTGTCGGGATTGTAGTCGGCGTAATAGCGGCCATTGACCACGTTGGAGCCGGAGCGGTGGATGAACAGCGCCTTGCCCGTGCCGATCTCGATGAAGGTCGGGTGCGTGCGGCCATCCTTGGCCAGTTCCGGCGGCAACTTCACCTGGTCCAGCCAGTCTAGCGCCTCGGGAATGCGGGCCAGGAACTTCGGATCGCCCGTCAGACGATAGAAGCCCATCATTGAGGTGACGTTCTGCGCCGTCGTATGGGTGGCGAAGGCCTTGGGTTCATAGGTCCGCGCGCCGGCCGGCTTCAGATCCTCGACGGTATGCTGCAAACCCCAGCCCGGCTGCGGTTGCGGCTGCTGGGTGACCACGAAGCTGTTCATGGCGCGGTTGATCGGGTCGACCACCCGCTGATCGCCCAGGGTCTGATAGACCATGAGCAGGAACTCCAGGTTCTCGCCCGCCACGTCGTCGTTGAAGGTGATGTAGCCTGTATAGTCGGCGTTGCCGTGCAGGCCGCCGTCCTTGGTCAGCGGATAGCGCTGCGGCCAGCCGCCCACGGGATACTGGCTGTCCAGGACGAAGCTGATCGCCTTCTGCAGCGGGGCCCAGTACTGCTTGTCCTTCTTTTCCAGATAGATGCGCAGCATGAACTGCGACGCCTCGGCGGTGCCGGCGTCGTCGAAGGTGGCGTTGCCGTAGTAGTGCTGGAATTCCTCCAGCCGCCAGCCGTTCTTGCCGATGGTGTCGTACCAACGCTTGATCGAGTCTTCGCCGGCGAAGTCGTACAGATAGTTCCACCCACCGGCCGGATGCTGGGCCGCGATCAGGGCCGAGGCCGCCGACTGGGCCGCCGTGTAGTAATACTCGTCGCCGGTGGCGTGATAGGCGTCCAGGAACAGGTGGCCCGCCGTCGCCGTGCCTGGCGGCTGGACCCACATCATGGTCGGAAACGCCTCCATCTCGCCGAAACGGCGGGAGAAGTCGGGCAGGTACGACCACACATAGCCGCCCTTGTAGGCCACGGTCTCCACCATGAACTGCGTGGCGCGCTTCATGGTCGCCAGGGTCTGGGCCCGGGTCGGAACAGCGCTTTGCGCCATGACCGGAGTGAAGGCGGCCAGGGCGGCGCCCATGGCCAGCAGGCCGCGACGGGACATCGAATTGTTCATGGTGACCGCTTCTCCCCAGACTTTGTTTTGATGATGGCTACCCCTGGATGACACCGGTGTCCACGGGTTCCGGGGTTCGTTGAGCGGAACCGCCGCAGTTCGTGTGGATTTGGCCCTCGAGACGCCAGAGCGGGAAACATCGACCGTGGCCAGCGCCAAGCTTTCCACCTATCGCGCCAAACGCGATTTCACCAAGACCGCCGAGCCCAGCGGGAAGGGGGCTGTCGAGGCCTCCGAACGCCTGCGCTTCGTCATCCAGAAGCACGCCGCCACCCGCCTGCACTACGACCTGCGCCTGGAGCACAAAGGCGTGTTCCTGTCCTGGGCGGTGACGCGCGGCCCATCCCTCGACCCGGCCGACAAGCGCCTGGCGGTGGAGGTTGAGCCGCACCCCCTCGACTACGGCGATTTCGAAGGCGCCATCCCAAAAGGCCAGTACGGCGGCGGCACGGTGATGCTGTGGGATCGCGGCTACTGGTTTCCACCGCCCGGCGAGGACGTGGACGCCATGCTGAAGAAGGGCGACCTGAAGGTCGTCTTCGCCGGCGAGCGGATGCAGGGCGAATGGGTGCTGGTGCGCATGAAGCACGACCGCAACGGCGGCAAGCGCACCAATTGGCTGCTGATCAAGCATCGCGACGGCTATGAGCATGAGGACGACGACGACGCTCTGCTGAACGATAACGCCTTCTCTATCGCTTCCGGCCGCAAGATGGAGGAGATCGCCGAGGGCAAGGGCAAGGCCCCCACCCCCTTCATGACCGATCAGAAGCGAAGCGCCGGGTCGGTGTGGAAATCCAACCGCGATCCGGAGGCCTCCGCAGAGAAGGCCGCCCGGAAAGCCGACGCCCCCAAAGCCAAGGCCTCCCAACGCCCGAAGAAACCGGCGAAGGCCGCCAGGCTCCCTGACTTCATCGAGCCGCAGTTCTGCAAGCTCGTCGATCGCCCGCCGGTCGGCGACGGCTGGGGCCATGAGATCAAGTTCGACGGCTACCGCATGCAGCTTCGCGTGCACGACGGCGCTGCGGCCCTTCGCACCCGCAAGGGCCTCGACTGGAGCGACAGCTTCCCCGCCATCGTGGAGGACGCGGCAGACGCCCTACCCGACTGCATGATCGACGGCGAGGTCGTGGCGTTGGACGAGAACGGCTCTCCCGACTTCGCCGGCCTGCAGGCGGCGCTTTCGGACGGCCGGACCGACGACTTGATCTACTACGTCTTCGACCTGCTGTTCGCGGATGGCGAAGACCTTCGCCCCCTGCCCCTTTCCGAGCGCAAGACACGGCTGAAAGCGCTGCTGGAGAAGGCCAAGCCGGGCGACGGACGCATCCGCTACGTCGACCATTTCGCCACCGGCGGCGACGCCGTGCTGCAATCGGCCTGCCGCATGTCGCTGGAGGGCATCGTCTCCAAGAAGCTGGACGCTCCCTATCGCTCAGGCCGTGGCGGGGACTGGACCAAGTCCAAGTGTCGCGCGGGACATGAGGTGGTCATCGGCGGCTACACCACCACGGGCTCGGCTTTCCGCTCCCTGATCGCCGGGGTGAATCGCAACGGCAAGCTGGTCCACGTCGGCCGCATCGGCACCGGCTACGGCAAGGAGAAGCTCGCGGACCTGGTGCCCAAGCTGAAGGCGCTGGAGACCGACAAATCTCCCTTCGAAGGCGCGGGCGCTCCCCGGAAGGCCGCAAACGTCCGCTGGGTGAAGCCGCAATTGGTGGCCGAGATCGAATACGCCGGCTTCACCGGCGACGGCGCTCTGCGCCAGGCCAGCTTCAAGGGGTTGCGCGCCGACAAGCCGGCCAGGGAAGTGCAGTCCGAAGCGCCGGTCCCTGTCGAGGAAGCCGAGTTGGCGCAACCCGCGCCCGCCAAGTCCAAGGCGAAGGCCCGTCCCGCCGCCAAGGCTCCTGCCGCCGACAATCACGTCCTGGGGATCACCATCTCCAGCCCCGACCGTATCGTGTGGCCGGACGCCGGCGACGGCGAGCCCGGGACCAAGCTGGACAACGCCCGCTATCTGGAGGCCGTCGCTGACTGGATGATGCCGCACATCAAGGGGCGCCCCTGCTCGGTCATCCGTTTCCCGGACGGCATCGGCGGCGAGAAGTTCTTCCAGCGTCACGTGGGCAAGGGGATGTCGAGCCTGATCGCCGCCAAGGAAGTGTCCGGCGACCGTCAGCCCTACATCCAGATCGACCGCAAGGAGGCGATCATCGCCCTCGCCCAGTTCGGCTCCATCGAGTTCCACCCCTGGAATTGTCAGCCGGACGACGTGGAGCACGCCGGACGCCTGGTCTTCGACCTCGATCCCTCCGAGGAGCTCGGCTTTGACGTGGTTATCCAAGGCGCCCGCGAAATCCGCGACCGCTTGGAGGAACTGGGCCTGGTCAGTTTCTGCAAAACTACGGGGGGCAAGGGCCTGCACGTGGTCACGCCGCTCACCGCCGGCAAGGCCGCCGTGCCGTGGGACGAGGCCAAGGCCTTCGCGCGGGAGGTCTGCGACCGCATGGCCGCCGACAGCCCCGACCGCTATGTGGTCAACATGGCCAAGAAGGTCCGCAAGGGCCGGATCTTCCTCGACTATCTGCGCAACGACCGCATGTCGACAGCAGTGGCGCCGTTATCCCCCAGAGGACGGCCGGGCGCGCCGGTCTCCATGCCGCTGAACTGGACGCAGGTCCGCACGGGGCTGGATCCCAAGCGCTTCAACATCCGCACCGTCCCCGACTTGTTGGCCAGGAGCACGGCTTGGGCCGACTATGACGACGCAGCCCGCTCGCTGGCGGCGGCGATCAAGCGGCTGAAATAGATCAGGACGCCCGCTTGCGCGCCGCCGTCGGCTTCTTGCGCGGCGTCGCCTTCTTGGCCGCCGTCGCGGGCTTGCGTCGCGTTGCGGCGCCGCTGGACCCCAAGCTCTTCTTCAGCGCCTCCATCAGGTCGACGACATTGGTGTCGTCCGGCTCCTCGACCTTCACCTTGCGGCCGACGCCTTTCTCCTTCTGCGCGATCAGCTTGCGCAGGGCTTCTTCGTAGCGATCCTTGAAGTCGGACGGATCGAAAGGGCCGTCTTTCTGCTCGATGATCTTTTCGGCGATGGACACCATGCCCGCATCGGCCTTCTTGGCCGGGATGTCGTCGAAATAGTCGGCGGCGTCGCGCACCTCGTCATGACTGCGGATGGTGTAGGCCAAAAGGCCCTTGTCCCGCGCCTCGATGGCCATGATCCGCTCACGCGTGTGCATGACGACGCGGCCAAGCGCGATCCGCCCGGTCTTCTTCAGGGCGTCGCGGATGACGCTGTAGGCCTCGATGGCAAGCTTGCCGTCCGGAACCAGGAAATACGGGCTGTCCCAGTAGAGGCGGTCGATCTCGTCCTCATCCACGAACCGCTCGATGTCGATGGTCTTGGTGCTCTCCAGCCGGACGCTGTCGATCTCGTCCTGGGTGACCACGATGTAGCGGTCCTTCTCGTACTGGTAGCCCTTCACCAGATCGCGACGCTCCACCGGCCCCAGCTCGGGATCGGTGGGCACCATGCGGATGCGGTTGTGCGTGTCCTTGTGCAGCAGGTTGAAGTGAACATCGCCCGCGGCCGCCGTTGCGGTGTACAGAGCCACAGGACAGGTCACCAGCGACAGGCGCAGGTGCCCCTGCCAGGTCGGACGTGCAGCCATGATCGAACCTCTTCTCCCAGAACGAGCGAATCAACGCCGCCGGAAGCGCGAGGTTCGATCGTGAGCGAGGAGATCCTGGTCGACGCTCGGGGGCACCACTGCCCCGTCCCGACGCTGCGCCTGCGCAAGGCGCTGGAGCAGGCCCCTGCCGGCGCCCGCATCCGCCTGCTGGCCACCGATCCCATGGCGAAGATCGACGTTCCGCACTTCGCAAGCCAGTCCGGCGCTCAGCTCCTGGAATCCGGCGAGGACGCCGGCGCGCTCAGCTTCCTGGTGTCGAAGCCGCTCTGAGGTCTTCGGTCTCCAGCTGCGCCAGCAGCCGGCGCGGAGCCTCTTCGATGGCGATCTCCACCTCGGTGGCCAGCGCCCCGCCGAAGAAGATCGCGTTGACGTTCCAGCTCAGCCAGATCAGCGCCACGATGATCGCCGCCAGCGAACCGTACATGGCGCCCAGGTGCGCGATCTGGTCCACATAGAAGGCGCTGGCCCAGGACGCCCCGACGAACATGGCCGCCGCCGCCGCTCCGCCGATGATCGAGGCCCGCCACCCCACCACCTTGGCCGACATGGCGTAGCGATAGACCAGCGTCATGCCGAGCGTCAGGCCCAGGCTGACCCAGGTCCACTCGCTGTAGATCCAGGTGACGCCCTCCAGCGGCCGCCAGTCCAGGGTCGCCCCCACCAGGCGGAAGGTCAGGAACACGCCCGACAGGAAGATCATCATGGCCATGGCCGCCAACAGGACGATCAGGGCCAGGAAGTTGAACTTGAAGAAACCGCGCGGGTCCTCTTCGTCATGAATGAAGGCCAATCCCGCCAGCATGGCCTTGAAGCCCCGGTGCGCCGCATAGCCGCCGATGATCAGCGAGATGGCGCTTTGAGCGGAGGTCGCCTGGATCGGCGCGTGCGACAGGCGGTTGAGCTCGCTGCGGAACAGCTCCTGGGCGCCCGGCGGCAGCAGATAGGCAAAGCTGTCGGCTTGCGCCGCCGCCGCCTCGGGGGTCAGCAGGAAAGTGTAGATGCTGACCAGCAGCGACAGGGCCGGAAACACCGCCAGCATGGCGAAGAACGACACCCCGCCTACATAGAGCATGACGTCACGGCCCCACAGGCGGCTGAGCGCCCGACCGAGCACCATCAGGACTTCACGCGTCCAGTAAAGCGGATCCAGGGCCCGGAATCGGTTGAGGAGCTTGCGCAGCCGCATCGGCGGAACCTGCCCGCCCGATTGCTGCGGCGCAACCTTCGAAGCTCTACAGCGCCTCTGTGCTCCTGAGCGCTTCGATCTCGTCGCCGCTGAAACCCCAGTCCGACAAGGCCGTGTCGTTATCGGCGCCGATCTTCGGGGGCGGACCCTGGATCACGCCCGGGGTCGCCGAAAAGCGCGGCGCCGGCGCGGGCTGGGTCACCCCGCCCAACTCCAGGAAAGTCTGACGCGCGACGTTATGCGGATGCTTCGGCGCCTCATCCAGATCCAGAATGGGGGCGAAGCAGACGTCCGTGCCGCCCATCAGGGCCGTCCACTCGTCCTGCGTCTTGGTGAGGATCACGGTCGCCAGCTTCTCGCGCAGGGCCGGCCATTCCTCGCGGCTCATCTGTTCCTGGAAATGCGGATCGGTGATCCCCGTCTTCTCCAGCAGCAAGGCGTAGAACTGAGGCTCGATGGAGCCGATCGACACCCACTTGCCGTCGCGGCACTGATAGGTGTCGTAGAAGTGCGCCCCGCCGTCGAGCATGTTGGCGCGGCGCTCCTCGCGTTGCAGGCCCATGGCCTTGAAGCCGTAGAACATCGACATCAAGGACGCCGCGCCATCGCTCATGGCGCAGTCGATCACCTGCCCCTGCCCGCTTTCGCGCGAATGGATCACACCCGCCAGCAGGCCGAAGGCGAGGTAGAGCGCCCCGCCCCCGAAATCCCCCACCAGGTTCAGCGGAGGCACCGGCTTGTCCTCGGTTCCGATGGCGTGCAGGGCGCCGCTGATGGCGATGTAGTTCATGTCGTGGCCGGCGGCGGTGGCATAGGGGCCCGTCTGTCCCCAGCCCGTCATCCGGCCATAGACCAGCTTGGGATTACGCTTCAGCGCCACATCCGGCCCCAGGCCCAGACGCTCCATGACACCCGGACGGAAGCCCTCGAACAGCGCCTCAGACCGCTCGACCAGCTTCAGGCAAGCCTCGACCGCCTCGGGTTTCTTCAGGTTCAGGGCGATGGACCGCCGCCCCCGGGCGGTGATGTCCGCCGGGGACGACCGGCCCGAACCCTTGCGGTCGATCCGCACCACATCGGCGCCCAGGTCCGACAGCAGCATGCCGCAGAACGGCCCCGGCCCGATGCCGGCGAACTCCAGCACCTTCAATCCTGCAAGCGGCCCCTGAGCCATGACGACCTCCCTGTTCTTATCCTCAGGCTGGCAAGCCTGACGCACGGGCAGGCAAGACAGAAACGCCAGTCTCTAGGATTGGGGCTTCAGGCCGGCCATCAGGATGTCGATCAGGCGACAGGCGCTTTGCGCCCAGCCCGGCTGGTCGTAGCCGTAGCTGACCCCGACCATGGCGCGATAGACATCATCGTTCGTGACGTCTGAGCGGATGTCGCCGGCATCGATCGCCGCCTGCGTCAGCCTTTTCATGGCGTCGGTGATCGTCGCGCCGGAGGCCGCATAGACTTGCGCGCTGTCGCCAGTGGAAGCTTGCAGAGCCGGCATGATCACCCGCTTGGTGGACATGTAGTCGACCAGCAGATGCAACCAGGCCTCAAGCGCTTCGCCCGCGCGGCGGGTCTCCAGCAGCGTATCGGCCCAGGCGCCAAGCTGCTCGACCTCGCGCTGATAGACCGCCGACAACAAGGCGCCGCGGGTCGGAAAGTGCCGATAGAGCGTCCCGATCCCCACCTTGGCCTGCCGGGCGATCTCCTCCAGAGGCACATCAGCGCCCAGTTCAGTGAAAGCGGCCTTGGCCGTCTCCAGCAGGCGGATGCGATTGCGAAGGCTGTCGGCGCGCGGCTTGCGCCTTTTTTCTGCTCCGGTCTCCACCGTCGCTCCTTGAAAAACGGAGGGGCCCTCCGAATATATGCGGAGACCGCCTCCGCTTTTACACCTGGATGGCGATCATAACAACGATCCACCTCCCGGGAGAGATGTCCATGAGCGGACCTTACGGCGCCAAATCCACTACTGATGAAGTCCTGAACGGCGTGAACCTCAGCGGCAAGCGCATCCTTGTGACCGGCGCCTCCGCCGGCCTCGGCGTTGAAACCGCCCGCGTGCTGGCCGCCCACGGCGCGCATGTGGTCGGCGCGGCGCGTGATCTGGAGAAGGCCAAGCGGGCCACCGAAGTGGTGCGCGCGGACGCCGCGAACGGCGGCGGCCTCGAACTGATCGAACTGGACCTGGCAAATCTCGCCTCGGTGCGCGCCGCCGCGGACAAACTTCTGGCCGCCGGCCAGCCCTTTGACGTCATCATCGCCAACGCCGGCGTCATGGCCACGCCCTTCGGCCGCACCGACGATGGCTTCGAGACCCAGTTCGGAACGAACCATCTGGGCCACTTCGTGTTCGTGAACCGCATCGCATCGCTGCTGAAGGCGGGGTCCCGCGTGATCGCCCTATCCTCCGCCGGCCACCGCTTCTCGGACGTCAATCTCGACGATCCGAATTTCGAGACGACCGAGTACACACCCTTCGGAGCCTATGGGCGCTCCAAGACGGCCAACGCCCTCTTCGCGGCCGAGTTCGACCGCCGCCATCGCGACCGCGGGGTCCGCGCCGCCGCCGTTCACCCGGGCGGCATCCAGACCGAACTGTCGCGCCACATGAGCGACGGCGATATCGAAGCCCTGGTCGAGCAGATCAACGCCGCCCGCGCCCAAGGCGCGCCGGCCTTTGAGTTCAAGACCATCCCGCAGGGCGCGGCCACTTCGGTCTGGGCCGCGATCGTCGCTTCGGCCGACGAAATCGGCGGTCGCTACTGCGAGGACTGCCATGTGGCGGAGTTCGTCGGCGAGGAAGCCGACATGATGAGCGGCGGCGTGCGCCCCTACGCGCTCGACCCCGACAACGCCAAGGCGCTGTGGGCCAGGAGCGAGGAACTGGTCGGCGAACGGTTCTGACCCTGGCAAAGCCCGCCGATGTTCCAACATCGGCGGGCTTGAAGGCCTACAACGACTGCCCGTCGTCCACGGTGATCAGCGATCCGGTCATTCCGCGCGCGCCCGGGCCGGACAGCATCAGCAGGGCGGCGTCCAGATCGCCTTCCTGGCCCAGACGACGGCGTGGCAAGCCCTGGATCTGCTTCTTGCCGCCCTCGCTGGCGAACCACGCCGAATTGATCTCGGTCTCGATATAGCCGGGGCAGATGGCGTTCACGGCGATCCCGTGCCGCGCCCATTCCAGCGCCATGCCCTTGGTCATGTGGGCCGCCGCCGCCTTGGTTCCGCAATAGGTGGTCAGGCCCGGCAGAACCTTCTGGGCCGCGATGGAGGCGATGTTGATGATCCGCGCCTCACCCGCCCGGGCCCGGCCGTTCTCGATCATCCGTTTGGCCGCTTCCCGCGCGCCGAAAAACAGGCCCCGCACATTCACGGTGAAGGCCGCATCGAAATCCTCCGGCGTGATGTCGAGAGACCGCCCCTCCGCGCCCACGCCGGCGTTGTTGATCATGATCGAGATCGGCCCCAGAGCGTCCTGCACCTGATCCAGCACCGGTCCGATGGCGTGGGCGTCGCTGACGTCCAGCGCGAGGGCCACGGCCTTGCCGCCCCGCGCCTTGATCGCCTCGGCCTCAGCCTCAAGCCGGTCCGTCCGGCGAGCCAGCAGCGCCACCGCCGCGCCTTCGTCCGCCAGGATGTGGGCGAAGCGCCGCCCCAGCCCGCTCGAAGCGCCCGTCACGACCGCCACGCCGCCCGCCACAATACCTTGCATTAGATGTCCGTCCCTGATGATGCCCGTCTGTCGCGGGCGCGCGCTTCTGATACTGTCGCCATTCCGAATCTGGAAGGCGATGGAAATCGTCGCCGTCGGTGTTTCAACCTGGTTCTTAGGTCTTGTCTCAGCCTCGCCTCCTGATCATCGCGCGTGACGACACGCAGGCTGGCCCCTTGGCCGAAGGGCTCGACCGCCTCGGCTGGCGGACCGTAACGGGCCGAGGCCCCGGCGCCGCCCTGGCCGCCATCGACGATTTCCCGATCGAAGCGGCGATCATCGACCTCGAAAGCGGCCCGGACCTCGTCAGCCTCGCCAAGCATCTGAAGGCCGCCGCCGCCCCGCGCCACCTGCCGATCATCGCCCTGGGCATCCCGCCCCTGGGGGAGGACCGGCAAGGCTTCGACCTGATCCTCGGCCACCCCGTCCACCCGGCCCAGGCCGTTCTTCGCATCGAATCCCTCGTGCGCACCGCCATCGCCGAGGAGGAGTTCGAACTTCGCCGCGAAACCTTCGCCGACCGCGACAAGCCCCTGGCGCCCGTGGAGCCGTCGGATCAGCCCTACCGCATCCTGGCCATCGGCGAGCCGGCTCCGCAGTTCCTGGCCCTGTCCAACACGCTCAAGAGCTTCGGGGTCGAAGTCACGGGCGCCTTCACCGCCTACACCGCCTTCGACTACCTGCACGAACGCCCCTTTGACGCGGTGATCCTGTGGGCCGGCGAGAACCGGCAGGAGGCGCTGTCCATCGCCTCGGGCCTGCGCCGCAACACCCGCCTCTTCCACATCCCCGCCCTGCTCTATCTGGGCGCGGCGTCCGAGATCACGCCGACGGAGGCCTTCCACAAGGGCGTCTCCGACGTGGCCGTCCACGGCACGCCGGAGGACGAGACCGCCCGCCGCATGATCGAGCTGGCCCGCGCCCATCGCTATGGCGAGGCTGTGCGCGGCGGCCTGGAGAAGGCGCGCAGCTGCGGCCTGATGGATGTGGCCACCGGCCTCTTCACCCGCGACCTGTTCGCCGCCCACCTCGCCCGCCAGGCCGGGGCGGCCGTCAGCCGCGCCCGCCCCCTGTCCGTGGCGGTCCTGAAGATCGCCGAGAAGCCCGGCCTCGCCCAGATCCGCGCCGGCGGCTGGGTCGACCGGGCGGTGCCACAGATCGGCTCCATGATCGGCCGGCTCGTCCGCGCCGAGGACACCGCCGCCCGCCTGGCGCCGGAAGTCTTCGCCCTGTCCCTGCCCGCCACCAACGAGGCCCAGGCCCGCGCGGCCGCCGAACGCATCGCCGCCGTCATCAGCTGCACCGCCTTCGACGCCGGCGACGGCAAGAAGCCTTTCGTTTGCGATTTCGACATCGGCGTCGCCCAGGTCCGGGGTGAAGAAGGCGCGGCAAAGGCGCTCGAACGTGCCGCGGCTCTGGCCTTGCGGCCCGTAGCCCGCTAGGAGGCGCCATGCCTCTCGCCATCGACTTCATCGCCGACGTCGTGTGCCCCTGGTGCTATCTGGGCTGGAAGCGCCTGCAGCAGGCCCTCGCCCTGCGCCCGGACGTCGAAGGCGTGATCACCTGGCGGCCCTATCAGCTGGATCCGAGCCTTCCCGAAGAAGGCGTGGACCGCGCCGCCTATATGGCCGCCAAGTTCCCGGACAAGGCCCGCCTGCAAGCCGTTCACGACGAACTCGTCCGCCAGGCCGCCGAGTGCGGCGTGACCATGAACTTCGCCATCATCGACAAGGCGCCCAACACTGGCGCGGCCCAACGCCTGATCCGCTGGGCCGGCGGCGCCGGTGTCCAGGGCGAGGTGGCCGAGGCCGTGATGGCCGCCTACTTCACCGAAGGTCGCGACATCGGCGATCCGGTCGTCCTGGCCGATATCGCTGAAGCCGCCGGCATGGACCGCCTCACGGTCCTCAAGCTGTTGTCCGAAGGCGCTGACCGCGAGGTCGTCGCCCACGAGCACCAGATGGCCGTGCGCGGCGGCGTCACCGGGGTGCCCTTCACGATCTTCGGCGGCAAGGTCGCCGTAGTCGGGGCCGAAAGCGCCGAGAACATGGCACGCGCCATCGACAAGGCGCTGGAGATGTCAGCGTGACCCTGGATCAGGTCGCTCACTACTGGCCCTACATCGCCGTGCCGATCGCGGCCGTGGTGGTGATGATCCGCCTGCACCGCATGAAGAAGCACCGCCCCATGCGGCTGGAGATGATCTGGGTTCTGCCCACGGCCATGGCCGTCCTGTGCGGTCTGCTGCTCTGGCGCTTCCCGCCCGAGGGGCTGGAATGGCTTTGGCTGGGGGCGATCTTCGCCCTCGGCGGGGCGGTCGGCTGGCATCGTGGACGGATGGTCGACATCATCGTCTGCGATCAGACCTCCATACTGAAGATGAAGGCCACGCCCGCGGCGATCTTCATGTTCGTGGGCCTGGTGCTGTTTCGCGCCGCCCTGCGCCCGATCCTGGAGGTGGAGTCCGCCGCCTGGCACGTGCGCGCCGCCCTGATCACCGACGGCTTCATCGTCTTTGCCGTCGGCTTGGTTATCATGGCGCGCATCGAGATGGGCACGCGGGCCCTGCGCCTCCTGCATCAGGCGAGGACGGCGGCCTAAGCCGTCTTCGCCAGTTTCGCCAGCTCGGTCAGGATCCGCTCGGCGGCGTTCAGACGGTCCTTGGGCGTATCCCACTCGCCCTTCACCACCAGCTTCTGGTCAGGCCGCACCTTCCAGGCCGCGCCATGCTTGGCCACGAACTGGATCAGGCCCATGGGGTTGGCGAACTCGTCGTTGCGGAAGGTCGCTACGGCGCCCTTCGGCCCCACGTCGATCTTGGCGACATTGGCTTCGCGGCACAGCCCCTTGATCCCGACGACCTTGAGCAGGCTGTCAGCCTCCGGCGGCAGCGGGCCGAACCGGTCGATCAGCTCGGCGGCCAGAGCTTCCCGGTCCTGCGCCTTTTCGGCTTCCGACAGACGGCGATAAAGCGACAGGCGCACGTTCAGGTCCGGCACGTAATCATCCGGAATCATCACCGCCGCCCCGGCGTTGATGATCGGCGACCAGCCGCGGTCCGCGAACAGGCCCACATCCTTGCCGGCGCGCTCCTTCAGCTCGGCGACCGCGTCTTCCAGCATCTGCTGGTAGAGCTCGACCCCGATCTCCTTGATGTGGCCGCTTTGCTCGTCGCCCAGCAGATTGCCGCCGCCCCGGATATCCAGGTCGTGGCTGGCCAGCTGGAAGCCGGCGCCCAGGCTGTCGAGGGATTGCAGCACCTTCAGCCGCTTCTCGGCCGACAGGGTCAGTTGTTTCTCCACCGGCGTGGTCAGATAGGCATAGGCGCGCGCCTTGGACCGGCCGACCCGGCCGCGGATCTGATAGAGCTGCGCCAGGCCGAACATGTCCGCCCGGTGGACGATCAGCGTGTTGGCGCTGGGAATGTCCAGGCCGCTCTCCACGATGGTCGTCGCCAGCAGCACGTCGTACTGCCCGTCGTAGAAGGCGGTCATCACCTCCTCGAGCTGGGTCGGCGCCATCTGGCCGTGACCGACGATGACCTTGATCTCGGGCACCTGCTCTCGCAGGAACTTCTCGATGTCGGTCAGGTCCTTCAGGCGCGGCACCACGTAATAGGCCTGACCGCCGCGGTACTTCTCGCGCAGCAGCGCCTCGCGGATCGTCACCGGATCGAACGGGCTGATGAAGGTGCGCACCGCCAGGCGGTCCACCGGCGGCGTGGCGATGATCGACATCTCGCGGATGCCCGACAGCGCCATCTGCAATGTGCGCGGGATCGGCGTCGCCGTCAGGGTCAGCATATGCACGTCGGCGCGAAGCTCCTTGAGCTTCTCCTTGTGCTTCACCCCGAAGTGCTGCTCCTCGTCGACGATGACCAGGCCCAGGTCCTTGAAGGCCACCTGCTTGGACAGCACCGCATGGGTGCCGACCACGATCTCGAACTCGCCGTTGGCCAGACCGTCGCGGGTCTCGCTGGCTTCCTTGGCCGGGGCCAGGCGCGACAGGCGGCGCACCTTGATCGGCCAGCCCTGGAAGCGCTCGACGAAGGTCTTGTAGTGCTGACGGGCCAGCAAGGTCGTCGGACAGACGACCGCCACCTGCTTGCCGCTCATGGCCACGACAAAGGCCGCGCGCAGCGCAACCTCGGTCTTGCCGAAGCCCACGTCGCCGCAGATCAGGCGATCCATCGGCTTGCCGGAGCCCAGATCGTTCAGCACGTCGGCGATGGCGTTGAGCTGATCGTCCGTCTCCTCGTACGGGAAGCGGGCGCAGAACTCGTCGAACACGCCCGACGGCGGATCGGTCTCCTCCACCGACTTCACCGAGCGGGCGGCGGCGATGGCGATCAGGCCTTCGGCCATCTCGCGCAGGCGTTCCTTGGCGCGCGCCTTCCGCGACTGCCAGGCGGCCCCGCCCAACTTGTCCAGCACCGCATCCTCGCCGTCCGCGCCATAGCGCGTCAGCAGGTCGATGTTCTCCACCGGCAGATACAGCTTGGAGTCGCCCGCATAGTGCAGCTCCAGGCAGTCGTGCGGCGCCTCCTGGACCTCCAGCGTCTTCAGGCCCTCGTACCGACCGATGCCGTGGTCGATGTGGACCACCAGATCGCCCTGGGTCAGGGCGCTGGCCTCGGCCAGGAAGTTGGCGGCCCGGCGCTTCTTCCTCGGCCGCGCCAGACGGTCGCCCAGGATGTCGGTCTCGGCGATGACCACCAGGGTCTCGGTCTCGAATCCGGCGTCCAGCGGCAGCACCACGCGCAGCGGCGTCTTGGGATCGGCCGCCTTGGCCGCCTGCCAGTACGGCGCGAAGTTGATCTTCTTGACGCCATGGTCGCCCAGCATCGAACCCAGGCGTTCGGACGAGCCCTCGGTCCAGCTGGCGAACAGCACCCGCTTGCCGGCCGCGATCTGGCGGTTGGCGTAGTCAGCCACCGCCTCGAACAGATTGCCGCTGTCGGTCTGGCGCTCGGCGGCGAAGGTGCGGCCCAGCTTGGCGCCCATGTCCACCACCTGCTCGCCCTCGGTCAGGAAGGGCGTGAAGCGGCGATTGGCCCGATGGCTGATGCGCTGCTCCCACTCGGCGGCGTCCATATAGAGCGCGCGCGGCTCCAGCGGCCGGTAGGCGCTTTTACGGTCGGCGGCGGCGCGGGCGTCGTAGGCATCCTCGATCATCGCCAGACGCTCGTCCCGCGCCTCCGTCGCCAGGTGATCGACGCCGATCAGGGTATGCGGCGGCAGGTAGTCGAAGATGGTCTCCATCTTCTCGTACAGCAGCGGCAACCAGTGCTCGAGACCGGCGCGGCGCGAACCTTCGCTGACAGCGGCGTACAGCGCGTCCTCGCCCGGGGCGCCGAAGCGGCTCACATAGCCCTTGCGGAAACGGCTGATCGCATCGGCGTCCAGCAGCGCCTCGCTGACGGGCAGCAGGTCGATCTCCTTCAGCTGCTTGGTGGAGCGCTGGGTCTCGGGATCGAAGGCCCGGATGCTCTCCAGCGTGTCGCCGAAGAGGTCCAGGCGCACCGGCTCCTCGGCCGCCGGCGGGAAGACGTCGATCACGCCGCCCCGGATGGCGAACTCGCCCCGATCCGACACCGTGGAGGCGCGGACATAGCCGTTGATGGCGAAATAGCGCTCCAGGTCGGCCACATCGACGCTGTTGCCGACCTTGGCCGCATAACCCGCGCGGCTGACCACGCTCTTGTCCGGCACCCGTTGCAGGGCCGCCGGCGCGGCGACTACCAGGATGGCCGGCTTCTTCGCGTCGAACCCGCGCGCCAGCCGCGCCAGGGTCGCCATGCGCTGAGCGCTGACGCCCGAGGTCGGGCCGATGCGGTCGTAGGGAAGGCAGTCCCAAGACGGGAACAGCGCCGTCTCGACCTCCGGCGCGAAGAACTTCAGCGCCTCGATAAAGGCCCCGGCCCGCGCCGCGTCGCGGGCGATGAACACCGACAGCCCGCCGCGCGCCCGCGCGACATCGGCCATCACCAGGGCGTCGAACCCCTCCGGCGCGCCGGCAAGGTCGAGGCGACCATCGTCCTTGGCGATGCGTTTGGCGTCGTAAGCCATGAAATTCCCTAGAGTTTAGGCGCCCTGCCCTTGGCCCCGCGCGGCGTGCGCCTCGAAGCGGAAGGTCTTCAGCATGTCCATCACGTCGTGATCGAACGCCGCCGGCGTCGAAAAGCGCCCGATGATCCAGCCGTAGATGTCGTGATCGTTCTCCTCCATGAGCGTCTCGAACCGATCGAGCTGCTCCGGGGTCAGGAGATGCACATGATTGTCCGCGAACGGCCCCAAAATGAGGTCCGCTTCACGAAAGCCGCGATGCCAGGCCCGAAACCTGATCTTCTTCAGTCGTACGTCATCCATGGGCACGGGCGGATATAGGCGCGCGCCGCCCATTAGACCAGCAGCTTCGATTGCTTTTCGGGGGGCGACGCCGCGATCGGTTGCCAACCCACGATGCGCCGCTTAACCCGCAGACTTTGGGGGAGCGTGATGTTGCATATCGTTGAAGACGACCTCGAAGGCGCCGCGACGCTGGAGCTGCTGGACCTGCACCTGGCCGGAATGCACGAGCATACGCCGCCAGGCTACGTCCACGCCTTCGACGTCTCGCATCTGAAGGTTCCGGAGATCACCTTCTGGACCGCCCGCTCCGGTGACCGGGTGGCCGGCATGGCGGCTCTGCGGATGCTGGACGACGGCCTCGGCGAGCTGAAATCCATGCGCACCCACCCCGACTTCCTGCGTCGGGGCGTGGCGGCGGCGCTGCTGGAGCATGCGATCGCGACGGCGAAGCAACGCGGTCTTTCCCGGCTGAGCCTGGAGACCGGCAGCGGCCCCGGCTTCGACGCCGCCCTCATGCTCTACCGCCAACGCGGCTTCAAGAACGGCCCGGCCTTCGGCGGCTACCAGGCCACGGACTTCAACCAGTTCCTGCACCTCGATCTGGCCTGAAGGCGATCTCGCGAAAAAATCCGCCACGCCGTGTCGGGTCCGGGCATAGTCCCCCGTCCTTGGGTCATGAACAGGACGGGATATCCCATGCAGTACGCCATCCTCTGCTACAATCAGGAAGACGTCGTCGGCGCCTGGACCAAGGAGGAAGATGACGCCGTCATGGCCCGCCTCATGGTGGTCCAGACCAACCTGGCCAAGCAGGGCAAGCTTGGCCCCACGGCCCGCCTGCTGCCCACCACCTCCGCCACGACCCTGCGCAAGACCGCAGGCGAACCCATGGTGATCGACGGCCCCTTCGCCGAGACGAAGGAGCAGTTCCTCGGCTTCTACGTGGTCAACTGCGACACGCTGGAAGAGGTCATCCAGATCGCCAAGGACCTGGCCATCGCCAATCCCGGCGTAGGCTCCTACGAAATCCGCCCCGTCGGGGTCTTCTTCCCCCATGGCGCTCCGCAGGAAGCCATCGACGCATGACCGACCTGGACTGGATCGAGGCGGCGATCACCGCGGCCCGACCCCAGGCCGTCGGCGCCCTCCTGCGCTACTTCCGTGACCTCGACGCCGCCGAGGAGGCGTTTCAGGAAGCGTGCCTGCGTGCTCTGAAAAGCTGGCCGCGCAACGGCCCGCCCCGCGACGCCGCCGCCTGGCTCATCCTGGTGGGCCGCAACAGCGGCGTGGACGCGGTGCGCAAGCAGGCCCGCCTCACCGCCCTTCCGGATGAGGCCGCCATCTCGGACCTCGACGATGTGGAGGACGGCGTCGTCGAAACCCTGGACGCCGACCACTACCGCGACGACGTCCTGCGCCTGCTGTTCATCTGCTGCCACCCGGACCTGCCGGCCACCCAGCAGATCGCCCTGGCCCTGCGCATCGTCTCCGGCTTGACCGTGAAGCAGATCGCCCGCGCCTTCCTGGTCAGCGAGGCGGCCATGGAGCAGCGGATCACCCGCGCCAAGGCCCGCATCGGCGCCGGCGACGCCTCCTTCGAGACCCCGGGGCCCATCGAGCGCGCCGAGCGGTTCGAAGCCGTGGCCGCCATGCTCTATCTGGTCTTCAATGAAGGCTATTCCGGCGCCGCCGATCCGGCCCGCGCCGGCTTGGCGGATGAGGCCATCCGTTTGTCACGCCTGCTGCTGCGCCTGTTCAAGACCGAGCCGGAGATCATGGGTCTGACCGCCCTGCTCCTGTTGCAGCACGCCCGCTCCGCCGCCCGCTTCGACGCCGAAGGCCAGGTGATCCTGCTTGAGGATCAGGACCGAAGCCGCTGGAGCCGCACGATGATCGCCGAGGGCTTGGCCCTGGTCGACAAGGCCGTGCGCCACCAGCGCCCCGGGGTCTACCAGATCCAGGCCGCCATCGCCGCCCTTCACGCTCGCGCGGCGACGCCCGCCGATACCGACTGGCCGCAGATCGACCGGCTCTACGCCGCGCTTGAGCATATGCAGCCCTCGCCCGTCGTCACCCTGAACCGGGCGGTGGCTGTGTCAAAGGTCGCGGGACCTGAGAAGGCCCTGGCCCTGATCGAGCCCCTGGCCGACCGCCTGGCCAACTACTTCCATTTCCACGGCCTGCGTGGCGGTCTGCTGCTGCAGCTGAACCGTCAGGCCGAAGCCCGCACGGCCTTCGACCGCGCCATCGCCCTGGCCGGCACGCCCGCCGAGGCCGCGCACATCCGCACCCACCTGGACCGCATCCTCAAGGAAACCGGCCTCGCTGCCGAATGATCGGCATCGACTGGCCCGCCAGGGCATAACCCGGTAAGCGCACCCCATGAGGATGACCCGCGAACTCGAAGGCTACATGTCGGCCCTCGCCCACCCCATGCGGGCGCAGGTGGAGACGGTGCTCGTCGCAATGCTCTCCGAGGACGCCGACATCGCGGCGGGCGTTAAGTGGAACGCCCCCAGCTTCACCTGGAAAGGCGAAGACCGGGTCACCTTCCGCCTGCATCCAAAGGGCTGGCTTCAGCTCATCCTGCATCGGGGCGCCAAGCCGCGCGACGGCGCCTTCGCGTTCGAGGACCCGACCGGCCTGATCACGTGGCTGGCCCCTGACCGCGGCATGATCGAGCTGAGGGATTCAACGGCGGTGGCGACCAACCTGCCGGCCGTCGTCGCCGTCAGCCGCGCCTGGATGGTGGCGACCGCCTAAAAGGTGTCGAGCCGGGCGATCACCAGGCAGGTGGGCTCGCCGCTCTCCAGCGACACCAGCACCGACTTGCCCTGCTTGGGGGCAAAGAACGCCGCCTTGTCCGGCATCTCCACCCCGACCATGCCAGGACTGGAGAACCGGCAGACCGGATAGGTCTTGCCGCTCCGGCCGCCGTCGGCGTGCAAGAGCGTGCATTCCATGTGACCCAGCCGGCGCTCGAACCGGACGCCTTCATATTCAGTGGCCCTGGCCTTGGGCAGGGCCGCGCCGTCATAGCCGGCCCGAGTGACTGTCGGGCAAGGCTCCCCGGGCATCGACCAGGCCTTCGCCTCGGCCACATTGGCGTTCCGCTGCTTGATCATCTTTGGAATGAAGGACGCCGGCAGCAGCACCGCCAGCCCGCCTAGCACGAGCCAAAGGATCGGCGGCTTCTTGCGAACCTTCAGAACCCCATAGTCGTTCGTCATGCCAAACACCTCCAGCACGCCGAGGAGCTTTGCAAAACGCGCCTGCTGCTGACAAGCGGGACAATCGCCCCCGATGCGCGTTACACACGGTCATGGCCAAACGCCCGCCCCTGAACAAGACCGCCCGCCCGCCGCAAGGGCTCCCTGACAAGGAAACCCTGCTGAAGTTCCTGCGTGAGGCGGGGGAAGCCGACAAGGCCGACATCGCCCGCGCCTTCGGGCTGAAGGGCGCCGACCGCCGGGCCCTGCGCGACATGCTGAAGTCCCTCAACGCCGAAGGCGCCCTGGGCAAACGCGGCCGCAAGGGCTTCGCCGAGCGCGGCGCCCTGCCGGAAGTCGGCGTGGTCGAGGTGGCGGAGCGTGACCCCGACGGGGATCTCTACGTCCAGCTCATGCGAGCCGAGGACGCCGACCTGATCCGTCTGGCCCCCGACCGCAACGAGGCCGCCGCGGGAGCCCCCGGCCTGGGCGACCGCCTGCTGGTCCGCTTCGAGAAGCTGGAGAACGGTGAGACCGAAGCCCGCATGATCAAGCGCCTGGGCCAGAGCGCCCACCGCCTGCTCGGCGTCATCCGCAAGCACCGCCGTGAGGTCCGCGTCGAGCCTGTCGACCGCAAGGTCAAGGAAAGCCTGCTGATCCCGGAAGCCGAGGCCGGCGACCTGAAGGACGGCGATCTGGTCCTGGCCGCCATCGGCCAGTCCTCCAGCCGCTACGGCCCCAAGCGCGGCAAGATTCTGGAGGTCCTGGGCCGCGAGGATGATCCCAAGGCCGCCAGCCTGATCGCCATCCACTCGCACGGCATCCGCACCGGCTTCTCCGAGCAGGCAGAGGCGGAAGCCGAAGCCGCCGAGGCGCCGACCCTGTCAGGTCGCGAGGACCTGCGCGACCTGCCCTTCGTCACCATCGACCCGGTGGACGCGCGCGACCACGACGACGCCGTCTACGCCCATCCCGATCCGTCGGAGAAGAACCCGGGCGGCTGGGTCGTCTGGGTCGCCATCGCCGACGTGGCCGCCTATGTCCGCGCAGGCTCGGCCCTGGACCGCGAGGCCCGCGACAAGGGCAACAGCGTCTATTTCCCCGACCGCGTCGAGCCGATGCTGCCCGAGCGCCTGTCCAACGGCCTGTGCTCCCTGCGCGAGGGGGAGAACCGCGCCACCTTGGCCGTGCGCATGGTCTTCGACGCCAGCGGCCGCAAGATCAGCCACC
Source organism: Caulobacter segnis (assembly GCF_029543125.1). GTDB lineage: Bacteria > Pseudomonadota > Alphaproteobacteria > Caulobacterales > Caulobacteraceae > Caulobacter > Caulobacter segnis_D. The sequence goes on from NZ_JARQWW010000003.1 coordinate 584,925, forward strand.
GCTTCGTGCGCGGCCTGATGCGCTCGGCCGCCAAGCTGTCCTATGAGCAGGCCCAGGCGGCCATCGACGGCATGCCCGACGACAAGGCCGGCCCGCTGCTGGAGCCGATCCTCCAGCCGCTATGGATTGCCTATCGCGTTATGCTGAAGGGCCGCGAGGCCCGCGCCCCGCTCAAGATCATGAGCGAGGAGCGCAAGATCGCCATCAGCCCCGAGGGCGAGGTCGTCTCCATCAACCGCCGCGTCTCCCTCGAAGCTCACCAGCTCATCGAGGAGATGATGATCCAGGCCAACGTCTCGGCCGCCGAGACGCTGGAAGGCAAGAAGACGCCCCTGATCTACCGTGTCCACGACACGCCCAGCCAAGAGAAGGTGTTCAGCCTCGCCGACTTCCTCGGCACCCTGGGCATCAACTGGAACAAGGGCGAGGCGCCGCGCACCGATCGCTTCAACAAGCTGCTCGACGAGACGCGCGAGGGGCCGCACAGCGACATCGTCAACGAGATCGTCCTGCGCACCCAGATGCAGGCGCACTACTCCACCGACAATATCGGCCACTTCGGCCTGAACCTGGACCGCTACGCCCACTTCACCAGCCCGATCCGCCGCTACGCCGACCTGATCGTCCATCGCGGCCTGATCCGCTCGCTCGGCCTGGGCGACGACGGCCTGACCGATCAGGACATCAGCCAGCTGCGCGATACGGCCGAGCACATCACCCACTCCGAGCGCCGCGCCATGGCGGCGGAGCGGGACGCCACCGACCGCTATGTCGCCGCGTTTCTTCAAGACCGCGTGGGCGCCGACTTCACGGGCCGCATCACCGGCGTCACCCGCTTTGGCCTGTTCGTGCGTCTGGCGGAGACCGGGGCGGACGGCCTTGTGCCTGTCTCCACCCTGGGCGGCGAGTACTTCGTCCACGACGACCGCATGCACGCCCTGGTGGGTGAGCGCACCGGCCGCCGCTGGCCGCTGGGCATGACGGTGGAGGTTCGCCTGATCGAGGCCACGCCCGTCACCGGCGGCCTGGTCTTCGAAATGCTCAGCGAGCCCATGGCCGCCGACAAGTCCCTGCCACAGCCCCGCCTGGGCATACGCAAGCGGGGCGGCCCGCCGCCCGGCGTCCGTCTGTCCAAGAAGGCCGGCAAGGGCGCCCGCAAGGACAAGGGCGCTCCGAAGAAGAAGGGCGCGCGCAAGCGTTAGGCGCGCGCCGCCTCGTCCCTATTTCGCGGCCTTGGAGTCCAGATAGTCCATGGCCAGGGTCACGTGGGCCTTCACCCCGGTCTCCAGCACCTTCTCGTCGATGTCGAAGAAGGGCGAGTGGTTTACCGGGCTCTCACCGGCCTTGTACTGCGCCTTGCGGCCGCCGAGTTGCAGGTACAGGCCGGGCACTTTCTGGGCGAAGAACGAGAAGTCCTCGGCCCCCGTCACCAGGTCGCCGTTCGGCTCGATCTTGCCGCCTGCCGCACGCGCCAGGCTCGGCTGCGCCCACTTGGTCAGGGCCGGGTCGTTGTAGGTCACCGGATAGAAGCCGTCGAAGCCGACCTCCGCGGTGGCGCCCCAGGTGTCGGCGATGCCCTTCACGGTCTTTTCGATGCGCGCCTTGGCGTCCGCATTGCGCGCATCGGAGAAGGTGCGCAGCGTCCCTTCCATCACAAAGTCCTCGGGGATGATGTTGTTGCGCACCCCGCCATGCATGGTGGCGATGGTGATGATGGTCGGCGAGGCCGTCACATCCAGTTGACGCGCCGCCACGCCGTTCAGGGCGGTGACGATCTCCGACGCCGCCGAAGACAGGTCCACGCCGCTCCACGGCCGGGCGCCATGGGTTTGACGGCCCTTCAGCTTGATCGTGATGCGGTCGGCGCTGGCGTAGAACCCGCCGGAACGCCAGTTCAGCACGCCCGGCTCGCCCGGGCCGATATGAATGCCGAAGATCGCATCGACCTTCGGGCTGTTGAGCACGCCCTCCTTGACCATCACCTGCGCGCCGCCGATGCCCGCGCCGGCCTGCATGCCCTCTTCGGCGGGCTGGAAGATCAGCACGACCGTGCCCCGGATCTGGTCCTTCATGCCGGCCAGCACCTCGGCCGCGCCCATCAGCATGGCGATGTGTGTGTCATGGCCGCAGGCGTGCATGACGGGGACTTCCTTGCCCTCCCACACGCCCTTGGCCTTGGACGCGAACGGCAGGCCGGTTTTCTCCTCCACCGGCAGGCCGTCCATGTCGGCGCGCAAGGCCACCACGCCGCCCGGCTTGCCGCCCTTCAGCACGCCGACGACGCCGGTCTTGGCCACGCCGGTGCGGACCTCGAAGCCCAGGTCCTTCAGGTGCTTGGCGACGATCCCCGCCGTGCGGGTCTCCTGCTCGCCCAGTTCGGGATGCTGGTGGAAATCACGTCGCCAGGTGACGACCTTCGGCTGGATCTTCGCCGCCGCCGCCGCGATCGCTTCGGTGGTGGCCGCCTGCGCGACCTGACCCGAAACCAGCGCGGCCGCAGCCGCCAGACCCAAACTCACAACGCGCATGGCTCAAACCCCCGCAAAATCCGGGTTGCAACCTCTCCGGCGACAGAAGCGCGGTCAAGCAGATCACGCGATTGACGCTACGGCGCCTCTTTTCGCGTCAGCGAAAGAGCCTAACCTGCCTTGCATGGCTGAACCGACTTTGGACGCTGAGTACGACCCCCTCACCCACGGCGCCTTGCGAAAGGCGGGCGCGGCGGCGGTCGCCACACGCCATGCCGCCACGCTGATCGTGGTCCGCCGGGACGGTCCGTCCCCGCGCGTGCTCATGGGACGCCGAAACGGCGGCCACGCCTTCATGCCCGGCAAATGGGTGTTCCCGGGCGGCCGCGTCGACCGCACCGACTTCACCGCCCCTTCGGCCACGGACCTGCCCGCCGAGGTCCTGGGCCAGCTGTCGGACGCTCCTCGGCACAAGAGCATCACCCTGCCCCGCGCTCTGGGCATGGCCGCGATCCGCGAGACGTTCGAGGAGGCCGGCCTGCTGCTGGCCAAACCCATTCCGCCGCGTCCCGGCGCGGGTCCATGGCGGGATTTCCTGGCCGCCGGCGCCGCGCCGGACCTTTCGGCCCTGACCTATGTGGCCCGCGCCATCACGCCGCCCTATCGCCCTCGCCGCTTCGACGCGCGCTTCTTCATGGCCGAGGCGGACCGCCTGATCAGCCTGGAGCGCCGCCCGGGGGACGGAGAGCTGGACGAGATCGGCTGGCTGTCCTTGGATGAAGCCCTGACGCTGGAGGAGCTGCCCGCCATCACCCGCTTCGTGGTGCAGGAGGTGGCCGAGCGCCTGAAACAGCCCGGCCGCCCGATCCCCTACATGCGCTTTCTCAACGGCCGCCGGAAGCTGGTCTATCTTTGAAAGCAGACAGGCGCACATATGTATATGCGCGCCGTCAGGCCCTACTCAGCCAACGGCTTGCTCAGATCGAACCGGACCCGGAAATCCCGGTTCTGCCGCGCCAGCGAATAGGTGAAAGCCTCGCCCGGGAGCACTTCCACGGCCCAGACGTTGGTCACCGAGGCCGGATTGCCCTTGGTCGTGAAGAGGGTCTTGGAGAAGGCGTCCGCCGGGAAGGCCTGCCGCATCGCCGATCCTGCATCGGCCGTGTCGCCGCCGTATTGGCTCAGGGCGTCCTCCGTCCCGTCCTCATGACGATGATCATGCTTCAGGCGCAGGCCGGCTTCCGTCCGTGTGATCACCCAGGTGCGCGACCTGTCGGCCCCCACCTGAAACGGAATGCGGATCTGCGTCGCCGAGCAGTCGCGCACATGCATCAACATGGACTGAGACCGCATGGCGGCGTCCGCAGCGTCGCTGCTTACCAGCTTGCCGGCGAATCGCTTGCCGCACAGGGCGGTCAGGTTCCGGAAGAACGCGTCTTGCGTCGAAGCGGCGCTCGGGGTGGAAAGAGCCGCAGCGGCGGCCAGTACTGTGCTTATGATCATGGTTACAGCCTAGTTCGACTAAGGCGTTGACTTCCAGCGCTCCTTGAGTATTTTCCGCGCTCTCAAGTTTTTGGGCGCGCGGAGTTCGCGCTCCTGCGCAGGATTCGACCATGGCTAAACCGGCTTCCATCAAGATCCGCCTCAACTCGACGGCGGATACCGGGTTCTTCTACGTCGCGAAGAAGAACGCCCGCACCAAGACCGAAAAGCTCGTGCTGAAGAAGTACGACCCGGTCATCCGCAAGCACGTCGAATTCCGCGAAGGCAAGATCAAGTAAGATCGGCCTCAGCGCTGCTATTCAAAGAACGCCCGGTCCCGCGACCGGGCGTTTTTCGTTTCCGGCATAGCCGCTAGGATATCGGCATGACCCGCCTGATCGGCCTCGCCGCCGCCCTCTGCCTGCTCACCGCCTGCGCCGCGCCCCCGGCCAAGGTCGAGGCCGCCACGCCGGAATACGGCTATCAGGTGGTCCAGACCCTCCCCCACGACCCGCAGGCCTTCACCCAGGGCCTGTTCTTCAAGGATGGCGTGTTCTTCGAAAGCACCGGCCAGCACGGGCAATCCTCGATCCGCCGGGTCGATCCGGCCACGGGCAAGGTCCTGAAGCTCCAGCCCCTGGACGAGCGCTACTTCGGCGAAGGCATCATCGACGCCGGCGACCGCCTGGTGCAGCTCACCTGGCGGCACGAGGTCGGCTTCATCTACGGCCTCGACGACTTCAAGCCCCGGGGCCAGTTCGCCTATCGGGGCGAAGGCTGGGGCCTGACCCGCGATGCGACCCGCCTGTTCATGAGCGACGGCACCGCCGACATCCGCGTTCTGGATCCGGCGACATTGAAAGAGACCAGCCGCATCCACGTGACAGACGCCGCCGGCCGTCCCGTGGACCAATTGAACGAACTGGAATGGGTGAAGGGCGAGATCTACGCCAACATCTGGCAAACCGACCTGATCGCCCGCATTGATCCGAAAAGCGGCAAGGTCGTGGGCTGGATCAATCTTTCGGGCCTGTTGCCCGCGGAAGATCGCGGCAGCGCCGATGTGCTCAACGGCATCGCCTATGACGCGGCGACCGACCGGCTGTTCGTCACCGGCAAGCTTTGGCCCAAGCTCTTCGAGATCAAGCTGACCACCCCGCGCAAGCCTTAGGCGCGGCGCGAGATCACCCGGTTGCGGCCGCTCGCCTTGGCTTCATAAACCGCACTGTCGGCCCGCTTCAGCAGGGCCTCGGGCGTGTCGGTCTCATCCAGGGTCGCCGCCACACCGACCGAGATGGTCGCCGTCAGAAGCTCTGTCCCGCCCGCCACGCGGAACGGAGAGCCCGCCACGTGAGTGCGGATGCGCTCGGCGATCCGTTCGGCGTCCTCGATCCGGGTGTCGGGCATGATCACCGTGAACTCCTCGCCGCCATAGCGGCAGGGCAGGTCGATGGCGCGGACGTTGGACGCCAGGCGCACGGCGAACTCGCGCAGCACCTCGTCGCCCACGTCGTGGCCGAAGGTGTCGTTGATCTGCTTGAAGTGATCGATGTCGATCATCATCGCCGCCACCGGCTCGCCGCCGCGCACGGCACGCGTCACCAGCGCCCCCAGCTGCCCCACCATGTAGCGGCGGTTGTGCAGGCCGGTCAGCTGGTCGGTGACCGCCAGCTCCAGCGAATGGTCCAGGTTGTCGCGCAGGAAGTCGGTATAGCGCTTGCGCTTGATCTGGGTCCGCGCCCGGGCGGCCAGTTCCTGCGGGTCAATCGGCTTGGTCAGGATGTCGTTGACCCCGATCTCCAGCGCCTTGACCAGACGGCCGCGGTCATCCGGGTCCACCACGGTGATCACCGGGATATGGCGCGTCGCTTCGTCCGAACGCAGGCCGGCGGCGAAACGCAGGCCGTCGAAGGACTTGGCCGTGGCGTTGACGATGACCAGGTCCACCGGGCCGCGGCTGGCCACCTGGGCCTTGTCCACGTCGCGCTCCCAGACCGGGCGATGGTCGATGGTCAGGTCGTCGATCAGGCGTTGAGCCTGGCGTTCGTTGTCATCGACGATCAGCACACGCCCGCCGGTGCCGCCCAGGCGCGCGGCGGCGCCGGCGATCACCCCGATGCGGCGGCCCGAGGCCTCCCGCTGGCGAAGCTCGTCGATCACCAGCTTCAGCCGCGTCAGGCTGCGCACGCGCGCCATCAGCAGGGCGTCGTCGATCGGCTTGGTCAGGAAGTCGTCGGCCCCGGCCTCAAGCCCGGCGATGCGGTCGGCGCGCCCGTCGAGGGCCGTGACCAGCACCACAGGGATATGGCGGGTGGCGGGATCGTCCTTCAGCCGGCGGCAGACGGCGAACCCGTCCATGCCCGGCATCATGACGTCCAGAAGGATGATGTCCGGCCGCTGTTCCGCGGCCATGGCGAGGGCCGTCACGCCGTCATAGGCGTGGCTGACGTCGTAATACTCCGCCGTCAGCTTGGCTTCGAGCAGACGGACATTGGCCTCGATGTCATCGACGACCAGAATGCGCGCGCTCACAGTTCCCCCTCAGCTCGGATGCGGCGCGTGTTTAGCCCAGAAAGCGCCGAATCGTCTCGAGGAAGTGTGATACCGAAATGGGCTTGGAGATATAGGCCTCGCAGCCGCCCTCGCGGATGCGCTCTTCGTCGCCCTTCATGGCGAACGCCGTCACGGCGACCACGGGGATGTGCGACAGGTCGTCGTCTTCCTTCAGCCACTTGGTGACCTCCAGCCCGGAAATCTCCGGCAGCTGGATGTCCATGAGGATCAGGTCCGGGCGGTGCTCACGCGCCATGGCCAACGCCTGCAGGCCCTCGCGGGTCTCCAAGGTGTCGTATCCCTGGGCCTCGAGCAGATCATGAAAGAGTTTCATGTTCAGCTCGTTATCCTCGACGATGAGGACCTTCTTCGTCATCCTGACTCCGAACGCGGCGACCGGCGCGGGAAACGGCCCGCGCCATCTACGGCTTGCCTAGGTGCCACGGATATCCTTAAGCCCGCGCTAATTACGATCAGAACGGGACATTTTGCGTCCCACAATGGGAGAGCAACGGTGGATCAGCGGGTTTCAGACCTAGAGTCCGCCAGGGTCGATCCCCATGCGCCGCTGCTGATCGTGGACGTGGACGAGGTCATCGCCCACTTCGTCGGCGGCTTCTCCGCCTTCCTGGGTCGGCACGGATTCGAGCTGCGGACCGACCGCTACGCCCTGTTCCAGAACATCTTCCGCCCGGGCGAGGCCGAGCATCTCGACATGGCGATCGGCTACCAGCTCTACAACGACTTCTTCAGCGAAGGGGCCGACTTCCTGCCCCCCGTGGACGGCGCCGCCGACGCCCTGGCCACCCTCTCCACCCGCGCCGCCGTCGTCATCCTGACCAATGCCCCGGAGTGCGGCCGCCACCCGCGCGCGGCCTGGCTGAAGAAGCACGGCTTCGACTATCCCATGGTCATTGGCTCCGGGCCCAAGGGCCAGCCCGCCGCCACACTGGCCGCCCGCACCACAGGCCCCGTCGCCTTCATCGACGACCTGCTGCCCAATCTGGACTCGGTGGCCGAGGTCGCCCCCGCCATCAGCCGTTTCCAGATCGTCGCCCACCCGGAGCTGCGCCACCTGGCGCCCACCGCCCCGGACCGCCACGCCTGCTTCCACGAATGGTCGGAGCTTCATCCGGCTCTGGAGAAGGCGCTTTGGCCCGCCTGACCGCGCTTTGCCGCGACTGCGGCTGGACCGCAGACGCCTCCCCTCGCCGCTGCCCGTCCTGCAACGGCTTCCGCGTCGTCGCCCATGAAGAGCTTGCGACCCTGTCCATGGCCCACATGGACTGCGACGCCTTCTATGCCTCCGTCGAAAAACGCGACAATCCGGAGCTGCGCGACGTCCCTGTCATCATCGGCGGCGGCAAACGCGGCGTGGTCACGACCGCCTGCTACATCGCCCGGGTGAGCGGCGCGCGCTCGGCCATGCCCATGTTCAAGGCCCTGGCTCTGTGCCCCAACGCCGTGGTCATCAAGCCGAACTTCGCCAAGTACAAGGACGCCTCCCGCGCCATCTTCGGCCGGGTGGAGCAGCTGACGCCCCTGGTCCAGCGCCTGTCCCTGGACGAGGCCTGGATCGACCTGTCCGGCACCGAACGCCTGCACGGCGCGCCGCCGGCGGTGATCCTGGCCCGCCTGCAGGCCGAGATCGAACGCGAGGTCGGCCTGACCGTCTCCATCGGCCTCGCCCCCAACAAGTTCTTGGCCAAGATCGCCTCGGACCTCGACAAGCCGCGCGGCTTCTCGGTGATCGGCGCGGCCGAGGCCAAGACCTTCCTCGCCTCAAGGCCGATCAGCATCCTGCCCGGCGTCGGGCCGGCCTCGGTGAAGTCGCTGGAGGCGCAGGGCTTCCGCACCGTCGGCGACATCGCCGCCGCCGATCCCAAGGATATGGTCAAACGCTTCGGCGCCCACGGCCTGCGCCTGTCGCAACTGGCCCAGGGGCGCGACGCCAGGGCCGTCGATCCCGACCAGACCCGCAAGACCATCAGCGCCGAGACCACCTTCAACGACGACCTGCATCGCCTGTGCGATCTGGAGGACATGCTCTGGCCGCTCTGTGAAAAGGTCGCCCGCCAGGCTCGGGCCGAAGGCGTCGCCGGCCGCGTGGCGGCGCTGAAGCTGCGCACCCCGGACTTCAAGATCCACACCCGCCGCCGCACCCTCGCCGTCCCCACCCAGACGGCCAAGACCCTGTTCAACGTCGTCCGCGAACTGCTGAAGGCCGAGCCCGGCGGTGTGGCCTATCGCCTCATTGGCGCCGGTCTCACCGAATTCGTCGAGGCCGAACAGGCCGCGTCCGACTTTTTCGCCACGGACGAGCGCCGGGCCCTGTCAGGCGAGCGCGCCATGGATTCCTTGCGGGCCAAGTTCGGCGCCGACGCCTTGGTCACCGGACGCGCGCTGCGCCGCAAAAAGTGATCACTTCCCACAGGCTTTTCGCCCCTGCGGGAAAGATGTGGTGAAGAGGACCCTTCCAAAGCGGCGCGCTTTTCATATCTAATCCCCAGAACGACGGACTGCTTCGTCCTGTCGGGAGACCTTGATTGATGCCGGAGAGAGCAGGCGCAGGACAGAACAACGGGGCGGGTTCGGCCATCGTCACCCAGACGAAACCGAAGACGCAGAAGCCTTCGCTGTATCGCGTGCTCATCCTGAACGACGACTACACGCCGATGGAGTTCGTCGTGTACGTCCTCGAGCGCTTCTTCAACAAGAACCGCGAGGAAGCGACTCGCATCATGCTCCACGTTCATCAGAACGGCGTCGGGGTGTGCGGCGTGTTCACTTATGAAGTCGCAGAAACCAAGGTCGCCCAGGTCACGGATACAGCTCGCCGGCACCAGCATCCGCTGCAGTGCACCATGGAAAAGGACTAGGAGACCGGATGCCGTCTTTTTCTCGTCCGCTCGAGGAATCCCTGCATCGCGCGGTGGCTTACGCCAACCAGCGCAAACATGAGTACGCGACGCTTGAGCACCTGCTGCTCTCGCTGACTGACGACGAGGACGCCGCCGGGGTGATGCGCGCCTGCGACGTCGATCTCGCCGCCCTCAAGAAAAGCCTCACCAACTATCTCGACGTGGAGCTGAAGTCGCTCATCGTCGAGGATGGTGAAGACGCCAAGCCCACGGCCGGCTTCCAGCGCGTGATCCAGCGCGCCGTCATCCACGTCCAGTCTTCGGGCCGCGACGAGGTGTCGGGCGCCAACGTGCTCGTGGCCATCTTCTCCGAACGCGAAAGCCACGCCGCCTACTTCCTGCAGGAGCAGGACATGACGCGGTACGACGCGGTGAACTTCATCGCCCACGGCATCGCCAAGAAGGCCGGCGCTTCCGAAGCCAAGGCCGCCAAGGGCGCCACGGTGGAGAACGACGAGGACAAGCCCGCCGTGAAAACCGGCGGCGAAGCCCTCGAAGCCTACTGCGTGGACCTCAACGAAAAGGCCAAGCAGGGCAAGGTCGACCCGCTCATCGGCCGCGCGGCCGAGGTCGAGCGCGCGATCCAGATCCTGTGCCGCCGCACCAAGAACAACCCGCTGCTCGTGGGCGACCCCGGCGTCGGCAAGACCGCCATCGCCGAGGGCCTGGCCCGCAAGATCATCACCGGCCAGGTGCCGGAGGTGCTGGCGGAGGCCACCATCTTCTCGCTCGACATGGGCGCGCTGCTGGCCGGCACCCGCTATCGCGGTGATTTCGAAGAGCGCGTGAAGCAGGTGGTCAAGGAGCTGGAGAACCACCCCAACGCGGTGCTCTTCATCGACGAGATCCACACCGTCATCGGCGCCGGCGCCACCAGCGGCGGGGCCATGGACGCCTCCAACCTGCTGAAGCCGGCCCTGGCCTCGGGCACCCTGCGCTGCATGGGCTCGACGACCTACAAGGAGTTTCGTCAGCACTTCGAGAAGGACCGCGCCCTGGTGCGTCGCTTCCAGAAGATCGACGTGAACGAGCCGACGGTCGAGGACACGATCAAGATCCTCAAGGGCCTGAAGACCTACTACGAGGACTTCCACAAGCTGAAGTACACCAACGACGCCCTGAAGGTCGCCGTTGAGCTGTCGGCCCGCTACATCACCGACCGCAAGCTGCCGGACAAGGCGATCGACGTGATCGACGAGGCCGGCGCATCGCAGATGCTGCTGCCGGAGGGCCGCCGCAAGAAGACCTTGGGCGTCAAGGAGATCGAAGGCGTCGTCGCCAAGATCGCCCGCATCCCGCCCAAGTCGGTGTCCAAGTCCGACACCGAGGCCCTGCGTCAGCTCGACAGCGATCTGAAGCGCGCGGTCTTCGGCCAGGACGAAGCGCTCAATCAGCTGTCCAGCGCCATGAAGCTGGCCCGCGCCGGTTTGCGCGATCCGAACAAGCCCATCGGCTGCTACCTGTTCACCGGCCCCACCGGCGTCGGCAAGACGGAAGCCGCCAAGCAGCTGGCCTCCACCCTGGGCATCGAGATGCTCCGCTTCGACATGTCCGAGTACATGGAGCGTCACACGGTCAGCCGCCTCATCGGCGCGCCTCCAGGCTATGTGGGCTTCGACCAGGGCGGCCAGCTCACCGACGCGGTCGATCAGCACCCGCACGCCATCGTCCTCCTCGACGAGATCGAGAAGGCGCATCAGGACGTCTACAACATCCTGCTGCAGGTGATGGACAACGGCGCCCTGACCGACAGCAACGGCAAGAAGGTCGATTTCCGGAACGTGGTCCTGATCATGACCACTAATGCCGGCGCCTCCGACGCCCAGCGCCAGTCGATCGGCTTCGGCCGCGGCAAGGTGGACGGCGAGGAGGAAGCGGCCCTGAAGCGCATCTTCACGCCGGAGTTCCGCAACCGCCTGGACGCCATCGTGACGTTTAAGCCGCTGGATCAGGAGGTCATTCGCCAGGTCGTGCAGAAGTTCGTCATGCAGCTGGAGGCCCAACTGGCCGACCGCAACGTGACCATCGAACTGTCCGACGATGCGGCCGACTGGCTGGCCAAGAACGGCTTCGACGAACTGTACGGCGCCCGTCCCCTGGCCCGCGTCATCCAGGAGCACATCAAGAAGCCCCTGGCCGACGACATCCTGTTCGGACGCCTCGCCAAGGGCGGCCACGTCAAGGTCATCCTCAAGGACGCCAAGATCGCGTTCGAGATCGACGACGCCGTGGGTCCCGAAACCGCCGAGGAAGCGACGGACGAGGCCCCGCCGCCTCCCCGCCGTCGCCGCAAGAAGCCCGACGACGCCCTGGCCTAAGCCGCGGCCGATCGGCGAACTAAAGCAACGGGAGGCGTCGCAAGGCGCCTCCCGTTTTCTTTCGGGTGAGGGCTCGCCTCAACCGCGGCCACGTGGAAGTGCGCGAGAATATCAGATTAGCGTCATGATTGATTTCTCGTATCGCCGGACGGCCAGTGAGAGCCTCACTCCTTCGTTGACTTGGACCTTGCCCGCCCCGGAGGCGTTGCGAGGTTTGATCGAACCGGATCACCTGGACTACATCGTCCAGCTGGCTCGCTATGAACGCTTCGGCAGGACTTCGACGCTGTCGTAAAGGCGCTGCAAGCTAAGGGCGTGGCCTTTGAGCATTACGCCGAGCTGCCGGACACCAGACTTGAGGGAGACGTCCACGTCTCAGGCGAGATGCGCATCGCCTGGTTCAAGGACCGTGACGGCAACATCATCAGTATAGGCAATTACGCCGCGGACTGACGGCTCAGCCCATCGCCGCGGCTTGGCCTGCGCCCTGCCCGCTCAGCACGCGTTCGATGGCCGCGAGCAGTTGATTCAGGTCGATGGGCTTGGCGATGTAATCATCCATTCCCGCTGCGAGATAAGCCTGGGTCTCATGGCTCAGCACGCTGGCGGTGATCGCCACGATCGGCGTGCGCTGACGCCCCTGCGCCTTTTCAGCGGCGCGAATGCGGCGTGTGGCGGTCAGGCCGTCCATGCGCGGCATGTGGATGTCCATCAGGATCATGTCCCACTGCTCGTTCTCCCAAGCGGACAAGGCGTCCTCACCGCCCTCGGCCAACGCACATTCGACACCGAACTGGCGCAGCAGAGTCTGGATCACCAGGCGGTTGGTGGCGTTGTCGTCCGCCACCAGCACCCGCAAGTCCTCCAAGGGCGCATCGCTGAGCCCCGCCTGCTCACCGCCGCTCTTGGCGACGTCCTCTGCATCCGCCCTCGGCAAGGGTGCTTCGAAGCTGAAGCATGAGCCCTTGCCCGGAGTGCTTTCAAACCGAATCTCGCCACCCATCAGGCTGACGATCTCCTTACAGATCGCCAGGCCAAGACCGGTGCCCCCGAACCGCCGCGTCGTCGAAGCGTCGGCCTGCACGAACTTCTCGAACAGGCGCGGCGACTGGTCGACGGCGATTCCCACGCCCGTGTCCGTCACTCGGCAAGACAGTTGGTCGCCGTCGCAGGTGATGCTGGCGGTGACGGAGCCCTTCTCGGTGAACTTCAGGGCGTTGGATAACAGGTTGCTCAGCACCTGCCGCAGGCGCGCTTCATCACCCAGACGCCAGCGATGGCCGCCGTCATTCAGGCTCAGGGAGAACTTCAGCCCCTTCTCCTTGGCGAGAGCCTTGTAAAGATCGCCCAGCTCCTTGCCGAAAGCACGCAGGTCAAAGACCGTCTCCGACAGCTCCAGCCGCCCGGCTTCGATCTTGGAGATGTCGAGCACGGTATTGATCAGCCCCAGCAGAGCGTGGCCGGAGCCCCTGATCGTCTCCAGCCGGGTGCGCTGCGTGGCGTCCAGCGGACCGTGCGCCATGGCCTGCGCCATGCCCAGCACCCCATTCAGCGGCGTCCGCAGTTCGTGGGTGATCGTCGCCAGAAACTCGGTCTTGGCCCGGTTGGCGGCCTGTTCGCGAAGCGCAAGCTCATGAGCGCGGCGGCGCCAGGCCTCGGTACGGGCCAGTTCCTGTTCGATCTGACGGTTCAGCGCCTCAGTGGCCAGACGCGCCCTCACCTCTCGGGTGATGGCGCCGCGCATCAGGGCGGCCATGCCGATAGCCGCGAAGGCGCCAGCCAGACCAATAAACTGATACTGGTCGCGAATGCCGGGACCCACCGACGCCGCCAGCGCGATCATGCTGCCCAGGGACAACGCGACGCTCGCATACACAACTCGCCGGCTGGGACCGGCGGTGGCGAAGGCCATGGCCATCAATACGAAGTAGACGAGCTTGTGGGTCTCCGCCGGGTGAGTCTGGATATAGACCAGCACATTGCCGAACAGCGCAGCGTTGCCGACCAGCGCGCCGACCTCAAGGCGCCACAGTCGCGTGTTGGGTCGGCAAACCCACTTCCAAGCCGCCATGCAGGCGGCCACGGCGATTGCCGACAAGGTGACCAAAATCCAGACCAGCCGGCTTTCCTCGACCGCCGCATGAACGGCGGTGATGATCGCGTAGTAGCCGGCCACGGCGAGCAGATAGGTGCGGACGACCGGCGAATAGAATGTCGCCAGCTCCTGGCTCGGAAGCGGAGCATCTTTTGAGAGACGGAGCTGTTTTTGGCTCTGGGTCATGGCGATCGGCGAGAAAGTAAGCCGATGTGCGATTTAGATTACATGAATCCCCGAAGCCATCAGCGCCGCCGGCTAACGGAGGCCGCCGCCTATCGCCGTTCGCCGCTCGGTTGTTTTCCTTGGCCAGCTTGAGTTTTGGCAAGTCTAATCAAGCTCAGCCGTGTCAATGCGTCGCGCCCCTGTCGCATTGTTCCAACTAGACTGTCGCGTTCGCCAAGAGCAGCGTCCCCGACGTTTTACAGTGGCCACGGAGTTTGTCGCCACTTCCTACTTGAAATGAGGTGCTCATCGTTCCGCCCCAGGGAGGCGACCCGTGAAGACGATCGCAGTGCTTTCGCGTAAGGGCGGCGCCGGGAAAACCACCCTCGCCGTCAATCTGGCCATCGCAGCCCATCTGGCCGGCCGCGCCGTCACCCTGGCCGATGCCGATCCGCAGAGATCCGCCTCGGACAGCCTGCGCGCCCGCACAGGGCCGGGCCCCGAACTGGCCGAGACCAGCGCCGGCAAGATGTTCCAGATCCGCTCGGCCGCCGAGCGTGCGGACATGGACTATCTGTTGGTGGACACGCCCGCCGCCCCAGAGGCGGAGGTGGTGCAGATCGCCAACTGCGTGGACTTCTGTCTTCTGGTCTGTCGACCGAGCTTCCTCGATATCGCTTCGATCGCACGTTCAGCGGAAATGGTCCGGCGCCTCGGCAAACCTTCGATGATTGTCCTGAACCAGGCTCCGGCTCGGCGAAACGGGTTCGAAGCTCCGGCGGTGCTCAAGGCGGTCGAAGCCCTGCGCTTTACGGGCCTGTCGATCGCCCCGACCGGCGTGCGCTCCCGGGTGATGTTCCAGCAGGCCATCGCCCATGGGCGCTCCACCCTCGAGTGGAGCCCAACCGATCCAGCCGCTCAGGAAGTCGCCGCGCTTTGGGCGGCGGTCGAGGCGGCGATCATGCGTCCGGCCATCGACCGGCTTTTCGGCTAAAGCGCCGCCGAGATCAGGGCCGCCAAAGCCTTGAGCTCCTCAAGGTCGGCCATGCCCTCGCCGTGCCTGCCGAGCGTCTCGCCCTCGTAGCGGGGAATGACGTGGAAGTGCAGATGGAAGACGGTCTGCCCGGCAGGCGCCCCGTTGAACTGGGTCACCACCACACCATCCGGCTTGAGGGCCGATGTCGTCGCCTTGGCCAGCTTCTGCGTCGCCGCCGCCAGGGCCGCCACGGTTTCTGGCTCAGCCTCCAGCAGGTTGCGCGCCTTGGAGGTCTTGGAGATCACCAGCGCATGCCCCTTGGACTGCGGGAACACGTCCATGAAGGCCAGAACCTGATCATCCTCGAAGATCTTCACGGCGGGCATCTCGCCGCGCACGATCTTCGCGAAGATGTTCCCCTCGTCATAGGTCCCGTTCAGGCTCATCACGTCGTCTCCGAATGTTTGAAAGGCGAGAACTCGGCCGTCAGCATGTCCATGTCATCCTGCACGGCCTCGCGCTCACGCTCCAGATAGCGGGCGACCGGATCACGCAGAGCCGGATCGGCGATCCAGTGGGCGGAGTAGACGGCGCTGGGCAGGTAGCCGCGGGCGATCTTGTGCTGTCCTTGCGCTCCGGCCTCGACACGCGGCAGGCCCAGGCGGATCGCGTGTTCGATCGCCTGATAATAGCAAAGCTCGAAGTGCAGGAAGGGCACATCCTCGACGCAGCCCCAATGACGGCCATAGAGGCAATCGTCGCCGACCAGGTTCAGCGCCCCGGCGATCCATTGGTCCTCGCGCCGCGCCATGATCAGCAGCACGCGATCGGCCATCCGCTCACCCAGCAGCGAAAAGAAGGTGCGGTTCAGATAGGGCCGCCCCCACTTTCGCCCGCCGGTATCCATGTAGAAGCCGTAGAAGGCGTCCCAATGGTCCTCGTTCAGATCGGCGCCAGTCAGGGCGACGATCTCCAGACCGTCCCGGGCGTCGCGCCGCTCGCGCCGGATCGTCTTGCGCCGATTGGACGACAGAGCCGCGAGGAAATCGTCGAAGGCCGCATAGCCGTTGTTGTGCCAGTGATACTGCTGGTCCTGCCGCAGCAGCATCCCCTGCCCGCCCATCCACGACCACTCATCCTCGGTGGGAAAGGTCACGTGCAGGGACGAGGCCTCCATGCGCTGACAAAGCTGCAGCGCCCCGCCCAGCAGCATCGACCGCGCCGCGTCGGCCTCAGCCCCGGGCCTGACGATCAGCCGAGGCCCGGTCACAGGCGAAAACGGCGCCGAGCACTGGAGCTTGGGATAGTACCGGCCTCCCGCCCGTTCATAAGCCTCCGCCCAAGCGTGATCGAAGACATACTCACCCTGGCTGTGAGACTTCAGATAGAGCGGCATCACCGCCGCGATTTCGCCGTCCTCGTCCTCGACGCTTAGATGCTGCGGCGCCCAGCCCGTACGCTCCACAGCACAGGCGCTCTCCTCCAGGGCGTTTAGGAAGTCGTACGAGACGAACGGATCGCCATGCGGGGCGGCGCAGGCCTCCCAGGCTTCCCTGCCGATTTCACTGATACGGCGATGAACGCGGACCGCGGGCCGCAGGGAACTCACGCGCGAAAACCCTCGAAGATCTGGTTGTCGCAATGGTCCTTCACCCGATCCCATTGGTCGGGCGACCGCACGGTCCAGGCGATCACCGGCATGCCGCCGGCCCGCAGTTCATCGGCCTTGGCCGAGGGCAGCATATCGAGACCCAGGGCCAGGAAATCCGGTCGCGCAATGGTCACATGCTCCAGCGCCGCCAAGGACTTTCGCAGGGCCGGCGCCAACTTCTCCGCACCCTTGTCGGCCCAGTTATAACTGTCGAGCCCGCGCAGAACCTGCGGATGATGATCAGCGAACCACGCGTGGGAGTATGGATTGAAGCCGATCACCGCCGTCGGGCCGTTGTGATCGATCAGGATTTCGCAGACCCGCTTCTCCAGCGGGCCGACCTCGCCGAACGGGGTCTTCAGCTCGATGTAGACCATGGCGCGGTGGCCGATATGGACCAGCACTTCCGCCAGGCTCGGGATGGTCTCTTCCGTTCCCGCCAGACGCAGTCGGGAAAGATCGGCGGCGGTGTGATCGGCGATACGCCCGTCAACACCGCACATGCGGTCCAGGCGATCGTCGTGAAACACCATGGCCTCGCCGTCGGCGGAGAGCTGGACATCCAGCTCGACGCCATAGCCGCCGGCGCAAGCGGCTTGGAAGGCCGCCAATGAATTCTCCGGCGCGCCATCAGGCGACCAGAGCCCGCGGTGCGCCACCGCGGGTCCGAACAGGCGCTCCCAAGCCTCGCCGAAGGTCTCGACGGCGGGCCGTTCGCGCGTGCGCATCAGTTGATCTCCACCACGGCGTCGACCTCCACCGCGAAGTTCAACGGCAGGCGATAGACGCCCACGGCAGAACGCGCATGGCGGCCGGCGTCGCCCAGCGCCTCGACCATCAGGTCGGAGCAGCCGTTCACCACCTGCGGGATGTCGAAGAAGCTCGGGCCGGCCTGGACGAAGCCGCCCAGCTTCACGACGCGGACCACGCGGTCCAGATCGCCGCCGCAAGCGGCCTTCATCTGGGCCAGCAGATTGATGCCGCACAGGCGCGCCGCCTTCTGTGCCGTCGCCAGATCCACCGCTTCGCCCACCACGCCGGTGATGCCGCCGGCGGCGTCGCGAGACACCTGGCCCGAGATGTGGACGAGGTTTCCGCTGCGCACGAACGGCACATAGTTGGCGATCGGCGCGCCCGGCTCCGGCAGGGTGATGCCCAGGGCGGCGAGGCGTTGTTCGACTTGGCTCATAAGGGACTCCTGAAGGTCGCGGTCATGAATACAGCGACGCGACCGCGCGGCAAAGCAGGAGCCTAAAACGAAAAGGGCCCGGACCTTTCGGGCCGGGCCTCAACTCGTTGGGGGACGCCCGGGTTTAGCGGGCGGCCTGCACGCGCTCGACGGCGGCGGTGACGCGCTCGTTCAGCGGCTGGACCGACTCCTTAACCGAGGCCGACACGGTTTCGGTCCACTTGCCGACTTCGGCAAGGTAGGTCTCCATCGCGGTCTTGGCGAAGGCGGTCTGCAGCTCGATGGCTTCCTGGACGCTCTTGGCCGAGGCCAGGGTCTTGGCGGCGGCCACCTGGTCTTCAACCGACTTCTTCGAGAACGCGATGGCCTGGGCGCCCAGAGCTTCGGCGCCCTTGGTGGCCGCAGTGACCGAAGCGACGACAGCTTCCAGGTTCTTCTTGGAGTGAACGTTCATTTCGTTCAGGGCGGCCAAGGACTTTTCGATATTGTCCTTGAACGCTTGGTTGCCGGCGGTGGTGAACTGCTCGACGGTGGTCTTCAGGGTCTCGGTGGTGGCGGCCATCGGAAATCTCCCGGTGTGGAATTGGCGGAGCTCTGACGGCTCCGATGTGCGGAGAACGTCTCATGTTGCAGTGCAGCAGTCAACTGATTTTTGTGCAGCGCACAAATCAAGCGCCGCTGTAATTGCTCATGAATTCAGCGCTGCGGCCAATTCACTCACAATCCTTTAACCTTAGCGAAACCCTACGGCGCTCATGTTAGACATTCGTCCGGCGCTACAGCGCCTCAGTGATTCCAACGACGGACGCCGCGCATGACCCAGCACGCCCGCCGCCTGCTTACCGCATTCGGCCTCGCCGCCGGCCTGATCGTCTCGGCTACCGCCGCGACGGCTGCGCCCATCCTCAAGGTCCCGACCTCCGAGCCGCGCTACGCGGCCATCGTGATGGACGCCAACTCGGGCGAGATCCTCTACTCCAAACGCGGCGACAGTCCCCGGTATCCCGCCTCCATCACCAAGGTGATGACCATGTACATGGCGTTCGAGGCGCTGGCCGAAGGCAAGCTGCGTCTGACGGACGAGATCGTGGTCTCCCCGCGGGCCGCCGCGCAGCAGCCGACGAAGCTGGGCCTTCGCGCCGGGTCGCGCATCACCGTCGATGAAGTTCTCCGCGCCATGGCGCTGAAGTCCGCCAACGACATGGCCGTGGCCATGGCCGAACGTCTGGGCGGCACCGAAACCCGCTTCTCCGCCATGATGACCCTGCGCGCGCAGGAGTTGGGCATGGAGAACACCCGTTTCGTGAACGCTTCAGGCCTGCCGGACAGCCGCCAGATCTCGACCGCTCACGACCTGGCGATCCTGTCGCGCGCCGTCATGCGCGACTACCCGCAGTACTATGCCTATTTCGGCCAGCAGAACGCCGTGGTGCGCGGCCAAGCCATGCGCAACCACAACAAGCTGTTGGGCAAGATGCCTGGCGTGGACGGCCTGAAGACAGGCTTCACCAACGCCTCGGGCTACAACCTCGCCGCCTCGGCCGTGCAGAACAACCGCCGCCTGATCGCCGTCGTCCTGGGCGGCCCCTCGGGCGCCTCGCGCGACAACAGCGTCGAGGACCTCCTGCTCACCGGTTTCGACGTCATCAAGCGCCGCAGCCGCGGCGAGCGGATCACGGTCGCTCAGAACCTGTTCGAGCCGGAACCGTCCGGCCCCATCATGCGTCCGTCCATCGAGCAAGGCGACGCCGAGCAGGACAACCTAAAGATCGTCCTGACCGAGAACCCGGCCACGCCGCCGAAGATGACCGTTCAAAAGAAGATGCCGGCCAAGTCCGCTGGCGCCTACAAGGTCCAGGTCGGCGCCTTCAAGCAAAAGAGCCTGGCCGGCAAGCAGCTTCAGATCACCGAGAAGAAGTTCGCCAAGGTGTTCGCCAACGCCACCGGCTCCGTGGAATCCGGCCCCGGCGGCTCGTTCCGCGCCCGCTTCAGCGGCTTCTCGGCCGATGGCGCCCAGCGCGCCTGCGCCACCCTGACCGCCCAGCGTCAGGTGTGCATGATCGTGAAGCCGTAAGGTCTAGCCTTTCAGTAGACGGTCCCGCGCGGCGTTCAGCTGCGCGGCCAAGCCGGCGGTTCCGCCCTTGTCGGGATGCGCCATGCGGATCAGGCGGCCATAGGCCGCCTGTATCTGTTCGGGACTGGCGCCTTCTTCGACACCCAGAATGTCCCGTGCTTCGCGGGCTGAAAGACCGGAGACCGGCTGCGAAGCCGCACGGGCCTGCGCCTTGGGGCGGCTCCCACGGGCGGCCGACGCCAGGCCAAGACCCACAACCAGCAGAACCAGAGCCGTGCCCCAGGCGCCCCGAATGCCCATGAAGGCGCCGACGGCAAAGACAGCGATCGCGCCCGCGCCGAAACCCACGCGCCACCCCTCGCCCTTCAACCGGCTCCAGGAGCCGGCGCGACCGAGCGAAACGAGCAGGGCCAGAAGCCCCGCGCCGATGGCGAGATAGAGCATGAAACGCCCTTACTGGGCGGCGAGCAGAACTTCGCCGGAGAAGCCGGACAGGCCCACGAAATGCATCAGCGCCCGCAGTTCCTGCCGCGCCGCCACGTGGGTCAGTGAGACAGGCACCGGGCGAACCTGAGCCGACAGGTCGGCGATGGTCAGGCCGAACGGGAACAGCTCGCGATAGATCACGCGGTCGCGCAGGCCCGGGCCCATGCGGAAGCCGGTCTTGCGGGACAAAGCCTGCATGCGGTCGCTGACGCGCTTGCGGTTGCGGGCTTCGGTGGTGGCCATGCGGTTCGACAGCACGACCCAGTCCAGCGCCTTGCCGGCCGAGGCCGCGCGCTGCTTGCGGGCCTCCCAAACCGTCTGGGCGTAGAGGCTGGGGCGCGTGACTTCCAGGGTCACGGGATCGACAACGCCCAGCATATCGAAGTCGACGAAGCTGTCGTTCATCGGGGTGACGATCAGGTCGGCGCGCCCATGGGCCAGACGGGAGACGGCGGTGTCGCCGCCCGGCGTGTCGATGAGGATGAAGTCCACCTGCTCGGTGAGCTCGGCGAAGGTCGCCTCGAAACGGGCGATCTGTTCTTCATCGGACGCCTGGGCGAGCGCCACGCCTTCGTCGCCATAGGTGGCGTCGACGGGCATTGGCAGCTCCACACCCTTGGCCGCCACCCACGCGCGGCGGTTGGCGAAGAAATGACCCAGGGAGCACTGACGCAAATCGAGGTCCATGATCCCCACCTTCGCGCCGCCATGAAGCAGCGCCGTGGCGAGGTGGACGGCGATGGTGGACTTGCCCGCACCGCCCTTTTCGTTGCCGACGACTATGACGTTCGCCTGCGACATGACTTAGCCTCCTGCACCCCGAATCGGTTCCGGGTTAACGATAAGTGAAGCCGAGCCGCTGAGTCGGTCAACGCAACCGCCTGAGTCGTTCACAATTGTCGCAGGTCAATCGGCCACTTGGCGGAAACCAGTGGACGCCTCACCAGGCGCCGAGTTCGCGCAACTGGCGCGCCAGCTCCGGCGGCATGTCGCCAAGATCGCCCACGGCCAGATCACGCGGCGCATCATCTCCGGTCAGGTAACGCCAACCCTGGAACGCCCGGCGCGGCTGCGGCTCGACACGGATCACGTCGCGATCGAGGGTGACCTCACAGCGCGCGGCCTGCCCATCACCCACCGTGTCAATGGCGATGATTCTCTGACGGCACAGGATCACGCCCTTGAACACACGGTACAGCGAACCGCCGTCCACCAGTTCGTCGATCCGCTTGGGGGTCATGCGGGTCTGCATGATCCAGGGACGGTCGGCTTCCTTATGCCATTCGAGGAGCTCTTCGACGGTGTCGCAACCGACGCAGAGCTTGATCATATTGAGCGCCATGGTCGTGACTTAAGCCGCCGGCTCGAGTCTCGCCAGAGTGATCCCTTCGGAAACCTGCGCGCCCGTCGTCGCAGCCAGTTCGGCGACCACTCCATCGAACGGGGCGGTCAGGGCGTGCTCCATCTTCATGGCTTCAAGCACCAGCAGGGCCTGCCCCTTGGTCACGGCGTCGCCGGCCTTGACCGAGATGCTGACGATCTTGCCCGGCATGGGCGAACGAACCGCCCCATCGCTCGCGCCGCCGCCTTCACCGGTCGCATGGGCGCGCGGGGCGGAGAAAACCAGCGCTTCGCCGCCCTCGAACAGGACGATCTCGCCATCCTCGCCCAGCAAGACATCGGCCTCTACCTCGCCCGGCACGGCGGCCTCGACCACCTTGCCGTCATGGACCAGGCGCACCGGAGCGCGGTCCCGACGGTTCAGGCGGAAGCCCGCCAGCCCCTCGGCCGGCGACCAGGGAGACACATCGTCTTCGGCCTGGGACAGCAGGGCCGCCACAGCCGCGGCCTTGGCGTCCTCGGAAGGCTCGACAGTCGCGATCAGAGCGTCGATCCGCGCCTCGATGAAGCCGGTGTCCACGCGGCCGGCAACGAAGTCCGGATGATCGGCGCAACGGGCCAGGAAAGCGGCGTTGGTCTTCACCGGCCAGACCTCGACGTGCCGGCAGGCGTCGGCCAGCTCTGCGGCCGCGGCCTCACGCGTCGATCCGTGAACGATCAGCTTGGCGATCATCGGATCGTAGAAGGGCGTCACGTCGCCGCCCTCCTCCACCGCGCTGTCGACGCGGATGTGGTCCGGCAGGCGGAAGTGGTCCAGCGGCCCGGTGGACGGCAGGAAGCCCGTCGCCGGGTTCTCGGCATAGAGGCGCGCCTCCATGGCCCAGCCGTTGATCGACAGCGCCTCCTGCTTCAGCGGCAGCGGCTCGCCCGAAGCGACGCGCAGTTGCCACTCCACCAGATCCTGGCCCGTGACCGCCTCCGTCACCGGATGCTCCACCTGAAGGCGGGTGTTCATCTCCATGAACCAGATGCGGTCGGCGCGCAGGCCTTCTGAAGCGTCGGCGATGAACTCCACCGTGCCGGCGCCCACATAGTTCACGGCCTTGGCCGCCTTCACCGCCGCCTCGCAGACGGCGGCGCGGGTCGCCGCGTCCATGCCGGGGGCCGGCGCCTCCTCAATCACCTTCTGGTGGCGGCGCTGCAGGGAGCAGTCACGCTCGAACAGATGAACGACCTCTCCGTGGTTGTCGCCAAACACCTGCACCTCGATGTGGCGCGGGCGGGTGACGTACTTCTCCAGCAGCACGCGGTCGTCGCCGAAGCTGGCCGAGGCCTCGCGACGGCACGATCCGAGAGCGGCGATGAAATCCTCCGCCGCCTCGACCTTGCGCATGCCCTTGCCGCCGCCTCCGGCCACGGCCTTGATCAGAACCGGAAAGCCGATCTTGGCCGCTTCGTCTGACAGGCGCTCTTCCGACTGGTCGTCGCCCAGATAACCGGGCGTGGTCGGCACGCCGGCTTCGATCATCAGCGCCTTGGCGGCGTCCTTCAGGCCCATGGCCGTGATCGCCGACGGCGGCGGACCGATCCAGACCAGGCCGGCGTCGGTCACCGCCCGGGCGAAGGCCGCGTTCTCGGACAGGAAGCCGTAGCCAGGATGGATCGCCTGCGCGCCGGTGGCCTTGGCCGCCGCCAGGATTTTCTCCGGCAGCAGATAGCTCTCACGCGCCGCCGCCGGGCCGATCAGTACGGCTTCATCCGCCTCATGCACATGCGGCGCGTCGGCGTCGGCCTCGGAATAGACGGCGATGGTGCGCACGCCCAGGCGGCGCGCGGTGCGGATCACCCGGCGCGCGATCTCGCCCCGGTTGGCGATCAGGACAGACTGGATCATTCGGCTCTTCTTGTTATTCCGCCCGAGCTTTACTCAGCCCACGACGGTTTGCGTTTCTCCAGGAAAGCGCGGACGCCCTCCTGCCCTTCCTCACTGACGCGGCGACGCGCGATCTGGCGCGCGGTCTCCTCCATCAGCCCATGATCGATCTGTTGGCCGACCACCATGTCCACCAGACGCTTGCTGTCCCCGATGGCGCCGGGCGCGCAGGGCTTCATGCCGTCGGCGATGGCGGCCTTGAGCGCATCCATGGTGCCGGCGTCAGGCGCCACCTCGCTCACCAGCCCATAGGCCTGTGCGTCGCCCGCGCCGAACACGCGGCCGGTGGCGAACAGCACCTTGGCGTTTCGCGGACCCACCGCGGCGACCACATAGGGGCTGATGGTCGCCGGAGTCAGGCCCAGCTTCACTTCCGAAAACGAGAACTTCACGTCCTGCGTGGCGATCGCCATGTCGCACGCGGCGACCAGACCCGCGCCCCCGCCGAAGGCCGCGCCCTCGACCAGCGCCACGGTCAGGGCCGGCACGTCGTGCAGGGCCTTGAGCATCGACGCCAGCTCCATGGCGTCTTCGCGATTGTCCGCCTCGCTCCAGTCGGCGGCGGAACGCATCCATTCCAGATCCGCCCCGGCGCTGAACATGCCGCCCGCGCCGCGCAGGAACACCACCCGCACGCCTTCGGCCCCGTGCAGGGTTTCGAAGGCCTGGCGCAGGGCGGCGATGGTCGCCGCATCGAAGGCGTTCTTCTTGGCCGCGCGGTTGATGGTGACCGTCACCGCGCCGTCCACCGTGCCCTCGATCAGCACCAGATTGGTCGTGGCGTCGGTGTCGATGTTCTCCACCAGGGGGTCGGCGATGGGGTTGGTCACTGTGCGGGCTCCTAGCTCTTACATCCGGAAGATGCCGAACGTCGTGTCGGGCACGGGGGCGTTCAGACTGGCCGATATGGCCAGACCCAGAACGTCCCGGGTTTGCGGAGGATCAATAATGCCGTCGTCCCACAGGCGGGCAGAGGCGAAATACGGGTCGCCCTCGGCCTCGTAGCGGGCGCGGATCGGATCCTTGAAGGCCTCCTCGTCCGCCGCCGGCCAGTCCTCGCCCTTGGCCTCCATGCCGTCGCGCTTGATGGTCGCCAGAACGCTGGCCGCCTGCTCGCCGCCCATGACGCTGATGCGGCTGTTGGGCCAGGTGAACAGGAAGCGAGGGGAATAGGCCCGGCCGCACATGCCGTAGTTGCCGGCGCCGAAGCTGCCGCCGATCAGGACGGTGAACTTCGGCACATTGGCTGATGCCACGGCGGTGACCAGCTTGGCGCCGTCCTTGGCGATGCCGCCGGCCTCGTATTTTCCGCCGACCATGAAGCCGGAGATGTTTTGCAGGAAGACCAGCGGGATCTTCCGCTTGCAGGCCAGCTCGATGAAATGCGCGCCCTTCAGCGCACTCTCGCTGAACAGAACCCCGTTGTTGGCCAGGATCGCCACCGGATAGCCCCAGATGCGGGCGAAGCCACAGACGAGGGTGGTGCCGTACAGCGCCTTGAACTCGTCGAACTCCGAGCCGTCGACGATGCGGGCGATCACCTCGCGCACATCATACGGCGCACGCACATCCGTCGGGACGACGCCGTAGAGCTCCTCTGGATCGAAGGCCGGATCCTTGGGCTCGCGAACATCCATGTTCACGGTCTTGGTGGTGTTCAGGTTGGCGACGATGGAGCGCACGATCTCAAGGGCGTGCTCATCGTTTTCGGCCACATGGTCCACGACGCCGGACTTGCGGCCGTGAGTGTCCGCCCCGCCCAGCTCCTCGGCGCTGATAACCTCGCCCGTGGCCGCCTTCACCAGCGGCGGCCCGCCCAGGAAGATGGTCCCCTGGTTGCGGACGATCACCGTCTCGTCCGACATGGCCGGCACATAGGCGCCGCCCGCCGTGCAGGACCCCATGACACAGGCGATCTGGGCGATGCCCTCGGCGCTCATCCGCGCCTGGTTGAAGAAGATGCGGCCGAAATGGTCACGGTCCGGGAACACCTCCGCCTGATGCGGCAGGTTCGCCCCGCCGCTGTCCACCAGATAGATGCACGGCAGACGGTTCTGCTGGGCGATCTCCTGGGCGCGCAGGTGCTTCTTCACCGTCAGCGGGAAATAGGCGCCGCCTTTCACCGTCGGATCATTGGCGACGATCATCACCTCGCGGCCCGACACCCGGCCGACGCCGGCGATAACGCCCGCGCCCGGGGCCTCATCGCCATAGAGGCCAAACGCCGCCAACTGGCCGATCTCCAGGAACGGGGCGCCGGGATCCAGAAGGCGCTCCACCCGGTCGCGGGGCAAAAGCTTGCCGCGCGAGGCATGCCGCGTCCGTGACGCTTCGGGCCCGCCGAGCGCCGCCGCCGCGACTCGTTCGTGAAGCTGATCGGCCAGGCGGCGGTTGGCCTCTGCGTTGCGGGCAAAGGCTTCGCCTTTGGAATCTATGGCGCTTTTGAGCTTTGGCATGAACCGACGCATAGCCTGTTGAACGGAACCCCGGAAGTCGAAGAGGTCGCACCCTGCGTTCTTCGCCAACCGGACGGCCACGCTATAATCGGGGCCTTCGGGGGGAACGTCTTGCCTGAGTCGCTGACCAAGACCGCGCTTGGCCGCCTTTTCGCGCAGGAACAGTCGCGCGGCGGCGCCAGTTGGTTCTCTTTGCCGGGCGGCACGCCGCTCTACGATCCCGGCGGTCCGGCGGAAGAGCTCTACTTCCTGCGCGCTGGCCGCCTCGGCGCCTTTCGCCAGGAGGAGGGTCAGGAGCCGCAGTTCCTGGGCGTCATCCGTCCTGGTGAACCGGCCGGCGAAATGGCCTTCATCGCCGAAACCCCGCACTCCGCCCGCGTGGTCGCCCTGCGCGACAGCGAAGTGCTCGCCCTGCCCCGCGACGCCTTCTTCGAGGCCGCCGACCGCGATCCGGCGGTGATGACCGAACTGGCGCGTCTGATGATCCTGCGCTCGCGCCAGGCGGCTACCCAAGCCTCGATCGGCGAGCCCTCGGTGTTCGGCTTCGTCGCCACCAATCCCGGCCCGCCGGTTCGCGATCTGGTAGAGGCCGTCGGCGAGGCCATTGAGGCGCTCGGCTACGAGGTGGCGGTCGCCGGCGCTGAGTCCCTGCAGGCGCCGATGGAGTGGTTCTCCAACGTCGAGCGGGATCACGATTTCGTTCTCTACGCGGTCGAGACCGGCGAAGACGCCTGGAAGCACGTGGTCGGCCGGCAGGTGGACCGCCTGTTCCGCGTGGGCCACGGCGACCAGCCGCCGCCGCCGGTGGCCGCCAAGGCCTATGAGCCGCTGCAGCGCCAGCGCCTGGTGGACCTGATCCTTATCCATCCCGCCAAACGCGCGCGGCCCAGCGGTTCGGCGGCCTGGCTGGACATCACTGAAGCCGCCCGCCTGTTCCACATCCGGCACGGCGACGCGCATGACATCGCCCGCATCGCCCGCCTGATCACGGGCCAGTCGGTCGGTCTTGTCCTGTCCGGCGGCGGCGCCCGGGCCTACGCCCACATCGGCGCGATCCGGGCCCTGCGCGAGTTCGGCGTGCCCATAGACTTCGTGGCCGGCGCCTCCATGGGCGGAATCGTGGCGGCGGGCCTCGCCATGGGGTGGGACGATGCGGAAATGGAGACGCGCATCCGCGCCGCCTTCGTGGATTCCAGTCCGCTGGACGACATCGCCTTCCCGATCCTGGCCCTGACCCATGGCGACAAGGTGCGCGCCCGGCTGGAGCAGCACTTTGGCGACACCCAGATCAGCGACCTGTGGCTGCCCTTCTTCTGCGTGTCCTCGAACCTGACCTCCGGCGCCTATCACGTGCACCGGCGCGGCGTGCTGAAAGACGCCCTGCGCGCCTCGATCTCACTGCCCGGCGTCCTGCCGCCCATGGTCGAGGACGGCGAGGTGCTGGTGGACGGTGCGGTGATGAAGAACTTCCCGGCCGACGTGATGCGCGCCTTCCAGCTTGGCCCTATCATCGGCGTGGACGTCACCCGCGGCCGCAGCATCAACGCCGCCGACATGCATCGCCCCAAATCCTGGCTGCGATGGCTGCTCAGCGGCGAATGGCGGAAAGGCCCGCCCATCGTCGCCCTGCTGATGCGCGCGGCGACGGTGACCACGGGGCGCGATCTGGCCGCCTCCCGCACCGCCTCCGACGTCCTGGTGACGCCCAAGGTTGACGGTGTCGACATCCGCGACTGGGGGGCGTTCGAACCGGCGGTCCATGCCGGCTATCTGGCCGCCATCGAAGCGCTCGAAGCCTTGGACAAGCCGGTGTCGGAGCTGCGCCGACGGCCCAGCCTCAGGGAGCGCGCTGCGCTACGATGAACAGCCGCTCGAACGGGAACAACGTCGTCCCGTCGGCGCGCATCGGAAACGCCGACGCGATATTGACGCGGAAGGCGTCGAGGAACGCGTCCTTCAACGCTCCCTCGCCCAACACGTCGAAATAGGGCCGCAACGCCGTCCCGCTCATCCAGTCGACGACCGCGTCCTCCCCCTCGAGCACATGCAGATAGCGCGTGCTCCAGATATCGACGCTGTCGCACAGGGGCGCGAGCCAGTCGTGGTATTCCGCCGCCGTCGGCATCCGGCGGATCGCGTCAGCATCCTTCAGGACTTCGGCCCAGGGCCCCTTAGCCGCCGTGCGCCGCAAAATGCCGTGGTGGACGCTCTCGTAGGCCAGCGGCATCTGGCAGGCGAACACGCCGCCAGGATTCAGCAACTTCACAAGACGCAGGAACAGCGTTCCGTGGTCTGGAGCCCATTGCAGGGCGGCGTTGGTGAAGATCAGGTCGGCTGACGCCTCAAAGCTGTTCAGATCGCCCAACACCCAATCCACGGCCTCTGTCCGCTTGCGGCACTCGGCGATCATGTGCGGGCTGGAATCCAGGCCATGAACCTTCGCCGCGCGATAGCGCCGAGCCAAGAGAGCCGCGTGCTCGCCCGTGCCGCAGCCCAGATCCCAGATTTCACCAAGATCACCGCCGCGCGGAATCTGCAGCATCAAATCCAGCGCCGGGCGGTCGCGATAACGCTTGTAGCGCTCATAAAGGGCAGGGTCCCAACTGGGCATGGCGCTTGCTCCGTCATCGACTCAACACACTTCAAGCCTGCCTCAATTCCTCCCTCAAAGCCGCATAAGCATCACACATCGCCTCCTCGCCGAGGGAACACTCCGCTGTCTCGTCGGTTCTTGGCGTGAAGGAGAAACGCAGTGCCTCGTACCGCTCCCCGACCGATTGTCTGGTCCTCCAGCGATCAAAACCCGGACGCCGAAGCCCGCGCCGAACTCAACTGGGCGATCCTGGCCGCCATATCCTTTTGTGGCGCGGTCTGGGCCGGCGCGCTGCTGCTGGCCTCCGCGGTCGTAAACTGACCTGCGCGCAAACGCCGCTTGTCGCGCGGCGAAAACGGGTCACATACTGACCTTCCTGTTCAACAGCTGAAAGGAGGTGATCCAGTGTCTCATTGTCTCCAACCGCGGTCGCAAGCCGTCACCTGGAGCCTCAAGACCGAGGTTTCCGCCTGACAGCTCGTTGAGCTGATCAGTTCGGTTTCGTGGCCGCGGCCACGACGATGGAAGGGCTGCCCCCAAGGGGCGGCCCTTTTTCATTGGCTGGTCAGGTGGTGCAGGACGATGCCGCCGGTGGTCGACACGTTCAGGGAGTCGAAGCCGCCACGCATGGGAATGCGCACCGTCTGCGCTTGCGCCATGAGCTTTGCAGATAATCCGGGGCCCTCTGCTCCGAGCAGAACCGCCACACGCTCAGGCCGCCGGGTCTCCGCCAAGGTGCGTTCGCCATTGGGACTGAGCGCCAAGGCCTGGAAGCCGCCTCGCTCCAGCAGGCCCACCACATCCGCGCCCGGCGCCAACCTCACGAACGGCGTCAGCAACGCCGCCCCCACCGAAACCCGGATGGCCTTGCGGTACAGCGGATCGCAGCAGTCGGAATCCAGCAGCACCGCATCGACGCCGAACGCCGCCGCGTTACGCAACAGTCCGCCCATGTTGTCGTGATTTGCGATCCCAAACAGGCACATGACAACCGCGCGCGCCGGCAGCACCGCCAACAGATCATCGGGCTCCGGGTCCAAGGGACGGCGCCCCAAGGCCAGGATGCCGCGATGGATCGGAAAGCCGACGATGGCGTCCATAACCGCCTGGCTCGCCACATGCACCGGAACCTCCGGCGGCAGGTCGGTCAGCATCGACGCCAAGCGCTCGGCCTGACGCTCCAACAGCAATAGCGACAGGGTCTCGCATCGCTCGCTGCGGATCAAACAGCGCAGAACGACTTCGCCCTCGGCGATGAACAGCCCCTCGCGCCCCACCAGATCGCGTTCACGCACGTCGCGATAGGCGGCGATCCGCTCATCGGTCGGGTCGTGAATTGGGACAATCATCCGCCGCCTTTGGCGTCCCGCGCGGACGAAGGCAAGCCTCAGTCGAAGACTGCCTTTGGAATGTGCGTCATCCGGCACGCCAGGTCCGCCTCGCCCGACGCCACGATCCACACATCGCCGCCATCGGCGATCCCTGTCGTAAACACTACGTCACGTATGTACATATGTTCTTCCAGGTCAGCCGTCAGGTCCGCCCTTCCCTCCAGCAGGGCAACCTCGTCCTCCAGGCGCAGGATACGGCTGGGGTCCTCCAGGTCGAGCAGAGCCCAGAAGGTGCGATAGATCCCGATCAGCGCTCGGGTCTCCACCCCGTGATAGAGAACCAGCCAGCCCTTGTCCGTTCTTACCGGCTGCGCCCCGCCGCCGAGGCGCATATTGGCCTTCGAGCCCTTGCGCGGCCGGATGCCCGTGCCGTGCAGCGGCCGCCAATGCAGGGCGTCCGGCGAACGAGCCAGATTGATCGACGCTCCACCCAGCCACTCGCTGTCGGGGGGGTAGGCGAAATAGCAATCGCCCTGCGGCCGCGTCAGCGCGTGGAACGCTCCGTCGATCATGCCTTCGAAGAACAGCATGTCCTTGTTCTGGTGATCGAGGATGATCCCTTGCAGGGTCCAATCCATCCCGTCCGTGGACGTATGGAGTGTTGTGGAATGCCGCTCGGGGCTCACCGAGCAGGTGGTCATGTAATAGGTCCCGTCGATCCGGGTGATGCGCGGGTCCTCCACCCCATACATCTGGTATGAGGCCGCCGGCTCGATTGCACGGTCGTAGTGAACCTCGACGACCTCCAGCCCGTCGGGTGACAGCTCCACCGGCAAAAGCCAGGACAGCGAGGTCAGGCCCAGCACCTTTGAATGGTGATGCGTCAGCTGAAAGACGCGCGGATCGGCGGTATTGGCGTCGGCCAGGGGAAAGGCGTCGCGGACATAGCCATCCGCCGTCCAGCGGATGCTGTAGACGTGCTCAGCGTCCGTGGGGTCGCGCAGCGCCTCAGCCACCCGCACCATCAGCAGCAGGTTGCCGTTGGGCAGCCGGCAAAGCGCGGGATTGAACGCGCCGAGCACGAAGGTCGGCGCATCCAGGGTCTTGCGCAGTGGAGAGCGGCTCAGATCGACGTCGCCGGGCCTGAAGACCAGTCGGTCGATCTCGAACTGCGCCATGGCCGATCCCCCTCTAGGCTCACCCGAAGCCTAGAGAACCATCGACATGCGCCGGTGTTCCGAACCTAGACCTTGAACTGAGCCAGGGCGTCCGTGGCGGCCTGGGCCAGGCTCTGGATCTTGCCCCAGTCGCCGTCCTTCATGGCGGCGTCGGGGGTCAGCCAGGAGCCGCCCACGCAGGCGACGTTCGGCAGCTTCAGGAAGTCAGGCGCGGTCTCCAACGTCACGCCGCCCGTGGGGCAGAAGCGGACATAGGGGAACGGCCCCCCGAAGCTCTTCAGCATGGGAACGCCGCCGGCGGCCACGGCCGGGAAGAACTTGAAGGCGCGATAGCCGTGCTCCAGCCCGGCCATCAGCTCAGACGCCGTGGCGATGGCCGGCAGATACGGGATCGCGCCGTCGCGGCCCATGGCCAGCAGAGCCGGCGTTGCGCCGGGCGAGATGGCGAACTGGGCGCCGGCCTTGGCGGAATCCTCGAGATCCTTGGCGCTCAACACCGTGCCCGCGCCGATCACGGCTTCCGGCACAGCGTCGGCGATGGCGCGCATGGCGTCCAGGGCGGCCGGCGTGCGGAGAGTCACTTCGATGGTGGTGCAGCCGCCGGCGACCAGCGCCTTGGCCATCGGAACCGCCTGGGCCACGTCGGCGATGGTCACCACGGCCATGACCGGGGCCAGATCCATGTAGGTTTCGATCGCGTCGGTCATCGGGGTCGCCTTGAGCCAGGGTTTGAATTTCGAGCGCTGTCATGTCACGGGCGAGCTCGGGTTTGAACCCGTGCAGCCATGAAAAAATGGGGCGCCGACAACGCGGCGCCCCAGTTTGCGCAGGAGCGAGCTCCCGAAAGAGCCGCTAAGTGACGTCGGCAAGGCCGACGAAACAGGTGTGTCGCGGTGGGAGCCGTGACACCGGTGTCAAAGATGCCACGATCCTGACGTTACGCAAGCGTTTTCGTATACGGATATCAGCCGGTGTTCCGCAGGCCCGCCGCGATGCCGGCCACGGTCGACTGGATCGCCAACTTGATGCGCGGATCTTCATCCCCTGCCCGTCGGCGGCGCAGCAGCTCAAGCTGGAGATGGTTGAGCGGATCAACCGAATGACCGGCCAGTTGCACGGATTCCGCCAGCTGGGGCTGGTTGTCGAGCAGGGCCTCCCCGCCCCGGATCGCCAAGGCGAGCTTCACGGCGGCATCGTGCTCGCGTTTGACGGCGCCGAAGATTCGCTCCGCAGCGGTGCGGTCCGGCGACAGCTCAGCATAACGAGCCGCCATGGTCATGTCGCTCTGCGCCAGGGCCAGCTCCATGTTCGACAGCAGGGCCGAGAAGAAGTCGTACTCCTCGACCAGTCCCTTGAGCTGATCGGTGGAGAGACCCGCCTTCTCCACGCCCGAGGCGAAGCCGTACCAGCCCGGCAGCATGAAACGCGCCTGCGACCAGGAGAACACCCACGGAATGGCCCGCAGGTCCTCGATCTTGCGGCTGGCGGTCCGCGAGGACGGGCGGCTGCCGATATTCAATTGAGCGATCTCGCCCACCGGCGTCGCCGACCAGAAGAAGTCCTCGAACCCGGTGTCGTCATAGACCAGGGCGCGATAGGCTTCGAAGGATGCGTGCGCCAAGGCATTCATCGCATCCTCCACCGGAGCCGGCGGGTGCGTGATCCCCTCCTCTACACTGGCCAGCAGCACGGCGGCGGCCATGCCGTCCAGATTGCGCCGCGCCGTCGGCTGGTCGCCATAGCGCCGGGCGATCATTTCGCCCTGCTCGGTCATCCGCATGCGGCCCTGAACCGTCCCGGGCGGTTGCGCCAGCACGGCCTCGGCGGCCGGACCGCCGCCGCGTCCGACAGAACCCCCGCGGCCATGGAAGAAGCGAACGCCCGCGCCACGGCTCTGCGCCGCCTCGGCCAGGGCCGAAGCCGCGGCCGCGACCCCGCGACGAGAGGCGACATAGCCGCCGTCCTTGTTGCTGTCGGAATAGCCCAGCATGATCTCCTGCACAGGCTTGTCGCCCAGCAAGGACTTGGCGATCGGCATGTCCAACCAGGCGCGGATCACATCCGGCCCACGCTCCAGATCACCGATGGTCTCGAACAGCGGACTGACGAAGACGGTCGACGACGGCTCGGCGCCGCCGGTGACGATGCCCACCTGCTTGAGCAGCACCAACGGCTCCAAGATGTCCGACACCGTGGCGGCCTTGGACACCACATAGGCGCCGATGGCGGCCGGGCCGAAGTCGCGCACCGCCTCGGCGGCGCTCTCGAGAATCTTCAGCTCCTTCTCCGTCTCCTCGGAATAGGTGACGAAAGGCGAACGCAACGGCCGTTCATGCGCCAGTTCCGACAGCAGGAGCGGCACGCGGAACTTCTCGTCCAGGCCCAGATAGTTCGCCTCCGAGCCCGTGCGCGCGAACAGCTCATGCAGCACCCGCTCGTGCACATCCGCGTTCTGGCGCAGATCGATGGCCAGCAGATGGAAACCGCAGGCCCGCGCCACATCCAGCAGGGTGCGCAGGGTCGAGCCCACCAGCCGCTCGCCCTCATGGTCGATCAGGGAGTCGCGGACCGTCTCGAGATCACTGATGAAGGCTTCCGGCCCCACATAGGGCTCCGCCGTCGACGGACCAAAAGCGTAGGACACATGCTGCCCGGCCAGCTTCTGCGCCGTCGCCGAAAGGCGCTCGAAGATGTCCGACAGAACCAAGCGATAGGGTTCGTCCTTGCGATGGACGTCATTCGCCGACTCACTGAGCTCCGCCATGGCCTGAAGGTCGGCGGACACCTCGGTGTAGCCGGTGGAGATCGCCAGATCCGACCAAAGCTTGCGCACCTGGCCTGCATAGAAGTCGAGAATGATGCGCGCCTGGGACTTCAGCGCGGCCTTCAGGGTCTCGCCGTCCACGCCGGGGTGACCATCGCGGTCCCCGCCCAGCCAGGTGCCCAGCTTAAGCATCGGCGGAACCGGCGCGCCGTCCTCGATCGCGTGCGACCAGGAGCCATACAGGTCCACCAGCGCCGGCAGGATCGAGGTGCGCACGATCGACAGGGCGTTGCGGATTTCATCCCGCACCGTGATCCGTTCCGGGCGGTGCTGACGGGTGCGCCACAGAAGAGCGATCTCGCGGAAAAGGTCGGCGCGGATCTGGCTTTCCAGGTCAGCCGGCAGATGGTGGCGACGAAGCGCCATCAGGCGGGAGATTTCGAACTCCCGATCCACCACGCCTCGGCGCCGCACTTCGGTCGGATGCGCGGTCAGGACCGGCACCACATTCAGCCCGGCCAGCAATTCTTCCAGGCGCTCGGGATGATCCTTCTTCACCCCGGCGATGGCGGCGGCCAGGGTCATGGGCTTCTCGCTGCCCGGCATGACCTCGGCCTCGGCGTGACGACGGCGCCCGGCCACGTCCTCGCCGATATTGGCCAGCAGCGAGTGATAGGCGAAGGCCCGCGCCAGGAAGAGCCCCTGGTCAGCCGACAGGCCCGTGAACAGGGCCTCCAGATCGGCCTCCGCTCCCTCAAATGCCGCCTTTCGCGCCCGCTCGACCAGGTCCGCCGCGTCATCGCCATCGAGATAGCGGATCGCCTCGGTCAGGAGGGCGTCCAGAAACTCGGCGTTCTGCTTGACGTGGCGGCCGGTGTGCGGCTCACGACCCGGTTCGAGGGAAGGCATGGCGTCTCCGTTCGGCGGCCTCTCAGGCCAGGGCCGCCACCCTTGGGTGACGTGTCGTAAGGTGGCGCTTAAACTGCTGCTTGCAGGCCGTCCACAATAGAAGAACTGGGGTCGCTATCGATCCTCTTCGAGGTGCGTATGCGTGTTCAGAACGCCCACGAACTCCGCTTCGCGACCGGCGTCGCGGGCTTGCTCCACCATTATTCGGGCGGCGTCGCTGGCGGCCTCCTGCGTCGGGTGAAGGCTGACGATGTCGGCCCCGATGTTTACGGTCCAACCATCCCGGTACTTGAGGACGACATAACGCTCTGACGACATGGGTCTTGGCTCCTAGAGCGCCAAACCCGTTCGCCGCCGAACAGTTGCGGCTACGCTTTGAATTACCGGGAGAAATTCCGCGCGCTGATCACTGGCGCGAAGGTCGCGATCAGGATCTTGATGTCGAAGGCCAGCGACTGACGATCCATGTACTCTCGGTCCAGCCTCACCTTTTCGGCGATGGAGATTTCGTCCCGCCCGTTGATCTGAGCCCAACCCGTCAGACCGGGACGCAGAGCATCGACGCCGACCGCGGTACGCTGCGCCACCAAGTCGTCCTGATTGAACAGGGCAGGTCGGGGGCCCACCAAACTCATGTCGCCGATCAGAACGCTCCAGAGCTGCGGCAGCTCGTCGATGCTGAAACGGCGCAGGACCTTGCCGTTGGGCGTCAAAAAGGCGTCTGCGTCGGTGAACAGATGCGTCGCCACCTGGGGCGCGTCGATCCGCATGGTCCGGAACTTGGGCATCAGGAACAGGCGGTTGCCCCGCCCCACCCGCTTCGACCAATGCAATCCCGGCCCTGGCGTCTCGAACCGCACGAGCAGCCACACCACCAGCAAGACCGGCCAAAGCATCATCAGCCCACCGCCGGCGGCTACGATGTCGAACAACCGCTTCATCTCAGCCCCACAGCGCCGCGACGGGCGGGTGGATGATCGAACCTTCGAACCGCAGGCCGGGGTCCCGGTCCCGCGCCAAAAGCAGCGGCCCGTCCAGATCCACGACCGCAGCCCCTTGAGCAATCAGCATGGCCGGCGCCATGGCCAAGGAGGTGGCGACCATGCAGCCCGCCATCACCTTCAGCCCCAGAGCCCGCGCCTCGTCGTCCACGGCAAGCGCCTCCGTCAGACCGCCGGTCTTGTCGAGCTTGATGTTCACCGCGCCATAGCGCCGGGCGCAGGCAGCCAGTTCGGCGCGGGTATGAAGGCTCTCATCGGCGCACAGCAGGACCGGGCTCACATATCCCTCCAGCGCCTCGTCCTCCCCCGCCTTCAGCGGTTGTTCGATAAGGCGCACATCCAGCCTGACCAGTTCCGGCGCCAGACGGCGCAGATCATCGAACGACAGCCCTTCATTGGCATCGACAACAAGTTTCGAGTTCGGAGCTGCGCCCCGCACGGCCTCAACGCGAGCCAGATCATCGGGCCCGCCGATCTTCAGCTTCAGCCACGGACGGTGCGCCGCCTTGGCGGCGGCCTGCGCCATGGCTTGCGGCTCACCCATGCTGATGGTGTAGCAGGTCTCCACCGGCCCTGGTTCGGCGCGCCCGGCCAGCGCCCAACCCGGACGCCCGACCCGCTTTGCCTCCAGGTCCCATAGGGCGCAGTCCAGTGCGTTTCGCGCCGCGCCGGCGTGCAACAGACCTTGAAGTCTCGCACCATCCAGCCCGCCTTCAACGGCGGCGCGGACAAGCTCGATTTCAGCGAGCACGCCCTCGACGGTCTCGCCGTAACGGGCATAGGGTGTGGCCTCCCCTCGCCCGACAAGGCCGCCGTCCTCGATCTCGACCACCACCACACGCGCCTCGGTCTTGGAGCCGCGCGCGATGGTGAAAGCGCCGGCGATAGGCCAGCGCTCGTCGCTTACGGTAAGGCGCATCAGGCCAGGTCGCCAGCCGCCGCTTCCAGCAGCAGATAGGCGCGCCCAACCTCGGAAGCGACTAGCGCGCCCACCAGGAAGCCGCCGCGATCCTGCTCAACCGCCTCGTCGATCATCGCCGCCTGGCGACGCAGGAAACGGTCCACCTGAGTGCGCAGGGCGGTGTCGGAGAACAGGCGCCGCACCAGACGGCGGGTCGCTGCGGGCGCCAGCTTCTTCACCATCTCCCGCGCCCCGGCCCGGTCACCGGTCTTCAGAACCTCGGCGATGTCGTCCAGGCGCGACTGCGGCAGCAAGGCCGTCGGGTCGATGCCCATGCCGGTGATCTCGCCATGCAGCTTTTCGCCAAGGCGCTGATCGTCAGCGGAGCCGTCGTCGATGGTGGACAGCAGGTCCTTCCACGACCAGTCGCCACGATCTCCCTGCGGCTCCGGCGCAACCTCCTCCTTCGGCCCGCCGGCGGCGCCGAATACCGAGCGGAACTCCTCGTCCGTGGCGGTGGGCGTCAGCCTCAGGCGCGGACGCAGGCCGCCGGGCTCGGGCACAGCTTCCGGCAGGGCGGCGCGGGCCTTGGGCGCCGGCGGCGCGGCGACGGGAGCCGGCGTCGGGGCGGACTGACGCGGCGCGGCGGGGGGCGTCGAAGACACCCGGCTCGCGGCCTCGTTGAGGATGTCGTAGTTGCGGCGCACCCGGGCCTGGAAGGCCGCGTCGATGGCTTGCGTCTCCTCGGCGGCCTGACGGGCGGCGCTGAGCAATTCGCCCACCCCGCGCTCAACGGCCAGCTTGACCGCCTCGGCCTGCTGCAGGGCGTCGTCGGGCAGGCCGCGCACGCGATCCGCCACTTCCGCCATCAGGGCCTCCAGCTCGCCCAGCGTATGGCGGGCGCGGCCGACGCCGTCCTCCAGCTTC
Organism: Caulobacter segnis; assembly: GCF_029543125.1. GTDB lineage: Bacteria > Pseudomonadota > Alphaproteobacteria > Caulobacterales > Caulobacteraceae > Caulobacter > Caulobacter segnis_D. The sequence continues at coordinate 622,637 of NZ_JARQWW010000003.1, forward strand.
TGGGCAGTGCGGGCCCCGGCCTGCTCGACCATCAGGGCCGATTGCTCGATCAGTTCGCGGGCATCATTCAGGCGCGCCTCGAAGATGGCGTCAGCCTTCTGGCCAGCGGCGAAGGCGGCTTCATTGAGCTGGTCCACCCGCGCCATGGCGGCGTCGGCGTGCTGGTCAGCGGCCTTGCGCGCCTGTTCGGCGGCGGACGACAGCCCTTCGAAGGCGCCGGAAAGCTGCTGCTCCAACCGCGCGCGTTCGGACGCGGCGGCCTCGGCCACGGCGCCGAGCGAACGGCCCGCTTCGATGCCCAGGGCCTCGCGCTCCTCCTTGGCGGACTCGGCGATCTGACGAAACTGCTCGGTGGTGCTGGCGATCAGGCCGGTCAGGGTCTCTGCCGCGCGGGTCGATATCTCATTCAACTCCCCGGCGCTCTGACGGGTATGGCCGACAAATTCCGAAAGCTGCGCCGTGCGGGTCTCCGTCTCGGCGGCGAAGTCCTCCTGATCGGCGCGCAGCCCTTGGGCGGCGTCCACCAGGGCGGTGCGTTGATTGGTCAGCGCGAGCTCGACGGCGCGCAGCTGCTCGCCGACGCCAATGCCTGCGGTTTCCAGACGAGCGATCTGGCGCGACAGGTCGTCAGCCGTGGTGCGGGCGGCGGTGTTGGCCTCTCCCGCGGCGGCGGCCATGTCGGCGGCGCGGGCGGCCAGGGCCGCCTCGGCCTCGCGAAGCTGAGCCTCGGCGAGGTCGGAGGCCTCGGCGACCATGCGGGCCTGACGGGCGATGGCGTCGGTGACGGACGAAGCCTGGCCATCGAGGGTCTGCGACAGGGTCGTCATCGACTCCCGCTCGCGGCCAAGGTTCTCCGCCAGATGACTTGCGGTGCGGGCGGAGGTCGCGGCGGCCTCGGCCAGACGCTCGGTCTCCACAGCCAGAGCCTCACGCAGGGCGAGCATACGCTCCCGCGCCTCGGCGGCGGCGGCGTTCGCGTGCTCGATCTGCAGGCGTACGGCGGCGACCACATCGCTGGCCCCGCTGGCGGCCAAGGCGGCCGGGCTCAGCAGCTGGTCGGCCATCTGTCGGGCGCGTCGCGCTTCCGACGCCAGTCGCATCCCTTGGCGCAGCAGATAAGCGGCCAGCAGCACGAAGGCGGCCGAGCCGACGCCCAGCAAAAGCAGCAGGCCCAGCGTGAAGCCGTCGAAAGCGAAGGGACCGGAGCTTTGGCGCCAGCCCAGCGTGAAGGCGATGGGCGTCACGCTCCAGATCGCCGCCACGGCCCAGGCCGCGAACCAGAACAGGCCGCCACCCGACGCCGGTTCGGGGCGGGTGTCGAGGCGGAAGGCAGACGCAACGGGCTCGACTGGCGGCGGAGGCGGCGCGGATGCGGCGGGTGCGGTCTCGACCTCCGGCTGCACCACGGGCGTCTCTGCCGCGGGAGCCTCGACGATGGCCATGTCGAGATCAGGCGCGGTTTCGGGGGCAGCCTCCGGCGACGCCGCGGCGGGCGTCTCGGCCGCCAGCGGTTCGGTGGGAAGAACGGAGAAATCGAGCGGTTGGCGCTTACGAGCCTTCATGCGGCAGCCGAAATCCTGCGACGATGCGAACTTAGGACCACAGGGCTATGCGCACGGCGGCCCCACCTCGCGCGCACGGCGAGCCTACCGGCGAAAACCTCGCCAGCAAAGACACTTCGCACTGTCTGTGAAGGTTATCCCCGACCGATATGACGGCCAGCGACTTGAGGTCAGGCCGGGGTCCGGCGAGCCTTGAGTGCGTCCGGGGTCTGGCCAGCATTGACCGAGACCGGCTGCATCTGCGGTGAGCGGGCCACCGAGCGGCCGGCCTCACGCTTGCGCAGGTGGTCGCTATCCGAGTGGGTCTGCAGGTTCACGCCGAACGACGCGAAAGCGGCGCAGGCGGCGGACACCACCAAAGCTGCCAGAATTTCCACGATCGCGGTCAAGAGTCAGAATCCCCAGTTCGACAACCCGGGTTATGTTGCAAGCGCGGCCTTAAAGCAACGTGACCAAACATGAACTTTCAGTCATGCGAGCGCGGGCGCCGGCCCTGAAAGCGTCGATAGAAATCATGGCCGCGCTCGAAGCCGGTTCGACTTGCCGCCGCAAGCGCCGTTCTCTAGCTGAAAGGACAGGGCCCAACCGCCGCCGCGCTCGCGGCCGGCGGAACATTGTGCGTTGATGGAACCCGCCGTGGCCCTGTCCGATATCGAAGCCGCTCCCGTAACCTCAACCGCCTCCCCGGCGGTCGACTCTTCGCGGCTGACCCACCTGCAGCGGCTGGAGGCTGAAAGCATCCACATAATGCGCGAGGTGGCCGCCGAGGCCGAGCGCCCGGTGATGCTCTACTCCGTCGGCAAGGACAGCGCGGTGATGCTGCATCTCGCGGTGAAGGCCTTCTATCCCTCACGCCCGCCCTTCCCCTTCCTGCACGTGGATACGACCTGGAAGTTCCGGGAGATGATCGCCTTCCGCGACCGCATGGCGCGTGAACTGGATCTGGAGCTGCTGGTCCACACCAACCCCGACGGCCTGGCCCAGGGCATCGGCCCGTTCAGCCACGGCTCCGCCGTCCACACCGACGTGATGAAGACCGCCGCCCTCAAGCAGGCCCTGAACCTCTACGGCTTCGACGCTGCCTTCGGCGGCGCCCGCCGTGACGAGGAGAAGAGCCGCGCCAAGGAGCGGGTGTTCTCCTTCCGCTCGGCCGAACATCGTTGGGACCCCAAGAATCAGCGCCCCGAACTGTGGAGCCTCTACAACGCCCGCAAGCACCGGGGCGAGAGCATCCGCGTCTTCCCGCTGTCCAATTGGACCGAGCTGGACATCTGGCAGTACATCCATCTGGAGAACATCCCGATCCCGCAGCTCTACTTCGCCGCCGAACGGCCGGTGGTGGAGCGCGACGGGACGCTGATCATGGTCGATGACGACCGCATGCCCCTGAAGCCGGGCGAGACGCCGCAGATGCGCAGCGTCCGCTTCCGCACCCTGGGCTGCTATCCCCTGACCGGGGCGGTGGAGAGCACGGCCTCCACTCTGCCCGAGATCATCCAGGAGATGCTGCTCACCACCACCTCCGAGCGTCAGGGGCGGGTCATCGACCACGATCAGGCCGCCTCCATGGAGAAGAAGAAGCAGGAGGGCTACTTCTGATGGCTCACCAAAGCGCCCTTATCGCCGAGGACATCGAGGCGTACCTCACCGCGCACCAGCACAAGTCCCTGCTGCGCTTCATCACCTGCGGCTCGGTGGATGACGGCAAGTCAACGCTGATCGGCCGGCTGCTCTACGACTCCAAGATGATCTTCGAGGACCAGCTCTCGGCCCTCGAAAGCGACTCCCGAAAGGTCGGCACCCAGGGCGGCGAGATCGACTTCGCCCTGCTGGTGGACGGCCTCGCCGCCGAGCGCGAACAAGGCATAACCATCGACGTCGCCTATCGCTTCTTCTCGACCGAGACGCGCAAGTTTATCGTCGCCGACACGCCTGGGCACGAGCAGTACACCCGCAACATGGTCACCGGCGCCTCCACCGCCGACGCGGCCGTGATCCTGATCGACGCGCGCAAAGGCGTCCTCACCCAGACCCGCCGTCACAGCTACCTCGTCAAGCTGCTGGGCATCCGCCACGTGGCCCTGGCCGTGAACAAGATGGATCTGGTCGGCTGGGACCAGGCGGCCTTTGACGCGATCGTGGCCGACTACACCGACTTCGCCCGCAAGATCGGGTTGGACGCCTTCACCGCCATTCCGATCTCCGGCCTGATGGGTGATAATATCACAGCGCAGAGCACTGACTCTGAATGGTATTCTGGCCTAAACCTCATGCAGTGGTTGGAAAGCGTCGAGGTCGATGACGATCTGCGCGAACGCCCCTTTCGCATGCCTGTCCAGTGGGTGAACCGCCCCAATCTCGACTTCCGCGGCTTCTCCGGCCAGATCGCCGCCGGCACGGTGCGGTCGGGCGATCGAGTGAAGGTGCTGCCCTCTGGCCGCGAGACCACGGTGGCGCGCATCGTCACCCTGCCGGGCGACCTCGACGCCGCCGTCGCGGGCCAGTCCGTGACCCTGACCCTGGCCGACGAGGTCGACATCTCGCGAGGCGACATCCTGGCCGCCGCACAGGATCCGTTGCCGGTCGCCAACCAATTCGAGGCCACTTTGGTCTGGATGGACGACCACGCCCTGTCGCCGGGCCGCCCCTACTTGCTGAAGATCGGCGCGCGGACCGTCACCGCCAGCGTCACCGACATCAAGCACCGAGTGAATGTCAACACACTGGAAGAAAACGCCGCCAAGCGGCTGGAACTGAACGAGATTGGCGTCTGCAACATCAACCTCGACCAGGCCGTTCCGTTCGAGTCTTACAGTGAGAACCGCGACCTCGGCGGCTTCATCCTGATCGACCGGTTGTCCAACCGGACTGTGGGCGCCGGGCTGATCCGCTTCGCTCTGCGCCGTTCGGACAACATCCATTGGCAGCACACGGACGTCGACAAGACCGCCCGCTCCGCGCTCAAGAGCCAGAAGGGCCGCGTGGTCTGGCTGACCGGTCTGTCGGGCGCCGGCAAATCGACCATCGCCAACCTGGTCGAGAAGCGCCTGCACGCCAACGGCCGCCACACCTATCTGCTGGACGGCGACAACGTCCGCCACGGCCTGAACAAGGATCTCGGCTTCACCGAGGAGGACCGCGTCGAGAACATCCGTCGCATCGCCGAAGTGGCGAAGCTGATGGTCGACGCCGGCCTGATCGTGGTCACCGCCTTCATCTCCCCCTTCCGGGCGGAACGTCAGCTGGCTCGGGAACTGCTGTCCGAGGGCGAGTTCGTGGAGGTGTTCATCGACACACCCATCGCCGTCGCCGAGGCCCGTGACGTGAAGGGCCTCTACGCCAAGGCCCGCTCAGGCGCGCTGAAGAACTTCACCGGGGTCGACAGTCCCTATGAAGCTCCGGACAAGCCTGAGATCCGTATCGACACGACCGCCACCTCGGCGGTGGAGGCGGCCGAGCAGATCGTCGACTGGCTGGAAGGCCGTGAGGCGGACTACACCATCTAGGCCCTGGAGCGGCGGATCAGGACCACGGAGCCAGCCACGCCGACGCCCGCCAGCAACGCCATGGCCAGATAGCCGTGCGCGCCGAAGTGATCGAAGATCGGACCGGACAGGATCGTCGCCAACCCGATCATCAGGCCAGACGACAAGGCGGAGCTGACAGTTTGCGCCGCCGAGGCGCTCTGTGGCGGGGACAAGCGCTCCACCAGGTTCAGCGACGCCATGTAGGTCGCCGCAAACGTCATGGCGTGCAGGGTCTGCAGCGGGAACAGCATTCCGACCGGCGGTGAGAAGGCGAAGGCCCCCCAACGGATCACGGCCGCCAGACCGCCGATCACCAGCAACCGCTCCGGCCCGGTGGCCCGCCGCCACCGCTCGCCGAACCACATGAACAGCACCTCGATGGCGACGCCCGTGCCCCACAAGAGGCCGATGACCGCCTCGGATATCCCCTGCTTGCGCCAGAGCAGCACCGAGAAGCCGTAATAGAAGGCGTGCGCCGCCTGGATGCAGCCGACGGAAAGCACCATCAGCATGAAGGTCCGGTCGCGCAGGAGGTCGCCCAAGCCGCGCCAGCGATCCCGCCGCCCCGCCTTTTCACCGTCCGCGTGAACCAGATCCTTTGGCGCCGCCATGACCGCCAATGCAGTCAAAGCCGCCGCCCCGGCGGACCAGATGATGACGATGCTGGCGTCCAGCCGGGTCAGCAGCAAACCCATGCTGACATTGGCGACGATATAGGCCACCGACCCGATGCCCCGCGGCCAGCCATAATTGAAGCCGTCGCTGCGCGCCCGGCGCATGGTCAACACGTCGGTCAACGGCGTGATCATGGGCAGCAGGGAAGCCGCCAGAAACCAGCACAGCATCCACGCACCCAGCCCATGCACGGCCAGAAGCGCGCCGTAGGCCACCGCCGAACCGGTCGCCAAGATGATGATCGGCGTCCGCCGCAAGGTGAAGCCGTCCGCCCACACCGCCAGCACCGGCGAGGTCAGCACTCGACCCAGCATCGGCGCCGACAGGATCAGGCCGATCTGCGCGCCGCTCAGCCCCTTGCCGCCCAGCCACACGCCGATGAACGGCAAACTGACCCCGGTGCCCAGGAACAGGGCCGAATAGACCACGGCGAGGCGAAGCGGCACGGACATCGCCGGGCCTTTAGCAGAGTCCCGCGAACTGGTTTAGACACAGCCTGAACAAACGGAGCCTTGAGATCATGTCCCTCCGGAACCGCCGCACTTGGCTTTGCCTCGCCGCCCTCAACGGCCTTTTCGCCGTGGGTTTCGGCGCCTTCGCCGCCCATGGGATCCAGGACCTCAAGGCCGCGGACTGGCTGCGCACCGGCTCCACCTACGCCTTCATCCATAGCTTCGCGATCTTCGCCGCCGCCCTGGTGGCCAGCCTGGGCGCGCATCGCGCGCGCTGGGCTCCGGCTTTCTTCCTGTCCGGCGCCCTGCTCTTCTCAGGCTCGCTCTACGCCATGGCCCTGGGCGCGCCGCGCTGGCTGGGCGCCATCACCCCGATCGGCGGCGTGTCGTTCATGATCGGCTGGGCGATCCTGGCCTGGGCCGCCCTTTCACTTCAGGCCGACTGAGGCTTGCGGAAGGCCAGCAGGTAAAGGGCGGCCATCGAGCCGACCAGGCACAGCAGCATCACACCCGCCATGGGCCGCGCCGTGCCGTCGTGCAGCGCACCGCCGGCCCAGGCGGCCAGTGCTCCGGCTCCGAACGACGCCCCGCCCATCAAGGCGGAGACCGACCCCGCCCGACGCGGATCAACGCTGAGCGCCCCCGCCATGGTGTTGCCGGCCATCAAACCGTAGGACGCCAGCGCCGCGAACAGCAGCAGAAGAACCGACCACATGCCGCCGATCCCGGTCACGGCGGCGATGGTCAGCAGCACCGCCGAGATCACCGCCGCGATCGACGCTCGCGCCAGCACTGCGTCCGGCGTCAGGCGACGCAGCAGCAAGCGATTCACCTGGCTCGCCCCAATCACTCCGAAGGCGTTGAGCCCGAACACCCAGCCAAAGGCCTGCGGCGTGAAGCCGTAAGTCCCGATCACCAGATCCGGCGAGGCGGATATGTAGGTGAACAGCACCGCCCCGTTCAGCGCCCCGGCGGCGGCGTAGCCCAGCAGCCGGGTGTTCCTCAGCAGCGCCTGAAACGCCCGCAGCGGGTTCTCCGATCGCGCCTGGGCCGCCGTCTCTTCCGAGCGCGACTCCTGCAGGCTGAAGATCACCCCCAGGCCGCACAGCACCCCGAACCCGGCCAGAACCCAGAAGATCGCCCGCCAGCTCGCCACCGTCAGCACCCAACCGCCCAGCAGCGGGGCCAGGATCGGCGCCAGGCCCATGATGAGGGTCAGCAACGACAGGATGCGCGCCGTATCCACGTGGTTGAAGCGATCTCGGACCACGGCCCGCGCCACCACGGCCCCGGCGCAGCCGCCTAGCGCCTGGACCAGACGCGCGATGATCAGGCTTTCCATGTTCGCCGCCAGGGCGCAGGCGACGGAAGCGGCGATATAGACGCTGATCCCCACCAGGATTGGAATGCGGCGGCCGAACCGGTCAGACGCCGGACCATAGAAGAACTGCCCAACCGCCATCCCCGCGAAGAAGGTCGCCAGGGTCAGTTGCGCCTGCTCCGGCGGCGCGTTCAGGTCCCGCGCCAACTGCGGCAGGGCCGGCAGGTACATGTCGATGGACATGGGCGCGAAGGCGGTCAGCGCGCCCAGAAGGACGACAAGTCCCCAGGGCGTGCGGGCGGGATGGTCTATGGGAGAGGAAGTCACGGGCCGTCCTTACGCCCCTCGCCCACGGGATGAAAGCGCCTTGCGCTTGCGGAACTCCGGTCGCCGCGTCAGGGTGGCCGACAACGACAAACAAATGTTTGGAAACGCCATGTCCGCTCTTGAACAGATGATGCCGCCCGTCCAGTACGCCGACGTCAACGGCGTCCGCATGGCCTATTACGAGGCCGGCACGCGCGGCGGCGTCCCCATCGTGTTCAGCCATGGCTTTCCAGAGCTCGCCTTCTCCTGGCGGCATCAGATCAAGGCCCTGGCCGACGCTGGCCGCTGGGTGATCGCCCCGGACCAGCGCGGCTACGGCCTCACCTCCAGCCCCGAGGCGGTCGAGGCCTATGACATGGAGAACCTGACCGGCGATCTGGTCGGGCTGCTGGATCACCTGGACGCCAAGAGGGCCGTGTTCGTCGGCCACGACTGGGGCGGCATCGTCGTCTGGCAGATGCCGCTGCGCCATCCCGACCGTACGGCCGCGGTGATCAGCCTGAACACCCCCTTCATTCCCCGCGCGCCTGTCGATCCCATCGCCATCATGCGTTCGCGCCTGGGCGAGGAGATGTACATCGTCCACTTCCAGAAACCCGGCGAGGCCGACGCCATCCTGGGCGCGGACGTGGCCAAGACCATGGGCTTCATGCTGCGCCGCCCGCCAGCGGACCAGGGTGAATCCGCCGGCTTCGCCACCGAGCGCAAGGAAGGCGACGGCTCCGCCTTCCCCCTGGTGCGGATGGTCGAGGCCTACGACCCCAAATTCGACACCCGCGAGACGTTCCTGTCGGATGAAGAATTCGCCGTCTTCGTGGACAGCTTCCAACGCACCGGCTTCACCGGCGGCATCAACTGGTACCGCAACTTCACGCGCAACTGGGAGAAGTCGGCCGACCTGCCGACCCGGGTGGACGTGCCCAGCCTTATGGTCATGGCCGAGCGCGACGCGGTCCTGCCGCCCTCCTCCGCCGATCACATCGGCCAATTCATTCCCGATCTGGAGAAGGTGTTGATCCCCGGCAGCGGGCACTGGACCCAGCAGGAGGAGCCGGAAGCGGTCAACAAGGCGCTCATCGACTGGCTCGACCGGCGTTTTCCGCTGTAGCGCTGGCGGGCGTTCGCGCGGCGCCCTAGGCTGGCGGCATGGATCACAACGCCGCCTCCCCCGTCATGTCCACCTCCGGCCGCCGGGGCCTCTACCCCGAGATCGACGCCTACGCCTTCGGCTGGATGCAGACCGACGGCCCGCACGAGATCTTCTACGAGGAATGCGGCAATCCGAACGGCAAGCCGGCTGTCGTTCTGCATGGCGGCCCGGGCGGCGCCATCAACCCGACCATGCGGCGCTTCTTCGACCCCACGAAGTGGCGCGTCGCCCTGTTCGACCAGCGCGGCTGCGGCCGGTCACGGCCGAACGCCAGCCTGGAGGACAACACTACCTGGTCGCTGATCGCCGACATCGAGCGCCTGCGTGAAAAGCTGGGCGTGGAGAAGTGGACGGTCTTCGGCGGCTCCTGGGGCTCCACCCTCGCCCTCGCCTACGCCGTCACCCATCCGGAACGGGTGGAAGGTCTGGTCCTGCGCGGCATCTTCCTGCTGACCGAGCGCGAGCTGCGCTGGTTCTATCAGGACGGCGCCTCCATGCTGTTCCCCGACGCCTGGGAGCGGTTCCTGAAGCCGATCCCCGAGGCCGAGCGCGGCGACCTGATGGCCGCCTATCACAAGCGCCTGACCTCCCCTGACCGCGCCATCCAGGCCGAAGCCGCTGCCGCATGGAGCCAGTGGGAGGGCGACACCATCTCCATTCGGGGACCGGAAGCCCGCCCGCCGAAGTTCAACGAGATTGACTTCGCCATCGCCTTCGCGCGCATCGAGTGCCACTTCTTCACCAACCGCGGCTTCTTCGAGCATGACGGCTGGCTGCTGAAAAACATCGACCGCATTCGCGACATCCCCGGCTGGATCGTTCAGGGCCGCTTTGACGTGGTGACGCCGCTGGAAAGCGCCTACGCCCTGCAGAAGGCGTGGCCCAAGGCCAGATTCGACATCATCTGGGACGCCGGCCACGCGTCCACAGAGCCGGGGGTCATCGACGCCCTGATCCGCGCCACCGACGCGGCGGCCCGCTGAGCTAGCGTTCCAGCGCCGCCAGAACGTGCTCGGTAAGCAGCGTGTCGGTGACGCCATGAGGGTTACGGACGCCGAAGTTCTCGGTCGTGACGACGACGACAGCCTCCAGGTCCGGGAACACCATCACCCGATTGCCGCCGCTGCCGGACATCATCCAGGCCCGATGTGAACCGGCGGCGGTCTTATAGGTCGGCAGCCAGACCAGATAGCCGTAATCGCCCCGCGTTTCGGACACATTCACGTGGGGTTTGGTCATCGACCGCACCCAGGCTTCCGGCAATACTTGGCGACCGTCGCGACGCCCGCCGTCCAGCAGCAACTGGCCCAAGGCCAACAGATCGCGGCTTCGCAGCCCCAGCCCCCCGCCGCTCATGGCGATGCCCGTCGGAGATGCCTGCCAGCGCTCCCCCTCAATGCCGAGAGGACCAAACAACGCGTCGTGGGCAAAGGCCTGCAGCGGCCGCCCGGTCGCCTTCTGCACCACGGCGCCCAGCGTCACCACGCCGGCCGTACAGTAGCTGAACGACCGACCATAGGGCGACGCCTCCGGTTTGGGGGTCCATTCGGGGAAGCCCTTGATCGGCAGGTCCAGGGCGAACCTGGCCCAGTCCTCGATCAGGTACATCCGCTCCTCATTGCCCCGCGAGAATGAGTTGTTGTCATCACACTCCAGCAGCGAACTCATCGTCAGGAAGTCCTCGACGGTGATGCGCGCCTTGCGCGGGTCTGGGTTCTCGAATGGCCGACGGCCGCTGACGAAGGGGGCGACCGGCGTCTCGACACTCTTCAGATCGCCCCGCGTTATGGCCGCGCCGACCAGCATCGCCGTTACGGTCTTGGTCACCGAACGGGTGTTGCGCCGCGCCTCCGCTCCGCCTTCGTCGAAATAGGCTTCGTGGACCAGTTGCCCACGACGAGAGACAAGGACGCTGGTGATCTTCTGGAACTTGCCGGCGCGAACCGCCTCATCCATCGCCGCCCAGCTTTCAGTGGCCGAAGCTCCAGCGGCAGGCTGGGCGATGACCGGTGTGGAGACGGCAACGACGGCCACGACGGCGGCCAGCAGATTACGCATTTCAAAGTTCCCCGACGAAACAGGAGCCTTCAATGCCGCTCCGACGTCCAGCCGTCTTGAACAGGTGAAACCGTCTAGACGAATGCGGCCCGGTAACGCGCGGGCGTCAGACCATAGACAGCCCCGAACTCCCGCGTCAGATGGCTCTGGTCGGCATAGCCCGCACGATCAGCCGTCTCAGCCAGATCAACGCCGCGCGCGACAAACACGGCGGCTTGGTCCGCCCGGGCGATGCGGATGGCGGTGGCCGGGGAACGGCCGAAGTGGCGACGATACCGGCGAGCGAGGCTGACGGGATGAACCCCGACCTCGCGAGCCACCTCCCGCACCTCAAGCCCGGGCTGAACGCAGAGGTCCCAAATCATCTGATCGGCCCGCAAGAGCCAGTCCGGCGCTGGATCTTCATCCAGCTCTCCGGCGCTCAGGACGGCCGAGGCCATATCGAGAACCAGCCCCTCCACCGCGACCTCGTCACCCGCCGATAACCGCGCCAGGCGACCGACGAGGCGGCGGGCCGCTGTCCCGGCGCAACTATCCCTCAGCCGCAGCGGATCGCCCTGCGCCGCCCCCTTAGGCGGCATGAAACTGACAGACAGAAAACGACCGCCCGGCTTCTCGAAGGAGTCGCGGTGCTCCACGCCCGGAGGGTTCCACAGCAGGGCGCCCGGCCCAAATGACGCGTCGCGTGGGCTTTGCGGATCGTGCGCCAGGCTGCGGTAGCCGCCGTCCAGAGCCAGAACGAAGTGAGCGTCCTCATGGACGTGAGTGGGAACGCCTTCCGGCGGCAGGCTCGCCCGCCACAGTCCCACCTTGAAACCGGCCACATCTGTCGCGCGGGACCGATCGCCCAAAAACGCGCCGGGGAGGAAGGACATGGCAGCCATGACGTCAGACTAGGCGGGCAATTACGACCAAGCCATGGCGCCGCTTGCGGGACCATAAACTTCACCGTCCATGTCACATCCGCGATCCACGCCTCGTCTTCGTGTCGGAAGTTCAATCACACAAAGACAGGATCCAAACCCATGACACGCCTGACCTGGTATGAAGTCGCTCCGGAAGGCGCCAAGGCGCTGTTCGGCGTCCATCATTATGTCACGAAGAACACCAGCCTCCCTGAGGAGCTGGTCCATCTGGTTTTCCTCCGGGTGTCCCAGATCAATGGCTGCGCCTACTGCATCGACACGCACAGCCGCGACCTCCTGAAGACCATGTCCATCGACAAGGTCCTGCTCGTGCCGGTGTGGGATGAGGTTCCGCACCTCTTCTCGGACCAAGAACGCGCCGCTCTGGCCTGGGCCGAGGAGGTCACCCGTCTCAGCGAGACCCACGCTTCGGATGAAGCCTATGCGGCGGCGTCGGCGGCGTTCGACCCGAAGACGCTCGTGGAGCTGACCATCACCATCGCCGCCATGAACGCCTTCAACCGATTGGGAGCGCCGTTCCGCCTCCCGGTGTCCGCCAAGGCCTAGCTCAGGATAGGCGGGGTGCGCTCACCGCCCATCCCGCCCCTTACGCCTAGAGCAGCGTGCCCTTGCCGCTGGTCACTTCGGTGTAGCGATGCACGCGCGCCGCCAGGACCAGGCCAAAGCCGATCATCATGGTCAGCATCACGGTGCCGCCGTAGGACAGCATCGCCATGGGCACGCCCACAACGGGCGCCATGCCCATCACCATCGCCCCGTTGATCAGCACATAGAGTGCGAAGGTCGCCGTGACCCCCGCAGCACCCAGACGGCCGAAGTGGCTATGGGTGATCGAGGCCATGCGCAGGGCCATGAAGATCACCGCCCCGTACAGGAACAGCACCGAGACACAGCCCACGAAGCCGAACTCTTCAGCCAGGGTCGCGAAGATGAAGTCGGTGTGCTTCTCCGGCAGGAAGTTGAGCTGACTCTGCGAACCCAGGCCGAAGCCCTTGCCCAGCGGCCCGCCGGACCCGAGCGCGATCTTTGACTGCAGGATGTGATAGCCCGAACCCGACGGATCGTTCTCCGGGTCGAGGAAGGTCAGCACCCGTTTGCGCTGATAGTCGTGCAGCACGAACATCACGAATGGCGGAATGGCCAGGCCGACCGCTAGAGCCGCCCCGCCGATCAGCTTCCACGACAGGCCCGCCAGCACCATGATCGCGCCGCCCGTGGCGGCGATCAGCACGGCGGTGCCGAGGTCCGGCTGGTGCGCCACCAGCAGCACCGGCACGCCCACCATGGCCGCCGGGATCAGCAGCCACCAGGACATCCGGGCGCTGTCGCCCGACATGCCGTGATAGAACCGCGCCAAACCCAGCACGACCCCGATCTTCATGATCTCCGACGGCTGAAGGCGCACCGGCCCCAATTGCAGCCAGCGTTGGGCGCCGAGCGAGATGTCGCCCATCACCTCCACCGCCAGCAGCAGGATCAGGCCTATGCCGTAGACGGGATATGACAAGGCGAACCAGACCCGCAGGTCGATCATCGCCAGGCAGATCATCAACGCGAAGCAGAAGGCGAAACGCCCCGCCGTCGATAGCGCCCACGGCGTCCAGGACCCGCCGGCGATGGAGAACTGCATCAAGATGCCGGCGCCGGCGATCAGGCACAGCGCCAGGCAGAAGACCCAGTCGATCTCCTTGAACTTGACGATCAGCCGGTCGCGTTCACCCGGCCGGGTCAGGGCGCTCATGGTCATCGGGGCGTCTCCGGCGTGGGAGCAGGCGTCGGCGCAGCAGCCTCGGCCGGCGGCGTCGGGGTCTCGATCGGCGCGTCAGGCGCCACGCCGTCCGCGGTCGTCTCCGGCGTCAGTTCGGGCATGGGCAGCGGACGCTCGATGCGGGCGCGGACCTCGGGATCCTTCAGGAGGGCCACACGCATGACTTCACGGGCGCGGGGGGCGCCGGCGGTGGCGCCGCCCATGCCGCCATGCTGGATGATGACCGACAGCGCGTAGCGTGGATCATCATACGGCGCGAAGGCGACGTACAGGTTGTGGTCCTTGAAGCGCCACGGCACGCCGGTCATCTTTCGCGATCCGGCGCCGTAGGAGCGGACCTGCGCCGTGCCGGTCTTGCCCGCCATCTTCACGTCGCCCAGGCCAAGCTGGCTTTGGCGATAGGCGGTGCCGCCGGTGTCATTGGCCACAGCGGCCATGCCGCCACGCACGATGTTCAGGTGTTCTTGGCTGAACGGCAGGTCCGGCACGTCGTCGCCGTGCGGCCGCTCCACTCCACCCACGGACTTGATAAGCCGAGGATTCAGCGCCTTCTTGCCGTTGGCCAGACGCGCGGTCATCACACACAGCTGCAGAGCGTTGACCGCCAGAGCCCCCTGCCCGATCGCATAGCTGGGCGTCTCGCCCGGATACCAGGTCTGGTTCGCGGGATTGCGCTTGAAGGCGCGCTTCTTCCATTCCCGGTCGGGCACAGTGCCCTTTTTCTGGCCGGGAATGCCGATGTCGAAAGTCTGGCCAAAGCCGAAGGCCCGCGCCACCTGGGCAATCCTGTCCGGCCCGACCCGCAGCGACATCGTATAGAAATAGACGTCGCAGGAGTTCTTGATGGCGTCGTGGACGTTCTGCGAGCCATGGCGGCCCCAGCAGTGGAACGTCCGCCCGCCGAAGAACCAGCCGCCGGAGCAGTGAACCCGTTCCTCCGGATTGATCCCCGCCTCCAGACAGGCCAGCGCCGTCATGGTCTTGAAGGTCGAGCCCGGCGGATAGGTCCCGCTCAGCGCCTTGTCGAGCAGGGGCTTGCGCTCATAGTCCGCCAGCGCCCGGTACTCCGGCCCGGACAGGCCCCGCACGAACCGGTTGGCGTCGAAGCTAGGCGCGGAGACCATGCACAGGATGTCGCCGCTGCGGCAGTCCATCACGACGATGGCGCCGCTCTCGTCCCCCATCACCTCCAGGGCGCGGTTCTGGATGTCCGCGTCCAGGGTGAGGCGAACCTCCTTGCCCGGGATGGAGGGAATGTCCCCCTCCGGATCGGCCCTGACCACGCGGCCACGGGCGTCCACCTCAACCTTGTTGGCGCCCGGCTTGCCCCGGAGCTGAACATCCAGGGCCTTCTCGACCCCCTGCTTGCCGATCCGGAAACCGGGGTGCAGCAGCAGCGGCTCGGGGTTGGGTCCGGCCTCCTTCAGGTCGCGGTCGGAGATTTTGGCCACATAGCCGATCACGTGGGCGAAGGCCCCGCCAAACGGGTAGACCCGCACCTCGCCCATGTCGGCGGTCACGCCCGGCAGCTCCGGCGCGCGCACATTGATGCGGCTGAACTCCTCCCAGGTCATGTCCTCCATGACCGCTACGGGGGCGTTGCGGGGGCTGTTGTTGATGTCGCGGATCACGCGCTTCTGGCGCGCCTCGTCCATCGGCAGCAAAAGCGCCAGCTCCGCGACCGTCTTCTCCACGTCCATTTCCTTGGATCGTGAGACCAGAAGCCGGAAATTAGGGCGGTTGGACGCCAGCGAAACGCCGTTGCGGTCCAGGATCAGGCCACGCGGCGGCGGCGCCAGACGGAAGTTGAACTGGTTGCCGGCCGACAGCTTCTGATACCGCTGCGCCTCGACAAGCTGAAGCTGCGCCAACCGCCCGCCCAGGGTCAGCAAGCCGATTCCGGTCAGGCCGCCCATGAGGAACGCGCGGCGGTGGAAGGTCCCCTGCCGCTCGTTCACCTCCGAGAAGAAGATCGACGGTTCGCCCATCAGCGGAAACGCACGTCCTGGTCTTCAAACCGTTCGATCAGCCAGGCGGCGGCCGGATACAGCGCCACCGTGATCAGGAACTGCCAGAAGATCGACAGCGGCCCAGGACGGCCAAGCTCGCCGAACACCATGAAGACGTAGCCCACGGCCATGGCCAGGGCGATGCAGCCGACGTACCAGGCGAACATCATCAGCTCGCTCTGGCCGCTGAGAATGTTCCGCAGGGCGATCACCACGCCATAGACGATGAGCAGCGCGAGAGCCCACAGGCCGATCGGGCCGCCCCAGAAACCGTCGAAGAACAGGCCCAGGATCAGCAGGGCGAACGGCGCCAGCACCGAGGGGCGGATCACCCCCCAGGCGAAGGCGGGAACCAGAGCCCACATGGGCTCCGGCATCTGGAAACCGAAGGCGCGCGCCGGCATGGCGAACAGGATCGCGGCGACGATGCAGATCAGCATCGGCACGGCCAGCCATTGGACAGGATTGAGCCCGGCGGCCGCGCGCCTCACTGCGGCGTCCCCGGGGTCGTCGCGGGGGCCGCCGGCTGCGGGGCCGGAGGCCGGGGCGCGGCGGGTGCTGGGGCCGGTTGAGCAGGCGCCGGCGTCACGGTCGCCGGCGGCGTCGTTCCGCCCGCGGGCGGCGGCGGGGTGTTGCCCAGGATGCTCTGCTGCTTGAACGCTTCAGGATCTTCCGTCTTGGGCGTCGGCAGTTGTGTGGTCGACAGCGACTTCTGGTCCGCCAGCTGGCCGAAATCCCGGAACAGCAGGATGCGGACATAGTCGATCGGCGTGGAGTCCGCGAACAGGGCCACGCGCCAGGCGCCGTCCAGCCCCTTCACCGCCACGCCCACGGGCAGACCGCGCGGCAGCACGCCGCCGTCGCCGGAGGTGACGATGCGGTCCCCCTCCTTCACCGGGTCGCGGCCGCGCAAATACTCCAGGCGCGGATTGGGTCCGCCGTCACCGGTCAGGATCGAGCGGGCGTTGGTGCGGTCGATCATGACCGGGGTGCGCGAGGTCGTGTCGGTCAGCAGCAGCACGCGGCTGACATTAGCCCCCACCCCGACAACCCGGCCTATCAGGCCGTGCTCGCTCATCACCGGGTTGCCGCTGATGACGCCCTTGTCGCCGCCGGCGTCAGCCAGACGGGTGTTGGCGAAAGGACCACGGCTGTCGCTGATCACCCGCGCCGCCACCATGGGGATCGGCGGATCGGTGCGCAGACCCATCAGGGTGCGGTAGCGTTCGTTGATGTCGCGCTGGGCCAGGGCCACGTCGCGCCACTGGCGCATCTCGACCAGCTCGGCCTTCAGCTTGCGGTTGTCTGAGACGGCGAAGAAGTAATCTCCGACCCAATCGACGACCGAGCGGGTCCAGCGGCCAGGCGCGGCCACGGCCCCGCTGACCGGCGCGGCCACGGTGTCCACGGCCTGGCGGGTCACGCCATAGGCCTGGTTCTGCAGGGTCTCGCGGCGGTCATTCACCAGCAAGGCGACGGCGACAATGCCGGCCACGATCAAGGCCACCGCCGCCGTCCAGGTCAGCGGGACCTTCAACTCGCCAAACTGACCTTCTTTCAAGGCCACTTTATGGGGTCTCCCGGCGCCCCCGCGCCCGACTCAGGTGTCGCCCCAGTCTAGCCCGCATTGCGGACGAAACGCAGGGGCGTCACGGCGTTTAAGCGAGCGTGGATTCCAGGACGCCCTTCATCCACTTGGGATGCTCGAGCACCTTGCCGCAGCCGAGGGCCACGCAGGACAGCGGGTCGTCGGCCACGGTCACCGGCAGGCCGGTGTGGTCACGGATTTCAGCGTCCAGACCGCGCAGCAGCGCGCCGCCGCCGGTGAGCATGATGCCCTTGTCGGCGATGTCGCTGGCCAGTTCCGGCGGCGTGGCTTCCAAAGCCACCTTCACGGCTTCGACGATCTGGCCGACCGGCTCCGACAGTGCGTCGGCGGCCTGCTTTTCGCTGATGCGCACTTCGCGGGGCACGCCCTGCATCAGGTCGCGGCCCTTCACGTCGATCGACAGGCCTTCGCCGTCGGCCGGCGCGCGGGCGGTGCCGATCTCCTTCTTGATCCGCTCAGCCGTGGTCTCGCCGATCAGAAGGTTATGGTGGCGGCGCATGTAGCTGATGATCGCCTCGTCCATCTTGTCGCCGCCCACGCGGACGGAACGCGAATAGACGATGCCCGACAGGGACAGAACGGCCACTTCGGTGGTGCCGCCGCCGATGTCGACGACCATCGAACCGGTAGGCTCATGGATCGGCAGGCCGGCGCCGATGGCGGCGGCCATCGGCTCGTCGATGAGGCCGACGCGGCGGGCGCCGGCGTTCAGGCAGCTGTCGTTGATAGCGCGGCGTTCCACGGCGGTGGCGCCCGACGGCACGCATACGATCACCTTCGGGTTCACAAAGCCCTTTCGGTTGTGAACCTTGCGGATGAAGTACTTGATCATCTCTTCGGCGACTTCGAAGTCGGCGATGACCCCGTCGCGCATCGGACGGATGGCTTCCATGTGGCCGGGCGTGCGGCCCAGCATCTGTTTGGCCTCGATGCCGACCGCGTGGACGGTCTTGCGGCCGCCGACATTGCGCAGAGCCACGACGCTGGGCTCGTTCAGCACGATGCCCTTGCCCTTCTGATAGATGAGGGTGTTGGCGGTGCCGAGGTCGATGGCGATGTCGTTGGAGATCACGCCGAAGAGGGATGAGAACATCGAGGGCCCTGGAACTGGGTTTTTTTGGCGACGGGCGGATTTTTGCTCCACGGACGCCAGGGAGATGCTGCGGAAGCGCAAGCCCCCCGGCCGCGCCATCGCCAGACTCACCCTCAGGCCCGCCGAACTCGCTTCGTTTGCCCTGCTAGTAAGTTGATTTCAAGGCCTATCGCGCGCGCCGTTCATCATCCTGTCGCGGCGAGCACGACGCCCGCCGCCGTCAGGCCGCCCGCCGCCCATTGCAGCAAACTGAGCCGTTCAGCGAACAGGCGTCTTCCAACCAGCGCCGCGATAGGCATCTCGATCACGCCGACCGCCCTCACCGGCCCCACCGGGCTGAGCGCCATGGCCGTGAACCACAGACCCGACGCGGCTGCGCCGCAGAATCCTGCGCCGAGCGATCGCCGCCAGGCTGCGACCACGGCGATCACCGCCGTCCGGTTGGTGGCGAGCAGCCAACCACCCAGACTCACGGTCTGGATCGCCTGCACCACGGCCACGGTTGCGAAGGCCGACAGCACCAGATGGTTCGGATCCAGCGCCAGCGCCCCCTGACGGAAGAAGTTGGCGCTCAGCGCGAACATCGCCCCGGAGCCTAGCCCGAACAGCACCGCGCCACGCTGCATATGCACAGCGCCGCCTCGCGGCCAGGACAGCGCGGTCAGGCCAAGCGTGGCGATCCCGCCGCCCAGCCAGACCAGGGGCCCCACGTGATCCCCGAAAAACAGAACACCCCAGACCAGGGCGAACGGCAGGCCGCTTTGCTGCATGGCCGTGCCCAGCGCGAAGGACGACCTCTGCATGGCCGTCAACATCGAGGCCGTGGCGGCCATCTGCAGCCCCGCCCCCGCCAGACAGGCCAAGAAGAACGCTGCTGACGGATGAAATCGCGCCCCAGGCGTCGCCAGCCAGAGAATGCCGACGAACAACAGCGCGAACGGCAGGCCGAACAGGAACCTCACCAGGGTCGCGCCCCAGGGCCCCGCCCCGGTCATGACCGAGCGTTGCGCGGCGTTGCGGGCGACCTGAAGGGTCGCCGCGCCGATGGTCACGGGAATCCAGAGCATGGGATGCGGGGCTTAGCCTGCGCCGGATGGCGCGGCCAGGACTAGAAGCCGCTGGCGATGGCCGTTTCCGGCCGTGCCTTCTCCCGACGCGCGAACAGGTTGTTGAGCGCGTTCACATACGCCTTGGCCGAAGCCGTCAGGGTGTCGGTGTCGGCGGCCTGGCCGGTGGCGATACGGCCGTCTTCTTCCAGACGCACCGAGACCTGGGCCTGGGCGTCCGTGCCCTCGGTCACCGCATGCACCTGGAACAGACGCAGAGCGGCGCTGTGCGGCACGATCTCGTGGATGGCGTTGAACACCGCGTCCACCGGGCCGTCGCCGGTCGCCTCGGCGGTCTTGACCTCGCCGTCCACGTCCAGGGTCAGCTCGGCCGACTGGCCGTCGGTGCCGGCCACGACGCGCAGGCGCTCGACCTTGATCTTCTCCGAGCCACGCGCCAGCGCGTCATCCACCAGGGCGACGATGTCGTCGTCGAAGACGTGCTTCTTCTTGTCGGCCAGCTCCTTGAAGCGGGTGAAGGCGTCGTTCAGGGCGTTCTGACCCAGCTCGTAGCCCAGGGCCTTCAGCTTCTCGCGGAAAGCGTGGCGGCCCGAGTGCTTGCCCATCACCAGGTTGGTGGCGCCCTGGCCCACGTCCTCGGGACGCATGATCTCGTAGGTCTCGGCGTTCTTCAGCATCCCGTCCTGGTGGATGCCGCTCTCGTGGGCGAAAGCGTTCTTGCCGACAATGGCCTTGTTGAACTGCACCGGGAAGCCGGTGATGGCCGAGACATAGCGGCTGGCGCGGGTGATATGCACCGCGTCGATCTTGGTCTGGTAAGGCAGGGTCTGGCCGCGCACTTTCAGCGCCATGACCACCTCTTCCAGGGCGGTGTTGCCGGCGCGCTCGCCGATGCCGTTGATGGCGCACTCGATCTGGCGAGCGCCCCCGTCCAGGGCCGCCAGGCTGTTCGCCGTCGCCAGGCCCAGGTCGTTATGGCAGTGGGCGGAGAAGATCACCGCGTCAGCGCCGGGCACGTTCTCGATCAGGTCGCGGAAGATCGCGCCGTACTCGTCCGGATAGGTGTAGCCGACAGTGTCGGGGATGTTGATCGTGGTCGCCCCGGCCTTGATCGCCGCCTCGACGCAGCGGCGCAGCACGTCGCGCTCGGTGCGGGTGGCGTCCTGGGCCGACCATTCCACGTCGCCGCACAGGTTGCGGGCCATGGTCACCGACTTGGTGGTGGCGTCGATCACGTCCTCGATGGACATGCGCAGGATGTGGTCGCGGTGCTGCGGGCTGGTGGACAGGAAGGTGTGGATGCGGCCGCGCTTGGCCGGGCGGATCGCCTCGGCGCAGCGTTCGATGTCGGCGGCGGCGGCGCGCGCCAGGCCGGCGATGATGCTCTCGGTGACGACCTTGGAGACTTCGCGGGTGGCTTCGAAGTCGCCGTTGGAGGCGATGGGGAAGCCGGCCTCGATCACATCGACGCCCATCTCCTCCATGATCTTCGCCAGCTCCAGCTTCTCCTCCAGAGACATGGACGCGCCGGGCGACTGCTCGCCGTCACGCATGGTGGTGTCGAAGATGATGACGTGGTCGCGCTTGGCGCTGGATACGGAGGCGGTCATGGAAGAAGTCTTTCGCGGGATCGGCTGGCTGGGTCAGTTACTGGGAACGCCCCTGAGCGGCCGGCCGCGAAGATAAGCGCGGCTAAACGGCGGCCCAGGGGCGGCTAAGCCCCAGCGCAAGAAGCAGCAGGTTGTCGCGGTTGCGGCGCATGGGCCCTCTCTACCGATTCAGCGGGTCGCGCGCAATAGAAATGCGCGAAATAGGGCTGTCGGCCGCCATCTCGGCAAGATCGTTCCCCAAATCCTCGCGGGAGAGATCTGCAGCGCGCCTATTCCTGCTCGCGCTTCTTCAGCCAGTTGCGGGCGACCCAGCCCAGACCGATCCACAGAGCCGCCACGCCGACCAGCAGCCCCACATGGCCCATGCCGCCGCCCTTCATCGCCTGGACGATGGAATTGCCGGCGAAGGCGGTCAGAGCGATCTTCGGGATGATCCCGATCGCCGTGCCCGCGGCGAAGTGCCAGAACTTCATGGGCGTCACGCCCGCCGCCATATTGACGACGATGAACGGCGCCGACGGCACCAGGCGGACGATCAGGCTGGCGCTGAAGCCGTTGCGTCCGATCAGGCGCATGAAGCTCTTCACCCCGTCGCCCGGAATGTCACGCAACAGCCGCCCGCCGAAAGCCCGCCCTAGCCAGAATCCCACCACCGAGCTGACCAGCGTGCCAATCCAGCTGTAGGCGAACCCGGTCCAGGCTCCGAAAGCCACCACCGCCGCCGCGATCAGCACGAACTGGGGCACGCCCAGGAACGCCAGGGCCGCGAAGGCGAACACCGCAACCGGCAGACCCCAGATGCCATGAGCCGATCCCAGCCAGCGCTCGACCGTCGCCTCGCCGGAGAAGCCCAGGACCGACGCCCCGAACAGGAACACCACCCCCACCCCGCCGAACAGGACGAAGGACACCGCCAACGCCCGCCAGGCGCGGGCGTCCATGTTCATGACGAAATCGATCAGGCGACGCATGGGCATGGCCTCGCCGATCCGTCCGGGCGGGTCAAGCCGGCTCTACCGTCCGCAATAGATAAGGTCAGCCTTCCAGTCGAACGGCCCGCCCTCGACCGTCATGCGCTCTGTGACCTCCGTGAACCGAAGGCGGAGTCGGCCGTCAGCCGTTTGCCCCTCCGCCAGGCAGGAAGCATCGACATCGTAGCCGCCGGCCGCCTCGCGCACGTCCTTGAAGGTGCAGGACACCTCGCCGGGCGTGGAGACGCTGCGATCCTGGAACCGCCACGCCGCGTGACCGCAGGCCGTCTCGGCCGCCGCCCATCGGCCGACATAGCGCGGCGGCGCCGCGACCGACGGCGCGCGGCTCGGCGCTTGCACCGAAGTCACGGGAGAAGATGTCGCCTGCGAAGCGCCCGCATCCTGGGGCGGGGTGTCGTTGCAGGCGGCCAGCAGGAACGCCGCTCCGATCCATGAAAGATGACGCATGCGATCCTCGCCTTTGACCTCTGTGCAAAAAGAGCCGCGCCTGATGGGGTTCCATTCGTTGCGCCGCAGCACGACCGCGCGTAAAGACCGCCGCAATCCTGAAACCTTCCAGGGGAGCCCTGACCCGCCATGTCCATCGAATCCGCCGCCCTGCGCCGCATCGCGCCCTCGGCCACCATCGCCATCAGCGCCAAGGCGCGGGCGCTGCAAGCCGCCGGCCGCAATGTGATCGCGCTCTCCGCCGGCGAGCCCGACTTCGACACTCCGGACAACATTAAGGCGGCGGCCATCAAGGCCATTCAGGACGGCAAGACCAAATATACCGACCCGGACGGCATGCCCGCGTTGAAGGAGGCGATCTGCGCCAAGTTCGCCCGCGAGAACGGCCTGACCTACAAGCCGAGCCAGGTTCACGTGGCCCCCGGCGGAAAGCCGGTGATCTACAACGCCCTGGTCGCCACCCTGAACCCGGGCGACGAGGTGGTGATCCCCGCCCCGTACTGGGTGTCCTATCCCGACATGGTCCTGCTGGCTGGCGGCACGCCGGTCTCGGTCGAGACCCGCGCCGACAACGGCTTCAAGCTGGAGCCGGCGGCGCTTGAGGCGGCGATCACCCCCAAGACCAAGTGGCTGATCCTGAACTCCCCGTCGAACCCCTCGGGCGGCGCCTACACCAAGGCGGACCTGCAGGCGATCGCTGACGTCCTGCTGCGCCACCCGCAGGTCTGGGTGCTGACCGACGACATGTACGAGCACCTCGTGTTCGACGACTTCGAATTCTTCACCATCGCCCAGGTGGAGCCCAAGCTTTACGACCGCACCCTGACCATGAACGGGGTCTCCAAGGCCTACGCCATGACCGGCTGGCGGATCGGCTACGCCGCCGGCCCCGAGCCGCTGATCAAGGCCATGGCCAAGATGATCAGCCAGACCACCTCCAACCCCTGCTCCATCTCGCAGCACGCGGCGGTCGAAGCGCTGAACGGCCCGCAGGACTTCATCAAGCCGAACCAGAAGCTGTTCCAGGAACGCCGCGATCTGGTCGTCTCGATGCTGAACCAGGCCACCGGCATCCAGTGCGCCACGCCGGAAGGCGCCTTCTACGTCTATCCGTCCTGCGCCGGCCTGCTGGGCAAGACCGCGCCCAGCGGCAAGGTGATCAATTCGGACGAAGACTTCGCTGTCGAGCTTCTGGAAGCGGAAGGCGTGGCCGTGGTCCACGGCGCGGCCTTCGGCCTGTCGCCGTTCTTCCGCATCTCCTACGCAACCTCCAACGAGGTGCTGGAGGACGCGTGCGGGCGCATTCAGCGCTTCTGCGCCTCGGTCCGCTAAACAAAAGGCCCGCCGAAAGGCGGGCCTTCTTTCTTAGGGCGGGAAGCTTCTAGTGCTTCTCGCGCCATTGAGCCTTGGCCTGATCCTGGGTCAGGTTCAGACGAACCTTCTCCTTGGCCTCATCCACATAATCGACCCACGACAGCGGGATCATGTGGTGCTTGAAGCCGGCGCCGAGATCCAGCTTGGCCAGCTCAATCTCCTGGCCGACCACATGGTCGACGCGGCCGACGTGCTTGTCGTCCGAACCGACAACTTCGAAATGTTCGCGGATCTGGGTGGGGGTGATCATCGGATCGTCTCCTCTTGCGGGCCTCGGGGGCGGCCCGTCGGCTGTTCCAACGGCCTGACCGGATTCAGGTTCAATCATCGTTGAACCGAAGCGGCCGAGACGGCATCGTCCCCACATGCGTGCCTTTCTCCCCCTCGCCTTCGCCGCGGCCGTTGTCTCGACCGCTCCCGCCTCCGCCCAGATCGCCGCGACCATGGCGGGCGACGGCGTCACCGTGACCGACGGCGGCAAGCCGGTGCTGTTCTACCGCACCAAGGCCGCCGATCCGGCCGATCCCGGCCGCCTGAACTTCGTCCACCCGCTCTACGCGCCCGACGGCAAGACCGTGCTGACGGAAGAGAAACCCGCCGACCATATCCACCACCGCGGCGTGTTCTGGAGCTGGCACCAGGTGTTGGCGAACGGCGCCTCCGTCGGTGACGGCTGGTTCATGCAGGGGCTGGGCTTCCGCACCACCGACCGCGCCTTCGCTGACGGCGTGCTGACGGTGAAGGTCGACTGGCTGGACGCCAAGGGCGTGGTGATCGCCAATGAGGTCACCAAGGTCGCGCCCCGGAAGCTCGGCCCCGAAGGCGCACGCCGCATCGACTTCGAAACGGTCATCACCCCCGTCGTGGGCGGCTTCGCCCTCGGCGGGAGCGACGATGTGAAGGGTTATGGCGGCTTCTCCATCCGCACCATAAAGCCGGACGCCCTGAGCTTCGTCTCCGACGGCAAGCCGGTGACGCCGACGAACGAGGCGGTGGAGGCCGGCGGCGTCATGGCCCTGGAATGGCCCAAGGAGGCCGCCTACCCCGCCTGGACCATCCACTTCGGCTGCAAGGCCCAGGGCAAGCCGATCACGAGCTGGATTCTGCGCAAGTCGCTGTCGATGCAGAACTGCGTCTTCCCCGGCCGCCAGCCATTCCCGCTCGCCAAGGGTCAGCCGCTGCGCCTCGAGTCTTCCGTGGTGGTCAGCCCGGCGGGAGCTCGCTGATGGCCGAGGTCATCAACTTCAACAAGGCCCGCAAGGCCAAGGCGAAGGAAGCTGGCAAAACGGCGGCGGTGGAGAACCGCGCCCGCTTCGGCCGCACCAAGACCGAGAAATCCCTGGACGAGGCCCGCGCCGAAAAGGCCGAGCGAGCGCTCGATCAGGCGAAGCTCGACAAGGACTAGAGCGCCATCGCAGGCCGGCCCAAGCGGTCGCGTTCCTGCGACGGGATCGCCAGATACAGGTCCGGCGCGTCGATCTTCAGCCGCTTGCGGGCGGCCTCCAGATCTTCCGCGAACAGGGCGTTGTAGTCCTCGCCCGGCAGCCAGGCGGCCTTGCGCCCGTTGCGATAGGCCTGCCAAGCCGCACGTCCGAAAGGGTGGCCGGAGCGCATCTTCATGTACTCCCGCGCCCCGGCGAAAGAGATGAAGCCGAAGCCGAGATTATCCGTCTGGCCATAGGAGAAGGCCACCACGCACACTTCGCCGAAGCCGTCCGTGCCGTAGCCGGTCAGGACGTGCCAGACATCGTGGATGTCACGCACGCGACGCCCGAACCAGGCATAGGGATGGGCCGCGTCCACATCGTTGTCAGGGACTTTGCGGCTCTCATCCGCCAACCCTTCCGCTGACAGGCCGCGCGGCGCGATGAAGTCGCGATAGGCCGCGCCCACCGTCCCGGGGCCGAAGCTGGCCAGCCACGCGTGGTCCGACAGGCGGTCGGCGAACTCTTCGCGCTGATAGGCGATGTAGCCGCCCTTGGGCGTGGACAGCAACCGGCGGTAGCCCCGCGGGATCGTCTTGCCCGACAGGGCGCGCATGATCTCAAAGACCTGCTGGGTGTCTTCCTTGTCAGCGATCAGGCGGCGCATGGCCTGCAGGGCGCGCACCGGCTGCAGGGAGAACCTGCCCGGCGTGGCGCGGCTGGTGGGCCGCCTTGCAAGGTCGGCGGTCATGTCCATAGAACGGGTCTCCACGGGCGCGCGAACCTGACGCGGCCGTCACCCTTTTTCAAGCCGAGGCGCCGTTGGCCGGTCTCTCCAAACGCTCCGTGAACCTGTCCGGTCACGCCACGTCCCTCGCCTTGGAGCCTGAATTCTGGGCGATTTTGGACGAGGCGGCGAAGCAGGAGGAGAGCATGGCCAAGCTCCTGCTGCAGATTGACGCAAGCCGCGGCGACCGCCCTCTAGCGTCCGCCTGCCGGGTCTTTGCGCTCAATCGCGTGCTCACCTCTGCACGGGGCGCGTAGTCTCCGGCGCCTTCTGCGGTTCGGTCATCGGAATAGTGGTCGTCCGGGAGACGGATTTCTTTTCGGTCCCGAAGACCAGCCACAGGGCGACCGCCCCGACGACGATCACGCCGATCATCGCCCACAGCAGCAGCGGCACCTGTCCGCGCTCTTCACCTTGCGGTTCGTCAGGATCAGACATCACACGCCTCCCAATGCCTGAACGACCCAGCCGTAAGCGCGTTCCCGCCCCTTAAGCCGGGCGGCGTTTGTGCTACATATGTTCCATTGAATCAGAGAGTTTTGTTTCCGTGTCCGACCTGCCTGCCGTCCGCATCTCCGACCTCGCCCGCGCCGACGGTCCGCAAGGCTCGTATCTGGACGGCCTTAACACCGAACAGCGCGCCGCCGTCGAGGCGACCGACGGTCCTGTGCTGGTCCTGGCCGGCGCCGGCACGGGCAAGACCCGCGTCCTGACCACCCGCCTCGCCCACATCCTCGCCACCGGCAAGGCGCGCCCGTGGGAGTTGCTGGCGGTTACCTTCACCAACAAGGCCGCGCGCGAGATGCGCGAGCGGATCGGCCACATCATCGGCGGTCAGGCCGCCGACCTGCGCTGGTTGGGGACCTTTCACTCCGTGGCCGCTCAGATTCTACGCCGCCATGCCGAGCTGGTGGGCCTGAAGTCCAACTTCACCATCCTGGACACCGACGACCAGGAACGCGTGATCAAGCAGGTGCTCGAAGCCCAGAACATCGACCCAAAACGCTGGACGCCCAAGGCGCTCGCCGGCCTGATCGATCACTGGAAAAACCGCGGCTGGACGCCGGACAAGCTGCCTCCGGGCGAGGCCGAGCACTTCGCCAACGGCAAGGGCGGAACCTGCTACCGCATGTACCAGGACCGCCTGCGCACGCTGAACGCCTGCGACTTCGGCGATCTGCTGCTGCACAACCTTACCCTGTTCATGAACCACCCGGACGTGCTGGAGGACTACCACCAGCGCTTCAAATACATTCTGGTGGACGAGTATCAGGACACCAACGTCGCCCAATACCTGTGGCTGCGCCTGCTCGCCCAGAAGCGCCAGAATGTCTGCTGCGTGGGCGACGACGACCAGTCGATCTACGGCTGGCGCGGCGCGGAGGTGGACAACATCCTGCGCTTCGAGCGGGACTTCCCCGGCGCCAAGGTCGTCAAGCTTGAACGCAACTACCGCTCCACCAGCCACATCCTGGCCGCCGCCTCCGGCCTGATCGCCGCCAACAAGGGCCGCCTGGGCAAGACCCTGTGGACCGAGGGCGAGGACGGCGAGAAGGTCCGCGTCGCCGGCGTCTGGGACGGCGAGGCCGAAAGCCGCCTCGTGGCCGACGAGATCGAGCGTTGGAAGAAAAGCGGCCGCAAGTACAAGGACGTCGCCATCCTGGTGCGCGCCTCCTTCCAGATGCGCAGCTTCGAAGAGCGCTTCGTCCTGCTGCAGATCCCCTACACCGTCATCGGCGGCCCCCGCTTCTTCGAGCGGGCCGAAATCCGTGACGCGCACGCCTATCTGCGCCTGATCAATTCGGAAGACGACGATCTGGCCTTCGAGCGGATCGTCAACGTTCCCAAGCGCGGCATCGGCGACACCACGGTCCAGAAGCTGCTGGCCGTGGCCCGCAACAACAACATCTCGGCCAC
Source organism: Caulobacter segnis (assembly GCF_029543125.1). Taxonomy (GTDB): domain Bacteria; phylum Pseudomonadota; class Alphaproteobacteria; order Caulobacterales; family Caulobacteraceae; genus Caulobacter; species Caulobacter segnis_D. The sequence continues at coordinate 650,732 of NZ_JARQWW010000003.1, forward strand.
CCTCGCCTCGCGCGGCGTCGTCATGACCGACGAACTGGCGGCCAAGACGCGCACCTCGCTGGCCAACTTCATCCGTGACATCGACCGCTGGCGCTCCATGAAGGACAGCCTAGACCACGCCCGCCTCATGGAGACGGTGCTGGAGGAGAGCGGCTACACCGACATGCTGCGCGCCGACAAAGGGCCGACCAGCCAGACCCGCCTCGAGAACTTGAAGGAGTTGGTCCAGTCCATGGCCGCCTTCGACACCCTGGAGGCCTATCTGGAGCACGTCTCCCTGGTCATGGACCTGGATCGCGGCTCCAGCGACGACAACGTCCAGATCATGACCCTGCACTCGGCCAAGGGCCTGGAATTCCCGCTGGTCTTCCTGCCAGGCTGGGAAGAAGGCGTCTTCCCGTCCCAGCGCAGCATGGACGAGAAGGGCGAAAAGGGCCTGGAGGAAGAGCGGCGCCTGGCCTATGTGGGCATCACCCGCGCCCGCGAAGAAGCTCGCATCTCCTTCGCCGCCAACCGTCAGGTCTATGGCCGCTGGACCAGCCAGCTTCCCAGCCGCTTCGTGGACGAACTGCCGCTCGCCAATGTCGAGGCGGGGTCCGAGACCGGCTATTACGGCGGCGGTCCCGGCATGCAGCAGGCGGCCAGCCGCTGGGACGATCAGCCAGCCTTCGACTCCGGCTACACCTCCCCCGGCTGGAAGCGGGCCCAGGACCGCTCGGCCAGCTTCGTCCGCTCAGGCTCCGGCTCGCGGGGCCCGGTGATCGAGGGCGACGGCCGCCTGGTCGCCGTCTCCGATCCGTCGGCTGCCTCCAACGGCTACAAGCGCGGCGACCGCGTCTTCCACGTGAAGTTCGGCTATGGCGCCGTGAAGGGCGTAGAGGGCAACAAGCTCACCGTCTCCTTCGACAAGGCCGGCGAGAAGAAGGTCATCGACAGCTTCGTGGAGAAGGCTTGAGGCCTAGTGTGCTTCGAGACGCGCTGCCGCGCACCTCAGCACGACGAAGGTTGGGTTGGCTTTGAGTCCGTCATCCTGAGGAGCGGCCTTGAGGCCGCGTCTCGAAGGAGGCATTGAAAAAGGCCCGGGCGGCGAACCGTCCGGGCCTCCCTTGTAAATCCATATGTACATATGGATGGGATTAGTAGCTGGCGTAGCGGTAGCCGCCGTTCGCCGGACGGACGTAGTCGGCGTGGACGTAGCCGATGCCGACGCCGTCACGGCCCACCAGGATCCACTCGCCCTCGTTCGCCACAGCCATGGCCTTGAAGGTCTGACCGCGGGTCAGCGAGGTGGTCTTCGCACCGCGGGTGGTCGGGGCGGCCCGGACATTCACCGTCGAGGTGGCGACGAACATCTCGTTCAGACCGTCATAGCGGGCGGGCTGGACGTAGGAGGCCAACTTGTAGCCACCGCTCTTGTACGTGCCGCCGTATTCGTTGGCGGTCCGCTTCTCCTGCATCTTGCAGCCGATGGCCGAACCCGCCGCCGCGCCGCCGACGGCGCCGATGACAGTGCCCGTGCCGCGGTCGTTCTTGGCCAGGTTGCTGCCCAGGACGCCGCCCAGGATCGCGCCGATCAGGGCGCCGCCCTCCTGCTTGCCGCCGGGAGCCTCACAGCCGATGACCGGCTTCAGGTTCGCGGCGCTCGCCATGGTGGGCGCGGCGGTCGTCGCCAGCATGGCGGCGATCGAGGCGGCCGTCACAGCGGCCAGGGTGTTCTTCGTCTTGGCGGTCATGATCAGGTCTCCTCTGGTTTTTGATCAGCCAGTGAGGAGACCCTAGAGCGCTCAAGCTGAACGCCACTGGAGCCTGTCGTTATCTGCGGTTCAGCTTGGTGAAGGACCGTTCACGCACGGGGTGTCACGATCCGCCCGCCGGTCATGGCCGCCTTCACCCCCGTGGTGCCGGGAAAGCTGATCGGCAGCCCCTTGGCCGTGCGCGCCGCCAGATAGGCGAAGGCCTCCGCCTCAATGGAGTCCCCACGCCATCCCAGGTCTTCCGCCGTCCTCACCGGCATGGGCATGACCTTTTCCAGCGCCTTCATCAGCTCCGGATTATGCCGCCCGCCGCCGCAGACGATCAGGGCCTTGGGCTGCACGGCGGCATAGGCCACGCCCTTCGCCGCGCCCGCCGCCGTGAACGCCACCAGGGTCGCGGCCGCATCCTCCAGCCGCAGGGCGGCCACCGGCTCCAGGGAGAAGTCGTAGCGGTCCAGGCTCTTGGGCGGCGCGGCCTCGAAATAAGGATGGGCCAGCATGGCGTTCAGGGCCGCCTCGTCAACCGCCCCGACGCTGGCGTACTTGCCGCCGGCGTCGAACCGCCCCGCCCCGCGCTCCTGCATCAGCAGGTCGATCATCCCGTTGCCCGGTCCGGTGTCGAAGCCCAGCATGGTCCCATCGGCGTCGATCAGAGTGACATTGGCCACCCCGCCAATGTTCAGGATCGCCACCGGCGGCTCCAATCCCCCGGCCCGGGCTCGCGCCAAGTGATAGATCGGGGCCAGCGGCGCCCCCTCCCCGCCCGCCGCTACGTCGGCGGTGCGGAAGTCGAAAGCCACGGGAACACCCGCCCTGTCGGCCAGCGCCTGAGCGTCGCCCAACTGTATCGTCCGCCCGATCCGTTCGGCGGTCGGCCGCTCGTGCAGAACCGTCTGGCCGTGCATGCCGACGAGGTCGAAATCCGCCCAGGTCAGGCCGTGCTCCTCCAGGAAGCTCGATGCGGCGGCGAAATGCTCATCCGCCACCGCCTGCGCCGCTGGGGCGAAGCTTTCCGGCTTCGGCGTCCCGCGCTCCCACTTCAGGGCGTCATGGGTGGCGGCCAGCACCAGATCGCGCGTGGCGTCGCTCAGCTTGCGCTCGCCCGCCGGTCCGAAGGCGCTGATCGCCTCCCCGTCCGTCTCCAGCACCGCCATGTCGACGGCGTCCAGGGACGTGCCCGTCATGAATCCGAGAACCTTCATGCGCCTTGACTGCCATTCCCTGCGGCGGGTAGCTAGCGTCCATGATCGCTCGCCGCGCCCTTTCCGGCCTCTATTACCGCTCGCAGTCCTAGCGAGCGGCTCCGCGATCCTGCCTGCCGCCCAACCGCCGGCGGCATGTCTTCCACACAGCCCGTGTCTCCGGCCTTCAATCCAAGCCCGGACTCATGAAATCCACGACCATCCCCACCCCAGCCGTGCTAAACGCGCGCACCCAGACTGAAGAGAGCACCGCCATGTCCGCCGATCCCGCGTTCAAGTCCGACTTCCTGCAGACCCTGCAGGCGCGGGGCTACATCCACCAGATCACCCATCCGGAGGAGCTGGATGAAGCGGCGGCCAAGGGAACGATCACGGCCTACATCGGCTTCGACGCCACGGCCCCGTCCCTGCACGTGGGCAGCCTGATCCAGATCATGATGCTGCGCCGCCTGCAGCAGGCCGGTCACAAGCCCATCGTCCTGATGGGCGGCGGCACGACCAAGGTGGGCGACCCCACCGGCAAGGACGAAAGCCGCAAGCTGCTGTCCGACGCCGACATCCAGGCGAACATCGCCGGCATCAAGCAGGTGTTCTCGAAGTTCCTGACCTTCGGCGACGGCCCCACCGACGCCGTGATGGTCGACAACGACGAATGGCTGTCGAAGCTGGGCTACATCCAGTTCCTGCGGGACTTCGGCGTCCACTTCACCGTCAACCGCATGCTGGCCTTCGACTCGGTGAAGCTGCGGCTGGAACGCGAACAGCCGATGACCTTCCTTGAGTTCAATTACATGCTCATGCAGGCCACGGACTTCCTGGAGTTGCAGCGCACCCGCGGCTGCGTCTTGCAGATGGGCGGCTCGGACCAGTGGGGCAACATCCTCAACGGGGTGGAGCTGATCCGCCGCGTGGACCAGAAACCGGCCTTCGGCCTGACCACCCCGCTGCTGACCACGGCCTCGGGCGCCAAGATGGGCAAGACCGCCGCCGGCGCCGTGTGGCTGAACGCCGAACAGCTTAGCCCCTACGACTACTGGCAGTTTTGGCGCAACACCGAGGACGCCGACGTCGGCAAGTTCCTGCGCCTGTTCACCGACCTGCCCCTGGACGAGGTCGCGCGGCTTGAGGCCCTGGAAGGCGCCGCCATCAACGACGCCAAGAAGGTGCTCGCCGACGAAGCCACCCGCATGGCCCACGGCGAGGAGGCCGCCAAGACCGCCCGCGACGCGGCCCAGAAGCTGTTCGAGCAAGGCAGCCTCTCCGCCGACCTACCGACCTTCGAAGTCCCGGCCGCGACCCTGGCCGAGGGCGTTCAGCTCGCGGCCCTGTTCACCGACGCCGGCCTGGCCGGCTCGCGCGGCGAAGCGCGCCGCCTGGCCCAGGGCGGCGGCGTGCGCATGAACGACCAAGCCGTCTCCGACGCCAACGTCATGGTGACCGAGGCCGATTTGGTCGACGGCGTCATCAAATTGGCCGCCGGCAAGAAGAAGATCGTTCTGGTGAAGCCGGTCTGAGACCCGACTGAGGAATTAAGAGCATGACCGAACTGTCCGTCGGCGACCGCGCCCCCGATTTCGATCTCGAGACCGACACCGGCCGCATCAGCCTGTCGGGGCTGAAGGGCAAGACGGTCGTGCTCTACTTCTATCCCAAGGACGACACCCCTGGCTGCACGACCGAAGCGCTGGACTTCTCCGCCGCCCGGGACGATTTCGCCAAGGCCGGGGCCGTGGTGGTCGGCGTCTCCAAGGACACCGCCAAGAAGCACGGGAAATTTCGCGCCAAGCACGACCTGACCGTCGAGCTCGGCGCTGATCCTGAAGGCGGCATGGTCGAAAGCTACGGCGTCTGGATCGAGAAGACCCTCTACGGCCGCCAGTACATGGGCATCGACCGCGCCACCTTCGTCATCGACGGCGAAGGGGTGATCCGCCATATCTGGCGTAAGGTGAAGGTTTCCGGGCACGCGGCGCAGGTTCTTGAGGTCGTTCGCGCGCTTTGACGGAACCAACCGACTGCCTTCGCATTAGGCTGTCCACACAACAAAATCCCATTGACGCGCCATTAACCATTAATGGTGCATCTTTGCCGCGCCTGCGTGTGCTTTTCGCCTCTTGCACCGCTTCTTAAGTTTGTGCCCTTATCCCGGCCGTCGTGAGTAATTGTGCGGGGTGGGCATGACACGCTTCAGGCGACTGTGGCGATCGCTCCATGAGCTTTTTCCGGAACGGCATCTCTATGTCCGCTCCGGCGGCCAGATGCGTGGCGTTGTTCTGACCCCTGCCAAACAGATGGTCATCGCCGGCGGCGTCGCCGGCCTCGCCCTGTGGACGGGCGTCTCGACCGTCGCGATGCTGATCAACGCGTCGTCGCTGAACGCCGCAGACCAGCAGGTCATGCGCATCAAGGCGCAGAACGAGCGGATGAATGCGGACCGTCAGGCCCGCCTCAACAGCGCCATCGCCCAGCTTTCCGCGGTCAACGGCTCGGTCGACGACCTGGCCGCCTCGGTCGAGCGTCGCCATGCCGCCCTGGCCATGCTGGTCAGCGACTTCAAGGGCGCGCCCGGCGCGGCCGAAGCCCTGAAGCCCGCCGCCCCGCGCCTGGCCGAAGCCAATCCGGTGGAACGCATCAACGCCACCCGCATGGACCAGGAACGCCTGATCCAGTCGGCCGAGACCTACGCCAAGACGCGAGCCGAGCGCCTGCGCGTGGCCTTCCGTCTCGCCGGCCTGAACCCCGAATCCTACGTCAATCGCGGCGGCTCGCTGGGCGGGCCGCTGATCGAGGCGAAAGACCCCCGCGCCCTGGCTGCCGTCCTGGACGTGGAGCCGGACTTCGCCATGCGCATCCAACGCGCCTCGTCGAACATGTCGGACATGCGCAGCCTGTCCACCGCCGCCAACCGCCTGCCGCTCGGCCGTCCGGCCTATGCGGTGAAGACCAGCGGCTTCGGCGTGCGCTTCGATCCCTTCACCCGCCGTCCCGCCCTGCATTCGGGCCTGGATTTCGCCGGCGGCATCAACACCCCGATCAGCGCCACTGCGCCGGGCGTCGTGTCCTTCACGGGCGTCCGCTCGGGCTACGGCAACACCATCGAAATCGATCACGGCAGCGGCTTCAAGACCCGCTACGCCCACCTCCAGGCCATCGGCGTGCGTCCGGGCCAGCGGGTCGGCGTCGGCCAACGGATCGGCGGCATGGGCAACACGGGCCGCTCCACCGGCCCGCATCTGCATTACGAGGTCTGGGTCAACGGCAAGGCGCAGAACCCAGACCGCTTTGTGAGGGCCGGCGACTATGTTCAGCAAGCAAACAGCTAAGGGCGGCGCGACCGTCGAGAACCTGCCCGCCGTCCATGACGGGGGCCGTCGTCACAGCGCCCCCAAGGTCGCGTCCCTGATCAGCGCCGACATCGCCATCAAGGGCAACCTGTCCGGCGGCGGCGACCTGCATCTGGACGGCACGATCAAGGGCGACGTGAAGGTCGAACGCCTGACCATCGGCGAGACCGGCCACGTCCAGGGCTCCATCACCGCCGAGACGGTCGATGTGCGCGGCCGCGTCTCGGGCGCGATCACCGCCAAGCAGGTGCGCCTTTTCAGCACCGCCCACGTGGATGGCGACATCACCCACGAGCAGCTGTCGATGGAGATCGGCGCCTACTTCCAGGGCCGAAGCCTCAAGCTCCAGCGCCCCGCGCCCGCCGCGGCGCCGCAGCCGGAAGCCGACGTGGTCGCCCTCCCCGCCGCCGAATAAGCAAAAGGCCCGCATGAATGCGGGCCTTTTTCATTTCTAGCCTTCCACCGCGTCCCGGGTGGCGCCGACCCGCTGAGCCAGGGCCGCGCCCATGAACTGGTCGAGGTCGCCGTCCAGAACCCCCTGGGTGTCGGAGGTTTCAACCTCCGTCCGCAGATCCTTGACCATCTGGTACGGCTGAAGAACGTACGACCGGATTTGATGACCCCAGCCGATGTCGGTCTTTTGATCTTCCAGCGCCTGCTGCGCGGCTTCACGCTTCTGCAGCTCCAACTCGTACAGGCGCGCGCGCAGCATCTTCCACGCTTCTTCGCGGTTCTGGTGCTGCGAGCGGCCCGCCTGACAGGCCACGGCCACGCCGGTCGGAATGTGCGTCAGACGCACAGCCGAGTCCGTCTTGTTGATGTGCTGACCGCCGGCGCCGCTGGCGCGGTAGGTGTCGGTCCGCACGTCGGCAGGGTTGATCTCGATCTCGATGGTGTCGTCCACCACGGGATAGACCCACGCCGAGGCGAAGCTGGTGTGGCGCTTGGCGGCGGCGTCATAGGGGCTGATGCGGACCAGGCGGTGGACGCCGGCCTCGGTCTTTAGCCAGCCATAGGCGTTCGGGCCCTTCACCTGCAGGGTGGCGGACTTGATCCCCGCCTGTTCGCCGCTGGTCTCTTCGATCAGCTCCACGCTGTAGCCGTGGGCGTTGGCCCAGCGGGTATACATGCGCAGCAGCATGCCGGCCCAGTCGTTCGACTCCGTGCCGCCGGCGCCGGAATTGATTTCCAGGTAGCAGTCATTGCCGTCCGCCTCACCCGACAGCAGAGCCTCCAGCTCGGCGCGGGCGGCGCGCTCCTTCAGGGCGGCCAGTTGGGCGCGGGCGTCCTCCAGAGAGCTTTCATCGCTCTCCATGTCCGCCAACTCGGCGTATTCGACCGCGTCCTTCAGTTCGCGCTCGAGGCTTTGCACGGCCTCGACGCGGGCGGCCAGGGCGGCGCGTTCGCGGCTGACGGCCTGGGCCTCCGACGGGCGGTCCCAAAGGGTCGGGTCCTCGACCCGGGCGTTCAGCTCATCAAGCTTGCGAAGCGCAGGCTCCCAGTCGAGACGCCGGCGCAGCAGTCCGACCGACTGCTCGATGTCGGCCGCGGCGGCCTGGACATCCGGTCTCATGTGACACTCCTAGAATTCGAGCGGCGCAGATAGCGTGCGCGGCCCGTCAATACAATCCGGTCAGGTCAGGGTCGCGCTTGGGCGGCGCCTGTCCGGGGGCTGTGGGCGCGATCTGACCATAGGGAATCGGGCCGGTGGGGATCAGCGGCGTCGTCACCGGCTTGGGCTCGGTGCCCGGGCGGAACGCTTCACGCATGCCGCGGACATAGCCGAACTTGGCGTTCTTCGGCTCCTTGAACGGGGTCGGCGGCACGCCCTTCATGGCTTCCTGCATGAAGTCGATGAAGATCGGCACGCTGGCCACCCCGCCCGTCTCGCTGGAGCCCAGGGAGCGGTTGTCGTCGAAGCCGATGAAGACACTGACGATGATCTGCGGCGTGTAGCCCACGAACCAGGCGCTGCGGTACTCGTTGGTGGTGCCGGTCTTGCCCGCCACCGGACGGCCCAGAACCCGCGCCTGGGTGGCGGTGCCGCGCTGGACCACGCCTTCCAGCATCGAGGTGATCTGATAGGCCGTGATCGGGTCCATCACCTGCTGACCGGTGACCGGCAGGCGGGGGCTTTCTTCGCCGTTGAAACCGGAGCCGCACTTGGGGCACTCGCGCTTGTCGGCCCGCAGCAGGGTCTTGCCCTCGCGGTCCTGCACCAGCTCGATCAGGTGCGGCTCCACCTTGCGGCCGCCGTTGGCGAACGGTGCATAAGCGGCGGTCAGGCGGAACGGCGTGGTCTCGCCGGCGCCCAGGGCCATGGCCAGAACCGGCAGCATCTTGTCGGTCACGCCGGTGCGCACCGCCATGTCGGAGATCTTCCGCATGCCGACGCCCTGCGCCAGGCGCACGGTCATGGTGTTGCGCGACAGCTCAAGACCCCGGCGAAGCGGCAACGAGCCGTAATATTCGTGGTTGTAGTTCTCCGGAGACCAGACCTCGCCCTCCTTCGCCCCGACCAGGCTGATCTGGGCGTCGGCGACGGTGCTGGCGGGCGTATAGCCGTTCTCCAGCGCTGTGGCGTAGACGAACGGCTTGAAGGCCGAACCCGGCTGGCGCTTCGCCTGGGTCGCACGGTTGAACTTCGACAGCGAGAAGGAGTAGCCGCCCACCATGGCCAGCACGCGGCCCGTATGGGGCTCCATGGCCACCAGCGCGCCGTTGACCAGCGGAACCTGCTTCAGACGGTAGCCGCCGCCCTGCGCGGGCTCCACGAACACCAGGTCGCCGGCCGAAAGCCCCTTCCCGGCTCGCGCCCACGCCACATCCTCGGACGCCAGCAGGCCCGGCGCGCCTTCCTTGGCCGGGCGCACGCGCACCGAACCGCCGGACACGCTGTCCACCAGCGCGGCCTGCCAGGCGCGACGCTCGGACGGCGGGCTCTTCTTCAGGGCCGCGGCCTCCCAGCCCTCGGCAACCTCGACCTGACCCCACGCGCCGCGCCAGCCGTGACGGCGGTCGTAGCGCTCCAGCCCTTCCATCAGGGCCTCACGGGCGGAGGACTGCAGGCGCGGATCGAGAGTCGTCCGCATGTAATAGCCGCCCTCGTTCAGGCGCGGCCCCAGGGTGGCGAGGGCGCGGCGGCGCACCTCCTCCACAAAGTAGTCGGCGTCGCGGTACTGGGCGCGGGTCGGCGCGGGCTGGACCTTCAGGTCCTCCTTCATCGCCGCCTGCGCCTGGGCGCGGGTGATCCAGCCGGCCTCGGCCATCTGACCCAGCACCCAGTTGCGGCGCTGGACGGCCCGGGCCTTGTTGCGGATCGGGTGATAGTTGTCCGGCCCCTTGGGCACGGCGGCCAGATAGGCGGCCTCGGCGATGGTCAGGTCGTTGATCGCCTTGCCGAAGTAGTTGTAGGCGGCCACGGCCACGCCGTAGGAGCGGTAGCCCAGCCAGATCTCGTTCAGATACAGCTCGAGAATCTGCTGCTTGGTCAGGCTGCTCTCAAGCCGCTGGGCGAGGATCGCCTCCTTCAGCTTGCGGCCCACCGTCCGGTCGGACGTCAGCAGGACGTTCTTGGCCACCTGCTGGGTGATGGTCGAACCGCCTTCCAGGCGGCGGCCGGCCGTGGCGTTGCCGACGTTCTTGATCATGGCGCGCGACAGGCCGCCCACATCCACGCCGCTGTGCTCGAAGAAATTGCGGTCCTCGGCGGCCAGGAAGGCGTAGATCAAGTGCGGCGGTATCTGGTCGTAGCGCACGAAGATGCGCCGCTCGCGCGAAAACTCGCCGATCAGGGTGCCGTCCCAGGCATAGACGCGCGTGGCGGTAGGCGGACGATAGTCCTGCAGATCGCCTGCGTCGGGCATGTCGTGGAAAAGCCAGGCGGCGTACACAGCCACAGCGAAGCCCGCCAAGGCGATGACGCTGAGCGCCGTCACCCCGGCGATCGCGGCCCACTTTTGCAGCGGTTTCAAGCTCGACTGACCTCCGCGGGAAACCGTCCCGCAGACCGTCCTCTATCGTGCTCCGCGCAGGGCGCCAACGGGCCAGTGGCCGCATCCCCTCGCGAACATGGTTTACCGAGCGGCCAGCCGCGTCTGCTGAGCAAAATAGGCGTCGATGGCGTCGCCGATGGCGGACGTCATGCGGTTGCGAGACGCCGGATCGGACAGGCGCGCCTCGTCATCGGGATTGGTCATGAAGCCCATCTCGAACAGCACGGCCGGAACATCCGGCGCCAGCAGCACGACGAAGCCGGCGTCACGATGGCTGCGGCGCAGCAGCGGAATTTCCGCCCCGCTCACCTTCTCCAGCAGGGTCTCGGCGAACATGGCCGAGCGATTCTTGGTGGTGCGCTGGGTCAGGTCCAGCAGGATCTGGCTGACCGCCTTGTCGCCGCCCGACAGGCTGGCGTTCATGAACCAGTCGTTCTTGTTCGCGACCTCGGCCACACGCCCCTGCCCCTTCTCGGACAGGGTGTAGACGCTGGCGCCCTGGGTCGACGGGTTCGGGCCGGCGTCTGCGTGCAGCGAAATGAACAGGTCGGCGTCGGCGCGGCGGGCGATCTGCACCCGGCCTTCGCGCGGCACATAGACGTCCGTATCGCGGGTCAACAGCACCTTGTACTTGCCGCTGCGCTCCAGCCGGGTCTTCAGGCTCTGGGCGGCGGCGAGCACCAGCTCCTTTTCCTTGTAGTGAGCGCCCGAGGTGCCGGGGTCGTTGCCGCCATGGCCGGCGTCGATCACCACGACCTTCTTCAGGCGCAGCGGCGGCGGCGAGGCGGTCGAGATCGGGGTGGCCGCCAGGGCGGCCTTGGCCTCCGAAGCCAGCGGCGCGGCCGGCGCGCCCTTGGCCCGCAGGTCGATCACATAGCGATAATTGGTTGCGCCGTCCGACGGCGGCAGCAGAAAGCGGCGGCGGACCTCGGCGTCCTGGCGCAGATCAAGACTCAGGCGGGCGCCGCCCGCGGCCTCTTCGACCATCCAGGCCTTCACCAGGCCATAGCCCGCGCCTTGCAGGTCGCCCGTGACCGTGGTGCGCGGCATGGCCAGGACCACACGGCGGTCCAGGGTTCCATCGGCCAGAAGCTTGGCGCTGGTCTCCTTGTCGAGCTCCAGCACCACGCGCGTCTCGAAGCGGTCGCCGCCGAATCGCACCTTGGTCAGACCGGCGGATTCAGGTCCCTGGGCGAACGCCACCGCGGCCGCGCCAGCGGCGAGCGCCGCCGACAGCGCCAGCGCCGTCCACTTGATCCCAGACCCTTTAACCCTCGCGCCCATCAACCAGAGCCCCGAAAATACACGCCATGGCGCAGAAGCTGTCATTTGGCCAGATCATGGTGAGCAAGTGGTTAAGACGCCGCACGTATCGTGGCGCTTCCCTTTTGCGGCCCGATGCTGCAAAAGTACGCGCGCGTTCGCTGTGTCTTTGACGACGCGCGCTATCGCACCCCGGCCCGCGTCGGGTCAGAGCCGCCATTATCGGCATCGACGCGTCATCCGATCCGCGCCTCACCGGCGCGTCAGGGAATTGAACCCATGGGCTGCGTCGCACACGCCCGCTTCCGGCTAAACGCCGCTCGCAAGATCCGCTTCGGCGGCGCGAGCAGCGCGGCCGCGCGCGCCCTCATCACAAGCCGGCGCCCGGGCTGCATGCCTGCCGCGCGCCGTGGAGATCGCCTTAATGTCGAAGAAAATGTTGATCGACGCCGCTCACGCCGAAGAGACGCGTGTGGTGGTCGTGGATGGAACTCGCGTCGAAGAGTTTGATTTCGAAAGCCAGACCCGCAAACAGCTTCGCGGGAACATCTATCTAGCCAAGGTCACCCGCGTGGAGCCCAGCCTCCAGGCGGCGTTCGTCGAGTACGGCGGCAACCGTCACGGCTTCCTGGCCTTCAACGAAATCCACCCGGATTACTATCAGATTCCCGTCGCCGACCGCGAAGCGCTGATGCGCGAGGTCGCCGAGGAGGATGACGATCATCACCACGCCCCAGCCGCGCCGGAGCTGGACGAGGATGGCGAGCCGATCGTGCGCGCCGCCTCCGACCACGACGACGACGACGTCATGGAAGAGGAAGTCGAGCGCCGCCGCCGGCGCCTGATGAAGCGCTACAAGATCCAGGAAGTGATCCGCCGCCGGCAGATCATGCTGGTCCAGGTCGTCAAGGAAGAGCGCGGCAACAAGGGCGCGGCCCTGACCACCTACCTCTCCCTGGCCGGCCGCTACGGCGTCCTGATGCCCAACACCGCCCGTGGCGGCGGCATCAGCCGCAAGATCACCACGGCCACCGACCGCAAGCGCCTGAAGACCGTCGTCCAGAGCCTGGACGTGCCGCAGGGCATGGGCCTGATCGTCCGCACGGCGGGCGCCAAGCGCACCAAGCTCGAGATCAAGCGCGACTACGAATATCTGATGCGTCTGTGGGAGAATATCCGCGAGACGACCATGAGCTCGGTCGCCCCGGCGCTGATCTACGAGGAGGAAGACCTCGTCAAACGCGCCATCCGCGACCTGTACGACAAGGATCTCGACGGGATCTGGGTCGAGGGCGAGGCCGGCTTCCGCGAAGCCCGCGACTTTATGCGCATGCTGATGCCGTCGCAGGCCAAGAAGATCCAGCAATGGCGCGAACCGACCCCGCTCTATGTGGCGCACAAGGTCGAAGACCACCTGTCCCAGATCTACTCGCCGGTCGTGCCGCTGCGCTCCGGCGGCTATCTGGTGATCAACCAGACCGAGGCCCTGGTGGCCGTGGACGTCAACTCGGGCCGCTCCACCCGTGAGCGCAACATCGAGGCGACGGCCCTGAAGACTAACCTGGAGGCGGCGGAGGAAGCCGCCCGCCAGATGCGGCTGCGCGACCTCGCCGGTCTCGTCGTGATCGACTTCATCGACATGGACGAGGGCAAGAACAACCGCGCCGTCGAGAAGAAGCTGAAGGACTGCCTGAAGGACGACCGCGCGCGGGTCCAGATGGGCAAGATCAGCGCCTTCGGCCTGATGGAGATCAGCCGCCAGCGCCGCCGTTCGGGCGTTCTGGAAGCCACCACCCACGTCTGCGAGCACTGCGAAGGCGCCGGCCGCGTCCGCACCGTCGAGTCCTCCGCCCTGTCCGCCCTGCGCGGCATCGAGATGGAAGCCCTGCGCGGCGGCGGCGAGGTGATCCTGAAGGTCAACCGCACGGTCGGCCTCTACATCCTAAACGAGAAGCGCGCCTATCTGGCCGGTCTGCACCAGCGCCACGGCCTGTTCGTGGTCGTGGTGATCGACGAGCTGATGCACTCGGGCGACTTCGACATCCAGCGCAACGGTGAAGCCGCCGCCCGTCCGATCCCGGACTACGGTCTCCCCGCGCCTTCCGCTCCCGAACCCGAAGACGACTTCGTCGCCGAGGAGGAGGAAGAAGAGGAAGACGAAGAGATCATCGACGAGAGCGAGGACGAGGACGAGGAGTCCGACGCCCGCCCGCGCCGCGAGGAATCCGAAGGCCGCAACGGTCGCGGCCGCCGCCGCCGTCGTCGTGGCGGCCGCCGCGATGAGGAGCGTCCTGAACAGGCCGCCCGCCCCGCGAGCGAGGAAGATGACTTCGACGCCGAAGGTGACGACGACGAGGACGGCCCGCGCCGCCGCCGCCGCCGCGGCCGTCGCGGCGGTCGCCGCATGCGCGACGACTCCCGTCCGGCGGACTCCTTCACCTGGACCCGCCCGCGCGTGCCGTTCGGCGACGATCCGTTCGTCTGGCACAACGTGGCCGATCTGGACGGCTCGCAACCGCGTCCGGCCAACGACGCCCCGCCTCGCCCGGCGCGTGAGCCCCAGGCGGCCGTCGCCGAGGCCGCTCCGGCTGAAACGGTCGCCGCTTCGGTCGATGAAAAGCCCGCCAAGCCGGCCCGTCGCGGTCGTGGCCGTCGCGGCGCCGCTGCCGAAGCTGTCGAGGCCGCTCCGGTCGAGGCCGTGGCCGAAGCTGAAGTCGCGCCCGTGATCGCTGCTCCCGCTGAGGAGCAGGACGTGTGGGTCGAACTGCCGGCCAAGGACGAAGCGCCGAAGAAGCCGCGCCGCAGCCGCTCGCGCAAGAAGACCGACGCCGAGCCGGAAGCCGTTGAAACGGCGCCGGTCGAGGCTGAAGTCGAACCCGCTCCGGCCCCGAAGCCGGCCGCCAAGAAGACCGCCCCCAAGCCGGTCGTCGAGGCGCCGGTCGAACCGGAACCCGAAGCCGCCCCGGCCGAGCCCGATCCGAACGAGATTTCGGGCCCGGCGACGACCAAGCGTCGCGGATGGTGGCGCCGCTAGACCGGCGTGCTTAACTTGGTGGCGGGCGCGCGGGGGCGCGGTCTGGAGTTTCTTGGATGACGTCGCTTGCGCGGCCCGCCCGTCGCCTTCTCAGCATCGCGCTCGCCGCCGTGGTCGCGGCCGGATCAATCCTTCCGGCCGCCGCCAGCGCTCAGCAGGGCGTGTCCCTGATCCGCGACACCGAGATCGAGGAGATCCTGCTGGGGGATTCCAAGCCGCTCTTCGCGGCGGCCGGGATGGACCCCAACAGCGTCGAGATTCTGCTGGTGGGCGGCAAGGATCTGCAGGCCTTCGCCGGGCCGGGCGTCATGGGCGTCTATACCGGTCTGATCCTGCAATCTGAGAACCCCAACCAGCTTCGCGGGGTCATCGCCCACGAAATCGGCCACCTTCAGGGCGGCCACTCCTTCCGCCGGGGCGAGATGCAGCGCGCGGGCCTCAAGCCCATGCTGCTGACCATGGGCCTGGGCGTCCTGGCCGCCCTCGCCGGCGCGCCTGACGCAGGCGCCATCCTGGCCGGCAACGCCAGCTATTTCGGCACCCTGGGCGCTCTCGGCTACAGCCGCGAACAGGAAAGCCGCGCCGACCAGGCCGGCGCCACCCTTCTGGAGAAGACCGGCCAGTCGGGCCGCGGCCTCGTCGAGTTTTTCGACAACTTCCGTTACCAGGAGGTCTTCGACGAAAGCCGGCGCTTCGCCTATTTCCGAAGCCACCCCCTGTCCTCGGACCGCATCGAGGCCCTGCGCGGCCGGGTCGAAAAGCTTTCCCACTACGACGCGGTCGACAGCCCCGACGATGTGGCCAAGCACGAGATCATGAAGGCCAAGCTGGACGGGTTCATCAATCCGCAGCTCTCCCTGATCCGCTACAAGGAGACGGACGCCTCCTATCCGGCCCGGTACGCCCGCGCGATCGCCTACTACCAGATGAAGGAGCCTGATCGGGCCATCCGCCTGGTCGACGCCCTGCTGACCGAACAGCCGAACAACCCGTACCTGTGGGAGCTCAAGGGCCAGATCCTGTTCGAGTTCGCCCGCACGGCCGAGGCTGAAGGCCCGCAACGCAAGTCGGTGGAGCTGAAGCCGGATGCGCCCCTGCTGCGCACCAATCTCGGCCAGACCCTGATCAACATGCCCGATCCCAAGAAGATCGAGGAAGGCATCGCCGAGCTTAAGCGCTCCCTGGTCGAGGACCCGGAGAACTCCACCGCCTGGCGCCTGCTGGGTCAGGCCTACGACACGCAGAAGGAGCCGGGCAAAGCCCGCCTGGCCACCGCCGAGTACTACTTCTCGCTCGGCGCCCTGCAGGAGGCGCGGGTCTTCGCCATGCGCGCCCGGGAAAACCTGAGCAAGGACACCATCGATTGGCGACGCGCCACCGACATCGTCCTGGCCTCCCGCCCCTCCGACGAGGACCTCAAGCGCATCGCCCGCGAGGGCTAGGCTTGACCGTCCCCGGCGTTTAGACCGGGCGGGACATCAGGAGAATCTGCCTTGCGCCGCACCGTGTTCGCCGCCGTCCTCACCTCCGCCCTCGCCCTCGGCGTCTCCGCCTGCGGCGAGCCCCAGGCCGACAAGGCGTTTGGCGAGAAGGTCCGGGCCTACCTGCTGGAGCATCCCGAGATTCTCATCGAGATGAGCCAGAAGCTGGAGCAGAAGCAGCAGGCCGCCGCCAATGAGCAGGTGAAAGGCGCCCTCGCCCAGCATCGCCAGGCGCTGGAGCGTGACCCGCGCGACTTCGTGGCCAATCCCAACGGCAAGATCACGGTGGTCGAGTTCTTCGATTACCGCTGCAGCTTCTGCAAGCTCGCCACCCCCGCCGTCGTCCAGCTGATCAAGGAGAACCCGGACGTCCGCTTCGTCTTCAAGGAGTTCGTGATCTTCGGCGCCGCGTCCGAGACCGCCGCCCGCGCGGCGCTGGGCGCCAAGGCCCAGGGCAGGTATCTGGACGCCCACGGCCGCTTCATGGCCGAGAAGTCCTTGGACGCTGCTGGCGTCGACCGCCTGCTGAAGGAAGCCGGCGTCGATGTGGAGAAGGCCAAGCTCGACGGCCAGAACGCCGCCGTCACCCAGCAGCTCAAGGACGTCCACGACTTGGCCGTCGCCCTGGGCGTGGACGGCACCCCCGCTTTCTTCATCGGCGACACGGTCGTGCGCGGCGCGGACATCGAGGGCCTCAAGAAGGCCATCGCCGAAGCCAAGAAGACCGCCGGCTGACCTGTCGGAACTTTAAGCTGCGGGATCAAGGTCGGCGGTGTATTCGCCGACCAACGTTCAACACCGGATTCCGCATGTTCAAGACCATCCTGTCCGCCGCCCTGGCCGCGCCGACGATCGCTCTCGCCACCCCGCCGCAGCAGGTCGCCCCGGAAACCGTCAAGGCGATCGAGGCCGTGGCCTACGACTATGTGGATGGCCAGTTGGAGGGTGATCCGGCCCGGGTCGCCCGCGCCCTGCATCCCGATCTCGCCAAGCGCATGGTCAAGACCGCCGATCGCGACGAGACCCTGCCCCTGCGCCGGATGACCAAGGACGAGCTGGTCTCCCTCACCGCCGACGGTGCGCTGAAGACGCCGAAGGACCAGTGGGATCGTCAGGTGCGCGTGGTCGAGGTCGACGCCAACATCGCCATGGCCCGCGTCGAGACGCCCTGGTTCATCGACTACTTCCACCTCGGCCGCTTCGGCGACCGCTGGGTCATCGTCAACGCCCTGTGGCACATGAAGCCGCGCCAGGCGGCTCCCGCAAACTAGATCAGGCTGGCCTAGATCAACCCAGAGAGCGGCGAGGATGGGTCGGCGTACATGCGCTTGCCCATCCGGCCCGCCAGATAGGCGTCACGGCCGGCGATCACCGCGTGCTTCATGGCGTTGGCCATGCGGATCGGGTCCTTGGCCTCTGCGATGGCGGTGTTCATCAGCACCGCGTCGCAACCCAGCTCCATGGCCACCACCGCGTCTGACGCCGTGCCGACGCCAGCATCCACCAGGACCGGCACCGCGCTCTGCTCGATGATCAGGCCCAGGTTCAGGACGTTCTGGATGCCCCGGCCCGAGCCGATCGGCGCCGCCGCCGGCATGATCGCCGCCGCACCCGCGTCCTCCAGCTTCTTGGCGTAGACCGGGTCGTCCGAGCAGTAGACCATCACCTGGAAGCCGTCGCTGATCAGCAGCTTCAGCGCGCGCAGGGTCTCCTCCATGTCGGGCAGCAGGTGCGGCGTGTTCGACAGCACCTCCAGCTTCACCAGGTCCCAGCCCCCGGCCTCGCGCGCCAGACGCAGGGTCCGCACCGCATCCTCGCCCGTGAAGCACCCCGCCGTGTTCGGCAGATAGGTGAACTCGTCCGGCTTCACATAGTCGACCAGCATCGGCTGGTTTGGATCGGTCAGGTTCACCCGGCGCACCGCCACGGTGACGATCTCCGCCCCGGCCGCGCGCGCGGCGGCGGCGTTGGTGGGGTAGTCCTTGTACTTCCCCGTCCCGACGATCAGGCGCGAGTTGAAGGTGCGACCGGCGACGGTCCAGGTGTCGGCTTGGGCGGCGGGGGTATGAGCGTTCATGACCCGGGTTCTACTCCCCCTGCCGGGCAGAACAACCGCTCAGATCAAAGGAATCCAGCAATACGTCCGCATCGACTCGACCTCGGGCGGGATATGGGCTCGGTTGCGTCTTGATAGAAAAGACACTGGGGGGAAACATGCGCTTCATCACCTCGACGGCCCTGGCCGCCGTTCTCGCCGCCGCTGCGAGCCAAGCCTCGGCCGAGGTCTCCAGCGCCGTGCGGCAGGAAAGCCAGTCCCTCGCCGGCCTTTCACAGCCCGCTGAGTTGATCGTCGACCGCTGGGGCATCCCCCACATCTACGCCGCCAACACCCGCGACGCCTTCTTCATGCAAGGCTGGAACGCCGCCCGCGACCGGCTCTGGCAGATCGATCTGTGGCGCAAGCGGGGTCTCGGCCGCCTGTCGGCCAGCTTCGGCCCCGCCTATGTGGAGCAGGACCGCGCCGCGCGCCTGTTCCTCTATCGCGGCGACATGGCCGCCGAATGGGCCGCCTACGGACCGGACGCCAGGACGGCTGTCGAAGCCTTCGCCGCCGGGATCAACGCCTATGTGGCCGAGGTGAAGGCGGGCACGAAACCCCTGCCGATCGAGTTCAGCCTCACCGCCAGCCAGCCGGAGACCTGGTCGCCGGAAGACGTCCTGCGCATCCGCAGCCACGCCCTGGTCTCCAACGCCGTGCAGGAACTGGCCCGCGCCCGCACCCTCTGCGCCGGCGGCGACAAGGCCGAGCGCATGCGCCGTCGGTTGGAGCCCGCGCACGAACTGATCCGTCCCGAGGGCCTCGATCCCTGCGACGTCCCCGCCGACGTGCTCAAAGACTATCTGCTGGGCACGGCCACGGTCAGCTTCGACCCCATGAAGACCAAGGTCGCCGCCGCGCCGCTGGACTTCGCCGAGACCGCCGACCGCATCACCGCCGAAGGCTCCAACAACTGGGTGATCTCGGGCGCGCGGACGCAAAGCGGCCGCCCGATCCTGGCCAACGACCCGCACCGCGCCGTGGGCGCCCCGTCCCTGCGCTACATCGCCCATGTGGAGTCGCCGGGCCTGTCGCTGATCGGCTCTGGCGAGCCGTCCGCCCCGGGCATCTCCTTCGGCCACAATGGCAAGGCGGCCTTCGGCCTGACCATCTTCGCCATCGACCAGGAAGACCTTTACGCCTACCAGACCGACGGCGACCGCTATCGCTACAAGCACGGCTGGGAGCCCATGAAGGTGGTCCGCGAGACCATTGAGGTGAAGGGCCAAGGCCCGCGCGAGGTCGAGCTGCGCTTCACCCGCCACGGCCCCCTGCTCCACGCCGACGCGGCCAAGAAGCGCGCCTTCGCCCTGCGCACCGTCTGGAATGAGCCCGGCATGTCCGGCTACTTCGCCTCCTCCTGGCTTTGGGGCGCCAAGGGCTGGGACGATTTCGAGAAGGCCAGCCACCGCTGGGGCGCGCCCTCACTCAACCTGATCTACGCCGACACCGGCGGCACGACCGGCTGGGCCGCTTCGGGCCTGACACCGGTCCGCTCCAACTGGGACGGCCTGCTGCCCGTGCCCGGCGACGGCCGCTACGAGTGGGCGGGCTTCCAGCCGGCTGGCGCCCTGCCCTCGATCAAGGATCCCAAGGCCGGCTTCTTCGCCACCGCCAACGAGATGAACATCCCGGCCGACTATCCGAACGAGGAACGCCGCCTCGCCTTCGAATACGGCGACCGCTCGCGCATCGACCGGATCACCGAGGTGCTGTCCGCCAAGTCGAAGAGCACCCTGGCCGACTCCATGGCGCTGCAGGGCGACAGCATCAGCGTCAATTGCCGCCGTCTGATCGGCCTGCTCGCCGGCCTCTCCTCGCCCGACGCGCGTGTGCAGCAGGCCATCGACCTGATGCGCGGCTGGAACGCCGACATGGCGGTGGACAGCGTCCCCGCCGCCATCGCCGAGGTCTGGGCGGTCAAGCACATGGCGCCCGCCCTGATCCAGGCCCTTGCGCCCGAGGCCAGGGCCGCCATGGGCATCCCCACCCAGCACGCCATCCTCTCCACCCTGGAGGAGATGCCGGCCGCCGAGCGCGCGCCGATCCTGCTGGGCAGCCTGCCGGCCGCGCTGGACGAACTGACCGCTCGTCTGGGCCCGGACATGACCACCTGGCGCTGGGGCCGCCTGCATGTGGCCCGCTTCGAGCCCGCCGTCGCCGTCCTGGCGGACGCCCAGACGGCGGAACAGATGAGTGTCGGTCCGCTGCAGGTGCCGGGTTCAGGCTCCACCCCGCACGCCGCCGGCTATCGCTTCAGTGATTTCCGCCTGACCGCTGGTGCCACGGTGCGCCTGGTGATCGACGTGGGCGGCTGGGACAATTCCATGGCCGTCAATTCGCCCGGCCAGTCCGCAGACCCGCTCAGCCCCCACTACCGCGACCTGTTCCCCATATGGGCGGCCGGCGACTACGTCCCGCTGCGCTACAGCCGCGAGGCCGTGGAGCGGGACGCCGAGACGGTGATCAGGCTGACTCCGGCGAACTAGCCCTCTTCGCCGTCCTCGTCGCCGATGGCGGCGGTGACCAGTTCGCGCCACACGGGATCGCTGTCGTCCACCAGATCGACATCCTCCAGCAGCGCGACCGCGCCGCCGCCGTCGGGCATGACCAGGCCGAGAACCTCCATGGTCTCGCCCTCCTCGGTCTCGTGCGCCTCGGCCTGGACGGCCACGGCCGCCTCCTCGCCGTCATCGCTCCACCAGATCACCGGTTGCGGCAGGGCCATATCGATGGGCCGGCCGTTCTCGGTGTCGTCCAAGGCGAAAATGGCCCGCTTGGCCTGCACGTCCTCCAAGGTCGCCACAGCGCCTGTGAACGGCTTCAGCCGGCTCCAGTCCTCGACGTCATAGCCGCCCTCTTCGAACAGGGGCTCTTCGGCGTCGTCGATCATTGTCATGCTCCGGAGGTTCAGGGGCGACGACCTAAACTCCTGGCGGCCGCCGTCCAGAAAAATCTCATGCGTCCTGTCGGTCCGAGGCGCGCCGAGACGTCCTTGGGACATCGAAACAGCCCGCAAGGAGCCCTCCGATGCCCGATTCAGCGCAAGGCCAGACTCTCGAACCCGTCGAAGTGAAGGGCGGCGTCGTCGCCTACCTCTGCGTGGACGGCGCGGCCAAGGCCGCCGCCTTCTATGAAAAGGCCTTCGGCGCCGTGATCGCCGCCCAGTATCCGCCGGACGAGAATGGCAAGACCATGCATATCCATATGTACATGAATGGAAGTTCGGTGATGCTGTCCGACGCCTATCCCGAGCACGGCCATCCTTATGTCCCGATGCAGGGCCTCACCCTGATGCTGCCTGTCACCGACATCGCAACCTGGTTCAAACGCGCCGTCGACGCCGGGGCGGAGGCGAAGCTCGAGCCCCAGGTCATGTTCTGGGGCGACACCTATGGCGAGTTGAAGGACCCGTTTGGCGTGACCTGGGCCATGAACCAGGCGGCGTAGAACCTTTTCTCCTGCCCCGTAGGCGTACGGGGGCGCTCTACCGGCGCTAACCCTATAAAACTCCGCTCACCCCGGCGAAGGCCGGGGTCCAGGTGAAGCCCTGCTGACGCTCTGGATGAATCTGGATCCCGGCCTTCGCCGGGATGAGCGGTTGAGGGTCAAGCCAGTTCTGCGCCCTCCCCGGCAGGCGGGCAGGAGAAGAAACCTCACCCGCCCCCGATGAAATGCACGATCTCGATCCGATCTCCGTCCATCAGGGGCGTATCGGCATAGGTCGATCGGGGCACGATCTCCAGATTGCGCTCCACGGCGACCTTGCGCACGTCCAGACCCAGCGAAACCACGAGGGACGCTACGTCACCCACGCCCTCCACCGCACGCTGTTCGCCATTGATCATCAACTGCATGGTTCGCCTCGTTTGAGCCGCAAAGCTTGTGACCCCGTCTTTCGGGGGATACAAGACGGCGGAATCGACCGCGGGGCCGAATGTCCAAACCGATCTATGTGCTGAGCGGGCCCAATCTCAACCTGCTGGGCCAGCGCGAGCCGGAGATTTATGGGAAAGACACCCTGGACGACGTGCGCGCGCGCTGCGAAGCCGCCGCCGGAGCCAAGGGGCTGAGCGTCGTTTTCCGTCAAACCAACCATGAAGGCGAACTGATCGACTGGGTCCAGGAAGCCCGCACCCAGGGCAGCGCCCTGGTGCTGAACCCGGCCGGTTATGGTCACACTTCCGTGGCCCTCCTCGACGCGCTCAAGACTTTGGCTATACCCATTGTCGAGTGCCATCTCTCCAATCCGGCGGCGCGAGAGGATTTTCGCCGTCACACCTACGTTTCGCTCGCGGCGACGGGAGTCGTTTCCGGCTTCGGCGCGGCGAGTTATGAACTGGCTATAGCGGCCGCGGCCGGCCTCGTCGGCGCCGCCTGACCCGCACGGCCAACAGAACAAGGTCTAATCTCCAAATGTCCACGCCCAAGGCCCCAGCGGATTCCATCGACGCGCGTCTGGTGCGCAAACTGGCCGACATCCTGTCCGACACCGGCCTGACCGAGATCGAAGTCGAACAGGGCGAACTGCGCATCCGCGTCGCCCGCGAGGTGACCGCCGTCGCCGCCGCTCCGGTCGCCTACGCCGCCGCGCCGGCCCCGGCGGCCGCGCCTGCGCCCGCCGCCGCCCCGGCTCCGGCCGCGGCCCCGGCCGCTGAAGCTGCTCCGGCCGCCGCCCGCGGCGACGCCGTGAAGTCGCCCATGGTCGGCACCGCCTACCTGGCCCCGCAGCCGGGCGCCGACAACTTCATCAAGGTCGGCGACAAGGTCACCGCCGGTCAGAC
Source organism: Caulobacter segnis (assembly GCF_029543125.1). GTDB lineage: Bacteria > Pseudomonadota > Alphaproteobacteria > Caulobacterales > Caulobacteraceae > Caulobacter > Caulobacter segnis_D. The sequence goes on from NZ_JARQWW010000003.1 coordinate 673,687, forward strand.
CCTGCTGATCGTCGAAGCCATGAAGACCATGAACCCGATCCCGGCCCCCAAGGGTGGCGTGGTGGTCGAGATCCTGGTGGGCGACGCCCAGCCCGTCGAGTTCGGCGAGCCGCTCGTCGTCATCGAGTAGCGGTCATGTTCGACAAGATCCTTATCGCGAACCGCGGCGAGATCGCCCTGCGGGTTCACCGCGCCTGCAAGGAGATGGGCATCGCCACCGTGGCGGTCCACTCCGAGGCCGACCGCAACTCCATGTGGGTGCGTCTGGCGGATGAAAGCGTCTGCATCGGCCCCGCTCCGGCGGCCAAGAGCTACCTGAACATCCCGTCGATCATCGCCGCCGCCGAGATCACCGGCGCTCAGGCGATCCACCCCGGCTACGGCTTCCTGTCGGAAAACGCCCGTTTCGCCGAGATCGTCGGCGCTCACGGCTTCACCTTCATCGGCCCGAAGCCGGAGCACATCCGGGTCATGGGCGACAAGATCACCGCCAAGCAGACGGTGAAGGACGCCGGCATCCCGGTCGTTCCGGGCTCCGACGGCGGCGTCGCCACTGTTGAAGAGGCCCTGGCGGCTGCCGAGCACATCGGCTTCCCCGTGCTGATCAAGGCCGCCTCAGGCGGCGGCGGTCGCGGCATGAAGGTCGCCCTGGACCGCGATTCCCTGGGCGAAGCTGTCGCCACCGCCCAGGCCGAGGCCGCCGCGGCCTTCGGCGACGGCACGGTCTATATGGAGCGATACCTCCAGAAGCCGCGCCACATCGAGCTTCAGGTCATCGCCGACGCTCACGGCAACGTGGTTCATTTGGGCGAACGCGACTGCTCCCTGCAGCGCCGCCACCAGAAGGTCCTGGAAGAAGCCCCGTCCCCGGTCATCGACAGCGCCGCCCGCGCCAAGATCGGCAAGGTGGTGGTCGATGCCGTCCGCGCCATCGGCTACCTCGGCGTCGGCACCATCGAGTTCCTGTACGAGGACGGCGAGTTCTTCTTCATCGAGATGAACACCCGCCTGCAGGTGGAGCACCCGGTCACCGAAGCCATCACCGGCATCGACCTGGTGCGCGAACAGATCCGCATCGCGGCCGGCCTGCCCCTGTCCTTCACCCAGGAAGACGTCGTGTTCGAAGGCCACGCCATCGAATGCCGCATCAACGCCGAGAACGCGCGGACCTTCACCCCGTCTCCGGGCGTGGTGACGGACTTCCATGCCCCCGGCGGCCTGGGCGTGCGTCTGGATAGCGCCATCTACGCCGGCTATTCGATCCCGCCGTATTACGACAGTCTGATCGGCAAGCTGATCGTCCACGGCCGCGACCGCGCCGAGTGCATCGCCCGTCTGAAGCGCTGCCTGGGCGAAATGGTCGTGGGCGGCGTCGAAACCACGACCCCGCTGTTCCAGGACCTGTTGAACCAGCAGGACATCCTTGACGGCGACTACAACATCCACTGGCTGGAAAACTGGATCAAAGCGCAGGGCTGACGTGGACGCGTTCACGGTCGAGGACCTGATCGACTGTTATCGTCGGGGCGTCTTCCCCATGGCGGACGCCCGCGACGATGACCGGGTCTTCCTGATTGATCCCGAGCGCCGGGGCGTGCTGCCGTTCGAACGGTTCCACGTCCCGCGCCGCCTCGCCCGCACCCTGCGGAGCGAACCCTTCACCATCCGCATCGACACCGCCTTCGACGCCGTGGTCGAGGCCTGCGCCGAGGCGCGACCCGACCGGCCGGAGACCTGGATCAATCACCCGATCCAGATGATGTACCGCGAACTCTATCTCCTCGGCCTCGCTCACAGCGTCGAATGCTGGCGGGACGGCGAGCTGGTCGGCGGCCTCTACGGCGTGTCCCTGGGCGGGGCCTTCTTCGGCGAAAGCATGTTCAGCCGCGCCACGGACGCCAGCAAGGTGGCCTTGGTCCACCTCGTCGCACGCCTGATCGCCGGCGGCTTCGTGCTGCTGGACACACAGTTCCTCACCGACCACCTGGCGCGGTTTGGGACGATGGAGATTCCTCGCGACAAATACCGCCGGCGGCTCGAAGCCGCCCTGGCGATGGACGCCGACTTCTACCGCTTCCCGGCGGGCGCCGGCGCGGCCGAGGCCTTGCAGGCGATCAGCCAGGCGTCATAGACCGGGTGCTCCAGCGGATGCACGCCCGGCGAGGACGCGTACATCCAGCCCTTGAAGACATCGCGCACCGCCCCGACCGGACGGCCCCGGTCATCTCGGCTCTGCGACACAACCTGTACATATGCAGCGGCGTCCGGCGACGCCTCGTCCGCCGCGCTGGTCTCGCAGGCCCGCACCGTGAAGATCAGGTTCTTGTAGCGGATCGGCTGACCGATCGGCGCCTCGAAGCGCATGGTCTCGGCGGTGATCTTGTCCAACGCCTGCATGATCGCCACACCCGAACGGCCGCGCTTCAGCGGTTCATCCGGCTTGGGAGCGATGGCGGGCTTAGCTGGCGCGGCCTCGGCCGGCGCGGGGGTCACCACGGCCGGCTCGGCGGCCGGCGCGGGCGGCAACGGCACCACGGCGATGGGCGGCGGCGCTTCCGATGCGGGCGGCGGCGCGGGCGTGGCGGCAGGCGGCGTCGCCACCTGGGCCGGCGGATCGTTGCGAGGCTGGGTCTGCTGAGCGACTGCGAAGCTTGCAGCGGCGGCCGACAGCAACACCGCGCCGCCGACGATGATCCGCGCGGGCTTCAAGCGCCTTACTCCGGCGACCAGGCCTGATAGTCGCCGGTGGCGGCCTGACGCTCGCCGCCGCGCGCGATGGAGCCCTGCGGACGCCAGGCGTGGACGGTGCCGGTCAGGTTCGGCAGGTGATCCTTCTCCCACGCCTTGCGCGGCAGCGGCTGCGAGGTCGGAACCTCGTCCAGGGTGTAGTGCAGCCAGCCGTGCCATTCGGCCGGGACCTTCGAGGCGTCGGCATAGCCGCGGAAGATCACCCAGCGGCGCTTGCGGCCCTTGTCATAGCTTTCCCGGTCGTCGCGGGCTTCGAAATAGCGGTTGCCGTACTCGTCCGTGCCGACATGGCGGCCCAGGCGGCTGACGGTGAAGCGCAGGCCCACGGTGCCTTGGTTCCACCAGGTGAAGATCGATTTCAGCAGGTTCAGCACGCGGACGGTCGCTTCCGAAAACAGGGGCGCAAAGCATCCGCCGGACGACGGATGCGCGCGGAATATAGGCGGGGCTTGTCGCAGCGTCCAGCACGTCGGCCAATGCAACATCTTGGGGATAAGCCGTCGCAAACCCCAACATCTATTGATCCTGACGCACCCGGACACTAGCCTTTCGCCGGCATGGTGAATGGGAGAGTCGCTTCATGCGGTTCGTAAAGCGTCTTTCGGCCAACGGGCGTGCGGCGGAGGTCGAACTCCGCACCGTCGAGACCGCGGACGCCCTGGCTGGAATCCTGGCTCCCAAGAGCTGGTCCGACGCCCGCGTGCAGGCCTGGATCGACTGGGCCGCCCAGCTTCCCCACGACCTGCCCAAGGCTGACACGCCCAAGGCCCTGATCGCCGAATCTCCCGCCGGCGCCTTGCTGGCCGGCGGGCCCGACCGCTACGCCCGCCGCCTCGCCGCCCACGGCCTGGCCCAGGGCCTGTTCGCCAAGGCCGCCGACGCGCAGACCTTCCGTGAGGAGCTGTTCGCCGCCCTCGCCCACGGCCTCATCGCCCCCGCCGCGCTGACGCCGACGGTCCGCGGCGAGACCGTCGTCCTCGACGACCTGGAGTTCAACGTCGCCGCCGCCCGCCACGTGGCCGATGTCCGCGCCGCCGCCTGCGCCGAGCGCGCCGCCCTTCACCTGGCCGGCCGTCTGGCCGCTGTGTCGGACGCCGTGACACGCTGCGAGGGCGACGCCGCCGCCTGCGCCGATCCGCGCCGCAACACTGCTCTGGCCCGCGCCGCCCGCGCCGCGCGTGAGGCCGGCGCCGATGACGCCCAGATCGCCGACGCCATTCTGCTGGCCCGCAGCGGCGCGACCCCGGTCGCCCAGGCCGCCCCGAGCCTGACCACCCCGTCCCGCCTGTTCGTCTCCGCCAGCCGCAAGGCGGTGGAGGCCGCCGAACCCGCCGCCCGCCGCGCCGCCCAGACGGGGTGGGAGACCGGCCGCCTGACCCTGGCCTTCGATCCCCCGGCCGCCGCCGCCCTGGCGACCCCCGCGCCGCGCGCCGCCATCGACGTCCGCGCCTTCGCCGCTGAAGCCGGCTTCGACCTCGACGCCTTCGCCCATGTGGTCCGTCTGGCGACCGCCGCCCTGGAGATCGAGCGCGCCGCCGCGGGCCTGCCCGCCGGACGCATAGACCTGACCCTGGCCGGCCTCGGCGACCACGTGGTCGGCCTGGGCCTGGCCTACAGCTCGGACGAGGGCCGCAAGGCCGCCTCCGCCCTCTACGCTTTGCTCGCCGCCGAGGCCTTCCACGCCTCCGCCGAGCTCGGCGCCGCGCCGGTGGCCGAAGACGACCGCGCCGCCCTCGCCGCCTCCCTGCGCAAGCGCGCCCAGGCCGCCCGCAAGCTGAAGGGCGACATCGCCGCCCGCGCCGCCACCCTGTTCAGCGCCGCCGCCGACCAGCCGGAAAAGCTGGCCCACGCCTCGGTCGCCGCCCTGTTCGACGACGCCGAGCTGGCCCTGCGCCTCGCCGCGCCCCTGGGCGCCGCGCCCTGGACCGGGGCCATGACGGTGTCCGAGACCGCCGACGGCCAGATCGTGCCCGTCCTGTCGGAAGCCGCCCTGGCCGGCGCGGCCGCCCTCGGCCTCAAGGACGACCTGCGCGCCCATGCCCTGGGCGTCGGCGACCTGCGCGAGGCCCCGGCCATCGACCACGCAGCGCTGGAGGCCAAGGGCTTCACCGCCCACGAGATCGCCGCCGCCGAAGCCGTCCTGCCCCTGGCCGGCTCCCTGCGCGCCGCCTTCGCCCCGGCGGTCATCGAGGCCGGCTTCGTCTGCGACGTCCTCGGCGCCGACGGCGACGCGGTCATGGACCCGGACTTCGACACCCTGGCCTTCGCCGGCTTCACGCCGGAGCAGATCGCCGCCGCCGAGGCTCACGCCCTGGGCGCCCGCCGCCTGTCCGACGCGCCGTTCCTGGGTGAGAAGGCCCAATCGGTCTTCTCCGAGCCGGCTGAAATCGCCCTGCCCGCCCGCCTGGCCATGACCGCCGCCGTGGAGGCCTTCGCCTGCACCCCGGCCGCCTTCGTGCTGGAGCTGGACTTCGCCGACACTCCGACCGAGGCCGCGCGTCTTCAGGCCGCCGCCGCCCGCGCCGGGGTCCGCGCCCTGCGCCTCAGCCGCGCCGCCGCCCCGGCCAGCTTCGTCCTAGACCTGCCCGAGATCGAGGAAGCCCCCCGCCGCAGGCTGGAGAGCGCACCCGAGATCCGCGAACGCATCGTCGAGAAGATCGTCGAGCGCGACCGCTCCCGCCGCAAGCTGCCCGACCGCCGCAAGGGCTACATCCAGAAGGCGGCCGTGGGCGGCCACAAGGTCTACATTCACACCGGCGAGTACGACGACGGCGAGCTGGGCGAGATATTCATCGACATGCACAAGGAAGGCGCCGCCTTCCGCTCGCTGATGAACAACTTCGCCATCGCGGTCTCCATCGGACTGCAGCACGGCGTGCCTCTGGACGAGTTCGTCGAGGCCTTCGTCTACACCCGGTTCGAACCCGCCGGCCCGGTGACCGGCAACGACTCCATCCGCTCGGCCACCTCGATCCTCGACTACATCTTCCGCGAGCTGGGCGTGTCCTATCTGGACCGTGACGACCTGGCCAACGCCGACCCGTCCGAGTTCAACGCCGACGGCCTCGGGGCCGGCAAGAACGCCCCGGAAGGGGTGGAGGACGAAACGCCGCAGCCCGCCTCCAAATTTATCTCCAAGGGCTTCTCCCGCGGCGCGGCGCCCGACAATCTGGTGCTGCTGCCCTTCGGCGGCCGCAAGGCTGAAACCCCTGCTGCGACTGGGGTTATCGCCGGCATGTGCGCCTCTTGCGGCGACCAGGCCGTGGTCCAGCGCGGCGGCGTCAGCATCTGCGACACCTGCGGCGCACAGTCCGGACGGGCCGACGGCGGGGCCATTAACTCGAATTAAGTGGCGCCGCAGCAGGGCCGGGACCAAATGGGGACCGTAACCGTCGCTGGAGCGTATGTAATGTCGCGTACCGCCTTCGCCCTCTCCGCCCTGATCCTCGCCGCCTCGTTCGGGAGCGCCCACGCGCTCGCCCCGAACGGCGAAAAGGACGTGGCGCGCATGATCTCGCTCAGCGGGTCGTGCAGCGGGTGCGATCTGTCGGGCAAGAAGCTGCTCAACGCCCGCATCAACGGCGCGAACTTCCAGAGCGCCAAGCTGGTCGGCGCCGACATGCGCGGCGCCAAGATCGTCGGCTCCAACTTCGCCAGCGCCGACCTGTCCCGGGCCGACCTGCGCGGCGCCTACATGATGGGTGCGAACTTCCAGTCGGCCGAGCTGTCGGGCGCCCAGATGGAGGGCCTGGAGGCCACCGGCTCCAACTTCGTCAACGCCAGCCTGCGCCGTGTGGACCTGCGCAGCGCCGAACTGCGCGGCGTCAATTTCTCCAGCGCCGACCTGGCGGATTCCGACCTGCGCCACGGCGAACTGCACGGCGTGGTCCTGGTCAACGCTTCGGCCAGCCGGGTCGACTTCCGCAATGCGGAGATGAACGGCTCGAACCTCAGCGGCGGCAACTTCTCCAACGCCGATTTCCGCAACGCCGATCTCACCGGCGCGGTCCTCAACGGCGGCGATTTCCGCGGTGCGGACTTCCGCAACACCGACCTCAGCGGCGTCTCACTGCATGGCGCGGACCTGTCGCGGGCCAAGGGCCTGACCCAGGACCAGATCGACGAGGCCTGCGTCAACAACTCCACCCGCCTGCCCTCGGGCCTTTCCGCGCGCGGCTGCAAGAACGGCCACCGCCGCGTCATGATCAACGCCGCCGAAGCCGGCCGCATCAAGGCTGAAGCCAAGGCCGAGGCCATGGCCGCCGCCGAGGCCCGCGCCAATGCGGCCGCCGCGGCCCGAGCTGTCCCGCGCCCGCCGGCTCCGCCCAAGCCGCCCCGCAGCTGACGCGGCCTCGCCCAGACCAAAGAAAAACCCTCCGGCCCGCAAGCCGGAGGGTTTCTTGTTTCAGGCTGTCGCCGCCGATCAGGCCTTGATCGGCGGGGCGGTGCGGATGTGCAGCTCCTTTAGCTGACGATCCTGCACCTCGGCCGGGGCGTTCATCAGCAGGTCCTGGCCCTGCTGGTTCAGCGGGAAGGCGATGACCTCGCGGATGGCCACCTGCTCGGCCAGCAGCATGACGATCCGGTCGATGCCCGGGGCCAGACCGCCGTGCGGCGGGGCGCCGAAACGGAAGGCGTTCAGCATGCCGCCGAACTGCTCCTCGACCACCTCGGCGCCGTAGCCGGCCGTGGCGAAGGCCTTGAGCATGATCTCGGGCTTGTGGTTCCGGATCGCGCCGGAGCACAGCTCATAGCCGTTGCAGACGATGTCGTACTGGTAGGCGCGGATCGTCAGCGGGTCCTGGGTCTCCAGGGCCTCCAGACCGCCCTGCGGCATCGAGAACGGGTTGTGCGAGAAGTCGACGCGCTTCTCTTCCTCGTTCCACTCGAACATCGGGAAATCGACGATCCAGCAGAACTTGAACTGGTTCTCGTCGACCAGCTTCAGCTCGGTGCCGACCCGCGTGCGGGCCAGGCCCGCGAACTTCGCGAATACGGTCGGGTCGCCGGCCACGAAGAAGGCCGCGTCGCCCGAGCCCAGGCCCAGCGATTCCATCAGGGCCTGCGTCGGCTCGCCCAGGTTCTTGGCGATCGGACCGCCCCAGCCGCCCTGGTCTTCCGACCAGAACACATAGCCCAGGCCCGGCTGGCCTTCGCCCTGCGCCCAGCTGTTCATGCGGTCGCAGAACGCGCGGCTGCCGCCGGTCGGCGCGGGAATAGCCCACACCTGGTTCTTTTCGTCCGCGCCCAGGATCTTGGCGAACAGGCCAAAGCCGCCGTCACGGAAGTGCGCGGAGACGTCCTGCATCTTGATCGGATTGCGCAGGTCCGGCTTGTCGCTGCCGTACCAAGCCATCGACTGGGCATAGGTCAGGCGCTCGAAGCCCTGGTGCTCGAACGATTGGCCGAAGTCATTGGTGAAGGTGTGCGTGCCCGAGATCGGCGAGACCGGCTTGCCGTTCGAGAACTCTTCAAAGACGCCGTGCATCACCGGCTCGATGGCCGCGAACACGTCTTCCTGGGTGACGAAGCTCATCTCCACGTCGAGCTGGTAGAACTCCAGCGAACGGTCGGCGCGCAGGTCTTCGTCGCGGAAGCACGGAGCGATCTGGAAATAGCGGTCGAAGCCAGAGACCATCAGCAGCTGCTTGAACTGCTGGGGCGCCTGCGGCAGCGCATAGAACTTCTCGGGATGCAGACGCGACGGCACCAGGAAGTCGCGCGCGCCTTCCGGCGACGAGGCCGTCAGGATCGGCGTCTGAAACTCGTTGAAGCCCTGCGCGAACATGCGGTTGCGGATCGACTGGATCACGCGCGAACGCAGGACGATGTTCTTGTGCAGCGTCTCGCGGCGCAGGTCGAGATAGCGGTGCTTCAGGCGGATTTCTTCCGGATAGTCCGGCTCGCCAAACACCGGCAGCGGCAGCTCGGCGGCTTCCGACAGCACCTCGACCGCCTTCACGCGGACCTCGACCTCGCCCGTGGGCAAGCCGGCGTTCACGGTCTCGGCCGAGCGGGCGATCACCTCGCCGTCGATCTTCAGCACGCTTTCGGTGCGCAGGCGCTCCACCACGTCGAAGCCCGGGGTCTCCGGGTGCAGCACCAGCTGCGTCAGGCCGTAGTGGTCGCGCAGGTCGATGAAGACCAGACCGCCGTGGTCGCGCTTGCGGTGGATCCAGCCGGACAGGCGCACCTGGGCGCCGGTGTCGGAAGCGCGGAGCTGGCCGCAGGTATGAGAGCGATAGGCGTGCATGGGAGGCGGTTGGAATCTTCAACAAAAAGGTGAAATTTCGAGCGGCGGAAGGGCGCATGGCGGGCCGATGATGTCAAGGTTTGCGGGGATTTTCGGCTGCTTGTCCCCAGCCCCAAAACCTCCCGTACTCTCATCCCATCCCGTCGCATGGGAGGGCGCTAGGCCGGCGATCCGAAGCGTGGCGGGATGTGGTCGAGCGGGACAAGCGCCGGCGGTCAAGGGCCGTCGGGGTGAGGATGAGGGACGTAAGCTCATCCATCGGACGGCGTCGTCGCGCCTCCGCCCGTCCAGGGGCCTCCGGGAGTGAAGGGCCTAAGACGTCCGCGCGCTCCCCCCTCTGGGATAACGGCTACGCGGAGCGTGCGACTTCGTCGAAACGGTTCTCCAAACTCAATCCCCGGGCGAAGCCCCGGACGCTCCGCCGCCCTTCCAACTTTTCGGGTTCGTGCCCGTGGGATGCGGAGCCGTGTCTAATTCAACCCAAACGCCGTCACCCTAGGCCTTGTGCCGAGGGCCCAGAAACTCCGCCTAAACCGCGTGAACTCCGCACCCTCAGCCGCGTCCGGATCCTCGCCACAAGGGCGAGGAAGACGGAAGAAAAGACTGATCGTCCTTTGAACTACGAAGTCACCCCGTCACGATCCGACCACACCCCAACACCAAGCTTCACAACGGTTTTGCTTCCACGCGGCCAAGTCGGCGCCTAACCTCCGCTTTGCTCCCTCCTTGATCCAGGAAACGCCATGCTTCCTCTCGTCCTGGCTGGCGCGCTGGCCCTGGCGTCCCCTGCCCCTTCGTCCAACGCTTGGGATGGCGTCTACACCTACACCCACGATGGCGGCCGCACGGCCGGAGGCTCGCCGATCCTGGTGACCTGGCGCCTGACCCTCAAACAGGGGCTCTGCGAGTTTCATGGCGAGGGATTCCAGACCCTGGAGACCTTCCAGTGCAGCACCCACGATTCGCCCTCGGGACTTGAGGTGCGGTTTCTGCGCTATCCGCCGCCGGCGACCGGCAATCGCTTCGGCGTACAGGTCTACAAGCCGGGCGCGCCGCTCTTCACCCTCTCCCGATCCAAGGGCCGCGTGCTGACGCGCTGGACCGGCTTCGTGCCCGACGAGGGCGTTGATCGCAAGCCGGCGCCCTATCTGAAGAAGGTCCAGTGATGCGCGTCTCGAAACCTCTCATCGCGTTCCTGGTGCTCGCCGGACTGATCGCCGCCGGATGGAAGGCCTATGACACCGCCAAGCCACGGGTCCACCCGATCAAGGTCGCCGACGCCCAGAGAATCGCCGCCGCCGAGAAAAAGTACGGCGCCGGCGCGCCGCAGGAAGTTCCGGCCGGGGATGAGGTCGCCGAGCCTGCCGATCCCGTCGACAGACGCACCGAACTCTTCGGTCCGGCCCGCGCGGTCGATGGCGACACCTTGCTGATCCAGGGCGTTGAAGCCGATCTCTGGACCATCGACGCCCCGGAGCTCGCCCAGACCTGCCTCGACAAGAACAAGAAGCCGTGGACCTGCGGCGAGGCGTCCCGCGAACATCTGGAAAAGGCGATCGCCGGCCGCAAGGTCGCGTGCCGTCCGGAAGGCCCTCCGCCACGCGACGGCCGCTGGCTCGGCCTCTGCTTCGTCGCCGAGGCGCCTTGCAGCGACCCGAGCCAACCCTGCGAATCCGACCTCAAGTCTCTGAACCTGGCGCAGGTGCGCAACGGATGGGCCATGGACTTCGAAGGCCAGTATTCGGAACCCGAATCCGACGCGCAGAAGGACAAGGCCGGCCTATGGGTGGGCAGTTTTGACCCGCCCGAGAAATGGCGGGAGCTCAATCCGCAAGCCCGATGACCTGAGCGCCCTCATGGCAATCTGGTGATTGAAGACAAAGCGCGCCCTGCGAACCGGTCTCAAATCCCGCCCGGTCATCCACAACTTGCCGAAGTCCTCCACACCCCGTCGCAAGGAAGACATCGACCTGCCACAGAAGTCCCGTTAAATTCGCAACGTGATTAACGACTTGGACGTCAGCGCGTTTGGCTCGGCAACTGAGACTGAAGCTTAAGAGGCCTCCCTCCTTCGCGCGGGAAGACTTCGTGACGTCTCCGACGAATAGTGAAGCTTTGCGCGCGCTCGACGCCTGGCCTCAATGGCACGGCGGCTGTCTCGCCCTGATCGGCCCCGCCGGCGTGGGCAAGAGCCACTTGGCCCGCGAGTGGGCCGCGCGTGTCGACGCCGTCGCCCCCACCCGCAAGGAGCCCGCCGACCTCGCCTCTCTCCATGGCCGCCCCGTGCTGCTGGAGAACGCCGACACCTGGGTCAGCGACGAGGCCCTGTTCCATCTGATCAATATGGCCGCCCAGCACGACGGCTCCCTGCTGCTGACCTCGCGCAAACCGCCCATGGAGTGGACCACCCGCCTGCCCGACCTGCGCTCGCGTCTCAACGCCATGCCCGTGGCCGAGATTGAAGAACCGGACGACACTGTGCTGGAAGGCGTGCTGCGGAAATTCTTCCTGGAACGCAACATCCGCCCGGCCGAGGACGTCTATCCCTACTTGCTGCGCCGGATGGAGCGTTCAGTCCCGCAGGCCCTCGACATCGTGAAGAAGCTGGATGAGGCCGCCGACGCCGAGCAGAAGGCGATTTCCCGCGTCCTCGCCCGTCAAATTCTTGAAAACGACACGGAAAACCTAGAACTTTTTAGCGAATAGCGCTGACATTCGCGGTTCGCGCCAGGAAAGTTCAAGCATGACCGATGTGATCCAGACCGCCCCGACCGAGCCCAAACTGGCGCTCGACGAGGCCTTGCTGGCGTCGCCGGAACGCTTCATCAACCGCGAGCTTTCTTGGCTGGCCTTCAACCGCCGGGTGCTCGAGGAAAGCCAGAACCCTCGCCACCCGTTGCTGGAGCGCCTGCGCTTCCTGGCCATCTCCGCGGGCAACCTCGACGAATTCTACATGGTTCGCGTGGCCGGCCTGAAAGGCCAGGTCCGCGAAGCCGTGCGCACTGTCAGCCAGGACGGCCTCACCGCCCAGGAGCAGCTCGCCGCCATCAACGAGTCGGCCGCCGAGCTGATGGCCGATCAGCAGGCCATCTGGAGCCAGATCCGCGCCGAGCTGGCGTCCGAGAACCTGACCCTTCTGGACGCCAAGGACGTGACGCCCCGAGACCGCGCCAAGGCCGAGGAGATTTTCCTCTCGCGCATCTTCCCGGTGCTGACGCCCCTGGCCATCGACCCGGCGCACCCGTTCCCCTTCATCCCGAACCTGGGCTTCTGCCTGGCGCTGAAGCTGAAGCGCACCGCCGACGGCAAGTCGCTCTACGCTCTGGTGCCCGTCCCGGCCCAGGTGGAGCGCTTCTGGCAGCTCACCGAGGCCTCCAGCCGCTCGCGCAAGAGCGAGCGCCGGATCATCGCCCTCGAATCCCTGATCATCCTGTTCCTCGACCACATCTTCCCCGGCTACGAGGTCGAGGGCCGCGGCCTGTTCCGCTTGATCCGCGACAGCGACGTGGAGATCGAGGAAGAAGCCGAAGACCTGGTGCGCGAGTTCGAGGCGCGGCTGAAGAAGCGCCGCCTGGGCTCCGTCGTCCGCGCCAAGCTGCAGACGGCCATGCCGCAGGACCTGCGCGACTTCATCATCGAAGGCCTGCGCGCCGAGCCGCAGGACGTCGTGCTGGTCGACGGCAAGCTGGGCCTGGCCCAGATGACCCAGCTCATCCCCTCCCACCGGCCGGAACTGAAATTCCCGCCCTTCCAGGCCCGCTTCCCCGAGCGGATCCGCGACCACGGCGGCGACTGCTTCGCCGCCATCCGCGAGAAGGACATCCTGGTTCACCACCCGTTCGAGAGCTTCGACGTCGTCGTCCAGTTCCTGAAGCAGGCGGCCCGTGACCCCAACGTCCTGGCCATCAAACAGACCCTGTACCGCACCAGCGCCGACAGCCCGATCATCGCCGCCCTGATCGAGGCGGCGGACAACGGCAAGTCCGTCACCGCGGTCGTGGAGATCAAGGCTCGCTTTGACGAGGAAGCGAACCTGAAGTGGGCCAAGGACCTGGAGCGCGCCGGCGTCCATGTCGTCTTCGGCTTCATGGAATACAAGACCCACGCCAAGGTCAGCGTCGTGGTCCGCCGCGAGGGCGACACCCTGCGCACCTACTGCCACTTCGGCACCGGCAACTATCACCCGCAGACGGCCAAGGTTTACACCGACCTGTCGTTGTTCACGACCGATCCGGCCATGGCGCGCGACGCCGGCCTGCTGTTCAACTTCATCACCGGCTACGCCCGGCCCGAACGGCTGGAGAAACTGTCCTTCTCGCCGATCACCCTGAAGACCGATCTGCTCGAAATGATCGAGCGAGAGGCTGAAAACGCCCGCGCCGGCAAGCCGGCCGCCATCTGGGCCAAGCTGAACAGCCTGGTCGACTCCATGGTGATCGACGCCCTCTACGCCGCCAGCCAGGCGGGCGTGGAGATCGACCTGGTCATCCGCGGCATCTGCTGCCTGCGCCCCGGCATCAAGGGCCTGTCCGAGAACATCCGGGTCAAGAGCATCGTCGGCCGCTTCCTGGAGCACGCCCGGGTCGTCGCCTTCGCCAACGGCCACCCCATGCCCAGCGCGCATACGCGGGTCTTCATCTCGTCGGCCGACTGGATGCAGCGCAACCTCGACCGGCGGGTGGAAAGCCTGGTGCCGATCGAGAACCCGACCGTGCATCAACAGGTGCTCAACCAGATCATGGTCGCCAACCTCAACGACGAGGCGCAGTCCTGGCGCCTCGACGCCGAGGGCGAGTACGCCCGCGATCCGGCCTGGAACCACAAGGGCGCCTTCTCCGCTCATGATTACTTCATGACCAACCCCAGCCTGTCCGGCCGGGGGGCGCGTGTGAAGGACATGCCGCGAGCCTTTGACCACGTGGGCCCGCGCGGCTAAACGCGTCTCTAGGATCGCCCTCCCCGGCGAGGCCAGGAGCTCTTCGTGCTGACGACCCGTAGCTTTCGGGAAAACTGGCTGACGCCCGCCTCGCGCCGCACGGCGACCGGGGCCGTGTCCCAGGACGCCGCCGTCATCGACATCGGCTCCAACTCGGTCCGCTTGGTGCTGTACCGGCTGGAGGGCCGGGCGATCTGGACGATCTTCAACGAAAAGGTCCTGGCAGGCCTGGGCCGTGACCTCGCCGTCACCGGCAAGCTGTCTCCGGAAGGCTCCGCCGCCGCCCTGGCCGCCATCCGCCGCTTCCGCGCAGTGCTGGACGCCGTGAAGCCGGCCCAGACCTTCGTGGCCGCCACCGCCGCCGTCCGCGACGCCACCGACGGCCAGGAGTTTTTGCGCCGCATCAAGGCGGAGGCTGACTTCACCGTCCGCTTGCTCTCGGGCGAGGAGGAAGGCCGTTACGCCGCCCTCGGCGTTCTGGCCGGCGATCCCACCTCACAGGGCGTGGTCGGCGATCTGGGCGGGGCCAGCCTGGAGCTGACCCGCCTGGCCGCCACCGGGGCCGGTGATGCGATCACATTGCCGCTGGGCCCCTTCTCCCTGGGCCTGACCCAGAGCTTCGATCACGGTCGGGTGCGCAAGGCGGTCGACGCCGCCCTGTCCCCCGTGGCCAAGCGCTTCAAGGCCGCAGATTTCCACGCTGTGGGCGGGGCCTGGCGCAACCTGGCCCTCATGCACATGCGGATGAGCGGCTACCCGCTGCAGCTCGTCCATCAGTACGAAATGAACCGCGCCGAGGCGCTGGAGGCCGCCCGTTTCGTGGCCAGCCAGTCCAAAGAGTCGCTTGAGCGCATTCCCGGCGTCTCCAAGAAGCGCGCCGAAACCATGCCCTATGCGGCGGTGGTGCTCGAAGCGCTGATCGAGAAGCTGAACCTTCAGACCGTGGCCCTGTCCGCCTTCGGGCTGCGCGAGGGCCTGCTGTTCGAGGCCATGCCGCCCAAGGTCCGCATGTTGGACCCACTGGTCGAGGGCTGCGCCACCTTGGGCGTCCACGATTTCGACGACACCCTGGAAGCGGCGCTGGAGGCCTGGGTCACGCCGGCCTTCGCAACCCTGCCCCCGCTGTTCGGCGACCGGGACCCGGTTCTTCTGGCGGCCGCCTGCCGGCTGGCCAATCTCGGTGCGCGGCTGCACCCCGATCACCGGGCGGATCTCGTTTTCGAACAGGTGCTGCGCGCGCCGATCGCGGGCATGAATCACGCCGAGCGAGGCTTCCTGGCGGCGGCGTCCTACGCGCGTCACAGCGGAACCTTCAATCCGCCGGAGCCGGAAACCCTTGCCCGCATCCTGTCGCCGGAGCGCACCCGCCGGGCGCGCGCCCTGGGCGCGGCTATCCGGCTCGGCAGCGACCTTTCAGGCCGCAGCGCGCCCCTGCTGGCACGCTCGCGCCTGACGATCGACAAGGGATTGGTCCGCCTCAGCGCCGAACAAGGCTGGGCGGACATGCTGCTCGGCGAGCAGACGGCGAAGCGGGCCGGGACCCTGGCTCAGGTCCTCGGCCTCAAGCTTCAGATCAGCTAGCCTTCGGGGCCCGGCGGACCTCGACGACCCGCACCCGCGCGCCGTCCAGCACCAGGGCCAGCTCGCCGCGCTTCAGTTTCAGGGCGTCCGCCCCGAACGCGTCATAGCGCCAGCCTTTCAGGGCCGGGGTGTCCGCGTCATCGTCGGCGGCGATCTTGTCCAGGTCCGAGACCGTGGCGATCAGCTTGGACGCCACGCCGGCGTCCTCGGCCCGCGCCTTCAGCAGCACCTTCAGCAGCTCGACCACGGCGCCGGCATTCTGCGGCGGAGGCGGGCCGCGTTCGATCACCGGGGCGTAGCCTTCCGGGTCCTGCAGGGCGGTCTTGATCGCCGCCAGCAGGTCTGGACCGAACTTGGAGCCGGAGAAGCCCTTGGGCACGCCACGCAGGCGGTCCAGGCCCGCCGCATCGGTCGGGGCCTGGGCGGCCAGCTCGTCGATGGCGTCATCCTTCAGGATGCGGCCGCGCGGCTGGTCGCGGGTCTGGGCGGTCCGCTCGCGCCAGGCGGCCACGGCGCGGAACACGGCCAGGTACTTCGCCTGGGTTTTGCGCGGCTTCAGGCGGCGCCAGGCCTTTTCCGGATCGACGTCATAGGCGGCCGGATCCGTGACGGCAGCCATCTCCTCCTCGACCCAGGCCAGGCGGCCGGCCTTCTGCAGACGCTCGCGCAGCATGGGGAACAGCGCCGCCAGGTGCGTCACATCGGCCACGGCATAGGTCAGCTGGGCGTCGGTCAGCGGCCGGCGGGCCCAGTCGGTGAAGCGGCTGGACTTGTCCAGCTCGATCTTCAGCATCTGGCGGACCAGGGCGTCATAGGCGATCTGCTCGCCAAACCCCGCCGCCATGCCGGCGATCTGGGTGTCGAACAGCGGCCGCGGCATGGCGTCCAGGTTGTTGAAGATCTCCACGTCCTGACGGGCGGCGTGGAACACCTTCAAGATGCTCTCGTCCCGCAGGATGTCCAGGAACGGGGTCAGGTCGATCCCATCGGCCAACGGATCGATCACCGCCTCGATATCGGGCGTCGCGGCCTGGATAAGGCAGAGCTTCGGCCAATAGGTCGTCTCACGCATGAACTCGGTGTCCACGGCGACGAAGGGCTGGCCTTTGATCTGATTGCAGAACGCCGACAGCGCGGCGGTGGTTGTAATGGGCTGCATCGAGCCGCTATAGCCCCGCGCGAGGAGTCTGCAAGGGCTCAAACGGCAAAGTACGGCGAAATCTCGTCATACGAAGGCAAGGCGCGCACAGCATGACCGACCGTCCGAACGGACTCACCTACGCCCAGGCGGGCGTCGACATCGACGCAGGCAATGCTCTGGTCGAGGCCATCAAGCCCCTGGCTAAGGCCACCCGCCGCCCCGGTGCGGACGCCGGGCTGGGCGGATTCGGCGCGCTCTTCGACCTGAAGGCGGCCGGCTACGACGATCCGCTGATCGTCTCGACCACCGACGGCGTCGGCACCAAGCTGAAGATCGCCATCGACAGCGGCCTGCACGACACGGTCGGCATCGACCTGGTGGCCATGTGCGTCAACGACCTGCTGGCTCAGGGCGCCGAGCCGCTGATGTTCCTGGACTACTTCGCCACCGGAAAGCTGGACGTGGAGATCGCCAAGCGCGTGGTCGCCGGCATCGCCGAGGGCTGCAAGCTGGCCGGCGCGGCCCTGGTGGGCGGCGAAACCGCCGAAATGCCCGACATGTACGCCGACGGCGAATACGACCTGGCCGGCTTCACGGTCGGCGCAGTGGACCGCGACGACGTGCTGCCCAAGCTGGACGCCCAGCGCGCCGGCGACGTGCTGATCGGCATCGGCTCCTCGGGCCCGCACTCCAACGGCTACTCGCTGGTTCGTAAGATCGTCGAGCGCTCCGGCCTCGCCTGGGACGCCCCCGCTCCGTTCGCCGAAGGCAAGACCCTGGCCGAGGCCCTGATGGCCCCGACCCGCATCTATGTGAAGTCGGTCCTGCCCCTGCTGCAGGCCGGCCGCGTCAAGGGCGGCGCGCATATCACCGGCGGCGGCCTGATCGAAAACCCGCCTCGCGCCATCGCCGAAGGCCTGGTCGCCAAAATCGACTGGAACGCCTGGGCCCTGCCCCCGGTGTTCGCCTGGCTGCAGGAAGCCGGCGGTGTGGCCGATCACGAACTGCGCCGCACCTTCAACTGCGGCGTCGGCTTCATGCTGATCTGCTCGCCCGCCGATGCGGAGCCGGTTCTGGCCGCCCTGCTGAACGCCGGCGAAGACGCCTTCATCTGCGGCGAGCTCGCGGCCGCCTGATGAAGGTCCGTGTCGGCGTTCTGATCTCCGGCCGGGGATCGAACATGGAGGCGCTCATCGAGGCCTCCAGGGCGTCCGACTGCCCGTATGAGATCGTTCTGGTGCTCTCCAACAAGCCGGACGCCGGCGGGTTGGAGACCGCACGCCTGGCGGGGATCACGGCCGTAGCGGTCGATCAGAAGCTCTTCGCCGGCGATCGCGAAGCGCATGAGCGCGCCCTGGACGCCGAACTGCGCAAGGCTGGTGTCCAGGTCATCGCCCTGGCCGGCTACATGCGCGTGCTGACGCCGTTCCTGGTGGAGACCTGGGCGGGCCGGATGCTGAACATCCACCCCTCCCTGCTGCCCCTGTTCCCGGGGCTGGACACCCACAACCGCGCCATCGAGGCCCGGCATGCCGAGGCTGGCTGCACGGTGCATCTGGTGACGGTGGGTGTGGATGAAGGGCCGATCGTGGCCCAGGCGCGTGTCCCGATTCTGCCGGGAGACGACGCGGAAGCCCTGAGCGAGCGGGTGCTCGTCGCCGAGCACCAGCTCTACCCAAGGGCGCTGTCCGAATTCTGCCGGACCCTAGCCGCCTAGCAGCGGTTCGTATTGCGGCAGTTGGTGGTCGCCGCGCCGGCGACGCCGCCGATGGCCGCACCGGCCAGCGCGCCATTGCCGCCGCCCACAACACCGCCAACCGCAGCGCCGCCCAGGGCGCCCGTGGCGGCGCGTTCAGTGACCGTGGTGCCGCAGGCGGCCAGAAGCAGACCGGCGCCGACCAGCGGAGCGAATTTTAGAATCGGGGACATGGAGAGGACTCCTTCTTGCGGGGGATGTCCTTCCAACGGGACCGCCTGCGTCGGGGTTCCGACATGCGCCCATAAGAAAACGGCCGGGACGTCGCCGCCCCGGCCGTTCAAAAGCTCAAGCTTGCCCGAAGCTTAGCCGACGATCTGGTCGTCGGTGAAGAACTGGGCGATCTCGATCTTGGCGTTGTCCAGGCTGTCCGAGCCGTGGACCGAGTTTTCGCCGATCGACAGGGCGAACAGCTTGCGGATGGTGCCTTCGGCCGCTTGTTCCGGGTTGGTGGCGCCCATGACTTCGCGGTAGCGGGCCACGGCGTTCTCGCCTTCCAGAACCTGGACGACGACCGGCTCAGCGGTCATCTGGCCGACCAGTTCGCCGTAGAACGGACGCTCGGCGTGAACTTCGTAGAACTTCTTGGCTTGCGCCTCGGTCAGGTGGACGCGGCGCTGGGCGACGATGCGCAGGCCGGCCTTTTCGATCACGGCGTTGATCTCGCCGGTCAGGTTGCGACGCGTGGCGTCCGGCTTGATGATCGAGAAAGTGCGTTCGGTCATTTTCCGAAATCTCGTTAGTTGAGTTGTGGATTGGGAGGTTGCGGGCTTATAGCGGCGGGCCGCGCCCGCGCCAACCTCCCTCGGCTATCAGTTTAATGCTTCAGATCAACGACCTCACTTTCGACGCCTGGGGGCGGCGGTTCTTCGAGAACGCCACCGTCATGATCCCGCCGGGCGCCAAGGTCGGTCTGGTCGGCCGCAACGGCGTGGGCAAGTCGACCCTGTTCAAGCTGATCCAGGGGCAATTGACGCCGGGCGGCGGCGAAATCGCCTTGCCGCGCAACGCCCGCCTGACCTCGGTGGACCAGGAGCACCCGGCCACGCCGATCACGCTGATCGACACCGTCCTGGCCGCCGACGAGGAACGTGAGACCCTCACCCGCCGCCTGGAGACCGCGCCGCCGGAAGAGCTGGGCGAAATCTACGGCCGCCTGATCGAGATCGACGCCGATGCGGCGCCAAGCCGCGCCGCTGAAATCCTCATCGGCCTCGGCTTCACCCAGGCCGACCTGACTCGGACCATGGCCGAATTCTCGGGCGGCTGGCGGATGCGTGTCGCCCTGGCGGCGGCGCTGTTCTCCGAGCCGGACGTCATGTTGCTCGACGAACCGACCAACTATCTCGATCTGGAAGGCGCGCTGTGGCTTGAGCAGCGGCTGAAGAAGTATCCGCACACCGCCCTGGTCATCAGCCACGACCGCGAACTGCTGAACAACTCGGTGGGCTACATCCTGCACCTGCGCGACGGCAAGCTGGAGCTCTACACCGGCGGTTACGACGACTATGAAAGCCGCCGCGCCGAGAAGGAGCGCCTTCAGGAGGCGAACCGCGTCAAGATCGAAGCCCAGCGCGCCCACCTGCAGTCTTTCGTCGACCGCTTCCGCGCCAAGGCGTCCAAGGCCACCCAGGCCCAGTCACGCCTGAAGATGATCGCCAAGCTGCCGCCGGTCAGCGCGGTGAAGGGCGAACACGTCGCTCCCTTCACCCTGCCATCGCCGCAACGCCCCCTGCCCCCGCCGCTGATCCGGCTGGAGAAGGCCAATGTGGGCTATGGCGACCACGTGGTGCTGCGCAATCTGAACCTGCGCATGGACCTGGACGACCGGATCGGCCTGTTGGGCGTTAACGGGGCCGGCAAGTCGACCTTCGCCAAGCTGATCGCCGGCGCGCTCGAAGTGAAGAGCGGCGAATTCCATCGCGACCGGAAGATGAAGGTAGGCTGGTTCCACCAGCATCAGATCGAAGCGCTCGATCCCACCGACACGCCGCTGGAGATCATCCGCCGCGCCATGCCCGAAGCGTCGGAAAGCAGCCGCCGCTCGCGTCTGGCCCAGTTCGGCCTCGGTTTCGACAAGCAAGACACCACCGTCGCCAATCTGTCGGGCGGCGAGCGGGCCCGCCTGCTGCTGAACCTTGTGGCGATGGAGGCTCCGCACATGCTGATCCTCGACGAACCGACCAACCACCTGGACATCGACAGCCGCCGCGCCCTGCTGGACGCCCTCAACGACTATGAGGGCGCTGTGATCCTGATCACCCACGACCGCTCGCTGATGGAGCTGGTGGCTGACCGCCTGTGGCTAGCCGCCGACGGCACGGTGAAGCCGTTCGACGGCGACATGGAGGATTACGCCAAGTATGTGATGGAGCGCGCCCGCGCCGCCCTGCGCGCCCCGCGTCAGGTGGAGGAGCAGGCGGCCCCCTCCGCGCCGCCACCCCCGCCCGCGCCACGCATCAATCCGGCTCAGGCCGGCCCTCTGAAGCGCAAGCTGGAGGCCGCCGAGATCACCCTGACGCGCGTCACCAAGCAGTTGGCCGAGATCGACGAGGTGCTCGCCGATCCGCAGATCTATGTGAAGGACGCCGCCAAGGCCGCTGAACTGGGCAAGAAGCGCGAGAAGATCCAGGGCCAGGTCGATGACGCCGAAGCCGTCTGGATGGACCTGGCCGAGCAACTGGCGGCGATCGAGAACGCCTAGCGCCGGGTGAAGTGCGTCAGCCGCACTTCACTTCCTTGATCACACCGGTATCGGCGTCGAACAGGATATTCACTCGGTCCTCGCGGAAATCCATGGTGACCGGGCACGTGGTGCAGGTCACGCGGCGACGTGAAGGATCGTTAGGGACCGGGATCTCGGTCTTTTTCTTGCCGATCAGGTACTGCAGCTCGTCCGCGCCGCAGGTGTCCTTCGGCTTGGGCGGGGGCGGCGGCAGGATTGCGTCGGCCGGCGCGGTCGGCGTTTCCGGCGGCGGCGGCGGAGCCGGCTCGGGCGTGGTGGTGCAGGCCGCGGCCAGCACGAAGGCCGCCGTCGTCGCCAAGATGATCCGCTTCATGCCTGCTTCTCCCAGCCTCTTTCCGCGCCCTGCCGCCAGTAGGACACGGGGTGTCCCGCGTCCTTGAAACCCTTCCACCGCCCGCGCGCCGTCGCCAGGGCCGCATCGTCGCGGCCGTCGAACAACAGGATGCAGCGGGCGTGGCCGGAAAGGTCTCCCGGCTCGGCGCCATCCAGCAGGAACAACGCCTCCGCGCCGTTCGGGTTGTCCAGCTTGTTGCTCAACAGCACCGGCTGACGCTCGGCGAACGGTTCGTGATCGGTCCCATGGCCGATGAAGCTGTCCTCGCGCCAGCTCCATAGCCAGCCGTCCAGGTGCTCGACCCGGTCCGCATCCGGCGTGCGGACCAGGGCCTTCCAGCCGCGCTGCAGGGTCTTTTCCAGCAGCTCGGGCAACACCTGATCAAGGGTGCTGCGCTCGAGGTGGTAGAACCAGACTTCGCACGGCTGGGCCATGGGGCTCCTCTTCGCCGGAAGCTTAGCCTTCGTACTTGTCGGCGACCATGCGGTTCAGCAGGCGCACGCCGAAGCCGACGCCGCCATCCGGGATGGTCGGGTTTGTCGAGGGCTTCTTCCAGGCCACGCCGGCGATATCCAGGTGCGCCCACGGCAGGCCGTTGACGTACTTCTGCAGGAACAGGGCGGCGGTGGCCGAGCCCGCCGGACGGCCGCCGACGTTCTTCATGTCGGCGATCGGGCTTTCGATCTGCTTCTCGTAGGCGGCCGGCAGCGGCATGCGCCACAGCAGCTCGTTCTCCGCCTCGCCGGCGGCCAGCAGGTTGGCCGACAGTTCGTCGTTGTTGCTGAACAGCCCGGCGTAGTCATTGCCCAGGGCGATGATGATCGCGCCGGTCAGGGTGGCCAGATCGACCATGAACTGCGGCTTGAAGCGGTCCTGGCAGTACCAGAGGGCGTCGGCCAGCACGAGGCGGCCTTCGGCGTCGGTGTTGATGACTTCGATGGTCTGGCCCGACATGGAGGTGACCACGTCACCCGGGCGCTGGGCGTTCCCGTCCGGCATGTTCTCGACCAGGCCGAGAATGCCGACCGCGTTCACCTTGGCCTTGCGGCCCGCCAGCACGTGCATGAGGCCGGCCACGGCGGCCGCGCCGCCCATGTCCCACTTCATGTCTTCCATGCCATCGGCGGGCTTCAGGCTGATGCCGCCGGTGTCGAAGCAAACGCCCTTGCCGACGAAGGCCACGGGCTGAGCGTCGCCGCCGCCCTTCCACTGAACCACGACCAGCTGGCTTTCGCGGCGGCTGCCCTGGCCCACGCCCAGCAGGCTGCCCATGCCCAGCTTGCTCATCTCGGCCTCGCCGAGAATCTCGACCGTCAGGCCAAGCTTCTCCAGGCCCTTCACGCGGGCGGCGAACTCTTCCGGGTGCAGGATGTTGGCCGGCTCGGAAACCAGATCGCGGCTGAAGATCACCGCGTCAGCCAGGGCGGACAACGGCTCGAACGCCTTCTGGGCCGCGGCGACATCGGCGGTCTCGATCTTCACCACCTCGATGGAGGGCTTTTTCTCGGCCTTTTCGGTCGTGCGGTAGCGGTCGAAGCGGTAGGCGGCCAGGCTGGCGCCGAAAGCGGCCTTGGCGGCGGCCTCGGCGTCGCCGCCGGTGCGGATCACAAGTTCCTTGGCGCCG
Organism: Caulobacter segnis; assembly: GCF_029543125.1. Lineage (GTDB taxonomy): Bacteria > Pseudomonadota > Alphaproteobacteria > Caulobacterales > Caulobacteraceae > Caulobacter > Caulobacter segnis_D. Next base: position 696,806 of record NZ_JARQWW010000003.1, read on the forward strand.
CTGGCGCTGACGGCCTTGTAGGCTTGGGCGGCGAGGTTCTCGGCGTCACCCGGAGCAGCGCCGGCGCCGACCAGCAGCAGCCGGCCGGCCTCGACGCCCGACGGGGCCAGCAGCTCGACCGTCTGCCCCTTGCCGCCCGTGAAGCGACCCGCGGCCACGGCGCGAGCGAGCGCCCCGCCGGTCTGGGCGTCAAGCGCCTGCGCCTCGGCAGACAACGCGCCGCCTTCGAAGGCCACGGCGGCGATGACGCTCGCGCCGGTGACAGCCGTGTTGAGGGGCGCAAACTCGATCCGCATCGGAAACTCCTGCTCGCAGACGAAGACTGGATGTCTCGCGGCATAGTCCAAGCCGCACAGCAAGGAAAGCGATGCAGTTGTCTCCGCGCTGCGGCGGCGTATAGAACGGTCCTTCCCATTGCGGGACAGAACAGCAAAAGCCGCCCCGCCACATGCGTCTAATCGAGCGCTATCTCTTCCGTCAGTTGCTCGGACCCCTGGTCCTGGCGGCGACGGCGCTCACGGGCGTCGCCGTGCTCAGCCAGAGTCTGCGCGGACTCGACATCATCGTGGAGCAAGGCCAGACGGCGCTTTTGTTCGCGGGCCTCACCGCCCTGGCCCTGCCGCAGCTGTTCAATCTGATCCTGCCGGTGGCGGTGTTCGTGGGCGCGCTGGTCTCCCTGAACCGCCTGCACACCGAACAGGAGATCGTCGTCTGCTTCGCTGGCGGCATGAGTCGGTGGCGGGTGATCTCGCCGGCGATCCGCATTTCGATCTTCGCGGCGATCCTCGCCCTGGTGCTGAACCTGTGGGTCCAGCCCTGGGCCCAGCGGACCATGCGCGAGATTCTGTTTTCCGTTCAGGGCGACCTGGTCACCACCCTGGTGCGCGAAGGTGAGTTCTCGGAGCCGTCTCCCGGCCTGACGGTCTATGCCCGCCAGGTCGACCGCGACGGCCTGATCCACGACCTGTTCGTGCATCAGCAGAAGGACAATGGCGGCTCCGTCACCTACACCGCCCGCGAAGGCCGGCTGGGCAAGCTGGATCAGACGCCGGTCCTGATCATGCGTCAGGGCTCGAACCAGGAGTTCTCGCCTGACGGCGTGCTGAACTACCTGTCCTTTGACGAGTACACCTTCGACCTGCGCGGCTTCCTCGATCGCGACAGCCTGGTCCATTACAAGATCTCGGACCGCTATCTGCACGAGCTGTTCTTCCCCGACCTGCAGCAGGCCTGGGAGCAGCGAAACCGAGACAAGATGTTGGCGGAGGCTCACTTCCGCCTGTCCTCGCCGCTCTACAACATCGCCTTCATGATGATGGCCCTGGCGGCGGTGATCGCCGGGTCGTTCAACCGCGCCGGCTATGGCAAACGGATCGCCTTGGTGGCGGCGGGCGCATCGCTGGGCCGCATCATCGGCTTCGCTGTTCAGGCCGCCTGCGCCGACGAGCCTCTGCTGAACATCGTGCAGTACCTGATCCCGCTGATGATGATCGCCTGGGCGACGCAGCAGCTGTTCCGCCAGCGCGTCCGCCGCTTCATCTCCATCGAGCACCATCGAGGCTCCCGCAACCTGTTCGGCGAGGCCTCCACATGATCCTGACCGGACGGATCGAGCGCTACGTCCTGACCCGGACGTTGAAGGCGCTTGGGGTGGCGACCGCCATCTTCGCGGCCGTCGTGCTGCTGATCGACTTCGTGGACGTCTCGCGGGAGGTCGGCACGCGCACCGACGTCAACTTCCTGCAGATGGTCGGCCTGACCCTGCTGCGCGCGCCGGCGACGATCCTGGTTCTGACGCCCTTCGTCTTCCTGTTCGGGACGCTCGGCGCCTTCGTGGGCCTGAACCGGCGCAGCGAGCTGGTGGCCATGCGGGCAGCCGGCATCTCCGCCTGGCGGTTCATTCTGCCGGCAGCGGCGGCCGCTTTCGTCATCGGCGTGCTGACCGTCACCACGCTGAACCCCGGCGCGGCCATGCTGGCCGGCAAGTTTGAAGACATTCGCTCGCAGTTGATGGACAACTACCTCAACACCGCGCCCAAGCCGAACTGGCTGCGCCAGGGCGACGCCGACACCCAGGTGGTGATCCGCGCCCGGTCCCGCGAGCGGGAGGACGGCGCCATGGTCCTGCGGGGGGTGTCGTTGTTCATCTACAGCCGCGATCGCGAGGGCGTGATGCGCTTCACCCGCCGCGTTGAGGCCGAGCGCGCCCAGCTAATGCCCGGTTACTGGCAGCTCAACAACGTGCGCGAGGCGACGCCGGGCGCCGGCTCCATCCGCTCGGAGAACCTCACCATTCCGTCGACGCTGGACCCTGCCCAGGCGGCCCTGCGGTTCGGCACGCCGCAAGCGGTGGCCTTCTGGCGACTGCCCAAGACGATCATCGAGACGAAGCGCGCCGGCTTCTCGACCACGCCCTATGAACTGCGCCTGCACCAATTGCTGGCGACGCCGCTGCTTTTCGCGGCCATGTCGGTTCTCGCAGCCGCCTTTTCGCTGCGCCTGATGCGCCTCGGCGGCTTGGCCGGGCTCGCCGGATCGGGCGTCGCCCTTGGTTTCGCCTTCTTCTTCTTCAACGAAGTGTGCGGCGCGATGGGGCGGGCGGGAATCATCCCACCCTTCGCGGCGGCCTGGACACCCCCGGCCCTGGCGCTTCTGGCGGGCGTCATTCTGCTTTCTTATACCGAGGACGGTTGAGTTCGTGGCCCCGTTGCACCAAGAGTCCGCCCGTGGAGGATGGGTCCATATGAGTTCCAGCCAGAAGGCGCTGCTTGGCGGCGCGGCCGCGTTCGCGCTTCTGATCGCCGGCGGGTCCGCAGGCGCACAGACGCTCACGCCCCTGCCCGAGCCTGCGCCGGCTCCCGCCCCCGTCACGGACGGCCTGGGCGAGGACGGATTCTACCTGGAGGCCGACATGGTCATCCGGGACGATAAGAACGACACCATCACCGCCCGAGGTCAGGTGGAGGCCCGCCGCAACGGCCGCACCCTGCGCGCTGAGGAGGTCGTCTATAATCAGGGCACCAAGATCGTCACGGCCAAGGGCAACATCGTCCTGGTCAATGCCGACGGCTCCACCCAGTTCGCCGACGAACTGACCCTGGATGAGGACATGTCGGCCGGTTTCGCGCGCGGGTTCTCCATGCGCTCGGAGCCGAACATCAAGATCGCCGCGGACGCAGCGATCCGCCGCAACGAGAACGTCAACGAGCTGTCCCGCGCGGTCTACACGCCCTGCCCGGTCTGCGCCGAAGAAGGGGGCGACGGGTCGCCGACCTGGCAGATCAAGGCGTCCAAGGTCGTTCAGGACAAGACCAAGCAGCTCGTCTACTACCAGAACGCCGTCATCGAGATGTGGGGCGTTCCGGTCGCCTACCTGCCGGTGTTCTGGCACGCCGACCCGCAGGCTGGCCGCCGCTCCGGCTTCCTGCCGCCCAAGATCGAAGTCACGCGCCGCCGCGGCTTCTCGTACGAGCAGCCCTACCTTCAGGTCCTTTCGCCGTCTTCGGAAGTGGTCCTCAGCCCGCAGTTCAATGCGGATGTGAACCCGTTCCTGAACCTGACCTACCGCAAGCGCTTCTACTCCGGTTATCTGGAAGCCCGCGCCGGCTACACCTACGAACGTGACATCGACGGCAACGGCGAGCGGTTCGGCGAACGGACCCATCGCAGCTATCTGCTGGCCAAGGGCAAGTTCGAGATCGACGACAAGTGGGACTGGGGCTTCGCCGCCGAGCGCACCTCGGATGACTTCCTGTTCGACAACTACAGCGTCGACAGCGTCTACGAACAGCGCGCCCTGTTCACGCCGGATGACCGCCGGCTGATGTCGCAGATCTACGCGATCCGTCAGGATTCGCGCTCCTACCTGTCCATCGCCGCCGTCAGCGTCCAGGGCTTGCGGCTTGAGGACAACAACCGGACCTTCCCGACGGTCGCCCCGCTGGTTGAGGCGCGCTGGGAGCCGGAAAGCGCCGTGTTGGGCGGTCGTCTGCGGGTCCGCGCCAGCGGCGTGGTGCTGAACCGCGACCAAGCTCCAACCACCACCATTCTTCCGACGCCGGAAAATCCCCGTCCCGCCGGCGTCGACAGCCGTCGCGCCACCGGGGAGGCCAGCTGGCGCCGCGACTTCACCCTGACCAGCGGCATCCGCGTGTCGCCCTTCGTGCAGACGCGCTTTGACACCTACAATGTCTCGGACCTGCCCGGCGTGTCGGGCTCCGACACCATCACCCGTGGCCTCGGCGTTGTCGGCGCCGACATCAGCTGGCCGTTCTTCAAGCGTCTCGAGAACGGCTCCATCGTCCTGGAGCCGGTGGCGCAGGTCGCCATCTCGCCGGACAGCGACCTGGATCCGCGCATTCCGAACGAAGACAGCCTCGCTTTCGAATTCGACGAGAACAACCTGTTCCGCGCCAACAAGTCGCCCGGTTTCGACCTCTACGAAGGCGGCCAGCGTTTGAACGCCGGCGGACGCGCCCGGATTTCGATGGATGACGGGCGCGAAGCGACCCTGCTGGTCGGCCGCAGCTTCCGCACGGAACGCGACGATCTGTTCCCGCCCCGCACCGGCCTGCAGCACAAGGCGTCGGACTGGGTGGTTTCGGCCAGCGCCAAGCCGGTTCCGGGCGTTTCGCTGTTCACCCGTTCGCGCCTGGACAACGACACCTTCGCGATCCGGCGATTGGAGGCCGGCGCTGACGTCAGCCACAAGCGTGGCTACACGGTCGTCCGCTACCTGCGCGACGCGCTGGACATCAACGGCTTGGAGCAAGAGAACTTCGACGTTTACAGCGAGTTCTTCGCCACCAAGAAGTGGGGCGTCTCTTTCGTCGGCTCCCGTGATGTGGAGAATGGCGAGTGGCGCCGCCGCGACATCGGACTGGTCTGGCGCGACGATTGCCTGCGCATCGACGTGATCTATCAACGCGAGAACCAGTACGTGAATACGCCGGAGGGTGTGAAATTTCGCCCCAACGACTCCGTACAACTGCGCCTAACGCTCGCCACATTGGGCGATACAGGCTACTAGCCACTTCGAATATTCCGGGCCCGCGCCCGAACGAGAGGAACGACAACATCCATGCGGTTGGCGCGTAGTGTGATGAGCCTGACGTTGGCGGCGGCTTCGGTGCTCGCCCTGAACGTCGCGGCGGCTTCCGCTCAGGAACAGGCGGCCGCTCCGGCCCCGGCGGAGGCGGCCCCTCAGGCTCCCCAGCCCCTGGCCGAGAGCATCGCCGCCATCGTCAATGACGATCTGGTGTCTACCTATGACCTGATGCAGCGCATGCGCCTGCTGATGGTGACCTCTGGCGTGCAGCCCACCCAGGAGACCCTGCCGCAGCTGCAGGCCGAGGCCATGCGCTCGCTGGTCGACGAACGGCTGCAGATCCAGGAACTCCGTCGGATCGAGAAGCAGAACAAGACCGAGATCATCGCCACGGACAAGGAGGTCGATCAGGAGATCGCCGACGTCGCCCGCGGCAACAACATCTCGTCCGAACAGCTTCTGGCCTCGCTGTCGGCGCAGGGCGTCGGCGCGCAGACATTCCGCGAACAGCTCCGCGCCGAGCAGAGCTGGCAGAACTACATCTCCGGCCGCTATGGCTCGCGCCTGCGCATCGGCGAAGACCAGATCTCCGCCTTCCAGCAGCGCCTGGCCGAAGCGACCAGCAAGCCGCAGTACCAAGTCGGGGAGGTCTTCCTCGACGCCGCCCGCGTCGGCGGCATGGACGTGGCCATGAACGGCGCCGCCCAGCTCGTCGCCCAGATGCAGCAGGGAGCGCCCTTCCCGGCCGTCGCCCGCCAGTTCTCCGCCGCCGCCACGGCCGCCAACGGCGGCGACGCCGGCTGGGTTTCGGCCGGGGAGATGCCGCCGGAAGTGGACGCCGCCCTGGCGACCCTGCGTCCAGGCCAGCTCTCCGCGCCGATCCCGGTCAAGGACGGCGTCTACATCATCTTCCTGCGCAACAAGCGCTCCGGCGCCGACTCGCTGATGGTCGACCTGAAGCAGGCGGCCGTGACCCTGCCCGCCGACGCGCCGGAATCGGAGGTCGCCGCCGCCAACGCCAAGCTCAACGAGCTGCGTGGTCAGGTGAACAGCTGCTCCGCACTGGAGCCGGCCGCCGCCGCCATGGACGGCGTCATCGCCGGCGATCTGGGCGAAGCCGAGATCAAGGACCTGGCGCCCGCCTTCCAGGAAGCGGCCCGCACGCTTCAGGTCGGTCAGCTGTCGGCCCCGATCCGCACCGACGCCGGCCTGCACATCGTGGCGGTCTGCGGCAAGAAGCAGGGCGGCCAGAACGCCCCGTCGCACGACCAGATCGAGAATCGCCTGCGCGGCCAGCAGCTGTCGCTGATCTCCAAGCGCACCCTGCGCGATCTGCGCAATTCGGCGACGATCGAGACCCGTTGATCACCAAGCCGCTCGCGCTCTCTCTTGGCGATCCCGCCGGCGTAGGCCCCGAGATCGTCGCCAAGGCGTGGGCGGAGCTTCGCAACAGCGGTCCCGCCTTCATGGTTGTGGGCGACGCCCAATCGCTGCGCGCAGCTTCCGGCGCGCCGCCGGTGCGCGCCGTCACCGGTCCCGGCCAGGCGCTGGAGGTCTTTTCACAGGCCCTGCCTGTCTTGGACCTTCCCTTGCAGACCGCCGTTGTCGCGGGACGGCCTGACAGCGCCCACGCCTCGGCCATCATCCGCTGGATCGAGACGGCGGCGGGCCTGGCTCTCTCCGGACAGGTCAGGGGTGTGGTCACCGCCCCCATCGCCAAGGCGCCATTATACGAGGCCGGCTTCAAGTTTCCTGGCCACACCGAATTCCTCGCCGAATTGACGGCGGGCGCGCCTCTCAACGGCCCGCGCGGTCCGGTGATGATGCTGACGGCGGGCGACCTGAGGGTCAGCTTGGTGACCATCCACACGCCCATCGCCGCTGTGCCGGCCGCCCTGAGCGTCGAGCAGATCGTCTCCATCGCCCGCGTGACGGCCCAGGCCCTGAAAGACGATTTCGGGATCGAAACGCCACGCCTCGCCGTGGCCGGCCTCAACCCCCATGCGGGCGAGGACGGCGGCATTGGTCGCGAGGAGATCGAAATCATCGCCCCGGCGGTGAAGGCGTTGCGCGAATACGGCATCGACGCGCGCGGCCCATCCCCCGCCGACACGCTGTTTCACGCCGAGGCGCGCCAGCGCTACGACGCCGTGATCTGCATGTATCATGATCAGGCCCTGATCCCGGTGAAGATGCTGGATTTCTGGGGCGGGGTGAACGTCACTCTGGGCCTGCCCATCGTCCGCACCTCACCCGATCACGGCACGGCCTTCGACATCGCCGGGCGCGGCGTGGCGCGGGCCGACAGCCTGATCCAGGCGATCCATCTGGCCGACCAGATCGCCGTCCGACGGAGCGCGGCATGAGCGTCGCCGACCTGCCGCCTCTGCGCGAAACCCTGACCGAGCATGGTCTGATGGCCAAGAAGAGCTTCGGCCAGCACTTCCTGCTCGACCTGAACGTCACCCGGAAGATCGTCCGCCTGGGCGGCATCGGCGAAGGCGACGTGGTGATCGAGGTCGGTCCCGGTCCCGGCGGCCTGACCCGCGCCCTGCTTGAGACCGGCGCCCGCGTCATCGCGGTGGAGAAGGACGCCCGCTTCCTGCCTCTGCTAGGCGAGCTTTCCGACGCCGCCGACGGCCGCCTGGATGTGGTCGAGGCTGACGCTACGACAGTTGACGAAGCCGCCCTCCTGGCCGCGCGCGGACTTGGTCCGGTGGCGAAGATCGCCTCCAACCTGCCGTACAACGTCGGCACGCCGTTGCTGATCAAATGGCTGACGGGCGCCTTCCGCCCCGCCTCCATGACGCTGATGTTCCAGAAGGAAGTGGCCGACCGCGTGGCGGCGGAAGCTGGATCAGACGCCTACGGCCGTCTGGGCGTCATCTCGCAGGCCGTGTGCGACGCCCGGGTGGTCATGGACCTGCCGGCCCGCGCCTTCACCCCGCCGCCCAAGGTGGCTTCGGCCGTGGTGCAGTTGGTCCCGCTGGCGACGCCGCCTGCTCCGGCTCTGCTGTCGGCGCTGGAGAAGGTGACGGCCGCCGCCTTTGGCCAGCGCCGGAAGATGCTGCGCTCCAGTCTCAAGAGCCTGGGCGGCGCCGAGCTCTGCGAACGGGCCGGGATCGAGCCGGACGCCCGAGCGGAAACCATCGACGTGGACGGCTTCCTGCGCTTGGCCGCCGCGCTCTAGCCCCCTTCAAAGGCGGTGATGATCGGGCATGGCCCGTCCGTCGCCGCACAGTCCCTGGCCAAGCGCTTCAGCGCATCGCGCGCGGATTTCAGCTCGGCGATCTTGGCGTCCAGGGCGGCGATGCGGCTCTGGGCCAAGGCCCTCGCCCGCTCTCGATCCTCACCCGCATCCAGGGCCAGCAGTTCCGCCACCTGATCCAGGGTGAAGCCCGCGGCCTGGGCCGAGCGGATGAACAGCAGACGCCGACGCTCCTCGTCGCCATAGCGCCGGACGCCGCTTCCGCCATCCGGCGTCGGAAGCAGTCCACGACGCTGATAGTAGCGGATGGTCTCCACCCCCACGCCACCCTCGCGGGCCAGTCCTGAGATCGTCGTCGCGGCCATGCTTGACTCCGTACCACGGTACGGACCGTACATGGGACGGGTCCGTTGACCCGCAAGTGGAGACAAGCCCCATGTCGACCCGCAACGCCGTTCTCTACCGCATGGTCATGAAGGATCATGTGTGCCCCTACGGTCTGAAGGCGCTGCATCTGCTGCGGAGCAAGGGCTTCACGGTTGACGACCGCTGGCTGACCACCCGTGCGGAGACCGACGCCTTCAAGGCCGAGCACGAGGTGAAGACCACGCCTCAGAGCTTCATCGATGGGGTCAGGATCGGCGGCTACGACGATCTGCGTCGCCATTTCGGGCGAAAGATCCGCGATCCCAAGGCGCTGACCTATACACCTGTACTGGCGCTGTTCGCGGTGACGGCCCTGATGGCCATGGGCGCCAGCTACGCCGTCGCGGGCTCTCCCCTGACGATCCGCGCCGCTGAATGGTTCATCGGCTTCAGCATGTGCGTGCTGGCGATCCAGAAGCTGCGGAACGTGGAGAGCTTCTCCAGCATGTTCCTGAACTACGACCTGCTGGCCAAGCGATGGGTGCCTTACGGCTACATCTACCCGTTCGCGGAAGGCCTGGCCGGGGTGCTGATGATCGCCGGCGCTCTGACCTGGCTCTCCGCCCCCATCGCCCTGTTCATCGGCGGCGTTGGCGCGGTGTCGGTGTTCAAGGCGGTCTATATCGACAAGCGCGAGCTGAAATGCGCGTGCGTAGGCGGCGACAGCAATGTGCCGCTGGGCTTCATCTCGCTGACCGAGAACGTGATGATGGTCGCCATGGCCGTCTGGATGCTGGCCATGCCGCACGCCGGCTAGGGCAGCGGTTCGTCCAGCAGGTTCTGGATGAAGTCTTCGATCCACACACCGCGCGAACGCTTCAGACGCTCGGCGTGATAGACGTGCGCCAGGTCCGAATAGGCCCGGTCGAAGTCGTCGTTCAGCAGGACGTAGTCGAAGGCCTGCCAGTTGGCGATCTCGGTCTTGGCCCGCGCGATGCGGCGGCGGATCGTCTCGTCGCTATCGGTGGAGCGGGTGTGCAGGCGGCGGTTCATCTCGGCGATGGACGGCGGCAGGATGTAGACCATCACGCAATCGGCGCGGGCCTGTTCGCAGACCTGGAAGGCGCCTTGGTCGTCGATGTCGAACAGGACGCTCTCGCCACGGGCCAGGGCTTCCTCGATCGGCGCACGGGGGCTGCCGTACTTGTTGCCATGAACCTCCGCCCATTCGAGGAAGGCGTTCTTCGAGACCATATCGTCGAAGGTCTCGTGGCTGACGAAGTGATAGTCGCGCCCCTCGTGCTCGCCGGCGCGCGGCTCGCGCGTGGTGGCGCTGATCGACAGGTGCAGGTCGGAATGGTCGGAGACCAGACGGCGGGTCAGCGAGGTCTTGCCGACGCCGGACGGCGCCACGACCATCATCATCAGGCCGCGGGTGGGATGGTTCTGGCTATTCGACATTCTGGACCTGCTCGCGGAACTGATCGACCGTGGCCTTGAGGTCCAGGCCGATGGCGGTCAAGGCCGTGCTGCCCGACTTCGAGCACAGCGTGTTGGATTCGCGCATGAACTCCTGGGTCAGGAAGTCCAGCTTTCGGCCGACGGCGCCGTCGCCGGTCAGCAGAGTGCGGGCGGAGGCGATGTGGCCCGCCAGACGGTCCAGCTCCTCGCGCACGTCGGCGCGTAGAGCCAAGGCCGCGGCCTCCTGCAGGATCTTCTCCTCGGAGACGTTGTCGCCCAGCAGTTCGGCCATGCGCTTGGCCAGCTTGTCCTTCAGAGCGGCGGGCTGGACAGCAGCCTCCTTCTCGGCGGAGGCGACCAGCGCCTCGATCCGATCGACCAGTCCGGTGAGAACCGGCGTCAAGGCCCTGCCCTCCTCGCCCCGCGCGGCCTTCAAACCGTCCAGGGCCACCGCCAGAGACGCGGCCATGGCCTGCTCGATGGCGGCCTTGGCCTCGGCGTCCTCGCCTTCCTCCGCGCTCTCAAGCACGCCCTTGAGCGCCAGCAGACCGTCCAGACGCGGCTTCTCGGCCAAGCCGGTGGCCACATAGGGCTGACCGGCGGAGAGGTAGCGCTCCAGCTGGGCGATGTTGACGCTGATCTGGCCCGCGGCGTCCGCCTGCTTGGCGGTGACGCCAATGGTCACCTGGCCGCGCTGGAACCGCGCCTGACTGCCTTCGCGCGCAGCCCGGTCCAGGGCGTCGAAACCCGGAGGCCCACGGAATCGGGTCTCAAGATTGCGGCCGTTCACCGAGCGGGCTTCCACGGCCCAGGTCCAGGCGCCGAGCGCGCCTTCGGCCCGGGCGAAACCAGTCATGCCGCTGATCATTGCGCAGCCCTTTCGCGCTCGATGCGCCGCCACTTCTCGACGTTGCGCAAATGCTCGTCATAGGTCGCCGCGAAGACGTGCCCGCCCGTGCCGTCGGCCACGAAGAACAATGCGTCCGACCTGGGCGGATTCAGCACGGCGGCGATGGCCGCGCGGCCCGGATTGGCGATCGGGGTCGGCGGCAGGCCGGCGATCCGATAGGTGTTGTATGGGGTGTCGCTGGCGACTTCAGAGGCGCGCAGGCCACGCCCCAGGGGCCTTCCCTTGGTCAGGCCGTAGATGATCGTGGGGTCGCTCTCCAGCCGCATGCCCTTGCGCAGGCGGTTGACGAACACCGCGGCGACCTGCGGACGCTCCGAAGCGATCCCAGTCTCCTTTTCGACGATGGAGGCCAGGGTGATCGCTTCCTGCTGGGTCGTGAACGGCAGCCCCGGCTGACGCTGCTCCCAGAGGGTCGCCATCAGTTCGCCGTGGGCGGTCATCATCCTCTGCAGGACGGCGGCGCGGTCTTCGCCGCGCTGAATGTCGTAGGTTTCCGGCAGGACGGAGCCTTCCGGCGGGGTCGGTGCGACGCCGGTCAGGGCCGGCTGGGCGTTCAGGATGTCGACGACCATCTCGGCCGTCATGCCCTCGGGGATCGTCACCTGACGGCGGACGATGCGGCCGTCGCGGATAGCTTGCAAGATCGAGGACATGGACGCGCCGGAGGCGAACTCATACTCGCCCGCCTTCAGCGAACGGGACCCGCCCGTGAACTGGGCGGCTGTCAGAAAGATAGCGCTGGAGCGGACCACGCCCTCTTGCTCGAGCGTCCGGGCGATCGATGACAGGCCAGCGCCCTTGCGCAGCACCACCGTCGTCACCTCACCCGATTTCGCCTTCGGGCCGGGGCCGGCATAGATCCAAAGGCCGGCGGCGGCGATCAGCAGCGCGACCAGGACCAGGGCGCCGAGGGCTGCCCCGCCCCTGACCGCAACAGCGCGGTTCCTGGGAAGCGGGCGCGGCTTGCCGGGGCGGGACTTGCCCGCCCGCTTCTTCGCGGCGGGACGTCGGCTCACGAGACCCGTCGGAACACGACCGAGGCGTTGGTGCCGCCAAAGCCGAAGCTGTTGGACACAGCCACGTCGATCTTCATCGGCTTGGCCTTGTTCGGCACGAGATCCATTTTCGTATCGACGGCGGGATTGTCGAGATTGATGGTCGGCGGCGCCACCTGGTCGCGGATAGCGAGGATCGAGAAGATCGCCTCGATGGCCCCGGCGGCGCCCAGCAAGTGCCCGGTCATGGACTTGGTCGAAGACATGGCCACGTTTGCCGCATGATCGCCCAGCAGGCGCTCCACCGCCCCGGCCTCGATGCCGTCGGCCATGGTCGAGGTGCCATGGGCGTTGATGTAGTTCACATCGCTCGCCTGGATGCCGGCGCTCTTCAGCGCGGCCTTCATGGCGCGGTAGCCGCCGTCGCCGTCCTCGGACGGAGCGGTGATGTGATAGGCGTCCCCCGACAGGCCATAGCCGATCACCTCGGCGTAGATCTTCGCGCCGCGCGCCTTGGCGTGCTCATACTCTTCCAGCACGACAATGCCGGCGCCTTCGCCCATGACGAAGCCGTCGCGGTCCTTGTCATAGGGACGCGAAGCCTTCTGCGGCGTGTCGTTGAATTCCGTGGACATGGCGCGGCAGGCAATGAAGCCGGCGATGCCGATCGGGCAGATGGCGGCTTCCGCGCCGCCGGCCACCATCACGTCCGCATCGCCGTTGCGGATCAGGCGCATGGCGTCGCCGATGGCGTGCGCCCCGGTGGCGCATGCGGTGACCACCGCGTGGTTCGGGCCCTTGAAGCCATAGCGGATCGAGACTTGGCCAGAGATCAGGTTGATCAGAGCCGACGGGATGAAGAACGGGCTGACCTTGCGCGGGCCGCGCTCCTTCAGTTCGATGGCCGTGTCAGCGATGGTCGCCAGGCCGCCGATGCCGGAGCCGATCATGACCCCGATGCGCTCCTTCAGGTCCTCGTCCTCGACCGCTTCGAGGCCGGCGTCCTTCACCGCTTCGTCAGCGGCGGCGATGCCGTACAGGATGAAATCGTCGACGCGGCGCTGATCCTTGGGGCTCAGCGTCTTGTCCGGGTCGAAGGAGCCGGGCACGTCCGCGCCGCCGCCGCCACGTCCATCGACGCGCGGGACCTCGCAGGCCACCTGGCAAGCATAGTCGGTCGTATCGAAGGCCGTGATCTTACCGGCGCCGGACTTGCCTGCGACGATGCCTTCCCAGCTCAGTTCAACGCCCTGGCCCAGAGGGGTCAGAAGACCCATTCCCGTGACGACAACCCTACGCATGCTTCAAAACTCCCAACCCTGTTGATTGGCCGACCCAAAGAAATCGCGGGCCGAAACGAAAACCGCCGCGCTGCGCCGGACAATGCCCGATGCAGCGCGGCGGCGAAACGACGGTCGCGAGACCGACAGGCTCCTTACGAGCCGGTCTTCTCGGCGATGAACTTCACGGCGTCGCCAACGGTCTGAATGTGCTCAGCCGCGTCGTCCGGGATTTCGATGTCGAATTCTTCTTCGAAGGCCATGACCAGCTCGACGTTGTCGAGGGAGTCAGCGCCCAGGTCGTCGATGAAGCTGGCCTTCTCGGTGACCTTTTCCGGATCGGCGTCGAGGTGCTCGATGACGATCTTACGGACGCGCTCGAGAATGTCGGACATATAAGTTCTAGTCCCTCTAGTGACTGTTTAGGACGTGGCGAAAGGCTGGGAGGCCATACGCCACGGGAATCTTCGGGGCACTCGCTATCACGTTCCTTTCGGGGTGACTAGCAAAGCCCTCGACTTAGATCATCGCCATGCCGCCGTTGACGTGCAGGGTCTGACCGGTGACGTAGGCCGCCTCGTCGCTCGCCAGATACACGCAGGCGGCGGCGATGTCGCCCCCCTGGCCGAGACGGCCAGCGGGGATCGAGCTCATGATGGTGGCCTTCTGCTGCTCGTTCAAGGCGTCGGTCATCGGGCTTTCGATGAAACCGGGCGCCACGCAGTTGATGGTCACGCCGCGGCTGGCCACTTCCTGAGCGGCCGCCTTGGAGAAGCCGATCATGCCGGCCTTGGACGCGGCATAGTTGGCCTGCCCGGGGTTGCCGGTCACGCCGACCACCGAAGTGATGCCGATGATGCGGCCGTTGCGGCGCTTCATCATGCCCTTCATGGCGGCGCGGGAGAGGCGGAAATAGCTCTCCAGGTTCACCTTCAGGACCGTCTCCCAGTCCTCGTCCTTCATGCGCAGCAGCAGGCCGTCGCGGGTGATCCCCGCATTGGCGACCAGGATGTCCACCGGTGTGCCGGCGGCTTCTTCGGCGGCGCCGATCAGGCCGTCCACGGCGGCGGGATCAGACAGGTTGGCGGCGACGGTGCTGGTGCGTTCGCCCAACTCCCCGGCCAGGGCCGTCAGGGCTTCCTGACGGGTGCCGGAGAGCACGACGTGCGCGCCGGCGGCATGCAGGGCGCGGGCGATGGCCCCGCCGATGCCGCCCGTGGCGCCCGTGACCAGGGCGGTCTTGCCGGAAAGATCGAACATTCTGTGTGTCCTCAGAGGGATTGGGCGAAGGCTTCGAGATCAGCCGGCGTGTTGAGCGGAACGGCTTCGGCGTCCGGGGCGATCCGCTTGGCCATGCCGGACAGCACCTTTCCGGCGCCAGCCTCGGCGAAACGGGTCACGCCGCCCTCGCCGGCCAGCCACAGCATCGATTCGCGCCAACGAACGCGGCCGGTGACCTGTTCGACGAGCAGACGGCGAATCTCTTCCGGGTCATGCACCGGACGGGCGGTGACATTGGCCACCAGCGGCGCGCGCGGCGCAGCGATCGTGGCGGCGGCCAGCGCTTGAGCCATTTCGTCGGCGGCGGGCTGCATCAGCGGGCAATGGAAAGGCGCGGAGACATTCAGCGGGATAGCCCGCGCGCCCAGCTCCTTGGCCTTCTCGATGGCGCGGTCCACAGCCGCCTTGGCGCCGCTGATGACCACATTGCCCTGGTTGTTGTCGTTGGCCACGACGCAGACGCCCAGTTCGGCGCCCGCCGCGGCAGCTTCCTCGGCCAGGGCGACGTCGGTCTTGGGGCCGATCAGGGAGGCCATGGCCCCCTCGCCCACCGGCACGGCGCGCTGCATGGCCTGACCACGGAGCTTCAGCAGACGCGCGGTGTCGGCGATGCTGATCGCCCCGGCCGCGGCCAGGGCGGAGTATTCGCCCAGGCTGTGGCCGGCCACGAAGGCGGCTTTGTCGATCCCGACGCCGAACTCACGTTCCAGCGTGCGCATGACCGCCAGGCTGACGGCCATGAGAGCCGGCTGGGCGTTCTCGGTCAGGGTCAGGGCCCCTTCGGGACCTTCACGCATCAGTTTGGACAGCGACTGGCCCAGCGCCTCGTCGATTTCCTGAAAGACTTCCCGCGCCGCGCCGAACGCGTCGACCAGTTCTGCGCCCATGCCAACGGCCTGGCTGCCTTGTCCGGGGAAGATGAAGGCGATGCTCATGGGCCTCGCTCCTTATGGAATCCGGCCGGGAGGGTTAGGGTAAAGCGGTCCTTGGGGCAAGTTTCGACGGATTTCCACCAGCCGACAGCCGCGCTAGGTTGAGCTTTCCTAGGAGGAAATCCATGAAACGCCTGCTCGCCTACGCCGCGCTGATCACCGCCGTCGCCAGCCCCGCCTTCGCCGCCCTGCCCGTGGGCGCCAAGGCTCCCGATTTCACCGCCGACGGCGCACTGGCCGGCAAGCCGTTCAAGTTCCACTTGGCGAACGCCCTCAAGAAGGGCCCGGTCGTGCTGTACTTCTTCCCCTCGGCCTTCACCAAGGGCTGCACGATCGAAGCGCACGAGTTCGCGGAGGCCGCCGACGACTTCAGCAAGGCCGGCGCGACCCTGATCGGCGTCACCGCCGGCAACACCGACCGTCTGGCGGATTTCTCCAAGGAAGCCTGCCGCGACAAGTTCCCGGTGGCGGCGGTCAGCAAGGACACCATCAAGGCCTATGACGCCGTGCTGGCGCTGAAGCCGGACCTGTCGGACCGCACCTCCTACGTGATCGGCAAGAACGGCAAGGTCGCCTTCGTCCACAGCGACATGAACCCCGTGGATCACATCAAGCTGACCCTGAAGGCCGCGCAGGATCTGAAGGCCAAGAAGTAGGGCCTACCAGTCGACCTTGAGCAGGCGCATGACGACTCGCTGATCCGGCGGGCCGTCATTGCGTTCCTGGGTGCTCAGAATGAACTCCGCCGGCAGCTGCAGCGGGCGCGTGAAACTGACGGCGACCCGCTCCTCGCCGCGATTCCCCGCCCCTATGGCGAAAGAGCCCACCGGACGACCGCCGAGGGTCAGGGCAGATGAAATGTCGGCGCGGCCGACAGCCTCCCCGCCCGGCGCCATGGGCTGCAGCGCATTCATGTCCATGGACAGGCGCAGGAAATTGGCCGACGGCACAAGGCCGAACCCCATCCGGCGCCCCATGGACGAACGCAGCGCCGCCTCGGTTTCATTCCAGCTGGCCCCGAACGACAGGGACTGGGTCTCATCGCGGGTGTAGCTGGTCCGCTCCGTCACCCGGAAATCGAGGCCGTAGGTCGCCGAGTCGGGGTTGCCGTTCACCTTGGCCGTGAATGAGGCGTCCCCGCCCATAACGCGCGACATATCGAGGGTCTGGGCGGCCGAATAGCCGGTCAGGTCGCCATTGGCGGCGGACACGGAAAGCGCGGGCTTCTGCGACAGGACGCCGGCCGAAGCCGCCGCGCCGATCAACGACGCCGCAAGCCCCAAACCCAAGCTGCGTAAAGCCCTGCCCATGAACCGCCTCTAGCACACGAAGGCTCTAAGGTCAGCTTCCGGTGGGCGGATTCGTCGTCTGCAGCGCCTTGCAGTCAATTTTTGAGCAGAGGCGCTCCAACATGTCCGACTGCATCTGGGGCATGATGTCCGACATGATCTTTCCCATGGCTGGGCCCATCTTAGGCAGCTTGCCGGTGATCGATCGGCCCGTCGGGCTTTCGTAAAAGACGACAAGCGCCTCAAGCTCCTGCTCGGTGAAGACATCCGCCATCACCGGCACATAGGCGTCGAGGATCTTCGGCATCATCGCGGCGGTGCTCTCAGCCGCAGTCTCCATCACGATCTGCTGCTGCTCGCGGGACATGTTCGGATGTCTTTTGACCATGCCGTCGATCATGGCGGGCAGCATGCCCTTCATCATCGCGTCCATGGTCTTGTCCATGTCCAGCGCGGCGACGTAACGGCGGGCCAACTCAAGCGACCGCGGCGACGCGGGCGCCTGGGCGGCGGACGGCATGGCCGCGGCGAGCATGACGCAGGCTGCGGCGATGGATAGAATGCGTTTCATGAGGCCCCTCGAGTCGAATTCGACCGAGAGTTGAACCCGAGCGCATTCTCAGCCGCAACTGCTGAGAAAACTTGCATTTCCGACCTTCCCCGTGTAGATGCGCGCGTTCTCACGGAAGGCGGTCTTTCGCAGGGCTCCGGTTCACCGGGGTCGGGATACTCCCCCAGCTCGCGCAGGATCCATCGTTTCCGACGGACTTCCGCCGTCGGACGCGCCGCCTTCCAAACCCGGAAGAAGGAAACCATGGCTCTTTACGAACACGTGGTCATCGCTCGGCAAGACATCTCGCCGCAGCAGGCCGAAGCCCTGAACGACCAGCTCAAGGCTCTTATCGAAGAACAAGGCGGCTCGATCGCCAAGATCGAGTACTGGGGTCTTCGCAACCTCACCTACCGCATCAAGAAGAACCGCAAGGGTCACTATTCCCTGCTCGCCATCGACGCTCCGGCGGCGGCGGTGAAGGAAATGGAACGCCAGCTGTCTCTGAACGAAGACGTGCTGCGCACCCTGACCGTCCGCGTCGAGGAACTCGACCTGGAACTGTCCCCGGTTCTGGCTCGCCGCGACCGCGACCGTGAACGTCGCGACGACTACGCGCCGCAAGCTTAAGGGAGATTGAGATCATGACCGATACGACCGCTCCCGAAACGGGTGCAGCCGCCGCTCCGGCCGCTGGCGCCCGCCGCCCGTTCTTCCGCCGCCGCAAGGTGTGCCCGTTCTCCGGCGCCAACGCTCCGAAGATCGACTACAAGGACGTGAAGCTGCTGCAGCGTTACGTCTCTGAACGCGGCAAGATCGTGCCGTCGCGCATCACCGCGGTGTCGGCCAAGAAGCAACGCGAACTGGCCAAGGCCATCAAGCGCGCCCGCTTTCTGGCTCTGCTCCCCTACGTCGTGAAGTAAGGGAGACGCCACGATGAAAGTCATTCTGCTCGAACGCGTCGAAGGCTGGGGTTCGCTCGGCGACACGGTGACGGTGAAGGACGGCTACGCCCGTAACTTCCTGCTGCCGCGCCAGAAGGCCCTGCGCGCCACTTCGGCCAACCAAAAGGTTTTCGACGCCCAGCGCGCCGAAATCGAAAAGCGCAACGCCGCCAACCGCGACACCGCCTCCAAGGCCGGTGAAGCTCTGGACGGCGCCTCGTACGTGATGATCCGTTCGGCTGGTGAAACCGGCCAGCTGTACGGCTCGGTCTCCGGCCGCGACGTCGCTGACGCCGTGAACGCCGAAGGCGGCAAGATCGAACGTTCGATGGTCGTGCTGGACAAGCCGATCAAGACGCTCGGCGTCCACGAAGTGAAGGTGAAGCTCCACGCGGAAGTCACCATCACCGTGAAGCTGAATATCGCGCGCAGCCAGGACGAAGCTGACCGCCAAGAGCGCGGCGAGAACGTCATCGCCTCGCAATTCGAAGAAGAACGCGCCGCGGCTGACGAAGCCGCCGCCGACCTCCTCGAAGGCGGCGCCGGCCAGCAGGAAGGCGAATACGCCTAACCCTTGCTGCAGCAAGCGAACTGAGAACGGCGCGGGTCCTGCCCGCGCCGTTTTTCGTTTTCAGCCCTCAAGCGCAGATTGGCGCCTAGGAATGATGCGCGATCCATTCCAAGCGTGCTGAAAAACAACGCTATCCATGCCTTTGTGACATTTTCCGCAAAGGCGCCCATGCGGAAATTCTCGCCCCATCCGCAACCCATGTTCTCCTGAACTTCGGGAGGCGTACCCCCGCTGCTGCAGCCGCGGGACCTTGTTCCAGGAAGTGTTCGTACCGCTCCACGGCGCGAAGACGCCGAGGGCCCAGTTGTTTTGTTGGGTTTGGGGTTTCGAGGTCCGCACGGCACACGCCGCGCCGAAACCCCGCAAGCGTGCGTGAAACTGCAAGAGCAGAGGGGGTTCATAGTGCGAAATTCAATGCTTCGTGTCGGCCTGCTGGCCGGCATCTCGACGGCTGCTGTCTTGTCCATGGCTTCGGCCGCCCTGGCCCAAAGCGACGTGATCGAAGAAGTCGTCGTCACCGGTTCGCGCGGCAAGCCGCGGACGGTCCAGGATTCACCTGTCCCGATCGATTCCTTCAGCGCCGAAGACATCAAGGCGACCGGCTTCTCCGACACCAACGACGTGCTGAAGACCCTGGTGCCGTCCTACACTATCGCGCGTCAGCCGATCTCCGACGGCGCCACCTTCATCCGCCCGGCCTCGCTGCGTGGTCTGTCGACCGACAAGACGCTGATGCTGATCAACTCCAAGCGGCGCCATCGGGCGGCCCTGGTGACCATCGGCGGCGACGGTTCGCAAGCGGCCGACGCCGCCACCATCCCGTCCACGGCCTTGAAGTCAGTGGAAGTTCTGCGCGACGGCGCCGGCGCCCAGTACGGTTCGGACGCCATCGCTGGCGTGATCAACTTCATCCTCAAGGACGACGCCGAAGGCGGCATGCTCGTCGCCCAGGCCGGCCAGTACTACGAGAAGGACGGTGAAGGCATTCTGGTAGCCGGCAACATCGGCATGCCGCTGACCGAGAACGGCTTCGTCAACCTGTCCTTCGAATACACCACAGACCAACCGACTTCGCGTGGCCGCCAGTACTGCAACGTCGGCATTCCCAACGTGCCCACCGGCTTCTGCGTCGACACCTACGCCGCCAGCAATCCGGTCTTCGCCGCCAACGTGAAGCGCCCCGTCGTGCAGAAGTGGGGACAACCGGAATCGGAAGCCATCCGCGGCTTCCTGAACTCGGGCCTCGAACTGAGCGGCGGCTCCAAGCTCTATCTCTTCGCCAACTACTCGAAGAGCCACGCCAAGGAAGACTTCAACTACCGCTTCCCGGCCATGGGCCAGGCCCAGCTCGACAACCCGATCCGCCTGCAGGACGGCTCGATCTTCCGCTTCGCCACGTACTGGCCGGGCGGCTTCACGCCCCAGTTCTTCGGCGACGTCACCGACTACAGCGTCACCGGCGGCTGGAAAGGCGATTTCACGGACAAGCTCAGCTACGATTTCAGTGGTCGCTTCGGCTACAACAAGATCGCCTACAAGCTGACCGACACCATGAACCCGTCGATGGGTCCGGCCTCGCCGGAGGAATTCCATCCGGGCGACCTGATCTCGCAGGAAGCGGCCGTCAATGCCGACTTCGTCTACGAGCTGGGCGGCTTCACGCCCGAGCCAATCTCGGTGGCCTTCGGCGGCGAATACCGCAAGGAGACCTACAAGATCATCACCGGCGACGTGCCGTCCTATCAGGCCGGTCGCTGGTCGGTGGCCGATCCGTTCGACTTCTGCACCAACGAAACGGCCGTCGCGTCCCGCACCCTGCGCCCAACCGCGCCGCAGAACATGGGCATCAATTGCGCCGTGGCTAACGATCCGGTCTACACCTCGCTGGCCGTGGGCTCGAACGGCTTCCCCGGCTACTCCCCGGATTATTCGGGCAAGCTGTCGCGTGACAGCTATGGCGTCTATGTCGACGCCTCCACCGACCTGACCGAGCAGTTGTTCGTCCAGGCGTCCGTGCGCGCGGAGGATTTCTCGGACTTCGGTTCGACCCTCGACGGCAAGGTCGCGGCGATGTTCAAGATCACCCCGACCTTCGGCCTGCGCGGCTCGGTCGGTTCCGGCTTCCGGGCGCCGACGCCTGGCCAGTTGTTCACGACCAACGTGTCCACCCGCGTCGAGAACGGCCTGACCATCGCCTCGGGCTTGTTCCCGGCCAGCAACGCGGTGTCTCAGTTCCTGGGCGCCGAGGAGCTCGGTCCCGAGAAGTCGACCAACTTCTCGCTCGGCTTCACCGCCACGCTGTTCGACGGCCTGAACCTGACGGTCGACGCCTACTACATCAAGATCAAGGACATGTTCTACGCGGTGACCCCGATCACCGTGACGCCGGCGATCCGCACCCAGCTCATCGCCGCCGGCGTGCCCGGCGCCGACACCATCGGCCAGGTGCAGTTCTTCCAAAACGCCTTCGACAGCTCGATCCGCGGCCTCGATGTGGTGGCGACCTATCGGTTCAACTGGGAGAACGGCCAGTCCACAAACCTGATGGGCAGCTTCAACTACAACAAGCCGAAGGTGGACAAGGTCGCGGCCTTCTTCGACGGCGAGTACGTCCACGACTACGAGAACGCCACCGCCCGCTGGCGCGGCGCCCTGACCGCCACCCATTCGATGGGCAAGTTCACCCTGATGGGCCGGGCCAACGTCTGGGGCCCGTACAAGAACATGTTCAGCGTCGCCAACCCGATCGTCCAGAAATGGGATCCGGTCATCCAGGTCGACACTGAGGCGAGCTACGACGTCACGGAGAACTATCGCCTGACGCTCGGCGCCCGGAACATCTTCGACAAGTACCCTGACCCGGACAGGACCGGCGAGTCCGGCACCAACGGCCGCATCTACCGTTCCGACACCCTCGTCGACTGGCAAGGCGGCTTCTACTACGCGAAGTTCACCGCCACCTTCTAAGGTGGACAAGCGATAGAACTAAGGAAGGCCGGGCGGTCGAAAGTCGCCCGGCCTTTTCTGTTCCCATCATGCGAAACACCGAGCCGTGGGGTTATCCACAGCCGGAGCATTGTTTGTGGATCGCGCTCACACGCCGCAGGCGGGTGCATTTCCGATCCGTTAAAACATTCCGATGGCTATCGCTCCCGCCCTCGACCTGCGCCCGACGAACGACATCGCCGTGGCGACTGCGCCTTCGAATATCGAAGCCGAACAGGCCCTGCTGGGCAGCCTGCTCTACGACAACGCGGCCTATGAGCGGCTGAGCGACCAACTGAACGCCAGCCATTTCTACGAGCCCTTCCACTCGCGCCTCTTCCAGTCGCTGGAAACGCATATCCGCAAGGGCCAGCTGGCTGACCCCATTCTGCTCGCCGACGTCTTCAAGAACGATCCAGCGTTCCAGGAGCTGGGCGGCGTGCGCTACCTGGCCGACCTCGTGGACCGCGCCCCGCCGGCGGCGAACGCGTCGGACTACGCCCGAGTCATCTATGATCTGGCCCTGCGCCGCGACCTGATCCGCATCGGCGGCGATATCGCCCACGCGGCCACCAGCGACGCCGACCTCGCCGCTCGCGAGCAGATCGAAAAGGCGGAACAGCAACTCTACGGCCTGGCTGAAAGCGGCGGTCCGTCCACCGGCTTCGTTTCGTTCTCCGACGCCCTGCGCGGCGCGGTGGAGATGACGGCCGAGGCCTACAGCCGCGACGGCGGTTTGGCCGGCGTCTCCTCCGGCCTGATCGACCTGGACGCCAAGGTCGGCGGCCTGCACCCGTCCGACTTGATCATCCTCGCCGGCCGCCCCTCGATGGGTAAGACGGCGCTGGCCACCAACATCGCCTTCAACGTGGCCAAGGCCTATGCCTGGGAGCCCCAGCCGGACGGCACGCGCAAGACGGTCAACGGCGGCGTGGTGGCCTTCTACTCACTCGAAATGTCGTCCGAGCAGCTGGCGCTTCGTATGTTGGCCGACGCCTCCGGCGTTTCGGGCGACCGCCTCCGCAAGGGTGAGATCGACGCTTCGGAGTTCGGACGCGTCCGCGACGCGGCCATGGAGATTCAGGAGGCGCCGCTCTACATCGACGCCACTGGTGGTCTCTCCATCGCCAAGCTGACCGCCCGGGCGCGTCGCCTGAAGCGTCAGGTCGGCCTCGATCTGATCATCGTCGACTACCTGCAGCTGGTCACCGGCTCCGACCTTGGCGCGAACGCAAACCGGGTTCAGGAAGTCAGCCAAATCACCATGGGCCTCAAGGCCTTGGCCAAGGAACTTAGCGTTCCCGTCATCGCTCTCTCGCAGCTATCCCGTCAGGTCGAACAGCGCGACGACAAGCGTCCG
The DNA here is from genome assembly GCF_029543125.1 of Caulobacter segnis. Taxonomy (GTDB): domain Bacteria; phylum Pseudomonadota; class Alphaproteobacteria; order Caulobacterales; family Caulobacteraceae; genus Caulobacter; species Caulobacter segnis_D. Next base: position 719,985 of record NZ_JARQWW010000003.1, read on the forward strand.
CAGCTTTCCGACCTTCGTGAATCCGGTTCGATCGAACAGGACGCCGACATGGTGTGGTTCGTGTACCGCGAGTCCTATTACGTCGGCCGCGCCGAGCCGCGCGAAGGCACGCCCGAGCACCTGACCTGGCAGGAGGAGATGGACAAGCTCCAGGGCCTCGCCGAAGTGATCATCGCCAAGCAACGTCACGGTCCCATCGGCACGGTGAAGCTGTCGTTCAACAGCGACACCACCCGCTTCGGCAACCTGGCGCGCGATCACTTCTTCCATCAGGCCCGTGGCTCCGAAGAGTGACGACAGGACGGCCGGACATAACGCCGGCCGCTTGATGCAAGCCGCTTCTAAGACTCGACCCTTGGGTGCTAAGCCCGCCTCGTGACCGACACCACACTCACCGTCGACCTGGACGCCCTCGCCTACAACTACGGCGTCCTGAAGCACTTCGCCGGCGCCGCCGAAACCGGCGCGGCGGTGAAGGCCGACGCCTATGGCATGGGATCCGAAGCTGTCGGCCTGCGCCTGTGGAAGGAAGGCTGCCGCAGCTTCTTCGTGGCGCGCCTGGCGGAAGGCCAGACCCTGAGGCGCGCTCTTGGGGAGCGAGACGCCTCGATTTACGTCCTCGACGGCATGACCGGCCCAGCCGACGGCCCTCGCCTGATGGCGTCGCGCCTGATCCCGGTGCTCAATAGCCTGGCCCAGGTGGAGAACTGGATCACCTACGGCGACCAGCGCTGGCTTGAGGCGGCCCTGCACGTGGATACGGGCATGAACCGCCTCGGCCTGCGCCTGGAGGACGCCCGCGCCTTGGCCAAGAACCGCGCCAAGCTTTCGAAGATGGACGTCGCCCTGGTGATGAGCCACTTGGCCTGCGCCGACGACCCCAATAATCCGATGAGCGCCGCTCAGCTTGAGCGCTTTCGGACCGTTCGTGGCCTGTTTCCCGCCGCGCAGGGCAGCCTGGCCAACTCTGCCGGCGTCTTCCTCGGCGTGGCCTACGGCTTCGACCTGGTGCGTCCGGGCCTCAGCCTCTACGGCGCAAGTCCGAATGGTAAAACCGACAGCCGCCTGAAGCCGGTGGCCAGCCTGCACGCCCCGATCCTTCAGGTGCGCGACGTGCCGGCGGGTGAGACGGTGGGCTACGGCGCCACCTTCACCGCAGTGCGGCCGGTAAAGATCGCCGTCCTGGCGGCGGGCTACGCAGACGGCCTGCCCCGCACCCCGGCCGGGAGCGGAAATGCCTGGTTCGCCAATGGGAAACGCAGGATTCTTGGCCGTATCTCCATGGATCTTCTGGCGATCGACGTCACCGGCTGCGACGAGGCCGAGCCCGGCGCGATGGTTGAACTGGTAGGCCCCAACATCACCGTGGACGACGCCGCCCACGCCGGGGGGATCAGCGCCTATGAGGTGCTCACTCGCCTTAGTTTGCGCGCAACCCGCCGCTATATCGGCGAGGCCTGACGTCGGCGCTATCATCCGCTGAGGTCGAATCAGGAGCGTCCATGGCCCGCGACGGCGCCGTCTATGCCTGCCAGTCCTGTGGCGCGGTTCAGACCAAGTGGTCTGGGCAATGCCCCGCCTGCGGCGTCTGGAACAGCCTGGTCGAGGAAGTGCAGAGCCGCCCGCCCGGCAGCCTGGCGCCAAGCAAGAGCGCCAAGGCCGTCCGAGGCCTCGCCTTCGAGGGGCTTGAAAGCGAAAACCCCACCCCGCCCCGCATCGCCACCGGCGTCGACGAGTTCGACCGCGTCTGCGGCGGCGGCGTCGTTCCAGGCAGCGCCATCCTGCTGGGCGGCGATCCGGGCGTCGGCAAGTCCACCCTGCTGCTGCAGGTCTGCGCCAGCGCCGCCCTCCGCGGCGTGTCCTGCGCCTACATCAGCGGGGAAGAGGCGGTGGAACAAATCCGCGGCCGCGCCGGCCGCATGGGCCTGGCCCAGGCTCCGGTCAAGCTGGCTGCCGAGACAGGCCTTCGCCAAATTCTCGACGGTCTGAAGCGCGATCGCTTCGACCTGGTCATCATCGACTCCATCCAGACCATGTGGAGCGACGCCCACGAGGCGGGACCCGGTTCGGTCACCCAGGTCCGCTCCTGCGCCCAGGAATTGGTGCGGCTCGCCAAGAAACAGGGCGTGGCCATCATCCTGGTCGGACATGTGACCAAGGACGGCCAGATCGCAGGCCCCCGTGTGGTCGAGCATCTGGTCGACGCCGTCCTCGCCTTCGAGGGTGAGCGCGGCTACCCGTTCCGCATCCTGCGCGGGGCCAAGAACCGCTTCGGCGCCACCGACGAGATCGGCGTGTTCGAGATGGGCGACGCCGGCTTGCGTGAAGTCCGCAACCCCTCCGCCCTCTTCCTCAATGACGGCGGCGAACGCGCGGCCGGCGCGGCGGTGTTCGCCGGCATTGAGGGCTCTCGCCCCGTTCTCGTGGAATTTCAGGCGCTTGTGGCGCCATCTGCATATGGAACGCCTCGCCGCGCCGTGGTCGGATGGGATTCCGGACGCCTCGCCATGGTGCTCGCGGTGCTTGAAGCGCGATGCGGCCTTGGATTTGGCGATCGTGACGTCTATTTGAACGTCGCCGGCGGACTTCGGATCACCGAACCGGCGGCGGATTTGGCGGCGGCGGCGGCTCTGGCCTCCTCGGCGCTGGAAGCGGCCTTGCCGCAGGACTGCGTGGTCTTTGGCGAGATCAGCCTGTCTGGAGAAGTTCGACCTGTGAGCCGCATGGAATCGAGGCTGAAGGAAGCCGCGAAGCTGGGCTTCGGTCGCGCCCTGACGCCCGCCGCAGGTCTGCCGGACGTATCGCCCGTGTCGATCAATAGCGCCTCGCGACTGACCGACGCCATCCGCCGCATCGGCGACCAGGCCTGGAGCTGACCGGATCGTGACCGCCTTCGACGTCATCGCCGCCCTGATCCTGCTGGTGTCGGGGGCCATCGGGTTCGCCCGCGGGGCCATGCGCGAATTGGTGACCATGGGCGCCCTGCTGATCGCGGGCGGCGCGGCGATATTCGGCCTGCGCTTCACCGGCCCCCTGTTCCGCGGCTTCATCGAGCCGTCCTGGGCTGGAACCACAGCGGCCGTGCTGGTCGTGTTCGTGATCCTCTACATCCTGCTGCGCCTCGTCGGCGCCAATTTGACGCAGCGGATTCATGACACCCAATCCCTAGGTATGCTCGACCGCTCGATCGGCGTCGGCTTCGGCCTGATCCGGGCGCTCGTTGTGCTTGGTGCGTTCAACCTGGTGTTCCACGCGGCGACGCCGGAGGACCGCACCCCGCGTTGGGTGACCAATTCGGCCCTGTGGCCGCTGTCGGAAGTCAGCGGCAAGGCCCTGAAGAGTTTCGCGCCGAAAGGCGGTAAGATGGCCGGACAACTGGCTCCAGCCATTGAGAAAGCGGTGCGCGACGGCGCCCGTGATGAAGGCTATGACGCCGACCAACGGCGAAGCGTCGATGATCTGGTGGAGAAATCCCGATGAACCCGCAGTCCTCTGACCGCTTCGTGTCGGATGTGTACGCCCAGCACGGCGGCCGCGATCCGGATGACGACGCCCTGCGCCTCGAATGCGGCGTCTTCGGCGTCTTCGGGACGCCGGACGCCTCGGCGATCACCGCGCTTGGCCTGCACGCCCTGCAGCACCGGGGTCAGGAGGCCTGCGGCATCGCGGCCTTCGACGGCCAGCGCTTCCACACCGAACGCCACATGGGCCATGTGGGCGAGGCCTTCGGCGGCAATGACCTGGTGGATCGCCTACCCGGCACGGCCGCCATCGGCCACACCCGCTACTCCACGGCCGGCGGCAGCTTCATCCGCAACGTCCAGCCGCTGTTCGCCGATCTTCAGGCTGGCGGTGTCGCCCTGGCCCACAACGGCAACCTGACGAACTTCCTGCACCTGCGCGAACGCCTGGTCAGCGACGGCGCCATCTTCCAGTCGACCTCGGACAGCGAGGTGATCCTTCACCTGCTGGCCCGTTCGCGGAAGGCCAAGTTCGTCGATCGCTTCATCGACGCGATCCAGCAGCTTGAGGGCGGCTACGCCCTGGTGGCCCTGACCCACAAGAAGCTGATCGGCGTGCGCGACCCGCTGGGCATCCGCCCGCTGGTTCTGGGCGATCTGAACGGCAAGGCCGTTCTGGCCTCGGAGACCGCCGCCCTCGACATGATCGGCGCCAAGTTCGTGCGCGACATCGAGAACGGCGAGATGGTCGTCATCTCCGAAAAAGGCATCCAATCCCTGCGTCCGTTCCCAGCGCAGAAGGCCCGCCCCTGCGTCTTCGAGTACGTCTATTTCGCCCGTCCCGACTCCGTGGTCGACGGCCGCTCGGTCTATGAGGTGCGCAAGCGCATGGGCCGCCGCCTGGCCCAGGACAGCGCCGTCGAGGCCGATGTGGTCGTGCCGGTGCCGGACAGCGGCGTGCCCGCCGCCCTCGGCTACGCCCAAGAGAGCGGCATCCCCTACGAGCTGGGGATCATCCGCAGCCACTTCGTGGGCCGCACCTTCATCCAGCCGACCCAGGGCGTCCGCGAACTCGGCGTGCGCATGAAGCACAGCCCCAACCGCGCGGTGCTGGAAGGCAAGCGCGTGGTGCTGATCGACGACTCCATCGTCCGCGGCACCACCTCGCTGAAGATTGTCCGCATGGTCCGCGAGGCCGGCGCCAAGGAAGTCCACCTGCGCAGCGCATCGCCGCCGATCCTGTGGCCCGATTTCTACGGCATCGACATGCCGTCGCGTGACCAGCTGATGGCCGCCACCAAGACCATGGAAGAGATGGTGAAGCTGCTGGAGGTGGACAGCCTCGGCTTCCTCTCCATCGACGGCCTGTACTGGGCGCTGGAAGCCGGCGCGCGCGATCCGCTGAACCCGCAATTCACCGATCACTATTTCACCGGCGAGTACCCCACCCGCCTGCTGGACCGTGAGATCGCCGAAGGCCGCGCCAACACCTCCGAACGACAGCTGTCGTTCCTGGTCAGCGCGTAGCCGCCAGCTCCCGCAACAGGGTCATCGCTTCCTCCGCCCGATCGGCGGGAACGAACAGATGATCATGGTGGAAGGCCGACACCGGGTTCACGCCCATGCCGGCCTTCGCCAGCTTGGCGGTGATCGCGGCCAGGAAGCCGACGGCCTCCAGCGACGAGTGAACACTGAGCGTGATCATCCGCGACGCAAATACGCCCTCAAGGCCGGCGGATGAGGCAGCCGCCTGCTCCAGGATGAGCGTCACCCCCTCGGCTTCGCGAAACACCATCACCGGCTCCAGGCCGTTGTTGGGCGGAAGCTTCGGCACGGACACGAAGACATAGGTGTTCGGCTGGAGCACCGGCTCCATGCTACGGATCAGGTGATCCAGATCAGTGATTCCAGCCATGGCGGGCTCCTTCTAATAAGCCGCCTTATCCAACGCTCGGCGCCGCCGCAATCGAACCGTGATTTCAGTCAGGGAGTCCGCGCAGCAGATGACGTGGCTTCGCAAACTTCGCCTCGATCCCTACCTTCTGATGATGATCGGCACGGTGGCCCTAGCCTCCGTGCTGCCCGCGCGCGGCATGGCGGCGGAGGGCGTCGGTCTCGTCGCCAAGCTCGGCATCGCCCTTCTGTTCTTCCTGCACGGCGCGCGCCTGTCGCGAAAGGCGATGCTGGCCGGTTTGGCGCACTGGCGCCTGCACCTGACGATCCTGGCGATCACCTTCCTGGCGTTCCCCCTGATCGGCCTGTCGTTCAAGCTGATCCCGCCGAGCGTGTTGCCCGAACCGCTGGTGCTCGGCTTGCTGTTCCTGTGCTGCCTGCCGTCGACGGTGCAGTCGTCGATCGGCTTCACCTCCATCGCCCGGGGCAACATCGCCGCCGCCCTGTGCAGCGCATCCGCCTCGAACCTGCTGGGCATGGCGCTGACGCCGATCCTGGCCGGATTGATCCTGCATACCCAAGGCGGTTTCTCGCTCGACCAGCTTGAAGCGATCGGCCTGCAGCTTCTGGCGCCCTTCATCGCGGGCCAGGTCCTTCAGCCGTGGATCGGCGCGTGGGTCGAAAAGAACAAGCGCATCCTGGGCTTCGTGGATCGCGGCTCGATCCTGCTGGTCGTCTATGCTGCGTTCGGCGAGGCCGTGGTCGAGGGCGTCTGGAGCCGGGTGTCGGCGCTGGAGCTGCTGATCGTCGGCGTTCTGTGCGCCATCCTCCTCGCCCTCGCCCTCGCCGGCAGCCGCACGGCGGCGCGCGCCATGGGTTTCAACAAGGAGGACGAGATCGCCGTGGTCTTCTGCGGCACGAAGAAGAGCATCGTCACCGGCGTGCCCATGGCCGCCATCCTGTTCCCCGCCGCCACGGCCGGCGTCGTCATCCTGCCGGTCATGCTGTTCCACCAGATGCAGCTCATGGCCTGCGCCGTGATCGCCCAGCGCTACGCGGCCCGGGACAAGACCAGCTCAGCCGTCTAGAAGACCGCCCATGGATTCCACGACCGACAAACCTCTCGCCGGGCGGATCGCCCTGGTCACCGGCGCCACGCGCGGCATCGGCGAAGCCTGCGCCTTCGGCTTGGCCCAGGCCGGCGCTCACGTCATCGCTCTGGGCCGCACGCAAGGCGCGCTCGAAGCGCTGGACGACCGCATCTTCGCCGCCACCGGCGAGCACGCGACCCTGGTGCCGATCGATCTTCTGAAGGCTCCTGAGGGCCTCGACGTCCTCGGCGCCGCGCTGCATGAGCGTTACGGCAAGCTGGACATCATCATTGGCGCGGCCGCCGTGCTTGGCGCCCTCACCCCGGTGGGACATCTGGATCCGAAGGGCTGGGACATGATCATGTCCACCAACCTGACGGCCAATTGGCGCCTGATCCGGTCCATGGACCCGCTAATGCGCAAGTCCGACGCCGCCCGCGCCATCTTCTTCACCAGCAGCGTCGGCAGCCAGGCTCGCGCCTTCTGGGGCGCCTATGCGGCCTCCAAGGCGGGGCTGGAGAATCTGGTCGCCACCTATGCCGACGAGATGGAGCACACCCAGGTGCGTGCCCTCTGCGTCGATCCGGGCGGCATGCGCACCCGCATGCGCGCCCTCGCCTTCCCGGGCGAAGACCCGATGGACCTGCCCGCGCCGTCAGAGATCGTTCCGCTGATCGTCGAGCTGGCCCGCGGCGACCGCGAGCCCCCCGAAGGCGTAGTCCGCTTCAAGGAATGGAAGGCCCGTTAGGGCCTTCCATCTATCCCTTGCGCGGTCCGGGCCGCGCGCCCTTCGAACGGCCCGACTTGGCGCTGGTCAGCCCCTTGGGAGCCGAACGCGGCCGTACGGTCGCCTTCTTCGGCGCGGCCTTCTTGACCCCGATCTTCACGACCTTGCCGTTGGCGTCTACGGCCGTCGCCTGCTCCTCTTTCGCCTTCTTGACCTTGGCGGCCTTGGCGTAGCGGGGCTCGGCGCGCGGGCCGCTCTTGGCCTCGCCCTCGGCGTACGGGTTCGCGCCCGACTTGATGGTGATGCGCAGCGGCACGCCCGGCAGGTCGAAGCTTTCGCGCAGGCTGTTCACCAGATAGCGGCGGTAGTGATCCGGCATCTGGTCCGCGCGGCTGGAGAACAGCACGAATGTTGGCGGACGCGCCTTGGTCTGGGCCATGTACTTCGGCTTCACCCGGCGACCGCCCACGGACGGCGGCGGATGCCGCTGCATGGCCAGCTGGAGCCAGTCGTTCAGGTCGCGGGTCTTCACCTTGGTCGACCAGTTGGTATGGACCTTGAGCAGAGCCGGCATCAGGCGATCCAGTCCCCGGCCGGTTTCGGCCGACAAGGCGATCACCGGCGTGCCCCGCACCTGCGGCAGCATGCGTTCGGCGTGCTCGATGAATTCCTTCAGCTTGGCCTGAGGGTTCTCCACCAGGTCCCACTTGGTCAGGACGAAGACGAGGCCGCGCCCTTCCCGCTCGACCAGATCGGCCAGCTGCAGGTCCTGGATCTCAAACGGGTGCGTGGCGTCCATGACCAGCATCACCACCTCGGCGAAGGTGATGGCGCGGATGGAGTCCTGCACCGACAGCTTCTCAAGCTTCTCGTCGATGCGGGCCTTGCGGCGCATGCCGGCGGTGTCGACCAGGCGCAGCTTGCGGTCGCCGTATTCCCAGTCCACGGAAATGGCGTCTCGGGTGATGCCGGCTTCGGGGCCCGTCAGCAAGCGATCCTCGCCGATCAGGGCGTTGACCAGGGTGGACTTGCCAGCGTTCGGGCGGCCGACCACGGCCACCATGATCGGCTTGTCCTTGTCGATCGGCTCGTCGTCCTGCGTCTCGAACGGCAGCAGGGCGGCATAGAGTTCGGCCATGCCTTCGCCGTGCTCGCCGCTGATCGGAATCGGCTCACCCAGCCCCAGGCGCGCACCTTCGGCGGTCCCCGCCTCGCCCGCCTTGCCCTCGGCCTTATTGGCCCCGACGATGGTCGGACGGTTCCGACGGCGCAGTATGGAGGCGAAGATCTGGTCGGCCGGCGTGATCCCCTCGCGGGCGTCATAAACGAACAGAGTGACGTCGGCTTCGTCGATGGCGAGCTCTGTCTGGGCGCGCATCCGCGCCTCCAGGCTCTCGTCCTTCACATCCTCGAAGCCGGCGGTGTCGATGAGCTCCAGCTCAAGGTCGCCGATGCGGCCGGCCGCGAAGCGACGGTCGCGCGTGACCCCCGGCTGGTCATCGACGATGGCCAGCTTCTTGCCGGCGAGGCGGTTGAACAGCGTCGATTTTCCGACGTTCGGCCGGCCGACGATGGCGAGTTTGAGCGGCATTTCAGAATCCAAGCGCCCCCCGCAGGAATGCGAGGGGCGCTGTTGTTTTAGCGAACCAAGGTTAAGCGCGCAAAAAAGCGCGCTCGCCCCTAGCGGATCGCGATCAGTTTGGCGTCGTCAGTGACGACATAAAGCATGTCCCCGACCGCGATCGGAGCAATCATGGCGGAGCTGCCCAGCTTCAGGGTCGAGACCACTTCACCCGTCTTCGGATTCAGAGCGGCCGCCTCACCACGGCTGGACACGGTGATCAGGCGATCGGAGGCCAGGATCGGGCTGGACCAGATGATCGGATTCTTGCGGCGCTTCTTCAGCTGGCGCTTGCTCAGACCGTCAGTCGAGTTGAGGTCACGGATCCAGTAGACTTGACCGTTCTCGCGCGAGACGCAGATCACTTCGCCGGCCTTGGAGACCACGAAGGCCACGTCGCCTGCGCCCCAGGGCGAGCCGATGCCGGTGACCGGGATGTTCCAGCGCTGCTGGCCGGTGCGCAGATCGGTGGCCGAGAAGACGCCCGAATGGCTGACTGCGAGCACGTCGCCCTTGTAGATGATCGGACGACCCGCAATGTCGCGGATTTCCGACAGGGCGTTGGTGCGGCTGGCGCGCGAGAGGGCCTCGCTCCAGACCTCGTTGCCGTTGCCGGTGCGCAGGGCCACCAGTTCACCTGAAGAGAACGGCGCGACAATCGTGTCGCCCGAGATCGCCGGAGACGAAGCGCCCAGGATGCGCGCCGGCTCGGTCAGGGCCTGATAGTTCCAGTTCGGCGCGCCGGTGGCGGTCTCGAAGGTCAGCAGTTCGTTGTCGATATTGACCACGAAGACGCGACCGCCAGCCACCGTGGGGGCGCCGTGGATCGGGTTCGATACTTCACGCTTCCAACCCTGTTCGCCGGTGGCGGCGTCCAGTTGGGCGATGAAGCGGAACCCGGAAGCGACATAGAGCTTGCCGTCGGCATAGGCCAGACCGCCGCCGAAGCCGTCGCGGTCGCGCCGCTCCTTGGGCTTCAGGTTGCGGCTCCAGATTTCGTTGCCGGTGCGGGCGTCTAACGCGACGACCGTGGCTTCGCCGTCCATGACGAAGATCTTGCCGTCGGCGGCTACCGGCGGCGCGGTGACGTGAGCCGAACGGCTGGAGCCCTTGCCGAAGTCCTTGCGCCAGGCGACCTGGAAATTGGCGCCGGCGGCCACATGTTCGACGGACTGCTCGGGGGTGCCGCCGGGCAGCGGCCAGTCAGCGCGCGGTTCAGCCGTGGGCAGATAGAAGTCAGCGCCCTTCAGGCCCTCGTTCTGCTCGACCTTCTGATCGAAGGCGATGATCGAGATGCGTTCGCCTTGCGTGGCGGTCGTCTTGTTCCCGTCCTTCTTGTCGAACGGGTTGATGGCCGAAACGGCCGAACCAACGGTCGAGCAGGCGGACAGTCCACCCAGCGCCACCAGGGTGACGGCGGCGGCGGTTAGAAGGCGGCGCTTCATTGCGCGCCTCCCGGAACCATGGCGGGCGCCGGGGCGGCCGACGGCAGGGTCGGCGTGGCGGTGGCGGCGGCCTTGGCGATGGCCGGCAGCGACTTGGCCGAGCCGGAGTCGATCATCTGCATGGCGGTGCGGGCGCGCTCGCGGACCTGCTCGCTCGATTCGGGAAGCAGGGTCAGGACGGAGAAGTCGCTGCGCGCCTCGTCCATCTTGCCGGCCGAGAGCTTGGCGAAGGCCAGGGCTTCCTTGGCCTGGACCCGATAGGGCCGCTTTTCTTCGGTCAAGGGCGTCAGCCTCTTCTCGATTTCGGCATACGGGGCCGTATCGATCAGGGCGAAGGCGGATTTGAGGCGGGCGGCGTCGGCCAGCGCCTCGTCCGGGGCGGCCTCGGCGGCCTGGTCGAACAGGGTCACGGCCTCGGCGGCCTTGCCTTCCTCGACCTTGATGCCGGCGAGCTGCATCAGCGACAGCGCCTTGTAGGCCGGCGTGCCGGACTTGGCGATCGCTTCGAAGCCCGTGACGGCCGCAGCCGTGTTGTTCGAGCCGAACGATTCGACAGCGGCGGCGTACTTCTCGGAGGCCTCGGCCGCCGTGCGGCTGCGGTGGCTGTCCCAGGCCCAGTAGCCCAGCGAACCGGCCAGGGCGATGGCGAGACCGCCGACCACCCAGGGAGCCGTCTTGCGAGCAAGGGTCTTGTAGCGGTCAGAGCGAAGCTGCTCCTCCACCTCATCAAACACGTCGACCACGAAAAGGGGCTCCGAAGGCACACGCGCCCCGCAGGGCGCCGAAGAGGCCGCGAACCTATAGCGTCGCACGCCTCCCCGCAACGCACCCGCGGGGCGATTAAGTCGCTGTTACAGCTCTCCCGCCGCGCGCATGGCCACAAAGACCACCGCCAGGGCCGAAAGCCCGGCCGCGGCCCACATGACCTCGCCGCCGAAAGGCAGGCTGGAAAGCTCCAGACCCATCTTCGACGCCTCCATCACGCGATGCGAGAGCATCCTCACCGGCTCGGTGGGAATGTCCTCCGCCCGGACAAGAATGCCCGAACGGATGAGCTGCCACACACCGGTCAGGCCGCCGATGAAGCCGGCGACCCATATCGTCCACTGCCGCATCGACCAGCCACGCTCCAGGCGGGTGACCACCTGCCGCGCGAAAGCCTCGCGATCATCGAAGACTGGGGTGTCCGCGAACATGCGGTCCAGTCTGGTTTCGAATTCCAGGTCAGCCATGACCCTGCCTCCCGGCCGCCGCCGCTCCATCCTGCGGAGCCAAGCGGCCTCTGAGCCTATCCAAACCACGTTTGACATGGGACTTCACCGTTCCCAGGGGCGCCCCGAGAGCTTCAGCCGCTTCAGCGTGGGACAGGCCCGCGCCGTAGCAGAGCGAAATACACATCCGCTCCGAGGCCGGAAGCGCACGCAGCGCCTCGTCGAGGTCGATCCGCGTCGCCGCGAAAGCTTCTCCCCCGTGTCCTTCCGAAGCTTCACCATCATCTGTGGCGGCAACAAGGCGTGACTCCTTGCGCCAACGACGAACGTAGAGCCGGGCTGCGATCCGCTTGACCCAGGCCGCGAACGGCCCCTCCCCGCGGAACTCCGCGACCCGCTCAAACGCCTGAAGAAAGGCGTCCTGAGCCAGGTCGTCGGCGACCGACGGCTCCGCCCCCATCCGGCGCAGAAGCGCGCGGACCGCGGAACCATGGCGTCTCACCAGCTCGCCGAAGGCCGGCCGATCACCTGTGGCCGCAAGCGTGGCCAACTCGACGTCGTGCAGACTTCCGACATTTGCAGGCGGGCTAGTCTTGCCCATGATCCAATCTCCCCAACTGGATCGCGATCAGTCCTGCTTCTCGATCCGGTCGCCTTTGTTGGGATTGAAGAAGCTGAGAACCACATAAGCCACGCCGATCAGACCCGGGATGAGGCCGATGCCCATCAACGGATAGACCGCGTCGCTTTCCTCATAGCCGACCATCCAGCCGAAGGCGGCGATGCCCGCGCCGACGGAGATCAGGATGATGCCGGTGCGGATGTCGCTGGCGGCGGACGAAACCTTGCGGGGCTTCACGTCCTTGCTCATCGCGTCGATGAGTTCCGGCGGCAACTCCTGACCCTTGTCGATGGCGGCGCGGATGGTGGCCTGCATCTCGCGACGCTCGCGGCTCTTCAGCCACTTCGGAATGATGACGATCGCGACGACCATGATGAATGGCGCGAGCGGAATGAGAATTTCCATGACCTGAACCCCTTTGACTTGCAGCGGTGAGCCTGTCGCTTCCGCCTTCTGTAGGGAAGAGGCTTCGGCGCAGTCCAACAGATGCAGGGGTTCTGATTAAACCTTCGTCATGCTTCAGCGACGCGCGATCACCCTCGCCAAAAGGCGTCCGCCGAAGGCCGTCGCCAGGGCGAGCACCAAGGCCAGCAGGCCCGGCGCCAACGGCTCGAACGTCCCCGTCTCCACCGTCTGATGCTTCAGCACGCTGTCCAGCGTCCAGAGCACCGAGGCCGCCGCCGCCGCCAAGGGAACGAGGGCCAGGAGGCGATAGAGCGCCCGACGCCGGGCGATGCGTTGCGCCAACAACGCCGAAAAGGCGAATCCCTGCGGTTCCGGCCGGGCGGCGGCCGACAGCAGCGCCGACAGTTTCTGCTCAGGCGTCATGCGAACCTCCCAAGGCGGCGAGCAGGCGGGCCCTGCCACGTTCCACATAGGATTTCACCGTGCCCAGCGGCAGGTCCAGCGCCTGAGACGCCTCGCCATGCGACCAGCCCTCGACCAGGCACAGGGTGATGCACGCCCTCTGCACCTCCGACAACTCGCCCATGGCCTGCGCCACCGCCAGCCGATCCTCGGCGGACAGGCCGGGCGTCGCTTCGGCGATCTCCAACCAGGCGCCGTCGCGCGCCACGTCCCGCCGCCGCGTGCGCATGCGGTCCTGCGCCTTGCGCCACCCCATGCCGCAGAGCCAGGCCCTCACCCGCCCCGCGTCCTTCAAGTCGCCCAAGCGGCTCCAGGCGGCCAGAAAGACTTCCTGCGCCACATCCTCCGCCTCGGCCGCCGATCCCCCGAGACTTCGCCTCAGGAAGCCCCGCAGCGCCGCCTCGTGCCGCTGCACCAGCCGCATGAAAGCCGCATCCGAACCGGCGCGGGCCTTCGCCACCAACGCCTCGTCGCTCCACCCCGTGTTCATGAGCGACGGTCATCAGGCGCGCGGGCGAGTGACGAGCAGGATGACCAGCGAGGCCAAGGCCAGCGCCGCCATCACCACCGCCACGATCACGAAGGCCGACCCGACGCCGAACAGGTCGGTGACCGCGGCATAGGTGAACCCCGCCGCCATCACCCCGAACATCACCACCGAATAGAGGTGGCCTTCGCGGCTTTTACCCATGCCGCCCGCGTTACGGCTTTCGTCCTGGGGGCGATCAAGCGCCTTGAGAAGCTCAGCCGGCGGCTCGGTCCCCTTGGCGGCGTAGGTCTTCAGCAGCTCGATCGTCGATTGTTGCCGACGATACTTCAGCCATGAATCCCAACCCGCGCAAGCGAAGCCGAAAAGCGGGAAGATAAGCCACCAATAGCTTCGAAAGAGATCTTCCATGTCGTTGTCTCCATCCAGGGCGCGATGATCCGCGCCTCTCTCGTCTGGTAGTCGCCGCCGCCAACGAGAATGGATGCAGTCCTCGGAAAAATCTTTCGTCTAGCTCATGGCCGCCGAATAGATGTCCGGCTTGAAGCCCACGAGGCGGCGATCGCCCAGGTCCAGGACCGGGCGCTTGATCATCGAGGGTTGAGCCAGCATCAGATCGATGGCCTTGGCGGCGTCGATGTCCTGGCGATCGGCTTCGGGCACCTTTCGGAAGGTGGTTCCGGCGCGGTTCAGCACCGTCTCCCAGCCGAACTCATCGACCCAGGCCTGCAGATGCGCGCGGTCGATTCCGGCGGTCTTGTAGTCGTGGAAGTCGTAGGCGACGCCCTTGTCCTCCAGCCATTTGCGGGCCTTGGCGACGGTGTCGCAGTTCTTGATGCCGTACATGGTGATCATGCCCCCTCCCTTCCGCCATTCGCGGGGAAGATCAAGGCGCATGGAAAATTCGCCGTCCCTGTCGGATCGGATGCGCCACACCCGTCCTTGAACTGACAAGCCATGGAGCGATCATCGCTCCAGCCAAGGAGGACGCGTCGATGCCGAAGATCACCCCGTTCCTGTGGTTCGACACCCAGGCCAAGGAAGCCGCCGACTTCTACGTCTCGATTTTCCCGAACTCGAAGATCCGCGACGTCTCCTATTACAGCGAGGGCATGCCCGCCCCGGCCGGCTCGGTGATGGTCGTGGAGTTCGAGCTGGACGGCCAGGTGCTCCAGGCCCTGAACGGCGGTCCGCACTTCAAGTTCGACGAGGCCGTGTCCTTCGTCATCGATTGCGTCGATCAGGCCGAGGTCGACTACTATTGGGACAAGCTTCTGGCCGACGGCGGCGTGGAATCCCAGTGCGGCTGGCTGAAGGACCGCTACGGCTTCTCCTGGCAGGTGACGCCACGCCGGCTGATGGAGCTGATGGCCGACCCGGACAAGGCCAAGGCCGGCCGGGTGGCCGCCGCCATGATGCAGATGGTGAAGATCGACATCGCCAAGATCGAGGCGGCGGCCGAGGCGGCCTAGCTGTCGAAGCTATGAAGGTTGTTCACCCGGGGTTGGGCTGAGAAGCTGGGGTTGCGACGCTCCAACCTCCAAGCCGGG
>NZ_JARQWW010000004.1:0-240000 GCF_029543125.1 Caulobacter segnis
TCGCGGCGCCGAACGGGGCTCGGGTCCTGAGCTGATTCGTGGCCCCCCCGGGGGGGGAGCTCCGGGGGATGTTGGGTGTGGGGGAGCCCCCTCCACCGCTTCGCGGTCCCCCTCCCCCGGAGGGGGAGGATTTTGAAGAGCTGACCGATGAAATTCACTCTCTCCTGGCTCAAGGACCACCTCGAGACCGACGCGACGATCAGCCAGGTCGTCGACGCCATGACCATGGCGGGCCTCGAGGTCGAACACGTCACCGACCCGGCCACCAAGCTGGCCCCGTTCACGGTCGCCAAGATCGTCGAGGCGGTGCAGCACCCCAACGCCGACCGCCTGCGCGTCTGTCAGGTGGACACGGTGGACGGCCGCAAGGAGATCGTCTGCGGCGCCCCGAATGCCCGCGCCGGCCTGACCACCATCTACGCCCCCATCGGCGCCTATGTGCCGGGCCTTGGCGTGACCCTGGTGGAGAAACCGGTGCGCGGCGTCGTCTCCAACGGCATGCTCTGCTCGGCCTCCGAGCTTGAAGCCGCCGACGAGAGCGACGGCATCATGGAGCTGCCCGACAGCCTGGCCGTCGGGACGCCCGCCGTGGACGCCCTGGGCCTGGAAGGCGTCATTGACTTCGAGGTCACCCCGAACCGCCCCGACTGGCTGGGCGTCAACGGCATCGCCCGCGACCTGTCCGCCACCGGCCTCGGCAAGTTCATCGACCGCAAGGTGGAGCCGGTCGCCGGCAAGTTCCCCTGCCCGATCACGGTGAAGGTGGACGGCGACGCCTGCCACATCTTCGCCGGCCGCCTGATCAAGGGCGTCAAGAACGGCCCTTCGCCCAAGTGGCTGGCCGACCGCCTGACCGCCATCGGCCTGCGCTCGATCAACACGCTCGTCGACATCACCAACCTGATCACCTACGACCGCGCCCGGCCGCTGCACGTCTATGACGCCGACAAGCTGGTGGGCGACGTGATCGAGGCCCGCCTCGGCAAGGGCCCCGCCCAGCCCGGCGGCGCGCATGAGCCCTCGCCGGAGAAGCACGCCGACGAGCAGCTCATCGCCCTGGACGGCAAGACCTACGACCTGTCGTCGGAGATGTCGGTCATCGCCGACGCCGGCGGCGAGCGTCCCGTCGGCATCGGCGGCGTCATGGGCGGCGAGTCCACCGGCTGCTCGGACGAGACGGTCAACGTCTTCGTCGAGGCCGCCTGGTTCGATCCGATCCGCACGGCCCAGACCGGCCGCACCACCGGCATCAACTCCGACGCCCAGTACCGCTTCGCGCGCGGCGTCGATCCGGAAAGCTGCATCGACGGCGTCGAGCTGGCCACCCAGCTGATCCTGGACCTCTGCGGCGGCGAGCCGTCGGACGTCACCGTCGCCGGCCAGGCTCCGGCCGCCCCGGCCCCGGTCGCCTTCGATCCGGCCTATGTGCAGCAGCTCTCCGGCCTGTCGGTCACCGCCGACAAGACCAACGCCATCCTCGCCGCGCTCGGCTTCACGGTCGAAGGCGGCAAGGTCACGCCCCCCTCCTGGCGTCGCGACGTCCACGGCAAGGCCGACCTGGTCGAGGAAGTGGCCCGCATCGCCGGCTTCGACAGCCTGCCGTCCACGCCCCTGCCGGAAGTCGCCCGCGCCGTCGGCGGCATCCTGACCGCCAAGCAGGCCCGCGCCCGCCTGTCGCGCCGCGCCCTGGCCGCCGCCGGCTATCAGGAAGCCGTGACCTGGTCCTTCACCTCCAAGGCCACCGCAGAGCTGTTCGGCGGCGGTCAGGCGGACCTGGTCCTGGCCAACCCGATCGCGGCCGAGCTCGACTGCATGCGTCCGTCGATCCTGCCCAACCTGATCGAGGCCGCCGGCCGCAACGCCCGCCAGGGCTTCCCGGACGTCGCCCTGTTCGAGGTCGGCCCGGTGTTCCACAGCGACCGCCCCGACGGCCAGCGCACCGCCGTGACCGCCATCCTGGCGCCCCACGCCCCGCGCGGTTGGGACAAGCGCCCGGCGGACGACCTCTATTCGGTAAAAGCCGACCTCGTGGCCCTGCTGGAGGAGATGGGCGCGCCCGTCGCCTCCCTGCAGACGGCTCAGGGCTCTGCCGGCGCCTGGTGGCACCCGGGCCGCTCAGCGCGCCTGCAGCTCGGCCCCAAGGCCGTCCTGGCCGAGTTCGGCGAGATCCACCCCGCCGTGCTCAAGGCCCTGGACGTGGCCGGTCCCGTCTATGCCTTCGAGATTTGGCTGGAGGCCGTGCCGGAGCCGAAGAAGAAGGCCCTGAAGACCAAGCCCGCCTACACCGGCTCGGCCCTCATGCCCCTGAAGCGCGACTTCGCCTTCGTGGTCGAAGCCGCCAAGCCGGCCGGCGATCTGGTCAAGGCGGCGCTGAGCGCCGACAAGGCCCTGGTCACCGCCGCGCGGGTCTTCGACGTCTATCAGGGCCCGGGCGTGGCCGACGGCTTCAAGTCCGTCGCCCTGGAAGTCACCATCCAGCCCACCGACCACACCCTCACCGACGCCGAGATCGAAGCCCTGTCGACCAAGATCGTGGCGGGAGCTGAGAAGGCCGGGGCGAAACTCAGGGGCTAATCCTCCTTCTCTCCTGCCCCGCTTGCGGGGTAGGAGAAGTCTGGTTGTCGCCGACGACGGCTCAGGTTAAACACGACCCGCACACGGAGAGCCTCGCCGAAATGCATGCGCGTTTCGACATCGCTGAAATGAACGCCACGAGCCGCATGGCCTCGTGCGTTTCGCCGTGCGCCGCGCTCATGACCGCCACCATTAAAATTATGACCGTCTCCACTCGGACGGGGCGTCGGCGCGCGACCACTTAAAATCGCCGACAAAGATCGCAGGATCTTCCAAAGCCCCGCTCCGGAAACGGACGCGGGGTTTTTGTCGTGCGGTCTTCGTCGGTCCAACCCAAGGACCAGAACGAAATGTCTTCCCTACCCTACGCTCTACCCCTCCCTGATGCGCAGCCGCAAAGGTCGGTGACGCACCTGCTGCTGGTGGCCGCGGCCAACGCCCAGGCGGCGCTGGAAGCCGTGCGCACGGGCCTGGACCTGTCCGGCGGCGAATTGGCCGGCCTGACCCTGAAGCCGCGCGGCGAAATCGTCGAAGCCTCGCTCAGCGTGCGCTCGCTCAGCGATGACGCGGCCGTGCGCCTGACCGCCAACCTCGCCAGCCGTCCGGGCGTCAGCTCGGCCCGCGTCGAGCATGTGTGGGGGAAAGCCTCGTGAAGCCGGACAGCGACAAACGCCGCCTGTTCATGGTCAGCGCGGCCGACACCACCGACGCCCTGATCCGCGTGCTCAACGTCGTGGCCGTGCAGCAGGCGCGGCTGCGGCGCGTGGAGGCCGCCCAGACCGCCGAAGGCCTGACCATTTCGCTGGAGACCGACGACGAGGGCGACGATCGCGCCGACCTGCTGGCCAGCCGCCTGGGCGCCTGCCTGGCCGTGCGCGGGGTCGGTTTCGGCTGGCGAATGTGAAGCTCGCCAGCCTCCGTCCTTTAGAACGGGATGATGTTCCGCTGGCGGCTGTAGGCCAGGTAGCCCACGTTCGCGCCCAGGCGCAGGCCGACGCCGGCGCGGATCGGGGCCAGGGTGATGTCGTCGGCGCGCTGGTAGTTCACGCCCAGGCCGCCGATCAGATAGGCCGACCCCTCGACGCCCGGGAAACGGCGGAAGATCGCGTCGGGGAACTGCAGATTGTAGCAGAGGGTGAAGACCCGGCTGCCGTTGCCGCCGATGTCCCAACCGATGGACGGCCCCTGCCAGTACACGTCCGTGGTCGGACGGCCCTTCATGTAGATCAGGCCGCGGCCGTAGCGCGCGCCGATGGTGAAGGCGGCCGAGGCCTCCTCGCCGGCGATGTAGGCGGTGGGACGGCCGTTGTCGGCGAAGATCTTCTCCACCGCGCCGCCCAGGGCCTCGGCGGTCACGCCCAGGAAGTCGGAACCCTTCTGGACGATCTCGTCCATGGTGTAGGTGTCCGCGCGCTGCGAGCCGTCCTCGTTGAAGCCGCCCTGATCCTGGCGGGGCTGGGCCGTGGCGCAGCCGGTGGTGGCGAGGGTGGCGATGCCGGAGGCGATGAGAGCGCGGCGGTCCATGGGCGGGCCTTTCGAATCAGGAGCTTGGCCGAAAATGGCCGACCATTTCGTCGGGTTTGCGGCGGCAAGCTTAATGAGGCGTTAAGCGCCTTTCGCATGGTCAAGCTGACGGCACGCTGACGCCCGGCCCCTGCCCTCACGGTTCAACAACCGTCGGGATGATGCATAAGCCCGCGAATATGCTAGAGGCAGCCCCCATGACGACGCCTCTCGACAAGATCCGCAACTTTTCCATCGTGGCCCACATCGACCACGGCAAGAGCACCCTGTCCGACCGCCTCATCCAGGAGACGGGCGGCCTGACCGCGCGCGAGATGAGCGCCCAGGTGCTCGACAACATGGAGATCGAGAAGGAGCGCGGCATCACCATCAAGGCGCAGACCGTGCGCCTTCACTACAAGGCCGACGACGGCGAAACCTACATCCTCAACCTGATGGACACGCCGGGCCATGTGGACTTCGCTTACGAGGTGTCCCGCTCCCTGGCCGCGTGCGAGGGCTCGATCCTTGTGGTCGACGCCTCCCAAGGGGTCGAGGCGCAGACGCTGGCCAACGTCTATTCTGCGATCGATAACAACCATGAGATCGTCCCTGTCCTCAACAAGATTGACCTGCCGGCGGCGGAGCCGGAGCGGGTGCGGGCCCAGATCGAGGACCTGATCGGCCTGGACGCCAGCGACGCGGTCCTGGCCAGCGCCAAGAGCGGACTGGGCATCCATGACGTGCTGGAAGCCATCGTCACCCGCCTGCCCGCCCCCAAGGGCGACATCGACGCCCCGCTGAAGGCCCTGCTGGTCGACGCGTGGTACGACGCCTATCTGGGCGTGGTCGTGCTGGTGCGCATCTTCGACGGCACCCTGAAGGCCGGCCAGCAGGTCCGCATGATGCAGACCGGCGCCACCCACCGCATCGACAAGGTCGGCGTGTTCAAGCCCAAGGCCACCGACGTCGACGTCCTGGGCCCCGGCGAGGTCGGCTTCTTCACCGCCAGCATCAAGGAAGTGGCCGACGCCGCCGTCGGGGACACCATCACCGACGAGAAGAAGCAGACCGCCTCCGCCCTGCCGGGCTTCAAGGACGTGCAGCCGGTGGTGTTCTGCGGCCTGTTCCCGGTGGACGCCGCCGACTTCGAGGACCTGCGCGCCGCCGTCGGCCGCCTGCGCCTGAACGACGGCAGCTTCACCTACGAGATGGAGAGCAGCGCGGCCCTGGGGTTCGGCTTCCGCTGCGGCTTCCTCGGCCTGCTGCACCTGGAGATCATCCAGGAGCGCCTGAGCCGCGAGTTCGACCTGGACCTGATCGCGACCGCCCCCTCGGTGGTATACAAGATCCAGATGCGCGACGGCAGCGAGATCGAGCTGCACAACCCGGCCGACATGCCCGATCCGATGCACATCGAGCACATCAAGGAGCCGTGGATCAAGGCGACCATCTTCACCCCGGACGAGTACCTCGGCGGCGTGATCAAGCTGTGCCAGGACCGCCGCGGAGAGCAGCGCGAACTGTCCTACGTCGGCAACCGCGCCATGCTGGTCTATGACCTGCCGCTGAACGAGGTGGTGTTCGACTTCTACGACCGCCTGAAGTCCATCTCGAAGGGCTACGCCTCTTTCGACTATCAGGTGGAGGACTACCGCGCCGGCGACCTGGTGAAGATGTCGATCCTGGTCAACGCCGAGCCGGTGGACGCCCTCAGCATGCTGGTCCACCGCGACCGGGCTGAAAGCCGCGGCCGCGGCATGTGCGAAAAGATGAAGGACCTCATCCCGCAGCACATGTTCGTCATCCCGATCCAGGCGGCCATCGGCGGCCGCATCATCGCCCGCGAAACCGTCCGCGCCCTGCGCAAGGACGTGACCGCCAAGTGCTACGGCGGCGACGCCTCGCGCAAACGCAAGCTGCTGGACAAGCAGAAAGCCGGCAAGAAGCGCATGCGCCAGTTCGGCAAGGTCGAAATCCCCCAGGAAGCCTTCATCGCCGCGTTGAAGATGGACGGGGATTGAGTTCAGTTTCTCCTCCCCCGTAGCGAAGCGTACGGGGGAGACTTAAGCTCTCACCGTCTCCCCAGGCCTTGTGCCTAGGGCCCATACGCTCCGCTTTTCCGGAAGGTCAGCGGACGCAACACGTAACTCCAAAGGCAGTGGGGAATGGGCCCTAGGCACAAGGCCTAGGGCGCGACGACGCATCCGCGCCGCCGCGCCTTGAGATTGTCACCACCCGCGGGCAGCATCCTCCCATGCGCCTGACCGCCGCCCTCATCGCCCTGTCCCTCGCCGCGCCTGCCCTCGCGCAGGACGCGCCGACGGACGTGTCCCCCGTCACCGTCATGCCGGCGGGGGATCCGCCGAAGCTGGCGGGCAGTTATCCGGCCGAAGGGGCCGAAGTCGTGGCCGGGTTGCTGGCCCTGAAGCTGACCTTCGACCAGCCCATGGACCCCAAGGGCTGGCGCATCGCCCAGGCCTCTCCGAACATGGCCGCGACTGACGGCGCCGCGCCCGAGGCCGCGACCTCGCCCCTGGACTGCCTGGGCGTGCCGCGCCTGCTGAAGGACGAGAAGAGCTTCGTGGTCCTGTGCCGCACCCTGCCCGGGCGGCACTATGTGGTGGCTCTGAACGCGCCCGGCGCCGCGCCGGTGTCGCCGGACGGAACGCCCACCGCCTTCGCCAACCTGGGCGGCCGCAGCGCTTTGCCCGCCACCCTGGCCTTCGGCACCCGCCCGCGTGGGGATGATCCTGTGCGGACCCTGAAGGCGGCCATGAGCAATGCAGGGCTCAGCGATACGGACAGCCCGGTGGTGGATACGCCGCAGATGCGGTGAGGGGATGCGTGCTTCGACAGCTCGCTTCACTCGCGCTCAGCATGATGAACGTGGGTGCGCTCTGAATTCCTCATCCTGAGCTGGCGCGCAGCGCCAAGTCGAAGGATGCACTCGCTAATGCAGATCATCCGGCGCATCCCGCGCCAGGTCGGCGACGATGGCCAGCTCCTTGCGGATGTGGGCCCAGACCTCGGGGCTCGCGTCGCCGACCTTGGAGCCCTCGACGGCGGCGATAGTGAACACCGCCCGCAGTTCGTCCAGCAGATCGGGATCGCGCAGCGCCAGCAGCGTCATCAGCGCCTTGAGCAGGCGGTCGTTCGCCTCGATCTTGGCGCGCAGCTCGTCCTCGACGGCCTGTTCCATGGGCAGGCAACGTGCGGGCGGCGACCGCTGTTCCGCCAGCCGCCGCTTGCCCACCGGCGACACGGGCGCATGATGGAGCCCTGCCCCACGGAGATTCCATGGCCGACGACGAACTGGAGCTTCTGAAACAGGCGGTGCGCGACCTGCAAGCCGAAAGCTTCGCAACCCGCGCCCTTCTGCCCTGGCTGATCGGCGTGGCCGTCAGCGGCTTCAGCGACGACCCCGAAGGCCGCCTGCGCGAACTGCACGAAGTCGCCCAGGGCCGCCTCTACGAAATGGACATCGGCGGCGAGGAAGACGCCGTGGCGCGGCTGAAAGACCGGGCGTCCCTGGTTCTGGACGACTGGATCAACTCGATCCAGATCGAGCGGGATGGGTGAGGGATCGAGGGTGAGGGTGACAGCGGCGGCGGAGTTCAGCTCGGCCGCGCCACATCCTGAACCTCTTCCACCCCCTTACCTGCCCTTCCCCCATCAAGGGGGAAAGGAAGAAGCAACCCCAAGGACCACCCCATGAGCCGCAATCGTCAACGGAAACCCGGCCCGCCCACGACGGAGGAGCTTGAGCAAAAGCTCGCCCGGGATCTGGCGGACCTGGAAGAGATGCTCAACATCGCCCTGGCGCTCTATCCACCCGTACGTGGCGAGCCGCGAATGCCCAGGACGCCTTCGCTCCCGAAGCTCAAACCCTTCTCGGGCCCGGTGACGAAAGCGCGGGAACAGGAAGTGCATGCGTTCACCAAGCTGGTCATCGCCATGGTGCGCGAGCAGCGCGGCATGCTTCCCCTCAAACCCCAATCCCCCCCATACTGACCCCGTCGCCAAACGGGACCCACCCATGAACTTCATGATTCAGCTTCTCGATTCCCTCGATGAGCTTCTGTTCCGGGTGATGAGCTGGCTGGTGTTCTATCCGCTCACCCTGTGGCGGACGGTGCTGCATCCCCTGAAGATGACCGCCTTCGCCGACCAGCAGATGAACGAGGCGGAGGAGCGCCGCCATGTGGCCACGGTCAGCCCGCCGCTGTTCCTCTTTCTATCTCTGCTGCTGTCGCACGGGCTCGAGCTGGCGCTGATCGGCGACAGTCCCCTGCTCGCCGAGCATCATCGGCTGGGCGATCTGGTGAACGACGACACCAGCCTGCTGGTCCTGCGGCTGGCCCTGTTCGCGGTCTTTCCGCTGCTGGTGTCGATCCGCCTGCTGCAGCGCCGGCGCGCCGCCCTGACGCGCGACACCCTCAAGCCGCCTTTCTACAGCCAGTGCTATCTGGCCGCGCCCTTCGCTCTGACCCTGGGCATGGCCGGGACGCTGTTGCAGATGCACGCCCTGCCCTGGGCGGAGCTGACGGGCGCGGCGATGGTCATCATCGCCCTGATCTGGTTCGTGGCCGTTGAGGCGGCGTGGTTCCGCCAGGAGCTGGGCGCCTCGGTCGGGCGCAGCCTGCTGGACGCCGTGATCGCCACGGCCCAGGGGGTGGCGATCCTGGCGATCGTCGCGCCCCTGTTCGCCTAAGGCGCTAGCCTAGCGCTTGACGTCCAGGCCTTCGCCGTCGAGTAGGGCGTGGACGTCGCCAGCCGACACCAGGTTGAAGTCGCCGAACACCGCATGCTTCAGGGCGCCGGCGGCCAGGCCGAACTCAACCGCGTCGGCGTCGTCCATGCCGGTCAGCAGGCCGTGCAGCACGCCGGCGGCGAAGGCGTCGCCCCCGCCGATGCGGTCCACCACCCCGGCCAGCGGGAAGGCGCGCGTGATGTGCTCGCCGCCGCCGCGCGACAGGATCACCGCCGACAGTTCGTGATGATCGGCCGAGGGCGTCAGGCGCACGGTCGAGGTCATGCGCTTCAGGTTCGGGAACACCTCGAAGGCGCGCTCGGCGGCCTTGCGGCGGCGCACCTGGGCGGACTCGTCCAGGAAGCTTTCGCCCAGGATCAGGGCGATGTCGCGGTCGTTGACGAAGGCCAGGTCGGCGCAGTCCAGGATCTGGCGCAGCACGGCCGGGCCGTCGCCGTTCCAGGCGGCCCACATCTTGGCGCGGTAGTTGCCGTCGAAGCTGACGGGCACGCCCAGCTTGCGGGCGGTCTGCACCGCCTTGATCACCGCATTGGCGGCCGACGGACCGACCGCCGGGGTCACGCCCGAGACGTGAAACCAGTCGGCGCCCTCCAGCTCCTTCTCCCAGTCGATGGCGTCTTCCGAGGCCAGGGCGAAGGCGGAGCCGGCGCGGTCGTAGGTGACCTCCGACGGACGCACCACGGCGCCCGGCGACAGGAAATACAGGCCCATGCGCCCGTCGACGAAACGCAGGCTCGAGGTGTCGACCCCGTGCCGGCGCAGCTCGTCCCGGGCCGAACGGCCCAGCGGGTTGTCGGGCAGGATGGAGACCGTCGCCGCGTCGTGGCCGAACTTGGCCAGGGACACGGCCACATTGGCCTCCGCCCCGCCGACGCAGACATTCAGCCGGGCCGACTGCAGCAGCAGCTCATTGGTGGGAGCAGAGAGGCGCAGCAGCACCTCGCCGAAGCAGACGACACGGCTCAACGTTCAGTCTCCAGTCAGATCAGCGGGCCAGCCAGCCGCCGTCGACCGGCAGCGTCACCCCATGAACATAGTCCGAAGCGGCCGCGGCGAGGAACACCGCCGCGCCCCCCAGGTCGCTTGCCTGGCTCCAGCGGCCGGCGGGGATGCGGGCCAGGATCGAGGCGTTACGTTCGGCGTCGGCGCGCAGGGCTTCGGTGTTGTTCGTCTCGACATAGCCGGGGGCGATGGCGTTGACGTTGATCCCCTTGGCGGCCCACTCGTTGGCCAGGATCTTGGTCAGGCCGGCCAGGCCGCTCTTCGAAGCGGTGTAGGACGGCACGCGGATGCCGCCCTGGTAGGACAGCAGGCTGGCGATGTTGATCACCTTGCCGCCGCCCTGCTTCAGCATCTGACGCGCCACGGCCTGGGTCAGGAAGAACACGACCTTCAGGTTCGTATCCATCACCGCGTCCCAGTCGGCCTCGCTGAACTCGATCGAGTCGGCGCGGCGGATGATGCCGGCGTTGTTGACCAGGATGTCGAGCTTGCCGAAGGCGGCGACCGTCTCGTCGACCACGCGCTGCACCGGCTCGGTCGAACCGAAGTCGGCCTTGATCGACAGGAACTTGCGGCCCGCGGCCTCGATGGCCTTCTGGGTCTCGGTCGGCTCGCTGCGGCCGGCGACGGCCACGTCCGCGCCGGCTTCAGCCAGGGCGATGGCGATGGCCTGGCCGATGCCGGTGTTGGCGCCGGTGACAAGGGCGGTCTTGCCCTCGAGGCTGAAAAGCTTGGTCATAATGGGCCTACTTGAGTTGGCAGATGTCGAGGACGTTCATGTCCGTATAGTCGAGGTTCTCGCCGCCCATCGCCCAGATGAAGGTGTAGTTGGCGGTGCCCGAGCCCATGTGGATCGACCACGGCGGGCTCATGACGGCCTCTTCGTTGGCGAGCACGATGTGACGCATCTCGTCCGGCTCGCCCATGTAGTGGAACACCCGGTCGTTCTCGCCGAGGCCGAAGTAGAAATACACCTCCGAGCGGCGGTCATGCAGGTGCGGCGGCATGGTGTTCCACACGCTGCCCGGCTTCAGGACGGTCATGCCCAGCAGCAGCTGCGCCGACTTGCAGGTGGTGGGGACGATGTACTGGTAGATGGTGCGCTCGTTGGAGGTCTCCAGCGCGCCGCGCTCCAGCGGGATGGCGTCCGCGAACACCAGCTTCTTGGTCTCGAAGGCCGCGTGGGCCGGGACGCTGGTAATGTAGAACCTGGCCGGGTTGGCCGCGTCCACGGACTCGAACACCACGTCCTTGGCGCCCATGGTCACATAGATGCCGTCGCGCGGCTCGATGTCGTAGACGACGCCGTCCACGGTCACCTTGCCCTTGCCCTCGCCCACATTGATGGCGCCCAGCTCGCGACGCTCCAGGAACGGATGACCCGCCGCCGAGGCCGGCTCCGTCTGGTGCGGCAGGACCACCGGCTTGCTCACCGGCGCCGCGCCGCCGACCACGAAGCGTTCGTTGTGCGAGTAGTTCAGGCTGATGCCGTCCTCCTCGAACAGGTCCTGCATCAGGTAGCGGTCGCGCAGCTCGTCATTGGTGACGCCGAACATCATGTCCGGGTGCGTGGCGTGATAGGTCTTGGCGAACATGACGGCCTCCGGGGCGCGGGGTTCTTCCAGGGATCAGGCGGCGGCGGGCGTGGCGGTCAGCGGCTGGTCCAGCTTGTAGGCCTGCTTGGGCAGGTTGTAGGCCAGATCCACGACGGTTTCCGCCGCCTCGTTCAGATCCATGCGGTGTTCGGCGACCATCCGGGCGAGGAAGGCGCTGTCCACGCGGCGGGCCACGTCGTGGCGCGCGGGGATCGACAGGAAGGCGCGGGTGTCGTCGTTGAAGCCCACGGTGTTGTACAGGCCGGCCGTCTCGGTGACCTGCTCGCGGAAGCGCATCATGCCTTCCGGGCTGTCGTGGAACCACCAGGACGGGCCCAGCTTCAGGGTCGGATAGTGGCCGGCCAGCGGCGCCAGCTCGCGGCTGTAGGTCGTCTCGTCCAGGGTGAACAGGATGATCGACAGGCGCGGATCGTTGCCCAGCTTGCCCAGCAGCGGACGCAGGGCCTGGACGTATTCGGTCTTGGCCGGGATGTCCGCGCCCTTGTCGCGGCCGTAAGCTTCGAACAGCTGGCGGTTATGGTTGCGGGTCGAGCCGGGGTGGATTTGCATGACCAGACCGTCGTCCAGGCTCATCTTGGCCATCTCGGTCAGCATCTGCGCCCGGAACAGCTCGGCCTTCTCCGGCGTCACGTCGCCCTTCAGCAGGCTCTGGAACAGGGCCTCGGACTCGGCCGCCGACAGGTCCGCCGTGGCCGCCGTCGGGTGGCCGTGGTCGGTCGACGTGGCGCCGGCCGCGATGAAGTCGGCCCGGCGCGAACGGTGGGCTTCCAGATAGCCGGCCCAGCTATAGACGTCGTGGCCCGACACCTCGGCGAAGCGCTGCATGGCGTCACCGAAACGCTCGTCCTCGAAGTCGACGACCGCGTCCGGACGATAGGCGGTGACCACCCGGCCCTTCCAGCCGCTGTCGCGGATGGCGTGGTGATGGTTCAGGCTCTCGTGCGGGCCTTCGGTGGTGGCCAGCAGCTCGATGTTGAAGCGGTCGAACAGCGCACGCGGACGGAAGGCGTCCGTGGCCAGCTGCGCATTGATCTCGTCGAAATACTTATCCGCGGTCTCGGCGCTCAGGCGAACCTGGAAGCCGAAGACCTTGGAGAACACGTAGTTCAGCCACAGCCACGACGGGGTCGCGCGGAACAGATGGAAGTTCGAGGCGAACAGCTTCCACGCCTTGCGCGGGTCGGTGTTCGGCACGCCTTCCTTGGACGGTACGCGCAGATCCTTCAGCGCGATGCCCTGGCTGTACAGCATCCGGTACAGGTAGTGGTCCGGCGCCAGCAGCAGGTCGCAGGCGTCCTCGAACGGCGCGTTGGTGGAGAACCAGGACGGATCCGTATGCCCGTGCGGGCTGATGATCGGCAGCTTCTCGACCAGGGCGTAAAGCTCCCGCGCGATGCCGCGCGTGGTCGGATCGGCCGGGAACAGACGGTCGTCGTGGAAGATCAGCGGCTGGGCCATCGGGGGATGCTCCTGGGTTTCCGGCGCGGGAACTTACCCTTCCCGTTCTGCCGGCGTGGTAACCGGTGTCATAGATTGAAGCAAGCTTGAGGGCTCACTTCCTGGGCGGCGGCCCTGAAGACTCGCGCACGACGAGCGACGGGGCAATACGTTCCGGCTCCGCCTTGAGTTCGCGGGGCTCCTGGCCGCCGGCGATCAGCTTCAGGGCGGCCATCCGGCCCACCTCCCGGGTGGGGATGCGGATGGTGGTCAGGGGCGGCCAGACGCGCGACGCGATCTGGAAGTCGTCGAAGCCGACCACGGTCAGGTCGGCCGGCACGCTCAGGCCCGCGCGGCGCGCCGCCTGCAGGGCGCCGGCGGCCATTTCGTCGTTGCCGCAGAAGATGGCTGTGGGACGCGGCTCCAGCTTCAGCAGCTCTTCCGCCGCGGCCATGCCGGATTCGAAGGTGTAGGCCGCGTTGGCCACCAGGCTCGGCTCAAGCTTGAGCCCGGCCTCGGCCAGGCCATCCTCAAAGCCCCCGCGGCGCTCGTGGGACGAACGGAAGGTGTCAGGACCGGAAATGAACGCGACCCGCACGTGACCCAGATCGGCGATATGCTTGGCGGCCTGATGCGCCCCCAACCGGTCGCGGCCGACGATCATGCGCTCCGCATCATCCACCGGCACGGAGGCGATGCGGATGTACTCGCAACCGATCTCGCGCAGCAGCCGCCCCACCCGCTCGTCTTCCGACACAGACGGGGTGACCACCACGCCGTAAAGGCGCTGGCGCTCGATGAAGGTGCGCAGGTCGGTCAGAAAGTGCGGGCTGGCGCGGTCGCACGGATGCACCACCAGCTCGAAGCCCGACCCCTTCATCCCGTCCAGCAGCCCCTGCTGCATGTTCACGACGTACTGCGGGTTCGGGTTGTCGTAGATCATGCCGATCAGGAACGACCGGCGGAACGCCAGGCCCCGGGCCTGGGGATCGGGCTCGTAGCCGTGCTCGGCGATCACCGCCTCGATCCGCTCGCGCGTTTCGTCACGCACCGACGGCGACTGGTTGATTACCCGCGACACCGTCTTTTTCGACACGCCCGCCAGGCGCGCGATATCGTTGATCGTCGGGCGCTTGCGGTTCGGGTCCGCGTCGAAAATCGGGCCGTCAGGCGAATGATCGTCAGGCGTCTTGGATGCGGTCACGGCGGTCCGATCAACTTGGTCGAGTTCTGTTTTCTTAGCCTGATCGCACGTCTCACTACAAACACGGGCAAGAAAGCGCTATTGTGGATAATGACACCGGTTACCTAAGCCAGAAGACACGGTGCGTCGGGATGGAAAATGGCGTCTGACACTCCTGCAACCGACCATGTGATTCACCACGTGGACCCTCGCGATCACGTTGCGACTGCTTTGCGCGACCTCAGTTCGGGCGAAATCGTCACCTCGGAAGGTCAGACGATCACTGTCCGCGCCGATATCCCCAAGGGTCACAAGATCGCCGTCCGCACCGCCGCCGTCGGCGACGATGTCTGCAAGTACGGCTGGCCCATCGGCCGCGCGACCCAAGCCATCGAGATCGGCGACCACGTCCACGTCCACAACGTCGAGACCAAGCTGTCCGACCTTGAGACCTATGCCTACCAGCCGGCGATCGACTCCATCGGGCATGACCTCGATGCCGGAACCTTCATGGGCTACCGCCGCAAGAATGGCCGGGTCGGCACGCGCAACGAGATCTGGGTGCTCTGCACCGTCGGCTGCGTGGCCAACACCGCCCGCCGCATCGCCGAAAAGGCCGCCGTGCGCTTCGCCGGCCGCGTGGACGGCGTCCACGCCTTCCCCCACCCCTTCGGCTGCTCGCAGCTGGGCGGCGACCTCGACCACACCCGCAAGCTGATCGCCAGCCTCGCCGCCCACCCCAATGCCGGCGGCGTCCTGATCCTCGGCCTCGGCTGCGAGAACAACCAGCTTTCGAAGCTGCTGGAGACCGCGCCGGAGATCGACCGCGACCGCCTGCGCTACTTCACGACCCAGACCGTCGAGGACGAACAGGAAGACGGCCTCGCCGCCGTCGAGGAACTGGTCGCCCTGGCCGAGAACGACAAGCGCGAGCCCTGCCCCGTCTCCGACCTCGTGGTCGGCCTGAAGTGCGGCGGCTCCGACGGCTTCTCGGGCGTCACTGCCAACCCGTTGGTCGGCCGCATCGCCGACAAGGTGGCCGACGCCGGCGGCACCCCGGTCCTGACCGAGATTCCGGAAGTGTTCGGCGCCGAACGCATCCTCATGGCCCGCGCCGCCAACCAGGGCGTGTTCCAGGACCTCGTTTCGGTGGTCAACGACTTCAAGCAGTACTTCATCGATAACCACCAGCCGATCTATGAGAACCCCTCTCCGGGGAACATCGCCGGCGGCATCACCACGCTGGAGGAGAAGTCCCTCGGCGCGGTGCAGAAGGGCGGCCGCGCCCCGGTGGTCAATGTCATCCGCTATGGCGAGCAGATCGGCCCCCACGGCCTGACCGTGCTGGAGGCGCCGGGCAACGACGCGGTGTCGTCCACCGCCCTGACCGCCGCCGGCGCCACCGTCATTCTCTTCACCACCGGCCGCGGCACGCCGCTGGGCTTCCCCGCCCCAACCCTGAAGATCGCCTCCAACAGCGGTCTGGCCGGGCGCAAGCCGGGCTGGATCGACTTCGACGCCGGCGTGGTGCTGGAAGAAAAGTCCATGGACGAGGCGGCCGACGATCTGATGGCCCTCGTGGTGGACACCGCCTCGGGCAAGCCGACCAAGGCCGAAATCAACGGCGAACGTGAGATCGCCATCTGGAAGCAGGGCGTTACCCTTTGACCAAGCT
Organism: Caulobacter segnis; assembly: GCF_029543125.1. Lineage (GTDB taxonomy): Bacteria > Pseudomonadota > Alphaproteobacteria > Caulobacterales > Caulobacteraceae > Caulobacter > Caulobacter segnis_D. The sequence continues at coordinate 15,765 of NZ_JARQWW010000004.1, forward strand.
TACTCTCTCCACCTTGTCCGAAGCCTCGGCCAAGGTGCTTCAGCCTGCCTATGATCCGACCGCCGTCGAGATTGGCGTGGTGCATTTCGGCCCCGGCGCCTTTCACCGCGCCCACCAGGCTTTCTACTTCGACGCCCTGCTGGCCAAGGACCCGCGCTGGGCGATCAGCGGCGTCTCCCTGAAGAGCCCCGGCGTCCGCGACGCCCTGGCCCCGCAAGCCGGCCTCTACGTTCTGGCCCAGCTCGACGCCGAGACGACCTTCCGCGTGATCGGCGCCATGCGCGAGATTCTCGTGGCGCCGGAAGATCCAGAAACGGTCTTCACCCGTCTGGCCAAGGCGTCGACCAAGGTCGTCACCACCACCGTCACCGAAAAGGGCTACTGCCTGGGCGGCGACGGCAAGTTGGACTTCGCCAACACCGACATCGCCCACGACCTGCAGCATCCGCAGCGCCCCGACAGCGTCATCGGCTACATCGTCGAAGGCCTGCGCCGCCGCCGCGAGGCGGGCGTCGCCCCCTTCACCGTCATCAGCTGCGACAACCTCGCCGACAACGGCCACAAGCTGCGCGACGCGGTCGTCGCCTTCGCCGGCAAGCTGGACGCCGGCCTGGGCGAATGGATCAAGGCGAACACCGCCTTCCCGCGCACCATGGTCGATAGCATCACCCCGGCCACCGACGACGCCCTGCGCGCCCGCGTCACCGCCGAGACCGGCTTCGAAGACGCCTGGCCGATCCAGCGCGAAGCCTTCGTGCAATGGGTGGTCGAGGATGTCCTGCCCGCCGACGCGCCGGACCTGGCCTCGGTCGGCGTGACCCTGACCAACGACGTGGCCGCCTTCGAGGGCGCCAAGCTGCGCCTATTGAACGGCGCGCACTCCACCCTGGCCTATGTGGGCTCGCTCAAGGGCTACGAGACCGTCGGCGACGCCATGGCCGACGCCGAACTGGCCGGCTTCGTGCGCAGCATGATGCTGGAGGACATCGCTCCCAGCCTCAGCACCCCGCCCGGCCTCGACATCCCGACCTATGTGGAGGCGATCCTCGGCCGCTTCCGCAATCCGGAGATTCGCCACCTGCTCTCGCAGATCGCCTGGGATGGCTCCAAGAAGCTGCCGTTCCGAATCCTCGAGACGACGGCTGACGCCCTGGAGGCCGGCCGTTCGGTCGATCGCCTCGCCGTGCCGATCGCCGCCTGGATCGGCTTCATCGCCACCCGTACCGAAGCGGGTGTGCCGTTGGTCGACCCGCTGGCCGACAAGCTCGCCGCCCTAGGCGGCGCCTGCACTGGCGGGCCTGAAGACGTGGACGCCTTCCTCGGTCTGACCGAGGTGTTCCCGGTTTCGCTGGCCTCGAACACCACCTATCGAACCGCTGTCAAAGACGCCTATGCCGCCCTCTCGCGGGCCTGACGGCCTCAATTGTCAATGACACCGGTTTCCCCTACACACGACGACAATCAACAACCCTCAGGGAACAGGGAGCGTAACGGAGTGGACGCAGTACGGACCGCAACGGCCGCCTCGACGATCGCCAAGACACTTGTAGAGGCGCGTCTGTCCGCCACCGCCCTCCCCGGTTATCCCGGCGAGACGCCGGCGACCATGGATGACGCCTACGCCATTCAGGACATCGCCATCGGCCTCTACCCCGCCGAAGTCGGCGGCTGGAAAGTGGGCCTCATCGCCCCGGCTCTGCGCGCCGAACTGGGCGCCGAGCGCCTGGCCGGCCCGGTGTTCAAGAACAACATCTGGACCATCGGCGAAGGCGAGACCTTCCCCCTGCCGGTGATCCCGAACGGCTTCGCCGCCGCCGAGGCAGAGTTTATCGTCCGCGTGGCCAAGGACGCCCCGGCCGACAAGACCGACTGGTCCTATGAAGACGCCGAGGAATATGTCGGCGCGATCCACATCGGCTTCGAACTGGCCGGCAGCCCCCTGCCCGACATCAACGGCATGGGCCCCCGCGTCGTCGCTTCGGACTTCGGCAACAACGCCGGCCTGATCGTCGGTCCGGAGATCAAGGACTGGCGCGAGAAGGGCTGGGACAACCTGCCCTGCGAAACCTGGATTGATGACAAGCTCATCGGCACGGGCACGGCCGCCAGCATTCCGGGCAGCCCGATCGAGGCCTTCCGCTTCCTGATCGAGAACTGCGCGCGTCGCGGCCACCCGCTGAAGGCCGGCGACCTGATCACCACCGGCGCCGCCACCGGCGTCCACGAGATCTTCCTCGGACAATCGACTGTTGTGCGCTTCGGCGACTACGGCGAGATTGCCTGCAGCACGGTCAAGGCTGAACCGGCCTCGGTCTAACGCAGAACATCAGGGATGAACGGCGCTCCCTGTTCCGGGAGCGCCAGGGACAGGCAGAGAGTTCATGAGCGATGCAAAGTTCGGAGGCGTCACGCCTCCTCCCGTCTCAGAGAGAATTACGAAATTCCGTTGGGTGATCGTCGGCCTGCTGTTCGCGGCCATGGTCATCAACTACGTCGACCGGCAGACCATCGGCCTGCTGAAGGCCGACCTGTCCAAGGAATTCAGCTGGTCGGAAACCGACTATGCCGACACGGTCTTCTGGTTCCAGGCGTCCTACGCCGTGGCCTACCTCTTCTGGGGCCGGATCATAGACAAGATCGGGGCCCGCTACGGTTTCGCCATCGCCTTCGCGATCTGGCAGGTGGCGCACATCGCCCACGCCGGCGCGCGCGGCCTGACCGGCTTCATCTTTGCCCGCATCGCGCTGGGCGCCGGTGAAGGCGGCGGCTTCCCGGGCGGCATCAAGGCCGTGGCCGAGTGGTTCCCCAAGAAGGAACGCGCCTTCGCCACCGGCCTGTTCAACGCCGGCACCAACATCGGCGCCATCGTCACCCCGCTGGTCGTGCCCGTCGTGGCCCTGACCTGGGGCTGGCAGATGGCCTTCATCGTCACCGGCATCGCCGGCCTCGTCTGGCTGCCGATCTGGCTCCTGGTCTACCGCAGCCCGCAAGAGCACAAGAGCGTCTCGCCGGGCGAACTGGCCCACATCACCCAGGATCCCGCTGACCCGGTCGAGAAGATCGGCTGGTCGAAGATCCTGACCAAGCGCGAGACCTGGGCCTTCGCTCTGGGCAAGTTCCTGATCGACCCGGTCTGGTGGATGTTCCTCTTCTGGCTGCCGGATTTCCTGGGCAAGCGCCACGGCCTCGACCTGAAGAGCTTCGGCCCCCCGCTGATCGCCATCTACCTGCTGTCGGACGTCGGCAGCGTCGGCGGCGGCTGGCTGTCGTCCAAGTTCATGAACATGGGCTGGAGCATCAACAAGGCCCGCAAGATCACCATGCTGATCTGCGCCCTGCTCGCTGTGCCCGTGGCCTTCGCGGCCAATGTCGACAACCTCTGGGTCGCCGTGCTGATCATCGGCATCGCCACGGCGGCTCACCAAGGCTTCTCGGCCAACCTCTACACGCTGCCGGGCGACGTGTTCCCGCGCGGCGCAGTGGGCTCGGTGGTCGGCATCGGCGGCATGCTGGGCGCTTTCGGCGGCATGGCCATGGCCAAGTACGCCGGCTACGTCCTGGATCAGATCGGCACCTACACCCCGATCTTCATCCTGGCGGCCTCGGCCTATCTGATCGCCCTGGCCGTGGTTCACGTGCTCATGCCGAAGATGGATCCGGTCAAGGTCTGACCGGCCAGCATCGGCTGAAGATCAGCGGCGGCGCTCACTCGAGCGCCGCCGTTTTTCTTTGGATCAATTCGCCGGCAGAACGGTCATCAGCCCTCGGGCGAAACCGGACGGCGCCACCGTCAGGTGATCCTCGCCCGGCAGCACGTCGGAGCTGATGGTCAGGCCTGGATAGCCGCGCGACTTCAGGTTCGCCTCGAATAGCTGCATGTCGCCCACCAGATCGGCGTCGCGGTTGTAGCGGGGGTCAGCCGGCCGGATCGTCTCGTAACCGCCCACATACATGAACACCTTGGCCGGCAGATCCTTGTGCGTCTTGGCGTACTCCGCCTCGACCTTCAGCATGTGCTTCTTGTCGAACCAGAAGGATGGGCTGCCCAGGATGTAGCCCTTGAACAACTCCGGCTCGTTCAGCAGGAACTCGGCGCCCAGCAGCCCGCCATAGGAATGGCCCAGGATGGTCCTCTTCGCGGGGTCGGCCCGGAACTTCCCCTCCACGAACGGCAGGACCTGCTCCCGGATGTACTGGCGATAAGCCGCGCTGCCGCCGTGGACCTCGCCCGGCGGCGAGCTGCTGGGGCCATTGGACGTCGGCGTATAGTCGCGGCGGCGGCTGGACGCGCCCCTGTCGCCCTCAGCGTAGGACAGCCCCACCAGGATGAAGTCGTCGACCTTCGGCCGGTCCAGGTTCAGCCGCCGCACCATCGAGCGGATCACCGGGAACGCATAGTCGGCGTCGGTGACGTACAGCACCGGATAGCGCCGCTGCGCATCGAACTCGTAGGAGGCCGGCAGGCTGACGAAGACCTGGTACTTCCGCCCGGAGGCCGGGTCAGGCACATCCCAAACCTGAGTGCCGGTCAGGACATAGGGCGCGCCGTTCCCTGACTGCGCCGTGGTCACTGTCGGCGTCTGCGTCGTCCGCACCGCGCTGTTCTCGGTCTTGCCACACCCGGAAACGGCGATCGCCGCCGTCGCCGCCAGAACCATCAACCGCATGCATCTCTCCCCTAAAGCTTCACCATGGAAGGCTTCGCGGAGGAATGTGGCGCGGGCTGGGCGGCTATTTGCGGCCCTTGGGGACGTTGATGACCAGGTTGTCGATAAGGCGCGTCTTGCCGAAGCGCACGGCCATGGAGGCCAGGACCTCGCCCGACAGGCGGTCCTCGACCTCCTTCAAGGTCAGATTGTCGGCCAGGCTGACATAGTCGACTTCAGCAGACGGCTCCTCGCCGATGGTCCGGCGCATCGCCTCGCGCACCGCCTCGGCCTTCCGCTCGCCCCGCTCCACCAGGATGCGCGCCAGGGTCAGGGCGCGGAACAGCACCCGCGCGGACTGGCGGTCGGCCAGAGACAGGTAGACGTTGCGGCTGCTCATGGCCAAGCCGTCCGGCTCCCGCACCGTCGGGCAGATGACGATCTCCGAAGGGATCGACAGGTCCAGGGCCAGCTTGCGGATCACCGCCGCCTGCTGGGCGTCCTTCTGGCCGAAATAGGCGCGGGTCGGCTGGACGATGTTCAGCAGCTTGGCCACCACCGTCGCCACGCCGTTGAAGTGGCCGGGACGCGAGCCGCCCTCCAGCCCCTCGCTGACCCCGCCCACGGTGATGCTCGTGTCGAAACCCTCGGGGTACATCTCGATCGGCTCGGGCGTGAACACCAGGTCCACCCCCGCCGCCTCCAGCAGCGACAGATCGCGCGGCAGGTCGCGGGGATAGCGCGACAGGTCCTCGTTCGGGCCGAACTGGGTCGGGTTGACGAAGATGCTGGCCGCCGCGGCCCCGCACTCCTCCTTGGCCCGCTTCATCAGGCTGATATGGCCCTCGTGCAGGTAGCCCATGGTCGGGGCGAAGCCGAGGTCGCCGAAACGCGCCCGCTCGGCGCGGAATTCGGCGATGGTGGCGACGACCTTCATCACGCGCCCTTCAGAGCTTCAGCCAGCTCGGCCGGGTCGATCTTGCTGCTGTTGGCGTCAGTGGGGAACGAGCCTCCGCGAACCTCATCCGCATAGGCCTTCACCGCGCCCTCGATCGCCGCGCCGACGTCGGCGAACTGCTTGGCGTGGCGGGGCGGCTTGTCGCCATAGAGACCCAGGATGTCGTGCCAGACCTGCACCTGGCCGTCGCAGCCCGCGCCGGCGCCGATGCCGATGGTTGGAATGGTCAGGCGCTTGGTGATCTCCGCCGCCAGGGCCGCGGGGGCCAGCTCGATCACCACGGCGAAGGCGCCGGCCTCTTGCAGGGCCAGGGCATCCTCCAGCATCCGTCGCGCGTCGGCGGCGGCCTTGCCCTGCACCTTCAGGCCGATCTGGTTCACCGACTGCGGCGTGAAGCCGATATGGCCCATGACCGGGATGCCCAGGTCCACCAGCTTGCGGACGATGGACGCGATGGACGCCCCGCCCTCCAGCTTCACGCCAGCCACGCCCGCCTCTTGCAGCAGACGGCCCGCCGACCGCACGGCCGAGGCTTCGTCGGCATAGCTCAGGAACGGCAGGTCGGCGATCACCAGGGCCTTGCCCGCGCCACGCACAACGGCGGCCGCGTGGCGCACCATGTCGTCCACCGTCACCGGCAGGGTCGTGCCGTGGCCGTGGACCACCATGCCCAGGCTGTCGCCCACCAGCAGCACCGGCACGCCCGCCCGTTCGGCCAGGATCGCCGAGGTGAAGTCATAGGCGGTCAGCATGGCGATCTTCTCGCTCCGGGCCTTCATGTCGGCCAGGTCGAGGGTCGTCACGGACTTCTGCGAAATCGTCGCGGACATAGGTTATCACACGTAAGCTGACAAAACGGGTCGCGGACCCTATATCACGCGCCAAGACGGCGCCCAGACGAACCGTCACCCGCAGGTCGAGATAGAGAGTTGATCATGCGCGTTCTGATGCGCTCGAAAATCCACAACGCCACGGTCACCGAGGCCAACCTAGCCTATGTCGGGTCGATCACCATCGACCAGGACCTGCTGGACCATGTGGATCTGTGGGCGGGCGAAAAGGTGCTGGTGGTGTCTAACACCAGCGGCGCGCGCCTTGAGACCTATGTCATCGCCGGCCCGCGCGGCTCTGGCTGCATCTGCGTGAACGGCGCCGCCGCCCACCTGATCGGCGAGGGCGAGCAGATAATCATCATCGCCTTCGAAATCACCGACAAGCCGGTTCAGCCGAAGGTGATCCTGGTGGACGAGAAGAACCGCTTCGTGCGTTCGCTGGTCGAGGAGCCCTCGACCGTCATCGCCTAGTTCTGCGCTGGGCTGTTTTGGCGCGGTCCCTCCTGACCGCCAGCCGGGCTTGTGGCCGCGATCTGGCCGCCCGACTCATGGCCGGGGCTGTTCAGGCCGAAATAGGCGATAGCGCCGACAATCAACGCGCCGACCACGCCCAGGATCGCCCAGCCGCGCTTGACCGAACCCTGCATCTTTTCCGCCATGGCGATCTCCTTTGGGAGGGAAACCGGGGGCTGACAGTCTTGGTTCCAAATCGGAGACTTCCACCCTTGCGGCGAAGCATCCCCCCGACTATGGTCCGCGCCGCTTCGACCGGCGCCCCGCGCCAACGAGCGGGCCGGTAGCTCAGTGGTAGAGCATTCGACTTTTAATCGAATGGTCGTGAGTTCGAACCTCACCCGGCCTACCATTCTCCTACGAGAATAAAGTTCGACCGCCCCACCCACTGGATCTACGTCGGCGTCATCGCGTTGTTCGTCGTCATGACAGCCGTGCGGCTGCTGTCAGGCCCTGAAAGCTGGGGCTCTGCGGCGGACTGGGCGGCGGCGGGCGCCAGCGTGCTGGTGGTCTTAGTCACCCTGGAGCTGGCCACGGCCGAGCGCCGGAACATCGAGGCCCGGCGGGCGGCCGAGCGGCTGAGCCTGCTCGACGCCGTGCAGGACGTGGTTCAGGCGGTGACCCGCCACAACGCCGTGATCCGCAACGCCGCCAAGAATCGCGATCACGGCCATATCCAGCAGATCACCGTCTCGGAGTTCCGTCACAACGACGAGGCGCTGAACGGCCTGTTCTCCATGCCGCCCACCCAGTGGCCGACGGCGGAGCTGTATCGTCGCGCCTTCCAGGTGTCGCTGCAGCGGGACCATCTGATCCGGGCGATGGGAGAGCTCTCGACGCAAGAGCGGCTGTCCAAGGCCGATTGGGACGAGTTCGACCGCGCCCTGCGGCGTTCCGCCGACGCGGAACAGAAGTTCACCGAGGCCCTGGCCGCGGCTCGCGCTTGAGCGCCAGAATTATACTTTCGTAACGTCACCGTTCCTCGTTGCCGCCTTCGAGACGAGCGGTATCTTGGCCCTATGCGTATGCTTCTGATCACTCTCGCCCTGGCCGTTCCGGCGGTCGCCCTCGCCCAGCCTTCCCGTCCGCAAGACGACGAGGCGCGCATCAAGACCACCGGCGAGGCCAACAGCGAAAGCATCCAGGGCGCGGCCCAGGCGCCGCTGCGTGACCTGAACGTGGTCCGCACCAAGATCCCCCCGATCCTGCTGGAGGTCATGCACGACCCCTACGAGCGGCCATCACCTTCCAACTGCCGTCGGATAGCTGAACTGGTCCGTCCGCTGGACGAGGCCCTGGGCGTCGATCTGGACCAGCTTCCGGCCGGCGAGGACGAGGACCTGCTGGATCGCGGCAAGACCGTCTCCTACGGCGTCATGGCCGGCGTGGCGTCGAGCCTCATCCCCTTCCGGGGCGGCGTGCGGATGCTGACCGGCGCGGAACGGCACGATCGACTGGTGGCGGCGGCCATCACCTCGGGCAACGTGCGCCGCGCCTATCTGAAGGGCCTCGGCGAATCCAAGGGCTGCAATCCGCCCGCGACCCCCACCCACGTGAAGAGCAGCATCCCCCGCGAGGAGAAGCGCTCCGGGCCGAAATACCCGATCCGCTAGCCGCCCTTGGCGGCCAGGTGGCGTTCGCGGAAGTTCTTGCGGAACGCCTCGAACCGCCCCTCCTCGATCGCCGCGCGCATGGCGGCGGTCAGGGTCTGGAAGAAGGCGATGTTGTGCCAGGACAGCAGGACCTGGCCCAGGATCTCGTCCGACCGCACCAGGTGATGCAGATAGGCCTTTGAATAGGCGCTGCTGGCCGGACAGGCGCTGGCCTCGTCCAGCGGGCTGTCGTCCTCGGCGAAGCGGGCGTTCTTCAGGTTGATCGCACCGTCCCACGTCCAGGCCTGACCGTGGCGGCCCGAACGGGTCGGCAGGACGCAGTCGAACATGTCGACGCCGCGCGCCACCGCCTCCACCAGGTCGATGGGCTTGCCCACCCCCATCAGGTAGCGCGGCCGGTCGGCGGGCAGCATGGCGGGGGCGTAGTCGAGCACCTCGCACATGGCCTCATGCCCCTCGCCCACGGCGAGGCCGCCCAGGGCGTAGCCGTCGAAGCCGATCTCTTGCAGGCGTTCCGCCGACTCCCGACGCAGATGCTCGAAGGTCGAGCCCTGCTGAATGCCGAACAGGGCCTGGCTGTCACGGTCGCCGAACGCGGCCTTGGACCGTGCGCCCCAGCGGGCGGACAGCAGCAGCGCCTCGCGGGCGCGCTTCTCCTCCGCCGGCCAGGCGACGCACTCGTCCAGCTGCATGACGATGTCGCTGCCCAGCAGGTCGGCCTGGATCTCGATGGACCGTTCCGGCGTCAGGACGTGCTTGGAGCCGTCGATATGGCTGGCGAAGGTCACCGCCTCTTCGGTCACCTTGCTGATGCCCGACAGGCTCATCACCTGGAAGCCGCCGCTGTCCGTCAGGATCGGCTTGTCCCAGCGCATGAACCTGTGCAGCCCGCCCAGGCGCTTCACCCGCTCGGCCGTGGGCCGCAGCATCAGGTGATAGGTGTTGCCCAGGATGATGTCGGCGCCGGTCTGGGCGACCTGATCCACGGTCAGGGCCTTCACGGTGCCGGCCGTGCCCACGGGCATGAAGGCCGGGGTGCGGATATCGCCGCGCGGGGTCTTCAGGACGCCCGTGCGGGCCCCGCCGTCGGTTGCTTTCAGTTCAAAGGGAAAGGCTGCCATCAGGCGGCCCGCCATAGCAGGCTGCCGTCGCCATAGGAATAGAAGCGGTATCCGTCCGCGATGGCGTGCTCGTAGGCCGCCCGCATGGTCGCCTGCCCGGCGAAGGCGCTGACCAGCATGAACAGGGTCGATTTGGGCAGGTGGAAATTGGTCATCAGACCGTCGGCGGCCCGGAAGCGATAGCCCGGCGTGATGAAGATGGCGGTGTCATCCGCGAACGGCTTGATCACCCCGTCCTCGCCCGTGGCGCTCTCCAGCAGGCGCAGGGACGTCGTGCCCACGCAGATGATCCGCCCCCCAGCGGCATGGACGGCGTTCAGGGCGTCGGCGGTCTCGCGCGGCACCACGCCGAACTCGGCGTGCATCTTGTGTTCGGATACGTCGTCGGTCTTCACTGGCAGGAAGGTCCCCGCCCCCACATGCAGGGTGACGAAGTGGGTCGATACGCCCCGCTCGCGGATCGCGGTCAGCAGCTCCGGCGTGAAGTGCAGGCCGGCGGTCGGCGCGGCGACAGAGCCGTCCTCGCGCGCATAGACCGTCTGGTAATCGCTGCGGTCCTGGGCGTCCTCGCCCCGCTTGGCGGCGATATAGGGCGGCAGGGGCATGTCGCCCCGGGTGTTGATCGCCTGGTCCAGGTCCGGCCCCGACAGGTCGAAGGCCAGCAGCACCTCGCCCCCGTCGTGCTTTTCGACCACCGTGGCGTCGAGCCCCTCGCCGAAGTTGACGCGGTCGCCGGCCTTCAGGCGCTTGCCCGGCCGCATGAAGGCGGTCCAGCGGTCGGCGGCGGCGCGCTTGTGCAGGGTCGCCTCGACCACGGTGATGTTGCCGTCCCGCGCCCGCGTGCCTGACAGACGAGCGGGAATGACCTTGGTGTCGTTGAACACCAGGGCGTCGCCAGGCTGCAGCAGACCCGGCAGATCGCGGACGATCAGGTCGGACATTCCCTGCTCGGGTTGAACCAGCAGCAGGCGCGCGGAATCGCGGGGCTGGGCCGGCCGCAGGGCGATGCGGTCTTCGGGCAGGTCGAAATCGAAATCGGACAGGCGCATTGGGCGCGGTGAAGGCCACGGCGCGAGGATCAGGTCAAGCACAAGGCGCCGGTGAAGACGCCGCAGCGCCATCGCCAAGCTTCCTCAAACGCGTCCGAAATAACGTGCTAGAGGCACGCCGTGAGACTGATTTTGAATCTTGCCCTGCTGCTTTTGCGCGCCGGCGCCCTGGCCCTGGCCCTGGGCTGCGCCTTGCTGGCCATCGCTGCGCAGGGCGGCCGCTGGTCGGCGACCCTGGACACGGCGGCGCACTTCTCGCCGCTCTGGCTGGTGGGCGGTCTTCTGGCGGCTGTTCTCGGCGCCCTCGTCTCCCGTCAGGAGGAACGGCGCGCGATCCTGGTCGTGGCGGCGACGGCGGTGATCCTGTCCGGGCTTCAGATGGCGCCGGAGTTGTGGGCCCGTGCGACCCAGGAAACGGTCGCGCCGGGGGGCGAGACGCTGAAGGTCATCCAGTTCAACGCCTGGGGCGACAACGACGACCCGGAAGGCTCCGCCCGCTGGGTCATCGAGCAGAACGCCGACATTGTGCTGGTCGAGGAGAGCTATGGCGGGCGCGGGCGTTTCCACAAGCTGCTGCGCGAGGCCTATCCCCACCGCACTGCCTGCCCCAGGACCCGTCCCTGCCAGAACCTGATCCTCAGCAAGGAGGAGCCGACCGAACAGGGCGACTTCGCTGACCGCCCCGGCGAGCGGAACGGAAGGCCCTTCCTGTCTGTGGTCTATGCCAAGTTCGGCGAGGGCGACCGCGCCTTCACCGCCATGAACGCCCACTACGCTTGGCCTTGGCCCGCCGGCTATCAGCAGGCCCAGTCCGCCGCCCTGGCCGAGAAGCTGACGTCGTTCGACCACGACAACCTGATCCTGACGGGGGACTTCAACTCAACCCCGTGGTCATTCACCCTGCAGCGGCAGGACAAGGCGTTCGCCATGGAGCGACGCACCCGCGCCATGCCCAGCTGGCCGGCGCGTTTCGAGCGGACGGGCTTCCAACCGCTGTTTCCGATTTTGCCGATTGATCACGTCTACGCCGGCAAGGCCTGGCGGACGGTGAAGGTCGAGCGGGGTCCGAGACTGGGCTCGGACCACCGCCCGGTGGTCGTCACATTGACGCGCGTCGGCCGTTAGGCGTCGGCGGCGACCTTGAAGCTCAGGATCTTGCCCGGGTTCTGCGGCGGTTCGCCGACCGGCAGGGCGTCCACATTCTCCATGCCTTCAACCACCTCGCCCCACACGGTGTACTGACCGTCCAGGAAGGTGACTTCGTCGAAGCAGATGAAGAACTGGCTGTTGGCCGAGTTCGGATCCGGGGTGCGCGCCATCGAGCAGACGCCACGGACGTGCTCGGCGTTGGAGAACTCCGCCTTCAGGTCCGGCTTGTCCGACCCGCCGCGGCCGGTGCCGGTCGGATCGCCGCCTTGGGCCATGAAGCCGGGGATGACGCGGTGGAAGGTCACGCCGTCATAAAAACCCTCGCGGGCCAGTTCCTTGATCCGGGCGACGTGGCCCGGAGCCAGGTCAGGACGGAGGCGAATGACGACACGACCGCTTTCCAGGGTCATGACGATGGTGTTTTCAGGATCGGTGCTCATGAAACCGCCCTATTTCACTTCAACGGGAATGTCGACGTCGCAGGGTGAAAAATCCGCGCCCCGCGTCGCCTTGACCCGGTCGGCCTCGGCCTTGAACCAGGCGCTTCGGGTGTCGACCACGCGGACCGACGGGCGTTCCTTGGCCGGAATATCGGCCAGGACACGCACCTTCTGCATCACGTCCTGCGGCGCGGGAACCGGTTCGCCGGTCTTGATCGAGCGCACGGCTTCGAGACCGCTGAGAACGCGGCCAAAAGCGGTGTAGCGCTTGTCCAGGGACGGATAGGCCTGGCGCATCAGGAAGAACTGGCTGTTGGCCGAGTCCGGATTGTCGCCGCGGGCCATGCCCAGCACACCGGGGCAGAACATCCCCCAGGCCGAGACCTTGCGGTCGGCGGTCATGGCGGCCAAGGCGGTGGTCTGGCTCATGGCCGGCATCGTGCCGATGAAGCCGAGCTCAGCGCCCGCCGGCTTGGCCACGGTCGAAAACATCGAATCCGCACCCCGGCGCCAGGTGAACTCGCCGACCAGGTCGTCCTTCTCCGAGCCGCCGGTGCCGTCGTCCTTCGGATCGCCGGTCTGGGCCATGAACTCGTTGATCACACGGAAAAAGCTGCGGCCGTCATAGAAACCGGCGCGCGCCAGTTCGCGAACGCGCGTCGCGTGGTTCGGCGCCGCCTCCGGCGACAGCTCGGCGATGATCCGGCCCTTGTTGGTGTCGATCACCAGGACGTTTTCGGGATCGGGAGTCCGCCAATCTGCGGCGCCCGGCTGGGCGAACGCCGGAGCGGCGACGACCGCGACGACAGCGGCGATGGTCAGGGATCGGATCATGTCACTTCTCTGGGACTGAAACTTAGGAGCGGGCGACCTTGGCCAGCAGCTCGTCACGCACGCCCGGAGGGACGAACTTGGAGACATCGCCCCCCAGCAGGGCGATCTCCTTGACCAGCCGCGAGGCGATGGCCTGGTGGCGCGGATCGGCCATGAGGAACACCGTCTCGATCTCCCGATCGAGCTGCTGGTTCATGGCCGTCATCTGGAATTCGTACTCGAAGTCGGCCACGGCCCGCAGGCCGCGGACGATGATCTTGGCGCCGACCTCGCGGGCGAAGTTCATCAGCAGGCTTTCGAACGGCTGGACCACGATCTCGGTCTTGCCGGCGAACTGGGCGGTTTCGCGGCGGATGATCTCCACACGCTCTTCCAGGGGAAACATCGGCCCCTTGCCCGCATTGATCGCCACGCCGATGACCAGCTTGTCGACCAGCTTCACGGCCCGGCCGATGATGTCGAGATGGCCGTTGGTGATCGGGTCGAAAGTGCCCGGATAGAGACCGATGAAAGACAAACTGACCCCCTTGGCTGCGTGCGCGTCCTACGGGGTCTCGTCCGCCCCGCTTTCTTCCTCTTCGCCGCCAGCTTCCGCCAGACGCTCGACACTCACCACATGCTCATCGCCCGACTTGCGGAAGATGGTCACGCCCTGGGTGTTTCGCGCTGCAACACGGATCTGGCCGACGGGGCAACGTATCAATTGCCCGGCGTCTGTCACCAGAAGGATTTCGTCGCTCTCCTCGACCGGGAACGAAGCCGCCAGGCGGCCGCCGCGCTTGGTGATGTCCTGGGCCAGCAGGCCCTGACCGCCACGGCCCGTCCGGCGATAGTCGTAGGCGCTGGTGCGCTTGCCGAAACCTTCGGACGAAACGGTGAGGATGAACTCCTCCGCCGCGCCGAGCTCGATGAGGCGCTCGGGCGAGACATAGGCGTCGCCCACGTCCTCTTCGTCCTCGGGGGCCGAGACGGGAGCCTCCTCCCCTTCGCCTTGAGCGGCGGCGCGAAGAGCGTTCGCGTGCTTGAGATAGACCGCACGTTCGGCCGGCGTCGCATCGACGCTGCGCAGGATGGCCATGGAGATGACGGTGTCGCCTTCCGCCAGCCTCACGCCGCGCACGCCCGTGGAGTCACGGCCGGCGAAGACACGCACTTCATCCACCGCGAAGCGGATGCAGCGGGCCATGGCCGTGGTCAGCAGCACGTCATTGTCCGCCGTGCAGAGGTTCACGCCCACGATGTGGTCGCTCTCGTCCAGCTTCATGGCGATCTTGCCGTTGCGCCGGATGTCGGCGAAGTCCGAAAGCTTGTTGCGGCGCACATTGCCGGACTCGGTCGCGAACATGATGTCCAGGCGATCCCAGGTGGCCTCGTCCTCCGGCAACGGCAGGATGGAGGTGATCTGTTCGCCCGGCTCGATCGGCAGCAGGTTCACGAACGCCTTGCCGCGCGAAGTCGGATTGCCCAGCGGCAGACGCCAGACCTTCAGCTTGTAGACCTTGCCGCCCGAGGTGAAGAACAGCACCGGCGCGTGGGTCGAGGCGGAGAATACGCGGGTGACCGCATCTTCTTCCTTCGTCGCCATGCCCGAACGGCCCTTGCCGCCGCGATGCTGCGTCCGATAGCTGGCCAGCGGCGTGCGCTTCACGTAGCCGCCGTGGGTGACGGTGACCACCATCTCCTCACGGGGGATCAGGTCCTCGTCATCGACGCCGGCCTCGCCGTCGACGATGGTGGTGCGGCGCGGAATGGCGAAGCGGTCCTTGACCTCGACCAACTCCTCGCGGACCACGCCCATGATGTTGGCGCGGTCGGACAGCAGTTCCAGATAGCCGCGGATCGCGACCGCCAGGGCGCCGGCTTCCTCGAAGATTTCGTCACGGCCCAGGCCGGTCAGGCGCGACAGGGTCAGGGCCAGGATGGCGCGGGCCTGTTCGTCCGTCAGGCGGACATTGCCGCCTTCCAGCATCACGGTGCGGGGGTCGGCGATCAGCTCGACCAGCGGGATCATGTCACCGGCCGGCCAGTTCCGCTCGCACAGGCGCTCGCGCGCTTCCGCCGGGTCCTTGGACGAGCGGATGATGTGGATGAACTCGTCGATATTGGCGACGGCGATGGCGAGACCGACCAGGACGTGGCCGCGATCCCGCGCCTTGCCCAGTTCGAACTTGGTCCGCCGGACCACGACTTCCTCGCGGAAGTCGATGAAGGCCGACAGCATCTCGCGCAGGCCCATCTGCTCGGGCCGTCCGCGGTTCAGCGCCAGCATGTTGACGCCGAAGGAGGTCTGCAGCTGCGTGTAGCGGTAGAGCTGGTTCAGCAGCACGTCGCCCGAGGCTTCGCGCTTCAGTTCGATCACGATGCGCATGCCGTCGCGGTCGCTTTCGTCCCGCAGGTCGGCCACGCCCTCGATCTTCTTGTCGCGCACCATCTCGGCGATGTGCTCAACCAGGCTGGCCTTGTTCACCTGGAACGGGATGGCCGTGATGATGATGGCGTCGCGGCCCTGGCGGATCTCCTCCACCGTGGCGATGCCGCGCATGATGACCGAGCCGCGGCCCGTCTGCAGCGCCTGGCGCGGGCCCGAACGGCCGATGATCTCGCCCCCGGTCGGGAAATCCGGCCCGGGCACGATGTCCAGAAGGTCGTCCAGCGCGATATCCGGCGTGTCGATCATCGCCAGGGCGGCGTCGATGATCTCACCCAGGTTGTGCGGCGGGATATTGGTGGCCATGCCGACCGCGATGCCGCCCGCGCCGTTGACCAGCAGGTTCGGAATCCGCGCCGGCAGGACGACCGGCTCCAGTTCCTTGCCGTCGTAGTTCTCCTGGAAATCGACAGTGTCCTTGTCGATATCGGCCAGCAGCGCCGTGGTCGGCGGCGCCATGCGGCTTTCGGTGTAGCGCATGGCCGCCGGCATATCGCCGTCGATGGAGCCGAAGTTCCCCTGGCCGTCGATCAGCACCAGGTTCATCGAGAACGGCTGGGCCATGCGGACCATGGCGAAATAGACCGAGGCGTCGCCGTGCGGGTGGAAACGACCCAGCACGTCGCCGACCACGCGGGCCGACTTGGAGTACGCCTTTTCCGGCGTCATCCCCAGGTCGTGCATCGAATAGAAGATGCGCCGGTGCACCGGCTTCAGACCGTCGCGCACGTCCGGCAGGGCGCGGCTGACGATCACGCTCATGGCGTAGTCGAGGTACGAGCGCTTCAGCTCGTCTTCGATGGCGATGGGGGCCACGCCCCCACGCAGGGCGGCGTTATCGGTGTCGTCAGTCACTGTGGGGAATGGCCCGGAATCGCTGCGGAATCTTCACCCCCCTTGTTACCATCCCGGCGCCCGTCACGCAAAAAAACCAAACGCTTTCCGGAACCCTTCGCGCACGGCTAAGGTTGAGACCTGTTCGCATCTCGAAAAACGGAGCCTCCCCATGCGCCTGATCGCCTTCGCCGCCGCGACCGCCCTCGTCGCCACCGCCGCCGTCGCTCAGACGCCGCCCTCCGCCGAGATCAAGAACAACGCCGGCGTGACCGTGGGCACGGCCACCTTCCAGGAAGGCCCCAAGGGTGTCCTGGTACAGGTCAAGGTCAGCGGCCTGACCCCCGGCTGGCACGGCATCCACTTCCACGCCGTGGGCGATTGCTCGGACACGGCCAAGTTCCAGAAGTCGGGCGCCCACATCAATCACGGCGGCGACCACAAGCTGCCGCACGGCCTGCTGAACCCGGACGGCAACGACTTCGGCGAACTGCCGAACATCTTCGCCGGCGCCGACGGCGTGTCCGAAGCCCAGCTTTGGAGCGCGCTCGTCTCCTGGTCGGGCAAGGACGGCCGCCCGGCCCTGACCGACGCGGACGGCTCGGCCCTGGTCATTCACGCCAAGCAGGACGACCACATCAGCCAGCCCATCGGCGGCGCCGGCGACCGCGTCGCCTGCGCGGTGATCAAGTAGGCATCGGCTCGATCCTCCCCCGCTGGGGGAGGAACTTTAGGAAAGCACCGTCCGGATCGCACTGGCCAAGGTCGCCAGCTCCGCATCCGACGTCACGAAGGCCGGGGTCAGATAGACGATCTTGCCGAACGGCCGGATCCAGACCCCCTGATCGACAAAGCGGGCGGTGAGCGCGGAAGCGTTCACCGCCTCTTTCATCTCCACCACCCCAATCGCTCCCAGCACCCGCACATCGGCGACGCCGGGCAGGCTGCGGCAAGGCTCCAGCCCCTCCCGCAAGGCGGCGGCGATGCGCGGCACATCCGTCTTCCAGCCGCCCGCCTCCAGCAGGTCCAGCGAGGCGTTGGCCGCCGCGCAGGCCAGCGGGTTGGCCATATAGGTCGGCCCATGCATCAGGGCCGCGTCGCCCCGGTCGCTCCAGAACGCCTCGAACACTCTGGTGCTCGCCACCGCCGCCGATAGCGGCAGGGTGCCGCCGGTCAGGGCCTTGGACAGGGTGACGATGTCTGGGGTCACGCCCGCCGCCTCCATGGCGAACAGCGTCCCCGTCCGGCCGAAGCCGGTGAAGATTTCGTCGAAGATCAGCAGCACGCCATGCTTGTCGGCCAGGCGACGCAGCCGGCGCAGCACCTCCGGATCGTGCAGCAGCATGCCGCCCGCGCCCTGCACCAGCGGCTCCACCAGCATGGCGGCGATCTCTCCGCCACGCTCGGTCATCAAAGCGTCCAGCGTCGCCTCGGCCGCCTCATCCACCGGCAGGTCGCCGATCACCTGGGCGGGCATGACTCCGGCGAACAGGGCGTGCATCCCCTCCTCCGGGTCGCACACCGTCATGGTGGCCAGGGTGTCGCCGTGATAGCCGCCCCGGAAGGCCAGGAACTTCGACCGGCCCGGCTCGCCCCGGTTCAGATGGAACTGCACCGCCGTCTTCATGGCGATCTCCACCGAGACCGAGCCGCTTTCGGCCAGGAACACATGGTTCAGGTCGCCCGGCAGCAGCCCGGCCAGCCGCTGCGCCAGCCGATAGCCCGGCTCATGCGCCAGACCGCCGAACATCACATGCGGCATCCGATCCAGCTGCTCGCGCACGGCGGCGGCGATGTGCGGGTGGTTGTAGCCGTGACAGGCGGTCCACCAGGAGGCCACCCCGTCGATCAGCTCCCGCCCGTCCTCCAGCACCAGCCGCGCGCCGCGGGTCGCCTTCACGGCCAGGGGCGCCGGAGCGGTCTTCATCTGGCAATAGGGCCGCCAGACATGCGGCGCGCCGGCGGTCAGCCAGGCGGGCTGGGCGTTGGTCACAGGGAATCTCCATTGCACAGTCGGCGGGCGTTGCTATGCCCTGCGCCCCTTGTTCGCAACGGAGCGGCGCATGGACAGCCTCCAGACCTTCGCGGAATCCAAGCTGGCCGGGCTCGAGGCCCGCAGCCTGCGCCGGACGCTGAAGCCGACTCACCGCCTCGACGGCCTGTGGGTGGAGCGTGGCGGGCGCCGCCTGCTGTCGTTCTCGTGCAACGACTACCTCAACCTGTCGCATCATCCGGCGGTGAAGGCGGCGGCCCAGGCGGCCGTGGACCTGTATGGCGTGGGCGCGGGCGCCTCGCGGCTGGTCACGGGCGATCATCCCTTGCTGTCCGAACTGGAAGCCCGACTGGCGCGGCTGAAGGGGGCCGAAGCGGCCTGCGTCTTCGGCTCCGGCTATCTGGCCAACACCGGGGTCATTCCCGCCTTCGCCGGGCCGGGCGACCTGATCCTCGTGGACGAGCTGGCTCATGCCTGCATCTGGGCGGGGGCCAAGCTGTCCGGCGCTGAGACCATTTCCTTCCCGCACAATGACGTCGCGGCGCTTGGAGCGATCCTGAAGGCACGGCGCGGCGAAGTGCGGCACGTGCTGGTCGCCACCGACGGGGTTTTCTCCATGGACGGCGACCTTGCGCCGCTGGACCGACTGTCAGCGCTGTGCCGCGAGCATGACGCCTGGCTCCTCAGCGACGACGCCCACGGGGTCGGCGTGCTCGGCGGCGGACGCGGCTCGGCGCATGAGTTTCCGGGCGCCGAGATTCCTCTGCAGATGGGCACCCTGTCCAAGGCGGTCGGCGGCTACGGCGGCTATCTTTGCGGCTCGCAAGCGGTGATCGACCTGCTGAAGACCCGCGCCCGCACGGTGATCTACGCCACCGGCCTGCCGCCCGCCTCCGCCGCCGGGGCCATCGCCGCGCTCGACATCATCGAGAATGATCCGGCGCTGACCGCCGCTCCACTGGCCAAGGCGCGCCTGTTCACCCGCGCCGCCGGCCTGCCGGATGCGGCCAGCCCGATTGTCCCGGTGATCATCGGCGAGGCCGCGGCCGCCCTGGACGCCGCCGCCAAGCTGGAGGCCGAGGGTTTCCTAACCGTGGCCATCCGGCCGCCGACCGTGCCCGCCGGCACGGCGCGCCTGCGCCTGGCGTTCACCGCCGCTCACCCCGACGCCGAGATTCTGCGCCTGGCCGAGTTGGTGAAGAGCCTGACCGCCGAGAGGCAGGCGGCATGAGCGTCCTGTTCGTCACCGCCACCGGGACCGATGTGGGCAAGACCTACGTCTCCTGCGCCCTGATCCGCGCCCTGCGCGCCGCCGGGCGGCCGATCCGGGCCTTCAAGCCGGTGGTCAGCGGCTTCGACCCCGCAGAGGCGGGGGCCAGCGACCCCGGCCGTCTGCGCGCCGCCCTCGGACCGGATGCGCCATCTCTGGAGCAGATCGCCCCGCTGCGCTTCGCCGCCCCGCTCTCCCCGCCCCTGGCGGCGCAGATGGAGGGCGTCACCCTGTCGTTGGACCAACTCGAAGCGCTCTGCCGGGATCAGATGGCGGGCGACGCGCCCCTGCTGATCGAAGGCGCCGGCGGCGTGATGTCGCCCCTTACCGACAGCGAGACCAACCTCGATTTGATCGACCGGCTCGGCGTCTCCGCCATCCTGGTGACGGGCAGCTACCTAGGCACGATCAGCCACACCCTGACCGCGCTGGAGGTTCTGAAAGCGCGCGGCGTGCCTGTCGCCGCCGTGGTCATGAGCGAAAGCGAGAACGCTCCGGACCTCGCCGAGACCGCCGCCGGCCTGTCAGCCTTCATGCCGGACATCCCGCTATTCACCGCGCCGCGAGACGCAGGCGGTTGGGACGCCTCAGCTCTGGCTCGCGGCCTGAGCTTCTAGCGCCGCCAGCCGGGCTCGGCGCCGCTCATCGAAGGTGACGATGGCGACCCCGGCCAGGGTCGCGGCCCCGCCGCCGATCAGTTGCACCGTGACCTTGTCGCCCATCAGCAGGATGCCGATGGCGCAGGACACCAGCGGCGTCAGCAGGAAGAAGGGCGTCACCCGCGACGGCTCCCGCCGCTGGACCAGCCAGAACAGCAGGCTGGACGCGCCGATGGACGAGGCCAGCCCCGCGAACACCACGCAGGCCCAGGCGAAGGGCGAGGCCGACTTCACCTGTTCCACAAGCTGCGGTTCAAACCCCACGGCGGAGCCCAGCAGCACCGGCGCGGCGATCAGGGATGTGAAGGCCTGCATCTTTAAGGGCCGCACGCCGGGCAGGCGGCGGACGAGGATGGTCGCAAACGCCCACAGGGCCGCCGCGGCCACGATCAGGACGATGGGCCAAAGATCACCCGCCGTGTGCGGATCGAGGGTCATCCAGGTCACGCCTACGAAGGCGACCGCCAGGCCCAGGACGCCGGCCCGCGTCATCCGCTCGCCCAAGACCCGCCAGGCGAACAAGGCCGTGAACGGAATCCACAGCTGGCTGGCCACCACCAGCGGGCTCAACTGCTCGGCCATGGCGAAGCCGATATAGACCAGGCCGAAATGCAGCGGCCCGGATAGCACGATGATCGGGCCCAGCTTCTTCGGATCGGGAAACGGCGGCCGCGCCAGCAAGGGGAACAGCACGGCCAGCGAGATCAGGAAGCGAAAGCCGCCCACGAACAGAGGCGGCAGCTCCGTCGTCGCCACCTTGGCCGCGGCGTTGTTCAGGCCCCAGACCAGGATGATCGTCGCGATCGCGGCGACCTCGACAGGCGTGAACGGCGTTGAGGGGCGGCTCATGGCTCAGGAAACAGCTGTGGCGTGGCTTCCTAGACCGGAACGCCCCTCTTGTCGCCCAAGCTATTGCGGCGTGGTCCCGCCCCCGAAATCAAAGCCGGGATCCCTGGGCTTCCGCCCCGCCGAACCGAAGGTGTAGGTCAGGCCCACATGGATCGCCCGCATGTTGTTCTCGCGAAGCGTGCGCCGTTCCAGTCCAGGCGTTTCGAACACCTGCCGAAGCCGCAGCGTGCCGAGAACGTCCGGCGCGGTGACGACGAACGAGAGGCTGTCGTTGAGCTTGCGGCGGTAGCCCAGGTTCAGCAGGCCCACATTCTTGATGTAGCCCTGCGCCGTCAGCCGCTGGCCCATCAGGTTGCCCTGCGCCTGCAGGAAATCCTTGGGCGTCACCTGCCAGCTCAGCGATCCGCGCCCCGCCAGGGTGACGTCTGAGCGCGTGCCGGAGAAGCCCAGCCGCGAGGCGTCGATCTCGAACCAGTAGGCGTTGCCGCTGACGTTGTAGCTGAGGGTCTTGGTGATCTTGCCGTTGGCGACCAGCTCCAGGCCGCCGTTGCGCCCCTGCCCCAAGTTCTCGCGGGTGCTCAGCAGGATGCCGTCGCCCAGCTCGCGCACCACATCCGTCACGCCCTTGCTGCTCTCGCGATAGTAGAGCGTCGCCAGATAGTAGGTCGAACCCTTGCGGCGCTGGTACGCGACCTCGAAGCTGTCCGTGACCTGCGGCTCCAGGAAGGGATTGCCCTCCCGGTAGTTCAGCGGATCGACATAGACGCGGTACGGGTTGAGGTCGCGCGCCGAGGGCCGCTGGATGCGGCGGCTGTAGCTGGCCGTGACCTGCTGATCACCCGGCAGTTTGTGTGAGAGGTGCAGGCTCGGATAGAGCCGGAAATAGTCGTTCTCCACCTGCACATTGCTGGTGATCTGGTTGATGTCGATCAGGGTCTGTTCAGCCCGCAGACCCGCCAGCACGGTCAGGTCTCCAATCGGCCGCTCATAGGTCACGTAGCCTGCGTGGACGGTCTGGTCGTAGGCGAACAGGTTGGTCATCGACGGATCGACGACCACGGCGTCGGACCGAGGCCCGCGGGCGCCGAAGTTGTCGTAGTCGTTGAGTTC
This sequence comes from Caulobacter segnis, assembly GCF_029543125.1. Classification (GTDB taxonomy): domain Bacteria; phylum Pseudomonadota; class Alphaproteobacteria; order Caulobacterales; family Caulobacteraceae; genus Caulobacter; species Caulobacter segnis_D. The sequence goes on from NZ_JARQWW010000004.1 coordinate 38,064, forward strand.
GACGTTCAGGTTATAGCCGAGCTTCAGCTTCGACCCGCCGCTCATGGGCCGCGTGTAGTCGACCTTCAGCTCCGTCTCGTCCGTTTCGGTGACGAAGGCGAGACGTTCGTAGACGTCGGCTCTGGGCGGTACACGCTCGGCGTAAAGCAGGCCGTTGCGGAAGTCGGCATAGCTGTTCTCGTGGCTGAGATTGACCACCAGCTCATGGTCGGGATCCTTGAACCTCTGACGCCAGCTGCCGCTGACCTCGGTGTTGCGGACGTCGAAGTCTATCGTGCCGTTGCGGTCGTAGACGCGGGACAAGGCGTCCATGAGCCGCTGCTCGAAATGCTCGAAGGTGCCGGCCGAGACGTCCACGTCGCTGTGGCGGACCTGGGCGCTCAGCCGTGTGCGGTCGGTCAGGTCGTAGTCGACGCTGGTGCGGGCGTTCCACATGCTGCCGTCGCCGATACCGGTCGTGCGGTCCTTACCGATCAGAACGCCGCCGGTTTCCTCGTCGATCTGGATGCGGTCATCCAGGCTGCGATACTTCTGGGGGTCCGTGCGGAAGCCGAAGTCGCCGGCCACGGTCAGTTTCCTGGAATTGTAGGCGCCGCTCACCCCGCCGCTGGTACGGCCTTCGGAGCCATGGTTGGCGCGAACGGAGCCAGACCAGCCCGGCTTGCGCGAGGTCTTGCTGATCAGATTGATGACCCCGGCCGAACCGTCGGGGCGCAGGGCCGCCGAGGGATTGGTCATCACCTCGACCCGCTCGATCTGGTCGGCCGGCAACTGCTGCAGGGCCGCGGTCCGCCCCTCCCCGCGAAACATGCCGGAAGGCTTGCCGTCGATCATGATGGTCACGTTCGGATCGCCGCGCAGGCTGATGTTGCCCTGCACATCCACGTCCACCGAGGGGATGTTGCGCAAGGCGTCGGCGATCGAGCCGGTGGTGGCCTGCAGATCCTTGGCGATGCTGTAGCTACGGCGATCGATCGACGTCCGCAGCTCCTGCCCCGGAGCCGTGACCACGACGCCCTGCACCGTGTTGGGCTGACTTGGCGCGGTCGCCGGAGGCGTGGCGGGCGCCGGAGCGGCGCTGGCGGGAGCCGCCGTCTGCGCAACGGCGATGGAGCTGGCTGACGCCGCCATCATGAGCGCCGACGCCAGGCGCAGGACTTCGGGGCGCGCCGCCATAGGGGCGCGCGGACGCATGTGCAGAGAACGCATGAAACCCCGACTTCTACGAGCTATGCATGAACAGCACAGCTTCACCGTGTGGCGATTTGTAGGCAGGTCAAATCGAATTACAAGCGTAATCTACATGATCGGCCGCAAACGTCCAAACATGCGAACGGCCGCCCCGTTTCCGAGGCGGCCGTCGTAGAATTCAAGTTCTTGCGCCGAAGCCTAGAACGGGATTTCGTCGTCCAGGTCGGCCGAGAAGTTCTCGCGCGGGCCGCTGGGCTGGTTGCGTTGACCGCCACCGCTGAACCCGCCGCCGCCACCGCCACCGCCGCTGTAGCCGCCATCGAAATCACCGCCGCCCGAGCTGGCGCCCGAGGAGTCGCCACGCCCGCCGAGCATGGTCAGCTCGCCGCGGAACTTCTGCAGCACGATCTCGGTGGAGTACTTTTCCTGGCCGCTCTGATCGGTCCACTTGCGGGTCTGCAGCGCGCCTTCGATGTAGACGGTCGAGCCCTTGCGCAGGTAGTTCTCGGCGACTTTCACCAGGTTGTCGTTGAAGATCACGACCCGGTGCCATTCGGTCTTTTCCTTGCGCTCGCCCGAGGTGCGGTCGCGCCAGCTTTCCGAGGTGGCGATGCGCAGGTTGGCGACGCGGTCGCCCGACCCGAGGCTGCGGATTTCCGGGTCCGCGCCCAGATTGCCGACCAGAATGACCTTGTTGACGCTGCCCGCCATCGCTCGCTCTCCCGAGGCTCGCCTGACGACCCATGCGTCAGAATCTTAACGGGAACCTAATGGCGGACCGAGAGCGGAAGCAATCCGCCCTCGCCAATCTTCCTGTGGACGACAGTCGCCGCTATTGCGGCATTGCCCCCGGGACGGCCAAGCGACCGTCGCCAGTGCGCACCAGCGCAAGATAGCGCCCGCCTGTCAGGGTCTTGCCGACAAAGATCCCCTCACGCTGCACGAACAGGAAGTTGCCCTGATAGGCGCCGATCAGCTGTTGCTGGTTCATGCCCATCCGGTTGAAACGGATGCGCATCCCTTCCAGCGACGCGGCGCAGTTCTCCACATTGGGCTGGTTCTTGGCCAGGACGTTGAACTTCATCGTTCCGTCCTTCTGCGCCGCCACGTGCCAGCAGACGCCGGTGTCGTACGGCGCCTCGATCGGCTTCTCGCAGCCGGCCAGGGTGACGGCCGCCAGGCCGGCGGCGGCGATGAGGGCGAGCTTGGTCTTCATGACGTCTCCTTAGCCGGCGGGCGGCGCGCAGCCGGGCACGGACGGGGCGATAGCGCGGAAGCGGCGGTTGTCGTTAGAAGCCTCGATGCGGCCCGAGGTCAGGCGCAGGGTCTGATCACCCCAACGGCCATAAGCCGTGCCTGCGTCACACCGGCCGGCATAGAGGATCTGGATGCACTCGTTCATCGTCCCCTCGCCCGGGATGCGGCTCCATTGTCCGGCCTCATAGCGCCAGCAGGACGAAACGGGCGAAGAGGCTTCCTGGACCTCGGGACCCGTCGGCGCCGGCGCCGGATTGGCCGGCTGAGCCTCGGGCGGCGGCAGAGGCGTCAGCATCATGCCCGCCTCGTCGGCCGCGGCCAGGGCGCCCGTCTCGTCCACGCCGACGTCCAGGGCGCCGGTGCCGACGCCATTGCGCGAGGCGCACTCGGCCAGGGTCAGCTCGCCCACGAATTGTCCGCCGACAAAGCAGCGCAGCGGGCGGGCAGGATCGAGCTTGCTCTCCTCCTGGGTCCCCATCTCGACCACGAGCCCCCCACGCGACGCGGGCGGATCAGACCGGGGCCCGCTGTCGCGGGCCATCAGGCCGGCAGCGATAGCAACGCCGGCCACAACGGCGACGCCTGCGCCGATGAGGATGAACTTGCGGTCGGTGGGGAATGCCATGCTCGACGCCTACGACGCGGCGGCGCCCGATTCAAGGCGCTAACCGCCGGTCAGCTTCGCCAGTGCATCCCTGTAGCTGGCGATCTGCTTTGTCAGATAGGCCGGAACCGTGCCGCCCTGCTTGCCCTGGGCCTCAGTGATCGGCGCCGGCGGGTTGAGCAACTCGCGATAGGCGCGTTGCACCGTGGTCATGGCTTTGGTCAGGGCGTCCGTGGCCGACTTCAAATCCACCTTCGAGGTGAGGTCGTAGCTCTGATCCAGCTGTAAGCCCCAGATGGCGCCCTTGCCGTCCGCCGGAACATTGCGGCCGCCCTCTTCCCGGGTCTTGTAGATCAGCCCTTCAGACAGACCGAGCGCTTCAAGCGCGTCCTTGTCACCCTTGCCGGAGACGATCTCGACGTAGGAGCTGTTGTAGGCGGCGGTGATGCGCAGCTGACGACGGTCGCCGGTGGTGGCGAACTCGACCTTGGCCTGGTTGCCGCTGGCGCGCCGGATCTTGTCGGCCAGGGTGTCCAGCGTGTCCTTGCCGTCGATTGTGATGGTGGTCAGCGGACCGCCTGGACGGGTGCGGAGCTGAAACTGGTCGCCGGCGCGCACGCCCGTGCTGGAGGTGATCAGCTCGGAGGCCTTGGCGAACATCTGTCCGCGCGGCAGGCCGAAGGTGTCCAGCACGCTCGCGCCGCCAGCATCCACGGCGATGGAGGTCGGAGCGGCGATGCCGTCCTTGCCGGTGATGCGCTGCATCCAGTCAGCGAGGCCCGAACCCATGTCGATCTGCGCGACATAGCCGTCCTGCTTGCCCAGCGGGGTCGTGCCGCCCAGATCCTTGCCGGCCAGACCCGTCAGATAAACCTTGCCGCTGGACACGGCCATGCCGGTGACGGTGTCATCCTCGGCGCCGCCGTAATAGGTGATCGCATCACCGGCTGTGCTGGCCAGATCGGTCGACAGGGTGGCCGCGAAACCGTCCATCCGCCCCTGGGCGCTGTTCTTCTGATTACTGACGTTCAGCGCGCCATTGCCCGAGGAGCCGGCGATCCACAGCTTTCCGCCTTCCAGAACCAGGCCTGCGATCGATCCTCCGCCAAGGCCGCCGAGATCGCGGACCGGACCGCTCGTGACAAGGCCGGCGGTGACCGCGCTGGTCGTCTTCACGCCGACCTGCGCTTGGCTGGTGTCGCCTCCGGTGGTCGTCGCCGTCGTCGGCGCGCCGCCGTCAAAGCTCGTTGACGTTTCTTCGATGTAACCGCCGTTCTGGAAGCTGGTGCGCTTCACGGTCGTGCTGGTCAAAGCCACGTCGAAGTTGCGAACCACCGCTCGCCCAGCCTCGACAGAGGCCACATAGACCTTGTCGCCATCGACCACGAGGCCCGCGACGCTGTCCTTCTCGGCAGTACCGAACTGGGTTGTGAACAGGGCCTTGGGCTTGCCGTCGGCCTGGGTGGCGAAGGCGGTCAGATAGCCGTCCTGCCCGCCCTTGGCTGAGGCGAATGTCGGAGAGGCGGCGCCATCGTGACCCGCCATGGCTGAACTGGTGTTGCCCGCCACATAGAGCGTGCCGTCCGCGCCAAAGGCCAGCGCGGTTGCGGCGTCCGTCTCCAGAGCCCCTCGCCGCACGGTCCAGGTCTCGTCGCCGTTGGTGTCGTACAGCGTGACGAAGCTGTCGGACTTGTCGCTGCCGGCGCCAGAGTTCAGCGGGCCGTTCCCGCCGTCAGGCAGGCCCGTCAGCTCCCCTGTCACCGAGCCGGCCACGGCCACCTTGCCGTCCGCCGAGACCGCCAGATTGAAGCCCGAAGCCGTCTCCGCCGCGCCCAGCGAGCGCGCGAACATCAGGTTGCCGGAAGAGTCGTACTTAAGCAGCGCGACGTCCTGCTTGCCTTTGATCGCCTGACTGTCGATGTTCAGGGAGTCGTTCTCGGCGTGCGAGACATTGGCCAGCATGTAGACAGAGCCGTCAGCGCCCGTGACGGTCTTCTGAACACTGTCGATCGTGCCCTGAAGCGTGTCGGTGAAGATGGAACCGCCCACCGCCGTCCCGAGCGCGCCGTTGATTTTCGTCAGCGTGTTCCTGAACACGCCGTCGTCCGTCTTGGCGTCCTTGTCCGGATCCGGATCACCCGAACGGGTCGTCACATAGACTGCTGGTGAAGACGTCGCCGCCGAGAAGGTCAGGGTCTCGGCCATGTCGCCGTTCACCTTGAAGGAGAAATCGTCGCCCTTGGCCGGCAGCTTGATCGTCTCGCCGTTGGCGCCCTTGACCTCGGTTTCGGCGCCCTTGGTCTGTTGGACGGCGAAGGTCGTCCAGAGCCCGGCATCCTTCAGCTTGCCGTTGATGAAGGCGGCGACCGACTGCATGGTCCGCGGCGTGGCGCCCATCTCCGCCAGATCAATGTCGATATCGAAGGTGTTGTTCACCTTCTTCACCTGAATCTTGAACGCGGCGGGGCCTTGCAGGGCAGGAACCTCATCACCGGCCTTACCGGAGTAGATGGTTCCGGTGCTGTAGGTGTAGTTCGACTTCTTGACCCCGACCGTACTCTTCACGGTGCTTTGGGCCACGCCCGTCGTTAAGCGCACATCCTCCAGATTCAGGCCGTGGGTGTACTTCGCGACCTCATCCATGCCCTTGTTGAAGGCCGTTTGAATGCGCGCCAGCTCACTGTCGGTGACGCCCTTCTCTCCCGCACGGGCCGCCAGGCCGGACAGGGCGGCCAGACCTTGATGCAGAGCGAAAAGCTTGCGGTGATCTTCTGCGGCGCCCGCGGACTCCAGATTGGCGCTGCCCTCATCGATGAATTTGCGTCCGCCGAGCACCTTCTTGACCAAGGCGTCAGCCTTCAGGTCCTCGTTCGAGGACGCCCACGGCGCTACGACGCGATTGCTGTTGGCCGATCCGCCGGATGACGCCGCTGCCGTCGCGTTGGCGACGCCGGAACGGGCCTGATAGTAGCCGAGCAACAAGCTGCTATCGAAGGTGATCAACCGGACAACTCCTTGGCGCGCATGGCGCTTCCGCGAAGATTATCGCCGTTCAGGCCTTTCAAGTCGTTAAGACTTGGCGCTAGGCGGCGATCATTCGGGCGTCGATAAGCGACTGGCGAACGCGGTCGCCGCTGCTCTTCCACTCGTCAGCCAGAAGACCCAGCAGAACGACATCACGGCGGACGCCGTCCTTCAGAACGTGAGCGCGCAGATAGCCCTCGCGCAGAAAGCCAACAGCCGTCTGCGCTTTCAGCGCCGGATCGTTGTCGGCCATCACCTCGGCGAACACCTTTTCAAGGCCAAGCTCACCGAAAGCCTTATCAATTCCAAGAACTTGCGCAGCGCGCCCCACGCCGCGGCCACGCGCCTCAACCGAGCCCAGGAACCAGTTCCAGGCTGCTCGCCGATGATGGTTCTGAAGTCCGGTGAGCGTCAGAAGGCCTGCCGGCTTCTCCCCCTGAACAATCATCCACCCGCGCATGTCGGGATCGCCGCGCAACGCATCAAACCATGCCTTGTGCGCAGCTTCGCTTGGAAAGGCGGCGTCGGACATCCAGCGATCCACCTCGGGCTCGCGACGCCAGGCGAAAAGCACCTGCTCGTCCGCGTCCTGAAGCTCGCGAAGGCTAATCATAACTAAGCCCCTGCCCTAAGGCGCTACTGGCCCTGGAAAAGCGAAAGGATCACTTGCGGCGCCCCGTTGGCGATCGACAGCGCCTGCACGCCAAGCTGCTGCTGGACCTGCAAGGCCTGCAGACGCGCACTTTCCTTCGCCATGTCAGCGTCGACGAGGTTGCCGACGCCGGCTTCCAGCGTGTCGCTGAGCTTGCCGATGAAGGTCAGGTGCGCCTCGATCCGCTTGGCCTGCGAGCCGACCGTGGCGACCGCGCCGTTGGTCTGCTGAATGGAGGCGTCGAGCAGGCCCAGCACCGTACCGGCATTGCCAGGCGTGAGAATATCCGACCCCGTCGGAACCGTGACATTGGGACCGCCGACGGTGAGGTCCTGCAATGACAGGGTCACCGCCAGGACCGCATCCGCATCGGCGAGGAACCGGAGGCTCTGCGAAAGCGAGGCGTCCAGAATGTTGGACCCGTCGAAGCTGGCGTTGGCGACCACTTGGCCGAGCTGAGACAACAGCCCTGTGAAATCATCGTTCAGCGCCTTGCGCGCGGAGCTGCCCAGCGATGTCTCCATCGCGGCGATGACCTTCTCGCGCATCTGGTTGAGCAGGCCCGAGACGGACTCCCCCGCGGCCATGGCCACGTCCGAAATCGATTGAGCCCGGTTCAGGCTCATCTTCACGGAGCTGAGCGAGCTGACATCCGCGCGTTGATCCTGAGCGATCGACCAGATCGAAGCGTTGTCCTTCGCGCCAGAGATCGCCAGCGAAGTGCTGATCCGGTCCTCGGCCTTGCCGAGTTCGTCCGTCGTCTTGTTCAGGTTCTGAAGGGCGATCAGAGCGGACTTGTTGGTGTTAACGCTCAGCGTCATGAGCCGTCTCCCATAGGCGTTTTGCCTGGCCGCAGAACGCCTCGATTCGAGGCCGTTCCGCCATAGAGACGAGCGTTAACCATAAGAGGTGTCCGTATGGTTAACGAGAATAAACCACGAATTTTAACACCTGGACGCCCCTACGTCGCAGGCGGAGCCTTAGCTCTTGGCGTCGAAGATCGTCCCCGGAACGTAGTCCGGCGCCTTCATGATCCGCAGCACTTCCTCGCGCGGAAACTGCGAGACCACCTCACCCGTGACGCGGTCGAGGGTCTTGTAGACATAGACGCCCGTGGTCTCATCACGCTCGATGAACAGGCGCACGTCCGAAGCCGACGGCTCGGTCAAGGGCTGGCCCGTACGAGCAAAGCCGCCCTCGACTCCGGGGGCGGCGCGACCTTCGACATCGACAGACAGGTTCAGTTGCGGAACTGGATCGGTCATCTCTCCTTCCGCCGGCCGCCAGGGGCCGACGCCTTTCTGACAGATGGCGCCGCCCTAGGGCGCGCCGCACGGGAGGGTGGAAGGCGGGCGACAAGCCCGCCTTCCTGAGTTCCTTAGCGGAACAGACCCAGCACGGTGGAGGTCGAGGAGTTGGCGATCGACAGCGCCTGCACACCGAGCTGTTGCTTGGTTTGCAGAGCGGTCAGTCGGGCGCTTTCCTTGGCCAGGTCGGCGTCGACCAGGTTGCCCACACCGGCATCCAGGCTGTCTTGCAGCTTGTTGATGAAGGTCAGGTGGGCGTCCAGGCCGGCCGAGTTCGTACCCAGCGAAGCCAGCTTGTTGGTCGCCGTCGACAGAGCGGTCGTGATCGTGCTGACCATGTCCACCGCGTCAGACGCGTTGGTGAAGGTCGAGTCCGAATCCAGACCCAGGCCGCCCAGCGACAGGTTGCGCGCGGTCACGGTGAAGGCGTCGCCCGAATCGTTCGACAGGAACGACATGGAGTTCGTCGAGCCGTCGATGATGTTGGCGCCGCTGAACTTGGCGTTGCTGACGGCCTTGGTGATCTGATCGCGCAGCGAATTGAAGTCGGCGGCGAGCGTTTCACGGCTGGCGGTGGTGATGGAGGTGTCAGCCGCAGCGAGGGCCTTTTCCTTCATCTTGTTCAGCAGGTCCACGACCGTGTCGCCGGCGGCCAGGCCGACGTCGATGGTCGATTGACCGCGCTGCAGCGAGTCGCGCACGGCGTTCAGCGAGTTGGAGGTGGCGGCCTGGTTCTTGGCGATAGCCCAGATGGCGCCGTTGTCCTTGGCGGTGGCGATCTTCTTGCCGGTGTTGATGCGGCCTTGGACCACGCCCAGTTCGGTGTTGGTGCCGTTGAGGGTCTGCAGGGCAGCCATAGCCCCGACGTTGGTGTTCACGCTGTTCAGCGCCATTCGAGAGTTCCTTTTTCTCGATTTCCGACGTCGTTTTGACGGCCGGGGGCATTTTGCCCATGGTGATGGGTAGCAATGACCGGGCCAAATCTGCCTAGCCGGCAGAAATTTCCCAACGCATTGAAATTGCAGCGTTATAGGTTTGTTTAGAACAGAAATGCCCGGCAACTTCTGCCGATTCCAGGGCGGAATCGGCAGAAGTTGCCGGGCAAAAACGCCTCAAACGTACTTAGCTTAAAGTTAATGGGGAGGCGGCGAGCGCCTCCCCATGCCAGTAGTTAGCCGAACAGCGACAGGACCGACTGCGGCGCCTGGTTGGCGATCGACAGGGCCTGCGTGCCGAGCTGTTGCTTGGTCTGCAGAGCGGTCAGTCGAGCGCTTTCCTTGGCCAGATCGGCGTCGACCAGGTTGCCCACACCGGCATCCAGGCTGTCTTGCAGCTTGTTGATGAAGGTCAGGTGGGCGTCCAGGCCGGCCGAGTTCGTACCCAGCGAAGCCAGCTTGTTGGTCGCCGTCGACAGAGCGGTCGTGATCGTGCTGATCATGGCGCTCGCGTCAGCGGCCGTGGCGAAGGTCGAATCCGAGTCCAGACCGATGCCTTGCAGCGACAGGTTACGAGCCACCACGGTGAAGGCGTCGCCCGAGTCGTTCGACAGGAACGACATTTGATCGGTCGAGCCGTCGACGATGTTGGCGCCGCTGAACTTGGCGTTGCTGACAGCCTTGGTGATCTGGTCACGAAGAGTCGTGAAGTCTGCGGCCAGGGTCGCACGGCTGGCGCTGGTGATGGAGGTGTCGGCCGCAGCAAGGGCCTTTTCCTTCATCTTGTTCAGCAGGTCCACGACCGTATCGCCAGCGGCCAGGCCGACGTCGATGGTCGATTGACCGCGCTGCAGCGAGTCGCGCACGGCGTTCAGCGAGTTAGCGATAGCCGACTGGTTCTCGGCGATCGCCCAGATGGCGCCGTTGTCCTTGGCCGAACCGATTTTCTTGCCGGTGTTGATGCGGCCCTGCGAAATCTGAAGCTCGGTGTTCGTAGCGTTCAGGTTCTGCAGCGCAACCATCGCGCCGGCGTTGGTGTTCACGGAGTTAGCGATCATGGGTCCCTACCATTTTGGTCGGAATTTCCCGGCTTTTTGCCGGACGAGCATTATGCTCACCCAGGCCATCGCAAGCTGCGGACCACATTGCGGCGACAAGAAAGCCCAACAAAAACAGAGGAAGACATCGCGCTCTTCAGCGCGCGCAATAAATCGCCAGCAAATATTGCCGAGCTAGCGGCACTTTCTGCCTGCAAATTTCGCCGAGCAGAAAGCAAAACGGCGCGGGAAACCCGCGCCGCATCACACCACCACGATCGAATTGACCCTTAAGCTACAGCTCGCTGCGACAAGCCCTGCATGATCGCCCGATTGATCTCGATCAGAGGCTCGAACTCCTCTTCCTTGCGCATCACCGCGCTGGAGTGACGAGCGACCCAAAGGCTCAGGGAGATGATCGAGGCCCGCAGCTCAGGGGGCAGCCTGTTTGCGGACGACGAGCAGTCCGTCGCCAAGGCCGACCAAAGCTTGCGATTGCGATCCAGGGCGGCCATGCGCCCCTGAATATCGTCACGCGAACCAGCCGCCGCGTCCATAAGGCCGCGCGTCACCTCGCCAAACAGACGGTACTCAATGTCGCGAGGCGCCTCAGCGCTGGTTGCTATTTGTTGGTACGCCCGAAGGGACATTCCCCAGCCTCTCGTTCTCGTACTCGATCAGTCGACGGCTCAGCATCAACGCCTTGTAGAATTCCTTCGCCAGAACATGCTTCGAAATGGTTACGCAATCGGCCAACACAGTCGGATTGCTGATCGCCCCCATGAACTCGCTCATTCGGCGGACGAACTCGTCGTAGTGGGCCTCAAGGCCACCCTCGTCGAGATACATCATCATTACGGGGAAGTAGATCCGCCGTGCCGGCGTAACCGCTTCCGAGGCCTGCATGATGTCCTTCTCACGAAGAACCGAGGCCTTGTTCTGCAGAATCACAGTCGCCCGCCGATCGCCGTTCTGCAGAACCGCTCCGTTCAGCACGAAGCGCTCCCCCGGCTTCAAGGACAACTTCAACGGCAAGACAGCTTCCCTCCAGCCACGTCAGACAGGGGCTGAACTAGGCGAAACGTGGTTAACAAGCCGTTTCCCCGAGTTGCGCAACGCGCCACCCCTTAGCAATCAATTAAGCATGCCAATTCAGATTCGAGTCACTTGAGAATCGGAAAGCGTCCATGTCCTCCAGCAAAGCGCAGATATCCCACGCAGCCCTGCTCGGCACGACTGAGGTGGCGGCCGTAGGCGGCTGGGTGTCGCCGAAAGCTCCGCAGATTGGAGACTCCGCGTCCAAAACCGCCCTTGAACGCCTCAGCAAGGCCGTGGCGGATCTCAAACAGCAGGAAATGCCGAACATCCTGCGCCGGGCGATCAGCTCCATCCGGGCCGCGCGCTACGATGAAGCCGAGAAGCTGGCGCTGGCCGCCCTCAAGCTCGACAACAATCAGGGCATTGCTTGGCACGTTCTAGCGATCGCGCGGGAGAAGATCGGCGACTACGGCGGTTCACTCCGCTGCTACGACGCCGCCCAGAAACTGCTGCCGGACGATGGCGCTATCGCGTTGGACCTGGGCCGGTTGGCAGGCCGGCTCGGCATGCCCGAGATCGCGATCAAGCTTTACAGCATTCACCTGTCGCGAGACCCCGCATCTATCGAGGCCTCGAACAACATGGCGACCTCTCTGCGGGAGATGGGCCGTTTTGACGAAGCTATCGATGTCGTCAAACCGTTCCTGACGGAGCATCCTCAGAGCGACATGCTGTGGAACACGCTCGGCACGATTTTGTCGAACAAGGGCGATTCCGAGACCGCACGCATCTTCTTTGACGAAGCCCTCCGCCTGCGTCCCGACTTCGGCTTGGCGCTCTACAACCGCAGCGCCGCCCGCTTCGACCTGGGCGACATGGACGGCGCCATGACCGACTGCGACGCCGCCATCGGTCTCGGCGGCTCCGCCAGTGATCTCGACAACATGCATTTCTCGCGGTCGCTGCTGTTGATCGCGAGCGGACGTCTTGAGGAAGGCTGGGAAGCGTACGAAGCCCGCTTCCTGCCGGGGCACACAAACGCTCCGCGGTTCATCGCGAAGGCGACGCGGTGGCGTCCTGGCGACGATCTCGCTGGCAAACACCTTGTCGTCTACACGGAACAAGGCATCGGCGATGAGGTGCTGTTCACCAATGTCATCCCCGACGTCATAGAGGCGCTGGGCCCGGATGGTCGCCTTACAATCGCTGTAGAACGACGCTTGAAGCCCTTGTTCGAGCGCTCCTTCCCCACGGCTCGCATCCTGAACCACAAGACGGTCAGTCTCGAAGGACGCATCACGCGGGGCTCTCTGGAGATCGAAACCTGGGAGGATGTCGATTACTGGACCCCCATTGGCTCGCTCTTGCGCGAATTCCGCCGGTCGGTGGACGACTTCCCGACACAGGCGGGCTTTCTCACCGCTGACCCTGAACGCGTAGCTTACTGGCGGGCTTGGCTTTCCTCGCTGCCAGCCGGTCCGAAGGTCGGCATCCTATGGAAGAGCTTGAAAGTCCATGGGGACCGCGCCCGTGGCTACTCGCCATTCCATCAATGGAAGCCCGTGCTGACAGTCCCCGGCGCCGTGTTCATCAATCTTCAGTACGGGGATTGTGAGGAGGAGATCGCAATCGCCAAGAACGAGTTTGGCGTCGACATCATCCAGCCGCCGGGCCTCGATCTGAAGGAGGATCTCGACGACCTGGCCGCCCTCTGCACCGCTATGGACCTGATCATGGGCTGTGCGAACGCCACCACACAGATCGCCGGCAGTTGCGGCGCCCCGATCTGGATCACTACCGGGCGTCTGAGTTGGACGCGCTTGGGAACGGACCACTATCCGTGGCACCCCAGCGCCCGCTGTTTCATCATCCCTGACTTCAGAGACTGGGCGCCGTTCATGGAGCATCTCGGTGAGGCGCTGACTCAGTTCGTAGTTCAAGGAACTGAGGTTCGGTCAGCGGGTTGATTCAGGGCGGCGGGGACGGTCCCCGCCAGCTCCAGGAGTCGCCCCATGACCCCCGAAGTCGACTACCGATTTCATGACCCGCTGCCGCTCCGGCCCGCGCCGGATGATGGCGCGATCCGCCAGTTGAGTGCCGACGATACGGTCGACGAGGATGAAGACCTCGACGACGACGATGAAGACGAGGCCGAAGACGCCAATCCCCTCCCGCCCAGCAAGCTGGACAAGGAGAAGCAGCTCGATCACGGGCTGAAAGAGACCTTCCCGGCCTCCGACCCGGTCTCGATCAATCCCGGCGCCGACTAGATCCACGCTGAAGCCTGATCAGGGCGGCGTGGGACTTGAATGTCCCGCGCCGCCCTTTAGTTTGCGATCTGTTGAACACTTGTTTGGATCGATCGCATGGGCCGTTTCGAAGGCACTCAGGATTACGTCGCCACCGAGGACCTGAAGGTCGCCGTCAACGCCGCAATCGCACTTGAGCGGCCGCTGCTGATCAAGGGCGAGCCCGGCACCGGCAAGACCGTCCTTGCCTACGAAGTGGCCAAGGCCATGGGCGCCCCGCTGCTGACCTGGCACATCAAATCGACCACCAAGGCCCAGCAAGGCCTCTACGAATATGATGCCGTCACCCGCCTGCGCGACAGCCAGCTGGGCGAGGAGCGGGTCAAGGACGTCAAGAACTACATCAAGAAGGGCAAGCTCTGGGAGGCGTTCGAGGCCCCGGCGCGCCCTGTCCTGCTGATCGACGAGATCGACAAGGCGGATATCGAATTCCCGAACGACCTCCTGCAGGAGCTCGATCGCATGGAGTTCTACGTCTATGAGACGGGCGAGACGATCAAGGCGGCTGTCCGCCCCGTGGTGATCATCACCTCCAACAACGAGAAGGAGCTGCCGGACGCCTTCCTGCGCCGCTGCTTCTTCCACTACATCCGCTTCCCGGACGAGGCGACGATGCAGGCCATCGTTGACGTCCACTTCCCGGGCATCAAGGCCAAGCTGGTCGGCGAGGCGCTGCGCATCTTCTACGACATGCGCAAGGTGCCGGGCCTGAAGAAGAAGCCCTCCACGTCGGAGCTGCTGGACTGGCTGAAGCTGCTGCTGGTCGAGGACATCGACGAAGCTGTCCTGCGGGAGAAAGACCCGACCAAGCTGATCCCGCCCCTGCACGGCGCGCTGCTGAAGAACGAGCAGGACGTCCATTTGTTCGAGCGGCTGGCCTTCCTGGCCCGTCGCGAAGGCGGTTCGGGGCGCCCCGGCGCATAGTTTCGTTGCGGCGATTTAATGCTGCACCGGCAAGTCTTACCGCAATTTCATTGGACCCTCCCCCGGCCACGCCGCACCCTCGCGGCGTGTTTTGAGAGGGGAAGAAACGATGAAACGCTCGTTCCTGTTCACGGCCGGAGTCGTGTGCGTCGCCGGGCTCGCCCTGGCCGCCTGCGGTCCTGACGGCAAGCCGCCGAAGCCCAGCAACAACCATTGGAACGACAAGGCCTCCACCGTGAAGGCGCGTCTGGAATGCCCCGACAAGCAGGGCGAGCTGACCCGCGTCAGCGTTGCGCCGGACGGCAAGTCCTGCACCTACACCGCGAAGGACGCCGAGGTGGTCATCCGCCACCTGCCCGTGGGTCCGGAAGGCGCACAGGCCGCCCTGGCGCCCATCGAGAACGATCTGCGCACCATCGTGCCGTTCGAAGTCCGCAAGCCCACGCCGGGCGGCAAGCACACCGAGATCAACCTGCCCGGCCTGCACATCACCGCCCATGACGACGAGGGCGGCGACGGCGGCGCGGCCGAGGTCCGCGTCGCCGGCATTCACATCAACGCCAATGAGAACGGGGCGGAGATCCGCGCCGAACACTTCGGCGAGAACGCCGTGCGCGCCAGCCTGATCCTGGCCGCCGGCGACGATGCGCCGGAACAGCATGTGGTCGGCTATGAGGCCCGCGGGCCGGCGAACGGGCCCCTCGTCGTCGCCGTGGTCAAGGCCAAGGACCGGGACTACACCGACAACAAGGATAAGGACGGGGTCTTCTCCAGCATGAAGAAGCTGGTGCGGATGAACGTCGACGAGAAGTAGGCCGGATCAGACCGGCTGGACGTCCACCACCTTGTAGGTGAGCGGGCGGCCGTCCTCGTCGGTCACGGTCACATATTCACCGACCGCGAAGCGGTGCTCGCCCAGGCGATGCACCGGTTCGTCGTCTCCATCATCCTCGCCGTCATAGTCGAAGAACCAGCGGCTGCCCTTACGAGCCAGACGCCCGTCAGCGGCGTCCTCGTCCGGGGCGAAGCGGCGGACGGTGCAGTCGCCCTTCGCCTTGGCGTAGGCTGCCTCGTCCAACATGCCGTCGCTGGTCAGCGGGGCTGTCAGTGCATAGCCGCGATGGTCATCCCCGCCGGCGAATTCGGTGCCAGGATTGCGGGCCAGCCGCATCACGATGCGCGAAAGAGTCATGGGTCTTCCCTTCTTCTTGTGGAGAATTGAGAGACAGAAACCGAGAGAATTCGGCGACTGCGCGGAGACTAGTGAGACAGGAACAGCGACGGACCGTCTTCGGCTCCCAACAGGGAGCGGGTCGTGCCGCCGAAAATGTATTCCTGCAGACGCGGATGCCCGAAGGCGCCCGCCACCATCAGGCTGGCGCCCAGCTGCCTGGCCGCATCGAGAAGAATGGAGGCGGCGTCGCCCCCCTCCCCGCCCGTCTGGACCTCCGCCACCACGCCGCGCACGGCGTAGAAGGCCTGAAGCTCCGCCGGATCAAACTTGCGCGAGGTCGCCGTCGGGGCGCTGAAAATCACCACGCGCGACGCCTTCTGAAGCAGCGGCAAGGCCGTGCGGGCGGCGCGGCTGGCTTCCTTGCCGCCGTCCCAGGCTACGAGAGCCACGCCAGTGGCGGTGAAGTTCGGGCGCGCGACGATGGTCGGGCGCTGCTCGTCGGCGACGATCTGCTGGAACGCCTCGGCCAGGGGCCCGCGCCCCCGCGCGGCGGCGTCATCGAACACCACCACGTCCGACAGGCGCCCCTGCATGGACAGGCCCGCCCAGACCGGGCTTTCCAGCGAGATGAAGCGCTTGGTCTTGGCGGTGCAGGCGTCAAAGGCCGTTCGGGCGGCGCGCTCGCCCGTGGCGGTGGCTTCCTTCAGGCTCTCGATGGCGGTGATCTGAACCCCGCCCATGAATCCCTCGCCCATCCAGGGCATCAGGTCGGCCACGTCGGCGGGCGTATGCACAGCCGCCACTTCCGCCTCGAAGGGAGCCGCCACCGCGGCGGCGACGGCCAGAACCGCATCATCACCCTTGCCGCCAGCCAGCGGCGCCATGATCCTCGCCCAGCTCATGATCCATTCTCCTCTTCGAGGCATTTGTTGTGGGCGACAGCCGGCGCGTCGTTGATCTTCGTCAAGCGATGGGCCAAGCCAACAGCCTTCACTATGGGAACGATCAAGTGGCGAAAGGGCTGCAAAGAACGAAAGCGCCACCCCGGGCCTGGCAGCGGATGCTGTCCGGCCGGCGCCTGGACCTGCTCGATCCCTCGCCCATGGACATCGAGATCGAGGACATCGCCCACGGCCTGGCGCGCGTGGCCCGCTGGAACGGCCAGACGATCGGCGAGCATGGCTTCTCGGTGGCCCAGCACTCCGTGGTGGTCGAAGAGATCGCCGTCCACATCCGACCGGACCTGGAGCCCAAGTGGCGCCTGGCCGCCCTGTTGCACGACGCGTCGGAGTACGTGATCGGCGACATGATCTCGCCTTTTAAGGCGGCCTTGGGCGTGAGCTACAAGGCTTTCGAGGCGAAGCTGGAGGACGCGATCCACATCCGCTTCGGCCTGCCGCCGAAGGTCCCGGTTGAGATCAAGAAGCTGATCAAGCAGGCCGACCGCGCCTGCGCCTTCTTCGAGGCGACGCAACTGGCGGGCTTTTCGGTGGAGGAGTCCCTGGGCTTCTTCGGCGCGCCGCCGGCCGGGTATAATCTGGTGATCGACCCGCAGCCCGCCCGCGAGGCGCAGGAACGCTACGTCCACCGCTTCCACGTCCTGTCCGAGGCCGCCGGGTTCGAACCTGTCGCCGCCGCGCACGAGACCGAATGAGCACCCCGGTCGAGTCTCCCTCCGTCGTCATCGGACTGTCGGCCGTCACGGTCGCCATCCGCGACGGCGAGGCGGTTGTCCTGACCGTCCGGCCACACGACGCGGTGACGGACCGCACCTCGACCCTGGCGGGCCTGCCGTTCGGCCCGTTCAATCCGCAGATCGACCGCACCTTCGAACTGGCCCTGCGGGACTTCGTGACCGAGCAGACGGGCTTCGAGCTCGGCTATGTGGAGCAGCTCTACACCTTCGGCGACAAGGGCCGCGACGCTCCCCGGGCCGAGGTCGGGGCCGGCGCGGCGCGCGTGGTCTCGGTCGGCTATCTGGCGCTCACGCCCTCGGCCGCCGGCGCCAAGGCGGACACGGCCTGGGCCCCCTGGTCGCGCTTCTTCCCCTGGGAGGACTGGCGCGAGGGGCGGCCCGCAGCCATCGACGACGCCCTGGCCCCCGCCTTGCGCGCCTGGGCCGGACAGGATGAAAGCCGGCTGTCGCGCATCCGCATCCACTTCGCCCTGGACGGCGCCCCATGGAACGAGGAGCGCGTGCTGGAGCGCTACGAGCTGCTGTACGAGGCCGGCCTGGCCCCGGAAGCCGCCCGCGACCTGGCTCGCGACCAGGGACGCCCCGCCGCCGAGCCCGCCGCCCTGTCGCCGGCCTTCGGCGAGCCGATGATCTCCGACCACCGCCGCATCCTGGCCACAGGCCTGGGCCGTCTGCGCGGCAAGCTGAAGTATCGCCCGGTCGTCTTCGAACTGATGCCGACGGAATTCACCCTCAGCGCCCTGCAGCGCACGGTGGAGGCCATCGCCGGCGTCGCCCTGCACAAGCAGAACTTCCGCCGCGTGGTCGAGCGCACGGATCTGGTGGAAGGCTTGGGCCGGCTGGACGTGGAGACCGGCGGGCGCCCCGCCGAGCTGTTCCGTTTCCGCCGCGAAGCCCTGGCCGCCCGCCCGGCCTTCGGCCTGTCGCTGCCCCTGCTGTAGCTTCGCTATCAGCGCGTTCATCGCATCTGACTTCAACCGCGACCATAACGCTGGTAGGCGAAGCGCCCTGTCAGCTGGAGCCTTGCCATGAATGTCGCCAATGTCGCCGCCTTTTCCGATGGTGACGCCGGAGGCAATCCGGCCGGTGTCGTCCTGTGCGACACCCTGCCGTCCGCCGAAGAGATGCAGGCTGTCGCCGCAGAGGTCGGCTATTCGGAGACCGCCTTCTCCGCCCGCGAAGGCGAGGTCTGGCGCACCCGCTATTTCGCGCCGGAGATGGAGGTGCCGTTCTGCGGTCACGCCACCATCGCCCTGGGCGCGGTGCTCGCCCTGAACCATGGGGACGGCGTCTATCCGCTTCAGTTGAACGAAACCGCGATCTCGGTGGAAGGCCGCCGGGACGGAGACCGCCTGACCGCCGCCTTGCAGTCCCCGACGACCCGCAGCGCGCCGGCCACGGCCGATCAGGTCCAGGCGGCGCTGGCGCTGTTCGGCTATACGGCCGCCGACCTCGATCCGCGCATCCCGCCTGCTCAGGTCAATGGCGGCGCCGCGCACCTGCTGCTGGCCCTGGCCGACCGCGCGGCGCTTTCCGCCATGAAGTACGATCTGGCGGCGGGCCAGGTGCTGATGCGGGAGCATGGCTGGGTGACCATCAGCCTGGTCCACGCCGAGACCGAGCGCCTGTTCCACGCCCGCAACCCCTTCGCGGCTGGCGGCGTGTACGAGGACCCCGCAACCGGCGCGGCGGCGGCGGCCTTCTCCGGCTATCTGCGCGACCTGGACTGGCCGCACGGCGGGTCGATCGAGATCATCCAGGGCGAGGACATGGGCGCGAAATCCCGCCTGTTCGCCCAGATCACGCCGGAGAAAGGCGCCAGCATCCGCGTTTCAGGCGCGGCGCGCCTGATGAAGCCGCTTGGGGCCTAACCGTCCCGCCCCGTCCGCGCCCGCCACTTGGCCTTGAGGCTGGCCGAGGTGTCGCGCGATCCGTCAGGGCTCCAGCCCGGCGGGCCGAACAGGTAGCCGACCACTTCACGCGGGGAGCGGGATTTCAGCAGGTCCTTGCCGATGCCGATCCATTCGTGGAACGCCACGTGCAGCAGGTTGAAGCCGCCGAGGTTGCGCACCAGGCCGTAGCGCGGCGGCTCTTCGTCCGTCTCGGGCGTGAAGGTGCCGAACAGGCGATCCCAGATGATCAGGATGCCGGCGTAGTTGGCGTCGAGGTAGCGTGGGTTACGGGCGTGGTGGACCCGGTGATGCGACGGGGTGTTGAACACCGCCTCGAACCAGCGCGGCATGCGCTTCACCGCCTCGGTATGGATCCAGAACTGATAGACGAGGCTGATGCCCTTCTGGATCGCCACCATGGCCGGCGGGAAACCGATGAAGCTGAGCGGCAGCCACAGCAGCCAGGTGCCCGCCACGCCGCCGGTCCAGGTCTGCCGCAGGGCGGTGGTCAGGTTGTAGTGCTGCGAGGAGTGGTGGTTCACGTGGCTGGCCCACCAGAACCGGCGCTCGTGCGACAGGCGGTGGAACCAGTAGTAGGTCAGGTCCTCGGCGAAGAAGATCACCACCCAGGCCCAGATGGCGGTCATCGGGATGTCGAACAGCCGGTGCTGATAGACCCACAGGCTGGTCGCGAAGATCAGGCCGCCGGTGAACAGGCCGGCGATGCTGCTGCCGAAACCCATGAGCAGGGATGTGGCGGCGTCCTTCGGCTCATAGACCGCCTTGGCCTTGCCGAACCGCGCCAGGATGATCTCCAGCACCACGGCGAGGACGAAGAACGGCACCGCCAGGGTGACGGGGTCGATGTCCGGCTTCATGCCCGCATCCCTTTGGGCGGCCACGGGGTCGCGCCGATGAAGTCATCGCGCCAGGGCGCCAGGCGGGCCACATAGCCGTCGCCCAGGCGGAACAGGACCAGGGCCTTGTCGCCGGCGCGCGCCACGGCGCCGCGGCCCTGGTCTGCGATCCAGACCTGATCGGGTTCGATGTCGGGAAAGTCGTCGGCCAGCAGCGTCCGGACGGCGGTCTCGTCCAGCGGCGGCGTGGGCCGCGCGATCTTCGCCCACCAGGCGACAGCGACCATGCCGGCGACCATGCCGGCTGACGTCAAAAGCTGTATGAGCAGCGCCTTGTTCACGCGACGCTTTCCTCCCCTTGAACGGGGAGCCTCGGTCACGGTGACGGCAGCGTCAAGTTCGATGGAGGGCTCGCCCCTCCCCGCGAACGGGAAGGGGCGGCCGGATCGGGTTTAGAACTTGCGGACGTAGGCCACGGAGGCGACGTCGGCCTTGCCGCCGTCGTTCTTGAAGTCGTGGCGGGTGTAGTCCACGCGCACGCCGTTCTTCTCGTCGAAGAAGTACTGGGCGCCCGCGCCGTAGTTCCAGGAATCGCCGTCGGCCTCGCTCTCAATGCCGGCCACGGAGCTCTTGATCTGCGTGTTGCCGTAACCGACGCGGGCGAACAGGTCGAGGTTCGGCTGAATCGGCACATAGCCCACCGCATAGCCGGCGATCTGGTGGTCGATGTCGCGCTTCACGCGCACGCCGCCCACGTAGCTGTGGTCCTTGTCGACGCCGGTGGCGGCTTCACCCTCGACACCGAAATACTGGCCGAAGCGGGCGCCGATGCGGCCCTGCACCGAGCCGAGGTCGGCGCCGTCTACGCCCGACCTGGCGACGCCGGCCGTGCCGTAGATGGTGGTCCCGCCCATGGCCTGGGCCGAAGCAGCGGCCGGAACGATGGCGGCGGCGAAAGCAGCGGCGCTAGCCGCGATCATGAGAGACTTCATTTTTATTGTACTCACTCTACTCGAACAGCACCCCAGTTCGTCCCTCGCGGGACGCCCCTGGTTCGCAGCCAAACGCGACCTGCCAAGGGCGGTTGCGGCCTTAATTGGGGCGTCGCGGCCATATCCGGGCCACATCCAGACACGTGACGGCGCTATCCGGCGTGCTATTGATCGGGCCATAAAACCAATGTGAGCCGCGCCTGCGCGCGGCGTCGGGAAGTCTTTCGTGCATCAAGCCGTCATCGCCGCCACGGGGCTGTTCACCCCGCCGCACAGCGTCTCGAACACCGAACTGGTCGACGCCTTCAACACCTTCGTCGAGCGCTTCAACACCGCCAATGCCGCCGCCATCGAGGCCGGCGAGGTCCAGGCGCTGAGCCCCTCTTCTCCCGAGTTCATCGAGAAGGCCTCGGGCATCAAGTCGCGCTTCGTCATGAACAAGACGGGCGTCGTCGATCCCGAGATCATGCGCCCGATCATCCCCGAGCGCCCGAACGAGGAAATCTCCGTCCTGGCCGAGATCGCGGTCGAGGCGGCCAAGAACGCCATCGCCGCCTGGGGCAAGCCGGTCAGCGAGATCGGCGCCGTGCTGTGCGCCGCCTCGAACATGCAGCGCGCCTATCCGGCCATGGCCATCGAGGTGCAGCAGGCCCTGGGCATCGACGGCTTCGCCTTCGACATGAACGTGGCGTGCTCGTCGGCCACCTTCGGCATCAAGACGGCGGCGGATTTCATCGCCACCGGCTCGGCCAAGGCGGTGCTGATGGTGAACCCGGAGATCTGCTCCGCCCACCTGAACTTCAAGGACCGCGACAGCCACTTCATCTTCGGCGACGTGGCCACGGCGGTGATCGTGGAGCGGGCGGAGGACGTCCCCGAGGGCAAGGGATGGGACATCCTCGGGACGCGGTTGAAGACCCAGTTCTCCAACAACATCCGCAACAACTTCGGCTTCCTCAACAACGCCGCGCCGGAAGGCATTGGTCAGAAGGACAAGCTGTTCGTGCAGGAAGGCCGCAAGGTCTTCCGCGAGGTGGTGCCCATGGTCAGCGAGATGATCGTCGAGCACGCCAACAACATCGGCGTCGATCCGCACGGCCTGAAGCGCATGTGGCTTCACCAGGCCAACATCAACATGAACGAGATGATCGGGCGCAAGGTGCTGGGCCGCGATCCGGCGCCGGGCGAGAACGTCATCATCCTGGACGAGTACGCCAACACCTCGTCGGCCGGCTCGATCATCGCCTTCCACCTGCACCACGACGGGTTCAAGTCGGGCGACGAAGGCCTGATCTGCAGCTTCGGCGCCGGCTATTCGGCGGGGACGGTGTTTGTCCGGAAGCGGTAGTGCCTACGGACGCGGCGGCTCGCCCAGGTGGGCCGCCTTCCAGTCCATGGCGCGACGGATGCGCACGCTGACGGCGGGGTGATCGTAGAACAGGACCTCCTCCAGCTTGCTGGGCGTGGCCGCGCGATAGTCGATGGTCTTCACCAAGGCCCGCGCCAGCCCGTCCGGCTCGTTGAAGTTCTCCAGGGAGTAGCGGTCGGCGTCTGATTCCGGGAAGCGGACCATGGTGTTGATGGCTGGCGTGGCGAGCACGCCGATGATCGTCACCAGGATCATCAGAATGGGCAGGCCCGCCGGATCGGCGATCCCCGTCACGCCCCAGCCGCCCAGCAGCCGCGCGGCCACCGGGAACAGGGCCTGGGCGATGAAGCCCATGATCATGGTCCCAAAGCCGAAGAAGGCGATCAGCTCGAACAGGTGGCCGCGCTTGTAGTGGCCCATCTCGTGGCCCACGACGCCGCGCACCTCGGCCAGGTCGGCGTCCTTCTTGAACATCACGTCGCTCATGGCGATACGGGAGGTGCCCAGGAAGCCCGAGACGTTGGCGGTGTAGCGGTTCGACTGCTTGGAGCCGTTGTAGACCAGGATCTTGTCCGTCGGCACGCCCACCTGCCGGCCCATGGCGACCACCATGTCGCGCACTGGCCCGGGCGGGGCCGGCTCGTACTTGTTGAAGATCGGCTCGATGAACAGCGGAGCCAGGAACAGCATGAACAGGCCGAACGCGCTGACCACCAAGCCCGTCCACACCGGCCACAGGCGCGGCGCGCGGCGGATCAGGAAGTAGATCAGCATGATCAGCAGGCTGACCACCACCACGCCCATGACGCCGCCGATCAGATGCTCGGTCATCCAGCCCGCGACAGGCTGGCTCGTCAGACCGTACTGCGTCTCGCGCCACCAGCCGGAATAGGCGGCCCACGGCAGCTCGATCACCCAACTGACGGCAAAGAAGGCCGCCGCCGCCAGGAAGGCCGCGAGCCACGGCCTCGGGCGACGACGCTGCACGGCCGCCGCGGCCCGGCGCGACACGCCCAGACGCAGGATGATCCACGCCGCCAGGATCGAGACCAGCGCGCCCCACAGGATCAGCCAGTGGCCGCCCTGGGTGTAGGCCTGCGCCTTTTCGTGCGCGGCGGGCGGAAGTTGGGCCAGATAGGCGGCGGTCGCGGCGGCGGGGTCGAAACTCGACACGGCTGTACTGGACTCCAAGCTTGACCTTGAGTTGGACATGATCCGCGCCGGTTGTCACCGGCCCCGCCGAAGCTATGGTTCAGGCGCAAGATTCAGGATGCGGGAGCGATGATGAAGCTGAAGGCGATCTTCCTGGCGGGGGCCGCGCTGCTCGCCGCCGCTACGGCGGCCAAGGCCGACACCTGGGTGATGAACGCCAACGGTTACGCCCTGGGCAAGGACGGCAAGCCGGTCCCCTTCCGCACCATGCGCATCGGTAAGGACGGCAAGATCGCCTGGGTGACCCAGGCCGTTCCCCGCATCGCCTGGGGGCCGGACGACGTGATGGTGGACGCCGGCGGCAAGACGGTGATCCCCGGCCTGATCGACGCCCACGGCCACGTCATGGGCCTGGGTTTTCAAGCCCTGGCGCTGGACCTGAACGGCACGAAATCGCTGGATGAGGCCCTGCAGCGGCTGAAGGCCTACGCCGCCGCCAATCCGGACAAGCCGTGGATCATCGGCCGCGGCTGGAACCAGGAGATCTGGAAACTCGGACGCTTCCCCACCGCCGCCGAGATCGACGCCGTGGTCAGCGACCGTCCCGTCTGGCTGGGCCGCGTGGACGGCCATGCGGGCTGGGCCAACAGCAAGGCGCTGGAGATCGCCGGCGTCACCGCCGCCTCCAAGGACCCGACGGGCGGCCGCATCGAGCGCAAGGCGGACGGCTCCCCCGCCGGGGTGCTGGTGGACTCGGCCCAGGACGTGGTGGACGCCAAGGTCCCCGCCCCCACCGCCGCCGACGCCGAAGCCGCCCTCGCCGCCGCCCTGAAGATCATGGCCGAGGTCGGCCTGACCGGCGTGGGCGACGCCGGCGCCGATCCCAAGACCTGGGCGATCTATGACCGGTTCGGCAAGGAAGGCCGGCTGACCGCCCGCATCTACGCCATGGCCGGCGGCATGGAGTCCCTGGAGGCGATCTCGCCCAAGGGGCCCATCGACTGGACCCATGACGACCGTCTGGCCCTGAAGTCGGTGAAGCTCTATTCGGACGGGGCGCTCGGCTCGCGCGGGGCTTTCCTGAAGGCGCCCTACAGCGACGATCCCAAGAACATCGGCCTGCAGTTCCTGCCGCAAGACAAGCTGAACGGCATGGTCCGCAGCGCCGCCTCGCGCGGCTATCAGGTCAACGTCCACGCCATCGGCGACGGCGCCAACGCCGAGGTGCTGGATGCCTTCGAGAGTGTGAAGGGCTCCACGCCCAAGGGCCTGCGCCACCGCATCGAGCACGCCCAGGTGGTCGATCCCGTGGATCTGCCCCGCTTCGCCAAGCTGGAGGTGATCGCCTCCATGCAGCCGACCCACGCCACCTCCGACAAGAACATGGCCGAGGACCGCCTGGGCAAGGCGCGGATGAAGGGCGCCTATGCCTGGCGCAGCGTGCTGGACAGCGGGGCGAAGTTCGCCGGCGGCTCCGATTTCCCGGTTGAGGCGCCGAACCCCTTCTTCGGCATCCATGCCGCCGTCACCCGCCAGGACCACAACGACCAGCCCCTGGGCGGCTGGTATCCGGGCGAGGCCCTGACCCTGGACGAGGCGCTGGCCGCCTTCACCACCGGCGCGGCCTATGCCGAGTTCGGCGAAGGCAAGTTCGGCAGCCTGTCCCAGGGCGAATGGGCCGATTTCCTGATCCTCGACGCCGACCCGTACAAGATCCAGCCCAAGGACCTGTGGAAGATCAAGGTCCAGGAGACCTGGGTGGGCGGCAAGCGCGTGTTCCAGCGTGAAGGCGCCGCCAAGTGATCCGCTTCGCCTCCCCCATCGCCGCAATCGTCGTCTGCATCGCCGCCCCGGCCTTCGCCGCGCCGCAGGAGATCAACGCTTACACCCGCTACGAACTGCTGGCCCCGGGGTCGGGCAAGTTCCGCATCATCTATGACGTGACCGCCGCCCGTCCGGGCGCGACGGCCTATTTCAACCCCATCCGCAAGGGCAGCATCGCCACGGACGAAAGCGTGGTCGACATGGCCACGGGCAAGCCGCTGGAATTCAAGGTGGTGGACGGCGCCACCGCCCGCACCACCGGCCTGCCGGAAGCGAGCCTCGACAGCGACTACATCCGCGTCACCCTCGCCCGCCCGGTGCCGGCCGACGGCGGCCAGGGCCGGGTGCGCATCGACAAGACCTATGAGGACGCCAAGTCCTACTTCCAGGACGGCCAGGACATCGTCTTCGACCGTCCGCTGGGCGTGAAGCGCAACGCTGTGGTGTTGCCGGCCGGTTATCAGCTGGTGTCGTCGAATTACCCGTCCCAGGTGGCGCAGGAGGCGGACGGCCGCCTGCGGATCAGCTTCATCAACAACACCTCGGCCCAGGCGCCGCTGAAGCTGCGCGCGCGTCCGGGCAAGCTGACGCCGACGGCGAACGGCGCGGCGGCCAAGGTGTCCGAGCGCGCGCGCCAGACACGGGACATCGTCTATTTCCTGAACGCGCCAGAGACGAACAGCTTCCGGCTCCATCACGACTACACCGAGGACCAGCCTGGCGTGGGCCAGTACGTGAACGTGGTGCGTCCCGGCAGCACGGCCTCCGATCCTGTGGCCCGCAACATGGACACCGGCGAGACGCTGAAGGCCCAGCACCTGAAAGGCGCCGCCATCACCGCCGCCGGAATCAAGGACCCCGGCCTGCGCGAGGTGACGGCGGACAGCGAGGTGGTCCTGTTCAGCTTCCCGCCGGTGAAGTCTGGGGAGTCCGTGCGCCTGCGGATGACGGAGACCTACACCGATCCCGGCCGCTACAAGCTGGTCGGCGACGAACTGGTCTTCGACCGCGCCCTGGGCCGCCCGGCCAACGCCGTGGTCCTGCCCGCCGGCTGGACCCTGACCAATTCCGCCGCCCCCGTGGTGGTCAGCGAGACGGAAGACGGCCGCACGCGGCTGGACTTCATCAACCCGGCCTTGGGGGATTTGCCGGTGCTGGTGACGGCGAAGCGGAAGTGAAGTACGCGCTTCGACTGGCCGCTACGCGACCGCTCAGCATGGCGAACTCAGCAAATCACGCCCGTCATCCTGAGGAGCGTCGGAACGACGCGTCTCGAAGGACGCAGGGCTGAAAAGAAAAGGGCCCGCCTTTCGGCGAGCCCTTGAACCTTACTTCGACAGCGCCGCCTGCGCCGCCGCCAAGCGGGCGATCGGCACCCGGAACGGGGAGCAGGACACGTAGTCCAGGCCGACCTGCTCGCAGAAGGTGATCGAGGCGGGGTCGCCGCCGTGTTCGCCGCAGATGCCGAGCTTCACGTCCGGACGCTGGGCCCGGCCGCGTTCGGCGGCCAGACGGATCAGGTCGCCCACGCCTTCCTGGTCGAGGGACACGAAGGGGTCCTTCTCGAAGATGCCCTTGTCGATATAGGCGTTCAGGAACTTGCCGGCGTCGTCGCGGCTGATGCCGAACGTCGTCTGGGTCAGGTCGTTGGTGCCGAAGCTGAAGAACTCGGCGTTCTCGGCCAGGTCGCCGGCCCGCAGGGCGGCGCGCGGCAGTTCGACCATGGTGCCGACCATGTATTCCAGCTCGACGCCCTGCTCGGCGATGACTTCCCTGGCGACGCGGTCCGTCAGCTCGCGCAGGAACTTCATCTCCTCACCCTTGGCGACCAGCGGGTGCATGATCTCGGGCACCGGAGCGGCCTTGCCGGACTTGGCGATCTGGCAGGCGGCCTCGATGATGGCGCGGACCTGCATCTCGTAGATCTCGGGGTACGAGACCCCCAGGCGGCAGCCGCGGTGGCCGAGCATGGGGTTGGTCTCGTGCAGCTCCTTGGCGCGGCGCATCAGCTTGGCGGCGTCCAGGCCGGTGGCGGTGGCCACGGCTTCCACATCGCCTTCGGTGTGCGGCAGGAACTCGTGCAGCGGCGGATCCAGCAGGCGCACCGTCACCGGCAGGCCTTCCATGATCGTGAACAGCTGGACGAAGTCGCCCTTCTGCATCGGCATGATCTTGGCCAGGGCCGTGCGGCGCCCGCGCTCGTCGTCGGCCAGGATCATCTCGCGCACGGCGGCGATGCGGTCCTCGTCGAAGAACATGTGCTCGGTGCGGCAAAGGCCGATGCCCTCGGCGCCGAACTGACGGGCGGTCTTGGCGTCCAGCGGCGTCTCGGCGTTGGCGCGCACCTTCAGGCGGCGGGCCTTGTCGGCCCACTCCATCAGGGTGGCGAAGTCGCCGGTCAGCTCCGGCTCGATCATCTTCACGGCGCCGGCCAGGACTTCGCCCTTGGAGCCGTCGACGGTGATGATGTCGCCCGCGCGGAATTCACGGCCGCGGACGCGGAACAAGCCCTGGTGCTCGAAGATCGAGATCTCGCCCGCGCCCGAAACGCAGGGACGGCCCATGCCGCGCGCCACCACGGCGGCGTGGCTGGTCATGCCGCCGCGGGCGGTGATGATGCCCTTGGCCGCGTGCATGCCGTGGATGTCTTCGGGGCTGGTTTCCTCGCGGACCAGGATGACCGCCTCGCCCATATGGCCCAGGCGTTCGGCCTCGTCGGCGTCGAACACGATCTTGCCGGTGGCCGCGCCGGGCGAGGCCGGCAGGCCGGCGGCCGCCACGTCGCGCTGGGCGGTGGGGTCGATGGTCGGGTGCAGAAGCTGGTCCAGGGACGCCGGCTCAACCCGCAGGACGGCTTCGTCCTGGCTGATGACGCCCTCGCCCGCCATGTCCACGGCGATCTTCAGCGCCGCCTTGGCGGTGCGTTTGCCGTTGCGGGTCTGGAGCATGTAGAGCACGCCCTGCTCCACCGTGAACTCGATGTCCTGCATGTCGCGGTAGTGACGCTCCAGCGTCTCGACCACGGTCTTGAACTGGCCGAACACCTCCGGCATCGCCTCTTCCATCGAGGGGGCGACGTCGCCCATCTCTTCGCGGGCGACTTTCGTCAGGGATTGCGGCGTGCGGATGCCCGCCACCACGTCCTCGCCCTGGGCGTTGATCAGGAATTCGCCGTACAGGCGCGCTTCGCCGGTGGACGGGTTGCGGGTGAAGGCGACGCCCGTGGCGGACGTCTGGCCCATGTTGCCGAACACCATGGACTGGATGTTGACCGCCGTGCCCCAGCTTTCCGGGATGTCGTGCATGCGGCGATAGAACTTGGCCCGGTCGTTCATCCAGCTGGCGAAGACGGCGCCGACGGCGCCCCAGAGCTGGGCTTGCGGGTCCTGCGGGAACGGCTTGCCGTGCTCGCGAGCGACGACGGCCTTGTAGTCCTTGACCACCTCGCGCCAGTCCTCGGCGGTCAGGTCGGTGTCGACCGTGACGCCCAGGCGGTCCTTGTGGTCGTCCAGGATCTCCTCGAACGAGTGGTGGTCGAGGCCGAGCACCACGTTCGAGAACATCTGGATGAAGCGGCGGTAGCTGTCATAGGCGAAGCGTTCGTCGCCCGACAGCGCGGCCAGACCGGCCACGGTCTCGTCATTGAGGCCGAGGTTGAGGACCGTGTCCATCATGCCCGGCATGGAGGCGCGGGCGCCGGAGCGCACCGACACCAGCAGCGGGTTGGCCGGGTCGCCGAAGGTCTTGCCGGTCAGCTTCTCGACGGTCGCCAGGCCGGCGGCCACCTGTTCGGCCAGCTCGGCCGGGTACTGGCGGCCGTTGGCGTAGTAGTGGACGCACGCCTCGGTCGTGACAGTGAAGCCCGGAGGGACCGGCAGGCCCAGCGAAGACATCTCCGCCAGGTTGGCGCCTTTGCCCCCCAGCAGGTTCTTCATCGAGGCGTCGCCGTCAGCGCCGCCTCCCCCGAAGGAATAAACCCAGCGCGTCTTGGTCATCGTCTCGACCGGCATATTGAAAGCTCACCCTGCGATAAGTGAAAAGTCCGCGACCTTTTCAGTGGTCGTCTTGACCTGGGACAGAAGCCGCAAACGGTTATCCCGCACTGCAACATCCGTGTCGTTAACTAGCACCTTCTCGAAGAAGGCGTCCACCGGCGCACGAAGTTGGGCGAGTGCCTGCATCGCCGCGGCGAAATCTTCCGAGGACAGGGCCGAATCCACAACAGGACGTGCGCGTTCGACCGCGGCCAGCAGCGCCGATTCCTCGGCGGGGGCCCCGGCCAGGGACGTCGCGTCGCCCTGCGGCAGCGCGCCCTTCTTCTCTTCGGCCTTCAGGATGTTGGCCGCGCGCTTGTAGCCCGCCAGCAGGTTCGCCCCATCGTCCGTCTTCAGGAAGGCGTCCAACGCCTCGACGCGCGAAACGATCCGCACGAGGTCGTCGTCGCCTAGCGCGAACACGGCGTCGACCAGATCGTGACGCTTGCCCTGGTCGCGCAGGGCGACCTTCAGGCGGTCGGCGAAGAAGGCGACGAGGTCCGGCGTCTTGGTCGCGAAGCCGCTGAGCGGCAGGCGCAGGCCGTTCTCAGTGATGATCCGGATCACGCCCAGCGCCGCGCGGCGCAAAGCGAAGGGGTCCTTCGAACCCGTAGGCTTCTCGTCGATGGCGAAGAAGCCGACCAGGGTGTCCAGCTTGTCGGCCAGGGCCACGGCGATGCTGACCGGCGCGGTCGGCACGGAGTCGCCCGGGCCCTGCGGCTTGTAGTGATCGCGCACGGCGTCGGCGATCTCGCCGTCCAGCTTGAATTCGCGGGCGTAGTAGCCGCCCATGATCCCCTGCAGTTCGGGGAACTCCCCGACCATTTCCGAGGTCAGATCGGCCTTGGCCAGGCGCGCGGCCTGCGCGGTCTTTTCGACATCGGCGCCGACCAGGGGCGCGATCTCGCGGGCCAGGGCGACGATGCGCTCCACCCGTTCGGCCATGGCGCCCAGCTTGGCGTGGAAGGTGACGCCGTCCAGCTTCTTCAGCCAGGCGTCGAAGCCGACCTTCACGTCCTCGTCCCAGAAGAACCGGGCGTCGGACAGACGCGACGACAGCACCTTGGCGTTGCCGCGGGCGATCTCGGCGCCGCCGTCGGGCGCCTGGATGTTGGCCACCACCAGGAAGTGCGGGGCCAGCTTGCCCGTGGCCGGGTCGCGGACCGCGAAGTACTTCTGGTGCGTGCGCATGGAGGTGCGGATCACCTCCGGCGGCAGGGCCAGGAAGGCGGGGTCCATGTCGCCCAGGATCGGGGTCGGCCATTCGGCCAGGCCGGCGACCTCCTCCAGCAGGCCCTGGTCCTCGACCAGCTCCAGATTGCGGGCGAAGCACAGGGTCTTGGCGCCTTCCAGGATGCGCGACTTGCGCTCTTCCGGGTCCAGCACGGCGTGGTGGGCCAGCAGGCCCTGGCGGTATTCGTCGAAGTCGCGGGCGCGGAACACGCGCTCGCCCGAGCCCATGAAGCGGTGGCCTTCCGACAGGTCGCTGCTTTCGATGCCGTCGATGCTGAACGGCACGATCTCGCGGTCGAAGACGCACAGGATGCGCTTCAGCGGGCGGACCCAGCGCAGCTTGCCATAGCCCCAGGTCATCGACTTCGGCCACGGGAAGCCGCGGACGATCTCCTCGACCATCTCGGCGACGATCTCGGTGGTCTGGCGGCCGGCCTTGTGGATGTGGGCGTAATAGACGCCGTCACGCTCGGTCAGCTGGTCCTGGGTCAGGCCCGCCTTGCGCAGAAAGCCTTCCATGGCCTGCGGCGGGGCGCCGACCTTGGGGCCCTTCAGTTCTTCATGGCGCTCCGGCTGGGCGATGGGCAGGCCTTCGGCCACCAGGGTCAGGCGGCGCGGACCGGCGATGGCGGTCAGGCCCTCGGGCAGGAAACCGGCGGCGGCCAGGCGTTCGCGCGCCATGCGCTCCAGGTCCTTGGCGGCCTGGGCCTGCATGCGGGCCGGGATTTCTTCGGAGAAAAGTTCGAGAAGCAGTTGGGGCATGGTCTTACGCGGCTTCCTGCTGCTCGACCCACTTCTGGGCGCACATCTTACAAAGGTCGCGGATGCGGCCGATATAGCTGGCGCGCTCGGCGACGGCGATCGCGCCGCGGGCGTTCATCAGGTTGAAGAGGTGGCTGGCCTTGAGGACCATGTCGTACGCGGGCAGGACCAGCGCCCGGCCCTGATACTCGCGCTCGAGCATGAGCGGCACTTCGCGCTCCATGTCCTCGAACTGGCGCTTCAGGGTGGCGACGTCATGGCCGTGGAAATTGGCCTGCGAGTGCTGGCGCTCGTTCTCCAGGAACACGTCGCCATAGGACACGCCCCCCAAAGGAGAGGAGGGGTCGTTGAACGGCAGGTCGTACACGTTGTCGACGCCGAACACGTACATGGCCAGGCGCTCCAGGCCATAGGTCAGCTCGCCGGCCACGGGGCTGACGTCCAGGCCGCCCACCTGCTGGAAGTAGGTGTACTGCGACACCTCCATCCCGTCGCACCAGACTTCCCAGCCCAGGCCCCAGGCGCCGACGGTGGGGTTCTCCCAATCGTCCTCGACGAAGCGGATGTCGTGCAGGCGCAGGTCGAGGCCGATGGCCTCCAGCGAGCCCAGATACAGGTCCTGCATGTCGGCCGGGTTCGGCTTCAGGATGACCTGATACTGATAGTAGTGCTGCAGGCGGTTGGGGTTGTCGCCATAGCGGCCGTCGCTGGGACGGCGCGAGGGCTGGACATAGGCCGCGTTCCACGGCTTGGGGCCGAGCGCGCGGAGGACCGTGGCCGGGTGCAGGGTGCCGGCGCCCACCTCCATGTCGTGAGGCTGCAGGATCACGCAGCCCTGCTTCGACCAGTAGTCGTGCAGGGTGAGGATCAGACCTTGAAAAGACTTGGGTTTTTCAGCGGACATGAGGGCTCGAAAGAGGGCCAGAAAAAAGTCGGCGGACCATAGGGCCCGCCGACCTCTCCTTCAAGCCAAGTCGGCTGTCGGGCGACTGGGTTTTAGTTGCCGGCCGGATCGGTGCGCTTGCCGGCGCGCGACATCGGCTGGCCATACTTGGCGCGGTTTTCCGGCGTGTCGGCCACCGGGCCGTTGGACACCACATTGGCGTCGCCGGCCTTCAGGGTCGCCTGCTGCTCGGGCGAGCTGGTGGAGACGACGTCCGTGCGCGTGCCGGTCGGGGCCATCGTGGTCGAGGCCGGGGCGGCCATGGCCGGGTCCATGGTGTTGGTCATGCCCGACTGGCGCACCGCGCCGTCGGTCGTCGACGTGGCCGTGTTCGGCGTCGGATTCACCGGCTGGCTCGAGTCCATGCCTTGGGCGTGAGCCGCGCCGGCCAGAAGGGCGGTGGCGGCGGCGGCGGTCATGAGCTGAACGATCTTCATGGTCTTCCTCATCGATTTTTATCAGGGCGAGGCCGGGGCGCGGCTCCGCTTCCCACCGTCGATGAAGCGCGCGAGCGGCTTGTCCGGTTCCAGCAACGGCGCCGCCCGTTGCTGGACAGACCAGCTCAGCGATTGAGGAAAATGAACAGAGAACCGATGAAGATGAATCCGAAGCCGACGAGCGTCGTCCACTTCACAGGTTCACCCAAGTAGAGCGCCGAGAAGACCACGAAGACGATCAGGGTGATCGCCTCCTGGATCGCTTTCAGCTGCCCCGCGGTATAGACGGCCGAACCGATCCGGTTGGCGGGAACGGCCAGCATGTACTCCGGCAGGGCGATCATCCAGCTGGTGAAAATGACCAGCACCAGGGCCGAGGCCTTGTGCTTCAGGTGCCCGTACCAGGCGAAGGTCATGAAGACGTTCGAGACCGCCAGAAGCAGGATCGGCAGGATCTTCGGCCACAGGCCCGCGCTCATGGTTCTCTCCAGTTCGGAGGCCATTTGAGGCAGATTCCACGGACCGTCCACTGGGCGGCTGATATTCCGTCGGGAAGGTTTATCCGGAGCTCAAACCCGCCCGGAGAACGCCATTTGCTCAACACTTGAGCAAGTTGCCCGCAAATCAATCATCTCGCGGCCCAAATATGGCGCTTCTTGCGAAATCCTTACCTTCCGAAGGCGCCGCTTCCGCCCCGCCGCTAGCGTGACCGTCGCCTGCCTTCGGTGAGGGCCGGACGGGCGTCTAACGACGAAACAGACATTCACGGGGCGTGCGGCCTTCGGGATCGTGCGGGGAGCAAGCGGATGAAACTGATCATTGCGGTCGTAAAACCCTTCAAGCTGGACGAGGTGCGCGAAGCGCTCGTCACCGCCGGCGTCGAGGGCCTGACCGTGTCCGAGGTCAAGGGCTACGGCCGCCAGAAGGGCCAGACCGAAATCTATCGCGGCGCGGAGTACCAGGTGAACTTCGTGCCGAAGGTGAAGCTGGAGGCCGTGGTCGACGACGCCGCCGCCGGCAAGGCGGTCGAGGCCATCAAGGCCGCCGCGGCCACGGGCAAGATCGGGGACGGGAAGATCTTCGTCCTCAACGTCGAGAACGCCGTGCGCATCCGCACCGGTGAAACCGGCGCCGCCGCGCTCTGACAAACAATACGGGGACAAGGGGTTCAACTCGATGAAACTGGGATTCAAATCGCTGGCGGGCGTAGCGCTCGCGGCGACCGCCGCGGGGGCCTTGGCGGCCTTCCCGGCTCTGGCGCAAGACGCCGCCGCGCCTGTGCCTGACAAGGGCGACACCGCGTGGATGCTGGTCTCCACGGTTCTGGTTCTGCTGATGATCCTGCCGGGTCTGGCGCTGTTCTACGGCGGCCTCGTGCGCGCCAAGAACATGCTGTCGGTCATGATGCAGGTGTCGGTGGTCAGCGCCATCGGCATCGTCGCCTGGGTGTTCTGGGGCTACAGCCTGGCCTTCACCGACGGCGGCTCGCTCGACACCTTCGTCGGCGGTTTCGGCCGCCTGTTCCTGAAAGACGTGACCCCCGCCAGCAACGTGGCGACCTTCTCCACCGGCGTGGTCATCCCGGAACTGGTCTTCCTGTCCTTCCAGTCGACCTTCGCGGCCATCACCGCCGCCCTGGTGGTCGGTTCGCTGGTCGAGCGCATGAAGTTCGCGGCCATCGTGGCCTTCGCGGTCCTGTGGCCGATCCTGTCCTACTACCCGATGGCCCACATGGTCTGGTGGTGGCCTGGTCCGGACGCCATCGCCTCGGCGCCTGACGCCGCGGTCAAGGCGGGCCTGATCTGGAGCTTCGGCGCTCTCGACTTCGCCGGCGGCACCGTCGTCCACATCAACGCCGGCATCGCGGCCCTCGTCGGCGCCATGATCCTCGGCAAGCGCACCGGCTACGGCAAGGAGCCGATGCCCCCGCACTCCCTGACCCTGACCCTGGTCGGCGCGGGCCTGCTGTGGGTGGGCTGGTTCGGCTTCAACGCCGGCTCCAACCTGGAATCGAACGGCTACGCCGCCCTGGCGATGATCAACACCTTCGTGGCCACCGCCGCGGCGGGTCTGTCCTGGATCATCACGGAGTGGATCACCCGCGGCAAGCCGAGCGCGCTCGGCCTGGCTTCGGGCGTGGTCGCCGGTCTCGTCGCCGTCACCCCGGCCGCCGGTTTCGCCGGCCCGATGGGCGCGGTGATCCTGGGTCTGATCGTCAGCCCGATCTGCGTGATCTTCTGCTCGGTCGTGAAGAACGCCCTGAAGTACGACGACAGCCTGGACGCCTTCGGCATCCACGGGGTCGGCGGCATCGTCGGCGCCATCGCCACCGGCATCCTAGTCAGCCCCGCCCTCGGCGGCGCCGGCGTCGTGGACTACACGAGCTGCGCGGCGGACGGCGACATCTCGACCTGCGACGCGGCGACCTACGACATGGTCACCCAGGTGATCGCCCAGCTGAAGGGCGTCGGCGTCACCATCGTGTGGTCGGCCATCGCCAGCGCCATCGTCTTCTTCCTGATCAAGTTCACGATCGGCCTGCGCGCCGCTCCTGAGACCGAAGAGGAAGGCCTGGACATCGCCGAGCACGGCGAGCGCGCTTACCACTCGTAAGCGACGGAGAAAGGTTCCTGGGGGAACCGGGGCGCGGCGGTCGGGGGACCTCCGCGCCCCATCTCTTTTAAGGGGTCATGTCAGGCCAGACGGCAGGCCCGGACCCACCAGTCCGGGCGCATGGCCAGGATGCGCTCCGCCAGGCCTTCGGCCTCGATGTCGCCGGCGCACAGGGCGAAGCAGGTCGCCCCCGATCCGGACATGCGGGCCAGCAGGACCTCAGGCTCGCCGCGAAGCAGCTCAAGCACCTCGCCGATGATCGGGGTCAGGGCCACGGCCGGCGCCTCCAGATCGTTGCGGGTCAGGGTCAGGAAGGCCGCGACCTCCTCCACGCTCTCGAAGTCATCCGGCAGCGGCGGCCGGTCGGCGCCCCAGGGCGACACGGCGGCGTCATAGGCCTTGTAGACCGCCCCCGTGGGCGACGGCGCGCCCGGGTTCACCAGCACGGCGTGCAGCGGCGGCAGGACCGGCGCGGCGCTCAGCACCTCGCCCCTGCCCTCCCCGATGGCCGGCTGGGCCCACAGGCAGACCGCGCCGTCCGCGCCCAGCTCGGAGGCCAGCGCCTCCAGCGTCTCGTCAGCCAGGGTCAGCCCCAGGGCCTCGCGCAGCAGGCGGAACGCCGCCCCGGCGTCGCTGGACCCGCCGCCCAGACCGGCGGCGGTCGGCAGGTTCTTCTCCAGGATCAGGCGGAACGGCGGCGTCGGGCGACCGGCGCGGCGGATCACCGAATTGGCGGCGCGGACGACAAGATTGGAGTCATCCGTCGGCACACCCTGCGCGCAGGGCCCGGTCACCTCGAACGCCAGGGCGTCGGCCGGCTGGATCGTCACCCGGTCGCCCACGTCGGCGAAGACCATCAGGCTGCAGACGGGGTGATAGCCGTCGGCGTCGGGTCCGCCCACGTGCAGGAACAGGTTCACCTTGGCCGGAGCAAAGGCGGCCCTGCCGTCAGTCAGTTTCACGAGACGCCCCTAGCGTTCGGCGACGGAGGGGGACGTGGCCGGCCCCTTGGCGCCCAGGCCGTTCTTCAGCTTGGCCTCGACCTCGGACCGCAGCACGTCGCTGGGCTCCAGGGACAGGACACGGGTCCACTGGAACTGCGCCTCGGTCCGGCGGCCGACGCGCCAGTAGGCGTCGCCCAGGTGGTTGTTCACGTCCGGATCGGCGGGCTCAAGCACCACCGCGCGCTCCAGCGTCTCCACGGCGGCCTTGTAGTCGCCCATGCGGTAGTGGGCCCAACCCAGGCTGTCGAGCATGGCGCCCGAACGGGGGTTCACCGCCACGGCCTTCTGCACCATGGCCAAGGCCTCGGGCAGACGCTCACCCCGGTCGATCCAGGTGTAGCCGAGGTAGTTCAGCAGCTCCGGCTCGTCCGGCCGCTGGGCCAGGGCGCGCTCCAGATCCTTTTCGGCTTCGGGCCAGTTGCCGGCCCGCTCCAGCGAAACGCCGCGCATGTAGAGCAGCCGCCAGTCCACGTTCTCGCCCTGACGGGCGATCACCGGATTCAGCACTTCGACGGACTCGGCCCAGCGGTCGTTAGCCCGCAGCAGTTCGGCCCAGGCGATCTGGCGATCCGCCTCGTTCGGGGCGGCCTGGGCGGTCTCGCGCACCAGACGGATCGCCGTCTCCTTGTCGCCCTCGGCCTGATAGGTCCAGGCCAGCTTGCCCCGCGCGGAGGCGTAGAGCGCCGACTTCGGACCGACCCGCAGATAGGTCTCGCGCGCCGCCTGGATGTCGCCGGTGGCGCCCAGCAGGTCGCCCAGCATGACCCAGGCCTCGTCCCGCTGATCGTCCAGCCGCAGGGCCAGACGCAGATAGGCCAGGGCGATCTGCCGCTGGCGCTCACCCATATAGACGGCCGATGCGGCGATCAGCGCCTGGGCGGCGCCCTGCTTCAGCGTCGGGGCCGGCGGCGCGGACTTCCCCGCCTCAACCCGCGCCAGAGCTGTGCGCAGGCCCGCATCGTTGGAGCGGATCGCCAGCGCTTCCTTGTAAACCGCCGCGGCGTCCAGCTTGCGCCCGCGACGCTCCAGGAAGCCGCCGTAGTCCAGGCTGAACAGCGTGCCGGTCTGCGCGTCGGTGGTCAGGGCCTTGAAGTCGGTCTCGGCCTCGTCATAGCGGCCCGCGCGCTCATACAAATGCGCCTGGCCCAGCAGGCCGAACACCTGAACCACGCGATCGCCGCGCACCTCGGGGCGGACCACCGCCCCGTCCTTGTCGCCCGCCGCCGCCGCGGCCCAGGGCGCCAGCAGCGCCGCCGCCCCCGCATGAGGGAAGGTGATGCGGCCGCCGGTCAGGGCGGCCTGCGCCTGCTTGGCCCGGCCGGAGGCCAGATCCTCGACCGCCGTCACCAGCTGGCCCAGGCGATAGGTCATCTGGCTTTCGCTGGCCTCGTCCGTGGGAGCCAGGGTGGCCGCGCGGCGCACCTCGCCGGCCAGCAGCGCGGCGGTGAAGGCGCGCTCCCTGACGGCAGCGTCGCCGCCCAATTGATCGGCGCGGTCGAACAGCTCCGCCGCCTTGCGGCTGTCGCCGTCGTTCAGCGCCGCCTGCCCGGCCAGGAACAGGCCATAGGGCGTCGATCTGCGCGCCGTGCTGGAGACGATGACGTCGGAGTCCGCGAAGGCGTTCGCTTCAGGCGCCGCCTTGGGCGTTCCCGCACAGGCGGCGGCGAAGGCAAGCGGAGCAAGGGCGACAAGGCGGGGGAGCAGCTTCATGCCCCTTACCTTGTCCCATTCCCGCGCCGCCGCAAGTGCAGCCTGTGCTGTCCCGGCTCACATATTGGGGTAGTTCGGGCCGCCGCCGCCCTCGGGCGTGGTCCACACGATGTTCTGCGACGGATCCTTGATGTCGCAGGTTTTGCAGTGGACGCAGTTCTGGGCGTTGATCTGGAAGCGCGGATCGGTCCCCTGCTCGTTGTAGAGCACCTCGTACACGCCAGCCGGGCAGTAGAGACGCGCCGGCTCGCCGTACTTGGGCAAGTTCACCTGGATCGGAACCGACGGATCCTTCAGCTTCAGGT
Source organism: Caulobacter segnis (assembly GCF_029543125.1). Classification (GTDB taxonomy): domain Bacteria; phylum Pseudomonadota; class Alphaproteobacteria; order Caulobacterales; family Caulobacteraceae; genus Caulobacter; species Caulobacter segnis_D. Next base: position 76,339 of record NZ_JARQWW010000004.1, read on the forward strand.
GAGCCGGCTGGTCTTCCTCGTGGTTGGTGGCTGACAGGAAGACCGAGGACAGCTTGTCGAAGCTGATCACGCCGTCGGGCTTGGGATAGACCAGCGGCTTGTAGTCCTTGGCCAGGCCGGTGGACGCGGCGTCGGTCTTGTCGTGCTTGATGGTGCCGAACACCGAGACGCCGAACAGGTGGTTGGTCCACATGTCGAACATGCCCAGCGCGCCGCCGATGAAGGTGCCGTACTTGGACAGCAGCGGCTTGGCGTTGCGGACGGTCTTCAGCTCCTTGGCCACCCAGGACTTCTCATAGGCGGTCTGGTAGCTGGTCAGTTCATCGCCGGCGCGGCCGGCCTGCAGGGCGGCGAAGGCCTCCTCGGCGGCCAGCATGCCGGTCTTCATGGCGTTGTGGCTGCCCTTGATGCGCGGCACGTTCACGAAGCCGGCCGAGCAGCCGATCAGCACGCCGCCCGGGAAGCTGAGCTTGGGCACCGACTGGTAGCCGCCCTCGGTGATGGCCCGCGCGCCGTAGGCGATGCGGCGGCCGCCTTCCAGGTGCTGCTTGACGGTGGGGTGATGCTTGAAGCGCTGGAACTCGTCGAAGGGCGACAGCCAGGGGTTCTTGTAGTTCAGGTGAACCACGTAGCCGATGGCCACGTAGTTCTCACCGAAGTGGTACATGAAGCTGCCGCCGCCGGTCTTGTCGTCCAGCGGCCAGCCCGTGGTGTGCTGCGCCAGGCCCGGCTGGTGCTTGTCGGCCGGGATCTGCCACAGCTCTTTGATGCCGATGCCGTACTTCTGGGGCGAACGGCCCTTGTCCAGCTCGAACTTGTTGATCAGCACCTTGGCCAGCGAGCCGCGCACGCCCTCGGCGATGAACACGTACTTGCCGTGCAGCTCCATTCCGGGCTGGTAGTCCGGCTTGTTCTCGCCGTCCTTGGCGACGCCCACCACGCCGACGACGATGCCTTTGACGGAGCCGTCTTCGCGCCAGACCAGCTCGGATGCGGCGAAGCCCGGATAGATTTCGACGCCCAGGGCCTCGGCCTGCTCGGCCAGCCAACGGGTCAGGTTCGCCAGCGAGCCGATGTAGCAGCCGTGATTGTGCATGAACGGCGGCATGGCGAACATCGGCAGGGACAACTCGCCCGCCTCGCCCAGCAGGATGAACTTGTCCTTGGTGACCGGGGTCTCCAACGGCGCGCCGCGTTCCTTCCAGTCGGGGAACAGCTCCTTCAGCGCCCTGGGATCGATCACCGCGCCGGACAGGATGTGGGCGCCGACCTCCGAGCCCTTCTCCACCAGCGCCACCGAAACGTCGGTCCCGGCCTTCTCGGCCATCTGCTTGAGCCGGATCGCCGACGCCAGGCCGGCGGGACCGCCGCCGACGATGACGACGTCGTACTCCATGGATTCGCGTTCGATCGTTTCCGACATGGCCCTCTCCTCACGCTGCGGCTTGTCCCCTCGCCGCTTACGTCTGTTTGAATCGCTTATCGGGAAGCGACGCAAGGGTGGTCAAGGGCTTTGCTGCACTTGCGAAAGGTTCTCTATAAGCAACCTCATGAGCGAAGACGTCCGCATCCTTGAAGAAACGGTCCTGTCCCACGACTGGTACCTGTTGAAGAAAACGCGTTTCGAGCATCGCCGCCGGGACGGATCGTGGCAGACCCTGAGCCGCGAGACCTATGACCGGGGCAACGGCGCGGTGATCCTGCCCTACGACCCGGAACGCGGCACGATCCTGCTGACCCGGCAGTTCCGCTTCCCGGCTTTCGTGAACGGCCATCCCGAACCGCTGATCGAGGCCTGCGCCGGCCTGCTGGACGACAACGACCCGACGACCGCCATCCTCAAGGAGGCTGAGGAGGAGCTCGGCTGCCGCATCGACGCTCCGGTCCACGTCTTCGACGCCTTTATGAGCCCGGGCTCGGTGACGGAGAAGCTCAGCTTCTTCATCGCCCGCTATCGCCCCGCCGACCGCACCGGTGAAGGCGGCGGCGTCGAGGGCGAAGGCGAGGACATCGAAGTCCTGGAGATGAGCCTGGATGAGGCTCTGGCCATGACCGCCGACGGCCGCATCGCCGACGCCAAGACCATCATGCTGCTGCAGCACCTGCGGCTGAAGGGGCTGGTCTAGCCCTTTCCTATTGACCCCGGGCGCTGGGGGGCCTCACAGAGAAGGATGCTCGCCGCCTCCGACATGCGCGCCGTCGAGAGCCTGCTCGCCTTCTGGGCCGAAGCCGGCGTCGAGGCGTCCTATGCCGACGCGCCCATCGACCGCCTTGCCGAGGGCGCGGCGCTGCTGAAGGCGCGTCAGGCCCCGCCCCCTCCTCCGCCGATCCAGATGGCCGGGCGGGTCTCCGCCGCGCCGCAGACCGGCGCAGGCATCGCCGCCGCGAAACAGGCCGCGGCGGCCGCCAACACGCTGGAAGAGCTGTTCGCCGCCATCACCGCCTTCGAGGGCTGCTCCCTGAAGCTGGAAGGCGCCCGCCAGGCCGTGTTCTCGCGCGGCGATCCGAATGCTCCCCTGATGATCATCGGCGAGGCGCCCGGCGCGGACGAGGATCGCGAGGGCGCGCCCTTCGTCGGACGCGCCGGCAAGCTGCTGGACCGCATGCTGGCCGCCGCCGGCCTGACCGACCGGGTGTTCATCACCAACACCGTCTTCTGGCGCCCGCCGGGCAACCGCACGCCCAGCCCGGCCGAGCAGGCGGTCTGCGCGCCCTTCGTGGAGCGCGCCGTCGCCCTGGTGAAGCCGAAGATGCTGCTGCTGGCCGGCGGCGCCTCGGCCAAGGCCATGCTGAAGACCAGCGAGGGCATCCTGTCCATGCGCGGCCGCTGGTTCGAATGGACCCCGGAAGGCGGCGGCGAGACCCTGCCCGCCATGCCGACTCTGCACCCCGCCTTCCTGCTGCGGCAGCCTGCCGCCAAGAAGAAGGCGTGGACGGACCTTTTGACGCTTTCAGAGCGGCTTGATCGTCTGGGCCGGCCCGGCTAGTCAAAGGACATCATCGGAAAAGGGCCGCGCCAGAATCGCAAAAGCGAATGGGGCGGGAACAGACGGCATGAAGCGATCCGCGCGCATGCTGTTCATGGCCTTCGTCGCCGTGTTCAGCCTGAGCCTGACTCACGTCTCTGCTGAGGCGCGCCCGCGCAAGGGCCGCGCCGCAGCGGTGAAGGTCGATCGCGCCAAGCTGGCCCGCGAGGCCTATTACGGCGGCGACGTCAAACGCGCCTTCACCCTGGCCGCCATGGCGGGCGAGCGCTGGATCGCCGGTCTCTCCGCCTTCCGCCTCGGTCGTCCGAGCGAGGCTCAGACCTTCTTCCAGGCCGTGGCCGGCGACACGAAGCAGGACGGCTGGCAGCGCGCCGCCGCCGCCTTCTGGGCCGCCCGCTCGGCCACCGTCGCCGGGTCGCATGCCCAGGCCGCAGAGTTCCTGCAGCTGGCCGCCGCCGCGCCCCACACCTTCTACGGCATGATCGCCGAGCGTCAGCTGGCCCTGGGCGGCGTCCAGGCCGCCGAAGTCGATCCCATCGCCCGCCTGATCCGCGCCTCCTATTCAGCCCCGACATTCACGGCGCCGCGAGGCTTCGACATGCCGACGCTGGAGCCGGTGGGCGGCTTCACCATCGACCGCGCCATGGTCTACGCCCTGGTGAAGCAAGAAAGCCGCTTCGACCCCACCGCCGTGTCGCGCGCCGGGGCCGTGGGCCTGATGCAGCTGATGCCGGCCGCCGCCGCTCGCGCCGCCGGCGACGACAAGCTGCTGGCCGACAACACTCCGCTGTTCGATCCCGCCTTCAACCTGCGGGTCGGGCAGGACTATTTCACCTGGCTGATGGATCGCGGCCTGCAGAACCGCGACCTGCTGCGCGCCGTGGCCGCCTACAACGGCGGACCCGGCACCCTGCTCAGGGCGGCCGAGAAACTGGGCGCCGACTGCGACAGCCTGCTGCTGATCGAGAGCCTGCCGGCCCAGGAGACGCGCAACTACGTCGAGAAGGTCATGGCCAACTACTGGACCTACCGAAAGATGATGGGCGGCGAAAACCATACCCTGGACGCCCTGGCGCGCGGCGAGAAGCTGGCCGACGCCTCGCTCGACAAGTGGTCGTTCTCAGCCCAGTCGCCGTGGGCGGCCGCGCAGAGCATCGACAGCATCCTGATCGGCTCGCAGCAGTAGGCCGTCCTCCAGCTTCGGGCGGCTGAACAGACCCGACTTGCCCCAGGTCGCGGCCTTGCTCCCATGATCGGCGATGTGGCGCGCGGCCTCCTCCTCCCACCCTGCCGGCAGGACCTTTCCAGGTCCCAGGATCAACAGCCAACAATGACGCGCCGTGGCGCAGGCGGCCTTGAGCGTCCCTTCGACGATCTTGGCGCCCGTCTCCTCGGCGATATCGACCGTCGAGGCCTGATTGGCGGGATCCGCCAGAATCACCTCCTTCACGAAGCCGTCCATCGCCATGGGCACCAGGGCCGCCAGGGTTCGGACAAGCCCGGCCGGGTCGTCGTTCGTGGGAATGATCACGCTCAGCATCGCCGGCCATGAAGCCCGCCCGTTCCAAACGGTCAAGGATCGTTCTTGTTATGTTCTCATCGTGCGCTAGAATGCGCCCATGGCCGCGCCTCTCAACTTTCAGCGCCTGAACGGCAAGACCGACATCAAGGGCCGGGGCGCCCGCTCCAATGTCACCAGCCGGTTCGACACCCTGAAGTCGGAGGACTTCGACGACGGCTGGACCGCCGAGGACGACAGGCCGCGCGTGCTGTCGACCACCATCCAGCCGATGAAGTCCAAGACGATCATCGCGCGCAACGACAGCCCGGACATCGGCTTCGACCGCTCGATCAATCCCTATCGGGGGTGCGAGCACGGCTGCATCTACTGCTACGCCCGCCCGGCCCACGCCTATCTGGGCCTGTCGCCCGGCCTCGACTTCGAAAGCCGCCTCTACTTCAAGCCCGAGGCCGGCAAGCTGCTGGACAAGGAGCTGTCCAAGCCGACCTACAAGCCCGGCGCCATTCACATCGGCGGCGACACCGACCCCTATCAGCCGCAGGAGAAGCGGATGCGGGTGACGCGTGCGGTGCTGGAGACCCTGCAGCGGTTCAACCACCCATTCTCGATCATCACCAAGTCGGCCCTGATCACCCGCGACCTCGACATCCTGGGGCCTATGGGCAAGGCGAACCTGGCGCACGCGGCGGTGTCGATCACCACCCTGGATCGCCGTCTGGCCCGCAGCATGGAGCCCCGCGCAGCCACGCCCGAGCGTCGCCTGGACGCCATCCGCCAGCTCACCGAAGCGGGCGTGCCGACCATCGTCATGTTCGCCCCCTCCATCCCCGGCCTGAACGATCACGAGATGGAGGCGGTGCTGGAACGCGCCGCCGAGGCGGGCGCGGTGGGGGCCGGCTATGTAGCCCTGCGCCTGCCTAGGGAGATCAAGGACCTGTTCCGCGAATGGCTGGCCACCGACCATCCGGACCGCGCCAGCCGGGTCATGTCCCTGGTCCGCCAGATGCGCGGCGGCCTCGACTATGACGCCGAATGGGGGCAGCGGATGACTGGGCAAGGCCCTGTGGCCGAGGTGATGAACCGCCGCTTCAAACTCGCTGTCGCAAGGCTGGGGCTGGACCGCCGCTGGGGCGCGCTGGACCTGACGCAGTTCCGCGTGCCGCCCAAGGCTGGGGATCAGATGAGCCTGTTTTAGGCGTGCGGCTTCGAGACGCGCTTGCGCGCTCCTCAGCATGACGAGCTTTGTTGCATTCTGAATTCGTCATCCTGAGGAGCCGGCTCAGCCGGCGTCTCGAAGGACGCTACGCCGCCCGCTCCCCCGCCAGGGCGGCGAAGGCGGCGTCGGCACGGTGGGCTGGCCCGGTGCCCCTGGCGTCGGCCCTCTAGCGCGTGAAGACGCTGACCAGCTCGATGTGCGGCGACCACAGGAACTGGTCGACGGGCATCACCTTCTCCAGCCTGAACCCGGCGTCCACCAGGGTTCGGGCGTCGCGGGCGTAGGTGGCGGGGTTGCAGGATACGCTCACCACCTTGGCCACCTTGGACTTGGCGATCTCGGCGGTCTGTTCTGCGGCCCCGGCACGCGGCGGATCGATGACCACCACATCGGTCTTGGCCAGTTCGGTGGACAGCACCGGACGACGGACCAGATCGCGCGCCTCGGCCTTGATCGGTTTCAGGCCCGGCGCCGTGCCGATGGCCGCGTTCAGGGCGCGGATGGCCCCTTCGGTGAAGTCTGCGGCGTGGACGGCGCCGATCTCCGCGAGACGGAAGGTGAAGGTCCCGGCCCCGCAATAAAGGTCGGCGAGGCGGCTGGCGCCCTGCGACGCCTCCACGGCGAAGTCGACCATGGCCTTCTCCGCCGCCGGCACAGCTTGCAGGAAGGCGCCGGCCGGCAGGGCGACGGCCGCCGGTCCCATGCGGACCACGGCCTGGCGCTCCCCATAGACCGGCTCGCCGGCCATGGTGACGCGGGCGAAATTGGCGGCCTGAGCGGCCTCCGCCGCGCGCATGCGGGCGTCGGCGGACAGCCCGCCGCTCTTGCGCTCAACCCCGGTCACATCGACGTCGATGCCGGTGGCGGTCAGGGTCACGTGCAGGGTCGGCGCGGACTTCGGATGCTCCAGGAACGGCTCGGCCAGCTTCCGCAGGGCCGGGAACGCCGCCACCAGGCGCGGGTCGGTGATCGGGCATTCGCCGATCTCCACCAGATCCCAGGACCGCCGCGCCTTGAACCCGATGCGCGCGCCGCCCTTGCCCTTGCGGGCGTGCAGGGACAGACGCCGGCGCGTGGCGGGAGGCGAGGCGAAGGTCGGCAGGATCTCCGTCTCGATCCGCTCCCGCGACAGGGTCAGGCGCACCTGTTCGCGCTTCCATTCCAGATAGGGCGCGCTGTCCCAGTGCTGCAGGGCGCAGCCGCCGCATTCGCCGAAATGCACGCAGGACGGGGAGACGCGCTCAGCGCTGGCCTGCAGGATCTCCAGCACCTCGCCCCGCGCGTTCTCGACCCGCGCGCGAACCAGTTCGCCCGGCAGGGTCAGGGGCACGAAGGCCGGGCCTTCCGCCAGACCGTCGCCCTGGGCGCCGATGGCGTTTATGGTCAGGTCGCGGACCTCGGCGGGCTTGCCCATGAACTTGGAACTTCCTGTGGGATCGCCTCGTTTCAAGCTTCACAGTGAAGCTGTCGGGGCGCGAGACCGCCGCCCTTACCACAGCCAGCCGTGGATCGCCGCCCTCGTTCTTGGACGGCTCCGATGAACGAATATGAACGGATCGCTCAAGCACCGTTCAGCTTCATTCATCTAGACAGAACCCATCAGCAGCGTACCGGCCGGGAAGGGTTGGTGCGAAGCGGTCGGAAGGAGCTCTCTTATGAAGACCATTCTCGCCATCGCCGCGGCCGTCGCGGTCACCGTCCCGACCCTGGCTGTTCCCCAATTCGCCGCCGCGCAATCGGCCCGCTCCTACGGTTCGGGCGACGTCTGCCGCTCGGAGCAGAAGCGCAAGGCCAACCAGGGCACGATCATCGGCGGCCTGTCGGGCGCCCTGCTGGGCGGCGCGGTCGCCGGCAACGGCGCCAAGACCGAGGGCGCGGTCCTCGGCGGCGTGGTCGGCGCGGTCGCCGGCCACCAAATTGCCAAGGGTCGGGTCAAGTGCGTGGACTACCCGCGCCGCGTCCAGGCGCGCCGCGACTGCCGCTGGGTCAATGAATACTACGGCGGCCGCAACCACGGCTTCGAAGTCTGCCGCGGCCGCGACGGCACCTGGCGTCCGTCCGGCCGAGGCTAGGGCCGGCGCGGCTAAATTTCGCCAATAACAACAAGCAGCATCACCGCTCTCTTAGGGGTAACCACATGAACTTCCGTTCCAAGATCGCCGCCGGCTTTGGCCTGGTCGCCTCCGTGGCGGCCCTGGCCGGCGCCTCGGCCATGCCCACGGTGGCGGCGGCCCAGCCCGGCTACTACGACAGCCGCGGCGGCTACTATTACGATCCCTGCCGTCGTGACACGACCAACCGCGGCACCGCCGGCGGCCTGGTCGGCGCTGGTCTCGGCGCCCTGATCGGCAGCGGCGTCGCCGCCAAGGGCGTCCGCACCGAGGGCGCGGTTCTCGGCGGTCTGGTCGGCGCCTTCGCGGGCAGCGCGGTGGGCCGCAACGGCGCCGCCTGCGAGCCGGGCCAGCGCGCTGCCTACACCCCGCCGCCGCCTCCGCCGGAAGTCAGCCACTATGATGGTCGCGACTATTACGACCGCTATCAGGACCGTTACTCGGCCCGTTATGACGACCGCGACCGCTATGACGACCGCGCCGTTCCGGTGGCCGAGGCCGCTCCGGGCACGGGGACCTGCACCCTGGCCGAAAGCCCGATCCACCTGCCGGACGGCCGCATCCAGAAGCGCTTCGTCCGCGTCTGCCAGGACGCCCGCGGCGACTATCAGGTCGTCGACTAAACAGCCTCTACAGAGGTGAATCCTTCTTGAGGCGGGGCAGCAGCGGCTGTCCCGCCTCTTTCTTTTCGGCGATCTCGCGTTGGGTGGCGGCCAAGCTGAGATAGCGCGCCGCGTTCGGGGGATGGCTGGAGCCCTTGCGGATCTGGCTCGGGTCCAGAGTGCTCATCCGCCGCCACAGCTTTTCCGGCTCGTTCGCGCCATAGCCGGCCCTAGCCGCGAAATAGAGCCCCACATAGTCAGCCTCGGTTTCGAACGCCTGCGAGAAGGCGGCGTCGCCGATCGAGGCGCCGATCTCCGCGAGATCGCCGTCACCGCCCAAAGCAGCGTCCAGCAAGGCGCCGCCGATTGCTCCGGCGACCCTGTTGATCTGCGATTTCTGAATATGGCGCATGACGTTGTGCGCCAGCTCATGGCCGAGGATGAGCGCGATCTCGTCGTCGCTCTGCGCGAACCGCAGCATGCCGCGATAAAAGCGGATGACATCCCCATCCGCCGTCGCATTCAGGTCTGAGCCATCCACGAGATAGAATGGATAGCCGCAGACCTGCTTGCCAGCGATGTCGAGATTGATCGTCTCGCCGTTGCGCAGGATCGTGAGGCGCTGCGATCCATGCAATGCGGCCGCCAACAGCCCCCTCGCCGACTTGCCGGCCTTGGGTCCCTTGGCGACCGGCGTGCCGTTCACCGCGAGAAGCACGTCCCCTCGACGCAGGCCGGCGGCGCCCGCCGGTCCCTTTTCATCCAGCCACGCGACCTGCGGCGCGCTTGACACACCGCGCACAGCCTTGGCCGCGGAACGCATCTGGGCGGAGTAGTCATAGATCGTCTCGAAGGTCGCGCCGATCGACATGCCTCGCCGACGGCAAAGCTCCACGTTGGCGGAACTGATCCGATGCGCCACGCGATAGAAGCGCTCGTCCTCCGCCGACCGGACGCCGAGCACGTACTCCTGCTGCCGCCGAACCTCCTCGTTCCGGGCGTCGATGCTGACTTCCGGTCCCTCGGTCACAGGCGTGGCGCAGCCGAGCAGGCTCGCGGCCGCGAGGGCGACGATGCAACGCTTCATGGTTCATTCCCCGAATGACCCGCGAAAGTTGTTCGTCGAACGTTGTTATGGTCAAGCTGGGCGGATTGCCCAAACGAGGTGCTCAACAGCACCTTCGCCACCAAGGATCGGGCTGGGCGCGGTTTCGCGCACGATCCAGCCGCTGTCTGCCAGGAAAGCCAAGACATCGGCCACCGCCTTGTCCCGCGCCGCCTCGTCCTTCACCAGGCCGCCCTTGCCGATGTTCTCGCGACCGACCTCGAACTGCGGCTTGATCAGCGCGACCAGGCTCGCCCCCGGCGCCGCCAGGATCAAGGCCGCCGGCAGGGCCTTGGCCAGGGAGATGAAGCTGACGTCGCTGACGATCAGGCCGGGCGCCTCCGGGATCAGGCCTGCGTCCAGCGACCGGGCGTCCGTCCCCGACAGATCGACCACGCGCGGATCGCCGGCCAGCTTCGGGTGCAGCTGCCGTCGCCCCACATCCACCGCATAAACCTTCGCCGCGCCGCGGCTGAGGCAGACCTCGGTGAAGCCGCCGGTGGAGGCGCCGACGTCGACGGCCACCCTGCCCTCCACCGGGATCGGCCACAGGTTCAGGGCATGGTCCAGCTTCAGCGCCCCGCGCCCGACCCAGGGATGCGCCGCTTCGGCGACGATCTGCGCATCCTCGGCCAGCATGTCGGAGGCCTTTGCCACCACCGCGCCGCCGGCCGTCACCCGCCCCGCTTCGATAGCGGCGCGGGCCTTGGCGCGGCTGTCAAACAGGCCGCGTTCGACCAGCAGGATGTCGGCGCGCTTCTTCATGCGCACTCCTTAGACTCCCCCTCTCCTGGCGTCATGGGGTTGCGAAGCCCAAGCATTACAGGCCAGTTTGGGACAAACGGGAGGGTTTGGATGTCTCTGCTTCGTCGCGATCTGCTGGCCGCCGCAGCGGCCGCCGGCCTGGCCCCCGCCCTGCCCGCCGTCGCCGCCAGCGCGCACACGCCCTGGACGCCCGACGCCACCGAGATCGCCAGCCGCATCCGCCGCAAGAAGCTGTCGCCGGTCGAAGCGGTGGAGAGCGCCATCCGCCGGGCCGAGGCCCTGAACCCCAAGCTCAACTTCATGGTCACGCCCGACTATCAGCGCGCCATGGACAAGGCCAAGAAGGGCGGCCAGACCGGCCCCTTCGCCGGCGTGCCCTTCCTGGTGAAGGACCTGAACGACGTCATCGGCCTGCCCACCCGCTACGGCTCGCGCACCGGGGCCCGCGCGCAGGCGGCGAAGATGCAGGAGCCCTATGTGGACGCGCTGGAGCGCGCGGGCTTCATCATCATCGGCAAGTCGGCGACGCCGGAGTACGGCTTCCTGCCGACCACCGAGCCTCTGGCCTCCGGCCCCACCCGCAATCCCTGGAACCTGGAGCGTTCCAGCGGCGGCTCCTCCGGCGGGGCGGCGGCGGCCACGGCGGCCGGGGTGGTGTCCATCGCCCACGCCAATGACGGCGGCGGCTCGATCCGCATTCCCGCCGCCAACTGCGGCCTGTTCGGGCTGAAGCCGTCGCGTGGACGGATGATCGCCGGGCGGGAACCGGCCCGCGCCATCGACCTGGCCGTTGAGCACTGCGTTTCGCACAGCGTCCGCGACAGCGCCGCCCTGTTCGCCGCCACCGAGAACACCGCCGCGGGCGCGCCGCTGACGCCGGTCGGCTTCGTCCTCGGCCCGTCCAAGCGCCGCCTGCGCGTGGGCGTGCTGATCGAAGGCGGCACCGGCCTGAAGCCGGACGCCGAGGTCGCCCGAGCGGTTGAGAACGCCGGCCGCCTGCTGCAGGGCCTCGGCCACACGGTCGAGCCCACCAAGTGGCCCATCGACGGGCCGCAGTTCGCCCAGGACTTCAACGCCCTGTGGGGCTCGTCCGCCGCCGGCCTGGTGGACATGCTGACCAAGGCCATGGGCAAGGCGCCCGACGCCTCGATCATGGAGCCCTTCTCCCTCGGCGTCGCCCAACTCGGCGCTTCACCGCCTGGCGGGATGGAGGGCGTTCTCACCCGGCTGAAAGCGGCGGGCGCGGCCTATGACGCCTGGTTCAACCGCTACGACGTCATCCTGTCGCCGGTGCTCGGCAAACCGCCGGTGGAGCTGGGCTACGTGTCCGGCGACGTGCCGTTCGACACCCTGATTCAGCGCCTTGTGGCCTATGTGGGCTACACCCCGCTGGAGAACGTGGCCGGCGCCCCAGCCATGAGCGTACCCCTGCACTGGACGCCGGACGGCCTGCCCGTAGGCGTGCAGTTCGCCGCCAGGGCCGGCGACGAGAAGACGCTGTTCGAGCTGGCCTACGAGCTGGAGCACGCCCATCCGTGGGCGCACCGCCGGCCGCCGGTTCACGCCTGACCGGTCAGTTCATGCCCTGGCCGCGCGCCTTGATGTCCTTGAGCATGTCTTCGACCACGGCGAAGTCGATCTTGTCGGGCTTGCTATAGCGCACGCAGCCCTTGCCGCAGTCGATGCCGCCGAGCCGGTCCTTGAACCGGTCCACGGCGGTTTGGCCGGCATAGAAGGCGATGTGGCGCTTCTGGCTGTTGAAGGCCACGGACGGGTCCTGGCCGTTCACGCTGTAGCCCGGCATGCCCCAGGCCATCTTCTCTTCATAGCCGTCGAGGACGCTTCGGCAGAGATCGCGCAACCGCTGAAGGGCGGGCAGACGATCGGCTTCAACCGTCTGCATGTACGCATCGACCGTCGCGGCCTTCGACTGCACCATGGGGTCACCCCTCCACGAACACCTTCTTCAGTTCGTTCTTCAGGATCTTCCCGTTGGCGTTGCGCGGCAAGGTCTCGTGCCAGAACACCACCTTCACCGGCACCTTGAAGGCGGCCAGCCGGTCGGCGACGAAGGCGCGCAGCTCGGTCTCGGTGGCGTGGGTGTCCGGCTTCAGGGTCACCACCGCCGCCGGCTCTTCGCCGAGGCTCTTGTGCGGAATGCCGACCAGGGCGGCGTCCATCACCGCCGGGTGGTCGTAGAGGGTGTTCTCGACCTCGATGCAGTAGATGTTCTCGCCGCCGCGGATCAGCATGTCCTTGGCCCGGTCGATGATGAAGCAGAACCCTTCATCGTCCAGACGCGCCAGGTCACCGGTCTTCACCCAGCCGTCGACGAAGGCCTGGGCCGTGGCTTCCGGCTTGTTCCAGTAGCCCTTAACCACCTGCGGGCCCTTGCACCACAGCTCGCCCACCTCGCCGATAGCGAGCTCACGGTCGCCCTCGACGCTCATGATCTTGAGGTCGGTGACCGGCACGGCGGGGCCGCAGCTGTCGGGACGGTGCTCGTAGTCCTCGGCGGAATTGCTGGTCGCCGTGGCCGAGGTCTCGGTCATGCCCCAGCCGTTGCCGGGGGCGGACTTGGGCCACAGCTCCTTGATCTTGCGGACCAGCTCCGGCGCGGACGGCGCGCCGCCATAGGCCACCGTCTCGATGGACGACAGATCGTAGTTCTCACGGGCCGGGTGCTCGATGATCTGCCAGGCGATGGTCGGCACGCCGCCGATCTGGGTGATCTTCTCGCGTTCGATCACCTGCATCGCTTTCTCGGGGTCCCACTTGCGCATCATCACCAGCTTGGCGCCGGCGAACAGCGAAGGGTTCAGGACGGCGAAGCAGCCGGTGGCGTGGAAGAACGGCACCGACAGCAACGACGCCTTCTGCGGAGCCATCGGATCGGGAGCGGGCGGCGCCTCGCCGCGGCGCAGGAACGACCGGGCGCCGGAGCACAGGGCGGCGATGATGTTCGAGTTAATGTTGCGGTGGGTCGCCAGGGCGCCCTTCGGCTTCCCCGTGGTGCCCGAGGTGTAGAAGATCGTGGCGTCGTCGTCCGGCTGGATGTCCACGTTCGGCAACGGCGCATCCGGCAAGGCCGCCCAGTCGTTCGGCCCGCCGATCTTCGTCTCCAGCTTGCAGACGTAGGGATGCGTGATCTCGTCCACCTCGCGGCTGACATAGACGCGCTTCAGTTCGGGGCAGTTGGGCAGATGCTCGGCCATGCGCTCGAAGCGCTCGGAATCGGTGACCAGCACCTTGGCTCCGGAATCGGTCAGGCCGTATTCCAGCTCAGGCCCCGTCCACCAGGCGTTCAGCGGCGTGACGATCGCGCCCACCGACGCAGCCGCATAGAAGGCCACGGGCCATTCCGGCAGGTTGCGCATGACCAGGGCGACGCGGTCGCCCTTCTGCACCCCGAACGACTGCAGCTCGGCAGCGAAGGCGGCCACGGCGCGATAGAACGCCTCGAAGGTGACGCGCTCGTCCTCGTGGACCAGGAACACCTTCTGGGTGTGGGCGCGGCCGATCTCGACCACGGTGCGCAGGGTCGGCGGCGCGTTCTTCCAGATCCGGGTCTTCACGCCCCGAATTTCGATCTCGTCCATCTCGCAGGGCGTGCCCGGCGCCGTGATCATGGCGAAGGCCTGCTTCACCGACATGGCGGGCCAAGGAATCGTGGCGGCGGCTGCGGCGGCCTGGGTCATCATTCACTCCCGGTAGGTCGGCGCTTCTATCGAGCGCCTCGCCGCACAGAAAACACCGCCGGACGCGGGATGTAAACGGGCGTTTGAGCCCAACGGATCGCTGATAAGTTAGGAAATGTTGCTCGTCACAAATGCAAAGAGGCGGCGCCCGATCTCCAGGCGCCGCCTCCTTCATTCCATCTGGCCTTCAGGCCGGATCAGCCGACGGCTTCAAGACGGGCGAGCGCCGCCTCCAGCTTGGCCTTGGCGGCCTCGGCTGCGGCCAGACGCTCGCGGTTCTCCTCCACCACCTCGGGCTTGGCCCGGGCGATGAAGTCGGCGTTGTCCAGCTTCTTGGCCGTACGCTCGATGTCGGAGACGTGGTTGGCGATCTCCTTGCCGAGACGGGCCTTCTCCGCCGTGAGGTCGATGAACTCGGCCACCGGCAGGGCCAGGGTCGCGCCCTCGACCACGAAGGGGATGGCACCCTCCGGCGCGGTCGTCTCGAACTTCACGCCAGAGACGCGCAGAGTCTGGGCGATCACCGCGGCGTTGGACTGGAAGGCGGCGCGCTGGGCGTCGCTGGCTTCCAGCACCAGCAGCGGCGGCTTGGCCGACGGCGGCACGTTCAGCTCGGCGCGGACCGAGCGGCCGTCGCTCACGGCGGCCACGACCAGGCCGATCTCCGCCTCGGCGGCGGTGTCGACATAGGATAGCGGCAGATCGGGCCACTGGGCCTTGATCAGCATGCCGTCGCGCGGATGACCGAACTCGGCGGTCTTGTCCCACAGCTCCTCGGTGATGAACGGCATCACCGGGTGCAGCAGCTTCAGGCACACGTCCAGGGCCCAGGCCGCGGTGGCGCGGGTCTCGGTCTTGGCCGCCTGGTCGTCGCCGTTCAGGATCGGCTTGGCCAGCTCCAGGTACCAGTCGCAGAAGACGTTCCACACGAAGCGGTACAGCGCGCCGGCCGCCTCGTCGAAGGCCGCGGCTTCAAGCGCCTTGGTCACCTCGGCGGCGGTCTTGGCGGTCTCGCCGCGGATCCACTTGTTGATCGTTTGGGTCACGCCGGCGGGGTCGAAGCCCTCCACGCGGACGCATTCGTTCATCTGGGCGAAGCGCGCGGCGTTCCACAGCTTGGTGCCGAAGTTGCGATAGCCCTCGATGCGCTGGCGCGACAGCTTGATGTCCCGCGCCTGGCCCGACATCGCCGTCAGGGTGAAGCGCATGGCGTCGCAGCCCAGGTCGTCGATGATCTCCAGGGGATCGATGACGTTCCCCTTGGACTTGCTCATCTTCTGGCCCTTCTCGTCGCGGACCAGGGCGTTGATGACCACGCGCTTGAAGGGGACCTCGCCGGTGAAGTGCAGGCCCATCATCATCATCCGGGCGACCCAGAAAAAGATGATGTCGAAGCCGGTCACCAGAGTGTGGGTCGGATAGAACCGCTCCAGGTCGGAGGTCTTCTCCGGCCAGCCCATGGTCGAGAACGGCCACAGGCCGGACGAGAACCAGGTGTCCAGGACGTCTTCGTCCTGCTTCAGCGCCTTGTTGCCGGCGGCGGCGCGGGCGGCCTCCTCCGTCTCCTCGACGTAGATGCCGCCGTCCTCGTCGTACCAGGCCGGAATGCGGTGGCCCCACCAAAGCTGGCGCGACACGCACCACGGCTCGATGTTCCGCATCCACTCGAAGTAGGTCTTCTCCCAGTTCCTGGGTTCGAAGACCGTGTCGCCGTTCTCAACGGCGGCGATGGCCGGCTTGGCCAGGGTGGCGGCGTCGACGTACCACTGGTCCGTCAGCCACGGCTCAATGACAACGCCCGAACGGTCGCCGTGCGGGACCATGTGGCGGGTCTTCTCGATCTCGCGCAGCCAGCCCTCTTCCTCGGCCCGGGCCACGATGGCCTTGCGGGCGGCGAAGCGGTCCATGCCCACATAGTCGGCGGGCGCCGGCTCGCTGATGCGGCCATAGGCGTCCATGATGTTGATCGCCTCCAGCCCCGCACGCTTGCCGACCTGGAAGTCGTTGAAGTCGTGGGCCGGCGTGATCTTCACCGCGCCAGACCCCTTGGTCGGGTCGGCGTAGTCGTCGGCGACGATCGGGATGCGGCGGCCGGTGATCGGCAGGATCACTTCCTTGCCGACCAGGATCTTGTAGCGCTCGTCATCCGGATGCACGGCGATGCCGGTGTCGCCCAGCATGGTTTCCGGCCGCGTGGTGGCGACCACGATGAAGTCGCGGGTCTCGAACTCGGTCGCCTTGCCCTCTTCGTCGAAGGCGATCGGGTGCTGATAGGTGACGCCGTCGGCAAGCGGATAGGCGAAGTGCCAATAGTGGCCATCGACCTCCTTCTGCTCAACCTCGAGGTCGGAGATGGCGGTCTGGAAGTGCGGGTCCCAGTTCACCAACCGCTTGTCGCGGTAGATCAGGCCTTCCTTGTAGAGCTGGACGAACACCTTGCGGACGGCAGCCGACAGGCCCTCGTCCAGGGTGAAGCGCTCGCGGCTCCAGTCGCAGGACGCCCCCAGGCGGCGCAGCTGGTTCTGGATCGAACCGGCGCTCTCGGCCTTCCACTGCCAGACCTTCTCGACGAAAGCTTCACGGCCCATGTCGCGGCGGCTGACATTGCCGGCAGCGGCCAACTGGCGCTCCACCACCATCTGGGTGGCGATGCCGGCGTGGTCCGTGCCCGGCAGCCACAGGGCGGCCTTGCCGCGCATGCGGTGGAAGCGGGTCAGCACGTCCTGCAGCGTGTTGTTCAGCGCGTGCCCGATGTGCAGCGAACCGGTGACGTTCGGCGGCGGGATGACGATGCTGAACGGCTCGGCCTTGGGGTCGTCAATCGGCTTGAAGGCGCCGGACGCCTCCCAGGCTTCATACAGGCGCGGTTCGACGGTCTTGGGATCGAAGGTTTTTTCAAGCATGGCGATGCAATGGATTTCCAGCCGCGCCCTATAGCAGGAAAGGCGGCCAAGGCGTCAGTTTGTCTGGCGAAAATGAAAAACGCCGCGACGGCGGGACCGTCGCGGCGCTGAATTTCAGCCAGAAGCGGCGGTCAGCCCGCGCGTTGGCGGGCGATGCGTTCGACTTCCTGGGCTACCTGCGCCTCGACGATGCGCGGCAGGTTGTCGTCCAGCCAGGACTTCAGCATGGGGCGCAGCATCTCGCGGACGACGTCCTCGAGCGTGCGGCCTTCCTTGGGCATGGTGATGGCGGCCGACAGGCTGGTGAAGGCCGAAGCGGCGGCGGCGGCGGCCTGGTCCCCCACCAGACGCTCGGTCTCCGCCAGAGGCGGCAGGGCCGGCTCGGGCTCCGGCGCGGCGGCGGCCGGCGGGGTGTAGACATCGAGATCGCCGTGGCTCTCCACCGGCGCGTCGAGCGGCTCGGTCAGCTCCAGCACATCCTCGCCCTCATCATCGGCGGAGGTGTCCGGCGTATACTCTTCGTACGAGGAATCCTCCGCGGCCGGCGCGGCGGCCTCTTCCGCAGCCCCCTCCTCCGCTGGCGCGTCATCTTCGGAGATGATGCGGCGGATGGAGGCGAGGATCTCCTCCATCGTCGGTTCTTGAGCTGCGTCGGACATATGCGGGCCGTCTCTATTGGCGGTGCGATTCCGGCGGAGCCTAGCCTGCATCCCGGCAAAGTGGAAACCGGTTTGACGACAGGAATGTGGAGCCGAAAGGACTCGCCGTCCGCCCGCCCGCTCCGGGCTTGCCGCAAACGCAACAAGGGCGGGCCTCGCTGATGCGCGGCCCGCCCCCGTCATGACGTCGGCTGCTTCACTATGAAGCGGCCAAGCTTGTTACTTCGCGGTGGCGATCGGCACGTCCGTCGGCGCCGGAGCGATGGTCGGAGCGCCGAGCTTGTCGACCCCGGCGACCAGCGGATCCCAAGGCATGGCGCCGCTGCCCTTCACCTTGTTGAAGTTCGCCGCCGGGTCATAGACCGGCACATCGCCCGCCAGAGCCTGTGCTTCCAGGCGGCCCGAAGAAGCCAGCACGTTGGCGGCGGCCACGTATTCGTCGCGACGGGCGTTGACCAGGGCGAGCTGAGCGTTGCGCAGGTCCTGCTCGGCGATCAGCACGTCGAGCGTGGTGCGCAGACCCACCTGATTCTCCTGACGCACGCCTTCGAAGGCGATCTGCGCGGCGCGGACCTGCTCTTCGTTGGAGGCCAGGTTGGCGCGGGCGCCCAGAAGCTGGTTCCAGGAGGTGGAGACCTGCTGCATCACCTGGCGGCGGGCGCCTTCGATGGCGATGCGGTCGGCGTTGTTGCGCTCCACGGCCGCGCGGATGCGCGAGGTGTTCAGGCCGCCGGTGAAGATCGGCACGCTCGCCGTGGCGCCCACGCGGATGGCGCGGTCGTACTCGTCGAGATGGAACGGCTCGATGTGGCCGGTATAGCCGAGCGTGCCCGTCAGACCGACCGTTGGGCGGTTCGCGGCCTTGGCGGAAGCGACTCGCGAACGGCTCGCCTGCTCCGTGAAATCGGCGCCCAGGATCTGCGGGTTCTGCTGTTCCGCCGACTCGAAGGCTTGATCGACAGTGGCGGGCAGGAGCGTCGCCAAAGACGGCTCGGCGACGAGGTCGCCCGGGTTCTGCCCCACCACCGCGGCGTAGGTCGCGCGGCTCACGGCGAGCTGAGCCTGGGCCGAGGCCAGATTGGCGCGAGCGGCCGCGAGGCGCGCCTGCGACTGGGCCACGTCGGTGCGGGTGATCTCGCCCACTTCAAAGCGGGCGTTCGATTCGTCGAGCTGGCGCTGCAGGACCGCCACGCTCTCCTGGCTGATGCGCAGGCGCTCCTGGTCGCGGCGCACGTCCACATAGGCCTGCATGACCGAGGTCAGCACGGTCTGCTCGACGCCGCGCAGGCCCTGGCGGCCGGCGTTCACGTCGGCCTCGGCGGCGGCGACTTCAGAGCTGACGCGGCCGCCGGTGAAGATCGGCTGGGTGAGCGAAAGCTGGGCGGAACCGGTGTTGTTCTCGGACGAACCGCCCACCGTCACGTCCGGAATGCCGTCGCCGTTGGTGTCGATGGCGCCGGGGCTGCCGGGCTTGATGTGGCTGTAGCTGGCGCCCAGCGTGCCGTTGATGCTCGGGCGGAAGCCAGTGCGGGCCTGGACGTAGCTTTCGTCGAGGGCCCGTTGCGTGGCGCGGCGGGCCTGCAGCGTCGGGTTGGTCTGGTAGGCCAGGGCGATAGCCTCGGCCAGGGTCTCGGCGTGGGCTGTCCCGGCCCCCACCATCAGACCGATACTGCAAGCGGCGGCAAGCAAACCCGCACGGCGGCTAGTGAACATCCCCGTTGATCCTCAAAGAAGCGCGCTCGGCGCCTGATAGGTAAGCGCCGTTTAGGCCCCAGCATGAGCCGGGGCCAGTTAAGCTTTTTTCACACGCGAAGGCCGGGCGTATGTCGGCCCTGAAAAGCGGGCGCTCAGATCAGAAGGCGAACTTGGCTTCCGGTTCGAAGCCGGCCAGCAGCGGCGCGGCCGAATCGAACATCACGCGACGGCCCACGCCGTCGGCGGCGCGCACATAGACCGTAGCGCGGCCCACCGGGCCGGAACGCTCGACGACGCCCAGGCGGCCGCCCACGGCCAGGGCCGCGGTCCAGCTCGCCGGAACCTGCGCCACGCCGCCCTCGACGACGATCACGTCGTAGGGGCCGCCCGACACGGCCGTCAGGTCGCCCTCGGCCAGATGGGTCACCGACAGGCCCATGTTCTCCAGAACGGCGCCGGCATAGGGCGCGGCGATGGCCAGGGCCTTTTCGCCGGCCTGCGGGTGCAGGGCCTGCAGCAGCTTGGATACGTCGCGCGGGCGCAGCAGCCAGCGGCCCGGCGCGTACTGCACCTCCAGGTCGGCATAGGCGCGGAACGCCTGATCCGCCGGAACGCAGGTTTCACGCGGCGTCGCGCGCAGGGCGTCCTGCAGCGCGAAATCGGTGACGTCGTTTACGCGGATCTGGCTGTCGACCATGTTGATCCGGGCTGCCGCGAAGTCGGAGCTCATCTATCCCTCTGGGCCCGAGCGAAAATTCGCTGCGCTTATAGGTCCGCCCGTCGCCGACGCCAAGCGATCTGAAGGCTTCGATTGCAACGGCCCCGCCCTTCTGATAGCGATCCGCCCTCTTCGGCGGCCGCCTGTGCGACGCCGAGGCGGCCTGATGGCGGAGTGGTGACGCAGCGGACTGCAAATCCGTGCACCCGGGTTCGATTCCCGGTCAGGCCTCCAAACACTTTCCTTAGCTTGGCGCTTTAGCCTACGGGGCCTGCGGCCCCCGCCCGAGCGGTATCGATCCGAAGATCTGGCTTGGCATCTCCCGGCTTCGCTGGTCGTTCGGCATGCCCGCGAAATGGATGATGATCGGATCTGCGCGCATGGCGTCGGGGTGGCCCGGCACCAAGGTGGGGATGGCGTTCCACTCGCCGGAAATCCATTCGATCCGGGCCAGACGCTCCTCTTGAAACGCATTTTCGCATCGGCCGCCGGTGATCTCGTAGTGGTAGCCGATCAGGTCCATGAAGGCCGCCTGCTCCCACCAGTAGTGACCGATGTACTGCGTGCGGCTCCAGATCTCCTCGAAGAGCTCGAGTGACCATGCACAATTCCGGATCAGCATCACCCCGGTGTTCGGCCGCTCGGCGAACAGAAACAGCCCGCCGGGCGGGACCAGAGCGACGCGGATGTGTTGGCGTACGAGATAGAGGTCCTTGTCTTGCTGAACCAAGTTCAGAACGTCGCAGTCACCGCGAACGAAGCAGGCGTCAGCGTCGATCCACATGATGAACTCATGCTCTCCGCGGCGAAGTTCATCCAGGATGACCTTCACCTTCATCCATGCTGGCGGGCGTCCGATATCCTCTATCGGATAGACTTGGTGGTCAGCGTCGTGGATCGCCGCGTAGATGCGCATAGACCGGGCGCAGACTTCCCCCATGACGGCGAATGCATCGTCATAGGCCGTAACGATCTTCAGCCTCTTGTTCAGCGAAGCACCTGGTGGCCGGAATGGACGCCGTCAGAATCATGGCGGTCCATCAACGATCGGCGCCCGCATCAACCGGGTGCAGTAGCCCGCCTTGCCCATTTCATGGCCTTCGTGAGCAGCATGCGCGGGGTTGAGTGATGGTCGCTCAGGCCCTCCAGATTCATGACGGACGCTTCCAGCGCGAGGCGGCGCGTGGTCCTCTGGCGAGATGAAACTGCTCGTCGCCCTTTTCTGTCTTTGCCTGGCCGGGAACGCCGCCGCCGCGCCGAAGCCGGACGTCATCTACGTGCCGACGCCCCAGCCCGTGGTCGACGCCATGCTGGAGATGGCCAAGGTTGGACCCGGCGACGTTCTCTATGACCTGGGCTCCGGTGACGGCCGGATTCCCATCACCGCCGCCAAACGCTTCGGCGTCCGCGCGGTGGGGATCGAGATCGACCCGGCCCTGGCGCGCGAAGCCTCGCATCAAGCCTGGCGGCAAAAGCTCGACAAGCTGGCCACCTTCCGCACGGCGGACCTCTTCACCACCGACCTGAGCGAGGCCACCGTCGTCACGCTCTATCTGCTCGACAGCGTGAACCTGCGCCTGCGGCCGAAGCTGCTGAGCGAGTTGAAGCCGGGGACCCGGGTGGTCAGCCACGCCTTTCACATGGGCGACTGGAAGCCCGACCAGGAGCGCGAGGTGGACGGCAACATGATCTACATGTGGACCGTTCCGGCACACTGAAGACACTCAGCCTGCGCCAATTTTGCAACGCACCAAATGAATGCGCCCCTGCGCGGTTGCGCCCCCTGACGTAACGGCGCCGAAAAGCCCATATCCCCGTCCAGACAGGGATCATCATGGACGCGCTTCTCAATCCGCTCGGCGACTTCATCTCACGGCATCATGCGTGGGCTGGCGCCGTGCTTGGCGTGATCACCTTTGTCGAATCGCTCGTCTTCATCGGCGCCTTCGTGCCGGCCACAGCCCTGATGGTGATCGCCGGCGGCCTGGTCGCGGCCGGCGTGCTCGATCCCGTCTCCGTCCTGCTGTGGTGCGTGGTCGGCGCGGTGATGGGCGACGCGGTCTCCTATCAGCTCGGCCGCCGCTGGGGCCCCAGCGCCCTGCGCCGTCCGGAGTTCAAGCCGCACCGCCGGGTGATCGCCCGCACGCGCCTGTTCTTCCGCCGCTACGGCCCGATCTCGATCTTCATCGGCCGCTTCTTCGGCCCGCTGCGCGCCTTCATTCCGCTGGTCGCCGGCATGATGCTGATGAAGAGCCGCCGCTTCCAGATCGCCAACGTGGTGTCGGCCCTGCTTTGGGTGCCGATCATGCTGGCCCCCGGCTACTTCGCCGCCCTGGGCCTGGCCCGGCTGGAGGCGCTGGGCGAGGCGGACCTGCTGACCCTGCTGATCGTCGGCGGCCTGATCGTCGCGGTCGCCGTGGTCGTCGCCTGGCGCGTGATGGCCCGCCGCATGGCGCGCACCAACCTGCCCCTGCGCGCCGCCCGCGGCCGCGCCTGAAAACTTTCTGACCATCCTGCGGTCAAGCTTGGAACGCTTCGCGGCGCCGGGCTTTTCTAGTCATGTCCCCGCGCGGAAATATCCAAAGGGGGAACAGACCGGCCGGTGAGCACCTTACGCCCCCCCGACGAGACGCTCCCGGCCGGTCACCTCTCTTTCCAAAATGCTCGATCACACAACGGCGCGCCCGGCGCGCCCAAGGCTTAATCCGCGGTTAACCGCATCAGCCTGAGTTGTGGATGTCTTCTTGAAGACACCCACCAATCTGAACTTTCCACAGCTCGGTTTGCGCCGAGCTGTTTTTCTTTCGAAGAGGTGTTGCGCGCCCCGCCGCCGGAGGCTATAGCCCCCACCTCTTCTGAGACACCTGATCCGCGGTAGCTCAGTGGTAGAGCAGCCGGCTGTTAACCGGCTGGTCGTAGGTTCGAATCCTACCCGCGGAGCCAGGTTTCAGAACGCCGTCGATCGGCGCTGATCCCTGACAAATTCAATCGATCGAAACAGGTGTCGCACCTGTGCGCTTCACCGCATCCATCGACACCAGCGTCTCGTAGCCGCGCACGTTCGGATCGGCGAAGTGCCGGGTCGTAAAAGCCTGATAGTCGGCCATGTCACGCATGGTCAGGGTGAGGACGAAATCGGCGCGGCCGGTGACGTACCAGCACTGCATCACCTCCGGCGCGGCGCGCATCCGCGCCTTGAAGCTTTCAAGCAGTTCCGCCTGATCGCGCTCCATCTCCACCAGGACGATCATGGTCAGGCCGCGCCCGACCTTCTCGGGCGCCACCACCGACACGTCGGCGACGATGACGCCCTCCTCACGCAGGCGCTGGGCGCGGCGCAGGCAGGCCGCTGAGGACAGGCCCACCTTCTCCGCCAGCTGGGCGCCGGTCTGCTGGTTGTCCCGCTGCAGCGCCGCCAGGAGCTTGGCGTCGAAACCGTCGATCATGGGTCCCCGCGAGATTCGAACCTGGTCAGCCGCCATCATGGCGATTTCGCGCAGGAAGGGCCCGGACTTTGCGCCCCTTCCGCACGGCCTCGCCCATATGGTGCCGCTCCCTCAAGACGGCCACCTCGGAGACCGCCGAAATGCTCGACCACCTTGAACTGAAAAGCACCGACCTCGATCTCGCCGCCGCCTTCTATTCACGGGTGCTCGCTCCGCTGGGCTACGCCCTGCGGGTGGATGAGGAGATCAAAAAGGGGTTCGGCGACGCCCACGGCCTGGACTTCTTCGTCACCGCCGGCGGCACGTCGCAGAAGGTCCACTACGCCTTCGTGGCGCCGGACCGCGCCACGGTGGACGCCTGCTTCGAGGCCGGCCGCGACGCGCCCGGCGGCAAGCAGGACCGGCCGCCGGCCCTGGCTCCCAACATCCACGAGAACTACTACGCCGGCTATCTGCGCGATCCCGACGGCCACCTCGTGGAGTTCGTCTGCCAGAAGGCCGCCTAGCGGGTTCTATGAGCTACCAGACGCCCGTATTGGGCATGGACACCCACGGCTCGGCGGGGGGCAGGCTGTCGCCCCGCTGCAGCAGCTCGATGGAGATGCCGTCCGGCGAGCGGACGAAGGCCATGTGGCCGTCGCGCGGCGGGCGGTTGATGGTCACGCCCTTGTCCATCAGCTTCTGGCAGAGCGCGTAGATGTCGTCCACGCGATAGGCCAGATGGCCGAAGTTGCGGCCGCCGCCGTAGTCCTCGGTGTCCCAGTTGTAGGTCAGCTCGACCAGCGGGCTCTTGCCGGCCTTCACCTTGTCCATGTCGCCGGGGGCGGCCAGGAAGACCAGCGTGAAGCGGCCCTTCTCGTGGTCGGTGCGGTAGGCTTCGACCAGGCCCAGGCCGTCGCAGTAGAAGGCCAGCGCCGCATCGAGGTCCTTCACCCGGACCATGGTGTGCAGATATTCCATCGCAGCGCTCCCTCTTAAGGCTGAGGCGCTTCTGATAGCGCGCCGTCGCGCGTCTGGCGACGCCACAGGGCGGCGTATTCGCCCCCCGCCGCCAACAAGCTCGCGTGATCGCCACGCTCCACGATCCGGCCACGACGCAGGACCAGAATCTGGTCGGCGTCGACAATGGTCGACAGCCGGTGCGCCACCACCAGGGTCGTGCGGCCCCGACGGGCCTTGCGCAGGGTCTCCTGGATGGCCGCCTCGGTGCGGCTGTCCAGGGCGCTGGTCGCCTCATCCAGGATCAGCACCCGTGGCTCGGCCAGCAGGGCGCGGGCGATGCCGACACGTTGCCGCTCCCCGCCCGACAGCTTCAGGCCGCGCTCGCCCACCTTGGTCGCCATACCTTCCGGCAGGGCCTCGATGAAGGCGCCCAGCTCCGCCGCCCGCGCGGCGGCCCAGATCTCGTCGTCCGTGGCGCCCGGCCGGGCGAAGCCGATGTTGGCGGCCAGGGTGTCGTTGAACAGCGCCACGTCCTGCGGCACCAGGGCCACCGCCCCGCGCAGAGCCGGCTGCTTCAGCTGGCGCAGGTCCGCCCCGTCCAGGGTCACGCGCCCCTTCTGCGGATCGATCAAACGCAGGGCCAAGCGCACCAGGGTCGTTTTGCCCGCGCCAGACGGCCCCACCAGGGCCGTGGTCGTGCCCGGCGCGGCGACGAAGCTGACATCCGTGATCCCCTCGGACCGCGCGCCGTGACGGAAGGAGACATCCTCGAACGCCACCGCCCCGCCCCGGCTGTCGCACGGGGGCAGGTCCACGGGATCGGCCGCCTCGGCCACCTCCGGCCGCTGGCGGCGCAGGTCCATCATCGCCTCCATGTCGATGAAGGCCTGGCGGATCTCGCGATAGGCGAAGCCCAGGATGTTCAGCGGGTTATACAGGTTGATGAGGATCAGGATCGAGGCGGTGACATCGCCGGGACCGATGCGGCCGGCCGCCACCTCCGCCCCCGCCAGCACCGCCATAACGCCGAGACCCAGGCTCAGGATCGCCGACTGCGCCACGTTCAGCAGGCTGAGCGAGGTGGTCGACTTCACCTGCGCCCGGGCATAGGCGCGCATGGCGTGCTCATAGCCCTCGGCCGCGCGCGCCTCGGCGCCGAAGGCCTTCACCGTCTCGTAGTTCAGCAGGGCGTCCACCGCCCGGCCCGCCGCCTCGCTGTCGGCCTCGTTCAATTCCCGCCGATGCTCGATCCGCCAGTTGGAGATGCTGAGCGTGATCCAGGAATAGATCGCCACCGTCCCCACCGCCGTCACGGCGAAGCGCCAGTCGAAAGCCTTGGCCAGCACCACCGCCGCCATGACCAGCTCCAGCACCGTGGGGCCAATGTTGAACACCAGGAACCGGACCAGGAAGTCCATGGACCGCGCGCCCCGGTCGATGGTCCGCGACAGAGCCCCGGTGCGCTTGGTCTGGTGGAAGTCGATGGACAGCGACAGGGCGTGGGCGAAGGTCTCGGTGGCCGCCTTGGCCTGGGCCGCCTGGGCCACTGGGGTGAAGATGGCGTCCCGCGCCTGGGGCGCCGCGTAGGACAGGAACCGGATAAGCGCCCAGCCGAGCGCCAGACCCGCGAAGGCGAAGGTCACTGTCGCCACCGCCCCCTGCCCCGCCGTCAGACGGTTCACGGCCGCGCCCAGCAGCAACGGACCGACGACGCCGAGCGCCTTGCCGACAATGGTCAGGAACAGGGCGGCCGACAGCCGCCATTTCAGGCCCGGCGCATCCGAACGCAGCAGCAGCCGGCCCAGGTCTCCCAGGGCGGTCAGCGGCTTGGCCTTGGTCTGGACTTCGATTTCGGCCGCGCCCCGTCGGCGCGCCGCCGCACGAAGGCTCAAGCCCCGTCCTCCATGACCACCGTGGTCTGCACGCCGCCGGCCGGGGTCATCCAGTCGATGCGCCAGCCGCGCGGCGCGCGTTCGCCCTGGAACGGTCCGGACTGCAGCGGCCCCACCGCGGCGACGGCGAGACGCACCGAATCCTCGCCGCCCTGGCCCGCCGCCACGATCTCGTAGCTTCCGGGCTCCAGCGGCCGGCTCAGGGGCAGACTGAAGCGCCCCTTGGCGTCCGCCTCGCCCTGGCCGCGCGTGACGCCGTCCACGCGCAGCTCCAGCGGCGTATCGGCCACGGCCAGGCCGGAGATCACCGCCCCGCCCTCCTGGTCGTAGTCCACCGCCAGGATGCGCGGACGCGCGCCCGCTCCAGCGACCACATCGGCGCCTGCCCCCGCGCGCAGCATCGCCGCCGCGCCGGTCGGGGTGATCAGCACATACCCCTCCGCCTGAACGGTGCGATCGTTCTGGGTCATGGACAGGCCGAACAGGCGCGGCTCTTCCGACCTTGGCGCAATGATTGTCCAGCGCCCCTCCCCGTCGGCTGTGGCGAACAGGGTCTCGCCGGTCGGGGCGCCAAGGCGCACCCGCGCGCCGCTCGCCGCCTTGCCAGACAGGCGCAGCCCGGCGGCGGTCGATTCGATCGCCGACACGCTCGGCGGGGCCGTATAGGCGGCCTCCGCCGCGTCCGGAGCCGGCGGCGCCGCCGGCGTGCTCCAGGCGGCGGTGCGCTCCTCGCGGCCACAGGCGTTCAGGGCCAGCGCCCCGGCCAGGATCACCGGGGTCCAGAGCATCCTTCCGACCAGATTCACGTGCACTCCTTGCAACCTTGTCGCCGACGGCCGATGTTGGCTGTCACACGATCACAGCCAGATCGTGATCAAAAGACGCGCCTTCAAGCGCGCCCAACGTTCTTTCCTGGAGTGACTGACCATGTCGCACGAGTCCAGGCGTCTGGATTCGGTCTGCGTCTATTGCGGGTCCTCCGACGCCGTTGACCCCAAGCTGTTGCAAGACGCCGCCGAGGTGGGCCGCGAGTTCGCTCGCGCGGGCCTTCGCCTGGTCTATGGCGGCGGCGGCGTGGGCCTGATGGGCGCCAGCGCCGGAGCCGCGCACGACGCCGGCGGGCGGGTGCTGGGCGTCATCCCCAGCTTCCTGATCGGCCGCGAACGCCCCCTCACCAAGGTCGAGACCCGGGTGGTCGAGACCATGGCCGAGCGCAAGAAAGGCCTGTTCGATGAATCCGACGCCTTTGTTGTCCTGCCGGGCGGCATCGGCACCCTGGAGGAGATTGTCGAGCTGCTGTCCTGGCGCCGTCTGAACCTGCACGACAAGCCCGTGGTGTTCTACAGCCCCGACGGCTTCTGGGACACGCTGTTCGCTCTGTTCGAGCACACCATCGCCACCGGCTTCACTCCCGCCTCCTTCCGCGAGGGTTATCGCGTGGTGGACAAGCCCGAGGACGTGGTCCCCGCCCTGCGCGCGATGGTTGCAGCCGACCCCGTCGAGGATGTAAGCGACGCCATTCGCTTGACATAGTTGCGTTTCGAAACGCACTATAGCGCTGTCCGCCGGCTCTCCCTCCGGCGGGGGGATTTTTAGGAGAGTCATCATGCGTATCGTGCTCGGCCTCGTGGCCGTGGCCGCCCTCATGGGCGCGACCGCGGCGCAAGCCGCTTCTGACGGCGCCGCCGTCACCCTCAAGGCCGCCCCGGCCAAGACCCGTATGATCCAGGACGGCGCCGCCTGGGTCTGCAAGGACACCGTCTGCGTCGCCGGCAACGTGAAGTCCCAGCCCCCGGTCCGCGCCTGCAAGCGCGTCGCCGGCGAACTGGGCGAAGTCGCGGCCTTCACGTTCAAGGGCCAGGAACTGTCCGCCGAAGCCCTGGCCGAATGCAACGCCTCGGCCAAGGCCGCCTAAAGGACTAGGCGGTTTCGCCGGACAGCCGGCGGACCGCCTTCTCCCGCCCGATCAGGGCCAGCAGCGGGCCCATCTCCGGGCCGTGATCCATACCGGTGAGCGCGCGACGCAGGGGCAGGAACAGGCCCTTGCCCTTGGCCCCGGTCTTTTCCTTCACCGCATTGACCCACTCGCCCCAGGTGTCCGGGCCGATGGTCTCGGGCAGCAGCGCCTTGGCGGCGTCCAGGAACGCCTGATCCTCGACGACCGGAGTCACCTCGCCCGCCACGACCGTGGCCAGGGTCTTCACGTCGCCGAACATGTTGAGGTTGCCGCGCACGGCATTCCAGAAGCCCTCGCCCAGGTCGACGCCCAGCGCCGCCAGACGCGGTTTGGCCGTCTCGTAGGGCATGACGTGCAGCAGCGCCGCGTTCAGGCGGCCCAGGTCCGCCTCATCGTAACGCGCGGCCGAACGGCCCATCTTCGAGAACTCGAAGCTCTCGCCCAGCACGGCCAGCGACTCGCCGATCTCCAGGTTGTCGGAGGTGCCGATTTTCGCCAGGTGCGAGGTGATGGCCAGCGGCTCGAAGCCCTGCTCCCGCAGGTCGCAGATCGACAGCGAGCCCAGACGCTTGGACAGCGCCCCGCCGTCGGCTCCGACCAGCAGGGTCATGTGCGCGAAGGTCGGCGCGGCCGCGCCCAGGGCTTCGAAGATCTCGATCTGGGCGCCGGTGTTGGTGACGTGGTCCTCGCCGCGGATCACATGGGTGATGCCCATGTCGATGTCGTCCACCACCGACGGCAGGGTGTAGAGGAACGCGCCGTCCTCGCGGATCAGCACCGGATCGGACATGGAGGCGGTGTCCACCTCGCACTCCCCGCGGACCAGATCCATCCACTTCACGCGCTTGCCTTCTAGGCGGAAGCGCCAGTGCGGACGGCGGCCCTCGGCCTCCAGGGCGGCCTTCTCCTCGTCGGTCAGCTTAAGGGCTGCGCGGTCATAGATCGGCGGCTGGCCGCGCGACAGCTGCACCTTGCGGCGGCGATCCAGCTCTTCGCCGGTCTCATAGGCCGGGTAAAGGCGGCCCTGCGCCTTCAGGCGCTCGACAGCTTGCTGATAGACCGGGAAGCGGGCCGATTGATTGTGACGCTCGTCCCAGACCAGGCCCAGCCAGGTCAGGTCGGTTTCGATGCCCTGCTCGAATTCCTTGGTCGAACGCTCGAGGTCGGTGTCGTCGATGCGCAGCACGAACTGCCCGCCCTGCCGCTTGGCGTACAGCCAATTGATCAGCGCAGCGCGGATGTTGCCGACATGCAGACGCCCAGTGGGCGACGGCGCGAAACGGACCTTCACGGTCATGGAGCCAAAGCCTTCCCTATCGAAGGCCGGCTAGGTCGGCCCTCGACGTCGGGAAGTCAAGCGGCCTGAACGGCTTAGTCGTCGCGGTGGACGCGTTCGCGGCGCTCGTGACGCTCCTGGGCCTCAAGGCTCAGGGTCGCCACCGGCCGGGCTTCCAGTCGGGCCAGACCGATGGGCTCACCCGTCTCTTCGCAGAAGCCGTAGGACCCGTCCTCGATTCGGCGCAGGGCCTCGTCGATCTTCGAGATCAGCTTGCGTTGTCGATCACGGGTGCGCAGCTCCAGAGCCCGATCAGTCTCCGACGAGGCGCGGTCGGCCAGGTCCGGATGATTCTCAGTCTCCGTCTGGAGATGCGAGACCGTATCGCGAGATTCGCGAAGGATCTCTTCCTTCCAGTCGAGCAGCTTTTGTTTGAAATACTCGAGCTGACGCTCGTTCATGAACTCTTCGCCCTCGGAAGGACGATAGGTATCTTTCGAAACCAGAACCGCGGCCGCTGTCATTAGCGCCTCACGCCCCATAAAAACCCACCCACAGCAGGCAGGCCGCTTATAGCAAAACAAAATTCCCGTTCAACGGGCCATTGCACCGCATGTCTCATGCCATCGCCTTGCGGGACATTTCGAACTTGGCCAGCTCCACCGCCGCACGGGTTTCGATCTGGTCGAGCAGAGCTTCCAGCTGCGGATCATCCGTGGCGTCACGCTGGTCACGCACCGCGCGGGCCAGCTTCTGCAGCTGCGGGCCGGAAAGCACCCCATCCAGCAGCGCCAGCTTCACCTCGTCCAGAACATCCAGGATGCGCCCCGCCCGCTTCACGGCGCGGCGGCGGCCTTCCAGGGGCGTTCCAACCGCCTGCATTGCCAGCAGCGCGTCGACAGACGCCACGCCTGTGACGCCTTGAGCGCCCGCCACCCCGGTCGAAGCCGCCGCCCCGCCGACGCTCGGCAGGGCGAAGCCGCCGCCGGAGGATGCGCCCTTGGCGCGTCCCGGGCCGCCGACCGATCCCGCCCCGCTCGAACCACTTACCTTCATGGTAAATTCCACTCGCCCGTTAACCATATAACTCTCGGCCACGCGGGCTTGAGGTATGGTTAATGCCGGGCAGAAATTGCCCTCGGCGCCGGATACGCGACGCCCCGTTTGGAATCGCCTTGATTCCGTTGGGATTCTTTCTGGCCCGCTTCTGGCATGGCGTCTTCCGAATTCATCGGGATCCCCATGCGTCGTTCATTTTCGCCTCTGTTTGCAGCCGCCCTCGCCGCCATCAGCCTCGCCTTCGCCGGCACGGCTTCCGCCGCCTCGCGGATCAAGGATATCGTCGAGTTCGAAGGCGTCCGTGAGAACGTCCTGATCGGCCAGGGTCTGGTGGTCGGCCTCAACGGCACGGGCGACAACCTGCGCAACTCGCCCATGACCAAGCAGGCCCTGGAGGCCAGCTTCGAGCGGATGGGCATCAACATCCGCGACGCCAACCTGAACTCCAAGAACGCGGCGGCCGTGATCGTCACCGCCAAGCTGCCGCCCTTCGCGGCGCCGGGTTCGGCCGTGGATGTCACCGTCTCGGCGGTGGGCGACGCCAAGAGCCTGATGGGCGGCACCCTGCTGGTCACCTCCCTCGCCGGCGCTGACGGCAAGGTCTACGCCGTCGCCCAGGGCACGGTGCAGACCGGTTCGGTCTCGGCCCAGGGCGCTTCGGGCTCTTCGGTCACCAAGGGCGTGCCGACCTCCGGCCGCATCGCCGGCGGGGCCATCGTCGAAGAAGAGACCGGCTTCCAGCTCGCCAGCATGGGGCAGATGCGCCTGACCCTGCGCAACCCGGACTTCACCACCTCCCGCCAGGTGGCCGACGCCATCAACGCCCGCTTCTTCGGCGCGGCGGTCTCCGAGAACCCGACCATCGTCAGCATCCGTCCGCCGGCCGGCCGCGACCTGATCAGCTTCGTCAGCATGATCGAGAACCTGCCCGTCCAGACCGACGCGCCGGCCCGCGTGATTATCGACGAAGTGTCCGGCGTGATCGTGGTGGGCGAAAACGTCCGCGTCTCCACCGTCGCCATCGCTCAGGGCAACCTGACCATCAGCGTCCAGGAAACCCCGGGCGTCAGCCAGCCGGCGCCCTTCAGCCAGGGCCAGACCGCCGTCGTGCCGCAGAGCAACGTCTCCTTCGAGGAGGAGAAGGGCCGCCAGTTGATCACCCTTCAGGAAGGCGCCTCGCTGACCAGCCTGGTGAACGGCCTTAACGCCCTGGGCGTGACGCCGCGCGACATGATCTCGATCCTGCAGGCCATCAAGGCCGCGGGCGCCATGCAAGCCGACATTCAGGTGATGTGATGATGAGCAGCCTCAACCTCACCGCCGTCGACGCCGCCCTGGCCGGCGCCGCCAAGACTCCGGCCACCGCCGCCGAACTGGCCAAGCGCGGCCAGATCAAAGAGACGGCCCAGTCCTTCGAGGCCTCGTTCCTCACCCAGATGATGGCCCCGATGTTCGAAGGCATCGGCGACGGCGAATTCAACGGCGGCCATGGCGAGCAGATGGTCCGCGGCTTCCTGCTCGAAGCCATGGGCAAGCAGATGGCCCGCTCTGGCGGCGTCGGCCTCGCCGCCAGCGTCGAGCGCGAGATGCTGAAGATGCAAGGCCTGACCGAACACCCCGTCATGGAGACCCCGGCCCAATGAGCAACCCTGACGTCGTCGTCCGCGCCGAGGCGCTGGTGAACCTCACCGAGCGCCTGACCGAGCTGCTGGCTCACCAGGCCAAGGCCTTCGAAAGCCGCCGCCCGCATGAAGCCGCCGACACGATCGAGGAGTCGGCCAAGCTGGCCAACATCTATCGCCATGAGTCGGTGCGCCTGAAGCGCGACCCGTCGGTGCTGAACGGCGCCCCGCCCCCCTTGCGCGCCCGCCTGCTGCGCGCCACCGAGGCCTTCGATTCCGTCCTCGCCCGGCACGGCCGCGCCCTAGAGGCGGCCAAGAGCATCACAGAGGGCCTCGTCCAGGCCATCGCCGCCGAAGTCGCCGCCCAGCGTGGATCGGTCGGGGGCTACGGCTCCAGCGGTGAGCGCAACGCCCCCGCTGACGCCGGCATCGCCATCGCGCTCAACCGCCGGGCCTGACGCTTACAGCTCTACGTTCCGCTCTACGCCCACGGCCCTCAGAAAATCCGGGTCGTGGCTGACGATCAGCATGGCCCCGTCATAGGCGGCCAACGCCATCTCGATGGCGACGATGCTGGCCAGATCCAGGTGGTTGGTCGGCTCGTCCAGGATCAGCAGCTGCGGCGGCTCCGCCCGCGCCAGGACGCAGGCCAGGCCGGCCCGTAGGCGCTCCCCGCCGCTCAGCGTCCCCGCCACCTGATGCGCCGCCGTGTTGCGGAACAGGAACCGCGCCAAGGCGGCATGGGCGTCGTTCTGCGTCGCCGCCGGATTCAAGCGCTGGAAGTTCTGCAGGATCGTCTCGTCGTCCTTCAGCAGCGCGGTCCGCTGGTCCAGCAAGGCCGCGGATCCGCCGCGCGTCACTGTTCCGGCTGTCGGCTCGACCCGGCCCGCCGCCAGTCGCAGCAAGGTCGTCTTGCCCCGCCCGTTGGGACCCGTGATCGCCATACGCTCCGGCCCGGTGATGCGCAGCGACACTCCTTTCAGGATCGGCTCGCCGCCATAGCCGAACGACACATCCTCAAGCGCCAACACCGTCCGCCCCGCCGGCAGGTTGGCGGAGGGCAGGGTGAAGCCCAGCTCGCGCACCTGCTCCACACGCTCTCGGGCGCTCTCCAGCCGCTCGGCCGCCGCCTCACGCTGGCGTTCGGCCAGAGCCTCGCCCCGCGCGCCGCTGTTCTGGGCCCGCTCGGCCATCATGCCCAGAACGATCTTCGGCGTGCCGCCCTTGGCTGCGAAACGCTTGCCGGCGCCGTCGCGGCGGGCCTGCTTCTCCCGCGCCGCCTGGGCCTCCCGCGCCACGCGGTCGCTGTCGCGTTCTGCGGCGGCCAGGTCGCGTTCGGCGGCCGCCTGCTCCTCGGCCTTGCGTTCGGCATAAAGGTCGTAGCCGCCGCCATAGACCTTGGGCCCCAGGCTCGACAGTTCGACGATCCGGTCCATCTGGCGCAGCAGGTCCCGGTCGTGGCTGACCACCAGCGCCCCGCCGCGCCAACCGCGCAGCACCTGGGCGACCAGGGCCCGCCCCTCGGAGTCGAGGTTGTTGGTAGGCTCGTCCAGCAGGATCAGGTCCGGCGCCTCCACCAGCAATCGGGCCAGGGCCGCGCGGGTCGCCTGCCCGCCGCTCAGCGTCGCCGCCGGGCGGGACGGATCGACGCCCTCCAACCCGACCTCAGCAAGGGCCTGCTCCAGCCGTGCCGGCAGGGTCCAGTCGGCGTCGGAGAAGTCGGCCTCATCGCCCTCCCCCGCCTCGATCCGGGCCAGGCACGCGAGGGCTTCCGCCACGCCCAAAAGGTCGGCGACGCTGGCGCCCGGCGGTGGAGCGAGGTTCTGGCGCAGCACGCCGATGCGGCCGCTGACGCCGACATTGCCGACGGACGGCGCGATCTCGCCGGCGATGACGCGCAGCAGCGTCGACTTGCCGACGCCGTTGCGGCCCACAAGCCCCGTGCGCTCGGGCCCGAAGGCCAGCGTCAGGTTTTCAAAAAGCGGCCGGCCGTCAGGCGTGCGGGCGGCGAGATGATCCAGGGTGAGAAAGGCGGACATGGCGACCTTGGGACAGCATGAGGGAAAGGACGGAGCGGTCGTTTCCGGTGCTGATCATGGCCGAGGCCTCCTTCTGGACAGGCGGTGGATATAGGCGCGCGCCTTATCCTCGGCAATCCGCTCGTTGCTTTACCACCAGCTTTGCGGCCCAATGGATTTAACTCCAGGTTGTATTTGGAGCCTCCGATGCCGCGCGTGATCCTCATCGCCCTCGCCTCCGCAATCACCTTGACCGCCGCCCCGGCCCTGGCCCAACCGGCCGGTGCGCCCCGAGGGGGATATTGGGACGCCAACAACTTTCACGAGGATGGTTGGCGGCAGCGCCACGACGACATGCGCAAGCGGATGGAAGCCAAGCGGAAGCCTTCGCCCGCTGTCGGCGCCCAGCGCGCTCGGGAAGAGGCCAAGCGAGCTGAGCTGGCCCGGGCCGTGAAGACGCCGCCCGCCTCCTAGACCGCAAGCTTCGGGTGGGCGCAGGCGGCTACATCCGCGACAGCAGGGTCTCCACAGAAGGAGCCCTTCATGTCCTACGTCGTCACCGGCCTGTCCGCCGAACCTTTCCGCCACCTGTTCAGCCAGTCGGAGGCCGCCCTCGCCGAGGCCGGCGTGATCCGCATGACCGCCGACAAGAAGCCCGGCTTCCCCTGCCGCGTCAGCCTGAAGGACGCCGAGCCGGGCGAGACCTTGCTGCTGCTGAACCACGAATATCTCGACGCCGACACGCCCTATCGCGGCCGCCACGCCATCTTCGTGCGCGAGGCGGACATTCCCGCCGCCCGGTTCAAGGATGAAATCCCCGAACAGCTCCGCGTCCGCCTGCTGTCCGTCCGCGCCTTCGACGTCGCCGGCATGATGCGCGACGCCGAGGTGGTCGAGGGGACTGAGCTGGAATCGCTCATTACTGACCGCTTCTTCGCCGACCCGCAGGTGTCCTTCCTGCAGGTCCACAACGCCCGCCGCGGCTGTTACGCGGCGCAGATCGAGCGAGCTTGAGACAATCAAACTCCGTCTCCCTAGGCCTTGTGCCTAGGGCCCAGAAACTCCGCGTCGGTCTGAGTAGCGAGGCGGCCCCGCTTTTACGAGCGAAGGAGCGCAGCCGTTTCTGAGTCCTCGCCACAAGGGCGAGGAAGACGGTGAAGGAGCGGCGACGGTAGATATGCTCTCACCATCGAAGGCTCGGAGAGCCCTCCGGCCACCCTGCTGACACCGCTGCTGACACTTGCTGTCAGCAGTGCGGCATTTGTTCTCACCTTGTTCTTGTATTAATCAGCCGCCTGAGCACTACATATCGCTGTCGCGCCGCAGCCTCCCCTGCGGCCCTTGCGTTCCGGGACCCATGGCTGAGCAACTG
Source organism: Caulobacter segnis (assembly GCF_029543125.1). Lineage (GTDB taxonomy): Bacteria > Pseudomonadota > Alphaproteobacteria > Caulobacterales > Caulobacteraceae > Caulobacter > Caulobacter segnis_D. The sequence continues at coordinate 111,904 of NZ_JARQWW010000004.1, forward strand.
AACTTCATCCGCGTGCGCGGCGCACGTGAGCACAATCTGAAAGACGTCAGCGTCGACATTCCCCGTGGGGAGCTGGTCGTGCTCACCGGCCTGTCGGGTTCGGGCAAGAGCTCCCTCGCCTTCGACACCATCTACGCCGAGGGTCAGCGCCGCTATGTGGAGAGCCTGTCGGCCTACGCCCGCCAGTTCCTGGAGCTGATGAGCAAGCCGGACGTGGACCTGATCGAGGGCCTGTCCCCGGCCATCTCCATCGAGCAGAAGACCACCTCAAAGAACCCCCGCTCCACCGTCGGCACGGTGACGGAGATTCACGACTACATGCGCCTGCTGTGGGCGCGGGTGGGCGTGCCCTATTCCCCGGCCACCGGCCTGCCGATCGAGAGCCAGACCGTCAGCCAGATGGTCGACCGTCTTGCCGCCCTGCCAGATGGCGAGCGCCTGTATCTGCTAGCCCCCGTGGTCCGCGACCGAAAGGGCGAGTACCGCAAGGAGATCGCCGAGTGGCAGAAGGCCGGCTTCCAGCGCCTGAAGATCGACGGCCAGTTCTATCCCATCGAGGACGCCCCGGCCCTCGACAAGAAGTTCAAGCACGACATCGACATCGTCGTGGACCGTCTGGTCACCAAGCCCGGCCTTGAGAGCCGCTACGCCGACTCCATCGAGACCGCCCTGCGCCTGGCCGACGGCATCGCCGTGGCCGAATGGGCCGACACCAAGGAAGGCGAGACCGAACCGCAGCGCCTTCTGTTCTCCGAGCGCTTCGCCTGCCCGGTCAGCGGCTTCACCATCGCCGAGATCGAGCCGCGCCTGTTCTCGTTCAACAATCCGGCGGGCGCCTGCCCGGTCTGCGACGGCCTGGGCGCCAAGCTGGCCTTCGACGCCGATCTGGTGATCCCGGACAAGGACAAGTCCCTGCACAAGGGCGCGGTGGCCCCGTGGTCGCGCGGCCCCTCGCCGCTCTACACCCAGACGCTGCAGGCCCTGTCAAAGCACTACGGCTTCTCGATGGACGAGCCGTGGCACAAGCTGTCGGCCAAGGCCAAGGACGTGGTCCTGCAAGGCTCCGGCGGCGACAAGATCAAGTTCGTCTACGACGACAACGCCCGCAAATACGAGGTGGTGAAGCCCTTCGAGGGCGTGCTGCCGAACCTGGAGCGCCGCTGGCGCGAGACCGACAGCTCGTGGGTCCGCGAGGAGCTGGGCCGCTATCAGTCCGACACTCCATGCGAAGCCTGCGGCGGCGCGCGCCTGAAGCCCGAGGCCCTGGCGGTGAAGATCGTCGGCAAGAACATCTCGGAAGTCTCCGGCCTCGCCATCCGCCCGGCCCGCGACTGGTTCGCCAGCCTGGAAGGCCAGCTCTCCGACAAGAACATGGAGATCGCCCGGCGGATCCTGAAGGAGATCAACGACCGCCTGCGCTTCCTGGTGGACGTGGGCCTCGACTATCTGAACCTGTCGCGCGGCTCCGGCACCCTGTCCGGCGGCGAGAGCCAGCGCATCCGTCTGGCCAGCCAGATCGGCTCGGGCCTGACCGGCGTGCTCTACGTCCTGGACGAGCCGTCCATCGGCCTGCACCAGCGCGACAACACCCGCCTGCTCACCAGCCTCCAGGGCCTGCGCGACCTGGGCAATTCGGTGCTGGTGGTCGAGCATGACGAGGAGGCCATCCTCACCGCCGACTACGTCATCGACATGGGCCCGGCCGCCGGCGTCCATGGCGGCGAGATCGTCGCCCAGGGCAAGCCCGCCGACATCATGTCGAACCCGAAGAGCGTCACCGGCCAGTACCTGACCGGCGAGCGCGAGATCGAGGTGCCGCAGGACCGCCGTCCCATCGGCAAGAAGCGGCTGAAGGTCATTGGCGCCACGGGCAACAACCTGAAGGGCGTCACGGCCGAAATCCCGGTGGGCACCTTCACCTGCATCACCGGGGTGTCCGGCGGCGGCAAGTCCACCTTCACCATCGAGACTCTGTACAAGGCCGCAGCCCGCCGCCTGAACAACGCCAGCGACGCCCCGGCCCCGCACGAGCGGATCGAGGGGTTGGAGAACTTCGACAAGGTCATCGACATCGACCAGAGCCCGATCGGCCGCACCCCGCGCTCGAATCCGGCCACCTATACCGGCGCCTTCGGGCCGATCCGCGACTGGTTCGCCCAGCTGCCGGAGTCCAAGGCTCGCGGCTACGGCCCTGGCCGCTTCAGCTTCAACGTCAAGGGCGGCCGCTGCGAGGCCTGCCAAGGCGACGGCGTCATCAAGATCGAGATGCACTTCCTGCCGGACGTCTATGTCACCTGCGACGTCTGCAAGGGCCAGCGCTACAACCGCGAGACGCTGGAGGTCCTGTTCAAGGGCAAGACCATCGCCGACATCCTCGACATGACCGTCGAGGAGGCCGCCGACTTCTTCAAGGCTGTGCCCCCGATCCGCGACAAGATGGAGACGCTGAAACGCGTCGGCCTCAGCTACATCAAGGTCGGCCAGCAGGCGACGACCCTGTCCGGCGGCGAGGCCCAGCGCGTGAAGCTGTCCAAGGAGCTGTCCCGCCGCGCCACCGGCCGCACCCTCTACATCCTCGACGAGCCCACCACCGGCCTGCACTTCGAGGACACCAAGAAGCTGCTCGAGGTGCTCCACGAACTGGCCGACCAGGGCAACACCGTCGTGGTCATCGAACACAACCTCGACGTCATCAAGACGGCCGACTGGCTAATCGACTTCGGTCCGGAAGGCGGCGACGGCGGCGGCGAGGTCGTGGCCGTCGGCTCTCCGGAAAAGGTCGCCTCCGTAGAGGCCAGCTGGACCGGCCGTTACCTGAAGGACGTCCTCGCCAAACACGAGGAACGCCGCCAGGCCCGCGTGAAAGCCCTGAAGTCGAAGCGGGCCTAAACCGCACCGTCCAGCTGTCCCGCCAGTCGCCGATAGATTTCGGCGGCTGGCGTGATCATGACAATGCAACTGACAACCGAAACCACGGCCGACAGCGGAAGCATGATCATCTGGCTCGGCCGGCCGAACGCCGGCGCGGAGGGGTCAAGGCTGAAGACACGATCGAAAGCTCCAGAGGTTCCACCCAGCAGCGCCTCGACCCCGACCGTCAGCAGCGTGACCACCGCGTAGAGCAGCGCAGAGCTGATGGTGGCCAGAAAGAAGACTCCCAGCAATCGCCACACATGGCCCTTGGTCAGGCGCCATGAGCCCTTCAGAGACACCTTGCGCCGCACAAAGGTGTCCGGGCTGCTGAGCGAAATCCGCAATGAAAGCCAGATGACCAACACGAACATCGCTGCGACGGAGACAGCGACGATCCCCATCAGCGCCCAGCTTGCGCCAAGCGCCGTCGCCCCGAGACCGATGACGACAGCCAAGAGCGCGCTTCCGATGCCGGCGGCGAGGTAGGTTCCAGACAAAGCGGCAAACGCCAGCAAAAGCACCAGAACTTGCCGGCCTTCATCCCGTCCGAGCCGCAGGTACGCCCAGCCACTGTCCTCAGGACGTAAAATCAGCCGGTTCGCCGCTCCGAAGACGATTCCATAGGAGATAGGGAAGTACAGGCCGTAGAACGCCAACAGTGGAAACGCCTCCGCAGGCAACCCCGGGCTACCCGCTGAAACGGCGCCAAGCGCAAGCAAGGACGGGCGAAAGAAGACATCCGCCACGACTTGCATCACCAGCATTTCGGCGAGCTGGATCACCGACCAGATCAGAACCAGGCGTGGGTGGCGGCGGGCCAACGACCAGCCGATCAGCCCTGTCCCCTTTATCGGGAACGTCATGGCGCGCACTCTATTTGTTCTTCACTCTAAAGTAGTTTCACGCCGACCCCATATGGTCAAGCTTCGTACTTGCCGAATCTAAGCCCGGCCTAGGAAGCCTCAGACTCGGGCGCCTTCTCCGCCGTCAGCTGTCGGTAGATCTCCGCCGCCGGGGCGACGGTGATGAAGCTGGTCACCGTGGTCATCAGCGCGGTGACGATCTCCAGGGTCAGGGGCAATGGGCGGAGGACCTCCGCTGCGCCGACCGGCATCGTGTTGAACATGGATATGAGGCCACCGAACCCGCCGCCCGCGAAGAAGGCGATCACCGCCGTCAGAACCATGACGACGATGTAGATCAAGGTCACCGCCACCGCCGCCAGCAGGTACGCCCCAAACATCGGCCAAAACCGGCCCTTGGTCATGCTCCAGGAGTCGAACAGCTCCACCCTGCCCTGGACGAAGGTGATGGGCATGGCGAGCGACAATCGAACGCCGACGAACACCATGGCACCTACGGTCGCCAGGACTAGCGCCACGATGACGGCTAGACTCCATGCGGACGGACGCCCGCCGACCGTGCCGCCAAAGCCCACGGCCAGCAGGGCCATGAACAACAGGAAATAGACGCCCAGCAGCATCAGGGTGAACGCCAGCAACACGCCCGCCTGTCGCAACTCCTGGCCGCCAAGGCGCAGATAGAACGCCCGGTCGTCCTCCGGCGTCAGCACAGCCCGGATCATGGCGGTATAGCCGATGGTCCAGACGGCGAAGAACAGCACCGCGCAGACCGCGAACCAGGGGAACAGCCTGAAGATTTCCATAGGCGCGGCCTGCTTGGTCTCCATCGCCAGCATGACCGGGCCGGCGATCTGAGCGTTGAGCGCCGCGATGAAGATGCTGAACGCAGCATAGAACACGGCCCAGGCGATGATCGGCTTGGGCCGCCGCCCCATCACTTCGAAAGCCTTCACCGCCGCGTCCGAGGTCGAGAAGTGCGCCACCACAGGCTCCCGCAAATCAATTCAAGGCCAAGTCGTCGCAAGGGCCGGCTGCGCGGTCAAGCAGCCCTTGCCTCGCCCCGGACGCGCCCTCTAACGTCCGTTTGAACCGCCGGTCAGAGCGGTCATGGAGGACACGCCCGATGAAGTTCTACGGCGAGAACAACCCCGCCCCCAATCCGCGCCGCGTGCGCATCTTCCTGGCCGAAAAGGACGTGGACCTGCCCCAGATCCGGGTGGACATGCGCAAGGGCGAGCACAAGTCGCCGGAGCACAAGGCCCGCAACAGCCTGGGCCAGCTGCCGACCCTGGAGCTGGATGACGGGACCATGCTGTCCGAAAGCGTCTCCATCTGCCGCTACCTGGAGAGCCTGCACCCCGAGCCGCCCCTGTTCGGCCGCACGGGTCTGGAGCAGGCGCAGATCGACATGTGGATCCGCCGGGTGGAGTTTCAGCTGCTGATCCCCACCGGCATGTTCTGGCGCCACGCCCACCCGTTCACGGCGCACCTGCTGGAGCAGAACACCACCTTTGGCGAGTCCAACCGCCCCCTGGTGGAGCGGGCGCTGAAGTGGCTGGACCGCGAGCTGGCGGGCAAGACCTGGATCGCGGGCGAGGCCTATTCCATGGCCGACATCGTCGCCCTGACCACGGTGGACTTCGCCGCCTTCATCGGGCTGGAGCCGCCGGAGGGTCTGACCAACCTCGCCGCCTGGCGGGCGCGGGCCACGGCCCGGCCCAGCGCGGCCGCTTAAGACTCGGCCTTCGCCGCCTCGCGCTCCTCGGTCACGGCCCAGATCACCCGATAGGCATGGGCCGAGGGCCCGTAGAGCAGAGCGTTCTGAAGCGCGCCCACCGCCGCGCTCAGCAGCAGCCAGGTCAGGCTCAGCGGGTTCAGGTAGCTGGCCAGTGTCGGGGTGTTGTCGTTGAACCCCTGCAGCATCTCGCGCAGGTTTCCGCCCGAGGCGATCGCCGCCACCGCCAGGGCGATGATGAAGATCGTCAGGATGACCACCGCCGTGATCGCGAAGGTCAGGACCTTCATCCCCAGCAGCGGCCAGAACCAGCCCCGCGTCAGGCGCCAGGAGTCGCGGAAGCTCATGCGCCCCCGGTCGAAGGTCATGGGCAGGGCCAGGGTCAGGCGCACCCAGCAGAAGATGAAGATGAAGAACACGCCAAGCCCGATGAGCACGGCCATCAGACCCAGCGCCGGCCCGGTCAGGGTGGCCAGGCTGTAGACGATGCTGGCGCCTAGACTGACCACGAAGGTCAGGCCCACGAAGATCAGGCCGTAAAGGACCACCGCGCCGGCCGTGCGCAACTCCTCCCGGCCCACGCGCAGATAGCCCCAGCGGTCCTCATGGAAGTCGTCGCTCCTCAGGACCGCGCGGTAGACGCCGTTCAGGTAGACCGAGATGATCGCCAAGCCCAGCAACAGGCTGATCAGCGCGTCACGCATCAGCTCCAGCGTCAGGGTGGCGTTGGCCGGATCGACATCGCCGCCGGCCCGCGCCAGCGAGCCGCTGAGCAGCACCGCCGTCAGCACGCCCACCGCGATGGTTGTCAGGAACGACGCCCCCGCCCAGATCAGCACCGCGCGCGGGTGATGCCGGGCGAGGCGGAAACCTTCGAACGCTGCATCGGAGGCCGAGAATTTCGACATCAGGCGGCGGCTCCAGGGTTAGGCGCCAGGCGGCGATAGATGTGGGATACAAGGCCCACGGTGATCGGCAGATAGAACACCACCGCCACCGCGCTGCCGGCGGCGTTGAGCCATATACGGCTGGCGGCGGGATCCGGACGCCCCTCCGCGACGAGGGTCGCGATCACCGTGACCAACAGCACGGGCGCGCTGACCACCAGATAGGCGACGAAGATGCGAAATGCGTTGCCCTTGGTCAGATCCCAAGTGCTGATCAGGCGCACCTTGCCTTCCGCCGCGGTGGCCGGCAGGGACAAGCTCAGGCGGATCGACATCCAGGCCAGAAGGAAGGCGGCGATGAAGATCACGAAGGTCATGGCCGCGCTGCCCCCCGGCCCCATGGCCTGCACGATCGCCTCGGGCGAGGAGTAATCGGCCATGCCGCCCCGTGAGGCGAAACCCACCGTGATCGCGGCCAGCAGGATGACGCCCACCGCGATGACGATGGCGAACAGCACCACCAGAAGGATCAGGGTCGTGGCGAGCCGCCCCTCCATCGGGGTCCATTGCAGGCCGGCCATGATCGGTGACCTGGGTGTTGGCGGCGCACCCAAGCGGTCGGCGAAGGCCACGCGGAACAGCGCGCCCTGAGCCATCAGCGTGGCGACGACATAGACGCCGTAAGCCACGCCCATGACAGGCGACTTGCTCACCGAATAGACGATCAGAGCCAGGGCCGCGACGCCCAGCGCGCCGGCCGCGTGACGCCAGGAATGGCTCCAGAAACGAACCGCCTCGCCGACGGCTTCACCAATGTTCAGGCGCTGGTGCGCCATGGGAAAATCCTTCTACAGCCAAGCCTTGGCCATCCCTCCTGCCTTACCGTGTCGCCTCGCCGATAGCGAGGGCGCTTTCGTCGCGGCGCCCTTGGGCTTAAAGAGCGCGCCATGACCACCAAGCCCATCCATGTCGTCGGGGGCGGCCTCGCCGGCTCCGAAGCCGCCTGGCAGATCGCCCAGGCCGGCGTTCCCGTCGTTCTCCACGAGATGCGCGGGGCCCTGCGCTCAAGCAGCGAAGCGGTAGCGGAAAAGATCACGACTGATGCTCACCAGACCGACGGTCTGGCCGAGCTCGTCTGCTCCAACTCCTTCCGTTCGGACGACTGGGAGTTCAACGCCGTCGGCCTGCTGCACGCCGAAATGCGCCGCTGCGATTCGATCATCATGGGCTGCGGCGACGCGCACCAGGTGCCCGCCGGCGGCGCCCTGGCCGTGGACCGCGACGGCTTCTCCGACGCGGTGACCAAGCGCCTGACCGATCACCCCCTGGTCAGCATCGTCCGCGAGGAGATCGCCGGCCTGCCGCCCGAGGAGTGGGAGAGCGTGGTGGTCGCCACCGGTCCCCTCACATCCCCCGCCTTGGCCCAGGCGATCCTGGACGCCACCGGCGAGGGCCAGCTGTCCTTCTTCGACGCCATCGCGCCCATCGTGCATCTGGAGAGCGTCGACATGTCCAAGGCGTGGCGCCAGTCGCGCTACGACAAGGAAGGCCCCGGCGGCGACGCGGCCGCCTACATCAACTGCCCCATGGACAAGGACCAGTACGAGGCGTTCATCGACGCCCTGCTGGCCGGCCCCAAGGCCGAGTTCAAGGACTGGGAGAACGTCCCCTATTTCGACGGCTGCCTGCCCATCGAGGTTATGGCCGAGCGCGGCCGCGAGACCCTGCGCCACGGCCCCATGAAGCCGGTCGGCCTGACCAACGCCCACAACCCGACGGTGAAGGCCTACGCCATCGTCCAGCTGCGCCAGGACAACGCCCTGGGCACCCTGTGGAACATGGTCGGCTTCCAGACCAAGCTGAGGCACGGCGTCCAGGCCGATGTCTTCCGCATGATCCCGGGTTTGGAGAACGCCCAGTTCGCCCGCCTGGGCGGCCTGCACCGCAACACCTTCATCAACAGCCCGCGCCTGCTGGACGACCAGCTGCGCCTGAAGGTCCGGCCGAACCTGCGCTTCGCCGGCCAGGTCACCGGGGTCGAGGGCTATGTGGAAAGCGCCGCCGTCGGCCTGCTGGCTGGCCGCTTCGCCGCCGCCGAGGCGCTGGGCAAGCCCCTGACGCCGCCGCCGCCGACCACCGCCCTGGGCGCCCTGATCGCCCACATCACCGGCGGCCACCTTGAAGGCGGCTCCGGCTCCTTCCAGCCCATGAACATCAACTACGGCCTGCTGCCGCCCATGGAGGCCCCCAAGGTCGACGGCGACGGCAGGAAGGTCCCGGTCAAGGAACGCGGCCGCGCCAAGAAGCGCCTGATGAGCGTGCGGGCGTTGGCGGATCTGGAAGGCTGGCTGGGCTGATTTTCTCCTCCCCTGTAGCGAAGCGTACGGGGGAGGTGGCGCGGCGCGCAGCGCCGTGACGGAGGGGGCGTCAGCTTCCTCAGAGCCCAGTCACGCCCCCTCCACCGCTTCGCGGTCCCCCTCCCCCGTTGCACGAGGGAGGAGAAGGAGTACGGTGCCGGCCCGCTGTTACACAGTTACGCCGGAACACCCATGACGCTCATCGCACGCCTGGCCGCCGCCTCCGCCCTCACCGCCACCCTGGCCCTGGCGGCCGGCGCGGTTCAGGCCCGTCCGTTCACGCCGCAGGACATGGCGACCGCCGCCCGCATCGGCGCGCCGCAGATTTCGCCGGACGGGCGCTACGCCCTCTACGGCCTGCGCACGGTGGACTACGCGGCGAACCGGGGCGTCAACGCCATCTGGGTCATCGACCTGAAGGCCAAGGGCGCGGCGCCGCGCCGGCTGAAGGCCTCTGACGGCGGGGCCGCGGCCGCCCGCTGGTCGCCGGACGGCAAGGCGATCTACTTCAACTCCTCGCGCGGCGGCTCGGCCCAGGTGTGGCGCACCGACCTGACCGGCGATGCGGCGGTCCAGGTGACCAGCGCCCCGTTCGACGTCGGCGCCTTCCGCGTGTCTCCCAACGGCAAGACGGTGGTCATCTCCCAGGCGGTCTTCCCCGACTGTCCGACCCTGGCCTGCACCAAGGAGCGCCTGACCAAGACCACCAAGGCCAGCGGCGCGGTCCACGACAAGCTGTTTGTCCGCCACTGGGACGAATGGGCCGACGGCCGCCGCAACCACCTCTACGCCCTCACCCTCGGCGCCGACGGCGTGGCGTCGGGCGAGCCGGTGGCGATCACCAAGGGCTTCGACGGCGACATCCCCACCAAGCCATACGGCGACGAGGCGGACTTCAACTTCACCCCCGACAGCAAGGCGGTGTCCTTCTCCGCCAAGCTGGCAGGCAAGGACGAACCCTGGACCACCAATTACGATCTGTGGCTGACCCCGGTGGACGGCTCGGCCGCCCCCGTGAACCGCACGCCCGGCAACAAGGCCTGGGACGCCGGCCCGGTCTTCTCGCCCGACGGCAAGTTCGGCGCCTATCGCGCCATGAAGCGCCCGGGGTTCGAGGCTGACCGCTACGGCATCATCGTCCGCGACGCCCAAGGCAAGGACCGCGAGATCGCCCCGGCCTGGGACCGCTCGGCCGACACGGTCGTGTGGAGCAGGGACGGCAAGACCATCTACACCACCGCCGGCGACATCGGTCAGACGCGCCTGTTCGCCATCGACGTGGCCACCGGCAAGGTCACACCCCTCACCGGCAAGGGCCACGTCGGCGCCTTCGACGTCAGCGGCGACAGCATCGTCTACGCCCAGGACACCCTGGACAGCCCCGCCCGCCTCTACCGCATGGACCTGAAGGGCAAGAACGTCGTCGAGCTGGTCAACGCCAACCCACAGCTCGCTGAGGTCCAATGGGGCGCCTATGACCAGTTCGAGTTCCCCGGCTGGAACAACGAGACCGTCCGCGGCTACCTCGTCAAACCGGCCAATTTCGACGCCGCCAAAAAGTACCCGGTCGCCTTCCTGATCCACGGCGGGCCGCAGGGGTCGTTCGGCAACCTGTTCCACTACCGCTGGAACGCCCAGGCCTATGCGGCGCGCGGCTACGCCGTGGTGATGATCGATTTCCACGGCTCCACCGGCTACGGCCAGGGCTTCACCGACGCCATCAGCCAGCACTGGGGCGACCGCCCGCTGGAGGACCTGCAGAAGGGCTGGGCCTTCGCGCAGCAGAAGTACCCGTTCCTGGACGGCGGCCGCGCCTGCGCGCTCGGCGGCTCCTACGGCGGCTTCATGGTCAACTGGATCGCCAGCCAGTGGAAGGAGCCGTGGAAGTGCCTCGTCAATCACGACGGCCTCTTCGACACCCGCTTCATGGCCTACTCCACCGAGGAGCTGTGGTTCACCGAGTGGGAGAACGGCGGCATGCCCTACATGCCCAACACCACCTACGCGGCGTTCAACCCGGCCGATCACGTGGGCAAGTGGTCCAAGCCCATGCTGGTCGTCCACGGCCAGAACGACTTCCGCGTCCCGCTGGAGCAGGGCCTGTCCACCTTCACCGCCCTGCAGCGCCAGGGGATCGAGAGCAAGTTCCTCTACTTCCCCGACGAGAACCACTGGGTCCTGAAGCCGCAGAACGTGGTCCAGTGGCACGACGAGGTGCTGGGCTGGCTGGACAAGTGGGCGAAGTAGGCGAAGTAGGCGAAGTAGGCGCTCAGATGCGCCCGGTCATCACCGCGAGGGTCACCCGCGCCCGCTTCTCGAAATCGGTAGGCGCGCGGGCCTTCACATAGCCCGCCGCCAGGGCCGCATAGGCCGCCGCCGGGAACGCCCCGACGGGCAGGTCCTTCAACTGACGGCGCGCGTCCTTCAACGCCGCCGCGACTTCCGTCTTCGCGTCCGCCTCGGGCCACAGCCGCCCCAGGCGATGCAGTCCCGAAATCCCGAAGGCCCGCGCCGCGCCTTTGACGGCATGGGGGTCAGCCTCAGGATCGAGACGGATGGCCGCCAGCATCATCACCGCGCCCGCCGTGGCGTCGATATAGGCCAGGCCCTGGTCGCGGTTCTCCGGCGGCGGGTCAAGATCGGCCAGGCGCGCCTCGGCCATGTCCACCAGCGGGCCATAGGGGATGCGGGCCTTGGCGATGGCCTCCACCACCGGATGACGGCGCGGGGTCTTGCCGGCCAGCAGCTCCTCCATAGCCTCGCGCCACCAGGTCAGGCGGATCTCGCCCATCAGGGCGTCGCGCACGCCGCCGGCCACCCGGGCCAGTTCGTAGTTGTAGGCGTAGAGGGCGATCACCGCCGCCCGCGCCGTCTCGTCGGCGATGAAGCGGGTCGACAGCCATCGGTCCGGGTCCACGCGGCGGATGGTGGCGTCGAGGTCGTCCAGGGGCGGCGTCGGGTTGGTCATCGCTCAAAGAAAAAGGCCCGCTCGGTGCGAGCGGGCCCTTCCCTACACGATTTGCGCCGCGGCGCTTAGCCGAAGAGCGTCTGGTTCATGGTCATGGTGACCAGCATCGGGATCGACAGCAGCAGGTTGGTGCGGCTGAACAGCATGGCGGTCCTGGCCGCCTTCGCTTTGGCGTCCGCGTCGGCCTCGACGATGCCCAGGGCGATCTTCTGGTTCGGCCAGATGAACACCCACACGTTCAGGAACATGATGATGGCCAGCCACATGCCGGTGCCGATCATCGAATAGGCCGCGTCGCCGCCCGGACCGGTGACATAGCCGCCGGCGAAGCCCAGGGTCAGGGTCTCGTGCAGGTAGCCCATGCCGCGCGAGGCCGCGATGGCCAGGCCCATGACCACCGTCAGCAGCGCCGCCCAGCGGAACCAGAACAGCGCCTCGGGCGCGATGTGCCTGGACACGGCCGGCTTCAGCTCGGCCGGGATGTTCGGCATCACCCGGATCTGGACGAAGTTGAAATAGTACAGCAGCCCGATCCACAGGATGCCGAAGAACACGTGCAGCCAGCGGAACACCGCCTGCCAGAAGATCGCGTCCCAACCGCCCGGCGCGTGCGCGCCGTAGCCGGCGATCATCACCAGCGCGAGCGCGAAACTCAGAATGATCGTGTTGCGGAAATTAGAAAGCAGCCCAGCCATGGTTTCCTCCCTCATCAGCTCCAGGGCGTGATGTCCGCTGAAACCGGCCCCCCGTCTTCAGCCGCCACGCCCAAGGCCCAGCTTGACGCTCAGGTATAGGCTGCTTCGCGAGGCCCGCAAGGCAAGCGCGCGGAACCGTGAACAGCGGTCAGCGAGCCAGGCTGACCACCGCGATGTCGCGAACCTCCTCGCCATTGTTGGCGTAGACGAAGCTGTCGTCGCGCGGATCGACAGAGACGTCCGAGGTCCAGGAGACGTTTGAAAGGCGCCGCAACTCCTGCTCCTCCCCAACCCACGGCTTGAAGCGCAAGCCCGCCCGGCGGCCGGCGTTGCTGAGGAAATAGACGCCGTTGCGGCCGACGACCCAGTACGGATCCTGCATCCTGAAACCCGGAATGGCTTCGCGCTTGCCGCCGCCAGGCGTCATCACCCACAGGCGACGGTCGCCGCGTCCCCAGCCATAGAGCCGTCCGTCGGGGGCGGTGCGCAGAACCTGCCACTCGCCGGCGCCGGGCTCCGGCCGCACCGATCCGTTCGCCTCGACCCGCATGACCCGCGAGCCTTCCGGCGTGGTGGTCACATAGCGGATGGTCCAGTCGCCGCCCCAGGCCGGCGAATGCTTTGGCGTCCCGTTGTTGGTCAGGCGGCGGAGACCGGAGCCGTCGCGGCCGATCTCGTACAGGTCCGAAGCGCCGCGCTCCACCGCGATGAAGACGATGCGGGCGCCGTCCGGGGACCAGCGCGGCTGGTACAGGGAGCCGCCTTCCCGACGGGTCAGGCGCACGGCGCGGCCGCCGGAAGGCGCCATCCACAGTTCCGGCGTTCCGCTGCGGCTGGAGACAAAGGCCGTCGCGCCGTCGCGCGCCACGTCCGGATCGGCGTCCATGCCCTCGGCCGGGTCCACAGGCTCGGAGCCCGCCGCGCGGGCCGCCTCGATGCGGGCGCGCTGGTTATGGATCTCCACTGCGATGTGGTCGTTGTCGTCGGCGCTCATCCGACCAAAGGCCATCAATCCAACGCTCAGCCGACGGGGCTCCGCGCGGCTCTTCACGTCGATCACCCACAGCCCCTTGTCACCGCCGCGGTTGGAGCTGAACACCACCTGCCGCCCGTCCCTGGTCCAGGTCATGCCGTGAATGGCGTTCCCATCGCTCAGCAAGGGCCACTCGCGGCCGCTATCGACCTCCTGGATCATCATCTCGTCTACGCCGACGCTCTTGATCCGGCGGAACAGCACGCGCCGGCCGTCGGGCGAGACGAAGGGATCCTGGTCAGCCAGGCCTTCGCTGGGCTGCGAAAGATCGCGGGTCTGGCCGGTGTCGACGTCCATGGCGCGGATGCGCCGGGGCGTCCGCGGCGCCTCGCGGTCGGCATAGAGCAGGGTCTTCTCGTCCAGCCATGACAGGCCGGTGCCGGCATCGGTCACGCAGCGGCCGACCTCGCGCGGCCGACCGCCGGGAACGCTCATCACCATCACCCGGCAGCGCAGTTCGGCGTCTGGCCGGTCCATGGACGAATGGCTGACCACATAGGCCAGGCGATCCCCCTTGGGCGACCAGGCGGGGGAGTACTCGTCCATCTCCGGCGTGTCGGTCAGGCGGACGGGCGCGCCGTCGCGGGTGGAGCGCATGTAGAGGTCGATGGTTTCCGCCCCCGCTGAATAGACCACCGTCCCGCCGTCGGGCGACAGGGCCGGCCGCAGGGTGGGCAAGGGTTCGCCCGTGAGAATCTGCAGCGACTTCACCGCCGTCACGGCCTGGGGCGGGCGCAGCATCCAGGCCAGCCCCCCGGCGACGCAGATCGCCAGCAGCACGCCGGCGGCCAGCCAGCGCAGCGCGCCTTGCGGCAGCCCAGCCTCGGCCGCCGGCCTGACCGGCGCCGTCTCCAGCACCCGCAGGCGGTAGCCGACCTTCGGCACCGCCTCGACCACCAGGCGCGGGTCTGGCTGAAGCGCCTTGCGCAGCCGGCTGACGCAGCGGTTCAGCGCGTCTTCCGAAATGACCCGGCCCTGCCAGCAGATGTCGATGATTTCGTCACGACCGACCGCGCCCCCGCCGGCCTTGGCCAGGACAACGAGGAGCTGCATCACCTTATGCTCGACCTGCCAGGAGCCGCCGGGGCCGACCAACTGCAGCGAAGCAGGCCGCACATTGAGGGCGGAAAGGTCGAACGGACGTTCCTGTGCGAGCACGATGCCGCTGAAACGCGGTGTTATCGTGGAATATTCGTTCAACTAGCCCGACCCACCCCTCATGTTCGCGCAAGAAGATGCCATATCTAGTAATTACTGCATAGAACGTTGTGATGCGATCCTATCGCGACAACTCCAACAGACCGATGTCGGTCTCGTCCTCGATGACACGCCCATAGACCACCCCGTCATCCCGAGGGTCGACGGCGAGGCTCGTCATCCACGACATGCCTGGAAGTGACGCGAACTGTCTCGTGGCTCCCGTCCAAGGGGCCAGCCATAGCGACGAATGGTCGGTCAGGCGATCACGGACGTACTTCACGCCGTCCCGCCCCACAGCCCAGGCGTCGTCCTCCAGCCGAAGCCCGGGAGCCGCCTCACGCGGCGCACCGCCGCCTTCCGGCAAGGTCCACAGCCGAGCATCGCCCGTCCGCACGCCATAGAGCCGCCCCTCCGGATCCGTGCGCACCAGACGCCAGCCCTCGCCGCCAGGCACCGGCCGCGCCTGCCCGTCAGCGCCCAGGCGCATCAGTCGCCACCCCTGCGCCGACCGCTCCACGTAGTGCAGCGCCCCGTCGCGCGCCCAGACGGGCGACGCCTTGTCCCGTCCATCCTGGGTCAGCGCACGCAGGCCCGATCCGTCGCGGCCGATCTCATGGATGTCCACCTTGCGCTGGATCGCCGCCACAAAGGCGACCCGCCGGCCGTCGCGCGACCAATGCGGCCCATGCACGTAGCTGGCGCCGAGCGAGGTCAGCCGCGTGACCCGTCCGCCCGACGGCCCCACCCAAAGCTCGGAGGCGCCGCTGCGGTCCGACACGAAAGCCATGGCGCCATCGGGCGCGACCGCCGGGTCCCACTCCACCCCGGTGTTGGCGGTCAGCTTTGTCAGAGCCCCGTCCGCCCCGACCTTCTCCAGGTTCAGGCGGTCGCTGTTCATCTCCACCGCCAGCCGGTCCTCGTCGTCGGAGCTCAGGCGGCCGAGCCCCAGCAGGCCCACGCTCACCCGGCGCGGCGGCGCGGGACGCTTGGCGTCCACGGACCACAGGCCAAAATCTCCGCCCCGGTTGGAGCCGAACACGACGTAGCGGTTGTCGTGGGTCCAGGCGAAGCCGTGGGCCTTCCACCCGTCATTGGTCAATTGCCGCTCGCGACCCGTGTGCATGTCGCGCACGAACAGGTCGTCGACCCCCGCCGCCGAGCTGCGCCGGAACACCAGCAGCCGGCAGTCCGGCGACAGCAGCGGATCACTGTCCCCGATCAGGCCCGGCGAGGGGTTGGTCAGACTGGTCGCCGCGCCGGTGTCGAGATTCAGGCTCATGATCCGACGCGGCCCGCCGGCTGATGGGCGGTCGGCATAGACCAGGGTCTTCTCATCCACCCACGACACGCGGGTGTACGAGTCGCCCGCGCAACGTCCCACCACCCGTTCGGCGCCGCCCGGAATGCTCATGACCAGGATCTGGCAGGCGCCCTGACCGTCGCTGCGGACGAAGGCGATGCGGTCCCCGCGCCACGACCAGGCCGGGGCGAAGTCATCCAGCGGATTGTCGGTCAGGCGCACCGGCTCCCCATCCCGCGTCGCCCGCATGTAGAGGTCGCGCGGCGCATGGGTCCGCGCCGCCGCCGCATAGGCCAGCACGTCGCCGCTCGGCGACAGGGCGGGATAGCTTTCGATGCCCGGCTCGCTGGTCAGGGGGCGGAAGCCCTGAGCGGTCCGCGCCGGTCCCGGCCGGTTCAGGAACCAGCTCGCTCCACCCGCCGCCGCGAACAGCAGCACGGCCGCCCCGACCAGCAGAGCGCGCTTCGACGGGCGACGCCCGCGCAGGATCGCCTGCGGCTTGGCGGCGGCCTCCGGCTCCGGCGGCGCGCCTTCGCGCACCTTCAGCCGATAGCCGATCTTGGGAATGGTCTCGAGCGCCACGCGCGGGTCGGCGCACAGCGCCTTGCGCAGGCGCGCCACGCAGCGGTTCAGCGCGTCCTCTGACACGATCCGACCGTCCCAGCACAGGTCGATCATCTCATCCCGGCCCACGGGTTCGCCACGCGCCTTGGCCAGGGCGACCAGCACCTGCATCACACGCGGCTCAAGGGTCTCCTCCCCCTGGGGGCCGGAGATTTCGAGCGCGGCGGGCCGCACCTCGAACACGCCCAGACGGAACGGCGGCTCCACGGCGAGCGTGATCCGCCCGAGCCGGCGGAACGGCGAGATGAGTTCGTTCATCACCCAAACATCAGAAAATCATCGTCGCCCGCCCCAGGTCCCCGGGGCCAGTGTCTGACAAACGCAGGTCGCTGAACAGCCCCCGTTCACCGAACCGCGAGCACGCCCCATGTCCGCCTTCCGCTTCATCTCTTTCACAGCCGCGCTCCTGTGCGCCTGCGCGCCCGCCACGCTTGCGCTGGCGCAGGACAACAACGCCGCCCAGGCCGCCGAGGACGCCTTCGGCGAACGCCAGGGCGTCGAGCAGATCGGCCTCTATGACGAGGGCCAGGTGCGGGGTTTCGACCTCGGGAACAGCGGCGCCTACCGAATCGACGGCGCCTATTTCGCCCGGACGTCCTATCTGGCCGACCCCATCCTCCAGGGGGTCGGGGTGATGGTCGGCGTCGGCGCCTCGCGGCTCGACTTCACCTCCCCCTCCGGCGTCGTGAACTACCGCCTGCGCGACGTGGGGACCGACAACCGCCTGACGGTCAGCGCCGGCATGCGCGACTACGAGACGCCCTTCACCGACCTCAACGGCGCCCTGGTCAGCCAGGACGGCCGCTTCGGCATCGTCGGCGGCGCTCTGCTGCGGCCTGACGTGCAATGGAACGGCGGCGGCAAGGGCGAGGCCTATGACTACGGCGCCTTGGCCCAATGGCGGCCCAGCGACGCCCTGCGAGCCCGCGCCTTCGTCAGCTACTCCACCCGCGACTACAACGGCGACTCCGCCTTCATGACCACCGACGGCGGCCTGCCGCCGGACGCCGCCCCCCTCACCCAGCACGCGCCGAGCTGGAGCACCGCGATCTACGACCAGACCAACCTCGGCCTGCTGATCGACGCGCGGGTCATGGGCTGGTCCCTCGACGCCTCGGCCTTCCGCTCCACCTATGATCCGGAGCGCACGGACTTCACCGTGCTCGCGGTCAACCGCGAGGGACAGGGAACCGCCACCACCTGGTCCACCCCCTCGCGCGCCATGTGGTCCGACTCCGCCGAGCTGCGCGCCGCCCGCGTGTTCCGCACCGGCGATCTCAGCCACCGCATCAGCATCGCCGCCCGCGGGCGGATCAGCGAGACCGAGCTCGCCGCCGCCCAGCGCATCCCCCTCGGCGCCTTCGACTATCGCCGCCCGCCGGAGGCGCCGCAGCCCGTGCTCATTGACGACGGCCGCCGCGGCCTCGACCGCGTGGAGCAGATCACCGGCAGCCTCGGCTACGCCCTGGCCTGGGGGCCGCTCACCCTGCGCGCCGGCCTGCACCGCACACGCTATGACAAGAGCTTCCGCCAGCTCGACGGCGGCCTCACTGAACGGGTGCAGTCACGCTGGTTCCACAACGCCTCGGCCACCTGGGCGCTGAACGACCGGGCCACCCTGTTCGGCAGCTGGACCACCGGTCTGGAGGAGACCGGAACAGCCCCCAAGAACGCCGCCAACCGCGATGAGGTCCTGCCCCCGGTCCAGGCCGAGCAGTTCGAGCTGGGCGTGCGCTACGCCCTCACCCCGGACCTCACCCTGATCGCCGCGACCTTCGACGCCAGCAAGCCGACCACCGGCCTTCGCGCCGACAACGTCTTCACCCTGGTCGGCCAGGTGCGCCACCGGGGTGTCGAGGCCTCCCTCGCCGGGGATATCCGTCCCGGAACCAGCGTGGTGATCGGCGGCATGTGGATGGACCCGAAGGTCAGCGGCGAGCTGGTGGACTCGGGCCAGATCGGCGCCCTCGCCACTGGCCTGTCCAGGGCCGTCATCAACGCCAATATCGAGCAGACCCTGCCCTTCGCCCCCGGCTGGTCGGTGGACGCCAACCTCGGCTGGTGGAGCGGCCGCAAGGTCACCGCTGCCTCGGACTTCCAGGCCCAGGCCAACGCCCAGCTGCTGGTGGGAACCCGCTACCGCTTCAAGATCGCCGACAACGACGCGGTGTTCCGCGCCGCCGTCGTCAACGCCCTGGACGACCGGGGCTGGTGGGGCGACCCGGCCGAGTACATCTGGAAGCAGGGCCCGCGCACCTATCGCGCCAGCCTGACGGTCACGTTCTAATGGCCCAATTCTAAATGGCCATGTCCATCAGGCCCCTGCCGCCTCACGCGCTCCAGCGATGGCGCCAGGTCTCGGAGACGAACTGCCCGTTCCGCTTCAGCCGCAGCATCAGCTCCACCTCCCGCGAGGTGGGCCTGAAGCCGAAGGCGGCGCGGGCGGCATTGGGCGCCGGATAGGGTCCGACGGCGCGCCAGATCAGCTCGCCGCCCTTGATCTCCATCTCGACCTCGACGTCCTCGTAAAGGCCCTTGGCGTCGGGGGCGATCCCCTCGAAGTCGATGGCGTACATCCGCGCGTCGGCGCCGCCCTGGGCGCCTTCCTGGATGATGTCCCCGGCCCGCGTCCGGCGCACCCGCGCCAGCTGGCTCGGATAGGGTTCGTCGCCGAAGTGCAGGCGGTAGCGCAGCTTGACCTCCTGCCCGGCCTTCCAAGGCGCGATGGGCCGCCAGAAGATGGCGATGTTGTCGTCCGTCTCCTTGCGGGTGGCGATCTCCACCAGATGGACGCGGCCAGGGCCCCAGTCGTCCAGCGGCTCGACCCAGATGCCTGGCCGCTTCTCGTAGCGGGCCTCCAGGTCGCCATAGGCCTCGATCTGGCGCTCGCGCTGCAGCAGGCCGAAACCGCGCGGGCTGTCGTCCTCGAAGGAGCTGAGGCGCAGGGACTTCGGATTGGCCAGCGGCCGCCAGATGCGCTCGCCCCGGCCCGTCCACATGGCCAGGCCGTCGCTGTCGTGGACGGATGTGCGGAAGTCGTGATCGTCCGGCCGGTCGGCCAGACCGAACAGGTACATGCTGCTCATGGCGGCCACGCCGCCCTTGTCGATCGTCTTGCGCGGATAGAGCGCGGCGTCGACCTCATAGACGGTGTTCTGCCCCGGCGTGATGCGGAAGCTGTAGGCCCCCGCCACGCTCGGGCTGTTCATCAGGGCGTGGACGACCACGAAATCCTGCCCCGCCGCCGGACGCTCGATCCAGAAAGCGTCGAAGACCGGGAACTCCTCGTTCGGCTCGCCCGTGCCGATGGCCAGGCCCCGCGCCGAGGCGCCGTAGTAGTTGCCCTTGCCCAGGCTGCGGAAATAGCTCGCCCCCTGGAACACGCCGATCTCGTCCAGGATGTCCGGCCGGTTGATCGGCCACAGCAGGCGCAGGCCGGAGAACCCGCCCATGTTCTCGCCGGACGCCTTGTGCCCCTCGGGGAAGGTGAAGAACTCGGGGTCATAGCTGATGGGCCGCGCCTGACCGCCCGTCACCTCGAACAGGTTGACTGGCCGGGGATACATGAAGGCCGGTGGGAAGAACTCGGCGCGGAACGACAGACCCTCCTGCGCCCACATCTGCCGCTTCTTGTTGAAGCGGATCTGCCGGTACTGGTCGTAGGTCAGCCCCTCAAGCTGCGACTTGCCCGCAGGCGGCGCCTTGTACGGCGCGGCCGCCAGGGCCCGCGCCTGTCCACGCAGCCAGTCCTGCGAGAACGGCTGGGCCGGCGCCGCGGCCTGGGCGGCGGCGAAGCGGGGGGTGAGCATCAGGCCGGCGAGAGCCGCCAGGCCAGCGAAGACGTCGCGGCGCGGCGCGCCCGAGCGGAGATCATCGACTGCCATCAGACGCCACAAGCCGCGCGTCGCCGCCAAGGTCAAGGGCGGGAATGTGACGATTGATGTCCGAAACTCTGGCGCCCGCCTGGTGGTCAGCCCGTCTTCGACGCGGCGTTGAACGCGGCGGCGGCGCGCATCAGGGCCTTGAACGCGGGCTCATTGATCGGCTCGCCCTGGCGGATGTCGATGGCCCGCCGGGCGTTCCCCTCCAGGCTGGAATTGAACAGTCCGGCCGGATCGTCCACCGACGCCCCCTTGGCGAAGGTCAGCTTCACCGCCGCCTTGTAGGTCTCGCCCGTACACAGGATGCCGTCGCTCTCCCAGACCGGCCCGCCCCACTTCCACTCCTCCACCACATCGGGGATCGCCTCGTGGATAAGGGCCCGCACGCGAGCCAGGATCTCGCCGCGCCAGTCGCCGAGCGTTTCGATCTTCTCGTCGATCAGGACGGCGGCGGGCCGGTCGTCGCCGGGGGCTCGCTTCTTCATCGGTTCCTCCCTTCGGCCTGAGGCCTCTTGACCAATAAATAACTCCACGGTTATGAATTTATCAATAGCCAATGAGTTATGGGTCATGACCGCCCCCGACGTCATTTTCCGCACCCTCGCCGACCCGACCCGCCGCGCCTTGTTCGAGCGTCTGTGCCGCGACGGCGAACAGACGGTCGGCGCCCTGACCGCCCAGGCCGGCGTCTCCCAGCCTGCCGTTTCAAAGCACCTGGCCCACCTCAAGCAGGCCGGCCTGGTGCGCGACCGGCAGGATGGACGCCAGACCCACTACAGCGCCCTGCCCGGCGCCCTGGCCCCTCTGGTCGACTGGACCGGCCGTATGAGCGGATTCTGGGAGGCCCGCTTCGACAAGCTTGAAGACCTGCTCAACAGGATGGACCAATGACCGAAATCCGCAGCGTCGCCATCGAGCGCGAGTTCACCGCTTCGCCGCAAAAGCTATGGCGCGCCCTCACCCAGCCGCACCTGATCGCCGAATGGCTGATGCAGAACGACTTCGTTCCGGCCGTCGGTCATCGCTTCAACCTGCGCGGCGAATGGGGCGGCGTCCTGGACTGCGAGGTGCTGGCCATCGAGCCGGAGCGCACCCTCGCCTACACGTGGAATTATGAGCACGAAGACCCCGCCTTCGACCTGCGCAGCGTCGTGACCTTCACCCTCACGCCCACCGGCGCCGGCACGCATCTGCGTGTCGAACAGAGCGGCTTCCGCCCCGACCAGAAGCAGGCCTTCGGCGGAGCCCAGCACGGCTGGCGGAGTTTCTTCGACAAGCTCGAACAGGTCGCCGTCCGCCTGGACTGACTAAGGAGACGTCATGACCGACAAGCCCGAACCGAAGCTGCTGTCCGGCGGCAACCCGCAGATCGCCAAGGGCTACGGCGATGCGCCCGTCCAGGCCTATATCGCCGCCATGCCCGGCTGGAAAAGCGAGGCGGGCCGCCGCCTCGACGCCCTGATCACCGCGGCCGTCCCGGGCGTGAACAAGGCGGTCAAATGGAACTCGCCCCTCTACGGGATTGAGGGCCAGGGATGGTTCCTCGGCGTTCACGTCTACGCCAGATACATCAAGGTCGCCTTCTTCAACGGCGCGTCCCTGACCCCCGTCCCGCCGGAGACCTCGAAGCAGGAGCGCGTCCGCTACCTTCACATCCGAGAGGACGAGCCCCTGGACGAAGCTCAGTTCACCGACTGGGTGAACCAGGCGGCCAAGCTGCCGGGCGAGAAGATGTGAGAACCGCGTTCAGGGCACTTCGCCCTGAACCTTCACCGCGCCGGCTCGTTGATGCGTCTCGTAAGCCGGGAGCGTACCTCATGACCGCATCGTCCATCCGCCGCGACGTGATCTCGCGTCCGATCTATCACTGGGCCAAGTCGGTCCTGCCTGAGATGTCGGATACCGAGGCTGAGGCGATCGAGGCCGGCGACACCTGGTGGGACGCCGAGCTATTCACCGGCGCCCCCGACTGGGACAAGCTGCTCGCCATCCCGCCAGCCGCCCTCACCGCCGAGGAGCGCGCCTTCATCGACGGTCCGGTGGAGGAGCTGTGCGCCATGCTCGACGACTGGCTGATCACCTGGAAGGACCAGGACCTGCCCAAGGACGTCTGGGACTTCCTCAAGCGCGAACGCTTCTTCGGCATGATCATCCCGCGCCGCTATGGCGGGCTGGAGTTCTCGCCCTACGCCCATTCCGAAGTGGTGCGCAAAATCTCCACCCGCTCGGTGGCCGCCGCGGTGACCGTGATGGTCCCCAACTCGCTTGGCCCCGGCGAGCTTCTCATGCAGTTCGGCACTGATGCGCAGCGTAACCGCTGGCTGCCGCGCCTGGCCGACGGCCGCGACATTCCCGCCTTCGCCCTGACCAGCCCCGAGGCGGGCTCCGACGCCGCCTCCATGACCGACGAGGGCGTGGTCTGCGAGGGAGAGTACCAAGGCCGCAAGGTCCTGGGCATGCGCCTGAACTGGAACAAGCGCTACATCACCCTTGGCCCCATCTCGACCGTCCTCGGCCTGGCCTTCAAGCTGCGCGATCCGGACGGCCTCTTGGGCGGTGAGAAGGACCTCGGCATCACCGTCGCCCTCGTCCCCACCGACACCCCCGGCGTGGTCATCGGCCGCCGGCACCTTCCCTCCATGCAGGCCTTCATCAATGGTCCGAACGAGGGTCATGACGTCTTCCTGCCCCTGGACGCCGTGCTCGGCGGGCGGGAGCGGATCGGTCAGGGCTGGATGATGCTGAACGCGGCCCTGGCGGCCGGGCGCGGCATCTCCCTGCCCTCCCTGTCGGCGGCCGGCGCGGCGCTGGCGGCCCGCACCACGGGCGCCTACGCCCGCGTGCGCCAGCAGTTCCGCATCCCCATCGGCCAGTTCGAGGGGGTGCAGGAGCGCCTGGCCCGCATCGGCGCCAACGCCTACCTGCTGGACGCCGCCCGCCGCTTCACCTGCGCCGGCCTGGCGCTGGGCCACCATCCGTCGGTGATCTCGGCGATCATGAAGCATGGCGCGACGGAGCGGATGCGCATCGCCGCCAACGACGCCATGGACGTTCACGCCGGCAAGGCGGTGATCGACGGGCCGAACAACTACCTGGGCAACTTCTATCGGGCGGTGCCGGTGGGCATCACGGTGGAGGGCGCCAACATCCTGACCCGCAGCCTGATCGTCTTCGGCCAGGGCGCCATCCGCGCCCACCCGTACATCCTGGACGAGATGAAGGCCCTGGCGGAGACGGACGTGAACAAGGGCCTGGCCCAGTTCGACGCGGTGTTCTGGACCCACGTGGTCCACACCCTGCGCACCGCCCGCCGCGCCTTCGTCAGCGCCTGGACCGATGGCCGCCTGGCCGCCGCGCCCGACAGCGGCCCGGCCCGCCGCTACTACCGCCGCATGGGCCGCTACGCCGCCGCCTTCGCCCTGGCCGCCGACATGGCCCTGCTGACCATGGGCGGCTCGCTGAAGCGGCGCGAGATGCTGTCGGCCCGCTTCGGCGACATCCTGTCGGAGCTCTATCTGATGAGCGCCGCCCTCAAGCGCTGGGAGGACGAAGGCCGCCAGATCGCCGACCTGCCCCTGCTCGACTACGTGATGCAGGACGGCTTCCTGACCATCGAGCGTCGCCTGAAGGAGATTCTCGACAACTTCCCCAACCGCCCGGCCGCCTGGCTGCTGCGGGTCTTCGTCCTGCCCTTCGGCGTGATCCGCAGCGGCCCCAGCGACCGCACCGTGCGCGCCTGCGCCCACCTGATCACCGAGCCGTCCGCGACCCGCGACCGCCTGACCGAAGGCGTCTTCACGGCCGAGGGCGCGGTGGCGAAGCTGGAGGCCGCCTTCCACCAGGTGGTCGACACCCAGCCCATTCACGACCGCCTGCGCGCCATGAAGATCCGCGACTGGCGCGACGCCGCCGAGCAGGGCCTGCTGTCTCCGGGCGAGCGCGCCCAGCTGCAGGCCGCCGACGAAGCGGTCAGCGCCGTCCTCGCCGTGGACGACTTCTCGCCCGAGGAGCTGAAGCGCGCCGCGCCGCCGCAACCCCTTGCCGCAAAACGCCCCGCGATGCAGCCGGCGGAGTAGCCGCCCCCTTGCGAAGCTGCGCTTGCGAACCATCTAGGAGATCACAGCCCACGCAGAGGAGACGACGACCATGAGCGCCATCGAATGCACCCTGCGCAAGCTTGAAGCCCGCACGGACGCCCTGGTCGCCGGCTCCCTGGAGCGTGACCGCATCAACGCCGAAATCGCCTCCCTACGCGGCTCGCTGCAGGACGACCACAGCCTGGCCGAACGGGTGATGGCGTTCCGCCGCCACACCCATCGCCACCGCACCGTGCGCCAGGGCGCCCGGCGTCAGGACGCTTAAGGCCCCTTCGCCGGCGTTATCCCCGGTTTCCGGAACAACCTGAGCTTTAAAGACGTTCGGAACCTGCATAGGTATGGCAGGCTTGCGCGGGTTGCTCCGCAAGGGCTGCTAGAGTTCTGGGGCTGATGGAAACCAACGCCGACTTCCACGTCGAAACGACTGAGCGGGGCGCGACCGCCGTGCTGACGGGCGACTGGACGGCGACCACGCTGGAGGACGCCCCCGCGCGCCTGGCCGACGCGGTGTCCGGCAACGACGCCGCCGTCTTCGACCTGCGCCAGATCGGCCGCTTCGACACCGCCGGCGCCTATGCCGTCATCCGCGCCGGTTGCGACGTGGAGAAGAAGAAGATCACCGCCCGGCCGGAGACGCAGCGCCTGCTGCATCTGGTGGACAACGCGGTGAAGGCCGAGCCGACGCCGGTCTCCAAGCGGCGCGGCACCACCGATCTCGTGGAGCGCCTGGGGCGCGGGGTGTTCAACCTCGGCCACGAGTTCTGGGAGACTATGGGCTTCATCGGCCACCTGATGATGGCCATCGTCCGCAGCTTCGCCAATCCGAAGCGCATCCGCTGGGCGGCCATCGTCTCCATGGCCGAGCGCGCGGGGCTGGACGCCATCCCCATCGTCGCCACCACCACCTTCTTCATCGGCGCCGTCGTGGGCCTGCTGGGCGCCAACATGCTGACCCAGTTCGGGGCCCAGGTGTTCGCGGTCGAGCTGATCGGCATCGCCGTCCTGCGCGAATTCAACATCATCATCACCGCCGTCCTGCTGGCCGGCCGCTCCGCCTCGGCCTTCGCCGCCGAGATCGGCTCCATGAAGATGCAGCAGGAGATCGACGCCATGCAGGTGCTGGGCGTCGACCCGTTCGAGGCCCTGGTCCTGCCGCGCTTCCTGGCCCTGCTGATCATGATCCCGCTGCTGACCTTCGTGGCGACGCTGGCGGGTCTGGCCGGCGGCGTGCTGGTGACCTGGAGCGTGCTCGACCTGTCGCCCGGCTTCTTCTTCCAGCGCATCGTCGACAATGTCGGCGCCACCCACTTCTGGGTCGGCATGTCCAAGGCCCCGGTCATGGCCGCAGTCATCGCCTGCATCGGCTGCCGCCAGGGGCTGGAGGTCGGCAACGACGTCGAAAGCCTCGGCCGCCGGGTCACCGCCGCCGTGGTCCACGCCATCTTCTCGATCATCCTGATCGACGCGATCTTCGCGCTTATCTACATGGAGCTCGCCATATGAGCTCGGCCGAGGATCATCTGAGCGACGACGAGCTGCTCGACGACAAGGCGCCCCCGGTCCAGATCAAGGGCCTGGTCTCGCGCTTCGGCGACAACGTGGTCCACGAGAACCTCGACCTCACCGTGCGGCGGGGCGAGGTGCTGGGCGTCGTCGGCGGCTCCGGCGCGGGCAAGTCGGTCCTGCTCAACACCATCATCGGCCTCAAGCAGCCCGACGGCGGCACGGTCCAGTTGTTCGGCCAGGACAGCCAGCGCGCCTCCCGCCGCCGGTGGAGCGCCATCGAGCGCAAGTGGGGCGTGCTCTTCCAGCAGGGCGCCCTGTTCTCGAACCTGACGGTGCGCGAGAACGTCGCCGCTCCGCTCTACGAGCACACCGATCTGCCGAAGGCCGAGATCGAGCAGCTGGCCGACCTGAAGATCGCCCTGGCCGGCCTGCCCGCCCGCGCCGGCGCCCTGAAGCCCGCCGAGCTGTCCGGCGGCATGCGCAAGCGCGCCGGCCTCGCCCGCGCCCTGGCCATGGACCCCGAGCTGCTGTTCCTGGACGAGCCCACGGCCGGCCTCGACCCCATCGGCGCGGCGGCCTTCGACGACCTCATCAAGGACCTGTCCGACAGCCTCGACCTGACGGTGTTCATGATCACCCACGATCTGGACACCCTCTACGCCATCACCGACCGCGTGGCCGTGATCGCCGACAAGAAGGTCGTGGCGACGGCGCCGATTTCCAAACTTGAGCGTTCCGACCATCCGTGGATCCAGGAGTACTTCCTGGGCAAACGCGGACGGGCGGCGCAATCCGCCGCAACGGCGTAGAGGAAGACCCATGGAGAGAAACGCCAACTACGGCCTTGTGGGGATCATCTCCCTGGCCCTGTTCGTGGGCCTGGTGGTCTTCGTCGTCTGGCTGGCGCGGCTGCAGTTCAACCGCGAGTACGACCAGTACGACATCCTGTTCATCGGCCCCGTGCGCGGCCTGTCCGAGGGCGGCGAGGTCCACTTCAACGGCATCAAGGTCGGCGAGGTCACCCAGATTGGCCTGGACAAGCGCGACCCCAACCGCGTCATCGCCCGCGCCCGCGTCACCTCCGACGTGCCGATCCGCACCGACAGCTACGCCACGCTGGAGCCGCAGGGCATCACCGGCGTGAACTACGTCCAGATCACCGCCGGCCAGCCGACCAATCCGCTGCTCAAGGACACCGTGCCCGACAACCAGATCCCGGTCCTGCGCACCCAGCGCAGCGCCCTGTCGGATCTGCTGGAGGGCGGCGGCACCGTCCTGACCCGCACCATCGAGGCCCTGGACCGGGTCAACCGCGTCCTGTCCGACGACAACATCAAGACCTTCAGCGCCAGCCTCGACGACGTCCAGGCCGTGACCGCCGAGCTGCGCGAGCGCAAGGCGATCATCGCCGACGCGCAAAAGGCCCTGCAGTCCATCGACGCCTCGCTGCAGTCGGCCCAGAAGCTGATCGAGAACACCAACAGCCTGGTGGACACCGACGGCCGCAAGACCCTGCAGGAGCTCAGCAGCGCCGCCAACGAGATCTCGGCCGCCGCCAAGGACGTCCGCGTCATGGTCAATCAGCTGAAGGAGCCCACCGGCGAGTTCGCCCGCCAGGGCTTGCCCCAGCTCACCGGCGCCATCGTCAGCCTGCAGGAGGCCGCCGAGTCCCTCGACCGCCTGGTGGGCCGGGTGGAGCAGAACCCGCGCGCCCTCATCAGCAAGTCGCCCGCCAAGGAAGTGGAGATCAAGCCGTGACCCGCAACACCACCTCCCGCGCCCTGAAGGCCCTGGCGGTGACGGCCGCCCTCGCCCTGCCCCTCGGCCTTGGCGGTTGCATCTCGCTGTTTCCGAAATCGGACCCGGCCCAGATGTACCGCTTCGGCGACGTGCCGGCGGCGGACGCGCCGGCCGGCAATGTGGGCGACACCATCGGCGTGCTGAAGCCGCCCAGCGCCTTCACCAAGCCGGCGGCCGGCGACCAGTTGCTGACCATCTCCCCCGGCGGCGAGGCGGCCTATATCGCCGAGGCCCGCTGGATCGCCCCCGCCGTGGTCCTGTGGGATGAAGCGGTGCAAAAGGCCTTCGACGCCAACACCGGCGCCGCCCGCCTGATCGCCCGGGGCGAACGCCAGTCCGCCGACATGGCCATCCGCCTGGACGTGCGCACCTTCGAAGCCCGCTACGACCAGGGCAAGGACGCCCCGCCGAACGTCACCGTCTCGGTCCGCGCCGTCCTGCTGAAGACGTCCGACCGCACCCTCCTCGACGACCGCATGTTCACGGCCAGCGTCCGCGCGTCCGACAACCGCCAGGGCCCGATCGTGGCCGCCTACGACCAGGCGACCGGCAAGGTGCTGGGCGAGATCGTCGGCTGGACGAACGAGATGGGGAAGCGGGCGAAGTAAGAGGCGCTCCCCTTTCAACAGCGTTTTGAGATCACACCGCCAGGATCGGTCCCGGATAGCCGGCGATCGTCCGGTCCGCCGTCACCAGCGTGACCCCTTCGACAATCGCCTGGGCGATCAAAATCCGGTCGAAGGGATCGCGGTGAAGATCGGGCAGCGACGATACCGCCGCCGCGTGGGCTCCGGTGATCGCCAGCTCCTCGTACTCGTTGTCGAGGAGCTCGCGTCGGAAAACGCTGGCGTCGAGATTGAAGTCAGCACGGCCCAGACCGGATTTTATTCCGATCTCCCAGATGCTCGCGGCGCTGAACATCAGGGTATCGGCGGTCTCAAGCCGGTGTAAGGCAGCCTCCGACAATCCCTGCCCCGCGGCGGCCCATAAAAGAAGGTGAGTGTCGACGAGCAGTTTCATCGGCCACCATCGAAAAGCGCTTCGATGTCGTCACGCCCCATCGCGTCGAAATCGTCCGGCACGTTGATGCGTCCCGCCATGAAGCCGATGCGCGACTTCGGCTTATCGGCCAGGACCAACGGTACAACCTTCACCAATGGCTTGCCGGCCTTGGCGATGACAAACGGTTCGCCTTGCGAGACCGTGCGCTCGACCAGCTTCGACAGATTGGTCTTGGCGTCATGGATATTGACGGTCCGCACGTTTCACCCCGAAGTCAGACTTAGTTCATTTAACTTAGTCTAGTTCGTAGTGGACCCGATGTCGAGGAATTGCGGAGAACCTCGACGCGATGTCGGCTTCCCCAATCGCCGTTCGTCGTTCCATCATCGAGAGCGAGGAGAACGACAATGCGGGTGATGGTGCTGGTGAAGGCCACACAGGAGAGCGAGAAGGGCTTCGTCCCCTCGCCCGAGTCCGACGCCATGATGGCGGCCATGGGCGAGTTCAACGACCAACTGACCGACGCCGGGATCCTCGTCCTGGCCGATGGGCTCAAACCCTCCTCGGCAGGCAAGCGGATCGCATTCGACGGGCCGGGGCGGACGGTGATCGGCGGCCCCTTCCCTCACGCCAACGAGCTGGTGGCCGGCTTCTGGATCTGGGAGGTCAAGGACATGGACGAGGCGGTGGCCTGGGCGAGGCGCTGTCCCAACCCGATGCCCGGCCCCAGCGAGCTTGAGATCCGCCCCTTCTACGAGCCCGAGGACTGGGCCTGAACGAAAACCGCCCCGCGCCTTTCGGTGCGGGGCCGCCTTCCAGATTGCCAGAGCGCGATTACAGCTTCAGGCGGACGCCGCCGAACAGGCTGTAGCCGAACTTTTCGTACTCCAGCACGCGGTCACGGTCGCCGTAGTAGCGGACGCCGGTGCTGTTGGTCAGGTTCCTGGCCTCGAAGAAGGCGCTGATGTTGTTGATCTGGTAGCTGCCGGTCAGGTCCAGCTGGCCGCGCTCGTAGAACAGGGAGGCGTTGTAGGGGTGGGTGGACTGGCCCTGCAGGTCCACTTTCGGCCGGGATTTTTGGGTGAGGCCGAAGCGGATGCCAGTGAGGTTGCAGGCCTGATCGGGGCCGAAATTCACCCATTCCCGGACGCCGATTCATATACCGCCGTGCGATCTGTCGTTGATGACGGCGCTCGCGGCCAAGGTTAGGCTCCGCACCATGACCCAGCACATCACCCGCCGCCCGCTCCTCCTCGGCCTGCCCCTGGCCGCCGCCTTCGCCACCTACGCGCAGGCCCAAGGCACCGATGCGCAGGCCGAGGACGCCCGCCTGCTGGCCTTCCTCGACAAGGCCTTCGACGAGGTCGTGGCGCTCAGCCCCGAGGCCATGACGGGCCTGGGCCTGAAGACCGACAACGACAAGCTGAACGACTACACCGACGCGGCGCGCACCCGGATGCTGGCCCTCTATGAGCGCCACCTGAAAGAGATGAAGGCGCAGTTCAAAGCCGAGCGCCTGACCCATTCCGGCCAGCTCAGCTACCAGCTCTTCGAGCGGACGGTGGCCACGGCGCGGGAGAACTACCGCTGGCGCTGGTACAACTTCCCGATCTCCACCAACGGCACGCCCGCCGGCAACCTGCCGGTCATGCTGATCAACCGCCATCGCGTGGACAACGCGCAGGACGCCCGCGCCTACATCTCGCGCCTGACCCAGGTGGAGCGGGTGATGAGCGAGGTGGCCGCCAATGTGCGCGAGCAGGCCCGCCAGGGCATCGTGCCGCCCAAGATGGTCTTCACCCCGGCGCGCGGCGACGCCAGGGCCGTGCTGGCCGGCGCCCCCTTCACCAGCGGCGCGGACACCCCGGTGTTCGCCGACTTCAAGGCCAAGGTCGCCAAGCTGCAGATCGCCGACGCGGAGAAGACGGCCCTCGTCGCCGAGGCCAGCGCCGCCCTGACCGGTCCGTTCAAGCGGGGCTACGACACCTTCTTCGCGGTGCTCGACGAGATCGAGCCCCTGGCCAAGAGCAATGACGGCGCCTGGCGCCTGCCGGACGGTGCGGCCTACTACGCCAGCCGTCTGCGTTTCTCCACCACCACCAACCTGACCGCCGACCAAATCCACCAGATCGGCCTCGATCAGGTGCGCGCCATCCATGCCGAGATGGAGGCCTTGAAGCCCCGCCTCGGCTTCACCGGCTCGCTGCAGGAGCTCTTCAAGCACGTGCGCACCGCGCCAGAGCTGAAGTATCCGAACACCGACGCGGGCCGCGAGCAGTACCTGGCCGACGGCCGCGCGGCGATCGCGCTGGCCATGCGCGAGGCGCCGAAGTTCTTCCACCGCCTGCCCAAGGCGCCGCTGGAGGTCCGCGCGGTGGAGAAGTGGCGTCAGGAGACCGCCGCGGTGGCCTTCTACAACGCCCCCACCCTCGATGGCACGCGCCCCGGCATCTACTACGTAAACCTCGCCGACATGAACGAGGTGCAAAAGCCCCAGGGCCAGGCCATCGCCTTCCACGAGGGCGCGCCCGGCCACCACTTCCAGATCGCCCTGGCCCAGGAGCTGCCTGGCGTGCCGAAGTTCCGCCGCACCGGCGGCTACGGCGTCTATTCCGAAGGCTGGGGTCTCTATTCGGAGCGCCTGGCCAAGGAGATGGGCGGCTACCAGGAGCCCTATTCCGAGTTCGGCATGCTCAGCCTGCAGCTGTGGCGCGCCATCCGCCTGGTGGTGGACACCGGCGTCCACCACAAGCGCTGGAGCCGCGAACAGACGGTCAGCTACTTCCGCGACAACTCGCCCAACTCCGAACGGGACATCAACAAGGAAGTCGACCGCTACATCAACAACCCGGGCCAGGCGACCAGCTACATGATCGGCCAGCTGGAGATCGCCAAGCTGCGCGCCAAGGCCACCAAGGCCCTGGGCGCCAGGTTCGACATCCGCGACTTCCACGACGCTGTCCTGGCCAACGGCGGCCTGCCGCTGGAGGTCCTGGCCCAGGAAGTGGACCGCTACATCGCCGGCAAGGCGGCGGTCTAGAAGGCCAGCCGCTCCGGCGCGCGGACCTTCAGGATGCGCAGCGGCCGCTCGCGGCCGTCGCGGTCCGGCCAGAGAATCTCCTGGCCGACCGACAGGCCGATCAGGCCCGCGCCGACGGGCGAGGTGATCGACACCTTGCCCGCGGCGATGTCGGCCTCGCGCGGATAGACCAGAACCACGGTGCGGCGCTGGTCACGGCCCTCGTCCTCGAACTCGACGACGGCGTGCATGCGCACCACATGGGGCGGCAGCTCGTGGTCGGGCACGACCGAGGCCCGCTCGATCTCCTCGAGCAGGAGGGCCGCGCCATTGGCGGACACGTCAGCGGAAACGACCTGCTGCGCCAGCGCGGTCAGGCGGTCGGCCTCGCTCTCGGCGAGGACGATGGATGGCCGCGTACCGGCGGCCTGAAGGCTTTGCATGATGAGCTCACAAGACGGGAGAAAGCCGGCCGCGCCGGCGCGTTCGTCGCTTAACCCCGGACGTCGCGCACCCACGCGCGCCCGGGGCTAGGAGCCTGCCTGAAGGCTCCCGCCGTGATGAAAGAACCGCCGAAATGCCGGTTGCGAGCACATGCCGTCATAGGGCTCCGAAGGGGCGGCTTTGTCAAATGAGGCGGGCCGCACGCCCTCAGCCGCGCTCCAACGTCACGCTCGGAACCGTGTTGGGAATGATCTGCTCCACCGGCGGCTGGCCAGGGCCCGGACGCTTCATCCCGTAGGCGTTCACCGGCTGAGACCGGTTGACCCACAGGGCGTAGTAGAGGTGATCGGCGCGCGGATCGTCGGTGTTGGGATGCAGCAGGATCGTCAGCCCCAGGCTGTTGAGCTGCAGCCACGGGACGATGGTCGAAAGCTGCTCATTGGCGAAGCCGAAGTAGAAGGACGGCGTCACGTGAGGGCCGCGGGGCTCCAGGTTCCAGTCGCCAAGCTCGACCTCGAACCGCTCGGCGGCCCAGCGCCGGATCAGCGCCGCCTTCTGGTAGGTGTCCTCATCGAAATAGATGTGGGCGTGGTAGCTCTCGATATCGGTGAAGGCGCGCGGGCGAGCCGGAAGGGTCTCCTCGCCAGGCCGCACGCTGATCGGCGCCGGCGTGGCCTGCTTCCAGGTGTCGGCGCCCCAGGGGCTGACCTTCGCGGCCGGAGCAGCCAAGGCGGGCCCCGATGCGAGACCCGCCAGCAGGCTCGCGCCCAGAAGACCGCGTCGGTTGGGGGCCAGCGCTTCGGCCCAGTCGCGATCGACACTTGCGCGATCGCCGTCGCTTCGGCTCATCAGTAGCTCTCCTTGTTGAGGTCGCGGGTGGTGGTCTCGTCATCCCGCGGCCGGAAGCGCTCTTGCCGGGCGGAGGCTTCCATGAGGTCCGTCAGGTGCCGCAGGCCATCGATCCAGGGACCGACGCCGGCGGCGACGTTGATGTGGCCAAGCGGTCCGACGTCCACGAAACGCGATCCCCAGTGCTCGGCCAAAGCCCGGGCCCGGGAGAACGCCATCCAGGGATCATCGCGACTGGCCACTAGAACAGATGGAAACGGCAGCGCCTTACGCGGCAGGGGCGCAAACCTCGTCAGCGGCTCACGCGCGCCTGGCCGCTCTACGTCGGCGGGCGCGACGAGAAGCGCCCCGGCGACCGATTGCCCACCGGTCAGCTCGGCGTGATGCGCCACGAGGGCGCAACCAAGGCTGTGGGCCACCAGGAAGGCGCCGGGACGACGCTCCAGCGCCCGATCAAGACGAAGAAGCCAGTCGGTGCGAAGCGGATCGCTCCAGTCCGCCTGCACCACTCGTTCGGCCTGCGGCAGCAGGCGCTCCCACTGGCTTTGCCAGTGATCTTCTTCCGAGCCGTGCAGGCCCGGCAGAATGAGGATGGAAGGCCGCATCAGCTCGATCCGAAGGATAGGCGTCGAGGCGCGGTGTCCAGTCCCCGCCTCGACGCCCAGTTAAGGAAGCCACATGGACCGATGAGGCCGCACGCCCCCAAAACCTACCTTTCGAATGGGAATTGTCTTTTAAGTTTTTCTACCGCCACATCCCGATCTCTTGCGATCGAGAAGACACGAGCCTCGCGTGTACAAGCGGGTGGTCATTTCCTCCAAGAGCCCACTCTTTGACGAAGATACAAAGCGCTAGGGAGCCGACCTATCAAGCTGCGCAGAAAAGCTGCCTTCAATTCCTATAAAACAAGTCGATTATAGATTTTGACTTCAATTTGGAGGATGCGAGATGGCGATTATGCGTACCCGCAGGACGGCTCTGGCGACCATCGCCGCCCTCGCCGCCCTTGGCTCAAGCGCGGCGCGAGCCCAGCCTTCCCTGCCCGGCGGCGCGCGCGCGACGCACGACAGGCTTCTTGTTCTGGACAGCCACGCCGACATCCTTCTGCCCGGATCGCCGCGACGCTCCTACGCCAAGGACGGCGACACCTTCACCAGCCTGGAGAAACTGAAGACCGGCGGCGTGGACGCCCTCGTCTACGCGGTGGCGGTCTCCACCGGCCCGCGCACGGCGCAAGGCTACGCCGCCGCTCAAAAGGAAGCGCAAGCCAAGCTGGCGGCGATCGAGGCTTTGCCGGCCCAGAGCAACGGGCGCATCGAGATCGCACGCACCGCCGATGACGTGCGCCGCATCACCGGCGGTAGGAAGATCGCCGTGCTGATCGGCTTCCTGAACGCCTACTCGCTGGGCGAGGATCTGGCCGCCTTCGACCCCTATTTCGCCGGCGGCGTCCGGGTGGCGGGCCTGACCCACGCCGGCAACAACGCCTTCGCCGATTCCTCGCGGCCCCAGTTCGGCGCGGGCGCGGAGCATGGCGGCCTGTCGCCCCTGGGCAAGGCGGCGGTGAAGCGCTTCAACGACCTGGGCGTCCTGATCGACGTCTCGCAACTGACGCCGCAGGGCGTGCAGCAGACGCTGGAGCTGTCCCGGGCGCCGGTGGTGGCGACCCATTCGGCGGCGCGCGCCCTGGTGGACAGCACCCGCAACCTCTCCGACGCCGAGCTGGACGCCATCAAGGCCAAGGGCGGGGTCGTGCAGATCACCCCGTTCAATCCCTATCTCGTCCCCAAACCCGCCGGCTACGACGACGCCTTGCGGGCGCTGCGCCGACAGTACGGGCTGGATGAGAAGATCCTGAGCTACTCGGGTGCGGACGGCCTGCCCGCGCCGCAGCGCGACGCCTTCTTCGCCGCCTATGACAAGCTCTATCCCAAGGCGACGGTGAAGACCTTTGTCGACCACATCGACTACGTCGCCAAGCGGATCGGCGTCGATCACGTGGGCGTCGGCAGCGACTTCAACCATGGCTCGGGCGTGATCGGCTTCGCCGACGCCAGCGAGGCGCCGGCGGTGACCGCCGAACTCCTGGCGCGCGGCTACAGCCAGGCCGACCTGGCCAAGATCTGGGGCGGCAACTTCCTGCGTGTGCTCGCCGCCGCCCAGGCCGCCGCGTCGCCAGGCTGATCAAGCCCGCACGGCATACTTTTCTCTCAGTCAACAAGGGGCCAAAGGCCCGCATCTCGGGGATCATCCATGAACTATCGCATCCTGCTTCTGGCGGCGGCGTCAGCCGCCGCCTTCGCCGCCACCGTCGCATACGCGCAGACCGCGCCCGCCGCCGACGCCGAGGTCGACGAGCTTGTCGTCACCGGCACCCGCACCGCCGGGCGCTCGCGGCTGGACACCATCGCCCCCGTGGACGTGGTGACCGCCAAGACCCTGGAGCAGCGCGGCTCGACCGAGCTGGCGGCGGCGCTGGCCGCCACCGTGCCGTCGATCACCTTCCCCCGCCCGTCGAACACCGACGGCACTGACGCCATCCGTCCCGCCACGCTGCGCGGTCAGGGGCCTGATCAGACCCTGGTTCTGGTCAACGGCGCCCGCCGGCACGTCACCGCGCTCGTCAACACCAACGGCTCGGTGGGCCGCGGCTCGGCGGCGGCCGACCTGAACGCCATCCCCTCCACCGCCATCGAGCGGATCGAGGTCCTGCGCGACGGCGCCGCCGCCCAGTATGGTTCGGACGCCATCGCCGGCGTGATCAACATCCGCCTGCGCGAGGCCTCCAGCGGCGGCGGCGCTTCGGTCACCTATGGGGAATACGTCACCAGCTTCACGGGCAATCATGCCGGCGAGAAGCGCGACATCACCGATGGGCGCACCATCACCGTCTCCGGCTGGCAGGGCTTCAAGCTGGGCGCTGACGGCTTCCTGACCGTTTCCGCTGAGTATCGCGACCGGGAGCCGACCAATCGCTCCGACGTCGATCCGCGCGTGACGCCGCGGCGCATCACCTCGCGCTTCGGCGACGCCGAGATCGAGGATCTGTCGCTCTACGCCAACGCCGGCAAGCGGTTGAACGCAGCCTGGGAGGCCTATGGCTGGGTCGGCTACCAGCAGCGTGACGGGTCCAGTTCGGCGACCTACCGACTGCCCACCGACGCCACTCAGAACATTCCGTCGGTCTATCCCAACGGCTATCTGCCCCTGATCCTCACCGACACCGAGGACTTCAGCATCGCCGGCGGCCTGCGCGGCGAGGCCGGCGGCTGGCGCATCGACAGCAATCTGGTGTTCGGCAAGAACACCATCGATTTTGGCGTCGAGAACACCCTCAACCCTTCCCTGGGCCCGACATCGCCCACCAGCTTCCAGGCCGGCGGCCTGCGCTACGAGCAACTGGCCTACAAGCTGGATGCGGCGCGC
The DNA here is from genome assembly GCF_029543125.1 of Caulobacter segnis. GTDB lineage: Bacteria > Pseudomonadota > Alphaproteobacteria > Caulobacterales > Caulobacteraceae > Caulobacter > Caulobacter segnis_D. The sequence continues at coordinate 148,503 of NZ_JARQWW010000004.1, forward strand.
GAGTTCGAGGTCGGCCTGGCCGGCCCCCTCAACGTCGCGTTCGGTCTTGAAGCAAGGCGCGAGGACTACGCCATCACCCCGGGTGAGCCGGGCTCCTATATCCGCGGGCCCTTCACCACCCTGGCCCTGGGTTCGCGCGGCTTCACCGGCTTTACGCCCAGCAACGCGGTGGACGTCGATCGCCACTCGGTGGGGGTCTATGCCGACCTGGAAGGCAAGTTGACCGACAAGCTCACCGCCTCGGCCGCCCTGCGTTACGAGGACTATTCGGACTTCGGCGACAACCTGTCGGGCAAGATCGCCGCGCGTTACGACTTCACTCCGTCGTTCGCGCTTCGGGGCGCGGCGTCCACCGGCTTTAGGGCGCCCAGCCTGCAACAGCAGTACTTCACCTCGACCGCGATCGTTTACATCAATGGCGCCCCCTTCGAGACCGGCACCTATCCGTCGGTCAGCACTCAGGGCGTCTCGCTGGGCGGCACGGCGCTGGAGGCGGAAAAATCGCGCAACTACTCCCTGGGCCTGGTGTGGCGGCGCGGGCCGCTGGAGCTGACGCTCGACGCCTACCGCATCGAGGTCGATGACCGGATCATCCTGTCTGAGACCCTGACCGGCAGCGCCACGGCGGCGGCGGGGACCAACGCCAGGGTGATCTTTGACCTTCTGGCCCCATACGGCGCTTCGGCCGCCCGCTTCTTCATCAACGGCGTGGACACCAGGACCGAGGGCCTGGATGCGGTGGCGCGCTACCGCTTCGACACCGAGCGGGCCGGAAGCTTCGACCTGACCCTGGCCGGCAACGTCAACAACTTCGACGTCACCAATACGCCCACGACCACGGTCCTGCCCCAGCCGCAGACCCTGTTCGGCCGCCAGGCGGTGCTGCGCTTCGAGAACGGCACGCCGCCCTGGAAGGTCAGCAGCCAGGCCGACTGGAGCCGCGGACCGTTCGGAGCGACGCTGCGCACAACCTTCTATGGCGACGTCCTGTCGCCCGGCAGCACGGCGGACGGACTGAACGACTCCAAGACCGGCGACAAGGCCATCGTGGATCTGGAGGCACGCTACCGCTTCCCGTTCGGGGCGACCTGGGCGATCGGGGCGGACAATCTCTTCGACACCTATCCCGACCAGATCCCGCAGAACCTCAACACCAGCGGGGCCGCGCCGTTCTCGTCGTTCTCGCCGTTCGGCTTCAACGGCCGCTATCTCTACACGCGCCTCAGCGTGAACTGGTGACGTAAGGGGCGGCGGCCGCGGTCGCCGCCCACCAGCTGCTAGCGGTTTTTGCTTGCAAAAATCATTCAGCGATCTCACTATGCTTGCATGAACAGCAAGCAACGAAAGACGCTTGAGGCGGTGTTCAGGAAGCCCACTTCCGCGACCATCGTCTGGAGCGACATCGAAAGCTTGCTGACGGCCGTCGGTTGCGAGGTGATTGAAGGCCCAGGCTCGTCGGTCTCGTTCAAATACGGAGACGAGCTTGAGTTCTTCCACCGCCCCCACCCGGCCAAGGAAGCAAAGCGGTATCAGGTCCGGGCCGCCCAAGCCTTCCTCGCCCGCATCGGAGCAAAGCCATGAACGTGATGAGCTACAAGGGATATTCAGCGCGCGTCGAGTATGATGACGAGGACGGGATTTTCTTCGGCCGCGTCGCCGGACTGAGCGACGGGATCAACTTCCACGGCGAAACCGTCGCTGAGCTGAAGGCCAATTTCCACGAGGCGGTCACCGGCTACCTCGACGTCTGCGCCCGCGCGGGCAAGAGCCCGCAAAAGGCCTATTCCGGCCAGATCATGGTGCGGGTGGATCCTCAGGTGCACGCCCGATCCGCCAAGGCAGCGGAACTTGCCGGCAAGAGCCTCGCCGCCTGGGCGGAGGAAAAGCTCAGTGACGCCGCGGAGCGCGAATTGAAGCGGGCCTAGGACCTCCCCTTCGCTCACCGAACTTCCGCCTGGAGACAGGGGAAGCGCCTCAATCGGGGTGGTGCGGTCACCCCCCAAGGGGTGCATCCGCACATTCTTCGGAAAACACGCCCGCATCCTCCCAAACATTCTGAAAATCCGCGCAAGGCGCCGGTTTACATTCGGCCCCGGTTGTTTCCTCATTCCGGTGGGCGTCGCTGTTCGCGCGCCGGGTCCGAGAGGGCCGTTGACGTCATTTCCCCGGGGGGATTTTCAATGAAGAAACTGCTCGTCGCCGCTGTGTCGGCGCTCGTCCTGGCCGGCCCGGCCGTGGCCCAGGAAGGCCCGCGTCCCGACGGCGCCCCCCGTGAACGCGCCGACGGCGCGATACCGCCCCCCGTCGTCTCGGTGACCAAGCACACCGGCACCTTCGGCGGCCAGAAGATCAGCTACCGCGCCATCGCCGGCGAGACCTATCTGAAGGACAAGGACGGCAAGCCGCTCGCGGCCATCACCTCCTACAGCTACATCAAGGAAGGTCCGACCGATCCGAACCGTCCGGTGACCTTCCTGTGGAACGGCGGCCCGGGCTCCGGCTCGGTGTGGCTGCACATGGGCGCCTTCGGGCCCAAGCGCGTGGTCGTGCCCTCGGACGCCAAGGACGACGGCGCCCCGCCCTTCCCGATCATCGACAACCCGGACTCGCTGCTCGACGTCACCGACATCGTGTTCATCGACCCGGTGGGCACCGGCTACAGCCGGGCGCTCGGCAAGACCGATCCGTCCAACTACTGGGGCGTGACCAAGGACGCCAAGTCCATGGCCGAGTTCATCCGCCTTTGGCTGAACGAGCATGGCCGCTGGAATGCGCCGAAGTTCATCGGCGGCGAAAGCTACGGCACCACCCGTTCGGCGGCGGTGATCAACGAGCTGGAAGGCAGCTACACCGACGTGTCGGTCAACGGCATCCTGCTGATCTCGTCGATCCTCGACTTCAGCCAGGCCGCCGATGCGCCCGGCAACGAGCTGGGCTACGTGACCAACCTGCCGTCGATGGCGGCCACCGCCTGGTACCACAACAAGGTCGCCAACAAGCCGGCCACGGTCGAGGAGTTCGTCGCCGAAGCCCGCGCCTGGGCGCTGGGGCCCTACGCCTCGGCCCTGCTGAAAGGCAACTCGCTGACCGCCGAGGAGCGGGCCGCGATCCTGCCGCAGCTGTCGCGCTTCACCGGCGTGTCGCAGGCCTATCTGTCCAACGCCAACCTGCGCCTGTCGCCGAGCCGCTTCTACAAGGAGCTGCTGCGTGACCGGGGCCTGACCATCGGCCGCCTGGACACCCGCTACACCGGCGTCGACTACGACAACGCCGGCGACCGTCCGGACAACGATCCCAGCTTCTACGGCATCGACGGCGCCTACACCGCCGCCATGAACGCCTATTCGCGCGAGACCCTGAAGTACTCGCCCGACGTGGTCTATTCGTCGATCGGCGCCACGGGCAACTGGGACTGGAACATCGGCGGGCCGCGCGGCGGCTCGGGCTACCTGAACGTGGCCCCCTACATCGGCAAGGCCCTGCGCGAGAACAGCGGCCTGCGCGTGTGGGTCGGCCAGGGCTACTATGACTTCGCCACCCCGTTCTTCGGGGCCGAGTACTCGCTGAACCGCACGGGCATCCCCACGGACGGCCGCATCCAGTGGCACTACTACCATGCCGGCCACATGATGTACGTGCGCGACGAGGACCTGCGTAAGCTGTCCACCGACATCCGCGCCTTCATCAAGGCCCGGTAAGACGTCAGCGCGCCAGCCGCTCCAGTTCGACGGCGCGCATGGCGGTCAGCTCCAGATGGCAGGCGGCGCGCTCGACCATGTCGATCGTGCCGCCCGTCAGGTTCTCCTCACACTCGGCGTCGCGCCGCTTGATCCAGGCGCGCTGAACATCACGAAGACTGTTGCGGTCGCCAGGCGACCGCCTGGCCATGACGGCCTTGTAGGCGGCGTTCAGCCGCGCATCCTGACGCCCCCGCTCCTCATTGAAGCAAGTGGCCATGGCGACGCTCACGCCCCTGGCCGCGTCGTCACCGGCGAGGCAGGCGTCGAGGGCCGGCGAGTATTCCTTCTTCGGGTCAATCTCGGCCGCGCCCAGCGCGAGGCTCAGGAGCAGTCCGATCATTTGCTCTGCTTCGGCTTGGGTTTCTTCTTCGGCTTGGGTTGGGCCAGCAGATGCGCCGCCTTCAGGGCCGAGGCCAGGGTCGGCTCGTCCACCGTCAGCAGGTCGCAACGCGTGGCGCCCATGCGGCCCCAGCCGCCGGCGACCGGCGCGAAGGCGTGCGGCGCCTGCTCGCACCAGAAGTCGCGATGGTCTGGATCGAACATCAGGTTGATGTCCGGCGCGGCGGGATCGAGGGTGGCGAAGGTCTTGCGCGGGGTCTTGAACGCCACGCGATGAAAATGCGGCGCCTCGCTGGCGCCGTCCAGCGCCAGACAAAGCTCCCGCGCCCGCTCCACCGTCACCGCCATCACCAGGCCTCCCGCATTCAGGAGATCAGGTTAGCAGCCGACGGCTGAAGGACCAGCCCAGGCCGTTCTATCCGAGGCCGTTCAGGCGACGGGCGGCGGTGAGGGTGTTCTGCAGCAGGCAGGCGATGGTCATCGGCCCCACCCCGCCTGGCACGGGGGTGATGAAGCCGGCCACGGCCTTGGCTTCATCGAAAGCCACGTCGCCCACCACGCGGGTCTTGCCCGCCGCCGCCGCTTCCGGATCGCGAGCCGGGATGCGGTTGATGCCCACGTCGATCACCGCCGCGCCCGGCTTGATCCAGTCGGCCGTGACCATCTCGGGCCGGCCCACGGCGGCGACCACGATGTCAGCCTCTCGGCAGACGGCCGGCAGGTCGGCGGTGCGCGAATGGGCGATGGTGACGGTGCAGTCGGCGGCCAGCAGCATCTGGGCCATGGGCTTGCCCATCAGGTTGGAGCGGCCGATGACCACGGCGCGCTTGCCCTTCAGGTCGCCCAGCCGGTCCTTCAGCAGCATCATGCAGCCCAGCGGCGTGCAGGGCGTCAGGGCCGGCAGGCCGCTGGCCAGACGGCCGGCGTTGACGACGTTCAGGCCGTCCACGTCCTTGTCCGGGCTGATGGCGGCGACGATGCGGTCCTGGCTCAGATGCGCTGGCACCGGGAACTGCACCAGGATGCCGTGGATGGCTGGGTCACCGTTCAGCTCCGCCACCAGGCGCATCAGATCCGGCTCGCTGACGTCGGCCGGCAGGCGATGGGTGACCGAATACATGCCGGCGGCCTCGGTCTGCTCGCCCTTGTTGCGCACATAGATCTGGCTGGCCGCATCCTCGCCCACCAGCACCACGGCCAGACCCGGGGTGATCCCGTGGTCGGCCTTCAGCGCGGCGACCTCCTCGGCGATGCGCCCGCGCAGATCGGCCGCGAAGGCCTTGCCGTCGATGATGGTCGCTTCAGCCATGGGGCGCACTCCGGTTGTCGCGCCACCGCCTAGTCGCTCGCCGGCCAATAGGCAACCGCTCAGGCGGCCCGGGCGCGCATCCAGAACAACAGGGCCACGGCGTGCGCCTCGTGGCGCAGGCAGGTCAGGGCCTCGCCGGGATCGAGCCAGACCAGGGTGTGGTCATCCTCGATCTTCAGGGCGGCGTCCTCGCCATCGACGATCACCTCGTAGACGCCGCCGCGATTGTTCACGGGCGTCTTTGGGTCCTTCAGGAAGCGCTGGGCGACGTTGACCACCCGCCGGCCAAGGCTGACCTTCAGCCCCGTCTCCTCGCCAAACTCGCGGACCAGGGCTTTCGCCTCATCCTCGCCGGGGTCGATCGCGCCGCCCGGCAGGTCCCAGTGACGGCCGCCGTCGCGGACGACCTCCACCAGGGCGACCTTCCCATCCCGCCCGGCGATCCCGAAAGCCGCCGGCCGCTCCACATAGGTCAGGCCGGATTTGGGCTCGCCGAACTGCAGCATGGATCAGTCCTTACCGTAGAGGTCCTTCCAGGGATCGCCGCCCTCGGCCACCTGCTTGACCGAGATGGTCGGGCGATAGCCGATCACGCCGTTGGCGCTTTCACGCCAGGCCATGACGACGAGGTCGCGCAGCTCCGAGGCGCCGGCGGCGATGCGGTCGTTCAGGAAAGCGGCGCCGCGGGTGTTGGGTTCCGTGCTGAACGCCTTCTCGCCCCACAGGACATAGAGCGGCTCCACATGGCCCGCCGATTCCGTGAGGAAGTTGGTGAAGCGCTGATCCACCGGGCAGTTGCAGTCGGCGAACGGCTTCATCCGCGCCCTGGCCGAGGCGGCGGTGACGTTGGCCACAACGGCCTCCCCCTCGAACACGCCGTGCACGCTGCGTTCCTGGCTGTAGCCCTTGGGGTTGGGATAATCGCCCCAGCCGTTGAAGTGGACCGAGGCGTGCAGGGGCTGGGCGCTGTCGCCCACATAGTGCGCCCAGACGCCCAGGTCGCGCATCAGCAGGGCTTCGCGGCGGATGCGGTCGGCGCGGTAGTATTTCAGGCGCCCGGCATTCTTCTCGCGCTTCTCGACGATGGTCAGGATGCGCCAGTAGGTGAAGTCCTTGACCAGCTGCTGGTAGCCGTCGATCAGCGAGAACTGCAGGTATCCGGCCTTCCACATGTCGAGATTGTGGGCGCGAAGGCCGGTCTCGTAGTCGGCCTTGGTGGCCGGCAGCGGCAGGAACGACGGTCCACCCAGCACCTTGCCCGCCTCGTCCAGGTCCACGAAGTGGCCCGGATCGCGGTCATGGTCGTGGACGCGGCCGGAGCCCTTGGAGCGGTCCAGCTCGCGGGCGTATTCGCCGATGTCGTCCACGGCCCTGGGCGTGCGCAGGAAGGCGGGCACCTCGGCCGGCAGGGCCTGGGTCGCCAGCTGCCCCACCAGGCGGTGGCCGTAGGCGCCCCAGGCGAAGGCCGGCGCGGCGGGCGCGATGGCGGCGAGGCTGAGAGCGATGGCGAGTGCGGCGCGGCGCATGAAGGGTCTCCGAAGGATCAGACGATGCCGAGGGCGGCTTCGACACGCGCCACCCAGGCCGTGACGGCGGGATAGTCGGAAAGATCAAACCCGCCTTCGTGGGCGACGCGGGTATAGGCGACAAGCGCGACATCCGCGAGACTGACGGCCTGGCCGACCAGGAAGCCGCCGCCTTGCAGGGCGTCGTCCATGCGCTTCAGCGCCGCGGCGCCACGCTCATAGATGCGCTCGCCGATCTCCTCGCGTGTCTTGCCCATGTAATGCATGTGGAAGCGCGCCACGGCGACATAGGGCTCGTGGCTGTACTGCTCCCAGAACAGCCATTCCATCATCCGGGCGTGGTCATAAGGATCGGCCGGGACCAGGACGGAATCACGCGCCATCCAGCCGATGATGGCGTTCGACTGGGCCAGCGGTCGGCCGTCTTCCAGAATAATCATCGGCACCTGGCCGGCCGGATTCAAGGTCAGGAACTCCGGCGTCCGGGTCTCCGCGTTCACCACGCTGGTCTCGGTCCAGACGTATGGAATCCCTAGAAAATCGGCGACCCACTTAACCTTGAGACAATTGCCGGAGATGCTGTCGCCATAGACGCGCAGGGACACGGTGCGACTCCAAGGAGGTTGCCGGAGCCGTCTTGATAGCCTAAGCAATGGCCCGCACAACCAGATACGCCGCCAAAGAGGACCACCTCCCATGCGTCGCCTTGTTGGCCTTGTGGCCGCCATCACCGTCGCGGCCGGTTTTTCCTCGGCCGCTCACGCAAACAACGCCCAGACGACGGGATCCGATCCCATGGGCGATCTGATCATCGGCGCGCTGTCGGCGATCACGCCCGGCATCGTCGACATGAAGCTGAAGGCCACGCTGTATCACGCGGGCGCCCGCGGCGTCGGCGCGCTGGACAGCCTGGGCTGCAAGGTCGTGGCCATGCGCACGGCGGCCATCGACAGCAAGCTTATCCCCCGCCGCACCGTGCTCTTCATCAAGGAGACCGTTGGCCTGCCCATGCCTGACGGCGGCGTGCATGACGGCTACTGGTACGCCTCCGACGTGGGCGGCGCGATCAAGGGCGAGCGCATCGACCTCTTCACCGGCTCCGGCCGCGGCTCCATGAGCCCGATGATGCCGCTGAACCTGTCCAGGCTCAGCGTCTCGAAGGTCGGCCAGTTCAAGGGCTGCCCGCCCAGGTAAGGGCAAAAACCACCTCAGGTTGAAGTCCGCGAAGCTTTCGGACAAACTCGATGGGCGTTCAACCCGTCGGAGCTCCCATGCGCCTGCTGATCCTGTGCGCCGCCAGCCTGTCCCTGATCGCGCCCGCCGCCGTGGCGCAGACCCGATTGAACCAGCCCCCGCAATACGCGCCCTATTCGTGGCCGACGCCGAGGCCGCGCTTCGATCTTCCGCCGCCGAAGAAGAAAAACACCGCGCTGGCGGCCGCCGGGACCAACCAGGCCGCGGACTCCGCCCGCGCCGCTGAGGAAACCTCCGCCGCGAGCACCCGCTCCACGCGTCGCGGAGCCACCCGCATCCCGCGATCAACGGTGCAGCACGACCGCAGCCGTCTGTAGAAAACGCGGCCGCGCCGGCGTCATCCAAACCCGGACGCTCGCCGCGCGCTCGAAGCTACTCCACCAGCGCCTGACGCTGGGCGTCGTTCAGGGACTGGATTTGCGCGGCGGTCATGCCTGCGACCTGCTCGTCGGTCAGGGCCGCGATGTGGGCGGCGGACAGACGGTCAAGCTGGGCGGCCGAGAAGCTCGCGATCTGGGTCGGCGCGAAGAGCGACATCTGAGTGGTCGTCAGGGCGTCGAGAAGATCCGCCGCCAGCGACGCGACCTGGAATCGCGTCAGGGCCGACACCTGGGTGGTCGAGAAGCGTCCCAGGTCGGTGATCGACATGGCGCGCATCTGGGTGGCGCTCAGGCCCTGGATCTGGGTGGGCTCGAGGAAGGCGATCTGGGTGGCGGCCAACAAGCCAAGCGCGCCTTCGGCCAGTCCGCGCAGCTGGCTTTGGCTGAGCGCGCGGATCTGGGTCTCGGCGAGCGCGGCCAGGCGGTCCGGCGCCAGTCGTCCCAGCTGGCTGGCGCCGAGCCCCCGCACCTGGGTCGCGTCAAGGCCGCCGATCTGCGTGGCGCTGAGGCCGGCGAAATTGGTGGTCGACAGGGCGCCCAGTTGAGAGCCGCTGAAGGCGGCGATCTGGGCCGGGGTGAATTCGGCGAAATCGCCCGCCCCGAGCGCCCGCAGCTGGGCCACCGTGAGCCCGCGGGTCTGGGTCGTGGTGAGCTGGCCCACCTGGGTGCTGGTCAGCTGCGCGAAGGCCTGGGCGGCCATGCCCGCCAGTTGGCTGGGCTTCAGGCCGGCGATCCTGGTCTGATCGAGACCGACGAAACGGTCGCCGGGCAACGCCGCCATCTGAAGCGTCGTCAGACCGCTCAGCTGCTCGGCTCCGAAACGCGCGAAATCGGCAGCGCTCAACTCCTTCAGCTGGGCGACGGTCAAGGAGCGCATCTGGGTCGCGCTGAGGGACTGCAGCTGGGTGTCCGCCAGCCCCGAAAGCTGACCGGCGCTCAGGGCCGCAAGCTGGATGCTGTTGAGCGCGGCGAGCTGTGTCGATGCGAACTCGGCCAGATCTCCGGCGCTGAGCGCCCTGATCTGCTGGGCGGTCAGGCCGCGTATCTGGCTGGCCTCCAGGGAGGCTACCTGGGTCGCCGTGAGCGAGGTGAACTGGGCCGGCTTCAGTCCGGCCAGTTGCGCCGCGCTCAGACCGTCAAGCGCGGCCTCGCCAAGCAGGGCCAGCGACGACAGCCCGCTCAGCTGCCCTCCGCTCAGCACCTTCAGCTGGGCGCCGCTGAACCGGGCGACTCCCGTGGCGTCCAGGGCCGACAGCTGCGTGGCCGCCAGCGCCTTCAGTTGAGCGGCGCTGAGCACGGCGACCTGGCCGGCGTCGAGGCCCGCGAAGGCGGTCGCCGAGAGGCTCTTGATCTGGGACGGGGCCAGGGCGGCGACTTGGGCCGGATCAAGGTCGCCGATCCGCGTCGCCGAAAGTCCGGCCAGTTGCCCGGCGCTCAGCGCCTTCAGCTTGGCCGGGTCCAGCGCCTGCATCTGGGCGGCGTCGAGGGTATTGAGATTGGTCGCCGAAATCGCCCCGAACTGAAGCGTCGAGAAGGCGGCGATCTGCGCATCGCCAAGGGCGCTGAAGGCGGTCACGTCCAGCGACCGTATCTGCGCGGCGCTGAGTCCCTTGATCTGGTCGATGCTCAACTGGCCAAACTGGGTGGCGCTGAACTGATCGAGAAGCGTGGTCGACAACCCCGTCATCTGCCGGGCCGAAAGCGCGCCGATCCAGGTCTGGTCGAGCGCCCCGGCCGCCGTGGCGCCGAGCGCCGCCAGCTGGCCGATCGACATGGCCTGTATCTGCGTCGTCTCGAACTCGTCCAGATCCGTCAGGCTGAGCCCGGCCATCTGGGCGACGGTGACCCCGCGCATTTGCGACGCGCCCAGCGCCTGGACCTGCGTGCGGTCCAGCGCCGAAAGATGCGCCGCGCTGAGCGCCCCCACCTGCGTGCCGCTCATGGCGCTGATCTGGGTGGTCCCGAACTCCGCCACGTCGCCCAGGTCCATGGCGGCGAGCTGGCTGGCGGCGATGCCGCGCACCTGGCTGGCGTCCAGGGAGCGCACCTGGGTGGCGTCGAGACCGAGGAAGTTGGTGGTCGACAGCGCTCCGATCTGCCCGCCGGTCAGGGCGGAGATCTGGGTGGCGCTGAGCTGCGCGAAGGCCCCCGCGTCGAGCGCCCGCACCTGGTTGGCCGACATGCCCCGGATCTGGGACACGCTCAGCAGGCCGACCTGCGTCTGGTTCAATCCGGCGAAGGCGGCCGGGGTCAGCCCCTGCATCTGGCTGGCCGGCAGCGACCTGATCTGGGTGGCGTCCATGGCCCCAAGGGCGCCGGCGCCGAGCACCGCCAGCTGGCTCGCCAGGAGGCCGCCGATCTGTTCGGGGCCAAAGCGCAGGATTTCAGCCGTTGTCAGGGCCTTCAGCTGCGCCGGCGCAAGGCCGCGCATCTGGGTTCCAGCCAAGGCCCGCACCTGCGTCTGGTCGAGGGCGGCCAGCTGGGCGCTGCTGAGCGCGCCGACCTGCGCCGTGCTGAGGGCGGCGATCTGGATCTGGCCGAACTCGGCGAAGTCGGCCGCTCCCAGGGCCTTCAGCTGGGACGAGGTCAGCCCCTTGACCTGGGTCGCGTCCAGGCCGCGCATCTGGGTGACCGACAGGCTCTGCAGGTTGGTCGCCGACAGGGCGCCAAGCTGGGCGCCGGTCATGGACGACACCTGGGTCGTGCTGAACTCGGCGAAATCGGCGGCGCTGAGGCCACGCAGCTGGGCCACGCTGAGGCCGCGGATCTGGCTGGCGTCCAGGAAGCCGACACGGGTGGCGTCGAGCTGGGACAGAGCCTGGGCGGTCAGTCCGGCCAGTTGCCGGGCGCTGATGGCGTCGAGCTGGGTCGCCACCAGGGCGTTGAGCGCGGTGTCGGTGAGGCCTGACAGCTGCTGACCCGACAGCGCTCCAAGCTCGACCGCGTCGAAACCGGCGATCTGGGTCGTGGAGAAGCCCCGCATCTGATCGGCGGCGAACACCTTCAGCTGGGCGGCCGAGAACGACACCGCATCGTCCATCAGCGGAATCTGGGCCGCCTTCAGACCCTTGATCTGGGCGGCGGACAGAGCATCGACCTGGGCCTGGGAAAGCTCCCCGATCGCCGTGGCGCTCATGGCCCCCAGCTGCGAGGCCGACAGCAGCTTCATGTCCGCGGCGGTCAGGCTCTGGGCCTCGGTGACCGAAAGCATGCGGAACTGGTCGAGGGAATACTTGATGATCGGCGAGACCATTTTCCCCTCCCTTGTTCAGATTGCGCCGGACCAGGCCAGGAAAGTGCTCAGATTCGGGGGCCCGACTCTACCCAAGGCTGCGCTTGAAAGGCCCCGCCGTACCCAAAACGGGCCTCCATAGAGCCGCTCATGCTTCGCCATAGGGTTTTTCATTTTGCCGACGCTCATGGCGCGGGCCTACGGTCATGGACGGGGGAGTTGAGACAAAGGGAGGTTACGCATGGATGACGCATCGAACCTGGGCAGCCCGCTCAGCGACCCGAGAAAAGAACCCGCCGCGCTGCGCAAGCTGCTCGGCCGCACCAACCGCGACTGGTGGCCCAACCAGCTGTCGCTGGAGATCCTCAAGCCCGGCGATCCCATGGGCGAGGACTTCAACTATCCCGAAGCCTTCAAGTCCCTGGACTACCAGGCGGTCAAGCGCGACCTGCACGCGCTGATGACCGACAGCCAGCCCTGGTGGCCGGCGGACTATGGCCACTACGGCCCCTTCTTCATCCGCATGGCCTGGCACAGCGCCGGCACCTACCGCACCGGCGACGGACGGGGCGGCGGGGGCTCCGGCCAGCAGCGCTTCGCGCCGCTGAACTCGTGGCCGGACAACGGCAACCTGGACAAGGCCCGCCGCCTCTTGTGGCCGATCAAGCAGAAGTACGGCGCGAAACTCAGCTGGGCCGACCTGATGATCCTCGCCGGCAACGTGGCCATCGAGTCCATGGGCGGGCCGGTGTTCGGCTTCGGCGGCGGCCGCGCCGACGTGTGGCAGCCCGAGCAGGACGTCTATTGGGGCACGGAGGAACAGTGGGTCGGCCACCCCGACAACAAGACCCGCATCATCGAGGAGGAAGGCAAGGCCCTGGAGAGCCCGCTCGCCGCCATCCAGATGGGCCTCATCTACGTCAATCCCGAAGGCCCCGGCGGCGTTCCTGACGCGCTCAAATCGGCCCGCGACATCCGCGAGACCTTCGGCCGGATGGGGATGACCGACGAGGAGACCGTGGCCCTGACCGCCGGCGGCCACACCTTCGGCAAGGCCCACGGCGCCGGCGACGCCTCAAAGGTCGGGGTCAGCCCGGAAGGCGCCGACATCGCCCAGCAGGGCCTTGGCTGGCAGTCGGGCCACGAGAGCGGCATGGGTGACCACACCATCACCTCGGGCATCGAGGGCGCATGGACGCCGACGCCGACCAAGTGGGACAACACCTTCTTCCACATGCTGCTCGACTATGAGTACGAGCTCGTCCGCTCCCCGGCAGGCGCCAAGCAGTGGCAGCCGATCAACCAGAAGCCGGAAGACATGGCCCCGGGCGCCCACAGCCCCGACCGCCGCCTTCCGACCATGATGACGACCGCCGACATGGCGCTGAAGATCGACCCGGGCTTCCGCAAGATCTCCGAGAAGTTCCGGGATGATCCGGCCTATTTCGCCGACGCCTTCGCCCGCGCCTGGTTCAAGCTGACCCACCGCGACATGGGGCCGAAGATCCGCTACCTCGGCCCAGAGGTTCCGGCCGAAGACCTGATCTGGCAGGACGTGATCCCGCCGGTGTCGGGCCCAGTGATCGGCGACGCCGACATCAAGGCGCTGAAGGACAAGATCGCCGCCTCTGGCCTCTCGGTCGCCGAGCTGGTCTCCACCGCCTGGGCGTCGGCCGCCACCTATCGCGGCTCGGACCATCGCGGCGGCGCCAATGGCGCGCGCATCCGCCTGGCCCCGCAAAAGGACTGGGACGTCAACGAGCCCAAGAAGCTCGCCAAGGTCCTGAAGGTCTATGAGGACATCAAGGCCGGCTTCTCCGGAACGGTGTCCATCGCCGACCTGATCGTCCTGGGCGGCTCGCTGGGCGTGGAGCAGGCGGCCAAGGCCGCCGGCCACGCCATAGAGGTCCCCTTCTCGCCCGGCCGCGCCGACGCGACCCAGGAGCAGACCGACGTGGACAGCTTCGCGGTCCTGGAGCCCCGGGTCGACGGCTTCCGCAACTACCTGCAGGTTCCGTTCAACGTCCCGACCGAGGAGCTCCTGGTCGACCGCTCGCAGCTTCTGGGCCTGACCGCCCCGGAGATGACGGTGCTGGTGGGCGGCCTTCGGGTGCTGGGCGCCAATCATGGCGGCTCCAGACACGGGGTCCTCACCGACCGCCCGGGTCAGCTCACAAACGACTTCTTCGTCAACCTGCTGGACATGAACACGGCCTGGAAAGAGGTCGATGACCGTGGGGACGAGGTGTTCGTGGGCTCCGACCGCGCCAGCGGCGACGAGCGCTGGACGGCGACGCGCACGGATCTCGTGTTCGGCTCCAACTCACTCCTGCGCGCCCTGTCCGAGGTCTATGCCTCGGCGGACGCCGGTGAGAAGTTCGTCCGCGACTTCGTGGCGGCCTGGACGAAAGTCATGAATGCCGACCGCTTCGACCTGAAGCGGGGATACAAGGCGGCCTGATGAGGTCAACCTCCAGCGTCGTTCGCGGCGCTGGAGGCTTCGCCTTGCGCGCTTGCGGCATGAACTGGATTTAATCCAAGAGCGGCCCCCGCAATGGCAGGTTGTGGCTCTTGGGAGATGCAAATGCACAAAGCCGCCATCATCGCCGCCCTTTTGGCCGCTCCGGCCGTGGCGCTCGCAGGCCCGCTATCGGAGTATGCCGGCGTCTGGACGCAAAAGGACGGCCCGTCGGGCGCCGGCGCGGACTGGCGGATCAAGGAGCTGCCGGGCGTCCTCGAGGTCTCGCTTCCCGACCACGTGGGCGACAAGAAAAACCGCTACCTCGTCCTCTCGGCCGCCGGCCCGAACACCTTCGCCACCGGCCCCAAGTCGTTCGCCCGCGCCAAGATCACCAAGGTCAAACCCGGCGTGATCCATATGGAGGTGCGCAAGCTCGACGGCGGCGGCGTGATCTATTTCGACAGCGACCTGATCAAGCGCTGAAGCTGAACGCCTAAATCCCCTCGCCCATGCTCGCTTCACGTCCCGGCGCGCGGGCCACGTGGATGCCGCACTCGGTCTTCTCCTGTCCCTGCCAGCGGCCGGCGCGGACGTCGCCGCCGGCCTCGACAGGCTTGGTGCAGGGCCAGCAGCCGATGGACGGAAAGCCGTTGGCCACCAGCGGGTGGGCCGGCAGGTCGTGCTTGGCGACGTAGGCGTCGAGCTCTTGCTTCGACCAGTTGGCCAGCGGGTTGAACTTCACCTGGGCGCCCGCCTCCTCCACCACCGGAAGGTTCAGGCGGTCGCCGCCATGGAAGCGCTTGCGGCCGGTGATCCAGGCCTCGAAACCGCCAAGCGCCTCGTCGAGTGGGCGCACCTTGCGGATGTCGCAGCAGGCGTCGGTGTCGGTCTTCCAAAGGTCGGACCTGGGGTCCTTAAGGGCCAGATCGGCGAACTTGGGACGCAGGTCGCGCACATCCGTCAGGCCAAGCTGCTCGGCCAGCTGCTTGCGGTAGTCCAGGGTCTGGCCAAACAGCATGCCGGTGTCCAGGAAGAGCACCGGAATCTTCTTGGTGACCTTCGAGGCCAAGTGCAGCAGCACCGCCGACTCCGCCCCGAAGGAGGAGACCAGCGCCAGCTTGTCGCCATAGACCGCCCACGCCGCCTCCAGCACCCGGCCGGGGTGAGCGTCGCGCAGGTCGGCGTTCAGTCGCGCCGCGAAGGAATGGGGATGCTCGCGGTCAAAGGCCATGCCTCAGGCCCTTTCCTCGAACGCTGGCGCACGGTCGTCGGCGGCGCGCTGGTAGACATGCCGGAACCGCCCGGCGGCCGTTCCCCACTCCTGCGCCGTCGACCCATCGGAAGGCTCGAAGGCGTCAAACCCGCAGCGGACCATGAACCCGGCCTGCTCGCGGAACACATCGCCTACGGCGCGCACCTCGCCTGTGAACCCCAGGCGCTCGCGCAGCAGCCGCGCGCTGGTGAAGGCGCGGCCGTCGCGGAACTTGGGGAACGCCAAGGCCACCACCGAAAGGCGCGGCAGGTCATAGGCCAGGTCCTCGACCGCCTGATCGCTCTCCAGCCGCACGCCGACCTTACGGCCGGCGGCCAGCAGGGCCTCGCCCTCGGCCTGGAAGCGGGTGAAGGACAGGATCACCGCGTCCACGTTGGGCGCGTCGTCCTCGTCCGCCACATGGACGAACTCGTTGTCGAGGTCGGCGAAGGCGCCGCCCGTCAGCTTAATGAGCGTCGGCATAGACGGCCTCCTTGAACGGGGCCATGCCCACGCGGCGGAAGGTGTCGAGGAAGCGCTCCTCACCCTCCCGCACCGA
The DNA here is from genome assembly GCF_029543125.1 of Caulobacter segnis. Lineage (GTDB taxonomy): Bacteria > Pseudomonadota > Alphaproteobacteria > Caulobacterales > Caulobacteraceae > Caulobacter > Caulobacter segnis_D. Next base: position 164,555 of record NZ_JARQWW010000004.1, read on the forward strand.
CAGGTACTTGTCGACTAGGGTGTCCACCGCCTCGGCCACCTTGTCGGCGGGAAGCGCCGGGCCAAGGATCTGGGCGATGGAGGCATCCTCCGCGCCGGAGCCGCCGAGCGAGAGCTGGTAGAACTCCTCGCCCTTCTTATCGACGCCCAGCACGCCGATGTGGGCGACGTGGTGGTGGCCGCAGGCGTTGATGCAGCCGCTGATCTTGATCTTCAGCTCGCCCACCTTCTCGGCGTAGTCGGCGTCGGCGAACTTGGCCGCGATGTGCTGCGCCACCGGGATCGCCCGGGCGTTGGCCAGGGCGCAGTAGTCTAGACCCGGGCAGGCGATGATGTCGGACGCCAGGTCGATATTGGCCGTGGCCAGACCCGCCTTTTGCAGCGCCGCGTGGACCACCGGCAGGTCGTCCAGCTTCACGTGCGGCAGCACCAGGTTCTGAGCGTGGGTCACGCGCAGGTCGTTCAGGCTGTAGCGTTCGGCCAGATCGGCGACCACCTCCAGCTGATCCGCCGTGGCGTCGCCCGGCGTCTGGCCGACGGCCTTCAGCGACACCACGACGACGGCGTAGCCGCTCTTCTTGTGCGGCTTGACGTTGTTGCGCGCGAAGCGGGCGAAGGCGGGATCGGCGGCCTTGTTGGCCTCGAAGATCGCCGACGTCGCCGGCAGGGTCTCGAACGGGGTCGTGGCGAAGGCGCCGCGGATGCGGGCAAGCTCGGTGTCAGGCAGGTCGGCGCGGGCCCCGTCGATCTTGGCCCACTCCTCCTCCACCTGGCGGCCGAACTCCTCGGCCCCCAGGGCGGCGACGAGGATCTTGATCCGCGCCTTGTAGATGTTGTCGCGCCGGCCGTGGCGGTTGTAGACGCGAAGGACCGCCTCCAGATAGCTCAGCAGGCGTCCAGCCGGCAGGTGCTCCTTGATGGTCGGGCCCACATAGGGCGTGCGCCCCTGGCCGCCGCCGACAATCACCTCGAAGCCCAGCGTCCCGTCGCGATCGCGCCGCGCCACCAGGCCGATGTCGTGAACCCGCGCCGCCGTGCGGTCCTTGGGCGCGGCGGTGATGGCGATCTTGAACTTGCGCGGCAGGAACGAGAATTCCGGGTGCAGGGTCGACCACTGGCGGATCACCTCGGACCACACGCGCGGATCGTCCACCTCCTCGGCGGTCGCCCCGGCATAGGGGTCGGCGGTGACGTTGCGGATGCAGTTGCCGCTGGTCTGGATGGCGTGCAGGTCCACCTCGGCCAGCTGGTCCAGGATATCCGGCGCGTCGGCCAGCTTGATCCAGTTGAACTGAATGTTCTGGCGGGTGGTGAAGTGGCCGTAGCCCTTGTCGTAGCGCCGCGCGATCTCGGCCAAACGGCGGGCCTGGACGGCGTTCAGCGAGCCATAGGGGATCGCCACGCGCAGCATGTAGGCGTGAAGCTGCAGATAGAGGCCGTTCATCAGCCGCAGCGGCTTGAATTGGTCCTCGCTCAGCTCGCCGGCGAGACGACGGGCCACCTGCCCGCGAAACTCGGCGGAACGGTCGGCCAGGAATTCCTTGTCGAGGGCGTCGTAAAGATACATCGGCTCCCTCCCCTTACTTTCTGCGGATCAGATCAAGACGGCCCGAGGACCGCGCCGCGCCGGAGGCGTGTTGCAGGGCCTCGATGGCCGCGCCGCCCTCGGCCTGCTTGCCGTGGGTGGGTTCGTTGGTGGGGCCTAGCGCCCGGATGCGCTCGCGATAGCTGACGGGCGCGAGACCCGAGCCGCTTTCGACCACGTCGATCAGATAGGGTTCGACGATCACCTTGGGCTGGCCCTTGCCCACGGCCACGGCGGCCTCGCCGGGTTCAGCCTCGGTGAAGAGTTCGGCGTCGGCGAAGCGCTCGACCCACTGGCCGGCCTTCCAGAACACGACCTCGCCGTCGATCAGGCGGTTGGCGGTGACGACCTTCATGCCAGGGCGCTCCGGTTGGTCAGGATGTCCAAGGCCAGATCGGCGCCGCCCGCCTGGGCCAGCGCCATGGCCTCGCCGACCATCAGCAGCGCCGGGCCCGACAGGCCGGCTGCGACCTCGGCCAAGTCGGACAGGGTGGTTGTGATGCGCTGCTCGTCAGCGCGGCTGGCGTTGACGACTACCAGGGCCGGCGTCGCCGACGCACGACCGGCGTCCATCAAGCGGCCAGCAATCAGGCCCGCCGTCGACAGACCCATATAGATCACCACCGTGTGGTTGGGCCGCGCCAGAGCCGGCCAATCCAGATCGGGCTCACCGTGTGCGGCGTGACCGGTGACGAAGGTCACCGCCTGCGCCGCGCCGCGATGCGTCAGGGGCGCGCCGGAGGAGGCGCCGGCGGCCAAAGCCGCGGTGACGCCAGGAATGACCGTGCAGTCGACGCCCGCGGCGCGGCAGGCCTCGAGCTCCTCGCCGCCGCGGCCGAAGATGAAGGGATCGCCACCCTTCAGGCGCACCACAGACAGGCCGTCCTGGGCCAGCGCCACCAGCAGGCCGTTGATGTCATCCTGCGGCAAGGTGTGGCGCGACTTGCGCTTGGCGACATCAATGCGGCGCGCCTTGGCTGGCGCCAGATCGAGGATTTCAGCGGAGACGAGGCCGTCATGGACGATCACGTCCGCGGCCTGCAGCGCCTTCAGGGCCTTGATGGTCAGCAGGTCCGGATCGCCGGGACCCGCGCCGACCAGCACTACGCTGCCTTCCACGCGCGCGTTCGAAGCCCCGCCGCGCAGGGCGACGAGACGGGCGGGTTTGGCGGAGGAAGCGCCCTTGAGGGACATGGGCCTTGCAGGTCCTCTAAAAGCTGAACCCTTGAATCGCCTGCGGGGCAGACCCGAAGATCCGCCCCGCAGCCCCCGCGGACGAAAAGGGCCGATACGCCTGCGGGTGGTTGCAAATTGGTTCGGGAGGGTCCAGATCGCAAACGAGGTCTTCTGCCGGGGCGTTCAGTAAAACTCATGGAAAAGAGCACCGAACGGCGGCGTCTTCCGCCCCTGAACGCGCTCCGCGCGTTCGAGGCGGCCGCCCGCCATCTGAACTTCAGCCGCGCCGCCGACGAACTGTCGGTGACGCCCGGCGCCGTGTCCCAGCAGATCCAGAACCTGGAGGAGTATGTCGGCGCGGCGCTGTTCAAGCGCACGCCCAAGGGCCTGCTGCTGACCGACGCGGCCCAGACCGCCCTGCCCGCCCTTCGCGAGGCCTTCGACCGCCTGGCCGAGGCCGCCTCCCTGCTCACCGCCGCTGTGGACGGCCGCCGCCTGAGCCTGACCGCCGCCCCCTCCTTCGCCGCCAAGTGGCTGGTGCCCCGCCTTGGCAAGTTCGAGGAGGCCCATCCCCAGGTGGACGTTTGGCTGTCGGCCGGCATGGAGGTCGTCGACTTCGCCGCCGGCGAGGTGGATCTGGCCATCCGCTATGGCTCCGGGCGTTACCCAGGACTTGAGACCATCCGCCTGCTCAATGAGACGGTGATCCCGGTCGCCAGCCCCGAGCTGCTGGAGCAGAACCCGCTGGAGAAGCCGGAGGATCTGGCGCGCCACATCCTCCTGCACGACGGCTCGCCCGACGCCGACCCCTCCTGCCCCGACTGGGCCATGTGGCTGGCGGCGCGCGGGATCCGCAACGTGGACGGCCAGCGCGGCCCGCGCTTCAACCAGTCCAGCCTCGTCATCGAGGCGGCGGCCAACGGCCGGGGGATCGCGCTGGCCAAACGGACCCTGGCCCAGGCCGATCTGGATTCAGGGCGCCTGGTGACGCCTTTCGAGATCGCCACGGCTGTCGACTTCGCCTATTACGTCGTCCATCCCAAGGCCAAGGGACGACTGCCGCAAGTGAAGGCGTTCGTCGCATGGCTGAACGCGGAGGCGGCGGCCCACGAGGCGGCGCTCCAAACCCTGGACAACGGCGCAGGCATCTAGAGACTTCATGCCCAAAGACATCCTCAGCGCGACCGATCCCCGGCCCGCGCCCGCCGACTGCACGACCATGATCGACGTTCGTCAGGGGGTCGACGCCCTGGACCGGGCGCTCGTGCTCATGCTGGCCGAACGCCAGCGCTACATGGACGCCGCCGCGCGCATCAAGCCGAACCGCAACGCCGTCCACGACCGCGCCCGCATCGAGGACGTGGTGGAGAAGGTGAAGGCCGCCGCCCGTGAGGCCGGCCTGTCGGAAGCCATCGCCGAGCCAGTGTGGCGTCAGCTGATCGACCGCTGCATCGCCTATGAATTCACCGTCTGGGACAAGACGCGCGAGGGCTGATCAGGCCTTCGCCGCCAGACTCTGGCGGTAGACCTCGACCTCCAGCAGAGCCGCATCCAGCGCCTGGCGCACGGCCCCGATCCCAGCGGGACCGATAGCCTCCGCATGCTCGCAGGCCTCGCCCAGCGGGAAGGCGCCGATGCCCCGCGCGGCGCCCTTGATGGTGTGGACGGCGTCGATCCACTGGTCGCCGTCGGTCTCCAGCAGCGCGATCCAGATCTGGGCCTGCTCGCAGAACAGGCCGAGCACCGCGTCGATGACCACGAAATCCCCGGCCGCGAAGCCTTCCAGATAAGGAAAATCGACGGCCTGGGAGATATCTTTCGTCATCGCTGAAACCACGCTTGCCAAGCCCATCTTTTCGAGTATGTTCCGCGCCTCGCCGCCGGGGCCAAGCGCTTCGGAGACGGGTGTGGGTGTATAGCTCAGTTGGTAGAGCAGCTGACTCTTAATCAGCGGGTCCAAGGTTCGAATCCTTGTACACCCACCACTTCTTCCCTGAAAAATAAGACCTTAGCGGGATGACCTTCGGGTCGCGGCCCGCCGTGGCTAGTCCGCCCGCTGCGATGACAACCGGTGGATCAACCGTTCCAGTTCGGCGAGCCGCGCGGCCTGGTCGTCCGGGATCGCCTCGAGCGTGCTGATCAATCCGTCCTGGCCGCCGGCGTCGACGACCTGCTGGATCTGATCAAGGCTGAGGCCGTGACGCCGCAGCGTCACGATCCTGGCGACGCGGTCGGCGGTGCGGGGGTCGTAGTGACGGGCGCCGCCGCGGCCGCGCGTGGATTTTATGAGGCCCCGCTCCTCATAGAAACGCAGGGTGCGGGCGCTGACGCCCAGGCGCGGCGCGAGGTCCTGAATGGAGCAATCAACGGCGGGCGCTCGTGAAGCGGTCAAGGTCATTGCGATCAACGCCGTTGCAGGCCCAGGCTAATGCGGCGCGCCGCATCGGCCAGGAGGTCGCCCATGGCCTCGCAGGCCGATTCATCGACCCGCTCCACCGGCGCCGACACCGAGATCGCCGCGAACGGCTCGCCCCGACTGTTCCTGATCGCCGCGCCGACCCCGTTCTCGTTGGGCCAGTTGGAACGATACGCCAGGGCAAAGCCCCTTTCGCGCGACCGCCGCAGTTCAGCGCGCAGCAGGTCCGGATCGGTGATCGTCTGCGCGCTGACCTTGGCCAAAGGACGCGACAGATACTCGTCGAGCTCCTCATCGGGCATGACCGCCAGGATCGCCCGCCCCAGGGAGGAAGGATGCATTGGTCCTGGCCGCCAGAGCGGCCAGGCGTGAGTCACGGGGTTAATCCCGTCCAGCCGCTCCACCAGCGCCATGCGAAAGCCGTCGCGCACCGCCAGATAGACCGACTCCGAGGTGCGGCGACGAAGCTCCTCCATCACCGGGATGGCGGCGGCGCGAAGATGACGCGTGGCGAAATCCGACGGCCCGACCGCAAGGCCGGCGCGCAGGGAGAGCGACCAGGCCCCCTTCTCGTCCGACACGGTCTCGATCCAGCCGGTTTCGGCCAGGGCGCGCAAAGCGCGCTGCACCGTGGACTTGGGCAGGTCCAGCTCACGAGCCAGTTCGGAGACCCCGGCCGGCTGCAGCCTGCCGAGGGCTTCGAGGATGTTCAGGGCCGTCTCGACTGGGCGCATGATGGTCTTCGTGTACTCAAGGTCATTCAGTGACGCTGGTTCGCGGCGCGATGCAACTCAGCGCGCCACGAGCCGCACGAGTTCGCCCCCATTTCGCAATGACGAGATGTCCCACACGGCTGCGACGACGTCCTTGGCGCGCCCGCCCCCCAGGAGCGGCGTCATCAGCTCCAGCGCCTTGGCCTCCACGTCGGCCTTGCTCATGGGATGCGAGGGGAAGCCTGCGACCCAGGGGACGAAGATTTCATGGCGGCGGCCATCCTCCTGGACCACCACCACGCGGGCTGACTCGGTTCGTGCCTGGCCTTCGGCGTGCTCCTGGGCGGGGTCGTGGACGACCTCCACGCGCGCCATCAGCGCCCTGACCGCCGCGTCCCCATGCATGCGCTGCAGGGACTGGGCGGAGACGAAGTCCAGGCGGCCGTCGATGAGGATGATCGAGGACAGGTAGCGCAGATTGAGCGCCGGCATCTCGGCGTTTCGGAAGGCCTCCCAGCGCCCTGGCATGGAGATGGTCACGCTGGCGACCTTGCTCCGGTCGATCTTGGGCAGGAGCTTCAGCAAGCCGTCGACGGCCGGCTGCGTCGGTCCGCCCACCGGATAGCGCTTGTAGGCGGTCTCATGCAGTTCGGTGCGCTCGCCCAGCCTTTCGATCAGGTAGTCGGGATTGCTCCCCTCTCCCCTGAAGATCGGCGAGCGAAACCAGCCGTTGGAAAGGTCAAAACTGTTGCGCACGCCGGTGAAGCCCGCCTCGACCATCAAGGCCGCCTGCAGGCCGTTGCGCGCGCCCATGCCGGCGAACACGAAGGACTTTTCGATGTGCTCGACATCCGACATCCATTGCCAGGACCCGGAGGCCTGCTGGGCGCAGTAGGTGAGCACGTCGCCGATCCGCGCCTCGGCAATGCCAAGGATTGAGGCCGCGGTCGCCGCCGTGCCGAAGACCGGACCAAAGCCGTGGTTGGCGATATTGGCCTTTTGCAGGTTCTTGTTGCCGATGGCGCGGGGCACGCGGCCGGCCAGCTCGTAGCCGACGATCACCGAGCGCAGCACCTGCTCGCCCGACTTGCCCCGCGCCTCGGCGAGGGCCAGGGCCGTGGTGACCACCGACGGTCCCGGCTGGACAAAGGAGGCCGGGTTGAAATCGTTGATCTCGGCGCCGTGGGCGGTCATGGCTCCGGCGAAGACGGCGTCGACCAGGGCGGCCTTATCCTTGCTGGCCAGGATGGTGACGGCGTTCTTCCTTGCGTCGCCCGTCTGGGCCAGGGCGTAGTCGCGCGCCAGGACCGACGGCTCCAGGTCGCGGCAGGCGACCGCCGAGGCGAGCGTGTCGAGGATGTGGCGCCGGGCCAGCTCGCGGTGCTCTTCCGGGAACGAGAAGCTCTGGCTTGTGGCGATGTAGCGCGACAGGGCCGCGGTGTTCTTGCCGGCGGGCGCGGCGCCAGGTCCTGGCTGGCGGGCGAGCGCCGGGACGACCGGCAGGGCGAACGCCCCAAAGGCCATGGCGGCGACGAGGTCTCGGCGATTGGCTTCAGTCATGACGCATCCTCGATGCAAAAGGATGCGGGCCCGCGTCCAGGCGGGCCCGCGAGGGAGGATTGGCTAGAAGCGGCGGGTCAGGCCGATCGAGTAGCGGCGCTGCAGCAGGTCGTAGAGCGCAAGGTCCGTAGCGCCCTGCCCCACCCAGCCCGGAGGCGCCTCATCGAGGAGGTTCTGGACGCCGGCGCGCAGCCGGGTTTTCTCATCGAACTGCCAGCTGGCCGCCAGATCGAAGTACTGGCGGGTCTTGACCCCCGGCAGGGTCGAGTTGGCCACGCCGACGGCGCTGTAGTGGCTCATGCTGTCGTTCCAGCGATAGCTGAGACGCACGTCCAGCGGGCCTTTGCGCCAGCCGGAGGTCAGGGCGACCTTCCAGTCCGGGAAGCCGATGGCGCCGCTGTCGATCTGGCTGTTGCCGATGGTGCCGGCGTAGTCGAGGAAGGGCGCCCCGGCCAGGTTCTGGATCTTGTAGTCCAGCAGGCGGGTGACGATCAGGTTGAAGCTCAGGGCGCCGGTGTCGCCCAGGCCGATGTCCGCCATGTCAAAGCCCCAGTCCACCTGAACGTCGACGCCCGACGTCTTGTAGGCCGCCAGGTTCAGGGTCGGCTGGCGCTGGGTCTCGATGCCCCCGTTGGCGTTGCGCTCGGTCAGGCTGCAATAGAAGTTGGCCGGATCGTAGGTCGGGTTGGACTGGCCGTCGGCGTTGAAGCAGCGCGACAGACCGACCTGGGCGGTGATCACCCCGATCGCGTCCTCCACCTCGATATTGTAGTAGTCCACCGAGGCTGACAGGCGACGAAGCAGCGGCGCCTCGAAGCGGCTCTGCCAGACCAGGCCCGCCGTGATAGTGTTGGCTTTTTCTTCCTCGAGCGCCTCGTTGCCCGAGGCCAGCCCCCCCACCGAGCTGCCGGCGAACCGATAGATGTCGATGATGCTGGTCCCCACCCCTTGCGCCAGGCAAAGGGTGCGCACCTGGGCGGCGTTGGGATTGAGGGCCGGGTTGCGCAGCCGTCCGCCCACGTCGCAGGGGTCGCCCGCTCCGATGGCGGTGGAGCCCAGGGCGGCCGAAGCGCGTTCGGGCGGCGCGTAGAGCTCGCCAAGGCTCGGCGCGCGGATGGCCCGCTGATAGCCGCCGCGGGCGCGAAGCCCGCCGCCCATGGCCCAGTCGACGGACGCCTTATAGGTGTTGACCCCGCCGACGAGGTTGTAGTCGGAGTGGCGCCAGGCCAGGTCGAGGTTCAGCTCGTCTAGGAACGGCAGGTCCCGCAGCACCGGCAAGAAGACTTCGGCGAAGACCTCGCGCACGTTGTAGGAGCCGTCGGTCGGCCCGGTCAGCTGCACGGGCCACACCTCATTGTACACCCGCGCGTTGTCCGGGGCGTACTCGTAGGTGGCGCGGCGGTAGCTGGCGCCGGCGGCGAACCTCGCCTGCCCGGCTGGCAGGCTGAACAGTCCGCCCTGAAGGGAGCCTTCGACGATCTGCTGCGTGAGCTTCGTCGTCTCCTTCAGATTGCGGTTGAGGAAGTTGTAGCACCCCTCCTGACCCGGCGTGTCCTCAAGGGCGGCGGGGATGAAGGGATTGAACCCGCCCGGGCAGACCGAGGCGCCGCCGTCGGCGGCGTTCACCAGGGTGTTCCAGGCGGCGATGTTGACGAAGCCGGAGCTGGTCTCGTCGGTCTTGGTCGTGCCGTAGGAGCCGTAGACGTCGAAGGTCCAGTCACGGAACGGGACTTTGCCTTTGACGCCCAGCACCGTCTCGTTGAGATCATAGGCGAACTGGTAGTCTGTGCGGCCGATGCGGCTGGTGCTGAAGACGAAGTTGGCCGGCGCGGTGGGGTTGGGCCGCGAGGCCAGGATCGTGCGAAGGTCCGCGGGAATGAACGGATTGGTCACCGGGATCAGGCCGGCGGGCGTGCCCGATCCGGCTGACCAGCCGGCGCGGCTGTAGGCGCTGTCGTACTGCATGTGGTTGAACTGGAAGTAGGCTTCCGCGTCCTGCGCCACATCGTAGGAGCCGCGCACGAAGGCGGTGTAGCGTTCGATGGGCGTCTGCAAAGGCAGAGTGTTGCCCAGCGGAAAGACCACCCGGTCCTCATAGGTCACATAAGGATCGTCGTCCGGATAGCGCAGGTTGAGGATCGGCGCCGCCGTGGTGAAGATCGTGCCGTCGCGATTGACGCCAAAGGAGGCGTTGCGGGCTGGCGTGCCGGCGCCATAACGGCCAAACACCGTGTTGAGCACCCCTTGCGATGGCAGGTTGGTGGCCGCCGAGACGAAACCACCGCCCTGCAGGGCGCTGGCGAAGCCGGAACGCTCGAAGAACGGGCGGCTGTCGCGATAGGCGCCCTGACGGTCAAAGTAAGTGACCGCGGCCACGATGCGGCCCCGATCATCGCCGGTCCCGGCGCCGAAGGTCGCCGAGAATGACACGGCTTCTGCGTCGTCGCGGTCGGTGATCCCGTAGGAGGCGTCGAGCTCGAGGCCCTTGAAGTCGCGCTTGAGCTTGAAGTTGACCACCCCGGCGATGGCGTCCGAGCCATAGATGGCAGAGGCGCCGCCGGTGATGATCTCGACATTCTCCACCAAGGCCGGGGTGATGGTGTTCAGGTCCACCGCGCCAAGCGCGTCCGAGGGCTGGGTGCGGCGTCCGTCGATCAGCACCAGGGTGCGCTGTATGCCCAGGCCGCGCAGGTTGGCGTTGTTGCGCCCCTGACGCGCCGGGCTTGAGCCGCTGTTGGCGTTGCTGGCCGCGAACTGCGGCATCTGGTTGAAGGTGGCGTCGAGGGTCGCCGGCCCCCGGGCGGCGATGGCGTCGGCCCCCACCGTGACGATCGGGCTTTCGGCCACATAGTCGGTGCGCGCGATGCGCGATCCGGTGACGACGATCTCCTCGACTTCCGAGGAGGCTTCCTGGGCGGCCGCGCCGCCCCCCCATAGCAAGGCGAGCGCCGAGGCGCCGCAGATGACGTTCAACCGCATGATCCACCCTAATGTTCTATTGTGCCGTCTTGCGGCACACTTTGCCGCTACATGCTGTATCGAGTGGAATGCCGTGTCAAACGCCCGTTAGAAATTGCGGTATGCGGCTCAGCGCGGCGCCGGATGGGCTTTAGATTTGGCCGACCGTTTCGGCGAGGCGCGCGCAGGCCAGGAGCAGGGCCTCGATGGCCGCCTGCTGCTCGGTTTCGCCCAGCCGCGAAGCCGGTCCCGACACGGTCAGGGCGCCGGCGGCGCGCCCGTCGCGGCCCATGATCGGGGCGGCCACGGCCACCACGTCAGGCTCGGGGCGAGACAGGGTGTAGCCGCGCTCGCGGATGACCAAAAGCTGGCGCAGGAAGGCGTCGGAATCGAAATCGCGCCTGTTGAGCAGGCGCGCCGCGACGCGCCGGACGATGGCGGCCGCCTCGGGTTCATGCGCGAGAATCGCCTGACCGCCCGCCGCAAGCGGCGCAGGAATGCGGCTGCCGGGCTGGGTGCTGAACTTCATGGGCCGGGGCGAGACGATCTTGTCGAGATAGAGCACGTCGTCGCCACTAAGCACCGTGAGACTTACGGTCTCGCCCGTGGCGGTCTGCAGGTCGGTCAGGAACGGCGCCGCGGCGCGACGGACCGGATGGTTGCGAACGGCGACCATGCCCACTTCCCAGGCCTTCAGGGTTGGCCGGTAGCGGTCGGTGACCGCCTCCTGATCCACATAGCCGAGCGCCGACAAGGTCTTGAGGATGCGATGCACGGTGCTCTTCTGGAGCGCCAGATCGTGGGCCAGATCAGACAGGCGCACGGGCGCCGGCGCGCGGGCCACCGCTTCCAGGATCGAGAATGCTCGGGCGACCGACGTGTCCAATTGCACACCTCCAATGGGGTGCGAAGCTAGAGGACAGGCGGACCGCGCCGCAAGTTCACGGCATTGACAATTCGAACAAGCGTTCGACTATGGGTTCAATATAACGAAACGCTGTTCCGCCTGACGGAACACGGGGAGGACGCGGTGGAGATGGGTGGGGGCGCCTGGGCGCCCGGGCGCAGAGGTCTGCTGGCCGGCGCGCTGAGCGCGGCCGGGCTGGCGCTGGGCGGTTGCGCCACCAGCGCCCCTTCGGTGAACGCCGCGGGACGCGGACCAGGCCCTGGCCCCTGGCGGTCTGGCGATCCCATGGCGCACGGCCTGTCGCGGGAGGCTCTGGATAGAGCCGCTGACACTCTTGGCGCTGCAGGCGAGCGGCAGGGCCTCGCCGTGGTCCGCGGCGGCGCGCTGGTCTATGAGCGCTACTTCGCCAACGATTGGCATCGCGCCGACCCGCACTGGCGCAACGTCTCCTTCTCGTCGGGCAAGTCGTGGGGCGCCACCATGGTGGGGCGCGCGGTCACGCAAGGCCGCCTGAAGCTCGACGACCTGGCGTCAGACTATCACTGCGCGCAGATGTCGGGCCTGCAGCCGCAAACGACCATCCGCCATCTGCTGACCATGACCTCCGGCGGCACGCTCAACGTAAAACCCAGCTCCAAGCCGCCAAAGCGGCTCGATCAGCCGGCCGTTCCAGGGCCGGGGGTGGACTATGAATGGCAGACCAGGGGCGAGCCGGGCTCTCCGGATGGCTATGGCCGGTCGATCGCGCCAGGCACGACGTTCTACTACGACGGCGCGGCGGCCGATCACCTGGCCGACATCGTCGCCGCCGCCGTGGGCGAGACCAGCCATGCCTACATGATGCGCGAGGTGGTCGCCGCTTTGGGATGCGAGGACTTCGCCTATCAGAGCGAAGGGATCGATCCGCGCGGCAACATCCGCATAGGCGGCTCGATCACCCTGTCCTGCCGCGATATGGCCAGGCTTGGCCAGCTCTACCTGGACAAGGGGCGATGGGGCGGCCGCCAGCTGATCGATCCCGCCTTCATCGCGGCGGCCTGGACCCCCTCCCCCCTCAACGCCTCCTACGGGTTTCTCTGGTGGCTCAACACCACCGGCCGCGTGCCGCTGGCGCCCAGGAGCATGGCCTTCGCCGCCGGAGCCCGGGGTCAGTTCTGCTTTGTCCTGCCCGAGCAGGACCTGGTGGTCGCCACCATGGGCTTTGGCCGCCAGCAACTGACCGCCGAAGCCGCCTGGGCGGCCCTGGCGCCCGCCCTGCTCTGAGGACGCCCGTACGATGATCCTCCTTCAAAGACGCATGATGCTGGGCGGCCTGGTCGCCGGCCTCGCCTTCAGCCGCGCCGCCTCGGCCGCGACGATGCTCCCGATCGTGGAGACGGCGGCGGGCAAGATCCGAGGCCTTCAGGCTGGCGGGATCAACAGCTTCAAGGGCGTGCCCTATGGCGCGCCCACCGGCGGCGCCAATCGCTACCTCGCTCCCCGGCCCGTCGCGCCCTGGACCGGCGTGCGCGACTGCCTCGACTACGGCCATGTCGCGCCCCAGGCGCCGTCCGACCGGCGGCACGCCTATGCCGACCTGATCATGAACGATGTCCAGCCGGGGGGCCTTGGTGAAGACTGCCTGGTCCTGAACCTCTGGACGCCCGGTCTCGACGCCGGGCGGCGGCCGGTGCTCGTGCGCTTCCATGGCGGCGGCTTCTACGGCGGATCGAGCAATGGACCGGGATCGGACGGCGAGATGCTGGCCAGGTTCGGCGACTGCGTCGTCGTCACCGTCAATCACCGCCTGAGCGCCTTTGGCTATCTGCATCTGGCCGAGACCGGCCCCTTCGCCGACGCGGGCGCCGCGGGCCTGCTCGATCTGGTCGCGGCCCTGGAATGGGTGCGGGACAACATCGCGCGGTTCGGCGGCGATCCCGGACGCGTGCTGATCTTCGGCCAGTCAGGCGGCGGCGCGAAGGTCTGCCACCTGATGGCCATGCCCTCGGCCAAGGGCCTGTTCCATCGCGCCGCGGTGATGAGCGGACCGCGTCTGAGGGCGGTCGATCAGGAGGCCGGCGCCAGGGCAAGCGACGCCCTTCTCAGGACGCTTGGCCTTGGCCGCGGCGACATCCGAAAGCTGCAGGCCCTGCCCTGGGACCAGATCCTCGCCGCCCAGGCCAGTCTCGAGGCCGAGGCGCGACGGCGCGGCGAGGCGCCCAACAACTTCGCGCCCGTGCTCGGCCCCGCCCTGCCCCGTCACCCCTTCGATCCCGACGCACCCGCTGTCTCGGCGCACGTGCCCCTGATCGTCAGCACGGTGCTCGACGAGCGCACCTACCGGGAACGCGATTTCGATCTGTCCTGGGCCGGCGCCCTGGAGCGCATCGCCGCCCTGGTCGGCGACGACGCGCCAGATCTCCTGGCGCGCTATCGTCAGGACGATCCCACGGCCACGCCGCTCATCCTCGTCGCCCGCGCCGTCAGCGACCAGACCTACAGACGCGGCCAGACCCTGATCGCCGAGCGCAAGGCCGCCCAGGCCAGGGCCGGCGGCGCGCCCGTGTGGAGCTATCTTTGGACGCAAGCCAGCCCCGCATTCGGCAGGCGCTATGGCGCGACCCACGGCATCGACGTGGCGGCGGCCATGCATGACGAGCGCCTGCCGCTCTATGGGCACTCCACCCTGCATCGACGCCTCGCCGACGACCTCGCCGGCGCCTTCGTCCGCTTCGCCGCCGCAGGCGATCCATCCGGCGGCGCCCTGGCCGACTGGTCGCCCTACACGCCCGATCGCCGCGCCACGCTCATCCTCGGCGCGCGGACGGGTGTCGTCGACGATCCGCGCGGTGAGTTCCGCCAATACTGGGCGGGGCGAGCCGCGGCCGCCCCCACTGACAGCTGATCCCCAAGGAGCCATCCCATGACCGCAGGCGACTTCACCCGGCGCTCCATGCTCGCCGCCGCCATGCTCGGCGCTCCCATGCTCGGAGCCGGCGTCTCACGGGCCGCTGCGCAGGACGAGCCCGTCGTCGAGACCCGCGCCGGCCGCTATCGCGGCCGCACGGTGGAGGGCGTTCATGTCTTCAAGGGCATGCGCTACGGAGCGGACACCGCGCAGACGGGCCGCTTCATGCCGCCGCGTGCGCCGGAAACTTTCGCGGGCGTCCGCGACGCCTTCGACTATGGCGATCAGGCCCCTCAGATCCCCAGCGCCCTGGCCGACGACCGGCCCATGAGCGAGGACTGCCTGCGCATCAATGTGTGGACGCCGCAGGCCAGCCGCGATCGCAAGCGGCCTGTGATGGTGTGGTTTCACGGCGGCGGCTTCGAAGCCGGCTCCGGCTCCGCCGCGGTCTATGACGGAACACGCATGGCCAGGCGCGGCGACGTGGTGGTCTGCACCATCAACCATCGCCTCAACGTCCTTGGCTTTTGCGACCTGTCACGGGCGTTTGGCGACCGCTTCGCCCAGTCGGGCAATGTCGGCTACCTCGACCTCGTCGCCGCCCTGGCCTGGGTGCGCGACAATATCGAGGCCTTCGGCGGAGACCCCGACAATGTGATGATCTACGGCCAGTCGGGCGGCGGCCGGAAAGTCAGCATCTGCTTTGCCGGAAAAGAGGCGGCTCCGCTCTTCCACAAGGGCGTCGTGCAGTCCGGCTCACATCTGATGGTGCAGACCCAGGATCAGTCGGACGCGCTCACCCAGGCCCTGCTCAAGGCGCTCTCCATCGCGCCCGGAGACGTTGCGGCCCTGCAGGCGGCGCCCCTGCGCGCGCTGATCGTCGCCCAGCGCAAGGTGATCGGCGAGGCTGGCTACAGGTTCGAACCCTGCCTCGACGGCGTCTCTTTCGAGGCTCATCCCTTCATCCCCAACGCCCCGGCGATCAGCGCCCGCAAGCCGATGATGGTGGGAACGACCCAGACGGAACTGTCCAATCAGCTGGGACGCGATCCTTCGGTCTACGTGATGGACGACACGCAGCTGGCGGCGAGATTGGCGAGGTTCATCCCCGCGGAGGATGTCGCCGAGGCCCTTGCGGTCTTCCGACGATCGGCTCCGCAAGCCGCCAACAGCGAGCTCTTCTTCCGGATCGTGTCGTGGAAATCCTACATCCGCAACGCGGTGATCATGGGCGAGCGGCGCGCCGCGCTGAACGGGCCGAACAACCCCACCTGGATGTACCAACTCACCTGGCGCTCTCCGGCCGAAGGCGGCCGACGCCTGAGCCAGCACACGCTGGACCTGCCGTTCATGTTCGACAATGTCGACAAGGCCGAACACCTTACCGGTCCGGCCAGCGATCAGACGCGGGCCATGACCGAGGCCATGGCCAAATCCTGGCTCGCCTTCGCCCACACCGGCGATCCCAATCATGCGGGCCTGCCACGATGGCCGACCTATGACGCCAGGCGGCGCTCCACCCTGCTCTTCGACATTCCGGTCGAACCGCGGGATGATCCGTTCAGCGCCGAACGCCGCTTCATGGATCGTTATGACCCGGTCCGCGCCACAACCAGCACCGAGGGGTGAAGGCCGCGCCGGTGCGCGCGGCCTTCAAACCAGCGCTCAGACGATGAGCCCGTAGGCAGGCAATGTCAGGAACTCTTCCAGCTGATCGGCCAGGACCATCCGCGAGAAGAGCTCCACGGCGGCGTCCAGGCGTTGCGGCGCGAACCGGGCCCGGATTTCGGCGACCTCCTCGGTGAGGAGCCGCTCGAACAGAGCTCGGTCGATCAGGCCGCCGTCGTCCAGCGTCGCGCCCAGCTTCACCCATTGCCAAAGCTGCGTGCGGCAGATCTCGGCGGTCGCCGCGTCCTCCATCAGGTTGTAGAGCGGCACGGCGCCCCGGCCGGCGAGCCAGGCCTCGGTGTAGCGCACGCCCACCCGGATGTTCTCGCGCACCCCGGCGGTCGAGCGATGGCCCGGGTGCAGCTCGAGCATCTGGCCTTGCGTGATCTCCAGGTCCTCCAGCTTGCGGTCGAGCTGATTGGCCTGGGGCATCAGACGGTCAAACACCTCCAGGGCCACGGGCACCAGATCAGGGTGCGCCACCCATGTGCCGTCATGTCCCGCGGAGGCTTCGCGCTCCTTGTCGGCGCGGACACGTTCGAACGCCGCGGCGTTGGCCGCCGGGTCGTCCTTGACCGGAATCTGGGCCGCCATGCCGCCCATGGCGAAGGCGCCCCGGCGATGGCAGGTCTGGATCAGCTTCAGCGAATAGGCGCCGAGGAAGGCCTTGCCCATGACCATGGCCGAGCGGTCCGGGGTGAGGAACTCAGGCCGCCGCCCCAGACGCTTGATGAACGAGAAGATGTAGTCCCAGCGCCCGCAGTTGAGGCCGGCGGCATGCTCGCGCAGCTCGTAGAGGATTTCGTCCATCTCGAAGGCCGCCGGGATGGTCTCGATCAGCACCGTGGCCTTGATCGACCCCTGCGGGATGCCGAGCGCCTGCTGGGCGTGGACGAAGACATCGTTCCACAGCCGCGCCTCGAGATGGCTCTCCAGCTTGGGCAGATAGAAGTACGGCCCCGAACCCTGAGCCAGAGCGGCGCGGGCGTTGTGGAAGAAGTAGAGGCCAAAATCGAACAGCGCGCCGCTGACCGCCTCGCCATCCACCTCCAGGTGACGCTCCGGCAGATGCCAGCCGCGCGGCCGGACCAGCAGAACCGCCGGGGTGGCTCCCAGGGCGTAGGACTTGCCCGACTTCGCATCGGTGTGGGACAGCGATCCGGCCCAGCGATCCTTCAGGTTCACCTGGCCGGAGACGACGTTGTCCCAGGTCGGGGCCGTGGCGTCCTCGAAGTCGGCCATGAACACCTTCGCGCCGCTGTTCAGCGCATTGATGATCATCTTGCGGTCCACCGGCCCCGTAATCTCCACGCGGCGGTCGAACAGGTCGGCCGGCAGCGGCGCGACCACCCAGTCCGCCGCCCGCACGTCGGCCGTCTCCGCCAGGAAGTCAGGCAGCTCGCCGGCGTCGAAGCGGGCCTGGCGGGCCTGGCGGGTCTCCAGCAGCGCCTTGCGCCGCGCGTTGAAGCGGCGGTGAAGGTCGGCCACGAAGCTGATCGCTTCGGGCGTGAGCACTTCAGCGGCGCGGCCTTCGACCGGCCCGACGACTTGGTGATGGGCGGCGTGGTCCAGGGGCATTCTTGGCTCTCCGAAGATCAGGACGCGGCGGTCGCGCCACGAACGGTCGGGACGATCTGGTCGCCCCAGTTGCCCGCTCCGTCGTGGATGCGCGAGGTCCGCACCAGTTCGACGGAATAGCCTGCTTCCGTGGCGCGGCGAACCGCTTCGTTGAGACGGTGGACCGCCTCGGCGACCCGGTGGACGGCGCGCTGCTCGTCGCTGGGATCGGGCATGGGCGTGGGGGAAAATTGCAGTTCCATGGTGCGTGCTCCCTATTCGGCCGCGAACTGGTTCATGGTGTTGGCGTGGCCGCCCGCCTTCAGGGCGCGCTCGCCGGCGACCATCTCCTTGAAGGTGTCGCCAAGGTCCGAGCCCACCTCGTGCTGGTGCTTCACGGCGGAGACGCCGCGGCGGATCTCCTCGCGCTGGACCGAATTGACATAGGCCTTCATGCGATCGTCGCCGAAGTAGCCGCGCGACAGCTCGTCCATGCTCTTGGCGGTGAGGTGGAAGGTCGGCAGGGTGATGAGGTTGTGGAACACCCCCGCGCGGGCGGCGATGTCCACCTGGAAACGCGCCAGGCGTTCATCGGCCTCGCGGCCCAGATCCGTGCCGTCGAACTCGGCCGACATCAGGGACGCGCCCTCGGGATAGCTGTCCTGATGGATCTTGCCCTCGGCCACCCACTGGGCGCGGACCTGGTTGCGCAGGTTCAGGGTCCAGTTGAAGGACGGCGAATTGTTGTAGGTCAGCTTGGCGTTGGGCACGACCTTGCGGATCTCGGCCACCATGGAGGCGATCTCGTCGACATTGGGGGTGTCGGTTTCGATCCACAGAAGGTCGGCGCCGCCGTCGGTGAGCGAGGCGATGCAATCCTCGACCACGCGGGCCCGGCCCGACCCTTCCTGGAAGGCGAAGAGGCCGTTGGGCATGCGCACCGGGCGGACGAAGTCGCCGTCCTTGTAGATCGCAAGCTCGCCGTCGCGCAGCGGTGCGTCCGTGGTGATCGGCTCGGTCTTCAGCCATTTGATATAGTCGGCGGCATGGTCGCCGTCGGCCTGGCTGACCGGCACCTTCTGGGTCAGACCCGCGCCCAGGCTGTCGGTGCGGGCGACGATGACCCCCTCGTCGACGCCCAGCTCCTCGAAGGCCAGGCGGCAGGCGCGCAGCTTTTCGATGAAGTCCTCGCGGGGCACGGTGACCTTGCCGTCCTGGTGCCCGCATTGCTTGGCGTCGGAGACCTGGTTCTCGATCTGCAGGCAGCAGGCGCCGGCCTTGATCATCTCCTTGGCCAGCAGATAGGTGGCGTGCTCGTTGCCAAAGCCCGCGTCGATGTCGGCGATGATCGGCACCACGTGGGTCTCGAAGCCGTCGATGGCCCTGATCGCCGCCTGCTGGGCGACGGCGTCGCCCTCCTGGCGCGCCTTCTTGAGCGCCTTGAAGAGGTCGTTGACGGCCACTTCGTCCGCCTGGCGCAGGGAGACGTAGATCTCCTCGATCAGGTCGACCACCGAGGTCTTCTCATGCATCGACTGGTCCGGCAGGTGGCCAAAGCGGTTGCGAAGCCCGGCCACCATCCAGCCCGACAGATAGACGTAAGCCCCCTTGGTCGTGCCGCGCAGGCGCTTGACCGACTTGATCATCTGCTGGGCGTGGAAGCCGGACCAGCAGCCAAGGGACTGGGTGAACTTCGACGGATCGGCGTCATAGGCGGCCATGTCGGCGCGCATGACCGGCGCCATGGCCCGGGCGATGTCCAGGTGGGTTGGGAAGGTGTTCTGCAGGCGCAGCTGGATGATGTCGTCGATGGCGACGCCGCCAGGCGTGGCGCCTTGCGGATAGCGCCGCATAAGCTCGTCGCGATGCTCGGCGTAGGTCTTGCGCGTGGTCATGGTCATCGATCCTTGCTGGCGCCCGGGGCGTCCGTTTCGTGGCGATGACCTTGGCGGGACAGGCGGCGCGAGGCGAACCTATTGAAGCCAAGTTGAAATGATTTTACTCTGTCACTTCTGTAAATTTTTTACACGGTGACATGTGGCCGGTGACAAGAAGCTGTTTCTGGGCGGACGCCTGCGTCGCCTGCGCCGGGACCTGGGGCTGACCCAGTCGGCCACCGCCGAGCAACTGGGCGTGTCCGCCAGCTATCTCAATCTTCTTGAACGCAACCAGCGGCCGGTCACCGCCCAGGTCCTGCTGCGGATGGCTGAAGCCTTCGACATCGATCTGAGGGCGCTCTCCACCGACGATCCGGGCGGCGGCGCGGGCCTGGAGGAGGTGTTCGCCGACGGGATGTTCGCCGACCTGCGCGTCAGCCGGCACGACATCGCCGAATTGCTCGAGGCCTCGCCGGATCTGAGCGAGGCCATCATCCGCCTCTATCGCGGCTATCTGGACCGCGGCCGGCTGATCGATCTGGGCGCCGTGGAGCGCAATGGCGAGACCGCAGCCGGAACGTCCCAGCCCACCGACTGGGTGCGCGATCTGGCGGCCTCGCACCGCAACTACTTCGAAGAGCTCGAGGGCCTGGCTGAAGCCTTGTCCAGGGCGCTGAACGCCGATCCGCAAGACCTCGGCCCGGGGCTGCGCGAACGACTTCAGCAAGCCCACGGCGTGCAGACCCGGGTCATGCCCGCCGAGGTGATGAGCGCCTCGCTGCGCCGGTACGACCATCACCGCAAGCGCCTGATGCTGTCGGAGACCCTCTCCCCGGCCAGCCGCACCTTCTCCATGGCCTATCAGCTTGGGCTGCTGGAGCACGGCGGCGACCTCAACGCCCTGGCCGACCGGCTGACGCCGCCCGACCGCGCTTCGCGTCAGCTGCTGAAGGTGTTCCTGGCCAACTATCTGGCGGCGGCGGTCATGACGCCCTACGGACCCTTCCTGGAGGCCATGGAGGCCACGGGCTACGACATCGAGCGGGTTCGGGCGCGCTTCGGACTGAGCTTTGAACAGGCCGCCCAGCGGCTGACCACCCTGGGGCGGTCCGGCCAACGCGGCGTGCCCTTCTTCATGGTGCGCGTGGACGCGGCGGGCAACATCTCCAAGCGCTTCGCCGCCGGCGCCTTTCCGTTCTCGCGGTTCGGCGGCACCTGCCCGCGCTGGAACATCCACGACAGCTTCAAGACCCCCGGGCGGATGGTCACCCAGATCATCGAGACGCCGGATGGCGAGCGGTACTTCACGCTCGCGCGCACGGTGCGGCGGATCGCGGGCCTGCATTCGGGCCAGGAAGATCAGCTGGCCATCGGCCTGGGCTGCGAGCTGCGCTACGCCAGCAAGCTGGCCTACGCGCGCGGCCTCGACCTCACCTCTCCCGTGGTGACCGAGGTGGGGCCTGCCTGCCGGATCTGCGAACGCCCCGCCTGCCCGCAACGGGCCGCCGCCCCGATCAACCGCACCATGCTGATTGACGAGATGAACAAGCCCGTCTCTCCATTCGCCTTCATCGCCTGATCGCGGTCATTCCGCGGGCATGGCCGCGTGGGTCATGGCGCGCAGGCAAAGCGCCTGGTTCCAACTCGCGAGATCAGCTGTTTGCCTGCCGACAAGCTCCAGCTGCGCCATCGCCCCTATCGGAGGATCGACCGGCGTCGAACCGGGCATGGCTGGTGTTCACGCCGACGCCCATGCGGACCGGGCAGCGGCGCAACGCATGCACGATCGCCCGCGGCGAAGCCAGGGTCTGCCTCGTCGCCTGCCATCCAGCCGCCGGCGGTCTCCCGGCCTTTGCCTCAAGCCGCCGGCGGCGGCGCGTCCGATGGCGGGGCCGGCGGGGGGCTGTCGAACTGGCTGCGGGTGGGGGCGGGGCCGTACTGGTTGGGACCGGCGTCGCCCCTGGACAGGCCGACCCATAGCAGGAAGGCCAGGTAAATCAGGCTGATGATGCTGATCAGGCCGAACAGACCGCTGAAGGCCGCCATGGCCATGAACGGGTCGCCCCCCCACAGGCTGGCCATCAGCACGCCCATGCTGGTCATGATGACCCCGACGGTCCCGATGATCATGCACAGGGCCATGGGCGCCACCTGCAGCCAGCCGCTCTTGCCAAAATCATGCAGGCGCTTGGCGGTCAGGGCGATGGCGCACCAGATCAGCGCCAGGCTGACGAACCAGCCAATGATCGGGACCAGGCCCGCGACGATGTTGGCGCCGAACAGGATCAGCAGGCCGATCCAGAAATCCTTCTGACCGATCCGGTTGTCGGTCGAGAAGAACAAGAACTTCCAGTCCATAAAGCCCCTCGTTTTCTTGCCGCGCCCGTCCCCGGCACGCGCCCAAACGGCCCGCCGGCCACCGGCGGGAGCCACCCCCTCGAAAAGCTTTACCATGTAATTTGAAGAGGCGCGCCATCGCCGCGCGTCGGCGCGTCGAGGTCGCGCGCCCCCTCGTCAGCGCCGCAACATGTGCAGCACCGCCGCCAGGGCGAGCAGGGCGAAGACAAAGAGAAGCGTAAAAGCCAGCAGCTCGTTCATGACCGATCCTCCAGAGGTCCGGCCTCGGCCGGGATGTGATTTGAGGGTCGATTGTGCGCGGGTCCTGACGCCCGTGAGGAAGATCGCACTTATCCCCTCCCCTCGCCCGCCGAAGCGATGGGGTCAGGCCGGGGCGGCGGCTGATCGACGCGGCGCCGCGGACGGTGTCCCTGGTGCTGCCGGAGCGAAGTTCCGGATAGCGGGTCAATGCCCTGCGAGGGCTACAGGGCGATGATCGCCTCATAGAAGGTCGCCGCCAAAAGGACGGCGCAATAAAGAGCCAGAGCCAGCGCATTGATGCGCCGGTCCTTAACGACACAGATCAGCACCATGGGCGCCGTCCACGCTGCGATGAAGAGCAGGAAGGCGGTCGATGTCGCTTGCCTGAAATGGTCGTGCTGGCCCGCTATCAGGGGAAGGACGAACGCGCTGAGGAGGTTGGCGGTGATGCTTGCGGCGAAGACCAGCCGCTTGCGCCATCGTAGTAGGCGTCCATCGTCTCCCACTCCTCCGGATGATCAGGGAAGATGAGGGAGGCGGCCAGGTAATAGATCGCGGCGATCGCAAGGGCGACCGTCAGGACCGCGGCATTGACCGGGACGTTCTGATAGCCGTTCCAGGTGTCGGTCCAGAACTGGATCAGATCCAGCAGGATGAAGAGCGCCAGCAACGGGGTGCAATAGCCCAGCCGGATCTGACTGCGCGCGCGCAGCAATTTCGCAAAGCCGCTCACGACTTCGACCACCGCGAGCCCGAGGATCAGGCCTTAGAAACCAAAGAAGAACTCGAACGTGCTCATGGTCGCCCCCCGGCCCAGACGTAAAAGCTAGTCGGGATTTCGTCCGCTGCCGAGCCGATTTCACGCGAGGGTTGTCGCAAGTGGGCTTCCCCACGCCGCCGGCTCAGCGGGGGCATTTTGGAACGTAGGCGTCATTGGCCTAAGAGACCATGTTCCCGCTACGAAAGGCCCCCCATGCCCGTCGTCCTGACCCCCGGCTACATGCTCGACGCGGATCTGTGGACGGACATCGCGCCGGCGTTCGCGCCCTATGGGCCGGTGAGCCAGGCGGATGTGACGCGGGACGGGACCATCGAGGCCATGGCGGAGCGGCTGCTGGATGAAGCGCCGGATCGGTTCGTGCTGATCGGGTTCTCCATGGGCGGCTACGTGGCGCGGGAGGCCGTGCGGCGGGCGCCGGAGCGGGTGAGCGCCCTGGCGCTGATCGCCACCTCGGCGCGGGGCGACAACCACATCCAGGCGGCGCGGCGGGCGGCGGTGGCGGGGCAGATGAAGACCGAGGCGTTCAAGGGCCTGAGCCTGGCGGCGGTGGCGGCGTCCCTGGCGCCGGGGGCGGCCCCGGCCCTGGCGGAGCGGGTGCGCAAGATGAGCGCGCGGCTGGGATATGAGGTGTTCCGGCGGCAGTCGGCCCTGGTGCGCGATGGAGATGTGGGACGGCTGGGCGAGATCGCCTGTCCCACCCTGGTGGTGGCGGCGGCGCAGGATCAGCTTCGCAGCCTGGCGGAGGCCGAGCAGCTACGTGATGGCATTCCCGGCGCGCGGCTGGCGGTCATCGAGGGTTCGGGCCACATGATCCCGCTAGAGGCGGCGGGCGCGCTCTCGAGGCTGCTGGCGGACTGGCTGGCGGAAGTGGCCAGCGAGTTCAGGACCTGAATCCGGCCGGCGGCGCGGCCGGTGATCGAGAAGATCAGCGTCGGCGCCGACTTCACCACCTGCTGGAAAAGGAGCGTCGCCGCGACCTCGGCGGCGTCAACGGCGGCTGCCGGCTCTCGCAAAAGCGCCCAGGCGTCCTTCTATCGAAGACGACCTGTTCAGGGGCAAGCAGCCATCGCGGCTCGCTCAGGTCGTCGTAGCGAAGATTACACAAAAAACGCGGGCTAAAAACTGTCCCCAGCCGGCTCGCTGACGTCTGCCCAGCGTGACGGCGGGGGCGCAAAGACCCTCACCGCATCATCGCTGCGAGGACATACACATGGCCCGGCGGAGCGTGACCAAAGCGACTTTGATGAGCACCGCCGGTTTCGCCGCCCTGCCGATCGCCGCGCCCGTTCACGCCCAGGACGACGCACAGGTTGAAGAGATCGTCATAACCGGCTTCGGCAGCAGCCTGCAGCACGCGATCGACATCAAGCGCCAGCCCGTTGGGTCACAGGACGTCATCGTCTCCGACGAAATCGCCGCCCTCCCCGCGGTGCGAACGCGCGTTCGGTCGAGCCCCCCGAACGCGCCGAAGCGCCTCAGTCTGGCGTGAGCAGATAGCGAACACCCTCCGGTCCCTCCCACGCCCGCGCGGCCTGGCTGAGGGGCAGCAATCGCGCGGGCGCGCTGAAGCTCATCCTTGCCGCCTCGGCGAGCAGCTCGCCAGCGCCGGCGATGAAGTCGTGTACCGATACACTGCCGATGCCGCTGCCCAGAAGCTCGAGCCCCGATCCACGCAAGCTATCGGCGCGCAGACTGATCTCGTCGCCCGCGATTGAACCCAGCTGGACGTACCGAAGGCGGGGCTCTCCCGTTCTGGAGGCCCGCCTTTGAGCGGCGGCATTGATCATCCTGCGGGCGGGGTCTCCCCAAAGAAAGTCGAGAACGACATCCACGCCATCATCAAACTGGCCCCTCAACCGGCCGTCCGCGTCATCATCGAGGGCGACATGAACGTCGGCGTCGACGCGGCCCAACCGCTCGGGGTTCCGCCCAACGGCGACAACCTTGCCCGCCCCGAAGCGGCGGGCGATCTGGGCGGCCATGCCTCCCGCCGCGCCGGTCGCGCCGTTGATGAGAACCGTCTGCCCTTCCATGAGCCGCGCCTTGCGCGTCAAGGCGATCCACGAGGCCAGACCAGCGGTGGCCACCGCGGCGGCGTCCACGTCAGACAAAGTGTCGGGCACCGGGGCGGTCATGCCCTCGGCCACCAGCGACAACTCCCCCATCGAGCCGAACGGGGCTTGCGGAAAGAGGAAATAGACCCGCCGCCCCTCCGGGTCGACGCCGACGCCGTCCACTCCGGGAACGAACCCGGCCTGGGCGGCGCTCGTATAGTGCGCGCCGCGGGCCAGGGCCTTGACGATGGGGCTAAGCGGCGCGGCGCGCACCTTGACCACCGCCAGGCCGGGCTCGGCCGATGGTTCGCGAAACTCGCCATAGTCGGGCGTCTGGCCAAACTCCCTGACAATTACAGCCTTCATGGGGAAGCTCCGCTGCTAAGATCGCGCTGGCGGCGCGCCAGGCGTCGAAAGCAGGTAGTCGCCTGGGCCGCGGCGAGCCATGCGCGGCCGTCCCGAACTTCATCGCAAGCGTACCGGTGTTGATGGATCCCCTCTCCGAAGTCCTCTCCTTGCTCAAACCGCGAAGCTACATCACCGCCGGCTTCGATGCGGGCGGCGACTGGTCATTGCGGCTCGACGATCTTCGCGGACGGATCAAGTGCTATGCGGTCCTGCGCGGCGCCTGCTGGCTCCAGCTGGAGGATGGCTCCGAGGCGTTGCGGATGTCGCACGGCGACTGCTTTGTTCTGGCGAGCGGCTGCGATGTGCGCATAGCCAGCGATCCGACGCTTGAACCGACCTTGGCCAGCGCGGCCCTGTCTCCCAACCGAGATGGCGAGGTCGTGGTCTATAATGGCGGCGGCGATGTGCTCCTGGCTGGCAGCCGCTTCGAGGTGAACGGCAGTCACGCCGAAGCGCTTTTGGCGGCGCTTCCGCCGATCATCCATATCCGCTCCGCCGCCGACCAGTCAGCGCTTCGCTGGTCGATCGAACTCATGATGCGCGAAGTTCGTGAGGCGCGGCCAGGCGCCTGGCTGATCGCTCAGCATCTGGCGCACATGATGTTGGCGCAGGCCCTGCGGCTTTACCTGGCGCAGGTCCCAAAGGACGCGGTCGGCTGGCTTGCCGGACTGGCCGACCCTCAGATCGGAACCGCGCTTGCGCAGATCCATGCCGACCCCGTCCGTGACTGGAGCCTGGAGGCTTTGGCCGCGGCCGCGGGAATGTCGCGCACGGTCTTCGCGCGACGTTTTCGCGAGCGCATGGGCGAGACGCCGATCGCCTATCTGACGCGCTGGCGGATGATGCTCGCCGCCGAGCGTCTGCTGGCGGGCCGTGATCCGATCGGCGTGATCGCCCGATCGGTAGGCTACGAATCCGAAAGCGCCTTCACCGCCGCCTTTCGGCGCGTGATGGGAAGCCCGCCCCGGCGCTTCGCGGCCGACGGTTGGGGCGCGCCCGCCTAGCCGCGCGCCCCAACAGGAAGGCGGCGCCTCGCCCCGGGGTCGGGCTCAAAAGTCATGGCCACCGATGGCGCTGGCTCTGGGGAGGGATTGCGCCATCGATGGCTTCGAAGTCCGAGCGGCCGGATGGCCGGACGGTCTTCGGCCGGAGCGGGGACGGGGCTGTCCCCGATCCGGACTTTCGGTGCGCTCACCGTTTGCCAAAATGGTTTGCGGCGATGCGGTTGTTGGCGATCAGGCAGGCCGCCCCGGCAAGGACGGCGGCCGCGGGCACGATGAGCAGCCCCAGGCCAAGGCCGTTGGGGATCTGGGCGGCGCTGGCGGCGTCGCTGACCGCACCGACGATCAAGGGCCCCAGCGCGGGTCCAAGAAGACCGGAACCGATCATGCCCAGGCTCGAAGCAAGCGCCTCCTTGCCCCGGCCGGCGACCAGGTGCCCAGAGCCGAAGGCCCATGGCAGCATGAAGGAGAAGGACAACATCGCAGGCGCAAAGAGCGCCAGCGCCATCCAGCCGACCGGGACGATCAAGGCGGCGGTCGTCGTCACCGCGGCCACGAAAAACAAGATGGCCGGCGGGGCCAGAACCTGACCCGATCCCGAGCGCACGGCCCGGTCGAAACCGCGCCCGCCCAGGATGGTGCCAAACAGCCCAAGCAGTCCCTGCATCAGACCAAACGCCACCCCGGCCTGGCTGGCGCTGAAGCCATGCTCGCGGATCAGGAACGGCGTGGCGAAGGCGTAGAACGGCGCCGCGGCGAAGCCCATGGCGACCGCCGCCGCGAACAGCCAGCGGTAATCAGGCGACGAAAGCAGCCGAAGAGCCGAGCGCATGAAAGGTTCGCCAAGCGCCTGCGCCCGGCGAAGCGGCGCGGTCGGCCCGGCCGTCACCCATGTGACAAGAGCGATCAACACGCCCAGCGCTCCCGCGCCGAGAAGGGCCGCGCGCCATCCGAAGGCGTCGTTCATCAACCCGCCCAGCGCGAAACCCGCCATGGCCCCCATGGGGATGCCCATGGCGAAGACGCCGATCGCCAGGCCTCGACGCTGAGGCGCGATCTTGCGGGCGATCAAGGAATGACCCGCCGGCACGGCTCCGGCCTCGCCGATGGCGACGCCCAGGCGGCTGAAGGCCAGGAAGGCGAAGCCCGCCGCCAAGCCGCCGAGCGAGGTCATCGCGCTCCAGACCAGGATGCAGGCGACAAGAACGATGCGCGGGGAGCCCCGGTCGGCGGATCGCGCCAATGGAAGGGAGAGCAGCGAGTAGCAGACGGCGAAGGCCACGCCGTTGATCAGACCGATCTGCGTGTCGCTCAGCGACAGATCCGCCTTTATCGCCTCGGACAGAATAAATGGTAGTATTCTGTCGATCTGACAAAGAGCGCTGACGAGAAATAACGCCGCCAAAAGCAGCATCATGCGCCATCCAGTGACGTATTCGATATCGCTGTATTCGTTTTCAACAGAATCGATCGCCGATTTTATATTTGACGCAGCGATCACATCTGCCATCTTATGAACTCATCTCGCTTGGGGTTGGCGCCATCAAGCTAGAGGCCCTCCCGGATGAGACGAATGTCTGAAACCGCAAGAAATCTGCCCATTCCTACAAACGACGATGTGTCGGCAGCTACGCTGGCCATGCGCGACAAGCTCCTGGCGGCGGCCAACGCCTACGCGGACGCCAATGGCGGCGGGGAGAACCTGTTCGAGACCCCCATGGGCGGGGTGCATCTGCTGCGCGCCTATCATCGTCCGATGGCCAATCGCAGGCTGCACCAGCCCTCCCTTTGCATCGTGCTGCAGGGGGGCAAGCAGATCATGATCGGCGAGGAGACCCTCGACTACGGGGTGATGGAGGCCTTGATCGTCAGCATGGAGCTGCCGGCCACCGGGCGGATCGTCGACGCCAGCCCCACCGAGCCCTTCGTTGGCATCGTCATCGATATCGACGTGTCGGCCATGCGCGAGGTCCTCGAGATGATGCAGGCCCCGCCGACCCCCTCCCCCCGCTCGGCCTCAAGCGCCTTCGTCACCCGGATAGACGACATCCTGGGAGACTGCGTCCTGCGCCTGCTGCGCATGGCCGACACGCCAGGGGCCGTGCCCGTTCTCTATCCATCGGTGATGCGGGAGATTTACTACTGGCTGCTCAGCGGCCCGCACGGCGGCGACATCTGCAAGAAGGCCCTGCCAGACTCACACACCGACCGGATCTGCCGGTCGATCCTCGTGCTGCGCAACAACTTCGCCCAGCCCCTTCGGGTCGAGGATCTGGCCGGGGAGGCCGGGATGAGCCCTTCTTCCTATCACCAGCACTTCAAGGCGCTGACCTCCATGTCGCCGATCCAGTTCCAAAAGCAGCTGCGGCTGCTGGAGGCGCGGCGCCTGATGATCTGCGACGCCGCCAATGTGGCCGAGGCGGCCTATCAGGTGGGCTATGAGAGCCCCTCGCACTTCAGCCGCGACTACGCGCGGGCCTTTGGCCTGGCGCCAAAGCGCGACGCTATGAACCTTCGCGCCGTTCCCGGCTGATCGGCCGGGCGCGACCGCGAAGGTTCGCAGGATCGGGCACGTTTCCCGGCGTATCGGCGATAGTCGCACCGCCCGCCCAGAGACACGATGAGGCCTGGCCTGGACGGGATGTTCAGCCGATCCGGGCCACCGCCTCGCGCCTGCGCGACATGCCTGGAGGGTCGATCGTGCGAAGAAACCTGCTCTTTGTCGCCTACGGCTATCTCTTCTGGGCCGGCGCTCTGCACTTCCTGATCGAGGTCGTCCTTTCCCATCTGGGAGGGCGTCTGACGCCAGGTCCGCAAACCTCGCTCTATTATGGCCTGCACAGCGCCTACGCGCTTGGCCAGGTCGCCTTTGGCCTGGCCGCCGTCCTCATCGTACGGGCGGGGTCGGACGTCATGGCCCGCCGCGGCGGCCTGGCGATCGGCATCGCCGCCGCCAGCGCATGGCTGGTCTTCGCCTTCCTGTTCATCGACTACGTCCAGCCGCGCATCCACATGGCGGTTGTCCTGATCCTGCTGATCGGTGCGGCGCTTTCGCGAGAAGCCGGCCGAGGCGAAGGTCAGGGCGCCGGATGGCGCCTTGCCTGGCTTAAGGCCTGCGGCGGGCGAGACTGACAGGACTGAACGCCTTGTCGGCACATCAATCCCACGGCCGCACCGCGGCGAGCATCGCTGAGCTTGGCGCGCTCACCCGCTCGCTCGCCGAGCGTTATGAGACGATCTTCTCGACCTTCCGCGCCGAGGCCCAGGCCAGGGCGGACGAGGCCGCGACGCTCGTCGACGCGGCGCTGGGCGTGATCGAGCTGCTCTCGGCGGTCGGCTTGGCCTATGGGGAGCACTTTCCGAACCAGCGGTCGATCGACTGCGCGGCGGGCTGCGCCGCCTGTTGCCATCTGGCCGTAGCGACGCCGCCCGGTGTGGCCGCGATGATCGCAAGCTACATCACCGCTCATTTCACCGATGAGGAGCGCGGCGCGCTGATGGCGCGCCTTCGCGACGCCGCGGCGATCGTGGAGGCCGCCGACGACCCGGCTCGATTGCGCCTGCGGTGTCCGCTTCTGGGCCCCGATGAGCGTTGCGGCGTCTATCCCGTGCGGCCGATCTCGTGCCGCGCCTTCACCTCGCCATCCCGGGCGCTTTGTCGTCGCCTGGTCTTCGAGGTCACTGACGAGACGGGCATCTCGCAACACCCCGCCCTCTTTCGGTTTCACCAGGACGCCACAACCGCACTTCAACGAACGGCCAGGAACAGGGGCCAGCCAGCGGCTCAGGAGATGCTGGCCCCTGCCCTCATCAGAGCGCTTGAAGCCTGACGGGCCGCTGGCCCGCGGATCCGAACCGCACCCCGGTCAGGGCTTCCGAAATCTCCCAAAGCCGCGCGGCGCCTTCCAAATCCAGCGCCGCCGCTGGGATCTGGGCTACAGCCGGATAGCCGCGCGTCTCGATCATGCGATCGGGCCCATAATAGCCTCCGTCCCGCGCGGCCGGCGACGTGGCCGCAAAGAGCGTCGGCAAGGCGCCCTGCGCCGCGGGCTGGAACATGAACCACAGCAGGCTTCGCAAGATCCCGATGGGGCTCGTGCGCCCCGGTGCGTTGTGCAGCAGGTCGGTGCGCGAGAGTCCTGGGTGAGCGGCGATGCTCTGGACACCCCATCCGGCCGCTTCCCCGCGCCTTTGCAGCTCGAGGCTGAAGATCAGACAGGCCAACTTCGACTGGGCGTAGACCGGCATGGGATCATATCGACGCTTGGCGTTCAGATCGTCGAAATCGATGGCGCCCTGACGGGCCGCGATGCTCGACACCGTGACCACTCGAGGCGCGCGCCCCTTGCGCAACAGGGGCATCAGACGAGCGGTGAGAGCGAAGTGGCCCAGATAGTTGGTGCCCATCTGCAGCTCGAAGCCGTCCTCGGTCTCAAGGCGGCTTGGCGGGCGCATGACGCCAGCGTTGTTGATCAGAAGATCAAGGCTGTCGATCTCGCTCGTCAGGCGCTCGGCGAAGCCTTCGATGGAGGCGAGACTGGCCAGATCGACCTGCTCGAAAGAGACATGCGCCCCAGGCGCTGCGGCGCGGATCCGCGCCACGGCTTCTGCGCCCTTGATCCGGTTACGGCCGGCGATGATCACCTCGGCTCCGGCCCGCGCCAGCGCCAGGGCGTCCTCGAAGCCCAGACCCCCGGTGCCTGTTACCACGACCTTTCGACCCTGCTGGTCGGGGATGTCGGATGCTGTCCAGTTCGCCATGATCGCCTCATTCGGAGGCCGCCCGATGAGCCGGAGGCCTTAAGGCCGCCAACCTGCCGGATCACGGCGAAATGCGAATATCGGATGCCACGTGGTTTCTGCCCAAAACTCCATCTAGCGCTGACATCCCTCGCCTCAGCACCCGTCGCCCCGATCAACAGGCGGTCCTTGAGGCGATCGAGATCGAAGGCTCAGGCTCCCAGCTCCTCACGCACGATGAGAGACGCCAGGTCGAGCAATTCCTCCGCCTCGAAAAGCCCGGCGCTCCTGGCCATCCTCGCAAGCTGCCCGGACACGTCGCGGACATACTCAGCCATGTGTGCGCGCGCGTCGCCTTCATCGACCACCGGACATCCGTCGATGCGTCGGCTGACCACGAGATAGAGCGGCTCCTTCTGCGGCGCCGCCGACAGGGCGAAGACCCGGTTCTCCACCCACAGCGCCTCGCCGCACGGAAGCAGGTAGCGCTTGCGCACCGTGAACGGCTCGCCGGTGCCGGCGGCCATCGCGATCAACCTGCCATTGAAGCCCACGTCATCAGGGTGGGTGACGTCGGTCATGCTCAGGCCCATCACGGCCTCAAGACTTCGCCCCAGGATGCGGGCATAGTTGGCGTTAGCCGCCAAAACCCTGGTTTCATGATCAGCGAACGCGACGCCCAGCCCCAGTCGATCGACGACTTCCGACAACCCCACCCCCAGATACGCGGGAACAACCCGGGGCGGAGGACTCCACTGGTGCGCTTATTTGGTCAAGCTGAACGTATACGTTGATCTCCACACTGCGGCGGATAGCCTCATTCAGCTCCCCTGCTGAGCCGCCTCAATGGTCCTCTGGTGGCCGCGCGGGAGCTTTGGCGCTGCCGCCGAAGCTCCCGCGCCTCCGCTTCAGACCTGCGCCAGGCCGCCGTCGACGAACACCTCGCCGCCGGTCATGAAGCTGCTGTCGGAGGAGGCCAGGAAGGCGGCCACCGCGCCCGTCTCCGAGGCGTCGCCCATGCGGCCAAGAACCGTGGAGGCGCCCATCTGCGCGACCCCCTCGTCACCCAGAACCTCCACCGCCAGCTCCGTGGTGATCGGTCCCGGCGACATGACGTTGACGCGGATGCCCGTGCCTTTCAGGTCCAGAGCCCAGCTGCGCGCCAGGTTGCGCACCGCGGCCTTGGTGGCGCTGTAGATGCTGAAGGCGGGCGTGCCCATCACGCCGGTGCTGGAACCGGTGAGAATGATCGACGATCCCTGTCCCATCAGCGGCAGGGCCTTCTGCACCGTGAAGACCAGACCCTTCACATTGAGGTCGAAGATCTGGTCGTAGTGCTCGGTCGTGATCTCGCCCAGCGGCGCGAACGAGCCGGTGCCGGCGTTGGCCAGCAGGATGTCGATCCCGCCGCGTTCGGCCTTGACGGTCTCATAGAGACGATCGAGGTCGGCCAGGTCGGTCACCGACCCGCGCACAGCGCGGGCGTTGGGGCCGAGCTCGGCGAGCGCCGCATCCAACGCCGCCTGCCTGCGGCCGAAGATGTAGACGAAAGCGCCTTCTTCGATGAAGCGCTTTGCGGCGCCCAGGCCGATGCCGCTGCCGCCGCCGGTGATAACCGCCGTCTTGCCGTTCAGTCTGCTCATGATGTGCTCCTTCAATGAGGTTGCACTCAGCTGGCGAGACGCCTACCTATCCGCAAGTATGCACCTTTTGGTAAGTACCTAAAAATGTCATCGTATCCCTCGACCATCTCCTCCCCCCCGTCCCAGACCGACGTCTGCACGCCGACCCTGCCGGGATTCACCTGCGGCCTGGACGCCACGCTTCGGCTCATCGCCGGCAAGTGGAAGCCGCTGATCCTCTACTTTCTCGCCCAGGGCGGACCGACCCGCTATGGCGAGCTGCGGCGCGCCATCCGCGATGTCAGCGACAAGGTGCTGATACAGCAGCTCAAGGAGCTTGAGGCCGAGGACCTGGTGCTGCGCACCGACTACAAGGAGGTGCCGCCGCGCGTGGACTACAGCCTCACCCCGCTGGGCGTCAGCCTGGCTACCGCGCTCGTGCCCCTCTGCACCTGGGGCACCGAGAACATGGCCGAGGTGACCCGCGTCTTCGCGCAGCGCGAAAACTGGAAGGCCGCGCAGGGCTAAAGCCTCTGGGCCTGGCTACAGGCCGAGCCTACGCTCACCGTCGGTCAACGGGGCGGTACATGCGGCGTCTGGGTTACAGAAGGAAATCGGCGCCGCTCCTCGCGGGCCTTGCGGCCCTGTCCTTCGCAGTCCAGGCGCGCGCGCAGGCGGCGCCCGCCCCACTCGACTATACGCTCACCGCCAATTGGGTCTGCCGACCGGGGTCACAGTCCTGCCAATGGAACCTGGACGCGACCCGGATAGGCGGCGACGGAGTCGGTCACGTTGAACCATTCCTCAAGGCCCAAAAGACGCCAGCTGACTGCTTCTATCTCTATCCCACGGTATCCCAAGATCCGGGTCTGATCGCCGCGCCGGGCGTTACGGAGGCGGAGCTTCGCGCGGTTCGCCAACAGGTCGCCCGGCTTGGACGGGTTTGCCGAATTTATGCGCCGTTTCACCGGCAGTTCACCGCCACCTCCATGCGACCGGATTTCGCCAAACCGGAACGGTCGGTCTATCGCGCGGCGGGCCGTATCGGGGAAGCGGATGTCCTGGCGGCCTGGGACCACTACATGGCTCACGACAACAAGGGCCGCCCCTTCGTGATCATCGGCCATTCTCAAGGTGCGAACAGGGCCATCGATCTGATCAAGGCCCGCATCGATGGCAAGCCAGCCCAAAGCCGATTGCTGTCAGCGATCCTTCCTGGCGCGTTCGTCATGGTCCCTTCGGGCGGTCAGGTCGGAGGAACGTTCAAGAATATTCCGCCGTGCCGCGACGCGCGTCAGACCAGCTGCTTCATGGCGTTCAACGCCATCCGCGAGGAAACGCGCTTGGCCGAGGATGTCAGGCCGGATTTTCCCGGGAGCGATCTGGTCTGCACAAACCCCGCCAACCTCGCTGGGGGGAGTGGGGTTCTCGAGCCGTATCTTTCGACGACCGGAGAGACGATCCTGCCGGAGCTGACCGCCGAGCAGAAGCCCTGGACGGTGAACAACGACGCGATCAAAACCCCCTTCGTCAATCTCTCCGGCATGCTGAGCGCGCGATGCCGGGTCGACGTCCACGGCGCCTTCCTGGTGGTCGGCATCAATCGCGAGCCCAAGGACAAGCGGCCCGGCGACTTTACGGGCGACTGGCTTGCAGACGGACGGCCGCTCGACGTGATGGGGCTGCACATTCTTGACCTCAATCTCGTCGCGGGAAATCTGGCTGATGTCATCCGTACGCAGACCGAGGCGCGGCAAGCCGCAAAACCTTAGACCCCAGCCGCAGGGCAATACGGAAAACCCGTAGTTACCCTAGACGGGCATACGGGAGATCCGTATATTTTGGCTATGCGACGGTTGCCGGAACCCGTTCCTACATCTCCGCCGCCAACGATGCCGGCATGACCGACGAAGACCGCACCGCAGCGGTCAATACGGTAGCGCAGGATCCGACGACCGGCGACTTGATGAAAGGCACGGGTGGCTGCCGCAAGTCTCGCCTCGCGGGCCGAGGCAAGGGCAAGTCGGGAGGCTTTCGTGTCATCACCTTTTTCGCTGGCGATAACTTCCCGGTGTTCCTGCTGACAGTGTTCGGCAAGGGCGAGAAGGCGAACCTGACGAAGGCGGAATGCAACGAGCTCGCCAAGCTGACCGCGACACTTACCGACCACTACACGAAAGAACCCCGAAGATGAGCCGCGCTTTCGACAAGATCTCCGCCGGGCTTGAAGACGCCATCGCATTCGCCAAGGGCGACACCGAACGGGCGAGCCTGCACGCCGTTGTCGCCAAGGTCGATGTTCAGGCGATCCGCAAGGGACAGAAGCTGACCCAGGAAAAATTCGCCATGCAGTACGGCTTCTCCCTCGGTCAGCTGCGCGACTGGGAACAGCACCGCAGCGAACCCAGCCTGTCGGATCGGGCCTATCTGACCGTGATCGCCAAGCGGCCTGATGTGGTCGAGGAAGCCCTGACAGCCTGACCGCGACGCAATACAGACAGGAACGGAGGCCGCCTGGGCGGGCCTGATGCTTCGCCGTTTCGAGCCCCCAACGAGCGCTCGTTCACCCCTCGTTGGCAAGCTTCCAGGCGGCGCGAAGCAACGGGCGCAAACCTTCCTCGTCGAGGTCGCCAAGCGGTCGCAGGACGACACCCGGCCTGCCGGGAAGGGATTGCCAGCCGCGCTCCCGCGCGAGGAGCCCAGCCAGATCGCCTGCGGGAACCTTGAGCGTCAGCCATTCGGACTGCGGCCAGCCACGGGTGGCGAAGGCACGGTCGCGGACGCGATACTCCCAGGCCCCAAGCACCGCCCTCTCCCGAACCCTTGGAAGGCTCATCACCAACGCGCGGAAGGCTTCCGGCGTCATCTTCGAGAGCTCAGCGCGCCGGGCAGTAGCTGTCGATGAAGACCTGGTGCGAGGGCATGCGCTCCACGGCCCGGGTGATGTCCAGCTTCAGGTTATGCAACGCGCCGCGCAGCTGGGCGGG
The DNA here is from genome assembly GCF_029543125.1 of Caulobacter segnis. Lineage (GTDB taxonomy): Bacteria > Pseudomonadota > Alphaproteobacteria > Caulobacterales > Caulobacteraceae > Caulobacter > Caulobacter segnis_D. The sequence continues at coordinate 200,049 of NZ_JARQWW010000004.1, forward strand.
GGGCATCAGGCGGCCCATGTGGTGATGGCCGCGCGGCTCCAGCCGCTGGCCCATCATCACCTGAAGCCAGGAGTCGATCTGGAATAGCTCCCCCGGCGCCTGGAAGACGTGGCCGTTGTCGCGGAAGAGCGCCAGGCGATGGGCCAGAGTCTCGGGGATCTCCATGGTCCGGACGTGGTCCCAGTACGGGCTGTCGGCCCGCTCGGTGACATTGTAGTGCAGCACGATGAAGTCCCGGATCTTCAGGATTTCGTCGTCGGCCAGATGGTTGAAACGGTCGCTGAGCGAGGGGTTGCAGCCGGCGAAGGGAAACAGCTGAAGCAGGCGGTGGATGGCGATCATGATCATATGGATCGAGGTCGATTCCAGCGGCTCGATGAACCCCGCGGCCAGGCCCAAGGAGACGCAGTTCTTCTCCCAGGCCTTGTGACGGCGCCCGGCGCGGAACGGGATGAGCTTGGGCTCGATCAGCATCTCGCCCTCGATCATCGCCTCCAGCTGCCGCAGCCCCTCCTCGTCGCTCATGAACTGGCTGCTGAAAACCAGGCCGTTGCCCACCCGCCGCTGTAGCGGGATGCCCCACAGCCAGCCTGCCTTGTGGGCGATAGCGCGCGTATAGGGGCCAGGCTCGACGTCGGTGCTGGTCTGGACGGCCCAGGCCCGGTCATTGGGCAGCCACCGGCCCCAGTCCTCGAAACCGACCCCCAGGGCGCCGTTGATCAGAAGGCCTCGGAAACCGGTGCAGTCGATGAAAAGATCACCCTCGACCACCTCGCCGGAGCCGAGCACCAGGGCCTCGATGAAGCCGTCGTCGGCCCGCTGCTTAACCTCGACGATCTTGCCCTCGACCCGGCGCACGCCGTCGCCCTCGCACTTGGCGCGCAGGTAGCGGCCGTAGAGGGTGGCGTCGATGTGATAGGCGTAGTTCAGGGGAGCCTCGGCGCCGGCATCGAAGCGATGCTGCTCGGCCGCCTTCAGCTCCAGGCAGTAGTCGCCAAGTTCGCCGCCGAACCCCTGCGCCCTGGCCTCCAGCCAGAAGTGATGGAAGTGCCCCAGCCAGTTGGATTTGCCGATCTGGCCGAAGGAGTGGATGTAGCGGTCGCCGACCTGGCCCCAGTTCTCAAATGAGATGCCCAGCTTGAAGGTCGCCTGGACGGCGCTCATGAACTCCGCCTCGTCGAGCTTGAGCAGCGCGTTGAACGTCCGGGCGGTCGGGACGGTGGACTCCCCCACGCCGACAGTTCCGATCTCGTCGGACTCCACCAGGACGATATCCAGCAGCGGACCAAGCTGACGCGCCAGCGCCGCGGCCGCCATCCAGCCGGCCGAGCCGCCCCCGGCCACCACGACCTTTCTTACGACCTGTCCGTCCATGGCGATCTCCCTTGCGCCGGTCTCTTCGAGGACCGGTCAGCGATTGAGGCGGTTGAGAAGAAGGGCCCGCAGGCGCCGCGCCTGCAGGGCGTCCAAAGGACCAAGCGGCCCTCGCATCGGTTCGGGAAGATGAGCGCCGGCGCGATCGGCGGGGCCGAACAGGTAGTAGTCGAAGAGGGCCCGCCAGGCCTGCTTCTCATGATCGGGACGATCACGCAGGCTGAGCAGACCGTGCAGCAGGGTGTTCATGGGCGTGTCCATGAAGGCCGGCGCGGTGTTCCACCAGTAATTGATCAGCACGTTGAAGGGGTCGAGCGCCTCCACGTGGTGCCACCACAGCGCCGGGTAGACGAGCACGTCGCCGGCTTCCAGGTCAGCCACCTGGGCGGCGGCCAGCGCCTTTTCGAAGTTTGGAAAACGGTCGGGGTCAGGCTCTCGGAAGTCCACCATGCTGACGACCTGGCCGCCGGGGGTCGGCTCCAGCGGCCCCGGATAGAGGTTGGCCGCCTGGCCGGGCGGGAAAAGCGTGAACCGCCGCCGTCCGACGACGCAGCAGGCGATGTTGTTGGACATGTCGTAGTGGGCCGTCGCGGTCGTGCGGTTGCCGAGCCACAGGCCGACCAGCGGCCCCTGCTCGCCGAACAGCACAGGATCGAGCCCAAGGTCGTTTTCCGCCCGCAGCCCCGGCAGATAGGTGTCGACGTCAGTTGAGCCCACATAGAGAGACGGCGCCTGCGGCTCATCCAGGCTGGCGGCGATCCGCGCCATGAACGCATCAAGGGTGACGCGCTCGGAGCGGAAGTTCATGCCCCCGGCGTCGTCGTAGAAGAAGCGGCCCTTGATCTGCGGCGGCCCCACATAGGCGACCACCGGATGGCCCGCCTGGAAGCGGTTCAGATAGGCCATGGCGGCGGCGGGCGATTGCAGCCCTTCCTGGACCAGCGGCCAGTCCCGCGCCATGCCCTTGAACACCGTCGGCGACTGCCCGCGCAGAATGGCGTCGAAGTCGATGTCGCCGGGACGCGCGCCTTCCACAACTTGCGTCCTGCGGGCGATGTCGATCATGCCGCCCGCGCCGCGCGCTTGCGGTTCTTCAGCTCGATCAGGCGCGACATGTTGGGCAGCGAGGCGGCGACCGCGTAGGCGAGCCGCAGGAAGCCGGCGCGGTGCAGGGCCTCCAGCTGCGCCCCGGCCAACTGATCCAGCCGCTCGGCGTTGATGGTGTGCAGGCCCGGCACATCGTACTCGACCGTCTCATCCAGGCGGACGCCCACGCTCACGGGCTCGATCAGCGACATCTCCTCGAAGATGGCGAACATGGCCTTGCCCGCCTCAAGCCCCTCATAGATGTCGCCAAGGGTCCGGCTGAGCTCCTGGAGGTAGGGAGAATTGCCGCCGGCCGGCAGAAACAGCGCCTCCCCCTCCGTCTGGCTGACGCGCGGATGATCAAGGTCGATGTGGATCATCGGCTCGGGCGCCTGGCCCGGCCGCGCCTGCAGGGCGATGGAGAACGGGCCGCGCCGATGGATGGCCGGCACGTAGCGCGCCTGCCATCGGCCATCCCCCAGATAGAGGTTCTCGTCCCGGTCCAGACCCAGCAGCACCACCGCCTGCAGTGCGCCGTTGGCGTCCCGCCGAAAGAAGATCGGGTACTCGCGCTGGAGCGCCTCGAACTCCGTGGGGAAGACGAGCGCCTGGTTCACCGCGTCGCCGAACCTGGGCTCGTGCCGGGTGATCACCCGCACGTCCATGTGGTCGACATTGTTGAGCAAGGTTCGTCCCGCCATGCCCGCTCCCTCTCCGACACTTTGACACCGCGCCCCTCGAATGAAGAGGCGGGAAAGGGGCCGCTGTGGGAGCAGCGGCCCCTCCCCTTATCCTGGGCTCGCCTGGCTAGAAGCGATAGCGGGCGCCGAGGAGATAGCGGGTGTCCAGCTCCTGCGCGTAGAAGAGCTGGTTGCTGTCACGCGCGTAGGTGCGCAGGCTTTCCCTGGTCAGGTTGATGCCCTCGAAGGAGATCGCCAGCTTGTCGGTGACGTCGTAGCTGATGTTGAAATCCAGCTGGCCGAAGGGCGCCACGAACACCGGATTTCGCCCATCGCCGCGGTTGGTGGCCGACAGGTACCTGGCCCGCCAGTTGTAGGCGATACGGGCCGAGATGCCGTTCTTGTCGTAGATCAGCGTGGCGTTGGCCGTGTCGCTGAGCCCCAAAAGCGCGAACTGGTCCTCGTCCGGGTCGGAGCCGATGTCGAAGGTCACATCGCCGTCCACCATGGTGTAGGCGCCGGCGACGCCAAAGCCCGTGTCGCCGAAGAAGTGCTGCGCCGCCACCTCGAAGCCGTGGATCTTGCCGGTGCGGTTGTTGATCGGCTGGGAGACGTTGAACTCGAACAGAGGATCGCCCGCCACCGCCTCCAGGTCGACCGCCGCCAGGATCTGGTCGACGAAGGCCTGGTTGAGGTCGCCGCCCGCCGTGCGGTTGGCCACGAACTGCGCCCTGGCCGCGTCCGCCGATCCCGTGGTCTGGATCAGGGCGGTCATGGTGAAGAGATTGACGTCCGTCTGGTCGGCGCCCAGCGAGGTCAGGATATCCCGCGCCGTGCCCGATCGGGTGCCAGGGGCGCCGGAGCTCGGGTCGCGCAGACCGAACAGGCCGCGCTCGAAGGTCCCCGTGCCGACGAAGTTGTTCACCCGCTTTTCGAAGAAGCCGGCGGAGATGTAGCTGGAGGGCTTGTAGTACCACTCCACGGCCACATCGAAGTTGTCGGAGATCAGCGGGTCCAGATCCGGGTTGCCGGACGTGCCCAGGGGCACGGCGCCGTTGGCGATCGGCCGGTTGGGCGCCTGGGCCGCCGCCGCCGCGAACAGGTTGCCGAAGTCCGGGCGAGCGATGGTGCGGCTGAAGGAGAAGCGGCCCAGCAGGTTCTCGCGAAGCTCGATCGAGAAATCGAGCGCTGGCAGCAGGTTGTTGTACTTGCCCGAGCCCGAGATCGGCTCGTAGGTGTCGCCGGTGGCGACGGCGAAGTCGTTGTCGGCGGTCCAGCGGATGGCGCGCGGGCGGCGCACCAGCGAGATGGCCTCCACCTTGGTTTGCTCGTAGCGGACGCCGGCCACCAGGGTGGCCGGACGGCCGCCCAGTTCGCCGCGCCAGGTCACCTGGCCATAGACCGCCCAGATGTCCTCATCCACGCGGTTGTCGTTCTGGCCGGTGATTCCCACCGGGTTGCCGCGCGCGGCATAGACCGGAGAGAGCGCATCATAGAGATCGAGCGCATCGGCGCGGAAGGCGATCAGACCCGCCCCCGACTGCTGCGGATTGAACTCCTTAAAGCGGCACGACAGGCAGAAGCTCTCGACGAGATTGCCCGCGTACTGGCTGACGTCGCGCGGATTGGATATGCCCCAGCTGCCAAGATCCTGCTGCGTGGACGAGGCCAGCTGGCGCATCTTCGAATTGCGGAAGTTGGCCCCGAAGTCGAAGCGGCTGCCGTTGTCGTCCAGCTCGTAGCCGGCGTCGAGGCGGATCTCCTTGACCTTCTGGGTCTGGGCCTGGGACCACGTGCGCGCCACCTGGCTGCCCAGGTCGCCCACGTCAAGCACGCCGTTGCCGTTGGCGTTGCCGGTGCGGTCGTTGATCGTCACCGACTGCACCGGGATCTCGCCGCGATAGTCCACCGAGTGCGACGAGATGATCGGCGCGCCGATGGCCACGGCCGTGGAGCTCGCGCCATTGCGCGCGTCCGGCAGGCTGTCGGCCTTGGAGATGTGACCGTCCAGGGACACGGTGAAGCGGTCGGTCAGCTCCCAGGTGGCGTTGCCGGCGTAGGATTCCAGGCTGTCCTTGTTGGCCCGGTATTGCTGCTCGAAGCCCACGTCCTTCACCCCCGACAGGTTCTCCTGCAGGAAGACGGCGGTGGCCACCACCGGGTTGTCGTCGAAGACCACCCGGTCGAAGGGACGGTTGAACCAGTTGCTCTGGTCGTTGCGGCGCTCGAAGGCCTTGTTGCGGGCATAGACCGCGTCGGCGGTGAGGGTCAGGGTCTCGATGGGCCGCCATTGAAGGGTCAGCTGGCCATTGATGCGCTCACGCTCGCCTTGCGAGAAGTGGTAGCGGCTGTCGTTGGGGATCGCCACGAGGGTCGAACCGCTGGACGGCCGGTTCTCGATCACCGTGCTGCCATTGGCGCGCACGAAGCCGTTTCCGGGGTTCAGGAATTGATCCAGCGTTCGGATGTTCCACGCATTGGAGGTGGCGCTGCGGCTGGTGAAGTTGCGCTGCTGGTAGCTGCCGAACAGGGTGACGCCGAATCGCTCCTCCTCATCCACCCAGTTAAGCAGGCCTGACAGCTCAGGCGTGATCTTGTCGGCGTCCTCCAGCTTCTCCTCGAGACTGGTGTCGTAAAGCGCCTTTGCGCCGACGCTGCCGCTGAAGCCGCTCTCGCGCGCCTCGAAGGGACGGCGGGTGCGCACGTTGATGGTGGCCCCGATCCCCCCCGAGGGCACCGCCGCGCGGCCGGTCTTGTAGACTTCCAGGGTGGCGACGCCCTCGGAGGCCAGATTGGAGAAGTCGAAGGAGCGGCTGGTGCCGCCGGCGAAGTCGGCGGACTGGTCACCGCCCACGGTCTGGACGTTTGCCGTCGGCATGGAGCGGCCATTGACCGTCACCAGGTTGAAGCCCCCGCCAAAGCCGCGGACCGTCACCTGCGAGCCTTCGCCGTTGGTGCGGTCGATGGCGACGCCCGGAATGCGCTGCAGCGACTCCGCCAGGTTGGTGTCCGGGAACTTGCCGATGTCCTCGGCGGCGATGGCTTCGACCACGCCGCTGTTCTCACGCTTGATGGCCAGGGCGCGGTCCAGGGACGCGCGGATGCCGGTGACGATGACTTCCTCGACCTCGGTTCCGGCCCCGGTTTCCTGGGCGGAGACGTGGCCCGCCGCCAGGAGGGCGGCTGACATGGCGAGGAAGGACGCGGATGTCCGAAGGCGGTTTTGCCGCTCCATGGTGTTCCCCCAAATGTGCCCTGCGCGGGGCTTGTTTCGTTTTTGACATCGACGAAAAATTGAGCGTTTCGGAGAGGCAGCCAAGCCTTCCGAGCGACAACCTATCGGCGAATTCGGTACCGGTAACATCGCAAAATATCGCGGGTCAATGCGCGAAACCAGCATTTGACAGCGCTGACATCACTTTTTGTGACCGCTAACAAACGCGGGACGCGATTTTTCCAGACGGCGTCAAAATGACACCGGGATCATCACTTTTCGCGTGATCGCCCCCGCCGGGGTCGGATCATCAGGGCTGTCGGGCGATCGAGGCCAGCGGGACGCGCGTCACCTGCACGTCTTCCTTGTTGGCGGCGTAGCCGACATACAAATGGCCGTTCCAGACGACGCTCTTGGGGTAGTGGTAGCCCGGCCGCTTGTACTGGCCGGCATGGCGAAGGAGCTGAAGGTCCCCTCCCCCACGCAGCATCCAGCTTCGGTCAAAGCGGCGGCCGTCGTGGCTGACCGTCACCGCCAGCGGCATGCGCGGCCGGTCGCCGTTGGGCGCATTGACCAGATAGGCCGAGCCATCGGGCAGGTTGCCGGCGCTCTGCTTGGCGCGGGCGTCCGGCATGTTCGTCAGGACCGGCGTCGTCCAGGTGACGCCCCGGTCGCAGCTTTCGGACGCCAGTTGCCGAAAGCTCAGCTCCTCGTCCCGGAACACCATGACCGCGCAGCCGTCGGCGCGGCGATAAAGGCTGGGCTCGATCTCGCGGCTCAGGCGCTTCTCGTGCGCGGCTGCGGCGGCCGAGGCGTCGCGCTGCAGGCTCTCCATCTTGCCTTGCGTCCACCCCGAGACGCCCAGCGGATCGTCGGTGAAGAACGGCTTGGCGATCATGCCGGGGCGCAGGTGGAAGGCGGTCATGACCCGCCCGTCGATCCGATGGGGGTCCTGCTCGATCACGCCCTCAACGGGCCGCCCGTCCGCGCCCATGACCCGCTTCGGCTCGCTCCAGTCGCGGCCGTCGCGGCTGGTGCGGTATTCGGCGTAGCCGCCAGCGCCGGACTGGAAGCCCTCCGGCCAGACATTGGCGTAGGCGATCAGGGTCTCCCCATCCGTCCACCAGCCCCCGCTGGACCGCATCACGCCGTCCCTGCCCGCCGGCGCCAGCTCCATAGGGGCGCTCCAGGTCTCGCCGTCGTCGCTGACACTGTAGGCCACCCAGGTGTCGGCGCTGTCCTCGTCCTTGGCCGAGCTTTGCCACTGGACATAGAGCCTGCCCTTGAAGGGGATCAGCACCACCCCGTTGCTGAACCTGTCCGTCTGCTCTCCGGGGGCGAAGACGGTGAAGGTCCGCGCGCCCGGCGCCGGCTTCAGCCCCAGGTCCGGCTGGCCCGGCTGGAACAATCCCGGCGCCACCTCGTAGGGCGCGCCGGCCAGGGTCAGGCTCGCCGCGGCGAGCATCAGGGACTTGAACACCATCACAACTCAGCGGGCTCCAAGGCCCGCCCCTTACTTCACGCGCTTGCCGTGCTTGACCACCATATCGACCCGCTGCAGCAGGGACATGTGCTTCAGCACATCGCCCTTGACCGCGATGATGTCGGCGTACTTGCCCTCGGCGACGGTGCCGTAGTCCTTGTCGGCCTTCATGGCCACCGCCGGCCAGTAGGTGGCGGCGCGGATGGTCTCGATGGGCGGCACGCCAAAGCCGTTCACCCACAGGTCCATCTCCTGCCAGGTGCTGCCGGAGTGGAACATCATCGGCACGCCGGAGTCGGTGCCGATCAGCAGCACCGCGCCCGAGGCGCGAAGCTGCTCGAACTTGCGCTTCAGGGTCGGCACGCGCTGCGGCACCTGCTGGAAGTAGGCGATGCGCTCGGGATGGGTCAGCGAGCCCTTGATGTCGGCGATGATCTCGGGCGTCAGGCCTTCATGCCAGTCGATGGCGTCGACGAACTCGTGGTCCTTGAGCCATTCGGGATAGTTGTTGAGGATCGACACCGTCGGCGTCCAGTAGAGCAAGCCCGCCTGACCGCTGCGCGCGGTTCGCTCCGACAGCGCCTTGACGATGTCCTCGGGATACTCGGCCGAGGTTCCCAGGCCCGTGTGCTCAAAGACATCGACCCCGTACTTCAGGCCCAGCCGGATTTCGTCGGGGCGGTGGGCATGACCCACCACCGACAGTTTGTGGGCGTGGGCCTCGTCGACCACCGCCCTGATCTCAGCCTCGCTCATCTGGTCGATGTCGATCAGCTTGACCGTGTCGACCCCGGCGTTGGCGATGCGGCGCACCTTGGCGCGTGCGTCCTCCGGCGAGGACACGCCCCAGCGATAGCCCTCGGTCCCCGGATAGGGCTTCTTCTGGATGAAGGGGCCGGAGACGAAGAGCGTCGGACCTGGAATCTTGCCGGCCTTGATGGCGTCGCGGACGGCGATGCTCTCCTCAAGCGGCGCGCCAAGATCGCGCGCGCCCGTGACGCCGGCCATCAGGAGCTGCTTGGCCCCCGCCGGCATGATCACCTCCTGCTGGACCTTTCCCACATAGGTCGAATGCCAGTGGGGATAGTCCGAATGCCCGCTCAGCATCAGGTGGACGTGCATGTCCCAAAGGCCCGGCATCACCGTCATGCCTTCGGTGGAGATGCGCTCGGCGTCGGCCGGGATCGCCAGGGATCCCACCGTGCCGACGGCGACGATCCGCTCGTCCTCGATCAGGATGACACTGTCGCGGATCGGCTCACGCAGGGTGCCGTCGATCAGGGTGCCCCCGACCAGCGCCTTGCGCTCCACCGCCTCGGCGGTCCCCATCAAGCCAAGCGCCGCGATGAACGCCGTCGTCAAAACCCGCATGCAATCCCCCTGAACTGGCCCCCTGAGACCGGAAGGCGAGGCTAGCGTCTGGAGCGGGAGGCGCAATCGACCTGAAGACGTAATCGGCCCCGAGCGACGCGAATGTGCGCACGCACGGCGCCAGGCGGATCAGAGCGCCCTGGCCGCCTCGCTCACCACCGAGCGCAGCCACCTGTGCGCCGGATCATGCCGGTAGCGCACATGCCAGGCCATCTGCACCGGGAAGGTCCCAAGATCCGCCGGCGCCGGCAGGATCTTCAGGCGCGGATCAGCCGCGAGCCGGCGGCAGATGCGGCTGGGCAGGGTCGAGCAATAGTCGGTGACCGCGATCAGTTCCGGCACCGCCAGGAAGTGGGTCACCGACACCGCCACCTCGCGCCGAAGGCCCTGCTGCTCCAGCGCCTGGAAGAGGCCCGCGCGAAGACGGCCGGGCGGCAGCACGTTGACGTGCTTCAGGCGCTCGTACTGTTCACGCGAGAGGCTGTCGCCCACCTCGGGATGATCGGCGCGCACCACGCAGGCCAGGGTCTCGTCCATCAGGTGCTGGACGACCACGTTGTCGGGCGCCTCGACAATGCGGCCCAGCGCCATGGCCGTGTTGCCGGAGACGACCCCGGTCTCGGCCAGGTCGCTGCCGTAGGGAATGAGCCGAAGCTTGATGCCCGGCGCGCTGCGGCCCAGCCGCGTGACGATCGCCGCGCCCATGACGAACTCCACATAGCTGTTGGAGGCGATGGCCATCAGGCGCTCGGCCCTGGCCGGATCGAACTCCTGCTGACCAAGGACGACATCGTCGATCTTCGCCAGGGCCGCGGCGATCACCGGGGCCAGCTCGAGCGCCATGGGCGTCGGTTGCATGCCGTAACGCTCGCGGATGAACAGCGGGTCGCGCATCACCAGCCGCAACCGCCCAAGGGCGTTGGACAGCGCCGGCTGGGTGATGCCCAGCCGCTCGGCGGCGCGCGTGACGTTGCGCTCCTCCATCAGGGTGACGAACACCGGCAGCAGGTTCAGGTCATAGCGCATGAGTTATATCGTCAGGTGAATATCTAAGATCATATCAATAAACTTCTGGAATATCACCCATCGGCGCACCTTCAGACCGTCCAAGACGGACATGACCCTGGATCAACGGAGGATGTGATGACCAAGGGAAAGGTGCTCGTGATCGGCTCCAACGCCACCCGCATCGAGGTGCAGGGCGGCGCTACGGCGGCCACCGGTCAATATCTGAACGAAACCGTCGTGCCGGCCATGGCGCTGGTCGAGGCCGGTTATGAAGTGGTGCTGGCCACGCCAAACGGCGCCAAGCCGCACATCGACGAGGCCTCCGACAGCGCCGACCACTTCGGCGGCGACGAAGCGGCCTATGCCCGGGCCAAGACGTTCTTCGCCAAGGATGCGTCCATGAACACCGGCCGCACCTTGCGCTCGGTGATCGCCGAAGGCCTGGACAACTACGTCGGCGTCTTTGTCCCCGGCGGCCAGGCGCCCGTGGTCGACCTGATGCAGGACGCCGAGACGGGTGAGATCCTGCGCCACTTCCATGAGCGCGGCAAACCCACCGCCCTGCTGTGCCACGGCCCCGTCGCGGTCGCCTCGGCCATGCCGCAGGCCAGTGAGTTCCGCGCCGCCCTGATCGACGGCGACGTCGCCAGGGCCGCCGATCTGGCCAAGGGCTGGCAGTATGCGGGTTACCGCATGACCGTCTTCTCCAACTCGGAGGAGAAGGTGGTTGAGGACCACATCCTGCACGCCAGGCTCTACTTCAACATGGTCGACGCCCTGCGGACCGCCGGCGGCGAAGTCCTCGTCAACGACGTCGATTTCGAGCCCAATGTGGTCGAGGATCGCGAACTGATCACAGGTCAGAACCCCCGGTCAGACCATCCGCTGGCCGCCAGGTTCGTGGCCGCTCTGGACCGCTCGCTCACCCGGGCCTGAAACTATCGGCTTGGGCGGAACGCCCCCCGTTCCGCCCAAGCAGCATCCAGGAACAAGACATGTCCGCACCCGTGAAGATCGTGGCCCTCCTTACCGCCCGCCCCGGCAAGACCGAGGAGCTGCAGTCCCTGCTGTTCGGCATGGCGCCCGCCTGCCGGGCCGAACCGGGCAACCTGCGCTGGGACGTCTGGCGCGACCAGGCCAAGCCCGACCGCTTCGTGCTCGACGAGCTCTATGTGGACAACGCCGCCGTGGCCGCCCACCGCGAGACCGCGCACTTCAAGACCTACCTGTCGAAGATCAACGACCTGGCCGAACGCACCGCCCTGGTGCTCGATCCGGCGCAGGTCGCCTGAACCCATTCCATCCTGCCCCCGCAGAGGACCAGAACCATGAGTCTCAAGACCCTTCTTCCCGGCAAGCTCGGCTTCGGCGCCGCACCGCTTGGCAACATGTTCCGCGACATCCCCGAAGCCGAGGCCCGCGCCACGGTGGAGGCGGCCTGGAGCGACGGCATCCGCTATTACGACAACGCCCCCTTCTATGGGGCGGGCCTGGCGGAGATCCGCATGGGCGAGGCCCTCGCCGACAAGCCGCGCGACCAGTACGTGATCAGCACCAAGGTCGGCCGGGTGATCCTGGACGAGATCGAGGATGTGAGCGCCCGTGACCTTGGCGAGAAGGGCGACGTCTTCAAGCACGGCCGCCCCAACAAGATCGTCAACGACTACTCCGAGGACGCGACCCTGCGCTCCATCGAGGACAGCCTCAAACGCCTGAAGACCGACCACATCGAGATCGCCTGGGTGCATGACGTGGCCCAGGACTTTTATGGCGACGAATGGCTTGGCGTCTTCGAGAGCGCCCGCAAGGGAGCCTTCAAGGCCCTGGACCGCCTGCGCGACGAAGGCGTCATCAAGGCCTGGGGCCTGGGCGTGAACCGGGTGGAGCCGATCGAGCTTCTGCTGGCGCTCGACGGCCCCCGCCCCGACGGCTTCCTGCTGGCCGGCCGCTACACCCTGCTTGATCACGACCGCGCCCTGCAGCGCGTGATGCCGACGGTAGCTGAACGCGGCCTCGGGATCGTGGTCGGCGGCCCCTACAGCTCCGGCGCCCTGGTCGGCGGGCCGAACTTCGAATACGCGCCGGCCACGCCGCAGATCCTGGCCAAGGTCGCCAAGATCAAGGCCATCGCCGACCGCCACGGGATCAGCATGAAGGCCGCAGGCCTGCAGTTCTCCCTGGCCAATCCGGCGGTCGCCGCGGTTATCCCCGGGGCCAGCCGCCCCGGCCGCATCGCCGAGGACCGCGCGGCCCTCGACGAGGTCGTTCCCGCCGCCTTCTGGCTCGAACTGCGCGAAGCCGGCCTCGTCCATCCGGACGCGCCGCTTCCGACCGCCTGATCCCGGCGCTCACGCCCGCCGCACGACGCGGCGGGCGATTGACTGACCTTGCGGCGCCCAACCTTCAGTGGTGGGATAAATCGCGCCCGCGTCTTCAGAACACTCAAATCAGGGGCGCTCGGGAGAAGACCCATGGACGCCAGCCTCGCCGGACCGATGAAGACCCTCCTCGCCCGCCAGAAGGCGGCGCACCTGAGGGATGGCGCGCCCAGCGCCCAGGTCCGCATCGAGCGGATCGAGCGCTGCATCGCCCTGCTGGTCGACCACCGGCGGGAAATCGAGGATGCGGCCAACGAGGACTTCGGCGCCCGCTCGCCGGACGTGACCGCCTTCACTGATGTCGCCGCCTCCATCGGGGCGCTCAAACATGCCAAGGCGAACCTGGCCAAATGGATGCGCCCCCAGAAGCGCAAGACCACGCCGGCGATCCTCGGCCTCTTCGGCGCCAAGGCCGAAGTTCAGTTCCAGCCCAAGGGGGTGGTGGGCATCATCAGCCCCTGGAACTTCCCGGTGAACCTGACCTTCGCCCCCCTGGCCGGGGTGCTGGCCGCCGGCAACCGCGCCCTGATCAAGCCGTCGGAGCATACCCCCGCAACCTCGGCCCTCATGGCCCGCATGTTCGGCTCGGCCTTCTCCGAAGAGGAGATCGCCGTGGTGGTGGGCGGTCCCGAGATCGGCGAGGCCTTCACCCGCCTGGCCTTCGACCACCTGCTGTTCACCGGCGCCACCAGCATCGGCCGCCATGTGATGCGGGCGGCGGCCGAGAACCTGGTCCCCGTCACCCTGGAGCTGGGCGGCAAGAGCCCGGTGATCCTCAGCCGCTCGGCCGACATGGCCACGGCGGCGGCCCGGGTGATGAACGGCAAGACCCTCAACGCCGGCCAGATCTGCCTGGCCCCGGACTATGTGCTGGCTCCCCGGGACAAGCTGGACAGCTTCGTGGACGAGGCGACCAAATCCGTGGAGCGGATGTTTCCCACCATCCGCGACAATCCCGACTACACCGCCGTGGTCTCCCAGCGGCACCATGACCGCCTCCAGGGCTATCTGGACGAGGCCCGGGCCAGCGGCGCCCGCGTCATCGAGATCAACCCCGCCGGCGAGACCCTCGCCCAGCAGGAGCACCGCAAGATCGCCCCCACCCTGGTCATCGACCCCAGCGACGACCTGAAGATCATGCGCGAGGAGATCTTCGGCCCGATCCTGCCCATCAAGACCTATGAGCGGATCGACGAGGCGGTGGACTACATCAACGCCCACGACCGGCCCCTGGGGCTCTACTGGTTCGGGACCGACGCCGCCGAGCGGGACAACGTCTTGTCGCGCACCACCTCGGGCGGGGTGACGGTCAATGACGTGATCATGCACGTGGCCCAGGAGGAGCTGCCGTTCGGCGGGGTCGGCCCCGCCGGCATGGGCAGCTATCACGGCGAGGACGGCTTTCGCGAGTTCAGCCACAGGAAGGCGGTGTTCACCCAGATCACCAGGGACATCGGCCCCCTGAAGATGCTGCGCCCGCCCTATGGCAAGGGCATGCGCAGCTATGTCGACGGGCAGATCAGGCGCTAGGCGGCGTACTGGGCGGCCAGGCCGTCGACGATGGCGGCCATGGGCTCCACCGCCTTGACCCCGCCGACGCCATGGCCGGCGGACCACACGTCGCGCCAGCGCTTGGCGGCGGTGTCCTCCGGCGCGCCCAGGTTCATCCTGGCCTTGTCGCCCATGTTGTCGGGATCATAGCCGGCGGCGATGAGGCTCGGCCGCAGCCAGTTGGCGCAGGCGCCGGTAAGCGCGGCGGAACAGACGATGTCCTCGGCCGTCGCCTCGATCAGCATCTGCTTGTAGGCGGGGTCCGCCAGGCTTTCCTCGCAGGCGATCAGGCGGGTGCCCAGATAGGCGAAGTCGGCGCCAAGCGTGGTCGCCGCCCGGATCGCCTGCCCCGTGCCGACGCCGCCGCCCAGCACGATGATCCCGTCAAAGAATTCCCGCACCGCGGGGGCGAAGGCGAAGCCCGCGATCTGGCCCGTGTGTCCGCCGGCGCCCGCGGCCACCAGAACCAGGCCGTCCACCCCGATCGAGGCCGCCTTCCTGGCGTGCTTGAGCGAGTTGACGTCGGCCAGGACGATCCCGCCATAGGACTGCACCGCCTGGACGATAGGCGCGGGACTGCCCAGCGCGGTGATCACAACCGGCGGCTTATGCTTCATCACCAGGGCCATCTCGTCGGCCAGACGGGCATAGGTCGGATGAACCATGATGTTCACCGCCCAGGCCGGGCCGTCCGCCGGGATCTCCGCCTTGATGCGGCTCATCCATTCGTCGAGCACGTCGAGGGTGCGGGCGTTGTTGGCCGGGAAGGACCCGATGATGCCGGCGCGGCAGGCGGCGATGGCCATATCGGGACCGGAGACCAGAAACATGGGCGCGGCGATGGCCGGCAGACGCAGCCCGGACTTCAGTTTCTCGCGTGGCGTCAAAGGCCCCTCCCCTTGTCAGGCGGTTCGCCCGCCCTGTAACTTGCTCTACGAGACTTACAAAGCGGCGGGCACGGCCGCAAGCGGGGAGACGAGGAATGGTCGAGGTCTATGTCTACGACGCGGTGCGCAGCCCGCGCGGCAAGGGCCGGCCCGGCGGCTCGCTCTCGACCATCGCGCCGGTGGAGCTGGTCGCCCAGCTGGTCCGGGCCCTGGAGACCCGCAACGGGCGCGAGGCGGTGCATGCCGCCGGCGCCTTCACCCTGGGCTGCGTGACCCAGGTGGGCGCCCAGGGCGGACACATCGCCCTGGGCTCGCGCATCCGCGCCGGCCTGCCCGACGACCTGCCGGTGCTGACGATCAACAACTTCTGCGTCTCGGGACTATCCGCCGTGGCCGACGCGGCGCGGCGGGTGGCGTCGGGCGAGGCCGAGCTGGCCATCGCCGGCGGGGTGGAGAGCATGTCCCAGGTCGAGTTCATGACCGACAAGGCCACCTACTACGCCGACATGGGCATGGCCTCGGCCATGGGCTGGGCCCCCGTGGGCGTCGCCGCCGACCTTCTCGCCACCGCCGAGGGCATCGACCGCGCGGCCATGGACGCCGCCGTGCTGCGCTCCCATCAACGGGCGGCGGCGGCCTGGGCGCAGGGGCGCTACGCCGACCGCGTGGTGGCGGTCACCCACCCTGACGGCTCGGTCGCCCTGGATCACGACGAGAACATTCGCGACTTCGGCGACGGCGCGTCCCTGACTAAGCTCGCGCCCGTCTTCGCCCCGTTCGGCGCGGCCGGGTTCGACGACATCCTGACCGCTCACCGCCCCGATATCGGCGCCGTGGACCACCGTCATACCGTCGCCCACTGCCCGCCGATCTCGGACGGCGCGGCGCTGGTCCTGGTGGGCACGAAGGCGGCGGGCGACAAATGGGGCCTGAACCCCCTGGTCCGCATCCGCGCCCAGGCCGAGGCGGCCGGCGACCGGGTGATGCAGCTGACCGCCGGCTTCACCGCCATGGACAAGGCCCTGGAGCGCGCCGGCCTTAGCCTGCGCGACGTCGGCGCCGTGGAGTTCATGGAGGCCTTCGCCGCCGTGCCGGTGAAGTTCGAGCGCGACCGGGCGCCCGACATGGATAGAGTCAACGTCAATGGCGGGCATCTGGCCATGGGTCATCCCATGGGCGCCACCGGCGCGATCCTGCTTGGGACCCTGATCGACGTGATGCGTCAGACGGATGTGGAGACCGGCCTTGTCGCCGCCACCGGCGGCGTCGGCGTCGGGTCGGCCATGGTGCTGGAGCGGGCGTAGAGCGGGTAAGCGTCAGGGCGCAGGAAGGGCTTGATCTGAGGTTGTCGCGTGACTTCGCCGACGGGCAAAGTCCACAAACGCCTTGAATGCGGCGGTCGGGTTCCGCTTGCTCGGATAGTACAGGCTCAAGGGTGACAGAGCCGGCGTCCAGTCTTCAAGAACCCGCACAAGACGGCCTGCCTCGATGTCGTCTCGAACGTCGGACTCCATCGCCAGGGTCAGACCGACCGAAGCGAGGACGGCTGTACGGGCGAGACTCGCTTCATCGAGGGTGAAGGCGCCTTCGACGTCGACATGGACTGACTGTCCGTCCTTCTCGAATGGCCAGCGGTAGATCGCGCCATTCGGCAATCGGACACGCAGACAGGAATGTCCGAGGAGGTCCTGAGGAACGATGGGCGTTCCCCGCGCTTGCAGATAGCTCGGCGAGCCGACAACGACGTTGCGCCGGGCGCCCCCCAGCGGAACAGCGATCATGTCGACCGGAACCAGGTCGGCGCTCCGGACGCCGAAGTCGAAACCACCCGCGACCACGTCCACCAGGCGGCCCTCCGTGACAATGTCGATGTGGACCTGAGGGTGCTCCCGCTGAAACGGCAGGACGAGCGACGAGAAAATCTCTCGTGCGGCTGTGGGAAAGGCGTTGATGCGCAGCGTACCGGAGGGTGTCACTTGTCGGGAACGCGCGATGTTCATCGCCTCATGGATGTCCCTTACAGCCGGCGCGACCTGCGCGACGAACTGTTCGCCGGCTTCCGTAAGGGAGACGCTCCTTGTCGTCCGGTTGAAGAGCCGTACCCCAAGGGTGCGCTCCAGCTTGCCTACCGCGTTGCTGAGCGCGGTCGTCGACACGCCAAGCTCAAGCGCCGCCGTCCGAAACTTCCCGCAGCGCGCGACCGTCAGGACGGCATCCAGTTCCGTCAGACCGCCCTGCCCCATTGTCCTGATTTCCGTGACGACACATCGCGATTTGTCCCGATTATCGGGTCACATGTCCATCGCTAACTTGGCTTCATCAGGGTGGCAGCCAGCCATGGCCGCGACCGCAGCCAACAGGACAAGGACAATGTCGCTCGAAATTCCCCTTCCCATCGCAGACTATGTCGCGGCCAACGCGCGGCTCGATATCGACGGCATGATGAAGCCCTTCGCCGCCGATGCGGTCCTGCTGGACAACGGCGAACGCTTTGCGGGCCAGGCCGAGATACGCACCCTGCTTACAAAGATGGGGACCGGCCTCAAGGCGATCTTCACCCCAGACACGATCCGACACGACCATGGTCAGGTCGTCGTCGAAGGTCAGACGCATGGCGATTTCAAGGGGAGCCCGATCCGCTTCACCTACCGCTTCGACCTCGATGGCGACGTCATCAAGGCCCTGGAGATCACGGCATGAGCGTCTCGGCGGATCCGAAGGAGTTCGTTGGCAAGCGTGTGCTCGTCAGCGGCGGGACCAAGGGTTTGGGCCGCGCCACCGTCGACCGCTTCCTGGCCGGTGGCGCACGGGTCATTACCTCCGCCCGTGGAGTTCTTGATCCCATCGACGGCGTCGAGTTCGTCCAGGCGGACCTGACGACGGTCGAGGGTGGTGAAGCCTTAGCCCAGGCGGCGCTCGATCGCCTGGGCGGCATCGATATCCTGGCCCACGTGCTCGGCGGTTCGTCGGCGCCGGGCGGCGGCTTCACCGCCCTGACGGACGAACACTGGCTCGGCGAACTGAACCTGAACCTTCTCGCGACGGTTCGTCTGGACCGCCTTCTCATCCCGCAGATGATCGAACGGGGCGCCGGGGCGGTAGTCCACGTCACCTCCATCCAGTCGGTCCTGCCTCTCCCGGACGCGACCACTGCCTATGCTTCGGCCAAGGCGGCGCTGCGGACCTACAGCAAGTCCATCTCCAAGGAACTTGGCCCCAAGGGCGTGCGGGTCAACACCCTGTCGCCTGGGTGGATCATGACCGAGGGGACCGGCGCGTTCCTCAAGCGCATCCAGGATGCCAGCGGCGGCACGATAGAGGACGCCCGCCATTTGGTCCTGAACGGCCTCGGCGGCATCTCCATAGGCCGCGGGGCCGAACCCTTCGAGGTCGCCGAAGCCATCGCCTTCCTGGCCTCGGACCGCGCCTCTTCGATCCATGGATCGGAGCTCACCGTCGATGGCGGAACGGTTCCGACCGTCTGAAACAAACACCCTCGACGTTCGCGCCAAAGAAGCGGGCGTCGAGACCGGCCGATCTCCCCTAGTGCGTAAAGTCGGCCTTCACGCCCATTTCCGAAAGCAGTTGGGCGCGGTCGTAGTACTCGCGCCATTCCTTGATCAGGCCGCCTTCGAACTCCATCACGCCCACCACCGGCACGGCGCCCTTGTGGCCCTTGTAGGAGAAGCGGTCGACGCGTTCGAGGAAGACGGTCCCGTTGATGACGCCCAGGTTGCGGGGGTCCAGCACGACGCCGCCGGCGTCCACGCCTTCGCCCAGGCCGGCGATGCGCTTGTAGATCGCCTCGCGCCCCTTCACCGGCTCGACCATCATCGAGTGCAGAACGCCGTCCTGGGTGAACAGGTCGGCGACCTTGCGCCAGTTCTGGTCCTTCCAGGCGGTGATCATCTCCTGGACCACCGCCAGCTTGGCGGCGTCATCGGCCGGAGCCGCGCTCGCCGGGGCCGCCATCACCATCGCCAGAACCGCCGCGCCCATGGCCAGCATCGCCTTCATGATCATCTCCCTAAGTCACATTTAGTCTTGTTATGAAAGTTATGAGCGAGCCGGCGGCGGTCTGTCAAACCTTCCCGGCTGGCGGGCGCTTCCAGTCACTATCTTGACAAGACCCACAAGGCGGCGGAAGACTTTCTTAAAGCGACCCACCAAGGTGTCGCATAGAACATTAGGGGGTTATCGATGACGCGTAGGATCACGGGCAGACTGTCTCTTTGCGCGGCCTCGGCCGTGGCCGCCCTCACCGCGGGCGGCGCCTGGGCCCAATCGGGGCCCCAGATCGAGGAGGTGATCGTCACCGCCCGCAAGCGCGAGGAAAACGTCCAGTCCATTCCCGTGGCGGTGACCGCCATCGGCGGCGAGGCCCTGAAGGCGGCGGCCATCACCGATCTGTCCCAGATCGCCGCCCACATCCCGAGCTTCACCTACCAGCAGCAGAACTCGATGGAATCGGAGATGTTCATCCGCGGGGTGGGCTCGGTGCGCCTGAACGGCGCCACCGCCGACCCCTCGATCGGCACCTTCCTCGATGAAGTCTATATCGGCCGCCGCGGATCGGCGACGCCGCCGATCTTCGACCTGGCCCGCGTGGAGGTGCTGCGCGGCCCGCAAGGCACGCTGTTCGGCAAGAACATCGTCGGCGGCGCCATCAGCCTGATCACCGCCAAGCCGGAACCCGTCGTCGGCGGCAGCGGCTCCATCTCGTACGGCAACTACAACGCCATCACGACCCAGGCCCACATCACCGGCCCCCTGACCGACAACGCCGCGATCCGCATAGCGCTCTACCAGAACAGCCATGACGGCTACGCCAAGAACATCGTCATCGGCCAGGAGCTTGAGGATCTGGAATCCTACGCCGGCCGCATCTCGGTCAGCTGGGATCCCACCGACACCTTCAAGGTCCTGGTCACCGCCGACATCAGCAGCGACGAAGGCGGCGGCCCGTCGCGTCACGCGGTGGACGATCCGACCAAGCCGGGTTTCGGCTTCATCACGCCCAACCTGCGCTCGCAGGACCCGCGCACCAACGAGTCCCCCTATCCGCAGTACGCCCGCCGCAACACGCGCGGCCTGACCGGCCGCGCGGACTGGGATATCGGCGACTACACCGTCACCTATGTCTCGGCGATCCGCGAGGGCGAGGGCCGCAACCGCTGGACCCAGGCCGGCGCCGGCTCGCCGCCGTCGATCACCGACTCCACCCTGACCCAGGCCGAGGACTATCGCGGCATCACCCAGGAGCTGCGCCTGGCCTCGCCGCGCGGCGACCGCCTGCGCTGGCTCGCCGGTCTCTACTATCTGAATGAGCAGACCGACCGCTCGTCGCGCAACACCGCCAAGTCGTATCTGCCCGGCGGCGCCGGCAGCACCCGCGACAGCCTGGACGGCGACAACATCTTCATCGGCTTTGGCGAGTCCAAGAACTACGCCGTCTTCGGCGAAGCCAACTTCGACGTCACCCCCGACCTGACCCTCACCGTGGGCGGCCGCTACACCTGGGACAAGAAGTCGTTCCAGTCGCGCGGCGAGGTCCTGAGCCTGGGTCCGACGGGCCTGCCCAACACCTTGTCGCCCTCGCCGCTGCTGTCGCCGTACAACATCAGCGTCGCCAAGGACTGGGCCGAGTTCACGCCCAAGGTCTCGCTCGACTGGAAGATGGCGCCGGGCAAGATGCTCTACGCCTCGGCCTCCAAGGGCTTCAAGGGCGGCGGCTGGCAGGGCGCGGCGGCCAATGCGGCCGGCGCCTCCAAGGCCTATGAGCCCGAGACCGCCTGGAACTACGAGGCTGGCCTGAAGACCGACTGGTTCGACCGTCGCCTACGGGTCAACATCGCGGCCTTCTACACCAGCTTCAAGGACCTGCAGGTCGAGCTGCTGGACGACGTGAACCTGACCCTGGTCATCGCCAACGCCGCCAACGCCAAGATCAAGGGCGTCGAGCTCGAGACCCAGGCCCAGCTGACCCGCGAGTTCAGCATCTTCGCCTCCGGCTCGGTGCTGGACGCCAAGTACGACGACTACATCGACCCGCTGCGCGGCATCAATTACGGCGGCAACAAGATCCAGCGCACGCCGGACTACCAGTTCAACGTCGGGGCCGACTGGCGCCGCGAGGTGGCCGGCGAGTACGAACTGGCCGCCCACGTGGAGTACAGCTACCAGGACGACATCTTCTGGGGTCCCGAAGAGACCAACATGGAAGACGGTTACGGCCAGCTGGACGCCCGCATCAGCTTCGGCCGCCAGGACCGCGGCTGGAACGTCGCGGTGTTCGGCAAGAACCTGACCGACAAACTCTACCGCGCCAGCATCATCCCCTTCGTCGGGGATGAGGTCTCCCTGTTCGGCCCGCCGCGCACCTACGGCGTGCGCCTCTCCGGCCGGTTCTAGGCAAGCCATGGGGCGGTCGGCGACGGCCGCCCCAAAGCGCTTGACTTGAGCCTGCGTCGCCACGACGGTCGCGCCGATATGGCCGCCCCTCCCCGCAAGCCCAGGACCACCACCGCGTCGAGGACGGCGGCCCGGGCCCTTCAGCTCGTCCAAGCCAATTCCGCCACCCGGGCCCTGAACATCCTGGGTGACCGCTGGACGCTGATGATCCTGCATCAGGCGTTCTTCCGGGTGCGTCGTTTCGAGGATTTCCAGGCCAGGATCGGGCTTGCCCGCAGCCTGCTGACCGACCGCCTGCGCCGCCTCGAAGCCGCGGGCGTCATGCGCCGGGACCGTTATCAGGAGCGTCCGCCGCGCGACGAGTACCGCCTCACCGACATGGGCCTCGACCTCTACGGCGCGGCCCTGATGATCATCCGCTGGGAGAAGCGCTGGTTCTACGACCCCGTCAGCCCCGCCCATCGCCTCGTCCACAATGGCCATGAATTCACGCCGCAGCTGCGCTGCGCCCACTGCGACAAGGAAGTGGTGGCCCGCGAGACCTTCGCCGTGGACGGCCCTGGCGTCGGCGAGGACCCGCCGCAAAAGCCCCGCGCCCAGCGGCGCTCCATCGTGCCGGCGGAGAACCTGACGCCGGGTGATCCCATGCTGGAGCGGGCGCTGGAGGTGATCGGCGACCGCTGGATCGCCCACGTGATCGCCTCGGCCTTCATGGGCCGCCGCCGCTTCACCGAACTGCAGAGCGCCCTTGGCGTCGCCCCCAACATCCTGGCCGACCGCCTGGCGCGGCTGGTGGAGCTCGGCGTGCTTCGCAAGGCGCTCTATCAGGAGCGTCCGGAACGGTGGGAATACCGCCTCACCGACGAGGGCCTGGACCTCTTCCCGCTCATCGCCGAACTGATCCGCTGGGGCGATCGCTGGCTTTCGGGACCCAACGGGCCGCCCGCCATCCTGCACCACCGCCCCTGCGGACAGCCGCTCGTCACGCGGATCACCTGCGACCATGGCGACGGCGAGGTGAACATTCTCAACTCGGGTCCCGCTAGGTAAACCTCAAAACCGTGCGTTTTCAGCGCCTTCCAGTGCAATCAAGTTACTTGCACAACGAGACGCTCATGCATTAGTGTCAGTACAAGTGGGACGCGACCGTCCCTTTGGAGACACCTATGAAGGTCGAACGCCAGCCGCCCGTCGTCACCTCGCTGCTGCCGAGCAACCACCCCTATCTCACCGGGCCCTGGACGCCGCTGCACGAGGAGGTGGACGCCTACGACCTGGAAGTGATCGAGGGCGCGATCCCGCACGACATCGACGGGGTCTACATCCGCAACACCGAAAACCAGGTCCACCAGCCGCTCGGCCGCCATCACCCCTTCGACGGCGACGGCATGCTGCACCAGATCAGCTTCGCCAATGGCAAGGCCGACTACCGCAACCGCTGGGTCCGCACCCGCGGGTTCGAGGCCGAGCAGGAAGCCGGACGTTCGCTATGGGGCGGCCTGATGGATGGTCCCGGGGTCTCCACCCGTCCCGGCTTTGGCGCCCATGGCGGCCTCAAGGACACGGCCAGCACCGATGTGGTGGTCCATGGCGGTCGCGCGATCTCGACCTTCTACCAGTGCGGCGAGGCCTACAGCCTGGATCCGGAGACGCTGGAGCAGTTGGGCGTGGCCCCCTGGGCGCCGCTGGACGGCGTCTCGGCCCACACCAAGATCGACGAGGCGACCGGCGAGCTTCTGTTCTTCAACTACTCCAAGCACGCGCCCTACATGCACTACGGCGTGGTCGACCGGCACGGCAAGGTGACTAACTACACCGCCGTCCCGACGCCAGGTCCGCGCCTGCCGCACGACATGGCGTTCAGCGAGAAGTACTCGATCCTCAACGACTTCCCGGTTTTCTGGGACCAGCGCCTGCTGGAGCGCGGCGTCCACGCCGTGCGCCTGCATGAAGGCCTGAAGTCGCGTTTCGCGGTCCTGCCGCGCCACGGCAAGACCGAGGACATCCGCTGGTTCGACGCTGATCCTTGCTACGTCCTGCACTTCCTCAACGCCTATGAGGACGGCGACGAGCTGATCATGGACGGCTACTTTCAGGAGAACCCGACGCCGGAGCCCCTGGCCGACGCGCCGGACGGTCACGGCCACCTGATGTCCTATCTGGACGAGCACAGCTTCCGCTCGAAGCTGCATCGCTGGCGCTTCAACCTGAAGACCGGCGAGACCACCGAGAAGCATCTGGACGACCGCATCCTGGAGTTCGGGATGTTCAACCAGCGCTACGCCGGCCGCCCCTATCGCTACGCCTATTCCACCACCACCCGCCCCGGCTGGTTCCTGTTCAACGGCTACGTGAAGCATGATCTGGAGACGGGCGAGAGCTGGGAGCTCAAGCTGCCGGAAGGCCGCTACGCCAGCGAGTCGCCCTTCGCGCCGCGCATCAACGCCACGTCCGAGGACGACGGCTATCTCGTCAGCTTCATCATGGACGAGAACACCGGCCGGGCCGAATGCATCCTGGTGGACTGCAAGAAGTTCGAGGAAGGCCCGGTCGTGCGCATCGCCCTGCCGCACAAGATGTGCAGCGGCACGCACTCGGTCTGGGCCGACCGCCGCTTCATCCGCGACGGCGTAGTCCCGCCCATGGGCTGAAAACGGGCGGCGCGGGCTCTGAATGAACCTGCCCCGCCCCTCCGCGTTCCTCAAGCTGCGCCATGAGGGGGCTTGGGGTTTCATGTCGAACAAGGCTGTCCTGGTCATCACCGCCATGATCGGCGCCATGGCCTCCGCCCACGCGGCCGACAAGCCGGCCAAGCCCGAGCCCGCCTCCGAGGCGCGCGCCTTCGCGCATGACGACGGCGTGGTCGACCTTCTGATCATCGGTCCCGCGGCGAAGGTTCTCTACGAACGCCTGCCGGGCAAGGGCAGGGTCCAAGCCTGCGGCGGCGCCGGCCTGCACAAGGGCGATGGCCGGATCACCTGCCGCAAGGATGACGACGGACATGCCTGCCACATCTGGCTGGACGCCCGGAAGCAAACCCTCGCCGACGCCGAAATCGACGACTGCTAGGCGGGGCTGAGCCGCTTGGCGCGCTTGCGTTTGGGCAGACCGGAAGGGTTGCCCCAGAGGGTCACCACCGCCAGCGTGCCCAGCAGGGTCAGCGCCACGCCGGAGAGCGTCATCACCAGACGATAGGCCAGCCCGCCCGTCTTGGCGGCATGGATCGGATATTCACTGTTGTAGACGCGCAGACCCAGGGGCAGCGCCTCGGAGTCACGATCGGCCACAGCCCGTCCGTTCGCCGGGTCGAACCAGACCATGGTGCGGCCGTTGGGCAGCCATTCGGCCGCGCGCCGCAACCGCAGCGAAACCAGCGCCCCCGTCTTGGCCGGCATGGCCAGAATGCGGAACTGCGCGTCGGGATGGCGCGCCCGCGCCGCCGTCAGCATGGCGGTCCAGTCCAGCCGGTCGGCCAGTTCGCCGCCCTTGATCCTGGGCGGGGCCTGAGCGGCCTTCATCTGGGCCACGGGTGTCAAAGGCGAGACGATCCAGAAGGCGAAGGGCTGAAAGGCCAGGGTCGCGCCCGTCAGCAGCGAGATGAACAGCACCGGCGCCGCCAGCACGCCCAGGTCCCGGTGATGGCGCACGATCAGGGGGCGCGTCATCTTCTGGGGCCAAAGGCGCGGCGCGAACAGCCGCCGCGTCGGCCACCACAGGATCACGCCCGTGACCACGAAACCCAGGCCCATGAAGGCCAGGACGCCGCCGATCACATCCCCCACGTCGCCCATGAAGAGGTGATGATGGAAGTCGAACAGCCACACCTCCGGCCGCTCCCAGATGGAGTCCCAGCGCAGCACCACCGCCCCGGTCTGGTCGGCGTAGGCGCCGCGCTCGGCGTCCTTGTAGTTCAGGCGGTGCAGGCCGAACTGCTCGGTAGCCATGATGATCGAGCGGGGACGATCCGGATCGGACATGATCCGCTCGACCGCCGCGCCCACCTTGACCGGATCGGTGACCAGGCTGTCGGCCGCGTGCGGCAGGCTCGCCCGCAGCCAGGCGTCCTTGTGCAGCAGGATGGTGCCGCTCAGGCCCAGCAGGGCGAGGAAGAGCCCGACGAGCCCTCCCGCCCAGCGATGGAGCAGCCGAAGGAGCTTCATCAGAAGCGGCGATCCCAGCCCACGGTGAACACGCGCCCCCGACCGGCGAAGTAGCGCAGGTTGTCGGTCGGGTTGGCGGTGTCGGAGCTGTAGGAGACGTACTGCTCGTCCAGCAGGTTCGACACGCTCAGCGACAGACCGCCCAGGCCGGTCTCGTAGCGCACATAGGCGTCGACGATGTTGTAGCCCTCGAAGTTGTTGCGCGGGTCCGGGCCGTTGAAGTCGCGCTTGATGTAGAACTGCGTCTGCAGACGCGCGCTCCACGGGCCGTTGATATAGGCCGCCGCCAGGTTCACGCGGTCGGGCGAGATGTTGGCCCCGTCCAGATCCAGATCGACCTTGCCGTCGCCGTTGCTGTCGGTCTGGCCGCGCAGGCGCGCATAGCCGCCCATCAGGGTCAGGCCTTCCACCGGCGTGCGGGCTTCGAGGTTCAGCTCAAGCCCCTCGATGGCCACCTTCTGCCGTTGAACGTCGAAGACGCCGGTGGCCGGGTTCAGCACCAGCAGCTGGCCGAACTTGGAGCTCGACCAGAAATAGGTGGCCGTGGCGCTGAACGCACCGCGCTTCAGCTCCGCGCCGATCTCGCGGTTGTTGGAGACCACAGGGCTGATGTCGAGATAGTCGTCCACATCCACGCCGTTGGTGTTCACCGCCCTCAGGATGCGGCCCACGTCCGGCACGGTGTAGCCTTCGGCGTAGCTGGCGTAGAGGCGGACGCCCCGCGCCGGCTCGGCCACCACGCCGCCGTTGAACAGGGTGGCGCTGAAGGTGGGATCGCCGCCGGCCACCGAGCGCGAGCCGTAGGAGGCCAGGGTCACATAGTCGTCCACGGCGAGCTCGACATTCTCGGAGCGCACGCCGCCGGCCACGCGCAGCTTGCCGTCCAGCAGCGCCAGGTTGCCCTGGATGAAGGGGGCGACGCTGGTGAACTCGGTGGGCGGCACCCAGACGCGGCCGGTCAGCAGCAGGGACTGCTCGGTCTTGTCGGTCATGGCGTCCAGACCGACGGTCGTGGTCAGGCCCTGGTAGAACGGCAGGGCGCGCTCGTAGCTGGCGCGGGCGCCGAGCTTGCGCGAGCGGTTGGAGGACTGGTCCAGGAGGGTTCCGATGGGCGCGATGCGGATGTCCTGGAACGTCGCGCCGCGATCGCCGCCGAAGGTGTCGCGCGTACGGTTGAAGAACAGCTGAGCCGAGAAGTCGCCGCCCCAAAGATCACTGTCGGTCAGCGAAGCGGACAGCATCTCCGCCCGGTTGGCGGCGGGTTTGCCCTGAACGGCGCCGCGAACGCTGCTGGTGGGGACGCCGGTCAGGCGGTTGCCGGCCAGGGCCAGATAGTCGCCATCGCCCTTCAGCTCGAAGCGGTTGGCGACGATGTCGAGGCGCAGGCTGTCGTCGAACTGCCAGCCGAACCGCCCGAACAGCGACCAGCTCTTGGAATCCTGGATCTCGCCCTGGGTGGTGTCGACGCCGACGCGGCGGTCCTTGGCGTCATAGAAGGCGCCGCGCGCCTCGTACGACGCGCCCACGGTCGCGTCGAAGGCGCCGTTGCGGTGGGCGACGAGGGCCGCGGCCTTGCCGCCCGTGCCGTCACCCTGGAAGCCGCCGTCGGCGCTGGCCTGCAGCAGCGCTCGGCCGGTCGTGCCGTCCTCACGCGGCGGACCGGCGGTGACCTGGTTGACCACCCCGCCCGTGGCGCCGATGCCCTGCAGGGCGTTGGAGCCGTAGATCAGCTCGATCCGGTCGATGAAGAAGGGATCGACCGTGAAGCCGTCGCGCGAGCCATCGCGGATCGGCGTCGACTGCGGGATGCCGTTGATGGCGTAAAGCGGCGAGCGGCCGCGCAGACTCTCACCAGCGCCGCTCAGCTTCTGGCGGGTCGGCGAGAAGGACGGCGACAGGGTCGAGACCGCGTCGACGATGGAGCCGCCGATCGCCACCTGCTGGCTCAGGGTCTCCGAATCGATGATGTCCACCGTCAGCGGCAGGGCGGTGACCGGCAAGGCCGTCCGCGCGGCGGTGACGACCACCTGATCGAGGTCGGACTGGCCGCTCTGCGCGAGGGCCGGCGCCGTCATCAGCGCCGCCAGGCTGGCGCCCGCCATGATGCGGCGCATCGTGCGCCCGTCCGTCCAAGCCGTCATGTCGATCTCCCCGATCAAAGTTCAGCGGGGCTTTAAGGACATTTGCGACTGATTTGCAATAACGAGACGGCGCCAGACCTGTGGACCGGCGTCAGATCAGCGGCAGCACGCGCTCGCGAAGTTCGCTACGGACGACCTTGTTCATGGCGTTGCGCGGCAGGGCGTCCACCACCACCAGCTTCTCGGGAAGCTTGAAGACGGCCAGGCCCTTCTCCTTCAGCCAGCCCGCCACCTCGGCCAGTTGCGGCGTCTCGCCCGAGGGCACCACCGCCACGCACATGCGCTCGCCCAGCACGTCGTCAGGGACACCCACCACCGCCGCCTCCTTCAGGGCCGGGTGCCCCGCCAGCAGGTCGTCGATCTCGGCGGGGGAGATGTTCACCCCGCCGCGCACGATGATGTCCTTGCAGCGGCCGACGAAGCGATAGAACCGCGACAGCTCCCCCTCCCCCGCGATCTCGAACAGGTCGCCGGTCTTGAAGTAGCCCTCGGCGTCGAAGGCCGCCTTGTTCAGTTCCTCCGCGTCCCAGTAGCCGCTGAAGGTGGCTGCGCCGTCGATGCGCAGCTCGCCGGGCGTCTCCGGCGTGGTGATCTCCACCTCGGTCTCGGGATCGACGATGCGGGTGCGGATCATCTGGGCGGTCGGACTGTTCCAGCCGAAGCCCTCCACGCCCATGCGCGGGAAGTATCGGGCGCGCTCGATCGGGTCTGGCACGTCGGCCGCGCCGCTGAACAGGGACGCGCCCTCATTCGAGCCGAAGATGTTGCAGACCTGGATGCCGTGGTCGTTGAGGAAGCCCTCGATCATCCACGGCGACAGGGGCGCCGAGCCCGAACCAATGGCGCGCACGCTGGACAGATCGGTGATCGCCAGAAGCTGCGGCGTCTTCAAAAGCGCGTTGAGGATCGCCGGCGGGGCGATGGTGTAGTTGACCTTCTCCGCTCCGATCTGGCCCAGGAACACCGGCAGGTCGAAGGGGTGGTGCAGCACCATGGTCCCACGCCGCCACAGCCACGACATCATCATCCCGAAGGCGGCGATGTTGACCAGCGGGAACGGGTTCAGGACGACCTCCGCCTCCTGCAGCTCGGTGGCCTCGGAGACCATGCGGGCGTTGACGATCCAGTGGTTGTGATCGCGCGGCACGCCCTTGGGCCGGCTCTCGGTGCCCGAGGTCCAGCAGATGGTGAAGACCTCGCCCGCCTGCACCGGATGAGCGGCGTGATAGGCGGCGGCCATGGCCGGATCGGCTGCGGCGACGGCCTCGTCGAGGCTGACCGCGCCCTGCGGCGCCCAGCCGTTCATGACCACCGTCTGGAAACCGCCCTTCAGCCCCAGGACCATGGCCGCGTGATCGTGGTTGGCGAAACGGTCGACGGTGATGAAGGCCTTGGGCTTCACCCTCTCGACCACATAGCTCAGCTCATGCTCGCGGTACTGCATGACAACGGGGCTGATGATCAGGCCGATGCGGGCGCAGGCCAGGGCCAGGATCACCGTCTCGGCGACATTGGGCGCCTGGACGCAGACGATGTCGTCCTTGACGAAGCCCAGATCGAGCAGGCCGACGGCCATGCGGTCGATCTCCTCGCCCAGTTGCGCCCAGGTCAGGCGGCGGGGAGACCGGCCATCGAGCGCCTCGCGGTTGACAGCGTCGACCAAGGCCTCGCGATCAGGAACCTCGGCGCGGTTGCGCTGGGTCAGGTCGTCGACGACCATGTCGCCCCACCAGCCCTTGGCGGCATAGGCGTCAATGCGCTCTTGCGGGGTGAAGAACATCTGCAGCTGTCTCCCTTGGAGGCCGCATCTGACGCACGGCTCTGATCGCCACTTTCATAAAACGACTATGCCGTTGCGACAACCACTTGCATGACGAGACTGACTTTGATCATTTCGCTCTCAAAGGGAGCAGAACGCCATGTATCGGGTCATTCAGTGGGCGACGGGGGCCATGGGCCGCACCGCGCTTCGGCGGATCATCGACCATCCTGACCTCGAACTCGTCGGCGTCTATGTCTATAGCGACGACAAGGCCGGCCAGGACGCCGGCGACCTGGCCAAGCGTCCGAAGACAGGCGTGATCGCCACCAACAACATCGAGGACATCCTGGCCCTCGACGCCGACGTGGTGGTTCACACCCCGCGCATCACCCTGCCCTACGACGCCCTGAACGACGACGTGGCGCGGCTGTTGGCCTCGGGCAAGAACGTGATCTCCACCGCCGGCTTCCACTGGCCGACACACCAGGGCGGGGCCTATGCGAAGCCCCTGCTGGAGGCGTGCGAAGCGGGCGGAACGACCCTGGCAGGCCTCGGCGTCAACCCCGGCGCCCTGGTCGAGCGCATCGTCCTTTCGGCTACCGGCATGTGCGCGGAACTCGACCACATCACCGTGCGTGAAATGGTCGACGCCCGGGCCATGGCCCAGCCGGTGTTCGTCTATGACTTCATGGGCTTCGCCAGAGACCCGGCCAAGGAAGACATCACCAAGGGCCCCCTCGCCGCGCTCTACACAAGCCTGTTCGGCGAGGTGTTCGCCGCCGTCGCCCACGCCATGGACGCGACGATCAAGGACCTCTCTCCCGACCACCGCCTGACCTTGGCGCCGCACGACATGGCGGTGGCGGCGGGGCCGATCCCCAAGGGCACGGTGGCGGCCACGGAATGGCGCTGGAACGCCCGCTTCTCCAACGGCGCGGGCATGACCCTGTCGATCCTGTGGACCGCCGATCCCGCCATGCACGGCGCGGACGTCACCGGCCACTGGACCGTGGACATCACCGGACGCCCGAACATCAGCCTGACGCTCGACATCCACGAAGGCGATCCGAAGGCGCCGCCCGCCCGCGCCCTCACCGACGCCACCGTGGCCGTGGCGATCCGCGCGATCCCGGATGTCCTCGCCGCCGCGCCGGGCTTCTTCGCCTACGACGCGCCAGCGCCGTATCGGGCGCGGTTTTGATTTACCTCTCCTCCCCCGCCTGCGGGGGAGGAGGGCCGCGAAGCGGTGGAGGGGGCGTCCGCAAGCGCTGAGCCCAGTCTGCGCCCCCTCCGTCTCGTCGCTGAGGCGCCAATCACCTCCCCCGCACGCTTCGCTACAGGGGAGGAGAAGAACGAACTTATCCGCCCCCATTTTTCCTCCCGTAATCTCTCCCCGTCTCCGTCACGGGAAGGGCGCTCGGCCAGCGCC
The DNA here is from genome assembly GCF_029543125.1 of Caulobacter segnis. GTDB lineage: Bacteria > Pseudomonadota > Alphaproteobacteria > Caulobacterales > Caulobacteraceae > Caulobacter > Caulobacter segnis_D. The sequence goes on from NZ_JARQWW010000004.1 coordinate 230,984, forward strand.
GGTTGTGACGGGGATGCGGTCGAGCGGGAAGCGCTCCGGCGGGCGCGCCTTACGGCCCCGTCGGATGTCGCAGGCGTGGAACCCCGGCGTCCACGCGGTCCGGGACCTCCTCGCTGGAGGAGGCCCGCCCGTCAGGGCCTTTGCTCGGAGATTTGTAAGTCCTCTCGAGGAGCCCCCAGACACGATCGCGCGGAGCGGAAAGACCTACGTCGAACCGGCACGCCTAAGTCCCATCGCCTGACGCAGGTCAGGCCGCTCCGCCGCCCTTCCAACCTTGCGGGTTCTCGCCCGTGGGGGTGCGGAGCCGTGCCCAGATTTACTCCGCCCCCTCGCCCTTGTGGCGAGGGTCCCTGTGTCCGCCTTCTCAGAGCTAACCGCCCGCCAACGCCCTGCCCGCTGAAACAGGGACCCCAGGCACAGGCCTGGGGAGGCGAGGCTGAAAGGCGCCGCATCCCAAGGACATGCCCCGACAGGCTCAGGGTGACGGACTCAGCATTATCCCACCTTCGTCATGCTGAGCGGGAGCGCAGCGACCCGTCGAAGCACGCAACCTCCCCCGGCCAGCGAGAAAAAAGGCCGGCGTGGAGACTTCACCCGCTCCGCACCGGCCAGTGTCTTCCGAGGGTGGAAGATCAGGCTTTCTTCGGCGGCCACGGCACGAAGCCGGAGGTCCGCGCGATGTAATCGGCGTATTCGGGACGGGTCTTCTTGAGGCGGTGCTCCAGGGTGGGCGCGCCGCTCCACTTCATAAGGGTCCAGGTCAGCAGCACCGGTCCGGGCAGCGCCCAAAGACCCAGCGGCGTCTCGGCGGCGATCAGGTAGAGCCCCCACCAGACGCAGGCGTCGCCGAAGTAGTTGGGGTGGCGGGTGTAGCGCCAAAGCCCGGTGTTCAGCACCTTGCCCTTGCTGTCGGGGTTCTTGCGGAAGCGGGTCAGCTGCCAGTCGCCGATGCTCTCGAAGATCACGCCGAAGACCGCCAGGGCCGCGCCGGCATAGGCGACCACGCCCAGCGCCGGCTCAGGCTGCATCTGACCAAGCTGCACCGGCAGGGCGACGATGAACTGCAAAGGGGCCTGGGTCAGGAACACCAGCAACAAACTGGCCTTGGCGAAGCCCCACCCCTTCTGCGCCTCGACCTTGCCGAGCATCGACTGGTAACGGCGATCCGGCCCATGGTCGCGCCAGCGCCAGAAGAGATAGCCGCCCAGGCGCACGGCCCATAGCGCGCATAGCCCCAGCAGAAGCCAGCGGCGCGGCGTCGGATCGCCAAGCTGCAGGAAGGTCGTCGTCGCCAGCAGCAGCATGCCCAGCGACCACCAGCTGTCGACCACGGTGACGTCGCGCAGCTTCAGACAGATGAGCCAGAGCAGGCCCATGGCCGCGGCGCTGGCGGCGGCGTTCACGCCCAGGATGGTGATCAGGTCCATGGCTTCCCCCAAAGCTCTATCAGCGACCGGTCGAAACGGTGTCGGCGCCTAGCATGCGCGCCATGGCGCGCTCCAGCGCCTTCGGATCACGCGCCAGGTTGGCGCGAACCTCCACCGCCATGCGGTCGGTGTCCACCTCGTCCGAGCCGCGCTTGATGGCCTGCAGGCCGATGCGGGCGATGTCCTCGGGCCGTTCCTTCTGGCCCTCGACGTGCGCGGCCATGCGGGTGTCCACCGAGCCGACGATCAGGGCGCTCACGCTCGTCCCCTGCCCCGCCAGTTCGGCGCGGATATTGGTGGTGGCGGCGCGGCCGGCGAACTTGGACGGGCTGTAGCCGCCCATGGCCGGCACGGCGACGAGGCCGCCCGAGGACAGCACATTGACGATCGCCCCGCCGCCAGCGGCCTTCAGGGCCGGTGCGAAGGCGCGGCACATGCCCACGAGGCCGAAATAGTTGACCTCCATCTCCTCGCGCGCAGCCGACAGGTCGTCCGCGCCGATCAGGCGCTGGTTCAGGAACGCGCCGGCGTTGTTCACCAGGATGGAGACGTCCGTGGCCGCCTTGGCGGCCGCCGCGATCTGATCAGGCCTGGCCACATCCAGCGCCAGGGCGACGACCTTGCCGCCGCCTTCGGCCACCAGATGTTCGGCGTTCTTCGGATCGCGCGCACCCACATAGACCTTGGCCGCGCCGGCCTCGATGAAGGCCCGAACGAAAGCCTCGCCGATCCCCCGGTTGCCGCCCGTGACGAGGGCGACCGAACCCTTGACCTCCACCTACGCCTCCATCGCGTAAAGGGCGTCGTTCGGCTTCTTGCCCGCCCGGACCAGGACTGACGGATCGGGCGCCATCAGGCCACGGCCCCAGGTCTCGGCGAAGGGCATCTCGTGGTTCCATTCCCATATGATCTGGCGCTTGGCGATCTTCCACTCGCCAGCCCGGCGCTCGAAGCGGTCCAGGGCGCGGGCCAGGGTCAGGGTGTCGAACTTCTCCCCGTCCTTCTTCATCCGCGAGAAGGCCAGGATGTAGGACTCCACCTTGGCCACATCCCCGTCCAGCTCGATGATGACGTTGGTGGTCAGGTGGTTCATCTGCCCGGCCTTGGGCAGGATCTTGGCCATGTTCTCCACATAGGCCGAGGCGGGGCCATCATAGACGCCGCCGTGATCCTCCACCGCGTCGTGGTGATAGGCGCCGGCCACCAGCTCGATGTCGGCCCGGTCGGCGCCGCGGCAGTAGCGGTGCAGGACCTCGGTGATCGCCTGCTTGTCGAGCAGGGCCTGGATTTCAGGAGCGTGGGACATGGGTAAGCTCGCTAGGAAAGGACGATGACGTCGGCGTCGGGCGTGTCGGCATAGAGCCGCTCCACCTCAGCCTTGCGGCGGTCGATGACGGCGCGGCGGTTGACCGTGCCCTTGTCGGACATTTCGTGGGCGTTGGGCTGCGGCGGCTCGCTGAGCAGCAGGGCGCGGCGGATCCTGGATCCGCCGTGCTGGCTGGCGTTGAAGGCGGCGAGCCGTTCAGCGATCGCCTCTCGCGTGGCGCCGGGCGCGGCCCACATCATGAGGGTCAGGTACGGACGATTGTCGTCGGCCAGCACCACCTCGGCGGCCAGGGGCGACAGGACCTTCAGCAGCTCGTCGCGCGCCTTGCCGCCATAGACCCAGGTGCCGCTGGACAGCTTGAACTCCTCGGCCGCGCGCCCGGCGAAAGCCAGGCCCTGACCAGGATCAGCCGGATCGTGGAACACGGCCAGATCGCCGGTGCGATAGTAACCCTCGTCGTCGAAAGCCTCGGCCGTCTTGCCAGGCTCATCCAGATAGCCGCGCGTGACGTTCGGCCCTTTGGCCCGCACCTCGTATCGGTCGCTGCTGGGAACGAGTTTCAGGCTCGCGCCCGGCGCCGGCAGGCCGATGCCGACCTTGTCGGTCTCGAAGTGGATGGCCATGAAGGCCGAGACCGTCTCGGTGGCGCCATAGCCGCTGGTCATCATGATGCGGTGGCCCGTCTCGGCCACGGCCAGGGCTTGCAGGCGGTCATAGACCGGCTGCGACAGCCCCGCCCCGCCGTAGAGCATCAGGCGCAAGCGCGAGAAGAAGGTGCGGCGCAGGACCGGGTCCTTCTCCAGGGCGTCCACCAGCAGGGTGTAGCCCAGCGGCACGTTGTTGAAGTAGGCGACGCCGATCTCGCGCAGGTTGGCGATCGACTGATCGAACAGACCAGGGGCCGGCTTGCCGTCGTCGATATAGAGCGTGCCGCCTTCCAGGAGCGTGGTGCGCAGGACGAACGCTCCGGCCGCATGGTGCCAGGGCAGCCAGTCGAGCATCACGTCGTGCCAGCCGGCGGCCTCGCCGATCATCTGCTGGCACTGGGCGCTGTTGGCCGCCAGATTGTCGAAGGTGATGGGCACGATCTTGGGCAGGCCGGTGGAGCCCGAGGTCAGCATGTAGGCGGCCACGTCATCCGGCGCGCGGTTGACCGCCGGCGAGTTGGACGCGGTCGCCAGGACCTCGCTCCAGGCCGTCGCGGGGCGGGCCAGAGCCGCGGGATCACTGGTGACCACCATGGCGTCGCCCAGGTCCAGAGCCTCCAGCGCCTTGCCCACGGGTCGGGCGTCCTCGGCGAAGATCAGCGCGGGCCGCACCTTGGCGATCACATGCTTCAGGCGGCCGTAGTCACCGCCCAGGGCGCCATAGGTGGTGCTGACCGGGCAGACCGGCAGGCCGGCCGTCCAGGCGGCGAAGGTCATGGCCGCGAACCCTGGCGTATTGCCGGTCAGGATCATCACGGTGCGGCCGGCCGGCACATTGGCTTTCAGCCAGGTGGCCGCCGCCTCCACCTGCCCCGCCAGTGCGGCATAGGTGGTGAAGACCCAGGCGCCGTCCGCGCCACGCCGCGCCAGGGCCGGCTTGTCGCCCATCCGCGCGGCCCGCCGGGCGAAGGCGGCCGCAATGTCGGCCTCATAGGCTTTGAGCGGCACCCGGGAGGCGATGTAGATCGTCCCGTCCGCGCGGCGGTCGACATCGAGGTCCACCGCCAGCAGCTTCGCCTCGCGCATGGGCGCGGCGCGGACGTCGTCCAGTTTCAGGGCGGCGCTCATGACGCGCTCGGGCGGGCGATGAGTTGCTCAACCTGCGCCGAGGCCGATCCGCCGGCCTTCATGCCGTCCACAACGCCACGGTCGAAGTAGTCGCGCCAGCCGATGATCAGGTCGCCCTTGAACTCCACCACCCCGGCATAGGGCGCGGCCACCCGCGCGCCGTCCTTGGCGATGTACTCGTCCACGCCCTCGACGAAGAGGCGGTCGCCGTTCTCGGCGTAGTCGAAGATCCGCCATTTCACTTCGGAAATCTGGGAGGCGAAGTTCTCCAGGAACTTGCGCGCCTGGGCCTTGCCCTTCAGCGGCGGGGCGATGGCGGCGGCGTAGTGCCAGACGATGTCGTCGTGCATGTGCGACAGGGCCGCGTCGATGTCCCTGGCCCGCCAGGCGGCGATTACGGAGTCGAGGATTTGAAAGCGACGCGACATGGGTCTCTCCGAGGCGAGCGCCTCTTTCACGATGAAGGACGATGCGGCCGCTGCGGCCAGCAGGGTGCGGCGGTCCATGGCGTCAGACGCCGATGACCAGGCTCACCGTGGTGGTGGTGGAGCCGCCGATGTTCAGGGTCTGGCACGTCCTGGCGCCCTCGACCTGATAGTCGCCGGCGGTCCCGGTCACCTGCTTGAAGGCGTCGAGCGCCATACGCACCCCCGTGGCCCCCACGGGGTGGCCCAGGCCGATCAGGCCGCCGGAGGGATTGATCGGCAGGCGGCCGCCGATCTCGATGGAGCCGTCCTCCACCGCCTTCCAGCTCTCGCCCGGCGCGGTGAGGCCCAGATGGTCGATGGCCATGTACTCGGTCATGGCGAAGCAGTCGTGGGTCTCGACCACGTCGATCTGGTCCAGGGCGGTGACGCCGGCGCGGGCGCGGGCTTCCTCGACCGCGCGGCGCACCTGCGGGAAGACATAAGGGTTGTCGCGGCTGGCGCGGATCTTGGCGTCGTAGCTGATTGGCGCCGAGCGGTGGCCCCACCCCTTGATGCGCGGCAGGCTGTCCAGGCTGATCCCGCGCGCCTTGGCGTACTCAGCCGCGCGACGCGGCGAAGCCAGGAAGACCACGGCGGCGCCGTCGGTCACCTGACCGCAGTCCTGCTTGCGGGTGCGCCTTTCGACGACCGGATTGGCTATGTCGTCGGCGGTGAAGCTCTCGGGCGTGAAGGCCCACTGACGGGTCTGGGCGTTGGGGTTGCGGCGGCCGTTGGCGAAGTTGATCTCGCTGATGCGCATCAGGTGACGGTAGTCGAGCCCGAAGCGGCGATCGTATTCCTCGTTGAGGTCGGAGAAGGCGCGCGGCCAGACGAACTGCGCATCCTGATACTCGTGCCCCGCCCAGGCGGCGGCGCCCAGGTGCTGCGCCGCCTGATGACCGGAGACGTTGCGCATCTGCTCCAGCCCGACAACGCAGGCCAGATCATAACGCCCCGCCTCGATCTCGGCGGCCGCCGCCAGGATCGCCACGCTGCCCGAGGCGCAGGCCGCTTCATGACGCGCGGTGGGCAGGCCGTCCCAAGCCGGGTGGACGAGGCCGAAGAAGCCGCCCAGCAGCCCCTGCCCCGCAAAGAGGTCGCCCACGAAGTTGCCCACATGGCCGCACTCGACGTCTTCGGCGTCCAGGCCCGTCGCCTCAAGCCCGTGACGCACGACCTCGGCGAAAGCATCGGCCATCTCCATGCCCTGACGGGCCCAGTTGGCCGAAAAGTCGGTCTGCCATCCACCCAGGATGTAGGTCATGCGTTCGCTCCCAAGGGTCTGCCGCCCCGTGGGTCGCATTATAAAAGTGACTTGGGTCAAGTTGACAAGTCACGTTTTGGCTGACGTCGCGTCAGCCGGTCAGACCTTGCGGACGAACTCGGCGCGCAGGACCAGGCCCTTGATGCCGGGATGGCGGCAGTCGATCTCCTGCTCGTCCCCGGTCAGGCGGATCGACTTGATGACGGTGCCGCGCTTGAGGGTTTGGCCCGCGCCCTTTACCGTCAGGTCCTTGATGAGAGTGACGCTGTCGCCGTCGGCCAGAAGGTTGCCGACGCTGTCGCGCACCTCGACACCACCGGCCGAAGCGGCCTGCGACTTGGCCGCCGCCTCTTCCGGGCTCAGCCACTCGCCGGTGGCTTCATCATAGACGTAATCGCCGCTATCGGTGCTCATGATCATCCCCTCGGACACGAGGCAGGCCTTATAGGACAAGGCCGCGCACGATCACACCGCCTCTAGGCCAGGCGTCGCCTCAACCATTGATCCAGCGCAAACCGGCCGGGGCCGTGACTGGCGAGGTAGAGGCCGATCAGCACGAGGCAGGCTGAGGTGAAGGAGCCGCGGATTCCTAGCGTGCGGTCGACCATGACGATGGCGACGATGAAGTTGATCGCGCACAGCAAGCCCGCCCAGCGGGTGAACGCCCCCAGGACGAAGGCCAGGCCGCAGGCGAACTGAGCCCAGACCGACAGCGGCGCCATGAGGGCGGGGGCGGGAAATCCGAACTTCCCGAGAAAAGCGACAAAGGTCGCCATGTGCTCGGCGCTGGTGATGTTGTCCCATACGCCCCAGATCAAAAAGGCGCCGACGACAGCGCGCAGCACCAGCAGCGCCGCGTCATCGAGACAACTCAACTCATCCAGAAACAGCCAGCGCCCCATCCCAGTCCACCGCGACACCGCGACCCTCGCCGCCTTCAGGGCGACTAGACGCCAGCCCGCCCCGCCTGAAAAGCGGACTCGATGATGTTCCCTCTTTGTTCTATTGTTACGATATGCAGAGATCCTTCGACTTTGGGGCCTCGCCGCTCCCCGACGTCAGCCGGCCGCTTCTCGCGATCTACGGCCCGCAGCGCAGCGTTGCGCGGATGGATCCCGTCTCGCAGTTGGTAAAGTCCGCCATCAGCGGGCGGGCCTATGACGAGGTGTCCTGGAACGCCTTCTTCCGCCTTCGCGCCCATTACAACGCTGACTGGGAGGCGATGAGCCTGGCGCCCGGACCGGCGCTCGAAGCCATCCTTTCCCCAACCACCTTCCCCGAGGCCAAGGCGCGCCAACTGCCCGTGCTTCTACGCATGCTGAAGCACAGACGCGGGACGCTGGATCTCGACTTCCTGGCCAGGGAGACCGTCGACGACGCCATGGCTTGGCTGAAGGCGCTGCCCGCCGTCGGTCCCAAGACCGCCGCCTGTGTGCTGAACTTCAGCCGCCTGAACATGCGGGCCCTGGTGGTCGACACCCATGTGCATCGGGTCACCCGGCGGCTCGGCCTTTCACCCGCTCGCGGCGATGTCCAGGCCGCCTATGACAGCCTGATGGATCAGGCGCCCGAAGCCTGGCTGGCCGAGGAACTATTCGAGTTCCATTGCCTGGTGAAGCGCCTGGGCCAGACCTTCTGCACCCATGCCCGGCCCCGTTGCAGAGCCTGTCCGCTGAAGGAGATATGCCCGAGGATCGACGCCGGCGGCGGGGACGTGTTGGCTTTTTGGCCTCGCGCCTGAGCCAGAAACGCAAAAAGCCCCGACACGATGGTCGGGGCTTTTCGGGATGTATCACGAAGGAAGGATATGGATCTGAGATAGTGCATCTTCTCGGCGGACCTGGCGGCGACCTACTCTCCCGCGCCTTAAGACGAAGTACCATTGGCCCTGGGGGACTTAACGACCGAGTTCGGAATGGGATCGGGTGGGGAACCCCCGGCATAGCCACCAGGTCAGCGGAGAAGATGCGAAGACATCATTGAATGAAGTGTATGAGCGCACAGTCATGAGTTTGACTGAAGAACGATCAAGCCGATCGAGCTATTAGTACCGGTAAGCTACACGTGTCACCACGCTTCCACACCCGGCCTATCAACGTAGTGGTCTACTACGGCTCTCGGCGAAGCCTTGTTTTGAGGCTAGTTTCCCGCTTAGATGCTTTCAGCGGTTATCTATTCCACACTTAGCTACCCTGCTGCGCGGCTGGCGCCACGACAGGTCCACCAGAGGTGTGTCCATCCCGGTCCTCTCGTACTAGGGACAGATCCTCTCAAGCTTCGTACACCCACGGCAGATAGGGACCAAACTGTCTCACGACGTTCTGAACCCAGCTCACGTACCACTTTAATCGGCGAACAGCCGAACCCTTGGGACCTGCTCCAGCCCCAGGATGTGATGAGCCGACATCGAGGTGCCAAACTTTGCCGTCGATATGGACTCTTGGGCAAAATCAGCCTGTTATCCCTAGAGTACCTTTTATCCGTTGAGCGATGGCCCTTCCACGCAGGACCACCGGATCACTATGGCCGACTTTCGTCTCTGCTCGACTTGTCAGTCTCGCAGTCAGGCGGGCTTATGCCATTGCACTCGACGACCGATTTCCGACCGGTCTGAGCCCACCATCGCGCGCCTCCGTTACACTTTGGGAGGCGACCGCCCCAGTCAAACTGCCCGCCACGCCATGTCCCGGACCCGGATAACGGGCCGCGGTTAGACGTCAGCAACAATAAGGGTGGTATTTCAAGGATGGCTCCGCC
>NZ_JARQWW010000004.1:245000-247500 GCF_029543125.1 Caulobacter segnis
CGGCGCTGATCTTGGGTGCGGGGACAGGATTTGAACCTGTGACCTTCAGGTTATGAGCCTGACGAGCTACCGGGCTGCTCCACCCCGCGGCAAAGCCGGTAATAGAGATCGGAAAGGAAGGATATGGATCTGAGATAGTGCATCTTCTCGGCGGACCTGGCGGCGACCTACTCTCCCGCGCCTTAAGACGAAGTACCATTGGCCCTGGGGGACTTAACGACCGAGTTCGGAATGGGATCGGGTGGGGAACCCCCGGCATAGCCACCAGGTCAGCGGAGAAGATGCGAAGACATCATTGAATGAAGTGTATGAGCGCACAGTCATGAGTTTGACTGAAGAACGATCAAGCCGATCGAGCTATTAGTACCGGTAAGCTACACGTGTCACCACGCTTCCACACCCGGCCTATCAACGTAGTGGTCTACTACGGCTCTCGGCGAAGCCTTGTTTTGAGGCTAGTTTCCCGCTTAGATGCTTTCAGCGGTTATCTATTCCACACTTAGCTACCCTGCTGCGCGGCTGGCGCCACGACAGGTCCACCAGAGGTGTGTCCATCCCGGTCCTCTCGTACTAGGGACAGATCCTCTCAAGCTTCGTACACCCACGGCAGATAGGGACCAAACTGTCTCACGACGTTCTGAACCCAGCTCACGTACCACTTTAATCGGCGAACAGCCGAACCCTTGGGACCTGCTCCAGCCCCAGGATGTGATGAGCCGACATCGAGGTGCCAAACTTTGCCGTCGATATGGACTCTTGGGCAAAATCAGCCTGTTATCCCTAGAGTACCTTTTATCCGTTGAGCGATGGCCCTTCCACGCAGGACCACCGGATCACTATGGCCGACTTTCGTCTCTGCTCGACTTGTCAGTCTCGCAGTCAGGCGGGCTTATGCCATTGCACTCGACGACCGATTTCCGACCGGTCTGAGCCCACCATCGCGCGCCTCCGTTACACTTTGGGAGGCGACCGCCCCAGTCAAACTGCCCGCCACGCCATGTCCCGGACCCGGATAACGGGCCGCGGTTAGACGTCAGCAACAATAAGGGTGGTATTTCAAGGATGGCTCCGCCGGAACTGGCGCCCCGGTTTCATAGCCTCCCACCTATCCTACACATGTTGCTGCTAACGCCAAGGCGAAGCTGCAGTAAAGGTTCATAGGGTCTTTCCGTCTGACCGCGGGAACCCCGCATCTTCACGGGGAATTCAATTTCGCTGAGCCTATGCTGGAGACAGTGGGGAAGTCGTTACGCCATTCGTGCAGGTCGGAACTTACCCGACAAGGAATTTCGCTACCTTAGGACCGTTATAGTTACGGCCGCCGTTTACCGGGGCTTCAATTCGGAGCTTGCACCCCTCCTTTTAACCTTCCGGCACCGGGCAGGCGTCAGACCCTATACGTCGCCTTGCGGCTTCGCAGAGCCCTGTGTTTTTGATAAACAGTCGCTACCCCCTGGCTTGTGCCACTCTCTGCTGGTTGCCCAATAGAGAGTCACGCTTATCCCGAAGTTACGCGTGCAATTTGCCGAGTTCCTTCAGCATAGTTCTCTCAAGCGCCTTGGTATACTCTACCTGACCACCTGTGTCGGTTTCGGGTACGGTCTCTGTTGGAGTTATTTCCAGGGACAACTTCCCTGCCTGGAGCAATCCAATAAGCCCAGACAAGTTACGTCATCCGTCACTTCCAACTGGCCCAGGAATATTCACCTGGTTCCCATCGACTACGCCTTTCGGCCTCGCCTTAGGGGCCGGCTAACCCTGCGCAGATTAGCTTTACGCAGGAACCCTTGGTCTTTCGGCGAGAGGGTCTCTCACCCTCTTTATCGCTACTCATGTCAGCATTCTCACTTCCGATACCTCCAGCAAGGCTCACGCCTTGCCTTCACAGGCTTACGGAACGCTCCGCTACCGCTTGCAGTAAACTGCAAACCCATACCTTCGGCGCACGGCTTGAGCCCCGTTACATTTTCCGCGCAGGATCGCTTGACCAGTGAGCTGTTACGCTTTCTTTAAATGATGGCTGCTTCTAAGCCAACATCCTGGTTGTCAAAGCAATCCCACATCGTTTCCCACTTAGCCGTGACTTGGGGGCCTTAGATGATGGTTAGGGTTGTTTCCCTTTTCACGACGGACGTTAGCACCCGCCGTGTGTCTCCCAGATAGTTCTCTCGGGTATTCGGAGTTTGGTTAGAATTGGTACAGCTCGCGCCGCCCGCATCCATCCAGTGCTCTACCCCCCGAGGAATTCGTCTGAGGCACTACCTAAATAGTTTTCGCGGAGAACCAGCTATGTCCAGGTTTGATTGGCCTTTCACCCCTATCCACAAGTCATCCCAGAATTTTTCAACATTCACGGGTTCGGTCCTCCAGTAAGTGTTACCTTACCTTCAACCTGCTCATGGATAGATCACCTGGTTTCGGGTCGTCATGCGACGTACTTATTCGCCCTATTCAGACTCGCTTTCGCTGCGCCTACACCTAACGGCTTAAGCTTGCACGG
>NZ_JARQWW010000004.1:252500-470979 GCF_029543125.1 Caulobacter segnis
AGAGCGTAGACCCCCGCATCATCGAGCAGGCGGCTCTGCAACGGATAGCTGCCGAGGATCGCCACGGTCAGCATCAAGGCCGGCCATGGAGCGTTGAACGCGGGCTCGCGCGGCGGAGGCGCGGGATCGTTAATCTCGTACATCACGCTTCATATGGGCGATCACGCGCGGGTAGGCCACGCAAATCGAAGCCCAAACGACGCCTTGCTTGCGCCGCATCCGACAGCGAAGGTGCGCGCCCCTACAAATGCCCAGGCGACTTATGCTGCGCACGTCCCGGCCGCTCCTGATCACGGCCTCCGTCCTCGCCCTTTCGATCTCCGCTGTCGGCGGCGCATCGGCCCTTCCCTTCCTTGGCGGCGACAAGGCCGCGGCGGTTCAGGCGGCGCCCAGGCCCGGCCAGTGGCCGCAGGCGGCCTCCGACATCGCGGCCGACCCGTCGATCCGCTTCGGCTCCCTGCCCAACGGCATGCGCTACGCGATCCGGCGCAACGCCACCCCGCCGGGCCAGGCCTCGATCCGCCTGCGCTTCGACGCGGGCTCGCTGATGGAGACCGAAGCTCAGCAGGGCCTCGCTCACTTCCTGGAGCACATGGCCTTCAACGGCTCCAAGACCGTGCCCGAAGGCGAGATGATCAAGATCCTGGAGCGCCACGGCCTGGCCTTTGGAGCGGACACCAATGCGTCCACCTCCTGGAACGAGACGATCTACAAGCTCGACCTGCCCAAGACCGACGATGAGACGGTGAAGGTCAGCCTCGACCTGATGCGCGACGTGGCCAGCGAACTGACCATCTCGGGTGAGGCGGTGGATCGCGAGCGCGGGGTCATCCTGTCGGAGGAGCGCGACCGCGACACGCCCGCCTATCGCGTCTTCAAGGAAGGCACCGCCTTCCTGCTGAAGGGACAGCGCCCGCCGGAGCGCCTGCCGATCGGCAAGGTCGATGTGATCAAGACCGCGCCCCGCGAGCAGCTGGTGGACTATTACCAGCGCTTCTATCGCCCAGAACGGGCGGTGCTCGTGGTGGTCGGCGACTTCGACGTCGACGCCATGGAGGCGAAGATCAAGGCCCGCTTCTCGGACTGGCAGGGCGTGGGGCCCGCCGGCGCGGATCCGGACCTTGGCGCTGTCGCCAAGCGCGGCGTCGACACCAAGGTGATCGTCCAGCCCGGCGCGGCGACCTCCTTGCAGGTTTCGTGGCTGAGCCCGCCGGACCTGGCGCCGGACACCAGCGCCGTTCGCAAGCGCGACCTGATCGAACGCCTGGGCTTCGCGGTCCTGAACCGCCGCTTCAGCGCGCTCAGCCGCGGGTCGGACCCGCAGTTCATCGCCGCCGGCGCGTTCGCGTTCGACCAGTTCCATGCTGCCAGGGCCACGACCATCAGCGCCACGGCCGAGCCCACGGGATGGCGTCAGGCCCTGGCGGCCATTGACCTGGAGCAGCGGCGCATCGCCAGGTACGGCGTGCGCCAGGACGAGCTGGACCGGGAGATCGCCGAGATCCGCACCGGACTGGAGGCGCGGGTCGCCGGCGCGGCGACCCAGCGTACGCCGGTCCTGGCCAACATCATCGTGGGCAGCCTGGACGACCATGAAGTGGTGACCAGTCCCGCCCAGGACCTGGCGTGGTTCAACACGGCGGTGAAGGACCTGAAGGCCGAAACCGTGTCGGACGCCATGAAGAAGGCGTTCGAGGGCTCCGGTCCGGTGGCGATCCTGTCCACCGGCTCGCCCGTGCAGGGCGGCGACAAGGCTCTGGCCGATGAACTGGCCTCGGCCCGCAAGGTCGAGGTGACGCCCCAGGCCGCCAACGCCTCCATCGAGTGGCCCTATCTGAGTTTCGGCACGCCTGGGACGGTGGCCGAACAGAAGGATGTCACCGATCTGGACGCGACTTTCATCCGTTTCACCAACGGCGTGCGCCTGACGGTGAAGCCGACGAAGTTCCGCGACGACCAGGTGCTGGTGAAGGTGCGGATCGGCGACGGCTATCTGGGCCTGCCGTCCGACCGGCAGAGCGCCGGTTGGGCCGGCTCGTCCTTCGCCGAGGGCGGCCTGGCCAAGATCAACGCCCAGGACATGGAGCGTGTGCTGGCCGACAAGGTCTGGGGCGCGCAACTGGGCACCGAGGAGGACGCCTTCACCCTGAGCGGCGGCACGCGGACGGCTGATCTGTCCACCGAACTGCAGGTCCTGGCCGCCTACGCCACCGAGCCCGGCTGGCGGCCGGAGGCTTTCCAGCGGATCAAGACCTTCGGCCAGACCCTGCACGACCAGTACGAAGCCACCGACAACGGCGTGCTGGCCCGTGATCTCTCCGGCCTGCTGCGCAGCGGCGACCGGCGCTTCACCTTCCCAAGCCGACAGGAGATGGCGGCGGCGAAGATCGAGGACCTGAAGACCCAGCTGGCGCCGCTCTCCACCGGGCAGATCGAGGTGATCATCGTCGGCGACATCACCGTGGAGAAGGCGACCCAGGCGGTGGCCGAGACCTTCGGCGCCCTGCCCGCCCGGATGGAGACCGGGACGCCGGGGCCCGAGGCGCGCGTCACCGCCTTCCCCAAGCCGACGGCGACGCCGGTGCGCCTGACGCACAAGGGCCGCGAGGACCAGGGGATGGCCTATATCGCCTGGCAGACGGACGACTTCTTCGCCAACCCGCAACAGGCGCGGAACATCACCATCCTGGCCGATGTCTTCCGCCTGCGCCTGCAGGACGAGCTGCGGGAGAAGCAGGGCGCGACCTACTCGCCATCCGCCGGTTCGACCGCTTCGTTCGTGTGGACCGACTTTGGCTATGTGGCCGTCAGTGTCGAGGCGCCGCCGGCCACTCTGGATTCAGTGTTCAAGACAGTGTCCGAAATCGCCGCCGACCTGCGCGCCAAGCCGCCGAGCGATGATGAGCTCGCCCGGGCCAAGAAGCCCCGGCTGGAAGGCCTGGAGAAGGCGCGGGTGACCAACGAGTACTGGGTCGGCCAGCTTTCCGGCGCCCAGACCGATCCGCGACGGCTCGATGCAACCCGTTCGGTCCAGGCGGGCGTCGAGCGCGTGTCGCCGCAGGACGTGCAGAAGGCGGCGCAGAGCTTCCTGGGCGACGACCGCGCCTGGAAGCTGGTGATCGTTCCGGAGAAATAGCCGCTTTTGTGCCGGAATGGGACAGGTCACCCCTGGCCCGGGATTCGCAAGCAAGCCCTGTGCGGTCGCGGAAGGCCGCGCAGGAGCCATGCGATGTTTCATCCCGGCACGCAGAAGCTGATCGATTGCTGGACCACCGCGCGGGTCGATTCGACCGCGCCGTCCCGCCGCGACATCGATCCGGCGAACTTCGCCAAGCTGCTGCCGCAGGTGTTCATCCTCGGACGCCATGGTCCTGGACTCTATCCCTTCCGGCTGGCCGGGGGATTTCTCAATTCTGTCCACGGCGGCGGGCTGAACGGCAAGAATGGCCTGCGCCTGTGGTCGGTGGCCGATCGTCCCAAGATCCAGGCCGCGTTGGAATCGATCCGCCGCGTGGCCGAGCCCGTGGTCATCACCACGGAACTGACCGCCGAAGGCATGCCGGCCGCCAGCATGGAGGTGCTGCTGGCGCCCATGGCTGGGCCTGACGGCGAGGTCGACCGGTATCTCGGCCTCTATCAGCCGACGGCGCCGCTGCAGCGGAACAACGATGAAGTGGTCGAGGCCATGGTCATGCACTCGATCCACTGGGCCGATCCGGCGGTGGCGGCCTCGCCCGCCCTGCGCCTGGCGACGCTGGACGGGCGGCGGATCGCCTAGAGCGCGCTCGCCGTATCCAGCCGCAGAACCTGTTCGGCGGAGAGGGAGAGCCGCGCCGCGCCCATCAGGTCATTCAATTGCCCGACGCTGGTCGCGCTGGCGATCGGAGCGGTGATCGACGGGCGGGCCATCAGCCAGGCCAGGGCCACCTGGGCCTGAGTCGCGCCCAGCTCGGCCGAAACCGAATCCAGGGCGTCCAGAATCCGCAGGCCTCGCGCATCGAGGTACTTCTTCACACCACGTCCGCGCGGGCTCTTGCCCAGGTCCTCTTCCGCCCGGTACTTGCCGGTCAGAAAGCCGCTGGCCAGGCCGTAGTAGCAGATGACGCCGATCTGGTTTTCCAGGGCCGCGACCTCCAGCCCTGACTCGAATTCCGAACGGTCATAGAGATTGTAGCCAGGCTGAAGGGTCTCGTAGCGCGGCAGTCCCTTGTCGCCGGCCACCTTCAGCGACTCGGTCAGGCGCGGGGCGGTGAAGTTGGATGCGCCGATCGCCCGCACCTTTCCCGCCTTGATCAGGCGGTCATAGGCCTCCAGCGTCTCGTCGATGGGCGTGGCCTCATCATCCTCATGCGATTGGTAGAGGTCGATGACGTCGGTCTGGAGCCGCTGAAGCGATCCTTCCGCCGCCGCGATGATGTTGGCGGCGGACAGGCCGGGGTGTTTGGGCCACTTGGCGACCTTGGTGGCGATGATCACGTCGTCGCGGCGGCCGCGATTCTTCAGCCACTTGCCGATGATCATCTCCGACTCGCCGCCCACATGGCCGGGAACCCAGGCCGAATAGACGTCGGCGGTGTCGATGGCGTCGAATCCCCCATCCACGAAGGCGTCCAGCAAGGCGAAAGACGTCGCCTCGTCCGCCGTCCAGCCGAACACGTTGCCGCCGAACATCAGCGGCGCAATGGACAGGCCTGAACGGCCGAGGGGACGTTTGCGCATCAGGAGACTCCGTACAGGGGGATTCGACTCATAACGTCAGGCGGCGGCCATCCGTTCGTCGCCGAACACCGGGACATCGAGCGGAGCCAGCATCGGGCGGCCGCGCAGCAGATCGGCGGCCTTCTCCGCGATCATGATCGTGGGGGCGTTGGTGTTGCCCCCGACCAGATTCGGCATGACCGAGGCGTCGATGACGCGAAGCCCGGCGATTCCCTGCACGCGCAGCTGATCGTCGACCACCGCCATGGCGTCGCCGGCCACGCCCATGCGGCAGGTGCCGACTGGATGATAGATCGTCTCCGCGCTGCGGCGGATCCAGTCGTCGATATCCGCGTCGCTCTTCACATCCGCGCCCGGCGCGTGTTCGGCGCCGCGATAGGGATCGAGGGCGGCCTGGGCGGCCACGTCGCGGGCGATCTTCACCCCCTCGCGCATGGCCCGGCGGTCTTCCTCGGTGGCGAGATAGTTGGCGAATATGGCCGGGTCGGCCAGCGGGTCGGCGGAGGTCAGGCCGATGCGGCCGCGGCTTTCGGGGCGAAGCTGACAGACGTGCTGGGTGAAGCCGTCCTTCTCCACCTGCACCTTGCCGTGATCCTGCATGATGGCGAGGACCACATGGATTTGCAGGTCAGGGCGATCAAGCTCGGGGCGCGATTTGAGGAAGGCGCCCGATTCCAGGAAGTTCTGCCGCCCGAAGCCCTGGCCGAACAGCATGTAGTTCAGGCCGGTCGCCAGCTTCTTCAGCCCCTTGTTATAAGAGTAGGCGGTGATTGGCTGGGTGACGTCCCAGCTGAGGCAGACATCCAGATGGTCCTGGAGGTTGGCGCCGACGCCCTTCGACTCATGGACCGTGGCGATCCCGTGCCTCGCCATTTCGGCCGGATCGCCGATTCCCGACAGCTGGAGAATCTGCGGCGACTGCACCGCCCCGGCGCAAAGCAGCACCTCGGCGTCGGCATAGGCGGTCCTGGCTTCCGCGTTCTTTCCCTGGACATAGTCTACGCCGACCGCGCGGCCGTTCTCGACGCGGATCTTCGTGGTGCGCGCGGCGGTCTCGATGGTCAGGTTCGGGCGCTTCAGGGCCGGGCGCAGATAGCCGGCCGAGGCGCTCCACCGCTGGCCGTCATGGATGGTCAGGTCGTAAGGGCCCCAGCCCTCCTGCTGATGGCCGTTGAAGTCGCTGGTCACCGGATGGCCCGCCTGGCGGCCCGCCTCGATGACGCTGGAATAGATCGGATTGGGCGACTTGCCGCGCGAGACCTTCAGCGGCCCCTCCCCGCCGTGATAGTCGCAGCCGCCGTTTTCGAAGCACTCCGACTTCTTGAAGTAGGGCAGCACCTCCGAATAGGACCAGCCCGCCAGGCCCATCTGACGCCACTGGTCGTAATCGCGCGCATGGCCGCGGATGTAGATCATTCCGTTGATCGAGGACGAACCGCCCAGGCCCTTGCCGCGCGGCCACCACAGGCGGCGGTCGTTCAGATGCGGCTCCGGCTCGGTCCAGAAGCCCCAGTTGTAGTCGCCCTTGGCCTTTATCAACTCGCCCACGCCGGCGGGCATCTTCACCAGAAGCGAGCTGTCCTTGCCGCCCGCCTCCAGCAGCAGGACCCTGGTGTCGGGATCTTCCGTCAGACGCGCGGCCAGCACGCAGCCGGCGGAGCCCGCCCCGATGATGATGTAGTCGTAGCGTCCGGCCATGACCGCCGCCTCCCTAACTTATCGTTGTTAGGTTGAAGATTGAGGGCGTGTGCGGTGCGGTGGCAAGGGCGCCGTTGCGGAAGCGTGGATTGTGCGCCCGCGCCTCTAGCCGCGACCAATCTCCGACGCCTCTATCACGTCGGTCTCGGCCTCGCCCGCCGCGAGCCATTCGAGCATCAGCGGATGGCTCAGCAGCGCCTGCTGATAAGCCAGCGGGCGGCCGGTCAGTTCGTAGCCGAAGCTCTGGAAGCGCGTGGCGATGGGGGCGAACATCATGTCGGCGGCGCCGAAGTCGCCGAACAGCCACGGCGCGTCGCGGCGGCCGGCGGTCTCCCAGATCTCCAGCACGCGTTGAATGTCAGCCTCGACCGCGTGAGTGATCACCGCCCTGCGGTTTCGGGCGCGGGTGTTGCAGGGCATGGCGGCGCGCAGGTCGTTGAAGCCGGCGTGCACCTCGGCCGCGTAGCTGCGGGCCCGGGCGCGGTCGGCGGGGTCGGTCGGCCAGACACCGCCGAAGCGCTCGGCCACATACTCAAAGATGGCCAGGGTGTCCCAGACGGCCAAATCGCCGTCCTTCAGCATCGGCACCATGCCGGTCTGGCCGCCGAGGGCGCGGACCTGATCGCGGGCGCCGTCGGAATAGATCGGGATCATCACCTCGTCGAAAGCCGCGCCGACGGTCTTCAGCAGCAGCCAGGCGCGCATGGACCAGGACGAGTAGTTCTTGTTGCCGAGGACGAGGGTCAGGGACATGGGGCGCTCCTGTTGAAAAGGTGCGCGGTCGTATGGCCCGCGTCGCGCGACATGGAAAACGATGTTCCCTCACACCGCTGTGCCGTCCGCTCACATCGGGTCGGCTCAGACCGGGGTCATCTCGCGGGCGTAGCGCTTCCAGTTCTCCACGTAGTGAAGGGCCGACCCGGTGAGGATCTGGCTCTGGTGCTCGCTGACCTCGCGGATCACCTTGCCCGGGGCGCCCATCACCAAGGAGTTGTCGGCAATCTCCTTGCCCTCCGGAATCAGGGCCCCGGCGCCGATGAGACAATTGCGGCCGATCCTCGCGCCGTTGAGGACAATGGCCCCGATGCCGATCAGGCTGTTGTCGCCGATGGTGCATCCATGAAGCATGACCATATGGCCGATGGTGCAGTTGGCCCCGATGGTCAGCGGAACGCCAAGATCGGTATGGAGTACAGAACCGTCCTGGATGTTGCTGTTCTCGCCGATCGTTATGGGATCATTGTCACCACGCAGGATGGCGCCGAACCAGATGCTGGCGTTTTTCTTGAGGACGACGTTGCCCATCACGCTTGCATTGGGGGCGATCCAGTATTCGCCTGCGGGCGGAAGGGTCGGAGCGACGGCGCCCAGCTTGTAGACACTCATATGACACGCCTTCTTAATTTAAGCGTCGCGCTTGCTTAATGGATCGGAAACCACGTTACCCTCATTCTAGTGAGGCGATTCGAGAGGTGGAAAACTTCTCTGATCCCGCCACGGGCGACTGTCCGTCCGTGGTCTCCTTGAGACGGAGTTTCGGGTGTCGCGTATGGGTCCCTGGCGGGGTTTGGAACCGCCTTCTGTCGGAAGCGTCTACGGACCGCCGGGCCCTGCTCGCCCCTCTGTCTCATCCCTCCCCACTGACCACCCCAAGGGCGCATCCATGCGGACGCGTCCTTTTTTCATGCCCCAACGGAGGCTTTGATGACCAAGCGTGCTCTGAAGCGGATGGTGCGCGAAGGCGCTTTCGATTCTGCGCAGTTCGAGGACGACGGGAAGGTTCGCCGCTTGCCGGTGGATCGCGGCGGCTGGTCGCCGGTCAATCAGGGCGGGCGTGGGGATGATCGAGAGCAGGGGTACGTAAAAACAATAAAACCAAAGTCCGTCGGCCAGGCGCAGCTGATAGAGGCGATCGACAGCAAGAACCTGGTCATGGCGCTTGGCCCGGCGGGCACCGGCAAGACCTACCTGGCCATCGCCAAGGCGGTCGAGGCCCTGGAGGCCGGCAAGGTCGGCCGCATCGTCCTGTCGCGCCCGGCGGTGGAGGCCGGCGAATCCATCGGCTTCCTGCCCGGCGACATGGAGGACAAGCTGGCCCCCTATCTGCGGCCGCTCTACGACGCCCTGTCGGACCGCCTGTCCATGAAGCGGGTCCGGGCCCTGATGGCCGAAGGCGCCATCGAGATCGCCCCGGTGGGCTACATGCGCGGCCGCACGCTGAACAACGCCTTCGTGGTCATCGACGAGGCCCAGAACTGCACCTACGTGCAGCTGAAGATGCTGCTGACCCGCCTGGGCTGGCACTCGACCATGGTGGTCACCGGCGATCCGCACCAGTCGGACCTGCTGCCCGGGGTCTCGGGCCTGGCGGAAGTGGCCGAGAAGTTCGACCCGGTGGACAACATCGCTGTCGTCCGCCTGGCCGAGCGCGACATCGTCCGCCACCCGCTGGTGGCCGAGATGCTCGGCGTCCTGACCTGAGGCCTTAGATCCCCCCGCTGGGGGAGGGGAACCGCGAAGCGGTGGAGGGGGCTTGCTGACTCAGCAGGCCCCCTCCGTCCTTTCAGGACACCTCCCTAGGGGGAGGATTGTCAATTACGCTCCCAGATGTCTCGCGATGAGCGCCTCGGCGGCCTCCCCGGCCCGTTGCGCCGGGCCGTCGGGCCCGTGGACCTGACGGGTCACATAGACGCCTTCCAGCAAGAGCAACAGCTCGTCCGCCAGGGCTTGCGGATCAGCCGCCCCCATGGCGCGCGCCATGGTGGTGAGCCGCTCGCGCTGGCGGCGCTTGAAGCCAAGGGCCTCCGCCCGCACCAGACTTGCCTGCGGGTACTCCACCGCCGCGTTGGAATGGGCGCAGCCGCGATAGTCGGGCTGCTTCGATCGCTCGGCGGCGCCATGGAAATAGGCGGTGATCGCGGCGCGCGGATCATCGGGATGCGCGGCGACCGCCGCGTCCAGACGGCTCCAGAACCCGCCCTCCTGACGCTGCAGCACCGCGGCGGTCAGTTCGTCCTTGGAGCCGAAGGCGCGATAGAGGCTGGGCTTTCCCACCCCCGCCACATTGACGATCTCCTCCACCCCAACGGCGCGGATGCCTTGGGCGTAGAAAAGGGATTCGGCGGCGTCGAGGACCTTGTCGCCGGCGCGGCGCGGCGCGGCGTCTTCGGGCTTAGAGGGGATCTGGACGGTGTCGGACATCAGCTTCACTTGACAATGTAACCGATCGGTACGCTTATGCTCGAAAGCAACGTACCGATCGGTTACATGACCCTACGCCTTCCCAGGGCCCTTGGCCAGAACTACGCCTTCGTCGTCGCTGGCGTGATCTTCCTGTCGCTGCTGTCGGCCGCCGCCCTGCGCTCGGCGCCCGGGGTGCTGATGAAGCCGCTGGAGGACGCGTTCGGCTGGAACCGGGGCACGATCTCCCTGGCCGCCGGGATCGGAATTTTCCTCTACGGCATGACCGGGCCGTTCGCTGCGGCGCTGATGTCGAGCTTCGGCCTCAGGCGCGTGGTGGTCATCGCCCTTTCGATCATGGCCCTGTCCACCGGCGCCTCCGCCTTCATGACCGAGCCCTGGCACTATGTGGCGACCTGGGGCGTGATCAGCGGCCTGGGCAGCGGGGCGGTGGCCATGGTGCTGGGCGCCACCGTGGTGAACCGCTGGTTCGTCACCAGGCGCGGTCTGATGACCGGCCTGCTGACCGCCAGCACGGCGACGGGCACCCTGCTCTTCCTGCCGCTGATGGCGTGGGTGACCCAGCAAGGCGGCTGGCGTCCGGTCGTGATCGGCATCGCGGCGGTTATGGCCCTGCTCGTGCCCCTGGCGGCGCTGCTTGTGCCTGACCGCCCGTCAAGTGTGGGGCTGAAGCCCTATGGCGCGGGTGAAGACTACATGGAGCCCGAGGCGATTCCCGCCGGCAAGGCCCTGGGCTACGCCTTCGACGCCCTGTTCCGGGCGTCCAGGACCCGGACCTTCTGGCTGCTGTTCGTGGGTTTCTTCATCTGCGGCCTGACCACCAACGGCCTGGTGGGCACTCACATGATCGCCCTATGCGCCGACCGGGGCATGGCACCGGTGCAGGCTGCGGGCCTGATGGCGCTGATGGGCCTGTTCGATCTGGTGGGCACGACCCTGTCGGGCTGGGCCACGGACCGGTACGACCCGCGCAAGCTGCTGTTCGCCTATTACGCCCTGCGCGGGCTCAGCCTGATCTACCTGCCCTTTTCGGACTTCTCGATCGTGTCGCTGAGCGTCTTCGCGATCTTCTACGGGCTGGACTGGATCGCGACGGTGCCGCCGACCTTGCGGCTGGCCAATGAGGCGTTCGGGGATCGTGACGGGCCGATCGTGTTCGGCTGGATCGCGGCCGGTCATCAGATCGGGGCGGCGACGGCCGCCATCGGAGCGGGCGTGCTGCGCGCGGCCCAGGGGCGCTATCTTGAGGCCTTCGTCATGGCCGGCGCCGCCGGCATGATCGCGGCCGCCGCATCGCTTTCGATCCGGCGGCCTGTCTTGAAGCCGGCCTAGTCGAGGTCTTCGGCCAGGATCGCCATCTGGAAGGTGAAGGAGCCGTCTTCGTCCTCATCTTCGTAGATGACGCCGATGAACTCGCCCTTCAGTTCGACCTCGGCGCTGTCCTTTTGCTTGGGACGGGCCTTCAGCGCGATGTGCGGGTTGCCGAAAGTGCGCTTCATGTGCGCTTCGATCCGGGCGATGTCCTTGTCGTCCACGGGGGTGGCTCCTTGGTTGCTCTGCGCCGTGGCGCTTGGGCGCGAACCTAACGGCCTGAGCCGAAGCCGCAACCCGCTAAAGCACATCACCTGTGGGCGGAGCGGGCGTCGCGGCTCCTTGAGCCACCAGCCAGTCGCGAAACAAACGCACGGGACGGGTCAGGCCGCCGCGCGGCGTGATGGCGGTGATCTGCGCTTCGCCGTCGACAAATCCCAGCGGAGCGACCAGCCGGCCGATGGCCAGATCGCGCTGCACGAAGCCCCACGGCCCCATGGCGACGCCGAGGCCGGCGGCGGCGGCCTCCAGCATGTAGAAGTAGTGATCGAACTCCCGATCCACGGGCGGTCGCGGCAGGGTGATTCCCGTGCGCAGCTCCCATTCGGACCACGCCGGCAGGAAGGTCTTGGTGTGCAGGCGCGGCAAGGCGGCCACCGCCTCCACCGACGCGGCCTCCTTCAGCAGGCCCGGCGCCATGACCGGCCCCTGATAGTGCTGCATGAACGGCGTCGCCTCGGCGCCCGCCGGAATGCCCGTGCCGGCCGCGCCCAGCCGGATCGCGAGATCGGTGTCCGCGAAATCCACCGGACCGTTGGTCTCGTGGAGGCTCACGGGCACGTTCGGGTGTGCATCGACGAAGTCCGGCAGGCGCGGGATCAGCCACTTCATGGCGAAGGTCGGCTGCACCGTGACCCGCAGGCCTTCGACCACGTCAGGCCGCTTGGGCAGGCCCTGCTCCACCAGATCGAAGGCCTGGGTGAGCGCTTGGGCCAGCTTCAGGCCCGGCTCGGTGAGGCGCAGGCGATTCTTGGGGCCTTCTGTGAGACGCACGCCCAACTGATCCTCAAGGCTGCGGACCTGACGGCTGACCGCGCCATGGGTCACGAACAGCTCGTCGGCCGCCGTGGTCATCCGGCCGTGACGTCCAAACGCCTCGAAGGCGCGCAGGGCGTTGAGGGGCGGGAGCGGTCGGCGGGCCATTGTGCGAAAACCTCACAGATGGCTGCTGATAAGTCGTTTGTGCGCGGACGGCAACGGCGGCATCAGACTGGCCGATGAACCAGACAGCAAAGACAAGCCGTCGCCTGACCCTGAACGAGGTTCTAGCGGTCGCCCTCATCTGGGGGGCGGTGATCTATGGATTGAGCACCCGGCCGAGCGAGGCGCGGACCGAGGCCCACGCCGTCGCTCAAAGCTGTGGCGGCTAGATCGAGTAGTCGTAAACCGCGTCGGCCAGGGTGTGGTCCATGGTCCTGGCCGGCTCCTCGCAGGAGGGGCAGTTGACCAGGCGGGCCGGAACTCCGGCGGCGGTGCAGTGCGCCGGCACGGGTTTGAGCACCACCGAGCCGGAAGCGATCTTGGCGTAGTCGCCGATGGTGATGTTGCCCAGCACCTTGGCCCCCGCGCCCAGCAGGACGCCCTTGCCGATCTTGGGGTGACGGTCGCCGCGCTCGGCCCCGGTGCCGCCCAGGGTCACCCCGTGCAGCATGGAGACGTCGTCGCCGACCACCGCCGTCTCGCCGATGACGATGCCGGTGCCATGGTCCATGAAAACGCCGGCGCCGATGCGGGCGGCGGGGTTGATGTCGATCTGGAAGAGCTCGCTGACCCGGCTTTGCATGTACCAGGCCATGGTCTCGCGCCCCTGGCTCCACAGCCAGTGGCTGACCCGGTGGGTCTGCAGGGCAAGGAAGCCCTTGAAGAACAGGAACGGCTGGACGTAGCCCTTGCAGGCGGGATCGCGCTCGAACACCGCCTTCAGGTCCGCCTCGGCGGCGGCGATCAGGGACGGGTCGGTGCGAAAGGCCTCTTCGGCCACTTCACGGGCGCTCATGGCCCGCAGCTCCTGGTCACCGACCTTGCGGGCGATCTGGTAGGACAGGGCCGCTCCGAGATCGGCGTGCGAGAGGATCACCGCGTTCAGCAGCGAGGCCAGGGCCGGCTCGGCCTGGGCGGCGCGCTGCGCCTCGGCGCGCAGGGCGGCCCAAACGGGCGGCGCGGCGGCGGGCTCGACGACTTCCAGATGTTTGGCCATGGCTCTCCCTCTCGCCGCCTAGCCTAGCACAAGTCGCGCCAGGCCGTGCGGCAGCTCTCCCTGCACGGCCATATGGTGGACCCGCAGGAGCATCGCCAGTGTGAGCATGTCGGGCATGTGCCCCGCCACGGCGGCGTCCAGAGCCTGACGGAACGGGACCCGGGCGATGGCCAGATCCTCCGTCTCGTCCGGGGCGGCCCTGCCAGCGGTCAGACCGGTGGCGAGATAGCCGAAGGCGACCTCGTCGGTGACGGAGTTGGAAAGCTGGGTGTTGAGGATCAGCGTCCAGTCCTTGGCGATCAGGCCCGTCTCCTCACGCAGTTCGCGCTTGGCGCCGGCCAGCGGATCCTCGCCCCGAGGCGCGCCGCCCTCGGGAATCTCCCAGGAATAGTCACGATGGGCGAAACGGTTTTGCCCCACCAGGGTGACGGTGCCGTCCTCATGCAGGGGGACCACGGCGGTGGCTATGGTCTTGAAACTCACCACGCCATAGCGCGCCGAGCGGCCGGTGGGAGACGTCGCGTCGTGCTCGCGCACCGCCAGCCAGGGGTTTTCGTAGACCACCTTCTCGCTGTTGCTCACCCAGGGTTTGCCGTGAGCGCGAAGCCAGGCGGGTTTTTGCGACATGTTCTCAACTGCGCCTTGTTTGCGCGACAGCGCGGCCATAGGTCATGCATCGCGCTTAACCGTTTTTGCCCGAGGCCGTCTTGCGACATTCCATCCCGCCCGCCCCAGAATTCGGCGAACCCCTGCCGATCAAAGCTTCGCCCGCCGTTCTGGATTTCCTGGCGCGGCGACGCTCGGCATCGGCGGTGAGCCTGACTGAACCGGCCCCGGACGCCGGTCAACTGGCCGACATACTCACTTTAAGCGCCCGCGTGCCCGACCACGGCAAGCTGGCCCCCTGGCGCTTCATCCTGCTGCGCGGCGAGGCGAAGGCCGCCTATGCGGGCAAGCTTGAGGCTCTGGCCCAAAGCCGTGACGACACGATCAAGAAGACGGCGGCGCTCGCCAAGCTGAAGACCCCGCCCCTGGCGGTCGTGGTCGTCTCGAGCCCCAAGGCTGGCAAGATCCCGGAATGGGAACAGGTGATGAGCGCCGGCGCGGTCTGCGCACAGATGCTTCTGGCGGCCTCGGCCATGGGCTTCGGCGCCAACTGGATCACCGACTGGTACGCTTTTGACGAGGAGGCGCTGGCGCTGCTGCGCCTGACGGATGGCGAGAAAGTCGCCGGCTTCCTCTACCTGGGCACGTCGGCCGAGGCTCCCCTGGAGCGCGTGCGTCCGGACGTGGCCGCGCTCACCACGGAGTGGTCGGTCTAGCGTCCGCGGTAGGCGGGGACGCCCTGCTCGGGGACCCAGAGACCCTTGGGCGCCTCGCCGGTCTGCCAGAAGACGTCGATGGGAATGCCGCCGCGCGGGTACCAGTAGCCGCCGATGCGCAGCCAGCGCGGGGCGGCGATCTCGACGATCTTGCGGCCGATGGCGACGGTGCAGTCCTCGTGGAAAGCGCCGTGGTTGCGGAACGAGCCGAGATAGAGCTTCAGCGACTTCGACTCGATCAGCCAGTCGCCCGGCGCGTAGTCGATGACCAGGTGCGCGAAATCCGGCTGCCCGGTGACCGGGCACAGGGAGGTGAACTCCGGCGCCACGAAGCGCGCCAGATAGAGCACGTCGCTCTGCGGGTTCGGCACGCGTTCGAGAACCGCCTCGGAGGGGTCCTTGGGATAGGCCACGTCGCGGCCAAGCTGGGTCAGGTGCGTCTCGTCCATCCGCGCCACTTAACACCGCCGCGCCTCAAGACAAGGCCTGCCGCCGCCGCTAGGCTTGCGCAAAACAAGCGGAGGACGACATGGCGGGACGGGATTTCGACGGCTGGACAGTGGTTGTGACCGGGGCTTCGACGGGCCTGGGCCGCGCGATCGCGGTGGAGGTCGCCAGCCGGGGCGCGGGAACCGTGGTCGTCAACTACGCCCGCAGCGAAGCCGAAGCCGCCCAGACCGTGGGGCTGGTCGAGGCGCGGGGCGCGCGGGCCGTCCTGATCCAGGGCGACGTGGCCGAAGACGCCGACTGCCGCCGGATCGCCGAGGCCGCCGCCTCCACCGGACGCATCGACGCCCTGTTCAACAACGCCGGGACCACGGTCTTCGCGCCGGACCACGCGGACCTGGACGCTGTCTCGGCCGACGACTTCCTGCACCTCTACAAGGTCAATGTGGTGGGGGCCTATCAGATGGTCCGCGCCGCCCGGTCCCTGCTGGAGGCCGCGCCGCAGCCCGGCGCCGTGGTCAACACCGCCTCAATCGCGGGCGTCACGGGCATCGGCTCGTCCCTGCCCTACGCCGCCTCCAAGGGGGCGATGAACACCATGACCCTGTCGCTGGCCCGGGCGCTTGCGCCGAAGATCCGGGTCAACGCCATCTGCCCCGGCTTCATCGACACCCCCTGGTTCGGCAAGGCGATGGAGGAGGAGCGCATCGCCCGAATGCGCCAGGGCGTCATCGCCTCCACCCCGCTGAAAGCCGCCTCCACCGCCGAGGACATCGCCGGAGCGGCGGTGTTCCTGGCCTCACCCGCCTCGCGGCATGTCACAGGTGAGACACTTTTAGTCGATGCCGGCACGCACCTGGGTTTCGCTTCGCTTTCAATGCGATAGCCGAAGGGCGCCCACGCACCGCGCACGCACAAGCTCAATTTTTAAGCAGTCAGCCACCGCTTCGCTTAACTATGCGACAGGCGGATGGGAGCGCGCGCCCGGGGTCCGCCGAACATTGCTTCCCCACGAATGTGTCACTGAAGCTGCGCTCTAGGGCCACTCAGCACCTACCTCCGACGTCGGGAGGGGCCCGGCGTCGGAGACAAAAAAGGGGATACAAATTGAAGACCTTGAAGCTAGCGCTTAGCGCCGCGGCTGCCTCGTTGCTCATGGCCGGCGCCGCCGCCGCCCAGGACAGCGGTCCGAGCTTTTCGTTCAACCTCGGCCTCGCCTCCGACTACATCTTCCGAGGCGTGACCCAGAGCGACGGCGACCCGGTCGTCTTCGGCGGCGCCGACGTCACCGCCGGCAAGTTCTATGCGGGCGTCTGGGCCTCCAGCCTCGACTACCTCGACTCCACCGACGCTGAAATCGACTACTACTTCGGCGTGCGCCCGACCTTCGGCCCGATCTCGGCCGATTTCGGGGCGATCTATTACACCTATATCGATCAGCCCACGGGCGCTGACTACAACTACTGGGAATTCAAGGCCGCCGCCTCCGTGCCGGCCGGCGCGGGCTCCGTGGGCACCGCCATCTATGTCTCGCCTGACTACTTCGGCGCGGGGGTGAAGGAGACCGCCTATTACGAAGTGAACGCCGCCTATCCGGTGATGGACAAGCTGTCCTTGTCCGGCGCGCTTGGCCGCCTCGATTACAAGGGCAACGGCGACTACACGACCTGGAACCTCGGCGGCAGCTACGCCCTGACCGACAACCTTTCGATCGACGTGCGCTACGCCGACACCAGCCGTCACGAATTCGGCACCTATTACGAGGAGTCGTTCACCGCGA
Source organism: Caulobacter segnis (assembly GCF_029543125.1). Taxonomy (GTDB): domain Bacteria; phylum Pseudomonadota; class Alphaproteobacteria; order Caulobacterales; family Caulobacteraceae; genus Caulobacter; species Caulobacter segnis_D. Next base: position 269,236 of record NZ_JARQWW010000004.1, read on the forward strand.
CCCTGAAGGCCACCTTCTAGGGTCCGGCCTCACCGACAAAGGGAAAGCCGCCGCGCGGGACCGCGGTGGCTTTTTCTTTTGCGCCTTACCCCTGGCTGCCTTAAGCGCAGGACGGCGGGGACGTGGCGGAATGGTAGACGCACCGGACTTAAAATCCGTTGGCCTCTGGCTGTGTGGGTTCGAGTCCCACCGTCCCTACCAGACCTCCCGGTCGGGACGTCTGGGCGGCATCCGCCGGGAAACCGGCCGCATGCTCTCAGCGGCGACTTGGACGGCAAATGATCGCCAAGCGTCAGCGACCAGTTTCGGACGTCTTTGTCTTGGGTTCCGAAGGCCCCGAGGACGTCTGGTTTGGAGACCGCCACTAGCGCGCGGCTTAAGCCGACGGCTGAAGGGAAATGGTGATGGCCACGTCTGACAACGACTTTGTCTCGCCCCTGCCGCATCCGGGGGAAATCCTTCGAGAGGCTCTGGTCGCTTGGCGCCTGGTCGGCGTCAGGAACGCTGAGCCCCCCGCTTCACTTCGCGCACCTGGCTCCAAAGACTGACAGGTCGATGGCCTTGGCCATGGCTTCATAGCCCTGGTCGTTGGGATGCAGGCGGTCAGCGCGCCCGAAGGCCTTGAGCAGCGCCTCCGGCCGGGCCGGATCACGTGTCGCCTTGTCGAAGTCGACCACGGCGTCGAACTCCCCGCTGTCGCGAATAAAGGCGTTGACGGTCTGCCGCGCGCTTTCGGAACGCTCGTCGAAACGTTCAGAGTCCGCGAACGCCGTCAGGGTGCCGCCGATGACCTTGATCCCCCGCAGATGCAGACGGCCGATGACCTGCCGATAGGCGGCGATCACCTCCTCGGGCGTGCGGCCCACATTGGCGGGATCGCCGTCATGGCGGATGTCGTTGATGCCCTCGATCAGGATCACATGGGTGACGCCCGGCAGGGAGAGCACGTCGCGGTCGAGGCGCGCGCGGACGTTCGGGCTGCGCCCGTCGCGCACCACCTGATTGCCGCTGATCCCGGCGTTCACGACCACGAAGGCTCCAGGACAGGCGGCTTCGAGGCGGCGGCCAAGGACGGAGGGCCAGTCGGCCTCCGCGCCCAGGGTCGAGGTCGCGCCCTCGGTGATGGAATCGCCCAAGGCGACGACAACCGCGGGCGGCCTTTCGGTGAGGGCGTAGACGGCGGAAACGAAGCTCTGGCGACGTTCCAGCCGCGCATCGGACGACACAGCTGCGTTGCCGGCTCCCAGGCGGACGGCCGTGCGCCGCACGACGCCGCGCGTGGGCCCCGGCGCATGCAGGCTGACCGTCAGAAAATCGGAGCGCTTCAGGGTGATCGGCAGGGGATCGCTGACCAGCGCAACGCCCGCGGGAACGACGATGTCGCGCGCGCCGCTGAAGGTGACCGGAAGCACGCGCCCGTCAGGGCCGGCGGCGGTCAGGAAGTCCAGCGCCAGCGGCGCCTGGCCGACCTCGTTGCTGATGCGCAGGCGCACCGCCTTGGCCGCGACACCCATGCGGATGTCCTGGCGGACGGTCTGGTCCAGATAACCCAGCGGCGCGTCGGGCGTGCCGTCGAACCGCGCCGGAGCCGCCGAAGCCGTCCAGGCTGGACGCCACTCCGCCGTCTTTAGGGCAGCCTTCTGGGCGGAGGCGGGCGGGCCGGCCAGCGCCAGGGCAAGCGCGATCGTGATCCGCCCGCCGCGCGTCACGAGAAGAACATCCCGCCGTTGATGTCCAGGTTCACGCCGGTGACGAAGGCGGCCGCGTCCGAGGCCAGGTAGGCCACGGTCTCGGCGACCTCCTCCGGGCGGCCCTGGCGGCGCAGCGGCGTGTTGCCGGCCACGGCGGTGCGCACTTCCGGCTTGGTGAAAATGTCGTGGAAGCTGGTGGCGATCATGCCCGGGCACAGGCTGTTCACGCGCACGCCTCTTGGCCCCAGCTCCTTGGCCATGGAGCGGGTGAAGGTCATCACCGCGCCCTTGGAGGTCGCATAGATCGAGGCGCCCGGCCCGCCGCCGTCACGGCCGGCCTGGGACGAGAAGTTGATTATGGAGGAGCCCTCCGGCATCAGCGGCGCCACCGCCCTCGTCATCAGGTAGGCGGACTTCAGGTTCAGGGTCATGACCTTGTCGAAGAAGGCCTCGTCGATGTCCGCCAGGGGACGCCGCTCGACCATGCCGCCGGCCAGGTTGACCAGGATGTGGACCTCCTTGCCGTAGGCGGCCTTGGCCGCCGCCACCAGGGAGTCGACACCCGCGGCCGTGGTCACGTCGGCGCGATGCACGATGGCTTCGCCACCCGCCGCGCGGACGCTTTCCAGCGTTTGCGCCGCGCTGGCCTCGTCATTGGCGAAGTTGATCACGACCTTCGCCCCTTCGCGGGCGAGAACGCGGGAGACGTCGCGGCCGATGTCGCGGCCACCGCCGGTGACGATGGCGACCTTGTCCTTGAGGCGCATTAGGAGTCCTTCAGAGCAATAGGGGTGGCCGCCTGGACCGGCGCGATGCGACCGGTGACGAACCACAGGGAGAGGATGGAAAGCGGAACCAGGGCGGCGACCAGGATGAAGATCGGGCCGTAGGAGACCTTCGTCATCACAGGCACCAGCCAGGTGGTGATCAGGGTGCCGGCCACCGCCGCCATGCCGCCGATGCCGGCCAGGGAGCCGACCGAACGGCCGTCGAACAGGTCGCCGGGGATCGTCTGGATGTTGCCAATGGCGATCTGGAAACCGAACAGCACGCCGGCGATGACCAGGACCGCCATAGTCGGATCGGTCATGTTGGGCGCCGCCACCAGACAGGGCGTCATGATCAGGCCGCCCAGGGTGACGGTGAGCTTGCGCGCCATGCCGGGCGAACGGCCGGACTTGATCAGCCAGCCGGACAGCCAGCCGCCGAACATGCTGCCGATCATGGCCCCGACATAGGGGACCCAGGCGAAGATGCCGATCTGCTTGATGTCGAAATTGAAGGTCTCGGCCAGATAGATCGGCAGCCAGGAGACGAACAGCCACCAGATGGGGTCGAGGAAGAAGCGCGACAGGATCACGCCCCAGCTCTGCCGGTGCGACAGCAGTTGGCGCATGGTGGGCACATAGACCGGCGCCAGCGCTTCGTCGGAAGCATGAGCCTGGGGCTTGTCCAGGATCAGCGCGCGCTCGGCGGCGCTGACCCACGGATGGCGGTCCGGGCCCGCGCGATAGATCACCAGCCACGGCAGCAGCCAGATGAAACCCAGGGCGCCCACCAGCAGGAAGGTCCCCTTCCAGCCGATCCACAGGAAAATCAGGGCGATCAAAGGCGCGGAGATGATGGCCCCGACCGAGGCGCCGGCGTTGAAGATGCCTTGGGCCAGGGCCCGCTCCTTGGCCGGAAACCATTCGGCGTTGGCCTTCACGGCGCCGGGCCACGCGCCCGCCTCGCTGATGCCCAGCATGGCGCGGAAGATGCTGAACGAGGCCACCGAACTGGCCAGGGCGTGCAGCGCGATGGAGATCGACCAGACGCCGATGGACAGGGCGAAGCCCAGCCGCACGCCGATGGCGTCGAACAGCTTTCCGAAAACGAACTGACCCAGGGCGTAGAACAGCATGAAGATGGTGACCAGGAGGGCGTAGTCCTCCTTGGTGGCCCCGACCTCGGATGCGATCTCAGGCCACATCACCGCCAAGGCGTTGCGGTCGATGTAGTTGACCACCGTGGCCACGCCGATCAGGCCGATGATGACCCACCTCATGCCGGACTTCATCATCGTCTCCTTAGTGGTCGAACCGGGCGTAAGGCCCGGTCCACTCGTAGACCTGGCCGTCGATCCGCACGGCGTGAGCGGCGGTCTTGGAGGCAACGTCGGCCACGCCGAGCGCGAGCCGCTTGCCTGAGGCCAGGGTCAGCACGATGACCTCGGCGCCCTCGCCGCGCGCGCGGGCGATGTCACGGATCTGGCTGGTCGCTCCAGACACGGTCTCGGCGGTGGGGTCATAGGCGCCGTGCGGCTCCAGCACCGAGAAGAAGCTGGCTCCCGCCTGCCCCTGCATCCGCTGGATCAGGGCCGGCTCGCGCCGCAGGTTGAACTTTGGATCGTTGGCGCCGCTCTCGACCAGCAGGGCGCTGGTCGGAGCCGACGCCGCGAAACGGTAGGTGTAGAATCGCTTGCCCAGCAGCCAGGTGAGGCCGCGGCTCTGGCTCGAAGGCGCCGCGACCGCGTCGACCCACAGATGCTGATAACCGGAATCCTTGCCCAGCACGGGGCGCTCACGGACGGAATGCTCCGCGTCGAAAACCGTGATGATGTGGCCGTTGAAGTGCAGCGGCAGGTCGTAGGTCGTCGGCGACCTCGCGTCGGCGCGGAACAGGTCGACCACCACCGGGTAGGCAAGATCGGGGTGCTCGACCATGGCAAGGGTGCGGGTCAGGACGACACCCTCATAGGCCTTGTCCATGCGGGCCGAGGCGATCTGCAGCCCCTTCCCCGCCTTGAAGAACAGGGGCTTGGTCGGATGCGCCTCGCCCACGCGCCAGTCGGCGCCGAACTGGCTTTTCTCGCCTACGACCAGGGTGTTGTGGGCCACCGTCTGCATGGCCCAGCTGTCATTCTCGTCCAGGTAACCGCCGCCGCCCTTGGCCTCGACATTGAGGAACCGGGCGGCGCCGTAGTCGCGCACCACGGCATGGCCGTCGTCGTAGAACAGCCAGTTGAGGCGGTCGAAGTGGCCGTGCCCCTGCCCCTGCTGGGTGTTCTTCATCACCAGCGCCTGGCCGTCGGCGCCGCCGCGTCGCAGGAACACCAGATCGCCCAGGTCCCCGTTCGGCCCGTCACGCAGCTCCATCGACCGGAAGTCGAAGGGCTTGGCCATTCCCTCCGCGACGCCCCGCGCCACCGCCAGGCCGTCAGGCGAAAGGATCGTGCGTCCCTGCTGCCCGGCGATCGACAACAGGCCCGCGTCGCGGGTTTGGGCGTAGGCGATGGCGACGCCGGTGACGATCTCCTCGGTGTCCAGCCCCTTGTCGGGCATGGCGTCGTTGATCGGAAACAGCTTGCCCCCGTAGGACGATTGGATCACCGCATCGACGGCCTTCAGCAGGACGCCGTCGCGCCGCTTGAAGATGCCGCGCGCCGGTTCGTTCTGCTGGATCGCCCGCGCGAAGATGATGAACGGCGCCAGGGCGTAGCGCTGATAGTACGGCCCCTCGGCATAGTAGCCGTCGGGCGAGAACAGCTCGTCCACCTGGCGCAGGAAGCCGGCCTTCCCGTCACGCGCCGTCCCGTTCAGGGCGCGCTCCACCAAAGTCCGGTCGCGCAGCACATAGCCGGTCATGCCGACCCCGGCCGTGGCCCAGGTCGCATGGTTGTGGATCCGGTCGAAGTACCCGGCGTTTTCTTCCGACAGGAAGCGAGCCATGCGGCGGAAGACGTCGTCGTCGATCCTGCGGCGCTGGTCGGCGGTCAGGGTGTCGCGGATGGCGTCATAGCCCTGGGCCGAGTAGACCAGCCAGACGGAGTCGTTCAGCGCCTGCCAGAACAGCCGCCCCTTCACCGACGACTTGCCCGCCGGGTGGTTCGACAGGGTCGGATAGAGTCGGGCGTACTCCAGCAGCAGATCCCGGGCGAAGTCGGCGTAGGCGCGGTCGCCGGTCAGACGGTAGAGGGCGCCCGCCCCGGCGATGGCCTTGTAGTTGGCCTTGTGCTGTTCGTGGGTCAGGCCGCCGCCCAGGTCGCGCGGCTGAGGAACCTTGATCCCGGCGGCCATGGCCGCGCGAAGCTCGCGCTCGACCCGCTCGCGCTCGGCGGCGAACATCGGGTAGCGCTCGCCCGCCTGGGCCATGGCGCGCCACTGGTCGGCCGAAACAAGGACAGGGGCGGCCTCACTGGCCAGCACGGCCACGGGGGGATTGGCGCTGTGCGCAAGGGCGGCCGCCGGTGCTCCGACGGACAGGGCCGCGACGGCGGCGATGAGGAGGGGACGGTTCAGGGCGCGACCTCCAGCGGCTTCACATTGGTGATCAGGTCTGGCGTGCCTTCGAGACGGTTGCCGCTCCAGATGAAGACCGGGTCGCCCACGCGCCGGAAGAAGTTCGGCGCGCCGCTGTCGACGAAGCGGTTGCCGCGGATCTGCGCGCGCTGGACGCCGTAGAGCTTGAAGGCGCCGTCGTCGGCGCGGCCGCTGCGCTCGAAGGTCGAACCGGTCAGGATCAGGCGCGGACCAAAAGTGCTTTCGTCCGTGCCGCCACGATAAAGATCGAGCACTGGCCCGGTCACATCACGGAAGGTGCTGTCGATCACCTCCACCACCTCGGCGTTATAGGCGCCAAGGTCGGCGGTTTCAGTATGGGCCGCGATGACCGAGCCGGTGGCCTTGTCGACCGTCACACGCTCCAGGCGGATGCGGTCGGCCAGGCTGCCCGGCCCGGCGGCGAAGACGTTGAAGCTGCGGTTGACCGTCAGGTCCTCGAACGCGCTGTCCTCGACGATCAGCTGATAGCCGGCCGCGCCCTGCCCTGCCCGCAACACGGCCGCGCCGGCCACATCGGGGGCCAAGGCGCCGGAGATGGTCACGCGCGACAGGCGCAGAGCCGCCCCGCCGCCGATCTCGAACAGGCTGGGACGGGAGAACTGTATCTCGGCGCGGCCCTTTACGGGCCCCTGGACAGTCACGGCGCGGTTCAGGCTGACGATCTGGTTGACGATGTAGACGCCGGGCTGAAGCATGATGCGGTCGCCAGCAGCCGCCTGGGCGATCGCGCGTGTCAGCGTGTCCTCGCCTGGCGCCGCCGCGTGAACCGCGCCGCTGTCGAGAGCGACGACGGCCTTTTTCTTGGGATACCAGCTCACCCCCGTCTGCTCACGGCCGACGAAGGTCATATCGGCGCCGACGCCGAAGCCTTTGAGCCCCTTGGGAAGAAGCAGCTCGCCCGGGCCGCGCGCCAGCGTGACCTTTCGGCCCAGAACGCCGGACTGTGTCGCTTTGGGCGACTGGATGTTGCGCAGGAAGGTGACGCCGCTCATGTCGCCTTGCGCGCGGACCGGGTCGCGGCCGTCACGGTTGACGATGAGGTTGCCGACGAAGCGGCTGTTCACAGGGGCGGCGGAACGCTCGGCATCCATGCCGGCGCCGAAGGACATCTCGCGTACATCAATGAAGCTGTTGTTCTCGATCACCGCGCCGTCCACCTGGACATAGCGATGCAGGGGCGAGTTGGGCACGCCGTACATGATGGTCAGGGCGCTGCCGAAGTTCGATCCGGCCAGGCCTTCCATGTAGTTGTTCCGGATCGTGTTGCGCCGGTTGATCACCCGCACGCCGCCGGTGTTGGGCAGGCCGTTGCCGATGAAGACGTTGTTCTCGACCAGGTTGTCGTCGCCGTGCCGCAGCACCAGGGCGCCCTGGGATTCGAAGAAGACGTTGCCGCGATAGACGTTGCCGCCCGATTTGTTCGAGACGATCTCGACCTCGCCGCTGCACTGTTCGAACCAGTTGTTCTCGACCGTGGTGAACGAGCTGGAGGCGGAGGCGTGGCTGGTGCCGACCCGGATCGTCTCACCGCCGTTGGAGCCCAGGACGGCGCGCCGGCCGAAATAGTTGTGATCGATGGCGTGGCGGTTCTCGAGCCCCTGCTCGGGATCGCGGATCACCACCAGGGTCGTGCCGGCGTTGGTCTTGCCGGTGAGCTGGTTGTGGTCGAAGCGGTTGTGATGACCGTACAGCGCCACCCAGTTGTCGGACTCGGCGCGGTCCGGCTTGGAGAAGCCGTCGATCACCACGCCGGTGACGCGGCTGTGGTTGGCGCGCTCGGTGCGGGACTTGCGGAAGGACAGCACCTCGCCTGTCGGCGAGAAGCCGTCACGGAACACCAGGTTCGACACCACGAGGTGCTCGCCGGCCATGCTCAGATTCGAACGCCCCGTGAGAATCACCTTCCCCGGCGTCTGGGCTGTCAGGGTGATGGGGCGGCCTGCGGCGCCGACGCCGGTGAAGACGGCCTGGAAGTCGCGCCACTCGCCATCGGCCAGGGTCAGGGTGTCGCCGGGCTGAACACGGGCCAGGGCGGACGTGAACTCTGCAGGCGTACGCACCAGGGCTGATTCAGCGAAGGCTGGCGCGACGCCGGCCGCTGCGACGATCATTGCGATGAGAGGCGCTCTCAGACCCTGCGTCGACATCGTTCCTCCCGCGGCGGATCTTCGCGATCTCTGGATCCTGACGCTATGAAGTCGGGCGCAACCCGTCAACCGGATTTGCATACCAGTACATCCAGTTTGCCTGACAAATATCCATACCACTTTGCGGCATATTTGGTTGACACGGGGTGCGGGGCGGGACTTGGCTCTCGGCTGTGAGCATGTCGCCATCGACCGCGGGTCGGAACCAGAGCGCCCATATCGACAAGCACGGCATGGCGCGCGTTGGGCGGTTGGGTTTCAGTCCGCCGCTACCAGCCGTTGCATCCCAGCTTGGCGGAGGCTTGCCCGGAGTGGTCCGTAAGGGTGTATTGATCAGCCAAAGAGGTCTACGAGTCGCCGATGTCAGAACAGCGCCTTTACCAGTCGGTCGCCAAACAAATCCGCGATGCGATAGAGGCGGGGGAATTTCCCGTCGGCGGCCGCCTGCCGGGCGAACGTGAGCTCGCCGAACGCTTCAATGTCAGCCGGGTGACCATCCGCGAGGCGGAAATCGCCCTGGAGGCGCTGGGCTGGATCTCCATCAAGACCGGCTCGGGCGTCTACGTTCTGTCGCGCGACGCGCACGCGGCCGGCCGCCTGCCCGACGTCACCGCCTTTGACCTGACCGCGGCGCGCGCGGTGTTCGAGGCGGAGGCCGCCGCCCTGGCGGCCGCCAACATCGACGACGACGCCCTGGCCGAGCTGGATGCCCTGATCTGCCAGATGTCCGACCCCTCGGCCACCGACGCGGAGGCCAGCGTCGCCGACCAGAAGTTTCACGAGGCCATCGCCCGCATCGCCGGCAATCCGGTCGTGGAGTACTGCATCAAGTTGATCTGGCGGATGCGCAACGAGCTGCCGAAGGTGAAGCAGGTCTATCAGAGCGTCTGCCACCATGACTGGGATTCCAGGACGAACGAGCACGCCGCGATCCTGTCGGCGCTTCGCAACCGCGATCCTCAGGCCTCCCGGGCCGCCATGCGCGACCACTTCCATCGCCTGTTCGAGGCCATGATGGCCGCCGAGGAGGCCGAAGCCCTGGCCGAGGTTCGTCGTCGGATGCAGCACGACCGCGACCGCTTCATGGCGACGCTCTCAGCCCAGGCCTGAGCGGCCGGCGGCCGCTTCAACTCAAGGCTACTGAACGCAAAAAGGGGACGCCGGCGTCAGCGGGCGTCCCCAGGTTTGCGCAGGGCAGTTCAGGTCAGAAGCGGACGCTGATCCCGCCAACGATCCGACGGTCGGTCAGGCCATTGTAGCAAAGCAGCGCATCGTCATTGATGCAGTACTCGTTGGCGTCCTCACGGGTGAGGTTGATCCCCTCAAGGCCGATCGTGGCCCAAGGCGTGATGTCGTAGTTGACGCTGGCGTTGAGCTGCCCGCGATCGTCGCTCACGCGCGGCACATCGAAGGCCGAGGTGAAAGCTTCGGTGTTGATGAAGTCCGACCGCCACGTGTAGCGCATCCGGGCGCTGAGGCCGCCGCGCTCGTAGAACAGGGTGGCGTTGTAGGCGTACTTCGACAGGTTCTCCAGCTCGACGCGGTCCTGCGGCAGCGGGTTGAAGCCCAGGTCACGGGTGGTGTTACGGGTCAGGCCGATGGTCCGGTAGCTATCCACGTTTCCGCCGGTCTTCTGGTACGTGAAGTTGCCGATCACGCCGAAGCCGGAGAACCAGCCGAACCGGCCCAACCGGTCCTCCCATTGGGACAGGTCATACTGGAAGGCCGCCTCGATGCCCGTCTGGGTCGTCTCGCCGTCCACGTTGAAGGTCGAGGTCAGCGGCACGCAGATGCCGGTCTGGCCCCGGGCCGGGTGGTTCACGTTGATGACCGCGATCGGATTGTAGATGCCGCCGCCCGGGCAGGCCTGGTCGCGGCTGCGGTTCACCACGCCGCCGACGGCGTTGTCCGGCGGGCTCTCGGTGACGCTGGCGAACAGGTTGTCGCGGATCTTGTGGAACACACCGAGGCTGATCAAGCTCGACGGCGCGAAGTAGTATTCCGCCGACAGATCGAACGACAGGACCGTCTCCGGCTCCAGGTTCGGGTTGCCGCGGTTGACCGCCGTGTTCTCGCTGGTCGCGAAGGTCACCGAGGACGACAGGGTGTTGAAGTCCGGACGGCGGATGTCACGCGCGATACCGCCGCGGATGATGACGTCCTCGCGCGGTTCAGCGACCACGTTGAAGCGCGGCAGCCAGAACTTGTAGGAGGTCTCGTTCTCCGAGCGCGCCGAAGTCCCGCCCGTGGCGACGGTGTTGCCCACCGACTTGAGGTCCGTGGTGACATAGCGCACGCCCGCGTTGCCCCGCACGGGCATGCCGACGACCTCGGTGTCGAAGTTGGCCTGGAAGTAGGCGGTGCTGGTCTTCTCGGTGATCTCGAAGAAGGCGCTGGCCTGCGAGGTCGGCTCGCCGATCAGGGGAATGCTGGCGCCGTTGGCGGCGTTGCTGGCCGTGATCGCCGCGTTGATCGCGGCCAGGGTGCCCGTGGGATCGCCGAAGGCCTTCGCGCCGTCGATGATCATGAAGTCCTTGAAGTACAGACGACGGTCGTCGGCGCCGTTGAAGTTGCTCGGCCCGGCGATCATCAGGTTGGCGAACCGGTCGCCGCTCGGACGGAAGAACGACGAGGTGACGTTGGTGAAGTTCGTCGTGCCCGTCACGTTGTCATTGAGCGCGCTGGTCTCATTCCAGCGAAGGCCCGCATCGAAGGACGTGATGAAGGGCAAGGAGCCGACCGTGTCGTAGGAGACGTCGAGGCGAAGCGCCTTTTCCTCGTTCTCACGGATGCTGCGCCCCTGGGCCACCTGCTGCAGGCGGTAGTTGGCCGGATCGAGCAGGTGAGCCGAGGTGGGGGTCGTGGCCTGGTTCTGGGCGATGCCGAACTGCAAGGTGTCGCCGCGCAGGTCGAACTCGATCGGCACGCCGTTGGCCAGGGAGACGCCGGCCACCGGGCGCGGCGACATGGGGTTCACGAACTCCAGCGTGGTGTTGAAGCTGGGCAGGACGGAGTCGGAGGTCGACAGAGCCGCCTGGGCCTCGACCTTCAGGCGGTCGCCCTTCCATTCGCCGCCGAAGGAGAACACGCGGCTTTCCGTCAGGCGCGAACCGGTGTCGCTGGTCGTACGCAGATAGGGCGCGAGGTTGCCGGTCGTGTTGGGCAGGATGACGCCGGCCAGAGCAGCCTGGACCGAACCGAGATCGACGACGCCGTTCGGCCCCTGGACCTTGCCCAGATTGACGGTCTCGAACGCGGTGTTGGTGGTCCGGTCGACGACGCCGTTGTCGGAGACGGTGGAAATCTGGACCGTGGAGCTCTGCTCGGCGCGCTTTTGATCGTTCAAGGTCGCATCGAAATAGAGCTTTAGGTTGTCGGTCGGCTTCCATTCCGCCGAACCCGAGAAGTTCTTCGTCTCGTATTCGAAGTTGTCCAGGTCCTGGTTGAAGAACTGGATCCGTAGGAACGGGAAGGCTTGAGCGCTCGTCCGACCAGACGTCGGGGTGACCACGGCGTCGCGGTCGACGCGCGGACGGAAGGCGACCACGTCCTGTTCGGCGTAGCTGAAGCTGCCGACCAGGCCGAACTGGCCCAGATCGGTGTCCCAGCGCTTGCCGACCGTGCCCGAGTAGCGCGGCGTCGTGGTCTTCGACAGGTCGCTGTTCTCGGCCTGCGCCCTGAAGGCGATCAGCGGCTCGGACAGATCGAGCGGACGGATGGTGCGCAGGTTGATGGTGCCGCCGACCGAGCCTTCGATCGTCTTGGCTTCCGGCACCTTGATGACCTGCACGGAGCTGATCATCGAGGCGGCGAGGTCGTCGAAGCTGATGCCCGAACGGCCCGAACCCGAGCCCACGGTGGAGACGCCGTTGATCTCGACGCGATTGGCGTCGGTCCCGCGGATCTGGACGCCGCGGCCGACGCCCGCCTCGCGGGTGATCTGGATGCCGGTGACGTTCTCCAGCACCTCGGCGAGGTTCTGGTCCGGCAGCTTGCCGATGTCCTCGGCCTGGATGACTTCGACAAGGTTGTCGGCCTCGCGCTTTTGCACGAGGGCGCTTTGCAGCGAAGCCCGGATGCCGGTGACGACGACTTCTTCGATCTCGTCGACGCCGGCGTCGGGCGTCTGAGCCAGCGCGGGGCTCGCCAGCATCATGGCCGTCCCCGCCATGAGCACCGTCGTCAAACGTCTGCTGGAGCCGTCTTGAGCCCCATCGGTCCGCATCCTCAGCAACATCGCCTCCCGCATGTCTTTTTGTTGCGGGGACGCTGGATTGGCAAGGCACTTCTGTCAACCCATTTCCATACCTTTGCCCGATGAAAACTCACACCAATTGGTCAACCAATTTTGAAACGCCCTTTATACCGGTTGCGCGACGAGGCATTCCGCCAGAGCCTTCAAGCGGAATGAACTGACCTTGCTCGGGATGTGAAATGCGCGTGGCGCGCGGCCCCGGCCCTAGGCGGTCCCGGCCCCTCCGGGCTGGGTGAGACGCACGCGCTCGTCGAACTTGACCATGGCTTCGGCCTGGGTGGCGAACGCCCAGTCCACGGGCGTGCGCTGGGCGTCCTTGACAACGAAGCGCTCGCCCTCGACGCCCGGCAGGCTGACCGCCCAGACTTCGACGCCGTTGGCGTAGGCGATGACGGACCGGCTCATCTGGCGCTCCCTTTTGGTATGAAGGGCAAACCGCTTTCGAGAGCGCCTGTTCCGCAAAACAGAAAGGCCGGGCGAAAGCCCGGCCTTCCAGTATTGTTTTTAGGCTGGCCTCAGCAGGCCGGACCGCCCATGCCGCCCTGGCCGGCGCGGCCGCCGGCGTCGTTGTCGCCGAACAGGGTGTCGCTCAGCGGCTTATCCTTGTTGGTCTTGGCGCAGAGCTTCTCGGCATGGCTGCGGTCGCCCCCGAACAGCGGCTTGCGCGGCTCGAACGAACGGTCTTCGGTCTTGTCGTCAAACGGGCGGGTCATCGGGGACCTCCTTCTTCCTCCCCAGAACGGGTTACCTAAGGAAATCCTCGAATCACGCTGGCGGTTCCGCTTTTGTGATCAGGCCTCCACGGCCCAAACTTTCGCGGCGCCGGCGGCCTTGAGAGCCTCGATCAGCTCATCGACCGCCTGATCGACCTGCGCGGCGTCGCGGCCGCGCACCACCAGATTGGCGCCATAGCCGTCCGGCGGCGTGAAGAACGGATAGCTGCCCATGGACAGGTCGGGATGCGCCTTGGCCACCGCCTCCAGCGGCGCGGCGATCAGGCCTTCGCCCGAACCATCGACCCGCACGGTGCGGGAGATCACCACCGCCCCGGTGCGCAGGCGCGGGCCCACATCGTCCAGCATGCCGCGCATGATCGCCGGCACCCCGGCCAGGACGAAGACATTGCCGATCTGGAAGCCGGGCGGTCCCTGGACCGGGTTTTTCACCAGGGTTCCGCCTTCAGGCACATGGGCCATGCGGCGGCGGGCGGCGTTCACCTCGCCCCAGCGCGCCTCCAGCATGGCCATGATCTCGGGGTGCTCATGCACAGGCAGACCGAACGCCTTGCCGACGCTGTCGGCGGTGATGTCGTCATGGGTCGGGCCGATGCCGCCGGTGGTGATCACATAGTCGTAGCGCGTGCGCAGGGCGTTCACGGCGTCGACGATGTCCTGCTCCACGTCCGAGACGACCCGCGCCTCGCACAGATCGACGCCATAGGTGGCCAGGTATTTGGCGATGGCGTTGAGGTTCACATCCTGGGTCCGGCCCGACAGGATTTCGTCGCCGATGATCAGGACCGCCGCGGTCACCCGTTCAGCGCTGGTGGTCATCGCCCGTCTTCCCTAAATGTCGCGCTCGTTTCCCCGGACTTAGACCCCGCATGCTCCTGCCGCAACCGATGGCGCACGGCCGCCTTGTCCAACGCTACAAGCGCTTCTTCGCCGATGTGGTTCTCGACGACGGCACGGCGATCACCGCCCACTGTCCCAACCCCGGCGCCATGCTGGGCCTGAAGGACGAGGGGCTGGGCGCGTGGATCTCCTATGATCCGAACCCGAAGCGAAAGCTGCCCTGGACGCTGCAGCTTCTGGAGGTCGACGGCGGACTGGTGGGGATCAACACCCTGCTGCCCAACCGCCTGGTGGCGGAGGCGCTGGCCGCCGACGCCATCCCCGAGCTGTCCGGCTACGCCACCATCAGGCCCGAGGTGCGCTACAGCGAGGCCAGCCGCGTGGACTTCCTGCTGGAGCATCCCGATCGGCCGCCCTGCTGGCTGGAGGTGAAGAACTGCCACCTCATGCGCGAGCCGGGGCTGGCGGAGTTTCCCGATTGCGTGGCGGCCCGATCCACCAAGCACCTGCGCGACCTGGCCGGTCGGACGGCTCTGGGCGACCGGGCCGTGGTGCTGTGGGTGGTTCAGCGCACCGACTGCGAGCGGTTCAGGACCTGCGAGGACCTGGACCCCGCCTTCTCCGCCGCCCTGGCCGAGGTCACCCAGACCGGGGTTGAGGTCCTGATCTACGCCTGCGACATCTCACAGGAGGCGATCACGCTTCGCCGTCCGCTGGAGTGGCTGGGCCGATGACCTTTCTCGTCTCTGCGGGCGCGGCCCTGGCGGAGATCGCGGGCTGTTTCGCCTTCTGGGCCTGGCTGAGGACCGGCAAGTCGGCGCTGTGGGTGCTGCCGGGGCTCGCGTCGCTGGCGTTGTTCGCCTGGCTGCTGACCCTGGTGGAGAGCAGCGCGGCGGGGCGGGCCTACGCGGCCTATGGCGGCGTCTATATCTGCGCGTCGCTGCTGTGGCTGTGGCTGGTGGAGAAGACCCGGCCCGACATCTGGGACATGGCCGGGGCGGGCCTTTGCCTGGCCGGCGCCGCGATCATCCTGTTCGGACCACGCGCCGCAGCCGTCTGAGGCGGCGGACGTTGAACTTTTGTGGTAGATTACGACATAAGCCCTGAAGAGAGCCGCCCCTCACGCCATATCCCGTGGCGCGAAACGCCCTGACGGCGCGGCGGCCTGGAGTTTGAGAAGCATGGCGTCTGGCGAAGAGATCCTCGAGACCGAAGTCCGCGACGGGACCATCAAGATCCACAAGCCCGAGGATTTCGAAGGCATGCGCAAGGCCGGCCGTCTGGCCGCCGAGTGCCTCGACATGCTCGTGCCGCACGTGCAGCCGGGCGTCTCCAGCGAGCATCTCGACACCCTGGCTCGCGAGTTCATCCTGGACCACGGCGCCCTGCCCGCCTGCCTGTTTTACAAGGGCTACAGCCACACGGTGTGCATCTCGCGCAACCACGTGGTCTGCCACGGCATCCCCGGCGACTGGACCCTGCGTGAAGGCGACATCGCCAATATCGACGTGACCGTCATCGTCGACGGCTGGCACGGCGACCACTCGCGCATGTACGGCGTCGGCAAGGTGCCGACCCGCGCGCGCCGTCTGGTGGAGATCACCTATGAAGCCCTGGCCCGCGGCCTGGCCGTGATCAAGCCGGGCGCGACCCTGGGCGACGTCGGCCACGCGATCCAGACCTACGCCGAGGCGCAGCGCTGTTCGATGGTGCAGGACTTCTGCGGCCACGGCCTGGGCCGCGTATTCCACGACGAGCCGAACGTGCTGCACGTGGGCCGTCCGGGCACGGGTCCGGAGCTGAAGCCGGGCATGTTCTTCACCGTCGAGCCGATGGTGAACCTGGGCAAGCCGCACGTGAAGGTGCTGTCGGACGGCTGGACCGCGGTCACCCGCGACAAGTCTCTGTCGGCCCAGTGCGAGCACTCGATCGGCGTGACCGAGACGGGGATCGAGATCTTCACCGCCTCCCCCGCCGGCCTGTTCCAGCCGCCGATCCAGGGCGAGTAAGACACAGGCGCGCGAAGCGCTTTCCAACCCATCGGGAAAGTTTATCATACCCGTGATACGCGAAAGCGGGAGCGGGCGTGGACGACGTTTCGGAGAGCGCCAGGAACGGCGGCTTTGCGGACCTGAACCAGGGTCATCGCGAACGCTTGCGGGAGCGTGTGCGTCTGGGCGGCTTCGCCGGCCTGCCTGACTACGAACTTCTGGAGCTTCACCTCTTCCGCACCTTCCCGCGCGGGGACGTGAAGCCCAAGGCCAAGGCGCTGCTGGCGCGGTTCGGCTCTCTCGGCGGCGTGCTCGGCGCCTCCATCGATGAGCTGAAGACGGTGGCGGGCATCGGCGCCAGCGCGGCCCTGGATCTGAAGCTTGTCCACGAATCCGCCCTGCGCATCGGCCGCGAGAGCATCGCCAAGCGGCCCGTCATCTCCTCCTGGAGCGCCCTGCTCGGCTATGTGCGCATCGCCCTGGCCAACGAGGCGCGCGAACAGTTCCGCGTGCTGTTCCTGGACAAGAAGAACCAGCTGATCGCCGACGAGCGGATGAACCAGGGCACGGTCGACCACGCGCCCGTCTATCCGCGCGAGGTCATGCGCCGGGCGCTGGAGCTGTCGGCCAGCGCCCTGATCCTGGTTCACAACCATCCATCCGGCGATCCGACACCCTCGGGGCAGGACATTGACATGACCCGACAGATCATCGATGCGGGACGGTCCTTGCGCATCTCGGTCCACGACCATCTGGTGGTTGGTCGTGAGGGCGTGGCCAGCTTCAAGGCCCTGGGACTGATCTAGAAAGATACCGCTGTCTTCAGAAAGACACTGAACCTGCGGAACATCCTATCGCGGCTGATGTTTAGCTGGCGAAACAAGGGCTGTTCCCATGCGCTGCTCCGCTATTCTTCTTCGATCCGCCGCCGTCACGGCCTTGCTGTTCAGCGTGGCCGCCTGCGCCAGCGCGCCCCTGAAGCCCGGCGGCAATCTCGCCTCCTACGACGGCCTGGCCGAGGCCGAGGGCCCGCGCACCAAGGCGCGCATCCGCTATGACGCCGCCGCCCTGGCCCAGGCCAAAACCGCCCGCATCGCACCCGCGTCCTTTTCCCCCGAAGTGGCCGCCGAGCTGACCGAGGAGCAAAAGGCCCTGGTGTCCGCCGCTCTGAACCGCACCCTGTGCGACCGGGTGGCCGAGCGCTATGACATCGTGCCGGACGGCGCGCGGGCGGACCTGACCGTCAACACGACGATCACGCACCTGGAGAAGACCGAGGGGGGTCTGGCCGGCGCCTCCATGGCCGCCTCTGCCCTGTCACCCATTCCGTTCACCCCCCGCCTGCCCGTGGGCATGGGCTCATTGGCCGGGGAGTCGGAAGTGAAGGACGCCTCGGGCCGTCAGGTGGCGGCGATGATGTGGGCGCGCGGCGCCGACGCCTTCACCACCAACCCTCGCCTGTCGAAGATCGGCGACGCCTATGAGCTGTCGGAGGCCTTCGGCCGCGACATGGGCCGTATGGTCGTCCGCCATTCCGACCCCTTCAAGTCCGCGCCGAAGCGGACCTGGGAAGAGCGCAAGGGCGATGATCCGCAGTGCGCTGTGTTCGGCGAGAAGCCCGGCCTGGCCGGCTTCATCGGCGAGCGCCTGGGCACGCCGCCGGGCTGGACCGACAAGGCCAATGATCCCAAGCCCGCCGCCAAGCCGCAGACCGTGGCTAGGACGGACGAAGGCTCCTGAGGCGCTCCACGACGCGCCAGCCCAGCAGGGCCAGGACGATCGCGCCGTAGACCAGCGGCGGCCGGTGGTCGGCCTTCACCAGCAGGTAGTAGTGGACCACGCCCAGCGGCACGATGGCGTAGATCAGCCAGTGCAGCCGACGCCACGCCTGCGGGCCGAGCCGCCGGATCATGCCGTTTGTGGACGTGACCGCCAGCGGGATCAGCAGCACGAAGCCCAGCATCCCCAGGGTGATGAACGGCCGCTTGAGGATGTCGCGCCAGACCGCCGCCAGATCGAAATACTGGTCGACGCCCACATAGGTCAGCAGATGCGCCGACACATAGGCGAAGGCGAACAGGCCGATGGTCCGGCGAAAGCGGATCAGGCGCGGCTGTCGGAAGATGCGCGCCGCCGGCGTGATCGCCAGGCCGACGATCAGCAGGCGCAGCCCCCAGACGCCGAGCTGCCGGATCAGTCGCTCGATCGGATTGGCGCCCAGTTCGCCTAGAGCGGCCTGGGCCGCCAGCCAGACAAAGGGCGCGAAGCAGGCCAGCCAGACCGCCCAATAGACGATCCGGTCGCGGGTCTTTCGGTCCATCAATAGAACTTCCGAAGGTCCATGCCGCGGTACATCGAGGCGACCTGATCGCCGTAACCGTTGAACAGCAAGGTCTCGCGACGCCGAAATTCCCCGATGCGCCGCTCATTGGCCTGTGACCAGCGCGGGTGGTCCACCGCCGGATTGACGTTGGAATAGAAGCCGTACTCGCGGGCGTTCAGCATCTGCCAGGTGGTCTTGGGCTGGGTTTCCTGCAGGCGGATCTTCACCACCGACTTGATGCTCTTGAACCCGTATTTCCAGGGAACGACCAGGCGGATCGGCGCGCCGTTCTGGTTCGGCAGGGTCTGGCCGTAAAGGCCGACCGCCATGATGGTCAGCGGATTGACCGCCTCGTCGATGCGCAGGCCCTCGCGGTATGGCCAATCGAGATAGGGGCTGCGCTGACCGATCATCTGGTCCGGCCGCATCAGCGTCTCGAACGAAACGAACTTGGCCTTCGAGGTCGGCTGCACCCGGCCGATCAGGGCGGCGAGCGGAAAGCCGATCCACGGGATGACCATGGACCAGCCCTCGACGCAGCGCAGGCGATAGATGCGCTCCTCCAGCGGGGCCGTCTTGAGGATGTCTTCGAGGGTATAGCGGCCCGGCTTGGCGCATTCGCCCTCGATCTGGATCGTCCAGGGACTGGTCTTCAGGCGGCCGGCGTTCTTGGCCGGATCGTCCTTGTCGACGCCGAACTCGTAGAAGTTGTTGTAGCCGGTGATGTCCTCGAGCTTCGTCCGTTTCTCGTCCGTGGACCACTTTGATGGCCTGAACGCGAGGGGGGCGGCAGCGGCCCCGCCAGCGAGGCCCAGGCCCGCAGCGAGCCCGGCGGCCATGAACTCGCGCCGGCGCAGATAAATCTCGTGAGGGGTGACGTCATTTTCGGTGAGGCCACGGCCGTTCCGGATCAGCATTTCGATCTCCGCTTCGACCTAGTTACGGGCCATCCGCGCCAAAGGTTACAGCCGTGCGCTGAAATTCGTCAGCCTCAGCACGATCAGAACACGACAACCTTGACCTAACTTGAGGGTCTCATCGCCACGCCTTGCCGCAAAGGGGGTGGCGCATCCGCTCGGCTTGGGGCTAGGGTGCGCACAACGATTAGAACAAGCGTTTTAAAGGGAGGAGTATGGAATGGCGGACTCCGTCGTCGGGGCCCCTGCCCCCGCCTCGAACCAGGCCGTCCCGTCGCCGCTCGGCGCCGTTTCGGCGGGTTATCGTCGCTACGCCCTCAGCCTTCTCCTGGTCATCTACACCTTAAATTTCCTGGACCGGCAGGTGATCAACATCCTGGCGGAGCCTATCAAGCGCGATCTTGGCCTGGCCGACTGGCAGCTGGGCATGATGACCGGCCTGGCCTTCGCCATCTTCTATACGATCCTGGGCATTCCGATCGCCCGGTATGCCGAGAAGGCCAACCGTCCGCTGATCATCGCGTCCTCCGTCGGGGCCTGGAGCCTCTTCACCATGGCGTGCGGCGCGGCGCAGAATTTCTGGCAACTGGTCCTGGCCCGCATCGGCGTCGGCATCGGCGAAGCCGGCTGCTCGCCGCCCGCCCACTCGCTGATCACCGACTATGTGCCCAAGGAGAAGCGAGCCTCGGCCATCGCCTTCTATTCCATCGGCACGCCGCTCGGCGCCCTGTTGGGCATGGCCATGGGCGGTCTGGTCGCCGACCACTACGGCTGGCGGGCCGCCTTCCTGGTCGCCGGCGCGCCCGGCGTGCTGATGGCGCTGGTGGCGGCCTTCACCCTGGTGGAGCCGCGCAAGAAGCTGACCGCCGACATCGCCGCCCGGGCGGCGGCGCAGATCAGCACCAAGGCGGCGCTCGCCGTGCTGATGGGCAAGAAGACCTTCTGGCTGGTGGCCTTCGCCGCCTCGATCAAGGCGTTCGTTGGCTATGGCCACGCGCCTTTCACCGCCTCGTTCTTCTTCCGCAACCACACCCAGGAGATCGCCGAGCTGGCGGCCGGGTTTGGCCTGAAGTCGGCGGGCTTTCTTGGCCTGGCCCTGGGCCTGATCGCCGGCACCGCCGGCGTCTTCGGCGCCTGGTTCGGCGGGGTGCTGGCGGACAAGCTGGGGGCCAGGGACCTGCGCGCTTATGTGGTGGTGCCGGCCATCGCCAGCCTGATCACCATTCCGGTCTATATCTTCGGGGTGCTGGTCGACAGCGCCGCCGCCGCCATCGTCATCCTGGCGGTGCCGGCCGTGCTGGGCACCTTGTGGTATGGCCCCGTCTACGCCACCGCCCAGAGCATCGTGGAGCCGCACATGCGTGCCACGGCCTCGGCGGTGCTGCTGTTCATCATCAACCTGGTGGGCCTGGGCCTCGGTCCCGTGGCGGTGGGCATCCTCAGCGACGTGCTGGCGGGCCCCTTCGGCATGGGCGAGGCCGAGGGCGTGCGCTGGGCGCTGATCATCTCGACCCTGTTCGGCCTGATCGCCTTCGTGCTGTTCTGGCAGGCGCGCAAGACCATCCGCGAAGAGATGGTCGGCTAGAACCAAAAATCATCAAGGGAGTGACGGGCTTGGCGAACGAGGCGACGACGCGGGGCCGCCCGCAGTATTCAAGCGGTTATCGCGGGACGGTCCTGGCGCTGCTGCTGCTGGTCTACACGGTCAACTTCATCGACCGGACGATCATCGGCACCATCGGGCAGGCCATCAAGACGGACCTGAACCTGTCCGACACGCAGCTGGGCCTGCTGCAGGGGTTCGCCTTCGCCATCCTCTACACCACGCTTGGCATTCCGATCGCCCGTCTGGCAGAGCGGAAGAACCGGGTGACGATCATCAGCGTCTGCCTGGTGATATGGTCGGGCTTCACCGCCCTTTGCGGCATGGCGCAGAATTTCCTGCAGTTGCTGCTGTTCCGGGTTGGGGTCGGGGTCGGCGAGGCCGGCTGCTCGCCGCCCGCCCATTCGCTGATCAGCGACTATTATCCCGCCCAGAAGCGCTCCTCGGCGCTGGCGATCTATTCCTTCGGCATCCCGCTGGGGACCATGTTCGGGGCCATGGCCGGCGGCTGGATCGCCGAGAACCTGTCCTGGCGCCTGGCCTTCGTCATCGTCGGCCTGCCCGGCGTGCTTCTGGCCCTCATCGTCAAGCTGGCGATCAAGGAGCCGCCGCGCGGATGGTCCGAACAAACGGTAGAGCCAGCGTCGCCCGAGGATGTGGCGGTGGATGCGACGCCGCCGCCGTCCATCGGCATGGTGGCCAAGCGACTTTTCACCAAGTGGTCGTTCATCAACATGACCATCGGGGTGACCATCGCGTCCTTCGCGGCCTATGGCGCGGGCGCCTTCGCGGTCCCCTATTTCCTGCGCAACTTCGGCCTCAGCTTCGCCCAGGCCGGCCTGATCTTCGGCGCCATCGGCGGCGTGTCGGCGGGGATCGGCACCTTGCTGGGCGGCTTCCTGACCGACTGGGCGGGCAAGCGCAGCGGCATGTGGTACGCGCTCGTGCCCGCCATCGGGCTTGCGATCTCCACCCCGCTCTATGTGGCCGGCTATTCGGCGGCGGCTTGGACCACCGCGGCGATGATCCTGATCGTGCCGGGCGTCTTCCATTACACCTACCTCGCACCGACCTTCGGCGTGATGCACAACCTGGTGGAGCCGCGCATGCGGGCGACCGCCACGGCCCTGCTGTTCTTCGTGCTGAACCTGATCGCCCTGGGCGGCGGGCCGGTGTTCACCGGCTGGATCATCGACCTGTTCAGCACCCAGCAGTTCGCCGCGTTGAACCTGGGCGACTTCAAGACCCTGTGCCCCGGCGGCAAGGCGGCGGAGGGTGCGGCAGCCGCCCTGGACGCGGCCTGCAAGGCCTCTGTCGCCAAGGGCACCCAGCATGGCCAGGTCACCACTGTCCTGCTCTACGCCTGGGCGGCGCTGCACTACGGACTTGGCGCCATCGGCCTGTCGAAGGACCTGAAGGCCGCGCGCGGCGAGGCGTGAACTTGACTCGGGGGCGCCCACGGCTGAAGTGGGCGCCCTTGAGTTTGGGGAGCCCACCATGGCCGATCTGAAGCCGCGCATGCGCGCAGACCTCGACCCCGCGCCCTATGCGGAAGCGTTTGAGCGCGACGGTTATGTCCAGATCGCCGACTTCCTGCCCGCCGACGTGGCCGAGGAGGCCGCTCAGATCCTGGAGACCAAGATCCAGTGGTCGATCATGGTCACCGACCCGAACGGCAAGACCCACATCATCGATCGTGCGCAGTACGAGCAGGTCGGCCAGCAGAAGATCAACGAGTACCTGCGGCAGATGACCCAGCGCGGAGCCGAGGGCTTCGCCTTCCTGCACATGACCTATTCGCTGCTGGACGAGTATCCGCGCGACCCGGGCCACCCCATCGCCCGCCTGACCGAGTTCATGAACAGCGAGGAGTTCCTGGATTTCGGCCGCAAGGTGATCGGCGCGCCGACGGTGAAGAGCAGCTCGATCATGGCGTCGCGCTACGGTCCCGGCGACTTCCTGACCGTGCATGACGACAGCCACACCAACGACACCCGCCGCGCGGCCATGACCCTGGGCTTCACCCGCCGCTGGCGGCCCGACTGGGGCGGCCAGCTGCTGTTCCACGACGCGGCTGGCGATGTGGAGCGGGGCCTGGCGCCCGGCTTCAACGTGCTGACGCTGTTCAAGGTGCCCAAGGCCCACTCGGTCGCCTATGTGGCGCCCTACGCCAAGGCGCCGCGCATCTCGGTCACCGGCTGGCTGCGGGATGACCCCTCGCTGGTGAACTTCCCGGCCTGACGGGGTTGACTCGCGGGCGCTCGCGGACGAAGCGGACGCCATGATCCCTCGTTATTCCCGCCCGCAAGCCGCCGACATCTGGTCTCCCCAGACGAAGTACCAGATCTGGTTCGAAATCGAGGCCCACGCGGCCGACGCCATGGCCGAACTGGGGACCATCCCCAAGGCCGCCGCCGAGGCCATCTGGGCCGGCGGAAAGGACGCCGTGTGGGACAGCGACCGCATCGACGAGATCGAGCGCACCACCAAGCATGACGTGATCGCCTTCCTGACCCACGTGTCTGAAGTGGTCGGTCCGGAAGCCCGCTTCCTGCACCAGGGCATGACCAGCTCGGACGTGCTGGACACCTGCTTCGCCGTGCAGCTTTCGCGCGCCACCGACCTTCTGCTGGAAGACGTGGACCTGGTCCTGGCCGCGCTGAAGCGCCGGGCCATGGAGCACAAGATGACCGTCTGCGTGGGCCGCAGCCACGGCATCCACGCCGAGCCCATCACCTTCGGCCTGAAGCTGGCCGGCTACTACGCCGAGTTCCAGCGCGCCAAGGAACGCCTGGCCATGGCCAAGTTCGAGATCGCCACCTGCGCGATCTCCGGCGCCGTGGGCACCTTCGCCAATGTCGATCCGCGCGTGGAGCAGCACGTGGCCGACAAGATGGGCCTGGCCGTCGAGCCGGTCTCGACCCAGGTGATCCCCCGTGACCGCCACGCCGCCTATTTCGCGGCCCTGGGCGTGGTCGCCTCGTCGGTCGAGCGCCTGGCCACCGAAATCCGCCATCTGCAGCGCACCGAGGTGCTGGAGGCCGAAGAGCCGTTCGACCCGGGCCAGAAGGGCTCGTCGGCCATGCCGCACAAGCGCAACCCGATCCTGACCGAGAACCTGACGGGCCTGGCCCGCCTGGTCCGCTCGGCGGTAACGCCGGCCATGGAGAACGTGGCCCTCTGGCATGAGCGCGACATCAGCCACTCGTCCGTCGAGCGCGGCATTGGTCCGGACGCCACCATCCACCTGGACTTCGCCCTGCGCCGCCTGGCCGGGGTGATCGAGCGCTTCAACATCTATCCGGACAACATGGCCAGGAACCTCGACAAGCTCGGGGGCCTGGTCTTCTCGCAGCGGGTCATGCTGGCCCTGACCCAGGAAGGCGTCAGCCGCGAAGACGCCTATGCGGCGGTCCAGGGCAACGCCATGAAGGTCTGGCGCGGCGAAGGCCGCTTCATCGACTTCCTCAAGGCCGATCCCGTGGTCTCGAAGGCCCTGTCCGACAGCGTCCTCGAGGAGCTGTTCGACTACGGCTACCACACCAAGAACGTCGACGTGATCTTCGACCGGGTGTTCGGGAAGCAATAGGCTCATGGCCGCCGCCTTTCGCCTCAACCCGGCTATCGACTGGCGGCCTTACGCCGAGACCTATGCCCGCGAGGGCGTGGTCCAGATTCCCGATATCCTCTCGCGGGAGACCGCCGAGGCGGTGGCGCAGATCCTGGAGCGGGGCACGCCCTGGCGGCTGGCCCTGTCCAACGCTCAGGGGACCGAGGAGGTGCTGGACCAGCCGACCCTCGCCCGCATGCCGCGCGAGACCCTGACCGCCAAGGTCCAGGAGACGGTGCGCCGGGCGACCGAGAACTTCGCCTACGTCTATCTGTGCTACCCGATGATCAGCGGGCTGCTGGACGGCAAGGAGCCCACCCTGCCCATCCATGACGTCACCGAATGGCTGAATTCTCGCGAGTTCCTCGATTTCGGCCAAAACGTCATCGGCCGCAGCGACATCACCAAGGCCGACGCCCAGGCCAGCTTCTATCGCCAGGGCGACTTCCTCTCCCTGCATGACGACACGGGCCAGGGGGAGCGGCGCGCCGCCTACACCCTGGGCTTCACGCGCCGCTGGCGGCCGGACTGGGGCGGCCAGTTGCTGTTCCACGACGCGGACGGCCAGATCGAGCGCGGCCTGACGCCCGGCTTCAATGTTCTCAGCATCTTCAAGGTCCCGCGCGCCCATTCGGTGGCGCCGGTGGCGGCCTATGCCGGCGCGCCCCGCCACTCGATCGTGGGCTGGCTGCGCAACGATCCGCCGTTCAAGTCGGCCTGAACGAGACGGACCGGACAGCAAAACGGCCGGCGCTGGATGCCGGCCGTTTCGATTCGCATGGGTGCGCTGGGCTTTACTCGCCGCGGATCTGCTCGCGTGCCACGGCCATCAGCTCGTCCATCTTCTGGCGGACCTCGCCTTCGGAAACCGCCAGGCCCGCGCCCTTCAGGTCCTCGAAAACCTTGCGCAGGACGTCTTCGTCGCCCGGCTGCTCGAAGTCGGACTTCACCACGGCCTTGGCGTATTCCTCGACGGTGGCCAGGCCCATAAGACCCGCGGCCCACTCGCCCAGCAGGCGGTTGCGGCGAGCACTGGCCTTGAACTCCTGTTCGGCGTCCAGGGCGAACTTGCGCTCAAAAGCCTGCTCGCGGTCGTCAAAGGTGGTCATGGGTATTCCGTAAAGCCTTGTTAAGGCGGCTCCATAGCCCGCGCCGGGGCGAGGAGCAATCGCAACCCTTGCTCCCATTTCGTCGCGGTTTGCGCCGGACGCGTCATTCGGGTAATTTCCGCGCCGAAAATCGACCTGAGCGGCCTTGAGTCGGAGCCGCGCGCGCAGCAATTCCCGCCGCGCGCGCTTTTTGTTTCCTCAAAGCGCCGCAAAACCCCCGTGGGGAAAAAATGACCACCCGCCGCAAGAAGATCTACGAAGGCAAGGCCAAGATTCTGTACGAGGGTCCCGAGCCGGGCACCCTGATCCAGTACTTCAAGGACGACGCCACCGCCTTCAACGCCCAGAAAAAGGCCATCCTCGAAGGCAAGGGCGTCATCAACAACCGCATCAGCGAATATGTGATGACGCGCCTGAACTCGATCGGTGTGCAAAACCACTTCATCCGCCGCCTGAACCTGCGCGAGCAGCTGATCAAGGAAGTCGAGATCATCCCGCTGGAGGTGGTGGTCCGCAACGTGGCGGCCGGCAGCCTGTCCACGCGCCTGGGCCTGGCCGAAGGCACCGCCCTGCCGCGCTCGATCATCGAATTCTACCTGAAGGACGACAAGCTGGGCGATCCGATGGTGGCCGAGGAGCACATCACGGCGTTCAACTGGGCCGCGACCCAGGAGATCGACGACATGATGGCCATGGCCCTGCGGGTGAACGACTACCTGTCGGGGATGTTCGGCGCGGTCGGCATCACCCTCGTGGACTTCAAGATCGAGTTCGGCCGCATCTATGAGGGCGACTTCAGCCGGGTGATCCTGGCCGACGAGATCAGCCCCGACAGCTGCCGCCTGTGGGACACCGCCACCAATGAAAAGCTGGACAAGGATCGCTTCCGCCGCGATCTGGGCAATGTCATCGAAAGCTACACCGAAGTCGCCCGTCGCCTCGGCATCATGAAAGAGATGCCCACGGTGATTCAGGGCGGCGTCCACTAAACGAAGATCGAAAGCGTACTCATGAAAGCCAAGGTCCACGTCTTCCTGAAGCCCGGCGTCCTGGACGTTCAGGGCAAGGCCGTCGAAGGCGCCCTGCACGGCCTGGGCTGGGCGGACGTCAAGAACGTGCGTGTCGGCAAGACCATCGAGTTTGACGTGGCCGACGGCGCCGACGCCGAGGCCGAGGTGAAGTCCATGTGCGAGAAGCTGCTCGCCAACACGGTCATCGAAAGCTACCGCATCGAACTGGCCTAAGGGCCCTGGGCGGCCCTCGCGGCCGCCCCACTCGCCTGCGCGCGCCCTTTTCAACGATATGGGCTTGCGACGAACGGCTCTTCCTTCCCGGTTTCGCCACACCATGTTCGATGGCGACGACGGAGGGGTATTCCATGACGACCAAGTACGAACTGGCCCAGGTCAATGTCGGCCGCCTGAAGGCGCCGCTCGACTCGCCGCTGATCAAGGACTTCGTCGACAACCTCGACCGCATCAACGCCCTGGCGGAGGCGTCGCCCGGCTTCATCTGGCGGCTGAAGGGCTATGGCGACAACGCCACTGACCTGTCCCCCTACGAAGATCCCCTGATCATTCCCAACATGTCGGTCTGGAAGGACGTCGCCCATCTGGGAGCGTTCGTCTATCGCAGCGGCCACGTGCAGATCATGCGCCGCCGGGCGGAATGGTTCGAGCACATGGAGAACTTCCAGGCCTTGTGGTGGGTCCCGGCCGGCCATCGCCCGACCGTCGAGGAAGCGAAGGCGAAGCTGGAGCTCATCGCCGAGAAGGGCCCGACCGCCGAGGCCTTCACCTTCTGGAGCCCTTTTCCCGCTCCGGACGCGGAAACCAGCGTCGAGCCGGTGCTTGATCGCTGCGCCTGACGTATCGGGCGGCTTCGACAACGCTTACAGCAACTTAATTTGCATAACATCGTTCTTCGCGGCAGTTGACCCCTTCATCCAATGACGTCACGGGGTCCACATGAACTGGGGTCTTTTCGCGCTCGCCGTCTCGGCGGCTCTCTTCGCCGGGTGGCTGGTTCTGGCGTTTCGCCGCCGCTGGTCGCCCGTCGGCCTGATCGCCTCCTTCGCCTGCCTGCTGGCGGCGGCGCTGAACTCCGCCGCGCCGTTCCGGGGCGCCGTCGACCCCGCTTACATGGGCTACGTCTTCGGCTATCTGACCGCTGAAAAGGGGTTGGCGGTCACCCTTCTGGCCGGCCCGGTCCTGCTGGGCGGCGTGGCCGCCGCCTATATCGCCGTGACCCGCCGTTCCGGTCCCCTGCTGTGGGTGGTCTCGGCCGTCTGCGGCGCGCTGGCGATCATCCTGGGCGGCCCCTGGCTGCGCACCGCCATCACCGACCCCGCCAGCAACAGCATCCAGTTCGGCGAGTACCTCACCGTGCCAGGGCTTCTGTCGACCGCGCTGCTGTTCGTGCTGCTGATCCTTCCGTTTGTCACGGGAGCCATCTGGGCGGCGCGCGGCGCTGTCCAGCCACGGGCCGCCTGAGCGCTCACAACCGCGCGACCGTGAAAGCTTGGCCGTGAACGCGGCCGGCTGACGCGCGTTTGCAGCCACGTCGGCGGCTGGCCGACGTTTGGGAGGCTGGTGCGATGAGCGTCGCGCGTCGGGATTTTCTGTTCGGGGCGGGTGTCGCCATGGCCGCGAGCGCGGCCGCGGCCCAGGAAGCGGTCACGCAAGCCCTTCCGGCGGCCGCCCCGTCGACGCCGGACTGGGGGGCCGTCCGCGGACAGTTCCAGACCGCGCCCGACCAGATCAACATGAGCGCCATGCTGATCGCCACGCACCCCAAGCCGGTGCGTGCGGCGATCGATCAGTTCCGCCGTGAACTGGACTGGCGGCCGGTCACCTATCTTGAGGACAACAACCGCCGCCTCCAGGGCTACAGCCGCGCGGCGGCGGGCCGGTACCTGGGCGTGGAAGGCAGGCAGATCGCCCTGACCGACAGCACCACCATGGGCGCGGCCCTTGTCTATTCGGGCCTGAAGCTGCGTCCCGGCGATGAGATTCTGACCACGCACCAGGACTACTACGTCACCCATGAGTCCCTGCGCCACGCCGCCGTGCGCAACGGGGCGCAGATCAAGCGCATCTCGCTCTACGACGACATCAACGCGGTGTCGGAAGCCCAGATGGTCGGGCGGCTTATGGGGGCGATCACCCCGCGCACGCGGGTCCTGGCCCTGACCTGGGTGCATTCCAGCACCGGTCTGAAAATCCCGGTGGCGGCGATCTCCAACGCCCTGAAGGCGGTGAACGCCGGCCGCCAGGAGCCTGACCAGATCATCCTGGTGCTCGATGGCGTCCATGGCTTCGGCAACCAGGACGCCGACATGAACACGCTGGGCTGCGACATCTTCGTGGCCGGCTGCCACAAGTGGCTGTTCGGTCCGCGCGGCACCGGCGTCATCGCCGCCAACGACAAGGGTTGGGCGGCGCTGCGTCCCACCATCCCCAGCTTCGTGGACAGCAGCGCCTGGGGCGCCTGGATCAACAACGGCCCCCTGCCCGACCAGACCAACGGCGTCCTGATGTCGCCCGGCGGCTTCAAGGCGTTCGAACACATCTGGGCGATCCCCGCGGCCGTCGATTTCCACGACAAGATCGGCAAGGCCAATGTCGCCAACCGGACCACCGAACTGGCTAGCCAACTGAAGGAGGGCCTGGCGGCCATGCCGCATGTGCGCCTGATCACGCCCCGTCAGCCCGGATTGTCGGCCGGCATCGTGTCTTTCGACGTCGCGGGGCAATCGGCGAACGAGACCGTCCACGCCCTGCGCCAGCGCCGCGTGATCGCCTCGGCGGCCCCTTACGCCGTGCAGCACGTGCGCCTGACGCCCAGCATCATGAACACGCCAGCGGACGTGGACGCCGTGCTGGCGGAGGTGCGGGGACTGAAAGCGGTCTAGATGTCCTGACAGGCGCGAAGAACGGTGCTAAACGCCCGCGCCATGAAAGCCGCCGTTGTCGTCTTCCCCGGATCCAACTGTGATCGCGACTGCAAGGTCGCCGTCGAACGCTCCACCGGCGCGCAGGTGGACATGGTCTGGCACAAGGATACGTCCCTGCCGGACGATCTGGACCTGATCGTCCTGCCCGGCGGGTTCTCCTACGGGGATTATCTGCGTTGCGGGGCCATGGCCGTGCAGAGCCCGGTGATGCGCGAAGTGATCGCCGCCGCCGACCGCGGCGTGGCTGTCGTTGGCATCTGCAACGGCTTCCAAATGCTGACCGAGGCGGGCCTCCTGCCTGGCGCCCTGCTGCGCAATGAGAAGCTGAAGTACATCTGCAAGCCGGTGGGCCTGGACATCGTCAACGCCCAGACGCGCTTCACCGCCGCCTTCCAGGGCCAGCGCGATGCGACCATGACCATCGGCAACGGTGAAGGAAACTACTTCGCCGACGAGGAGACCCTGGACCGCCTGGAGGGCGAGGGCCTGGTGGTCTTCAAGTACCAGGACAACCCCAATGGTTCGGCCCGCGACATCGCGGCTATCATGAACCCCAAGGGCAATGTGCTGGGCATCATGCCCCACCCGGACCGGGCCTTCGAGCCGGAGCTGGGCTCGGCGGATGGCGCGCTGCTCTTCCAAAGCGTGATGAACAGCGTCTGATCGCGGATCAGCGCGATCCAAAGAAAAGGGCCGGAGCATCCGCTCCGGCCCTTTCCTTTTGGAACATCTCAGACCGCATCAGCGGTTGGCGTCGTCGCCTTGGCTGGTCTTGCCGGGCTGGATCGCGCCTGTATCAAGGCCTTGGTTCAGGCCCTGTCCGGGCTGCTGCCCCTGCTGCCGCTCGCGCTCCCGGCCCTGCTGGTTCTGCTGGCCGGGATTGGACCGCTGCGGATCGTTCTGCTGCTGGTCGGGGCGACGATTCTGTTCGTTGTTGTTCTGCATCTTGGGTCTCCCTTTGATGAGCGCCCTCTCGACGGGCGCATAAGGCTAACGGACCCGACTCTGGCCTGTTCCTAATGCGCAGCTGGCTTTCTTACGGAATGGCGCAAACCGCCGACCCGCGATAGAAGGCGCCCATGACCGCGACCGCCCAAAAGTCCATGGCCGATACGGCCCTCGAATTCGGCCTCAAGCGCGAGGAGTACGAGCTCGTCCTCAAGCGTCTGGGCCGGGAGCCCAACCTTGTGGAGCTGGGCGTCTTCTCGGTGATGTGGAGCGAGCACTGCTCCTACAAATCCTCGCGCAAGCACCTGGGCAAGTTCCCGACCACCGGGCCCAAGGTGATCTGCGGCCCGGGCGAGAACGCCGGCGTCGTGGACATCGGCGATGGTCAGGCTGTGATCTTCAAGATGGAGAGCCACAACCACCCGTCCTACATCGAACCCTATCAGGGCGCGGCCACGGGCGTGGGCGGCATCATGCGCGACGTGTTCACCATGGGCGCGCGTCCGATCGCCCTGCTGAACGCACTGCGTTTCGGCGACCCGGAGCATCCCAAGACCAAGCGCCTGGTGCAGGGCGTGGTCGCCGGCATCGGCGGCTATGGCAACTGCGTCGGCGTGCCCACCGTGGCGGGCGAGACCAACTTCCACCCCGGCTACAACGGCAACATCCTGGTCAACGCCATGTGCGTGGGCCTGGCCGACGCCGACAAGATCTTCTACTCGGCCGCCCCGGCGGCGGGCCTGCCGGTGGTCTATTTCGGCTCCAAGACCGGCCGCGACGGCATCCACGGCGCGACCATGTCCTCGGCCGAGTTCACCGAGGATTCGGAAGAGAAGCGCCCGACCGTCCAGGTCGGCGATCCCTTCGCCGAAAAGCTGCTGATCGAGGCCACGCTTGAGCTGATGGCCAGCGGCGCGGTCGCCGCCATTCAGGACATGGGCGCCGCGGGCCTGACCTCCTCGTCGGTCGAGATGGCCGGCAAGGGCGGCGTGGGCATCGAGCTGAACATGGACGCCGTGCCCCAGCGCGAAGAGGGCATGAGCGCCTACGAGATGATGCTGTCGGAAAGCCAGGAGCGCATGCTGGCGGTCCTGAAGCCAGGCCGTGAGGCCGACGGCTACGCCATCTTCGAGAAATGGGGCCTGGACGCCGCCGTCATCGGCGTGACCACCGACACCGGCCGCATGATCCTGAGGCATCACGGCGAGGTGGTGTGCGACCTGCCGCTGGCCCCGCTGTTCGACGACGCGCCGCTCTATGACCGCCCGTGGGTCCAGCCCGCGATCGGCGAACACATCGATCCGGCCACCGTCCCTGCGCCCACCAACTGGGAAGATGCGGTTCTGAAGATCATGTCCTGCCCGGACGTGGCCTCCAAGCGCTGGCTCTGGGAGCAATACGACCGCCACGTCATGGCCGACACGGTCGAGGACAGCGCCACGGGCGCTGACTCCGGCGTCGTGCGCGTTCACGGCACCGACAAGGGCTTGGCGGTCACCTCCGACTGCACGCCGCGCTATGTGCAGGCCGACCCGTTCGAGGGCGGCAAGCAGGCGGTGGCGGAAGCCTGGCGCAACCTGACCGCGGTCGGGGCGGACCCCATCGCCATCACCGACAACCTGAACTTCGGCAACCCGGAACGGCCCGAGATCATGGGCCAGATCGTCCGCGCCATCGAAGGCATGGCCGAGGCCTGCCGCGAACTGGAGTTTCCGGTCGTGAGCGGCAATGTCAGCCTCTATAACGAGACCAACGGCGTCGCCATTCCGCCGACCCCGACGGTGGGCGCGGTGGGCCTTCTGGCCAACTACGACCTGGCCGCCGGTTTCGCCGCCCTGGGCGACGGCGACAGCCTGATCGTCATCGGCCAGAATCATGGCCACCTGGGCGCCAGCCTGTATCTGCGCGAAATCCTGGGCCGCGAGGAAGGCTCCCCGCCGCCGGTCGACCTGGCGCTGGAGCGCCGCACGGGCGACTTCGTGCGCGGCCTGATCCAGGAAGGCGCGATCACCTGCGTCCACGACCTGTCGGACGGCGGCCTGGCCGTCGGCGCGGCGGAGATGGCCCTGGCCTCCGACGTCGGCGTGACCCTGAAGGCCACCTCGGCCGCCCATGCCCACCCGTTCCTGTTCGGCGAGGACCAGGCCCGCTACCTGGTCGCCACGCCCGATCCGCAGGACATCCTGGCCCGCGCCGAGGCCGCCGGCCTGCACGCCAGCATCGTCGGCAAGGCGGGCGGCTACGACTTCGCGTCGGAAGGCCTGTTCTCGATCCCGCTGCCGAAACTGCGCGACACCCACGAAGGCTGGATGCCCAGGTACATGGGCGCCTGACGGTTGCAGCTGCTGGTCAACATCGACGTCCCCGATCTGGAGGCCGCCACGGCCTTCTACCGCGACGGGCTCGGCCTTACGGTCGCGCGGCGGTTCGGGAAGATGGCGGTGGAGATGACCGGCGGCTCGTCGCCCATCTACCTGCTCAAGAAGGCCGCCGGCAGCGTCGGCGCAGCGGACGAGCGTCGGCGCTATGAGCGCCACTGGTCGCCGGTCCACCTGGACTTCATCGTCGAGGACGTGGACGCCGCCAGCGCCCGCGCCGTGGCGGCGGGGGCCAAGGTGGAGCAGGCGGCGGAAGACACCCCCTACGGCCGGCTGGCCCTGTTCGCCGACCCGTTCGGCCACGGCTTTTGCCTGCTGCAGTTCACCGGCGCCGGCTACGACGCCATCGCGGACTAAGGAGACTTTTCATGCCCATGCCCGCCGACGTTCTTGAAGGCCGCCTGCGCGCCGCTTTTCCAGACGCCGAGATCGTGATCACGGACCTGGCCGGCGACGGCGACCACTACAAGGCCAAGATCGTCTCGGAGCAGTTCAAGGGCCTGCCTCGCGTACGGCAGCATCAGCTGGTCAACAAGGCGCTGGCCGATGTGCTGGGCGGCGAGCTGCACGCCCTGGCGCTGGAAACCTCGGCGCCGGCGCAATAGCGCCGCAGCGTCTTGACCCGGAGCCCCTTGGCGCCTAGCTGAGGGGCTTGGAATTCAAGGATATTTTTCGATGACCGACGTCGCCGACAACGCCGTTCACGCCTTCATCGCCAAGACCGTGGCTGACAACCAGGTGGTGCTGTTCATGAAGGGCGTTCCGGAACAGCCGCGCTGCGGCTTCTCGTCGGTCGTGGTGCAGATCCTCGATCACCTGGGCGTCGACTTCGTCGGCGTGGATGTCCTGCAGAGCGACGAGCTGCGCGACGGCATCAAGACCTTCACCGACTGGCCGACCATTCCGCAGCTCTATGTGAAGGGCGAGTTCGTCGGCGGCGCCGACATCGTCCGCGAGATGTTCCAGACGGGCGAACTGCGTCCCTTCCTGGCGGAACAGGGCGTTCTGGCGGCGTGAGCCGGGCGTTCGAGGCGCCCGCGGGCGCCTTTCCCCTCACCATCACGGCGGCCGATGACGACATCGACGCCAACGGCCACGTGAACAACGTGGTCTATCTGCGCTGGGCGCAGGACATCGCCATCGCCCATTGGGAAGCCAACACCTCTGCCGAGGAGCGCGCGCCCTGGACCTGGGTGGCCCGCCGGCACGAGATCGACTACCGCCGCGAGCTGCTGCCCGGCGAGACCGCCACGGTCCTCACGTGGGTCGGTGAGTTGAAGGGTCCGCGCTTCGAGCGCTATGTCCGCATCAACGGCCCTGACGGCGAGATGTGCGCCCAGAGCCGCACCGACTGGGCCCTGGTCAACATCGAGACCCGCCGGCCGGCACGTGTGCCTGACTGGATGGTCGAACGGTTCACGCTCTAGCGCCGCGTCTTTCAGCCGCCGTCGATCGGGTTCAGCAGGAAAAGAGTCGCTTGCGGCGGCACGCCCAGCTCCTGACGACTGAAAACAATTTCCACGCCGGGCGTCTCGCCCAGGCAGCCGCCCACCCTGCGCCGGGCGAAGGCGACGTAGGCCGCACCGTTGATCATCTCCACCTGGAAGACGATGCCTGTCTTCGACGAGCAAGCGCCGGCCGCCATTCGGATCGTCAGGCCCTCCGGCCCGCCGCTGGCCGCCGCCAGCGGCTCCAGGGCCTGGAAGATGATGTCCGTGGGGCTGATCTTGGCGCGCGGCGCCCTTCGCCGCGTCGTGGCGCAGCCGGCCAGGGCCAAGGCGCCCAGAAGGATCAGACTGCGGCGGTCCATGGACGCCCTCCCTGCCTACGGGAGTTTAATTTGCCCGGCCGCGAGGTCGCCAGCATCCTCGCGCCATGCGCACGATTCTTTTCACGCTCGGCCTGATGGCCGCCGCCTCCACCACCGCTCAAGCCCAGACCGTCAAGGGCGGCATGGCGATCGCCGAAGTCCGCGAGGACAAGACGCGGATGCGGGTCGCCGGGAAGCGGGATGAGGAGAAGAGCCTGCCCCTGACCGCCGACACGGTCGTGTACGGCGCGTCCCTGACCAAGTTCGCCTTCGCCTACACGGTCATGCAGCTGGTGGATGAGAACGTCGTCCAGCTGGACTGGCCGATCGACCGGTATCTGAAGAAGCCCCTGCCCGACTATGAGAAGTACGCCGATCTGAAGGGCGACGAGCGCTGGCGCAAGCTGACCCTGCGCATCCTGCTCAGCCACACCACGGGCTTCGCCAACTTCCGCTTCGTGGAGCCGGATGAGAAGCTGCGCTTCCACTGGGAGCCCGGGAGCCGCTACGGCTACTCCGGAGAGGGGATCAACCTCGCCCAGTTCGTGCTGGAGGAAGGCGTGGGCCTGGACGTGGGCAAGGAGATGCAGACGCGCGTCTTCGACCGCTTCGGCATGACCCGCACCAGCATGACCTGGCGCGCCGATTTCGCCGACAACCTGGCCCAGGGCTACACCCGAGACGGCACGATGATCCCCCATCGCAAGCGTGGTTCGACCCGGGCGGCGGGTTCCATGGACACCACGCCCAACGACTATGCGCGCTTCGTGGCCGGCTTCATGCGTGGCGAGGGCCTGTCGCCCCACGCCCGGGCGGAGATCCTGAAGCCCCAGATCGCCATCACCTCACGCAGCCAGTTTCCGACCCTGTCGGACGAGACGGCGCCCGCGGGCACCTCTGGCCTGGCCCTGGCGGCGGGTCTGGGCGTGGTGGTCTATGACGGACCCAAGGGGCGCGTCTTCTTCAAGGGCGGCCACGACGACGGCACTGACAACATGCTGATCTGCGACGAGAAGGCCAAGCGCTGCTTCCTTGGCTTCGGGAACACCAACGAGGCGGCGATCCACTATCCCCTGCTGTCGGAGAAGATGCTGAAGCTGAAGACCTTCCCCTGGTGGTGGGAGTACAGCGCCAAACCCCAAGGCTTCAACTAGCCGGCTTAGCGGCCCGCGAAGGGGTTGATCACCCGCACCTCGCCGCCCGGCTCCAGGCCCAGCTCGGCGAAGGTCCAGGTCAGGTCGGCGGTGGAGGCCACCACGTTGCGGCAGCGGTCCTCGCTCTTGCGCGCGAACCCGACGGTGGCGCGGCCGCCATTCTTGCTGACCACCGTGGCGAAGTCTTCCTTCTTGGTGCAGCCGTTGGAGTTGACGCGGGCCATCACCGAGTCCCTGGTCACGACGAAGGCCATCAGGCGCTCCATCTCGCCGTCCGAGGCGTCCACCGAGACGCGGACGTGGGGGGTGTCCTTGGCGTCGATCATCACGCAGCCGGCGGCCAGCGGAGCGACGGCCAGGACGGCGGCCATGGCGGCGAGTTTCTTGTTCATCGAACAGCCCATCCCCTGAGACTGTAGCGAGAGTCGTTCGCAAAGCCCGCTGTGTCCAATGAACAACCGGCAATGTGTGTGAACCCGAAATGGAAAAGGGGCCCCGGTCGCCCGGAGCCCCTTGCCGTATTCGAAGTTCGAGGTCGGCTTCTTACGAAGCGTAGAATTCGACCACGAGGTTCGGCTCCATCTTCACCGGATACGGCACTTCGGCCAGTTCCGGGGCGCGGACGAACGTGGCGGACATCGCCTTGGCGTCCAGCGTGATGTAGTCCGGGGTGTCGCGCTCCGACGATTGCAGAGCTTCCAGCACCAGCGCCATGTTGCGCGAACGCTCACGCACCGAGATCACGTCGCCCGCCTTCACGCGGTAGGAGGCAATGTTGACACGCTTGCCGTTCACCAGCACGTGGCCATGGTTCACGAACTGACGGGCGGCGAACACGGTCGGCACGAACTTGGCGCGGTAGACGATGGCGTCCAGGCGCGATTCCAGCAGGCCGATCAGGTTTTCCGAGGTATTGCCCTTGCGGCGGGCGGCTTCCTCGTAGGTGCGGGCGAACTGCTTTTCAGTCAGGTTGCCGTAGTAGCCCTTCAGCTTTTGCTTGGCGCGCAGCTGCAGGCCGAAATCGGAGATCTTGGACTTACGACGCTGGCCGTGCTGGCCGGGGCCGTACTGGCGCTGGTTCACCGGGGACTTCGGACGGCCCCAGATGTTTTCGCCCATACGGCGGTCGATTTTGTACTTGGCGCTATGGCGCTTGGACATGGTCGTCTCTTCTACTCGACGCGGGCCGGCGCTCTTCACTATTGAAGGCGCGATCGCAACGGCGGCTTCGCATCAGTCCGTCATAAACATCTCGACGCCGTCCGGCGGGCCGGCGGCGGGAAAGCGGGGTGTATGACGGAGGGGCGGTGGAGAGTCAACCAAGCAGGCGTTCGGCGTGCCAGGCAACATGGTCACCCACGAAGGTCGAGATGAAAAAGTAGCTGTGGTCGTAACCGTCCTGGCGGCGGACGGTGACCTTCGCCCCGGCCCTGGCCGCGGCCGCTTCCAGCAGTTCGGGCTTCAGCTGGCTTTCCAGGAAGGTGTCAGCCAGACCCTGGTCCACCAGGATGTCGTCGAACGGCGAGCCCGCGTCCTCGATCAGGGCGGTGGCGTCATGGGCCCGCCAGGCGGCGCGGTCAGCGCCAAGATAGGCGGTCAGCGCCTTGTCGCCCCAGGGGCAGTTCAGCGGCGAGACGATTGGCGAGAAGGCCGAGACGGACTTGAACAGGTCCGGGTTCTTCAAGGCGATGGTCAGGGCGCCGTGCCCGCCCATGGAATGCCCGAATACGCCCCGCCGCGATGGGTCCAGCGGGAACGCGCCGTCCACGGCGGCCAGCAGGTCCTTCGTCACGTAGGAATACATGCTGAAGTGCGGCGTCCATGGGGCCTGGGTGGCGTCCACATAGAACCCCGCCCCCTGGCCCAGGTCATAGGCCGGATCGTCGGCCACGCCCTCGCCCCGGGGGCTGGTGTCCGGCGCGACGATGGCCAGGCCATGCTTGGCCGCGAAGGCGTAGGCGCCGGCCTTGGTGGTGAAGTTGTCCTCGGTGCAGGTCAGGCCCGACAGCCAGACGAGGTAGGGAAAGGGTCCCTCTCCTTCCGGCGTCCAGATCGAGAACTTCATCGGCGTGCCGGTGGCGGCGCTGTCGTGACGGCAATATCGCAGGGTCCCGCCCTGGGTGCGATGGGTGTTGAGGATCTCGACCACCGGCTTGCTCCCTTAGAACACCACCACGCTTCGGATGCTCTCGCCTGCGTGCATCAGGTCGAAGGCCTTGTTGATGTCCTCCAGCGGCAGGACGTGGGTGATCATCGGGTCGATCTCGATCTTCCCGTCCATGTACCAGTCGACGATCTTCGGCACGTCGGTGCGGCCGCGGGCGCCGCCGAAGGCGCTGCCCTTCCAGACGCGGCCGGTGACCAGCTGGAACGGACGGGTGCTGATCTCCTTCCCCGCCTCGGCCACGCCGATGATGATGCTCTCGCCCCAGCCGCGATGGCAGGCCTCCAGCGCCGTGCGCATGACGCCGGTGTTGCCTGTGCAATCGAAGGTGTAGTCGGCGCCGCCGTCTGTCAGGGCGACCAGATGGGCCACCAGATCACCGTCCACCTTGGTCGGGTTGACGAAGTGGGTCATGCCGAAGCGGCGGCCCCACTCTTCCTTGGAGTCGTTGATGTCGACGCCGATGATCTTGTCGGCCCCGACCATCTTCAGGCCCTGGATCACGTTCAGGCCGATGCCGCCCAGGCCAAAGACGATGGCGTTGGCGCCCGGCTCGACCTTGGCGGTGTTGGTCACCGCGCCCACGCCCGTGGTCACGCCGCAGCCGATGTAGCAGGCCTTGTCGAAGGGGGCGTCGGGCCGGATCTTGGCCAGCGCGATCTCGGGCAGGACCGTGTAGTTCGAGAAGGTCGAGCAGCCCATGTAGTGGGCGATGGCCTGGCCCTTGTAGGAGAAGCGGCTGGAGCCGTCCGGCATCAGGCCCTTGCCCTGGGTGGCGCGGATCGAGGTGCAGAGGTTGGTCTTTCGGCTCAGGCAGCTTTTGCACTGGCGGCATTCGGGCGTGTAGAGCGGGATCACGTGGTCGCCCACGGCGAGGCTGGTCACGCCCGGCCCCACCTCGACCACCACGCCCGCGCCCTCATGGCCCAGGATCGAGGGGAAGATGCCCTCGCTGTCGAGACCGTCCAGGGTGTAGGCGTCGGTGTGGCAGATGCCGGTGGCCTTGATCTCCACCAGAACCTCGAAGGCCTTCGGCCCCTCCAGGTCGACCTCCACGATCTCCAGCGGCTTCTTGGCCTCGAAGGCGACGGCGGCGCGGGTCTTCATGGGACGGTCTCCGGTTCAGATCAGACCCAGAGGAATTCGAGGACCCGGCGGCCAAGGTCAAGCGACCTTTGGCGTATCGGCGGTAGAAGCGCCCTACTCGCCCCTCTCGGCCGCCTTCTTCGCCGCCAGCTTGGCGAGCACGCGGCCGCGTCCTTTCGACAACGCGGTGACCACGCCGCGGAAAGTGCGGACTTCCTGGTCGGTAAGGCGGGCGCGGGCCAGCGGGACGCGTAGGTTGCGGATCATGGACGGCTTCTTTTCGGGCGGGTGATAGAAGCCGGCGGCCTCCAGCTCCTCCTCGAAATGCTCGTACAGGCCCATAAGCATGGCCTGGTCGGCGGGCGGCTCGACATTGTGCTCGAACTTCGACCACGGCCGGTCGTCCACCGTCATCTTCCACTCATAGGCGTTGATCGACACCGCCTGGGCCAGGTTCAGGGACCGGAACCGCTCATCGATGGGAATGGAGATGATCGCCTGGCAAAGGGCGATGTCATCGGTCTCCAGCCCCGCGCGCTCGCCGCCGAACAGCAGGCCGGCGGCCTGGCCCTGGGCGATCTCGGCGGACAGCTGGCCGGCGGCCTCACGCGGGGTCAGCACCGGCAGGCGCGTTTCGCGCGGGCGGGCCGTGGTGGCGAAAACCAGTTGCAGGTCGGCGATGGCGTCCTCGAGGCGCTCGAACACCCTGGCCTCGTCCAGCGGCCAGTTGGCACCCGAGGCGCTGGCCCAGGCGCGCTCCTGCGGCCAGCCGTCACGCGGGTTCACCAGACGCAGGTCCGTCAGGCCGAAATTGGCCATCACCCGCGCCACCGCGCCGATGTTCTCGGCCAGTTGGGGCGCATTGAGGATGACGCAGGGCGCCCGTCCTTCGGAACCAGTCACGCTTTTCTCCGCTCTTCTCGCGCGCGGCGAGGCTTTGGGACTGTCCTATGGCGACAAGGGCGCGGGATCGACAACCCCGATGATGAGCTTTTCCCGACGTGCTGTGCTGCTGGCGCCTCTGGTCACGGCCGCCTGCGCCAAGTCCGTGGTCATGGACGTGTCCAGCGAGGGCATGGACCTGAAGCAGCTCGACCGCGAGGTCGGCGCCGCCGCGAAACGCGCCGCGCCGGGCGTGCTGGGCGTGGCGATCACCGATCTCGGCAACGCCGATGTGTGGCTGCACAACGGCGACCGCCCCTTCCCCCTCGACGGCGCGGCGGCCCTGCTGATCGCCGCCGCCTTCCTGGACGAAGCCGCCGCAGGGCGGGCGCATATGGATGAGATGATCACCGTCCGGGACGTGGACCTGTCGCCTCCGCCCAGCGCGGTGTCGGCGAACTGGCCGCGGCGCGACCGGTATGCCGCCAGAACGCTGCTGCCCATGGCTCTCGATGGCGACCGCACCGCCTGCGATCTGCTGATGAAGCGCATCGGCGGACCGGGCGTGGTCACCGCCTGGATTCAGCAGAAGCGGCTGAAGGACATCCGGGTGGACCGTTACTTCCGCGAGCTGGAGGTGGAGCGGGTCGGCCTGCCCTCCTTCCGCGCCGACTGGCGGACCGAGCAGGCCTTTAGCAATGCGGTCGGGAAACTGTCCCAGCGCCGCCGCAACGCCGCCGCCGAGGCCTATCTGCGCGACCCGCGCGACACGGCCACGCCGCGCGCGGCCATGGATTTTCTGGTGGCCCTGCATAACGCCGAACTCATCTCGCGCACGGCGACCGACCAGTTGTTGGACCTGATGCGCCGCAACGGCCACGGCGCGAATCTGTTGCGCGCCGGCCTGCGCCGCGACGCGGATCTGGCGCATGTCTCGGGGATCGGACGTCGGGACCTGGGCCGCACGGCGGCGGTCAACGACATCGGCCTCTACCGGCAGGCAGGCGGGCCGGGTCTGGCCGTGGCCGTGTTCCTGTCCGGATCGCCGGAGCCCGAAGAAGCCCAGGCCGCGCTGATCGCCGACGTGGGGCGCGCCGCCCTGGCCTCGCGGGGTTAGGCGCTGCGGCTGGCGGCCTGGTCCTGGGTCACATCGACACCCGACAGGGCCTCAATCAGTTCGGCCGGACGCACAGGCTTGGAGACGTGCAGATCGGCGCCCGCGCGGCGGGCCTGGACCACGTGTTCGTCCATGGCGGCGGCGGTCAGCATGACGATCCGCGTGCGGGGACGGCCGTCGCGGGCCTCGCGCTCGCGGATCAGGCGGGTGGCGGTCAGGCCGTCCATAACCGGCATCTGCATGTCCATGAGGATCACGTCGAAGCTGGCCTGAGCGAAGGCCTCCACCGCGTCGGCGCCGTTGTCGACGACGGTCAGGTCGATCCCGAAGGGCTCCAGGACGATCTGCACGACCTTGCGGTTGGTGGGATGATCCTCGGCGACCAGCACGCGCAGGCCGGCGAGCGCGCCGCCGACCACGACGCTGGCCGGTTCGGGGACCTGTGCCTCCATGCCCACCGGCTGCAGAGGCAGGGCGACCTCGAAGACGGCGCCCTTGTCGGCGGCGGAACGGGCGGAGATGCGCCCGCCCATCATGTCGGTCAGGGCCGCGCAGATCGACAGGCCCAGGCCGGTGCCGCCAAAGCGACGCGTGATGGAGGCGTCCGCCTGCTCGAAACGGCGGAACAGGCGCTGCCGCGTCTCCTCGTCGAAGCCGACCCCGGTGTCCCGCACGCAGAACAGCACCGAACCGTCCTCGGTCCGGTCGACGGTCAGGGTGACGCCGCCGGTCTCGGTGAACTTCACGGCGTTGGCCAGCAGATTGGACAGCACCTGGGCGATGCGGCCGGCGTCGCCCAGATAGCCGCCGGCGGCGTCGGGCGAGACGCTCCAGCCATAGTCGAGGCCCTTGGCTTCGGCCGAGGCGCGATGCAGCTCGGCGATGGCGCCGACCTCGCAGGTCAGATCGAAAGGCGCCGGGGTCAGGCTGAACTGCCCGGCCTCGATCTTCGAGACATCGAGAATATCGCTGAGGACCTGCTCCAGCAGACGGCCGGACGAGGCGACCAGACCGGCCAGCTCGCGACGACGCTCCTGCCCTCGCTCCTCGGCCAGCTGGTCGGCGATGGCGATCACGCCATTCAGGGGCGTGCGCAGCTCGTGGCTCATATTGGCCAGGAAGACGGACTTGGCCTTGTTGGCGCGCTCCAGCTCGGCCGTGCGCTCGGCGACTCGGTCCTCCAGCGACCGCAGCAGGTCGTCGTTCTTGGCGCGCTGCCAGGACAGGGCGCGGGCCAGCACGCCGATTTCGTCCTGGCGGTGCTCCAGATATTCGGTGTCCCCGCCGTCGCTCCATCCCGCCTGGGCCAGACGGCCAAGCGGATCGAGCACGGCCGTCCGCGTGAAGCGGTAGAGCAGCAGGGTCTGGGCGACCACACCGATCATGCCGAACAGCAAAATCCAGGCGGCTGACTTCACCGCCGACCACAGAATGTCGGTGGGCGAGAAGCTCATCATGAAGTACCAGCCCGGCTCCTTCATCAGGCCGTAGGCGATGACCCTGCCGGTGGCCTTGCTGCGCACCACCCCCACATCCTGCCCCTGTGCGCGTATCTCCTTGATGATGTCGGCGATGCGGTGCTCCGCCTGGGCCTTCTTCAGGACGTTGCTGTTGACCACCCCGTCGCGGCTCATGCCGGGATAGGAGATCAGCTCGCCGTCGGCGGAGGCGATCATGTTGGTGCCGCCAGGCAGCGCGTCCTGGGCCGCCCGCAGCAGGTACGAATCCAGGGTGATCGTCGTACCCCACGACGCCACATGCTTTCCGCCCACGTCGATGGGCGTCATGCAGGCGGAGGTCAGGGCCTGGCCCGTGGGATCGGAGATCAGCTTGCGCAGCTTGGTGCAGCGCATGCCCCGTTCGGGATTGTTCCGCGGCAGGGTCAGTTCAACCATCTCTTCACCGCGGAAATCGAGGGTCGGCGGCGCGTCGCGGCGGTAATAGATCAGCCGGTCGTCGCGGTGTGGACCGAAGACGATGAAGCGGTTGGTCTCCGGCGTGAACATGTAGAAGTTGTCGTAGCGCTCGAGTTCCGCCTCGCCGGTATGGGAGACGACCTGCAGGCCGCTGACCAGCAGGCGGCGCTCCTCGGGCGAGACGTTCGCGCCGTCGGCGATGAAGCCGCCAAGGCCGTATGACCAGGCATTGCCGTCGAACAGCTCCGGTGCGGTGCGGCGGGTGCCGTCGGCCTGGAGGGGGAAGAGCTTCTCGAACTCGGCGTCGATCAGGGCCTGGGGCATCTTCTCCATGCGGCGGCGCAGGGAGAGGCTGGCGGCGCGGTGCAGCAGCACCAGGTCAGAGAACAGGCGGTCCTCGGACTTCACACGCTCGGCGACGTATTCCTCCAGACGCGCTGTCTCACGCGCCGCCACGTCCTTCTGGACGAAGGCGAACGTCGCCATGGTGGCCGCGCCCGTCACCAGAATGGACAGGACGGCCACGATTGTCAGAAGCCGTCTTGCGAGCGGCGAGTTGACCGACAGCATGCGCGTTTTGGTGCCCCCTGCTGCAAATAATACGCACCAGAGGTTGAACAGGGGGTTTATCGCCGCCGCTGGCGTGGCTGCGCCTTAACGGCTATAGGCTTCGACCCGTCCCTGCGACGCGTTCGCGGCCCTGTGCGCCGCCTCGCCGAGCGCACACCAACCGAAGGAAATTCCCCGGAATGGCCAAGATCAAAGTCGCCAACCCCGTCGTCGATATGGACGGGGACGAGATGACCCGCATCATCTGGAAGCTCATCAAGGAAAAGCTGATCTTCCCGTATCTGGACCTCGAGCTCGACTACTACGACCTGTCGGTCGAGAACCGCGACGCCACCGACGACCAGGTGACCATCGACGCCGCCAACGCCACCAAGAAGCACGGCGTGGCCGTCAAATGCGCCACCATCACCCCGGACGAGGCCCGGGTTGAGGAATTCAAGCTCAAGAAGATGTGGAAGTCGCCGAACGGCACCATCCGCAACATCCTGGGCGGCGTGATCTTCCGCGAGCCGATCATCTGCCAGAACGTGCCCCGTCTGGTCCCGGGCTGGACCCAGCCGATCATCGTCGGCCGTCACGCCTTCGGCGACCAGTACCGCGCCACGGACTTCCTGTTCCCGGGCAAGGGCACCCTGTCGATCAAGTTCGTCGGCGAAGACGGCCAGACCATCGAGCACGAAGTCTTCAAGGCGCCGGGTTCGGGCGTGGCCATGGCCATGTACAACCTCGACGACTCGATCCGCGAGTTCGCCCACGCCTCGTTCGCGTACGGCCTGAACCGCAAGTACCCGGTCTACCTGTCGACCAAGAACACGATCCTCAAGGCCTATGACGGCCGCTTCAAGGACCTGTTCCAGGAAGTCTTCGACGAGCATTACGCCGACCAATTCAAGGCCCTGGGCCTGCACTACGAGCACCGCCTGATCGACGACATGGTGGCCTCGGCCCTGAAGTGGTCGGGCGGCTACGTCTGGGCTTGCAAGAACTACGACGGCGACGTGCAGTCGGACATCGTCGCTCAGGGCTTCGGCTCGCTGGGCCTGATGACCTCGGTGCTGATGACCCCGGACGGCAAGACCGTCGAGGCTGAAGCCGCCCACGGCACTGTCACCCGCCACTACCGCCAGCACCAGAAGGGCGAGTCGACCTCGACCAACTCGATCGCCTCGATCTTCGCCTGGACCCGTGGCCTGGCCCACCGCGCCAAGCTGGACGACAACGCCGAACTGGCCGCCTTCGCCGCAACCCTGGAGAAGGTCTGCATCGACACCGTCGAAAGCGGCTTCATGACCAAGGACCTGGCCCTGCTGGTCGGCGACAAGCAAGGCTGGCTGACGACCGAAGGCTTCCTCGAC
Source organism: Caulobacter segnis (assembly GCF_029543125.1). Taxonomy (GTDB): domain Bacteria; phylum Pseudomonadota; class Alphaproteobacteria; order Caulobacterales; family Caulobacteraceae; genus Caulobacter; species Caulobacter segnis_D. Next base: position 314,113 of record NZ_JARQWW010000004.1, read on the forward strand.
AAGATCGACGAGAACCTGAAGAAGGCCATGGCGGCCTAAGGCCTCCAGACTTTCGAGACTTCAGAAGCCCGCGCCGTCAGCCGACAGCGCGGGCTTTTTCGTTCAAGGAGACGAAAGATGGTGGCGCTCTCCAGCGGCATAATCGTCCGCAGGCTGATGCCGCAAGATCGGGCGGCATGGGACGAACTTTGGGCCAGCTATCTGGCGTTCTACGAGTCCTCGGACCTGCCGCCGGAAGTCAGCGATACGACCTTCGCGCGCTTCCTAGATCCGGCCGAGCCGATGTTCGCCCTCATCGTTGAAAAGAACACCCAGGTGATCGGCTTCGCCCACTGCGTCGTGCATCGGGCGACCTGGACGACCGGCTTCTACTGCTATCTGGAGGACCTGTTCGTCTCCCCCGAGGCGCGAGGGTCTGGCGCTGGCCGGGCGCTGATCGAGGCCATCTACAAGCAGGCGGACGCGGAAGGCTGGGACCGCGTCCATTGGCTGACCCACGAGACCAACACCCAGGCGCGCAAACTCTATGACGCGGTCGCGCAGAACCGGGGCTTCATTCAGTACCGACGTTAGATGTTCTTGATCCGTTCGCATTGGATGGTAGGTTGATCGCCATCCACCTGGGGAGGAACGGACATGATCGGATACGTCACCATCGGCACGCTTGATGAAGAGGCCTCGGGCCGCTTTTACGACGCGGTGTTCACCGCCATCGGCAGCGAGCGCAAACTCGCTGGCGGCGGGTGGATCGGCTACGGGGTCGTCGGCCCTGGCAAGGACATCACCGACTGTCACACGGCGCTTTGCCCGCCCTTCAACGGCGAGCCGGCCAGGCCGGGAAACGGCATCATGATCGGCTACCAGGCTCAGTCGCCCGATCAGGTGAGAGCCGCCCACGCCGCGGGTCTGGCGGCCGGCGGAACCTGCGAAGGACTGCCGGGCTTTCGTCCCGCCGAGGCGGAATCCGGTTTCTATGGCGCCTATCTTCGCGACCCGACCGGCAACAAGATCAGCATCTTCGCCGGCGTGCCGGCGTCCTAGGAACCCGTCTTGAGCGCCTGCGCCGCGACGGCCGCCGATGAGGCCAGCGGCGCAGGCAGGTCTCCAAGCGGAAACCAGCCGAAAGCCGCATGCTTGTGCGGCTCCATCAGGGCCGGCTCGCCCGTGAAGCTATCGGCCAGATAGACCGGCGAGATCCAGTGATCGCCATCGCCCTGATCGATCAGGTCGACGACGCAGAGCAGCTTGAGGTCTTGCGCCACGACGCCCAGCTCCTCAGCGACCTCACGGGCGGCCGCCACAGGCGTCGGCTCGCCCCAGTCGACCTTTCCGCCGGGCAGGCTCCAGGAGCCCGCCTCCGGCTGCCGCAGGCGTTGGATCAGGAGAATGGCGCCGTCCTTCAGCAGGACGACGCCGCAACCGACGCGCGGCGCCTTGCTCACCCAGCGAGCGCCGACTTCACCGCGGCGACGCCGTCAGCGGCCTTCTCATCGCTGGGCGCGCCGCCCTGGGCGAAGTCCGGCTTGCCGCCGGCGCCCTGCCCGCCCATGGCGATCACGGCGGCGCGGGCCAGCTCGGCGGCGTTGAACTTGCCGGTCAGATCGGCGGTCACGGCCACGGCCACGGCGGCCTTGCCTTCCGAGGTGCCGACCAGGGCCACGACGCCCGAACCGATGGACTTCTTGAAGTCCTCGACCACGCCGCGCAGGTCCTTGCCGCCGACGCCGTCGAGGACGCGGCCGATGAAGGCCGTGCCCGCGACATCTTCCGGACCGGACGCGCCGCTGGAGCCGCCGCCCAGGGCCAGAGCCTTCTTGGCCTCGGCCAGTTCCTTCTCCAGACGTTTGCGGTCAGCAATCAGGCCTTCGACGCGGGCGGCGACGCCCTCGACCGGGACCTTGAACTGCTCGGCCAGACCCTTGGCCACGCCGGCCTGATCCAGCAGGAAGCGGCGGGCCGCCTCGCCGGTCAGGGCCTCGATGCGGCGCACGCCGGCGGCGACGCCTTGCTCGGAGACGATCTTGAACAGGGCGATGTCGCCGGTGCGGGCCACGTGGGTGCCGCCGCACAGTTCGACCGAATAGCCCTTGTCCTCGCCCGTCAGGGCCTTGCCCAGGGTGAGCACGCGCACGCTGTCGCCGTACTTTTCGCCGAACAGGGCGACCGCGCCGGCCTCGATGGCCTCCTGCGGCGCCATGACCTTGATGTCGGCGGGCACGTTCTGGCGGATGACTTCGTTGACCTCGGCCTCTATGCGCTCGATCTCGTCGGCCGTCAGGGGGCCGCCGTGGCTAAAGTCGAAGCGCATGCGGTCGCCGTCGACCAGCTGGCCCTTCTGGGCCACGTGGGCGCCCAGCACATGGTGCAGGGCGGCGTGAACCAGGTGCGCGGCCGAATGGTTGGAGCGGGTGGTGTGGCGGCGCTCACCATCCACCGAGGCCACGACCTTGTCGCCGAGGGCCAGCGGACCGGCCAGCTCAACGGTGTGGACGTGCAGTTCGCCGGCCTGCTTCTGGGTGTCGAGCACGCGGCTGACCGCGCCATTGGCGTCGAAGACACCCTGGTCGCCGGCCTGACCGCCGCTTTCGGCGTAGAACGGGGTCCGGTCGAGGACGACCTGAACCGTCTGGCCGGCGGAAGCGGACTGAACCTCGGCGCCGTCGGCGACGATGGCCTTCACCACGCCGGCGCCTTCGATGGTGTCGTAGCCGACGAATTCGGTAGCGCCGTCACGCTCCTTGACCGCGAACCACTCGGCGCCCGTGCCTTGCTGGCCCGAACCCGTCCAGTTCTCGCGCGCCATCTGGCGCTGTTTGTCCATGGCGGTGTCGAAGCCGTCGGTGTCGACGGTCAGGCCCTTGGCGCGCACGGCGTCCTGGGTCAGGTCGAGCGGGAAGCCATAGGTGTCATAGAGCTTGAACGCCACATCGCCGGCCAGAACGCCGCCCTCGGCCAGCTCGGCCGTGGCTTCGTCCAGCAGGGTCATGCCGCGGCCCAGGGTGCGGCGGAAGCGTTCTTCCTCCTGGCGCAGGGTCTCGGTGATCAGGGCTTCGGCGCGGCGCAGTTCCGGATAGGCGCCGCCCATCTGCTCGATCAGGGTCGGAGCCAGCCGGTGCATAAGCGGCTCCTGCGCGCCCAGCAGGTAGGCGTGACGCATGGCGCGGCGCATGATGCGGCGCAGGACGTAGCCGCGGCCTTCGTTGGACGGCGACACGCCGTCGGCCAGCAGGAACGAGGACGAGCGCAGGTGGTCGGCGATGACCCGGTGGCTGGCCTGGTTCTCGCCCTCGGCCTTCACACCGGTGGCGTCCACCGAGGCGGCGATCAGGGCCTTGAACAGGTCCACGTCGTAGTTGTCATGCACGCCCTGCAGGACGGCGGCGATGCGCTCCAGGCCCATGCCGGTGTCGATCGAGGGCTTGGGCAGGTTGACGCGTTCGCCGCCCGCCTGCTGCTCGAACTGCATGAAGACGAGGTTCCAGATCTCGATGAACCGATCGCCGTCCTCGTCCGGGCTGCCGGGAGGGCCGCCGGGGATGTGGTCGCCGTGGTCGTAGAAGATTTCCGAGCACGGACCGCAGGGGCCGGTGTCGCCCATGGACCAGAAGTTGTCCGAGGTGCCGATGCGGATGATCTTCTGGTCCGGCAGGCCGGCGATCTTCTTCCACAGATCGGCGGCTTCATCGTCCGAGGCGTAGACCGTGACCAGCAGCTTCTCGACGGGGAGCTTGTATTCCTTGGTCAGCAGGTTCCAGGCGAGCGTGATCGCACGCTCCTTGAAATAGTCGCCGAACGAGAAATTCCCCAGCATCTCGAAGAAGGTGTGGTGGCGCGCGGTGTAGCCGACATTGTCCAGGTCGTTGTGCTTGCCGCCGGCGCGGACGCACTTTTGCGACGAGGTGGCGCGCGGCGCGACCGGCGTCTCGGCGCCGGTGAAGGCGTTCTTGAACGGCACCATGCCGGCGTTGACGAACAGCAGGGTCGGATCGTTCTGCGGCACCAGCGGCGCGGACGGAACGACGGCGTGGTCGTTGCCCCCGAAGTAGTCGAGGAAGGTGCTGCGGATGTCGTTCAGGCTCGGCATGGTCGTCCGGGGTCTGGAAAGCGCGAAATGCGGAGATAGGAAGTGCAGCGCTCCTTAGCCAAGCGCGCCTGATCTCCCAAGGAAATTCGTGGCATGACCGGCGGCTGTCACGGCGTGGAGACGCGAAAAAGGACGCCCGGTCCGGCGCTTGGGGCGCAGGTCCGAACGTCCTCGGCTCGCGAGGCGGCGCGGGTGGGGGTCACGCGCCGGATGGTTGGCGGGGTCGCCGGCGGTGAAAGCCGCCTTGCGAGAGCCTTTGAAGGATCAGCCCTGTCCGGGCCTCAGCCTTCGCTGTCTTCCTGGGCGTCGGGCCCGCCGACCAGCAGCTCTTCCTCGATCTTGGAGGAGGAGGCGCGGACGGCTTTCTCGATGCTGGCGGCGATGTCCGGGTTGTTCTTCAGGAACTCGCGCACATTGTCGCGCCCCTGCCCGATCCGCTGGCTGCTGTAGGAGAACCAGGAGCCGGATTTCTCGACGATCCCGGCCTTGACGCCCAGATCGATGATCTCGCCCAGCTTGGAGATCCCCTCGCCGTACATGATGTCGAACTCGACCTCGCGGAACGGCGGGGCGACCTTGTTCTTGACCACCTTCACGCGGACGTTGTTGCCGATGATCTCGTCACGCACCTTCACCGAGCCGGTGCGGCGGATGTCCAGGCGGACCGAGGCGTAGAACTTCAGGGCGTTGCCGCCCGTGGTCGTCTCGGGCGAGCCGTACATGACGCCGATCTTGTGGCGGATCTGGTTGATGAAGATCACCAGGGTCTTGGCCTTGTTGATCGAGGCGGTGAGCTTGCGCAGGGCCTGGCTCATCAGACGGGCCTGAAGGCCCGGCAGGCTGTCACCCATCTCGCCTTCGATTTCGGCGCGCGGCGTCAGGGCCGCCACCGAGTCGACCACGATCACGTCCACCGCGCCGGAGCGCACCAGGGTGTCGGTGATTTCGAGGGCCTGCTCGCCGGTGTCGGGCTGCGAAACCAGCAACTCGTCCAGGTTCACCTTCAGCTTGTGGGCGTAGGACGGGTCGAGGGCGTGCTCGGCGTCCACGAAGGCGGCGGTGCCGCCGGCCTTCTGGACCTCGGCCACCACGTGCAGGGCCAGGGTCGTCTTGCCCGAGCTTTCCGGACCGTAGATCTCGATGATCCGACCCTTGGGCAGACCACCGATGCCCAGGGCGATGTCGAGGCCGAGAGAGCCGGTCGAAACCGACTCCATCTCCACCTTGCCCTTGTCGCCGAGCTTCATCACCGAGCCCTTGCCGAACGCCCGGTCAATCTGAGCCAGGGCGGCCTCAAGTGCCTTTTGCTTATCGCCTTCTTCGCGTGCCACGAGCCTCAACGCCGCTTGGTTCATTACAGGCGTCCCTTATTCCATGATTCCGCCAACCCGACCGGCCCTGCTGCGATCCCCGCGCCAGCGCCGGCTCTCCATGACTCGAATGTGCATGGTTTGTTCTCTGTTCGCAAGATGTTCTTTTCCGGCGGAACACGCGCTACGACCGAACATGACGTAGGCTGGGAAAGGGGGTGCCCGGCGTCTTAGGGGAGACGCCGGGCTGCCGGCCCCTAGACGAGATCTGAGATCAGACCGGCCTGGGTTCCGGCAAGGCGTTCGGCGATCTCCGGCGACCAGCGCGCGATGAGACCGGCTTCGAATTCATGGTGGGATGTCGACCACGACTGGAGCGACCGCATGCGGTCCATCCAGGCGGCGATCCGGGGATAGTCAGCCAGGCTGAAGCCGATCCAGTCGCCCACGCCCACATAGGTCGCGCCCAGATAGTCGGCGATCGTCACCTCCTGGCCGCACACATAGGGCGAAGCGCCCAGGAAGTGGCGGTCCAGCACGTACAGTTTGCGATGAGCGGCGGCCAAATGACGACGTAGGGCCGCCTGGTGCTCGCCATCGGCGTAGCGGCAGGCCGGGAACATCTGCGGATAGACGAAGCCGTGCAGGAAGTCGCGGGCCAGCGCGTTGCTGAACCAGTCCAGCCGCTCGTTGACGAGCATGCGTGGGTGCAGCGCGTGCGGGTAGGTCTGCGAGCCGGTCAGCTCCGCCAGGTACTTCAGGATCGTCGAGGCCTGGGTCAGGCGCAGGTTGCGGTCCACCAGCAGCGGCAGGGTGCGGTCGGGATTGAGCCCGGCGAAGACGTCCGACAGGTGCGCGCCGTCCCAGATGCTGACGATCTCCTCGTCGAACTTCAGGCGGTGCTCGTGCGCGAACAGCAGCACTGCCCGCGAGTCGGTCGAAAGAGGGTCGTGGTAGAGTTTCATCTTGGCGCCAGTTCGGACGCCGCATGCGCCCAGGTTCCGGGGCCGCTCATCTAGAAGCGCAAGGAACGCCGATCAATCAACAGTCCTGCACAACGGCTATTCAAAATTGAATAGCGACGCTTGCACCCTCAGACCGCCGGGATGGCCGTCAGATCCACGTCGCCTTCGCCGCTGAGCAGGGGCCGCAGACGGCGCATATGGTTGGCCAGGCAATCCATGAAGGCCCGCACGTGCGGCATGCCGCGCAGTTCGCCGCGGGTGACCAGCCATAGCTCCGCGGTCAGTTCGACCACCGGAAAACAGCGAACGAGTCCCGCCTGAGTGCCGGCCAGCGCCGGCAGGACCGACACCCCCAGCCCGCCCGCGACGGCGGTGCAAAGATTGGTCAAGGTGTTGCAGCGCCAGACCACCTGGCCGTTGGGCGCGATCTGATCCAGCCAGCGAAGGCCGGGAAGGTTGGAGATGATCCCCTCCCCGCCGACCAGCAGGTGCCCAGCCATCTCCCCGGCGTTGGCGGGCACGCCATGTTGCGCCGCGTAGACCGGACTGCAATAGACGCCCCAGGCGAGGTCCGGCAGGCGGCGCGCCACCAGGGTCGGATCATCCGGGGTGGACCCGGCGCGCAGGGCGACGTCGGCCTCACCCTTGTTGAGGTCCAGCCGGCGGTCATCGGTGATCAGCTGGACCTGGACGCTGGGATGGGTCCGGTGGAACTCCTGCATGATCGCCGGGATCACCAGATTGGCCATGTTCTCCGGCGCGGTGACGCGGATCACCTGGGTCTGGACGCGAGCGGCCGCGGCGCTGGCGTAGCCGAAGCCCATGACGGCCGCCTCGACCTTCTCGGCGTGAGGCAGCAGTTCGCGGCCGACCTCGCTCAGCTCATAGCCGGAAGGCCTGCGCTCGAAGAGGGCCGCGCCCAGCGCGTCCTCCAGGGTGGCGATGCGGCGGACCACCGTGGGCTGGCTGACGCGGAGCTGCTTGGCCGCGCCGAGGGTCGTGCCGCTGCGCGCCACGGCCACGAAATGGCACAAGTCATTCCAGTCAAAGCGGAATTTGGCGGGATCACCTTCCACCGCCTCGACTGGCGCGGACATCGGCGGCGGCATGACGGCGGCTTCCGCCAGGGCCTCGCGGTCCGGTTCGACGCAGCGCAGGGGCGCCTTCAGCTTCAGACGCATGGCGGCCGGGACATCGTCCGGCGTGAACATGATCGGCAGGGTCTTCAACGCCTCGAACCGGGCGGTGTCGGCCGACGCGTCATCGGTCAGGTCGCTCATCCGCTCGCAGATGGCGGCCATGGCGGTGGCGGCGGTGAAGACGTCGGCGGAGACGCTGCCCATCACCCCTTCAATGCGCTCCACCTTCGGGGCGCTGGTTCCATTGAACACGGCGAACAGCAGGGAGTCATCGTGGGCGTCCGCCGCCACGCCGTAGAGCTGCCCCTGGAGGATCAGGATATGGCCGCGCGTCTCGTGCTGGCCGCCGACGATCCGCAGGGCGAGGCCGTCGCCCTCCCGCCGGATCATCATGTGCTCCTTCACATACATGCCCGGTTGGGTGGAGGACGGGCGGGTGATCCGCCAGATCCCTTCGTAGGACGCGCCCTTGCGCTCGATCTCGCGGCGCGAGGCTTCCTCGATCCCGAACGGCATCTGCGGGAAAAGCGGCATGACCGACGAGCCGCCGCCGATGCTCGGGACCGCCGTGGAGGTCGACGGCGTCTCGACGCCCATCAACGTCGCCAGGCTGTCGAGATCGCGCTCCCAGTCCAGCAGGGTGAACCCCTCCTTGCGGGAGGCCACCAGGCCGGTCAGCAGCATCAGGTTGTGGGCCGAGGGCGCGACCGTTCCGGAGCCCCATCGGCTGACCGCCGACTTGTCGACCCCGAGGTCAGCCGCCAGCCGTCCGCGGCTGAGGCTTAACGCCTTCAGCACGAGGTCGAATTTCGCCGCGAACGATGCCGGATCCATAGTGATCCCTATGCATCAAAAAGCTGGGGTTTTGGCAACGTGCATACGGTTGCACGGTTAACACCCGCGACGTCCTGACGCCGGGCGTGACAACACCTGCTTAACCATACCGGTGCAGGGTCGAAAGGTAGATTCGGACCCTCGCGCGCTTGACCCTGGACCCCTACCGGCTGCTTGGACTGGCCTTCGCCAGCTCCGACCTCCTTCTGGAGCTGGACGACTACGGACGCATCACGTTCGTGGCGGGGGCGGAGCATGAGCTGTTCGGCCATGGCGCGCCGATCACCGGCATGCTGCTGCACGACCTGCTGGCCCCGCCGGAACGGGAGCGGCTGCACCATTTCCTGCTCGCCCTGGCCGACGGCGGACGTCATGGACCGATCGTCCTGGCCCCGGCGCACGACCCGGAAAGCCCGATCAGCCTGTCGGCCCGACGCCTGGCGGAGAACGCGGGCCGCATCTGCTGCGCCTTGACCGCCGCGCCGCCTCTGGCGAAATTCGAGACGGGCCCGGTCAACGTCGCGCCCTATGCCCCACCGCCGGTCGCGGCCGCAACAGCCGTTGCGCAGCCAGCGGTCCAGGCCGTCGAACCCGAACCCGTCGCGCCGCCCCAGCCGGCGGTGATGGCCGACCTGCCGCCCGACATGGCCGTCCCGCCCCCGGTGGAAGCGCCGCCGCCCAGCCCGCCGGAGGTGGTCGAGCCTGTCGCCCAGGCCGCCGCGTCGCAGAACACTCGCGCCATGCATCGCGCCATGGCCCGCGCCGAGGCCCTGGCGGCGGCGGTCAGCCAGCGCCGCTTCAACTTCGCCTTCCAGCCGGTCGTCCGCCTGGCCGATGACACTGTCCACCACCACGAGGTCCTGGCCCGCTTCGACAACGGCGCCGACCCGCTGCAGATGATCCGCACCGCCCAGGCCTTCGACCTGATGGAGGAGCTGGACTACGCGGTGGTCGAGCAGGCCATCCGCCGCCTGGCCTCCGACGTCCCCACCCTGCGCCTGGCGGTGAAGGTGACGGGCCGCACCCTGTGCGACGAAGGCTACGCCTTCCATGTGGAGCGCCTGCTGCGCCGCCACGAGGGCGCGCGCGGCCGGCTGATCTTCGAGCTGACCGAGAGCAACACGATCACCGACATGGTGCTGGCCAACCGTTACGCCCAGGTCCTGCGCGGCATGGGATCGCTGGTCTGCCTGGGCGACTTCGGCGCGGGGGCCGATTCTATGGCCCACCTCCAACGCCTGCAGCTGGATCTGGCCAAGATCGACGGCCGCTATGTGCGCGAACTGACCGGCGGGCGCGAGGAAGCGGCCCTGGTGCGCCACTTGGTGCAGGCCTTCAGCGAGCTTGGCCTGCGCACCGTCGCCGCCATGGTCGAGAACACGGGCGTTGAGGAAGCCGCGCGCTACGCCGGCGTCGATTTCGCCCAGGGCTATCTCTACGGCCGCCCCACGGAGCGCCCGCAGAACCCTCAAATGCGAAGGGCGGCGCCGGTGGCGCCGCCCCTGCTCAGACTGGCCTGAACCGAAGCCTTACGCCTTGGTCCGCGCCACGTAGGCGTCGATCTGCTTTTCCAGCACTGTCAGCGGCATCGGGCCCGACAGCAGGGCCGCGTCGTGGAACTGGCGGATGTCGAACTTCGAACCCAGCTTGGCCTTGGCCCCTTCGCGCAGGCGCGCCCACTGGGTGTGGCCGACCTTGTAGCTGAGCGCCTGGCCCGGCCACACGCAGTAGCGGTCGATCTCGCGCTGGACGCGGCCGTGGGTGTAGCCGGTGGCCCCCACCATGTAGGCGGTGGCCTGATCGCGGGACCAGCGCTTGTGGTGGATGCCAGTATCGACCACCAGGCGGATGGCGCGGAACAGCAGCGACTGCCAGTAGCCCAGCTCGCCGTTCGGATCGCCCTTGTAGACATCCATCTCGTAGGCGAGCTGCTCGGCATAGAGCGCCCAGCCCTCTGAGAATGCCGAGAAGCCGCCCGTGCGGCGGATCAGCGGCACGTCGGCGTTCTCCATCTGCAGACCGATCTGCAGGTGATGCCCCGGGCTGGCCTCGTGATAGGTCAGGGTCGCCAGGCTGAACTTCGGCCAGTCGGCGCTGTCCTTCAGGTTGATGTAGAAGGCGCCGGGGCGCGAGCCGTCCAGGGTCGGGCGCTGGTAGTAGCCGTTGGAGGCGCCGTCCTGGATGTTCACCGGCACGCGGCGCACCTCGACCTTGGTCTTGGGCAGGCGGCCGAACACTTCCGGCAGACGCGGGTCGAGCGCCGCGATCTGGGCGTTCAGGACCTTGATCATCTCTTCCTTGCCGGCGTCGGTGTTCGGATAGAGCTGATCCGGACGCTTGCCGAGTTCGGTCATGCGGTCGGCGACAGAGCCCTGGGTCAGGCCCATGCCCTTCAGCAGCACGTCCATGCGGGCGGTGATCTCGGCCGCCTGGCTGAGGCCCAGCTGGTGGACTTCTTCCGGGGTCATGGTGGTGGTCGTGGCCGCCGCCACGGCGCCGGCGTAGTAGCCCGGGTCCGCCGGCAGGGTCCAGGCGCCGGCCTTGTCGGTGGCCTTGGCGCGCAGGGCCTCGACCGCCGCGATCTGACGGTCGAGCGCCGGCCACACCTGGGCGTCGACCACGCCGGCGACCTGGGCGCCGTAGTCGGCGGTCAGACCGGCGGCCTTGGCGCGGCGGGCGATGGACTTCACCAGAACGGTGTCGGCGGTCGCCTGACCGCGCAGGGCGCGCATCTGGTCCAGGGTGGTGGCGAGGATGAAGTTGGGCGCGATGACGCCCATCGCCGCCTCGGCGTTCATCCGCTCGGTCTCCTGATCGAGGACCGTGGCGAAGCCCTTCACGCGGGCCACATAGGCGTCGGCGTCAGCGGTGTTGGCGATGCCGTGCTGATTGTCGAGGAAGTCGGGCACCGACTGGTAGGCGCCGGAGCGCTGATCCAGGGCGTAGGGCGAATAGCCGCCGTTGCCGCCCTCGCCGAACTTCACGCGCGACAGGGCCATGACCGAGACTTCGTTCTGATAGGCGATGACGTCGTAGTCGATGGCGGCGGAGGGGCTGAGCGCGGCGCGATTGATGGTCTTCAGGTCCACCAGGCGCTGCTTGGCGTCGGCCAGTCGGCGGGCGCGGTCGGCCAGCGAGGCGTCGCCCAGTTCGCTCTTCAGGTGCGCGCGGGCGCCCTTGTCCAGGCCCAGCGAGGTGGCGCGGGTCGGGCTCTTGTCGATGCCGTCGTAGAAGAACTTGTCGAGCAGCGCATGGAGCCGCTGATCCTCAGCGCCCCCCTTGGCTTGCGCGAGCGCCGGCGCGGCGATGGCCGAGGCGGCGGCGGTGGCGAGGAAGGTTCTGCGGTCCATGATGTCCCCCTTGAGTACGCTTGGTCTTACGCGGTCTTCGCCGCGGCGATGTAGTTGTCGATGGCCGTCTCCAGCACGGTCAGCGGCGTGCTGCCGGAAAGAAGGCCGGCGTTGTGGAAGGCCTTCAGGTCGAACTTCGAGCCCAGCGCCTTGCGGGCTTTGTCCCGCGTGCGCAGCCAGACGATCTTGCCGACCATGTAGCTGGACGCCTGGCCCGGCCACACGGCGTAGCGCTCGATTTCGGTGATCCCCCGCGCCTCGGTCCAGCCGAGCACGTCGACGAAGTACTTCACCGCCTGTTCGCGGCTCCAGCGCTTGTGGTGCATGCCACTATCGACGACCATGCGCACGGCGCGGAAAAGCGCGCCCTGAAGCTGGCCCACGTGACCCAGCGGGTCTGATCCGTACATGCCCATCTCGACGGCGAGCTGCTCCGAATAGAGCGCCCAGCCCTCGGAATAGCCGGAGAAGCCGGTGGCCTTGCGGATCAACGGGATGGCGTCGCTCTCGTTGCTGAGGGCGAGCTGCAGGTGATGGCCCGGAATGCTCTCGTGATAGCTCAGCGAGGTCAGGGTGAAGGTCGGCGACTCCGCCGTGTTGCGCAGGTTGATCCAGTAGATGCCCGGGCGCGAGCCATCGAGGGTCGGCGAGTTGTAGTAGCCGCGCGGCGCGCCCGCCTCGATCGCCTTGGGCACGCGGCGTATCTCCACCGGGGCCTTGGGCAGTTGGCCGAAGTACGGGGGCAGCTTGCCCCGGATCTCCTCGACCTTGCCGTTCAGCATGGCCAGCAGTTGCTCCTTGCCCTCATCGGTGTTCGGGTAGTGCTGCTTGGGATCGTCGCCCAGCGCCTTGAGGCGCGCGCCGACCGAGCCCTGGGTCATGCCCTGGCCCTTCAGAAGCACGTCGATCTCGGCCGAGATGCTTTTGACCAGTTCCAGGCCGGTCTGGTGGACATCCTCCGGCGTGATGCCCGAGGTCGTCGCGCCCTTCAGGGACACGGCGTAGTATTCGTCACCCTTGGGAAGACGCCAGCAGCCCGCCTCGTGGACGGCGTTGGCGCGGTTGGCCTTCAGGAACTCGATCTGACGGTTCAGGGCAGGAACAACCTCGCCCTCATAGATCTTCGTCGCGCGGGCCGACCAGTCGCCGGGCAGGTTCTTGGCGGCCGCGCGGCGCACCACCGATTGAACCAGCACCGACTTGTCGGCGCCCTCCCCGGCGATCTGCCCCATGGAGGCCAGGGCGCGGTCGATGGCGAAATCCGGCGGCAGAACGCCCAGGCCAAGGTCGTGACGCGCGATCTCCAGCTCGCCGTCGAGGTTCCGGGCGAAAGCGGACAGGCGCGACAGATACGCTTCGGCGTCGGCGGCGGTGTCGATGGAGTGCTGGGTGTCCAGGAAGTCCGGCGTCTGCTGGTACGAGCCGGTGAGCTGGCTGAGCACATAGGGCTCGCCCGCCGAATCCGCGCCGTAGTCGAACTTGCTGTAGCCGTCGGCGTCCACCGCCAGGGTGAACTCGATGGTGTCGTAGTTCACCGCGTCCATGCCGCTCAGGGCCTTGCGGTCGATGGCGCGCAGGTCGGCCAGTTCGCGCGTGACGCGGGCCTTGCTGCGAGCGCGGGAGGCCAGCGAAATCTCGTTCAGCTTGCCCTTCAGGTCGGCCATCGGCCCCTTGTCGAGACCCAGGCGCGTGGCGAAGCCGGGCGAGTTCTTGAACCGCTCCTGCATGATGCGGTCGAAGAGCGCGTTCATCTTGGCCGCTTCGGCCGAAGACGAAGTCTGGGCCAGGGCCGGTCCGGCCAAGGCGGTCGCGGCGGCGCTGGCCAGAAAGGCGCGACGGTCCATCAGATACTCTCCCCATTTGGTCACGCGGACGGTCGGCTTGCTTAGCAGCAGCCCAGTCCATTTTGATTTCATCGGCGTCACGATCCTCCCCCTCTGGGGGAGGTGTCCCAAAGGGACGAAGGGGGCCTGCTGAGTCAGCAAGCCCCCCTCCACCGCTTCGCAGTTCTCCTCCCCGAAAGGGAGGATTTGACCGCTCTCGTCAGGCCGACTTGGCGCTGGCGATATAGCCGTCGATGGCGTTCTCGAGCACCGTCAGCGGCGTGCCGCCGGCCAGAAGACCGGTGTCGTGGAACTTGCGGTAGTCGAACTTGCCGCCGAGGCTCTTGCGGGCCTTGTCTCGCAGACGCAGCCAGGTGAGCTTGCCCACCATGTAGCTGCAGGCCTGACCCGGCCACACGCAGTACCGTTCGATCTCCGTGACCGCCGTGGCCTCTTCCTGGCCCAGGTGATCGACGAAATACTTCACCGCCTGCTCGCGGCTCCACTTCTTGTAGTGCATGCCGCTGTCCACCACGAGGCGGACGGCGCGGAACAGGGCGGCCTGAAGCTGGCCGACGTGGCCGAACGGGTCGTCCTTGTACATGCCCATCTCCACGGCCAGCTCTTCGGAATAGAGCGCCCAGCCCTCGGAATAGCCCGAGAAGCCGATGGCCTTGCGGATCAGCGGAATGCCCTGGCTCTCGTTGCTGAGCGCCAGCTGCAGGTGGTGGCCCGGAATCCCCTCGTGATAGGTCAGGGTCTTCAGGCCGAACTTCGGGTTCTCGGCGGTGTTGCGCAGGTTGATCCAGTAGATGCCCGGGCGCGAACCATCGAGGGTCGGGATGTTGTAGTAGCCGCCCGGAGCGCCCGCCTCGATCGACTTGGGCACGCGGCGGATCTCCAGCGGCGCCTTGGGCAGCTGGCCGAAGTACGGGGCCAGCTTGACCTCGATCTCCTTCACCAGCTTGTTCAGGTCGTTGATCAGCTCGACCTTCGCCTCGTCGGTGTTGGCGTAGAGCTGGTCAGGACGCTTGGACAGCTGCTGCAGACGCGCGCCAACCGAGCCCTCGGTCATGCCCTGCGACTTGAAGATCGCGTCGATCTCCTTGGAGATGCTGTCCACCAGACGCACGCCGGTGGAGTGGATCTCGTCCGGCGAGATGGTGGCGGTCGTGTAGTTGAGCAGCGAGACGCTGTAGTACTCGCCGCCCTTGGGCAGGCGCCACACGCCGGCGTCATGAACGGCCTTGGGGCGCACTTCCTTCAGGAACGCGATCTGACGGCCGAGGGCCGGCTGGACCTCGCCCTCATAGATTTTAGTGGCGCGGGCCTCCCAGTCGCCGGCGATGTTCTTGGCCTTGGTGCGGCGGACCACCGACTGGACCAGGGACGTGGCGCTGGCCGGCTCGCCATGGATGTTGCCCAGGGTGGTCAGGGCGCGGTCGATGGCGAAGTCCGGCGGAATGACGCCAAGGCCGGCGTCGTGGCGGGCGATCTCGACCTCCCCGTCCAGCACCTTGGCGAAGGCCGACAGACGCGAAAGATAAGCTTCCGCGTCCCCCGCCGTCTCGATGCCGTGCTGGGTGTCCAGGAAGTCCGGGATCTGCTGGTACGAACCGGTCAGCTGGCTGATCACATACGGCGCGCCCGAAGCGCTGTTGCCGTAGTTGAACGCCTTGTTGCCCTTGTCCGAGGTCTCCAGGGTGAAGACCACGGTGTCGTAGTTGATCACGTCCATGCCGGTCAGCTTGGACCGGTCGATGGCCTTGATCTCAGACAGGTAGCGGCTGTTGTCCGCCTTGTCCTTGGCCAGGGCGGCCAGGGAGACCTCGCCCAGCTTGCCCTTCAGCGCCGCCATCGGCCCTTTGTCGAGACCCAGCGAGGTCGCGTACTCGGGATACCGCTGCATGGTCTCGTTCATGACGCGGTCGAAGATGGCGTTCATCTTCGCCGCTTCCGAACCCGCCTGAGCCGCGGCCAGCGTGGGGGCGGCCAACGCGGTGGAAAGCGCCCCCAGCAGAAGTTGTCTACGATCCATGGTCCACCCTCTGGTTTCGTTACGCCGCCTTGGCGGACGCGATGTAGCTGTCGATGACGTTCTCCAGCGTGGTCAGGGGCGTGCCCCCGGCCAGCAGGCCGGCGTCATGGAACTTGCGGATGTCGAACTTGGGCCCGAGGGCGGTCTTGGCCTTCTCGCGCAGGCGCATCCACGTGATCTTGCCGACCATGTAGCTGCAGGCCTGGCCCGGCCAGACACAATAGCGTTCCACCTCGCGGGTGGCCGCGCCTTCCTCATCGCCGATCTGCTCGACATAGTACTTGATGGCCTGTTCGCGGCTCCAGCCCTTGTGGTGCAGGCCGGTGTCGACGACGAGGCGCACGGCCCGGAACAGGGCGTCGTGCAGCATGCCGATCTGACCCATCTTGTCCGTCTCGTACATGCCCATCTCCACCGCCAGCTCCTCGGCGTAGAGACCCCAGCCCTCGGAGTAGCCCGAGAAGCCGATGGCCTTACGGATCAGCGGGATGCCCTGGCTCTCGCCGCTGAGGGCCAGCTGCAGGTGATGGCCCGGAAGGGCTTCGTGATAGGTCAGGGTCGGCAGGGTGAAGCGCGGCTGGGCGGCGGTGTTCACCAGGTTGATCCAGTAGATGCCGGGGCGCGAGTTATCGAGCGGCGGCGAGTTGTATGAGCCGCCCGGCGCGCCGGCCTCGATGGCCGGAGGCACGCGGCGCACTTCCACCGGAGCCTTGGGCAGCTGGCCGAAATAGGCCGGCAGCTTCTTCTCGATGACCTTGATCTGGGCGTTCAGGTCATTGATCAGCTGAACCTTGCCCTCGTCGGTGTTCGGGTAGTGCTGCTTGGGATCGTCGTAGAGCGAGCGGAAACGCTCGCCGACGGTGCCCTTGGTCAGGCCCTGGCTGCGCATCAGCTCATCGGTCTGCGCCGACAGCTTGGCGACCAGGTCAAGGCCCAGCTGGTGGATCTCGTCAGGCGTGAGGGTCGAGGTCGTGTAGCTCTTCAGCGAGGCGGCGTAGATCGCCGGGCCGTTCGGCAGCTTGCCGATGCCCGCGTCGTGGCGCGCCGTCTTGCGCAGGCGCTCCATGTGGGCGATCTGGCGGCCCAAGGCCGGCAGTACGCTGTCGGTATAGATCTTGGCGGCGCGCTGGCCATATTCCGGCGACAGCCCCTTCTCCTTGGTGCGGCGCACGATGGACTCGACCAGGGTCGCCTTCTCCAGCGGCTGGTCGCGCAGGGACTTCATCTGGATCAGCGCCTTGTCGATGACGAAGTCAGGCGGCGTGATGCCCAGCTTCTCGTCATGGACCGCGACCTCCAGCTCCTGATCGAGCGCCTTGCCCAGGGCCGAAAGGCGCGACAGGTACGCCTCCGCGTCGGCCGCGTTCTCGATGGAGTGCATGTTGTCCATGAAGTCCGGCGCCTGCTGGTACAGGCCGCTCAACTGGCTGAGCACATAGACGGAACCCTGGCCGCGCAGGGCGGGGCTGGACTTGGACACCTCGTCGGCCACCGCCAGGGTGAACTCCACGGTGTCATAGTTCACGACATCCATGCCCGTCAGTTTGGCGCGGTCGATGGTGCGCAGGCGGGCCAGGCGTGCGGCGTTCTGGGCCGCGTCTTCACGCTGCGCGCTCGGCGACAGGTCGCTGATGCGACTCTTCAGGGCCGCCATCGGGCCCTTATCCAGGCCCAGGTACGAGGAGTATTCGGGGAAGCGCTCAAGCTGCTCCTTCATGAACGCGTCGAACATGGCGTTCATCTTGGCGGCTTCCGGCGAGGCGGCGGCGGCCATGGCCATACGTGGTGCGACCGCGACGAGGCCGGCGATGGCGGTGAACTGAAGCAGTTGGCGGCGGCTCTGCATGGGCCCGCTCTCCCTATTTTTATCGAGGACGGAAGCGGTACCACTTACCCGTCCGACGTCGAGACCCGAGGTATTAATTCCGCGTAATAAATAACTCGAAGAACACCGTTTCCCCATCATCGCTTTGATATTGATTCTAAGAGTCATTCTCATTAAAGCGGCGCCACAAAGAACGCTCGGGGGACATCCATGCGCATCCATCTGTTTTCCACCACCGCCGCGCTGATCGCGCTGGCGGGCCCGACACTGGCCGAGGAGCAGGTTCAGCTCGCGGCCTCCACGGTCGAGGGCGTCACCGTCCTGGCCACCCGCACCGAAAAGTCGACCGACGAGGTCCCGGCCAAGGTCACGGTGATCGACGCCAAGCAGATCGAGGACAACCTCGTCACCGACATCAAGGACCTGATCCGCTTCGAGCCGGGCGTGTCGGTTCGCAACAGCCCCGCCCGCTTCACCACCGCTCTCGCCGCCACGGGCCGTGACGGCAACAGCGGCTTCAACATCCGGGGCCTGGAGGGCAACCGCGTCCTCATCCAGACCGACGGCGTGCGTCAGCCCGACGCCTATTCGTTCGGCGCCCAGACCGTGGGCCGCGGCGACTATGGCGACCTGGACCTGCTGAAGTCGGTCGAAATCCTGCGCGGCCCGGCCTCGGCCCTTTACGGCTCCGACGGCATGGCCGGCGCGGTCAGCTTCACCACCAAGGACCCGGCCGACCTGATCGCCGAAGGCCGCAATGTCGGCGGCCAAGCCAAGCTGGCCTACTCCTCGGCCGACGACAGCTGGGCCAAGGGCGTCGTCCTGGCCGGCCGCGCCGACCGCTGGTCGGGCATGATCGCCTATACACGCCGCGACGGCAGCGAACAGGAGAACCAGGGGACCAACGAGTCGGCCAACACCGACCGCACCGCCCCCAACCCGCAGGACATCGAATCCAACGCCGTCCTCGCCAAGGTCGTGTTCGATCCGCGCGACGGCCATCGCCTGCGCGCCACCTACGAGTACTTCGACCGCGAAGTGGTCTCGGACGTGCTGAGCTCGATCGCCAAGCCGCCGCTGGCCGCCACCAGCACCCTGCGCATCGACGGCCTGGACACCACCGAACGCAACCGCTTCGGCCTGGACTACCGCTACGAAGCCGACGCCGGCGCGATCCGCCACGCCTTCGTCACGGCCTACTACCAGGACGCCACCACCCGTCAGTTCACCTTCGAGGACCGCAACACCTCGCCGGACCGCACGCGTGACGTGACCTTCGACAACGAGGTTCTGGGCGTGTCCTTCGACCTGCGCAGCGAGTTCAGCCTCGGCGGTCTGTCGCATCGCCTGGTCTATGGCGGCGACGTGTCCAAGACCCGCCAGGAAGGCATCCGCGACGGCACGATCCCCCCGGCCGGCGAGACCTTCCCCGCCCGCGCCTTCCCGAACACCGACTACACCCTGGCCGGCTTCTTCGTGCAGGACGAGATCGAGACCATGGACGGCCGCCTGGTCCTGTACCCGGCCCTGCGTTTCGACTGGTACGAACTGGAGCCCAAGCGCGACGCGCTCTATGGCGCGGCCAACCTGGCGGCCAAGCAGAGCGATGAGCGCGTCTCGCCGAAGTTCGGCGCCACCTTCAAGGCGACCGATACGGTCAGCTTCTTCGTGACCGCCGGCGCGGGCTTCAAGGCCCCCGCCCCGTCGCAGGTGAACAACGCCTTCTCCAACCCGCTGCAGAACTACACCTCGATCCCGAACCCGGACCTGAAGCCGGAGACGAGCGAGAACTACGAGGCAGGCGTCCGCTTCAAAACCGAGCGCTTCTTCGCCGAGGTCACCGCCTTCACCGGCGAGTACAAGGACTTCATCAGCCAGGTGCAGGTGCGCGGCAGCTTCACCGCCGCCGATCCCGCCGTGTACCAGTACGTGAACCTCGGCAAGGTCGAGATCAGCGGGATCGAGGGCCGCTTCCGCGCCAATCTCGGCAAGGGCTTCGGCTTGAACGCCGCCGCCTCCTACGCCGACGGCGAGTCGACCTCCAACGGCGTGAAGGCGCCGCTGGACAGCATCGACCCGGTGAAGGTCGTCACCGGCCTTACCTGGCGCGACGCCCAGAACCGTTTCGGCGGCCAGCTCATCGCCACATACTCGGCCGGCAAGAAGGCCAACGACATCGGCACGGTCTGCACCGGCGGCTGCTTCACGCCGCCGGCCTTCGCGCTTCTCGACGCCACGGCGTTCTGGAACGTGACCGACTACGCCACCCTGCGGGCCGGCGTGTTCAACATCACCGACGAGAAGTACTGGTGGTGGGGCGACGCCCGCGGTCTCGCCAACAGCAGCATCATCCGCGACGCCTACACCCAGCCGGGCCGCAACGCCTCGGTCTCCCTGACCCTGCGCTACTGAGGATAAGGAACATGACGAAGATCAACCTCACCCGCCGCGCGGCCCTGACCCTGGGCTCCCTGAGCGCGGTCGCCGCTCCCGCCCTGCTGCAGGCCGGCCCGGCCGCCGCCCGCGCTTTGCGCGGCGCGGCCTATGAGGCCGACCGCAAGGCCATCCTGACCATGGCGGGCGACTATCACGTGCAGTTCGACTTCCGCGAGACCGTCCCCTTCCTCGACGAGTACAACCCGATCGACCAGAAGATCAGCGGCGGCGACGAGATGGTCCGCGTGATCGAGGACAACGACAAGCGCATCGCCCTGCAGCACACCCTGGTGATGACCATGGACGGCAAGTCCTTCGTCATCAAACACTGGCGCCAGGACTGGACCTACGAGCCGGCGACGGTGCTGGTCTATGCCGGAGATGGCGCCTGGAAGCTGGAGGAGGTGCCGGCCGCCCAGCGCGCCGGCGCCTGGTCGCAGACCGTGTGGCAGACCGACGACTCTCCGCGCTACGGCGGCGTCGGCAAGTGGGCGCACGATCTTGGCGTCTCGCGCTGGACCAGCGGCGACACCTGGCGTCCGCTCGCCCGCCGCGACGCGGTGCGCAAGCCGCCCTACGACCGCTATCTCGGGATCAACCGTCACGCCCTGACGCCCTCGGGCTGGGTGCATGAGCAGGACAACGCCAAGGTCGGACCCAAGAACGGCCAACTGGCGACCTTCGTCCATGAGATCGTCCTGAACACCTACGACAAGGACAAGAAGTTCAACGCCGGCCCGGGCGAGGCCTACTGGGCCGCCACCAACGACTACTGGGCCAATGTCCGCGGCTTCTGGGACGAAGCCGTCGCGCGCGGCAAGGGCGTGAAGGTGCCGGAGGAAGCCAACAACGGCTCGATCACCGGTCCCAAGCTGATGGGCTGGGCCCAGGACATCGCCGACGGCAAGTCCGACACCGCCAAGGCCACGGCCCAGGCCAAGGCCCTGATCGGCAGCCTCGGCTGAGACGAAGGTCCTCCCCCTCTGGGGGAGGTGTCCTGAAAGGACGGAGGGAGCCTGCTGAGTCAGCAAGACCCCTCCCCCGACAGGGAGGATTTTAAGCCGCCTGAAGCTGCTGCTTCACCCGCTCGGCCAGGACCTTGATGTCCAGGGGCTTGGGCAGGAAGGTCACGCCCGTCTCGCCTTCCAGCAAGTCGGAGAATTCCGCCTCGGCGTAGCCGGAGATGAACATCACGGGCGCGGTTCCCAGATAGCCCCTTGCCTTCTTCAGCAGGGTCGGGCCGTCCATTCCCGGCATGATCACGTCGGAGATCAACAGGTCGATGGAGCCGGCGTTCTCCTCCGCCAGAACCAGAGCCTCCTCGCCGTCGGCGGCCTCGATCACCTCGTAGCCCCGGGCGCGGAGCAGTCGGGCGGCGACGCCGCGCACGGCGTCCTCGTCCTCCACGAACAGGATGCGGCCGGCGCCGGACAGGTCGCGGGCGATGGTGCGGGTCTTCACCGGCTCCACGGTCGGCGGGGTGATCACGTCAGGGGCGTGGAACACCGGCAGGAAGATGCGGAAGGCCGCGCCCGAGCCGGCCTTGGACTCCACGTGGATCCAGCCGTCCGATTGCTTGACGATGCCATAGACGGTGGCCAGGCCCAGCCCGGTCCCCTCGCCCACCGGCTTGGTCGTGAAGAACGGGTCGAAGATCTTGCCCATCACCTCGCGCGGAATGCCGGGGCCGTCGTCCGAAACCTCGATCAGGGCCAACTCCGCCGGCGGGCCATTGTAGCCGAGCTTGACCGCCTCGGCGTGACCCAGGCGAGCGGTGCGGATCTTGACCATGCCGCCGCCCTTGGCCGCGCGAACGGCGTCACGGGCGTTCACTGCCAGGTTCATGACCGCGGTCTCAAGCTGGCTCTTGTCGGCGCGGACCTTGGGCAGGTCGCGGCCGTAGTCGGTGACCAGCTTGACGTCTTCGCGCAGCAGGCGGCGCAGCAGCACCTCGAACTCGCTGATCAGCTCGCCCAGGTCCAGGGTCTCGCGCTGGACCGTCTGCTTGCGCGAGAAGGCCAGCAGCTTGCGCACCAGATCGGCGGCCCGCACGCCAGTCTGGCGGATCTCGTTCAGGCCTTCGTAGGACGGGTCGCCCACCGGGTGACGATGCAGCAGTTCGTCCAGGCGAAGCTGGATGGCGGTCAGCAGGTTGTTGAAGTCGTGTGCCACGCCCCCGGCGAGCTGGCCGATAGCCTGCATCTTCTGCGACTGGGCGAGCTGCAGCTCCATCTGCTTCTGCTCGGACACGTCCACCAGATAGGCGGTCAGGCGCGTGCCGATGCGGGCCAGGTACAGGTGGGCGATGCGGGCGGGATCATGGGCGAGGCGCACCTCGACCGGGCCAGCGCGGCCTTCGGCGACGCCGAGCGCGGCGTCCAGGTGGCTGTTCTTGTCGATGAGATCGCCGAAGGTGACTCCCTCCACCGCCTTGCCGCCGGTCATGGCGGCGAGCGCGCCGTTGGCCTCCACGATCTTGGCGCCGAACACGTCCGCGCCTTCCAGCAGGGCGGCGCCGAACGGCGAGGATGCGGCCAGGGTGTCCAGAGCAGCGGGGCCCGCCGGCGCCGGCTCGGCCACGGCGAACAGATTGGCCGCGGGTTGAAGCGGCGCCGCCTCGGCGGGCAGACGCAGCGGCTCGGCCGCCTGCTCCTGCAGGCGGATCAGGAACCGGCCACGCCCGAGGGGCGAAACCGATGCCGGCCGATCGACGCCGTCGACGCGCAGGGTGGCGCTGGCCGCCTCGCCGCGACGCGCCTTGACCAGGGCGGTGAACAGGCCGGACGCGGCGCCGTTGCGCGGCAGGCGGCGGGATTCGCCCAGGCCCGTGCGCCACGCCAGGTTGGCGCTCAGGATGCGGCCGTCGGGCGCGGCGGTGGCGGCGGCTTCCGGCAGGGCCTCGAGGAAGGCTTCGCCGTCGATGTCGGCCACCGGCTGGGCCGAACTGCGGAACGCGACCAGGCCCAGGCAGGCGACGCCGATCAGGCCGGCGAGCAGCAGCAGGCCGGCCAGGGTGGCGGGCCCGGCCTTCATCGCCGGCACGGCGGCGAAACCCACGGCCAGAGCGAAGAACGCCCCGGCCATGATCACCAGGGGATCGAAACGCCGTTTGCGCGGCGCGGCTTCGACCTTCTCAGACATGGGGCCGTTTCCTGAAATCCTGAGCCGAATCAGTCATGTGACAATCAACAGGATACGCCTTTAGAGCGGACGCGCGCGCTGCCCGCTCTTCTTGCCCTTGTTGAGGATGAAGCTGATGATCTTGGCCACCGCCTCAAAGTGCTGCTGCGGGATCTCGTCGTCCACCTCGACGCTGGCGTAGAGCGAGCGGGCCAGGGGCGGATCCTCCACCACCGTGACGCCGTGCTCCTCGGCCACGCCGCGGATTTTCAGGGCCAGCTCGTCCACCCCCTTGGCCACGCAGACCGGCGCCGCCGTCTCGCCCGGCTCGTAGCGGAGGGCCACGGCGTAGTGGGTCGGGTTCATGACCACCACCGTCGCCTTGGGGACGTTCTGCATCATCCGCCGCCGCGACTGCTGCATGCGGATCTGGCGCTGGCGCGCCTTGACGTGTGGATCCCCGTCCGTCTGCTTGTGCTCTTCCTTCACCTCTTCCTTGGACATCCGCATGCGCTGGGCGAAACGGATGCGCTGGAAGAACCAGTCGAAGGCGGCGGTGGCGACCAGCAGGATCAGCACGGCCCAGATCAGCGACTTCAGCAGCTTGATCGCCAACGGCATCATGGCCGAGGGCGACATCCAGGCCAGGTTCTGAAGCTCCGGGATGTGCGGACGGACGGTCACCCAGGCGACCACCGCCGTGACCACCAGCTTGACGAAGGTCTTGGCGAACTGGACCAGACCGTCCGGCCCATAGATCCGCTTGAAGGCCGACAGCGGGTTCAGCTTCTTGAAGTCCGGCTTCAGCTTCTCCGGCGTGAAGAGAATGCCGCTCTGGAACAGATGGCTGCAGGCGCCGGCGAGGGCCGCGACCATGGTCACGGTGGCGATCATGGGCAGGGCGGCGCGGACCGCCTGAAGGCCCACCTCCATGACGCCCGCCTCGTCCATCGGAAACTCGTTCGGATGGGCGACGAAAGGCAGCAGGTCGTTCATCAGCCGCTGGGCGAAGAAGCCGCCCATGGACATCAGCACCGCCACCCCGCCGACCAGAGTGGCCAGCTGCGAGACATCCTGGGATTTCGGGACGTCGCCCTTCTCGCGCGCCTGCGAGAGTTTTCGTGGGGTTGCTTCTTCTGTCTTGTCCTCCGAGTCCGCCATCGCCCGCCCCTAGTTGAAGACGCGGAGCAGGGCGCGATAGCGGTCGGCCCAGACGATGCCGATGATCCCAAGCCCCAGGGCAAGGATCGACAGGCCCATGAGGACGCTGAGCGGCGAGGTGACGAAGAAGATCTGGAACTGCGGCATCACCCGGCTGATCAGGCCGACGGAGACGTTGAGCACCAGGGAGAAGACGATGATCGGCGCCGCCAGCTGAACCCCCAGGGCGAAGGCGTCCGCCACCGTGCGGATCATCAGGGTGACGCCGTCGTTCACGTCCACCGGCTGGGTGAACGGGAACAGGGCGTAGGAACGCACGATCGCGCCCAGGAACAGGTGATGCAGGTCGGTGGTCATGATGATCATGACCCCTAGCAGGCTCAGGAAGCTGCTGAGCGCATTGCCGTTGGCGCCCTGGGCCGGATCCACCGTCTGGGCGAAGGAGAGCGTGGTCTGGATGGCGATGATCTCGCCCGCCACGTTCAGGGCGGCGGTCAGGGCGCGCAGGATGCCGCCGATCATCAGGCCGACCAGAACCTCCTTGATCACCGCGCCGCCCATCTCGCCCACGGTTCCGGGCGGCGAGCCCACATTGCCCGCCACGATGGGCGCGATCAGCAGGGCCATGAGAAAGGCGAAGGACAGGCGGATGCGCGGCGGCACCGCGTCGTCGCCGAAGCCGGGGATCAGCATGACCATCGCCCCCAGCCGGGCGAACACCAGACCGCCGGCCCAGACCTGTGCAGCGGTCGCGTAGTACTCCACCGCCGCCTACATCCCGGCGATGCGCGCGGCGATCTGGCGCATGAAGCCCGACATCAGGGCTCCCATCAGCGGCAGGGCCAGCAGCAGGGTGATGAAGACGGCGACGATCTTGGGCGCGAAGACCAGGGTGGCCTCCTGGATCTGGGTCAGGGCCTGCAGCAGGCCGATGCCGACGCCGACCACCAGCCCGACGATCAGGGCCGGCGCGCAGAGCTGCAGCGTCAGCCAGATGGCGTCACGGCCGATATCGATGACTTCGGCGCCGGTCATGGCGGGCCTCACGCAAACTTCGTCGGCTGATTTTCTTAGAGAGAGTCGGCGCCGCCGTCAGATCGGCATGCGCATGATCTCCTGATAGGCGCTGATCACCTGGTCGCGGACGGCCATGACCGTCTCCAGGCTGGCTTCGGCGGAGGAGATCGCCGTGACCACGTCCAGCAGGTCGGCCTTGCCGGCGGCCTGCTTGGCGATCTGGCTTTCGGCGGCGCGCGAGGTCTGCACCGCATCGCCCATCACCGACTCCAGCATGTCGCCGAAGGTCTTCTGGCGGGTGTTGGACAGGCTGGCGACGCCGTCCGACAGGCTGCCGATCGGAGAAATGCCCTGGGTGCTGGCGTAGGCCTTGGCGGCGCTGAGCGGAGTGATCATCGGTCAGGCCTACCGCTTCAGGATTTCGAGGGTCTTGGTGTCGAGCGCGCGGGCCGTCTCGATGACGTTCAGGTTCGCCTCGTAGGCGCGCTGGGCGGCCCGCATGTCGAGGGATTCTAGCAGGGTCTCGACGTTGGGCATCTTCACGTAGCCGGTGGCGTCGGCGCCCGGATGGCCCGGGTTGTACTCCTGCTTGAAAGCCTTCTGATCGGGCTCGACCCGCGCCAGACGCACCCCTTCCCCGCCGCCGACCGCGTGCGGTTCGAAGATCGGGTTCTGGCGGCGGTAGGGATCGCCGCCTGGCGTGCGGGCGGTGGAGTCGGCGTTGGCGATGTTCTCCGCGATGATCCGCATGCGCGCCTGCTGGGCGCGAAGCGCCGAGGCGGCGACGATCTGCGAGGTCGCGGTCTGGGAGTTGATCTGGGGCATCTAGCGCTCCGGCGTCGTTACCGCGGTTTCTGGGCGGCCATTCGAAGCAGCCCAAGCGACTTCTGGTAGAAGCCGATGGCCGCGTCGTAGTTCATCTTGGCGTCCGCCATCTTCAGCATCTGGTCTTCGAGCGAGACCGCGTTGCCGTCGAGGGTGATGTCCGAGTCGGGCGCTTCCTGCGGCCGCAGCTCACGTTGCTGCGCCGAGATCTGCCGCTTGGGCGGAGACAGGTGCATGGCCGAGGTGTGGGTGGTCGACACCGCCGGCCGCATGCCGTTGGGGCCCAACGCCGCCTCGAAGGTGAAACCCCGGAGATCCTTGGGCTTGAACCCCGGCGTGTCGGAATTCGCGACGTTCTCCGCGATCACACGCTCGCGCTGGCCCAGATAGCCGAGCCGGCTTTTGAGCATCGCGAAGAGAGGAATCTCGTTGGGGTTCATGATTCCAAAAGGTGAAAGAACAAGGTTAACGACGCATTAACCACGTCGGTCCGCTCCCCTCCCCATCGCCTGACAGCCCCGACTCGGCGCATGGAGCGGACATGGGATTTGTCGACTTCATCCGCGCCATCGCGGCCCTGGGACTGACGCTTGGCCTGATCGGCCTGGCGGCCTGGGCCATGCGCAAATACGGCCCGGAATGGATGCTGAAGATCCAGATGGAGAAGAAGCAGCGCCGCATGACGCTGGTGGAGACCCTGCCCCTCGATCCGACCCGCCGCCTGGTGCTGGTCCGGCTCGATGGCGAGGAGCGCCTGATCATGATCGGTGAAGGCCGTCTGCTGGCCACCCAGCCGGCGCCGCCGGAACCTTTGCCGGAGACGCAAGCGTGATCGCTCCGATCAACCGCGACGACCTCAAACGCGCGCTCCTGGTGGCGGGCGTCACCGGGGCGGCCACCTTCGTCTGGCCCGCCATCGCCCTGGCCCAGAGCCTGAACGTCAACCTGGGCACCGGCGCGGGCCTGACCGAGCGCGTGGTCCAGCTCATGGGCCTGCTGACGGTCCTGTCGCTGGCGCCGTCCATCGTCATCATGACCACCTCCTTCGTGCGGATCACGGTGGTGCTGTCCCTGCTGCGCACCGCGCTCGGCACCCAGCAGGCGCCGCCCAACTCGGTGCTGGTCAGCCTGGCGCTCTTCCTGACCGCCATCGTCATGCAACCGACCTTCCAGCGGTCCTATGACGAGGGCATCCGCCCCCTGCTCGACAACCAGATGGAGCTGCCTCAGGCCTTCGACGCCGCGGCCGATCCGGTAAAGAGCTTCATGCTGAGCCAGGTGGACCGCGAGGACCTGGCCCTGTTCGTGCGCCTGTCGAAGATTCCCCGACCGGCCACAGCTCAGGACACGCCCCTGCGCGTGGTCACGCCCGCCTTCATGATCAGCGAACTGAAGCGCGCCTTCGAGATCGGCTTCCTGCTGTTCATCCCCTTCCTGGTCATCGACCTGGTGGTGGCCAGCGTGCTGATGAGCATGGGCATGATGATGCTGCCGCCGGCGGCGATCTCGCTGCCGTTCAAGCTCATCTTCTTCGTGCTGGTGGACGGCTGGCGGCTGGTCTGCGGCAGCCTGGTGGAAAGCTTCACGCGCGGCCCGCCGGCGCCGGGAGGCTGACACTCTATCCCCTCGCCCCCCTCTGGGGAAGAGGAGACGACTTATCCCCCTCCTCCGAACCTCCCGTAACCTTCGCTTATCTCCCCGCATGGGAGGGCGCGTGGCCACGTGCTGTCGTTGCGGGAAGAGCGGGCTCCCCCTGGAGGCCGACGACGCCGGGTTTCCTGTCTCATCGAAGGCGTCGATCGCAGCGTTCACGACAAGGACCCGCGCGGAGCGTTGGACGATCTATTCCTGTCCACTCCAACCCAAATCGAGAGCCGTTCGACGCTCCGCCGCCCTCCCAACCTTGCGGGTTCATGCCCGTGGGGGTGCTTTCGCGCGCCTCCCTCTCCCTTGATGGGAGAGGGATCGAGGGTGAGGGTGTTTGCGGCCGTTCCGCCGCAACGAACCCAACCCCCGCATCACCCCCATCCCTGCCCTTCCCCATCAAGGGGGAAGGACCCCCTAGGCCTTCTTCGCCGCCGGGGCCTTGGGCGCAGGCGGCTTGGCGCGGAAGCGCTCTTTCATCTTGGTGACCCAGCCGGAGAAGGCGTCGCCGTCGGCGGCGATGCGGCTGAAGTCGCTGGCGGAGGCCACGTCGCCCTCGGGACCGGCCAGGGCCACGCGCAGGGCGTCGGGGTTGCGGGCCTGCTCCACCATCGGCGTGTAGCGGTCGCGCAGGCGGTTCAAGCCCGCTTCGTCCCCGGCCAGGCTGTAGGCGACGGCGGCGCGCAGCAGCTTGCCCTCCTCATCGGCGCCGAGCGCCGATTCACTCTTCCAGCGCTCGCCCAGCGAAGTCTCCAGCATCTGGCCGACGGTGGGCCAGTCGCGCTGCTTCCAGGCGGCCTCGGCGCGGACGTCGGCGGCTTCGCGGGAACGATCGTTCTCGATCATCTCGAGACCCGCATCGGTGCGGCCCAGCATGATCATGGCGCGGGCGGTGATCAGGCGACGGTCGGCGTTGAGCGCAGTCGGCAGGATCGTGGTGCGGCTTTCGTTGATGGTCCGCAGCGCCTCTTCCGGCTTGCGGTTCATCAGATAGATGACCGCCAGGTCGGTGGCGATCTGCGACCTGGCGACCCCGTCCAGTCGGTTGTCGACCTGATACTTCAAAAGGTCCCCGGCTTGGTCCAGCAGATCCACGTCCACCAGGCGGCGGACCAGATTGCGCACCATCAGGTCACCGTCGGCGCCGATGGGGGTCAGATCCTTGAAATCGTAGAACAGGGCCAAGGCCTGGACCGGCTGCAGGCCATCGGCCATGCCGTCGAGGAACAGGGCGCGGAAAGCGTCGGACAGGTCCGCCTGCAGCAGGCGCGCCTCCGGATGGTCCGGCAGCTTCTGGCCGGCGGAGCGAAGCGCCTCGAGTCCGTCCCGGTAGCGACCTTGCCCCAGATAGAGCGCGCCAAGGGTGCGGATGGTCTTCAGCTCGGTGGCGTCGCCGCGCCAGCGGTAGCGAAGCTGATCATAGACCGCCGCGGCCTTGTCGGCCGGCATCTTGCCGTCCTCGTACTGGATGCGCGTGGCGTTCAGCAGGGCTGGCGCCGCCAGGCCGTCCAGCGGGGCGGTCGCCACGGCCTTGAAGACGTTGAGCGCCCGCTTGCGGTCCCCTTCGGCTTCGAACAGGCGGGCCTGCACCAGACGCACCTTCAGCTGCTCTTCAGCCGGAATGGTGTTGGCCAGGGCCGCGGCGATGCTTTCGCGGGCGGAGATCAGGTCGCCCTGCTCGAGGGCGGCCTCGGCGTCTGCGGCGGCGAACCGCGCCTTCCACACCGGAGAAAAATGCTCGAAGGCCGGCGTGCCCTGTTCGAACATCTTGCGGGCCGTGGTCCAGTCGCCGGCTTTGGCGGCGGCGTAGCCGCGCCACATGGAAGACGAAGCCTCCCCCAGCAGGACGGGGGCCGACAGGTCAGTCTCCCCCTCGGCGTAGCGGCCGACCATGATCCGGGCCAGCCCGCGCAGACCACGGAACTCGGCGTCGCCCATCAGGCTCTGCCGGCTGCGGGCGGCGGCGTTGAGCACGCCGATCGCCTCGTAGCCGAGATCATTGCCGACCAGGAACCGGGCCAGGGCCAGGCGGGCGGCGACCGGTGCGTCCTTGCCCGGCGCGCGCGCCTGAGCCACCTCATCGGCGGCCGCGTCCTGCAGGGCGTTGTAGCGGGCCAGAAACCTGCCCTTGTCGGTGCGGCCCCAGGTCTCGTCGATCAGGGCCGGCATGCCCGCGGGCTGCGGCACATCCAGGCTGGCCTCGGCCTGCGGCTGGGCCGTGGATGGCGAAAGAGCCAAGCCCCTGGGCCGGCCGATCCGGACCAGATCGCCCTCGACCGAGAAATTCAGATCGCCGGCATGGGGCTCGATCGCCAGGCCCTGGCTGGAGGGCAGGACCGCCAGCTGGACGAACTCGCGACGAACCGCGACACCCTTGGCAGGCGCCATGGCCGGCACGACGGCCAGGCGATCGCCGACAGCGGGATCGTCGATCCAGATGGCGCGGCTGGCGCCAGAAAGCTCGGCCTTCAGGCCCGCGGGCGCGGCCTCCAGATCACGCTCGACCGACACGCCGCCCGCGCCGCCGCGCTGCGGGCCAAGAGCGATGGTCCAGCGCGGCCCCTCACCGCTTGCCTGGGCGGTCACGCTCTCGGGCGCGACGATGCGCAGGGCGGCGAAACCCTCCCCCTGGACAGGCTCCAGGCGGGCGTACTGCGCGGTGCTGCGCGCAGCGCCGGAGACGTCGAGCCGCGCGGGGGCGTCGAACACCACCCAGATCGCCTCGCCACGTCGAAACACCGCCGCCGGGGTCGGGGCGTTCCAGTCCACCACCAGGCGGGTCTGCAAGCCGGCCACTTCCGATCGGACGCGAACGACGCCGCCGGCGGGAACGGGATTGACCTTGGGCGCCTCGGCCGGCTTGGCGGCCTCCGCCACCTTCGGCGGGGCGGCAAACAGATTTACGAAGGTCTGGCCGTCGGCCTGACCGACCCTGGCCTCGGCGTCGTCGGCCAGGGTCAGGGCGATCTCAAGCCGGCCGCCCACATCGCGGCTCTCGACCTTCTTCAGCCACTTGGGCGGGAAGGCCTTCAGCGAGGCGATGTCGGGCTTGGCTCCGCGGCTGAACCGCAGGGTCAGCACCTGCCCTTCGCGCTTGGAGGAGACGCTGGTGCGGCCGGTCCAGTTGAACTCAAGCCGCGTGAAATCCTTGGCCTGGGCCACCCGCACGTCCAGCGGGCCGCGCGCATCGGTCTTGGCCGGCGCAGCGGCGCCGGCTGGAACGACAGTGGCGGCGATGCAGACCGCCGCCACTCCGCCGCGCAGGACCGTGCGCAGGCTCATGCTCAGCCTCGCGCCGCCGGTCGGCGTTGGGGCTGCTTCGCCGGGGCCTTGGCGGGCGCCTTCTTGGCGGCTTCCTCGGCCGCTGCGGCGTCCACGGCGGCTTGATCGCCCCCTGGCTTCAGGGCGGCGCGGCCCTTGTCCATGGCTTCGTTATTGAAGCGCCGGGAGAGGCTCTCGGTCAGCTGCTTGGCTTCCGACGGCGGCATGGCCGCCAGGATCATGGACAGCGACCGCTCCTTCATCTTCGCGGCGATCGGCAGGCGGACGGAATCGTCCAGCACCGCCAGACGGGCGGCGGCGTCCTTGGCCTTCATGGAGGAGAACACCGTCACCATCTTGTCGGTCTCGACGGTGGTCTGGGCGTCACCCTGCTTGATGACGTCCTCCATCTTGTACTTCAGCGCCGTGAGCGTGTTGATCTTGGCGTCGAGCTTGGCCTCGGCGGCGGCGAGCAGCTTCAGCTGCACGTCCATGTCCTGCTCGCGGGCATCCAGCTGGCCGCTGCGGGCGCGCAGGCTCTGCAGGATGTTCAGCTCAGCCGGCGACAGGCCGGCCTCCTTGGCCAGGGCGGCGGCGCTGGGGCCGCAGGCGGCGACCGGGACCGGCTTGGCCTCGGCCTTTTCGGCCGGCTTTTCGGCCTCGGCGGCCTCTTCCTTCTTGTCCTTGGGCGCGACCTTGGAGGCCGCCTCCTCGGCGAAGGCGCGGGCGCCGGACGTCATGTCCGAAAAGGTTTTCGCCCCCGAAAGGGCGTTAAGGGCGAGCACGCCGACGGCGGCCACGCCGACCAATGGCAGAATGCGGGGAATGTTCTTCATCGCCGGCCTCCGGGTCGGACTCCGAACCCGCCGGAGCCTGCCGGCGGGTCGAACAGATCATCATCATCGCCCCGGGGGCGTGAACGCGGGGTTTCCGCCGGGGGCGGCGGGCGATCGACCGCCGCGAAGGCTGCGCGCGCCGGCGTCATCGGCGGCACGGGCGGCGGGCGGTTGCTCGTCACCCTGGCGCTTTCGCCGCGCGCGGCCTGGGCCATGGACTTGTCCAGCTTGGCGGTCAGGACCCGGGCCTTCTCGATGCGGTCGGCGAGTTGCTCGGCGGCCTCGTCGGTGGCGGCGCGCAGATCGGCGAGCCCCTGCTCCGCCCGCTGGGCGGCGGCGTCGAGATCGACAACGGCCTTGGCGAAACCCTCGTGGCTTTCCTTCAGGGCCTTCAGCCGGCGCTCAAGGCGCATGCCGAACACCAGCGCCACGATCAGCAGGACCGCGAGCAGGATCTGGAGGGCGATGCCGGCGAGAGTCATGGCCGGCTCCTCACTTGATCTTCTGGACGGCCTTGCGGGCCGAGGGGCCCAGGGCCGCCTCGCAACGCACGGCGATATTGTGGTTGCGCCGGCCCATGCGGCCGCGCGTCAGCGGGATCGAGCCGGAGCGCAGCTCCACCAGGCTGTCGGGCGTGGCGTTGAGCATGATGGTGTCGCCGACCTTCAGGTCGAGCACCTTGCGCAGGTCCACCTGCTGTTCGTCGAGAACAGCGCGGACCTCCATCTGGGTGGTCCACAGCTCCGTGGCCAGGTGGCCTTCCCAGATGTTGTCGCGCCCGAACTTCTCACCCATGAACTGCTGCAGCAGCATCTTGCGGATGGGTTCGAGCGTGGCGTACGGCAGCAGCAGTTCGATGCGCCCGCCGCGGTCCTCCATGTCGATGCGCAGCTTCACCAGGATGGCGGCGTTGGCCGGCCTGGCGATGGCGGCGAAGCGCGGGTTGGTCTCCAGGCGGTCGAGGGTGAAGTTCACCGGATGCAGCGGCTCGAACGCCGTCTTGGCGTCCTGCAGCACCACCTCGACCATCCGCTGGACCAGCACGCGTTCGATGGTGGTGTAGGGACGGCCTTCGATGCGCATGGCGGCGGTGCCGCGACGGCCGCCCAGCAGCACGTCCACGATCGAATAGATCAGGTTGGAGTCGACGGTCAGCAGGCCGTAGTTGTCGAGCTCCTCGGCGCGGAACACCGACAGGATCGCCGGCAGCGGGATCGAGTTCAGATAATCGCCGAAGCGGATCGAGCTGATGTTGTCGAGGCTGACCTCGACGTTGTCGCTGGTGAAGTTGCGCAGGGACGTCGTCATCAACCGCACCAGGCGGTCGAAGACGATCTCGAGCATCGGCAGGCGCTCGTAGGAGACCAGGGCCGAGTTGATGATCGCCCGGATGCCGGTGCGGTCGTCATCGCTGTCCGTGGAGAAGTCGAAGCCCAGAAGGCTGTCGATCTCATCCTGGTTCAGGATGCGCTCGGCGCCCATCATGCCGTCACCGCCGCCGCTCAGGTCGTCGAGACCCGTCCAGCCTTCATCTCCCCCCGGCAGTTCGCCGGTGGCGTTGTCGGCGGCCCACTGGGCCATGGCGTCGTCGTCGATCTCGTCAGCCATCGGGTGAATGCCAGCCAGGGCGAGCCCTAGTTGATCAGCATCTCCTCGATCAGGACGGCCTTCACCTGCGCCGGAGCGATGACCAGGTTGACCCGGCGCTGGATCTCCATGCGGAGCTGATAGCTGCCTTGGCTGCCGGACAGATCTTCAGGGCGCAGCTCGCGCAGGAACGACTGGAACATGTCCTGGAGTCTCGGCAGATTCGGCGTCAGCGTCTCGGCTGTCTCGGCGTCGGCGAGCTCCAGGGTGAGCTTCAGCTTCAGGAAGGATGGACGCCCCTCTGCCGACTGGATGTTCACGATGACGTTGGGCAGGGTGTAATAGACGACGCCGTTCGGCCCCTCGCGGATGGTGCCGACCTCGCCGCCTTCTGCGCCCTCCGCCTTGGCGCCCTCTTCGCCCTCGGCCTTCTTTTCTTCCTTTTTCTTCTCGTCCTTCTTGGCGTCCTTGCCCTCGGCGTGTTCGCCCTCGGGTTTCGGCTTGAGAAGGAAGAACGCGGCCGCGCCGCCCCCGCCCAGAACCAGGACGGCGGCCGCGATGATGATGATCAGAAGCGGGAGCTTTTTTTTCTTGGGCTTCGCGCCCTCGGCCCCTTCTTCGCCATCCTCGATGGCGTCGTCGGGCTCAGCCCCCTTGTCCTTGGCCACGCGCGGCTCCTTGCATCTTCCCACTCTCTATTCACGCAGCTTGGTTAACGATCTGTTTTTCCACAGCCGCCTCGCCACTCGGCAAGTTTGTCGCAGCGCGTCGCGTTAACTATTTTTATCGCTGATTTTATTGATCTTTTCGAACTGGCCCGCCCCTTGCATGGCAGGTGGCGAGCAAATGGCGCATCTCGGCGCCGAGTCGGAGGCTTCGATGGACAACTCGATGTATCTCAGCCTGTCGCGTCAGATGACGCTGCGGCGAGAACTCGACATCGTGGCGAACAACATCGCCAACGCGGACACGGCCGGGTTCAAGATGGAGGAACTGCTGGTCAAGACCGAGGCGGTCGGCAAGGCCCGCACCTCGCAGGTCCAGGGACCGGTGAAGTTCGTCATTGATGACGGCATCACCCGCGATTTCGGCCAGGGCCCCCTGCGCAAGACCGGCGGCTCCTTCGACATCGCCATCGAGGGCCAGGGCTTCTTCACCGTCCAGGGACCGGCCGGCGATCCGCGCTACACCCGTGACGGCCGCCTGACCCTGAACCCCGAAGGCATTCTGGTCACCCAGGCCGGCGCCCCGGTCCTTGGCCAGGGCAACGCCCAGATCAACATCGATCCCGCCCAGGGCGAGGTCTCCATCGGCAAGGACGGCACCCTGACCCAGACGAACCCCGAGACGGGCCAGGCCACCAACGTCGGCCGCCTCGCGGTGGTCCAGTTCGAGGATCGCTCCGCGCTGTCCAAGGAAGGTGACAACCTCTTCCGCAACACGTCCAACGCCCAGCCGATCCCCGCCGAGGACGCGCTTGTCCATCAGGGCATGGTGGAAGGCTCCAACGTCCAGCAGGTGGTGGAGATCACCCGCCTGATCGAGGTGACCCGCGCCTACGAGCGCTCGTCCAAGCTCGTCGACGGCAACAACGACCTGTCCCGGCGCTCCATCGAGCGCCTGGGCCGTCCGAACTAAGGGAAGACCCAGATGCAAGCGCTCCGCACCGCAGCCACGGGCATGGCCGCCCAGCAGCTGAACGTCGAGGTCATCTCGAACAACATCGCCAACATGAACACCATCGGCTTCAAGCGTCAGCGAGCCGAGTTCCAGGATCTGCTGTACCAGACCATCGAGCGCGCCGGCTCGCAGTCGTCGGACCAGGGCAACATCGTCCCGACTGGGGTGCAGGTGGGCGCGGGCGTGAAGGCCGGCTCGGTCTACCGCGTCACCTCGCAAGGCAGCATGACCCAGACCCAGAAGCCCCTCGACCTGGCGATCCAGGGCCGCGGCTACTTCCAGGTTCTGATGCCCTCGGGCGAGACCGCCTACACCCGCGCGGGCAACTTCTCCACCGACGACCAGGGCCGCCTGACCACCGAGGACGGCTATCTGGTTCAGCCGGGCATCACGATCCCTGAGGACGCGATGGACATCCAGGTCTCCAAGGCCGGTCAGGTCCAGGTGATCCGCGGCGACAACGCCGCCGCCCCGGAAGTGGTCGGTCAGCTTGAGCTGGCGACCTTTGTCAACGACGCCGGCCTAGACGCCATCGGCGACAACCTGTTCCTCGAGACCGCGGCCTCGGGTCAGCCGGTCACCGGCCAGCCGAACTCGGTGGGCGTCGGCTCCCTGCTGCAGGGCTACACCGAAGCCTCGAACGTGGACTCGGTCAGCGAGATCACCGCCCTGATCGTCGCCCAGCGCGCCTACGAGATGAACTCGAAGGTCATCAGCTCTGCCGACCAGATGCTGCAAGCCACCTCCCAGCTGAAGTCGTAAGCTCATGAAGCGCACCCTGCTTATCGGTTTCGCCGCGGCCCTGATCGCCGGCCCCGTCCTCGCCGCCCCGGTCGTTCTGCGTGAGGAAGTCATCGACCTCGATGGCCAGGTGACCCTGGGCGATCTTTTCGAGGGCGCCGGCTCGGTCGCGGACATTGTGGTCGCCAAACGCGTGGGCCCCAGCGCTGTTCTGGAGGCCAGCACGGTGCAGATCGCCGCCCACCGCGCCGGCCTGACCTGGGCCAACGAGCGCGGCCTGCGCCGTGTGATCGTCCGCTCGGTCCCCACCGAGGGCGAGACCCGGACGGCGGCCGCCCGCCCGGCTCCGGTCCGCCAGGTGATCCGCGCTGGCGACGTGGTCGACCTGGCCTGGTCCGACGGCCAGATCACCCTCACCGTCCAGACCAAGGCCATGAACGCGGCCGCCGAAGGCCAGTGGGTGCGGCTGCAGAACCCCGCCTCCAAGAAGGTGATTGAAGCCATGGCCATCGGCCCTGGCCAGGCCGCGGTGGGGCCCGCGGCCCGCCGCACCGCCACCGCCTCGGCCAACCTTTACGCTTCCCGCTAAGAGAGCCCTTCGATGCGCTTTTCGCCGTTCGCCGCCCTCGCCCTGATCGCCCCGCTCGCCGCCTGCTCCACCGTGGTGGACACCGTGAAGGGCCCGAACCTCAGCCAGATGGGCTATCCAGCCGCCCTGGTCCCCCAGCAGCAGGAAGTCATGGCCCTCGCCCCGCCGCGGTTCGCGCCGCAAGCCGCGTCCGCCAACTCCCTGTGGCGCGTCGGCGCGCGCAGCTTCTTCAACGACCAGCGGGCCAACCGCGTGGGCGACATCCTGACGGTGCAGATCCAGATCGCCGACAGCGCCCGCACCCAGAACCAGACCACCGCCGCCCGCGGCTCGTCCTCGAAGGTCGGCGTGCCGAACTTCCTGGGCCTGGAGAGCAGCCTGGGCCGCATCCTGCCGGGAGGCTACGACCCGGCCAACGCCATCAACACCAACTCCACCAGCTCCTCTCAGGGCCAGGGCGCGGTGAACCGCGCCGAGCAGATCAACCTGACCATCGCCGCGGTGGTCACGTCCCTGCTCCCCAATGGCAACATGGTCATCCAGGGCACGCAGGAGGTCCGCACCAACGGCGAGCTTCGCCAACTGACCGTGGCTGGCATCGTCCGGCCGGAAGACATCTCCAGCACCAACACCATCAAGCACACGCAGATCGCCGAGGCGCGCATCAGCTATGGCGGCCGCGGCGACATCAGCCGCGTGCAGCGCACCCCAGCGGGCCAGGCGCTGGTGGAGAAGTTCTCGCCGTTCTGATCCAAGCCAGAACCGTCCCTTTCATGGTGCGTTCTCCCTTTCGAAGGGAGGCGCGTCATGAAAAGGCGGCTTTCGGCATTGATGGTTCTGGCCCTGCTCGGCCTTGGCGCCTGCGCGCATGACCGCGGCGAGGTCGTGCCTGGCTACAGCTGGATCTATCTGGAGAACCAGAGTGAGGGCGCGAAGCTGGCCTATGGCCTGCCCAACAGCGACGCCGTCATATTGATGATGACCTGCAAGCCAGGCACGAAATCAGTGGGCCTGTCGCTGATCTCCGGCGACAAGAAGCCGGAGTTCACCCTGGTCTCACGCAAGGCGCAGGAGCGGGTCGTGGGCCGCTCCACCCCGGACATGATGAGCGGAGCCCGGTTGATCGAGGCCTCCAGCCGCGCGGACGGCGCCGCCCTGAGGAGCTTCGAGCGCACCGGCGATCTGGCTGTCGTGAACCAGGGTCGCCGCTTCAACCTCAAGGCCGGCAAAAATGACCGGGCCGATGTGACCCAGTTCTTCCGCAGCTGCGGCCGGGCTTAGGCTCGGCGGCCAGCCGAGGCGCTGTTGCTGACGCCCAGGGCCGCCAGCGCCCCCGCCGCGATGCCGGCGGCGTCCAGACCCGCCTCGGCGTACATGGCGTCCGGCTTGTCCTGATCCTGGAAGACGTCTGGCAGGACCAGGGTCCGCACCTTCAGCCCACGGTCCAAAGCGCCGTGCTCGGCCAGGGCTTGCAGCACAAAGCCCCCGAAGCCGCCCATGGCCCCCTCTTCCACCGTGATCAGAGCCTCGTGCTCGCGCGCCAGGCGCAGGATCAGGTCGATATCGAGCGGCTTTGCGAAACGGGCGTCGGCGACAGTGGCCGAAAGGCCGCGAGCCGCCAGCAGATCAGCCGCCTTCAGCGATTCCTGAAGGCGCGTGCCGAACGACAGGATGGCGACAGCCGTCCCTTCGCGGACGATGCGGCCCTTGCCGATCTCCAGCGGCTCCAGGTCGGCGGGCATCTCAAGGCCCCAGCCCTCGCCGCGCGGATAGCGGAAGGCGCTCGGGCGGTCGTCGATGGCGGCGGCGGTGGCCACCATGCGGGCCAGCTCCACCTCGTCGGCGGCGGCCATTAGCACCATGCCGGGCAAGGCGCCCATGAAGCCGATGTCGAAGGTGCCGGCGTGGGTCGGGCCGTCGGCGCCGACCAGACCGGCGCGGTCCATGGCGAAGCGCACGGGAAGACGCTGGATCGCCACGTCGTGGACGACCTGGTCATAGCCGCGCTGCAGGAAGGTCGAATAGATCGCCGTGAACGGCTTCATGCCGTCGG
The DNA here is from genome assembly GCF_029543125.1 of Caulobacter segnis. Taxonomy (GTDB): domain Bacteria; phylum Pseudomonadota; class Alphaproteobacteria; order Caulobacterales; family Caulobacteraceae; genus Caulobacter; species Caulobacter segnis_D. The sequence continues at coordinate 352,431 of NZ_JARQWW010000004.1, forward strand.
CGGCCAGGCCAGCGGCGAAGGTCACCGCGTGCTGCTCGGCGATGCCGACGTCGAAGGTCCGCTGCGGGAAACGCTTGCCGAACAGGTCCAGGCCCGTCCCCGACGGCATGGCGGCGGTGATGGCGACGATCTTGTCGTCCTTGTCAGCTTCCTTGATCAGCGCCTCGGCGAAGACCTTGGTGTAGCTGGGCGCGGCGGCGACGGACTTGGCCTGCTGGCCGGTGACCACGTCGAACTTGACCACGCCATGGTACTTGTCGGCGGCGTTCTCGGCCGGGGCGTAGCCCTTGCCCTTCTGGGTCACCACGTGGACCAGGACCGGCTTGTCCTGGAATTCCTTGGCGTTCTTCAGCACCGGCACCAGGGCGTCGAGGTCGTGACCGTCGATAGGGCCGATGTAGTAGAAGCCCAGCTCCTCGAAGAAGGTGCCGCCGGTGACCATGCCCCGGGCGTATTCCTCGGCCTTGCGTGCCACGGACTGCAGCGGACGCGGCAGATGCTCGACCACGTTCTTGCCGATCTGGCGGACACGGCGATAGGCGCCGCCGCTGACCAGCTTGGCCAGATAGGCGCTCATGCCGCCCACCGGCGGGGCGATCGACATGTCGTTGTCGTTCAGCACCACGATCAGGCGCTTGGTGGTGTCGCAGGCGGCGTTCATGGCCTCGTAGGCCATGCCGGCGCTCATGGAGCCGTCGCCGATCACGGCGATGACGTTGTTATTCTCGCCCTTGGCGTCGCGCGCGGCGCAGAAACCCAGCGCCGCCGAGATCGAAGTGGCGGCGTGCGCCGCGCCGAACGGATCGTACTCGCTCTCGGCCCGCTTGGTGAAACCGGACAGACCCCCGCCCTGGCGCAGCGTCTTGATGCGGTCGCGGCGGCCGGTGAGGATCTTGTGCGGATAGGCCTGGTGGCCGACGTCCCAGATCAGGATGTCCTTGGGCGTGTCGAACACATGGTGCAGGGCCACGGTGAGTTCGACCACGCCCAGGCCGGCGCCCAGGTGGCCGCCGGTCACGGAGACGGCGTCGATGGTCTGGCTGCGCACCTCGTCGGCGAGCTGCTTCAGCTCAACCTGGGAAAACCCGCGGGTGTCGGCGGGCGAAGAGACGCGATCAAGAAGCGGCGTGGATGACATTTGGACTATCTAATCCGTCCGAAAGCGCGAAGCGAGCGCTGACGCAGGGTCAGCGACGGCGATCCAGTACGAAATCAACGCTTTCACGCAGGGTTTCGGCTGCTGCGCCAAAGGGATCAAGGTGCGCCTTGGTCTGTGCGGCCAATAGCTCCACCCGCTCCTTGGCCGCTTCAACGCCCAGCAGGGTCACGTAGTTCGCCTTGCCCTTGGCGGCGTCCTTGCCGCCCGCGGCCTTGCCCAGCAGATCCTGGTCGCCCTCGGCGTCGAGCAGGTCGTCGACGATCTGGTAGGCCAGGCCCAGGTCCTGGGCGAAGGCCATCAGGGCCGAGCGTTCCGCGTCCTTGGCGCGAGCCAAGATGAGCGGAATTTCAAAGGAATAGGCGATCAGGGCGCCCGTCTTCAGACGCTGCATCCGGGCCACCGCGCCCAGGTCGTCGCGCACGCCCAGAAGGTCGATCATCTGGCCGCCGCACATGCCCTTGGCCCCGGAGGCGATCGCCAGGCGGGCGATCAGCTGCGTGCGGATGTTGGCGTCGTCGTGGGTGTCGGGATGGGCAAGGATCTCGAACGCCGCGGTCTGCAGGGAATCGCCGGCCAGGACCGCCGTCGCCTCATCATAGGCCTTGTGAACCGTGGGCCTACCGCGACGCATGTCGTCGTCGTCCATGCATGGCAGATCGTCATGCACCAGGCTGTACGCGTGAATGCATTCCAGGGCGCAGGCTGCGCGCAGGACCGGCCGCTCCTCCAGATCAAACATCTTCGCGGTTTCGAGTGCGAAGAACGGGCGCAGGCGCTTTCCGGGGCCAAGCGCGGCGTAGCGCATGGCTTCGGTCAGGCGGGATTCCGGGCCGTCGGCGCGCGGCAGCAGGGCGTCCAGCGCCACCGTCACCAGATCGGCGGCCTCGACCAGACGCTGTTCAAGGTTCTTCACGGGCAAGGCGTTCAATAGAGCCTCCCGCCGTTGGGCGCGTCGCGATCCACGTCCAGCAGGACCACGGCGCCGTCCTTGTCCGGGAAGCCCAGGCACAGGACCTCGGACATCATCGGCCCGATCTGGCGCGGCGGAAAATTCACCACCGCGGCGACGCGGCGGCCGACCAGCTGCTCCGCGGTGTAGAGCTGGGTTACCTGGGCCGAGGACTTCTTCGTGCCGATCTCGGCGCCGAAATCCACGGTCAGCTTGTAGGCGGGCTTGCGCGCCTCCGGGAACGGCTCGGCGTTCACGATGGTGCCCAGGCGGATGTCGACCCTGGCGAAATCGTCGAAGGTGATCTCCGGCGCACGCTCCTGCATCAGGCGAACTCGGCCGGCTCGACGCCCGTCGCGCCGCCGGCGCCCAGGACGATCTTCTCCACGCGCAGACGCGCGGCTTCCAGCTTCTTCTCGCAGTGGGCCTTAAGGGCTGCGCCGCGCTCATAGATCTCGATCGAGCGCTCCAACGGAGCCTGGCCGGATTCCAGCTCGGAGACGATCTTCTCCAGCTCGGCGAGGGCCTGCTCAAAGGAAAGGCCCGACAGGTCTGCGGCGTCGGTCATGGGGTCTCTGATACTCGAAAGAAGCGGCCACCCTAGTCAGGCGTGGCGGACGGGGCAACGCCGGAAGGGCCTCAACGCTCGTAGCGCTTGGCGTTCCAGTAGCGGAACCCGCCGTCGCTGACCTTGCGCCACCGGCGCTTGGCCAGGGCCCGGCCGATCATGACGTTGAAGAAGCCGTGGGCCACCAGCAGCACGTCCTGGCCGGCGTCGGCGAAGCCCTCCAGCACGGCGGCGGCCTCGTCGGCGCGCTGCTCGGCCTGCTTGCGGCTTTCCTGACCGTCGTGATGGTCGAGGAACCACCACCAGAAGCGGGACCAGAAGCCCCACATCTTGGGCGACAGCTTCACCCAGGACGGCCAGGGCGGCCCGGGCAGCGGCGCCTCGATGAACAGAGGATCCTGGGCGAAAGCCCGGCCGCCGGTCAGCAGGGTGGCGCTTTCGATGGAGCGCACGCGGGTGGAGGCGATGATCGTCCCGGCGCGGGCGGCGGCTTCGATCAGTTCCGCTGGCGGCTCCTGGCCGGCGCGCAGACTGCCGGGCTCATAGGACTCGGTCCACCACTGGCCATAGCTGGCCGCGTTGAACCGCACCTTGCGCGAGATCGCGGGCTCGCCGTGGCGGACGAGGGTGATGCTCCCCGATCGGGCGGGGACGCGCCCGGGTTCGGCGGTCGAAGCGTCAGCCATAATCACCGGAAAGATCAGCCGCCGAAGCGGCCTGGCCCTTCCTCACCCCTCCTGAAGCGCCCGAACGTGGGCCAGGGCGGAACGCCCCAGAGCCTCTAGGTCGTAACCGCCCTCGAGCGATGAGACAATACGTCGCCGCGAACGGTTCGCAGCCACCGACGCGATCGCCCGCGTCGCCCAGGCGAAATCGGCCTCTTCCAGCGACTGGCTGGCCAGCGGATCGCGGGCGTGGGCGTCGAATCCGGCCGAAATGATGATCAGGTCGGGAGCGAAGTCGTCCAGCCGATCCATCAGCCCCTCGAATCTGCGGCGCCAGAGCTCGCGCGGCGCATGAGGGGGAACGACGGCGTTGGCGATGTTGCCGATTCCCTGCTCCGACGGATCGCCGGTGCCCGGATAGAGCGGCGACTGATGGATGGAGGCCAGGAACAGGCTGGGGTCATGCTCGAAGGCCGCCTGGGTGCCGTTGCCGTGGTGGACGTCGAAATCCACCACCGCCACCCGCGCCAGTCCCGCCGCCTGGGCGACGCGCGCCGCCACCGCCACGTTGGAGAAGACACAGAAGCCCATGGCCGTGTCCGGCTCGGCGTGATGGCCCGGCGGCCGCACCGCGCAGAAGGCGCGCTCGATCCGTCCGACCGCCACCTCGCGTACAGCCGCCGCCACCGCTCCGGCGGCCCGCCTCGCGGCGTTCAGGCTGCCGGGCGACAGGATGGTGTCGGGATCGAGGATATGGCGGCCCGTGCTGGGTGCGGCGGCGAAGATGTCGTCCACATAGCGTCCGGGATGGACGCGCTTCAGATCCACCGGGTCCGCTAGCGGCGCCTCGCTGATCTCCAGATCGAGATTGGCGTCGTCCTCCAGGGCATCGATCACCGCCCGAAGGCGCTCTGGCCGTTCGGCGTGACCATGGCCGGGCTGATGGTCGAGCATGTCCGAATGGGTGAACAGCGCGACGCTCATGGCTCAGCCCGCCGCCTGCATGGCTTCGGCGGCCAGGACGTTCTCGTCGCCCCAGGCCTTGAGCGCCAGGATCACCGGCTTCAGGCTCTGCCCCCGCGCCGACAGCGAATATTCCACCCGGGGCGGCACCTCAGCATAGACGGTGCGGACAATCAGGCCGACCTGCTCCAGCTCCCGAAGCTGCTTGGTCAGCATGCGCTGGGTGATGGCTCCGAGGCGTCGGCTCAGGGCATTGAACCGCAGGCGTCCGCCCAGCAGGTGATAGAGGATCACGCCCTTCCACTTGCCGCCGATAAGGTCCAGCGTCGCCTCGACGCCGCATTGCCTCGGATCGGACAGGCCGCAGGCGCTGCTGTCAGTGTGCGGGTTCGGCATGACAGTACCCTTTTGTGTACTACCTACAAAAAAATACCGTACTTGCGCATATCGTACCGTAAGGCGATCTGTCCGTCGACGGCGATGAAGCCGCCGCAAGGAGACACTGAAATGAAAGCCGTCGGCTTCCGCGCCCCCTCCCCCATCGACGCTCCGGACGCCCTGGTTGACCTGGACCTGTCCGCGCCCGTCGCGACTGGTCACGACATCCTGGTTCGGGTGAAGGCCGTGTCGGTGAACCCCGTGGACACCAAGGTGCGCCGCAGCGCCCAGCCGCCGGAGGGCGAGGCCCGCATCCTCGGCTATGACGCCGCCGGCGTGGTGGAGGCGGTCGGCGACAAGGTCACCCTGTTCAAGACCGGGGACGAGGTGTTCTACGCCGGCGCCATCGGCCGCCCGGGCACCAACGCCGAACTGCATCTGGTCGACGAGCGCATCGTGGGCCGCAAGCCCAAGACCCTGTCCTTCGCCGAGGCGGCGGCCATGCCCCTGACCTTCATCACCGCGTGGGAGCTGCTGTTCGACCGCTTCGGCGTGAAGCCCGGCGACGGCGAAGGCCAGGCCCTGATCATCATCGGCGGCGCGGGCGGGGTCGGCTCGGCCATGATCCAGATCGCCCGGCAGCTGACCAAGCTGACCATCGCCGCCAGCGCCTCGCGCCCGGAAACAGAGAAATGGGTCCGTGACCTCGGGGCCCATCATGTCTTCGACCACACCAAGCCGCTGGCCGACGAACTGAAGCGTCTGGGCCTGGAGAACCCGCCCTACATCGCCAGCCTGACCCACACCGCCGACCACTTCGAGGCGGTGGCGGCGGCCATCGGTCTGCAGGGCAAGATCGGGGTGATCGAGGCCGACCGCGCCATCGACCCGCGCCCGCTGCACCCCAAGGCCGCCTCCTTGCACTGGGAGTTCATGTTCGCCCGCCCCATGGGCACGCCGGACATGATCGAACAGCACAAGCTGCTGAACGCCGTGGCGGACCTGGTCGATGAGGGCCGCATCCGCACGACCCTGGCCGAGGTGGCGGGCGGCATCAACGCCGCCGACCTGATCAAGGCCCACGCCCAGGTGGAAAGCGCCCGCACCATCGGCAAGGTGGTGCTGGAAGGTTTCTAGACGAGTGAGGGGCGCGGCGGTTATCAGGCCATCATGAACCCGACCATCCGCCGCGCCACGCCCGCTGACGCCGACGCGCTTTGCGCCATCGGCCGCGACACCTTCGTGGAGACCTTCGGCCATCTCTATCCGCCGCAGGATCTGGCCGACTATCTGTCCTACGCCTATGGCCCAACGCGCATCGGCGCCGACTTGGCCGATCCCGCCAAGGCGATGTGGGTCGTCGAGTCGGCCGATGGCGTCGCTGTCGGATACGCCCTCGCCGGGCCCTGCGACCTGCCGCATGACGAGGTCACTTCCGGCTGCGGCGAACTCAAGCGCATCTACATCCTGAAGGCCCACCAAGGCGGCGGCGTCGGTTCGCGCCTGATGCAGACGGTGTTCGACTGGCTGGAGCAGCCGGGCCGCCGCCTGTGGATCGGCGTCTGGTCCCAGAACTTCGGGGCCCAGCGGTTCTATGAGCGCGCGGGCTTCGCCAAGGTCGGCGAGTACATCTTCCCGGTGGGCCAGACCAAGGACCTGGAGTTCATTCTCAGCCGGGGATGACGGCGGCGACGCCTGCGCCTATCCTGCGCGTTCAAACGCTCGTTGGACGTCGCGCATGTTCCTGAATTTCTTCTCCGAGCTTCGAGCGGCCAAGGTGCCGGTGACGCTGAAGGAATACCTTCTGCTGATGGAGGCCCTGGACAAGGACGTCATCAACCGGTCGGTGGAGGACTTCTACTACCTGTCCCGCGCCGCCCTGGTGAAGGACGAGAAGAACCTCGACAAGTTCGACCGCGTGTTCGGCCATGTCTTCAAAGGCCTCGAGAACACCGCCGAAGGCCTGACCGCCGACATTCCGGCCGAGTGGCTGAAGGCCCTGACCGAGAAGTTCCTCACCGAGGAGGAGAAGGCCGAGATCGAGGCCATGGGCGGCTTCGAGAAGCTGATGGAGACCCTTCAGGAGCGCCTGCGCGAGCAGAAGGAGCGCCACGAGGGCGGCAACAAGTGGATCGGCACGGGCGGCACAAGCCCCTTCGGCGCCAACGGCTACAATCCCGAGGGTGTGCGCATCGGCCAGGACAAGGGCCGCCACGGCCGAGCCGTGAAGGTCTGGGACAAGCGCGAGTACAAGAATCTCGACGACAGCGTCGAGCTGGGCACCCGCAACATCAAGGTCGCCCTGCGCCGCCTGCGCAAGTTCGCTCGCCAGGGCGCGCCGGACGAACTGGACCTGGACGGCACCATCCGCGGCACGGCCGAGAAGGGCTACCTCGACATCCAGCTTCGCCCCGAGCGGCGCAACAGCATCAAGGTGCTGCTGTTCTTCGACATCGGCGGCTCCATGGACAGCCATATCAAGCTCTGCGAGGAGCTGTTCAGCGCGGCCAAGACCGAGTTCAAAAACCTGGAGTTCTTCTACTTCCACAACTGCCTCTACGAGAGCGTGTGGAAGGACAACCGCCGTCGCCAGACCGAGAAGACGGCGACCTGGGACGTGCTTCACAAGTACCCCGGCGACTACAAGGTCATCTTCGTGGGCGACGCCACCATGAGCCCGTACGAGATCACCTATCCAGGCGGCTCGGTGGAGCACTGGAACGAAGAACCGGGCGCCATGTGGATCGACCGGGTGACCCAGATCTATGAGAGCGCCGTGTGGCTGAACCCCACGCCCGAACGGCATTGGGACTACACCCAATCCATCGGCGTCATGAAGCAGCTTATGAACGACCGCATGTATCCGCTGACCCTGGAGGGCCTCGACAAGGCCATGCGGGAGCTGGTGCGCGGCTAACTTACGCGCGTTCAGTAACCGCTTGTTTTATTGGACGCTTGCGCCAGTTTCATACGGTCGTAAGACTGCCCTTGCGTAATGGGGGTCTCCATCCGTGAGTCTGGAAGTCGAAGGCGCCGACGAGGCGCAAACTGAAGCCGTCACCAAGAACCTGGTGTTCACCGCCGCCGAGCGGCTGTTCGCCCTGCACGGGTTCCAGAACGTGTCGGTGCGCGACATCACGGCCGAGGCCGGGGTGAACCTCGCCTCGGTGAACTATCACTTCGGCTCCAAGGACGCGCTGCTGTTCGAAATCTTCCGTCGCCGCACGACGGAATTGAACCGCGAACGCGCCCGCCTGCTGCATGAGGCCAACGACCGCCATGGCGGCAAGCCGCCGGTGCGCGAGATCCTGGCGGCCCTGTTCATCCCGCCCCTGCGCTGGATGGCGCCTGAGAACGACCGCCGTATCTCTCTGCAGTTCCTGATCCGCGCCCGCAGCGAAGGCACCGAGGAGATCCGCACCGTCCTGCGCACGGACGTGACGCATCTGCGCCGCTTCTCCGACGCCCTGACCGCCGCCCGGCCGGACCTGCCGGATGTGGAGGTCTACTGGCGTCTGCACTTCGTGCTCGGCATGCTGCACAACAACCGCTTCTCCGAGTTCGACCGCATGAACGCCCTGGCCGATGGGCGCATGGGCGAAGGCGACACCGCCGCCCTGCTGGAACGGATGCTCGACTTCGCCGAGGCCGGCTTCATCCGCTAGGCCGCCAGGCTCCAGGCCAGCCTCAGATCCCCAACGAACTCGGCATAGGCCCTCGCCTTCGCCGCTTCGTCCGGCACGCGCAGCAGGAAGGACGGGTGGTAAGTGACCACCGCCTGCGCCTGATCGGGCAGCTGCAATGCCTGGCCCCGGTTGGCGCCGATCGGCGTCGCCTGGCCAAAGACGGACAGCGCCGCAGTCGCCCCCAAGGCCACGATCACACGGGGACGGACAATGCGGCGCTCCGCGTCCAGCCACCAGCGGCAGGCCTGAACCTCCCCCCGGTCCGGCGTCTTGTGCAGCCGCCGCTTGCCGCGCGGCTCATGCTTGAAGTGCTTCACGGCGTTGGTGACGTAGGTCTCCGAACGCGGCACGCCCGCCTCGGCCAGGGCCCGGTCCAGCACCTTGCCCGCCGGACCGACAAAGGGATGGCCGGCGAGGTCCTCCTGATCCCCCGGCTGCTCGCCGACGAACATCAGGCGGGCGCGCGCCGGCCCCTCGCCCGCCACGCCCTGGGTGGCGTCCCGCCAAAGATCGCAGCGGCGGCAGACGTCCACGCCGGCGGCGACCTCCTCGAGGCTGGTCGGCGCGCCGCCCTCGGCCGGGCGGTCGCGGGCGATCCGCCGGGCTGCCTTCATGGTGCGCTTTGACGGCGTGGTGGGCGCGTTCTGGACCATGGCGGCGGTCCTTTCCTGAGCCGTGGCGATCAGTTCAGGAATGAGCCGCGCCTCGGGAAGGTTGCGCCAGTAGCGCTTGGGCATGTGCTGCTGCATGGCCGTCGGGTTGAGGCGCGATGGATTGAAGATCGAAGCGAAGTAGGTCGCCCAGGCCTCCTCCAGCGCATCTTCGGCCGGCGCCTGCGAGCGATCGGCGCCGGGGGAGAAGGTCAGCTGCGCGCCGTCCCAGTGCGCGCAGGCGTCCGGTGTCAGAATCGTCCAGACCATGCCGCTGAACCGCCGCGCGAAGAAGGGCGCCGTCGCCTCCGTCACCCGATGCGGCGGCTCGAACCAGGCGGCGTAGGTCTCCGCCGCGGCCGGGACCTCGCGGAAGCGGACGAAGGCCTTCATCTTGTGCTGGGCGCGATGGACGGACTGATCGAAGTGGCCGGCTTTCAACACGTCGGGGTCCGTCGCCAGCGAAAGCAGGTTCGGCTCGTCCCGAAGGCGCCACAGCAGGCGGTAGAGCAACGGTAATCGCTCGGGCGAACGGTGCAACAGCACGGATTGAGCGAGCTCGACGAACTCGCGCGAAACGGTGAAGGCCGGTTCGACCACCGGCGCTGACGTCTCGTCGCCGAATAGGTCGCCTTCCCCGCCCACGGTCCAGATCACATCGTCGGGCGCGACGCCTTGGGCGCGCAGGGTCCTGGCCTGCCGCCGCCAACCATCGAAGTCGATCTCGCTGGAAAGTCGCGCCACACGCATCAGAACAGACTCAACTGCCGCGGGGCGGCCTCGCTTGGCAGGTGCGGCTTCAGGTCGTCCGCGTCGGCCAACGGCCCCGGCGTCCAGTCGTCCGCGATGACGAAGGGGCGCAGCTTCTTCTCCGAACCGCACAGCTTCTTCAGGTCCTCAAGCCGCACGCGCTTCTGCCGCCGCAGGACGACCAGGCTGTCCACCGACTTGACCCCCAGGCCCGGAATGCGCAGCAGCATCTCGCGATCGGCCGCGTTCACGTCGATGGGAAAGCGGCCCCGGTTGGCCAAAGCCCAGGCCAGCTTCGGGTCGACGGCGAGGTCCAGGTTCTGGCCGGGCCCTGCGATCTCCGCCCGCTCGAAACCGTAGTACCGCATCAGCCAATCAGCCTGGTACAGACGGTGCTCGCGCATCAGCGGCGGCTTTTGGGGCGGCAGGCGACTGGAGCTGTCGGGGATGGGGCTGAAGGCGGAATAGTAGACCCGCTTGAGGCCATAGCTGCCGTAGAGGTTCTCGCTACGGGCCAGAATGTCGCCGTCGGCCGCCTCGTCCGCCCCGACGATCAGCTGGGTCGATTGGCCGGTGACGTACTTCCGGGGCTGTGCGCGATCCTTCTTGCCCGGCGCCCGCTCTTCGATCGCCAGGCGCACCCCGCCCATGGCCTTTTTGATGACCCCGACGTCCTTTTCCGGCGCCAGGGCGGTCAGGCTCTCGTCCTTGGGCAGTTCGATATTGATCGACACCCGGTCGGCGTAAAGGCCGGCCTCCAGCACCAGGGCGGGCGAGGCCTCCGGGATCAGCTTCAGATGGATGTAGCCGCGAAAATCGTGGACCTCGCGCAGGGTCCGCGCCACCCGCACCATCTCCTCCATGGTGTAGTCGCCGCTGCGGATGATGCCGGAGGAGAGGAACAGCCCCTCGATATAGTTGCGCTTGTAGAAACCGAGGGTGAGATCGACGATCTCCTCCACCGTGAACCGCGCGCGCTTCACGTTCGAGGAAGCGCGGTTGATGCAATAGGCGCAGTCGTAGATGCAGAAGTTGGTCAGCAGGATCTTGAGCAGGCTGATGCAGCGTCCGTCCGGGGCATAGGCGTGGCAGATGCCCATCCCCTCGGTGGAGCCCACGCCCTTTCCATCGAGAGAGTTGCGCTTCTGCCCCCCCGAAGAGGCGCAGGAAGCGTCATACTTAGCTGCATCAGACAGGATGGCGAGCTTGGCTTTGAGATCGAGAACGGCCATGGCGGCAATCTAAAGTTCTCATTTTGTTCTGTCGATATGCAGGAACATGGAACTGGCTGCGACGTTTCCTCGCGGTCATGACCCGCCTGCGAATCCGCCACGAAACCCGTTATTCCTATGAGCATCCGGTGCGGTTCGGGCCGCAGCGTCTCATGTTGCGCCCACGCGACAGCCACGCGGCGCGCATCGTCGAGGCGACGCTGGAGCTGTCGCCCGTGGGCGCATCCCGCTGGGTCTACGACGCCCTTGGCAATTGCGTCTGCTGGTACACGCCGGAGCAGGAAGCGAACGAACTGCGGATCGTCAGCCATCTGCTGATCGACCGCTTTCCAGCCCCCCTGTCGCCGTTGGAGATCGGCGACCCGCACACCGCCACGCCCATCGTCTATGAGCGCGAGGACCGAACGGCGCTGGAGCCTTTCATGGCGCCGGCGACGGATGACGAAGGCGCGGGCCTTCTCACTTGGCTGCGCAATCACATGGGCCGCTCGGACGAACCCGCGCTCGATTTCCTGCTGCGCCTGAACAGCGCCATCCATGGCGAGTTCGAATATGGCCGGCGGGACGCGGAAGGCACGCAGACGCCGGCCGAGACCCTGCGCCGCGGGGCGGGCACCTGTCGCGATTTCGCCTGGCTGATGGTCGAGGGCCTGCGCCGCCTGGGCTACGCCGCGCGCTTCGTCACCGGCTATCTGTACAGCGAGAAGGTCAGCAAGGTCCGGGGCGCGGGCGCCACTCACGCCTGGGTCGAGGTCTTCCTGCCCGGCCTGGGCTGGATGGAGTTCGATCCGACCAACGGCCTGGCGGAATCGCCAGACCTCATCGCCGTGGCCTCCGCCCGCACACCCGCCCAGGCCGCGCCGATCTCAGGCTCGATCTTTGGTGATCCCGGAACCTGTCACCTGGATGTGAAGGTGGACGTATTGATCGACACGTCTCTGTCGGAGGCTGCGTGATACGATGAGCAAAACACGGGAGCGCCAGGCCATGCCGCAAGGGTTCCAGCAGCAGGACGATCCGCTGAAGACCACCCCGATAACCCACGTCGCCGCCAAACCGCAGCACGGCCAGAAAGCCAGCAAACTGGCCCTGAAGGTCAACCCGCCACGCTCTTTCGACCCGAAGCCGGGCCACTAAAGCTCGATTGACTTATCAGCGTTCACATTCAGGATGAGGTTACGCCGCGTCAGACGGCGACCTCATCAGGTGGACCATGAACGCGCCCTTCAAACCGGCGGGCCAGGCGCCCTCCAAGCCGGACGTGGACGTCGCCATTCTGGGCTCGGGCTTCTCCGGGCTGGGCATGGCCATCGCCCTGCTCAAGGACGGCCGGGACGACTTCGTAATCCTTGAGAAGGCGCAAGGCGTCGGCGGCACCTGGCGCGACAACACCTATCCCGGCTGCGCCTGCGACATACCCAGCCACCTCTATTCCTTCTCGTTCGAGCCGAACCCGGAATGGTCCCGTGTGTATCCGACCCAGCCGGAGATCCGCGCCTATCTGGATCGGGTCGCCGACAAGTACGACCTGCGCCCCTACCTGCGGTTCGGGCGCACCGTCACCGACATCAGCTTCGACGAAGCCGGCGGTTTCTGGCGCGTGACCAGCGACGACGGCCAGGTCCTGACCGCCCGCGTCGTGGTGTCGGGCATGGGCGGGCTGTCCAGGCCGATCCTGCCGAACATCAAGGGCATGGACCGTTTCAAGGGTAAGACCTTCCACTCCGCCTGGTGGGATCACGACTATGATCTGACGGGCAAGGCGGTGGCGGTGATCGGCACAGGCGCCAGCGCCATCCAGTTCGTCCCGCAGATCGCGCCAAAGGTGAAGTCGCTGACCGTGTTCCAGCGCACGCCGTCCTGGGTCATGCCAAAGAAGGATCGCGAAAGGCACGGTTGGGAGCGCGCCCTGTTCCGCGCGGCCCCCGTGTTCCAGAAGCTGCTTCGCGGGCTGACCTATACGCGTCTGGAGCTTCTCGCGACGGCGTTGGTCTGGCGGACCGACTCCATGGCCAAGTTCGAGAAGCTGGGCCGGCAGTTCATAGAAGCAACCATCCCCGACCCGGTCCTGCGCCAGAAGGTGACGCCCACCTACCGCATGGGCTGCAAGCGGATACTGATCTCCAACGACTACTACCCGGCCCTGGCCCGGCCCAACGTGGACCTGGTCACCGAGGGGATCGCCGAGATCACGGCCAAGGGCGTGCGCACCACCGACGGCGTCGAGCACGCGGTGGACGTCATCGTCTATGGCACTGGCTTCGCGGCCACCGACGCCCTGTCGCCGACCCAGGTCCATGGGCGCGGAGGACGGCACCTGAACGCTGAATGGGAAGCCGGCGCCCAGGCCTATCTGGGCGTGACCGTCAGCGGCTATCCGAACTTTTTCATGCTGATGGGGCCGAACACAGGACTAGGCCACAACTCGATCGTCTACATGATCGAGAGCCAGATCCGGCACGTGATGGACGGGCTTCGCCGCATGGACGCGGCGGGCGCGGCCTGGATGGATCCCAAGCGCGACGCCCAGAACGCCTTCAACGCCTTCGTCCAGGACCGGGTCGGCAAGACCGTCTGGAACGCCGGCGGCTGCAAGAGCTGGTACCTGACCGAGGATGGCCGCAACACGACCATCTGGCCCGGCTTCACATTCGATTACCGCCGCCGGGTGAAGGCGGTCGACCCGGCGGCTTACGACATGGAGCGGGTGAAGGCCGAGGCTTAAGCCCGGCCCGCCGCGATGCGGGCCTTCGCCATTTCGTTGGCGACTTCGTGAGTCGGGCGCTTTTCGGCGGCCGAACGGTCCAGCACCTCGCCCAGGGTCAGCATCAGGGTCGACAGCTTGTCAGCCACCCAGGACGGATCGAACGCCGCGTCGGCTTCCAGGGCGCGGATCTCGCCGGCCACGTTGATGATGCCGCCGCCGTTGATGACGTAGTCCGGGGCATACAGCATGCCCTTCTCGAACAGGATGCGGCCGATCTCCGGCGTGGCGAGCTGGTTGTTGGCGCCGCCGGCCACCACCTTGCCCTTCAGGCGCGGCAGGGTCTCGGCGTTGATCGCGCCACCCAGAGCGCAGGGCGCGAACACCTCGGCGTCCACGTCGAAGATGGCGTCGGTGGAGACGATCTTGGCGCCGGTCTTGGCGGCGACTTCGTCGAGAGCGGCCTGGTTCACATCGGCGATGACCAGCTTGGCGCCGGCGGCGTGCAGCTTCTCGGCCAGATAGGCGCCGACGTGGCCGACGCCCTGGATGGCGACGGTGACGCCGTTCAGGTCACGGTTATAGGCGCGCTGGACGCACAGCTTCACGCCGCGGAACACGCCCTCGGCGGTCACCGGGCTCGGATCGCCCGAGGCGGCGGCGTGACCTTCCAGGCCGGCCACATAGCGGGTCTGCTTGCGGGCGTTTTGCAGATCGGTGGGCGAGACGCCCACGTCCTCGGCGGTCCAGTAGCGGCCGCCCACGGCGTCCACCGCACGGCCGAAAGCCTCGAACAGCTCCGGGGTCTTCTGGGTACGGCTGTCGCCAATGATCACGGCCTTGCCGCCGCCCAGGCCGATGTCGGCCATGGCGTTCTTGTAGGACATGGCGCGCGACAGCTTCAGCGCGTCGGTCAGGGCGGCTTCCGCATCCGGATAGGCCCACATGCGGCAGCCGCCGGCTGCCGGGCCGAGGGCCGTGGAATGCACCGAGATGATCGTCTTGAGGCCAGTCTTTTCGTCAAAGAAGGTGTGTACGCCCTCATGGCCCTCAAAGGCCGGGGAATCGAAAAGAGTCATGCCTGTAAGCCTGTCCCGCTGCGCAAAATTATGTGCGGGCCCTCTACGCCTCCGGGGCGCGAGTCACAACCCCCGTTTCGACAGGCGCGACGATCGGCGGGACACCTGACGGGAACGGGGCGGCGGGGTTCTTCAGGAAGGCGACCATGTCGGCGAACACCGTCTCGCGCTGATGATCCACCAGCAGCAGATGATAGCCCTTGTCGTAGAAGGCGCTGCGCGCGCCCTGCGGCAGCCGGGCCGCCGCCTTGATCGCCGCCTTGTCCGGAATGATCTCGTCATTGGCGCCGTAGAAGTAGGCCACCGGGCCTTTCACCGCGTCGATCCGCTCCTGACCCCGGTCCATGATGTCGACCAGCCCATAGAGCGTGTCCGACCGCGCCCCCCAGATCATCTGGGGATCCGTGCCCATGCGGTAGAGCTCGTCGATATTGTCCGTGGGCTTGACCTTGCGGGTCAGCCAGGCCGGCGGGGTCCAGACCTTGGACCGGAAGGTATGGGCGCTGAGCCACAGGGCCGCGCGGTTCAGCAGCGGCTGCTCCGACCAGCCCCACACGGCTGGCGCCAGCAGCAGGGTTCGATCCGCGTCCGGCGCGGGATCGGAGGCCATGGCGTCCACCGCCACCGCCCCGCCCATGCTGATCCCGGCCAGGGCGATGATCGCTCTGGGGTGCCTCGCCCGCAGGACCGCGCACAGGGCGCGGGCGTCGTCCACCATCAGGTCATCGCCGCCCCAGACGCCGCGCTCGGGCGAGCGGCCGAAACCGCGCTGGTCAATGGCGTAGGTGGCGATCCCCCTCGCCTTCCCCCACTCGCCCCAGAAGTGGAAGGCGTTGGCGTAGTCGTTCATGCCGTGAAGGCCGGCGATCACCGCCCACGGCTCCTCCTCCGGAACCCATTGCGACAGCCCCAGCCGCGCCCCGTCGATGCTGACGAAGGCCTCGGCGGCCAGATGCGGTCCCGCGAAACCAACGCCTGGCGTTCCGCGCGACTGCACCATGGGCGCGCAGGCGGTCGCGGTCAGGGCGGCGGAAGTGAGGAGGAAGGCGCGGCGGTTCATGGCTTCAGAATCTTCTGCACTCTGGCCTGAAGATAGGGAACCACTTGCGCCTCGAACCAGGGGTTCTTCTTCAGCCAGGCGGTGTTGCGCCAGGATGGATGCGGCATGGGCAGGAACTCGGGGATGTAGCGTTCCCATTCCCGCACGGTCTCGGTCATGTTCGGCATGGACCGGGGGCCCAGCGCCCAGGCCTGAGCGTGCCAGCCGACCAACAGGGTCAGCTCCATCCTCGGGAGGTTATCTAAAAGCTTGCGCCGCCAGAGCTGCGCGCAGCGTGTGGGCGGCGGATAGTCGCCGCCCTTGGGGTTCGTTCCGGGAAAGCAGAAGGCCATGGCCGCCACGCCGACCCGGCCGTCGCCGTAGAAGGTCTCGCGGTCGATCCCCATCCAGCCGCGCAGGCGGTTGCCGGACGGATCGTTGAACGGCAGACCAGTCTCATGAACCAGCCGTCCCGGCGCCTGGCCGCAGATCAGGATGCGGGTCTGAGGCGAGACGCGAACCACCGGCCGTGGCTCGTGGGGCAACTCCCCCGCGCAGGCCCGGCAGGCGGCGATATCGGAAAGAACGGCCTCGAGCGCGCTCATGCCGTCCTAATCGAGATCGTCCTCGTCGGTTCCGCCATAGACCTGGACGAAGGTCGCGCCGCCCGCAGCGACTTCCTCGGGCGTGAGGGCGCGGAAACGCCAGACGCCCTTGAACTTGCCCGGGTCAGCCGGCTTGTTGTGGCGCAGGATCACCAGCTTGTTCTCGCGCGCCAGGCCGATGGCCACGTTGCGCACGTGCGGCAGGATGCGCCGCCAGCGCTCGGGCTCGATGGCCTGGGCGACCTTGGCGGGGTCAGCGGACTTGCCCTCGGGCAGGTCGGCGATGGCGGACAGCAGGGCGTCTTCGATCGGGGAGCTCATCAGACGCTTGCTAATGCAAGCGCCCCGCCTTGGCCAACCCCGATGCACATGGAGGCGAGCGCGCGTTTGCCGCCTCGCGCCTTCATGGCCCGCGCCGCGGTGATCGCCAGACGCGCCCCGCTGGCGCCCAGAGGGTGGCCCAAGGCTATGGCGCCGCCGTGCGGATTCACGTGCTCCGCATCGTCCGCCAGCCCCCAGGCGCGGGTGCAGGCCAGGGCCTGGGCGGCGAAGGCCTCGTTCAGTTCGATGACGTCGAAGTCCGTGGGCGTGATGCCGAGCCGCTTGGTCAGGGTCTCCACCGCCGGGATCGGGCCCACGCCCATGATCCGGGGCGCGACGCCGCCCGCGGCTCCACCCTCGACCCGAGCGATGGGCTCCAGGCCGAATTCGCGGGCGATCTCCTCCGTGGCCAGGATCATGGCCGCCGCCCCATCATTGATGCCGGACGCGTTGCCGGCCGTGACCGTGCCGCCCTCGCGCACAATGGGCTTCAGCGCCTGCAGCGCCTCAAGCGTGGTGTCCGGGCGCGGGTGCTCGTCGGCGGAGAGCACCGTCTCCTTCTTCTTGTCGACGATGGTGATCGGCGCGATTTCACCCTCGAAATACCCCGCCTTGATGGCGGCGGCGGCGCGCTGCTGGCTGCGATAGGCGAAGGCGTCCTGGTCGGCGCGGGCGATCTGGTAGTCCTCGGCCACGTTTTCGGCGGTCTCCGGCATGGCGTCCACGCCGTAGGCCTTGCGCATGGCCGGATTGATGAACCGCCAGCCTATGGTGGTGTCGAAGATTTCGGCGCTGCGCTGGAAGGCGGTCTCGGCCTTGCCCATGACGAAGGGCGAGCGGGTCATGTGCTCGACCCCGCCGGCGATCACGAACTCCGCGTCGCCCGTGGCGATCATCCGCGCGCCCTGGATCACGGATTCCAGGCCAGAGGCGCAGAGGCGGTTCACCGTCACCGCCGGGGTTCGCACCGGCAGGCCAGCCAGCAGCAGGGCCATGCGGGCGACATTGCGGTTGTCCTCCCCCGCTTGGTTCACGCAGCCATAGATAACCTCGTCGATCCGGTCCCAGTCGACCTTGGGGTGGGCGGCCATCAGAGCCTTGAGCGGATGGGCCGCCATGTCGTCGGCCCGCACCTTGGAAAGCCCGCCGCCGAACCGGCCTATGGGCGTCCGAAAACCGCTGCACAGATAGACCGTCCGACCTTGCATCCTCGCCTCCGCCTTTTCATTTGGCCGCAGGTTAGGCAGACATGGGCTCTGCGATCAAACAATCGTTCGAGGGAGATGGGCATGGACGGCGGCAACGAGATCATGAGCGGCCCGCAGCGCGTCACCGAGGGCGAGTGGGCGGGGTGGAGCACCTGGCGCGGCTCAGACCCCTTCGAGGATCAGTCCGGCCCCTTCTATTTCCGCGACGAGGATGACGGGACGGTCCGCTGCGCTTTCCGCGCCGAGAGGAAGCACATGAATGGCGGCGGCTTCATGCACGGCGGCTGCATGATGACCTTCGCCGACTTCTGTCTGTTCGCCATCGGCTGGAAGGCGTTGAAGGACACCCGCGCCGTCACGGTCAGCCTGAACGGCGAGTTCGTCGGCCCCGCCGCGGTGGGCGACCTGGTCGAGGCCACGGGCGAGATCGTCCGCGACGGCGGCTCGCTGCTGTTCGTGCGCGGCACGCTCAGCACGGGCGGCCGCGCCATGCTGTCCTTCTCCGGCGTGGTGAAGAAAATCCGCTCCCGCTGACGACGGGATCATTCAAGACGGAACATGGAGGATCGCAAAACTTTCTGACGACCGGAGACGAGCGCTCCGTTAGAACTGCAACTTGCCTGGTTTCATTCGTCGGAAGGAGCATCTCCCCATGCCCAAGGTTCTCGTTCTCTACTACTCCGCCTATGGCCACATCGAGCAGATGGCCGAAGCCGTCGCCGAAGGCGCCCGCTCGGCCGGCGCGACCGTCGACATCAAGCGCGTGCCTGAACTGGTGCCCGAAGAGGTCGCCAAGAACGCCCACTACAAGCTCGACCAGAAGGCCCCCGTGGCCACGATCAATGACCTGGCCGAATACGACGCCATCGTCATCGGCGTGGGCACCCGTTTTGGCCGCATGGCTTCGCAGATGGCAAACTTCCTCGATCAGGCCGGCGGCCTGTGGGCGCGGGGCGCGCTGAACGGCAAGGTCGGCGCGGCCTTCACCTCCACCGCCACCCAGCACGGCGGCCAGGAGACGACCCTGTTCTCGATCATCACCAACATGCTGCACTTCGGCCTGGTGGTTGTCGGCCTGCCCTACAGCTTCCAAGGCCAGATGAAGCTGGACGAAGTGACCGGCGGCTCGCCCTACGGCGCGACCACCATCGCCGGCGGCGACGGCTCGCGTCAGCCGAGCGCCAACGAACTGGACGGCGCCCGCTTCCAGGGCAAGCTCGTCGCCGAGACCGCCGCCAAGCTGTTCGGGTGATCAATATCCTCCCCCTCTGGGGGAGGTGTCCCAAAGGGACGGAGGGGTCTGCTGACTCAGCAAAACCCCCTCCACCGCTTCGCGGTCCCCCTCCCCCAAAGGGGGGAGGATCTAGAACTTCTAAGTCCCAGCTGCCGCCGCTGGCCGGGCCATCATCGCGCCCAGCCAGCGGTGGACGTGCTCGAACTCTTCCGCGGGCTCGAACTGAACCATCCGGGCGAAGTCGATGCTGGTGGCCGCCAGGATATCGGCCATGGTCACCCGGTCGCCGGCGATGAACTCGGTCTTCGACAACTGGCGGTTCAGCATCTTCATGGAACGCTCGGCCCAGGCGCGGTTGAACTCGGCCACTTCCGGCACCTGCTTCTCCAGAGCCGCCAAAGCCGGATGCGCGTGGCGCACCGCCATCATCAGCGGCATGGCCACCATCAGCTCCACCCGCCGCGACCACATCTCGATGACGGCCATCTCGCGGGGATCACGGCCGAACATGTTCGGCTCGGGGTTGAGATGCTCCAGGTAACGGCAGATCGCCACCGACTCGGTGATGGTCAGCGCGTCATCGACTTCGAGGGCCGGGACGTTGGCGATGCCTGCGCGCGCCAGATAGTCCGGCGCGCGATGCTCGCCCTTGAACAGGTCGACATCGACGATCTCGATGTCCTCGACGCCCTTCTCCGCCATGAACCAACGGACCCGGCGCGGATTGGGCGCGCGGCGGCTGTCATAGAGCTTCATGTTGTTGTCCTCCCTGACGCCAACCTTTCACGGGTGACGCAGGGGACGCAAAGGCTCTAGGCGGCGAACAGTTCGCGCGGCATGGCGCCGACGACGGCGGCCGTCAGGCAGGTGGCCAGGAAGCCGGCCACGAGGGCTTTCCAGACCAAGCTGATCACCTCGCCGCGACGCTCGGGCATCAGCACGCCCATGCCCGACACCGTGATGCCGACGGACCCCACATTGGCGAAGCCGCACAGGGCGTAGGTCAGGATGGTGCGGGTGCGCTCGCTCATCTCCGCCGCCGGGATCGACCCCAGCTGGATGAAGGCGATGAACTCGGTGAGCATCAGCTTCACGCCCAGCAGATAGCCGGCCTTGAAAGCCTCATCCCAGCTGATGCCCAGCGCCCAGGCGAGCGGTGCGAACACCACGCTGAGCATGCGTTCGATGGTCACCGGACCACCGAACATGTCCGGCAGCACCCAGCCCAGCAGCATGTTGGCGATGGCCACGAAGGCCACATAGACGATCAGCACGCCCGAGATGTTCAGCACAACCATCAGACCGTCCGAGACGCCCTTGGAGATGGCGTCGACGGCGGAGTCGTATTTCAGCAGGCTGGTGTAATCGACCGACACCCCGCCGACGTTCGGCTTCTCTGGAATCATGATGCGGGCCAGCAGAACGCCAGCCGGCGCCGAAACCACCGAGGCCGCCAGCACGTGGGCGGCGGCGTTGGGCAGCACGGCCTTCAGCACGGTGGCGTAGGCCACCATGGTCGAGCCCGCGACGGTGGCGAGGCCCACCACCATCATCATGAAGAGCTCGGAGCGCGACAGCTTGTCGAGGTAGCCGCGGATGATGATCGGCGTCTCGACCATGCCCAGGAAGATGTTGGAGGCCGTCGCCGTGGCGGAGGCGCCGCCCATGCCCATGGTCTTCTCGAAGACGAAGCCGAAGCCCCGGATGATCCACTTCAGGATCTTCCAGTGCCACATCAGCGCCGACAGGGACGAGATGACCAGGATCACCGGCAGAACCTGGAAGGCGAAGACGAACAGGGCGTTCGGATTCTCCACCGCATAGGGCTGCGTCCCGCCGCCCATGTAGCCGAAGACGAACTGCGTGCCCTGGGCCGTAGCGGCGGCCAGGCCGTCCACCGCGTCATTGATTCCATGGATCACCGCGCGGGCGGCCGGCAGACCGAAGACGAGCAGAACAAGACCCGCCTGAAGCGCGATCGCGCCCAGGGCCAGACGCCAGGGAAAACGCTTCCTGTCCTCCGACAGCGCCCAGCAGAGGCCGAGGGTGAAGGCCACGCCGACAAGGCTCTGCGCGTTCTCAAGACGAAACATGTATGGAAACCGGCCCTTGGACGGCCGCCCCCTTGGCGCCGCACAGGCCTTTTGACACCGGCCAAGGCGGCCAATGCAAGGGCGCGCATGTCGCAAGCACGAATTGCATGACCAATTTGTAAGGCGGCCTGGGCCTGCCTTACCCCGATTTAACTTGGTTCCAACGCCCCTCGCGCACATTGCTGAGTGCAATCTTTGGGGGAGTTCAGCCGGCCCATGTCCCTGGCCCTAGCGACTTTGATTTACGAATGGCGGCGATACCTCGCGGCCATTATCGCCCTGGCCTTTTCGGGCCTGCTCATCCTGGCTCAGGTCGGGATGTTCATGGGTATGGGCAAGGCGTTCACCGCCAATATCGACCGCGCCCGCGGCGACATCATGGTGCTCGGCCCCAAGGCCGAGAGCCTGATGAACGGCGGCGCCGGCCTGCCCGCCCGCGTCAAGCCGGCCCTCTACACCAACCCCGCCGTCGTCGACGTGGGCGAGGTGATGGTCAACGGCGGCATGTGGCAGAACGACCCCGGCCCGGGAAAGAAGCGCAAGCGCGAGTTCGCCCAGGCCTACGCCGTCGACACCTGGCCCGACGCGGTCACCCTGCCGATCGACTTCTCCGAAGATCTGCGCGTGGCCCTGCTGGAGCCCTACGGCGTGGCGGTGGACAAGACCGCCCTGGCTCGCCTCGGCGTGAAGCTCGGCGACAAGGGCTCGCTGAACGGCAAGACCGTCCGTGTCGTCGCCGTGCTCGACAACTATCCGAACATGAACGCCCCCATGGTGTTCATGTCCCGCGACACCCTGCGCAAGCTGGGCATGAACGGCCGCGCCGACCGCACGGGCGCCCTGATCGTCCGCATCAAGGATCCGGCGCAGGCCCTCACCGTGCGCGACCAGCTGAACGCGGCCAGCGGCGGCGCCTATCGCGCCTGGACCCGCGCCGAGCTGTCGGAGGCGAACCAGGGCGCACTGCTGAAGGAGCAGATCATCGGCATCATGCTGGTCTTCTCGCTCTTCGTCGGGATGCTGATCGGGGTGGGCATCACCTCGCAGACCCTGCGCGGCGCGATCCTGGCCAACATCAAGGAGTTCGCCTCGCTACGCGCCCTGGGTGTCGGCATGGGGTCCCTGCGCATGATCGTGCTGGAGCTGTCGTTCTGGGTCGGCATCGCCGGCCTGGGCGCCACCGGACTGATGACGGCTGGCATCGCCCTTCTGGCCAGCGCCGGCGGCCTGCCGATGGCCTTCCCGCTCGGCATCGTCTCGATGGTCGGCATCTTCCTGGTCACCATCTCGATGCTGTCGGGCCTGATGGCCCTCGGCATCCTCAAGAAAAGCCAACCTGCGGACCTGCTGCGATGAGCGCTCCCAACTACGCGATCAAGGCCACCGGACTGCGCAAGCGGTTCAAGACCGGCCGCACCCACATCGAGGTCCTCAAGGGAGTCAATTTCGACGCCCTGCTGGGCGAGGTGACCATGGTCATGGGCCCCTCGGGCTCGGGCAAGTCCACCCTGGTGGCCAACCTGTCGGGCCTGCTGAAGCCGGACGGCGGCAAGGTCGAGGCTCTGGGCGTCAACATGTGGGGCCCCGCCGAGAAGTGGGTTGAGGAACGCGACGGCCCGTCCTCCGGCGCCGCCAAGGGCCTCACCCCGGGCAAGCTGGACAAGTTCCGCCTCGACAACTGCGGCTTCATCTTCCAGGGCTTCAACCTGTTCTCGGCCCTCTCGGCCCTGCAGCAGGTGACCACGGTCCTGAAGTATCAGGGCGTTGAACCTGGCGAGGCGCACGCCCGCGCCAAGGAAGCCCTGACCGAGGTGGGGCTGGGCCATCGCCTGAACCAGCGTCCGGCCGAGCTGTCGGGCGGCGAGAAGCAGCGGGTGGCCATCGCCCGCGCCCTCGCCAAGCGCCCTCGCCTGCTGTTCGCCGACGAACCGACCTCCGCCCTCGACGGCGAGAACGGCCAGATCGTCACCAAGCTGCTTCAACGGGCGGCCAAGGACCACGGAGCTGCGGTCATCTGCGTCACGCACGACCCGCGCCTCGAAGCCTTCGCCGACCGCGTCATCCACATCGAGGACGGCCTGATCCTGAGCGACAGCCGCCCCTCTCCCGCCGCAGCGCCGCAAGCCGGCCACGGCGCATCCCTCATCGGAGCCTAAGACTATGCCCGCGTTCTTCCGTCGCCGTTCGTTCTGGCTCGTCACCGCCGCCGTGGTTCTCGTGGGCGGGGGCGGCGCCTTCATGATGGCCAACGCCAACGCCAAGAAGGAAAAGGCCGCCGCCGAAGCCAAGCAGGCTCCGGAAAGCCCCTACGCCGCCATCGCCAACGGCAAGGCGGACGTCGAGGGCGGCATCATCCAGGTGGCCGCCCGCCGCCAGGGCATCGTCAGCGAAGTCCTGGTCCAGGAAGGCGAGCGCGTCTCCAAGGGCCAGATCCTGGCGCGCCAGCAGGACGACGACTCCGTCCTGGCCGTGAACCGCGCCCGCGCCCAGGTCGCCCAGGTCCGCGCCCAGATCGCCCTGCTGGACGTGCAGCTTCGCACCGCCCGCCGCGAGCACCAGCGCCTGCAGAACCTGTCGGCCTCGAACTTCGTGGCCGGCCAGCGCCTGGACACCGCCCGCGACGCAATCGCATCGGCCGAAGCCAACCTGGCCGCCCAGCGCGCCAATATCGGCGCCTCGGAAGCCGCCCTGCGTGAAGCCGAGTTCGCCCTGGAGATGACCAACATCCGCGCTCCCGCGGACGGCGTCATCGTCCGCCGCTACGCCAACCCGGGCGCGGGCGCCTCGACCCTGAACGTCACCCCGATGTTCGATCTGGAGCCGAAGGCCCCTCGCATCATCCGCGCGGAGATCGCCGAGGCCTCGGTGACGGGCGTCTATGTTGGCCAGCCGGTCGAGATCAGCATGGAGTCGGACCCGAGCAAGGTCTTCACCGGCAAGGTGATCCGCCGCTCGGCCATGTTCGGGGCCCGCAAGCTGCAGTCGGACGATCCGTCCGAGCGCACCGACGAGCGCGTGGTGGAGACGGTGGTCACCGCCGACGGCGCGCCCTTCCTGATCGGCCAGCGCGTGCTGGTGAAGTTCATGAAGCCGGGCAAGGTCGCGGGCGCCAAGCACCCGACCGCCGCCCCGGCCGAGGATCAAAAGAAGAGCTAAGCGCTCCGCCTAAAGAGAAGCTCGAACGCCGTCCGGTCCTCCGGGCGGCGTTTTTCTTTGCCCCGCGCCCGCTTGACGGCGTTTGCGCCGCGCCGCACAACGCCTGCACAAAACAAGCGTTTGAGAGGAGCGACAGGCATGGCGGACATCCGCTTCGACGGCAAGGTGGCGATCGTGACGGGAGCCGGCGGCGGCCTTGGCCGTCAGCATGCGCTGGAGCTGGCGCGTCGCGGCGCCAAGGTCGTGGTCAACGACCTGGGCGGTTCGATGGATGGTTCTGGCGGCGGCTCGGACGCGGCCATGAAGGTGGTCGAGGAGATCAAGGCTCTCGGCGGCGAAGCCATCGCCAACGGCTCGTCGGTGACCGACGACGCCGGCGTCGCCCTGATGGTCAAGCAGGCCATGGATCAGTGGGGCCGCATCGACATCCTGATCGCCAACGCCGGGGTGCTGCGCGACAAGTCCTTCTCGAAGATGGACATCCCCGACTTCGAGTTCGTCCTGAACGTCCACCTCATGGGCACGGTGAAGCCGGTGAAGGCGGTCTGGGAGATCATGAAGGCCCAGAACTACGGGCGCATCGTGGTCACCACCTCCTCGTCCGGCCTCTATGGCAACTTCGGCCAGTCGAACTACGGCGCCGCCAAGCTGGGCATCGTCGGGTTCATGAACACCATCAAGCTCGAGGGCCAGAAGAATGGCGTCCACGTGAACGCCATCAGCCCCGTGGCCGCGACCCGCATGACCGAAGGCCTGATGCCGCCGGAAGTGCTGGAGAAGCTGAAGCCGGAATATGTGACGCCCGGCGTGATCTACCTGGCCTCGGACGAAGCCCCCACGGGCGCGATCCTGGCGGCCGGCGCCGGCGCCTTCGCCCTGTCGCGCATCTACGAGACCGAAGGCGTCTATCTGGGCGAAGGCGGTTTGTCGGCCGAGGAAGTCCGCGCCAACTGGGACAAGATCAGCGACGACGCGGGACAGAAGGCTTATTTCGCCGGCGGCGAGCAAGGCCAGAAATTCTTCCGCAAGATGGCGGGCGGCTGAGGAAGTCCAACCTCGATCCCGCAGATCGGGGGTTTTTGACCCCAACGCATTTGTGACGTTTAGGCAACGCTCCGTCGACTGATCGACGGAGCGTTTCTTTCAAACGCAACAGTGAGCCCCAACATACGTTAGAGCGCCGTCCCCGCCGTCTCCCCCACGGCCGTATAAGGTTCTCTTTTGATGTCCTCCCCCAAGATCATTCTCGCGCTCGGCGTCGCCGGCGCCGCCCTCATCGCCGCCAGCCAGGCTTCGGCCGCGGGCTTCTATCTCCAGGAACAATCGGTCCGCGGCACCGGCCGCGCCTATTCGGGTGAAGTCGCCGACCGCGGCGCCGCCAGCCTGTGGTGGAACCCGGCCGCCATCGCCGGCATCCAGAACAACGAGATCTACGGCGGCATGAGCCTGGTCATGGTCGACTCCGAGGTGTCGAACACCGGCTCGACCATCGACCGCGTGGCTCCAGGCGTGCCGGTCCTGCCCGTGGGCGGCGACGAGCGCGCCTATGACCCGATCAAGGGTGGCCTGGTGCCGAACCTGTCGGGCGCCTTCCGCGTCACCGACCGTCTGGCGGTAGGCGTTTCGACCTACGCGCCGTACAACTTCACCACCGCCTATTCGGGCAACAGCTTCACCCGCTACGACGCGCTGAAGTCCCGCCTGATGACCGCCAACATCCAGGGCACCGCCGCCTATCGCGTCACCGACTGGCTGGACGTGGGCGTGGGCGTGAACGCCATCTACGCCGACGCCACCCTGACCTCGGCCTATCCGAACGTCTCGCCGCTGCAGCCGGACGGCCGCTCTGAGCTGACCGGCGACGGCTGGGACTTCGGCTGGAACGCCGGCCTGCAGCTGCACGCCAACGACAAGCTGACCATCGGCGCCTCGTACCGCTCTGAAGTGAAGCACACCCTCGACGGCTCGGTGGTCGTCAGCGGTCTGCTGGCTCCGGCGGCGGCCGCCAACATGGACGTGGACGGCAAGGCCAAGATCACCACCCCGTGGATCGCCACCCTGGGCGCGCGCTGGGCCGTAACCGACAAGCTGACCCTGAACGCCCAGGCCCAGCGCATCGGCTGGGGCGAGTTCGACGCCATCCGCGTCAGCTACGCCGGCGGCGGCTTTGAATCCGACCAGAACTACAAGGACGTCACCAGCGGCGGCGTCGGCTTCGACTACGCGGTCAACGAAAAGCTGACCGTGCGCGCCGGCGTGCAATACGACCCGACCCCGACGCCGGACATCGGCCGCACCGCCCGCGTGCCGGACGGCGACCGCTGGCTGTACGGCGCGGGCGCGACCATCAATCTGAAGCCGAACCTGGCCCTGGACATCGCCGGCGCCTACATCGCCTTCGATGAAGCCGAGATCGTCCGTGACGACGTGATCTTCGGCGGCACCCCGCTGGCCACCCCCGTGGCCCTGCGCGGCAAGGCGGAGGGCAGCGGCGTGATCATGGCCGCCGGCGCCCGCTGGAGCTTCTAAGCCTTAAGCGAACTTCGCCGAGAGCGTCTGCGCCGCCGTCAGGAAAGCCCTGGCGGCGGCGCTTTCGCTTTCACCCGCCGTCAGCGGCCGGCCCACATCGCCCGCCTCGCGCAAGGCGATCTCGATGGGCACCTGGCCCAGCAGCGGCACGCCCAGGCGATCCGCCTCCGCCTGGCCTCCGCCCGTCCCGAAGATCGGGATCGGCGCGCCGGTGGACGGATCGGCGAAGAAGGCCATGTTCTCCACCACGCCCAGGATCGGGGTGGCGGTCTTGCGGAACATCTCAGCGGCGCGACGCGCGTCGATCAGGGCGATTTCCTGCGGGGTAGAGACGATCACCACGCCGTCGATCGAAAGCTTCTGGATCAGGGTCAGCTGGATATCGCCCGTGCCCGGCGGCAGATCGACCACCAGCACGTCCAGCGGCTCCTCCTCCGAACCCCAGGCCACATCCTGGATCATCTGCCGCACAGCCGAGGACGCCATCGGCCCGCGCCAGATCATCGCCTGGCCGGGGTCGACCATGAAGCCGATGGACATCAGCTTCACGCCATGGGCCTCCAGCGGCTGAAGCTTCTTGTCCACGAACACCGGCTCGCCATCCACGCCCATCATGGTGGGGGCGGAGGGGCCATAGACATCGGCGTCCAGCAGCCCGGTGCGCAGGCCAAGCTTCGCAAACGCGCAGGCCAGATTCACCGAGACGGTGGACTTGCCCACCCCGCCCTTGCCGCTGGCCACGGCGATCACGTGGCGGACATGGGCGGGCTTCTCGGCGGACGGCGGCGGTGCGGCCTGAGCCTGCGGGTCAGCGGCGACCCGGGCCGCGCCCTTGCGCACCCGCTCGGTCTCGCCGCTGGCGGCGGCGGTCAGGACGACCTGTGCCTTCTCCACGCCCGGCAGGCTGGCCAGCAGCGCCTCGGCTGCCTCGCGCACCGGGGCGTAGGCCGCCGCATCGGCAGCCGCGACCTCAAGCACAAAGCCCGCGCGGCCGTCGCGAACCACCAGCCCCTGGACCCGTCCGGCGTCGGCCAGGCCGCGGCCGGTCTTGGGATCGAGAATGCCGTTCAGCGCGGCGAACGCTGTGTCGCGAGTGGCGGTTTGAGAGTGATCCATACCTGATCGGCTTGCTTTGCGGCGTTGGGGGTCTCATATCCGCAGGACAGCGCCGGTTTACAAGCCCGCCTTGGGCTCACCAGCGGCCGCGCCGAATAACGAAAGAGACGACGCGACCTTATGCCTTGGAACGACAATTCGAGTTCGGGTTCCGGTAATTCCGGTTCCGGCAAGCCAGGTCCCTGGGGTTCGCCCCCGCCGGAAGACGGCAAGGACCCCCGCGAGGACAAGGCCCAGCGCCCCGGCGGACGCGGCGGCCCCAAGGGCGGCCCGCGCAAGCCTCCGCCTACCGGCCCGGACCTGAATGACACGCTCGATCGGTTGAACGCCCGCCTGCGCGAGTTCTTCACCGACGGCCGCGGCAACATCCGCCCGCGCGCCGTGGGCACGGTGATCGCCGGCGCGGCGGCCCTGTACCTGGCCACCGGCGTCTATTTCGTCCAGCCGGACGAGCAGGCCGTGGTCACCACCTTCGGCGCCTATTCGCGCACCACGGGTTCGGGCGCGGGCTATCACCTGCCCTGGCCGGTCGAAGCGGTGGAGAAGGTGTCGGTCACCACCCTGAACCGCATCGACGTGGGCGGCGCCGACGGCGCCGACGTGCCGGAAGAAAGCCTGATGCTCACGGGCGATGAGAACATCATCGACCTGGATTTTTCGGTTCAGTGGCGCGTCTCGGACGCCTCCAAGTACCTGTTCAACGTCCGCGACCCTGACGCCACGGTGAAGGCCGTGGCCGAAAGCGCCATGCGCGAGGTCGTCGGCCGCACGCCCCTGCAGCCGGTCCTGACCACGGCTCGCGGCCAGGTGCAGGAACAGGCCGCTCAGCTGATGCAGGCGGTCCTCGACCGCTATGACGCCGGGGTGTTCATCGACGGCGTGCAGATCCGCAACGCCAACCCGCCCACCGACGTCATCGACGCCTTCCGCGACGTGGCCGCCGCCGGCCAGAACGCCGAGTCCGCCGCCAACGTCGCCCGAGGCGAAGCCGCCAAGGTGGTCCAGGCCGCCATCGGCTATCGCGAGCAGGTGGTCCGTGAGGCCGCCGGTGAGGCCGCGCGCTTCAACCAGGTGTACGAACAGTACCGCCTGGCGCCGGGCGTGACCCGCGAGCGCCTCTACATCGAAACCATGCAGCGCGTGCTGGCCAACTCGAACAAGGTCATCCTGGACACCAAAGGCAGCGGCCCGGTGGTCCTGCCGCCCGACGTCTTCCGTCCCAAGGCGACCGCACCTACCGCGAGGAGCGGCCAATGAACCGCAATCTCTTCGCCATCGCCGCCGTCGTCGTGGTCGCCCTGGTGGTGCTGGGCAACAGCATCTTCCAGATCGATCAGCGTCAGCAGGCTCTCGTCATTCGCTTCGGCGAACCTGTCCGCGTGATCACCTCGCCCGGCCTGAAACTGAAGGCGCCGTTCCTTGAGAACGTCGTCATGTTCGACAAGCGCAACCTGTCGCTGGACGCTGAACAGGGCGAGGTCATCACCGCCGACCAGGAACGCCTGGTGGTGGACGCCTACATCCGCTACCGCATCAACGACCCGCTGCAGTTCTACCGCACCCTGCGCGATGAACGCGTGGCGGCGGACCGCCTGGAGCGCCTGGTCAACGCCACCCTGCGCCAGACTCTGGGCTCGGCCACCTCGGACGACGTCATCTCCCGTCGCCGGCCGGAGCTGACCCGCGTGACCCGCGACATCGTCATCCGCCGCGCCGCCGCCTCGCGCCTGGGCCTGGAAGTCGTCGATGTGCGCATCAAGCGCGCCGACCTCCCGGAAGCGAACCAGAAGGCGGTCTATGAGCGGATGCAGACCGCCCGCCAGCAGGAGGCCGCCCAGATCCGCGCCGTCGGCGAGCAGCAGAAGCGCGAAATCATCGCCACCGCCACCGAGGAAGCCGAAAAGATCCGCGGTGAGGGCGACGCCCGCCGCGCAGAACTCTTCGCCTCCAGCTTCGGCCGGGACGCGAGCTTCGCGGCCTTCTATCGCTCGATGCAGGCCTATGAGGCGTCGCTGGCCCAGGGCGACTCCACCCTGGTGCTGTCGCCCGACAGCGCCTTCTTCAAGTACTTCGAGCGCGGTCCCAGCGCTCAGTAACCCGTCGCGCCGCCGCCTGGCCTGAGGCCGGGCGGCGGAGTGCGCTGCACGATCGGGGGCGTCGATGCAGAGATTCCATCACTACAAATCCATGGCTCTGGGCCTGGCCATCGGCCTCGCCGCCACGGCGACGTCGCAGGCTCAATCAGTTCCCGGCTGCGTGACCGGGGTGTCGGACCACGGGGTGGAGCGCTTCTCCGTCAACGGTCTGGCGGATCTGGAGCAGGTCACGCCGATCTCCACGGACACCGTCTTCCACGCGGCGTCCCTGGCCAAGCAGTTCACCGCCTATGCCGTCGGCCTGCTGGCGGCGGAGGGCAAACTTTCCCTCGACGACGACATCCGCAAACACCTGCCGGACATGCCGGACTACGGCGATCCGATCCGCGTGCGCGATCTGGTTCACCACACCAGCGGCCTGCGGGATCAGGGGGCTCTGCTGCACCTTTCCGGGTGGCGTCCGCACGATCGGGTGACGCGTCAGGACGCCCTGTCGGTCATCCAACGGCAGAAAAGCCTCAATTTCCGCCCGGGAACCCAGGATCTCTACAACAACAGCGGCTACACCTTGCTGGCCGAGATCGTCCGCAAGGTTTCCGGCCAATCGCTCGCCGACTTCGCCAAGGCGCGGGTCTTCACGCCGCTGGGCATGACCTCGACGCGATTCTACGAAGACCAAGACGTCTTGGTCCGCCATCGCGCCCGCGGCTATCGCTGGACTGGCGCGCACTGGGAAGGCGCCCAGCCGGCGCTTGAGGTCTATGGCGCAAGCAACCTGCTGACCACGGCGAAAGACCTCCTGGCCTGGCAGCGCTTCCTCATGAACCCGCCGGCAAAAGAGGCCACGGTCGAATGGATGCGGACAACCGGCCGCCTGACCGACGGGACGCCCATCGGCTATGGCGGCGGCCTCTACATCAGCCAGAATGGCGGCCGCCAGAGCATCGGCCACGACGGCCTGGACGGCGGCTTCCGCGCCCAGACCCTGGCCTTTCCGCGTGAAGAGCTGGCGGTCGTCACCCTGTGCAATGACGCCGACGCGGACGCCGGGTATCTGGCCCGGGGCGCCGCCGACCTGACCATCCCCTCCGCCGCCCCACCCGCCGACGCGGCGCGGCGGGAGTTGGCCGGCGTCTGGCGCAGCCCTGAAACCGGCATGGTGATGCGCGTGGAATGGCGCGACGGACGGCTGAACGTGCCCGCCGATCGGTGGCGCTTTGATCCGCAGGCTGAGGGCCAGCCCCCGCTTCTGCGCGTCCTTTACGATCCCCTGCCCTCGCGCACCTATGAGAAGGTCACCGCCGCCACACCTGCCGACCTTAAACCCTATGCCGGCCGCTATCGCAGCGACGAGCTGGCGACCTCGTACGAGGTGGCGGCGAAGGATGGGCGGCTGACGATCACTTGGCCCCGTATGGAGCCGATGGCGCTGGAGTCCGTCGGCGGCGACCATTTTGTCGGATCAAGCCTGGGCGGCGTGACCTTCACCCGCGACGGCGCGGGCCGGATTGACGGCCTGGAGCTGAGCCAGCGCCGGGTCTGGCGGCTGCGCGCCGAACGTCTCGACTAGGCGGCCCGCTTCAGCAGGTCGAGCACGTGGTGCAGGCTGTCGGCGATGTGGATGCACTTGGACCGTGCGTCCTCGCTGGCGTCCAGCAGGTCGGGCACCATCACCGTCATCATTCCCGCCCCGTGCGCGGCGGTGACGCCGGCGTGAGAGTCCTCCAGCGCCAGGCAGTAGTGCGGGTCAATGCCCAGGCGCGCCGCGGCGGTGAGGTAGGGCTCCGGATGCGGCTTCTTGTTGGTCACTTCGGGTCCGGTGACGGCGGCGTGGAAGCGGTCGCGAACACCCAGACGCCCCAGATACCCCTCAACCTGTGTCGGACCGTTGGAGGTGGCGATGGCGCGCGGCAGGTTCAGGTCATCCAGGTGGTCGAGCAGCTCGATCACCCCGGCCTTGAGCTGAAGCTGAACCTTCAGCATGTCCTCGATCTCGCTCCACGCCCGGGCCCAGAAGGCTTCAGTGGCGAAGCCGCGGCCATAGCGGTCCAGCAGGATTTCGGTGCAGACCGCATGGGTGTGGCCGATCATCGAGCAATAGACCTCCCGCCCCAGATCGACGCCGAACTCGCGCCCGACCGTCTCCATCCCTGCGGCGTAGACCGTCTCGGTGTCGACCAGCAGGCCGTCCATGTCGAAAACGACGGCTTCGATGCGGCGAGGGAAGGACATCAGGCGGCGAACTCCTCGGCGCGATAGCCCTGGAAGTAGAGCATCGCGGTCAGATCGGCGTGGTCCACGCGGGCGTCCGCCTGGGCGGCGACCACAGGCTTGGCGCGATAGGCGACGCCGAGACCCGCGGCCTCGATCATCGCCAGATCGTTGGCCCCGTCGCCGATGGCGAGGGCGGCTTCCGGGGTCAGACCAAGAGCAGCGGCTTCTTCCTGGAGAGCGGCCAGCTTGGCCTCGCGTCCCAGGATCGGCTCGCCCACCAGACCGGACAGGACGTCGCCGTCCTCCAGCAGGGTGTTGGCCCGGTTGTCGTGGAAGCCGGCGGCGGCGGCCACCCGGCTGGTGAAGAAGGTGAAGCCGCCGGACACCAGCACGCAGCGCGCGCCATGGGCGGCCATGGTCTTCACAAGCACCTCGGCTCCGGGGTTCAGGCGCACCCGCTCGTCGAAACAGGTCTGCAGGGCCGAACGGTTCAAACCCTTCAGGCGGCTGACCCGCTCGCGCAGGGCGCCTTCAAAGGCCAGCTCGCCGCGCATGGCGCGCTCGGTGATCTCGGCGATCTCCGCCTTCACGCCGGCATAGTCGGCCAGTTCGTCGATGCACTCGCAGCCGATGATGGTGGAGTCCATGTCGGCCACCAGCAGGCGCTTGCGGCGTCCTTCGGCCGGTTGCACGCAGACATCGACCGGCAGACCAGCCAAGGCCGCTTCCGCAGCGGCGCGGAGCTCTGCGCGGCCGCCTTCGATGGCGATGTCAAAAGCCTCCGCCCCGAGCCTGACGGCCTGGTCCGTGCGGGCGATCCCGCGCAATGCGTCGAGACCCGCCGCGAGTGCGGAAGGATCGGAGCTGACGATGGTGAGGCTGAGCATGACGCGGCGGCTATTGGACCTTGGCCCCCACGTCAACCCGTCAGTCCTTGGGTGCGGCCACCGCCATGCACCGTTTCGTCAGCGCCATGCCCCGGCTCTTGAACCTCGGGTCCTTTGGGCCGACACCTTTAAAGGCGTCCAGATTGTAGCCAAGCCCCGCTCGGTACATCTCCGCCGCCGACTTTCCCTGAGCCGCCCCTTCCGCGAAAGCAGCGTCGAGAAGCGGCGCCCCGGCCGCGCTCATCAGTCGGAACATCGACTGCGCCATTTCAGCGTCGTCGCCCTTGAACATCTCAGGAAAGCGAGCCGCCATCTCGTTGGCGGTCAGCAGGAAAACGGCGCACCCCGTCCGTTCTTCCAGAGAAGCGGGCGACTGGGCTGCCGCGAGGGATGGGACCGAGACGAGGAGCGTTGCGGCGAGGGCGGCGATACGCGACATGATGTCTCCTGAAATCCTTGGAGCTCCGCGGACGGCCGAACACCACCCGCGATTGACGACCCGCATGATCACACTCATCGCTGGCCCCACCGCAAGCGGCAAATCGGCCCTGGCCTTGAGGTTGGCGAAGGAAGCCGGCGCGGAGATCATCAACGCCGACTCCATGCAGATCTATGACGGCCTGCGCGTCTTGACCGCCGGCCCGCCGCCGGAGGAGACCGCCCAGGCGCCGCACCATCTGTTCGGCGTGGTCGATGCGGCCCAGAGCTGGTCCGTCGGCCGGTGGCTGGAGGCCGCGCTCGAGACCCTGTCCGATATCGAGGCGCGGGGACGCACCGCCGTGGTGGTCGGCGGCACGGGCCTCTACTTCCGCGCCCTCACCCAGGGCCTGGCCGACGTGCCGCCGGTGCCCGAGGCCGCGCGTGACGCCGCGGGCCAGCACTTCGACACCATCGGCGAGGCGGCGTTCCGCGAACTGCTGCGCCCGCTGGACCCCGAAGCCGAGACCCGGATCGAGTCCGGCGACCGCCAGCGTCTCGTCCGCGCCTACGCCGTGGCGAGCAGCACCGGTCGAGCGCTTTCGGACTGGCAAGCCGACACCGTCCCGCCGATCTCGCCAGACGCTTGGCGAGGCGTCGTGCTGGAGCCGGATCGCGAGGCGCTCTACGCTCGCTGCGACCTGCGGCTAGGGAAGATGATCAAGGACGGCGCCCTGGACGAAGTGCGCGCCATGGAGGCCCGAGGGCTCGATCCTGCCCTGCCGGCGCTGAAAGCGGTCGGTTATCGCGAGCTGGCCGCTCATGTCAGGGGGGAAATCTCCCTTTCCGACGCCCTGGCCGCCGCCCAGATGGAGACGAGGCGCTACGCCAAGCGGCAATTGACCTGGTTCCGCAACCAGACCCCGGACTGGATACGCATCGACGCTGTCACGCAGAACGACCAATGGGGGCAGTTTATTGCGCGCATGGGCGCTTGACGCCCATTAAAGGGCATGGCATTCCTCGCTCGTGGATTTGGAGCAACAACTCGTGCGCGACCTGAAGATCGTACTTACAAGGCGACCGACAGCGGCGTGACCCCTCAAAAGGTCGCGACGAAGTAGGTCGCGCGCACAAGGGCCCCTCTGGGGCCTTTTTCTTTTTCCCGATCCCCCAGCCCAGTTTCCTCGGACCGCACCATGACCGCCCAGACGCTGCAAACCGCCAAACCGGCCGCCCCGACCGACCGCTCCATGACCGGCGCCGAGATCGTGGTCCGCGCCCTGGTCGATCAGGGGGTCACGACGCTGTTCGGCTATCCGGGCGGCGCGGTCCTGCCGATCTATGACGCC
This sequence comes from Caulobacter segnis, assembly GCF_029543125.1. Classification (GTDB taxonomy): domain Bacteria; phylum Pseudomonadota; class Alphaproteobacteria; order Caulobacterales; family Caulobacteraceae; genus Caulobacter; species Caulobacter segnis_D. The sequence continues at coordinate 387,481 of NZ_JARQWW010000004.1, forward strand.
CTGTTCCATGAATCGCGCCTGCAGCACGTTCTGGTCCGCCATGAACAGGGCGCGACCCATGCGGCCGAGGGCTACGCCCGCTCTTCCGGCAAGCCGGGCGTCTGCCTGGTCACCTCGGGCCCGGGCGCGACCAACGCCGTCACCGGCATCCTGGACGCCCTGATGGACTCCATCCCCATGGTCGTCATCACCGGCCAGGTCCCGACACACCTGATCGGCACCGACGCCTTCCAGGAAGCGGACACGGTCGGCATCACCCGCTCGATCACCAAGCACAACTATCTGGTCAAGAACGCCGCCGAACTGCCGCGCGTGATCCACGAGGCCTTCACCATCGCCACCACCGGCCGCCCCGGCCCGGTGCTGATCGACATTCCCAAGGACGTCCAGTTCGCCCGCGCCGACTATTACGGCCCGGAAGAGGTCGAGCCCGTCCACGGCTATGAGCCGCGCGTCCGCGCCGAGGCCGGCCGCATCGCCGAGGCGGTCCGCATGATCGCCGGCGCCCGCCGCCCTATCCTCTACACCGGCGGCGGCGTCATCAATTCCGGTCCCAAGGCCAGCGCCCTGCTGCGCGAGTTCGCCGCCATCACCGGCGCGCCGGTCACCTCGACCCTGATGGGTTTGGGCGCCTTCCCGGCCAGCGACCCGGCCTGGCTGGGCATGGTCGGCATGCACGGGACCTACGAGTCCAACAACGCCATGCACGACTGCGACGTGATGATCTGCGTCGGCGCGCGCTTCGACGACCGGGTCACCGGGCGGCTGGACGCCTTCTCCCCCGGCTCGAAGAAAATCCACATCGATATCGACCCGTCCTCGATCAACAAGAACGTCCGCGTCGACATCCCGGTCATCGGCGACTGCGGCGCGGTGCTGGAAGACATGATCGCCGCCTGGAAGGCCGGCGGCCACGAAGCCAATCGCGGCCCGCTGGACGACTGGTGGCGTCAGATCGACGGCTGGCGCGCCCGCCAGTGCCTGCGCTACCGCGCGTCGGAGACCACCATCAAGCCGCAACAGGCCGTCGAGCGTCTGTACGAACTGACCAAGAGCCGCAACGTCCGCATCACCACCGAGGTCGGCCAGCATCAGATGTGGGCCGCCCAGTACTTCCGCTTCCAGGAGCCGAACCGCTGGATGACGTCGGGCGGCGCCGGGACCATGGGCTACGGCCTCCCGGCCGCCATCGGCGTGCAGATGGCCTTCCCGGACGACCTGGTCATCGACATCGCGGGCGAAGCCTCGATCCAGATGTGCATCCAGGAGATGTCCACGGCGATCCAATACGGCACGCCGGTGAAGATCTTCGTCCTGAACAACGAATGGATGGGCATGGTCCGCCAGTGGCAGCAGCTGCTGCACGGCGAGCGCTACAGCCACTCCTATTCCGACAGCCTGCCCGACTTTGTGAAGCTGGCCGAGGCCTATGGCGCCACCGGCATCCGGGTCGACGATCCGGCCGAACTGGACGCCGCCATCCAGCGGATGATCGACACCGCCGGGCCTGTCATCGTCGACTGCCGCGTCGAGAAGCACGAGAACTGCCTGCCCATGATCCCCTCGGGCAAGGCGCACAATGAAATGATCCTGCCCGACGACGCTGACCTGGACATCACCAAGGTCATCGACGAAGCCGGCCGGCGTCTGGTTTAAGAGGCCACATGCCCAGCGACCTTACGCCCGCCTCCGCCTACGACCTCGTGACCGCCGACGCGTCGGAATACACCGCCACCTTCGCCCTGCTCGTGGACAACGAGCCGGGGGTGCTGCATCGCGTGGTCGGGCTGTTCGCGGCCCGGGGCTACAACATCGAAAGCCTCACCGTCGCCGAGACGGACCGCAAGGCGCACACCAGCCGCATCACCGTGGTGACCCGCGGCACGCGCCACGTGATCGAGCAGATCGAACAGCAGCTGAAGAAGGTCGTCGCCGTTCGCCGCGTCCATGACGTGACCCGCGATCCCAACGGCGTCGAGCGCGAGCTGGCCCTGGTCAAGGTGCGCGGCGTGGGGCCGGAACGGGTGGAGGCGCTGCGCGTCTCCGACATCTTCCGCGCCAAGGTCATCGACACCACCGCCGAGTCCTTCGTCTTCGAACTGACCGGCGCCCCGACCAAGATCGACAGCTTCGTGGAGCTGATGCGTCCTCTGGGCCTGGTCGAACTTTCCCGCACCGGCGTGCTCTCCATCGAGCGCGGCGCCGAGGGGATGTAGCCGCCATGAGCCTGACAGCAGCCGCCCTCGCGCTTCTGCTTCAGGCCCAGGCCGCGCCCGCGCCAGATCCGAAGGACTGGTGGTCCGCCAGGGTCGAACGCCCTTCACCAGACCGCGAACCGTTGGCCGGCCGCCGCCTGGCAGAAGGCGCGAGCTTGCCCGCCGTCGACAACGGCGTGGAGCCGCTGCTGTATCGACTGTGGGGCCTGCAGCCGCTTCAGAACCAGATTCTCGAACGTGACGAGATGGTCGTTGAGCTTTGGCGCAGGCCGTCTCGGCGTGTCGAGCAGACCGTCATCCGTGTCACTGTCCGTCGCGACGGACACGCCTTCGTCCAGGCCCGCGCCGGACTGGGCTGTTGTTCGCCGGAGATCGGCCGCCGTGTGGACGTGGATGCGCAGCTGGCGTCGACCGAACCGTTCCGCGCCCTTCCCTCCCTGCCGTCTTGGGACTCGCCGCGCCGGGTCGTGGTCCTCGACGGCCAGGGATCGGTGTCGAGCATCTGCCTGGACGGCACCTCCTGGGACGTCACTCTGGTGACCACGCGAAAGGTCCGGCACCTGCGCCGCGCGTGCGACTCTGCCGAGATCGGCCAGATCGCCGACATCCTGACGCCGCTGGTTTCCGCCGCCCTGGGGCGCGATCCGCGAATCGACGTGCTGTTTCCCAACGCCGCCGATTTCTCGGCCGAGCGCCGCGCCTATGACGCCGTGATCGCGGGGGGCGGACGACTGGAGGCGGCCAAGACCCCCTAAGGGGGTGCAATTCCAGCCGACGCACCCTATATTGAGAGGGTCCGGGTTCGCCCGGACTATGGAGATAAACGCGCACGTAATAAGCGGACTGGACCCGGGTGCGATTCCCGGCGGCTCCACCAAAACCTTCCGGAGTTATCGCCGGATGATGCGGGGCCGATCAGCATCGACAGACGTGTAAAGGTGTATGCCTTCTCTCGGCATGGTTCCGCCGCATCGGGCCATTTTCTAAATGCGAACGATAACTTCGCTGAAGAAGTCCGCCTGGCTGCGTAAGCGCTAGGTTGATTTCGACCTTAAAGTCCTAGGGGTTCAGATCCCTAGGCGGGGCTCGGGGAGGGCCTGGCAACAGAACCTCCCCACTTCCATTTCTTGCTGTCTCGAAACCGCCGACGCGCTTTTGCGAAAGCGGCCTTGCGCGCCCTTGCCGACGCGCTAGTTTCGCCGCTGCTTTCAACTTCTGTTCGTGATTTGAGAATGGCCCAGGAAAAGCCGCCCGAAGACCTCATGCACTATGAGGCCATGGCCCAGGAGGCGCTGCGCGGCGTCATCCGGTCCGCCATGGAGCGCGCCGCCCATCCGAGCGGCCTTCCCGGCCACCACCACTTCTACATCACCTTCAAGACCCGGGCTCCGGGCGTCGAGGGGCCGCAGGACCTGCTCGGCAAGTACCCGGACGAGATGACCATCGTCCTGCAGCACCAGTACTGGGACCTGGAGGTCACGCCCGAGCAGTTCTCGGTGACGCTGAAGTTTGGCGGCCAGCCCAAGAACCTGGTGATCCCCTACGCGGCGGTCACCCGCTTCTATGACCCGAGCGTGCAGTTCGTCCTGCAGTTCGAGGTGGAGGACGTGGCCGAGGAGCCCGCTCCCTCGCCCACCCCGCCGCCCCGCGCGGGCGGTGACGACGACGGCCCCAAGGTCGTCTCGCTGGACCAGTTCCGGAAGAAGTGAGCGACGTCGCCTCGGACACGCCAGAGAGCCTGACCGACGAGGCGATCCTCGAGCGGTTCGAGCGCTCGACAAACCAGCCGTCCGGCTCAAGGACGGTCGGGTTCAAGCTTGTCCGCGTCAGCCAGGCCGAGCGCGAGGTCGAGGTCGGCTTCGACGCCCGCGCCGACCTGCTGTCCAACCCCATGGGCCAGGTTCAGGGCGGCTATGTCTGCGTCATGCTGGACGAGTGCATGTCGGTGGCGTGCCTCGTCACATCCGGCATGACCTGCGTGGCCCCGACGCTTGAGATGAAGACCAGCTTCCTGCGCCCCGCCATGCCGGGTCAGCTTCGCGGGATCGGCCGGGTCGTCAAATGGGGCAGGACCATCGCCTTCACCGAGGGCGAGCTGTTCGACGCCGAGGGCCGGCTGGTGGCCAAGGCGACAGGAACGGCCATGCCCACGCCCTTCGCGAAGTTCAGGAAGTAGGCGCATGCGGGGTCTGGCGGGGGTCTTTCTGGCGTTCGCACTGGCCCTGCCCGGCCTCGTTTTTTCCAATCCGGCCTCCGCCGCCAGCCCTTTCGCCAACTGGGCCGCCGTGGTGGTCGCCGCCGACAATGCGGCCCACGGCGGCGGCGTGACCGAAGCCTTCGACAACGCCCGCCGCGACGTCAGCGGCCGCTTGGCCGCCATGGGCTTCAATCCCGCCAACATCAGCCAGTTCTCGGTCCAGCCGGAGAAGTACGCCGCGCCCCGCCCGCAGAAGGCCGACCTGCGTGGGGTGTACGAACAGTTGAAGGCCACCGGCGGGACGGCCAAGGCCGGCTGCCTGCTCTACTTCACCTCCCATGGCGAGCCGCGCGGCATCACTTTCGGCGAGGGCCGCCTGTCCCCCGCCCTGCTGGCGGCGATGATCGAGGGAGCCTGCCCGGGGCGGCCCGTGATCGCGGTGATCTCGGCCTGTTTCTCTGGCGTGTTCATCGATCCGCTATCGGGACCGCAACGCATGGTGATGACCGCCGCACGTCCCGACCGCGCATCCTTCGGCTGCGGCGAGAGCGACAAGTACCCCTATTTCGACGAGTGCTTCCTGCGCACCACCGAAACCGCCCGCGACTTCGTCGCCCTGGCCAACGGAACCAAGGCCTGCGTCGCCGCCAAGGAGATCGAGACCAAGGCCGAACCGCCGTCCGAGCCCCAGGTCTGGATCGGCGGCGGCCTGCGTCCGATGCTGCCGCTCTACGCCTTCACCAAGCCCGCCAGCCCCTAGCGGGCCTACTTCTTCTTAAGCGTCATCTCGAAGATCGGGGTCCAGACCTTGCCGTCGGGGCTGTAGCGGCCGGTCTCACGCCAGGTGTCGGCGGTGAATTCGGTAACGTACTCCACCTTGCCGCCATTGCCGACTGTCATGCCCCAGGTGAACCTGCCGGGCTCCACCGTCATCGGATGATCGCCGTACATCCCGGTCGAGAGATTGGTGCGGAAGCGATAGGCCTTGTCGCGCGGCGACCAGACGATCACCCCCATGGCGTCATGCACCACGGCGTTGGGCGGGGTCGAACTCTTGTGCAGCCCTTCGACCAACAGAGCCGCGCCGCCTACCCGTTCGCTGACGATCTCCTGCGAGATGAACGTCTGGCGGCCCGCTGCCGGCGTGCTCATCCAGCCCTGCCCCTCCCAGCGCCCCACCAGCGGCTTCAGCGGCGCTATGGCCTCATGAGGCGTCGTCGGCTCGGCGGCCTGCGCCCCGGCGACGACGAAAAGCGAGAAGGCGGCGGCTGCAAAGTGGCGCATTGTAGTCTCCCCAGATCCGGCCCGGACCCTATGCGGCGAACGATCACCGATCTTGAAACTTTCGGCCATCAGCCCAGGAAGCGGTGATCGATCCGACGCAGGTGCTTCGCGATCCGGCGCGGGGTCTGGTCGAAGGCGCTGCGCACCTCGCGACTCAGATGCGCCTGGTCGGCATAGTCGGCGCCGGCCGCGGCGGAGGCCCATGTCTCGTGCTCCGCCACCGCCCGGATGCAGGCCTCACGCAAACGGCGAACGCCCGCGAACTCCTTGGGCGTCAGGCCCGCGACGTCGAAGAAGCGCCGCCGAAGCTGACGCTCGCTCAGGCCCGAGGCATCGGCGGCGTCGGCGATGCGGGCCCGCCCTCCGCTGTCGATCAGGAGGTCGGCGGCGCGGCCCACCGCCTCGTCGGTCGACAGCGTTTTCGCCCACTGGGTCAGCAGCATGTCCGCCGCTTGCGTCACACCCGTACGGGCCAGTTCAACCAGCGCTTCGCGCAGCCCGCCCAACCGGTTGTCGCCGCCCACCCACGGCCCGATGTGGCCGCGCAGGGTCGAGCCATGGACGCCGAGCACGGCGGCTCCCGCCGCCGGGGCCAATCGCACCCCGCCATAGACCACGCCGGCCTGCACCTGAACGGAATGAGCGATACGGGTCGGCCCCGCGCACAACAGCGGCGAGGCGCCGGTCGCCGCCACGGCCACGCTGAGCGAGGTCACGCCGTCCGGCACGATCACATGCTCCACCGGCCCGGCCACGTCGTCGCCAAGACGGAATCGCCAGTAGCAGATCGCCAGGCCCCGCGCGGCGGGAGGCACTTCGAGCTCCTCGTAGAGCATCTCGTCATTCATTGCGGTTTCCCCCTCCGGCGCCGCTACCCATGACCGCCGACTGTGCCTATCAAGGGATCAGGTCAGCCGTGAATCAATACGAGGTAGAGCAGGTGTCGGTGCGCATGAACGCCAAGGTTTTCCTCGCGGCCGCTCTCGGCGCGCTCAGCCTCGCGCCAGTCTCCCAGGCTCAGGTCGAACCGTCCGCAACTCCCCGTCCGGCGGCTCCGGCCACACCGCGTCCCGCAACGCCCGTCACGCCCGCACCGGCAACGGCGGCCCCCGCCGCTCCGGCCGCCCAGCCCCTCACGCCGCTGCAGCTCGAAGCCTATGTGGACGGGGTCGTCGGCCGCTCCATGGCCGACGACCACCTTGCCGGCGTCACCGTCTCCGTGGTCCAGGGCGGACAGGTCGTCCTGAAGAAGGGCTACGGCGTCTCCAGCCTCGATCCGGTCAAGCCGGTGGATCCGGACAAGACCCTGTTCCGCATCGGCTCCATCTCCAAGACCTTCACCTGGGTCGCCCTGATGAAGGAGGTCGAGGCCGGGCGCATGCGTCTCGACGCGCCCATGAACCTCTATCTGCCGGAGCGCCTGCACATCCGCGACCAGGGCTTCAAACAGCAGGTCCAGCTTCGCCATGTGATGACGCATACCGGCGGGTTCGAGGACCGCGCCCTGGGCCAGCTCTTCGAACGTGACGCCAACCGCGTGCGCCCGCTGGAGCTCTATCTCCAGAAGGAGCGCGTCCGCCGGGTGCGCGAGCCGGGCATGGTCCCGTCCTATTCCAACTACGCCGTGGGCCTGGCCGGCGAGGCGGTGTCCAACGTCACCGGCAAGCCATTCGAACAACTGACCGAAGAGCAGATCTTCCATCCGCTCGGCATGTGGCGCACCACCTTCCGCGAGGCGCGCGACCAGCGCGACGGCCTGCCCCTGCCCATGCCGGCCGAACTGGCGGCTGACGCCTCCCAGGGCTTCCACTGGGCCGGCGGCGGCTATCAGTCGCGCCCCTACGAGTTCATCGGCCAGATCGCCCCGGCGGGCGGCGCTTCGTCCACAGCCGGCGACATGGCCAAGTACATGCTGGTGCTGTTGAACAACGGCTCGCTCGGCGCCGACCGCGCGCCGCTCTACAGCCCGCGCACCGCGGCCGCCTTCTCCGGCCAGACCTGGCGGCCCGCCGCCGGCGCCGCGGGCTGGAACCACGGCTTCATGGACGTCGCCCTGCCCGGCGGGCGTCGCGGCTACGGTCATGGCGGCGCGACCCTGTCGTTCTTCTCGATGATGGTCGTGGTTCCGGAGCTGAACCTCGGCGTCTTCGTCTCCACCAACACCGACGGCGGCCGCGATCTGGTCAGCGCCCTGCCCGGCATGGTCGTCCAGCGCTTCTACGGCCCCGCTCCGACGCTGGCCGGACCGCCGACGCTCAAGGCTGACGCATCGGTCTATGAAGGCACGTACCTGACCACCCGCCGCGCCTATGGCGGGCTGGAAGGCTTCGTCAGCCACCTGAGCGGCCAGACACAGGTCAGCGTGAACGCCCGCGGCGAACTGATCGTCGGCGGCGACGGGGACGGACGCGCCTGGCGCGCCACGGGCCGCGAGGGCGTCTTCCAGGCGGTCAACGGACCGGAGACCCTGGTCTTCGTCGTCGAGAACGGCCGCGCGGTGCGGTACTTCTCCGCCTCGGGCACCTCGACCTACGAGCGTGTCGGACTGTTCAACCGCACCAACACCCTGGTCCTCATGGCCGCGATCGCGCTGATCGCCGCCATCGCCACCCTGGTCGGTCTGTTCACCCGCGATCACCGCGAACTGCGCCAGACCTCGATCCAGAGCCAGGCCAGCCTGATGCAGACCACCCAGGCCATCCTGTGGCTGACCGCCGCCGCCCTGTTCGCGGCCTGGGGTCAGTCGGCGGCCAGCGATGTGGTCAAGGTTTTCTACAACTGGCCCTCGCCGCTGGTGATCATCGCCTCGGCCTGCGCCCTTGTGGCGGCGATCCTGTCGGTGGCGACCCTGCTGGTCCTGCCGATCGTCTGGCGCGGCGGCCGTCGGGTCGACAGCTGGACGCCGTGGCGCAAGCTGCGCTTCTCGGTGACGACGGTGATCTTCACCGCCTTCTCGCTGCTGCTGGCCTTCTGGGGCGCGCTGTTCCCCTGGAGCGTCTAGAGAGCGTCCAAGGGCGCTTTAGGACAGCTTCCAGACCTTGATCGTGATGCGCTCGCGCTCGCCTGGCTGGCGCTGGACCAGCAGGCGGGCCACCTGAGCGTCGTCATGGAAGGCGTAGCCCTTGATGGAGTCGAGCAGGGCCTTGGCCAGATTGTCGAGGTCCAGCCACGGCGGCTCGCCCACATAGTCCATGCCGATCTCCACCGAGAACTCGCCCCAGGCCGGGCGCGAGCCGCGCCAGGCCTTGCGGAAGAACTCGTAGATCAGCGGCTTGTAGTACTTGGCCTGGGTCGTCAGGCCGTCGACGACCAGCTCCAGCACGCCGTCGATCTCGCGCGCGCGCACCTTGCCGTGATGTGTCCAGCCGTCATCCATGAGGCTCCATAGAGCCTTACGGCTTTGCAGTCGCCCCCCGGCCCGTTAAACCGCCCCAACACGCGTTCAGGGGATTGAGCACATGACCGCCAACCGCACCGAAACCGACACCTTCGGCCCGATCGAAGTCGCCGCCGACCGTTACTGGGGGGCCCAGGCGCAACGCAGCCTCGGCAACTTCAAGATCGGCTGGGAGAAGCAGCCCCTGCCCGTCGTCCGCGCCCTGGGCGTGGTCAAGCGCGCCGCCGCCGAGACGAACCACAAGCTGGGCAAGCTGGACGCCGAGCTGACCAAGGCCATCGTCACCGCCGCCAACGAAGTCATCGAAGGCAAGCTGAACGACCACTTCCCGCTGGTCGTCTGGCAGACCGGCTCTGGCACCCAGTCGAACATGAACGCCAACGAGGTGATCTCGAACCGCGCCATCGAGATCCTGGGCGGCGAGATGGGCTCCAAGAAGCCCGTCCACCCGAACGACCACGTCAATATGAGCCAGTCGTCGAACGACACCTATCCGACGGCCATGCACGTGGCCTGCGCGGAGCAGATCGTCCACGACCTGATCCCGGCGCTGAAGCACCTGCACGCCGCCCTGGCCGCCAAGGCCGAGGCGTGGAAGGACATCATCAAGATCGGCCGCACCCACACCCAGGACGCCACCCCGCTGACGCTGGGCCAGGAGTTCGGCGGCTACACCCAGCAGGTCGCCAACGGCATCGAGCGCATCGAGCAGACCCTGCCCAAGCTGATGCAGCTGGCCCAGGGCGGCACCGCCGTCGGCACCGGCCTGAACGCCCCGATCGGCTTCGCCGAGGGCGTGGCCGAAGCCATCGCCGGCATCACCGGCCTGCCCTTCACCACCGCCCCGAACAAGTTCGAGGCCCTGGCCGCCCACGACGCCATGGTGTTCAGCCACGGCGCCATCAACACAGTCGCCGCCTCGCTGTTCAAGATCGCCAACGACATCCGCTTCCTGGGCTCGGGCCCGCGCGCGGGCCTGGGCGAACTGGCCCTGCCGGAGAACGAGCCGGGCTCGTCGATCATGCCGGGCAAGGTCAACCCGACCCAGTGCGAAGCCCTGACCCAGGTCTGCGTGCAGGTGTTCGGCAACCACGCCGCCGTCACCTTCGCCGGCAGCCAGGGCCACTTCGAGCTGAACGTCTTCAACCCGGTGATGGCCTACAACTTCCTGCAGTCGGTCCGCCTGCTGGCCGACGCCGCGGTCAGCTTCACCGACAACTGCGTGGTCGGCATCGAGCCGCGCATCGACAACATCAAGAAGGGCGTCGAGAACAGCCTGATGCTGGTCACGGCGCTGAACGGCCGCCTCGGCTACGACAACTGCGCCAAGATCGCCAAGACCGCCCACAAGAACGGCACGACCCTGCGCGAAGAAACCGTCGGCGGCGGCTACCTGACCAACGAAGAGTTCGACGAACTGGTCCGTCCGGAAAAGATGGTCAGCCCGGGCTGAGGCCTTGGCGGAGCGTAGCGCGGGATCAGAAACCGCGTTACGCTTCACGCCATGGGCAAGGTTGACCTGAATATCGAGATCGACCCGGAACTGCTTTCGCAGGCCAAGAAGCTTGGCGTTTCGGTCGTCGGTCTCAGCGAAACCCAGCTTCGTCTGCTATTGCAGAAGATCGATCCGGCCGGCGCCGAAGCCCGAGCGCGGCGCTGGGCGGAAGAGAACGCTGAAGCGATCAAAGAGCACAATGAGCGCATCGAGCGCCGGGGCCTGATCTCTGACCATTTCCGGCGGTGGTGATTGCGTCAGTTTGACGTTTATCGAAACCCCTCTCCGACGGCGGCACGGATCGCGCCCTATCTGGTGATCCTGTCATCTCATCATCTGCACGGCCTGTCGGAGGTCGTCGTTGCTCCCGCCATCAACGATGTAAGCCAGATGCTTGGCGATCTGGAGATCGCCGTCGAGATCGAGGGCCTGCACCTCACGCTGGCGATCAGTGAGCTATTCAGCATGACATCCGCTGCGCTGAAACATCGAGTCAGCAGCCTGCAAACACACGAGGACGCCATCCGTCGCGCGCTCGACCGGATGTTCACCGGCTTCTGACTACTTCCGAACCACCGCCGTCCCGATCGGGGCGAAGGCGATGCGGGCGAGCTGCAGGTCCTTCAGGGCGAAGGGGATGCCGATGATGCTGATGAACTCGGCCACGGCGATCATCAGGTGCGCCAGGGCGATGTACCACCCGCCCAGCACGAACCAGATCACATTCAGCAGGAAGCCCAGCGGCCCGGTGCCGATGTCGCCGCCGTTGATGGCCGAGCGCGAGACCACGTCCTTGCCGAACGGCCAGAAGGCGAAGCCGGCGATGCGCCAGGCCGCGCCCGTATAGGGCAGGCCGACGATGGTGATGGCGAGCAGCAGGCCGCCGAACAGCCACAGCAGGCCCGCGAGCCAGCCGCCGAAGAAGAACCACAGGAGATTGAGGATGAACCGGATCATCCCCGCACTCTGTCAGAGCTGGGGCGCGGGCTCTAGGCCCGACGGCTGACTGAGAAGTCGGCCAGTTGCTCCAGGGCGTCGCGCCAGTCATTGGCGGGGAAGCCTTTCAGCGCGGCCTTGGCGGCCTCGGCATAGTCGGCGGCCAGGTCCAGGGTGGCCTCGATGGCGCCTGTGCCGATCATCAGCTCGCGCACGCGGGCGAAGTCGGCGTCGGTTTGCTCGCGACGGCCAACGGTGCGTTCCCAGAAATCGGCTTCCTTGGCCCCGCTGCGGGCGATGGCCAGCAGCAGCGGCAGGGTCGCCTTGCCCTCACGGAAGTCGTCGCCGGCGTTCTTGCCCAGAGACTCGGTCGTGCCGCCGTAGTCGAGGGCGTCATCCACCAGCTGGAACGCCAGGCCCAGGTTCATGCCATAGGCGCGCAGGGCGGCGGTCTTCACCGACTCGACCCCGGCCGAAACGGCGCCCGCCTCGGCGGCGGCGGCGAACAGCTCGGCGGTCTTGGCGGCGATGATCTCGATATAGAGCTCTTGCGACAGGTTCAGGTCGTGGCTGCGGGTCAGCTGCAGCACCTCGCCTTCGGCGATGACGCGGCTGGCGCGAGCCAGGATCTCCAGCGCCTTCATCGAGCCGGTCTCGACCATCAGCTCGAAGGCGCGGGCGAACAGGAAGTCGCCGACCAGAACGCTCTGCGCCCCGCCCCAGATCAGATGGGCGGCGACCTTGCCGCGGCGCAGCTGGCTGCCGTCGACCACGTCGTCATGCAGCAGGGTGGCGGTGTGGATGAACTCTACGGCGGCGGCCAGCTTCAGGCCGTTGTCGTCGGTGGCGCCGGCCAGACGTGCGGCGGCGACGGTGATCAGGGGACGCAGGCGCTTGCCGCCTGCGGCGATCAGGTGATCGGCCAGCGCGGGAATAATGGCGACGTCGCTCTGCATGCGGTCGGTGATGAGGGCGTTCACCTTCACCATGTCGCCCGCCGAAAGGCGCACGATTGGATCGACCGATCCGGGCCGACGAGCAGGAGCCGTGACGGCTGCGTCCAAAACTAGCGCTCCACAAATTCCTCGAACATCGGTCGACGTTGCGAGGGTCCTACTGGTCGGGATAGGTCAGGGGGGAACCGAGGGCAAGGCTTGAAAATTCGCCGTGAACGACGTCGCCGAAGATAGTGTGCTTAACGGACGCGTACGCCTGAGGCAGGCGGCGGGAGGCTATCGGGCCGGACTCGACGCTGCTCTTCTTGCTGCGGCCTGTGATGCGCCAGATGGAGCGCGGGTCATCGAACCCGGGTGCGGCGCGGGCGGCGCCTTGCTGGCCGCGGCGGTGCGGCGATCCGGCGCAAGCTTCACGGGGTTGGAGCGCGATGTCGCCGCCGCCGCCCTGGCGCGGGAGAACAGCGCGCTGAACGGCCTGAGCGACCGGGCGACGATCCTGGACGGCGATGTTCAGACCGGCTTTCGCGCCCTGGGCGTGGAGCCCTTCGACGCGGCCATGGCCAATCCGCCCTTCTTCGACGACCCCAAGGCCCTTCGCGCCCCGTCGGAGGCCAAGACCGGCGCCTGGATGGCCGACGGCGGGCTGGAGGCCTGGACCGGCTTCCTGCTGAAGGCCGTGCGCGAAGGCGGGACCATCACCATCGTCCACCGCGCCGACCGGCTGGCGGATATCCTGGCTTTGCTGTCGCCCAAGGCGGGCTCGTTCAAGATCAGACCGATCTATCCCTTCGCCGATCAGCCGGCCAAGCGGGTGCTGGTGCGGGCGATCAAGACGGGGAAGGCCCCGCTGGTCCTGCTTCCGCCGCTGGTGATGCACGAGCGCGGCGGCGCCAAGCATACGAACGAAGCCGAAGCGATCTTGAGGGGTGAAGCCGCTCTGCCTTGGGCCTAACCCGCGTGCTCTACCCCGCATATTGGCGGATGGCCTCAAGACAAAGCTGGAGTCCGGTCAGGTCGCGCAGGGGATCGTCCGTCACGACGATGAACAGGCGCCGCGCCTCGGCCCACAGCATCAGGGTCTCGGGCAGGCCGAAGTCCTCGATGCGGCAGCCGTCCTGGTCGTAGGCCTCGCCGTCCTCGCCGATCTCCACGCCCACATACCCCGACAGCCGCGTGGCCAGGTCGGCGTCGTCATCGACGGTGATGTTCATGTAGGCGAAGACCGGCTTGACCAGGCCTGACAGAACCCCCGCCTCGAAGGCCGCGCCCGGGTCGGCGCTCGGCCCCCGCCAGGGGGTCAGGTCGATCACCCCGGCGTCGGCCTGGCGCATGGCCGCCATGCGGGCGGCGTAGATCTGGCGCGCGACGATCTCCGAGGGCTCCTGCGCCAGCAAGCCGCCCTCGTCGGGCAGCAGGGCGATCAGGCCGGCGGCGTCGCAAAGCGCCCGTTGCAGGCCCATGTGGCGCGCGGGATCGGGAAGCCAGGGCTGCGGGCCGGCCAGGTACAGGGATCGAATGGAACGCATGAACCATCTACGCCCGTGAAGGCGGCAAGAAAAAGCCCCCTGCCGTCGAACGGCAGAGGGCTTCTCCCCCGGGAGCTGGCGAAGCCGCTTAGTTGCGGGCGGTGTCGACCAGCTTGTTCTTGGCGATCCAGGGCATCATGTCGCGCAGGCGGCCGCCGACTTCCTCGATCTGGTGCTCGGCCGAACGGCGGCGGGTCGCCTTGAAGCTCGGCTGACCCACCTGGTTCTCCAGCATGAAGTCGCGGACGAACTTGCCCGACTGGATGTCTTCCAGGACACGCTTCATCTCGGCCTTGGTTTCCGGCGTGATGATGCGCGGGCCGGTGACGTATTCGCCGTACTCGGCCGTGTTGGAGATCGAGTAGTTCATGTTGGCGATGCCGCCTTCGTACATGAGGTCGACGATCAGCTTCAGCTCGTGCAGGCACTCGAAATAGGCCATTTCCGGCGCGTAGCCGGCTTCCACCAGCACTTCGAAGCCGGCGCGGACCAGCTCGACCGTGCCGCCACACAGGACGGCCTGCTCGCCGAACAGGTCGGTTTCGCATTCCTCGCGGAAGTTGGTCTCGATGATGCCCGAGCGGCCGCCGCCGATGGCGCTGGCGTAGGCCAGGCCCAGGTCCAGGGCGTTGCCGGTGGCGTTATGATGCACCGCGATCAGGCACGGCACGCCGCCGCCCTTCTGGTACTCGCCGCGCACGGTGTGGCCCGGGCCCTTCGGCGCAACCATCAGCACGTCGATGGTGTCCTTCGGCTCGATCAGGCCGAAGTGGACGTTCAGGCCGTGGGCGAACAGCAGGGCCGCGCCGTCACGGATATTGGGGGCGATGTCGTTCTTGTAGATCGCGGCCTGATGCTCGTCGGGCGCCAGGATCATGATCAGATCGGCCCAGGCGGCGGCTTCGGCCACGGTCATGACCTTCAGGCCCTCGCCTTCCGCCTTCTTGGCGGTCGGGGAGCCGGCGCGCAGGGCGACGGCCACGTTCTTGGCGCCCGAGTCACGAAGGTTCAGCGCGTGGGCGTGGCCTTGCGAGCCATAGCCTACGATCGCGATCTTCCTGTCCAGGATGCGGGCGAGGTCGGCGTCGCGATCATAATAGACGCGCATGTTTATTCTCCTGACAGGTCGTTAGAAGCCGGATCACGCAATGTCTGCCCGGCGAAAGCGGGGCTATCCAGCGTTTTTTTGCGCCGCCGTCAAGGCCGACGGCGGTTTGGCGAAAGAAAAAACCCCGACCGTGAAGGTCGGGGTTGATCCTCTCCTACCAGAAGAGACCGTAGTAGACGCTGAGCACGCGGCCGGTCCAGATGTCGACCAGCAAGGCGTCAGGGCCGACGCGGACCCATTCCGTGCCGATGGGCGGCAGGCCCAGGCCGTAGGTTCCCCAGTTCAGGTAGTAGTTCGACCCGAACCAGCCGCGCGGCAAGAAGTCGCCATAGCCCCAGCTGCGGGCGTACCAGCCGGCGGGCGGCCGATAGACCGGAGCGCGGAACCGGCGGGGCGCGTGATAGCTGCGCTGCCAATTGCGCTCGTTGTACCAGCCGCGCCCCCGGTCGCGGTCGCGCAGCTGCGACGGGCGGCGGTAGTCGCGGTCGAAGCGCTGGTCGCCCCGGCGGTTGTTATCCCACCGGCGATTGTCATCGCCCCGACGGTCGTCGCCGCGCCGGTCGTTGTCGTTCCAGCGATAGTCGCTCCGATTCCAGTCGCGGTTCTGGTCTCCGCGGCGGTCGTTGTCATTCCGGCCATCGGGGCGGCCGTTGTTGCGACCGTCATTGCGGTTGTCGTCCCGGCGTTCGCCGCCACGATTCCAGTCGCGGTCGCCCCTGTTCTGCGGCGCGGCCTGCGGCTGAGTGTAGGCTGGCGGAGAGGTCGGGGCCGCCTGGGTCGGGGTGTAGTTCGGACGGCTGCCGGCTTCCGGGCGTTGACGCTGGCCGCGATCACCGCCCCAGTCGCCACGGCCGCCGCCGCGATCGCCACGATCACCGCGCTCCATCCGTTGTTCCTGGCGGCCGCCACGGTCTTCGCGCGGACCGCCGCCACGCTCGCGCCCGCCGCGTTCCTGAGCGAGGGCCGCGGTCGCGGTCGTCGCCATCAGGGCGAGGGTCAAAGCGGTCGTCATCAAACGCTTCATGGTCTAACTCCAGGAGCGTGGGCTGTTTCCATGATCGGAACTCGGCCCACGCCCGTTGCCCCGATCTAATGGGCCCCGGCGCATGAACCGCGCTTGAATGTGACGCAGGAGAATCGAGCCCATGGCGACGCCGCAGGATGTGATCGGCTTCTGGATCCAGGCGGGGCCCGAGAAGTGGTTCGCCAAGAGCGACGCCTTCGACCACGCAATCCGCCTGCGGTTCGAAGCCACACACTTCGCCGCCGCGCGCGGGGAATATGACGCCTGGGCGGCGACGCCGGAGGGAGCCCTCGCCCTGTTGCTGACCCTGGACCAGTTCCCCCGCAACCTGTTCCGGAACTCCGGCCACGCCTTCGCCACCGATCCCCTGGCCCGCAAGGTGGCGCGGGACGCGCTCGCCGCCGGCTTCGACAAGCAGTTGGAGCCGAAGCTGCGCCCCTTCCTCTATCTGCCGCTGCAGCATTCGGAGGCCATGGCCGACCAGGACCAGGCTCTCGCCCACTTCAACGCCCTGGCCGAGGAGCAAGGCGACCCCGAAATAGCCAAGTGGGCGAAGCACCACCATGCGGTGATCGCCCGCTTCGGCCGCTTCCCCCACCGCAACCGCCAGCTTGGCCGCAAGACCACGGCCGAGGAGCAGGCATTCCTGGAAGAGGACGGGTTCGCGGGCTGATTTCTCTCCGCTCACTCCCGCGAAGGCGGGAGCCCATACTGAGCCGCAGCTTGGATCCCCGCTTTCGCGGGGATGAGCGGGCAAGGACTGTGGAGAACCATCCCGGCCGACATTGTCCCCGAGGGTGATTCGGCCCGAGGGTGTGGGCGGAGACGCCCATGACCGCCATCACCATCCTGAACCCGCCCTCGCCGGCCGCCTCGGACCACCCCGAGCGCCAGTACCTGAATCTGCTTCAGGACATCCTCGACAACGGGGTGCAGCGCGGCGACCGCACGGGCACCGGCACGCTGGGCGTGTTCGGCCGGCAGATGCGCTTCGACCTGTCCAAGGGCTTCCCGGTCCTGACCACCAAGAAGCTGCACCTGCGCTCCATCATTGTTGAGCTGCTGTGGTTCCTGCGCGGTGAGACCAACATCGCCTGGCTGAAGGAGAACGGCTGCTCCATCTGGGACGAGTGGGCGGACGAGGACGGCGAGCTTGGCCCCGTCTACGGCAAGCAATGGCGCTCCTGGGCCACGCCGAACGGCGAGAGCATCGACCAGATCGAGCGCCTGATCGAAGGCCTGAAGACCAACCCCAACAGCCGCCGCCACATCGTCTCCGCCTGGAACCCGGCGGACGTCGAGGACATGGCCCTGCCGCCCTGCCACTGCCTGTTCCAGTTCTTCGTGGCCGACGGCAAGCTGTCCTGCCAGCTCTACCAGCGCAGCGCCGACGTGTTCCTGGGCGTGCCCTTCAACATCGCGTCGTACGCCCTGCTGACCCTGATGGTGGCCAAGGTCGTCGGCCTGCAGCCGGGCGAATTTGTCCACACCTTGGGCGACGCACACCTTTATCTGAACCACCTGGATCAGGCCCGCACCCAGCTGACGCGCGAGCCGCTTCAACTGCCGACCATGAACGTGGCCGACAAGCGCGACCTGTTCGCCTTCGCCTACGAGGACTTCCAGCTGGAAGGATACGAGGCGCACGCTCACATCAAGGCCGCCGTTTCGGTCTGATGTCCCGTCCGCTCGCCGCCCTCTCCGACAAGGTCATGGCCGTGTCGGACATCTATGCCGCCAACTTCGGCATCGACCGGGACCGCGACTGGGCGTTGATCAAGCTGCAGGAAGAGCTGGGCGAGCTGTCCCAGGCGCACCTGCGCCTCACCGGCCGCGGCCGGGGCGAGGCCAGCGAAGCCGACCGCGCGGCCGAAGCCGCCGACGTGCTGTGCATGCTGCTGATCTACTGCCGTCAGGCCGGCGTCGACCTGGACGCGGCCGTGGACGCCAAGTGGCTGGCCTGGCTGAAGGAGCCGGCATGAGCGTCATCCTCACCGTCGGCCCGGTGGCCCGGGCCCTGAACGGCGTGATCGGTCGCGACAACGACCTGCCCTGGCGGCTGAAGTCGGACCTGGCGATCTTCAAGCAGACCACCCTGGGCAAGCCCGTGATCATGGGCCGCAAGACCTGGGACAGCCTGCCCCGCAAGCCCCTGCCCGGCCGCACCAACATCGTCCTGTCCCGCGACGGCTCGTTCGAGCCGCACGGCGCCATCGTGTGCGAAAGCTTCCTGGAAGCGACCCAGATCGCCCGCGAGCAAGCCGAGGACGACGGCGTCGACGAGGTCTGCGTCATCGGCGGTTCGGCCCTGTTCGAGATGGCCCTGCCCAAGGCCCGCCGCCTGTATCTGACCGAGGTCCAGGCCGAGGTTGAGGGCGACGTGCGCTTCCCCGCCTTCGACGAAAGCGCCTGGGTCGAGGTCCGGCGCGAAGAGCATCCCGCCAGCGAAGGCGACGACTTCCCCTTCGTGTTCCGCGTGCTGGAGCGGCGCTGAGCCTGACGCCACGTCAGCCTCGCCACCCTCGATCCGCGCGCTCATAGTCTCCCCAACGCCCGTCAGAGGCGAACAGGGAGCGCATCATGGACATCCAACTCGTCGCCGAGGGGCTGCAGTTCCCCGAAGGCCCCATCGCCCTGGCCGACGGCTCGGTCCTGCTGGTCGAGATCCAGCGCCAGACCCTGACACGCATCACGCCCGACGGAAAACGCGAGACCGTGGCGAACCTGCCCGGGGGCCCCAACGGGGCGGCTCTCGGTCCTGACGGAGCGGTCTACGTCACCAACAACGGCGGGGCCTTCAACTTCCACGACATGGGCGGGCTGAACATCCCCGGCCCCACGCCGCCGACCCATGTGGGCGGCTCGATCCAGCGAGTGGACCTGAACACCGGCCGGGTGGAGATGCTCTACGACGCCTGCGACGGCGTGCGGCTGGTGGGCCCGAACGATCTGGTCTTCGACCGGCAGGGCGGCATCTGGTTCACCGACCACGGCTGCACCACGCCGGAGGGGCGCAAGTTCGGCGCGCTCTACTACGCCAAGGCGGACGGCTCGCGGATCGAGCAAGTGCGCGGCGGCTTCGTCTCGCCCAACGGGGTCGGCCTCTCGCCCGAGGAGGACGTCGTCTATATGGCCGACACCACCCTGGGCCGTCTGTGGGCCTTCGATCTGGCGGGACCGGGCGTGCTGGCCGAGCCGCCCATGTTCCAGCCGGCGCGTGTCGTCTGCACCCTGCCCGGCTATCAGCTTCTCGACAGCCTGGCGGTGGAGGCCAGCGGCAAGGTGTGCGTGGCGACCATCATCAACGGCGGGATCACCGCCTTCGACCCGGACGGCTCCACCGAGCACTTCACCTTCCCGGACCCGATCGTCACCAACATCTGCTTTGGCGGCGCGGACATGCGCGACGCCTGGATCACCGCGTCCGGGACCGGCAAGCTCTACAAAGCCCGCTGGCCCCGACCGGGGCTGAAGCTGAATTTCGGCTAGACGCCCAAATCCTCCCCCTCAGGGGGAGGGGGACCGCGAAGCGGTGGAGGGGGTTCTGCTGACTCAGCAAGCCCCCTCCGTCCCGTTGGGACACCTCCCCAGCGGGGGAGGAGAAGAATTAGTACAAAACCCCCAGCGCCTGACGCTCGAACGCCTTGAGTTCGCCAGTGCGGCCTTCGCGGATCTTCTTCACCCATTCGGGGTCCTGGAGCAGGGCACGCCCCACGGCGACCATGTCGAACTCGCCGCGCTCCAGCCGCTCCAATAGGCCGTCGATGGAGGCGGGCTGGCTGCCCTCCCCGGCGAAGGCGGCGATGAACTCGCCTGACAGGCCCACCGAGCCGACGGTGATGGTTGGCAGGCCCGTGACCTTCTTGGTCCAGCCGGCGAAGTTCAGGTCGCTCCCCTCGAACTCCGGCTCCCAGAAGCGGCGCTGCGAGCAGTGGAAGACGTCGGCTCCAGCGTCGGCCAGGGGCTGCAGCCAGGCGGCCAGTTCGTCCGGCGACTTGGCCAGCTTCACGTCATAGTCCTGCTGCTTCCATTGCGAGACGCGCAGGATCACCGGATAGCCCGGCCCCACCGCCGCCCGCACAGCCTTCAGGATATCAGCAGCGAACCGCGCACGCTCCGGCAGGGTCGGGCCGCCATAGCCGTCGGCGCGGACATTGGTGCCTTCCCAGAAGAACTGGTCGATCAGGTAGCCATGGGCGCCATGCAGCTCCACCGCGTCAAAGCCCAGGCGCTTGGCCTCGCCCGCCGCGCGGCCGAAGGCGCCGATGGCGTCGGCCACCTCCGCATCGGTCATGCCGACGCCGAAGGTCTTACCTGGCCGCGACAGGCCCGACGGGCTGTCATAGGGGCCCGGCGGGGTCCAGTCCTCGCTGCGGGTGCGCACCGCCCCCACGTGCCACAGCTGCGGGGCGATCTTGCCGCCGGCGCCATGCACGGCCTCGACCACCTTGCCCCAGGCGGCCAGTTCGGACTCGCCGTGGAAACGTGGAACGGCGGGATCGTTCAACGATGCGGGACGGGCGACGCCGGTCCCCTCGGTGACGATCAGGCCGACGCCACCCTCGGCGCGGCGGCGATAATAGTCGGCCACCTCGCCGGTGGCGACGCCGCCGGGGGAGAAGGAACGGGTCATGGGCGCCATGACCACCCGGTTCGGGACAGTCAGGCTCTTGACGGAAAACGGCTGGAACAGAGCGTCAAGCGACATGCGGCTACTCCACAACGTCCAGGTATTCGATCTCCGGGCGGCCAGCCATGAACGGGGCCAGGCTGGCGCCGCCCGCCTTGAAGTGGTCGCTGGCGCCGTGGGCCTTCATGGCCTCTTCCGACGCGTAAAGCTCAAGCACCTTGTAGGTGTTGGGCTCGGTGCGGCTCTTGGTCAGCTGATAGATGACGTTGCCCGGCTCGTTGCCGCGCACCTGGGCGGCCATGTCCAGGAAGGCTTTCTCAAAGCCCTCGTTCTTGCCGTCCTGCACCCGAAGGGTGGCCACAACGCCGATCATACGCGCCTCCAAACATTTGTTTGAGCGGCACGTTAAGCGCAGTCGGTTGCAATTGAAAAGCGCTTGTTAGCGCGGGCTTTCGTTCCAGCCGTAGGCGACCCACGAGTGACCGCCGGTCTGCCGGGCTTCGATAATCTGGGGATCGGCGGCGCTGGCCTTGCGGGCGCGGGCCGTGCGGCGGGCGCGGGTGGCCATGCCGGCCAGGGTCAGCAGCGCGGTGGCCATGACCGCGATCACCACCACCGTAGCGGCGGCGAATACGGCGAGGACAGCCCCGACGGCGGCGGCGGCGAGAGTCGCCAGCGCTCCGGCCAGCCAGAACAGGCCCCGGAATGCCGAACCCTTACCCGTCGTCGCAGACAACCGTTCCATCGTCATCGCCTTCCACGGGCGCTAGCCGCGCCCTTCGACCCATAATTTGGGTCACAGTATCTTCACGTCAACTGAACAAGCGGTAATCGGGCGCGAAGGTCGCACCACGCCTGATCAAGCGGCGCCGGCCAGAGACAGTTCCCGGCGCTCCCGCATGATGGTGTCGAAAGCCCCGTTGATCGCCGCCGACTTGGCGTGCGCGACCTCAATGAACTCCTGCGGCAGGCCCCGGCCATGCACCTTGTCCGGGTGCGCCAGGGTCAGGGCCGCCTTCCAGGCCGCGCGCACGATATTGTCCGGCGCATCGGCCGGAACACCAAGGATTTCATAGGGATCGTCCGGCCCAGCGCCCAGGTGCGTGGCCTTCAGCCGGCGGAACGCCAGGGGCGACATGCCGAACAGGTGCGCCACCTGCTCCAGATAGATGAGCTCGTCATGGCTGACGACGCCGTCGGCCCGCGCGATGTGGAACAGCCCGTCCAGCACGTTCTCCAGCAGGTCCGGGCAGTGGCGGTAGCGCTTGGCCAGGCGCTTGGCGTAGCTTTCGAACCCCCGCGTGGTCTGACGCGCCAGGTCATAGAGACGATGGACGTTGCGTTCCGACCCGGCATCGGGTTGGAAGACCTCCGAGAAGACGGCGAACTCATCCTCGCTCGCACGACCGTCGGCGCTGGCCAGCTTGGCGCCGAGCGCGGTCACCGCGGTCGAGAACGCGGGATCCTCGCCCGGACGGCCGGCGGGGCAGTCCGTGCAGTCGGCCGCGTCCACCTTGCGGGCGGCGAGGCTTGCTATGTTGCGCCAGAAGCTCATGGGAGGACTACAAGTTTAAGATGGTGGCGTTCGCATGACAACACATACGGCCGGCTGGACTTTCTGGATCGACCGCGGCGGCACCTTCACCGATGTCATCGGCCGCGATCTTGAAGGGATCGAACACACGCGAAAGCTGCTGTCGGCCTCGCCGGCCTATGCGGACTCCGCCGTGGAGGCCATGCGCCGCCTGCTGGACGCCAAGCCGGGCGAGCCCTTCCCCGCCGATCGCGTGGCGGCGATCAAGATGGGCACCACCGTCGCCACCAACGCCCTGCTGGAGCGCAAGGGCGCCAAGACCCTGCTGGTGGTCACCAAGGGCTTCGCCGACGCCCTGATGATGGGCGACCAGTCGCGCCCCGACCTCTTCGCCCTCGATCTGACCCGGCCCGAGCCGCTCTACTCCGGCGTCGTCGAGGCGGAGGAGCGGCGCGGCGCGGGCGGCGCCGTGGTCGAGGCTCTGGACAGCGACGCCCTGCGCGCCGCCCTCGCCGCCAGGAAGGCCGAAGGCTTCACCAGCGTCGCCATCGCCTTCCTGCACGCCGACCTGGACCCGGCGCACGAACTGGCCGCTGGCCGCATCGCCGAAGAACTCGGCTTCGACTACGTGGCGCTGAGCCACGAGGTCTCCCCCCTGCCCCGCTTCATTCCCCGCGCCGAGACGGCGGTGGCGGACGCCTATCTGACCCCGATCCTGCGCGCCTATGTGCGCCAGGTGGCCGACGCCGTGAACGGCGCGCCCCTGTGGTTCATGACATCCGCCGGCGGCCTGGTCCGCGCGGCCGACTTCCGCGGCAAGGACGCCGTGGTCAGCGGCCCGGCCGGCGGGGTGGTGGGCGTCGCCCGCACCGCCGAGGACGGCGGCGGCAAGGCGGCCCTGGGCTTCGACGTGGGCGGCACCTCCACCGACGTCTGCCGCTACGCCGGCGTGCTGGAGCGCCGCGACAAGGCGACCGTGGCCGGCGCCAAGCTGCGCGCGCCCATGCTGGATGTTGAGACCGTGGCCGCCGGCGGCGGCTCGATCCTAAGCTTCGACGGCTTCCGCGCCCGGGTCGGCCCGGACAGCGCCGGCGCCATGCCCGGCCCCGCCTGCTACGGCCGCGGCGGCCCCGCCGCCCTGACCGACGCCAATCTGGTGCTCGGCCGCCTGGACCCGCGCTACTTCCCCTCGGTGTTCGGCCCGAATGGCGATGCGCCGCTGGACGCCGAGGCCGCCCGCGCCCGCTTGAGCGAGCTGGCCAAGGCCATGGGCGCCGCCAGCCCGGAAGCGGCCGCCGAAGGCTTCATCGCCGTGGCCGTAGAGCAGACCGCCCAGGCCGTGCGCCGCATCTCCACGGAGCGCGGATTCGACCCGCGCGATCATGCCCTGGTCGCCTTCGGCGGGGCCGGCGGCCAGATCGCCTGCGCCGTGGCCGAAGCCTTGGGCGTGACCGAAGTGCTGAGCCCCAAATACGCCTCCCTGCTGTCGGCCTGGGGCATCGGCCAAGCCCGCGTGCGCGTCCTGCGCCAGGCTGGGCTGGAGAAGGCGCTCCAGGGTGGTCTCGCCGACGCGCAGGCCGCCGCAGAACGCCTGGAGGCGGAAGCCCAGTCGGCCATGGCCGCGCAAGGGGCGGAAACCGGCAAGGCCGAACGCCGTCTGCTGCTGCGCTACGAAGGCGCCGACGCCGCCCTGCCTGTGGCTCTGTCTGAAGCGGACGTTGCGAAGGCCGCCTTCGAGCAGGCCCACCAGCGCCTGTTCGGCTTCATCGAACCGACCCGCGCTGTGATCATCGCGAGCGTCGAGGTCGAGGCGGAGGAGCTTTCAGCCGCTCACCCCGGCGAAGGCCGGGGCCCAGATTCATCCAGTGCGTCAGCAGCGCTTCACCTGGATCCCCACCTTCGTGGGGATGAGCGGGTAATATTTGCAGAGGAACTGACGGAAGCCGCCGGCCCCTGCCTCATCATCCGCGGCGACACCCAGATCGCGGTGCTCGAAGGCTGGACCGCCAAGGCCGAAGCCGACGGCCTCGTCCGCCTGACCCGCACCGGCGCGGCCAAGACGGCCCAGCTCGCCGTCGACAAGCCCGATCCCGTCACCCTGGAGCTCTTCAACCGCCGCTTCATGGGCGTGGCCGAGGCCATGGGCGCGGCGCTGGAGCGCACGGCCCAGTCGGTGAACATCAAGGAGCGGCTCGACTTCTCCTGCGCCCTGTTCGACGCCGACGGCGGCCTGGTGGCCAACGCCCCGCATATGCCGGTCCACCTGGGCTCCATGGGCGCCAGCGTCCGGGCGGTGCGCGATCGTCATCCGGTGCTGAAGGCCGGCGACGCCTTCGCCCTGAACAATCCCTACGCCGGCGGCACGCACCTGCCGGACATCACCGTGGTCATGCCGATCTTCGTCGGCGCGGCGGCCAGCCCGACCTTCTACGTCGCGGCGCGCGGTCACCATGCCGATGTGGGCGGCGTTCAGCCCGGCTCCATGCCGCCTTTCTCCAAGACCATCGACGAGGAGGGCGTCATGCTCGACGCCCTGCCGATCATGCGCGGCGGCGTGTTCCTGGAAGATGACGTCCGCGCCGTCCTGCTGGCGGGCGAACATCCGGCCCGCCGCCCCGACCAGAACCTCGCCGACCTCAAGGCCCAGATCGCCGCCTGCCAGGCCGGCGCCGGGGCGGTGTCGGGAATGATCGAGACCCACGGTGGCGAAACCGTCGGCCGCTACATGGTCTTCGTGCAGCAAAACGCCGAGGCCGCCGTCAAACGCGCGGTAGGCAAGCTCACCGGCGGCGAGGCCCGCGTGCCCATGGACGGCGGCGGCGAGATCGTCGTGAAGGTCACCGTGGACCAGGCCAAGGGCGAGGCGGCTCTGGACTTCACCGCCTCCGCCGGACAGCTGCCCAGCAATTTCAACGCTCCGGCCGCCATCGTCGACGCCGCGGCGCTGTACGTCTTCCGCACCCTGGTGGATGACGAGATTCCGCTGAACGCCGGATGCCTGCACCCGCTGAACATCACCACCACGCCCGGCTCCATGCTCGACCCCGCGCCACCGGCCGCCGTGGTGGCGGGCAATGTGGAGACCAGCCAGCACGTGGTCGACGCGCTCTACGCCGCCTGCGGGGTCATGGCCAACAGCCAGGGCTCCATGAACAACTTCACCTTCGGCGACGAGACGCGGCAGTACTACGAGACCCTGTGCGGCGGCTCTGGGGCCACGGCGACGACGCCGGGCGCCAGCGCCATCCACACCCACATGACCAACTCGCGCCTGACCGATCCGGAGATCCTGGAGCGGCGCTATCCCGTGCGGCTGGAGCACTTCGGCGTGCGCAAGGGGTCGGGCGGCGCCGGCGCCATGCCGGGCGGCGACGGGGCCGTGCGCCGGGTGCGTTTCCTGGCCGAAATGGAGGCCGCCCTGCTCTCCACACGCCGCGATCACGCCCCTCAGGGGCTGGCCGGCGGATCCCCCGGGAAGCCCGGCGCCCAAAGATTGCTGCAATCGGATGGAACCGTTCGGGAGCTTTCCGGCTGCTTCTCCGTTATGGTCAAGCCTGGCGACGCCATCGAGATCGAAACCCCGGGGGGCGGGGGATACGGTCCGGCGCCCGGCATCGCCCCCGCGAATTAGATTTTGCCCAAGGGACCCCTTATGGCGCCTGCCTTCCTGCTTGCTCTCTCACTCCTCGCTCAAGGCGCACCCGCCGCGACTCCGGCCGAAGCGCCCTTCCCCGTCGGCGCGCCGACCGACGACTACGGCTTCACCGCCTGGTGCTACGGCGCCGTGGGCGGCTACATCGATCTGTACGACAAGGTCATGCCCGAGGTTGAGCGCATCGAACGCGCCTGGCCCTCACCCAGCGGCGTCGAGGCGTCCCTGAAGGTCTATCCGCAACTGCGCGACCAGGGCGCCAAGGACATGAAGCTGTTCGCCGGCGCCATCGAGGCTGCCGAGCGCGCAAGCCCGACCGTCATCGCCGAGCAGGGCAAGTCCGCCATCGGCAAGGGTCGGGGCATCTGGACCGGCGCCGCGACCAGCGATAAGGCCAAGCTCGCCCAGGCCTGGATGGGCTGGACCCCGCCGGCCCGCTGCGCGCCGACGGCCCAGCGTCTGCAGGCCAAGGCCAGCCTGTTCGGCAAGGCGCTGAACGCCAACAACCCTGGTACCCAATGAAACTCGGAACGCCGCTCTCGCCCACCGCCCTTCGGGTGATGCTTCTCGGCTCGGGCGAGCTCGGCAAGGAGGTGGCGATCGAGCTTCAGCGCCTGGGCGCTGAGGTGATCGCCGTCGACCGCTATCCGAACGCGCCCGCCCATCAGGTCGCCCATCGCAGCCACGTGGTCGCCATGACCGACGCCGCCGCGATCCGCGCCCTCGTGGAGCAGGAGAAGCCGCACCTGATCGTGCCGGAGATCGAGGCGATCGCCACCGACGAACTGGCGCGCATCGAGGCCGAGGGTCTGGCCACGGTGATCCCCACCGCCCGCGCCGCCCAGCTGACCATGAACCGCGAGGGCATCCGCCGTCTGGCGGCCGAGGAGCTGGGCCTGCCCACCTCGCCCTACGCCTTCGCCTCGACGTCCGAGGAACTGTCGGCCGGCGCCGACACCGTGGGCTATCCCTGCTTCGTCAAGCCGGTCATGTCCTCCTCGGGCAAGGGCCAGAGCTATGTGGAGACGGCGGCCGACATCGGCGCCGCCTGGGACTACGCCCTGGCCGCCGGCCGGGTGGACACCGCCCGCGTGATCGTCGAGGGCCGCATCGCCTTCGACTACGAGATCACCCTGCTGACCGTCCGCTCGCTGAAGGATGGTCAGACCATCACCTCCTTCTGCGCCCCCATCGGCCACCGCCAGGTGATGGGCGACTATGTGGAGAGCTGGCAGCCCCAGGCCATGACGCCCGCCGCCCTGGCCAAGGCCCAGGACATCGCCGGCAAGGTCACCGCCGCCCTCGGCGGCCTCGGCCTGTTCGGGGTCGAGCTGTTCGTGAAGGGCGACGAGGTCTGGTTCTCGGAAGTCAGCCCCCGCCCGCATGACACCGGCCTGGTCACTCTGGGCAGCCAGCGCCAGAGCGAGTTCGCCATTCACGCCCGCGCCATCCTCGGCCTGCCGGTGGACGTCGCCCAGCGCGAGCCCGCCGCCAGCGCCGTGATCTATGGCGGCATGGAGGCTGTCGGCGTCGCCTATGAAGGCGTCGAGCACGCCCTCGCCGTGCCGGGCGCCGACCTGCGCCTGTTCGGCAAGCCGGAAGCCTTCGAGCGCCGCCGCATGGGCGTGGCGGTCGCCACCGGCGCCGACACCGATCAGGCCCGTGAACGCGCCCGCGAAGCCGCCGGCAAGGTACGCGTCGTCAAGGCCTAGACGCCTAGTTTGGGGGCCGGGTCTCCTTTAGACCCAGCAACACCGGCAGGACCAGCAACGCCACGACCGCGATCATCGCGCCGGGAACCATGGGCTTGCCGGTCAGGTTCGTCAGCACCTGCGCCAGCCAGGGCGTCAGTCCGCCGAAGATCGCGGTCGCAGCCGTCGCGCCAAGCGCCAGACCGCTGAGCCGTCCCTCCCCCGGAAACTGCTCCGCCGTCGCCACGGCGCCCACGGCGCTGACGCCGCCCGCCACGCCCGCCAGAACGACCGCGCCCAGGAGGGCCGACGCCGCCGAGCCGCTGGCCATCAGCGAGAACATGGCCATGGGCAGGAAGGCGCTTCCCACCGCCAGGGCCAGCAGCACCGGCTTGCGGCCCCAGCGGTCGGACGCCATGCCGATCAGCGGCGTCACCACGATCACCACCACTGCCGCGATGGTCGCCAGCCACAGCGCGAGGCTCTCCGACAGCGCGCCAGCCGAGGTCAGGAACGCCGGCACGTAGGTGATGCCGACATAGTAGGTGATCGAGCCCAGGGCCGAGATCGTGAAGGACCGCAGAATGCCGGCCCGGTGATGCTTCAGCGTATGGCGCAGCGGCCGAGCAGGCACCGTGCCTGCCGCCTGTTGGCGCTCGAAGTCCGGCGACTCCTGCATGGTCGAGCGCGCGATCCACACGCTGGCCGCCAGGGCCGCCCCTACGAGAAACGGAATGCGCCAGCCCCAACTATCCAGATCGGCCGGCGCCAGCAGATGCACGGTCAGAGCGGAAACGCCCACCGCCAGCAGCCCGCCCACCTCGCTCGCCGCGGAGGCGGACGAGGTGACGAGACCTCGTCTGTGTGGCTTGGCTCCCTCCATCAGGTAGGCGACCACGCCGGTGTATTCGCCGCCCACGGAGAACCCCATGACGCAGCGAAGCAGCAGCATCAGCACGCCCGCCGCCGGGCCGATCTGCGCGTGGGTGGGCAACAGCGCCGTGGCCAACATGGCCCCGGTCATCAGCAACATGGACAGCAGCATCATCCGCCGCCGCCCGTGCCGGTCGCCGATATGGCCGAACACCGCCGCTCCCAGGGGCCGCATCAGATAGGCGATGGCGAACCCGGCCAGGGTCGCGATCAGCGACGCCTCTCCGCCGCCGAAGAACACCCGCGACATCACCGTCGCCAGGTAGAGATAGAGGGTGAAGTCGTACCACTCGACCACGGTCGAGAAGGCGGCCACCGCCATGGAGCGTCGGGAGATGCCTGGATGAGCGCCGGCGGATGCGGTCATGCGCCGGCGCCGCTTCCTAAGCCGCCGCCCGGGCGTTGGGGTCGTAGTTCAGGATCGGCGACAACCACCGCTCGGCCTTGGCGATCTCCCAACCCTTGCGACGGGCGTAGTCCTCGACCTGATCGCGGTCGATCTTGCCGACGCCGAAATAGTGCGCCTGCGGGTGGCTGAAATAGAGACCCGACACGGCCGCGCCTGGCATCATGGCGAAGCTTTCGGTCAACTGCATCCCGGTGCGCGCCTCAGCCTCCAGGAGCTTGAACAGCAGCTCCTTTTCCGTGTGGTCGGGCTGAGCGGGATAGCCGGCTGCCGGGCGGATGCCCTGGTACTTCTCGGCGATCATCTGCTCG
Source organism: Caulobacter segnis (assembly GCF_029543125.1). GTDB lineage: Bacteria > Pseudomonadota > Alphaproteobacteria > Caulobacterales > Caulobacteraceae > Caulobacter > Caulobacter segnis_D. Next base: position 416,777 of record NZ_JARQWW010000004.1, read on the forward strand.
ACGTCAGCCGGTTCTTCGGACGCATAGCCCCAGAGCTCGACGCGGGTCTTGTAGTGCAGCCATTCGGCGAAGGCTTCGGCCAGGCGGTCGGCCAAGGCGGACGCCATGATCGCTGAATAGTCGTCGCCCGCCGCCTTGAACTTGGCGACCATCTCGTCCTCGCCATGGCCGGCGGTGACAGCGAAGCCGCCGATGTAGTCGGAGCCCGATCCCACCGGCGCGACGAAGTCGGACAGAGCCACATTGGCCTTGCCCTCGCTCTTGGCCATCTGCTGGCGAAGGGTGTGCAGGCGGCCCAGCTCCGTCGTGCGGGTCTCGTCGGCATAGACGACCACATCATCGCCCACCGTGTTAGCCGGCCAGAAGCCGGCCACGCCCTTGGCGGTGAACCACTTCTCGGCGGTGATCTTGTCCAGCATCGCGCGGGCGTCGCGATAGAGGTCAGTGGCGGCCTCACCGACCACGTCGTCCTCCAGGATCTGCGGGTAACTCCCGATCAGCTCCCAGCTGGCGAAGAAGGGCGACCAGTCGATGAACGGGACCAGTTCGTCCAGGCTCGGCTCGAAGGTGCGCAAGCCCGTGAACGACGGCTTCGGCGGCGTGTAGCCGGCCCAGTCCACGTCCAGCTTCTTGGCGCGCGCGTCGGCGATGGAGGTCCGGACCTTCACCTCCTGGCCGCGGGCGAACTGCTCGCGGATGCGGACGTACTCGTCGCGCGTCTCGGCCATCACCCGATCCTTCTCGGTGGGTGACAGCAGGTTGGAGACCACGCCCACGGCGCGCGAGGCGTCGAGAACATAGGTGGTCGGGCCACGGCGATAGGCCGGCTCGATCTTCACCGCCGTGTGGGTGCGGCTGGTGGTGGCGCCGCCGATCAGCAGCGGAATGTCGAAGCCCTGGCGCTCCATCTCCGACGCCACGAACACCATCTCGTCCAGCGACGGGGTGATCAGGCCCGACAGGCCGATCATGTCGACCTTGTGCGCCCTGGCTTCATCCAGGATGCGGTCGGCCGGCACCATCACGCCGAGGTCCACGACCTCGTAGTTGTTGCACTGCAGGACCACGCCGACGATGTTCTTGCCGATGTCGTGGACGTCGCCTTTCACGGTGGCCATCAGGACCTTGCCTGCCGACTGGCGCGCGCCGCCTTCCTTCTCCGCTTCCATGAACGGCATCAGCCAGGCCACGGCCTGCTTCATGACCCGGGCGGACTTCACCACCTGCGGCAGGAACATCTTCCCCGCGCCGAACAGGTCGCCGACCACGTTCATGCCGTCCATCAACGGGCCTTCGATGACGTGCAGCGGCCGTTCGGCCTGCAGGCGCGCCTCTTCGGTGTCGGCGTCGATGAATTCGGTGATGCCGTTGACCAGGGCATGGGTCAGGCGCTCGCCCACGGGGGCGTTGCGCCAGGCCAGGTCCACGACCTTGGCCGCGCCCTTCTCGCCCTTATAGCGCGGGGCCATGTCCACCAACCGTTCGGTGGGATCGGCGCCGTCGGCGCGCGCACGGTTGAGGATCACGTCCTCGACGGCCTCGCGCAGCTCCGGATCGATGTCGTCATAGACCGGCAGGTCGCCGGCGTTGACGATGCCCATGTCCATGCCGGCGTTGATGGCGTGGTACAGGAACACCGAGTGGATCGCCCGGCGCACCGGCTCGTTGCCGCGGAAACTGAACGACACATTCGACACCCCGCCCGACACTCGGGCGTAGGGCAGCAGCTGCTTGATGCGCCGCGTGGCCTCGATGAAGTCGACCGCGTAGTTGGCGTGCTCCTCGATCCCCGTCGCCACGGCGAAGATGTTGGGGTCGAAGATGATGTCCTCGGCGGGGAAGCCCACCTTGTCGACCAGCACGTTGTAGGCGCGCTCGCAGATCTCGACCTTTCGCGCCTCGGTGTCGGCCTGGCCCACCTCGTCGAAGGCCATGACCACCACGGCCGCGCCGTAGCGCAGGCAAAGCGTGGCCTGCTCGATGAACTTGGCCTCGCCTTCCTTGAGCGAGATCGAATTGACGATCGTCTTGCCCTGGACGCACTTCAGGCCCGCCTCGATCACCTCCCACTTGGAGCTGTCGATCATGATCGGCACGCGGGCGATGTCCGGCTCGGCGGCCAGCAGATTCAGATAGGTCGTCATGGCGGCCTGCGAATCCAGCAGGCCCTCGTCCATGTTGATGTCGATGACCTGGGCGCCGGCTTCGACCTGCTGGCGGGCCACGCTCAGGGCCTCGCCGTACTGACCTTCGACGATCAGCTTCTTGAACTTGGCGGACCCGGTGACGTTGGTCCGCTCGCCGATGTTTACGAAGGTCGGTCTCATACGCGCTGAATAGACTGATTGGGGCGTCTTGTCCGCCCATGTCGGCTGAGGCCGGCATGAGCGGAACTTGAAGGATTACGCTTACTTGGGGGCCTTGGCGGCGGTGACCTCGACCTCAATGAGGAAGCCGGGTCCGGCCAGGGCCGAGACCTGCACCGTCGAGCGGGTCGGACGGTTCGGCTGCTCTGGCGTGCCGAAGTACTTGTTGTAGGACTTCATCATGCCGGCGAAGTCCATCTTGCCGCCCAGGGCCGGGTCGCCGACCAGATAGATGGTCATCGAGACCACGTCGCCCATGGTCAGGCCCTGGCTCTTCAGGATGCCCTCGATCTTGGCGAAGGTGCTGGCGGCCTGAACCTCGGTGTTGCCGAAGGCGGCGATGGTGTTCGCCGGGGCGGAGGCGTCAGCCACCGCCGGCAGCTGGCCCGACAGATAGATGGTCTCCGACCCCGCCGGCACGCGGATCACCTGGGCGATGAAGGCCTGCGGGTTCGGATAGGTGCGGGTGATCTCCGCCGCCTGCGAGCCCGTCAGGGCGGCGAAGGAGGCCAGGGCGCCGGCGGCGGATGCGGTCAGAAGCTTGCGGATCATTCAGTCTCCAGTTCTGGCTCAGGCCGCGGCTGCGGCGGTGTTGACGAGGGCGGCGTGCTTTTGCCGCTCCGCCAGGGAGCGGATGGTGCGGTGGGCCGACAGGATCGCCCCCTCCTGCCATCCGGGGGTCTGCGACAGGTGCGCCCCGGCGAAATAGACATTGCCGGCGGCCTGGTTCAGCAGGCGGTACTCGGGACCGTCGATGTGCCCTTCCTGCCCCTGCTGGCCCGACCAGCGCGGCCACGGTCCCATGTTGTAGGGAATCTTGCTCCAGTTCACGACGACGCCGCGCGACAGCGCCGCCTCCTGGCCCGGATGCAGCTTGCCCACGGTCGCCCGGGCGATCGCGATCTGCTCGGCCAGGGGGCGCTTGGCGAAGGCCGCCGCGCGCGGGCCGGAGCCGTAGCAGGCCAGCAACATCCCCCGCTCGGAGAAGATATTGGCGCTCGGGTACCAGACCAGCGAGGTCTCGCCGCCCACGAAGGAGATGCCGCCATAGATGCCCTGCTTCTCCCAGAAGCGCGGCGCGTCGAAGCCGATCTTGTTGGAGTAGTCGTTGGGCACGCTGGCGACGGCCTTGGTCACCTGGGGGTCGAAGTCGGTCTTCATCTTGGCCACCAGGGCCAGCGGGATGGTGACCACCGCATAGTCGGCGGCCACGGTCTTCACCACGCCGGACTTGGTGTCCTTGTAGACGACCTGGACCCCGTTGCGGCTCTTGATCTCCGTCACCTCGGCCCCGCGAACGATCGGGCTGCGGATGGCCTTGGCGAAGGCGTTGGGGATGGCGTCCATGCCGCCCACCGGCTGGAACATGGCCGCCTGCTGGTGGATGTTCTCCTCGAACAGGGTGGCGCGCATTTGTTCGTGGGCGAGCAGGTCCTTCATCGGCAGGGGCGCGCGATGCTTGCCGAACTGGTCGGCGGCGCCGGGGAAGGTCTCGAAGCCCGAACGCTCCGTCCCCTTGAAGGTCATGTCCTCGGACAGGTCGCCGTACATCTTCAGGAACGGCATCAGCCGCTCCTTGTCGTCGGCGGTCAGCTCCTGATCCAGCGCGCCGCGGTTGACGGCCTTGGCCAGCATCTCGGCCACATAGCCGCGGGTGTCATTGAGGCCCTGGCGCATCTCCACGGGCTTGCCGCCACAGCCGTTCTCGGACCAGATGTAGGCGCTGCGGCTGGAGTTCACCTCCACCTCGAGCGGAACGCCTAGCTGCTGGCAGTAACTCAGGATCGCCTTGTGATGGCTGGGCAGGCGCGCGGGACCGGCGTTCAGATAGAGGCCGTCCGAGAAGCTGCAGACCTGCGTCTCCTCCCCCACCATCTCGATCTTGTCGCCTCCACGCACAGTCCAGTTGCGGCCCCCGACCCGGTCGCGCGCTTCCAGCACGACCACGTCGAAACCGGCCTTCTCCAGTTCGAAGGCGGTCACCAGCCCGGCGATCCCCGCGCCGAGAATGACCACCTTCTTGCCCGCCCCCGCCGTCTTCGACAGCTCGGGCATGCCGGCGAAGGTCTCCGTGGGCATCAGGCCCAGGGCGGTCATCGCCGAGAACGCGGCTCCGGCCCCGCCGACGCCGCCGATACGCTTTAGAAAACTCCTTCTACTCGTAGCCATGACGCTGTTCCCCTTCAGATCGAATGATCGGGGAGAGGCTGACTCCGGCAGGTTGCCTCAGGCGAGTTCGAAGGGCTCCAGTCCGGCGAGTCGGAGGGCTTTCGCACGTTCAGGAGGCTGGCGTGGCGCGATTCCGCGCACTTCGTCGGCCACATGGCGGATGTGATCAGGGGTTGTGCCGCAGCAGCCGCCCAACAGATTCACCAGACCGTCCTTCGCCCACTCGTGCAGCATGTGCGAGGTCTCGTGCGGCTCCTCGTCGTACTGGCCCATGGCGTTGGGCAGGCCGGCGTTCGGATAGGCGCCCACCAGGGTGTCCGCGATCCGCGCCAGCTCGGCGATGTGCGGCCGCATCAGGTCGGCCCCGAGGGCGCAGTTGAAGCCGATGGCGAAGGGCTTCACGTGCTTCACCGAATTCCAGAACGCCTCCACCGTCTGCCCCGACAGGGTGCGGCCGGAGCGGTCGGTGATGGTGCCGCTGATCCAGATCGGCAACGGCTCGTATCCTTCGTCCTCAAGGTCCTTGATCGCCTTCAGCGCGGCCTTGCAGTTCAAGGTGTCGGTGATGGTCTCGATCAGGAACAGGTCCACCCCGCCCTCGTGCAGGGCGGCGACCTGCTGGCGATAGGCCTCGTACACCTGGTCGAAGGTGACGCGGCGAGCGCCCGGATCGTTCACGTCCGACGACATGGACAGCATCACGTTCAGCGGACCGATGGAGCCGGCGGCGAAGCGCGGCTTGTGCGGCTCCTTGGCCGTCCAGCGATCCGCCGCCTCACGGGCCAGACGCGCCCCTTGCAGGTTGATGTCGCGCACCGCCTGGGCGTCGAGCTTGTAGTCCTCCTGCGCGATGGTCGTGGCGCTGAAGGTGTTGGTCTCGGAGATGTCCGCACCCGCCGCGTAATACTGGTCGTGCAGGTCGGCGATGATGTCCGGACGCGTGATGCAGAGGATGTCGTTGTTCCCCTTCATCTGGCCGTTGTGCTCGGTGAACCGGTCGCCGCGGAAGTCCGCCTCGTCCAGGCCGCGGCGCTGGATCATCACGCCCCACGACCCGTCCAGGATCAGGATGCGCTCCTTGGCGGCGGCCTTCAGGGCCTCGATGCGCTCGGCGCGGGTCATCGGCGTCTCTCCTGCTTGGCCAGCTCCTGCCCGAACGCCCGCTGCGAGGCGTCGATGAAGCGGCCCATCTCGGCCGGGTCGATATAGGGATTGGGCTCGCCACGGATCTGCCGCTGGCGCTTGCCCGGCAGGTCAGCGAACTCCGGATGGTTCGGCAGGAACACATCCGTCGGGATCAGCCGCAGCTTGGCGAAGCTGGCCTCGTAGTCGGCCAGGATCTGCGGATAGGCCTTGTTTCCGAACAGCACGTTCCCGGCCACCGAAGTCGAGCAGTAGAAGGTCACGTTCAGCGGACGGTCCCGCTCCACCACCGGCAAGGTCCAGGTGGTGCAGCCGCGCGTATGGCCTGGCGTGACGTGGGCGGTGACGGCGATCTCGCCCAGCTTCACCACCTGCAGGTCCTTGATCGTGCGGTCCACCTTCACCGGCGGGAAGGTCGCGCCGCCGTATTCGCTGTCGCCGATGTGAGCGCCCTTCTCCAGGCCTTCCTCGTCGCCCTTGGCGGCGTAGAGCTTGGCCTTGGTGTCGGCTTTCAACTGCGCCAGCCCGCCCGCGTGGTCGATGTGGGCGTGGGTGTTCAACAGGATCTTCACGTCCTCAAGCTTGAAGCCCAGCTTGCGGATGTTGGCCTCGACCAGGGGCGCGCCTTCCGGCATGCCGCCGTCGATCACGATATGCCCCTGCGAGCCCGAGATCAGGTAGGAGGCGATGCCTTCGGTTCCCACGTACCAGACGTTGCCGACGATGCGGTAAGGCGCGGCCGGCTTGGTCCACGCGGCCGGCCAGCCCTGGGCCAGTGCCGTCCCGGACAAGGCCGTCGTCAGGGCGAGCGTGGCGAGAGCGATCCTCATGCCGCGGCCTCCGACGGCGACGGCGCGGGCTCGCGCACGCCCAGGACGCGGCACAGGGCGTAGACCAGATCGGCGCGGTTCAGGGTGTAGAAGTGGAAGTCCTTGAACCCCTGCTCCTCCAGCTTGGCGCACATCTCGGCGGCCACCGAGCAGGCGATCAGGCGGCGGGTGTCCGGGTCGTCGTCCAGCCCGTCGAACAGATTGGCCAGCCAGCCGGGCACCGTCGCCTCGCAGGCGGCGGCCATGCGCTTCAGGCCCTTGAAGTTGGTCACCGGCATGATCGCCGGGATGATCGGGATGGCGATCCCGGCGCCGCGCGCCTTGTCCACGAAGCGCAGGAAGGCGTCGATGTCGAAGAAGAACTGGCTGATCGCCTGGGTCGCGCCGGAGTCCACCTTGGCCTTCAGCACGTCGATGTCGTGAGCCAGGGACGGACTTTCCGGGTGCTTCTCCGGATAGGCGCCGACCAGCACCTCAAACGGGGCGATACGGCGAATGGCGGCGGTCAGTTCGGTGGCGTTCTGATAGCCGTCGGGACGCGGCGTATAGACCCCGCCCACGCCCGAGCCGCCCTCTTCCGGCGGCGGGTCGCCGCGCAGGGCCACGATGTGGCGCACTCCGGCCGCCCAGTACTCGCGGATGACCTCGTCCACTTCCTCACGGCTCGCCCCGACGCAGGTCAGGTGCGCGGCGGGCAGCAGGTTGGTCTCGTCCAGGATGCGGCGCACCGTGCGGTGGGTCCGCTCACGGGTCGAACCGCCGGCGCCATAGGTTACGGACACGAACGACGGGCCCAGCGGCTCCAGCCGGCGGATGGAGCTCCACAGCGTCTCCTCCATGGCCTCGGTCTTGGGCGGGAAGAACTCGAACGAGACGTTCAGGCGCGACTGCGCGCGCTCGGCGGCGCGGGCCACGGGGCCGATGACGCGGCGGGGTTCAGCGGCGCTCATGCGGCGCTCCTTTGTACTGAAGCCGGACGGCGGCCCGTCCAGATTTTCACGGTCAGACCGCCGTCCTTGGCCGGCGGCAGGTCGGCCTCGACGCGGCCCTCAAGCCCGGCGGCGGACAGCCAGCGCAGCATCTCGGCGTCGGAGAAGCCCAGGCGGCGATGCTGGTGCGCCTCGCGCAGGAACTCCAGGCGATGCGGGGCGAAGTCGACGATCAGCAACCGCCCGCCCGGCGCCACCAGCCGCGCGGCTTCGGCCACGGCGGCGGCGGGATCACCCAGATAGTGCAGCACCTGATGCACGGTCACCAGATCGGCGGATGCGTCCGGCAGGCGGGTGAAGAAAATGTCCCCGTGGCGCAGCTCGCAATGGTCCAGCCCCGCCTTGGCCGTCTCGGCCCGGGCGATGTTGAGCATGTGCTGCGACAGATCCAGGCCCAGGGCGCTCGACGCCTTGCGGCCCAGCAGGGTCAACATGCGGCCAGTGCCCGCGCCCAGGTCCACCAGACCCCGGAACGGTCCCGGCCCGGCGGCGGCGATGATCGCCTTCTCCACGTCAGCCTCGGCCACATAGAGCGAGCGGATCTCGTCCCAGCGCGCGGCGTTGCGGGCGAAATAGGCGCTGGCCTCGGCCGCGCGCTCGGCCCGCACCTCGCCCAGGCGCTCGGCGTCGGCGCGCGCCTCGGAACCGGCGGGATCAATGGGCGCCAGGGCGGCGTCCACCATGGCCCGGCCCGGCCCATGGGCGGCCAGACGGTAGAAGACCCAGGCGCCATCGGGGAAACGCTCGACCAGCCCGGCCTCGGCCAGCAGTTTCAGGTGACGGGAGACACGCGGCTGGCTCTGGTCCAGGATGCGGCAGAGCTCCAGGACCGACAGCTCCTCCTGGGCGAGGAGAGCCAGAACCCGCATGCGGGTGTCCTCACCCGCCGCGCGCAAGATCTCCACCACTTGGGCCATGCTGATCGACATGGAGACATAAAGATATCTTTATGTCCTTTTGGCAAGCAATTTGTGCGCTGGAGGCCCTATTCCTGAACCGGGCTGGGCAAGGGCTCGCCATGGAAGAAGGCCCGCAGGTTCTCCACCGTCAGCCCCACCATCTGCGGAATGGCGTCCACCGTCGCGCCGGCGAGGTGCGGCGTCAGCACGGTGTGCGGCACGCCCTCCCAACGCGCGGGCGGCGTCGGCTCTTCCTCGAACACGTCGAGGGCGGCCATGCCCAGCTTGCCGTCCTTCAGGGCGGCGATCATCGCGTCCTCGTCGATCACCGAGCCGCGCGCCACGTTCACCAGGCAGCCCTGCGGCCCCAGCGCCTCGATCACCGCAGCGGAGATCAGCCCCTTGTTCTCCGGTGTGGCGCGGCAGGCGACCACGAGCACATCGCTGTCCCGGGCCAGGGCCATGACGCTGTCCGCGCGCGGCCAGCGGCTCTCCTTGGGATTGGGGCCCCACCAGGAGACGGTCATGCCGAACGCCTCCAGCCGGCGCGCCGTCGCGTCACCGATATGGCCCAGGCCCACCACGCCGGCTTTGCGGCCGCGCAGCGAACGTCGTGAATGCATGCGGTCGCCCGGCCCCCAGCGCCCATCGCGCACCCGGCGGTCGCCCTCGACGATCCCTCGCCAGGCGCCGATCAGCAGGCCCACGGCCACGTCGGCCACGTCCTCGGCGTTGACGCCGGTGGAATGGGTCACGGCGATCCCGTGCTGGCGGCACCACGCCATCGGCACGCCGTCATAACCGGCGCTGACGCAGGCGATCAGGCCCAGGCGCGGCATCTCGGCCAGCAGGTCGGTGGGCAGCGGCATCTCGCCCGCATGGACGATGGCCTGGACCTTCAGCCCCGGACCCGACAGGAAGCCCAGCGTGTCGGGATGATCCCACAGCCGCACCACCTCGTAGGTCGCCTCCAGCATCGCCTGCAGAGGCATCAGCATCTCGTGCGAAAGCAGGATGCAGGGCTTTTCGGTCGTCTCGGCCATGGGCGCTCCTCGTTGCGTCTTCTTATGACCCAACGCTAGAGCGTCCGACAGGTGTCAGCCAAGGTCCGAATAGACGAAGGCGGAGCTTCCGTAGGCGCCGATCAGGTTCACCCCGAACGCCGCCCCGTCGGCCAGATCCATCAGATAGGCGTCCACCGCCTTGGCGTAGACGCCCACGCCGGCCTTCTCGGCCTCGGTCAGCAGCCAGCCGACCATCGCCGCCTTGGCGCCCAGCTCATGGTCGCCGCCATAGGACGCGAAATAGTCGAGGCGCGTCATGCCGGCGCCGACGTTCGCATCGACGATCTGGTCGATCTTGGTCGCGGTGGGCGTCGAGCCGAAGATGGTGGCATAGGCCTTGGACACCGCTTCATCGAAGCTGAGCGCGCCGTAGGCCGTTTGGAAGGCGGCCTTGCCCTCGCCCATCTTGCCCAGGTTCACCGCGAAATTGATGTAGCGGTTCTCGACATTGAAGCTGGTGTAGTAGGCGCTGTTCAGGTGGTTGGCGTTGCCGCCGGCGCTGGTCAGCAGGTAGTCCATGCCGCCTTCGCTGGGTGTGGAGCCCACGAAGAACTGATAGGCCAGGGCCGCGACCTTGGTGGTCCCGGCGGCCGCATCGGCGATCTGCTGATAGGCCTGGGCCTGGCTGATCGTCCCCATGGCGACCTGCGACGTAAGGCTGTTCAGCAGCGCCTTCTCGGCGTCCGTGGCCGGCGCATGGCGCAGGATGTTGGCGAAGGCCACGTCCAGCGAAACGCTCGGCGTCGCGCCCCCGCCACCCGACAGGGTGATGGTCGTGTCCGTGAACTGCAGCTTCTCGATCGACTTCAGGGTGTCGGTCCCGTCCGGCGAGCCGCTGCGCAGGTCGCGGATGGTGATCGTGCCGTCGGCGTTGGCGGTCCAGCTGTAGTTGGCACGCGCGCCTGAATAGACGGCCGTGTCCGTGCCGGCGCCGCCGTCGATGGTGTCGTTGCCGCCGCGGCCTTCCAGCTTGTTGTCGGCGGCGTTGCCGGTGATGGAGTCATTGCCGCCGCCGCCGCGGGCGTTCTCGATCGTCACCCCATAGGCGATCGAGATGTTCTTGGTCATCGACAGGGCGTCGCTGAACGCGCCGGCGTTCAGGTCGATGCGCGAGACCAGGTTCGTGCCCGACAGGTCCAGGGTGTCGTTGCCGCCCCCGTCCCAGAGGGTGACGATCGGCTGCTTGGTCTGGGTGAAGTCGTAAGACGCCCGGCCCGCCGTGCTGTTGTAGCCATAGACCGTGTCGCCGGCCCGGGTGCTCATATTGGCCCCGTACATGGCCTGCAGCCCTGCCACATCATGCAGCAGCAGGGTCGAGCCCGAATAGATCGCGTTGTCGGCGTCGAACAGGAAGTCGGCGCCCGTCTCGGACGCCTGGAAGTACGACATGATCGTGTACTGCCGGCTGTCCTGCATGAAGGTGGCGTGGTCGGCGTAGGTGATCTTGCCGCCGTTGGCGTTGTAGTCGCCCGGATGCAGCGCCCCCAGGCCATGCACGATCTCGTGCATCAGGGCCATGAAGTTGTAGCCGCCGAAGAACCACTTGCGCTCCGCCGTGGCGTCCGGGTTCAGCCAGACCTCGACCGAGCGCAGATCGCTGCCCGACCGCCGCCAGCTGGCGTGGCCCCACTCAAAGTCCTCGGCGCCGTTGTCGGAGCCGAAACGGATGCGTCCGTTGCTCGAACCGTCATCGACGGTCTCGACGAACTTCAGATTGATCACGTCGGCGATCAGGTCGAAGGCCGCGCGGGTGTAGATGCGCTCCTCGGCCGTGAGCGCCTTGAAGTCCGCGCCCACCGAACTCGTGCCGGTGTTCATGAAGCTGTAGAGCACCGTGCCGCTCGACCAGCTCAGATTATTGCGGTCGTAGTTAGTGATGATCTGGTTGGCGGACCAGACGGGCTTGCTCGCCGCCGCGGCCGACAGGGTTCCGTCACCCGCCGAGATCGTCTCGTGCGCGGTCAGGCCGGCAGCGCATGCCGCGCAGCCGCAGGTTTGCCACTCTTGGTCGAAAGCCACTGAATGCTCCGGGAGGCTCAACACGTGTCTCTTCAGGAGCACGCAGAAAACGAGCGTGCCTTTAGCAAGATTTATACAAGATTACACAGCGACCGGATGTAGCAGTCGAACACGACCATTAGAAGTAGTGTTAGTTGCTCTAGTAAAGATACTATCGCACAGGTTGCTATAATAGCATTTGCAACCGACTGCCAATCCCAGGTAGAATCCCTTGCGCGGTAACGGTTAGCGAGAGTTACCGCTCGCAACCTTGACGGGCGCGCCTCTCGGAGGGAGCGGATAAGGCAAGCAATGCGGCATTTTGACTTTGCCGCGCGCGATAGAGTTCCTGAATGCTGCAGCGCACACAAAGATGCGCATGAGGCCTTCCGGCCACACCTTCAGAACCGTCGCTTGCCGCTCACCGTCTCGAAGAACAGGCGGAAATCCCCCATCAGCGACCACAGGGGATAGGTGAAGGTGGCCGGTCGGTTCTTCTCGAAGAAGAAATGCCCCACCCAGGCGAAGGCGTAGCCGCAGACCAGCGCCGCCAGGCCCAACCGCCAGTCACGCAGCACCACCGCCGAGACCGCCAGGGCCATGGAGCAGCCGGTGCCGATGATGTGCAGCCGCCGGCTCGTGCGGTTGGAATGCTCGTGAACGTAGAAGGGGTAGAACTCGCCGAAGCTGCGATAGCGTTCGCCGTCGGCGGGTGTGGGGGCGACGCCCATGGATCGTTTCCTCGGTCTTGTTTAGGGAGAGGATCGGACATCAACCCGTGATCGGCAAGACATGACCACCGCCTTCAACGACGCCCTGCCGACCATCGGCCTGATCGGCGGCATGAGCTGGGAAAGCTCGGCCGAATACTACCGCATCATCAACCAGCGCACCCGTGAGGCGCTGGGCCAGACCGCCTCGGCCCAATGCCTGATGTGGTCCTTCGACTTCTCGCGGATCGAGGCCCTGCAGCATGACGGCCGCTGGGACGAGCTGACCGACCTGATGATCGACGCCGCCAAGCGGCTGGAGGCCGGCGGCGTGGACTTCCTGGTCATCTGCACCAACACGATGCACCGCATGGCCCCGGCCATCGAGGCGGCGGTCTCCGCGCCCCTGCTGCACATCGCCGACGCCACGGGAGAGCGCATCGTCGCCGACGGGCATCGTCGTGTCGGCCTGCTGGGCACCGCCTTCACCATGGAGCAGGACTTCTACAAGGGCCGCCTGGCCGAGCGCTTCGGCCTGGAAGTGATCGTGCCCTGGCCCGAGGACCGCAAGGTGGTCCACGACGTGATCTATCAGGAGCTGATCTCCGGCCGCATCGAGCCGGCCTCGCGCGAGGCCTATCGCCAGATCATCGCCCGCCTGGTCGAGGCGGGGGCCGAGGCCATCATCCTCGGCTGCACCGAGATCATGCTGCTGGTCGGCCAGGAAGACAGCGTCGTGCCGGTCTACGACACGACGAGCATCCACGCCCACGCGGCCTGTGATCGGGCGTTGGGGATGCGCTCATAGATCCTCCCCCTCTGGGGGAGGGAGACCGCGAAGCGGTGGAGGGGGCTTGGAGCGCGCCTCTGATTCAGCCGTCCCCCTCCGGCACTCCGGGCCACCTCCCCCAGCGGGGGAGGATTTGAAGGCCTACCGCCGCTTCAATCCCCCCAGCACCCCGCGGATCAGCTCCCGGCCCAACTGGCTGCCGATGGTGCGCAGCATGGACTTGGTGAAGGCCTCCCCGGCTGACTGGCGGTTGGATCGGCGTGGCGCGGCGCGGGGTTTCTCCTCCCGCTGCTCTACCTGCGCCTTCGGCTTCTGGCTCTTGGCCGCCGCCCCCGCGCGGTCCTGCAGCATCTCGTGGGCGGAGACACGGTTCATCGGCTCATCATAGACCCCGCGCACCGGGCTGTGCGCCTGCACGTCATCGCGTTCGAGGGGCGTCGCCGGCCCGATGCGGGAGTTCGGCGGCCGCACCTTGGTCCGCGCCACCACGGTCGGCGCGCCCCTCTCGTCCAGCACCGAAACCAGGGCCTCGCCCACGCCCAGATTCTGGATCGCCTCTGCGGTGTCGAAGGCAGGATTGGGACGGAAGCTCTCCGCCGCCGCCTTCAGCCCCTTCTGCTCGGACGGGGTGTAGGCGCGCAGGGCGTGCTGCACCCGGTTGCCCAACTGGGCCAGAACGCTGTCCGGCACGTCGGCCGGGTTCTGGGTGACGAAGTAGATGCCCACGCCCTTGGACCGGATCAGGCGAACCACCTGCTCAATCTTCTGCAACAGCGATTTCGGCGCATCGCGGAACAGCAGGTGCGCCTCGTCGAAGAAGAAGACCAGCTTCGGCTTCTCCGGATCGCCGACCTCCGGCAACTCCTCGAACAGCTCGCTCATCAGCCACAGCAGGAAGGTGGCGTAGAGTTGCGGGCTGGCGATCAGCTTGTCGGCGGCCAGCACGTTCACATAGCCGCGCCCCTGGGGGTCCGTCCGCATCAGGTCGACCAGGCGCAGGGCCGGCTCGCCAAAGAACGCCTCCCCGCCCTGGTTGCGCAGGGTCAGCAGTTGACGCTGCAACGCCCCCACCGTGGCCGGCGCCACATTGCCGTAGACCTGGCCGATCTCCTTGGCGTTCTCCGCCAGATAGGCCAGCACCGATTGCAGGTCGTCCAGATCCAGCAGCAGCAGCCCCTCGCGGTCCGCAACCTCGAAGGCGATGTGCAGCACGCCTTCCTGCACCTCGTTCAGGTCGAACAGCCGCGCCAGCAGGGTCGGCCCCATCTCCGAGATGGTGGCCCGGATCGGATGGCCCTTCTCCCCGAACAGGTCCCAGAACACCACCGGCGCCGCGGCGGGCGCCAGGGTCACGCCCATCTCGGCGGCGCGGGTCAGCATCTTCTCGTTCGGCGCCCCCGCCGCCGCCACGCCCGACAGGTCGCCCTTCACGTCGGCGGTGAACACCGGCACCCCGGCGTCGGAAAAGCCCTGGGCCAGCACCTGCAAGGTGACGGTCTTCCCCGTCCCCGTCGCCCCGGCGATGATCCCGTGACGGTTGGCGCGATCAAGGCGCAGGCCCTCCGGCTTTTCCGACAAGCCGATCATGACGTCGGTCATACGCATGCCTCCCTGGCGTCTGGAGCCGCAGCTTAGCCTGCTGTCCAGAGATACCAAGCAAAGCTCACACTGGAATACAAATCCCGAAAGCTAAGCCATTGAACAAGATCACGTCCTAAATCAGCTCCATTCTAATTCTACATACCGCCGCTCCGCCAAATTGGAGCAAGTGTGTGGCCACAATCTATGGAACTTCGGGCGACGATCGCCTCGACGGCGACCGGAGCGGCATCGCCGAGAACGACGTGATTGACGGCCTCGCCGGCGCGGATCTCCTGAACGGCTTGGATGGGCAGGACAATCTAAGCGGCGGCCTTGGCGACGATCAGCTAAACGGCGGCTCGGGCAGCGACACCCTTTGGGGCGGCGAGGGCAGGGACGTTCTGAACGGCGGCGACGGCGCCGACAGGCTCTACGGCCACTTCAACACCGTGGATGAAGCCGGTGAGCGCGACATCCTCTTCGGGGGCCTTGGCGACGATTACCTGACAGGCGGTCCCGAGGACGAAATCGACGGCTCCGCCGGGTTCGACACCCTGACCCTCGACATGCGCTTGCTGACGCGCGGCGTTCAGATCGATGTGGCCGCCAGCGCCGCTGGTGTTCCCGTCATTGTCATCCCTAACACGCCTGGCTTCCCAGGAGGCTGGTTCAAGAACATCGAGGCAGGCGTCATCACGGGCGGATCCGGCGCGGACATCATCTCCGGCTGGATCTACGCGGATGTTCTCGCTGGGGGTGAAGGCGCTGACCGGCTTTACGGCGGTGGCGGAAACGACGTCCTTTGGAGCGGCCGGGCCAATGCGCCCTATGGATCGACCATCGATGCGGATGTCGATTTCCTTGATGGCGGCGATGGAAACGATTCCCTCTACGGCTGGCGCGGCGACCATATCGACGGCGGCCTAGGTTCCGACCACGCTCACCTGTACGCCAATGACATGAGTGCGGCGCTCGACATCGACATCAGCCTCAGCGCCGCCGGGGTGGCGCAAGCCTTTGGCGGCGGCTCGGTTGTCAACATCGAGCGAGCGACCCTATCCGCCGGCGCCGGCGCTGACCGGTTCGTAGGCGGCTCGGGAGCCGACACCGTCTACGCTGGGGCGGGCGATGACCGCATCATTGGCGGCGGCGGAAACGATTTCCTCAACGGTGAGGTCGGAGACGACATCCTCGACGGGGGTGACGGCGACGACAACATCTATGCGAACGAAGGTTTCGACCTGGTGATCGCTGGCGGCGGCGACGATCGCGTCTATGCCTACGGCGGAAATGCGACAGCGCGCCTTTCCGGCAAGTCCACAGACTACGAACTCAGCGACAGCCAGGAAGCCTCGGCCTTCTACCTCATCGACCAGCGTGTGGGCTCGCCAGACGGCACGGACCTGTACATCGGCGTCCGCGTCTTCCAGTTCGCCGACACGGTGCTGTACGCCTCCCGGGACGAGCTCAAGGCGGCCGATCCCGAAGTCCCGCAGAAAGTCACGACTGTCCTGCGCCAGACCCAGTTGGACGGCAAGGCTGGTGCGGTCTTTCTGGACGCCGCCCTGTCCTACGCGGCGGGCGACGCCGAGGGTGAAGCAAGGGCGAATGAAATCGTGGTCCAGGCGGCCGACGCCACCACCTCGGTGGCTACCCTCAGCTATCAGTTCTTCACTGACGGAACGCCCACCGAAGGCGGCCTAGACTACCTCGTCTCACCGACAGGCCCGAACCCCAACAACATCAATGGGGCCTACTACCAGTCCTTCAATCTGGAGAACCGGTACATCAACTTCGCCGTCAACCTGGGCAAGGTTGGCGAAGGCCGCGCCGCTTTCGAAGCCGAGTACGGCGGCAAGACCCTCTTCGAAGCAACGCGATCCGCCTACGCGGAGATTTTCGGCGGGACACCCAGCGACGCGAAGGTCCAGGCGATCCTGGATCCCACCTTCACCGTCAATGGCGCGGTCATGTCGCGGGCGCAGTATTTCGCATCCTACGGAGGC
Source organism: Caulobacter segnis (assembly GCF_029543125.1). Lineage (GTDB taxonomy): Bacteria > Pseudomonadota > Alphaproteobacteria > Caulobacterales > Caulobacteraceae > Caulobacter > Caulobacter segnis_D. The sequence continues at coordinate 433,322 of NZ_JARQWW010000004.1, forward strand.
GACGGTCCGAACGGCGTAGGAACGAAGGCCGCCATGGTCGGCTGGTTGCTGGCTGAGGCTGAGAAAGCGGACATTGGAATGTACGCACTTTCCAACGCGGCTTACCTCACCGACCTCGCCGACGGGTCTTCGGCCTATCGTGTCGATCTCGTGGGCGACTATGGCCGCCCGGAGTACAGCTACGCCGGCTGACGGCGATCAACCGTGCAACCGTGAACGTCCCGTCGGCGTCAGGCGAAGGCGCTGCACCAGCCGCTTCAGCCACCCCCCAGACGGGCCTCGGCCTTCGTCCAATCGGGGTTGCGGGCCAGGTCGCCCAAGGCCCGGTCATAGGCCGCAGCATCGGGGAACCGTGCGAACCAGACGAAGGACGGCAGGTTCTCGCGCACCGGAAGGCGGGGAAAGGTGTTGGCGCTCGCCTCCGTGGCCATGGGCGCGAGCACATTGATGCCCGCCGCCTGCAGCACGGGCTCCATCTCGGTGCGGAAGAAGCGCAGGAAGGCCGCATCCGCCGGCGCCTTCAGATTGTGGGTATGCACCGCCACGAAGCCGGGACCATCGCCGCCAGCCCCCACCGGCGCCCGTTGGTCCAGGTCGAAGTCCGGCCCGACCGGCTTCAGAAGCAACACATTGTCGTTGTCTCGGTTCGCCTGCCAGACCGGCCCGCCATAGAAGGCCTCCAGCGCTTTGCGCCGCACCTCCATGTCCGCGAAGCCGGAAGTGTTGTCGCCGCCGGAGCTGCGCGAGGGTCTTGCCGCCACCTTCCGCAGCCTGGCGGCCACCTACGGAACCTTGAGGTAATCCCTGATGATCGCCCGCTGCTCGCCTTTGTCGGCATAGCAGCGCGGGTCGGCTTTGGCCGACTCCAGCACCGTCGCCATCAGGCGCGTGCCTTTGGCGTCCGGCTCGGCGGTGCTGATCAGCACGAACAGATGACGCCCGCCCGGCGGCAGGCAGAAGGTCTCCCGCCGGCCATAGGCCATCGGCTCCCAGCGGGTCTGCGCGGGGATGAAGCCCTCGACCCTCGCCCGCATCGCCGCCAGCACCTGCCCCCGCAGCGCTTCGGGCGCGCCGTCCATGGCCCTGATGGTGCAGTCGGTGGGGTTATGGGTGAGCTTGATCGAGGTCGCCCCGTGGGTCAGGTCGCTCAACGGCCGCCCGTCGATCACCGCCGCGAAGCAGGCGTTGATCGCCTGGGCGACATCCTCCTCCGGCTTGGCGCAGGCCGTGCCGGCCACGGCCCACAGAGCGGCGATCAGGACGAAGGGCTTCATCAGGCGGTCCACAATCAGAGATTGTTTTCAACCTAGCAACCTTCACCCGAAGCGGAAGCCCTGCGACGCCGCTCGGCGTCCATGTATTTCCGCCACTTGGTGCGCAGCACGCCTGGCCGCTCCGGGAAGCGCTCATTGAGGAACTGCGCGCCGGCCACCCGGTCGGTGCGGAAGGTGCGGAAATCCTCGCGCAGCTCGCACCAGGCGATTAGCAGACGCACGGTCTCCATGTAGCCCACCGTCACCGGCCAGATCGTCCGCTGGGTCGGCCGTCCCTGCTCGTCCCGATAGTCCAGCACGATCTTGCAGCCGGTGCGGATGGAGGAGCGAACCTGGCCCATGTCTATGGAGTCCTGCTGCACGTTCCAGGAATTGAACGCCCTCCCCGCCGGCTCCAGCACATGGGGCCGAAGGGTCTCCGGCACCGCGCTGGCGATCTTGGCGATCAGGTCTTCGGCGGCGCGCGCCAGGGCCGGGTCGCCCCGCCCGGCCACCCACTGGGCGCCCAGCACGGCGGCCTCGATCTCGTCCGGGGTCAGCATCAAAGGCGGCATGTCGTATCCGTCCTCAAGCACATAGCCCAGGCCGGCCTCGCCCCGGATCGGAGCGCGCTGGCCCATCAGGGCCGCGATGTCGCGATAGACGCTGCGCTTGGACGTCTCCAGCTCCACGGCGATCGCATCCGCCGTGATCGGCCCGCGGGCCCGGCGAAGGATCTGGATGATCTGGAAAAGGCGTTCCGCGCGTCTCATGGCGAACCTCTAGCTGAGCCATGCTGACAGCATGCTGGCAGCAGGATGGCGGTAGCAATAGCTCGTCGGCCGCCGCTTGGGGGCCGTGACGATGGAGGGACCGCGATGATCAAGCTCTATGGCGCCGGCGAAGGCTTCGGCCTGCCTGAATTCAGCCCCTATGCCTGCAAGACCGAGGTGCAGCTTCAGATGGCGGGCCTGGCCTACGAGAAGCACCGCGCCCCGCCCCACATGTCGCCCAAGGGCCAGCTGCCCTTCATCGACGACGGCGGCAGGATCATCGCCGACTCCACCTTTATCCGCGTCCATATGGAGGAGACCTACGGCGTCGACCTGGACGCAGGCCTCACCAACGCCCAGCGCGCCCAGGCCTGGGCCATCGAGCGGATGATCGAGAACCACTTCGGCTGGGTCTCCGCCTGGGCCCGCTTCATGATCCCCGAGAACTACGAGAAAGGCCCCGGCCGCTGGTTCGACCATCTACCGGCGCAGCAGCGCGACGAGATGCGGGCCGTGGTCATGGACAAGGTCCAGGCCAACCTGATGTCAGTGGGCGTCGCCCGCCACGCCCCGAACGAGATCCTGGCCATGGGCGACTGGTCGCTGCAGTCCTTGTCGGCCCTGCTGGACTGCAAACCCTATTTGATGGGCGACCAGCCGGCGGGGGTGGACGCCACCGCCTTCGGCGCCCTGGCCGGAGTGCTGACGCCCTTCTTCGACGGACCGCTGCGCCGCCGGGCGGAGCGCTACGGCAACCTCGTCGCCTATGTGGACCGCATGATGGCCCGGCACTATCCGGACCATCCGTGGGGAGAGCTGTCGATCGCGGCCTAGCCCCCCCCCGAGACCGTCAGTGCGGCCAGACCTCCTTGAGCACGGAGACCTGGCCGCCCTTGACCATGATCTCCAGCGACGGGTCCTTCGGCACGCCCGCCGCGAACAGCTCGTAGATCACCGAGCCGTCGGTCTGCTTGCTTTCGATCACGCGGACCGGCTCGACCTTCTTCTCGGCCTTGGCCGCCGCGGCGCGGACCTCGGTCGGGGCGTCGGCCCAGGCGATGTCGCGCTGGATCTCCACCACGCTATAGGCGCCCTCGCCGGTCTGCATGACGTCGAGCTCGATCTCGCCTTCCGGCGTCTTGCCCTCCACGTCGAAGTAGATGCGCCCTTCGCGCTCCTTCTTCTGCGCCTCGAGAATGGTGATGCCCGGCACCGTGCCCTTGACCAGGGCCGTCACCGCCGACGGCAGGTCGGCCGGCTTCAGTTCGGTGATCTTGGTCACCGGTTGCGCCTGGGCGGCGCCCACGCCAAGCGTGGCGAGAGCGGCGAGTGAGAGAAACGTCGTGCGGGTGGCGGACATGCGGCCTCCAAGATTGCGTGGGCGCACAATGGCGCCTGCGGGGCCGCCGACCAAGACGCTAGGCGCCGGGCCCGACGTGAGACGCCGGGCCCGGCCCCTCGATCAGAACCGATAGCTGGCGGTCATCCGCACGGAGTGGATCTGCGTCATGTCCTTGGAGCGACGCATGTCCGTGCCCGCGCTGTTGACCAGCAGGAACGGATTCCCGGCCGGGGCCGGTCCCCCCGCGCGCGTCGTGGCCGTGCCTTCATCGAAGTTGCTGTAGAGGTACTCCACCCCCAACGAGACATCGTCGGTCAGCTTGCGCTCATAACCGCCGCCGACCTGATAGCCGGTGACCCACTTGTCATCGCCGGTGACGGTGAAGCTGTTGGCCCCGTTGCTGGTGGTGAAGCGGTCGCGCATCTCGGCCCAGGCGACGCCGGCCGTGGCGTAGAGCAGGTTGTCGCCCATGGCGTAGCCGCCGCGCGCCCGCAGGGCGCCCCAGCCGTTCAACTCGCGGGTGGAGGTGTAGAAGGCCGGCGTGGTCGAGAAGCTGGTGACATCGTCGTCCAGGTTCAGGCGGGTGACTTCGGCGACGCCGCCCACCACCCAGTTGCCGAACTGCCAGTCATAGCCGGCGCGGGCGCCGAACTCGAAGTTGCTGTCCTTGTCGCCCGTACAGCCGGCCCCGCGGGCCGCGCCGCGCGCCACGCCGTCGCAGGAGCCGGGCGAGAAGGCGTCAGCGCCGGCGGCGGTGCGGACCGTGTCGTCGAACTGGCCGTCCAGGTCGGTGTCGAACACCAGCCGCTCGCCCTCGGCGTTGGCGCGCTGCCCCCACCCCATCTGGGCGCCCACATAGCCGCCGGACCAGTCGCGCGCGGACTGGGCGTTCGCCGCTGAGCCGGCGCCAAGAGCCGCCAGGGCGGCCGCGGTGAGGAGGAGGTGCTTCATGCGTAAACCCGTTTACTGACCGACCGCCTCCGCCGATCGGAGAGGTCGAATGGGCAGCACAACGCACCGCCGCCAGGTTTCGGTGTGGCCTAAATGGCGCAGACGCCGATATCCGGACAAAGCTTGAGCAGACGCAAAAGGCCTTGCGTTTCAACGCACAGTGAAGCTCAAAGCCTGCAACGACGGGCCGCCTGAGCCGTTCAGCCTGGACCTTCGAACGCGCCGTGCGCGTCTGAATAAAAGTGAGAAACCATGAGCGTCGCCTTCACGCGGGAAGAGGATTACGAGGCCACGGCGGCGGATCTGCCGGATCGCCCGATCTCGCCCCACGCCAATCTTGTCACGCCCCGAGGCCTGTACCGGATCGAGGCTGAGCTGGCCGAGGCCCGCGCCGCCTACACCGCCGCCCAGTCCGCCGGCGACGTGAGCAGCGACCGCACCGCCATCGCCCGCGCCACCCGCGACCTGCGCTACTGGTCGGCCCGTCGCGCCAGCGCCCAGCTGGTCGAGCCCACGCCCGACGCCCAGGTGGTCACCTTCGGCGGCACGGTCACCTTCGACCGCGAGGACGGCCGCCGTCAGACCTTCCGCATCGTCGGCGAGGACGAGGCCGACCCGGCCAACGGCGCGGTCTCCTACGTCTCACCCCTGGCCCAGGCCGTGCTCGGCAAGGCCGTGGGCGACGAGGCCATGGTCGCGGGTTCGGAGGTGGAGATCGTGGCGATCGGGTGACTTATCCTCCCTCGTGAAACGGGGGAGGAGATCAGGCCCCCAGGAACATCCGCACGTTCTTGGCCAGAAACCGGGGGTCGAACGGCTTGGTCACCGCCCCCTTGCCGCCCAGGGCGCGCAGTTCCTGCAAGGTCACCGCGTGGGAGTGGCCGGTGACGAACACCACCGGCGTCTCCGCGTGGCCCGGCATCTTGCGCATCTCCTCCAGCACAGTCAGCCCGTCCATCCCCGGCATCACCAGGTCCAGCAGCACGCCGTCGGGGTGAAAACGGCTCAGGATCGACAGCGCCTCCTCGCCCGAGGAGGCGAAGGTGATGGTCATTTCGGGATCAAGCGCCAGGGCCGCGCCGGCCAGATCGTGCATGTCGGGGTCGTCATCGACATAAAGCAGGTTCAGGGGGCGCATGGGCATCCTCACAAAACGCGGAGCGGCGGCGTCAGTATTCACCGCCCGCCCTGCGGCGCCTAGCCGCTGCGACAGCCTGACCGCTCGCTCATCTTGCGTTCATCATGCTGTCGTAAGGTCGTCGTGCAAGTGCAACAGCCAGGGCCAGACCTCCCATGCGACAGCGTCAACTCCTCGACGCCTTCGTGCTCGAACTCAACAACGCCACGGCCGCGCGCGAGGCCTATGAAAGCCTGCCCGCGCCCCTGAAGCCTGGCGCCGAGCTGCTGATCCGCCACGACAGCGCCCAGATCGCCACCCCCTCGGCCGACGCGGCCGAATGGCTGAAGACCTACTATTGCAGCCACGGCGGCGAGGCCCTCGCCGCCTAAGGGCAAGAAGAGACGGCGAGACCCTCGCCGCCTAAGGGCCCAATCCGCTCATCCCCGCGCAGGCGGGGACCCAAGCTGAATCCCCCCAACGAAAAGGGCGACGCCTTTCGGCGCCGCCCTCGTCGGTCGTCACGCAGCCGTAGGGGGATCAACTGCTGCAAGAGCTCAACAAGTCTCCGACTCGTGCAGATTGCGTGATCGCTCCGAGAAAAACAACCTATAATTGTTTTGAAGCGCACGCATTTCGTCGCATGGCCAAGCTTGGAGCCGGAAGCTCCGCCAGGGGTTCTTCCAGGGTTCCAGCCGCAAGCACGAGAGACCACGCCATGGCTCAGTCCAAGCCCCCGCAACATGCCCGCGCGCCGCTCGCCATCCAGGCGGTCCAGCCGCGCATGGCCGGCGCCCTTGTCCTGACCTCCCCCGCCATCGGCGACGACGGCCGCATCGACGCGCTCTACAGCGCCGACGAGGACAACCTCTCCCCGCCCCTGGCCTGGAACCCGGTGCTGGAGGCCGAAAGCTTCGCCCTGATCGTCGAGGACCCCGACGCTCCCGGCGACGCGCCCTTCGTCCACTGGATGATCTGGGACATCCCCGGCACGGCGACCGAGCTGCATCGCGGCGTCATGGAAGGCCCCTATCCGCAAAGCCCCGTCGGCCCGATCCAGGGCAAGAACGGCCACGGCCACAACGCCTGGTTCGGCCCCCGGCCGCCCGCCGGTCACGGCCTCCACCGCTACCACTTCCAGCTCTTCGCCCTGGGCAAGCGCCTCGGCATGGGCCCCAACACCCCCCTGCCCGACCTCCTCAACGCCCTGAAGGCCGAGACCATCGCCAGCGCCGACCTGGTGGGAACCTTCAAGACCAAGGACCCCGCTGACCTGTCCATCCCCCGCACCTTCGCCGCCAACGATCACGGACGGGGCGGATTGGACGAGGATGACGTGGACAGGCATGCGCCGCATGGGCCGGATGGGGTGGTGAGACCCTGAATCAAAAACGCCCCGGAGATCGTCTCCGGGGCGTTTTCGTTTCCGTCCTAGCTGTCCAGGAAGCTGCGCAGCTTCCGGCTCCGTGACGGGTGCTTCAGCTTCCGCAGGGCTTTCGCCTCGATCTGACGGATGCGTTCGCGGGTCACGCTGAACTGCTGGCCCACTTCCTCAAGGGTGTGGTCGGTGTTCATGCCGATGCCGAAGCGCATGCGCAGGACGCGTTCCTCGCGCGGCGTCAGGGACGCCAGGACGCGGGTGGTGGTCTCGCGCAGGTTGCTCTGGATCGCCGCGTCGATGGGCAGGACGGCGTTCTTGTCCTCGATGAAGTCGCCCAGGTGGCTGTCCTCTTCGTCCCCGATCGGGGTTTCGAGGGAGATCGGCTCCTTGGCGATCTTCAGGACCTTGCGCACCTTCTCCAGCGGCATGGCGAGCTTTTCGGCCAGCTCCTCCGGGGTCGGCTCGCGGCCGATCTCGTGCAGCATCTGGCGGCTGGTGCGGACGATCTTGTTGATCGTCTCGATCATGTGGACCGGGATGCGGATGGTCCGGGCCTGGTCGGCGATCGAGCGGGTGATCGCCTGACGGATCCACCAGGTGGCGTAGGTCGAGAACTTGTAGCCGCGGCGGTATTCGAACTTGTCCACCGCCTTCATCAGGCCGATGTTGCCTTCCTGAATCAGGTCCAGGAACTGCAGGCCGCGGTTGGTGTACTTCTTGGCGATGGAGATCACGAGGCGCAGGTTGGCCTCGACCATCTCCTTCTTGGCCTGACGGGCCTCGCGCTCGCCCTTCTGCACGGTCTGGACGATGCGGCGGTAGTCGTCGATCGGCACGCCGGTCTCGGTGGCCAGCGCCGCGATCTCCTGGCGGATGTCGCCGATCTGGCTGCCGTCGTTCTCGCTGAACTTGGTCCAGCGGACGCCCATGGTCTTCACCGTCTCGGCCCAGTTCGGGTTCAGCTCCTGGCCGAAATAGGCCTTGAGGAACTCCGAGCGGCTGATGCCGTAGCTGTCGGCCAGGCGCAGCAGGCGGCCTTCCAGGCCCACCAGGCGCTTGTTGATCGCATAGAGCTGGTCGACCAGGGCCTCGATGCGGTTGTTGTTCAGCTTCAACGTCTTCAGCTTGCCGACGATGGCGCTGGTGGCGGCCTCATAGGCCTTGCGGTCGGCGGCCGACAGGTCCTCGCCGCGCAGGCGGCTCTCGACCAGCTTCTCTTGCAGGCGGCGGAAGCTTTCGAACTCCGAGGCGATGGCGTCCAGGGTCGCCATGACGCCTTCGCGCAGCTCGGCCTCCATGGCGCTGACGGTCGGGCCGGCGCCGTCGTCGAAGTCGTCATCGCTCTCGCCTTCGCCCTCGGCGGCGGCTTCGGCGCCCTCTTCGGCCTCTTCCTCGGCTTCGCCTTCAGCCGGCGCGCCTTCGGTCGGCAGCCCGCCCTTTTCGCCGCCATAGGTCTGCTCAAGGTCGATGACCTCGCGCAGCAGGATGCGGCCGCTGCCCAGCTCTTCGCGCCACACCATGATGGCTTCGAAGGTCAGGGCGCTTTCGCACAGCCCGCGGATCATGGTGTCGCGGCCGGCCTCGATGCGCTTGGCGATGGCGATTTCGCCCTCGCGCGACAGCAGCTCCACCGAGCCCATTTCGCGCAGGTACATGCGCACGGGGTCGTCGGTGCGGTCATAGGCGGGCTTGTCGTCGGTGGTGACGACGGCGCTTTCCTCGCGGTTGGCGACTTCGCCGCCTTCCTGGCCCTCGGCGTCTTCCTCGGCCTCGACCACGTTGACGCCCATCTCGCTCAGCATGGCGAGGGTGTCTTCAATGGCCTCGGAGGTCACTTCCTCCGACGGCAGCACCTTGTTCAGCTCGTCCATCGTGACGTAGCCGCGGGCTTTCGCCTGCTTGATGAACTTCTTTACGCCGGCATCGGTGAGGTCGAGTAGCGGGCCGTCCTTTTCCGGGGCGTCCGCAGTTTCCGTCTCGGCCGTTTGAGCAGTCATCTAGGTCTCCGAATTCGTCGCCGCGCATATGTGCAATTGCGGCGCCGAAAAAATCCTTATGAGGCGTTAGGTCGCGTCGTTTCGGGCTCAGATCGCTTCAGACCACAGGCTGCCCGAGCGGACCGCGCGCTTGAGATTGTCCCGCTCCGTCTTCAAGCGCTCGAAAGCCTCCATGTCGGAACGTCCCCCAAGGCGACCCTTGGCGGAGCTGACGGCTTCCTCGAGCGCAGCCAGACGGTTCAGAACCGACAAAGCGTGCGACCACTGGGACCTGGCGGCCTCGATCGTGACATCCTGTTTCAGGAAGGGCGCGCCCGATGCGGCGGCGGCCCGGTCGATGTCAGTCAAAAGCGCGGCAAACCCACGTGTTCGCAGATGGCGTGCGAGTCCCTCCGAGTCAAGGCCTTCTGCTTCAAGACGCACGCTTGTCAGCTCGTTGGCGAGGTCCCTCAAAGCCGGATCGCCGAACCCCTTGGTGGGCAGATCCTCCAGATGGTCGTCCAGCCGGTGCGGATCCTCCAGCGCGCCCTTGGCCAGGGCGGCGGCCAGGGGATCGAGCGAATTGGCCAGCCGCTCGGCGGCGGCGAGACCCTGCGGCGTCGGCGGAAGCAGCGGCGGCTGCCCCTTTTTCCAGGCGCCGCCGCGGCCACCCTCATACGGTGCGCGCGGCTGCCAGGCCGGGCGCGCCTTGGGCGCGTCACGCCCCAGCAGCGCATCCAGCCGCTCCAGCAGATCGTCGCGATAGGCCTGGGCCAGGTCCTTGTCGGCGATGGTCTGGGCGGCGGCGCGCAGGCGCTGCTTCAGCCCCGCCTTGCGCTCGGGCGTGTCGAGCGGCTCGGCGTCCTTCTCGCGCGTGAACAGCGCCTCCACGAACGGCGTGGTGTTGGCCAGCTGGCTCTTCAGCGCCGCCGCGCCCTGCTCGCGCAGCACGTCGTCGGGGTCCTTGCCGCCCTCCACCACCGAGAAGCGGAAGCTCCGCCCGGGCTTGAGCAGCGGCAAGGCCCGGTCGATGGCGCGGCTGGCGGCGCGCTGGCCGGCCTTGTCACCGTCGAAGGACAGGGTGGGCTCCGGATGAAGGCGCCACAGCACCTCCATCTGCTCCTCGGTCAGGGCGGTGCCCAACGGCGCCACGGCCGAAATCCCCGCCCGCTGGCAGGCGATCACGTCCATATAGCCCTCGACCACCACCAGGGCGGCGTCACCGCCCCCGGCCTGGCCGGCGTGCAGGATTTTGCGGGCCTCCGGCAAACCGTACAGCAGCCGCCCCTTGTGGAAGAGGCTGGTCTCCGGCCCGTTCAGGTATTTGGCCCGGGCCTCCGGGTCCATGGCCCGCCCGCCGAAGCTGACGATCTTTCCCCGCGCGTCGGCGATGGGAAAGATGATGCGGTCGCGGAACCGGTCATAGGGCGCGCCGCCGTCCTCCGGCGCGATCAGCAGGCCGGCGTCCACCAGATCGCCGGGCCGGGCGCCCTTGGCGATCAGGTAGTCCTTCAGCGCCGTGCGGCCCGGCGGCGAAAAGCCCAGGCCGAACCGCTTCCATTCACTCTCGGGCAGGCCGCGCTTTTCCAGATAGGCCCGCGCCGCGGCGCCCACCGGGCGGCGCAGCTCGGCCTCGAACCACTTGGCCGCCTGGTCCATCCAGTCGGTGAGACTCTTTCGCTTTTCCTCCTGCTGGGCCGATTGGGCGTCCGGCTCCGGCATGGGCACCCCCGCCTCGGCGGCCAGGCGCTCCACCGCCTCGACGAAGGTCAGACGCTCGGTCTCCTGGAAGAAGGCGATCAGGTCGCCGTGCTTGCCGGAGCTGAAGTCGTGAAAGAAGCCCTTGTCGTCATTGACGAAGAAGGACGGGCTCTTCTCTTTGGAGAACGGCGACAGGCCGACGAACTCCCGCCCCTGACGCTTCAGCTTCACGGACTTGCCGATCACGTCCGACAGACGGACGCGCGACTTGATCTCCTCGAGGAAGCGGTCGTCGAAGCGCATCAGAATTGAGGGCGAGTTGGCGTCACGGCCCACCTTATGGTTGGCCGCTCACACCGCCAAGCCTTGGAAGAACTCAGGCCTTCGCCTTGTCCATGTTCTCGGCGAAGCGTTCGAACAGGTAGAGGCTGTCCGTCGGCCCGGGGCTGGCTTCCGGGTGGTGCTGGACGCTGAACACCGGCTTGCCGGACAGTTCGATGCCGGCGTTGGTGCCGTCGAACAGGGAGACGTGAGTCTCCTTCACCGGGGCCGGCAGGGTTTCGCGCTCCACGGTGAAGCCGTGGTTCATGGACACGATCTCGACCTTGCCGGTCGTCAGGTCCTTCACCGGGTGGTTGGCCCCGTGGTGGCCCTGCTCCATCTTCACCGTCTTGGCGCCCAGGGCCAGGGCCAGCATCTGGTGGCCGAGGCAGATGCCGAACACCGGCTTGCCGCTCTCCACCAGCTTCTGGATTTCAGGCACGGCGTACTCGCCAGTCGCCGCCGGATCGCCCGGGCCGTTGGACAACAGGACGCCGTCCGGGTTGCGGGCCAGGATGTCCTCGGCCGACGTGTCGGCGGGGACCACCGTCACGCGGGCGCCGACCTGGGCGAGCGAGCGCAGGATGTTGCGCTTCACGCCGAAGTCCATGACCACCACGTCGTACTTCGGCGCCTCGACCTTGCCGTAGCCTTCCGGCCACGACCATTCGGTCTCGGTCCATTCGAACGACTGGCGGGTGGAGGCGTCCTTGGCCAGGTCCAGGCCCACCAGGCCGGTCCATTCGGCGGCCTTCTTCTGCAGGGCGGGAATGTCGAACTCGCCGTTCGGGCTGTGGGCGATGACGCCGTGCGGCATGCCTTTTTCGCGGATCAGGCGGGTCAGGGCGCGGGTGTCGACGCCGGCCAGGCCGACGACGCCGCGGCGCTCCATCCAAGCCGCCAGGGTCGATTCGGAGCGCCAGTTGGCCGGATCGGTCGGAGCGTCGCGGAAGATCGCGCCGCGGGCCGAGGTGTCCGACGAGCCGCCGATCTGCTCGATGTCCTCGAGGTTCGTGCCCACATTGCCCACGTGCGGGAAGGTGAAGGCGACGATCTGCGACATGTAGGACGGGTCGGTCAGGATCTCCTGATAGCCCGACATGGCGGTGTTGAAGCACACCTCGCCGAGGGCCTCGCCGGCCGCGCCGACGCCGATCCCTTGCAGGACCGTGCCGTCCGCCAGAACCAGAACCCCCGTCACCCCAGGCAGCAGCTCGATCGACATGGGACATTCTCCTGTGGGGTCATGGTCGCAAAACGGCGGGCGAAGGGCCACCCCTCGCCCGCCGGCAAACGGGCGCGTCATTACGGGCTGTGGTCGGCCGGGTCAACCGGTGAAACGGGCGTGGATGACGTCGAGTTCGCCCTGCGCTATCACCCCGCTCCGATCTGGAGCCTTCCATGCCCATCACCACAGTCGGCTTGGACGCCGACGACACCCTCTGGCACAACGAGACCCTGTTCCGCCTGACCCACAAGCGGTTTGTGGACCTGATGTCCGACTGCGCCGAGGAAGCGACCCTGGAATCGCGCCTGGCCGAGGTGGAGAAGCGCAACCTTCGCCTCTACGGCTACGGGGCCAAGGGCTTCACCCTGTCGATGATCGAGACCGCGCTGGAGCTCAGCGGGGGCAAGGTCTCAAACCGGGTGATCAGCGAAATCCTCGCCGCAGGCCGCGACCTGCTGGCCCATCCCATGGAGCCCCTGTCGGGGGTGGAGGCCGCCGTGGCCACCCTGGCCGAGCAGTACCGCCTGGTCCTGATCACCAAGGGCGACCTGCTGCATCAGGAGCAGAAACTGGCCGCCTCGGGCCTCGGCGACCACTTCGCCGCCGTCGAGATCGTCAGCGAGAAGGACGCCGACACCTATCGCCGCGTCTTCTCCCGCCACGGCACGGGTCCGGAGCAAGCCGCCATGGCCGGCAACTCCGTGCGCTCGGACATCCTTCCCGCGCTGGAGGCCGGCAGCTACGCCGCCCTGATTCCCTATCCGCTGGTCTGGGCGCACGAAGCTGCAGAGGCTCCGACGGATCATCCCCGCTACGCCCAGCTGGAGACCCTGGCCGACATGCCGGCCTGGCTGGCGCATCTGGAGGAGTAACTCTCCTCTCCCGCCCGGTAGCGAAGCGTATAGGGAGGTGGATCGTCGCGCAGCGACGAGACGGAGGGGGCGCGGACGGAGCTCTGCGCTTGCGGACGCCGCCTCCACCAGTTCGTGGTCCCCCTCCCCCGCAGGCGGGGGAGGAGAAAAATCTAAGCCGCACAAGCCCCGTGGTTCTTCACCACCCGCGCCGTCGATGCCGGGAACCGCGCCAGTTTCGCCGCCGGACGCACGGGCCGCCGCACCAGCTCTCCCGAACACCCCGGGCACACCCCGCCCAGCCGATTGTCCGCGCAGTCGGCGCAGAAAGTGCATTCGAACGTGCAGATGCGCGCCTCCAGGCTTTCCGGCGACAGGTCGCGGTCGCAGCATTCGCAGTTGGGACGCAGGCTGAGCATGGGTAGGGTCTCCTTCCAGTCCCTGATGGCAGAGGTCCGCGACAGCCGAAATGACGAAGTTCCCTCGTTTTCCGACACTGGCCGCCCTAACGCTCTCAGCCCTTCTCAGCACCTCCGCCCTCGCCGCTCCCGCCTATGACCTGGTGATCCGGGGCGGCTCGGTGATCGACGGCTCCGGCGGCGCGCCCTTCACTGGCGACGTGGCGGTCAAGGGCGAGCGGATCGTCTATGTGGGGCCCAAGGCGCCCGGCGCGGGGACGAAGGAAATCGACGCCAAGGGCCTCGCCGTCTCCCCCGGCTTCATCAACATGCTCAGCTGGGCCACCGACAGCCTGATCGCCGACGGCCGCGGCCTGTCCGACCTGAAGCAGGGCGTGACGCTGGAAGTCATGGGCGAAGGCTCCTCCATGGGTCCCCTCACCCCGGCCATGAAGGCGGCGGAGCAATCGCGCCAGGGCGACATCAAGTACGACATCTGGTGGAGCAGCCTGGACGAATACCTCTCCGGCCTGACCAAGCGCGGCATCGCCCCCAACGTCGCCTCCATGCTGGGGGCAGAGCAGCCCCGGGTCATGGTCCTGGGCGAAGGCGACGTGGATCCGACGCCTGAACAATTGGCCCAGATGCGCCGGATCGTCGTCCAGGCCATGGAGGATGGAGCTCTCGGCATCGGCTCCTCCCTGATCTACGCGCCGGGGACCTATGCCGAGACGGATGAACTGGTCGCCCTGGTGACCGAGGCCGGCCGCTGCGGCGGGATCTACCTGTCCCATATGCGCAGCGAGGGGGACCGCCTGGTCGAGGCCGTGGACGAACTGATCGAGATCAGCCGCCGCTCCGGCGCCCCGGCCGAGATCTGGCACCTGAAGGCCGCCGGCCGGGAGAACTGGTCCAAGCTGGACACGGTGATCGCCCGCGTGGAGGCCGCCCGCGCCAAGGGCCAGCGCATCACCGCCAACATGTACAACTACACCGCCGGCTCCACCGGCTTCGACGCCGCCATGCCCACCTGGGTCCAGGCCGGCGGCCGCGAAGCCTGGATCGAGCGGCTGAAGAATCCCGAGACCCGCGCCCGGGTGCTGAAGGAGATGCGGGCCGAGAAGCCGGACTTTGAAAGCCTCTACCGCCACGCCGGGGCCGAAGGGACCCTGCTGGTCGGCTTCCGGTCGGAGGCGCTGAAGCCCCTCACCGGCCGCACCCTGGCCGATGTCGCCAAGGAGCGCGGCGTCAGCCCGGAGGACGCGATCATCGACCTGATCATCGCCGACGGCAGCCGCGTGCAGGTGGTCTATTTCCTGATGAGCGAGGACAATGTCCGCCGCCAGACCGCCCTGCCCTGGATGAGCTTCGGCTCCGACGCCGCCGCCCTGGCGCCGGAGGGGGTGTTCTTGAAATCCTCCACCCACCCCCGCGCCTACGGCAATGTCGCCCGCCTGCTGGGCAAGTACGTGCGCGAGGACAAGGCCCTCACCCTGCCCGACGCCGTGCGCAAAATGACCAGCCTGCCGGCCCACAACCTGGGCCTACGCGATCGGGGCCTGCTGAAGGCCGGCTACTACGCCGACCTGGTGGTCTTCGATCCGGCGACCGTCGCCGACAAGGCCACCTACGAGAAGCCTCAGCAGTTCGCCGTCGGCGTCCGCGACGTGGTGGTCAACGGCGGCCTGGCCCTGTCCAACGGCGAGCCGACCGGGGCCGCCACCGGCCAGGTCGTGCGCGGTCGGGCCTGGAAAGGCTGGAACGACGGCGGCTGCAAGACCAGCGCGGCCGACTGGAGCTGGTGAGACCGGCGTTCGCCGACCTTTCCGAAAGTTCACTGGATTCCGGCGTTTGGTCAGGCGATCAGGTGCATATGAACCTGACCTACCGCACGAAACGACTGATCGCTTGCGCCATCGCCGGCTGGATTTCCGGCGCCGCCCTGGCCGCCGCCACCTTGCCGGCGCACGCCGCTGAACCGGCGGCCAAGCCGGTCGAGGTGATGGTCGTCGGCACGTTCCACATGGCCAATCCAGGGGCGGACATCTCCAACGCCAAGTTCGAAGACGTGCTGTCGCCTAAGCAACAGGCCGGCGTGGTCAAGACGGTCGACGCCCTGGCGAAGTTCAAGCCGACCCGCATCGCCGTTGAATGGCCGCAGAAGGTCACCGCCGAGCGCTACGCACAGTATCAGCAGGACGGCCTCAAGGGTCACCGCAGCGAGCGTAACGAGGTGGTCCAGCTGGGCTATCGCCTGGCCAAGCAGACCGGCGCCGCCATCGAGGGCGTCGATGTGGACGGCCAGTTCCCCTACGGCCCGGTCATGGCCTACGCCGAAGCCCACGGTCAGAAGCCCATGCTCGACGCCCATCGCGCCAAGACCGACGCGGAGATGAAGGCGCGCGAGGCCCTGTTCGCCAAGGGCGGAACCTCCGCAGTTCTACGCCAAATGAACACGCCCGCGGCGATCAAGGCGGATCATGACTTCTACCGCCAGATCGGCCTGATCGGCGGCGGGGATGACCAGCCCGGCGCCGCCCTGCTGACCGGCTGGTACGAGCGCAACTTCAAGATCTGCGCCCGCATGCTGCAGTCGGCCAAGCCCGGCGACCGCATCGTCGTCATCTACGGCGCGGGCCACGCCCACCTGCTGCGCCAGTGCGTGAGCGAGACTCCAGGCTTCAAGCTGGTCGAGCCGAACGCCTGGCTTCCCAAGTAGGAATCCCTTGCGGGATAGGGCCTGGCTGAGCGAAATGCCCGCCATGGTCGTGTTCCGGAAGATATTGGCCCTGAGCGCGGCGGCGATGATCCTCGCCGCCTGCGGCAGCATCTCCCGCGAACCCTTCACCAACGCCGACTTGCGATCGGTCCAGGCGCCCACCGGGCTTGAGGGGCTGCGCTTCAACGGCAACGACGCCGCCGCCGGGCTCGCCTTCGTCGACCGCTTCCGCGCCCAGAGCTCTCAACGCTTCCTGCATGGAGTGAAGGCCCTGGCCATCTCCGGCGGCGGGGCCAACGGGGCCTATGGCGCCGGGATCATCGTCGGCTGGACCCAGAGCGCCTCGCGCCCCGACTTCGATGTGGTCACCGGCGTCAGCACCGGCGCCCTGACCGCCCCCTTCGCCTTCCTCGGCTCAAAATGGGATGACGAGCTGAGGGCCGCCTACACCGATGGCGAGGCCGCGAACCTGACCAGCGGCCGCCTGGGCGCCCTGTTCCTGCCCAGCCTGTTCCGGGTGCAGCCCCTCAAGCACTTGGTCGAAAAGCATGTG
Organism: Caulobacter segnis; assembly: GCF_029543125.1. GTDB lineage: Bacteria > Pseudomonadota > Alphaproteobacteria > Caulobacterales > Caulobacteraceae > Caulobacter > Caulobacter segnis_D. Next base: position 449,886 of record NZ_JARQWW010000004.1, read on the forward strand.
GACGCAGAGCTGCTGCGCGCCGTGGCCGCCGAGCACCGCAAGGGTCGCCGCCTGCTGGTCGCCACCACCAACCTCGACACCGAGGAGACGGTGATCTGGGACATGGGCGAGATCGCCATCTCGGCCGAGCGTCCGGGCAATGAAGCGGCCTCGGTCGAACTGTTCAGCACCGTGCTCGTGGCCTCGGCCTCCATCCCCGGCGTCTTCCCGCCGGCGGTGATTCCCGTTCAGGGCGCCGGCCGCGCGGTGTCGGAGATGCACGTGGACGGCGGCGTCACCGTGCCGTTCTTCTTCATCCCCGAATCCATGAACCTGTGGCGGGCCCCGGACCGGATGCGGCCGGGCGAGCTTTACGTGGTGGTCAATGGCAAGGTCGGCCCCACCTTCGGCTTCACCAAGGGCAAGACCATGGCCATCCTCGGCCGGTCCTACAACGCCATGAGCCGGTCGCAGACCAAGGCCAACCTGCTGGTCGCCCAGGGCTTCGCCGACCGAAACAACGCCACCCTGCGCTACACCGCCATCCCTGACAACGCTGAAGCGTCGAGCCTGGACTTCAGCACCGAGAACATGCGCGACCTTTTCCAGCGCGGGTTCGAGGCCGGCCGCTCAGGCCAGGCCTTCAAGCCGCTGGAGGCTCCGCCCCCTGCGACGCCGGGGCCCGCGCCCGACCCGCGATGACAGCGCGAACGCGCGTTCATCATCTTTCCTGATTTTGCGTTCTTGCGCCCGGGGTCACACGTCTCTAAACGACCCCCTTAACCTGCAATCTGACCTAGGGGACGGGCGCGCCGCCGCGCGACCGCCCTTGCGCGCGAGAACGACATGCCCAAACGCACAGACATCAAGTCCATCCTGATCATCGGCGCGGGCCCGATCGTCATCGGCCAGGCCTGTGAGTTCGACTACTCCGGCGTCCAGGCCTGCAAGGCCCTGCGCGCCGAGGGCTACCGCATCATCCTGGTCAACTCGAACCCGGCCACGATCATGACTGATCCGGACGTGGCGGACGCGACCTATATCGAGCCGATCACCCCCGACATCGTCGCCAAGATCATCGAGAAAGAGCGCCCCGACGCCCTGCTGCCCACCATGGGCGGCCAGACGGCGCTGAACACCGCTCTGGCTCTCGAAGAGCAAGGCGTTCTGGCCAAGTTCAAGGTTGAGATGATCGGCGCCAAGGCCGAGGTCATCGACAAGGCCGAGGACCGTCAGAAATTCCGCGACGCCATGGACAAGCTGGGTCTGGAAAGCCCCCGCTCCAAGGCGGCCCACACCATGGAGGAGGCCATGGACGGCCTCGACTTCGTGGGTCTGCCGGCGATCATCCGCCCGTCCTTCACCCTGGCGGGCACCGGCGGCGGCATCGCCTACAACGTCGAGGAATTCAAAGAGATCGTCGAGCGCGGCCTCGACCTGTCCCCCACCACCGAGGTGCTCATCGAAGAGAGCGTCCTGGGCTGGAAAGAGTATGAGATGGAGGTCGTCCGCGACAAGGCGGACAACTGCATCATCGTCTGCTCGATCGAGAACATCGACCCGATGGGCGTCCACACGGGCGACTCCATCACCGTGGCCCCGGCCCTGACGCTGACCGACAAGGAATATCAGCGGATGCGCAAGGGCAGCATCGACGTGCTGCGCGAGATCGGCGTCGAGACCGGCGGCTCCAACGTCCAGTGGGCCCTGAACCCCAAGGACGGCCGCATGGTCGTCATCGAGATGAACCCGCGCGTGTCGCGCTCCTCGGCCCTGGCGTCCAAGGCCACCGGCTTCCCGATCGCCAAGGTCGCCGCCCGCCTGGCCGTGGGCTACACCCTGGACGAACTGGCCAACGACATCACCGGCGGCGCCATGCCGGCCTCGTTCGAGCCGTCCATCGACTACGTGGTCACCAAGATCCCGCGCTTCGCCTTCGAGAAGTATCCGGGCTCCGAGCCGTACCTGACCACCTCCATGAAGTCGGTGGGTGAAGTCATGGCCATCGGCCGCACCTTCGCCGAAAGCCTGCAGAAGGCCCTGCGCGGCCTGGAGACCGGCCTGACCGGCCTGGACGACGTGGAGATCGAGGGCGCCGAGGATCCGGACACCGGCAAGGCCGCCGTGGTCCGCGCCCTGGGCAACCCCACCCCGGACCGTCTGCGCGTCATCGCCCAGGCCTTCCGCCACGGCCTGACGGTCGAGGAGATCAACGCCGCCTGCTCGTACGAACCGTGGTTCCTGCGCCAGCTGGCCGAGATCGTCCGCCAGGAGGGCCTGGTCCGCGCTGGCGGCCTGCCCAACAACGCCGCCGAGTTCCGCCGCCTGAAGGCCATGGGCTTCTCCGACGCCCGCCTGGCCAAGCTGACCAACCTCACCGAGGCCGAGGTCCGCGGCCAGCGCCACGCCCACGGCGTGCGCCCGGTGTTCAAGCGCATCGACACCTGCGCCGGCGAGTTCCGCGCCGACACGCCCTACATGTACTCGACCTACGAGACGGGCGCCCTGGGCCAGCTGCCGGATTGCGAAAGCGAGCCGTCGGACCGCAAGAAGGCCGTCATCCTCGGCGGCGGTCCCAACCGGATCGGCCAGGGGATCGAGTTCGATTACTGCTGCTGCCACGCGGCCTTCGCGCTGGATCAGGTCGGCATCGAGTCGATCATGGTCAACTGCAACCCCGAGACCGTCTCCACCGACTACGACACCTCCGACCGCCTGTACTTCGAGCCCCTGACGGCCGAGGACGTGCTGGAGCTGCTGGCGGTCGAGCAGACCAAGGGCGCCCTGCTCGGCGTCATCGTCCAGTTCGGCGGCCAGACCCCGCTGAAGCTGGCCAACGCGCTGGAGCAGGCCGGCATCCCGATCCTGGGCACCAGCCCCGACGCCATCGACCTGGCCGAGGACCGCGAGCGCTTCCAGCAGCTCCTCCACGACCTGAAGATCGCCCAGCCGAACAACGCCATCGCCCGCAGCGCCGAAGAGGCCTTCGCCGGGGCGCACAAGGTCGGCTACCCCGTGGTCATCCGCCCGTCCTACGTCCTGGGCGGCCGCGCCATGGAGATCGTCTATGACGACGAGCAGCTGGACCGCTACATCCGCACCGCCGTGCAGGTGTCGGGCGACAGCCCCGTCCTCATTGACCAGTACCTGAACCGCGCCACCGAGGTGGACGTGGACGCCCTGTGCGACGGCGAGACCGTCTTCGTGGCCGGCGTCATGGAGCACATCGAGGAAGCCGGCGTGCACTCGGGCGACAGCGCCTGCTCCCTGCCGCCCTTCTCCCTGAAGCCGGAGACCATCGCCGAACTGAAGCGTCAGACCGAGGCCATGGCCTTCGCGCTGAAGGTCCGCGGCCTGATGAACGTGCAGTTCGCCATCGAGGAGCCGCACAGCGAAAACCCGCGCATCTACGTCCTCGAAGTGAACCCGCGCGCCTCGCGCACCGTGCCCTTCGTGGCCAAGACCATCGGCCAGCCCGTGGCCTCCATCGCCGCCAAGGTGATGGCCGGCGCCAAGCTCGCCAGCTTCGGCCTGACCGACAAGCCGTACGACCACATCGCGGTGAAGGAGGCGGTCTTCCCGTTCGCCCGCTTCCCCGGCGTCGACACGGTGCTTGGCCCCGAGATGCGCTCCACCGGCGAGGTCATGGGCCTCGACTGGAAGCGCGAGGGCGAGGACTTCATGCCCGCCTTCGCCCGCGCCTTCGCCAAGAGCCAGCTGGGCGGGGGCGTCACCCTGCCCCGCTCAGGCTGCGCCTTCGTCTCGGTGCGCGAGGCCGACAAGCCCTTCATCGTCGAGCCGACCCGCCTGCTGATCCAGGCCGGCTTCCGCATCCTCGCCACCACCGGCACGGCCGCCTACCTGGCCGAGCAGGGCCTGCAGGTCGAAGTGGTCAAGAAGGTGCTGGAGGGCCGCCCCCACATCGTCGACGCCATGAAGAACGGCGAGGTCCAGCTGGTCTTCAACACCACCGAGGGCAAGCAGTCCCTGGCCGACAGCTTCGAGATTCGCCGCTCAGCCCTGATGTCGAAGATCCCCTACTACACCACCGCCGCCGGCGCCCTCGCGGCCGCGCAGGCCATCGCCTCGCCTCAAGCCGAGACGGCCGCGTTGGAAGTGCGCCCGCTGCAAAGCTACGCGTAGGGGGCCACGAGCATGGCGGCGCCTCGGATCATCCTGGCGACCGCCGGCTCTCTCGGCGACCTGCATCCGTTCCTGGCCCTGGGTGAAGCGCTGAAGGCCAGGGGCGCGCGGGTGCAGATCGCCACCTCGCTCGAATACCAACCCAAGGTCCAAGCCGAGGGCCTGCTCTTTCAGGACGCCAGTCTCGGCCTCGCTGACTTCGAGGCGGAACTCGGCCTCGACCTGGCCGGCATCACCCGCAAGATCGCCCAATCCAACTTCTGGTTCTACGATAACATCGTCCTGCCAAACGCGGCCGCCGGCGCTCGGCGGATGATCGAGCTGGCTGAAGGCGCGGACGTCATCGTCGCCTCATCATTCGCCCTCGGCGCCCAACTGGCGGCGCAGAAACTGGGCCTGCCCTTCGTCTCGGTCGCCCTTTCGCCCATGCTGTTCATGTCGGCGCACGAGCCCACGCCGCTGCCGGGCGCCCCATGGCTGAAACCGCGCACCAGCCGCGCGGGCCTCGCCCTCAATCGGGCCACCCTGAACCTCGGCCGCCTGTTGACACGCGGCTTCACCGAGCGCGTCAACGCCGCCCGCGCGACGCTCGGCCTGCCGCCCAGCCGCGACAACGTGATCTTCGACACGCCCTGGCGCGCCGACCTGGTCCTGGGGCTGTTCTCGCCCGTGCTCGGCGGGCCGCTGCCCGACCACCCCGCCAACACCCACATCACCGGCTATGCCTGCTATGACAGCGAGATGGGCGGTCCCCCGGCGCTGCCGCAAGCGCTGGCCGCCTTTCTCGACGCCGGCGAGCCGCCCATCGTCTTCACCTTGGGCAGCGCGGCTGTCCACATCGCCGATCGTTTCCATGTCGAGGGTCTGGCCGCCGCCCGCGCCCTGAACCGCCGCGCCGTGCTGCTGGTCGGCCCGGACGGCGATCTTGGCCTCACCCGGGGCGCCACGGACGCCATCACCGTCTCCTACGCGCCTTACTCCCTGCTGTTCCCCCGCGCCGCCGCCAACGTCCACCAAGGCGGCGTCGGCACGACCCAGCAGGCCCTGCGCGCCGGCCGCCCCCAACTCGTCGTCCCGCACCTGGGCGACCAATTTGACAATGGCGCGCGGATCGCGGCGCGCGGCGCCGGCGTGGTGCTGAAGCGCGACCGGTTCAAGGCCGGGGCGGCGGCGGAGTCGTTGAGCCGGTTGTTGGGGGACTCGAAGATCGCCGAGCGCGCGGCGGCGGCGGAGGCGCTCAGTGGGGCCGAGAACGGCGCGGCGGTCGGGGCGGACTTGGTGATCGGATTGGCTACTCGCCGCCGAGCCCGCGCCGCCGCCCCCAACCGCTGTCACGCCAGGCATCGTGCCTGGGGCCGGTGACTTTGGCGTCGGCCAGGACCGAGAAGCCGCGAACGTGCCGGGGGCGGGATGAGCGGCTTTTGGGATCGGCCGACCGACCGAGCCAAATCTATTCCGCCTGTTGCATCCGACGCGCCAGGTCGATGTGCTCGGTGGACACGCCGTTGGCGTTGAACTCCGCCGTCAGGGCCGCCAGTTCGCTGGCCGTGCAGGTGTCCTTGATGGTCCGCCAGCCGTCCTGGGTGTAGGCGGCCAGGCCCACCGCGTCGCGGCACTTGCCGCTGGCGTCCGCCTCGCCGCGTCCCCAGTTGGCGGTGAGCAGGAAGACCACCATGAACAGCAGCAGGGCCGCCGCCGCGAGGGAGGCGATCTGACGGACGGGAAAACGGCGTTTTTTCGGCTCGGACATGCGTTTGGCCTTACTCGGCAAGGGCCCAGCTTGACCATGCGGCCAAGCGTCTCCCCCGTCTCATGGCCCGTTGTTCGCCAGCGCTTTGCGCCGCCGCGCGGCTGATGCACAGTGACCTGAACAATGATCAGGGGAACGCCATGCTGACCGTCCACCACCTCAACAACTCCCGCTCGCAGCGCGTGCTCTGGCTGCTGGAGGAGTTGGGCGTCCCCTACGAGATCAAGCACTACCAGCGCGACGCCAAGACCATGCTGGCGCCGCCGGAGCTGAAGGCCGTGCACCCGCTGGGCAAGTCGCCGGTGATCACCGACGGCGACATCACCGTGGCCGAGACCGGCGCCATCGTCGAATACATCCTGGAGACCTACGGCGCCGGCCGCCTGGTCCCGCCGGCCGGCACGGCGGACAAGCGCGCCTACACCCACTGGCTCCATTTCGCCGAGGGGTCGGCCATGCCGCCCCTGCTGATGAAGTTGGTGTTCGGCGTCCTCCCGGAACGCGCCCCGGCCCTGCTGAAGCCGATCGTCAAGGGCATCTCGGCCAAGGCCCAGACCGGCTTCGTCGATCCGCAGTTGAAGGCGCAGCAGGCCTATTGGGAGGACACCCTGTCCAGGTCCGAGTGGTTCGCCGGGCCGGAATTCACCGCCGCCGACGTGATGATGAGCTTCCCGCTGGAGGCCGCGGCCTCCCGCGCCCCCTTCGGGCCGGACAAGCCGAAGCTGACCGCCTTCCTGAAACGCATCCACGCGCGGCCGGCCTATCAGCGGGCGCTGGAGCGCGGCGGGCCCTACGCCTACGCCTGATCGGCGAACCTTCGCCTTGGTGGTGCGTTGAGGGCGGCATGAAACGCACCTCCCTCGCCGGCGGCCTTATACTGGCCGTGATCGCCGCCATCGCGGCGGTCATCGTCCTTGGTCTTTTCTACGTCCTGGGGGCCGCCATCGGAGTCGTGGTGTTCGTGGGGCTTGGGGTCGGACTGATCGGCCTGATCCTATACGGCTACGCCCGTCTGGGCCGCCGCGGGAAAGTCGAGGAAAATCAACCGCCGGTGAAGCTTCCCTGAACAACCCTTGATCCGGGGGGAATGCCCCCCTATCCTCTCAGCCCCCGGACGTCCGCGCCCGCGGCCGGAAATCAAACCCAGGGCGACCCGAGCTAAATCCGCAATGGAAAAAGTCCCGATGACCGCCGGGGGCTACACCGCCCTCGACGAAGAACTGAAGCGTTTGAAGACTGTGGAGCGGCCGAACGTCATCGCCGCCATCGCAGAAGCGCGTTCGCATGGCGATCTCAGCGAAAACGCCGAGTATCACGCCGCGAAGGAGCGCCAGGGCTGGATCGAAGGCCGCATCGCCGAGATCGAGGACAAGATCGCCCGCGCCCAGGTCATCGACGTCTCCAAGCTTTCCGGCACCCAGGTGAAGTTCGGCGCGACCGTCAGCGTCGTCGACGAGGACACCGAGGAAGAGGCCCGCTACCAGATCGTCGGCGAGCATGAGGCCGACGTGAAGTCGGGCCGCGTCTCGATCGCCTCGCCCATCGCCCGCGCCATGATCGGCAAGGAGACCGGCGACGTCGTGGAGGTGAACACCCCCGGCGGCGTGAAGGCCTACGAAATCCTCAAGGTCGAGTGGATCTAGGACCGGACAAGCCGTCCGAACCGCTCGTCATCTGGGCGGTTTCGGACGGACGCGCCGGCATCGAGGCCCAGGCCGTCGGCCTGGCCGAGGCGATCGCTCGCCTCACCCGCGCCCGCATCGTCGTCAAGCGCATCGGCTATCGCGGGAACTGGGGCCGCCTGCCCTGGCGGCTGCACCCCTTCCCGCGCGCCACGCTGAAGCCGGAAAGCGACATCGTCGGCCCCTGGCCCGACATCTGGATCGGCTGCGGCCGCGCCAGCATCCCCCTGTCGATCCGGGTCAAGCGCTGGTCCCGTGGCAAGACCTTCGTGGTCCAGCTGCAGGACCCCAAGGCCCCCTCCCGTCTGTTCGACCTGGTCGCACCGCCCAAGCACGACCGCCTGACCGGCGACAACGTCCTGCCCATCGTCGGCTCGCCCCACCGGGTGACCGCCGCCCGCCTGGCCGCCGAGCACAAGGCCTTCGCCCGCAAGCTGAACCGCCTGCCGCATCCCCGCGTCGCCGTGCTGATCGGCGGCCGGTCCAAAGCCTTCGACCTGTCGCAGACCCGCGCCGCCGGCATCGCCCGCGACCTGGTCCTGCCGCTGGAGCACGACGGCGGCTCGCTGATGATGACCTTCTCGCGCCGCACCCCGGACGAGGCCAAGACCCTGATGACGGCGCGGCTGAAGCACCTGCCCGGCGTGATCTGGGACGGCGAGGGGCCGAACCCCTATTTCGCCTTCCTCGCAGCTGCCGACTACATCTGCGTCACCGAGGACAGCACCAACATGGCGGTCGAGGCCGCCGGCACCGGCAAGCCGGTCTTCGTCCTGAAGATGGACGGCGATAGCCGCAAGTTCCGCGCCTTCCACCAGTCCCTGGAGGACCACGGCGCCGCCCGCCCCTTCGGCGGCCATTTCCACGGCTGGACCTACGCCCCCCTGGCCGAAACCGACCGCCTGGCGGCGGAGGTGCTGGGGCGGATGGGAATCACCTAAGCTCCCGCCGCTGGGCGTTTCGCTCAGGTTGGGGGCGGCTTGGTGGAAAAGAAGGTCCGCATCGTCGGCGGCGGCATGACCGGCATCCTCGCCGCGTTCGAGGCGCATCGCCTGGGCTTTCGCGACATCACCCTGTTCGAGCGCCTGGAAGGCCTCGGCGGCGTCGCCCGCTCGAAGACCGTGGACGGTTTCGACATACGCGACGGCGCCTACTACTTCGGCGACCGCAACGACCCAGCCCGCCGGCTGCTCGAGGCTTATGGCCTGGAGTTCGTTGAATCACCGCTTCGCTACGGCTCGGTCAGTCCCGCCGCGGACGGCGGCATGGTCGCCATGGAGAGTTTCGGCGGCCCGGTCCTGCCCTCGGACACCGTGCATCTGCGCCCGTTAGGAGCCGGCGACAGCCTCGCCGATCGCATCGCCGCCTACCCGGCGTGCATCAACGAGGCGATCGAACGCTACTGCGCCTGGCATGTGGGCGAGGCGGCCTCCGCGCTCCACGTCTCCGCCGTGGCGACCATGGGCCTTCGCCGCGTGTTCCCGGCGGGCTGCAACATCGACGCCTTGGCCGCGCTAAAGCAGGGCGACCCGACCTATGACGACCTCTACGGGATCCCCCGGGAGCTGTGGGGGCGGACCAGCGTCCAGACCGGGGCCATGCCCGTCTCCGGCTATGTGCGCTTCTTCGACGACTGCCGACGCGCCCTCACCTCCGCCGGCGTGAGGGTTTCCGAGGGGACCCTGGTCTCGCCGCGCCAAGCCTTGGCCGAAGTCCCCGAAGAGGAGGTTCTTGTCTGGGCCGGCAACCCCACGCCCTTGTTCAAGGCCATGCACCTGCCAACGCCGCGTCCCCGCGCAAAGCTGTTTCACACCCACGTCTTCCACGCGACCTTCGACGGGCCCGCGCCGTTCTTCCTTCATAACTTCACGGCCCAAGGCGTGGTCTTCCGCGCTTTCCTCTACGAGAGCGCCGGCGAGGTGCTGCTGACCGCTGAATGCGTAGCTGAAGCGGACGACGGCGCCCTGCGGCAGGAACTGCAAAATCTGGTCGGCTTGTTTGGCCGACTGTCGATTGGGAATCAGCTCGCCTCAAGCGTCGCGCCGCGCTGGGGCTACCAGCCGCCCGAATGCGTCAACGCCCTGACCCTCCTGCGCTCGGCACTGAACACACGGTTTGGAACGTCGTTCGTTCCCGGCGCATGGGAGGCCTACGCCAAGGTCGACAAGCTGTCGGAGATTTCGGCAGCCCTGTCGCGCGCCCTGACGCCCGCCGAAACGCGGCTCACCGCCTAGACCGGCTTCCGGAGCCAGTAGTTGTTCCAGACGTGCCGCTCCTTGCGGTCGTTCTTGAACAGGGTGATCCCCTCGCGATTGACGATCTCGAATCCGGCGGCCGTCACCAGCCGCTCGCACTGGGTCTCATCCAGGAACAGGTAGTTGCTGCCCGCATAGGCTCCGGCCCGCTCGTCGAGTGCGTAAAAGCCCTCGCCCAGCTTCACGCCCAGGCCGAAGAACCAGCTCTCGGGATCTCGGAAGTTGATCATCAGCGCGCCGCCCGGCTCCAGCACCTCATAGGCTCGGGCCAGATCAGCCGCGCAGGACTGCGGCGAGGCGATGAAGAACACCCCGTACGCGATGACCACCGACAGGCTGGCCGGGGCGATCTCGGCGTCCTGGAACGGCGTCTCGATCAGCCGCACATCGGTGACACCGCGCTCGGCCAAGCCCTCCTTGGCGGCGGCGAGGGCGTCGGCGCTGAAATCCAGACCCACGGGCGAGAAACCGTAGTCGGCCAGCAGCAGCATGTGCCGGCCGCTGCCGCAGCCGATGTCGAGGGCCGCCTTGCCGGCGTTGGCCGCGCGGTCCGGCGCCATGCGCGCCATGAAGCGGATCACCTCGCTGTCGGGATAGAGCAGCCGGTGCTTGCGGATGGCGTCGCTCCAGAAGTCGCGGCTGCGATCAGCAAGCTGGGTGTCAGAGGCGCTCAATTTCGATCTCCAGAGCCGCGAGGGCTTTCCGCGAATTGGCCAGAGCTTCTTCCGAGTCGCGCCCCGTCGCCATCAACCAGCCCCTGGCCATGGCGTCCGTGCCGGTGCGCAGCACATCCAGCACATCGCCAGGGCGGAGGCGGACCTCAATGTCCAACAGCCCAGGCGTGTCGGGTGTCGCCCCCACCGACAGAACCCGCCCCGGCGGCGTCGGCAGGAAGGCGAAGACCACCGGCCGCCCTTCGCCGGGATGCGGCAGCGGCTTTCCCGTCTCCAAGGCCTTAAGCGCGGCGGTGATCAGGTCGTCGCCGTGGATCGCCGGATAGATTCGGGTGGTGATGTTGTTTCCCGGCGCTCGACCGCTGATCTCGATCAGGCTGGCCCGCCCGGCCGCATCGACCATGACGTCGGCGTTGATCAGGCAATCCGTCAGGCCGATGGCCCGCGCCGCTCCTTCGACCGCTGCTAGTGCCGCCGACGCCTCGTGCGGTACGCGGGCCGGATGGATGTAGGTCAGCTCCTGCCGGCTCGGCGCCGGTGTCATGACCTTCTCTCGGACCAGCAAGCCGGTGAACACGCCAGCGTAGATCGCCGCATCCACCCCATACTCGGTCCCCTGCAGCGCCGCTTCGACAAGCCAGGCCTCGCCCGGCCCGATATGGCCCGAAGCCGCCACGGCTTCGACCTCATCCGCCGTTGCGCAGAGAGCCACGCCCCGGCTGCCCGAACCGAAGGTGGGTTTGACCACGCAAGGGACGCCCACCGCCGCCACGGCCGCCGCCAACTGCTCCGGCCCGTCGATGGCCGCCTGCGCGGCCACCGGGACGCCCGCCGCCGAAAGGATGCCATGGGCCAGGCGCTTGTCAGCGCAGGCCGCCCCCGCATCCGGCTGTATGCCCCGCAGCCCCAGGGCCGCGTTCACCGCCGCCACGGTCGTCAGAAACCGGCCGATCGGCGCGGGCAGAACCGCCTCGACTCCCAAATCGCGCGCGAAGGCGATCACCGCCGCTTTATCCGCCACATCGATGGGCCGGGAGATATCGGCGAGCGCAAACCCCGGCGCGGCGGGATCGCGGTCCACCGCCGCCACCTCCAGCCCCGCCGCCTTGGCGATGCGGATGGGATGCAGTTGTTCGGGACCCGCCCCCACCGCCAGCACGCGCCGCATCACGCCACCTTCCCAATGAGGACTTCAGCCACCCGTCGCGCGCCCTCTCCGTCAACGGTCTCGAACCCCTTCCGGGCCAGGGCGGAAAGCCTCGGGCCATCTTCGGCCAGGGCAAGCACAGCCGAAGCGGCCGTCTCGACTAGTCCCAGATCCGCCGCCACGCCAGCCTGCGCCAATAGCGCCACATAGGGCGCCATATTGCGCCATGAGACGCAGGCCACCGGCCGCCCCAGCACCATGGCCTCGTAGCTCGTCAGCCCACCGAGAGTGACGATCAGGTCGTGCGACAGGATCAGCTCCGACATGGCCTCCGGCGCGTCCACGAAGGTCGCGCCGCGAGCTCGGCGTAGAGCATCCTTGCGCGATTGCGGCATGGCTGGCCCGAGCGCCGCCGTTACTTTCAGGGGACCGTCCGCAAGACTGGCGACCAGAGCCTCTGTCGCCCGCGCCGGATCCGCTCCGCCGAAGGCCAGCAGGACGGTCTCCGCCTTCGCCCCCCACCAGGGGATCGCCGGCCGCGCGGCCGTCACGTCGGACCGCACCATGTGCCAAGCCGCCCCCGCCAATACCTCGACACCCGCCGGCGCGGCAGCCGAAGGCGTCACATCAGTGTCCACCAGAAGGTCGGCGGCGTAGCCGTTGAGACTGTCGTTGATATGGGCCAGGTCCCCGAAACCCAGCGTCCTCGCCCGCGCGGAATCCGCCACGCTCAGACCCAACAGATCGGTGACCAGCAGGCCGCCGCTCCGCGAAGCCAGCACCGCCCAGGCCGCCTCACGACCTTCAACCCACGCGACCTCGCATTTCGCCCGCGAAGCGAACGCCGGATAGGCCTGCGCCGCCTCGACCAACAGCAAAGGCGCTTGCCCTGCATCGACCAAGGCCCGGCACAGAGTGGCGCAACGCGACAGGTGCCCGACGCCGAGGTCCGGGCCGGCGGCGCACCAGACGATCATGGCGCCGGCTTGAAGTCGTCCCAGGTCAGCACCTGGCCCGCCGGCAGGTCGCGGCCGGGCGCCAAACCCAGGACGGACTCCATCTGCATGGGGTTGACGCCCCAGCCGGGACGCAGGGCCGTAAGGTCCTCGGCGGTCACCGGCTGGCCCGCCTTGATCGGCCGCGCCGTCACCAACGAGCGTACGGCGTTGCGCCGCTCGGCGATCTCGCTCTCGGTGACGCCGAGACGCACGCCCCCCAGCGCCGCCTCCATCTCCCGCGTCCCGCGCACCAGGGCGGCGAACTCGGCAGGGTCGGCGCTGAACCAGTGGTCCGGCCCGTCGGCCGCCTTGTTGTAGGTGAAGTGCTTCTCGATCATCCGCGCGCCCAGGGCCACGGCCCCGAGCCCGGCTGTCACGCCGATGGAATGATCTGACAGTCCAACCGCCGCGTCCGGATAGATGCCCTGCAGCGCGGGGATGGAGCGCAGGTTCATCTCGTCCATCGGCGCCGGGTACTGGGCGATGCAGTGCAGCAGCACCAACTCCCTGCAGCCGCCGCGGCGCAGGCGGCTGACCGCCGCGTCCACCTCCGCCAAGGTGTGCTTGCCCGTGGACATGATCACCGGCTGGCCGGTGGCGGCCAGAGCGTCCAGCATCCCGCCGTACTGGATGTCGGACGAGGCGATCTTCCACCCCGGCACGCCCAGCCCGGCGAGGAAGCCGATGCCGTCCAGGCTGAAGGGCGTGGAGAAAATGGTCACGCCCAGGCGCTTGGCTTCGGCAAAGATCGCGGCGTGCGCCTTGCGCGGCAGGGCCAGGCGATCGAACAGCCCGCCGATGGTCTCGGAGCGTTCCTGCTCCTCGGGGCCCCAGGTGATCACCCGCTGCGGGTCGGCCACCAGTTCGGCGGCGGTGTAGGTCTGCAGCTTGACCGCGTCGGCGCCCGCCGCCGCGGCCAGGCGCACCAGCTCCAGGCACTTTTCCGGATCGCCGTCGTGATTGGCTCCGATCTCGGCCACCAGATAGCAGGGCTCGCCCTCGCCGATGTGCCGGTCGCCGAATTTGATCCTGGCCATGAATACGCGCCTCCAGGCCGCGACCATCTGATGAATCGGCGCATCAAACCAGCAAGCAGGTTTGCAGATTGCAAACCCCGACCGCATACCTTTGCCCCATGACCACGGTCGCCATCACCCAGGCGCGGATGACCTCCGAGCGCCTGCCCGGAAAAATCCTGAAGCCGCTGGCCGGCCAGCCGCTTTTGGCGCGGCATCTGGCGCGGCTGTCTCGCGCCGGGCGGATCGATCGGGTTGTGGTCGGTTCTCCGGAAGGGCCCGTGTCCGATCCGATCCGCGCGCTTTGCGCTCCGCTCGGCTTCCCGGTGGTCGATGGCCCCGAAGATGACGTCCTTGCCCGCTTCCTCAACGCCGCCCGCTTCGCCGGGGCGGACATCATCGTCCGCGTCACCTCCGACTGTCCGTTCATCGACCCCGAGCTGGTCGATCTTGTGGTGGCGCGCCGCGCCGAAACTGGGGTCGACTACGCCACGCTCGACGCCCCTGGCGTCTATCCGCGCGGCCTGGACGTAGAGGTTTTCACCCGCGCGGCGTTGGAGACGGCGGCCGCCGAGGCGGCCTCGACCCACGATCGCGAGCACGTCACCCCCTTCATCCGCAACCAGCCTGACCGCTTCACGACACAACGCGTGGCCGCCGACGGAGCTGGCGGCGCCTATCGCCTGTGCGTGGACACACCGGCGGATCTGGCCCTGGCGGAACGCCTCTATGATCACTTCGGCGGTGATGATTTCGGCTGGCGCGAGGTGGTGTCTGTGCTCGACGCCCGCCCGGACTGGGCCGCCCTTAACAGCGACGTGATCCAGAAAGCGGTTTAGGCCCGCCACGACGACTCCAACGGCGGAGAATCTTCGCTACATAGGAGCCATGTCCCAGCCCCGCACCACTCGCTGCCTGATCATTGGTTCAGGCCCCGCCGGCTACACCGCCGCCATCTACGCCGCGCGCGCCCTGCTGAAGCCCGTTCTGATCGCCGGCATCCAGCCGGGCGGCCAGCTGACCATCACCACCGACGTGGAGAACTATCCGGGCTTCGCCGACGTCATCCAAGGTCCGTGGCTGATGGACCAGATGCGCGCCCAGGCCGAGCACGTGGGCACGGAAATGATCAACGACATCGTCCTGTCGGTGGACCTGTCCAAGCGTCCCTTCCACGTGAAGTGCGACAGCGGCGAGGAGTGGCTGGCCGAGACCCTGATCATCGCCACCGGCGCCCAGGCCAAGTGGCTGGGCATCGAGAGCGAGGCCAAGTTCCAGGGCTTTGGCGTTTCGGCCTGCGCCACCTGCGACGGTTTCTTCTATCGCGGCAAGGAAGTGGTCGTGGTCGGCGGCGGCAACACCGCCGTTGAAGAGGCGCTGTTCCTGACTAACTTCGCCAGCAAGGTCACCCTGGTTCACCGCAAGGACGAGCTGCGCGCCGAACGCATCCTGCAGGAGCGCCTGCTGGCCCACCCGAAGATCGAGGTGGTCTGGGACAGCGTCCTCGACGAGGTGAAGGGCGAAAGCGATCCGATGGGCGTCACCGGTGTCCGTCTGAAGAACATCAAGACCGACGAAACCCGCGACCTGGCCTGCGACGGCGTGTTCATCGCCATCGGCCACGCCCCAGCTTCGCAGCTCTTCGCTGGCCAGCTGGAGATGGACTCCAGCGGCTATCTGAAAGTGAAGGCGGGCACGGCATCGACCGCCGTAAAGGGTGTCTACGCCGCCGGCGACGTCACCGACGACGTCTATCGCCAAGCGGTCACCGCCGCCGGCATGGGCTGCATGGCCGCGCTGGAGGCCGTGCGCTTCCTGGCCGAGGAAGATCACGCCAAGGCCAACCACCCGATCAGCCACGCCGAGGCCGAGAAGATCGGAGCCTGGTAGGGCTTACTGCGGCTTCGGCGGCGCGGTGCTGATCGGCGCGCCCGGGTCAGCCTCCGCCGAAGGCCGCATGCGCTCCTCCAGCGCCTTCAGCCGCGCATTGATCTGCTCCATCTCCTCCGGCGTCGCCTGACGACGCCCGGCGAGCGTGGTGCGCACGCGGGTGCGCATGCCGTCCGGCGCGGCGGCGTCAGGAACCTGAACCACCTCGATGCGTCCGGTCGGGCCGGGAATGGTCACGACCTTGGTGCCCACCGCCTTGCCGTCCACCACCATGGAGCCCGGCGTCGGGTTCTGGATTCGGGCGTCGAAACCGGTCAGCACCGCCGGATCAAGCTTGAGCTCGCCGCCGGCGTAGCGGCCGGTAAAGGCTGCCGGCTCACCCGACGGCCCCGTCCAGCGATAGAAGATGTGCGCTCCGATCTGGCGCAGCTTGACCAGGGTCGGCGCCCAATACGGCGCGACGTAGTCGGCGTGATAGTGCGTCGCCGTCCCCACGCTCTTCAGCACAAATCCGTTCAGGGCCCGGCGAGCCACCGCCTGGGCCTGGGCATATATGGCCGGATTCAGGGGCCGGGCCAGCGATCCGTCGCAAGTGAAGCTGAACTGGCAGCCGGTGGTGCGCTGGGAGCCCTCGAACACCACGCCGCAGACGGACTTGGGATAGCCCGGGTGGCGCATGCGGTTGAGCACCGTCTGGGCCACGGCCTGCTGGCCTTCCAGCGGCTCATAGGCCGCCTCGAAATAGACGGCCTGGGACAGGCATTGCAGGGCCCGGTCCCGCTCCGCCCCGCCAGCCTTCAGCACAAAGGGGCGGGCCGGGGCCGGCGGTAGAGGCGCGGCGGCCTTGAAGGCGTTGATCTTGCGGGCGGTGTCGAAGTCGATCGTGGTCAGGGCCAGGGTCGGCAGGGTCTTGAGATCGAGACGCTCCCAGCCGGGAACCCGTCCCCAGTAGTCCAGGCGGGGAACCGGATCATGCCGTCGCGCCACGGCCAGGGCCGCATCGTCCATGTCGGCGGTCAGGCGGCCGAAGGCTCGGTCGGACAGGCCGCGCGCCGTGGCGGCCACGCCCTCCGCCTTGCCCGATCCCCGGGCCAGGTAATAACGGCTCGCGCACGCGCCCAGCCCGACCACGGCGGTGACCGCCGCGGCGAGAGCGAGCCCCTTGGCCAGGCGCGCGCGCAGAAGCCTATTTCCCGTCGAGGGTCGCGCGGATCATCCAGGCATGCTTTTCGTGGGCAGCCAGACGTTGGGTGATCAGATCGACCGTGGCCTCGTCGCCAGCTTCCTCCGCGGGCTCGACGGCCGAGCGCAGGGTGGCGATCAGGGCTTCGTTGTCCTTGAGAAGCTCGGTCAGCATCGCTTCCCAGCCGTTCTCCGGATCACCGTCGCGGATGGAGGAAAGGTTGCCGAACGCGCCGTAGCCCATGGGAGCCGCCACCCCGAGCGCGCGCAGGCGTTCGGCGATGGTGTCGAGCGCCGTCCACTCTTCAGTGTATTGGCCTTCCAGCAGCACGTGCAGCGACTGGAAATACGGGCCGCGGATGTTCCAGTGGTAGCCGTGGGTCTTCAGATAGACGCCGTAGCTGTCGGCCAGCACCTTGGACAGGGCCTCGCCGATCGCCTTGCGTTGAGCGTCGGTGAACCCCGTGTTGATCTTGGCCGGCATAGGTATCTCCTCTGTTGCATCGCTAAGGTATGGTCGTCCATCTTGGTGACAAGATGTAGCAGGGCGGAAGCTGCGCTTTCGGAGGTAAAACGCCCGAATGTCGAGGGACGGCGCCCGCAAGCCCGCGTTTCGACCAGAACTCCTGGCGATGCGGCTGGCTCCCATCCGATCGCCGGGATTTCTGGGCGGATTCGCCGTAACCGCCGCATCCGTCGGCGGGGCGTTTCTGCTCTATCTCGTGGTCGCCGGCATCTCGACCGGGATCAGCCCCACCCAAGCCTTCTTTCCAGCCCTGATCGTCGCCACCCTTTATGGCGGCTGGCGCTGGGGCGCCGTTTGCATCGCGGCTGGCGCGGCGGTGACCTGGTGGCGATGGGTGGGCGGCACGGGTCAGGCTCTGACCGCCTTGCAGCAGGGCGCGCTCATTCTCTACCTGCTCGCGGCGGCTCTCACCGCCGCCGCGGCGGAGGCCTTGAGGGTCACCATCATCCGTCTGGATGAAGCGACCCGCGCCCGCACGAACGCCGAACAGGCCCTCACCGCCAGCGAGACCCGCCTGCAGTTGGCCCAGGCGGCCGTCGGCCTGGGGGTCTGGGAATGGAACCTCGCCACCAGCGAGATCCACTGGTCCTCGGGCTTCCGTCGCAATGTCGGCATCGGTCCGACGGAGACCCCGAGCTTCGAGGGCTTCCTGGCGCACATCGACGAGGCCGACCGCGAACGGGTGCGCCACGGCGTGCTGTCCGCGATCGAGAAGGGCGGTGTCTACGAGATCGAATACCGCCTGACCCAACCCGCCGGCTCCGGCGAACGCTGGCTGCACAGCCGGGGCGAGGTCACCGACGATCCGGAGACCGGCCGCCGCCTGATCGGGGTGAATTTCGACGTGACTGACCGGCGCGCCGCCGAAGCCGGCCTGCGTGAGAGCGAGGCCCGCTTCCGCGCCCTGGCCGACAGCGCCCCGGCCCTGATGTGGGTGTCGCGCCTGGGCGGCAGGCGCGAGTTCGTCAACCGCGCCTATGTTGAGTTCGCGGCCATGGATTTCGAGGCTGCCCTCGATCTGGACTGGCGCGACGTGCTGCACCCCGACGACCTGCCTCGCATCCTCAACGAGCAGGTGGCGGGCGAAGGGTCCATGAAGCCCTTTTCACTGGAGGCCCGCTATCGCCGCGCCGACGGCGAATGGCGTTGGCTGAAATCCTATTCCCAGCCGCGCTACGGTCCAGGCGGCGAGTTCATCGGCTTCATCGGCATCGGCTTCGACATCACCGAGGCCAAGCAGGCGCAACTACAACTGGCTCAGGTGAACCTGTCTCTCACTGAGCGGACCGAGGTGGCCCTGGCCGAACGCGACGCCGCCCAGGCCGCCCTGATCCAGGCCCAGAAGCTTGAGGCGGTGGGCCAACTTACCGGCGGGGTGGCCCACGACTTCAACAACCTGCTGACCGTGGTCATCGGCGCGCTCGACATCGTGCTGAAGCATCCCGAGGACGCGCGCCGCCGCGAGCGCCTGGTCGAGGCCGCCATGTCCGCCGCCCGTCGGGGCGAGCGCCTGACCCAGCAGCTCCTGGCCTTCTCGCGCCGGCAGCCTCTGCGGCCGGAAGTGCTGAACGCCGACGCCCTGATCACCGAGCTGGAGCCCCTGCTGCGCCGGGCCATCGGCGAAGCGGTGGCCTTGGAGCTGGCCATGGACGCCGAGAGCTGCGCCGCTCGCATCGACGCCAGCCAGTTCGAGGCGGCTTTGCTGAACCTCGCTGTCAACGCTCGCGACGCGGCGCCCAGCGGCCGCATCACCATCAGCACCGAATGCCTGAAGGAGCCCCCCATCGGCGGCCTGCCCGCCGGGCCATATCTGAAGATTTCGGTCCATGACGACGGCCAGGGGATGGACGCCGAGACCGCCGCCCGGGTGTTCGAACCGTTCTTTACCACCAAGCCGGTGGGCAAGGGCACCGGCCTTGGCCTGTCGCAAGTTTATGGCTTCGCCAAGCAGAGCGGCGGCGGCGTGACCATCGACAGCGCCCCGGGCGAAGGGGCCACCGTCTCCCTGCTGCTGCCCATGGTCAGCGAGCCGGTCCGGGTGGTGGAGACTTCAGCGACGCCGGACACCCCACGCCCGCAGGCCAGCCTCACCGTCTTGCTGGTGGAGGACGACCATGACGTGGGCGAGCTGGTGGAGACGATGTTGGCCGAGCTGGGCCACACCGTGATCCGCGCCGACCATGTGGATGCGGCCCTGCATGTTGCGGCCTCGACCCCGGAGGTCGGACTGGTGATCACTGACGTGATCATGCCTGGCGGCGCCAGCGGCGTGGACTTGGCCCGCGCCCTTGCCGAGCAGCGGCCAGATCTGCCAGTTGTGCTGTCCAGCGGCTACACCGGCGAAACCCTGGCCCTGGCCGAGGCCGCGCCTTGGCCTCTGCTACGCAAGCCCTACGCCCTCGACGCCCTGGCCGCCGCCATCTCTCAGGCAATGGAAAAGTCGCAGCCCGCCAGCGCCTCGGCCTGAGCCAGCCAAGCCTTTTTGATTCGCCCCTCTTTCCGGAACCCGGTTTGACGTTTATATGTCTTAAACGACTTTTGCTCACTTTCAGCATAAGTCGGGCGCCGGCGCTCTCGGCCCGGCGTTTTTTGTGGCCCCACTAATGCTCACTTTGAGCATAAGGAGGATGGACATGGCCGACGGTTCCGCCCACCTGGTCTTCACCCCCGAGGTCGAAGCCCTCACCGCTCCCGCGTGGGAGAAGGTGAAGTCCCATGTCAGCCCCCTGGAATGGCGTCTGCACGCGCCGTTGATCGCGGAGATCAACCGGCTGAAGCGCGAGAAGAACGCCGCCATCCTGGCCCACAACTACATGACGCCCGAGATCTTCCACGGGGTCGGCGACTTCGTGGGCGATAGCCTGGCCCTGGCCAAGGAGGCCGCCAAATCGGACGCCGCCGTCATCATCCAGGCCGGCGTCCACTTCATGGCCGAGACCTCCAAGGTCCTGTCGCCGGACAAGAAGGTGCTGATCCCGAACCTGGAGGCCGGCTGCTCGCTCGCCTCGTCGATCACCGGCGCCGACGTGGCGCTGATCAAGCAGCGCTATCCGGGCATTCCGGTTGTCACCTATGTGAACACTACCGCCGACGTGAAGGCCGAGACCGACATCTGCTGCACCAGCGCCAACGCCGTGCAGGTGGTCGAGTGGGCCGCCAAGGAATGGGGCGTGGATCGGGTCATCCTGATCCCCGACGAGTTCCTGGCCCGCAACGTCGCCCGCCAGACCGACGTGAAGATCATCGCCTGGGCCGGCCGCTGCGAGGTGCATGAGCGCTTCACCGCCGAGGACATCCTGGAGATCAAGGCCGCCTATCCGGGCGCCGAGGTCCTGGCCCACCCCGAATGCCCGGCCGAGGTGCTGGAGGTGTCGGACTTCGCCGGCTCCACCGCCGCCATGAACGACTATGTGGTGTCCAAGAAGCCGAAGCAGGTGGTCCTGATCACCGAGTGCTCCATGGCCGACAACGTCGCCGCCGACGCGCCGGACACCGAGTTCGTCCGCCCCTGCAACCTGTGCCCGCACATGAAGCGGATCACCCTGCAGAACATCTACGACGCCCTGGTCAATGACGAGTTCGAGGTGACGGTCGATCCCGCCATCGCCGACCGCGCCCGCCTGGCCGTCCAGCGGATGATCGACCTGCCGCCCCCGGCTCAGCCGGCCCGCTACGACCTGGTCAAGGCGCGCCACCATGTGGATGTGGAGCTGATCTGACATCTCTAAATCCTCCCCCTCAGGGGGAGGTGTCCCGTAGGACGGAGGGGGCCGGGGCCCCCCCCCCCCCGCCCGGGGGCCCCCCCCCCGCGGGGGGGCTGGGTTTTGTGGGGGGGGCCCCGGGCGCCGCAAA
>NZ_JARQWW010000005.1 GCF_029543125.1 Caulobacter segnis
TCAAACGACCACACTCAGGCATCGCCGGCCTCACACCCTGGCAACGGGTGAACAACCTTCTTGGAAACGACACCTAGCCGGCGGACGGGATGGTCAGGCCCCGCTGAACAGCCGGGCGAGCCAGGCCGCGCTCAAGCCAGGCGGCGACGTTCTTGAAGCTGGCGAACTCCACCAGTTCGCCAGCCTCGTAGAAGCCGACCAGGTTGCGCACCCAACCCAGCATGGAGATGTCGGCGATGGTGAACTGGTCGCCCATGATCCACTGGCGGCCTTCCAGGCGCGTCTCCAGAACGCCCAGCAGGCGCTTGGACTCGGCCACGTAGCGTTGCAGCGGACGCTTGTCCTCGTACTCGCGGCCGGCGAACTTGTGGAAGAAGCCCAACTGCCCGAACATCGGGCCGATGGCCGCCATCTGGAAGAAGACCCACTGCAGGGTCTCGTATCGTCCCGCCGGATCGGCGGGGATCAGCTTGGCGGTCTTCTCGGCCAGGTAGACCAGGATCGCACCGGATTCGAACAGGGCCAGCGGCTTTCCGTCCGGACCGTCGGGATCAATGATCGCCGGAATCTTGCCGTTGGGGTTCAGGGACAGGAATTCCGGGCCCCAGGTCTCGTTCTTGCCGATGTTCACCGCATGCGGCTCGTACGGCAGGCCCAACTCCTCCAGCGCGATCGAGACCTTCACGCCGTTGGGCGTCGGCCAGGAATAGAGCTGCAGGCGCTCGGGATGCTGAGCCGGCCAGCGCTGGGTGATCGGAAACGAGGAGAGATCGGACATGGGAGGCTCCACTGTGGGAGCCACAGTTAGGCGCCCCGCATGCGCGGCGCCATGCCCGGTTCAGTCTTTATACCGACGCCGCCACCCGCGCGGCCAAGGCGCGATCCACCTCGGCATAGGCCGGAACGAAATCACGCTCGATCCGCGCTTCGCTCCACAGCATCGGCAGCAGGCCGGACAGCGCTTCGGTCTGCACCACGCGCGTCCCCTGCCCCTCCGGCGTCAGCAGGAAGCCGTGACGGCCCTTGAACAGCAGAGGCACATTCCCGGCCCAAGCCAACTCCCGCCCAGGCTCGCAGGCGACGATGCGGACGGTCTGGCCCACCGTCTTGTCCGGATCACCGGCAAGGTTGCGGAAGCGCGTGAACATCCGCGCGCCAAGGCGAGCCTCGCCCCGCGCCTCGACATTCAGCGGGTTCCATTCGGAATAGCGATCAAAGTCCGCCAGCACCGCCCACACGGCGGTCGGGCTGGCGGGGATGAAGCATTCGGTGCGGATCAACGGCATGAGAAACTCATACCGCAGTTCTCTGACGCGCCGTCTACCGAAGCCGAATTATTCCCACTCGATCGTGCCGGGGGGCTTCGAGGTGACGTCGTAGACGACGCGGTTCACGCCGCGGACCTCGTTGATGATCCGGGTGGCGATCTTGCCGAGGACGTCCCAGGGGAATTCGAAGAAGTCGGCGGTCATGCCGTCGGTGGAGGTCACCGCGCGCAGGGCCAGGACGTTCTCGTAGGTGCGGGCGTCGCCCATGACGCCGACGGTCTTCACCGGCAGCAGCACGGCGAAGGCCTGCCAGATCTTGTCGTAGAGGCCCGCCTTGCGGATCTCCTCCAGATAGATGGCGTCGGCGTCTTGCAGAACGGCCACCTTCTCCGGCGTGATCTCGCCGGGGATGCGGATCGCAAGACCCGGTCCGGGAAACGGGTGACGGCCGACGAAGTCGGGGTGCAGGCCAAGCTCGACGCCCAGGGCGCGGACCTCGTCCTTGAACAGCTCGCGCAGGGGCTCGACCAGCTTCAGCTTCATGAAGTCCGGCAGGCCGCCGACGTTGTGGTGACTCTTGATCACCGCCGAAGGGCCGCCGCGCGCCGAGACGCTTTCGACCACGTCCGGATAGAGCGTGCCCTGGGCCAGGAACTCGGCGCCTTCGATCTTGGCGGCTTCACGGTCGAAGACGTCGATGAACAGCTTGCCGATGGTCTTGCGCTTGGTCTCGGGATCCGAGACGCCGGCCAGTTCGCCCAGGAACATGTCCCCAGCGTCCACGTGGATCAGCGGGATGTTGTAATGGTCGCGGAACAGGCCGACGACCTGCTCGCTCTCGCCCTTCCGCATCAGGCCGGTGTCCACATAGACGCAGGTGAGCTGAGAGCCGATGGCCTCGTGGATCAGGACGGCCGCGACCGAGCTGTCGACGCCGCCGGACAAACCGCAGATCACCTTGCCGCCGCCCACCTGGTCGCGGATTTTCTGAACCATCTCCTGGCGGAAGGCCGCCATGGTCCAGTCGCCCTTAAGACCGGCGATGTTGTAGAGGAAGTTGCGATAGATCTTCGCGCCGTTGACGGTGTGGACCACCTCCGGGTGGAACTGCACGCCGTAGATCTTGCGGGCGTCGTCGGCGATGGCGGCGAAGGGCGCGCCCGTCGAGGTGGCGATCACCTCAAAGCCTTCCGGAATCTGGGTGACCCGGTCGCCGTGGCTCATCCAAACGGTCTCAAGCTCGCCAATCCCGGCCAGGCCGGCGAACAGCGGGCTGGTCTTGCCGATGGTCAGTTCGGCGCGGCCGAACTCACCCGCGTGACCGCCTTCGACCTTGCCGCCCAGCACGTCGCACAGCAGTTGCTCGCCATAGCAGACGCACAGCATCGGCAGGCCCAGGTCGAACAGCTTGCGGCCGATGCGGGGGCTGTCGGCCTCCAGCACGCTGGCCGGACCACCCGACAGGATGATCGCCGACGGTTTATAGTCGTCGACCAGCGCCTCGACCTTGTCGAAGGGGTGGATCTCGCAATAGACGCCAGCCTCGCGGACCCGGCGGGCGATGAGTTGGGTCACCTGGCTGCCGAAGTCGACGATCAGGACCCGCTGGTGGTTCGTCTCGGTAGTCATGCTGCGGGTTCCTTATCTAGGCGGTCTTCTCCAGCACGGCGGCGAAGAAGCCGTCGGTGCCGGCGGAGCGGGGCGTGAGGCGCACATAGCCTTGCGGCGATGCGAATTGGTCGGCGGGCGCCGGAGGCGTGGTCAGACGGAAGGCGGGATTGCGGGCCAGGAAGGCCTCGACGCGATCCTCGTCCTCCTCGGCCAGGACCGAGCAGGTGACATAGACCAGCTTGCCGCCGGTCTTCACGAAGGGGGCGGCCTGGTCCAGCACCGTGTCCTGTTCGCCCTGGCGGCGCTCCAGCGCCTCCGGCGTCAGACGCCATTTGGTGTCGGGATGGCGACGCCAGGTGCCCGAACCGGTGCAGGGCGCGTCCACGAAGACCACGTCCATCTTGCCGTCCAGGCCCTTCAGCGGATCCGCCTCGACCGGCGAGCGGATCTGCAGGTTGCGCACCCCGGCGCGCTGACCGCGGCGGATGGTGTCGGCCAGCCGGCGGGCGTCGCTGTCGTGAGCGTAGATCTGACCGGTCGAGCCCATGGCCGCGGCCAGAGCCAGGGTCTTGCCCCCGCCGCCGGCGCAGAAATCCAGGACCTGCTTGCCCTTCACCTCGCCCGCGCAGGCGGCGGCGATCTGGGAGCCGAGGTCCTGCACCTCGAACCAGCCCTTGGAGAAGGCGGGAATGGTCTCAACCGAGCCGGTTCGCTCGCTCGGGTCCGGCGCGGGAATGCGCAGGGCCGTCTCCAGCAACTCGACAGCTTCGGCGCCCAGCGGCTGCAGCGCCTTGAGCGCGCGGGCCGGGTCGGTCTTCAACGTATTGACCCGCAGGTCCACCGGCGCGCGGGCGGCCAGGGCGGCGGCTTCGTCCCCCCTGTCCTCGCCGAAAACACGGGCCAGGCTGGCCTCCAGCCAATCGGGATAGTCGCCCTTGATCGGCGCCGGGGCGTCGTCGAGGGATTTTGGCGTTTCAAGCGCGGTGCTTTCGGCCTCGGTCAAGGCGCCAGGACCGTAGGGCTCCTCGGCGCAGGCCTCGGCGATGCGGTTCAACGGCCATGACCAGGAGAAGCGCAGCGTCGCCAGGATCACGGCGCGGGCGCCGTCGTCGCCCATCATCCAGCCGAGCGAGCGCTTGCGACGCAGGGCGTCGAGCACGAGGCCGGAGACGAAGGCGCGGTCCTTGGAGCCGGCGAAGCGCGAACGCTCGCCCCAGCCCTTCAGGGCCAGCTTCACGGGCCGATGGCGCGCCTCGATCTCTTCCAGAACCTCGATCGCCGCCCCTATTCTTCCACTGTCGCGCATTCAGACGAACAGAGCCGCAAGAAGCATCAGCAGGCCGACCATCGAAATCAGCCAGACGATGCTTCGCACCACCGGGACGCCGAAGGCATAGAGCGGGATATACACCGCCCGCGCCGCCACATAAACCATCGTCCCGACAGCGCTGAGGCCGCCGGTCTTGCCCGACAGCACCACCGCCAGGAGCAGGGCGACAAAGAAGGCGAAGGTTTCGCGGAAGTTGGCGAAGGCGCGTTGCAGGCGCCCCGCCATTCCGGTCAGCGGCCGCGGTTCATCGCGCGGGCCGACATTCCACTTCAGGCCGATCTGCGGCTGGGCCGCGGCCGATCCCCAGAACAGGTGGACGAGGCCGACGATCACCGCCGCCCCCAGCATCTTCAGTTCAAGGACCGGCTCCATGGCTTAGACCGCGCTCGGATAGTTCGGCGCTTCGCGCGTGATCATCACGTCATGGACGTGGCTTTCACGCAGGCCGGCATTGGTGATCCGAACGAAGCGCGCGCGGTTCTGGAATTCCTCGACCGTCGGCGCGCCCACATAACCCATGGCGGCGCGGAGGCCGCCGACGAGCTGGTGAAGCACCGGCGCGATCGGGCCCTTGAACGGGGTCTGGCCCTCGATGCCTTCCGGCACGAGCTTGAAGCTGTCCGTCACTTCCTTCTGGAAATAGCGGTCGGCTGAACCCCGGGCCATGGCGCCCACCGAGCCCATGCCGCGGTAGCTCTTGTACGAGCGGCCCTGGTACAGGAACACCTCGCCCGGAGACTCTTCGGTGCCAGCGAACATCGAGCCCATCATGGCGGTCGAGGCGCCCGCGGCGATGGCCTTGGCCAGGTCGCCCGAGTACTTGATGCCGCCGTCGGCGATGACCGGCACGCCGGCCTCGCGGCCCGCACGGACGGCTTCCATGATCGCGGTCAGCTGGGGAACGCCGACACCCGCGACGATGCGCGTGGTGCAGATAGAGCCCGGACCGATGCCGACCTTCACCGCGTCGGCGCCGGCGTCGATCAGGGCGCGGGCGGCGTCGTAGGTGGCGATGTTGCCGGCCACGATCTGCACGCGGTTGGCTTCACGCTTCAGGCGCGACACCGCCGCGGCGACCTGGCTTGAGTGGCCGTGGGCGGTGTCGATGACGACGACGTCGACTCCGGCGTCCACCAGACCCATCGAACGCTCGAAACCCGCGTCGCCGACGGTCGAGGCGGCGCCGACGAGCAGGCGACCCTTGTCGTCCTTGGCGGCCAGCGGATGCGCCTGAGCCTTCTCGATGTCCTTCACCGTGATCAGGCCGACGGCGTGATACGCCTCGTCGACCACGATCAGGCGCTCGATCTTGTGCTTGCGCAGAAGCTCCCGCGCCTCGCGATGATCGACGCCTTCGCCCACCGTGATCAGGTTCTCACGGGTCATGAGCGCCGAGGCGGGAACGCTGGGATCACCCTCGAAACGCATGTCGCGGTTGGTCAGGATGCCGACCAGCTTGCCGCTGCCGCGCTCCACCACCGGGAAGCCCGAGATTTTGCGGCGGGCCGTGATCTCGCGGACCTCGGCCAGGGTCGTGTCAGGGTGGATGGTCAGCGGATTGATGACCATGCCGCTCTCGTACCGCTTCACCTCGCGGACGTGGTCGGCCTGCTCCTCATTGCTGAGATTGCGGTGCAGGATGCCCAGACCGCCGGCCTGCGCCATGGCGATGGCGAGGCGGCTTTCAGTGACCGTGTCCATGGCGGCGGACACGAGCGGGATGTTCAGACTGATTTCACGCGTGAACCGGGTCTCTGTCGTCACCTGGGTAGGCATGACGTCGGACGGGCCGGGTTCGAGCAAAACGTCGTCGAAGGTGAGCCCTTCGCGAATCTCCATCGGATTCTCCATTTTGCGGGCCGCGTATAACGGAACGGCCCGACGAACGGAAGGCCTCAGAAGGTCAGTCGGCGCGATTCTTGCTCAAGAGCAGCGATGACGGCGTCGGCGACCAGGCGCACCCGCCCGACCCGCGCCACATCCCGACGCATCAGCAGCCAGACTGGCTGGCTCCACGCCAGCCCCTCGGCGACGGCCAGCCTAAGACGAGCGTCTTCACCCGCCAGATAGCGCGGCAACAGGGCGACGCCGCCGCCGGCCGCCGCGGCTTCACGCTGGGCGCCCATGGTGCTGAGCCGCAGGCTGACGCCGCGCCCCGCCGCCAGCTCGGCCACCCGCCGTGCGCCGGGGGCGACCAGCTCCAACTCCTCACTGTAGCCGATGAACCGCCACTCGGCTTCGGCTGTGCGGTCCAGGTAGTCGGGCGCCGCATAGAGCCCGTAGTCGACCGTGCCGACACGGCGCGTGACGCTCTCGCCGCGAGTGGGACGACCGAAGCGCAGGGCCAGGTCTGCATCGCCGCGAGCGATGCTGATGTTGCGATCCTCGCCGACCAACTCGATCTCCAGCGCCGGGTGGCTCGCGGTCAGACGCGCCAAGGGCGCGGCGAGCATATGCTCTGCGAAACTGGCCAGGGTGCTGACGCGGACCAGACCGGTGATAGCCTCCCCCGCCTCCGCCCGACGACCGATGGCCAGGGCGGCGGCCTCCATGGCCCTCGCCTCCTCCAGCACGGCCTGACCGGCGGAGGTCAGGACATACCCCTCCGGCCGCTTCTCCAGCAGGCCCGGGGCGCCGAGGTCCTGATCGAACCGGGTCAGTCGCCGCGCGATGGTGGCGTGATTGACGCCCAGCGCCCGGGCGGCGCCGGACAGGCTGCCGGCTTCGGCCACGGCCAGGAAGACGCGAACATCCTCCCAATCCATATCTGTGCGTTTTCGATCAGACATTGCGCACACATATCGAATTTTCACACATCACGCCAGCGGGCATGATGATCGGGCATTTGGAGAACCACCCCATGTCCCTGCTCAGTCAGTTCGGCGGCTTCACCGCCGCGATCCTCGCCGCCTCCCTCAGCTTCGCCGCGGCCCAGGCCGCCGGCCCCGTGCTCATGCCCGACGGCCGCCCTGCGACGTTGAGGGACCTGCGCCCCGGCGAGCGCCCCGCCATCGACCCAAAGCGTGCCGCCCTGCTGATCATCGACGCGCAGAACGAGTATGTGGACGGCAAGCTGCCGCTCGAGGGTTTCGATCCGGCCGTCGTTCAAATTCAGGCCCTGCGCGCCTGGGCGCACGAGAACGGCGCGCTGGTGATCCACATCCGTCAGATCGCGGGCCCGACCTCGCCGATCTTCGCCGCCGGCGGTCATGGCGCGGAGATCATCGCACAGCTCACGCCGACGACGGATGAACTGGTGATCGACAAGGCCCTTCCCAACTCATTCCACGCCACCGCGCTGCAGAAGGCGCTGAAGGCGGCCGGCAAGGATCAGCTGATCGTCACCGGCTTCATGGCCCATATGTGCGTGGACGCCACCACGCGGGCGGGCTTCGACCTCGGCTATCAGAACTACGTCGTGGCCAGCGCCACCGCAGACCGCGCCCTGCCCGACCCTCTGGGCGGCGTCGTGACGGCGGCGGAGGTCAAGCGCGTCGCCCTGACGGCGCTCAACGACCGCTTCGCTTGGGTGCTGAAGGATGCGGCCGAGGTGAAGGCTTCTGCGAAGTGATTGCGTCCTTCGACTTGCCCGCTGCGCGGGCAGCTCAGGATGACGACCTCAGTGCAACAACATCGTCATGCTGAGCGGGAGCGCAGCGACCAGTCGAAGCACGCATCTACCCCTTGAACCCCGTCGCCACGAGGAAGACCTCCGAGCTGTCGCTGCGGCTCGCCTTGGGCTTGATGTTCTGGACCTTAGCGAAGCGGTGCTTCAGCTGGCCGATCACCTCGGCGGTCTCGCCGCCCTGAAACGCCTTGGCGACAAAGGCGCCGCCGGGCTTCAGGACCTTCACCGCGAAATCCGCCGCCAGTTCGATCAGAGCCACGATCCGCAGGTGGTCGGTCTCCCGGTGCCCGACCGTGTTGGGCGCCATGTCCGACAGCACCACGTCCGGCTGCCCGCCGAGCAGCTTGATCAGCAGATCGGGGCACTCCGGGTCGGTGAAATCCATCTTCAGGATCTGGGCCGGCGGCAGCGGATCGACGTCGAGCAGGTCGACGCCGACAATCTTGTCCACCCCGCGCTGCTGCGCGATCTGCAGCCATCCGCCGGGAGCGCAGCCCAGGTCGAGGACCTTCGCGCCCTTGCGGAAGAAGTGGAAGCGGTCGTCGATCTCGCTGATCTTGAAGGCCGCGCGGCTGCGATAGCCCAGCGCCCGCGCCTTGGCGGCGAACGGGTCGTTGATCTGGCGCTCGAGCCAGGCCTGCTGGGACGAGGTGCGGCCCATGGCGGTCTTCAGGCGGGCGGGCTTGCCGCGGCCGCCTTCAGCGCCGCCGGTCGGCAGCTTCACCATGCGGCGGCGGGGCGGTTCTTCGGTCATTCTGCGGCCTGGGCTGTTGAGGCGCGGCCAGCGCCGCCCCGGCGACGCCGACGGCGCGGCTTGCGGGGTTGCTGGTCGGACATGAGGGACATGAGGATGCCTTCGCGCAGGCCACGGTCGGCGACCCGGACGCTGTCGCAGGGCCATAGCTCCTGCACGGCCTGAAGGATCGCGGCGCCAGCCAGAACCAGATCGGCCCGGTCCGGCCCGATGCAGGGCTGTTGCGCACGTTCGGCGGTGGTCAAGGCCAGCAGGCGGTTCGCCGCGGCCTCACACTCGCTGCGAGTCATCCAGAGGCCGTCGACCCGGTTGCGGTCGTAACGCGGCAGATCGAGGTGCAGGCCCGCCAGGCTGGTGATCGCGCCGGAGGTGCCCACCAACTGGGCGCGCCCCGCTTCGAACACCGGGCGCAGAGCCTCAGCGTGGGGGAAGTCCGCGATCCGCTCCTTCACCGCATCGACCATGGATCGGAACCAAACGTCGCGCGGCCCCTCCTCCGGAAACTTCTCGGCCAGGGTCACGACCCCGATGGGAATGGAGACCCAGGCCTTGATGGGCAGCTTCCAGGCGGCGAACTGGCGCGGGTGGGTGTCCAGCCCCTCCCCCTTCAGATCGACCCAGGACAGCTCGGTTGAGCCGCCGCCCACGTCCACCACCAGAGCGGCCTCTGCGCTGCGGTCCAGAAGGTTCAGGCAGCCAGCGACCGAAAGCTGGGCTTCCTCGCGCGGCGTGATGATCTGCAGACGCAGGCCCGTCTCTTCCGCCACGCGGTCGACGAAGGCTTGGCCGTTGTCGGCCATGCGGCAGGCCTGGGTGGCGATGGCGCGCACGCGGACGGTGCGGCGGCGGCGGATCTTCTCGGCGCAGACCTTGAGCGCCGCCATCGACCGCTCCATGGCGGCGTCCGACAGGCGGCCGCTGGCCACCAGACCTTCGCCCAGACGCACGATGCGGGAATAGGCTTCGACCACGCGGAATCCGCCTGACGTGGGCGTGGCCACCAGAAGGCGGCAATTGTTCGTGCCAAGGTCGAGCGCGGCATAGGCCGGCGTCTCCCCCGGCGGCCTCCGGCGATGAGACGGTCCTCTCGAACGCGACTCGCCGGGCGCGCGCGGCGCCTCCGACATGGAGCAATACCTGTCTTGCAGGCGCCAGTGCCGACGCCTCGTTTCAACACCGACCTTACCATGCATCGCCGCGACAGAAAGCGGCGCTGTGCTTGCGAAGCATGACAGCGCGCCTACGTTCAGGTTTCAGTCAGGTGAAACGTGGTTGACTACAGGGATTATGAACACGCGCCTCGCCAAATTCGCGATCGGACAAGTGGTCAAGCACCGGATCTTCCCTTTCCGGGGCGTGATCTTCGACGTCGATCCCGAATTCGCCAACACCGAGGAGTGGTGGCTGGCCATCCCGCCCGAGGTGCGCCCGTCCAAGGACCAGCCGTTCTATCATCTGCTGGCCGAGAACGATCAGAACTCCTACGTGGCCTATGTTTCCGAGCAGAACCTGCTGGCGGACGAAACGGGTGAGCCGGTGACCCACCCGCAGGCTTCCGAGATCTTCGAAAGCTTCGACCACGGCATGTACAGGCTGCGCCCGCGCATCAGCCACTGAGCGCCGCGGCCGGCTCGGCCTTCCTGCGCGGCTCGGGCCGCAAGCCGAACAGCACGTCCAGAACTGGAACCCGCCGCACGATCTCGTAGGTCGCAAAACAACCGGCGAAGGTCGCCGCGATCAGGATCGCGCCCTCCAGGCCCTGCGGCAGACCCAGCTTGGCCAGGTTATGCGCCACGACCACGATCAGGGTCTGGTGGATGATGTAGAACGGAAACACCGCGAGGGTCAGGTAGCGCAGCACAGGCCCGCCCTTGGTCAGCTGCAGCGCGCCGAAGCCCAGGATCGCGGTGATGAAGCACCACTGGTCCGTGGCGTAGACGAAGCGCATCACCGTCCGCAGAGCCTCCGGCGGCGTGGCGCCGTCAGCGCGGTAGACCCAGGCATAGCTGGCGAAAACCGCCCAGCTGACGACAGCCAGCACCAGAGCGACCCAGCGCCAGCGGATGAATCCGTCTCGGATGCGGATGGACTTCGCGGTCAGGAAGCCGAACAGGAAGGCGCTGAACGACAGGGCATGATTGTACCAATCATCGACCAGCGCGTGGGTGATCTCGAACATCGGCAGCAGCCAAACGCGGATCAGGGCCAGGAACACGATCGGCAGGACCAGCAGCCACGGCCCCTTGAGCATCCCGTCCAGCTTGTCGCCCAACGGACGCAGCGTGCCGCCGCTCAGCGGCAGCAGGACGCCCAGCACCAGGGTGTAGACCAGCAGGTAGGCCGCGAACCACATGTGGTTCCAGGTCGGCGTGATCAGGCACCCGTCGGCGTCGCACCAATTTCCCGACGCCGTGGCGTACTTCAGCCAGAACGATCCATAGGGCTCCACCGCCTGCGGAACCTGCTCCACGATCTCGTAATAGGATTGCGGCGGCACGATCACGAACATGGCGAAGACCAACGGCGGCGCCAGACGCAGGACCCGCCTGGCGGTGAAGACCCCAGGCGTCAGCTTGTCGGCCATGAACCGCGTGGCGGCCCCTGAGACCAGGAAAAGCAGGGTCAGCCGCCAAGGGTTGGTCAGCATCATGACAGGCTCGAGCGCCTCAACCGGATGCGGGGTCTTCACGTGCCAATCCCAAGGCACGTAGAACATCCCGACGTGATACAGAATCAGCAGGAAGAAGGCGCACACCCGGATCCAGTCGAGGTCCGCGCGGCGCCGAAGGTCTTCTTGGCGTGGGGTCGGGGTCGTCATCTCAAGTGTCCGGGTCTGAGCAGCAGTCGGCTGAACAAGCCGCGATCCCCTCTCGGGCGAAACCGCCGAGGGACGAGCGGCCGTCTGCGCGGCGTGATCGGCGTGAGGAAACACCCGTCTGCGGGACAAGCGGCGGCTTCTGGGGGCTGACCGGCGACGACAAACGCAACCTGCTGATGGGTTGGCTGATCGCTGCGGCGATCATCTGGACCACCACCACGGTCAACGTCCTCTCCACCGTGGACGACCACAAGATCGACCTGATCTGGCCGGCGATCTGGGAATACACCAGCGCGGTCAGCAACATGATCGCCACCCTGGCGCCCTGGGCCGCCGTGCGCTGGTCGACGATGCGCGGCCGGACCTGGCCGCAACTGCTCGCGGTCCACGCGGTCGGGCTTCTGGCCTACTCGATCCCGCACGTGACCATGTTCGTCGCCATGCGCGAGGCGATCTACGCCGCACTCGGCCGTGACTACGAATTCGGCCCTTTGACGCGGTTCATCTACGAATTCCGCAAGGACATCATCGGCTACGCCATCCTGAGCGCGGTGTTCTGGGGCGTGATGCTTCTGCGCCGGCCGTCAGTTGCTGCGACATCGACCACGACTTTCGACATTCTCGACGGCTCGCGGCTGCTGCGCGTGGAGACCCGCGACATTCTCGCGGTCACCGCCGCCGGCAACTATGCCGAGTTCATCCTGGCGGACGGGCGTCGCCCCCTGATGCGCAGTTCGCTCGCCGCGCTGGAGGAGAAGCTCGGCTTCGTCCGCACACACCGCTCATGGCTGGTGAACCCGGCGCGCGTCACCGGCCTGCGCCCTGACGGCTCTGGCGACTACACCATCGAGATGGGCGCGGTGGAAGCTCCTCTCTCCCGCCGCTTCCCGGAAGCGACGGCGAAGCTGCGCGGCGGCTAGGGCCGCAGACCCTTGATCTCCCCAACCACGTCGGCGACCTGAACCGCCTCGAAACTGGCCACCGGATAGGCGCAGTAGTCGGCGGCGTAGTAGGCGCTGGGGCGGTGATTGCCGGATGCGCCAAGGCCGCCGAAAGGCGCGGCCCCGGCCGCCCCGGTGGTCGGGCGGTTCCAATTGGCGACGCCAGCGCGGATGCGCTTCTGGAAATGCTCCCAGCGGGCCGGATCGTCGCTGATCAGCCCGGCGGAGAGGCCATAACGCGTGTCGTTGGCGTGATGCAGAGCTTCATCGAAGGTCGCCACACGGCGGACCTGCAGGATCGGCGCGAAGATCTCCTCGTCCGCGATCTCGACGCCCGTCACATCGACGATGCTGGGCGCAATGAAGGCGTCGCTTCGCGCCTCCAGCTTTCCGGTGGCCCGAATGACCTCGCCGCCCATGCGGCTGGCGGCGGCCCGAGCGGCGTCAGCGGCGCGGGCGGAGATCAGCGGCCCCATGAACGGCTCGTCCGCATCGTCCCAGGCGCCGATGCGCAGGCGCTCGGTCAGGGCCAGAACAGCCTCCACCACCGCGTCCCCCGCCGCGCCTTGCGGCACGATCAGGCGGCGGGTGCAGGAGCAGCGCTGCCCCGTGGTGACGAAGGCGGACTGGATGACATGGCCGGCGACAGCCTCAGCATTCGCCGCGTCCCATACGACCAGCGGATTGTTGCCGCCCAGCTCCAGGGCCAGGATCACGTCCGGCCGGTCGGCGAACACCCGGCGGAAATGCGCGCCAGCTTTAGCGGAGCCGGTGAACAGCAGGCCGTCGATCTCCTGCTCGATCAGGGTCTGGCCCGTCTCGCGCCCGCCCTGGACCAGATTGACCACGCCCTCGGGCATGTCGGCGGCGTGCAGCGCCTCGACCAGCAGTTGCCCGGCCAGCGGCGTCTCCTCCGACGGCTTGAACACCACCGTGTCCCCGGCCAGCAGGGCCGGCACGATGTGGCCGTTGGGCAGGTGGCCGGGGAAGTTGAACGGGCCCAGCACCGCCATCACCCCATGCGGCCGGTGACGCAGCACCGCGCGGCCGAAGGGCATGGCGTTCTCGCGCTCCCCCGTCCGCTCGTCATAGGCGGTGATGGAGATGTCGACCTTGGCGAGCATGGAGCCCAGTTCGGCTTTGGTCTCCCACAGGGCCTTGCCCGTCTCCCGCGACAGGGCCTCGGCGAAAGCGTCCTTGCGGGCTTCGAGCGCGGCCTTGTAGCGGCGCAGGGCGGCGATGCGCTCGGCGCGCGGCAGGTCCGCCCAGGGCTGGAACGCCTTGCGCGCCTTGGCGACGGCGGCGGCGACCTCCGCCGGTGAAGCTGCGGCGCCTTCCCAGACGACCGCCCCGGTCGCCGGATCAATGGACTGGAACGTGGTCATGCCTTCACCCGCACATTGTCGCCTTGCCGCACGCCCAGGGCGTCCATAGCCTCTCGCGACAGAACGGCCCGGCCGCCGTCGATCAGCACCGGCGCGCGCACCGCGCGGAAGCCGTCGATGCGGCTTGTGGAGATCAGCGCCTCTTCGCCGAAATCGTCGTCACCCGCGGCGGCCTTGAGCACCCTGGCCTCGCGCACCGTGCGGATGTCATCGCGCGGGGCGGAGACCGTCGGCCCGGCGTCGAACAGATCGACCAGCCCCTGGTAGCGGAAGCCCTCACGCTCCAGCATGGCCCTGGCCGCCTCGCCCTCCCGATGGACGCGGCCCACGGCTTCGCACGCGGCCCGGGGCAGCAGCTCGGTATAGATCGGATGCCTCGGCGAGAGGTCGAGGATGAACTGCCCGTTGGTGGAGGCGCTCATCAGGTCGGCCTGATCAAACGGCAGGCGGAAGAACCGCGCCGACACGTGGTCCCAGAACGGACACGCCCCATCCTCGTCGAACCAGCCGCGCAGTTCGGCCAGAACCATCTCGGCGAACTTCTGCGGCTCGGCGCCGATCAGCATGTAGCGCGATTGCGCCAGCAGCCGCCCCGCCCCGCCCTTCCGCCGCTCCGGGCGCAGGAACAAGGAGCCGACCTCCGACCAGCCGGCGCACTCGTTCACCAGCACCAGGGCCTTGTGGTCGAAACGCATCTCCAGCGTCGGCGACGATTGGGCCAGGGTCACGACCCGGAAGGAGAAGAACGGCCGCTTCAGGCCCACCGCCGCCTTCACCCCCGCAACCCCTTCCACCTGGCCGGTGTCGGTCTCCTCCAGCATCAGGGTGTACCAGGCCTCCACCGGGGCTACGCCGCCGTCGAAGCTGGCCTTGGACAGGTCCAGGCGCTCACGCAGGGTCGGTTCGTCCTCAGGCAGGCTGGTGAAGCCGCGCCCGGACAGCACGGCCAGCTCCATCAGGGACTCGTAGTCGGAAGGCCCGGCAGGCCGCACCACCAGCATCCGTCAAACTCCGTCGCGCATGGCCGCGCGGATGGCGGGGCCGTCGATCTCGCCTTGGGCGAGCTTCATCAGGATCAGGGCCGAAAGCTGCGCGCGCTCCACGAAGCTGTCGGGCCAGGCGAATTCGTTCTCGCTGTGGATGTCGCCGCCTCGCACCCCGAGCGTGTCCACATTGGGCAGGCCCGAGGCGAACAGGTTGTTGCCCTCGCACACTCCGCCGGACGGCTTCCAGGCGATCTCCTGGCCCAGCAGGGCGCCGGTCTCGCGCACGGCCTCGAACAAGCGCGACTGCGCGCCGTTCATTGGCTTGGCCGGACGCGTGAAACCGCCGTGCAGGTGAACATGCAGGCCATCACCCTCTCCGGCCTTCAAAGCCTCGCCGATGGCGGCCTCCGCCCAGGCGCCGGCCTCGGCGTCGGGGAAGCGGACGTTGAAGCGGACCACCGCCACGTCCGGCACCATGTTCAGGGGCGAACCGCCGTCGATCTTGGCGACATTGACCGTCACGCCGTCACGCTCGCCGTTCAGGGCGTCCAGCGCCCCGGCGATGCGGGCCGCGGCGGTGATGGCGTTGCGGCCCAGGGCGAAGTCACGCCCGGCATGGGCGGCGCGCCCATGGATGACCACGTGGAAATTGCCCGAGCCCTTCCGTGCTCCCGCCAGAGCGCCATCGGACATGGCCGGCTCATAGGTCATGCCCACGTGCCCGAGCGCCGCGAACTCGGCTAGGACGGGAGCCGAAGCCAGTGAGCCGATCTCTTCATCCGGCGACAGCAGGACGCGGTAACCCAGGTTGGGGGCGGCGGGATGGGCCTCCAAGGCCTCAAGCGCGGCCAGCATGACGCTGATGCCGCCCTTCATGTCGGCGATGCCGGGGCCATGCAGGGCGCCGTCCGGTCGCGTGGCGACCGTCTGGAACGGCGAGCCTTCCGGATAGACGGTGTCGTAGTGGCCGGTGAGGATCACCTGCACCGGCGCCTCCGGCCGCACGATCACGGCGATGGCGGCGGGATGACCCTGTTGGCGCAATCCGCCGTCAGCGCCGACATCCGACGACGCGGCCAAGGGTATGTCCACGGGAGCGGTGGGCAGAGCCGAGAAGGCGTCCATCAACAACGCCCTCTGCCGCTCCAGTCCGCTCAGATGCCGACTGCCGGAATTGATGGCGCACCACTCCACCGCGCGGCCGACGATCTCGCGGCCTCGGTCGGCGATGGAATCCAGAACGCGCTGTTCGTCGGACGACAAACGCATGCGGAACCTTGCAACGCCATTGCCGCGGACCAGGTCGACGCGTGTTGCACAAGGCGACGCCCGGAATGGCGCAAGACGAAACGTCGCCGACTCGTGAACCCTAGCCTGCCCCGAACGGGCGGTCGACCCCGCGCCAGCGCGCAGCCGCTGTGCGAAATCAGTAGTCCTTGCGCCAGCGGACCGAGAGCCTGTTGTCGCCTTGGCTGCTGAGACGCGAGACCAGCGCCAGCGCCCGGCGGACCCGCCATTCCACCTGCGCCGCCGGACCGTCGCGGCCGCCGCCGATCAGCTCCAGATAGACGTCGTCGGTGATGTACTTGCCGCCCGCCACGGTCATGCCCGCCGCGTCCCCGGCGAAGGACAGCCGGTCCAGACCCGCCAGATTGCGCAAGCCGCCGATGACGTCGAAGCCGCCCCCGCCAGAAAGGGCCGCCAGGGCCGAAGCCAACTGAGCGGCTTCCAACGGCGACAGCTGCGAAGCCGAGGCGCCGAACAGAACCTGCGACAGCACCTCATCGTTCGGCAGCTCGGGCGTGGACGTCAGTGTGATCTCCGGCTTTGCGGCCGTGCCCAGGATGCGGACCACCGCCGTCAGGGTCGGATCCTCGCGCGTCGCCGACAGGTCGAGCCGGATGCGCTCGGGCGAGTTGGCCAGATAGACAACCCCGCGCGTGTCGAACTCGAACCGCTTGCCGGCGAAGTCGTAGTCGCCGCGCACCACGCGCGCCGTCCCCGTCAGGTCCGGCCGGTTGCTGAAGCCGCCGATGTGAGCGTCCAGAGACAGCTCCACGTCGAGACCACGGCCACGCACGAACACACGCCTCGGCGCCTTCAAGGTCACGTCGAGCGCGAAGCCCGGCGCGCTGCGCCGCACCTGCAGATCACGGCTGTCGGCGCGCGGCTTGTTGCGTTCCACCACCTCGATCGTCGGCACGCTGGGCGGGGTCACCGTGTCGGCGGAGATCTCACCCTCATCAATGGTCAGGGCGCCCGCCAGGCGCACCTTGCCGTCCGCGCCGCGCTCCACCGTCGCCTCGCCGCTGGCGGTGGCGGTGGCCAAGTCATTGTCGATCAGGCGGAAGCGCTTCAACGCCAGGCGGAAGCTGGACGCCGCATCGCGCCGCAGGTCGAGGCGTCCGCCGCCCGAGATGGAGCCCCCGCGTCCGTCCGCCGCCGAGGCCTCGCTGACGTCGATGGCGTTGTCGGCCAGATTGGCCCTCAAGGTCACGTTCTGCAGCTTCAGCCCGGTGGGGCCGTCGTCGAAGGCGCCGCCGGTCATGGCCGCGTCGCCCACCAGGCGCGGATCAGCCAGGGTCCCGCCCAACGTGCCCTTCACATCCACCTTGCCGGCCACGGTCCGCTCTCCGCCGATCAGCAGATCCCACAGGGACTTGATCTCGCCCTGGGCGGCGAAGTTGCCACGCACGGGCTTTTGACGGTTCACCGCCAGACGCAGCGGCTTGGCCGAAGCGTCCACGGGCAGGACCAGTTCGGCGTTCGAACGCAGACCTTGCTGGTTCGCGGCGGCGGCCTGAACCACGAGTTGGTCCCCGCGCAGGTTGGCCTTCACCTGGCCGTCTATGCCGACGCGCGCTGGCGCCCCGCGCTGGCGGGCGCCGCGCAGATTGGCGTCCACATCGCCGCTGAGATTGTCGCCCTGCCCCTGCAGGAAGACGCGCGCGTCCACCTCTCCGGCCAGATCTTCGTTGAGCGTGCCGAGGCTGACGGAGGTCAGCACCGCCTTCAGCTCCGCGCCGGCGTCGGACAAGGTCCCGTCGACATCGGCGCGGCCGCCGCCCACGGACAGGCGCAGACGCGCCGTCTGGCGCGGTCCGCCGAAGCGGAACTGCGCGGTCTCCAAGGTTCGGACCTCGCCCCGCCCCAAGCGGCCGCCGCCGTCGAACGCCAGGCCGTAGCCGTCCTGAATCTCCGAGAAAACGCCGGAGCCGTTGATGGTCCAGCGGCCTGGCCGCGCGTCGCCATTGGCCACAACGGTGAAGGGCAGCCGCTCCAGCGGTCCGTCCGCCTGAATCTCGGCACGACGCAGCCATACGTCCGAACCCTTGGGCACGGCGTTGTCAGCCTTGAGGTTGAGCTTGGCCCGCGCCCCACCGGCGCTGTCCGTGACGAGGGCCGTGCCGCTGATCGTCCCTTCCTGGAGCAGAGCCCCGGGACCAATCGCGACGGTCAGGTCCGCAGAGGCTGGCATGCCGCTGCGAAGAGACAAGGCGCCCTGGGCCTTCACCCCGGCCGCGTCGGCGTCGAGACCACTGAACTCCATGCCTCCTGGCGCGAAGCTGAAGTTCGACTTCGCTCGCGCGGGCCCATACTCGCTGTTCGCCGTGATCGCTATCGCGCCGTCAGTGTCGTTGGCGCCGCGGGCGAAGGTCAGGACCACCCGTGCCTCAGTCAGCTTCAGACGGGGAAGGTCGATGCTCTCGAAGTCCGCCGTCAGGTCCGCCTTGGGCTGCGACAGGCTGCCGGTGATGGCCCCGGCGCCCTTGGCCTTGCCGGCAAGCTCCAACGGCCCGACGCGGAAGGGACCGTTCGCCCCCCAATCGAGCTTGAGCTGCAGCGCGCCCGCTGGGCCGATCAGACCGCCGGCCGAGGCGTTGGCCGCCACGCCGGTCAGCTTGGATTCACCCACGGCCACGCGGCCGCCGGAGTAGCTGCCCTTCATGGTGAAACGCGGATCGGCTCCCAGCAGGCGGTCGAGCTCGCCAAAGCCGGCGGCGAAGTCCGCGCCTTTTGCGTCGACGGTGAAGACCCACGGCTTGCCGCCCGAGGCTTGCGACGCCGACCACTTGGCGTTCACCCGGCCAGAGGCGTTAGGGCGCGCAGCCGCAAGGTTGGTCACCTCGGCGTCGCCCTTGAACGACAGGCCGCCCAGCAGGCTGCGCTGCCCCTCGCCGTCCACCTTGATCCCCGCCCCGTCGATCCGCACGCGGCGAATCAACAGGCGGCCGTCGGCCAGACGCGCGCCCTCGAACTTGGCGGTCGGACGAGCCCCCATCAGCGTCGGGATAAGACCGGCTCCCCTACCGCCGGAGCCCTTCAGATCGGCATCGACCGTGAACTCGCCACGCTCGCGCGCCAGGGACAACGGCCCCTCGATGCGCGCCAGTGTCAGGCCCAGCAGCGAACCGCCCTCGGCCACGGCGTCGCCGTCCAGCGACCAGGCCTTGGTGTCGCCTCGCAGCCGTCCGACATAGCGCGTGCGGCCCAGCTCCGGCGCTGGCGTGATGCGCGACATGTCCTGGACATCCAGATTGACCTCGACGCCGTCGCGGTCGGTCATGCGCTTGCCGATATCCGCGCCGCCGTTCAGCGACAGGCGCAGGTTCTCCGCCTCCAGCCGGCCGTCCAGATCATAGAAACCGTCGGCGGCCTTGCGCCCGGCGATGGCGAAGGAAGCGGTCGGTCCGAACATGCGGACCACCTGGCCCAGCAAACGCGAAGACGACAGCACCGCCCGCCCCTCGGCGCGGCCGCCCTGCGGATTCCACGCGCCTTGGGCGGATAGCGGCGTCTCGTTCCCGGACCGCGCGACCACGTCGAAGCGGCCCTGGCGCATGGCGCCGCTGGCCTTGGCGTCCAGGAAGAAGGCCCGATCCGCCGGCAGCCCCAGAGCCCCGGCGATGGCGCCGCCGGCGGATTCATTCGCCTGGGCGTCCACCAGAAGGGTGTCCTTGGCGCCGAGATCGAAACGCGCCCTCAGGAAATCACCCTGGTGAAGCTGGCTGCGCGCCTGGATAGAGCCCCGGCGGTCGCCCGCGCGCTCGATCTCAAGATCCCCCGAAACGTCATAGAGGCCCCGCGTCTGACTGAAGGCCGGCAGGGTCTCCAACCGGAAAGCGAGAGAGTCGATGTCGAAGGACACCGGCAGGCCCTTGCTGGGCTGGCCGCTCTTGGGGCTCAGGGTCGGGCGACGGATGACCGTGACCTGCTCCGCCGTGATCCGCTCGGCCTTGAACCGCCGCACGAACAGGGCGGGATAGGTCCAGTCGACGCCGACATTGCGCGCCTCCAGCCACGGCCCCTTGTCATCGACGATGGCGAGCCGGCGGACCGTGAAGCTTTTCCAGATATCCCCCTGAAGTCCCTCGATCTTCAGGCGACCGACGCGGCCAAGCTTCAGGCCGTTGGCGCGCGCCTCGATGAACATGCGGCCGGGTTCGCTGACCACACCGTAGCGCACGACAAGGCTGGCCGTGGCGGCCAGGACCACGACCACGACGGCGACGACCATCGCCCAGAAGGCCGGGCTGCGGCCGACCTTCTTCGCGGCCTCCACGACCTCGGCGACGACTTCCTCGGACGGCGGTGTGGGCGGTGCGTCGGTCAAAAGCTCTGCCCGATGCTGAGGTAAACTTGGAAGGAGGGATCGCCCTCCCGCTTGTCCAGCGGAACGGCGATGTCCGCGCGGATCGGCCCGAAGCCGAGGTCGTAACGGATGCCCACCCCGGCGCCGGCGCTGAAGTCGCGCGTCTTGGGAAACTCATTGGTCCCGACGGCGCCGGCGTCGATAAACGCCACCGCACCCCACGGACCGGTGATCTTCTGGCGGACCTCGAAGGACGCCTCCAGCAGGGAGAGACCGCCCTGGGGCGTGTTGTCCGACAATCGCGGGCCAACGCCCTGGAAGGCGTAGCCGCGGATCGAACCGCCGCCGCCCGCGAAGAAGCGCCGCGAACCCGGCACCGACGGAATGCGGCCGCCGACGATCAGGCCCGCCTTCGCCCGCCCGGCCAGAACCGTCTTCTCCTGCTTGGAGATCGGCAGATAGCCGGTCACCTGCGCCTGGGTCTTCAGATAGGTGATGCTGTCATCGCCGGTGACGAAGGTCGGCTCGCCACGCACCTCCACCCGCCAGCCGCGCCTGGGGTCGAGCGGATCATCCGAGGCGTCCCAGTTCAGGGCCGCCAGGGTGGTCAGGGTCAGCAGGTTGCGCTCCTGCCCCACCACGAAGCCGTTCACGTCCGTCTTGTCGGCGATCTGGCTGGCGTCCACCGCGGCGCCGACCGTCAAGAAGGAGATGCGGCCGAACCGCCGCGTGATGTCCGAGCGCACGCCGACGCCGGTGTCCTCGTAAGCGTCCGTATCCTCATGGAACACGGCGCCGCCGACCTTCAGGGTGCGTTGCGGCTTGCGCCAGTGGGGCAAGGAGACTTCGGCGTCCAGCCGCTGCTCCAGCTCCGCCAGGCGGCCAGTGATGCGCAGGGTGTCGCCCCGGCCAAAGCGGTTGTAACGCGTCCAGCGCCCGTCCAGGCCCGCGCCTTCAGTGGTGGAGAAACCAGCGCCCAGCTCAATGGTGCGGCGCGCGCGGTCGGCGACGCTGACCACCACCGGCCGCAGACCATCCGCCGTCTTGGCGTCCGCCGGCGACAGAGCGACGGTCACGGAATCATAGACGGCGGTGTCCCGCAGGCGGCGTTCGAGCTCAGCCACGTCCTCGGGGTCATAGACGTCGCCCGGCTTCCATGGCGCGAGGTTCCGGATCCACCAGAGCTTGGTGCGCCCCTCGCTGCTCAGATCCAGGCCGCCCAGCAGGACCAGCTCGCCCGCATCGATCCGGAAGTCCGGCCGCACCGTATGGTCGGCGTGATCGACGATCACTTCGCGGGGCTGGGCCTGGGCGTCAGCGTAGCCGCGCTTCTGGATGGTCGCGAGGATGCGCCCCTCCGCCCCAAGAACGTCAGCCGATCGGCCAGGCGCGCCGGCCCCAAGACCCATGGCCTTTTCAGCCGCCGTCGCCACGTCGTCGGCCGGCGGGGTCTCGACCCAGGTGATCTTGGGATCGGCAAAGGTGAAGCGCTGGCCGGGCGTGATGCGGACAAGCGGCGCCAGACGGTCGCCTTCAGCCAGGTCGGC
The DNA here is from genome assembly GCF_029543125.1 of Caulobacter segnis. Lineage (GTDB taxonomy): Bacteria > Pseudomonadota > Alphaproteobacteria > Caulobacterales > Caulobacteraceae > Caulobacter > Caulobacter segnis_D. The sequence continues at coordinate 21,862 of NZ_JARQWW010000005.1, forward strand.
CTCGACATCGTGACCGTAATAGCCCTCGGATCTCAGGACGGAGATGGCGTTCTCGCCAGCGTCACGCGCCCGGCGGCGAGCCTCGAATCGGCTGGCCGGCGGGGTGTCGGCCCGGCCCACGGCGGTGACGATCGCTTCGCGGAGGGCTCGATCCTCCACACCTTCAATCGCGGCGCGCGGCTCGTCGGCTCGGGCGCCCGTGAAAGCAGCTGCATTCAGCGCGGCGCCGGCGGCGGCCAGGGCGAAGACGGTTCGTCCCAAGCAAATCCTTCCTGTCTCGCCCCGACCCGGGTGTAGCGACGCGAAAGCGGGCTGTCACGCCCCTCGTCATGCTTGATCGCAAGAGCGAACGGCGCCCAATTCGCAGGCAATCCGTTTGAGCCCTGAGCGGGGATTCGAAAAGCCGCTTCTTTCGGCGCGGCGACGGCTAGGGTCGGATTGATGATGCTGAATACGAGACAAGAGCGTTGAGCCCGGTGACCCAACAGTCGGAAATCGACGCTACGCCAGTTCTGCCCATGACGCAGGCGGCGTACCTGCCCGGCGCGGCCTATGACGAGATGTTCGCCGACGGCGGCGAGGTGCGCGAACATTACGCACACCTGCACACCCGCATGTCGCGCCTCTCCACCGAGGAGTTGGGCGGCCGCCAGCAGACCCAGGAGCGTTCGTTCCTGCTGCAGGGGATCACCTTCACTGTCTATGGAGCCGACAGCGCCACCGAGCGGATCATCCCCACCGACCTGTTTCCCCGCATCCTGCCCGCCCAGGAGTGGGCGCGGATCGAGGCCGGCCTGACCCAGCGCCTGCGTGCGCTGAACATGTTCCTGGCCGACATCTACGGCGAGCAGAAAATCCTGATGGACGGGATCGTACCGCGCGAGCTGGTGCTCAGCGCCCCGTCCTATCGTCGCGAAATGCAGCACCTGTTCGTGCCGCACAAGGCCTACGCCAATGTCTGCGGCTCCGACCTGATCCGCGGTCAGGACGGTCAGTTCGCGGTGCTGGAGGACAACCTGCGGGTGCCGTCGGGCGTGTCCTACATGCTGGCCAACCGCGACGCCGCCAAACGCACCTTCCCCGGCGCCTATCGCGCGGCGGGCGTGCGGCCGGTGGAGCGCTATCCCGACCTCCTGCTGTCGACGCTGAAAAGCATGGCGGCGGACTGGCGCTCAAATCCGCAGGTCGTGGTTCTGACCCCCGGCGTCTATAATTCCGCCTACTACGAGCACGCCTATCTGGCGCGCCTGATGGGCGTGCCGCTGGTCGAGGGCCGCGATCTCGTGGTCCATGACAACACCGTCTACATGCGCACCACCACCGGCCTGCGGCGGATCGACGTGATCTACCGTCGGGTGGACGACGACTTCATCGACCCCCTCACCTTCCGCCGGGATTCGGCGCTGGGCGTCGCGGGGCTGTTCAACGCCTATCGCGCCGGCTCGGTGGTGATCTGCAACGCCCCCGGAACCGGGGTTGCGGACGACAAGGCGGTCTATGCCTACGTCCCCGATATCATCCGCTACTATCTGGGCGAGGACGCCATCCTGCCTAACATCGAGACCTTCCTGTGCCGCGAACCGGCGCAGCTCAGCCACGTGCTGGAGAACCTCGACAAGCTGGTGGTCAAGGCCGTGGGCGCTTCGGGCGGCTACGGCATGCTGATCGGGCCCCACGCCTCCGCCAAGGAACGCGCCGAGTTCGCCGAGGCGATCAAGGCCGATCCGGAGAACTACATCGCCCAGCCGACCATCCAGCTCTCCACCGCGCCCTGCCTGGTGGACGGCCGGATCGAACCGCGCCACGTGGACCTTCGTCCTTTCATCCTGTCGGGCGAAAAAATCGTTGTGACGCCCGGCGCCCTGACCCGCGTCGCCCTGCGCCGCGGATCGCTGGTGGTGAACTCCAGCCAGGGCGGCGGCTCCAAGGACACCTGGGTGCTGGCGGACGACGCCAGCGGGAGCGTCCAGCCATGATGCTCGCCCGTGTGGCTGACAGCCTCTACTGGACCGGCCGTTATCTGGAACGCGCCGAGCACCTGTCGCGCCTGTCGGACGTGATGCTCAACGCCACCCTGGACCAGAGCGACGCCGGCCTGCAGGCGGCGCGCATCGCCCTGGCCGCCCTCGGCGACGAGGAAGGCTCCAAGACCGCCTCGCCCTATGAGGCGGCGCTGGGCCTGGTGCTGAACCGCGATGACCCCAACTCGGTCGTCTCGTCCCTGGCCCGCGCGCGTGAGAACGCCCGCCAGGTCCGTGACCAGATCACCACCGAGACCTGGGAGCGGCTGAACATGCTCTATCTGCGCATGACCGGCAGCGAGGCGAAGCGCGCCTTTGAAAGCGGTTCGTCCGCCTTCCTGCACGAGGTCATCGCCGACCTGCACACCTTCAAGGGCGCCGCCGACGCCACCATGAGCCACGGCGAAGGCTGGCGGTTCCTGATGCTGGGCGCGCACTTGGAGCGGGCGCAGCTGATCGCCCGCCTGCTGGAGGTCGGCTTCGGCGAGGCGCGCACCGTTCACGCCACTGACCGCATCGCGCTGATGAGCTTGCTGCGCATGGCCTGTGCGCTGGAGCCCTATCTGCGCGCCTATACGGCCGAGATCGAGCCGCGCCACATCCTGGAGTTCCTGCTGTTCAGCGAGGACTTCCCGCGTTCGATCCGCTTCAGCACCAACCAGATGGAGCTGCACCTGAGCAAGGTGGCGCGCCACATGGAAAGCGGCGTCGGCGGCGGGCATCCCGAACGCCTGGCCGGCCGCCTGAAGGCCCGCCTGGAGTTTGCCGACGTCGAGGAATTGGAGGCCATGGGCGCCAGCGGCCTGCTGGCCCAGGTGGTCACCGAATGCGGCCGCATCCACCAGGCCATCTACGACACCTTCGTCGCCTATCCGCTTGAACTGAGATTGCCGGCCTGATGCTGCTCGAAGTCCGCCACGTCACCCAGTACCACTACGCCCAGCCGGTGCGCGAAAGCGTCATGGAGCTGTGGATGCAGCCCCAGAAGGGCGGCCGCCAGCGGCTGGTCAGCTTCGAGCTGGACCTTGAGCCCGCCGCGCAGCTGTTCTCCTACGGCGACACCTTCGGCAACGCCGTCTATCACTTTGACGTGCCGCAGCCGCACGACCGCCTGACCATCGTCGCCCGCTCTGCGGTGGAGACCCAACCCGACCTCATCCTGCCCGAGGCGTTGGACGCCGGCGAATGGGACCGCCTGCGCAGCGACTTCGTCCGAGGCGAGGCCTTCGACTTCCTGCATGACCACGGCTACGCTCGGCGAACCGAGGCGCTGCAGGCGTTCATGGAGAAGCACGACATCGCCGACCTGCGCCGTCGCGACCCGCTGACCGCCCTGCGTCTGCTGAACAAGACGATCTACGACGCCTTCGACTACGAGCCCGGCGTGACCGAGGCCGACAGTCCGATCGACGAGGCGCTGGAGGCCGGCCGTGGAGTCTGTCAGGACTTCGCGCACATCATGATCGCCATCTGCCGGTCATGGGGCGTGCCTGCACGCTACGTTTCAGGCTACCTGTTCACCGACCGAGAGGCCGGCGACCGCTCCGATCCTGACGCCACCCACGCCTGGATCGAGGTGTTCTTGCCCACCCTGCGCTGGGTCGGCTTCGATCCGACCAACAACATGCTGACGGGCGAGCGCCACATCGCCGTGGCGGTGGGCCGCGACTACGCCGACGTGCCGCCGTCGCGCGGCGTGTACAAGGGCGATGCCGAAAGCCAGCTGGCCGTGGGCGTCTCCGTCCGCCGCGCCCGCGCCGCCCTGGCCGAGCCGGAGTTCATGCGCGTCGCCCGCCCCGCCTTCGCCGGCGTCCGCCGCCGCACCGACGGCGAGGCCTATCGCCACGACCAGCAGCAGCAACAGCAGCAATAGGCTCTGGCGGGTTTCCATCGCCCGCCGCCATGCCACTATGCCTCCAAAACATAAGGGAGGCTCGCGTGCTGGAAGGTCTGAAGGTCGTCGAATTCGCCACCTATATCGCCGCCCCCGGCGCGGCGGGGATCATGGCCGACTGGGGCGCCGAGGTGATCAAGGTCGAGGCGATGGACGGCGATCCCATGCGCCGGTTCTTCGACACCATCGGCTCCGACAATCCGGACAATCCGGTCTTCGACCTGGATAACCGCGGCAAGCGCGGCATCGCCCTGGACATCCGCACCGAGGCGGGGCGCGAGGTGCTGGTCCGCCTGGCGAAGCAGGCCGATATCTTCCTCACCAATGTCCGGCCCGGCGCCCTGAAACGCGCCCGGCTGGATCACGAGACCCTGCGGGCCGAGAATCCGCGCCTGATCTACTGCAGCCTGACCGGCTACGGCCTGGAGGGCGCGGACGCCGACAAGCCAGGCATGGACGTGGCGGCCTTCTGGTCCCGGGCCGGCGTCGGCTCCCTCACCGCGCCCAAGGGGTCCGAGCCTTTCCCCATCCGCACAGGCATGGGTGACCATGTCTGCTCCCTCGCCACCACCTCGGCGATTCTGGCGGCGGTGATCGAGCGAGGGCGAACGGGTGTCGGGCGGCTGGTGGAGACCTCGCTCCTGCGGGCGGGCGTCTACGCCATCGGCTCCGACATGGCGATCCAACTGAAGATGGGCCGCATCGCGTCCACCCGGCCGCGCGAGCAGGCGGTGCAGCCCCTGGCCAACTTCTTCCGAACGGCGGACGGCAAGTGGATCTGCCTGCTGCCGCGCCAGGGCTCCACCGACTGGCCGCGCATCGCCGCGGCGGCGGGACGCGCCGATCTTGTGGACGACCCGCGCTTCACCAACGCACGTTCCCGGCGTGAAAACGGCGCGGCCCTGGTCGCCGCTATGGATGAAGCCTTCGCCGCCCTGCCCTATGCCGACGCCGCCAGGGCGCTGGATGAGGCGGACATCACCTGGGGCCCTTATCAGACGCCGGCCGAACTGGTGCAGGACCCTCAGGCACACGCCGCCGGCTGCTTCGTTCAGACGCCCGACGGATCGGGCGGCGCCTTCACGGCGCCCGGAGGCCCCGCGCGTTTCCCGGGCGCTGATGACGGACCGAAAGGCCCCGCGCCAAAGCTCGGCCAACACACGCGCGAGGTTCTGTCAGAGCTCGGCTACGGCGAGGATGAAATCACGGCGATGATCGCCGGAAAGGCCGCGGCCTAGGTCTTGGTCTTGTTCGCTTCCGCCAGCACACGGAGCATCTCGGAGGTGAACAGGGATCCGCCCAGGCCGCGGGTCGAACCCTGATCGCCCATGGCCAGATCGAACGGATCGTTGCTCTTCTGCGAGCCGCGCAGGATGAACTCCACCAGGGCCTGCTGTTGCTGGACCCGGTCGTCCCGTCGGGCCGAGGCGTACTGAATGAATCCGGTCGGCTCCCGCTCGCCCAGGGCCTGCTCTGGGCCGCCGGTACGGGTCAGGTTTGCATAGACCTCGCCCACCGTGGCGGCGCGGCCGTTGCGGTAGAAGATCGAGCGGTTCGCCTGGGCGGCTTCCGGAAACAGAGCGGCGGCGCTGGCTTCCGGCCGGCTGTCCATCGCCTCGATCAGCTTGGCCGAGCCCTTGGGACCAAGAAAGTGGGCCGCATAGAGCTCGCCCGATGTCGGCGTGCGGCCGGTGCGGCCGCGTAGGTAGGAGGCATGATCGGACGCCAGCTCTCCCGCCATCAGCGAGGCGGCGTGCGGATCGAGCTTCAGGCCCATCACCGCCTTGCGAGCCTCTCCCCCGCCGGCCACGTGGAAGCGGCCAGAATTGTCCTGGCTGATCAGGTCGGCGTAGCGGGCGTAGCCGTACTTGGAGCCGTGCTTCTTCAGGGTCGAGAGCCAGGTCTGGTCGACGAACTGAAACAAGCCCGCCGCCGAGGACGTCCCGGCCTTGGCGGTCGGGTTGTAGCCGCTCTCGCGCTTGGCGGTCTTCATCAGGAACGAGAAGTCGACCCCCGTCGCGCTGGATGCGCGCTGGATGGCGGTCTCGACGACTCCCCGGATGGACTGCACGGTCATGGACCTTGGATCAGGCCAATATGGTTAACGCCAACTTAACCATGCCGAGCTTGCCCGGCAGATATTGCCGCATTCACCGGATTACAAATGTAGATTTATTGATTTACGAATGTAGTTTTCCGTGAGAGCGTGAAGACGGCCACAACGACAGGGAGGTTCGCCATGGTCGTCCAACCCGCCTTCTCCGTCCCACCGTGGGAGCGCGCCGAGCATGCCCGCCCTCGCCTGTCCCGTGGAGCGGTGATCGCCCTGAGCGCCTCGCTCGCGGTCCACGCGGCGCTGGGCGTCTATCTCTACTATCGAAAGTTCGTCCTGCCCGAGGCGCGGCTCAGCCCGCCGGAACAGATCATCAGCCTGGAGCGGTACATCCCCGCCCCGCCGCCTCCCCCGCCCTCAACGCCGCAGGTGACGCCGCCCAGGACGGTCAACCTGCATCAAGCCGCGCCGAACCCGATCATTCCGGACATCACCACGCCGGCCATCATCGCCCCGCCGGGACCGATCGACCTGGGCCCGGTCACCACTCTTCTCCAACCGCCCATCCCGACGGTCGCGCCCCCCGCTCCGCCCGCCCCGCCGGTCATCATCCGGCCGACCTGGCTGAAGCGTCCCGGCGCGGCCGAGATGTCACGCTTCTATCCGGAATCCGCTCAGCGGCGCGGCGTGTCCGGCGGCGCCACGATCAGTTGCCGCGTGACAGCGGCGGGCGCGGTCGCCGACTGCGCCGTGGTCGACGAATCCCCCGCCGGCGAAGGCTTCGGCGCGGCGGCGGTGAAGCTGTCCCGCTTCTTCAAGATGAAGCCTCAGACCGAGGACGGCCGCACGGTGGACGGCGGTCAGGTCCGCATCCCGATCCGCTTCAACGCGGCTGACTAGACGCGGGGGCCTGCTCAATAGCTCTTGGGCAGGCCCAGCACGCGCTCGGCGATGTAGTTCAGGATCATCTCGCGGCTGACCGGCGCGATGCGGGCGATCATCGCCTCGCGGAAATAGCGCTCCACGTCGTATTCCTTGGCGTAGCCCATGCCGCCATGCGCGAGGACCGACGCCTCGCAAGCGTGGAATCCAGCCTCCGCCCCCAGGTATTTGGCGGCGTTCGCCTCGGCCCCGCATTCCTGGCCGGCGTCGTAGAGCGCGGCGGCCTTGAAGGCCATCAGGCTGGCTGCCTCCAGCTCGGCCCAGGACTTGGCCAGCGGGTGCGCCACCCCCTGGTTCTGGCCGATGGGCCGGCCGAACACCACGCGCTCCTTGGCGTAGGTCGCGGCCTTGGCCAGGGCGGCCCGTCCCAGCCCCACCGCCTCCACCGCGAACAGCACCCGTTCCGGGTTCAGGCCGTGCAGCAGGTAGGAGAACCCCTTGCCCTCATCGCCGATCAAATCCTCCGCGGGGACATGCAGGTCCTCGATGAAAAGCATATTACATTCAACGGCTTTTCGGCCCATCTTCGGGATCGGCTTGGCCTCGATCTTCTCGCGATCGGTGTAGAAAAGACTGAGCCCCTGGGTCGGCTTGGCGACCTGATCCTTCGGCGTGGTGCGGGCGATGATCAGGATCTTGTTGGCTCTCTGGGCGCCCGTGGTCCAGATCTTCCGCCCGTTCAGGACATAGCCGTCGCTCGTACGCTCGGCCCGGGTTTCCAGGCTGGAGGTGTCGAGGCCGGAGTTCGGCTCCGTCACCGCGAAGCACATCTTGTCCTCGCCGCTGATCAGGCGCGGCAGATGGCGGTCGCGCTGCGCGGCCGTGCCGAACTTCACGATCGGCATGGGCCCGAAGATGTTCAGGTGGATCGCCGAGGCGCCGGAAAAGCCCGCGCCCGACTGGGCCACGGTCTGCATCATGATCGCCGCCTCGGTCAGGCCGAGGCCCGCCCCGCCGACGCTCTCCGGCATGGCGACACCCAGCCAACCGCCCTCGGCGATGGCGGCGACGAAGGCTTCGGGAAAGGCGCCGGTCTCGTCGGTCTTGCGCCAGTACTCGTCGTCGAAACGCTCGCAGACCCGGGCGACGCCGTCGCGAATGGCTTCCTGTTCTTCTGTCAGCCCGAAACCGGTCATGCATCCCCCTTGCGCGGCCGGTCTCCTAGAACCGCCTCGGGTCGAACCGGGCGGCCAAGGGGCCGGCGTCTTCGTTGTTCACATAAGCAGCGATCATATTGGCGATGACCGGCGCCAGAAGCCAGCCGTTGCGACGCGCGCCGACCGCCAGGATGACGCCCGGAGCCACCACCGGTCCCACCAGCGGCAGACCATCCGCCGTCGCCCCGCGTACTGCGGCCGACGCCTCGAACTTTGCGCCGTCAAGCGCTGGCAACAGACGTGTCGCCCGCGCGGTCAGGGCGTCGATCACCTCCGGGTCCACATCCCGGTCCGCGCGGCCCTGCTCCATGGTCGCGCCGACGATCAGACCATCAGGCGACGGGCAGATATAGATGCCTTCCCCGCGCAGCACGGGTCCGTCGACGATCACATCCCGCGCCTGGGCGATCTGGCCCTTGATCGGCAGGACGGTGCTCAGTTCCGGCGCGACGGCCTCCAGCCCGTGCCCGCCGCCGGTAGCGATGACCAGCTTGTCAGCTGCGATCTTCCGACCGTCGTCGAGCAACGCCTCGCGCCCGTCCCAGCCGACGACCTGAGCGGCGATGAACTCGGCGCCGTGGGCCCCGGCGGAATCCCGCAAGGCCGCTAGGGCCTGCAATGACCTTAGGCGCAGATCTTCCCGCGACCTCAGGCCGCCCAGCCCAGGCGCAATTCCCGGAACCAGGCCCGCGGCTTCCTCGGCGGTGAGCCGCTCGAACGGCGCGCCAGCCTCCGTCAGCCGCGCAGCCCACGTCTCCACGACGTCGGGCGCGCCGACCGCGACTGCCCCGGAAAAATCAAGTTCGACACCATGGACCTGTGCGAAGGCTGGCCACAGATCGCGCGCCTCGGCCAGCATCCGGAAATGCCCGGCGGAGGCGACGTCAAAGGCCGTCTCCATGGCGGGAGCCAGCATCCCGGCAGCGACGCCGGATGCATTGTCCCCCAGGGCGGCGGCGTCACAGAGGACGACTTTGACGCCATGGCGTGCGAAGATCGCCGCCGTGGCGAGTCCGACGGCTCCGCCGCCGGCGATTACGACTCGTTGGTCCATGCCGGCAAAGCAACGATCAGGCCCCCCTGCGTCAAGCCTTGCCCAGCGCATCACGATTCGGACAACGCCGTTACGCGCGCGAGTGAGTTGGAGGCGCCGTGCAGATTTTTCGTAATTCGGATCGAATCGTCAGTCCCTGGCGGAACGGCGGCGGTGTGACCGCTGAGATCGTCGTCAGTCCCCAGGGCGCGAACTTCGAGGACATGGACTGGCGCGCAAGCTTGGCCCGGGTGGAGCAGGATGGACCTTTCTCCTCATTTCCGGGGGTTGATCGCGTGCTCACCGTCGTCGACGGCGACATGAGCCTGAGGCTCAATGAAGGGCCGGCCGTCAAAATCGACGCCGCGACCTCTCCATTGTCCTTTCCGGGCGAGACATCAATCCAGGCGCGCACCTCTTCCGGCGCCAGCGTGCTGAACATCTTCGTCCGCCGGGGTCACTGGCGCGCCACTGCGGAACGCCTGACAGTCTCGGCGCCCCGTTCATTCCCGGTGGATCCCCCTGCCCTGGTCTATGCCGTGGATGATCTCAGCGTGCGCGTCGGCGATACGGCCAAGGCCCTGCACGCCGGCGACGCCATCCTTCTGAAGACGCCGGCCGAGCTGCGTCTCTCCGCGCCGGGTCCTTCGGCGCGCTCCGTCGTGGTGAGACTGTTCCCGATCGCCTAGTCGATGCAGCGCTGGATGATGTCGGCCAGCCGGCGCTCCATGTCCGTCAATTGCGCTTCATCGAGATCGAAGTCGGCGACCAGGGCGCGGGAGATGCTCAGCCCCATGATGATCGCGCCGACGATCCGCGCGCACACCCTGGCGCTGTCGCCGCCGATATAGGCGTCCAGCCGGTCGTAGAAGCGATCACGGCCCATGACGCGGATGGCCTCCGAGGCCTTGGGCGAGGCGGACGACCGCAGCATGATCAGGAAGCAGTCGAGCTTCTCGCTGTCCTGCGGCTCGTGAAGCATCATGTGCGCCACGTGGGCGCCGAACTGATCGCGCTCCACGTCGAACAGGTCGCTGGGGTCGCCCGTGTTGCAGACCTCGACGAACAAATCTTCCTTCGAGCCGAAGTAGCGGGAGATCAGCGCCGGATCGACGCCGGCGTCCGACGCCACGTCCCTGACGCCGACACTGTCATAGGCCTCACGTGAGAATCGCGCACGAGCGGCGCCTAAAATGGCGGCTCGGGTAGCCGCGGCATTGCGCGTTCGGGGAGAAGCACCCACGTCCGTCAAAGGCTCTTTCCTAAATTGTCTGTCATTCGCGTCAACGACTGTTGACTTACATACCCCAAGTCGGGCTAGAAGTCACCGCCTGTTGACATGGGCTTCCCTTACGGAAGCTCAAACTGGGGAATAGAATGCGCAAGATCCTCGCCGTCGCCGCCATCGGCGCGACCGGAATCGTCCTGACCGCCTGCGGTCCGAAGGCTGCTCAGCCTCAAGGCGGTCCGCCCCAGGTGTCTGTCGCAACGCCCCTTCAGGAGCGCGTCGTCGACTGGAACGACTTCGTCGGCCGCTTCGAGGCGCCGCAGTCGGTCCAGGTCCGCGCCCGCGCGGGCGGCTACATCCAGGCCATCCATTTCCGCGACGGCCAGCAGGTGAAGGCGGGCCAGTTGCTCTTCACCCTGGACCCCCGCCCCGCCCAGGCCGCCGTCGCCTCCGCCAAGGCCCAGGCTGACCAGGCCCGCAACGACCTGAAGCGCGCCGAAAGCCTGCTGGCCGCCACGGCCATCTCCCGCGAGGAGTTCGAAACCCGCCGCGCCGCCGCCCAGGTGGCCGACGCCGCCCTGCGCGCCCGCGAGCTGGACCTGGAGTTCACCCGCGTGACCGCGCCGGTGTCCGGCACGATCTCCGATCGCCGCGTGGACGCCGGCAACGTCATCTCGGGCGGCACGTCCAACGCCGACGTGCTGACCACCATCGTCTCCACCAACCCCATCCACTTCGTCTTCGAATCCTCGGAAGCCCAGCTCCTGACCCAGCAACGCCAGTCCGGCCGCGCCGGGGGACAGGTGAAGGTTCGTCTGCAGGACGAGGCGGAGTACCGCTGGAACGGCACGGTCGACTTCTCCGACAACGCGGTGGACGCCAGCTCCGGCTCGTTCCGCATGCGCGCCGTCGTCAACAACCCCAACGGCTTCCTGAAGCCCGGCATGTTCGGCCGCGCCCGCGTGGAAGGCTCCGGCGCCTACAACGCCATGCTGATCCCGCAAGAAGCCGTGGTCGCCGACGGCGCCCGGAAGGTCGCCTATGTGGTGGCCGGCGACGGTGCCGTCACGGTGAAGCCCATCCAGCTCGGCCCGCTCAGCGGCGGCCTGCGCGTGGTCAAGACCGGCCTTCGTCCGGATGACCGCGTGATCGTCAACGGCATCCAGCGCGCCCAGCCGGGCCAGAAGGTCACCGCCGTCAATTCGACGATCTCGCGCAAGGCCGGCGGCGAAGCCCCGCCGCAACTCGCCGCGCCCACGCCCGCCGCAACCGCGACGCCGGTCCAGTAGAGCCCGCGACCCATGCGCCTTTCGCACTTCTTCATCGACCGACCGATCTTCGCGGTCGTCATTTCGGTGTTCATCAGCCTGATCGGCGCCTTCGCCTATCCGCTGCTGCCGCTCGCCCAGTATCCCGAGATCGCGCCGCCCACGATCGCGGTCGCCGCCACCTATCCGGGCGCCTCCGCCGAGATCCTGGCCGAGACCGTCGCCGCTCCCATCGAACAGGAGATCAACGGCGTCGAGGACATGCTCTACATGACCTCGTCGTCGGCCAACGGCCTGGCGCAGATCACCGTCACCTTCAAGCCGGGAACGGATCTCGACGCCGCCCAGGTGCTGGTGCAGAACCGCGTCGCCCTCGCCGAGCCGCGCCTGCCCGAGCAGGTGCGCCAGATCGGCGTGCAGGTGAACAAGCAGTCCACGGGCTTCCTGATGCTGGTCGCCCTGACCAGCAAGGATCCCAACACCGACATCGACTACATCGGCAACTACGCCAACGCGACGCTGCGCGACCAACTGCTGCGCATTGAGGGCGTGGGCGGTGTGCAGGTGTTCGGCGGCGGCCTCTATTCCATGCGTGTCTGGATCGATCCCAGCCGCGCCGCCGCGCGTGATCTGACCGCCAGCGAGATCGTCACGGCCCTGCGCACCCAGAACGTGCAGGTGGCCGCCGGCTCGGTCGGCCAGCCTCCTTTCGGCGGGAACACCGCCATGGAGATGCCGGTCCAGGTGGAAGGCCGCCTGTCCGATCCGGAAGAGTTCGCCGACGTCGTCATCAAGACCGACGCCAACGGCCGCGTGACCCGCGTCCGCGACGTGGCCCGTGTGGAGCTCGGCTCCCAGGACTACGGCATCCGCGGCTACTTCAGCGGCAACCGCGGCATCGGCATGGCGATCATCCAGCAGCCGGGCTCCAACGCCCTGGCCACGGCTGACCGCGTGCTCGCCACGGTCGAGCAAGCCAAGGCGACCTTCCCTCAGGGTGTCAGCTACTCGATCCCCTACAACCCCACCGAATACGTCGCCGCCTCGGTGGAGTCTGTGCAGCACACCCTGGTGGAAGCCATCGTGCTGGTGGTCATCGTGGTGCTGGTCTTCCTGCAGACCTGGCGCGCCGCGATCATTCCCATCATCGCCATCCCGGTCGCCCTGGTCGGCACCTTCGCGGTGCAGCTGGCGCTGGGCTTCTCGATCAACTCCCTGTCGCTGTTCGCCCTCGTGCTCGCCGTCGGCATCGTCGTCGACGACGCCATCGTCGTGGTCGAGAACGTGGAGCGGAATCTCAGGATGGGCATGACCCCCAGGGAGGCCGCCTACCGGACCATGGACGAAGTGTCCGGCGCCCTGATCGCCATCGGCCTCGTGTTGACGGCGGTGTTCGTGCCGACCGCCTTCGTCTCCGGCATCCCAGGGCAGTTCTATCGCCAGTTCGCGGTGACCATCACCGCGGCCTCGCTGATCTCCCTGCTGGTGTCGCTGACCCTGTCGCCCGCCCTCGCCGCCCTGCTGCTCAAGCCGCACAAGGAAGGCCACGAGAACCAGGGCCCCCGCTGGCTGCGCCCGCTGCAGTATGCCGGCAAGCGCTTCAACGACGGCTTCGACTGGCTGAGCGACCGCTACGGCCGCCTCACCGGCCGCCTGATCCGCGCCAGCATGATCGTGCTCATCGTCTATGGCGGCCTGCTGCTGGTCACCGGCTGGCGCCTGGGCGCCACCCCCGCCGGCTTCATCCCGCAGCAGGACCAGGGCGTGCTGATCGGCGTCGTCCAGATGCCTCCCGGCGCCTCGCTGGAACGCACCGACGCCCTGCTCGCCCAGACGGCCAAGGCCGTTTCGGAAATGCCGGGCGTGGAGAGCGTCGCCTCCTTCGCGGGCCTCGACGGCGCCAGCTTCTCGCAGGCCTCCAACGCGGGCACCATGTTCGTCCGCCTGAAGGATTGGGAAGAGCGCGGCTCCGACCTGTCGGCCGACAACCTCGCCGGCGCCATCATGCAGAAGATGGGCGCCGTGCAGGAAGCCAGCGTCTTCGTCCTGTCGCCCCCGCCCGTCCAGGGTCTGGGCAACGGCGGCGGCTTCAAGATGATGGTGCAGGACCGCTCCGGCGCCGGCTATCCGGCCCTGGAAGGCGCCGCCTTCGCCATGATGGGCGCCGCGGCTCAGGACCCGGAACTGCAGCAGGTCTTCACCCAATTCAACACCCGCTCGCCCCGCATCGCGGCCGACATCGACCGCGACAAGGCTCTGCTGCTCGGCGTCCAGCCCAGCGAGGTCTATTCCACGCTCGGCACCTATCTGGGTTCGAACTACGTCAACGACTTCAACATGCTGGGCCGCACCTTCCGCGTGACCGCCCAGGCCGAACCCACCCAGCGCGACGACGTGGCCGACATCGGCGACCTCAAGGTCCGCTCGACCTCGGGCGGCATGGTCCCGCTCGGCTCAGTGGCCAACCTGCGCGACGACACCGGTCCGGTGCGCGTGGTGCGCTTCAACCTGTTCCCGGCGGCTGAGCTGCAGGGCCAGGCTGCGCCCGGCGTCTCGTCGGCTCAGGCCATCGAGAAGATGGAGGCCATGGCCGCCCAGACCCTGCCCAAGGGGTTCAGCTACGAGTGGACGGAACTGGCCTTCCAGGAAAAGGCGGCCGGCAACACCGCCGCCCTGATCTTCGGCCTGGCCGTTGTGTTCGTGTTCCTCGTGCTGGCCGCCCAGTACGAAGCCTTCACCCTGCCCCTGGCGGTGATCCTGATCGTGCCGATGTGCATTCTCGCGGCCATCATAGGGGTCAACATCCGCGGCCTGGACAACAACATCCTGGTCCAGATCGGCTTCGTGGTGCTCGTCGGCCTCGCCGCCAAGAACGCCATCCTCATCGTGGAGTTCGCCAAGCAGGCCGAGGAGCAGGATGGCCAGGACCGCTTCGAGGCGGCCGTGACCGCCGCCCGCACGCGCCTGCGTCCGATCCTGATGACGTCCTTCGCCTTCATCCTGGGCGTCGTGCCCCTGATGCTGGCGACGGGTCCGGGGCAGGAGATGCGCCAATCGCTGGGCACCTCGGTGTTCTCGGGGATGCTGGGCGTGACCTTCTTCGGCCTGATCTTCACCCCGGTGTTCTACGTGCTCTGCCGCTGGATCGCCCAGCGCCTGCCCAAGCCGGCGGCCAAGGAGCGGACCTACCCGACCACGGGCGGCTCCACGCCGCACGACCCGGTCACCGACAACGACGGAGCCCACTGATGCGCCGCCTCTCCCGCGTGCTCATCATGAGCGCCTCCGCCACTGTCCTGACCGCCTGCGCGGTCGGCCCGGACTACGTGAAGCCCGAGAGCATCCCCACCCAGGCCGCTTTCGTCAGCGCAGCCAATCCCGCCTTCACCCAGGCGGCTCCGGCTGGCGACTGGTGGCGGCTGTTCCAGGCCCCGGCCCTCGACGCCCTGGTCGCCCAGGCGCTGGAGGCCAACAAGGACATCGCCGTGGCCTCGGCGAACCTGGCCCAGGTGCGCGCCTCGCTCAGCGAGGCCCGCGCCGGCCGCCTGCCGACCACGACCGCCTCGGCCTCTGTCCGCAGCGTGCGCCAGCAGGTCCAGCCCGGGACGCCGCCCTTCGAGGCGGACGTCTATAACGCCGGCTTCGACATGAACTACGAGGTCGACATCTTCGGCCGCGTCAGCCGCAACATCGAAGCCGTCCGCGCCGATCGCGACGCAGCCCAGGCGGCGCTCGACGCCACCCGCCTGACCGTGGCGGCCGAAACCGCCCGGGCCTTCGCCGACGCCTGCGCCGCCAATGTGCAGATCGAGGTGGCCAACCGCACCCTCGGCCTGCAGCAGGAGACCCTGGGCCTGACCCGCAGCCAGTTCGACAACGGACGCGGCACGGGCCTCGACGTCTCCCGCGCGGCCACCCAGGTGGAGAACACCCGCGCCACCCTGCCGCCCCTGCTGGCGGCCAAGGATGCCGCCCTGTTCCGCCTGGCGGTCCTGACCGGCCAGCCGCCGGCCCAGATCCCGGTCAGCGCCCGCGACTGCACGACCATCCCGCAAGTGGCCTCGGCCATTCCGGTGGGCGACGGCGCCGGCCTGCTGGTCCGCCGCCCGGACGTGCGCCAGGCCGAACGCCGCCTGGCCGCCGCCACCGCCCGCATCGGCGTGGCCACCGCCGCGCTCTATCCGCAGGTGACCCTGGGCGGGAACATCGGCTCGACCGCGCTCAAGGCTGGCGACCTGCTGGACGACTACACCTTCAGCGTCGGGCCGCTGATCTCTTGGAGCTTCCCGAACATCCTCGCCACCCGCGCCCGCATCAAGCAGGCCGGCGCGGCAGCTGACGCTGCCTTGGCGACCTTCGAGCAAGCCAACCTCGTGGCCCTGCAGGAGACGGAGACGGCCTTGTCCGCCTACGCGCGTGAACTGGACCGCCGCTCGGCCCTGCGCCGCGGCAGGGATCAGAGCCGCGAGGCCCTGCGTCTGGCGCGCATGCGCTACGACGCCGGCGTGGACAGCTTCCTGACCGTCCTGGACGCCCAGCGCACCCTCGCCTCCTTGGAGGCGCAGCTGGCCCAGTCGGAGGCCGCCGTGACCACCAACCAGATCGTCCTGTTCAAGGCCCTGGGCGGCGGCTGGGAAACCCCGGCGGCGGAATAAGAAGCCGCTCAATCCTCTAGCCGCTCTGAATGGAGGCGGGCGTCCACAGGGCGCCCGCCTTTTTCTATGCCCGAAGCAGCATGAGCTCGGTTTGCACGCGTCAGAGGCTGGCCGTGGCGCGCCGAAGCGGCTTGAACGCCTCTGCCCCCTCCGGGGGAGCCCTATCAGCCCACAGCCCCTCCGTAGGCCTTAAAACGAGAAAGGCCCGGCGTCGCCGCCGGGCCTCATCAAGCGAATGGTACCACCTCTCAGGTTCGAACTGAGGACCTCTAGAGCCACAATCTAGCGCTCTAACCAACTGAGCTAAGGCGGCGCATTCGCGAGGGGTGTCCTTTAGTCTCCTGGGCGCTTCGGATCAAGCACGAAGGCGCCTTTCAAGGCCGGATTATACCAAGAAAAACGCCCCGGAGATTGCTCTCCGGGGCGTTCTTTTTGTTCGCTCTCGCGGACCCTAGGTGGGCACGCGGAAGACGATCGGGATCCGAACCGTGCCACCTTCGACGGGCGCGCCGTCGTTAGTCTTCGGACGCATCCGGAAGATGCGGGACAGCTTGATGGCGGCGTCGCCGAAGCCGTAATCGGCCGGGTCTTCCGAAACGATCGAGCAGCTCTCCAGGGTGCCCTTGGAGGTCACCTGGCACGAGATGGTCGCGCGACCGTTCATTTCCATCCGCTGCGCGCGGTCCGGGTAGTAACGAGCCAGGTCGTCACCGCTCGGCTTGCGCAGCCAGTCCGGGTTCGTGATCACCGAAGGCCGCGGCGGAGCCGCCGGGGCCGGCGGAGCCGTCGAGATCACCGGCGGAGCCGGGCTTTCGACCCGTTCCTTCACCGGCGGGATCGGCAGCGGCGGCGGCGGCGTAACGTCCGGGGGGACGTTTGCCGGCGGACGCGGCTGAACCTTAGCCGGCGGCGGCGGTTCGTTGGTCGGCGGCGGCGGCGGAGGCGGCGGAGGCGGCGGCGGCGGCGGTTTGATAACGTCCACCTTCACCGCTTCGTCCGAGTACTCCTTGTACTTCGGCTCGAACTTCACCTTCCACAGGTAGACCCCGAGGAGGGCGTGAAGCCCGAAAGCGACGAGCACACCGATACCGAAGGCGCCGAGGCCCTTCTTTTTCGGGCCCCCGTCCGCCGTCAGCGGATCGTAGTGACGCCTGGGTTCTTGCTGTTCTTCAGCCATTCAACCATGCACCCCTACGAAGCAGCCGCGTCAGCGCCGATCAGCGCCACGCTATAGAACCCGTTGTCCTGAAGCGTATTCATCACCTGCATGAAAGCCCCGTAGCGGGTTTGCTTGTCAGCACGGATGTAAATGCGCTCCTTGGTCGGGTCGCGACGGCCCACGTTCTTCTTCAGATCCTCGCCCATGGTGTCCACCGAGGTTTCGAAGTCCCCGATGTAGATCGCCCCATTGGACTGGATCGAGATGTAGACCGGTTTCGGCGGGTTCTGCGACGCTTTCGCGACCGCAGGCGGGAGGTCCACTTCCACCGACACGGTGGCTAGCGGAGCCGCCACCATGAAGATGATCAGGAGAACCAGCATCACATCGACGAACGGCGTGACGTTGATCTCGCTGTTCTGTTCGACGTTGAACCTACCGCCGCCCCCTCCTGAGAGTTTGGCGCCCATAGGTCTTAGGCCCCCTTGTCGAGCTGACGCGACAGTGCGTTGGTCAGTTCAGCCACGAAACCTTCAGCGCGCGTCCCGTAGGCCGAGATGCGGGTCTGGAAGTAGTTGTAGAAGATAACCGCCGGGATAGCGGCGAACAGACCGATGCCGGTGGCGAGCAGCGCTTCAGCGATACCCGGGGCCACGACGGCCAGGTTGGTCGTGTTGGTGTTCGCGATGCCGATGAACGAGTTCATGATCCCGTACACGGTGCCGAACAGGCCGATGAACGGACCAGCCGAACCGACCGAAGCCAGGAAGGTCATCCCGCCGCCGAGACGCTTAGCCAGGTTGGCTTGCACGGCGTTGATGGCGGTTTGGACACGAACCAGCGTCGAGTCACGGTGAGCGCCCGAAACCTGCAGACCCGCTTGACGGGACAGTTCGATTTCAGACGAGGCGGCGGCGGCCATGTCGGCCATCGGGTTGCCTTCGAACTCTTCCGAGGAAGAGAGACGGCCGATGTCGGCGATCGACTTCGCACCGCGGAAAGCTTCCAGGTACTTGTCGGATTGCTTGTTGAGGCCACCGAACTCGAAGAGCTTGCTGATCAGCAGCACCCACGAGAACACCGAAGCGAGCACCAGGCCGATCATGACGACCTTAACGACCGGTTCGGCGTCAAGGAACATCTGGACAGGCGTGAGCTTGCCGGCGTGGGCGATCTGCGCAGGAGCGTCCTGAGCGAGAGCCGGGGCGGCCGCCATGAGCGCCGCAGCGCCGGCGAGGCCAAGAATGGTAGTCAGTCGTTTGTTGAGCATCTGTCGCCAGTTCCTGATTGGTCTAGCACGTTTGGACACAAGGGTCGTCGCGCGAAAGCGTCTCCACCCTACGAACATGTTGAGAAGCGTCACTTCGTTAGTTTGAGCTCTACTCCCAACACCGCTTCGCTGCGCCCGACCCGCAACGCTGAGCCGAACCAGAAGGCCGGAACCGCGTTTCGAAGGCGCGAGGGCCCCGAACGGCCCGAGGGCCATCCGAGAATTACCGCAATGTCAGAATTGCGGTCTTGGTCCTTTGGCGAACCATTGCCCCATCGTCAAGGGTCTCGAACGATAGATATTTCATCGAGAGCGACCTAACGACGTTAGGTTCATTGCGCTGCACAAAACAAAACTGTCGTAAAACAGCAAAAATTCCCCCCGATCGGCATGATCCGCATTGCGGCCGCGTAAGACGCAACGCGGGCGAAAAGCCGCACTGGCGGGTTGAATCTATTTTTTGCGGGAGGTGGTGCCTGGGGCCGGAATCGAACCAGCGACACGCGGATTTTCAATCCGCTGCTCTACCAACTGAGCTACCCAGGCTTATCCCCTTCGAGGCCGTGAAATCAGGCCCCAAAGGCGTTCCCGCGTTCGCGGGAGCCGCGTCTATAGAAGAGACGATCCGGCCTGTCCAGCCGGTCCGGCATCTTATTCTTCGTCTCGCGAAAAAGGTGCTGACGCCCCTTCTTCCTCGTCCTCTCGGCCGGCCCCGGGGACGGCGTAGCTTCCCACCAACCAACGCTGCAGATCGACGTCCGCGCAGCGTTTCGAGCAGAACGGCTTGAAGGCCGGATTGGTCGGCTTGGAGCAGATTGGGCAGCCCTTGCTCATTTGCTGAACACCTCAAGGTGCTCAGGGCCGCCTCGATCGGAGGCCTGGACCTCGAAACGCGCCCCCAGCTTGTTCCGCAACGCGGGCAAATAGGGCTCCACCGCCTTGGCCACGGCGGGCGAACAGAAGACGCGAAGTTGCCCGCCGGGGGACGAGGCCCCTTCCCGCTCGATCATTCTCACGAGACGAAGGGCGAGGGTTTGGTTCGTCAGCCGCCCATCCGGCCCGCGCAAGATTTCCAGCACCGAACGCCTCCGGCGCGGGATCGTCATCTCCATGGTGCCGAAGCGGCTGATGGCGCCGATGGCCACGCCCGGATTGTCCGCAGCGAACGCCTTGCGCGCCACACCCAGCAGAGCATGCCCGTCATGGCCCCGTCCGACGAGATCATAGACCACCAGTCCGCCCAGCCCCTTGAGCCGCATCAGCCGCGCGCCGACGGTCAGAGCCGTCATATTGGCTTGGCGGGTCACTTTCTTGGAATCCTGTCCGCCGCGATCACCCAGGTCGACATCGACCGCGATCAGCGCCCGGGTCGGCTCGATGCTGATCGTGCCGCCGCCGGGAAGATCGTGGACGGTCAGCAGCACTTCTTCTTCCGCCTCGTCGATGGCGGCACGGGCTTCGGGCCCCTCGAACACCTCGTCCGTGCCCGCCCACAGCATCAACTGCTCGGCCAGGTCGCCTGGCGCGGCGGTGACGCGCGGCGCGCCCTGGGCCTCGGCGATGAAGCGGGCGACAGCCAGCTTGCCGTTGCGCGGCTCGCTCTTGATCTCGATCTCCACCGAACCGCCCTGAACCAGCGGCGGCATGTCGGACTTGAGCGCCAGGATGGCCTCCGCGCCGCCCGGCAGCTCCAGGAACGCGGAAGACATCACCTTCTCTATCTTGCGCACGCGGGCGACGGAGCGCGCGCCCTCGGTGAGGATCGGATCATCGCCGTCGCGCTGGATGACCAGACGTTCCGGCCGGCCGTCATGAACGATCAGGCCGCGCGTCTCGCCAATCCCGCGATCCAGAAAAAGCCAACGATCTTCGCTCATGCGCGCCACCCCAGTCCGGAAAGCAGATTCACGGTCTCATAAAGCGGCAGGCCGACCACGCCCGTATAAGAGCCTTCCAGGCTCAGGATGAACGCCCCGGCCCGTCCCTGGATGCCATAGCCGCCGGCCTTGCCCTTCCATTCGCCGCTGGCGACGTAGGCTTCGATCTCGGCCTTGGTCAGGCGTTTGACGTGCAGACGTGTCTCCACCAGGCGCGAGGCCTTGCGGCCGTCCGGCGCCACGGCGGCGATTCCGGTCAGGACCTTGTGCGCCCGGCCGGACAATAGAGTCAGACACTGACGCGCCTCCGCCTCTGTCTCCGCCTTGGGCAGGACGCGGCGGCCGACGCAGACCACCGTATCGGCGCCCAGGACCACGGCCTCGGGGGCGTGAACCGCTGCGGCCGCCGCCTTCTCCACCGCCAGGCGAAGAGCCAGGCGACGGGGCGTCTCGTCACGCAGCGGGCTCTCGTCGATATCCGCCGGGGCCACGCGGTCAGGCTCGATGCCCGCCTGACGCAGCAGATCCAGGCGGCGCGGGCTGGCGCTGGCCAGGACCAGCTCAGGGCGGGGTTTGTCAGTCTTGCTCATGAATCCTCGGACGGCGGGCGCCGCCATATAGCTTGCTCAGCCGCCGAACGTCGATGTCGTGCCGAAGCGGCGATGAATCGCGGCGGAGAGGTCGTCGCGCACCCTGCGGTAGGCTTCGATCACGCCCTCACGTGAACCCTCGGCGAGGGTGGGATCTACGGTAGGCCAGTAGAGAATCTCCACCGCTCGTCCCCGCGTCATCTCCACGGCCCGGTGATGTGCTTCCGGCGTGAGCGAGATGACCATATCGAAGGACTCGTCCTCCAGCTCGCCGAAGGTCTTGGCCCGGTGGGTGGAAAGGTCGAATCCGACCTCATCCATCACCGCCTGAGCGAAGGGATCCGCCGTCCGTCCCGCCGGGTCGGCCTTCAGCCCGCACGAATCAACAAAGATTCGATCCCCGAACCGCAGGCGCAGCAGGCCTTCGGCCATGGGGGAACGCACGCGGTTGAAGTTGCAGGCGAACAGGACCGCCCCGGGGAGCTCCACCACGGGCTCAGCCCCGCCAGTGCAGGGCGCAGATCAGGGTGAACAGGCGGCGGGCGGTGTCGAAATCGAGCTGCACCTTGCCGTCCAGCCTTTCGCGCAACAGCGACGAGCCTTCGTTGTGCAGACCCCGCCGCCCCATGTCCAAGGCCTCGATCTGCTGCGGCGTCGAATTGCGGATGGCGTGGTAATAGCTCTCGCAGACCATGAAGTAGTCCTTGATCACCGTCCGGAACGGCGAGAGCGACAGCAGGTGTCGATAGGCGAAGTCCGGCCCCGCGATGTCCAGGGCCAGGCGGTTCTCCACCAACGAGATCTTCAGGTCATAGGGCCCGCCGTCCGCCCCCTCCGGCTGGAAGCTGTTGGCCTCCAGCAAGTCATAGATCGCGACCTGGCGCTCCTGCTCCTGGTCGCGCGAGGCGGCGGCCAGGGATTCCTCGTCGATCTCGACGGTCTTTAGCGCATGCGGTCCGCTCATCAGCTCTTCAGCCGCACCGCCGCCGAACGCGCATGCGCCGGCAGCCCCTCGGCCGTGGCCAGGGCCACCGTCGGCGGACCGAGCCGCGCGAAGGACGCGGGATCGCATTTGACGATCGAGGTGCGCTTGAGGAAGTCGTAGATCGACAGGCCTGACTGGAA
This sequence comes from Caulobacter segnis, assembly GCF_029543125.1. Lineage (GTDB taxonomy): Bacteria > Pseudomonadota > Alphaproteobacteria > Caulobacterales > Caulobacteraceae > Caulobacter > Caulobacter segnis_D. The sequence goes on from NZ_JARQWW010000005.1 coordinate 44,134, forward strand.
CCGCGCGGCCCTGCTGGTGGGCAGAACGTGGTTGGAGCCGGCGATGTAGTCGCCGATGGCTTCGGGCGTATGCCGACCCAGGAAGATCGCGCCGGCGTGGCGCACCTGGTTGGACAGGGTTTCCGGTTCGTCGAGGGCGAACTCAACGTGCTCCGGCGCCAGGATGTTCACCAGGCGCGGACTGTCGGCCAGGGGCGCGATGATGATGGCGCCATGGTTCTTCCAGGATTCGTGCGCGTCCTCGGCGGTGGCCAGGGTCTCCAGCTCGGCGGCGATAGCCTGCTCCACCTTGTCGGCGAAGGCCTCATCGTCGGTGATCAGGATGGATTGCGCGGCCGGGTCGTGCTCGGCCTGGGACAACAGGTCGGCGGCGATCCAGCTGGGATCGTTCTTTCCATCAGCCACCACGACGATCTCCGACGGCCCGGCCAGGGCGTCGATGCCCACCACGCCGTAGATCTGGCGCTTGGCGGCGGTGACGAAGGCGTTGCCCGGACCGACGATCTTGTCCACGGGAGCGATCGGCCCCGCCCCAAAGGCCAGGGCGGCCACCGCCTGGGCCCCGCCCACGCGCCAGATCTCGGTGACGCCGGCTTCCTGGGCGGCGGCGAGAACCGCTGGCTGCAGCTTGCCCGGGGGCGTGACCATGGCGATGCGGTCGACGCCCGCCACCTGGGCCGGGACACAGTTCATGAGCACGGTCGACGGATAGGCCGCACGGCCGCCGGGCACATAGACGCCCACGGCCTCCAGCGGCGTCCAGCGCCAGCCCAGCTCCACCCCGGCTTCGTCGATGAAGCGCTGGTCGGCGGGTTTCTGGCGTTCGTGAAAAGCCTTGATGCGCGCGGCGGCGATGCGGATCGCCTCGCGGACTTCCGGATCGCATTCGGCGGCGCCGGCGGCGATCTCCTCCGGCGTGACCCGGATGGTCTCCTCGGTCAGCTCGACCTTGTCGAACTGGCGCGCGAAGCGCAGTACGGCGGGCAGGCCCTCGTTCTGCACGTTCTGCAGCACGTAGCGGACCGCCGCACCCACATCGTCAGGCGAACCACGCTGCTCGCCCACGAAGGCCTGGAAGCGGGTTTCAAAGTCGGGGTCGGAAGATCGGAACCGGCGCATGAGCCGGGCTATACAACATCAAGCCCGGCTGGCGAAGGCGGCCTCAGACGTCGTGGCCCGGAGTGCGGCTCGTGCGCCACGGCTCCGACACGTCCGCCAGGATGGCGTCGATGCATTCCACCTCGGCGCGCAGATCGCCGCCGCCCGCGAAATTGAACAGGATCGTCCCGCCCGGCGCCGCCCCGGCCTCAAAGCTGATCGACAGCAGTTCGACCACCGCGCCCTTGGCGTCGCGGCGCAGCTTGCGGGCCTGGACAGACTGAACGTGCGCCAGTTGCAGGGCGGACCGCACGCGCTCTCCGCCCTTACCCTTGCCGCCGGCTTCCCAGCGGTAGCGGTTGAAGGCCAGGGTCAGACGCTTGGCCGACGGCTCCCAGGTGATGTCGCCGATCTTGGACAGGGCGTCCTGAAGCGCGGCGGAGATCACGGCCAGATCGCCGTCGTCATGAGCCAGAAGTCGAAGGGGTGCGGAAGCCATGGCTAAAGCTCGTCCGGCTCGCCGTGGATGCGGCGCACCTGGGCGCCGCAATTGCCCAGCTTTTCCTCCAGGCGCTCGAACCCGCGATCCAGGTGATAGATGCGGCTGACCACCGTCTCGCCGCGCGCCACCAGCCCGGCGATCACCAGGCTGACAGACGCGCGCAGATCGGTGGCCATCACCTCCGCCCCTTCCAGCTGCTCGACGCCGCGGACCACCGCCTCGCCGCCAGACACCGAAATGTCGGCGCCCAGGCGCGCCAGCTCCGGCACGTGCATGAAGCGGTTCTCGAAGATGGTCTCGCGGATGCGGCTCTCGCCCTTGGCCGTGGTCATCAGCGACATGAACTGGGCCTGCAGGTCGGTGGCGAAGCCCGGATAGACGCCGGTCTCCACATCCACCGCGTTCAGGCGCGAGCCATTGCGCTTGATGATGACGCCGTCGGCCGTCTCGGTGACGCCGGCGCCGGCTTCCTCGATCTTCTTCAGCAGCGCGTCGATCAGACCCGGACGCGAATTGGTCAGGCGCACTTCACCGCCGGCCATGGCGGCCGCCACGGCATAGGTTCCCATCTCGATGCGGTCGGGAATGACCGAATGGGTCGCGCCGCCCAGCTTGGCCACGCCGGTGATGGTGATGGTCGGCGTGCCGGCCCCCTCCACCTTGGCGCCCATCTTGTTCAAGCACTCGGCGAGATCGCCGATCTCCGGCTCGCAGGCGCAGTTGTGCAGGACCGTGACGCCCTTCGCGAGGACGGCCGCCAACAGGGCATGCTCGGTCGCGCCGACCGAAACGAACGGGAAGGTGATCTCCGCGCCCTTCAGGCCTCGGGGGGCCTGGGCGAAGACATAGCCTTCATGCAGGTCGATCTTCGCGCCCAGGGCCTCCAGCGCCTGCAGGTGCAGATCCACGGGACGCGCGCCGATGGTGCAGCCGCCCGGCAGCGACACCTTGGCCTGGCCCGTGCGGGCCACCAGCGGACCCAGAACGTTGAAGGAGGCGCGCATCTGGCGGACCAGATCATAAGGCGCGATGGCGCTGACGATCTCCGGCACATGCAGGACGGTCTCGGCGCCCTGATCGCCGGTCTTCTCGTCCACGGACGCGCCCAGGCGGGTCAGCAGCTTGCCGAGGAATCGCGTGTCGGCCAGACGCGGCATGTTGGTCAGGCGCAGCGGCTCGTCGGTGAGCAGGCTGGCGGCCATGAGCTTGATTGCCGAGTTCTTGGCGCCGCTGATCGGGATCTCCCCGTTCAGTTGAGCGCCGCCGGTGATGGCGATTCGATCCAAATTCGTCCCCTAGCCCAGAAACCGCCGCCTAAAGCTGCGGTTCGGCCGATGTGAGGAGCGGTTCTACCCTACGCAAGGGGCGCCCCCACAAGTCCTTCACATTGAAAATCGCTGTTCAGGCCTCGTCGGCCCCCGACTTTTTCGGCGTCACGGCGGCGCCCGCCTTCCGGCGGCGCAGATTCGCTCGAAGCGCCTGCGCCAGCTTGGCGTCGCGCTCGGCTTTCGGATCGGGTTTTTCCTTGTTCTCGGTCATGCCTGAAGCGGTCTCGCGGTGAGTCTTTTCGGTCAATATCATTTTTGATCGATTTCGGGCTTCACCTCCCCGCCGGTCTTCGCTATACGCCGCACCTCTTCGCCGCCGTAGCTCAGTGGTAGAGCGCATCCTTGGTAAGGCTGAGGTCGGCAGTTCAATCCTGCCCGGCGGCACCACGACCCTCCCAATCCCTGCAAAGGGTTGGGAGGGTCACCACACCTCCCAAAATTCTCCGGATAAAAGTGCTAGTAAGCACATAGTAAGCAGTTCACCCCTCGCTGCCGGCTAGCCATGCGCGCAATCGGCGGCTGCGGATGCATAGAACGCCGCTCTTTGATCGCAGACATCGGCGGCGGTAAGCTTCAGCGATGGACGAAGCTGGCCACAAACTCACCCCGGATCAGGAAGAGCGGTTCAGTCTCGTCCACGGTCTGATGATGGCTTGGATCACAGATGGTCCCGAGGTCGTCGATGGGGTGGTGTTCGATCTAACCTGCGACGTCGACAAGGCCGAATGGCACCCACTCGCCTTCCTAGGGTTTCATACGAGTCGAGCGGCGTTCCAGGGGCCCGAGCTGGTGTTCCCATGGACCCAGCCTAGCATCAGGAGCTATTTGGCAGAGGTGATCGAACCGATCGACGTTGCGCGGGGATCACTCGTCACCATTGCGTACGTCGAAGACCGTACCTTCAAATCGGCCTTCGCTGACTTTGCCGACGGCGAACAAGTTCAGGCGAAGGTGGCCCACCTTGTGGTGTTGACGCCCGACAAGGAAGTCATTCCGGTCAAGCGTCCGATGGTCCTGCTCACCGAAGCGGCGACCGAAACACTAATCGACTACGAGGACTATGGCGCAGCGTACCGTGGCCTAATCAAGCGCCTGGAGCGTCTCTCCGGCTTGGTGGAACTCGACGATCTGGCGGATTTGCCCTTCGACGCGTGGCCCTCCAAGCCTCGACCCATGCCTGAAGCTTATAGCAGGGCCTTGTACACCCTCACGAAAGCCAAACGATTGACCTCGATCGACACCGACGCCGCCTATGTGGCCTTCGGCTACATGATGGCGAAGGCCGAGGCTCAGGAGCAACTGCTCGAATCGGCGAATCGCGGGCGCGATGCCAAGGCTTCCCAAAGAAAGGCGGTCAGCGGCCGCAAGGCTGCTAGCCAAGCGATCAAAGATCGCATCATCGCCCAGGCCGCAAAGATCATTACTCACGATGGCGACATTTCTTTATCCAAGTGCTCTCGCTTGGTGGCCGACGCGCTAGCGGCTGACCCAACCTGGAAGCACGGAAAAGACCCCAAGTGGTTTGCCCGGCATCTCAAGGAGGCCCTCTTCGAGCCCAGGGGCAAGAACGGCGAGTTCCGTCCGATTCGACGCAGGTCGCGGGAGGGATTGAACAGCGGTTAGAGGGGGATGAACGCCGGTCGTGGCCTGGCGACGTTTCGGCAACGGACTAGCGGAGGTGATCACTCAAACGGATCGAGAATCTACCTCATGACCAACGACACCATCGCAGCGCTTGCCGCTCTCATTTCCTCTCTAGCCTCTCTAGTTTGGGCTTTTCGACGGCGACGTTGACCTTGGCCGCACTGCTCGGCCCCCTGACGGCAGGACAGTCTGCCGCCTTTCGCCCCGACGCTCCCATCGTGCGACGTCCAGCTGTTTTCGATAGGCTCCTCGCGGGAGGGTTGCGATGAACACAGATTCGAACGTGTTGATGCCCCAGGAGCCGAGCCACGGACGCTCCACAGGTATGGATCACAGCTCGACCTATTACGATCACAAGCGCGCCAGCCTGCTAGCCTCCACAGTGCTGCTCATCCTCAGCTTGCCGGGTGTCCGCATGGACAAGATCGACTTTGGCGGCGTTGAAATCGGCGGACTCTCCGCCGATGTCATACTTTGGATGCTGCTGGCCGCTGCGATCTACTATTTCGCGCAGCACTGGCTCATTTGGCGCACGGAAGCGAGCCGGTACTCGCTACATCTGCGCCACGACCAGACTGACCTGCTCGCAGTCATGAAGCAGCGGGTGGAGGCCCTCGACCAGCACGGCCTTCAGATCGCACAAGCCTCCGACGAGATAAAAGTCGCCGTCAAACGGGTCATCGCTCGGCTTGATGCGCCTCCCAGTTCGTCCCTCATCCATCACGGCTCGGACGCCGAGATGATTGAAGAACAAACCCTCAGCGTGATCATCAATCAGATCGCGCGAGAGGCTTCATTCAGCGACGACGAGATCGACGTCTTGTTCGATGTGGCGTTCGAAAACGCCTTGATGGCCAGTTCCATCCCCCAAACCACCGAGATTAAAGCTCTGGCGCAGACCTTGAAATCGGCGCTGACGCAACAGCACCTGCCCGCTCAGCTTCGAGCTCCGCTGACAAGGCACCTCAAGCAGGCCATACGCACTCTGGAGCGCGAATGCCCTCATCTCTATCTGAATGCAGGTGGACTACGCGAAGTCAGGCGCCAAGTCCTTGGCGGCATGGATCAAACTCGCACGGAGCTAGGGAAAGCCACCGGCGTGCTGGCAGGGCTTCACAACGCCATTCAGATCGAGGACCGATACGCGTCGCTGCGAATCCGATTGATCGACATGGCCCTGCCCACGCTGCTCTTTGGGGCCGCGCTCATCGCCTGGCTCTGCAAAATCCCGGTTCCGTTCATGATCGGCTACTTGGCGCGATGCTGACCCGCCCAACATCACGGGTCACGCACTGCGGCGATGATTCGGTCAGCCGCGAAGAACGCCGGCGCCCCACATTGGGGCGTTAGCCCTCAGGCCTCGCCGCGCCCTAAGGTTGCTCAAACGGGGAATGGGCGAATCGGGCCTGCGGTCGGCGAAAATCCGCCACGCCAGCCGCGGCCGCAGAATCATCAGTCCGACCCAAACACAAATCACGCCTGCGTAGCGAATCGAGCCCGAAAACCTCGAAGGTCGCGAAAGCGCGCGCACGCGGCGAGCGGCCGCTGGCAATGTGTGTCGCATGCGTCTCCCCCAAGACGTTCCGTAGCGGACGCTGGGTGATTCACCTCGCCAAGGTCAAGCTGATAGACTGCGCCTCGCAGAAGCTGCTGATCGACTGATCATTTCGTCTCGCGCAGCTGGTCTTAAGATCTGACGGAGGCTGCCTATGATCTGGCTTAAGAAGCACACCGATCAGATTCAGGCCTTGATCGACGAAGGAACGCCGGAAAGCTTCACTTACGCGGCGCTTCGCTGTCGTCTGGCCCTCGAGGCGGTCTGCTACCATCGCCTCCAGGTCGCCCACGACTACATTGCCGCCAAAGACATCCAAGGCTGGCAGCCTGGCAAGGTGGTCAAGCAGCTGATGCGTGAGATCGACCCAAAGATCACAGCCAGCTTCACACTGTCGATCTCAAACCGCCCCGTCGAACCAGACGCACCACCCTTCACAAGGGAGGACTTTGAGGCCGAGGAGTATTTTGAAGTGGGACGACAGATTGGCTTCGATAGCGAAAAAATCGCCAAAATCTGGCAGTCGCTCGGCAGTTTCCTGCATGTGCGTCTGCCGCGCGACAGTCAGGACCCAATCGAGACTTTTGGATCGCCCAGCGCGATCGGCAAGAAGGTGCAAGAGGCCCTTACGCTCCTTCGCGATCTTGAGAAGGGAACGCTTGTCACCGGCGGCTTCGGCGAGGTTGTGAAGGTCACTTGCGTTTGCGGTCGTGAGAACGCTCGGCGAGCTGCTCCGCTGGAAAACGGTCAGATCGTCTCCTGCATCAATCCCAACTGTCAGGAACGTTGGACGGTAGAGATTGAAGGCGGCTCGATTGGCTTTGTTCGCCGAATTCTGACGATCCCTTGCCATGCCTGCCAAACTGATCACGAGTTTCAGGAAATGCCTTTAATTTCAATGCGTCGCCATGACATCATGAACTTCCCGTGCAGCACCTGCGGCGAGGTCAACAGGACAAGATGGATCCTTGCCCGCCATTCTGAGCCTGCCCGACCGCCACGGCCACCACATGAACAATCTTAGCCAGACGATTGCTGCCTCTCGGTTTTTCCCTCGCACAGTGGATATGCAAGAATGGCCTTTCTTCACCACGATGGCGGGCTGTAGGTGTCGAACGTTCCACAACAAACGATCGAAATCGAGCCGTTCTCGGTAAAGCTCGAATGCGTGATGCGTAGCGGCGAAGGCCACTGGGGAACGGGCTTTTGCGTTGGGCATAAGGGCGGCACGTGGCTGATGACATGCCGCCACAATGTCGAAGACCGACAGTTCGACTTCACGGGCGCCGTCGACCTGTCTTTACTCTCGATCGGCGGAGACGAACCGATCCATATCGACTCTTCCAGACGGGTGGTGGGCATATGCGTCGACGGATTTATTCCTGACTGCGCCGCCATCGAACTTCTCCCGAGCGAATGGCCTCCGGTTCCAAGCTTCGAGACGTCCGTGGTCATCCATTTGGATAACGTAACGCCGGTCGAAACCGTCGAACTTCGAGCGCCCCCGCCCACTGAAGCCCATGTCATCCTGAAACCTGCAGGCGAGGTTTTCTTTCAAGGATTTCCAGCGGGAAGCTTGGTCCCTGTTACGCATCGTGGCGTTCGATTGGCGCCCATGCCAACGATCATTCAGCCTTGGATGCCGACCTATTTGCCGGAATGTTTCGAGGGCTACTCGGGCGGCCCGGTGCTCAATATCACCGCCAACACGATCGAGCTGCTGGGCATAACCACTCACAAGTTCGAGGCGCTTGTTCGGGCGTGGACACCTGACTGGAGACAGGCTGAAATCAGGCTACCAGCCTCGGCATGTGTACCACTGCGCCCCCTACTCTGGGCGCTGGACCATGCCGGCCAGGGACACAGCGTTGTGGATGTGCCCCCACCAACGTCGCCTCGTCATTGGGCGCCAGCACCTCAGGAGCCAAGGAAGTGATCGTACTACGCTTGGCAGCCGGAGGCCGCATTGCCGTGAACCCGGAAGATGTCGTCGCCGCCCAGCCGTCCGTCTGGGGCACAGTCATAAATCTGGCCAGCACTGGTGACGGATTTGAGGTGGAACATACCGTTGAAGACCTCCGCAAACGCCTGAAAGGCCTCAATCTCATGGCCGGCGAAACGGCCATCAATCCAAATCTTCTGGCGTCCATCTATGAGATCAACAGCGTCCTGCATTTCAAGATGAAGGGCGGGCTGGAGATGAGGCAGACGGGCGTAGACATCGACCATTTTCTCGACGCCATCGCGCAGGTGGATGCGCACGCCGCAGGGGATGGCGCCGAGGCGACTAGTCGCGGCAATGCAAAAGCCTAGGCGGCGTCAGCCCTCTCTCCACGTCTGCAGGAAATGAAGGTTGATGCGATGAACCTCCTCTACATGGATGAGACCTATCCCGACTTCACCCTGCCAAAATCGGCTTGGTCAGTCGCCCTGACAGGCATGCTTGTGCCGGCTAAACGACACCGCGAAGTTCGCACGCAGTTTTATGATGCGGTCGCCACCGCCACCAAACGAACACCGAGCACCGTCCCGCCCTTGGCTGAGATCCACGCGGCGGCTTTGTTGCCAGATTGCACAGACGAGGAGCGCGTCGCTTTTCTCAACCGCTTGGTGGAGATCGTGCTGGAGTTCGATCTGCGGATTTACCGCATCGGCTACGCGCGATCGCGCGAGCTGCTCCAGATACTCAAAACAGATCGCGGTATCGCAGGCTTCGTGTTTGCCCAGCTGCTGCATGTCCTCGAGCCCGAACTCCTCGAAAACCAAATCTGGCCAGTGATGGAGACGGATCGGACAAACGAGCAGGATCAGGCGTTTGCTGGGCAAATCCAATATGCAGACCATATTGAATCACACCTTGGGGCAGCCATCCTGTCTCGAGACGGAGCCAATCTGGGCGAAGTCCTCTACTCGACCAAACGCTCGGTCCACGGCGCGATCGTGGACTGCATGGCCTATCTGCTGAACGTGAGCAGCCTCCATGGCCAGGGCCTGCCCCTTTCACCCTTCAAGGCATTGCTAAGGCCCGTAGCCGATCGACTGGGCCCCGCCGTTCGGTACAACGAGATCATCACCATGCGCTTTGAGGCGCCGCCGTCGGATTACCGTTCATCGGGGGCGTCGCGCTATGCGGTGCGCCTCACGCCGGATACGCGGGAAGTCGAGGAGGCCCACAATCTAGCGCAGCCACGGGCCGCCTCGCCGTCAGATTAGGCCTGCGGCACGCCGGCTTTGAGCCTGCCGAACGCTCGATCCGTCGCCATAAAGCGTTGAACCATCGGCACGATCAGTTTCGCCGGTTCGACCGCACGCCCCGACTCTCGTGAAACAAGCTCGGCATAGACAGATAGATCGCGGCTGACGTCTGCAGGTAGCTCGACGGTCAGCTTCACTGGACTGTCGTCAAGGATGTTGGAGAGCTTCAGCTTCGCCATGGACGAGCTCCTTAGGTTGGATGTGAAGATCTTTGTTCAGCACAGCGTTGACCCGCAAACCGACGCGCAGCCGCAAGGTCGGCTTCACGTCGAGTTCTCGGGCCACCAGCTGCTGGCCGGAGTCGTTGACCACGGCCGCAAATGCGCGTCCCACCAGTGCCGCATCATCGCTGGCGTCGCGCCACCGCGCCTCTCCGCCGACGCCGAGCAATGTTGAGACTGCCGTAGTGGCGAGCAGTCTGCCCCAGTGGCGATCGACTTGGTCCGTCAAGCCGCCACGCCCTTCCCGGTCGCCACCGGCGGCGTCGAGTTCGACGCTCTTGCCATCCGCGAAGAGCAGCCGACGCCAGACAAGGCCGATCCGACTCTGGCCGTAACCGGTGACCTTAGCATAGTCCCCAAGCAGTCGGGTTCCCGCTGGAATCAACAGGATGCGGCCCGTGGCGCTGTCGAACACGGGCTCCACAGTCTGAGCCACCACTGGCCCGGCCATGTCCGCCTGAACGGCGGTGACTAAGGCCGCAGGAATGACCGAGCCGGCCACTAGCAGCACCCCCGAAGCACTGGGCGTTGAAGCCTTCTGGTCCGATAATCCGACGCCTTTGAAGAAGAGCCCCTCGGATTCCAAGCTCACCGCCGGCAGTTCGTAGGTCGACGGCGTCGAAACGCGAGTCATTGCCGCAGCATCGGTCTGCATCGCATGCATGGCCACGCCAACGTCCCCGGGCAAGGGCGGTCCCAGATTGGGCTTGGCATAGGAGGATGGAAGGCCGCTCACTGCCTCGGCGGGCGCTGCGGCCTGCACGGGGATATCCGCCTTCGCCTGCGCGGAGGCCTTGCGCTGCGTCGTCAGGCCGTAGCCCACGAGACCGGCGCAGGCGAGCATGCCGCCGCTGACCAGGGTGATCATCAGTTTGCGGTTGAGGCGGGGGATCCCAGAAGGTGTCTCGCGCAGCCGCATGGCTTCGCGGATGTCTTGATCGGCGTCATCCGGCATCGACGTCCTCCCGCACGAGCCGCACCGTCTCGCCATCCTTACCGCCGAGACGCAGCTGCGCCTCGGTGAACAAACGATCGACGATCATCCAGCGGTCACGGACACGGTAATTGACGAGCCGCGGCTTGCGCCGCCCGTCAAGCACGACGAGCGGCGGCAGCTCTCCAGCGGCGGCGGTCGGATCAAACTCGATCACCACTTGGCGGCCGTCGTCCCAGACCCGTATCGGCCGCCAGGCCGCCGAGCCCTCGATGCGATACCGCGTGCGGGTCGCCGTGGGGGAGCCCAAGTCGGCGGCCTTGGTTGCTCGGGATGACGCCAGGTCACGGCAGTCATCCACTGGCGCGGCGTCGAGGCCAGCTCCAGGTAATAGGTGCGCCGGTCGGTGTTGATCACGGCGCTGGTGCGCAGGCCCGCCCTGAGGGGTTTGACCAGGATATGCACCCGGCGCTGCTCGCCAGCCCCGCTGACCGTATCGCCGATGATCCACTGAGCGGTGTCCCCGGCGGCGATGGGTCCCTCCGCCGTCAGTTGCTCACCCTCCTGGAGGACGATGTCGGTCACCTGTCCCGGCGCGGCATAGACGACGAACACCGAACCCGGCGCATAGGCGTACTCCTGGATGGCGCCGCGCCACCCCTGCCCCTGCGGCTCAACCCTGGCGGCGGACTGAGCGCCCACCAGCCTGTCGGCCCCTGTGACCGGCTGGCGATCTGCGGCCGCGGCCATGTCGGAGAGGAGAAGACTTGCGACGATAGCGGCGATGACGCGGGTCATGACCGGCCCTCCGGCGTCCAGTCAAAGGCGTCCACATAAACGCCCATAGGATTGCGCTTGAGGGCTTCAGCGTCTTTGGAAGGTTGCTCGACAACGCGGACGATGGCGACCCAGGCGCGCTCTTCCTCCAGGTCGCCGTTGGCGAACCGCCTCTCCGTCCACGAAACACGGAAGCTGTCTGCGGAGGCGCGCACGACGCTGTCGATGGCGATCGACACCTGCGTCTGGCCGACCTTCGAGAAAGGATCTGCCTGCCGTGCATAGAGGTTCAGGGCCTGGGCTCCGCGCGTGGTGACCAGAGTGTAGGCCTGGAGCCAGTTCTCCCGCATCACCACCGGATCGTTAGGCAGGCTGCGCACCTGGCGCACCCATTCGCCCAAGCGCCAGCCGATCTGGGGATCGCTCGGCCGCCAGTCGGCTCTGGCCGGCCCCGAGGCCTGCACGCGGCCGAGGCGATCGACCTCGACCACCCAAGGGGTGACTGTGTCCCTGCTGGCCAGCCAGATCATCCCTCCGGCCTGCGCGGCGATGACCGCCAGTCCGCCCAGTGCAACCAGACGCCAATGGAACGCCTGCTGCCGCGCTGAACCGATGCGCGCGTCCCAGACCGCACCGGCGCGATCATAAGGGCTTTGCGCCGGTCCGCTGTCGCCGTACCGCACGCTGGGTCGCCGAAAGATCATCGGTCATTCTCCTTCAGACTGACTTGGGTGGACCCGCCGCCACTGTCACCGGAGCGCGCGGCGTGCATGGCAGCCGAAGCGGCCTCGCCTGCAGCATGGCGGCGGCGCAATTGCTGGGCCCAGGCGGGCGCGGCTTCGGACTTGCCGCCGCCGCCGGCGCTTGCCGACGCTGATCTGGCCGAACCGGTCGAAGCCGCGGACGCCGCAGCAGGTGCGGCTCGACGCGCCCCAAAGGCCGCGCTCGCTCCTGCAGCGCCGGCTCGCAAGGCGCCGATGCCCGCCGCACCCGCCAGTACGCCGCCGGCCACAAGGGCGCCGGTCCCTGCGACAGAGCCTGCGCCCAATTGTGGCGCGCCGCTGGCGAGGCCGGTTGCGATGCTGGGGGCGAAGAGACAAAGGCCGAGCAAGGTCATGGCGGCGACCGACATGGCCATGACCTCGTCGATGGAAGGCTGACCGTCGACCTGGCGCACGAACTCGTCGAACAGGCCCGCGCCGATGCCGGTGATCACCCCAAGCGCCATCACCTTGACGCCGCTTGCGACCACGGCGCCTAGCGCCCGTTCGGCAAGGAAGGCCGTGTGCCCAAATAGCCCAAAGGGCACGAGCACGAAGGCGCCCAAGGTCGTCAGCTTGAACTCGATAAGCACGACGAAAAGCTGCACCGCCATGACGAAGAAGGCGACGACCACCACGCCAAAGCAGCCGAGCAGCAGCGCAATCTCGATCAGATTGTTGAACACCTCGGGAAAGCCGCCCAACTGCTTGGCGGCGTCTAAAAGCGGCGCCCCGGCCTCGACGCCTGCGCTGGCGATACGGCCGGGACGCAGCAGATCACCGGCCGAGAGATCTCCCCCGCCCGCCTTTAGGCCAAGGCCGGCGAAAGACTGGAAGATGACATCGGCCAGCATGCCGAAGTTGCCGATGAGGAAGGCGAAGAAGCCCACATAGAGGGTCTTGCGGATCAGGCGCGCGAGAATGTCCTCGCCGGCCGACAGGCTCCAGAACAGAGCCGCCAGGGTGACGTCGAGGACCACGAGGATATTGGCCAGCGAAGCCACATCGCCCCGCACCAGGCCAAAGCCGCTGTCGAGATAGCGCGTATAGGTCTGGAAGAAGACGTCGATGACGCCGACGTCATTCATAGCGACACCCCTGCCCCTAGAGCTGGAGTTTCGCTCAGCACACGGCTCCGGGCCGACACGACAGTCATGGCTTCCTGTCCTCGCCCATGAACTTGCGCCAGCGGGCATCGGCAGCCGCCTTGTCGGCGGCGATTGGGGCTTCGATGAGAACGCAGTCGCGGGTCGGCGCGGGTCGATCGACGGCCCGCAGGCCTACGAAGGCCGTGACGCCGACGGCCAGCCCGATGATGGCGCCGCGCGCTGTTGGGCCGATGTTCATTTGCGCTTCTCCCTGTTCATGAACCGCTCAAACCGCAGGCGAGACTCCTCCTTGGCCGCCGCGCGGTCCGCCTCAGCGAGCGCCTCGGCCCGCGCCTGGGCGCTGATCACCGCTGTGAGGTCGGCCAGCTGCCGCGCCTGTAAGGCGAGCAGCTGATTGCCGGCCTGCGTGGCGCTTAGGGCCCCTTGCGCATCCTGGGAGGCGGTCACCAGGGCCAGGGCCTCGTCTCCAGTCATGCCGACACCCTCGAAGGCCTGGGCTTGGACGCGCAGCGAGTCCTGGAGCGCACCGACCTGATCGGCCCATCTGGACCGCGCCCGCTCAACGAGCGCCGCATCATCGCCGGCAGGAGCCCCATAGGCGCCGCGTTCGAAGGCCAGATCGACGGCACGCACATCGAGCGCGATCCGCCGGGTCTGCGACAGCAGGGTGCGTGTGCGATCCACCTGCCCCTTCAGCCGCTGAAGCGACGAATAGGGCTGCGCCGCCAGATTGCGGGCCTCGTTCTGCAGGGACTGGATCTGCTTGTTGATGGTCTCCAGCGAGCGGGCGGCCTGCAGAAGGTTCTGCGCATAGTTGGCTGGATCGTGGACAGCGATCTGCGCATGGGCCGCGCCCGCGGCCAGGCCCAGGAGACCCGCGAGGAGAAAGCGGCGGCGTAACATCAGGCGCACTCCATCAAGGTCATGCCGGTGATCAACTGACCCGCCCAGGCGAGCCCGCGCGCCGCCAACCAGTCGGCGGCGAAACCGCCGGGGCTGGATTTGGCCAGCACCTTGTCGATCAGGGCCTGATCCGACTTGGCCGAAGTCGCGCACAGGGCCAGCGCCACTGGCCCCAGCTGCAGATCGAAAAGGCGCGAGCCTTCCGGCGACTGGACGTAGTAGTCGCGCTTGGGCGCGGCCTGACTGATCAGTTCGACCTGGCGGTGATTGAGGCCGAAGGCCTGATAGGCGCGGCCGATGACAGGCTCGGCGGCGCGGGCGTTGGGCAGGAAAACCCGTGTCAGGCAGCTTTCGATGACGGCGGCCGCCACCGGGCTTTCATCAAGGTCTGCTAGCGACTGGGTGGCGAAGATCACCGAAGCGTTCTTCTTGCGCAGCGTCTTCAGCCAGGTCTTCAGCTGCTGGGCGAAGAGCGGGTCGTCGAGCACCAGCCAGCCCTCGTCCACCACGACCAGGGTCGGCCGGCCGTCGAGCCGACGCTCCAGCCGGTGGAAGAGATAGGTCAGGACGGCCGGCGCGGCCGCCGTCCCGACCAGCCCTTCGATTTCGAACACTTCGACGGACGGCGTCCCGGCCGCCTCGCCGTCGCCATCGAGCAGCGCGCCCCATGGACCGTCCAGGGTGAAGGGCGACAAGGCCTCCTTTAGGGCGGGATCGGACACCAGCGCCCGAAGACCGGTCAGCGTCCTTTGCGCCACAGGCGCCGAGGCGAGGCTCTCCAGCGCCGACCAAAGCACGGCGCGCACCTCGGAGGACTGGGCGACGCCTTCACGCGCCAGCAGCATGGCCAGCCACTCCGCCGCCCAGTTGCGCTCGCCTGGATCGTCGATCCGCGCCAGGGGCTGCAATGCGGCTTGGCCTGCGGCCGGGTCGAGGTCGCGCCAGGCGCCGCCCATGGCCAGGGCGGCGGCCCGCATGCTGCGGCCAAAGTCGAAGGCGAAGACTTGGGATGCGCCATAGCGCCGAAACTGCAGGGCCATGAAGGCCAGAAGCACGCTCTTGCCAGCGCCGGTGGGGCCGACGACGAAGGTGTGGCCCACATCGCCCACGTGCAGCGCAAAGCGGAACGGCGTCGCGCCGTCGGCCAGAGCGAAGAACAGCGGCGGCCCTTCCAGGTGGCGATCCGAAGCCGGCCCCGCCCACACCGCCGACAACGGCAGCATGTGGGCGAGATTCTGGGTCGAGAGCGGCAGCTGGCGGACATTGGCGTAGCAATGGCCCGGCAGGCCGCCAAGCCAGGCCTCCACCGCGTTCAGGGTCTCCACGCGGCAGGTGAAACCGCGTCCCTGGATGATCTTTTCGGCCAAGCGCAAATGGTCGTCCGCCACAGAGGCGTCCTCGTCGGCGATGGTCAGGGTGGCGGTGACCAGAGCCATGCCCGCCCCGTCGCCGCCCAGCACCTGCAGGGCTTCGTCGGCGTCGGCGGCCTTGTTGGTCGCGTCGGTGTCGACGAGCGCCGCCGGCTCCTGGGTCAAGGCCTCGCGCAGCAGCACGAAGACTGATTTGCGCTTGGCGAACCATTGGCGGCGGATGCGGGACAGGAGTGTGGTCGCCTCGGTCTTGTCGAGAAAGAGGGCCCGGGTCGTCCAACGATAGGGAAAGGCCAAACCGTTCAGGTCGTCGAGCAGGCCCGGCCAGGTGGCCGACGGCAGGCCGACGACCGTGAGGACGCGCAAGTGTCGGTCGCCAAGGCGCGGTCGCACTTCGCCGGCCAACGGTGTGTCCGCCAAGAGGGCGTCCAGATGCATAGGCGTCTGCGGAGGGACTACGGCATGGTCGTCACGCGACACCGCCGCATGAAGCCAGGTCAGGGTCTCCTCATCGTCCAGCCAGCGCAGCAGCGGCGCAAAGCCGTCTATGAGCCCGACGAGCCGGTCGGTCTGCTCGATGAAGGCTTCCAGCCGATCCCGCCAATCGGCGCCGATCCGCTCGACGTTCTCGTAGAGCAGGCGCGTGGTGCGCTGCTGCTGGTCCTGCGGGGGCAGCCAAACAAAGGTCAGGGCATAGCGGCTTTCAAAGCAGGCGCCGGCGGCCTCAAAGGCGGCCCGCCGCTCTTCCTCGACGAGGGCCGACGCCGCATCGGGAAAGCCGCCTTGCGGGTAGCTCGCCACTGCAACCCGGCGGGCCTCGACGAAGAGCCCCCAGCCAAGGCCAAGGCGGCGCAGCACATTGTTCATCTGGCCGGCGACGCCGACGAGTTCAGCGTCGGTGACTGAGTCCAGATCGCCGCCGCGAAAGGCGGCCGTGCGCTGGAAAGATCCATCCTTGTTGAGGATCACACCCGGCGCCACCAGAGCCGCCCAGGACAGGTGGTCGGCCAGCTTGGCGCCCCCGCGGCGGTACTCGCGCAGGTTCCACATTCTACACCTCCAGCCAGACGGGATGGCGAAGGTGGCGGCGAACCACACCGACGAACTGCGGATCGTAGGCGGCGGCCAGGGCGCAAAGCGCATGCCCGACCAGCCAAATTGCCAAGCCCGCCAACCACAGGCGAAGTCCAAGGCCTACGGCCGCCGCGAGCGTACCGTTGAACAGAGCCAAGTTGCGCGGCGCACCACCGATCAGGATCGGTGTGATCAGCGACTGATGGACCGGTGCGAAGTATCCGGGGACGGTAGACTCGCCGCTCATAATAGGGCTCCACCGCCGTAGCCGATGAAGGTCAGGAAGAAGCTGCTGGCGTTCGCCCCTATGCAAAGGCCCATAACAACCTGCAAAGCACGCCGCACAGCGCCGGTGGCCTCTCCGAAGGCCAGGGCCGTGCCGACCACCAGGATCGCCAGCGTGGCGATGATCTTGAAGACGGGCCCTTCGACGCTGCGAAGGATCGTGTCGAACGGGTTCTCCCAAGGCATGCCGGAGCCAGCGGCCTGGGCTTGGGACACGAGCACGAACGCCAGGACCAGACCACTGCCGATCCGGACCATGCGGAAGGCGGTCTTTGTCATGCGGCGACCTCCTCGATCGCGTTGGCCGCCAACGCCGAGACGAGGCGATAGCCGCCGTCGACCTCCAGGCCCTTCACCTCAACGATCTCGCGGAGGCGGCGCGCCCTGCCCCGCCCCTCGATCACCACCACCAGATCGACGGCGTCGGCGATCTGGTCGCGCGAAACGCGGACCACCGCCTCTTGGACCAGTTGCTCCATTCGCCGCAGGGCGCCCGGCGTGTCGCCGGCATGGATTGTCGCGATCCCACCCGGATGGCCGGTTCCCCAGGCCTTGATCATCTCCAGCGCCTCGGCGCCTCGGACCTCGCCGACGATGATCCGGTCTGGGCGCATCCGTAAGGTGGAGCGCACTAGATCGCGCAGGCTGGCGATCCCCTCCCTTGTCCGCATGGCGACGAGGTTGGGGGCCGGACACTGGAGCTCCGGCGTGTCTTCGATCAGCACCACGCGCTCGTTTACGACTTCGATCTCCGCCAACAACGCATTGGCTAGGGTCGTCTTGCCCGACGCCGTCGGCCCGGCGACCAGAATGTTGCGGCGCTCGCGAACCGCCGCCACGAGGCAGGCGGCGGCCGCTTTGCCCATGACCCCGTCGGCGACGTAGCGGTCCAGCCGCCAGACCTGTCCGGCAGGTTTGCGGATCGAGAAACACGGTGCGGCGGCGAGAGGCGGCAGCAACCCTTCGAAGCGCTCGCCTCCGCCCGGTAGCACCGCCGACAGTCTTGGATGTGCCGCGTCGGCCTTGAGCCGCACGTGATCGGCGACGAGGCGAATGATCCGCTCGGCGTCAGCCGCCTCGATCCGCCGTCCCGTATCGATCAGTCCGCCATCCAGCCGATCGAGCCACAGCCGACCATCCGGATTAAGAAGGATGTCGGCGATCTGATCATCTTCGAGCCATCGTCCGATCTCCAGGCCAAGTGCTGTCGAGAGCATCACGGCGCCGCGCTCGGCGCTGGCTGAAACAAGGGTCTGGTGCATGGTCCGCTCCGAGGGATCGCTATGCGATCTACGGGCCGACTAAGAAGACCGGCCATTGCGGATGGACAACAACCCTATGGAGGCCGGCGCACCTTGGCGCGCAAACACTGACGATGGCGTAGGTCCAAGGGCGAGCCTCGCCGATGCGCAGCCGCTGCGCCTCGTCTCGGCAGCCTTCTACACCGCGCTATCAGGTATGAGCGTAAGGGTCACTGAGCGGCAGGCAACTCATCGAGCCGGGAGAGGTCGAGCTCTACGACAATCGACTGCACGCTTTCGCGCTCGAGCGCGCAGAACTGACCGAGTGCCGACCAGAAGCTCCAGCCATTTTTCGTACCATAGAGCGCGATGGCGTCCGTTGTCCTCTCGTCGATCTCCATTTGGTCAGGTCCACCGAGGCGATGCGCCGAAAGCGCCTCGACCCGCCGCTTCACGTGCTCATCAGCGACGTTGTAGGCAGCGGTGAAATCGTCCCACCTGAGCAACAAGGTCCCCCGCTCCTCTTGGACATTGTCAGTCTCTCGAACCTTCTCGGCCCGTTCGACAACGGCGCAGATAAAGCCTCGGGTCTTCAGGTCCAACTTGGCGACCTGATCGAACAGGTGGTTGATTTCGTCGGCGGTCTCGAGGCGATGCTCTTCCTCGGGGGGCCAGTCGAGGACCTTACAGAACCGCTCCACCGTGACAGCCTTGGTCTGGCCGCCCCGGGCGGTGCCATCGATATAGACCTCGAGCATTCTCGTCGTAGCGTCGGTGAACAGCCCCTCGTGATCAGCCTTCATCTGCCGCATGCGTGCGACAGGCCATTCCACCTCGTTGTTGGTCTCAACATGATGGGGATAGCAAAGCAGGACGAGGTTGGGGACGGCGGCAAGCTCGTCCTCATCCATACCCTCTCGCCGACGTTCGCCCTTGACCCCCTCTATGTGGCAAATCTGGCCGATAAATTCGCCCTTGGCCGTGACCATAAGGGTGTTGCACCCGGGCATCGCGCAAAGATTACCGGACTTGGCGAAGATCTCACGGATGACCTCCTTGGTATGCGCTTTGCGCCTTGGCTCGCCGCTTCCCATGGTCTCACCTGGCCTTTCTGTCTTCGTGTCGACGAGACGCCGCTCTGTATGCGCGACGGTTTCCCATTGCTGGCCCCTTCGGGGCGATCACAGCGCCTGCGCCGTGATCCAGTCGCGGACGACGAACAGATAATCACTGTGTGAAAGATCGTCCGGATCCAGCCGATGGCCCGCCACCAACTGGGCGATCTCGGCCTGGAAACGACGATAGTCGTCGCTCATGACGTTGGCGCTCGGCAGCGGCGCAGCGTTGTGGGGCCGGTGATCGGACAGCCAGTTGCGAACGCAGCGAATGGCCTGCTCGGGGTCATTGCGGTGATGCTCGATATCCTGCCCGCTAATGTCGGAAAGGGCCCGATCATACCTGTGGCGCTCCGCGTCGAGGATAAGGGCGCGCTTGGTCCGATGGGCCTTCTCACCCAGCAGGCGCGCACCCAGATGGATGCCCAACTCCATCGGCATGTTGAAGCGCGGCAGATCGCCATCGACCACCTCGACCCGCGACAGGTCGTGAATGCCCCAGGCGCATTCTCCAATCATCCTGGCGATCTTGGCGATGCGCACCTCGGCCCCATCGGTGGAGTCCAAAGCGCAGCGCGGCTGATAGCCGGACGCAATGACGGCGAACACCATGGCCCGCAAGATGGGCTGGTAAGCGTCGTCGAACGGGCAGTTGATGAAGACGGACTTGGCGGGATTAAGACTTGGCGGCTTCGCCACGCTTCTGCTCGGCTTGCTGTCGTAACTCGTCCCTAAGGGCCTTCGACAACTCCGAACGATGACCGCGCACCGGCATGATCTTGATCCCGCGGTACGTCACGGCGTCGTCCCAATTGGAACGGCGGGTGTCCGACGAGTTCTTGGCCTTGGCAGTCATGGTCTGAGTATGGGCGATCCGAGTTGCGGTTTCAACGTTCACAGAGGCGCATGACCCTCTGCCGAAACGTCTTTGATCAAGCGGTTTCACGATTCTGCGGCTCCTCCAAAGGTAGTTCTCGCGACAGCCTGCGACCACTGGCTAGGCGACGGCCCAAGGCTTCCACAAAGGCGTCGTAGCGCGCCGCGCCGCGAGCGCGGGCGGCGGGCTTGGCGTCTTCGGCGATTGGCGGCGAGGCCTGAAGCCAGTGACGAATGAACAGCGCCAGGGTCTCCAGGACGATGGCGGCGTCCCGCTCGCCGCGGTCCATTTGGCGGCCCAACCGGTCCAACCGCCGCAACAGGGCGGCGTCGCGTGCCTCGTCAACTGCCGGCGCCACATAGGCCGCGATC
Organism: Caulobacter segnis; assembly: GCF_029543125.1. Taxonomy (GTDB): domain Bacteria; phylum Pseudomonadota; class Alphaproteobacteria; order Caulobacterales; family Caulobacteraceae; genus Caulobacter; species Caulobacter segnis_D. The sequence continues at coordinate 64,554 of NZ_JARQWW010000005.1, forward strand.
GCCGCCTCGGCCACGAGCGATAGCGAGCGCCCCTTGTCCTCGGCGAAGGCGGTCAGAGCCGATAGGGTTTGGGTCTCGAGATAGACCGAAAGGCGCGCCTTTCGCATGGCCTCCTCCTAAAGCTCGATGCCGTCATCACGATCGAGCCCCGCCTGACGCGCCAGGCGCGCCGCCCAGTCCGGCGCTTCCACGTTCTGCTCGTCGCCGTCGAAGTTGAACTCGTCGACTATCTCCACCTCTGTCGTCGCCACATCGGGCGCCTCTGGCTCCAGGCTTTGGCGTACTCCGCCCTCCTCCTCCGCCATCTCGCTCGGAACCTCGGGCGGGGCGATGTTCGCCCACGGATTGGCGATCACCGGCAAGACTTGGGTCGTGGGCGGCTTGAAGATCCTCGCCTGCAGATTTGGGTCGGCGTAGTAGCGCGCCTTGCGCGCCATGATCGGCGGCGAACCCGCCACCATCACCAAGGCCTTGTCAGCGGGGAGTTGCATCACCTCGCCAGGGGTGAGCAGCGCCCTCGCCGTCTCCTGGCGGCTGACCATGACATGGCCTAGCCAAGGACTGAGGCGATGGCCCGCGAAGTTTTGCATGGAGCGCCGCTCCGTGGTCGTGCCCAGGGCGTCGGAGATCCGCTTGGCGGTGCGCTCGTCGTTGGTCGCGAAAGCGATCCTCAGGTGACAGTTGTCGAGAATGGCGTTGTTGGCGCCGTAAGCTTTCTCGATCTGGTTGAGGCTTTGCGCGATCAGGAAGGCGCGAAGGCCGTAGCCCGCCATGAAGGCCAGAGCGCTTTCGAAGAACTCCATCCGGCCCAGGGCTGGAAACTCGTCCAGCATGAAGAGCACGTCACGCTTGCGCGTCGTACTCATCTTCTCGGTCAGTCGACGAAGGATCTGGTTCAGAACCAGGCGCATCAGCGGTCGCGTGCGGGACAGGTCGGACGGCGGCACCACCAAGTAGAGGCTGATCGGCTTGTCCGCTTCGATCAGGTCGATGATCGAGAAGTCGCTGCGGCTCGTCACCTTGGCGACCACCGGCTCCTTGTAGAGGCCCAGGAAGGACACGGCGGTCGATATGACCCCTGAACGTTCGTTCTCCGACTTGTTGAGGACCTCGCGGGCCGCTGCGGCGACCACCGGATGCACCAATCCGGAAGGACTGCACCTCGACCTGATGGCCGCGCCGGGCACCGACCTGATGGAGCTGAACACCGTATTCGCCGCTGCAAGCCTCCTTGAGGTGAGCGAGGGCGGCGACCCGTCGTCCACGCCGGCGATGGTGGTCAGCCTGCGTGTGCCGAACGACGGCGCGGCCATGCACCACCTGAGGATCACCGAGGCAAATGGCGCCTGGGCGCAGTTCTCCGACGCCAATCGACGGGTCCTGGCCGAACTGCTTCTATCGCGACTGCAAGCGCCAATTCAGCTTTGGCCGCAGCAGGTTGCGCCACCCGCACACACCACAGCGGGCCTGGCCAACGAGTTGCGGGCCCTGGCGACCGCACCGCCCACTGTCGGCTTCGTCGATCTGGTCAGGCGCACGTCGCTCGACCCCTCCAGGGATTTCAGGGCCGCCGATCTGACGGGCGTCGATTTTCGAGGGCAAGACATCACGGCCTTCGATCTACAAGGCGCCATAACTGAAGGCGCGCTGTTTGATGACCAGCAAACGCCGATCCGAAGCCAGGCCCGCCCGGACCAGCCCTTCGAGTGGGCGAGCCTGTCGCCGATCGCGCCTCAAGCGGTGGAACGCATTTCGCGGCAATTGGGCGGTTCGTTCCGCCGCAACCGCTTTCTTGAAGCCCAACTGATGCACGGGGCGGTGTCTTGGAACGACGCCGACCATCACAGGTCCCGGGCCGCCATCCGCGAGACGGTACTCCGGCAGCGCGGGCTGGCCGCTTTCGTGCGCATTGAGTCCCCACTCGAACTGCGCATGGCGCAAATTCTGGCTGAAGAATTGAAGAGCAATTCTGAGGCGGCCGGCATGCTGTTTGTCCAGGCGCCGCCATCTCGATCCATGAAGGAGCCGACAAAGCGGGCCCTAGAAGAGTTCTCGCTGCAGCATATCGACATCGCCTGGATATCCTTCGACGGCGCGCCAGAGACCCCGTCGCTCGGCGTCCATCCCATCCCCCCGCCGCATCGCTCGCGCCGGGCGCTCGACGACTATGCGCCGACCCTGCTTGGCCGGATCGCATCGGCGGGGCCACCTAGCGAAGTGCGGGCATTTCAGAATCCCCTGCTTGCTGTTGATCAGCGACGACGGCTCCCGCTCCATCTGTTCGGCGCAGCGTCGTCGCCGCAAGATCCAGTGCTGGACCTGATCAGGACTGCTCCACACCTAGCCTTTGACGAGGGACGTGGTCAGACGTTCCTGATAATCGCCGAAGACAACGTCTGGGGCCAACATGGCGAGCGTCTCGCTAGTCGGCTTCCATTCGCCAATGTCTACGGTAGGAAGCTCGCCGCTGGCGAAAAGGGTGTTTTCATTATCGGGGCGGCCACCGACGCTCCAGTTTGGGGTCTATTGCTGGAGACCGCGGCCGACTTGGATGCACCAACGAGGCACGGCGTGGTCATCCACCGCGCACGGCGCGCGGGCGACCCGGTCGGCCCGCTGTCATCGCGCTAAACTCCGACTGGCAATTGAGGCGGCGATAGCCGAGGCTGTTCAACTAACGCGCCGCACCGTCCAAGCGGAGGAGCCGAACAGCTCTCGCCTCACTTCAGCTGCGGCGGAAAATCCGGTTCGAACTCTGAATTCTCTGGCTTGGCGCCGAAGGTCGCCTCCCCGCCCTGTCACGCGTAGCGGTCCCTCAGGGTCGAGTAGGTGTAGAAGCGAATCTTCCGCTTATCGGTGTCGAAGGCCATGAAGCGCAGCCGTCCGGCGCCGCCATTGGCCGAGCCCGGTTTGCGGTCGGCGCCGACGGTGTCGCCCTGATAGACCTGAACCAGTTGATAGACGGGGAGACCGGCGTCGTTGCGATCCATCCGCAATTTCTCGCAGTACGACACGCCTCACGCGGGCCTGATGTAGTCATGGCCGGCCTAGACGACGAAGATCGAGGCCTCATCTATGCCAGCAGAACCTGCGTGGAGCTCGGCCTCACCGGCTTCGCGCTCGATTTCACAAGCGTGCTTTTCAAATGACCCTGACCGACATGTGGCGTGAGAACATCCGAAACGGCGTCGAGGCGCTGGGCTTTCAGGTCCTGCGTCTGCAAGGCAAGCCGCCGCAGTTGATCGCCGAGGCGGGCCAGCAACGCCTGGCGCCCAGCGTCCTGCGGTCGGCGTTCGCGGCCATCGAGCTCGACAAACTGGTCGGCGCCGATCCGCATCTCGCCGCCTTGGAGCGACCGCGCGCCGCCCTCCTGGACGCGATCGAGATAGACCCCGCCATCGCGCAGATGGCCGCCTACCAGGCCGCACTCGCCGAGGCGCTCTGGCGCAAGGTCGCTTCGGACCCTGAGACGATCATCGCTGAGATGGCCGCACCCCACTTTTAGCCGCGGCGGCTAGCCGCTCGGACGCCCATAGACGCTGAAGACCGGACGACCGTTCAGCCGCGCAGCGGCCCGTCCAGGAAGCCCTCGTCGAAGAGCTGCATCTCCTCGTCGTCAAGACCGCTTTGCGCCTCCAGGCGCGGCGCATATCGGTGGCCAAAGGCGCTGAGGACAGCCAGCCCCTCCTGGGAGACAGGATTCTGCTCACGCACATAGATGCGCGCCCAGCGCAGCCAACGCCGCAGCCCGGCATCGCTGGTCGCCTTGGACGCCGCCGCGACGGCGTCGATCAGGCGCTCCATTTTGAGAACCTCCTCCAACTGTTGGGCGATGCGCTCGAAGGCGTCTTCGCGCTCATTGCGCTCACACTGGCGGTCGTACTTCGCCCGCGCCCGTGCAAGCACCACCTCGAATGACTCTGAGGCCTCCGTCTGGCGGCTCTGGCCGCTCGTCTTGCGTCTGCTCACGATCGCTCCCTGGCCCTCGCGCGACGTCCGCCATAGTTGAGACGATCCACGAGCGCCGATCCTGAGCGCCAAGGAGGCGGCGCGCACCTTCAACGGGCGGCGAGCGCTTTACCTTTGCCGACGGCGTCGCTAGAAGCCTCGCCGATGACTTTTGCGACGACCAAAGCGATTACCCGCAAAACGACCCGCCTCGGCGGGGCGTGGGCGGGTGCGCGCGTGGTCTGACGACAGCGAGCATCCGCAACCAGCCCCGCCGATGCGCGGGGCGGTTCTCATTTCCAGAGACCTGAAGCTCCCGCGCCTCCGCACCCTAGGAGACGAAGAATGAGCCTTGAGTTTTCGCCATCCCATCCGCCGCGTGTCGGCGTCGTCGGCGCCACCGGCCTGGTCGGCGGCATGATGCTGAAGCTGCTGGAGGAGCGCGGTTTCCCGATCGCGCAGCTGCGCCTGTTCGCTTCGGCCCGCTCGGCGGGCAAGCCCATCGCCTGGCGCGGCCAAGAGGTCCTGGTGGAGGATGCGGCGACCGCCGATTTCACCAGCCTCGACATCGTGTTCTTCTCGGCCGGCGGCGAGACGTCCAGGGCGCTGGCGCCCAAGGCGGCCGCGGCCGGCGCCGTCGTCATCGACAACTCCTCGGCCTGGCGCTCGGACCCTCAGGTCCCGCTGGTGGTCGCCGAGGTCAATCCGCAAGCTCTGCGCACGATCCCCAAGGGCATCGTCGCCAATCCCAACTGCACCACAATGGCCGCCATGCCGGTGCTTGGCCCCCTGCACCAGGCGGCCGGCCTCAAGCGCTTGACGGTGAGCACCTACCAGGCCGCTTCGGGAGCCGGGGTCGAGGGCATCGAGGTGCTGACCGAGCAGCTGGCCGCCGGTCTGGCCGGCGATGTGGGCGCGCTTGCCGTGTCGCCCGACGCGGTCGCCCTGCCCCAGCCGCGCAAGTGGGTCTCGCCGTTGGCTTTCAACGTCGTGCCCTTGAACTACGAGCTGACAGAAGACGGCTACACCGAAGAGGAGCTGAAGCTGCGCGACGAGTCGCGCAAGATTCTCGACCTCCCCGACCTACCGGTGGTCGGCACCTGCGTGCGCGTGCCTGTCTTCACCGGCCACGCCCTGTCGATCAACGCCGAGTTCGACCGAGCCATCGACGTGCAGGCGGCGGTTGCGCTGCTGCAAGGCGCCCCGGGGGTCGTGCTCGATGAAGCGCCAAACCCGCTGGCCGCCACCGGACAGGACCCGGTCTTTGTTGGCCGCATCCGCAAGGACCCCACCGTAGCGCACGGCCTGGCCCTGTTCGTGGCCGCCGACAATCTGCGCAAGGGCGCGGCCTTGAACGCCGTGCAGGTGGCCGAGGTCCTGCTGCAGATTGGTCTGGCCCGCAGCGCGGCCTGACAGACGGCCGCCGCGCCGCCGTAAGTCGACGGCGCGGCGGTCCCGCCTGCTACTGGTCGAGCGCTTGGGCGGCCCCGCTAACGGGCGCGCAGAACCAGCAATCCTCACCGATCGGGCTTCCAGGCGGGGTCTTGGGACGCGGGGCCTTCTCCGAGGCGAAGCGCGAGAGCGCCGCCCGGTCGCCCTTGGCCAGCATCTGTCCAAGCTGGCGGCCGTAGGCGCCGGCCTCGCCCTGCGGCGCCTCGGCGCTCAGAGCCGCTCCGGTCCTGGCCAGGACGGCCTCCAGCGACGCCGCCGCCGTTGGGCTCAACGCCTTGTCACCCAGCAGGTCCGCCAGATCGCCGATCAGGCGCGCCTGTTGGCGACGACGAAGCTCGGCCAGGCGCGGCGCCTCGGGACGCGCCTTGACCTGATCAAAGAGCGCCGCCGCCAGCTCGTCGAGACCCAGCTGACCTGCGTCGCGCCGGGCCTGCTCCTGGACGCGGTTGATGCGGTCGACCTCGAGCAGTTGGCCAAACACCATCTCCGAGGCCACCAGCGCTGCGCCCACCGGATCGAAGACCGGTCCGCCAAGGGTGTCGAGGAGTTCGATCTCGAACTGTCGGTCCATAGTTCCGGACTGGGCCTGGGATAACAGGCCGATCAGCTCATCGCGGGTGTCGAGCAGGGCCGGATCGAGGCTTTGACGCAAGGCCGCCAGGGCGCGCCGTTGCGCCGCCGCGTCGATGACGCTCGCCGCCTCCTGGCCCTCGCCCGCGACCGCGTAGCGGTAGTCGACCCCGCCCACCTGCTTGGCGACCGCGTCGATCTGATAGCGATGGAACAGATAGATCGGCACGAAGACGCGACGAAGATCGGCCACGGGCGCCCCAGCGGGAATGTTCCCAAGGCCAAAGCGCGACAGGGCGATCTTGCGCACCGCCAGCACATTGGCGAGCTCCTCGACGGGATCCGACCCATTGTCCCATTGGGTGCTGGCCGGATGCTCGGCGTCGGCGATGAAGCGCATGCCGCCCTGCCCCGCCTCGCGGGCGATGGCGTCGAGGGCCTTGGGAGCGTCCACGCCCGGGGCGAACTGGCTATAGAGCCAGCGCACCGAGAACTTGTCCCAGGCGCCGGCCCCGCGGACGTAAGCGTCGGAGAGGTCCAGGCGCCCGTCGCGCACGCGGATCAGCGGGCCCGGATAGTCCATGGAGGAGGCCCGGCCGGCGAAGGTGCTGCCGGCGAAATTGTGCGAAAAGCCCAGGGCGTGGCCGGTCTCGTGCATGCCCAGTTGGCGGATGCGCGCCAGGGCGATGGTCACAGGGTCGTTCGGACCACCCTTGCCTGACTGTCCTGCGCCGAGCAGGCCCTCGAAGATCAACTTGTCTTGCCGCACGCGAAGCGAGCCCAGCTGGACGACGCCGCGGACGATCTCGCCGGTTCGGGGATCGACGATGGTCTGGCCCGTCGACCAGCCGCGGGTCTGGCGATGGATCCAGTGGATGACATTGTAGCGGGCGTCCATGGGATCGACCCCTTCGGGGAGGACCTCGACGCGGAAGGCGTCGATGAAGCCGGCCGCCTCGAAGGCCTGGCTCCACCAGTTGGCCCCTTCCACCAGCGCGCCGCGGATTGGCTCGGGCGCGGCGCGGTCCACATAGAAGACGATCGGCTTCTTGACCCTGGAGCGGGCGGCCGATGGATTGACCTTCTCCAGCCGAAAACGCCGGGCCAGGCGATTGACCACCGGCGCGTCCAGCGGCGCGGCGTAGTTGTTGAACAAAACCTGCACCGAGGTGCCGGTGCGCGGATCGTGGATGCGCGGCTCGAACCCGGGCTCGGGCAGTTTGACGAACGAGTGGTGCACGGTGAGCGTCACGGCGCGGGCGTCGGGCGCCACAGCGCGCACCTCGGGGCCGGGATCGTCGGCGGTGAAGGTCTGGACCGCGTCGAACTCCAGGTTTTGCGCAAAGACCCCGACCTTTTGCAGGTCGAGGTAGCTGAGCGCCGGCGCCAGGCGATAGCCGCCTTGCCGGCGGGCCTTGAGGCGCGCGGCGACGTCCAGGGCGTCCTGGGCCAGGAAGCTGGAGAAATCGACGAGCACCGCGCCATCCGCCTGTTCAGCGATGACGTCGCCGCTCCACAGGGTCGAGACGGCGAAGGAGTTTCGCACGGCGGTCACCTCATCGGCGGTGCCGCCGTCGGCCCGAAAGCCGTAGTTCTCCGCCTGCAGGAGGACCTTCTTGCCGACGCGGCGCAGGACCACCACCTGGGTGCGGCCGCTTTCGGCCCGGTCCAGGCCGATGGGGGTGGAGCCCAGGCCGGTCGACAGGCCGGCCTGATAGAGGAAGCGGGCCGACACCCCGTCGGGGCCCGCCTTGGGCACGGCGATCAAAACCTTGCCGGCCTTGACGTCCACATAGGTCTCAAGCAGGCCCTTTTGGACCTGAGCCGAGGCGGCGGCCTTGCGCCAGTCGTCGGCGGGCTCGGCGGCCTGCGCCGCCGCGCTCGCGCCGAGCGCGCCTATGGCTGCGCCGATGATCAAAAATCGACGAAGGCTCCTAGCCTGCATGATCGCCCCCAAATGCTGCGATGAACCTAGTGGATGAATGCGCCTCTGCGCCGCGACCACAGCAGCACGGCCAAGGTCGCGACGGCGCAGGCGGTGACGTAGAAGCTGGGCGCGATGGCCGCGCCGGTCTGACGCACGAGGAAGGTGGAGATGAACGGGGCGAAGCCGCCGAAGATCATAACCGCGCCATTGTAGCCCACCGACAGCGCCGTGTAGCGCACGGTGGTGGGAAAGAGCGTGCAAAGCACGGTGGGCGCAGCGCCGTTGTAGAGGCCGTAGAGCGCCCCCGCCACGATGGCGACCGTCGCCAGTGCCGGCAAGCTCTGGGCCTGCGCCAACAGCATGAAGAGCGGAATGCTGAAGAGGGCGAAGCCGCTTGCAGACGCGATCAGGGGCCAGCGGCCGCCCCAGCGGTCCAGCGCCAGTCCCGACAGGGGCACGATCGCCAGATTGGCCAGGGAGGCGCAGATGGTGCCGGTCAGGGCTAGGGTCGGCGCCATGCCCAGAGACTGGGCCGCAAACGTCGGCAAGAAGGTGATGAACACGTAGCTGGCCACCGTCCAGATCATCGTCAGCCCAAAGCAGACGAGCACCGCCTCGCGATGAGTGGTCAGGGCGACGCGAAGCGGCGCGGCGGGGATGCGCTTTTCGCGCGCCGCAGCCAGATACTCGGGGGATTCCTCCACCCGCGAGCGCAGGTAGTAGCCGATGGGCGCCAGGATGAAGCCGACGAGGAACGGCAGGCGCCAGCCCCAGGCCTGTAAGTCTTCCGGCGACAGCACCGAATTGAGCAAGAGCGCCGAGCTGATCGCCAGGATTTGGGCCAGGCCCGTGCTGACCTGCTGCAGGCTGCCATAGAAGCCGCGCCGTCCCGGCGGCGCGTGCTCCACGAGGAAGGTGGTCGCCCCGCCCCACTCGCCGCCGGTGGAGAAGCCCTGCAAAAGCCGGAAGATCACCAGGAGGATCGGCGCCCACACGCCGATGGCGCCATAGGACGGCACCAGGCCGGTCAGGCCGGTGGCCACGGCCATCAAGGTGATGGTCAGGGCCAGCGCCGCCTTGCGGCCATGGCGGTCGCCATAGCTGCCCAGGACCATCGCCCCCACCGGCCGCATCAAAAAGCCGACGCCGTAGGTGGCGAAGCTGGCGAGGATCGACACCACCGGGTCCGTGGACGGGAAGATCGCCCGACCGATCTGCACGGCGAAGTAGCCGTAGACGCCAAAGTCGAAGAGCTCGAAGAGATTGCCCAGCAGACAGGCCGTGATCGCCTTGCGCCGCGTCGCCGCGCTGAGCGGCTCGGCGGCGGGGACGGATCCAAGCGTCTCGGTGGGCAGCGTCACGGCCGCGCCTCAGACCTGATACTGCAAGCCGTCGACCACGAAGTCCTGGCCGGTGATGAAGCAAGGCTCGCTGGCGGCCAAGAAGCGCACCAGTTGGGCGACGTCGGCCGGCGTGCCGACGCGGCGAAGGGCGATGCCGTCGCGGGCGATCTTGTCGCCCCGCTCGCGGATGACGCTGTTGCCGTTGATCTCGGTCTGGATGAGGCCGGGGCACACGGCGTTGATCAGGATGTCCGGCCCCAGCTCCTTGGCCAGGGCGCGGGTCATGCCGAGGATGCCCGCCTTGGCGGCGGCGTAGGCGAAGCGGCTGACGGCGGCGGTGACCCCGCCCGAATGGGCGTTGAGGGAAGAGATGCTGATGATGCGACCGCCGCCCTGCTGCAGCATGATCGGCGCCGCCGCCTGGATGTAGTTGAAGCAGCTCTTCAGATTGACGGCGATGGCCGCGTCGAACTCGTCCTCGGTGATCTCCAGGATTCCCTGGGGCGCCGAGCGGCCGGCGTTGTTGACCAGCACGTCCACGGCGCCGAACTCCGAGCGCGCCGCCTCGACCACCGTCTTGGCGGCCGCATGATCGGCCACATCGGCCCGCCGCCAGATGGCGCGGCGGCCGAGCGCCTCGATCTCGCGCATGGTCGAGGTCATCTCTTTTTCGAGCAGATCGACCAGGACGATGTCGAAGCCGGCCTCAGCCAGGGCCAGAGCGCAGCCTCGGCCGATCCCGCGTGCGCCGCCGGTGACGATCGCCACCTTCGCCCTGTCCACAATGCGCATCTCAACTCCAATCACGATTACACAATACAGAATGATTGGAGGATTTTTACTTATCGCGCAATGATCTGAATTAGCCGTTTATTGATGAGTAGAGATTTTGCAATCAACAAGTTTTACTGATGATTGTTGACAGGACAGGCTGACGGTAGTCCCAAACGCGCATCGTCTCGGAGACCGCCCCATGAATCTCGCCAAGTTCGCCCGACGCCGCTACACGCCCGCCCCCACCCCGCTCGAGGCGATGCCGCGCCTGTCGGCGGCCCTGGGCGGACCCAACCTCTTCATCAAGCGCGACGACCTGACGGGCCTGGCCAGCGGCGGCAACAAGACCCGCAAGCTGGAGTTCCTGGTGGCGGAGGCGCTGGCCAAGGGCTGCGACACCCTGGTCACAGTGGGGGCGGTTCAATCCAATCACTGCCGCCTCACCCTGGCGGCCGCGGCCAAGGAAGGCCTCAAATGCCGCCTGGTGCTGGAGCAGCGCGTGGCCGGCAGCTACGACCCCAAGGCCAGCGGCAACAACTTCCTGTTCGACCTGATCGGGGCGGAGGCCATCACCGTGGTCGACGCCGGCGCTGATCTGTCCGAAGCCATGGCCAAGGTCGCCGACGAGGTCGAAAGCCTTGGCCGCAAGGCCTATCTGATCCCCGGCGGCGGCTCCAATCCCCTGGGATCGATGGGCTATGTGGCCTGCCTGGAGGAGACCCTGTCCCAGTGCTTCGACATGGGGTTGGCGCTCGACCACCTGGTCTGCGCCAGCGGCAGCGCCGGCACCCATGCCGGCCTCCTGGCCGGCGCCGTGGGGGTCAATGCCGGCCTGCCGATCACTGGGATCAATGTGCGTCGGCCGCGCGCCGAACAGGAAGGTAATGTGCTTGACCTGGCCCAGCGGACCGCCGCCCTGGCCGGCGTCGCAACCCCGATCAAGGCTGAAGCGGTCACCTGCCTCGATGACTGGGTCGGCCCTGGCTATTCGCTGCCCACCGAGGAGATGATCGAGGCGGTGCGGCTGCTGGCCAGCCTTGAGGGGATCTTGCTGGACCCGGTCTATACCGGCAAGGCGATGGCGGGCCTGATCGGCCTTTGCCGCGCCGGCCACTTCAAGAAGACCGACAACGTGCTCTTCGTGCACACCGGCGGCGCGCCGGCGCTCTACGCCTACCAGTCGATCTTCTGATGAGCCGCGCCGCCTTGAGGGTCGGCGTGCTCGGCGGAATGGGGCCGGCGGCGACCATCGATCTGATGGGCGCGGTGCTGCGTCTGTCCAAGGGCGCAGTGGAGCAGGACGGTTTGCGCTTGCTGGTCGACAGCAATCCGGCGGTCCCCGACCGCAATGAAGCCCTTTTGCGCGGCGGCCCGTCGCCGGGACCGACGCTGGCGGCCATGGCGCGAGGTTTGGAGACCGCCGGCGCCGACTTCCTCGTCATGTCGTGCAACACCGCCCACGCCTTCCAGTACGATATCGAGCGCGCCGTCCGCATCCCCTTCGTCAGCATGATCGAGGAGGCCGTGGCCGCCGCCGCAGCGGCGGCCGATCCGGGCGCGGCGGTCGGGCTCCTGGCCGCCGACGGCTGCCTGCAGGCCGATCTCTACGGGCCGCAACTGGCCCGGCGCGGCCTGTCGTGCGTGACCCTCGAGGCGCCAGACCAGGCGCGGTTCATGCAGCTGGTCTATGCGATCAAGCGCGGCGACCTCAGTCTGGGCGTATCCGACGCTATGGCCGCCTTGGCCGAACGCCTGCGTCAATGCGGCGCCCAGGTGATCATCGCCGCCTGCACCGAAGCGCCACTCGTCCTCCACGAAGGCATGACCGACGCGCCCCTGATCGATTCCACCGGCGCCCTGGCGCGCGCGATCGTCGATTACGCTCGCCATGACAGGCCCCTGCCGCCCCCTTTCAGCGAGACCGAAGTCGGTCGCGCCTAAGGGTCTGCGACCGCCGGCCGCAGCCGCGGCGCCCAAGAGGCAGGCGCCGCGTTCAGGTCGTTGCGGCAGAAACGTCATAAATGGCACAGCGAGTAGCGTTCGACGGGCTGAACGACATTCTCGTTGCTGAACGATGAACCTTGTGCGTACGCTTTGACCTCGGAACCTCGAGAGGTTGGCGATGACGCTGGAGCAGCTCAGGATTTTCGTGTGCGTGGCCGAGCGTCTCAACATGACGCGCGCCGCCGAGGTCTTGCACATTACCCAGTCGGGGGTGAGCGCCTCCATCAGCGCCCTTGAGAACGCCTACGGCACCACCCTGTTCGACCGCGTGGGTCGACGCATTGAGCTCTCAGTGGCCGGCCAGGCCTTCCTGGTCGAGGCCGAGAAGGTGCTCAATCAGGTGCGCGACGCCCAGCGCACCTTGTCCGATCTGAGCAATCTGCGCCGCGGCACCGTGTCGATCTGCGCCAGCCAGACCATCGGCAATTACTGGCTGCCGCCGATCATCGCCGAGTTCAACGCCGGCTTCCCGCACCTGTCCATAGACCTGCACATCTCCAACACCGCCGGCGTGGCGCGCATGGTGCAGGACGGCGACGCCGAGCTGGGCTTTGTCGAAGGCGCCTATGGCGACTCCGGCCTCACCGGCTTTGACATCGACGGCGACCGCCTGGGCATCTTCGTGCGCCCGGACCATCCTTGGGCTCATCGCGCGCCAAGCCTCGACGCCCTGGCGCGCGGTTCATGGGTGCTGCGAGAATCCGGCTCGGGCACCCGGTCCGAGTTCGTGGGCGCCCTGAAGCGCCTTGGGGTGGATATGAGCCAACTCAAGGTCCGCCTGGAGCTGCCGACCAATGAAGCCGTCCGCGCCGCCGTCCTGGCGGGGGTCGGGGCCGGCGCCTTGTCGGAGCTTGTGGTCCAGGACGCCGAGGCCTCCGGCGCCTTGGTGCGTGTGGCGATCGACCTGCCCCGGCGGGCCTTCAGCATGCTGCGCCATCACGACCGCAAGCTCAGCCGCGCCGCAGAGATGTTCCTCAAGGGCCTTCCTCAGCCGCGCTTCGCCGAGTTTGGCGCCCTTCGCCTGGTGGCGGCGGGCTGATCACGGGGCCGCCGAAGCGGCCCCGCATCTTGCCTAGTATTGCTTGACCCCGATCGCCGCCGAATCTGGCCGGCGGGTGTCGGCGGCGCCGTAGAAGACGCCGTCCGGTCCGATCATGATCGACTGGGTGCTGCCGATGATCTGCGAGCGCTCGACCTTGTGGCCCTTGGCCTCCAGGCCGGCCACCAGGTCCTGCGGGATCGCCTCCTCCAGCTGAAGCGGACCGTCCACGCCCGACTGATAGATGCGCGGGCGCTGGGCGGCTTCTGCGATGTTGAGCTTGAAGTCGATGAGGTTGACCAGCATCTGCACCATGGTGCCGACGATGGTGCCGCCGCCCGGCGTGCCGGTGGCCACCCACGGCTTGTCGTCCTTGAAGACGATGATCGGCGAGATGGTCGACTGGGCGCGTTTGCCCGGCTCGATCTTGTTGCCAAGGCTGGTCGGCCTTGGATTCCAATCGAAATTGCCCAGCGAGTTATTGAGCAGGAAGCCAGTGCCCGGGGCCACCACGTGCGCGCCGAAGGAGGCGGTCAGGGTGTAGGTGTTGGACACCACATTGCCGTCCTTGTCGGCCACCGAGTAATGGGTTGTGTCGGGGCTCTCGAAGCTATGCGGGTCCAGACCCGGCAGGCTGCGCGAGTCCAAGGAGCGGTCCATGGAGATCAGCTTGGCGCGCTCCTGGGCGAAGGCCTTGCTGGCGATGCCCTCGGCGGGGGTGCGCCATTGCGGTCCGCCGCCGCTATAGCGGCGGTCCACCGTGGCGATCTTCAAAGCCTCGGCGATCAGGTGCATGGAGGCCACATTGCCCTGCCCCATCTGGGCGATCGGGAACTGCTCGATGATGTTCATGGCCTCGGCGACGCTGGAGGCGGCGGAGGTCGGCGGCATGTAGGCGATCTTCATGCCCCGGTAGTCCGACCAGATCGGCTCCAGGACGTTAGCCTTGTAGGCGGACAAATCCTCCAGGGTGATGATCCCGCCGCCGGCCTTGATCCCGGCGACCAGCCGCTCGGCGACCGGTCCCTTATAGAAGCCGTCCGCCCCCCGCGCCTGGATGTGGCGCAGCGTCCAGGCCAGGTCCGGGCTTTTGAACACATCCCCTGGCCGGTAGGGCGAGCCGTCGGCCTTGAAGAAAAGTTTGTAGGCGCCGGGATCCTTCGACATGGCGCTCTTTCGGCGCGCCAGGGCGTCGGCCTCGTCGTCGCTCATGACGATGCCTTTGACGGCCAGATCGATGCTCGGCTGGATCAGATCCTTCCAGGGCAACTTGCCAAAGCGCTTGTGCGCCTCAAATAGCCCCGCGACCGTGCCGGGCACCGTCACCCCCTTGAACGACTGGACCTTGTCGGGCGCCACCTTCTGGTCGGGTCCGAGCAGGAAGCCGGGCGTCACGCCCAGGGGCGCTTGGCCGTAGTACTCGATGGCGATGGTCTTCTTGCTGGCCGCATCGTGGATGAGCATGTAGCCGCCGCCGCCGATATTGCCCGCCCGCGGCAGGGTCAGGGTCTCGGCGATGCCCACCGCGACCGCGGCGTCCACCGCATTGCCGCCCTTGGCCAAGATGTCGGCGCCGACCTTGGCCGCCAGCTTGTTCTGGGCCACCACCATGCCGTCGCGGCCGACGGTGGGATGGTGGATGGAGCCGTAGCCGATCAAATCCCCGCCGGTGCGCGACAGGGCGGCGGCGGGCGCTTCTTCCTGGGCCCACGCCGGCGTGGTTCCGACCAGGCTGAGGCTGAGCATCGTCGCCAGGGCGAAGCGCGAGACCGTGTTCGTATGCGTTTTTCTGTTCATTGATTTCCCCGTGCGACGTCCCGCGCCAAGAGGCGCGAGGCGTCGTCCTGATGACGGATCAGAAGGTCTTGCGGACGTTGACGTACAAGTAGCGGGCGTAGGGGTTGTAGACGGTGCCCGCATAGCCGCCCGGCGTCAGCGGCGGCTCCTTGTCGAAGACGTTGCGCGCGCCGACCCGGACGCGGGTTCCGGCGAAGCGGCCCTCCTCGAACTGGTAGGCGACGCCGACATTGTGCAGCGTCGT
Organism: Caulobacter segnis; assembly: GCF_029543125.1. GTDB lineage: Bacteria > Pseudomonadota > Alphaproteobacteria > Caulobacterales > Caulobacteraceae > Caulobacter > Caulobacter segnis_D. The sequence goes on from NZ_JARQWW010000005.1 coordinate 79,652, forward strand.
CGACGGCACGTTGAAGAACTCGCCGGTGGCCGCGTAGGTCAGGGCCGTGCTGTAGAACTCGCCCACATAGGAGGCGAACCAGTCGGCGCTGAAGGCGCCGTACTTCCAGTTCAGCGAACCGGACCAGCGCCATTCGGGGGTGCCGCCCTGCCCCACCAGATCGGAAGCGCCGGTGATGATGGTGCCCGAATTGATCTGGCCGGCCTCACGCGCGTTCAGCAGCTCCTGAATCTGGGCGGTGGGACGCGTATAGAGCTTGTCGATCCGCGCCAGGTCGAAGTTGAAGCTGAAGTCGCCCAGGCGTTCGGTGTTGAGGCGATACATCACCCCGACATCGACGCCCTGCGCCACTTGCGGGAGTTGATTTACGTATTGGTCGTCAACCGAGATCACTTCGCCCACCGGGGTCAGGCCCGTGCCGGCGAAAGCCTGGATTTCTTCGGGCGTCGGCGCGGCGCGGTGAACCTTGGGGTTCGAGCTGCCTTGCAGACGCAGGTAGTAGTCGAGGATGACGCCGTTGCCCTCGCCGAACACGCCGATGATGCCCTGCTGCTTGATCTTCCAAACATCGGCGGTCAGCGTCACGCGGCCGAACTTCTCGGGAATGAACTGCGGCTCGAGCACCACGCCCCAGGAGAAGCTGGTCGAGGTTTCCGGCTTCAGGTCGGGATTGCCGGCGCGGATGGCGCGGGTGGCCTTGGAGCGGGCGCAGGCGTTGAAGCTGGTGATGCGTCCGGCGCGCAGGTCCGCCTCGCAGAAGATGTAGTCCTGGCGGTTGTTGGAGCGGCTGACCTGGGTGACGTTGATCTGCTCCAGATTGGGCGCCCGGAAGCCTTCCGAATAGGAGCTGCGGATGCGCAGGCCCGGCACGATGTCCCAGGCCCCCGCGATCTTGGGTTTGGCCACGCTGCCCACGTCGTCATAGTGCTCGGCGCGTCCCGCCAACTGCAGCTCCAGGCGGTCGACGAAGGGAATGTTCATCTCCGGCGAGACCAGCGGCACGGCCAGTTCGGCGAAGCCTGACACCACCGTGCGCTTGCCGCGCACGTCCGGCGAGGTGCTGGTGCCGGGAATGTCCGAGCCGGTCACGGTGCCGGTCACGGGATCGGTGTAGACCAGCGTGCCGTCGATGCGCTGGTCGCGATCGTCGCGATAGGTCTCGTGCCGCACCTCCACGCCCATCGCCGCGCCGATGTCGCCGCCCCAGATGGCCAAAAGGTCGGCCTTGTTGACCTTGAAATCCCAAAGGGCGAGTTCGGTGCGGTTCTCCCGGATGATGGGAACCCTCAGGCTGGCCAGGGTCGCGGCCGCCGACGGCGTGCCGTCGCCGTAGTTGACGTTGCCTAGGTCACCGCCGTTGAAGGGATTGTAGGCGTCGGGGGTGCTGAGCGACAGCGCCTGCTGCAGCTTGGTCGAGCTCACCGCCTCGGAGACGTCCTTGACCTTGGCCATCGAGTAGAGCGCCGCGCTCTCCCAGTTCCAGCCCCACTTCTGGCCCTTGAGGCCGCCCAGGATGCGCAGCTGGTCGTTGGTCACGTCCACCGGCGTGGCGCCCACGTCCACCAGGCTATAGGTGTTGATGGTCACCGGCACGCCGGCGGCGGGGATGTTCAGCCCCGGCAGGCGGTTGGGATTGACCTGACCGTTCGGCAGGACGGCGGCGCCGAAGGGATTGTAGTAGCCGGTGGCCGGCACGGTGATCGACGCGGCGGTGGCCACGTTGCTTGGCCCCTGCAGGCCGTGCGTCTTGGCATGGTAGTAGCCGAGCTCCGAGAAAAACTCGATGTCGTCGGTCAGGTCGTAGTGGGCGGTGCCGAAGAAGTTGTACCGCTCCACATCGGGCATGGTGTAGGTCTTCACCGCCGCCGTCTCCTGGCGAAGATTACGATCGGTGGTGACGTTGAGCGCGCCGCTGGCGATGCACAGGCCAGGGCTCAGGCTCAAGGCGCAGCCGTTGGCGGTCGGCACGATCTTGAAGATGCCGGTGGCGCCGGTCACGGCCACGCCGTTGGAGCGGATAGCGGTGGTCGTGCGAGCCGTGAACTGGCCCCAGGGCGTGCTCGCGCTGCGACCATCCAGGCTGGTGGCGGTCTCAAACTCCGTGCCGGCGAACAGCGGGCGCTTGTCGGCGTAGCGGGTGTATTCCTGATCCGAATCCAGCAGGGCCGAGCGCTGCTCGGTGGAGAAGAAGGCGGTGATGTTGCCCCGCTCGAAATCCTTGCCCACCAGCCCCGTGAAGCGGCCTTCGCGCATGCTGGTGCCTTCGGCCCCGCCGTACTGGACCTCGAACTGCGCCCCATCGAAGTCGTCGGCCAAAACGGTGTTGATCACCCCGGCCACCGCGTCCGAGCCGTAGATGGCTGCTGCGCCGTCGCGAAGGACTTCGACCCGCCGCAGGCCCGCCACGGGGATGGCGTTGGTGTTGTAGGTGAAGACCGGCACCAGGGACTCGGCCTGAGTGGTCGGATGGACGACGGTGCGTCGGCCGTTGAGCAGGACCAGCGTGTTGCCGGTGCCCAGGTTGCGCAGGCTGATGGAATTGACGTCGCCGCGGGCCGAGTTGCTGGAGCCGGGCAGGAAGCTGGAGTTGAACTGGACGTTGCCGGCCTGGGGAATGGTGCGGAAGAGCTCATCGCCCGAGCCGGCGGCCACAGCCTGGATCTGCTCGGCGTTGACCATGGTCACCGGCAGGGCGGCGGTCACCTTGGCCCCTTGGATCTGCGAGCCGACGACCACGATCTCCTCGATCTCGGCCTCGCCGGACTGTTGAGCCATGGCCGGTGCGGCGATGACAGCGGCGCAAAGCGCGCTGCTCGCCAACATGACCGATCGGCGCCGTAAAGCGGTTACTCTCATTACAGATTCCCCTCTTCTTGCTCCACGGCGCGAGGCGCGTGGTCCCGAGGGGATGTGAGCAGGCGGCGCGAGGCGCGTCCAACAACTGTTCTTTATTGTCCAATAACCGAAAGTAATGGATCAAATAACCGGCGCCCGGTTTGTACCCAGACAAGCGCCGCTCGGTGCAGCGCCTATCAGCAAACACCGCCGAACACTAGGGCCGCGACGGCGTCGCTTGCAGTGCAGCAAGTTGTCTGAAACCGAACGCCAAGCAGATCACCAGCTGAGCTGATCGAAACCATCACTAAAAGCCGTTTCTGGCGAAGGGCCGCTTTGGATATTTGGCGTGTCGGCCGGGCCGACCGGCGCCACTGGCGGACGCCCGACGTGATCTTACGCCTCACCAGACCGCTTGTGTCGATCGCCCCGGGCGCCGCCGCCGCCCTGTTCACGGCGACGGCCGCCCTGGCCCTGCACCAGCTTCCGGTCCTTGGCCTTCTGAGCCCGCCGATCCTGGCGACGGCGCTGGGGGTTGCGGTTGGGACGATGCTTGGCGGCGGCGAGCGGCGGCGCCCTGGCCAGGCCTTCGTGCTTCGGCGCCTTTTGCGCCTGGCCATCATCCTGCTCGGCTTCCAGATCAGCGTCTCGCAGATCGTCTCCCTCGGCGCGCATGGGATCGTCTTGGTGGCGGTCGCCACGCCGGCCACCTACCTGTTCATCGCGCTATGCGCGCGGATGCTTGGCGTCGACGCGCGCCTTGGGGCGCTTATCGCGGCGGGGACCTCGATCTGCGGCGCGTCGGCCATCATGGCGGCCAATTCGGTGGTTCAGGCCAAGGACGAGGACGCCGCCTACGCCATCGCGGTGATCACGCTCTTAGGCACCGCCGGGATGTTCCTCTATCCGGCGGCGGCGCCCTTGGCGGGTCTGGCGGGCGCGGACTTTGGACTATGGAGCGGCGCGTCGCTTCACGAAGTGGCCCAGGCGGTCGGCGCCGCCTTCCAGGCCGGCGAGGCGGCCGGTCACGCCGGGGTCGTGGCCAAGCTCCTAAGGGTGGGCCTGCTCGGCCCTCTCGTCGTCATCCTGGCGCTGCGGCATCGCGGGGCCGAGCGGGCGCCGACGCCCTGGTATCTGATCGGGTTCGCCTTCGCCATTGCGATCAATTCCTATGCGCCCCCGCCTGCGGCCTTGAAGGCGGCGTTGGTGACGGCGACCACTTTCTTGATGACCACGGCCCTGGCGGCCATGGGTCTGTCGACCGATCTTCGCGCGCTTGTGCGGCGAGGCCCAAAGCCCCTCGCCGTCGGCGTCCTGGGAACAGCCTTCATCAGCCTTGTGACCCTTGCGCTCATCAAAGGGCTCTGACGAAGACGTCCTGGTCAGCCTTCCAGCAAAGCCCCGATCAAGGCCCGCCTCGGCGCGATGGAGGCGGTGAGGCCGTATTCGGACAAGGTGTGCGCCCCGGCGCCTTCGATGCCCAGTCCGTCCAGGGTGGGCACGCCAAGGGCGGCGGTGAAGTTGCCGTCCGAGCCCCCGCCCGTCATCGGCGCCTCGGGCAGCGCCATGCCAAGGCCCTCGGCCAGGCCGCGGGCGCGCTCGTACAATGCGATGCTGCCCGGGTTTCGCTCATAGGCCGGGCGGTTGAGGCCGCCTTCGACCTTAACCGAGACATCCGGGTCGAAGGCGCGCAAGCCATAGAGGCGCCGATCGCAGCCGCAGGCCAAGAGGTCGCTGGGCGCGCGCAAGTCCACCTCGATGCAGCTGAACTGGGGCACCACATTGACCCCTGTCCCGCCGCTGATCACCCCGACCGAGGCGGTCACGCCGGCCGCATAGTCGGTGAGCGCCTCGATCTCGACGATCTGGCGGGCCGCCTCGAGGATCGCGCTGCGCCCGTCCTGATGGCGCATGCCGGCGTGCGCCGCGCGCCCCTCGAAGCTGATCTTGTATCGCCCCACCGCCTTGCGCGCGGTGACGCAGCCGCCGCCTTCGCGGGCCGGCTCCATGACCAGGGCGAAGTCCGCCTCGCGGGCCAGGGTCTCGATGACCGGCCGGCTGGTGGGACTGCCGATCTCCTCGTCCGGCGACAGCGCAAAGACCACCGGCCGCTGCAGCCGTCCGGCCTGCGCGGCCGCCAGCATGGCCTGCAGCGCGATCAGCACTCCGCCCTTCATGTCGTAGACGCCCGGCCCATAGAGCCGATCGCCTTCCTGTCGGATCGGCAGGGCGTCCTGCACGACGCCCAGGGGATGCACGGTGTCCAGATGGCCGATCACCAGCGCGCTGCGGCGGCCGTTGTCGGGGCCCGCCCGAAGGATCAAAAGGTCGCCCAACCCGTCGCGCCCCGCCAGGCGCTCGATCCCGATGCCGGGGTGCGCGGCGTAGAGCGCCACCACCTCGACCATGGCGTTGACCGCGGCGGCTTCATGGCTGGGGCTCTCCACGGCCAGCCATTGGGCCAGGAGCTGCGCATCCGAGGTGCTCGACATTCGGGACGTCTCCGGATTTGTCACCGCGTCGGGGCGGGAACGGTTGACGGGAGCTTAGGCCAAGGCCGACAATGCGTTCAACCACCGGAACGACATTCACATACATGACCGACACGGTTCTCTCCGCCGCCCGGGTCCTGGACCTGCTGGAGCTTGTCGCCGCCGCCGAGGAAGGCGTGCTGTTGCGCGAGGCGACCTTGCGCCTCAACGCGCCCAAGAGCAGCACCCTCATGCTGCTGCGCACCCTGGTCAATCGCGGCTATCTCTATCGTGACCCGCTGACCGACCGCTATCGGCTCAGCGAACAGTATCGGGCCGGCGCCTTCGGCTGGATCGCCGATCCGCACGCCCGCCTGATCGCCGCCGCGCGTCCGGTCATGGAGAGCCTCTCGCAGGCGCTTGGCGAGTCGATGACCTTCGCCGTCTTCGACAAGCCCGGCCACGCCAAGGCGATCACCCAGGTGGTGGCCGATGTGGAGGTGCGTTACGCCGCCAATATCCAAAGGCCCATCCCCCTCTACTGCACGGCCATGGGACGGGTGTTGGTGTCTCGCCAACCGGAGGCGGACTGGTCGCGCCTGATCGGCGAAGGCCCCTTCCCCGCCCTCACCCGCCACACGGTCACCGACCGGCAGGCCATCCTCGACATCGTCGGCCAGACCCGGGAGCAGGGCTACGCGGTGGTCATGGAGGAGTTCGCCCTGGGCGGAACGGGCGTGGCGGCTCCGATCGTCGACGCCGACGGCCGCTCGGTGGCGGCGCTCAACATGGGCTGCGTGACCAACCGTTTCGAGGAAAAGCGCGAGCGGGTCATCGTCGCGGTCACCACGGCCGCCGCCGCCCTCAGCGAGCAGCTGAGGGCCCGCAACGCCTCGCCCCTGGCCGCTACGGCATGAGCCACAACTTCAAGGACCGGGTGGTCGTGGTCACCGGCGCGGCGATCGGCTTTGGCCGCGCCATCAGCCAGGCCTTTGTCGCCGGCGGCGCCCGCGTCTACGGGTGCGATATCCGCCAGGACGAACTTAACACGCTTCATGAGCAGCTGGGCGTTTTGGCCACCAGGGTCGATCTGACCGACCGGGCCGCCGCCGCGGCCTGGATCGCGCAGGTCGAGGCCGACGCCGGCCAGGCGGTGGATGTGCTGGTCAACAACGCCGGCGGGGTCGCCGGCCAGTCGAACGTCCCGATTGAGGAGGTCAGCGACGCCGCCTGGGATGCGGTCATCGAAATCAATCTTGGAGCGGCCATGGCGCTGAGCCGCGCCTGCGCGCGCGGCATGAAGACCAAGGGAGCCGGGGCGATCGTCAATGTCGCCTCCGGAGCGGCCTTGAAGGCCTCCCTGACCGGCGTGCAGGCCTATTGCGCCGCCAAGCACGGCCTGCTTGGCCTGACGCGGCAGCTGGCCCAGGAGCTGGGTCCTTTCGGCGTGCGGGTGAACGCCGTTGCGCCCGGGTTCGTGCGCACCAACGCAGCGACCGAGCGCCAGTGGGCCGGATACAGCCAAGAGCGACAGGCGGCGATCATCGACGCCATCGCCCTGCGGCGGCTTGGCCGCGCAGAGGACATCGCCAACGCCGTAGCCTTCCTGGCCTCCGACGAGGCGAGCTTCATCTCAGGAGAAATCCTTTCCGTGAACGGAGGCAGCCGATGACCGACGAGCCGTGGCGCTGGCCCGAACCCCGTTGGCGCGGCCTGGTCGATCGGGTCCGCGCCGGCCGCAGATTGGCGCCCAGGGCCTGGCCCGACGGCGCGCCCTTCGCCATCGCCCTGTCCTTCGACAGCGATCACGAGACCAACGACCTGCGCGACGGCGGCGGCTCCATCAGCCGACAAAGCTGGGGCCAGTACGGGGCGCGGGTGGGCGCGCCGCGGATCATGGACATCCTGCAGCGGCACGACGTGCGCGCCTCCTTCTATGTCCCGGCGGTCTCGGCCCTGCTGCACCCCGAAGAACAGCGCCGCCTGGTGGCCGAGGGCCATGAGATCGGCATCCACGGCTGGATCCATGAACTCAACTCCGCCCTACCCTACGAGGCCGAGCGCGACCTGATGCTGCGGGCACGCGACACGCTCGAGCAGGTCTCGGGCCAGCGGCCGATCGGCGTGCGCACGCCAAGCTGGGACTTCAGCCCGCACACCTTGCGCATCATCTGCGAGATGGGTCTGGCCTATGACAGCTCGCTGATGGCCGACGAGGACTGTTACGAGCTGGAGATGGATGGACGCCCCACCGGGGTGGTCGAGCTGCCGGTCGAATGGATCCGCGACGATGCGGTCTATTTCGGCATGCACCGCTTCTCCGGTCTTCGCCCCTACACGCCGCCGCGCGAGGTGTTCGACATCTTCCGGCGAGAGCTCGAAGGGGCCCGTGACGAAGGCGGGCTCTTCCAGCTGACCCTGCATCCCCACATCATCGGCGCGCGGTCGCGGATCTGGATCCTCGAAGAGATCATCCGCCTGGGCCTGGCCGAAGGCGCCTGGTTCGGCACGCACGCCGACGTCGTCCGGCACGCCGCCGCCTGCGACGGCCTCATCCTCAAGACCGAAGAAAGCGCCGCATGAACCGACGCCAGCTTCTCGCCGCCGGCGGCCTCGCCCTCGCCTCGGGCGGCGGCGCGCTCGCCCAGCCCGCCTCCGAGGTCCGCAACGGCAAGATCGCCATCAATGGCGCGACGCTCAACTACTCGGCGGCCGGGCCGGCCGACGCCCATCCCCTGATCGTCCTGCACGGCGGGCGCGGCTATGGAACCCATGGCGGCGTCTTTGAGACCTACAAGTCCCTGGCTGGCAAGTACCGGGTCATCGGCTTCGACATGCGCGGCCACGGCGGCTCGTCAGTGGACGGCCCCTTCACCTTCGACCAGATGGTCCAGGACGTGGATGCGCTTCGCCAGCAGTTGGGCGGCGGCCGTCCCATGGTGCTGCTGGGCGGCTCCTTTGGCGGGATGATCGCCCTGTCCTACGCCCTCAAGCATCCGCAGGGTCTCAGCCATCTGGTGCTGCGCGGCACCGCGCCAAGCTGGCGCCATGAGGAGGAGGCGCTGGTCAATTTCGAGGAGCGCGCCGCGCGCAAGGCCCCGATGGCTACCAAGGCGATGCTGCACAAGGTCTTCACGCCGACCATCGTCAGCGACGAAGAGTTTCGCCTGATCATGTTCGCCATGGCGCCCATGTATGTGGAGGATGGGGAGACGGCTGATCTGGACCGCATCCTCGCCAACAGCCAGCGCACGGTCTACCGCGCCAAGGTCCACAACGACCTGTTCGCCGATCACTCCTACGATGTGGTCGACAAGCTTTCGGACATCAAGACGCCGACCATGGTCATGTGCGGCGACAGCGACTGGATCTGCCCGCCCGAGCAGTCGCGCCTGATCGCTTCCAAGATTGCAGGCTCCAAGCTGGTCATCGTGCCCAACAGCAATCACGGCGTGCCCGGGCCGGTGGCCCTGCGCGAGGTCACCACCTTCCTGACCGAGCGCGCCTAGCCTTCGCACGGCCTGGAGCTTCGAACACAAAAAACGGGGCGGACCCGCCAAGGTCCGCCCCGCTTGCTTTGCGAAGCCCGCCGGCCAAGCCGGCGGGCTTGAGCTCCTTAGAAGTTCACCGTCAGACGGCCATAGTAGTAGCCGCCGAACACGCCGAACGGCGAGTTGCCGCCAAACGGCGCAAAGCCGTTGGTGTCGGGCACGGTGTTGCGGTCCGGATAGACGTCGAACAGGTTGTTGGCGCCGACGGCGACGCTGACCTTCTCGTTGACCTCGTAGCCGACCTCAAGGTCGGTGATCCACTTGGCCCCGTAATGCTGGTCGGAGGTGGGGATGTTGTTGATGTTGTCGAACGCGCCATAGCGGTTCTCACGCAGGTTCACCCGCCAGCGGTCCTTGGTCCATTCGGCGCCGAGCAGCAGCTTGGTGCGCGGGGTTGACAAGGTCACCGCCCCCTGCTGCTGACGGTCGAACAGGGTCAGGCCAAGGCCGGCCAGCTGGGTCGGATCGGCGGCGATGCCGGCGATGCGGGTCTTGTTCCAGTTGAAGCCGGCGGTCAGGCGCAGGCGGCCAAGTTCGTCCAGGTCGCGCGAATAGGCGCTGACGATATCGAGACCGGTGGTGTTGGTGTCGATGGCGTTGGCGAAGTAGCGGACCGAAAGGTTCGACGGGAAACCGTTCTGGGTCAGGACGCGGGCCACGCCGGCGCCGGACAGAAGTCCGGTCAGGGCGATGCGGTCGCGAAGCTCGATCCGATAGGCGTCCACCGTCACCGACAAGCCGCGCAGCGGGGTGAGCGCCAGGCCCAGGCTGTAGTTGGTGGAGGTCTCAGGCTCCAGAGGCTGGGCGCCGAGGGCTTGGCCCACCGGGCTTTCGGGGCGCACGGTCTTGGACTCCACGAAGGTGAAGACGCCATTGACGATGTTGGCCTGGTTGGAGGTCTGGGCGTAGCCCTGCTGCGACAGGGACGGCGCACGGAAGCCGTTGCTGACGGTGGCCCGAACGGCGACGGCGTCATTGAGCTCGTAGCGCGCCGAGACCTTGCCGCTGAGCACGTCGCCGGCGGCGTCGTCATATTCCTCATAACGCGCCGCGGCGGCCACGAAGAGCTTGTCGGTCACGTCGAGGCCAAGGTCGATATAGGCCGCGTAGTTGCTGCGCGAGATGTCGGCCTCGTCGGCCGGCGACAGGACGACCGCCCCTTGCGCGCCGACGCTGGCGGCGCGTCCGGCCAGGTTGCCGTAGCCCGTCGGATAGACATAGCCGCCCGCCGCATAGGCCAGGGGATCGCCGACCCGCGTGCGATAGCGCTCCCAGCGATACTCCAGCCCCGTCGCCACCGACAGACCGCCCAAGACGTCGAACTGACGGTTCAGATCGAAGTTGGTGGTCCATTGCTCGAAGGACGAGGTGAAGGTGTGGAAGGAGGTCGGGCTGGACGGGCCAAGCGAGGCGTTCAGCGTATTGCTCGAGCCGTGATCGACCTCGTTCTTGCCGAAGGTGGTCGAAAGATCCAGGTTCCAGCCGCCCGCCATCCACCGCAGACCGCCGCTGGTCTGGAAGTCGACTTCGTCCAGGGTGTAGTTGGGCGCAAAGCCGTCCGGGAAGATCTGGATCAGGTTTTGGTTGCTGTTGGGGCGACGGAAGCCCTGCCCCACCACCGCGTCACGGAAGCCCAGGGTCGCAGAAGCGTAGACTTCCGCCTCGCCGAGGCTATGGCCGGCATTGGCCGACATGGTCGCCGACTTGGTCTTGGGCAGGCCGCCGCGATAGAGCTGGTAGCGGTGGGCGGTGGCCTCACGCGGGTCTGCGACGCCGCCTGGCAAGGTGAAGTAAAGCTGGCCGGGCATGTCGACGCCGCGAAGGGCGTCGTTCTGGACCTTGGCGTCGAGCGCAAGGGTCAGGTAGCCGTCGTCGCCCAGCTTGAAGCCATGCCAGATATCGGCCTGGACGGTCTCGCCGTCGGTGACGCCGTTATAGGAGAAACGCTGACCGGCGTTGACGTTGAGGCGTCCGCCGTCGGTGTTCTTCTTGAGGATGACGTTGATCACCCCGGCGATGGCGTCCGAGCCGTACTGGGCGGCGGCGCCGTCGCGCAGCACCTCGATGCGGGCGATGGCGCTGGAAGGGATCAGGTCCAGATCGACGGGGTTGCCGCCGTTGGACAGGTTGCCGGTGTTGAGGTTGGTCAGCGAGCTGTTGTGACGACGCTTGCCGTCCACCAGGACCAGTACATGGACGCCGCCCAGGCCGCGAAGACCCGCGGGGCGCGCCAGGCTGTCCCAGGAAGAGGACGCCACGGTCTGGGCCTGGAAGGACGGGATGAGTTGGGTGAGCGCATCGCGCAGCGGCGCGGCGCCGCCCATGCGCTCCAGGGTCTCGCCGCCGATCACGTCGATCGGCGCGGGGCTGGAGACGACGGTGCGGGCCTGGCCGCGGCTGCCGGTGACCACGACCTCGGTGAGCTCGCTGTCGGATTGGGCGATCGCCGGGACGGCGGTGAGGACCGTCGCCAAGCTGGTGTAGAGAAGCAGTGCGGCTTTAGACATGACGATCCTCTGTGAGGCCACGGTGTTGGACGGAGACGTTGTTCGTCGGCTGGGGGAGCTTTGAACGAACCGTCGGCGGGAACGGCGGGCGCCGTGACGTCCCCGTCCGTAAGGCGTTGACGGAAGCGCGCGCGATATCCTCACTTTTTGTGACGACATTCATGACGACGCCTATCCGTGCAGGGCGGGACGGCGCGGCGTCAGCAGCAGCGCGATGGCCGAAAGGGCGGCCGCGCCGGTCACATAGAACCCCGGCGCGATGGCCGTTCCGGTCTGCTGGACCAGCAAGGTGGCGATGAACGGGCCAAAGCCGCCAAAGATCATCACCGCGCCGTTGTAGCCGATCGACATGGCCGTATAGCGGATGCGCGTGGGCAAGAGCTCGCACAGGAAGGTGGGCGCAGCACCGCTATAGAGGCCGGTGAGGACCCCGGCGACCGAGGTTAGAATGGCCACGTTCCAGGCCGTGGCGAAGGTCGCCAGCTGCCAGTAGAGCGGCAAAGACAGCAGCAGGCATCCCACCGCGCTGGCGATCAGGAACGGCCAGCGCCCATAGCGGTCCGACAGCCAGCCGACGATGGGAATGGTGGCGATGTTGACGAGCACGCCCAGCAAGGTGGCGGCCAGCACCTCGGAGGCGGGTATCTTGAGGGTCTGGGAGGCGAAGGTGGCGGTGAAGGTGGTGAAGATGTAGCTGCCCACAGTCCAGACAATGGTGATGCCGAATACCCGCGCCACTGCGGCGCGATGGACAGTCAGCGCCTCCCGGACGGGGGCGGCGGGCACGGCCGCCTCGGCCTCGAAGGCGGGGGTCTCCGAGACGTGGGCGCGCAACCAAAAGCCCACGGGCGCCACCAGGAAGCCCAGGACGAACGGCACGCGCCATCCCCAGGCCGCCAGGTCCTGCGGCGACAGGATCGCGTTGAGCAGAAGCGCCGTGCCGATCGCCGAGACGATCGCCAGGCTCGTGCTCAGCTGCTGCAGGCTGCCAAAGAAGCCGCGGCGGTGCGGCGGCGCGTATTCCACCAGGAATGTCGTCGCCCCGCCCCACTCCCCGCCCGTGGCGAAGCCCTGAACAAGACGGCAGGCGACCAACAGCAGCGGCGCGGCCAGGCCGATGGTCGCATAGGACGGGATCAGGCCTGTCAGGCCGGTGGCGACAGCCATCAGCAACATCGTCAGCACCAGCGCCGCCTTGCGTCCACGACGGTCGCCGAAACTGCCCAGGACCACCGCGCCGACGGGCCGCATGACGAACCCGACCCCGTAGGTCGCGAAGCTGGCCAAGATGGCGGTCAGCGGGTCGGCCTTGGGGAACATCGCCTGCCCGATCTGGGCGGCGAAGTAGCCGTAGACGATGAAGTCGAACAGCTCGAACCAGTTGCCGATCATCACCGAGCCCAAGGCGCGGGCGATCTGCCGGGGACTGGCGGGTGCGGCGGGCGTTGGCGGAGCGGCGGTCTGCATGGCGTGTCGGCTCAGCGGGTCTCGGCCGGCGGCGAGGGCTTGGCCAGGGGCGCCGAGACATGACGCGGCAGCACCACTTGGCCCTCGGCCACCCAGCGACGACCGTCCTTGTAGACCTGATCGATCTTGGCCAGGTCCTCCAGGGTCTCGTCAGGCTTGCCGTCGACGACGATCACATCGGCCAGCTTGCCCGCCTGAAGGGTGCCCAGCTTGTCGCCCATGGCCAGCAGCTGGGCGTTGGTGCGGGTGGCGGCGATCAGGGCCTGGGGCGCGGTGTAGCCGCCTTTGACGAACCATTTCAGCTCGGCGATGTACGGGTTGGGGATCATGGTGTTGACCCGCCCGATGGTGTCGGTGCCCACCCCCATCACCACCCCTTGCGCCTTCAGTTTCTTGAAGACGTCGAAGTTGGATTGGCTGGTCATGGTGAAGCGGCGCGAGGTCGAGCCGTAGAAGCCGCCGGAGGTGTCCAGGACGTTCTGGTAAACCTGCAAGGTCGGGATCGAGGCGACCTTGCGGCGGCCCATGGTCGCGATCACCGCATCGGTGCGCGGCAGGGGATGCTCGATCATGTCGACGCCGGCGGCCACGGCCCGCTCGATGTAGAGGGTTTCGCAATCACAGGTCACCGGCAGGCCCAGGGTGTGGGCCTCGTCCACCGCGGCGTTGACCTCGTCGGCGGTGAAATGGCTGGCGATCTTGATCACCGATGCGCCCTGCTTGAACGCTAGGCGCACGGCGGCGCGCCAGGCGTCGGCGCCGTCGCGTTCCCACTGATAGGTGGGGCCGTGGTTGGGGGTGATCGGCCGCTCGGTGGCGTGGCCGCCCGTGCCGGTGATGATGTGGCCGGCGGCGAAGACGCGCGGGGCCGCAATCTGCCCCGAGGCGCTCCACTGGGCCAGCTGATGCGGTGCGTTGAGCACCCCGCCCAGGTCGCGCACCGAGGTGAAGCCCGACTCCAGGAAGTAGCGCAGGTTGCGCGATCCGCGCAGCACGCCGGAGCCTTCGGTGTCCTGCTCGTCGATGGGCGTGTCCGGGTCCGGATAGGTCATGTGGACGTGCATGTCGATCAGGCCGGGCATGACGGTCTTGCCGGTCACATCGACGATCTCGGCGTCGACGGCGAAATCCGAGGAATCCGCGGGCAGAACCGCCTTGATCGTGCGCCCCTCGATCACCACCGTGCCCGCATAGGCGCGCTCGGAGACGGCGTCGAACACCCGGCCGCCCTTGAGCACGACCTGCTTTTTGGGAGCCGCCTGCGGCGGGCGGCGCGGAATGCGCTGCGGATCGTCCGAGGTCAGGACCGAGGGCGGCAGAACGTCCTTGCGGTCATTGAGCGCCGGCGCCTGGGCGGAGGCTCCGACCGACGTCCAAAGCGCGGCGAGCGACACGGCGCACCCCAGGGCGCGCCGCACGGAGGGGCGCAGGGTCGCAAGGCGAATGGACATCAAGCAATTCTCCACAATGGGCCGCGGGTCCGGCCTCTGATCAGTTCGACGGCTGGCGCAGTTTGACGACCTTGCCGCGCCAGCGCTTGGGATCGACCTTGTCGAGCGTCACCGTGCGCCGCCCCTGGGGCGTCAGGAACGTGGCTTCGAGACGCACCTTGCCGGCCGACAGGGTCGGGAGGTGCACGGGCTGGGCGCTTTGAGAGTCGTAGCCGCCGCCGGTGTCCATGAGCCGAGCGCCCAGGAGCTTGCCCTTGGCGTCGTAGGCGCGCACCTCGGCTCCGGGGACCACGCGCTTGCCGGTGGGATCGAGCGCCTCCACCAACAGGGCGTTGCGCTGCGCTGGCGGCGGCGAGATGTTCTTGAACAGGCGGCCGCCGCCAACCTTGTCGTCATTGTGGGTCAGCGCCAGATCCAAATCCCCATCGCCGTCGAAGTCGGCCCACTGGACGCCATGATCAGCCGGCGCACGATTCAGATTTGCTGGCAGCGCCTCCACAAATCGACCGCCGACATTGCGATAGAGCTTATCGGGCAGGTTTGGATTGGGGGTGCGGAAGGTCGTCACATAGAGGTCGAGCCAGCCGTCCTGGTCGATATCGGCGAAGGCCCCGGCCACATGGTGCTCGTCGCCGACGATGCCTACGGACTGAGCGACCTCGACGAAGCGCCCGCCATCGTTGCGATAGAGCCGGTTGACGCCATAGGCGGCCACGAACAGATCGAAATCGCCGTCGTTGTCATAGTCGGCCACCGTGCAGCCGACCGAGCCTTCGTCGGCCGGACGCTGCAAGGGCGTCACGCCCAGTTCGACGGCGACATCTTCGTAGCGGCCGCCGACATTGCGGAAGAAGCCGTCGCGGTCGCCGGCCTGGTTGGCCACGAAGAGGTCCAGATCGCCGTCCTGATCGGCGTCGAAGAAGCAAGCGCCGACGCTCTTGCGCGGATCGGCCAAGCCCCATTGGGCCGCCGCCTCACGGAAGCGCCCGCCCTCGTTGATGAACAGCTGGTTGGGCGCGGCGCGCTGGGCGACGAAGAGGTCAAGGTCGCCGTCCAGATCGATGTCGATCCAGGTGACCTGACGGGTGGAGGCGTCGGGGGGCGAGACGCCGAGCGCCTCGCCGACCTCGACAAAACCCTTGGGGCCGTCATTGCGAAACAGCCGGTTGCGCTCACGCGGCGTGGCGGAGACCCCCACATAGAGATCAAGGTCGCCGTCTCCGTCATAGTCGCCCCAGGCCAGGCCGCGGGCGTCCTTGCCGTTGAGCGTCAGGCCTCGGTCGACGGGCGTCAAAACACCCTTGTCGTTCTCCAGCAGAAGGACCGTGCCGTCCTTGAAGCCGGTGACCAGGTCGAGATCACCGTCGCCGTCGTAGTCGCCCCAGGCGTTGGCCAGGGCGCCGGGACGATCCAGCGCCGCATTGGCCACCGGCTCGAACTTGAAGACCTCGCCGCCGCCAGCCTGCGCCCACGCCGTCATGGGCGCCAGCAGCGCCGCTCCCGCGATCAGTGCCGATCGAAGCTTCATTGGCCCGCCTCCGTGCGCTTGTGACGATAATCCAGGGGCGGCGGCCGATCGCCGACCATCGCCTGGTATTTGAAATCGGGTCCGCGCCGCTCGTCCAGTTCGGCGCGGGCGCGCGCGATCCGCTTGGGATCGCGCATCAGGTCGGCGGCGGTGAGCGCCAAAGTCTTGGCGGCGACAGCCCCGGCCTTGGTGGCCATGGGCGTGCCGCCCGCGGCCACGGCTTGCCAGCTGTGCGCCGGCGTTCCCGGCACCCAGGTGGCTGTGGTGATGCCCGCCGTCGGCGTCACCCAGCTGACGTCGGCCACGTCCGTCGAGCCGGCCCCGCCCCCGCCCACGGCGTAGGCCTCGACCTGGGCGGCGCTGGCGAAGGTCAGTTTGGTGGCGGGCAGCTGCGGCGCCATCGCTTCGGCGAAGGCGGTGTCGGCGGCGTCCCACTTGACCCCGCCGACCTCGCGCAGATTGCGATCCATCAACCGTCCCAGGGCGTCGTTGGGCAGCATGTTGTAGACCCCGCCGGTCTGCTCGAAGGCCACCTTGGTCTCGGTGGCCATGGCCGCGCCGTCGGCGGCCTTGCGGATGCGGCCGATCACGTCTCGCACCACCTGCGGGTCGGTGTGGCGCACATAGTAATAGACCTCGGCGCTGTCGGGGACGACGTTGGGGGCCTGCCCGCCGTCGGTGGTCACGTAGTGGATGCGGGTGCCGGCCGGCACATGCTCGCGCATGTAGTTGGCAGCGACGTTCAGGACCTCGACGCCGTCGAGGGCCGAGCGGCCCTTCTCTGGGGCGGCCGATGCGTGGGCGGCGACGCCGCTGAACCGGAACTTGCCGCTGACATTGGCCAAGGAGACGGTCTGGGCGGCGCTGTTAATGTCCGACGGATGCCAGTGCAGGGTCGCCGACACATCTTCGAACAGGCCGGCGCGCACTAGATAGACCTTGCCCGAGCCCCCCTCCTCGGCCGGCGTGCCGTAGACCCTCACCTCGCCTTTGACGTCGTGGGCCGTCATCCAGGCTTTCACAGCCTGGGCGGCCGCCACGGAGGCGGCCCCGAAAATATGGTGCCCGCAGGCGTGCCCGGCGTCCTGGCCGGCCGCCCCGCGCTGGGGTTCGGCCTTTTGCGACAAGCCCGGCAGAGCGTCGTACTCAGCCAGGATGGCGATCACCGGTCCGTCGCCGTTCTTGAAGCTGGCGACGAAGGCGGTGGGCATGCCGGCGACGCCGGACTGGATCTTAAAGCCGGCGGCGGCGAGCTCGCCCTGCAGGAGGGCCGAGCTTTGGGTCTCCTGATAGCCGACCTCGGCCAGGGTCCAGATGCGTTTGGCCACCTCGCCCATCCTGGGCGTCCCGGCGTCCACGGCCGCCAGGATTTCACGCCGCTGCGCCGAGGGGGCCTGCGCCTGGGCGGCGCCGGCGGCGATGGCGAGCGCCAGGGCGGGCGCAAAGAGGCGTCCAGGCAGAAGGCGAGCGGGCATCGGGTCCTCCAGGCGCTGCAAATGCGGCCTAGAATGACCAGGCGCTATTGCGTTGACGGAAGGCCAGCCAAAACCCTCACCTCGCCCCAAGCCCGCCGTCTTAAATGACCCGAAGATCGACCAGCTCGACCCGAGGCGCCACATAGCAGTCGCGCACGCGCTCTTCGCGGGCCAGGTCGGTGGATAGATACCGAGCGCTGTTGTCGGCGAAGACGGTCGCCACCGCCGGCGTGCCCGGAAGGGTCATGGCGATCTTCAAGGCCGCCACCATATTGGCGCCGCTGGAGATGCCGACGCCCAGCCCCAGCTCCACGGCGAGCCGCTGGGCCATCAAGATGGCGTCGCCATCGCAGACCCCGATCACCGCCGACAGTTCGTCGAGCTTGACGATTTCGGGGATGAACTCGTCCGACACGCCCTGGATGCGGTGGCGGCCGACCTTGTGGCCGGTGGACAAGGTGGGCGATTCCGCCGGCTCGACGGGATGAACCGAGGCGGCCAGACCGACGTCGCGAAAATGCCGCGCCACCCCCATCACCGTGCCGCCGGTGCCGACCCCGGCCACAAAGGCGTCGGGCGTGGCGCCGACCGCCTCCATCTGGGCCAGGAGCTCCGGCGCGGTGCCGGCGTAATGGGCCCGCCAATTGTCGGGATTGGCGAACTGCTGGGACAAGAAGCCGCCCACCTGGGCGGCGTGCTGTTCGGCCCGGGCGATGGAGCCGAGGAAGCCGCCCTCCTCGGCCGAGACGAGGCGGATCTCCGCGCCGTGGCTGCGCAGTAGGGCCCGGCGCTCGGCGCTCATCCAGTCGGGCATGAAGATGGTGACCGGGTGGCCCAGCGCCCGTCCGACCGCAGCCAGGGCGATGCCGGCGTTGCCGCTGGTGGCCTCGACGATCTCCTGTCCCGCAACGAGCGCGCCGCGGCCATAGGCGGCGGCGATGACGCCCAGCGCCATGCGGTCCTTGATGCTGCCGGTGAGGTTATAGAACTCGGCCTTGGCGTAGATGGTGAAGCGGCGCCGATCGAGCTTGGCCTGGATGGCCAGGAGCGGGGTGTCGCCCACCAGCCCCGACAGGGCGCTGAGGCGGTCGCAGCCGGCGGGGGAGCGCGGCGCGTGCCTGGCGGAAGGCGATCTGGTTGACGGGAGCGACGGGGGGGAATCGATCACAACGCAATCCTGGTGACGACCCATCGCCCGCGTGACGCAAGCGGGGGTCGTGGGGCTTTGACGGAAGCAAATCCAAAGCCCTCATCTGTGCGGTGCAAAAAAATGCCGTTCCGATGGGCGCCGGCGCCGCCTGAAGCGGCGCCGCTCAGAGCGTCTGGGCCAGCATCGCCAGGGCCACGACCACGAGCAGGCCCGCAAAAAGCATGTTCAACGCCCCGCGCCTCTGCGACAGCCGCACCCCGGCGCGGGCGCCCAGGGCGCCGCCGAACACGCCGCCCGCCACAAAGGCGCCGGCCAGCAGCCAGTCGACCCATCCGCTCAAGGCGTAGTTGAACGCCGTCGTCAGGCCAAAGGCGGTCACGGCCACGAGGGACGAGCCGATGGCGGCCATCATCGGCATCCGCGTCGCCGCTACGAGGCCCGGAACGACAAGAAATCCGCCGCCGATCCCGAAGAAGCCCGAGACCAGACCCGCCGCGCCGCCGGCGGCCGCCAGACGCGGGGCGTTCTTGCGATCCAGCTCCACCTTCAGGTCGCCGTCGTCATGTCGGCGGCGGAACATCAAGATGCTCGCCGCGAGCATGACGAGGGCGAACAGGGCCAGGAGCCGCTCGCCCGGGACGAGCTTGCCCACGCTTGAGCCGGCGGCGGCGCCCAGCACCCCGGCGGCGGCGAAGAGCAGCGCGCAGCGCCATTTGACGTTGCCCAGCCGCGCGTGGCGGACAAGGTTGGAGCCGGCGTTCAGGGCGACGGCGCAGGCGCTGGTGCCGATCGCCAGATGGGGGTTGGGCACGCCGACCACATAGACCAGCAGCGGCACGGCCAGGATCGATCCGCCGCCCCCCACCAGGCCCAGGGTGAAGCCCACGAGCGCGCCAGCCCCTCCGCCCAGCGCGTATTGGGCCAGATCCAGAGCGGCCATGGTCAGCCCGCCGAGGGCTTGGGCGCGACCAGCCATTCACGGCCGCGCAGCATGCCGTGCCAGTAGATGAACGGCAAAAGCCGGGTCTTAAGCCACCAGGCGCGCCGCGTGGCGCGATCCCCATCGAGGACCCGGCGCGGCAAGGTCGGCAGCAGCCGGCCGCCATAGCCGAACTCGGCCAGGACGATGCGGCCGCGCTCCACGGTCAGGGGGCACGAACCGTAGCCGTCATAGGCGAAGGCGGGCGCCTTGCCGTCCAGATAGGCCAGGAGGTTTTCGGCCACCACCGGCGCCTGCTTGCGCGCCGCCGCCGCGGTCTTGGCGTTGGTCGTCGCCACCCCGTCGCCCAGAGCAAAAACGGCCGCAAACCGGGGGTGCTGCAGGGTTTGCGGATCGACCTCGATCCAGCCGTCCTGACCGGCCAGCACGCTGCCCGCGAAGGCGGGCAAGGGGCGTTGGGGGGGACACACGTGCAGCATGTCGAAGCTGCGATGAACGATGCTCTCGCCTTGCGGGCCCTGGGTGCGGAAGGTCGCCCTGCGGCCCGGGCCGTCGACGGCGATCAGCTGGCTTTGCAGCTGAAGATCGACGCCGTAGCGCTCGATGTAGCGCATCAGCGCCGGCACATAGTGCGCCACCCCAAAGAGGGCGGGCGTCGCCGCATGGAAGGCGATCTTGGGGCCGCCGCCGCGTCGTCGCCAATAATCGGCGCTCAGATAGACCGCCTTTTGCGGCGCGCCCGCGCATTTGATGGGCATGGTCGGCTGGGTGAAGAGCGCCTGGCCCTTGGTCAGGGACCGCACGAGGCTCCAGGTGTAGGGGGCAAGATCAGCCCGGTAGTTGGAGGTGACCCCGTACTGGCCCAGCGCCTCCTCGAGGCCGGCGATCTCCTCCCAGGCCAGACGCAGGCCTGGGGCCACGACCAAGGCCTCGTATTCGACCACCCCGCCGCTCCCCAGGGTTATGCGGCGTTGCTGCGGATCGACGGCCGCCATGGCGTCCTGGATCCACGCCGCGCCGACGGGGATGCACTTGGCCATGGGTCGCTGCGTGGCCGCACGGTCGAAGACCCCCGCCCCCACCAGGGTCCAGCCCGGCTGATAGTCGTGGACTTGCTTGGGCTCGACGACCGCCAGGTCCAGACCCGGGCGGCGCTTGAGGAGGCTGGCGGCGGCGGCCAGTCCGGCGGCGCCGCCGCCGATGACCACGACCTTGTGCTTGCGGATGGAGGGACTTGTCATGGCGGCCTCAGATGGCGTCGAGAGGAAGGATGAGGCGTCGACGTCCGTCGACGCCTGGCGCAGGCAGGCGCCCGGCGTTCAGGTTCACCTGGAGCGCGGGCCAAAGGAGCTTGGGGACCGGCAGGGCCGCATCGCGCGCGTTGCGCATGGCCACGAAGGCGGCCTCATCGCGCTCGCCGCCCACATGGACGTTGTCGGCGTTCTGGGCGGCGACGGTGGTCTCCCAGGCGTACTGATCGCGCCCGGGGGCCTTGTAGTCGTGGCCGCAGAACAGCCGCGTCTTGGGCGGAAGCGACAGCAGCCGGCGGATGGACCGGTAGAGCCGTCGAGCGTCCCCGCCTGGGAAATCAGCCCGCGCGGTTCCAAAGTCGGGCATGAACAGGCTGTCGCCGATGAAGACGGCGTCGCCCACCACATAGGCGACGTCGGCCGGCGTATGACCTGGGCAGGCCAGGATGCGGCACTCCAGCTGGCCGATCGACAGGCGCTCGCCATCCTCAAAGAGGCGGTCGAAGGGCGCAGAGGTCGGCGGCGGCGCCCCGAAGATCGGTCCAAACAAGGCCTGGACCTCGCCGATCCCCGCCCCGATGCCGATCGGCGCGCCGTACCGTTCGGCCAGATAGGCAGCCGCGGACAGGTGATCGGCGTGGACGTGGGTCTCCAAGATCCAGGCGACGCTCAGGCCTTCGCGCTCGATCAAGGCCTCCAGATCGGCGACCCCGCGATGGGAGACCCGTCCAGCCGCCGCATCGAAGTCGGCCACACTGTCGATGATCGCGCAGGCCCGCGACCTCGGGTCGGCCACCACATAGGTCACCGACGCGGTCGCCTCGTCGAACAGGGCGTGGATTTGCGGCCTGAGGTTTTCATCGGCGGCGGCCAGCACGCAGTCGCGCGCCGCCTCCAGGGCGACATCCTCCATGGCGGTAAACCCTTTATTACGTATTTTCCGTAATTGTGTAATTAGACTCTTGGGACGCGGTCAAGCGGCCGCCTGCGATGCGTGAGACGCCATGGATCAGACGACGACTTTTCAGCGGGGCCTGCGGCCCGGCGACGCCGCACCCGCTTTTCGGGCCAGGACCACGCACGGCGAGCGCGCGCTGGAGGGCTATCGGGGCCGCTGGCTGATCTTCTTTTCCCATCCCGCTGATTTCACGCCGGTCTGCACCACCGAATTCATCAGCCTGGCGCGCGCGGCCGACCGCTTCGCCAAGCTGGACTGCGAGCTGCTGGGCCTGTCGGTGGACAGCCTGTTTTCGCATCTGGCCTGGCTGCTGAGCATCGAGGAGACTTCGGGCACGACCGTCCCGTTCCCCATCGTCGAGGACCCTTCCATGGCGATCGCCCAGGCCTATGGCATGACCGCCCCGGGCGACACCGATAGCGCCTCGGTGCGGGCGACCTATTTCATCGACCCCAAGGGGATCATCCGGGCCCTGACCTGGTATCCCATGACCAACGGCCGCTCGGTGGAGGAGATGCTGCGCCTGCTGGCGGCGCTTCAGGCCACCGACAAGGAAGGCGGCCTCACCCCTGAGGGCTGGCGGCCGGGCGAGGCGCTGATCTCGCCCGCGCCGGTGACCCTGGAGGCGGCGCGCCAGCTGGCGCAGAGCGCCCGCTCCGGAGGCGGCCGATGAACCTGTCCGTTCGTCAAACCGCCGAGGACGTCGCCGAGCGCATGCGCAGCCTGGCGACACCCGCCCGCCTCCAGATTCTCGGCCACCTGATCGCCGGCGAGCAGTCGGTGGGCGACCTTGAGCGCCTCACCCAATTGAAGCAGCCCGGCCTGTCGCAACAGTTGGCCGAGCTGCGCGCGGCCGGCTGGGTGTCGACGCGTCGCTCGGCGCGCAACATCGTCTACAGCCTGGCCGACGATCGGGTCGGCGCCCTGGTCGGCTCGCTGGCCAGGCTGTTCGACGCCTCGCTCGACGCCGCGGCGCTTCCGATGCGCCCCGCCGCATCCGCCGACGCCCCTTCTCCAAGCCAGGCGGCGGTCTTCGCGCGCGTCGGCAAAGCTGCTTGAGGCTTCCATGACCAGCCGCGCCCGTCCCGTCGCCCTCGACCCCGCCGACATCCGCATTCTCGCCGCCCTGCAGGAGGACGGCACCTTGTCGGTCGCGGCCGTGGCCGAGCGGGTCAATCTGTCCACCAACGCCTGCTGGCGCCGCATCAAGCGGCTGGAGGACGACGGCGTCATCCGGCGCCGCGTCGCCCTTTTGGACGCCGGCGCCCTGGGTGTCGGGGTCACGGTCTTTGTGAACGTGCGCACCAGCGAGCACAGCGATGAGTGGACGCGGACCTTTCAGGCCGCCGTCGACGCCATGCCCGAGGTGGTCGAGTTCTACCGGATGAGCGGCGAGGTGGACTATTTGCTCAAGGTCCAGGTGGCCAGCATCGCCGACTATGACGCCGTCTACCGCCGCCTGACCTCGGCGGTGAAACTGACCGATGTCAGCTCCGCCTTCGCCATGGAGGAGATGAAGCACACCACCGCCCTGCCCCTACCGACCGCCAGAGCGTCTAATCGGTATGATGACTAAAACTTGTTGATCACAAGATCGCGCCAGTTTCGTGGATGTTCATCCCAAAATACCCCCTATGCGCGTGAAGTAAGGTGAGGATTTCTCACCACCCCCCGTGACAGATTGATTGCGTTAACGCAGGGGGAGAACGCGTTGAACGGCATGGTGACGGGCGTTTTGGAGACGGCTGAAGCCGTCAAGACCGGCAAGGTCTGGGCGCGAGGGGAGCTTCGGGCCGGCAACGGCGCCGACCCCGAGACGGCCCGCTTCCTGGCTGAACTGATGCCTTTCGTGCCTGAACTTCGCGGCTATCTGCGGCGCAGACTTCCGGCCAATGACGTTGAGGATGTCGTTCAGGACGTCCTGGTTCGCCTGCTCCATCGCGGCGGCGGCGACGTGACCTTCCCGCGGCGCTACCTCTATCAGACGGCCGTGGCCATCCTGATCGACCGCAGCCGCACCGAGCGCAGCCGCTGCTCCAATCTGCATTGCGATCTGGAAGAGGCCGACCAGGTGCTCGAAGAGCTGTCGCCCGATCGGGTGATCCTGGCCCGCGAAGAAATCCAGATCGCCCGAAAGGTCCTCAGCGCCCTTCCCGAACGCACCCGCGCCGTGCTGATCGCCGTACGCATCGATGGTCAGCGCATCAAGGCGGTGGCCGAGGAGATGGGCATCAGCGTCAGCGCGGTGGAGAAGCACCTGATCAAGGCGCTGAAGGCCCTGCGCCAAGCCTGCGAGCCCGCTGGGACGGCGCCCGCCGCCCTCGCCTCCTGACCTCACCTTCCGTAGCCTCAGAGTATCCTCATGACTGAACTGGCCGAATTCGGGGAATGCACCCGCACGCTTCACGCCGGGGCCACCTCAGCCAAGCTTCTCAAGACCCCTGGCCCGGTCGTGCAAAGGGGCTCGACGGTCCTGATGCCCACCGCCGAAGCGCTCTATGACGCCACCCAGACCACCTACGGACGCGGCGGGCTGGCCACCCACAAGGCGCTTTGCGAGACGCTCAGCGAGCTGGAGCACGCCGAGCGGACGTTCATCTATCCGTCGGGCCTTGCGGCCATCACCGGCGTCCTTCAGGCTCTGACCGGGGCCGGCGACCACATCCTGGTCAGCGACGCGGCCTATAATCCCACACGCCGTTTCTTGGACGGCACGCTCGCCCGTTTCGGCGTTCGCGCCACCTATTACGATCCGACCGCCACGGCCGAGGAGATCGCGGCGCTGATCGAGCCGGAGACCCGGCTGATCTACATGGAGTCCCCAGCCTCCCTGACCTTTGAGATGCAGGACATCCCGGCCATCGCCGCCATGGCGCGGGCGCGCAACCTCATCACCGTGGTCGACAACACCTGGGCGGCCGGCGTCCTCTTCAAGCCGCTCGACCACGGGGTGGATGTCTCCATCCAAGCCCTCACCAAGTACGTCTGCGGCCACTCCGATGTCTTCATGGGCTCCGCGGCGGCCAGCGGCCGCGTCGTCGAGCGCCTGGCGCGCTCCAGCTACGAAATCGGCTGGGCCGTGTCGCCGGACGACGCCTATCTGGCCTTGCGGGGTCTTCGCACCTTGCATTCGCGCCTGACCCACCACGGGGCTTCGGCCTTGAAGGTGGCGCAATGGCTGCAAGATCAGCCGGAAGTGGCGAGCGTGCTTTGCCCCGCCCTGCCCAGCTTCGCCGGCCACGACCTGTGGCGTCGCGACTTCACCGGCCTATGCGGACTTTTCGGGGCGATCTTGAAGCCTGTCGATCGGTCGCGGGTCGACGCCATGGTCGAGAGTCTTCAGCTCTTTGGATTGGGCTATTCGTGGGGCGGCTTCGAGAGCCTCGCCTTGCCGTGCGACCCGCAACTGGTCCCCCGTCTCGCCAGCGGCCGTCTCGACGGCCCTCTGCTTCGCCTGCACATCGGCCTGGAAGGCGCCGATGACCTTATTGCGGATCTTCGCCGCGGCTTGGATAGCCTGACAGCGTAGACTGTGTCTCGTCGAGCGCGGCTAAGGCCGCGCCGGCGAGATCCCACAGCATGGTGGCCTCTTTCCACGCCGCTTGGTTCTGCGGCGCCTCGGCGCGCCAGGCGCGCAGGCCGGCGACCACCTCGGGGCTTGGATCGTCGTTGACCCGCACGAGCCAACGCAGGGCGGCCTCCAGGCCGCGTTTGTCGGCGTCCGTTTCCCCATTCATCACCGGGCGGCCTCCTCGCCGCACATGTTGCGTGCGCACTAGCGAACCCTTCGCACGAAATCGCGGGCGCGCGTTTGACGTGGCGCATCGAAGAAGGCCGCCGGCGGCGCGATTTCGACGATTTCGCCGGCGTCCATGAACACCACCCGGTCGGCCACCTCGCGAGCGAACCCCATTTCATGGGTGACCACCACCATGGTCATGCCGCTGGCGGCCAGCGCGGTCATCACATCCAGCACCTCGCCGACCATTTCCGGATCGAGGGCCGAGGTCGGCTCGTCGAAAAGCATGACCTTGGGCTGCATGGCCAAGGCGCGTGCGATGGCGGCGCGCTGCTGCTGACCGCCCGAAAGCTGGGCCGGGTATTTGTGGGCCTGGTCGCTGATGCGCACCTTCGCCAACAGCGCCATGGCCTCTTCCCGGACGACGTTGGGATCGCGCTTGGCCACCTGCACCGGCGCCAGGACGCAGTTTTCCAAAATGGTCAGGTGCGGAAAGAGATTGAAGCCCTGGAACACCATGCCGGTGAGGCGTCGCGACTGCTCAACGGCCTTGGCGCCAGCCAGGCGGCCGACGCCGGCGATGTCCAGCTCGCCCTCCTCATAGGCCTCCAGCCCATTGATGCAGCGGATGAGCGTGGACTTGCCCGAGCCGGAAGGCCCCAGCACCACCACGCGTTCTCCTGCGGCGACATCAAGATCGACGCCCCGCAGCACGTGATGATCGCCGTACCATTTGTTCAGGCCGCGGATGGCGACCATTGCGCAATCGGCGTTGCTCATGCGGATTTCCCAGGGATGGAGAGGCGACGCTCCAGGCTGGCCGACCAGCGCGACAGCCCAAAGCAGAACACCCAGAACACGGCCGCGACAAAGACATAGGCCTCCGTCTCAAGGCCCTGCCAGGCGAAATCGGTGACGGCGTTGCGCAGCACGCCGGTGATGTCGAGCACCCCGATCACATAGATGAGCGTGGTGTCCTTGAAGAGGCCGATGAAGCTGTTGACCAGGGCGGGCGTGGCGATCCTCAAGGCCTGAGGCAGCACCACGAAGACAAGCGTGCGCCACCGGTCCAGGCCCAGGGCGCGCGCGGCTTCGACCTGGCCGGCCGGCACGCCCGCCAGCCCGCCGCGCACCGCCTCGGCCATGTAGGCCGCCTCGAACAGGATGATGACGATCATGGCGCGCGTCAGCTTGTCGAGGGTCATGCCGGCCGGGGTGAAGAGGGGCGCCACCACCGCCGCGGCGAACAGCAGCACGATCAGCGGCGAGCCCCGGATCACCTCGATGAACGCGACGCACAAGCCCTTGACCACGGGCAGGCGCGAGGTTCGTCCAAGCGCCAGCGCGATGCCCAGCGGAAGCGCGAAGATCGAGGCGCCCAGCCCGATGAAGAGATTGAGGAAGAAGCCGCCCCAGTAGTCAGTGGGCGCGCGCGGCAGGACGCCCGCGCCTTCCATGACGCCATAGGCGAGCAGCACGGCCGCCGGCGCCGTGGCCAGGGCCAGGCCGCTGGTGCGCCGGCGCAGGAGCGGCGCGACGCCGGCCAAAAGGACCAGCGCGGCGGCTGCGACGCGCCATAGATGATCCTTGGGATAGAAGCCGGCCAGCACCTGGCGCCAGCGCGACGTGACGATGGCCCAGCAAGCGCCCCCCTCGGTGCAGGCGGCCTTCGTCTCGCCGGTCCAGGTGGCGTCGATGATCGCCCAGCGCATGAGTCCCGGCGCGATCCAGGCCGCCATGATCAGGACCGCCAAGGCGGCGGCGGCGTCGAGGGGACGTCGGCGCAGAGCGTCGATCATGCGCTGCGCCAGCGGTTGGCGCGGACGTGGACGCGGTGGGCTCATCGGACGCTCCATCGCTGCTGACGGCGGCTCCAGCTGTTGACCGCCCAGCTGAGGGTCAGGCTGACGGCCACAAAGAAGACGAGCACCAGGCCAAGTGTCTCGATCGCCTGTCCGGTCTGGTTGAGGGATGTCCCGCCAAAGACGGCGACGAGGTCGGGATAGCCCACGACCACCGCCAAGGAGGAGTTCTTCAGAAGGTTTAGGTACTGGCTGACCATGGGCGGCGCCATGACGCGAAGCGCCTGAGGCAGTGTGACCAGCCGCACTGTCTGCAGCGGGCTCAAGCCCAGGGCGGCCGCCGCTTCGCCCTGCCCTCGGTCGACGGACGCCAGGCCCCCGCGGACGATCTCGGCGATGTAGCCGCCGGTATAGAAGGTCAGGGCCGCCAGCAGGCTGAGCAGCGGCGGCGACACCTCCAGCCCGCCCTCGAACCCAAAGCCGGTTCGATGCGGCAGGCTGACGCCGCGGATCGCCAGGCCCAGGATGGCCAGGCCAAGCACGACGGCGCCCTTAAGGACGAACCGGCGATGCCTGGTCGCCCCGCGCGCCGTCAAAGCCCACAGGACCAGGGCGCTGCCGACGCCAAGCGCGCCGAGGATGAAAAACAGCACCCAAGCCGGAGCGGCGGTCGTCAGGGACGGCAGGTGGAGGCCGCGGTTGGTGAGGAAGATCGCATCGCCCAAGGCCAGGGCGGCCCTAGGCGGCGGGGCTGCGGTGATCAGGGCGTACCAGACCAGAAGCTGGATCGGCAGGGGCGTGTTGCGCGCCACCTCCACATAGACGCTCGCCGCCCCCCGGGCGACCAGGGAGCGGGCGCGTCTTGCGACGCCGGCGACGACGCCGATCACGGTGGCCAGGACGATGCCGGCGGCGGCCACGGACAGCGTGTTGAGCGCGCCGACCAGGAAGACCCGGGCATGGCTGTCGACGGGGTCGTAGGCGATCCAGGACTGGGCGATCTGGAAGCCGGCCGGCCGCTCGAGGAACTCAAATCCTGAAGCCATGCCGCGAGCCCGCAGATTGGCCAGGGCGGTGGCGGCGAGCGCCCAGATGACCAGGACCGCTGCGGCCAGCATGACCGCCTGGATGATCAGCTCGCCTTTGGTGAAGCTTGCGCGCTTAGAAGGCCGGCGCATCGCTCACCTCATGGGGGCGGCGAAGAGCAAGCCGCTCGGCGCGCCGTTCCAAGGGGCGTTGAGGCCCCGGGCGAGCTTCAAGGGGGTCTGGGCGCCGAGGTTGCGCTCGAAGATCTCCCCGTAGTTGCCGCTCGTGGCGATCACCTTGACCGCCCAATCGTCCTGCAGGCCGATCATACGGCCAAGACCGCCCTCGGCGCCGAGCAGGCGCCGCACCTCAGGGCTCTGGCTTTGGCGTTGCGCCTGGAGGTTCTGAGACGTGATCCCAAGCTCTTCGGCCAAAATCGTGGCGTTGAGCGTCCAGCGGACCACGTCGGTCCATTGGTCGTCGCCGTGGCGCACCACCGGCCCCAGTGGCTCCTTGGAGATGATCTCGGGCAGCAGGACATGATCGTCGGGGCGCTTCATCGCCACCCGCGCGGCGGCCAGGTTGGACATGTCGGCGGTGAGGGCGTCGCACTGCTCGCGATCATAGGCCGAGCGCGCCTTGTCCTCGGTGTCGAAGACCACCGGCTGGTAGCGAAGCCCGTGAGCCCTGAACCAATCGGTCAGGTTCAGCTCGTTGGTGGAGCCGGTCTGGATGCAGATGCGCGCCCCGTCCAGGTCCTTGGCTGAGCGCACGCCGCTGGCCCGCGGCGCCATGAAGCCCTGGCCGTCGTAATAGTTCACGCCGGCCAGGTTCAGCGTGGCGTCGCGCGAGAAGGTCCCGGAGGTGTTGCGCCACAGGACATCGACCTCTCCCGACTGAAGCGCGCTGAACCGGTCGGTCGACGAGGTCGGAATGAACCGGACGGCGTTGCCGTCGCCTAGAACCGCCGCAGCGGTGGCGCGGCAAAAGTCCACGTCGAAGCCGCGCCACCGGCCATTATTGTCAGCATAGGCGAAGCCCAGCAGACCTTGGTGGACGCCGCAGAGCAGATAGCCTCTGGCCTTGACCGCGCGCAGGGTCTGGCCCGCGGCGGGCGCCTGCCCCGGCTGCGCCGTCGGCGCGCCCTCGACGCCGGCCGCTAGAGGCGGCGGCTCGTCCACGGCGCTGCCCGGATCGCCGCAAGCCTGCAGCCCCATCGATACGGCCGCGATGGCGGCGGCGAGCGGAGACCAAAGGCGTCGAGCCCTCACTGGGCGGCCTCTTTTAAGCAGCGGTCGTCGCGGCGGGCTTGGCCGCTGGTCCACAACGCCCTGGCAGCCTGGGTCGTGCCGGCGTGCGAGAACCGTGGGGCGCTTTGAGTTTGGTGCATGCGAGTGCGGTTCCCGACGTCTTCTGTACGAGGCTTAGACGGACCGCGGCCAGAAACCCGCACCTTCGTCGAAGGGGGTTTTCGGCAGACCGTCGCCCATCGCCGCTGCGGCCCGCCCGCACAGGGCGTCGCGGTGCGTGATCTGCAGATCGGCTCAAAAGCAAGGGCGGCGAGAGTCTCCTCTCGCCGCCCCGCCGTCGTTGAATATCTGCAGGCGTCGGGCCGCGACCAAGGCCGCGGCCCGACGACCTCAGAAGGTCTTGCGGATGCTCGCGTACCAATAGCGGCCATAGGGCTGGTAGAGCGCGCCCAGATAGCCCGCGTCCCCGGTCGCCAGAGGCGGATCCTTGTCGAAGACGTTGCGCACGCCCAGCCGCAGGCGGGTGTTGTTCTTCCACCCATCGCGGAATTGGTAGTCGATGGTGGCGTTGTGGGTGACCTGGGAGGCCACCACCCACTGAACGCCTTGAGCATCGGTCAAACCGGCGCGAACGGCGTCGGTGTACTGGGTGAACCAGCCAAGTCCCAGGTCCTTGTAGGTCCAGTTCAACGAGGCTGAACCCTTCCACTCAGGACGACCGCCCTCGCCCACCAGGCTTCCGCCCTCGGTGATGGTGATGCCCGGATTGATCACGCCGGCCGCCCTGGCGTCGATCAAGGCCTGGATTTGGGCCGAAGGACGGCGGTAGAGCTGATGAAGGTAGGCGGCGTTGACGCTGAGGTTGAAGCGGCCGAAGCGCTCGGTCTGCTTGCGCCAGTTGAAGCTGAAGTCGGCCCCTGAAGCGAACTGAGGCTCCAGGTTCTGGTACATGTCGTCGGCGTAGATGACTTGGCCTGCAGGGGCCAGGCCGGTACCGGCGAAGAGCGCCACCTCCTCAGGGGTCGGCTCACGACGCACCACGGCCGGGTTGACCCGACCCTGGACCCGCTCCAGGTAGTCGACGATCAGCGCATTGCCTTCGCCGAACACGCCGACGATGCCTTTTTGCTGCACATCCCACCAGTCGGCGGTGATGGTGAAGTCGCCATACTGTTCGGGAATAAAGCGCGGCTGCAGCACCACGCCGACCGTCCAGCTCTCAGAAGTTTCAGCATCAAGATCGGGGTTGCCGGCCCGGCGGGCGGTCGTCACGGCGGCACGGCCGGAACAGGCGGCGAAGGAGCTGATGCGCCCGGCTCGCAGGTCGGCTTCGCAATAGACCCAGTCGGTGCGGCTGTTGCCGCGCGTCACGATCGAGGCGTTGATGGTCTCCAGGTTGGGGGCCCGGAAGCCCTGGGCCCAGGAGCCGCGGATGCGCAGCCCGTCGACGATGTCCCAGGCCGCCGCCACGCGCGGCTTGGCCACGCTGCCGAAGTCGCTGTAGTGCTCATAGCGCCCCGCCACCTGCGCCTCGAGCGAACGGACGAAGGGGATGCTCATCTCCGGAGAGACGAGCGGGATGGCGAATTCCAGGAAGGCGGCCGCCACTTCGCGCTTACCCTTGGTGTCGGGCGACGGGCTGACGCCGAACAGATCGGCGTCCTGCACTTCGCCGGTGACCACGTCGGTGAACTTGATCGTGCCGTCGACCCGGTCGTCCCGATCGTCGCTGGCGGTTTCGCGACGGTACTCGACGCCGGTGGCGACCCCCACGTCGCCGCCCCAGATCTGGAACAGGTCCGGACGCGAGATCTTGAAGTCCCACAGGAACATGCTGGTTTCGCCGCGCCGGCTTGACTTGATGCGGATCGCGTCAATGGCCGCCTGGCTGCTGCGCGTCGTGTCCCCGATCATGGGGTTGGCCGGATCGCCGCCGTTAAAGGGGTTGTAGGCGTCCGGCGTCGCCAGCCCTAGCTGGCGTTGCAGCGCCGTCGAGCTGACCCCGTCCTGCACGTCGTTGACCGAAGCGGTGGAGTAGACGATGGCGCTGTCCCAGTTGAAGCCGAACTTCTTGCCGCGGGCCCCCACCAGGTAGCGCGCCTGGTCGTTGGTGACGTCCACGTTCGTCGGCCCCATGTCGACGAAGCGATAGTCGAACAGCGTCACCGGCAGGCCGGCGGCGGGAACGTTCAGGTTCGCCAGACGGTTGGGCGAGCCGATCGGGCCGAAGGGGTTGTAGTAGTTGGTCGCCGGAATGGTGATCTTGGTCGAGCCGATGGTGAACGCCGGATCGGCCAGATTGTGGGTCACGGCGCGGTAGTAGCCCAGCTCCCCATAGAGCTCGACGTCCTCGGTGAGTTCGTAGCTGCCGGTCAAGAAGACGTTCACCCGCTCCAGCTGAGGGATCAGGTAGCTGTCATAGCTTTCCAGGCCCAGGCGCGTGTTGCGGTCGGCGCCGCCGGTGGCGGTCGCGCGTGTGCCGTCATCGATGCAGATGCCGTTGGCCAGCACCACCTGGCATCCGCCATTGGCGGTCGGCTGAATGTGGAACTGCCCGCCGGCCGTGGTCAGGGCGGTGGCGCCCTGCCGCACCGTGCCGAACGACTGGGGCGTGCGAAGATTGGCCCAGGCGCTCAGGTTGTTTCCGCCGTCGAGGCCCGCAAGACCTTCCATCCGCGTGCCCACGAACAGCGGGCGCTTGTCGGAGCGCGACGAATAAGGCTGGTCGAACTGGCTCAGCTCGCTGCGGTCCACGTAGTTGACGAACACCGAGACGTTGCCGCGGCCGTCGTGGAAGTTCTTGCCGGCGAAGACGTTGAACTCGGTCTCGTTGAGGTTGGTCCCCTCGGCGCCGCCGTAGCGCGCCTCCACGGTGAGGCCGTCGAAGTCGCTTTGCAGGACGTTGTTGACCACGCCGGCGACAGCGTCAGAGCCGTAAAGGGCCGCGGCGCCGTCGCGCAGAATCTCCAGTCGCGCGAGGCCGGCCACGGGAATGGCGTTGCTGTTGTAGGTCACCGCCGGGGTGAGGTTCTCGGCCTGGCTGGTGGGGTGGGCCACAAGGCGGCGGCCATTGAGCAGCACCAAGGTGTTGCCGACGCCCAAATTGCGCAGGTTGATGGAGCCGACGTCGCCGCGCGCGAAGTTGCTGCTGGTGGCGCCGTTGGTCGGGTTGAAGCTCACATCCCCCATCTGCGGGATGGTTCGAAACAGGTCATCCCCCGACAAGGTGCCGGTGGTCCCGATCTGCTCGGCGCTGATCACCGTCACCGGAGAAGCGGCGGTGATCTTGGAGCCGACGATCTGGCTGCCGACGACCACGATCTCCTCGACGTCCGTCTGCGGGGCGTCCGAGGTCTGGGCGAGCGCGCCCGTGGACAAAAGTGCGGCTGCGCTTGCGCACAGGAGAAGGCGTGACCGCCCAGTGATCGCTTGCATCGATGATCCCCATTTTTTTCGAGAGAGTAGAAAGCGTCGGCGGCCGAACCCCGGGCCTTTCGCCCTAGCCGCCTGCGGATGACTTGAAGCGATCGGTTTCCCCCAGATCACCTCGAGCTTGGTTCTCCTGTGGCCCTCCTGGCCTGTCTCCTTATGGCTGTGGTTTGAGATAGCGGTCGCGCAGGGCGCGGACGCGGCTTTGCTGGGACTGCTCGCGGCCGGCGATGAACACCGCCGTCGCCGCGCTCGCCGGCTGGAACGGGTCGCCGCTCCACACGACGATGTCGGCGATCTTGCCGGGCTCGAGCGAGCCAAGCTTGTCGGCCACGCCGAAGGTGCGGGCGGTGGCCAGGGTCAGGCCCTCGATCGCCTTGTCGTAGGACAGGCCTCGAGCGACGGCGATGCCGGCGTTGTAGCGAAGGTCGCGCACGCCCCCGGCGCTGCCGCCGCCGCCCACGACCACCTCGACCCCCGCCGCCTGCAATCGGGCGGCGTTGTACAAGGTTGCGCCCAGCTGCTCGAAGCTGCCCGGCAGATTGGCCAAGGGATCGACGATGACCGGGACCTTGGCGGCGGCGATCTGGCGGGCGACCTGCCAGCCCTCCTCTGCCCCGGACAGGACGATCTTCAGCCGATACTCGGCGGCCAAACGCAGGGCCTGCTCGATGTCGGAGGCGCGCGAGACGCCGATCACCAGCCGCTGGCGGCCGTCGAGAACCGGAATGAGCGCCTCAAGATCGGCTTGCGACAGCGCCAGGCTGCGAAGCTCGCCGCGCTCATAGGCGGCGCGGTTCTTCTGGAACAGGCGCACATCCTCGAAAGCGGCGCGAAGGGCGATCAGCTCGGCGGCGCGAGAGCCCCCCGAGGCCGCCGCGCCCGCCTCGCCGATATCGAGCGACATGGCGACCTTGGGGCGCACGTCCAGGCGCGTGGCCGGATCGAGGCTGATCAGCGCCGCCTGGCCGGAAAAGAGCTGCGGCCGGCCGTCCAGGCCCGGCCCGCCCGCATGTCCGCTGACCACGGCGCGCGTGACGCCGCCCGAACGGGCCAGGGGGATGAGCAGGGACTCTGGATTGAGGGCGTACTGGATATCGAAGGCGGCGCCCAGGCCGGGGGTGCGCGTGCGATTGTCCGCCGCCCCGTCCACCGAACCGACCTCGGAGAGCCCCAGCGAGCCGTCCGCCGAGATGATCCCCGGCGTGACCACCGAGCCCTTGACGTCGATGCGGCGGGCGTCGGCGGGGATCGGGGTGCGCGCATCGCCCACCGCCTTGATGACCCCGTCCTCGAAGACGAGCACGCCGTCCTCGACGACCCCCTTGGGGCCGACGGTGATCAGGCGGGCGTTGGTGATCGCCACAGGCTGAGCCAGAGCCGATGAAGCCAGCAGGCAGGCGCCCGCCGCGCAAAGGGCGAGAAGCCTCATGTCAGTTCACTTCCTTGGGTTGGATCAGCTCGAAGTCGGAGCGGTGCTGCTGGGCCGGATCATCGTCGTCGTAGACCTGGGCGCCATCGATGTAGACCTTCTTGGCCACCGCATAGATGTCGAAGGGGTTATGGCTCCAAAGGACCACGTCCCCCATCTTGCCGACCTCCAGGGTGCCGGTCTGGTCGAGCACGCCCATGATCTTGGCCGGATTGGCGGTGAACCATTTGACGGCTTCGGCGTCGCTGATCTGGATGCCGGCGCGGCGGGCCGCAGCCAGGGCGATGGAGGACTCGATGTTCAGCCTCTGGATGACGGTGGCGCTGTCCGAATGGATCGCTACGCAGACGCCGGCTTGCTGAAGGATGCCGGCGTTCTCCTCGATGGCGTCGTTGCCTTCCATCTTGCCCACCAGACGGTTGGCCCAGACGGCGGCGCAGACATTGTTGGCCTTGAGCAGGTCGGCGATCTTGTAGGCCTCCACGGCGTGGTGGAAGGCGGTGACGCGGTAACCGAACTCCTTAGCCAGATCGAGGACGACGCCCATTTCGTCGGCGCGGTAGCAGTGGTTCTGCACCGAGATGTCGCCATTCAGGACGCCGGACAGGGTGTCCAGGCCCACATCGCGCTTGGGTGCGTCGCCTGTGCCTCTGCGGCCGAAGGCCTCCCAGCGCCGGGCGTAGTCTCCCGCCTCGATCCAGGTGCGTCGGGTCACCGCCAGATTGCCCATGCGGGTGGCTGGCGAGCGGCCGCGCGAGCCGTAGCGCTCCTTGGGGTTCTCACCGCAGGCCATCTTCAGACCGTAGGGCGCGCCCGGAAACTTCATGGCCTGCACGGTGGTGGCCGGAACGTTCTTGAGAGCAACGCTGCGCCCGCCAAACAGGTTGGCCGATCCGGGCAGGATCATCAGGCTGGTGACGCCGCCGGCGCGGGCGCGGTCGAAGCCTGGATCTTGCGGCCAAACCGAATGCTCCACCCAAACCTGGGGCGTGACAGGATCGACATTCTCATTGCCGTCCCGTGTGCCGTCGACGCCCGGCGACGAGAAAGCGCCGAGGTGCGAGTGGGCGTCGATCACGCCTGGCGTGACCCAGCGTCCGGCCGCATCGACGATCTGCGCGCCCGCCGGCGGCGTCACGCCCTGGCCGACAGCGGCGATCTTGCCGCCAGACAGCACGATGGTCCCGCCGCGAATCTCCGCCCCTGTGCCGGTGAGGATGTTGGCGTTGACGATCGCCACGGGCCGCGAGGCGATGGGCTTGTAGGTGCTGGGATAGAAGTCGGCGCCGCGCGGGTCGAGGCCGGGCCGAAGCTTCAGCGCCAGCGCGGTCTCCGTCGGCGCGGGCTTGGCCGCCTGCGCCAGCGCGCCTGAGCTGGCCGCCAGGAAAAGACCGATGAGGGCGGCGCCTTTGGCAAGCCTTCTAGTCATCGCAAGACGGTCTCCTCTACCCCTGCTCAAGGCCGCATGGCCTGGGCTCCTGTCGCTCGGCGAAGGGCCGGCACAGGATTCTGTGACGGAAGGCCTGCGGTAATCCGCATTCGGGAATCGCTAAAAATCGCCGTCGCGCTCAGCCACCGCCGATGGTGGCGTCCTCGCTGCATAAAGAGGCGCCGCCCTGCCCTCGATCGGGCGCCCGGCGTTTGACGGCGTCCTCAAACGCAGTCCAGCCCCGCCTGGAGGAGGCGGGGCTGGATCATGCGGCGTCCAGTAGGGCGGCTGGACACCGGCCGCTTGCGTTGGCGGGCGAGCCCGCCGGCGCATGCGAACCTTAGGGCTGGCCGGCGATGGGGCCGTACTGCAGCCCATTGAACAGGAACTTGAAGGCGGCGTGCGACTGGGCGCGCTGAGCGACCTCCGGGCCCATCAAGAACAGCTTGCCCTTGCCGACGTCCTTTTCGACGATGGCGCCGGTGCCGCTGAGCTTTTCTTGCCCCACGGCCCAGCCGCTGCGCAGCACGTCGCCTTGCGGGTACCACGCCACGGGTTTGGCGCCTTCGGCCTTGAAGGCCGGACTGCGGTCAAAGAAGACATTGAGGCTTGGCGGCGCGCCGTAGGCCAGGGGCCGGGTGTTGTCGACCGCGACCTCGAGCAGCGAGCCTGGAATGTAGAAACTGTTTCGCGGCAATGGCTTGCCGTCGTTTCCTTCCAGGGCGCTCGCCGCCGGCGCGCCGACCATCTCGGCCAAGCGCGTCGAAGAGCCGATCGCCACCACCGATCCACCGCCCTGCAGGAACGAGGCGATTTGCGGTGCAGTCTTGTCGCGGGTGATCTGGCCAAGCCACGGACGAAACTCCGCGGGGATATCTTCCGGCTTCGGCTGGCGGCCGCCGCCCCCCTCGCCTTCTTCGCCCGAGAATAGGTTGTTGGCGAAGACCAGGACGTCGAAGTCTGCGGCGATGTTCCCGGCGTCCAGGCGCTGGGGATAGACCACCTTGTAGTCGAACTCGTACTGCTCCATCAGCCACCGCGTCCAGCCGGCCGGCATGTTGCCGCCGTAGACGTCGACGATGCCGACCCGCACCGGCTTGAGGCGCAAGGTATCGCCGGCCGGCGCCTTGGCCACCGCATAGGCGTCCAGGCCCAGCTCCCGGGCCGCCGCCTCGACGATGGCGCGACTTTGTTCGGTGGCGGGAATCCACAAGGCGCCCGGCGCCAGGTTCCGGCCGCCGGCCTTGGCGGCGGCCTTCACCCAACGCACCTCGGCGCCGGCTTTGAGCAGCCGATTGGACAGGATGAAGCTGTCATTGGCTTCGTGGCTGACCAGATAGCCGGCGCGGCCCGAACCGACGATGCGGCCCGGCGGCGGCGCCATCACGTCGCTCACGCGCTCGAACGGGCCTTGAGCCGACTCCAGCACGC
The DNA here is from genome assembly GCF_029543125.1 of Caulobacter segnis. Classification (GTDB taxonomy): domain Bacteria; phylum Pseudomonadota; class Alphaproteobacteria; order Caulobacterales; family Caulobacteraceae; genus Caulobacter; species Caulobacter segnis_D. Next base: position 116,773 of record NZ_JARQWW010000005.1, read on the forward strand.
GATCGAACTTGATCCCCATCTGCATGGCCAGGGTGTAGCCGGTGCTGTCGTAAGGCGGGATCGGCGGGCCGCCAGGATAGGCGAAGTCGTGGGGGTGATCCTGCGGCTCGAACATGTCGAGGACGTGAGGACGGTAGGCCTGGTCGGCGCGCACCACAAAGGAGCCGGCCGGATAGGTCTTGCCGCCGAGGCTGAAGGCCTTGGTCGCGCGCTCGACATCGACCCCGGTCTTCATCAGGGCGTTGAGGAACTTCACGGCGGTGGGCAGGTCGGCCTGGTCGGCGGGCAGAACATAGGCGCGCGCGTCCCGCTTGGCGGGGTCCTTGAGCACCTTGTCGTAGAGGGCCGGATCGAGCCCCTGGGTGCGGCCCGAGCCCACGAGCGGCTGGCCCTTGGCCGCCGCCTCGAGCGCCTCGATGCGCTTGGGCGTGATCGTCCAGCTGTCCTGACGGCCCCGGCGGATGGAGTTGTCGCCCATGCGCCAGATGTTCATCAGCAGGCGCTCTCGATTGCGCGAGGCGTAGTCGAGGACGGCGCGATTGAGGCTGAGCGAGTAGTCGATCGATTGGCGGAAGCGCCAGGTCTGCGGCGCCACCGGGGCCGGAAGATCGTTACGGGCGATCTGGTTGCGCGCCACCAGCGGGATGGTCATCGGGGTGGGATGGCCGGTGATCTCGGTCAGCAGACCCACGGCGTTGTGGAAGTAGGTGATCGACCGCTCCATGCCGTTGTTCCAGGTGGAGTAGGTCGCGCCGCTGCGCATGGTCGAGCCCGGCTTGTTTTCACTGACCAGGCGGCTGTGCATGGCCGATCCCACCTCGCTGAGGGTGGTCATCACCAGGGGGTCGTAGTTGTAGTTGAAGGGGTCGCGGAAGGGCGGCATGAACACCACCGTGCCGCCCGGGGCGGTCTGGTGGTGATTATAGATCACCTGAGGATACCATTCCCGGAAGAAGATCCGGTTGACGTTGGTGGTCTCCTTCATGGCCGACATGTAGTAGTCGCGGTTGTTATCGTGACCGACGTACTTCTGGTAGAGGCGCGGCAGGCTTCCGAACTCGCGCTTCTTTTCGTCGGCGTTGCGCATGTACCAGTTGGACACCAGCTCCATGCCGTCGGGGTTCACCTGGCCAAAGAGGATGATGACGTCATCCAAGATGCGCTTGGTCTCGGGGTCGTCCTTGCTGACCATCTCATGGACGGCGGCGATCAGCGCCTGGGGCGGCACCACCTCGGTGGCGTGAAGCCCGCCGTCGATCCAGATCACCGCCTTGCCCTCGGCGGCCAGGGCCTTGGCCTCGGCCTCGCTCACGCCTTCAGCCTTGGCCAGCTTGCGGGCGATCTCGCGATAGCGGTCGAGCTTGGCCAGATTGGCCGGCGAGGAGACGATCGCCATGTACTCGCGACGCCCCTCCTCCGTAGCGCCGATATCCACCAGCTTCATCCGGTCGGTCTGCTGGGCGATCGTTTTGAAGTACGATTCCAGCTGGGTGTAATTGGCCAGGAAGTAGTCGTCGCCGATGTCCTTGCCGAAGGCCTCCTTGGGCGAGGTGATCGAGGCGGCGAGCGCCGCTGGAGCGACAGAGCAATAGAGCGCCAGGGCGGCCGCCGCTCCGGTGAGTGCGCGATTGAGTTTCATCGGATGTCCTCGTCGCCGCGGCATGCGGCGGCCGGTTTGAAGGGAACCCGCGCGCCCTTCGGCGCGCGGATTTGGGCTCAGCAGGACCTGAGCTCAGTAGAAGGTGACGTTGTCGATCTGCAGCCAGAGCTTCTCGCCGGCCTTGCGCTCGCCGTTGAAGCCCACGTCGAGCAGATCAGCTCCGCTCCAGGGTGCGGTCGAAGGCCGGCGGCCAGGGGTGCGCGTCATGGAGGCGAAGGGCACCTCGACCGTAGTCCAGGCGGTCCCGGCCTTGATCGGCGCCTGCCACTGGCCGGTTTGGGTGTTGACGGTGAACTCGTAGGCGCCGCCGTCGCCCTTCACATCGAAACGCACGCCCTTGTACTGCCGCGCGTCCACCGGCTCGACCGAACCACGGCTCAGCGGGAGGCGCACGCCGGCCTGCGGCTGCTCCTTGGTCGCCATGCGGGCGGTCAGCAGCAGGGCGTGATCAGCGCCGTCGCGCACGACGACCTGGTTGATCTGGATGGTTCGGTCGTGACCGCCGTCCATGTCGTCCAGGCGCAGGGTGTCGAGGCTGGTGCGGCCAGGCGCGCCTTCAACATTATCGATCAGCGCAGCGACCTTGATGGCCGGCATCGAGGTCTGGCCGTCGGCCACCGTGGGCTTGGCCAGAGGACCGAACACGGGGCGGCCGTCGATGAACACCTGATCGGTCTTGCGGATGTCGGTGATGTTGCTCCAGGGCGCGCCGTCGATGAGCACAAGGTCGGCGCGCTTGCCCGGTTCGATGGTCCCTCGGTCGGAGAGTTCGCCCATGACTCGGGCGCTGTTGGCGGTGCCGGCCAAAAGCGCCTGGACGGGGGTCAGCCCCGCCTCCACCAGCAGCTCCATCTCACGCAAGGTGGCGACCCCGTGCGGCGTGCCCGGCATGCCCGCATCGGTCCCGACGGCGATCTGCACGCCGGCGTCGCTCAGGGCTTTGACGTTCTTCATGGCGTAGCCGAACTTGCGGAACGACTGCTGCACACGGGGGTCGTTGCGGTCCGGCTGGGCTTGGCCGGGCTTGACCGGCTCGTAGACCGCAAGGGTCGGCGCGTAGGTTGTGCCGTTGGCCTTCATCAGCTGAACGACTTCGTCGTCCACTTCGCGGTCCTGCAGGCTGTGAGCGATCACATCGACCTTGGCGCGAGCGGCGACCTTGCCGCGCTCGACGGTGACGGTGTGGGTCAGGACCTTCAGGTCGTTCTTGTGGGCCTCGTCGACCAGCGCCGACAGGGTCCAGTAGTCCATGCTGGTGTTGTCCGGCGCCGAGCCGTAACGCCAGCCGTCGGCGAAGGCCTTGATGGCGTCTGGCTTGTAGGGAATGAGCGCGCGGACCTCGGCGCGGGCGGCCTCGGGCGTATCCACCCACTTGGTGGTCGACACGTCGCCCCAGTCGGCGCCGTGGCCGCCGGGCGTGCTCATCCGCGCCGTGAAGTTGACGTGGGGCGTCGTCAAGCTGCTCAGCCAACGGCGGCGCGGCTCGTAGGATTCCGGCGGCTGGTGGAAGTCGTTGACGGTGGTCACGCCGGTGGAGACGTAGGCGCGGGCGATCTGCGGCGAGATGGCCGGCGCGCCGCCAGGGGTCCAGTGGGTGTGCAGATCGAAGAAGCCCGGCAGCAAGGCCTTGCCGTCGGCCTTGATCACCGTGGCGCCGGCCGGCGCCTTCAGACCCGGGCCGACTTCGGCGATGCGGCCGTCGCGGATGATGACCGTGGCCTTGCGGGCCGCCGCCCCCGTCGCGTCGAACACCATGGCGTCGGTAATGGCCACCACGCCGCCCTTGGCGGCGGCGCTGGCCTGCCCCGCGCTCAACACGATCAACGCCGCGCCGATCAACACGCCCTTCGAACGAAGCTTCACGTCACCCCTCCTGAAAAACCGATACGCCTTATGCGACCTTGTCTTGGACGGAAGCGCGCGCCGAACCCGCACCTGGACGCCCCTGTCGCATGGCGCACAAGGCAGGCGTTGGTTTATTGCAGGAATATTTCAGCAGCCGACAATAGCCCTGAATTGACTGATCGCATTACTTGGAGTGATGCGATCAACAAGTCTCTCTGATGAGCATTGACGCAAACGGGCGACCGGCGACAAACCCCGATTTGACAGGACGACAAGGCGCGCCGGATGCGGATTTCGTCTGCGCTTCCGTCCCAGAAGTCCAAGTCCGCGCGCAAGCGGCCCAACTTCGCCACGCCCAAGGGAGGACGCGCGCCGCATGAACCGTCTGTTCGCTTATCTCATCATCGGATCCATGGTCCTCGGGATCCTGGTCGGCTGGATCTGCAACATCACGCTCCAGCCTGAGCAGATCGAACAGGTGGCCACCGGCCTCAAGGTTCTGACCGATCTCTTCCTGCGGCTGATCAAGATGATCATCGCGCCGCTGGTCTTCGCCACCCTGGTGTCGGGCATCGCCCACATGGAGGACGCCGGGGCCATTGGCCGCGTGGGCGTCAAGACCATGGGCTGGTTCATCGGCGCCTCGCTGGTGTCGCTGACCATCGGCCTGATCATGGTCCACATCATCCAGCCGGGTTCGGGCCTGTCCCTGACGCCGCCGGCGGTGACCGAGGCCTCGGGCATCGAGACCACGGCGTTCACCCTGTCGAGTTTCGTCACCCACCTGGTGCCGGCCTCCGCCATCGACGCCATGGCCAAGAACGAGATCCTGCAGATCGTGGTGTTCTCGATCTTCGTGGGTACGGCCGTGGCCGCCCTCGACAACAAGGCTCCGGCCGTCCTGACCCTGGTCGAGCAGATCACCGCGATCATGCTGAAGGTGACGGGCTATGTGATGAAGCTGGCGCCGATCGCCATCTTCGCCGCCCTGGCATCGACCATCGCCACCCAGGGGCTGGGAGTGCTGCTGACCTACGCCAAGTTCGTCGGCGGGTTTTACCTGTCGCTGGGCGTGCTGTGGGGCGTGCTGTTCCTGGCCTGCTTCGCCTTCATCGGCGCGCGCGCCGTGGGCCTATTCAAGGAAATCCGCGACCCGGCCCTGCTGGCCTTCTCGGTCGCCTCCTCGGAAGCCGCCTACCCGCGCACCATGGAGATGCTGGAGCGTTTCGGCGTCAATCGCCGGATCGTCAGCTTCGTCCTGCCGCTGGGCTACTCGTTCAACCTCGACGGCTCAATGATGTACTGCACCTTCGCGGTGCTGTTCATCGCTCAGGTCTATGGGGTCGAGCTGTCCATCGCCCAGCAGATCACCATGCTGCTGCTGCTGATGGTGACGTCCAAAGGCATGGCAGGCGTGCCTCGCGCCTCGCTGGTCGTGATCAGCGCCACCCTCACCTACTTCAAGCTTCCGGAAGCAGGCCTGCTGCTGATCGTGGCGGTGGACCACCTGCTGGACATGGGCCGCAGCGGCACCAACGTCGTCGGCAACTCGGTCGCCGCGGCGGTCGTCGGCAAGTGGGAGAAGCAGCTTGGCCCGCCCCTCACCACCTCCATCCCCCCTATGTCCAAACAAGGAGACTGAAATGTCCGCGATTGAAGAGCGCCTGACCCGAATGGGCGTCATCTTGCCCACGCCGCCCGCCCCGGTCGCCAACTATGTGCCGTCCGTGCGGACCGGCGCGCTCGTGCACATCTCCGGCCAGGTCTCCAGCGCCGCCGACGGCGGCATCAAGGGCACGGTCGGCGTCGATCTGGACATCGCCCAGGGTCAGGCCGCCGCCCGCCTTTGCGCCATCAATCTGCTGGCCCAGATGCGTCTGGCGGCCGACGGCGACCTGTCGCGGATCAAACGGGTCGTCAAGTTGGGCGCCTTCGTGCAAGCCGGACCGGCGTTCATCGACATCCCCGCCGTGGTCAACGGCTGTTCCGATCTGATGGTCGAGGTGCTTGGGGACGCCGGACGCCACGCTCGCTCGGCCGTGGGCGTGTTCCGCCTGCCGCTCGGCTTCGCCGTCGAGGTCGATGCGGTGGTCGAGCTGGAAGACTAGGGTGTCGACGGCGACATCGTCGGCTCGGCGATGTCGCCCCTTCGTTAGCGGGTCTGTAGTTGCAGTTTGCCGCCGGGAGCAAGCCGGACGCTCCGCAGATGTCCCGCCTCGCCGCTCGCGGGCAAGACGACATGCGGATGGAAGCGCCGCCCAGCCGGCAAGGCGTAGCGTGCGGCGTCCGGCGTGGAGGCGTAGAGGCCGACGATGATCGCGGCCCGGTTTCGGACCGTGCGGTCGGCGCGCTCGGGCGCGGTGTCGAGACTGTACTCTGCGTCCAGCAATCGACCCTCGAGCCTGAAGGCGAGCCTGGCGCCGTCCGCGCATCCCGCCGCCGCGACCGCCTCGTCGAGCACCCGGCTAAGATCGTCGAGACCGTCCATGCTCTCCAGGCTGCGCGCGACAGACCAGGCTTCGACGGGCACGGTCTGCAACATGAGCGCGCCCTCACCGGGATCAGCATGGCGTCGCAGGCTTACACCGCCCGCTCCGTCGGGCCGCACCAGATAGAGCGCGCCATCGGCGATCGTGATCTCATCGCGCCGAAAGGCGGCGGCGCCATAGCCGATGGCGAGGGCGCTGGTGGGGACGTCCGACAACACCACCCGCGCCGCCAGATCGCCTTGGGCCGTGCGCTGCGGATCGTTGTAGGAGCCGACCTCGAACACGCAGGCGGCCTGCGCGATCGATGCGGCCAGGGCGCCGGCTGAGAGGACGCCAGCCCCAATGAGGCGAGCCCGAAGCCTCCTCATCGATGATCCATTCCCGGCGGATCGCCCGCCTCCGCGTCGGCAGTCAGCCATCGCATCCTCCTTGGCCGCAACAACTTCTGCTATCGCCGAACTATGGAATCGACAACCGCCTCTCGTGCCTCAGGCCGAGCGCATGGCCAAGATCTCGGCGTCTTCTTCGACGCCTGAAATCCTGCGACCGGCCGCTTTGCGCTCGCTGTAGCGATCGACCAGATAATCGGCGCGGTCGCGGATCAGCAGCGTGAACTTGAAAAGCTCCTCGAGCACGTCGACGACCCGCTCGTAATAGGCCGAGGGCTTCATGCGGCCGGCCTCATCGAACTCCTGATAGGCCTTGGCCACCGAGGATTGGTTGGGAATGGTGATCATCCGCATCCACCGCCCGAGCACCCGCATGGCGTTGACGGCGTTGAAGGACTGCGAGCCGCCGCTGACCTGCATGACCGCCAAGGTCTTGCCCTGGGTGGGGCGCACGCTGCCGATCTCCAGGGGTATCCAGTCGATCTGCGCCTTCATGATGCCGGTCATGGCGCCATGCCGCTCGGGACTGATCCAGACCTGACCTTCCGACCACATGGAAAGCGCCCGCAGCTCGGCGACCTTGGGATGATCGACGGGCGCGTCGTCCGGCAGCGGCAGGCCGCTGGGGTCGAACAGCTTCACCTCGGCGCCCATGCGCTCCAACAGCCGCTGAGACTCAAGCGCAAGAAAGCGGCTGTAGGAGCGATCGCGCAGGGATCCATAAAGAATGAGGATGCGCGGCGGGTGCTCGACGGCCGGCCCCTCGTTCAGCTTCGCCCAGGTCGGACGATCGGCGAAGTCGGCGTCGAGGGCGGGCAGATCACTGGCGTTCATGTACTCATGTCCTGGAAAGTCGTGATTTCAGATTGGGGGCTGTCAGGCGGCGCAATCGGCCGCCGCCAGTCCGGTGCAGCAAGCCTCGGTCAAGAAGCTCTGGAGCGCCGTGACGCGGCCGAAGTTGGCCGTGCAGATCAATTCGCGCCCGCGCTTTTGCTGCAGCACCAACTCGGCCTTGGCCAAGGCGCCGAGGTGATGACCCAGGGTCGAGGCCGGCATGTCCATCAGCCGAACGATGTCGCTGACGCTCGCCCCGTCCAGCCCAGCGCGGACCAGCAGACGAAATATCCTCAGACGCACGGGACTGCCCAAGGCCGCTAGCCCGGCCGCCGCCTGGTCTTCGTTCATCTCAGCGCTCATATCTTACTATTATTCTAGAAAATTAGAAAATCAACCCACCTCACCCTGGCTCGCCCATCATCCCAGTCACGCAGCAGCCTTGGGATCAGCTCATTGGTTTGACGCGTCCGGCGGGATGTTCATCACACGCAACCCGCATTTTGCATGCAAGTTCAGAACGTCCCTCCCGAGGCCATTTGCTAATCTTTCCGGATCAGGAGGCGCCATGTTCAACAGGCTTTTTCGCGATCACCCCGCGTCGGTGGGTGAGACCTATTTCGAGCACATGGGTGTGGCGGTGTCGTTCGGTTCGGCGATGCTGGTGGGCTCGATCGCCTGTTTCGTGCACGCGCTGATCCCGGGACTTTGCACCCGCACAGGCAGCGGCGTCGTCACCAAGCTGCACAGGCGAATGGTGACCCATCGCCACGAAGAGACCCCCCGCGAGGCGGCCAATGCTTGATCGCCTGCCTGTGGCCAAGACGGACTCGCTCATGGAGCTGGGCCGCCTGATGAAAGCCGATCCGCGGCCGATGAAGGTTGATCTGGGCGTCGGCACCTATCGCGATGAAGCTGGGACGATCCCGATCATGCGCGTGGTCAAGACCGCCGAGCGGTCGATCCTCGAGACGCAGACCTCCAAGGGCTACCTCGGGCCATCCGGCGACGCCGATTTCTGCCGAATGCTGCAAGACGCCTTCTTCCCCGATCTGTCGGCGCAGAGGGACGATCGTGTGGCGAGAATTCAGACCCCTGGCGGCACCGGCGCCCTGCGCCTTGCCTTGCAGATCGCCGCCGAGGCTTCGCCGTCGGCCGCGGTCTGGATCGGCACGCCAACCTGGCCGGCCCATATCCCGCTCGTCCAGGCCTGCGGCCTTCGCGTGGAGACCTACCCGCATCTGGACGCGTCCGGCCGTTTCGACGCGAGCGCTATGGCGCAGGCCCTGTCCAAGGCCGCGCCGGGGGACGTCATCCTGATCCATGGCTGCTGCCACAACCCCACAGGCGTCGATCTTGACCCTGAGATGTGGGGGGCCGTCGCCGCGGCCGCCTCTCAGGCTGGAGTGACGCCGCTTGTGGATCTGGCCTATCCGGGTCTGGGCGATGGGCTGGAAGAGGACGTCCAGGGCGCTCGCACGCTCCTCGACCAGTGCCCGAACCTCCTGATGGCGGTGTCCTGCTCCAAGACCTTCGGCCTTTATCGTGACCGGGCCGGCATGCTTCTGGGCGTCGCCCAATCGGCCAAGGCCGCGGCCAATTTCGGCGCGGTCGCCGCCAGCCAGGCCAGGCTCCTGTGGTCCAACCCGCCGGACCATGGCGCCGCCATCGTCAAGACCGTGCTGTCGGATGAAGGCCTGACCGCCGACTGGCGCCTGGAGATCGCCGACATGCGCGAGCGGGTGAACGGGCTTCGCGCGCAGTTGGCGGCGCTGGACCTGGGCCGCATCGACCTTGGCCCGTTGGAAGCCCAGCGCGGCATGTTCGCCATGTTGCCGCTTGAGCACCACGAGGTCGTGCGCATGCGCCAAGACCACGCCGTCTACATGGACGCTTCGGGACGCATCAATGTCGCCGGCCTAAACGCGGCCAATATCGACGCCTTCGTAACGGGTCTGCGGGCCCTGGCTTACGAGCCGCAGGCCGCTTCGGCCTAGATCCTGGCGAGGACTGGCGCGCCTGGCGTCAGTCCTCGAGGATCTGGCTGTGTTTGCGCGTATCGCGCATGCGCAGATAGGTCACCAGCGAGACGGCGATCATCGCGGTCACGTACCAGTAGAATCCACTCTCCAGCCCCCTGCCCTTGAACCACAGGGCCACATACTCGGCCGTGCCGCCGAAGATGGTGTTGGCCAGGGCGTACGGCAGGGCCACGCCCAGGGCGCGAATGTGCGCGGGAAAGAGCTCGGCCTTCACCACCGCATTGATCGACGTATAGCCGGTGACGATGACCAGGGCGCCCAGCACGATGGCGAAGGCGACGAAGGGATCGTTGGTGCGCGACAGTGTGGTGAAGATCAGCCAGGTGAAGGCGACCCCAAGAACGCCGAAGGCCACCATGAGCGGCTTGCGGCCGATCCGGTCTGACAAGGCGCCGGCCAGGGGCTGGATCAGCATGTAGGCGAAAAGCGCCGCGGCGGTGATCGCGGTGGCGGCCTCGCGGCTGAAGCCAGAGGTGTTGACCAGGAACTTCTGCATGTAGGTGGAGTAGGCATAGAAGGCCAAGGTGCCGCCGGCGGTGAGGGCCACCACCACGAGCGCCTCTCGCGGATAGAGCCGAAACAGGGTCAGACCGCTGGACTTGGGCGCGCCTTGGGCCTGAGCATTCTGGAAGGCCGTGGTCTCGGCCAGGCCGCGCCGGAGAACAAAGACCACCACCGCCAGGGCCCCGCCAAGGACGAAGGGAATGCGCCAGCCCCAGGCTTCCAGGTCGGGCTCGGGCAGGATGGCCTGCAAGATGAGCAGCACCGACAGGGCCAGAAGCTGGCCGCTGATCAAGGTGACGTACTGGAACGACGAGAAGAACCCGCGCCGATCGCGTCCGGCCATCTCGCTTAGATAGGTGGCGCTCGCCCCATACTCCCCGCCCACGCTCAGGCCCTGCATGAGACGGGCGAAAATCAGCAAAGCCGGAGCAACCCAGCCGATCTGGGCGTAGCCGGGGGTGACCGCGATCAGCAAAGAGCCGCCGCACATCAAGGAGACCGAAAGGGTCAGGCCCGCCTTGCGCCCCTTGCGGTCCGAATAGACACCCATAACCCAGGCGCCGATCGGTCGCATGAGGAAGCCCACCGCAAACACGGCCGCGGCGTTCAACAGCTGCGCTGTACTGTCGCCCTTGGGAAAGAAGATCGGCGCAAAATAAAGGGTGAAGGCCGAATAGACGTACCAGTCGTACCATTCGACCAGATTGCCCGTGGCGCCGCCGATGATCGACTTCAGCCGCCGCTTGCGGTCGTCTTGCATGATGTGATGTCTCCGCAGCGGCCGCGGCCTGAAAGGCCGGCGCCTGGGACGGCCCTAGTAGGCCGTCCGCTCCTCAAGGTTGGCTTCAACGGCCTTGCGGGTCGTCCAAAGCGTGCGGAATGTCCCATCCGACAGGTGCTTAAGCTGGTCGCTGCGATGCGGGGAGCCGGGCTGGCTGGCGTTGCCGTAGGCCATCAGGCCCACAGCCTTGATGGGCCGCGAGAACTCAACCAGGGAAATCCAGGTCTCGCCGTGGTTGGGCGTGCGCTGGCCGTCTTTCAGCGGCCCCCAGGTGAAGGTGTGGAACAGGCCCGTATTGCCGAAGCCTCCACTGGCCGGCAGGTTCACGTCGTCGATATGAAAGCGCGAGACCTCGCCGAACGGACGGTCGAGGGCGCCATATTTTTCCTTGGTCTCGGCGATCGCCGCTTTGAGCATCTGCACGGCGGCCGCCGGGTCGGCGATGCCGCGTGGCGTGTCGATGGGCGCGTCAGCCGACCACTTGACCTTGTAGTTGGCCTGGCTGGCGAAATTGTTGGGCGCAAAGCGCGCCGCCCAGGTCTCGAACAGCAGCGCCGCGCGACTGGCCGCTTCGGTCTTGCGGTCCCAGGCCGTCAGCAGGCGGACGGCCTCCTGCACCTGCGGATCCGGATCGGACCGCGCCGCCTCGAGCAAATCCGGCAGGACGCGGTCGGCCATCAGCGTATGGGTGGACAGCTTACGGCTGACGAAGTCGTCGAAGCTGATCTTGCCCGGCTGGTCCAGCAGTTTGACCGACCATTGGGCGCGCAGCGACATGGGTCCGTTGTTAGCGACGTAGGGCGCAAAGTCGCCGTGCTTGATCGCCTGCGGATAGGTCGCAAGCCACGGCGGATCATTGGCGTTCTGGACGAAGCCCGTCGCGGGGTCTGTGACCTTGGGCAGATCCTCATAGCCGTGGACGTCGCTCCACAGGGTCGCTGAGGTGTCGCCCGGCACCAGTCCCGACCAGTACTTCAAGTCGCCTTGGGCGTGCTTGGGCAAGATGCCGTTGTCCAGAAACTGGATGTGGCCCTCGCGGTCGCCATAGATGATGTTGAACTTGGGCACTTGCAGGCGTTTGAGGATCGTCTCGAACTCGGCGAAGCTCTTCGACTTGCCCATGTCCCAGTACTGGGCGAGCCCGCCTGGCCGATCGAGGCCAGCGACCCTCAAGGCCACCAGCGCGCCATCCTTGCGCTCGAAGACCGGCCCGTGGACGGAGCTTCGTAACTCCAGCGTCTGCGTGCGAAGGCCGCCGTCGGCCTGTTTGACCTTGAAGGTCTTGCTGCGTGTCTCGAAGGGGAGAACCTCGCCGTCGAACAGGTAGCCGCCATCCTTGGGCGTCAGCTGGTAGTTCGTCGAGCCGACGAGGGTGTTGACGGTGTTGGTGAACCCCATGCGGTCGTTGAAGGCGAAGCGCAGCACCGGCAAGCCGACCTGGGTGGCCCCATACATCTTGAAGCCCGGCCCGTTCAGGTCCGCTTCGAAATAGGTGAAGTAGCTGGTCGGCCAGGGAAGATGCGGATTGGCCAGCAACATCGTTGCGCCGCTGGCGGATTTGGAGGGCGCCACCGCCCAGGCGTTGGAGCCGTTGTTGCTGGACGCATCGCTGCCCATCGTGGCGGCCTGGGGCGCGATGTAGATGAAGTTCATCAGTCGGTGGGCGTGGGCCATCACGTCCACGCCGCTCACGGGCAGAACCGCCTTCACCTCGGGGCTGATCTTGTCGGGGTGCGCGCGGGCGTAGTCGTTGATGCCTTGGGCGAAGGCGTCGAGATTCTTGCGAAACTGCGGGGTTTGCTGCTCGCGCCACTTGACCGCCCGCTCGGGCACGTCGTTGGCCAGCATCCACTTGTCGGATTCGACGCCGCTCTCTCCCCAATATTCGGCCGCCCTTCCCCGGGCCTCGCCATAGAGGCGGATGATGATGTCGGCGTGGTTCTGCGCCTGGGCGTATCCGAACCCGTAGAAGGCGCCCGCCTCGTCCTTGGCGTAGACGTGAGGCACCCCGTAGCGATCCCAAAGGATTTCGCCGCGGCTGGGCGCCTCGGCCATGGCCGCCGACGCAGACAAGATCGCGACGCCCGCCAGGGCCGCAGTCGTAAGCCTTCTCGTCCACGCCATCATCGGGCTCCTTGGTCGGCGCGCGGGCGCACCCGCTTCAGCAGAGGATCGGCAGCCATCGCCACCGGCTATCTCAGTGACGGAAGCGCGGACCTTTTCCTCATTTGAGCCCAAGCGTTGCAGGAACTGAATGGTGAACTGGAGAGCGAAATCGCAAAAGGCGACTTCAATTCGTCTTATATTTCCACTACACCGGAAATATGGAAATCAGTAGCGCCGCGTCCGGCCTTGCCGCCCTCGCTCACGAGGGCCGCCTTTCGACCTTCCGCCTCCTTGTCCAGACCGGACCAGAAGGTATGGCGGCGGGCGAGATCGCACGCCGGCTTGGCGTTCTGTCCAACACCCTGTCGGCAAACCTGAACGTGCTGAGCCACGCCGGTCTGGTCCAGTCCAGGCGCGACGGCCGATCCATCATCTACACCGCCCAGTACGACGCCATGAGGGAGCTGCTGGCTTTCCTCATGGAGGACTGCTGTGGGGGCTCCCCCGAAATCTGCGCCCCACTCCTCGCCATCGCCAGCAAAAGCTGCGCGGGCGAAGGCGCCTGCGCCTGAGGAAAGAACCATGAGCGACAAGGTCTATAACGTCCTCTTCCTTTGCACCGGCAACTCGGCGCGCTCGATCCTCGCCGAGGCGCTGATGAACGCCGAGGGCCAGGGCCGCTTCAAAGCCTATTCGGCGGGCTCGATGCCAAACGGACGGGTCAATCCACACACCCGTCCTATCGTCGAAGGTCTCGGCTTCAACTTCGACGATTTCCGCTCGAAGGCTTGGGACGAGTTCTCCGGGCCGGACGCGCCGCAACTCGATTTCATCTTCACCGTCTGCGACAACGCCGCCGGCGAAGTCTGCCCCATATGGCCGGGCCAGCCGATGACCGCGCACTGGGGCCTGCCCGATCCGGCCGCCGTCGAAGGCAGCGAGGCCGAGATCGCCGCAGCGTTCTCCGATACGGCGCGCATGCTGGGCAACCGCATCCGCCTCTTCCTCAACCTGCCGCTGGCCTCCATCGACCGCATGTCGCTCCAGACCAAGCTGCGCGAAATCGCCGATCAGACTCGCGCCGACGAGGCTGCCCAATGAGCATCGAGCCGCCCTCCCCCGCCGAAGGCAAACAGGCCATGTCGCGCTTCGAGCGCTTCCTGACGGTCTGGGTCGCCCTTTGCATCGTCGCTGGCGTTGGCCTTGGGCACCTGTTCCCCGGAGTCTTCCAGGCCGTCGGCGGGGCTGAAGTCGCCAATGTGAATCTGCCGGTGGCGGCGCTGATCTGGCTGATGATCATCCCCATGCTGATGAAGGTCGATTTTGGCGCTATGCGTCAGGTCGGCCGTCACTGGCGCGGGATCGGCGTCACGCTCTTCATCAACTGGGCGGTGAAGCCGTTCTCCATGGCGGCCCTGGGCGCCGTCTTCATCGGCTACCTCTTTCGGCCCTATCTGCCGGCCGGCGAGATCAACAGCTACATCGCCGGCCTGATCCTGCTGGCGGCGGCTCCGTGTACGGCCATGGTTTTCGTCTGGAGCAACCTTACCCGTGGCGAGCCGCACTTCACGCTTAGCCAAGTGGCGGTGAACGACGCCATCATGATCGTCGCCTTCGCGCCAATCGTCGGCCTACTGCTGGGCCTATCGGCCATCACGGTGCCTTGGGCGACTTTGATGCTGTCGGTGGGCCTCTACATCGTCGTTCCGGTCGTGCTGGCCCAGGTGCTGCGTACGATGCTGCTCAAGCAAGGCGGCGACGCCGCGCTTCAACGTGTGCTTGGCCGCATAGGGCCGGTGTCCCTGACTGCTCTACTGGCGACACTGGTTCTGCTGTTCGGATTCCAGGGCGAGCAGATCATTTCGCAGCCGGCGATCATCGCCCTTCTGGCCGTGCCGATCCTGATCCAAGTCTATTTCAACGCTGGCCTTGCCTACTTTCTCAATCGTGCCACCGGCGAGGCCCATTGCGTGGCGGGGCCTTCGGCCCTGATCGGCGCCAGCAACTTCTTCGAACTGGCCGTGGCCGCCGCCATCAGTCTGTTCGGGTTCTCCTCGGGCGCGGCTTTGGCGACCGTGGTCGGCGTGCTGATCGAGGTGCCGGTCATGCTGACCGTGGTGGCCATCGTGAACCGCTCCAAGGGATGGTACGAGCGCGGCGCTGCGGTCCAACGGGTGGCGGCGCGTTGCGCCCCGCCGATCACGAGGTGAGCCCCATGACTGATTTTCCCATCACCATCTTCCATAACCCCGCCTGCGGCACGTCGCGCAACACCGTCGCCATGGTCCAAGCCGCCGGCTACCGGCCACAGGTGATCGAGTATCTTCAGACGGGGTGGTCGCGCGAACAGCTCGACGAGCTGCTGACGGCTATGAACGCAAGACCGCGCGACATCCTGCGCGACAAGGGGACGCCTGCCGCCGAACTTGGCTTGCTCGATCCCACCGTCTCTGACGAGGCCATTCTTGAGGCGATGATCGCCCATCCGATCCTTGTGAACCGGCCGATTGTCGTCACGCCGAGGGGCGTGAAGCTGTGCCGGCCATCCGAGGCGGTGCTGGATCTGCTCGACCGCAGGCCCGACAGCTTCACGAAGGAAGATGGCGAGCTGGTCCGGCTGTGACCTAAAGGTCTAGGAGATGTTCTCGGCGATCAGGCGCTCGACGATCACGCAGTCGCGCCAGACACCGTCGAGTTTGCCGTGCTTTTCATGCACGCCGATCTCCTTGAAGCCGACCTTGGCCATCAAGGCGCGGCTGGCGCTGTTCTCCACGAAAATCCGCGAGAGAAGCTTCCAGCCGCCGGCGGAGTGAACGGCGTCGATCAACGCGCCCATGGCCGCCTCGCCCACCTTTTGGCCTCGCCAGTTGCGGTGAACATAGACGCTGAACTCGTAGATTCCGGCGTAGCAGCAGCGATCTGAGTAGGCGAAGGCGGCGGCGAAGCCGGCCACTTCCCCGTCGACCTCGGCGACCACGATAGGCGCCCCCGCCTCGAACCAGCCGGCCATCTGCTCCGTTGATCGCGCAGAGGTCTCGAAGGTGGCGACCCTATCCTCAATGCCCTGATTGTAGATTTCGGCCATAGCAGCAGCGTCGACGCGCGTCGCCGTCCGCAAGCGCACGCCAGCCTGAGCGCTAAGCATTGGCTTCAGGCCGGCATTGGCTGCGCAAGACGATGTCGGCGAGGGAGGCGCAGATTTCCGGCGAGCCTGCGCAGCAATCCTGCATCAGGTACTCCAGCAGCGCGGTCATCGCCTCGAAGTGGGCCGAGTAGATCACCGAGCGGCCCTCTCGACGGCTGTCGATCAGTCCGGCATTGGCCAGGATCGTCAGATTGGACGACAAGGTGTTGGGGGGAACCTCAAGGCGGCGGGCGATCTCGCCGGCCGCGATGCCTTCGCGTCCCGCCTGCACCAACATCCGGAAGGTCGAAAGCCTCCCTTGGTGCGCGAGGGCGGAGAGAGCAGTGACCGCAGGCTTCATTTCCATAGTTCATCCATAGCGGAAATGAGCCGCCCCACAATCATGCTCTCTCGATGGAGGCCTAATGCGCCCTTGGCACCCGGAATTTGAACGATCCAGAACCTTTGGAGGTCGTCAATGTGCAGGCGCCTCCAGCAGCTTCGCCAAACGGGCAGGCTTCAGCACCCACCACAGCAATCTCGAGCGCCGAGTCTGATGCGCCACGGTAGGTGCATTCCGACTGGGTCAGCTTGCTATTTGCGAAGCTGGCCCGCTGCGCCGACAGGATAACGGTCTGGTTCAGTCCATCGACGACCATGCGGCACTGCATCTGCCAGCGGCCCTCCCCCTTTACTGCAACGCCAGGCGTCGCCCCGACCGCGTCCGCGGCCTGCGCACTCGACGCCATTGCGGCCAAAACCGCCGCCATTACCCAGCCCTTCATCGAACAACTCCCCGTTGATTTCGGTATTTCGACGATATCGGAATCTTCGAATATTGATAGCGGAAAATCGGCAGATCGCGCGATGAAGTGCGTGAAGCCCACTGCGAACCCGCTTGGCAGAATGCCGCTCATGACACAGCGCACGCGACGACAACGGGGCCAAAGCAGTAGATTTCGGCTGTGAGCGCGCCTGTGCGCGACGCCGCTCCGGCCTTTAGGTCGCGAACGCGGCTTCGCTGGCGAGATTGCCAGCGAGAGCATCGTCCAGCGCTTGCCCAAAAGTGCGACGGACCTGCCGTTGCCGCCATTTTGGCATGGCTGGAGCGTCCTCGGTCATTTGCATCTTCTCAAGCACTCTCCACCAGCCGCTGCACAAGGCGTCGAAGCTGCTCACAGCGACTGAGCACCTATCGGGGTCTTTGCTGAAATGCTCGAGCACATAGCCTGGCGGGATATCCTCATCGCCTTCGTACCAAATCAGACGCACTTCTCCGCCCGGCCACCCGCTCTGTCTTAGATTGGCATGCTTGGCCGTATTGGCGATGGCCTCACATACCGCTTGGGTCGGCAGTTCTTGAGCGACGAGCGCTTTGAAGGCGGCCTTGTTGAATTTGGGACCACCTCTGCGTTGGCGCTTGACCAGCGTAGCCTCGACCCAATCCGGTAAGCTCTGCGCGGCGATGCACACATTGATCGCGGCATAGCAAAGCGGTTCAGGCTCATCTGGATAGTTGACTTGGATGTCGTGGAACACCTGAGCGTCCCAGGCCAGCTTTGACCACTGGGCCACAGCACTCCCGATGATCGCGGTGTGATGGACCGCGTCGGCGGTCGGGGCGGATGATCTTCTGCTCATTGACGCAGACTAGAACATGACCGCGAGGTCGCCCCGTGGAGAATATGCCGCAGCGTGTGTGAATCCACTGAGGTCGCGGCTTGGTTGTTGACGGGCTACGGTCAAGCCCCCAATGGCCAAGCTTCTGAGCATGGACTGCGCCGATGACTTCTACGCCCCCACCAAAGACCCTCGAGTGGCCGCTCGGCGTTCCCCTCCTAGGGGTTAGCGGCGCAATTCACGGCCACATCAAGCTACGCCCTGGCATCACCACCTTGGTGGGCCCCAATGGGAGCGGCAAAACCAGGGCGTTGCGGTCAATCAGCTCCATTCTTTCCGCCACGCCCGTGCTCGCCGGGAAAAAGCGCCGTTTTCTATCGGCGGGGCGCGCCAGCCCCTTTGAGCAGTACAGGTCAGCCATGATGCACCCTGGCCATCTGGAGAGAGATGATGCCGCCGTCGGGAATGCGAGCTACCTCAACCAATGGTCGGAGATCGAAAGCGTCACCGGCGACATCATGGCGCTCAGCCGTCGTGCAGATCTAAAGCTCAAGGTCGAGGCTCGACTGCAGCAATTGCTGGATCGAAGCATCGAGCTTCAATGGTCACAGTCCGGGCTTAGCCCGCGGTTCAGCCCTTTGAAAGGCGGCGGCCCATACCCCGCCAACGTCGAGGCGAGCGGCATCTTACAGCTGGTGGCTCTTCTTGCGGCCATCCACAACGACGAGATCGGGGCGCTGCTCATCGATGAGCCCGAGATTTCGCTCCACCCACAGCACCAAGCCTTCCTTCTCGAAGAGATGGCGACCGTGGCGGGCGATCCGGCCGAGCCGAACAAGAAGCTGATCATCATCGCCACCCACGCCCCAGGCCTGCTGTCCCTCCGGGCTGCTGACGATCTGCCGGGACTTGTCTTCTTCAACGACATTGCCTCCCCTCCCAAGCAGGTCGAAGCCGGTGAAGCGTTGCTGCGAAACAAGAAGGTGGCGGCCACGGTCGCGCGTCTCGGCGCAACCCACCGCATGGCCATGTTCGCGCAGCGGGTGCTGTTGGTGGAAGGCCCCAGTGATGAGATCGTGGCCGCCGAACTTGCCCGTTCCCTGGGTACGCCGCTTATGGCTCGAAACGTTCAAATTCTACCCGTGGGTGGGAAGGGGCAGTTTCCCGAGGTCGCCAAGCTTTTCACCCTAATGGGCAAGACCGTCGCCGTGCTGGCCGACCTCGATGCGCTGGCTGATGACAACACGCTGGTGAACTTCTTCAGCAACCTGCCCAGTGCGGAGACGGTGGCAGGCAAAGCCGGACATGGCAGCGTCGCAAAGCTCGATCGGGACCTGCGGACCGACCTCGTGGCCTTCATGGGCAAGCACAAAGATGCGGTTGACGAAGCGGCTGCGGCCTATCCGGCCTGGTTCAAAGACGCCGCTGAGGAGACAGGCAAGAAGCGACTGACGCTCGCGCGCGTTCTGACATCGCCCAAGAGCTTTGGCGGCGCTGCGGCGGCCCCTGCCGAGGCCCTCAGCCTGCGATACCAAGCACTCCTCGGAATTCTCGGTGAGCTGGGGTGCTACATCCTTCGCGCTGGCGCGATCGAAAACTACTTCGTTACGCCGCAGGCAGATCAATCCAAGCTGGACGCAGCCACATTGGAAGCGGCTTCCTTTTCCCAGTCCGACAAGGCTACCCTCAAGGCAGGCTTTCAAGACGTCGATGCAGCGCTCACCTTCATCTCGCCTACTCGCGCGGTCGACGAGAACCTGCTTTTGCGACCTAAGTTGGCGGCTGTCTTGGGCGCAGTGTTCCAATCCATGACGGTGACGTCGCCCGACGCAGAGCTGCTCGCCGTCGCGCGCGGGCACCTCGGCCAGGATGCTGTGGTCTTCGGCATCGCCAATCGGTCCACTGAAACGCTGCGGAAGGTGGAGGTCTCCATGGCTTCGCCGCTGTTTGACCAACCCACCTTCCCCTTCGTGATCGGAGAGGACGAAAACCTCAATGAAAAGGTCCGAACCGTCCTTCCGGCAAGGGCTTGAATTGGGGGAATTCTACGCGCGCCGCACTTCTCAGACGTGGCACTTCGCCGGCTCCGCTTTGAGGCCGACCACGGCGGAGCAGATTTCGGTCACCACGCCCCAGGCTGCACCGAAGGACGGCTTGTCGCCAAAGACCATGTCGTCCATGAGCCGGCCATACCCATCCACGAAGAGCTTGTCCTCGGACAGCTTTGCGATCACCGCTAAGGTCTCGGCCATGGGGTCAGCTTGATAGGCTTCGGCGCCGCGCGCTTTTTCCGCATCCATGACTTCGACGGCCAGCGCCACGAGATCGTTTAGATCGCAGGCGCCTCGCAAGCAGTGCAGGTCATACACGTGCCGCACCAAGGTAGGATCAAGCTCCTCACCGCGGCTGTAGGCCTTCCCCGCTCTGCGCGCCAGACCAACAAACTTGTCCGCTCCCGTATCGACCAGCGAAACGCATCGCACAGACACGAGCTCTGGCCCGGCTCTGCGGGCCTCGGCGACGAATGAGCTGACTGCAAGCTCGATCGTCGGCCTCCGAACAGGAAAGCCCGCCGACAGCTCGATCTTAATCTCTGGGCGCAGGACGCCGTCGCCCTTGATGATCGGCGCGTAAGGCAGGTCGTAACGAACATAGGTGTCGCGATGATCGACATGCCGCCGCTCGGCGTCGAAGCCGGCCGCTTCCAGCCGCCGGGTCACCTCTTGGCGGAAACGCGTCAGAGCCCTCCCGCCCTTCCCCTCGGCTCCCACGATCCGAAAGTCGATATCCTCCGACATCCGCTTGATCAGCCGATGAGCGCGACCCAATGCCGTGCCGCCGCCGAAGGCCAGCCCCATGCCTTCCAGAGATACGTCGTGGATTGCGCTCAACGCTCGAACGACGTGCCAGTCCTTCTCGACCAAGGCCGCCGAAGGAAGGCCATGGAACTCCTGGACTTCGCGAAGGAGACGCTCGTCAGGCCGATCTTTCAAGGCGCAGCTCCCGACGTCCATCGGACAGCTTTCGACTGAACCGACCTTTGATCTTCACCGTCGGATTGACGGGGATTTGGGTGCTGCGGCCTTCGTTGTAGGCCCGCTCGTTATCGCTCGGCTCCCAATCCACCTTCAGCCTCGTCAAGGCTTGACGCGCCGCGCCTGCAAAACCGTTGGGGCTGTCAATCATGGGCCTGCCGCTCAGGCTCGACACGGTGGCTCGCACATAAACGCCATAACCCATACGAAACAGGCGTCCGTCGGCGACCAACTGACGAAGGGCTCTCAACACCTGATCCTCGCCGGCGAAGGCTTGAAAATCGCGCGGCAGAAAGACGTCGCGGTGCGCCTTGGCGATCCTGCTAGCCATTTTCTGCTTCAAAGATTGTGAAGCCATGCAAAGACCTCTCTGCAAAAACCCGACAATCATATTATCAAAAACCCGACAAAATGGATATGCAAAAACCCGACATTCATATCGCTCATCTAATTGTTGGATAATTCCTTTTTGGAATTCACATCTCAAAGATATCAGGCCGCATTCGCAGCGAGGTTTCGCCACGCATCGAGATCCCCCTGCGCATAGACCACCCGCCGTCCGATTTTCCTGAACCGCGGCCCGGTGCCCATCCACCGATAGGTCTGCAGCGTTCCCACGGTGTGACCCAGATAGGCCGCCGCGGCTGGCGTATCGAGCCACTTGGTCTCCACCACAGCACCCAGCAGACCACCCTGCCCCGGCGCCGGGGCCGCCGCTACCGCGCGAAGCGGCTTGGGCTCAGCGGCCGCCTTAAGCCCCATCATCGTCGCCGCCTCATGGGAGATGCGGTCGGCGGCGGCTTTCAGGGGATGATCGGCCAGGTGGGAATAGCGCTGGGTCGTGGAGGCCGTGCGATGGCCAAGCAAGGCTCCGACGATCACCAAGCTGTCGCCGCCTGCGACACCCAAGCTTGCGAAGGCATGCCGCAGGTCGTGAATGCGGACATCCTGCAGCCCGGCGGCGGCCCGGATGCGCTCCCAGGCCGACTGCAGATCGGCGAGACGCCCTACCTCTCCGCGACCGGGCAGAAGATACGGATTGCCGACCACCTCAGGAATTCCTTGGATCACCTCAAGCGCGGCGGCCCCGAGATGGACGACCTTGGAGCCAGTCTTGCTGTCGGGCAGACGCAGGCAGCGGTTATGAGTGTCGATCCAGACGCGGTGAAGCCCTAGGATTTCGTTCTTGCGGCAGCCGGTGAGCACCAACAAACGGATGGCGTAGACGGCGAAGGGGTTTTCGACCCCAAGCGCCTCGGCGGCCGCTAGGGCCTCGCCTAGGCGCGCCAGCTCCCGGGGCGACAGGAACCGCTCCAGCTTCTTCTCCGGAAATTTGCGGACGCCCCGCACGGGATTGTCAGGCCGCACGCCACGCCGAATGGCGAAGGTGAAGGCGGCGCCCAAGGTCGCGATCGCTGAGTTGGCGGCGCCCTTGCCGCCCCTCACCCGCGACACGCCGCGCCGCTTGCCCGTCCGCCGACGGACGGCGGACTTCCCTGCGGCGATGTCCAGAAGAAGCTTGTCGACATCTTCGGGTGTGACAGAGGCGGCCCGGACCGCTCCGATCATCGGCTTGATGTGATTGTCCAAATCCGACCGGGCCGTCGCCACCGATCCTGGCTTACGCGTCGCCAGTCCTTCGGTCAGGTATAGCTCGCACATCTGGGCGATGGTGATCGCCTTGCGATCTACGGCCTTCTTGGCCTGAGGATCCGAGCCTTCGACAACCTTGCCCTGCAAGGCCAGCGCCCGCCCCCGGGCGGTCTCGACGGTCCAGGGTGAGCCATGCAGGCCGATGTTGAAGCGGCGCGACCGTCCCTCCACCCGATATTGCACCACGTATGTGCGACGTCCCGCGGGGGTGACCTTGAGGCCGAAGCCGACGACTTCGCTATCCCAGATGAAATAATCTTGGGACCGGGCGGTGGCGGCGTCCACGAGCCGCTTGGTGAGTTTGACGCGGGCGCCCATGAGGGCCTCCAGGCTATTGAACTTGCGACCCCAGCCCGCGCCCTTCCAGTAAGCACATAGTAAGCGCGCGGCGGCTAGTAAGCGCGAATAGCTTCGCACACGAAAAACCTAAGTCAATGATTTATCGTGCTTTTTCGCACTTTAGCGTAGCCTTAGGACGGCTTGGTAAGGCTGAGGTCGGCAGTTCAATCCTGCCCGGCGGCACCACGGGGGCCCAGATCATCGATCTGGGCCCCCGCCACTTTCCAGACAATCTGATCAAATCGCTCTCAGAGACGCGGATTCCCCTGCGCGCTCAGCGCCCGGACTGATGCCCCGTGCGAAAAATGGGATAGGTGAATCATGCTTCGCCGCCTGCCCCCGATTCCCGCCTGGTCCTCGGCCCTCATCGCCGCCCTGATCGGATTCGGCGGAACCGTGGCGCTGGTGGTCCAGGCCATGCGCACCCTCGGCGCTTCGGTGGAGCAGGCCGGGTCAGCGGTCACCGCGCTTTGCCTGGGAATCGCCATCGCCGGCGGGCTGCTGTCTTTCCGCGTGAGAATGCCCATCGTTCTGGCGTGGTCCACGCCCGGCGCCGCGCTTCTGGCCGCCACAGCCTCTGGCCTCGCCTGGCCGTCGGCGGTCGGGGCGTTTCTGGCGGCCGGCCTCTTCATGGCGGTGCTGGGCTTGGTGCCTGCCCTCGGACGTCTGGCGGCGAAAATTCCGGCGTCCGTCGCCTCCGCCATGCTGGCAGGCGTCCTGCTGCCCTTCTGCCTGGGCCTGTTCAAGGTCGCGGCGGTCGATCCGCTGCTGGTCACCCTGTTGGTGGCGGTGTTCCTCGCGGCCCGGCAACGCGCGCCGCTTTACGCCCTGCCGCTGGTTCTCGTCGTGGGCGTCGGCCTCACCCTTTTCCGCGGCGACATCGGCCAGCTCGCTCCGGGCGCAACTTTCGGCGCCTTGGCGCCCGTGGTTCCGGCTGTCGACGCCCGGGCGATCATCAGCATCGCCCTGCCGTTGTTCCTGGTGACGCTGGTGTCGCAGAACCTTCCCGGCCTCGTCGTTCTCCGCACGGCCGGTTACGAGCCCAAGCCTGGACCGCTGCTGGTGGGGACCGGCGTCGCCACTATGATCGCCGCACCGTTCGGAGCTCATGCGGTCAACCTGGCGGCCATCACCGCCGCCATCTGCACCAGCCAGGACGCTCATCCGGACAAGACCAAGCGCTGGACGGTGGGCCTCATCTACGCCGGCTTCTATCTTGTGCTGGCCTTCTTCGCCCCGGCCCTGGTTCGGCTGTTCCTGGCCCTGCCCTCGTCGGTGATTCTGTCTTTGACGGGCATCGCTCTGGTCCCCGCCCTGATCGGCGCCATGGAGACCATGCTGGCGACGCCGGAGGATCGCGACGCCGCGACCATCACCTTCCTGGCCACAGGTTCGGGTCTGGCGCTCTTCGGCCTCGGCGCCGCCTTCTGGGGCCTGCTTGCGGGCTTTGCAGCCCTCGGCGCCAAGGCGCTGCTTCGGCGGAGCAAATAGTTCAGCCGCGCCGCCGCGTCTTCTGCTGCATCAACCGGGCATAGTGCGCAAACAAGGGCTTCAGCGGGATCGCATCGCTCCCCGGAACCGCAACGGGACCTCGGGGCGGCGTGTCGCGATACTTCCTCAGAAGTCCGCCTTTGTTCGGCGGCGGCGAGGCCTGAAGATCGGTCTCACCGCCTTTCAGGCTTTCAACCGACGCAGGCCGCGTCTCGGGGCCATCCTCCGGATCCGAGAAAGTCAAATAACGCAGGTTCGGCTGATTGATGCGGGAAAGCAGCCCCTGAACATCTTCCGCCATTTCAACTACGCCACGTCGTGGAAATGCTAGTGAAGGCTACAGGCATCAACTTTAAGTTGCACAAACTATATTTGCACAATTCAAAATACATACACCTCTCCTAGTAAATCGGAGAGACAACACTTTGATCTACAGCAAAGTTTCTCAGCGATTTCGCGACTAGGCGCCGCGCAGCACGGCCCCGACCAGTGCGCCGAACACCAGGGCGCTGGCCGCGATGATCACAGTGCGGGTGTGAACCGTATTCCATAGACGCTGGTGCAGCGGCTGATCGGCCGGCTCAGGCTCGACCTCAGGCGTCGGATTGTTCTCGAAGGCGATGCTGGTGGCCCCCGCACGCTCATCGGCGATCTGATAGAGAACCTCCGCCGCCTCAGGTCCCTGGAAGGGCAGGCCCAGGGTGGCGGCGGCGTCGTTCACGAGCGCAGACAGGGCCGCGACCTTGTCGGTCTGGCTGAGGCCCTGGGCGGCGACGAAATGCGCAGACGCGACCGTCCGCCCTTCGTTCTGAACCACCGCATTGCGCACATTCACGCCCATCTCGGCCTCCTCGTCTGAGATCAATGTAGGCCATAAATGCGTTAGCGCCAGCGGCAGGTATGGTTACGCCGCCTCAGATCGCCAAAGCTTGATCTCGGCCGCCCGCCGATTGACCAGCCCCTTCAGGCGGACGCCTCCCGCATGGACGAAACGCGCCATCTGATTGGGGACCTCGTCTAGCCGCCCCTCACACAGCAGCCTCCAGATCGTCCACTCCGCTCCGGCGCCCAGGTTGAAGACGAAGGACAGCAGGGCCGCGTACTGGTTGTCGTTCAGGCGGTCGACCGCCTCCCGGCCGATGCGCCTCTCCAGGCGTTCGCCAGCCGTCAGCACATCCTCGACCAGCCAGGCCCGGGCGATCGCGGGATTGATCCTGAAGCCCTGGCCAAAGCCCTGCCCCGTATGGCCGTACCCCACGGTCCAGACGCCGCCGGAGTCGCGATAGGCCTCCAGCCGCAGCCCCTCCCAGGCCATGACCAGCTTATAGGCGGCAACGGGGACTTCGCGGGGTGACACGCTCATGCCGCCGCCCCATCGAAGGTCATCAGGTGGATCGACAGCCTTACCTTGCCGCCGGTGAAGGCGCCGCCCGCGGCGGTCAGCACCACCGGCGTGTCGGCATAGAATGCGGTCGGCCCCACCACCCCGATGTTCGTGCTGCCAAGGGCCGCGCCGAGCAGCGAGCCGAACTTGCCCGCCTCCCCCGCCACGCCGCAGCTATAGCTGCTCGCCCCAGTCACTGTCTGGGTCGTGCGGGTGGAGACGCCCAGGACGATGGCGCGCGACGGAATGACCACCGTGCTGACCACGCTGCCGCCCGCCAAGGTCAGTTCCTGCTCGCGAATCTCGAACCGCGTCGCCGCGCCTCTGGGCGAGAGGGCGGCGGTCAGGTTGCGGAAGGTGGAGGACAGCGCGGTCCAGCCGGCTTCCGTACGAACGGCCAGCACCTGCTCGTCGGCGATCCAGGCCAGGAAGCCCGGCTGGACCGGCAGCACCTCCCACGCCCCCGTCTCGAACCGCATCAGGGTTCCAGCCGGGCGGCCGGACCAGTCCGACCCCGTGGCGCCGGCGGGCAGGATATGCAGAACTCCGTCAGCCGGGCTCGCCGGCTGAGCCGCCGTCGCGCGGCTGGCCACGGCCGGCTGCACCAGCCCGTCCAGACGGCTCAGGGCCTCGTTGAGGGTGACATGCTTCTGGGCCTGGCCGGCCGCCAGGTAGGGCAGCCCCAGGCGGGGCGTCGCGTCATCGGACAAGGGCGTCTCTCCGTTCCGGAAAAGACGCCCAGCATCAGGCCGCCCCGGCGGGGGCGGATTTGTCGTCGGCTATCCCCGCCTTATTCGGCGGCGAAAGCCAAAGAGCGGCCGCCAGTCAGAGCGGTCTTGGCGGCCAGTTCGGCCTTGGCGGCCTCGTACTCGGCCGACATGCGGGCGATCAGGTCGCCGGCGGACAGCACGTCTTTCACCGCCCCCACGCCCTGGCCGGCGCCCCAGATATCCTTCCAGGCCTTCTTCGCCGAGTTGCCGCCCGAGCCGAAATTCATGGCCGACGGGTCGCTGACCGGCAGGTTGGCGGGGTCCAGGCCGGCCGCCACGATCGACGGCGCCAGATAGTTGCCGTGCACCCCGGTGAACAGGTTCGAATAGACGATGTCGTCCGCGCCGCTGTCGACGATCATCTGCTTGTAACCCTCGACCGCATTGGCTTCCTTGGTGGCGATGAAGGCCGAGCCCACATAGCCCAGGTCCGCGCCCGCCGCCTGCGCCGCCAGGATCGAGCGGCCGTGGGCGATAGCGCCGGACAGGGCGACCGGCCCGTCGAACCACTCGCGGATCTCCTGCAGCAGGGCGAAGGGCGACAGCACCCCCGCATGGCCGCCCGCGCCCGCCGCCACCGGGATCAGGCCGTCGGCGCCCTTCTCGATGGCCTTGTGGGCGAAGCGGTTGTTGATCACGTCGTGCAGGGTGATCCCGCCATAGGAATGGACCGCGTGGTTGAGGTCCTCACGTGCGCCGAGCGAGGTGATGATGATCGGAACCTTGTGCTTCACGCACAGCTCCACATCCTCCTCCAGGCGGCTGTTGGACTTGTGGACGATCTGGTTCACCGCGAAGGGCGCACTCGGCGCGTCGGGATTGGCCTTGTCATAGGCCGCCAGCTCTTCGGTGATCTGGTGCAGCCATTCGTCCAGTTGCGAGATCGGCCGCGCGTTCAGCGACGGGAACGAACCCACCACCCCCGCCTTGCACTGGGCCAGCACCAGCTCCGGCCCGGAAACGATGAACATGGGCGAGCAGATGATCGGCAGGCGCAGGCGGTCACGCAGAATGGGCGGCAGGGCCATGGTCGTCTCTCCCGACGGCTTATTGATGTACGATGTAAGTAAAACGTCTGTTCCAAGCGCGCAAGCACCGCTTGACTGACCTTGGGGACGGGGCGCATGACCGAAGAAAAAATGCTGCATCGCGGCGGGAGCAAGCAGGTTGGCTGACGAAACCCTCAAGCTGGCGGACGATTTCACCCCGCCCTCCCACGCCGATTGGATGGGTCTGGTCGACAAGACCTTGAAGGGCGCCGACTTCGGCAAGCGGCTGGTCCGCCGCACCTATGACGGCCTTTCGATCCAGCCACTCTACACCGAGGCGCCGGACGTGGTCCGCGACCTCCGCCCGCGCGATCCGCGGGTCCCCTGGGACATCCGCGTCGCCGTCGCCCATCCCGATCCCGCCCGCGCCAACGCCGAGGCTCTGAAGGATCTGGAGAACGGCGCTGTCTCCGTCACCCTGCGCCTGGATCCGACCGGCCAGGACGGGATCGCCGTGGGCGCCGCCTCCGACCTCGCCCGCGTGCTGGACGGCGTCTATGTGGACATGGCTCCCGTGGCGCTGGAGGCCGGCTTTCTCGGCCCCAGGGCCGCCGACTGGCTCGCGCCCCTGGCCAAGAACGCCCCCGCCGCCCCCCTCGCCTTCCATCTCGATCCTCTGACCGCCTGGGCGCAGGCCGGGATCAGCCCCGGGCCGATCGAAAGCCACATCGTCAGCGCCGCCACCGTCGCGGCGCGGCTGGTCCAGTCCTATCCCAAGGCCGAGCTGTTCCTGGCCTCCGGCCGCGCCGCGCATGAGGCCGGGGCCGCCGACTCCCAGGAGCTAGGGGTCATGGCCGCCGCCGCCATCGCCTACGCCAAGGCCCTGGTCCGCGCCGGCCTGCCCATGGACAAGGCCTTGGCCGGGATCACCCTGGGCGTCAGCCTGGACGGCGAATACTTCACCGGCGTCGCCAAGGTCCGCGCCGCCAAGGCCATCTGGGCGCGCATCACCGCCGCCTGCGGCGCGGATGTCCCGGTCCGCATCGAGGCCCGCTCCTCGCAGCGCATGCTCAGCAGGCTGGACCCGTGGACCAACCTGCTGCGCCTCACCGCCGCCGGCTTCGCGGGCGCCGTGGGCGGGGCCGACGCCGTGCGCATCGGCTGCTTCACCGACGCCATCGGCCTGCCCACCGCCTTCGCCCGCCGCCAGGCCCGCAACACACAGCTTGTCCTCATGGAGGAGAGCGCCCTGGGCCGCGTGGCCGACCCGGCCGGCGGCGCCTGGTATCTCGACACCCTCACCGACCAGCTGGCCCAGGCCGGCTGGGCCGCCTTCCAGGCCATCGAGCAGGCCGGCGGGATCATCGCCGCCCTTGAGGCCGGGGCCATTCAGGACGAGGTCGACAAGGCCCGCGCCGCCCGCCTCGCCGCCGTGGTCTCGCGCAAGGACGGCCTGGTCGGCGCCTCCGAGTTCCCGAACATCTCGGAGACCGTGGTGGAGACCGAATCCGCCGCGCCGACTCCCGCCGCCGAGCACCCCGACGTCCGCCTGCCTGGCCCGGACAGCAAGTGCCGCCCTCTGCCCCCCATGCGGCTGTCAGAGCCTTTCGAAGCGCTGCGCGACCGGGCCGCCGCATCGAAGCCGGCGGTCTTCCTGGCCACCCTCGGCGCACCCACGGACTACACCGCTCGCCTGACCTTCGCCCGCAACCTGTTCGCCGCCGGCGGGGTCGCCGCCGAGGTCGGGACAATGGACGAGTACGATCCCGCCAAGGCCGCCCTGGCCATCCTCTGCTCCTCCGATGAGAAGTATGCCGAAGAGGCCGGCCGCGCCGCCAAGACGCTCAAGGCCGCGGGTGTGAAGCACCTCTACCTCGCCGGCAAGCCCGGCGACCTGGAGCGCGAACTGAAGGCCGATGGGGTGGACGAGTTCGTCTTCGCCGGCATGGACGCCGTGGCGGTCCTCGACCGCGCCCTCTCGATGACGGGAGCCTGATCATGAGCCAGTTCCCCGACTTCGCGACCCTGCCCTGGACCACGGGCGAAACCGTCGCTCACTCCACCAACGGCGACGCCTGGGCCACGCCGGAAGGCGTCGACATCAAGGCCGCCTACACCGCCGACGACGTGGAGGGGCTGGACTTCCTTTCCGGCTACCCCGGCCTAGCGCCCTTCGGCCGCGGCCCCTACCCGACCATGTATGTGACCAACCCGTGGACCATCCGGCAGTACGCCGGCTTCTCCACGGCCGAGGAGTCGAACGCCTTCTACCGCCGCAACCTGGCGGCCGGTCAGATGGGCCTGTCGGTGGCCTTCGACCTGGCCACCCACCGGGGCTACGACTCGGACCACGAGCGGGTCACGGGCGACGTCGGCATGGCCGGCGTGGCCATCGACTCCATACTCGACATGCGCACCCTGTTCAGCGGCATCCCGCTCGACAAGATGAGCGTGTCCATGACCATGAACGGCGCCGTGCTGCCGATCCTGGCGCTCTACATCGTCGCGGCCGAGGAACAGGGCGTGCCCGCCGCCAAGCTGAGCGGCACGATCCAGAACGACATCCTCAAAGAGTTCATGGTGCGGAACACCTACATCTATCCGCCCCAACCTTCGATGCGGATCATTTCCGACATCTTTTCATATACTTCGCGCGAAATGCCGAAGTTCAACTCGATCTCGATCAGCGGCTACCACATGCAGGAGGCCGGCGCTTCCGCCGACCTGGAGCTGGCCTACACCCTGGCCGACGGCATCGAGTACATCCGCGCCGGCGTCGCCGCCGGCATGGACGTGGACCAGTTCGCGCCGCGCCTGTCTTTCTTCTGGGCCATCGGCATGAACTACTTCATGGAGGTGGCGAAGATGCGGGCCGCCCGCCTGCTCTGGGCCCGCCTGGTGAAGCGGGAGTTCAATCCCAAGGATCCGCGCAGCCTGTCCCTGCGCACCCACAGCCAGACCTCCGGCTGGTCCCTGGCCGCCCAGGACGTGTTCAACAACGTCGCGCGCACCTGCGTTGAGGCCATGGCCGCCGTGAACGGCCAGACCCAGAGCCTGCACACCAACAGCCTTGACGAAGCCCTGGCTCTGCCCACGGACTTCTCCGCCCGCATCGCCCGCAACACCCAGCTGTTCCTCCAGATGGAAAGCGGCACGACCCGGGTGGCCGACCCTTGGGGCGGCAGCTGGTATGTGGAGCGCCTGACCCACGACCTCGCCGCCCGCGCCCTCAAGCACATCGAGGAGGTCGAGGCCCTCGGCGGCATGGCCAAGGCCATCGACCAGGGCCTGCCCAAGCTGCGCATCGAGGAAGCCGCCGCCAAGACCCAGGCCCGCATAGACAGCGGTCGCCAGACCGTGGTCGGCGTCAACCGTTACAAGCCGGAGGTCGAGGACGACATCCCGGTGCTCAAGGTCGACAACACCTCGGTCCGCAACCAGCAGCTCGAAAAACTGGCCCGCCTGAAGGCCGAGCGTGACCCAAAGGCGCTGGAAGCGGCGCTCAAGGCGCTGGAGGACGGCGCGCGCGGCGACGCCAACCTGCTGGCCCTGGCCGTGGACGCCGCCCGCGCCAAGGCCACGGTGGGCGAGATCAGCATGGCGCTGGAAAAGGTGTTCGGCCGCCACCGCGCCCAGATCAAGGCCATTGAGGGCGTCTTCCTCCGCGAAGCCGGCGACGACCCCGTCGCCCAGCGCGCCCGGGGCATGGCCCGCGCCTTCGAGGAGGCCCACGGCTCCAAGCCCCGCATCATGGTCGCCAAGATGGGCCAGGATGGCCACGACCGGGGCCAGAAGGTGGTCGCCACCGCCTTCGCCGACTTCGGCTTCGACGTGGAGATCGGCCCCCTCTTCCAGACTCCCGCCGAAGCGGCTCAGGAGGCGGTGGAGAATGACGTCCAGGTGGTGGGCGCCAGCTCCCTGGCCGCCGGCCACCTGACCCTGGTGCCGGAGCTGAAGAAAGAGCTCGCCCGTCTGGGTAGAGAGGACATCATCGTGGTGGTCGGCGGTGTCATCCCGCCGCAGGACTTCCAGGCCCTGCGCGACGCCGGCGCCGCCGCCATCTTCCCGCCGGGCACAGTCGTGGCTGAAGCCGCCGTGGAGCTGCTGGAGCAGCTCAACCGGCAGCTGGGCTATGAGCAGCCGGAGGTGACTTCCCCCGCCGGCTGAACGGCCAGCGCTTGGTCGTGGCCGCGTCCGCGGGCTTGCCGTGGCGCGCCTCGATGTCCTTCTGCAGCGCGCGGGCCGCCATCAGGTGG
Source organism: Caulobacter segnis (assembly GCF_029543125.1). Taxonomy (GTDB): domain Bacteria; phylum Pseudomonadota; class Alphaproteobacteria; order Caulobacterales; family Caulobacteraceae; genus Caulobacter; species Caulobacter segnis_D. Next base: position 148,084 of record NZ_JARQWW010000005.1, read on the forward strand.
CCCGGGAACAGGGTGTCCACCGCCCAGCCGACGATCGGCACGCCCGAACTGGCGGTGTCGGCGATCAGATAGGCCGCCATCCGCGCGATGGTCGCCCCACCTGCCTGTGAGCGCACCGCATGCGCCATAAGCAGACCGCCCACGCCCAGGCTGTAGGCGGCGTTGGCGCCCGGTATCCAGGCGATCACCCCGTCCAGTCCGATGCCGATCGGTCCGACGCCGACCAGACGGTCGGACAACCGCTTGATCGTCTCCGCATGCCGCCAGGCCTGATGGGCGTGTTCCTTGCTCATGCTGATGGAACGCGGATTGGGGAAGGAAGCTCCACTACGCACCTATCCTTCGCCCCATCCGGGGGACGGTGACTGCTGCGGTTCCCAAACTCCGTCACCCTAGGCCTTGTGCCTAGGGCCCAGAAACGGCTGAGCTTATTGGTGGAGTGCGGCGATGGTCGCCGCGCCAAGTCCTGCCGCTACGGAGTCTCTGGGTCCTAGGCACAAGGCCTAGGAAGACGAATGTGGGGCGGGGAGATCAGCGAACTTATCCGCCCCCATTCCACCTCCCGTAAGCTCCTGACCGTCCCCATCACGGGAAGGGCGCGCGGCCAGCGCTGTGTCGTGAGGGGGATGCGGTCGAGCGGGAAGCGCGACCGTCGGTGGTGGGAAGGAGGGGAGCGATCCCTGTCCGGACACTGCTCACGTCCCAAAGCGACGTGACATCGGCGGCGCGCAGCAGGCGTGAGGGGGTTACTCACGCGGACCGGGGCATCCCACGCTGGGGGAGCCCGCCCGTCGGAGGCTTCGTCGGCTAAGCGCTAAGAGCGCTGCCTACCGACAGCTCCCGGATAACGGCTCGCGCGGAGCGGAACGACCTGCGTCGAACCCGGCACTGCAAAAACTCCACCGCCTGACAAAGGTCAGGCCGCTCCGCCGCCCTTCCAACCTTGCGGGTTCTGATCCGTGAGAACGCGAAGCCATGTCTGCCTCCCTCTCCCTCGATGGGAGAGGGATCGAGGGTGAGGGTGATTGCTGAAGCTCAGCCGCGCTGAATCAACCGCCGCATCCCCCATCCCTGCCCTTCCCCTATCAAGGGGGAAGGACCGGACTTTGCCCTAGTGTGTCACAGCCTCGGCGAAGCGCTTGGCTTGAGCCACCCAGGCGTCACGAACCGCGCGGCCCTTGAGGTCCAGGTCGCGGTCCACCGCCTCCAGGTCTTCCTCGGTCCAGGCGGCGATCTCGGCGAAGGTGCGGACGCCTCGGGCGACCAGAGCCTCAGCAAGCTTCGGCCCGACGCCCACCAGGCGGGTCAGGTCATCGGCCAGTTCGGTGGATTCAGCGGCGATCGGCGGCGGCGCACCGGTCTCCACCGCCAGATCGCCCTGCTCCAGGGCCTCCAGCGTGACTTCCTCGACGGGTTCGAAAGCCGAAGCGACCGGAGCCGCGGCGGTCTCAACGATCTCTTGCGCTGCTTCGACCACAGCCTCGGCCGCCTCCACCTGGGGCGACATCAGGGCTTCCAGATTGGTCGGCTCAAGCATGGCCGACAGGCTGGAGACCTGCGTCCATCGGGTCATCCACCACCAGGCGGCCCCGGCAGCCGCCGCGGTTCCGAAGGTCCACCACAGGGGCGACACCACCCCGAGCGGAAAATGCAGGGCGCGCTCGGCGTCCGGGGAAAGCTTGGGAAATTCGCTGGCCATTGTCTCGATCTCCAAAGACCCGACATGTTGCAACGCAGCGTAACACAGTTAGCAAATGCGAAAAGGCGCCAAACGGTGACAGATTCGCGATGTCAGGTTCGCCAGATCCGCGCCTCCCCGCCCGCATCACCAAGGCGTTCGGCGACCCAATGACAGATGCTCGTCGCCGGCTCCACTACGGCCTCCGGCGCGCCCAGCATGACCATGGCGCAGCCGTTCATCTTCATGGGGTTGTTCAGCGGCCGCAGCCGCGATTCCGCCACCAACAGGGACGCATCGGCGGCGTCCTCCATCTCGCGCAGGAAACGGTCGAGGGTCTCCAGGTCCTTCAGCGGGACCCAAACGGCCAGGGACGCTTCGGGATTCTTGCGGCGGACCGCACCGGCGGCACGAGCGATCTGGGCATAGTCGTCGCCCCGCTCGAACGGCGGGTCGATCAGGACAAAGGCACGCCCCTTGGCCGGAATGCGCTCGACCGCCGCCGCATAGCCGTCTGTGTTCAGGGCCTCGGCGTTCGGGAACGGCTTCAGCGTGTCACGCAGGGTCGCCCAATCGTCCTCCCGCAGCTCGCAGGCGAAATAGCGGTCGGCCTTGCGAAGCGCCTGGGACACCAGCAGCGGCGAGCCGGGATAGAGCACGACCTCCCCGCCCCGGTTCATAGCCGCCACGGCGTCTTTCAGCGGCTGGAAGGCTGGCGGACTGTCAGCCGCCGCCATCAAGCGGAAGATACCCGCCGCCGCCTCGCCCGAACGGCGGGACATCTCGCCCGTCAGGTCATAGGCCCCGGCGCCGGAATGGGTGTCGACCACCGTCAGCGGCGCGCCCTCGCGCGTCAGGGCGCTCATCAGTGCGGTCAGCACGCCGTGTTTGACGAGGTCGGCGAAATTGCCGGCGTGAAAGGCGTGGCGGTAGTTCAAGGCGGCGGTCTCGGAAGCGGAACTGCCCCCTCGCCTACCACGTTCCGGCGGCGAAGGGACGCCCGCTTGCCGCGCAAAACCAAGACACCCGCCTGTCCGGAGGAGTTCGCCGCCGCCGCGGGCCTCACCTACGTCAATGACGGCGACCCCGGCTTCAGCCGGATGAGGACGGCCAAGGGCTTCAGCTATAGGGAGAAGGACGGCAAGGTCATCCGCGACGCCGCCGTCATCGACCGCATCAACAGGCTGGCCATTCCCCCCGCCTGGACCGACGTCTGGATCGCCCCCACCGCCGATGGCCACATCCAGGCCGTGGGCCGCGACGCACGGGGACGCAAGCAATACCGCTATCATGCCGACTGGCGCGCCATCCGCGACGACCACAAGTATGGCCGCACCGCCGCCTTCGGCCGCGCCTTGCCGAAGCTGCGCCGCCGGCTTGAGGAAGACCTCGCCAAGCGCGGTCTGCCCCGCGAAAAGGTCCTGGCCGCCGTGGTCAGCCTGCTGGAGCAGACCCTGATCCGGATCGGCAACGACGAATACGCCAAGACCAACAAGAGCTTCGGCCTGACCACCATGCGCAACCGGCATGTGAAGCTGACCGGGACCGGCGCGATCTTCGAGTTCCGGGGCAAGAGCGGCGTTCCACACAAGACCGGCTTCCAGGATCGTCGCCTGGCCCGCATCGTCCGCGCCTGCCAGGACCTGCCCGGCCAGCGCCTGTTCCAGTACGTGGACGATGACGGCCAGAGGCGGCCTGTCGAGTCCGCCGACGTGAACGCCTATCTGCGCGAAGCCATGGGCGAGGATTTCACCGCCAAGGACTTCCGCACCTGGGCCGGCACCCTGGCCATGGCGGAAGCCCTGTCGATGCAGCCTGAGCCCGAGAGCAAGACCGAAGCGAAAAGCACCCTCAACACTTGTGTGAAGGCCGTGGCCGGCATCCTGGGCAACACCGCCGCCGTCTGCCGCAAGTGCTACATCCACCCGGCCGTCTTCGACGCATTCGAGCGCGGCGACCTGGACATCCGTCCCGTGGGTCAGCGCCGCGATCGGGAGCTGAAACTGCTGAAGCTGCTCGACCCAGCCTAGGCCCGGTGCGCCGCCAGCGCCTTTTCCAGCTCCTGCACCAGCATCGTCTTAAGCGCGGGCGGCGAGACGACCCGCACCTTGTCCTGCCAGGTGAACAGGTGCCAGGCCAGCTCGAGCATGCCGCTGGCGCGGAAGGCGACGATCACCGAACCGTCCGCCTGCTTCTCCACCGACTGGTTGGCGTGGAAGCGCCAGCGCAAAGCATCCTCGGCGCCTTCGGGCGTGATGTGGAGCACCACATCCTCCACCGCCCCCTGGTAGATGCCGAAGCTCTGGTCGGCGAAGGCCTGCAGCGAAAATCCCTCCGGCGGCGCGGCGTGCCAGGGCATGACCTCCACGTCGCGAATCTTGTCCAGACGCCAGGTGCGCGGCTCGGGCGACTTGCCCTCCCCCGCCACCAGATAGTTGCTGCGGCCGAACATGACGCCGAAGGGCGTCACTTCCCGCTCGCGCCCCGGCTTCGACCCGCCGTCGTATTTGAAGCGCAGGGCGGTCAGGCCGGTGATCGCCGTGCGGATGGCGCTCAGGACGGCCGCGTCTTCCATGGGACGGGCTCCCGCGTGGACAGCGATGGTCTCGGCCTGGACCAGGGCCTCCATGTCGGGGGCCAGCCGGCGGCGGGCCTGGGCGCGCATGGCGGCCAGCAGCTTGCGCTCCAGGCTGTAGAGCGCTTCCGCCCGTGCTGTGCCGCCGCTGACCTTCAGAGAATCGGCCGCGGTGCGCAGGGCGACCATCTCGTCCGCCGTCGGCGCCTGGAACAGGCTGTCGAGACCCGACGGGATACGGAAACGCTTGGTCGGCGGGTCCTCCACCGCCTCCATCTGCGGGAAGACGGCCCAGACCGCGTCGCGCATCCGTTCCGCCGTCCGACGGCCGACGCCCAGGCCCTCCGCCATCTCATCCAGGGTCAAACCTTCGGCGGATCCTGCAAGCCGGCGCGCGAGGTCGAGGAGTAGTGCTGCCTTGTCGTGACGCATGTCGACACCATACGTCCGATTTTGTCGCAGCGCCTGTTCAAATTCATTCTCAGCAAAACCGCAGAGCTGGATCGCCGCCGATGACCGCCCTCTTCGCCTTCCGTCCCTTCACCACCTCGCCGCTGTCCTCGGACATGATCACCGCCGTCCTGGCCTTCGCCGACGTGCAGGAGCCGGCCGGCGCCGACCGCACCAAGCTGCGCATCAGTCCCGAGCGCCTCGCCCAGCCGGACGTGCTGGAAGCCCTGGGCGGCGGCGTCTCCCGGGTGGCGGACATCACGGTCGTCTGGAACGAGCGGGAAGGTCAGGTGGTCCGGGTCATCGACGACGCCCAGCTGCGCCGCAGCCAGCCGGAACCCTGGGAAGCCTATTTCGACCTGTTCGACGAAGAACCGGCTCGTCGCGCGGCCTAGGCCCTGACGGGCGGCGTGAAGGCGCGGATCAGCTGGGCCAGCTCCGGCTCAGCGACAGATGCGGCCGCCTCCTCCGGCGTGAACCAGCGCAGGGTGCGCTGGTCGCTTTCCGGCCAGGAGATCGTCTGGACCAGGACGCGCAGGGGGAAGACATCCACGCGGCAGCGGATGGCCTCGCCCTTCTTGAGCACCTTGTCGTAGCGATAGGCGCCGACGGCGGTTTCGAAGACCTCGCCCTTCACTCCCGCTTCCTCCCAGGCTTCGGTCGAAGCGGCCCCGGCGGCGGTCTTGCGCTCCATCGGCCAGCCCTTCGGGATGACCCAGCGCTGGGTTTCGCGCGAGGTGATCAGCAGGATCTCCAGGCCATCGCGCACACGGAAAGGCAGCGCGCCGTACTGCTGGCCCACCTCCTGCCCGTCGTCGTCGATGACCATGGTCTGCTTCATCAGGCGAACAGTCCCGAGATGAAATAGAACGCCGCGCCGATTGCGCCCGCCGCCGGCATGGTGATGACCCAGGCGGTGACGATGCTCTTGGCTACGTTCCAGCGGACGGCCGACACGCGCCGCGCCGCGCCCACGCCGACGATGGCGCCGGTGATCGTATGGGTGGTCGAAACAGGAATGCCCAGATAGGTCGCCCCGAACAGGGTGATCGCCCCGCCCGTCTCGGCGCAGAAGCCCTGCATCGGCGACAGGCGCGTGATCTTCGAGCCCATGGTGTGGACGATCTTCCAGCCGCCCATGAGCGTGCCAAGGGCCATCATGCTCTGGCAGGTGATCACCACCCAGAACGGCACGTGAAAGCCGCCCTGCATCATGCCGTTCGAGTACATGAGCACCGCGATGATCCCCATCGTCTTTTGCGCATCGTTGCCGCCGTGGCCGAGGGAATAGAGCGAAGCCGAAACGAACTGCAGCTTGCGCGAGATTCCATCCGCCCGTGCAGGGGAAGTTTTCAGGAAGGCCCAGGAAACGATCAGGACCAGCACGAGGGCGAGCAGAAAACCAACGGTCGGCGACAGAACGATGGCGAAGGTCGTCTTCAGCACGCCTTTCAGCACCACGGCGGAGAATCCCGCCTTGCTGATCCCCGCGCCCAGCAAGCCGCCGATCAGGGCGTGGGAGCTGGAGGACGGAATGCCGAGCATCCAGGTGATGACGTTCCAGGAGATGGCGCCCATCAGCGCCCCGAAGATCACCCGGTTGTCGATCAGATCGGGCGAGATGATCCCCGTCCCCACCGTGTTCGCCACATGCAGGCCGAACACCAGGAAGGCGATGAAGTTGAAGAACGCCGCCCAGAACACCGCCCAGTTCGGCGGCAGGACGCGCGTCGCCACGATGGTGGCGATGGAGTTGGCGGCGTCATGCAGACCGTTCAGGAAGTCGAACAGCAGCGCGATGCCGATCAGCACGATGACGAAAGGAAGCAGCTCCACCACGGCGCGTCCGGCCTAGAGGTGTTCGATCAGGATGCCGCTGACGCGGTTGGCCACGTCCTCAAACCGGTCGAGCACCTTCTCCAGGTGGCTGTAGATCTCGCGGCCGATGATGAAGTTCATGGCCTGGTCCTGGTTGGCCAGGAACAGGGCCTTCAGACCCTCGTCGTGCAGCGTGTCGCCCTTCTCCTCGAGATTGATGATCGCCTCGGCGAAGGCGTTCAGGGAGGCGCTGTTCTCGCGCATCTTCGACAGCAGGGCCACGCCGGCCACGGTGCGGTCGGCGGCGTCGATGATCAGGTCGGCCATCTCGCGCATCTTCGGCTCGAAGGTCTTCACCTCGAACAAGGCGATGGTCTTCGCCGTCTTCTGCATCTGGTCGATGGCGTCATCGAGGGAGGCGGTCAGGCCCTTGATGTCGCTGCGGTCGAAGGGGGTGATGAAGGTGCGGCGCACGGCCTGCAGCACTTCGCGGGCCACATCGTCGGCCTCGTTCTCGTGCTGGATGACGCGGGCGCAGGCGGCTTCCAGACCGGGACCGCCGTCGAGCAGCTCACGCAGGGCGCGGGCGCCGAGCGCCAGGGTCTGGGCATGGCGGTTGAAGAGGTCGAAGAAGCGCTCTTCCTTCGGCATCAGCGCCTGGAACATCTTGATCATCAGTCGAGCCCCGCAGGTGTCACATACCTGTCATAAAGGCTGGAGCCTCTAGGCGCACGCGCCCCGAATGTAAATGCGGCGGAGCGCATCCGCCGCATTTAGGCGCCTCAGGCCCCGATCAGTTCGCGGCCGATCAGGAAGCGGCGGATCTCATTGGTCCCCGCCCCGATGTCGTAGAGCTTGGCGTCGCGAACTAGGCGCTCCACCGGCCACTCCTTGGTGTAGCCGGCGCCGCCCAGGGCCTGAACGGCCTCCAGGCTGACCTTCACGGCGTTTTCAGACGCCAGCAGGATCGCGCCGGCAGCATCGTAACGAGTGGTCTTGCCGGCGTCGCAGGCGCGGGCCACGGCATAGACGTAGGCGCGGGCCGAGCTGAGAGCCACGTACATGTCCGCTACCTTGGCCTGCATCAGCTGGAAGGAGCCGATGGCCTTGCCGAACTGCTTGCGGTCGCGGACGTAGGGCAGAACAACGTCGAGGCAGGCCTGCATGATGCCGAGCGGGCCGGCCGAGAGCACGGCGCGCTCATAGTCCAGGCCGCTCATCAACACGCCGACGCCGCCGCCGACGGGGCCCATGACGTTCTCTTCCGGGACTTCACAGTCTTCGAAGACCAGTTCGGCGGTGTCCGAACCGCGCATGCCCATCTTGTCGAGCTTCTTGGAGACGCTGAAGCCCTTGAAGCCCTTTTCGATCAGGAAGGCGGTGATGCCGCCGCTCCCCTCGCCCGTCTTGGCGTAGACGACCAGAGTGTCGGCGTGCGGTGCGTTGGTGATCCAGAACTTCGTGCCGTTCAGGGTGTAGCGGTCGCCGACCTTCTCAGCCTTCAGCTTCATGGAGACTACGTCGGAGCCGGCGCCGGCCTCGCTCATGGCCAGGGAGCCGACATGCTCGCCGCTGATCAGTTTCGGCAGGTAGCGGGCCTTCTGGTCCGGCGTGGCCCAGCGGCGGATCTGATTGACGCAAAGGTTCGAGTGCGCGCCGTAGCTGAGGCCCACCGAAGCGGAGGCGCGGGAGACCTCCTCCATCGCCACCACATGCTCCAGATAGCCGAGGCCGAGGCCGCCGTCGGCTTCCTCCACCGTGATCCCGTGCAGGCCGAGCTCGCCCATCTGGGGCCACAACTCTCGCGGGAAGGTGTTGGTCTCGTCGATCTTCGCCGCCAGGGGCGCGATCTTGTCCGCCGCGAAGCGGGCGGTGGTTTCACGGATCGCGTCGGCGGTCTCACCGAGAGCGAAATCGAGTGCGGGGCCGGAATTCGGGATCATGGAACCCGGATATCATGAGCCCCGCGCAAGATCATGCCTTGTCGTCGTCCTTCTCGGCCCCGCCAAGCAGGGTCAGAAGACGATAGGCGGCCCAACCGAACAAGCCGATGCCCACCGCCCCAAAGCCCCACAGAATCATCAGACCGATGGTCGGATCACCGTTGGGATCCGGCGCGGCGTTGGGAATCATCAGCACGCTGAAGGCGAAGGACACGGCGCCGGTGACACCAGCGATCACCGGCATGGCCAGCCCGACCTTGGCAGGCGCACCGTCCTTGCCCCGACGGCCACGGCGCTGGGGCGTGATCCAGGAGAACGGCTGCTCATCCTGATGCTCCGGCGGCGGCGCAGCCTCGACCTGAAGGATGCGCGGCGGAGGCTCTGAATAGGCCACGGTCTCGGCCGGCTTGAGCTCCTGCTCGGTCCCTTCGAAGGCATGCGGCGCGGCGACATCGACCTGAGCGTCCTCGCCCTCCGGCGTGAGGGCGCGGGCTGCGTCCGGCTCCTCGTCATGATGCGGATCGAAGGAGGACATGCCCGGCAGGGTGAAGATCGGCTCGTCGGACGCGTCCTCGGCCGGATGGTCGAGATGCGGTTCGGGCGCGAGCACGACCTCCGGCTCATCCTCGACCGGAGCGTTGGCGGCCACGCCGGGGGACCACAGGAAAGGCTTGCGGGGCGCTTCGGACGCCACAGCCGCGGCGGCTTCCGGCTGAGGCTCGGGCGCCGGCTGCTCCGCCTCTTCAGCAAAGATCGCGGAAAGACGCGCGCCGACGTCTTCAACCGCGCGCTCGCTGGCGCTGGCAGGCTGGGGTTCCGGCGCGGGGACCGGCTGCTCGGCGGTGTCGCGCTCCACCCGGGCCTTGCCGTTCTCGAAGATCGCGGTGACGGCGGTAGGCGTCTGGACCGGCACGGTCAGGGCCGCATCGTAATCCACCTTGGGCTGCAGCAGCGGCGACGGTGCGGCCACCCACTTGCCGCCCTGGGGCGTCAGGAACAGGGTCTTCTCGGCCGCACGGCGGCGGACCAGGGCGTCGATGACGATCCGCTCGCCCTCGAAGTCGGCCTTGCGCCACATCTCCATGGCGCAGGCGGCCTGGATCAACGCGCCCTCGTTGATGCGACGCAGGACCGCCGAGCGGCGGAAGGCGTCCACGCCGATGTTGAACGCGAAGCACGCCAGGGCGTCGAACTGATTCTGGTTGAGCGGCGTGAAGACCTGCTCGTTCAGCACGTGCGATACGGCGATCAGGTCGTACATCAGCAGGGCTTCGGCGTCCTGCTCGGAAACCTCGGCGCCTTCACGCGCGGTCAGGGTGTGGCCGTAGCCGATCGTCCAGCGGCCGTCGGGCAGTTGGACGGCCTTTCGACGGCACCCTTCGAATCCCTTGATGAGATCGATGGCGGTTCGGGAGACCTGATGACGCGGTTTCATCCGGTGAACTTGATCCAGTTTGGCACAGGAGCCGGTGGGTTTCGGCTCCTCGTCGCAAGAACGAGGCCTAAACGCCTGAGATTATAGAAGGATGATGGCCGCCAGGCCCAGGAACGACAGGAACCCCATGAAGTCGGTCACGAAGGTGACGAAGACCGACGAAGAAACCGCCGGGTCCCGACCCAACCTGTCGAGCGCCAGCGGCACCAAAATCCCCGCCAGCGAGGCCATGAACAGGTTGATGACCAGCGCCAGGGCGATGGTCAGACACAGCATGCCGTCGTGGAACACCGCGAAGACCGCAAGAGCCATGATAGCCGCCAGCGCCACACCGTTGATAAGTCCGACGCTCATCTCGCGCATGACGATGCGCACGGCGTTGGCGGCGTTCAGCTCGCGGCTCGCCAGGGCCCGCACCGCGACCGCCAGGGTCTGGGTGCCGGCGTTGCCGCCCAGGGAGGCGACCACCGGCATGAGGATGGCCAGGGTGACCAGCTTGCCGATCTCCGCCTGGAAGGCGCCGATGACGCTGGCGGCCAGGGCGGCGGTGATGGTGTTGACCACCAGCCATGGCAGACGCGAGCGGGCGGCGTCCAGCACGCCCGCGTCCCGGCCGGCATCGCCCACGCCGGCAAGGGCGAGGATGTCCTCCTCGCTCTCTTCCTGGATGACGCCGACGATGTCGTCCACGGTGATCTGGCCCACCAGGCGGCCGCCGGGGTCGATCACCGGGGCGCTGATCAGGTGGTACTTGTCGAAGATGTAGGCGACCTCTTCCTGGTCCATGTCGGTGGTGATTTCGGTCACCGGCTCCATGATCTCGACCAGATTGGCGCCGCGCTTGGCGCGCAACAGGGTCGAGGCCGGGATGGCGCCCACCGGCTTGAACGACGGATCGATCACGTAGATGTCGAAGAACAGCTCGGGCAGTTCGTCGCCAGCCGAGCGGATGTGGTCGATGGTCTGGCCCACGGTCCAGAATTGCGGCGCGGCCAAGACCTCGCGCTGCATCAGACGGCCGGCGGTCTCCTCGGCGTAGGAGAGGCTGGTCTCGATGGCCGCCCGGTCGCTTTCGTCCATGGCGGCGAGCACCTGCTCGCGCTTCTCGTCCTCGAGATAGTCGACCACGTCGGCGGCGTCGTCCGAATCAAGCTCCTCCAGCGCACGGGCCAGGGTCGCGGACGGCGTCGCCTCCAGCACCTCTTCGCGCAGGTTGTCCTCGAGCTCGGAGATCACCTCGGCCAGCGATTCGGGCGCGAGGTGGGGAATCACCTCCTCGCGGTAGTCGGCGGTGAGGAAGCCCATCAGGTCGGCGACGTCGGCCGGGTGCAGGGCGCCGACCAGTTCGCGCAAGCGCTCGCCGTCGCCGCGGTCGGCGGCGTCGATGACCATTTCGACGTATTCGGGGTTGAGAGCGTAGTCGTCGCCGAGGGCGAGGTCTTCAAGATCCTCGGCGACGTCTGGCTCAGGAATGGCGATGCCGGACTTCTGCATCTCGGCCTCGGTCAGGTCGGCTTCTTCCCTTTTCATGGGGACCTCCTGATCCGAACTTAGGTTTGACCCTACGCGCCGTTCCTTACGTTTTTCACTGGTGCGGTCGAGAAGACTCGAACTTCCACGGGTTGCCCCACAGCGACCTCAACGCTGCGCGTCTACCAATTCCGCCACGACCGCTCGTGGTGAGGCGCGGGGCGTAGCAAATTGATTTTGGTTTGTGAAGCGGAGTTACGTCGCTCCGGCCATGAAGTCGTAAACATTCGCCGCGCGAGTGACCTGAATCGAGATCCGATCGTCCATGATCTGGATCTCTCCGCGGGCCACCGGGTGGTTGTTGGCCAGAATCCAGACCTCGTCCGTGGCGCGGGCGTCCAGGGGAATCACCGCGCCCCGGCCCATGCGCAGCAGCTGCTGCATAGGCAGGATCGAACGGCCGAGAACCACCGAGATCTCGACATTGACGGCGCTGACCTGACTCACCAACTCACCCTGAAGAATCCCTCGGGTCGTTTTGACCTCCGGCAGGGGCTAGAGTGCGGGCGTCATGCTTGATCAGAAGTTAAAGCCGTTAACGGAAAAGGCCGCATTCGGGCGCGCGGACGGCTCGCCGGTGGGCTGGGCGGTCTCCACACGGCCGGTCCCCTACCCCGAGGCCGTGGCGGCCATGGAGGCCCGGGCGGCGGCCATCGCGGACGGAACGGCCGGCGAACTGATCTGGCTGCTGGAGCACCCGCCCCTCTACACGGCGGGAATCAGCGCCAAGGGCGACGACCTGCTGAGCCCCGACCGATTCCCCGTGTTCGAGAGCGGACGCGGCGGGCAGTTCACCTATCACGGCCCCGGCCAGCGGGTGGCCTATGTCATGCTGGACCTGAAGGAACGCGAACGCGACGTGCGCGCCTTCGTCGCGGCCCTGGAGGACTGGGTGATCGGCGCCCTGGCCCGTTTCAACGTGGTTGGCGAACTGCGCGACGGCCGCGTGGGCGTCTGGGTCGAGCGCAAGGGCGCCGGTTGGTCGCGCGAGGACAAGATCGCCGCCGTGGGCGTGAAACTGCGTAAATGGGTGTCGTTCCACGGCATCAGCCTGAACGTGGAGCCCGAACTGAGTCACTTCGACGGCATCGTGCCCTGCGGCCAGCGGCAGCACGGGGTCACCAGCCTAGTGGACCTGGGCCTGCCGGTGACCATGGATGAGGCCGACGAGGCCCTGAAGTCGAGCTTCCGCCAAGTGTTCGGGGCCGTCGAGGACGCCGAACCGCCGGTTTAGGTAGAGCGAGGGTTCGTTCCGAAACGATTTTCAACCCTCTCGCCCGGCCAGAAGAGCATCATCGTCGAGATGATCCAGCCTAGGCCAAATAGGCCGGGGAGCGCCCAGAACGCCCTGAAGCCCGCATCGTGCAGCCGCTTGATGGTGGTGACGGTCCAAACCCAAAGGCTGATCAGACACGCCAACGCGACCGCGATCTTCCCCCCGACGGCATTACCAAGACCGGACCAGAGGTAAAGGAAGAGCGCGCCCTGGATCACGACGCCACAGACCACAAGCGCTCCTAGGTAGCCCAATCTGCTCATCCTCCCGTCCGAGCTGAACAGAAAGCGGATCATCAAGCGATCTGCGTCTTCAGCGGATTGGGGCCGAAGCGGTTGGCGCCTTGCTCGCCCGGCATGACGCCGAGTTCGATCACGCTCCACAACAGCACCAGGCAGAACAGGAAGTCGAAGAAGCGGGTCGGATACGGCCACGCGGCGACGAAGGCGATGAGGATCAGCGCCGCCCACCAGCCCGAGCGCCCCCGGTCGTGCAGACGCTTGGACAGTACGCACGCGCCGCAGAACAGCAGGCCCGGATAAATGAACCAGCCGGTGAGCCAGTGCAGGGTCGGACCGACCACGGCCTCGTAGATCGCCGTCGCGCCGATCAGCAGCCCGATCGCCAGCAGGAACGGCCCACGCGCCAGACGGCCGGTGGAGGACAGGAAAAGGTCCGTCCAGTCGATGTTCATGCGCGCCGCCTCCGAGTCATCGTGGGGAATTTAAGGGCGAAGCTGGAGCGGGGGAAGCGGAGGGGTTTGCGGCTGGCGATTGGTATATATGTACATATGAATTTTTGTCGGGCGACGGGAGTTTGGAGCGGGGTTGCGTGAACTTTTCTCCGTTTTCCTCGCCCTTGTGGCGAGGATCCGGACGCGGCTGAGGGTGCGGAGTTAGCGCGGTTTAGGCGGAGTTTCTGGGCCTTAGGCACAAGGCCTAGGGTGACGGCGTTTGGGCTGAATTAGACACAGCTCCGCATCCCCACGGGAAACCCCATGAAGGCTGGAAGGGCGGCGGAGCGTCCGGGGCTTCGCCCGGAATTGATAGAGCAGATACCGTTTCGACGAAGTCGCACGCTGCGCGTAGCCGTTATTCCAGAGGGGGGAGCGCGCGGACGTCTTAGGCCCTTCACTCCCGAAGGCCCTGGACGGGCGGAGGCGCGACGACGCCGTCCGATGGATGAGCTTACGTTCCTCATCCTCACCCCCGACGGCCCTTGACCGCCGGCGACTACCCCGCTCGACCACATCCCGCCGCGCTTCGGATCGCCGGCCTAGCGCCCTCCCCTGCGACGGGATGGGATGAGAGTACCGGAGGAGTGACGGGGGTGGATAAGAGTGGTGATCTCCCCGCACCACATCCGTCTTCCTAAGCCTTGTGCCTAGGACCCCGAAACTCCGTCAGGGCAGAAACCAACGCCGCACTCCACCAGGCAGCTCAGCCGTTTCTGGGCCTACGCACAAGGCCTAGGTGACGGAGATTTGGAAATTCAGCGGTCACCCTCACCCGAACTCGACCAGCACCTCGTCGGCGGCGACGGGGTCGCCGGCCTTGGCGGAGACAGTCTTCACCGTCCCGTCCCGCTCGGCGCGGATGATGTTCTGCATCTTCATGGCCTCGATCACGCAGACCACCTCGCCTTCCTTCACCTCCTGGCCTACGGCCACGTCCATGGAGACCACCAGGCCCGGCATGGGGGAGATGATCATCTTGGAGGTGTCGGCCGCCTGCTTGGGCGGCAACTTGCCGTGCAGTTCGGCCGAGCGCGGGGTGAGGACCAGCACCTTGGCCTTGGCGGCGCGGTGGCGGATGACGAAGCCCTCGGCGGCGGGGGCGACGGAGACGGTGAAGGCGGTTCCGTTCAGGCGGCCGCGGAACAGCGGCTTGCCCGGACGCCAGTCGACGATCTCGAGCGTCAGGGCCCGGCCCTCCTCGGTCAGTTCGACGCTGAGGGGCGCATCGCCGCGCAGGCGGACCGGGCGGGCGTCGTGGCCGACGAAGACGATCCAGTCGGCGCGTCCTGGCGAGCCGGCGCGCAGGGCCAGCAGACGCTGCATGGCGCAGCCCACGGCGGTCAGGACGTCCTTCTGGAAGGCGGTCGGCTCGGCCCCGTTGAAGCCTTCGGGGAATTCGTCGGCGATGTAGCCGGTGGCCAGCTTGCCCGAGCGGAAGCGCGGCTGGTCCATGACGGCGGCCAGGAACGGGATGTTCTGGCCCAGGCCCTCGATATGGAAGTCCTCCAGCGCGCGGGCCATGCCCTCGATGGCGATCTCGCGGTCCGTGGCCCAGGTGCAGAGCTTTGAGATCATCGGATCGTAGAACATCGAGATCTCGTCGCCCTCGCGCACCCCGGCGTCGTTGCGGACGAGATAGGCGCCCATCTCGCCTTCTTTCGGCGGGTCATAGCGGACCAGGCGGCCGATGGAGGGCAGGAACTTGCGGTACGGGTCTTCGGCGTAGATGCGGCTCTCGATGGCCCAGCCGTTGATCTTCAGCGTGTCCTGGCTGACGTTCAGTTTCTCGCCGGCGGCGGAGCGGATCATCTGCTCCACCAGGTCGAGGCCGGTGATCAGCTCGGTCACCGGGTGCTCCACCTGCAGGCGGGTGTTCATCTCCAGGAAGTAGAAGCTCTTGTCCTGGCCGGCGACGAACTCGACGGTGCCGGCGCTGTCGTAATTCACGGCCTTGGCCAGGGCCACGGCCTGGGCGCCCATGGCGTTGCGGGTGGCCTCGTCCAGCAGGGGGGACGGCGCCTCCTCGATGACCTTCTGGTTGCGGCGCTGGATCGAGCATTCGCGCTCGAACAGGTGGACGACATTGCCGTGCTTGTCGCCCAGCACTTGGATTTCAATGTGGCGCGGGCTTTCGATGAACTTCTCGATGAAGATGCGGTCGTCGCCGAAGGCGCCCTTGGCCTCGGCGCGGACGGCGGGGAAGCCCTCCTCCACGTCCTTGCGGGTCCAGGCGACGCGGATGCCCTTGCCGCCGCCGCCGGCCGAAGCCTTGATCATCACGGGATAGCCGATCTCCTCGGAGATGCGGACGGCGTGGGCGGTGTCGTCGATCTCGCCGATGTGGCCGGGGACGCAGGAGACGCCGGCTGCCTGGGCGAACTTCTTGGACTCGATCTTGTCGCCCATGGCGCTGATGGCGCCGGGGTTGGGGCCGATGAAGACGATGTCTTCGTCGGCGCAGCGCTGGGCGAACTCGGCCTTTTCCGACAGGAAGCCGAAGCCTGGGTGGACCGCCTGGGCGCCCGTCTGCTTGCAGGCGGCGATGATCTTGTCGGCGACGAGGTAGGATTCGCTGGCCGGGGCGGCGCCGATGAAGACGCTCTCGTCCGCCATCTCCACCGCCAGACTGTCGGCGTCGGCTTCCGAGTAGACCACCACCGTCTTGATGCCCAGGCGACGGCAGGTCTTGATGACCCGCACCGCGATCTCGCCCCGGTTGGCGATCAGAATCTTCGAAAACATCAGCCGACCGTCTCCCGCGCGGTGTCTCGTTGTCCTGTCGAGTAGAGGCAGGCTTTCGCCTTTGCAACGCTAACCCAACGTCGCCCGGACGGGTTCGCGGAGGGTTGCGCAAGGGCAAGCATCATGACACCGGTGGACAAAACAAAGGGAGACGCACCATGAGCCTTTTCGCCAAACCTCTTGTTCTAGGATTCGCCATGGCTTCCATCCTGATGGCCACGGAGGCCGCCGCGCAGTCGGGCGCGCCCGCCGCAGCACCGTCCACCATCAACCTGCCCTATGGCGCGCCCATCAGCCTGGCGGACGCGCGCAAGGTCGCCGCCGCGGCCCAGGCGGAAGCCGCCGCCAACGGCTGGCTGATCGTCACCACCATCGTCGAGCCCAACGGCCAGGTGGTGCTCAGCGAGAAAATGGACGGCGCGGCTTATTCCGCCCTGGACGTGGCTGGCCGCAAGGCTGTGACCTCGGCCCACTTCAAGCGCCCCACCCTGGCCTTCTATGAGGCGGTCAAGGGCGGCACCCTGAACGCCATCTTCGCCCAGGCCGTGGCCATCGAGGGCGGCGAGCCGATCGTCATGGGCGGCAAGATCGTCGGCGCCCTGGGCGTCAGCGGCGGCACCCCCGTGCAGGACGGGCAGATCGCCCGCGCCGGCACGAAAGCGGTCAAGTAAGGGCTCAGCCCAGCTTCACGGCGGTCCCGCTGGCGGTGACCATCAGCATGCCGTTCTGGGCGCCCAGGGTCTCGTAGTCGAGATCCACGCCCACGACGGCGTCGCCGCCCAGCTTGCGGGCCTCGTCCTGCATCTCGCGCAGGGCCGTTTCGCGCGCCTGGCGCAAGACGGTTTCGTAGCTGCCCGAGCGGCCGCCGACGATGTCGCGGACGCTGGCGAACAGGTCGCGGAAGACGTTGGCGCCGAGGATCGCCTCGCCGGTGACGACGCCCAGGGTCTGGACGATGGTGCGTTCAGCGATGGTCGGCGTGGTGGCGGTGATCATTTGAGATGGCTTCCTCGTTCTATAGTCGACTCGTCGATCCTACATTGGATGCCATGACAGACACCGCCAGCACCCCCACGATTTCGCCTTCGGGCTTCGACCTGACCCCGCCCTCCCCCGCCGAGCGCCAGCGGCTGGAGGCGGACCTGACCCGCGAGGAGCGCGAGGTCCTGCTCCACCACGGCACAGAGGCCCCGTTCTGCGGCGGCCTGCTGGGCGAGAAGAACCCCGGCGCCTATTGCTGCCGCCTGTGCGGCCTGCCGCTGTTCAAGCACGAGACCAAGTTCGAGAGCGGCACCGGCTGGCCCAGCTTCTACGCCCCGATCGACGAGACCCATGTGAAGGGGATCAAGGACACCAGCTACGGCATGGTGCGGATCGAGACGACCTGCGCCCGCTGCGGCAGCCACCAGGGCCACGTCTTCCCCGACGGCCCGCCGCCCACGCGGCTGCGCTACTGTATCAACTCGGTGTCGCTGGAGTTCGTCCCAGCGGGCGAGCCGTTGCCGGACAGGCTGGGGCGCGGGGATAGGTTCTAAAGCAAAAAGGGCTCGCTTCTCAGCGAGCCCTTTTCATTTCCAGCTTACGCCGCCTTGCCGAAGCTCAGGCGCTCGTAGCGGGTCAGGTGGTGATCGACGGAGCCGAACAGGCCCTCGATGATCGTGCCGCGCTTGAAGTAGTGGCCGATGGCCAACTCATCCGTCATGCCCATGCCGCCATGGATCTGGATGGCGTTCTGGCCGCAGAACTTCAGGGCCCGGCCGATACGGACCTTGGCCGAGGAGACGGCCTTGGCGCGCTCGGCGTCGCTCTCGTCCAGCTTCAGGGTCGCCATGTAGGTCATGGAGACCGACTGTTCGAGCTCGATGAACATGTCGACCATGCGGTGCTGAAGCACCTGGAAGTTGCTGATGGCGGTGCCGAACTGCTTGCGCTGCTTGGCGTAGTCCAGGGTGCCCTCATGCAGCTTGCGCATGACGCCCACGCCTTCCGCGCAGACAGCGGCGGTGGCTTCGTCCAGCACCTTCTCGACCAGGGGCAGGCCCGCGCCCTCGGCCCCGATCAGGGCGTCGGCGGGGATCGAGACGTTCTCGAAATAGACCTCCGAAGCACGACCGCCGTCGACGGTGGGATAGTCGCGGGTGGTGACGCCCTTGGCGTGCTTGTCCACCAGGAACACCGACACGCCCGAGGCCTCGCGCTGCGAGCCGCCGGTGCGGGCGGTGACGATCAGGTGGCTGGCGAAGGGCGCGCCGACCACGACCGCCTTGTGGCCGTTGAGCACCCAGCCAGAGCCGTCCTTAGTCGCCGTGGTCTTCAGGTCGGACCAAGTGTAGCGGCCCTGCGGCTCGGCATAGGCGAAGGCGACGACCATCTCGCCGGCGACGATGCTGGCGATGTGATCAGCGGCGCTGGCGTGGCCGGAATGCTTGAGGAAGCCGCCGCCGATGACCACCGTGCCCAGATAGGGCTCGATGACCAGGGCTTTGCCGAACTCCTCCATGACGATCATGTTGTCGAGCGCGCCGCCGCCCAGGCCGCCCAGTTCTTCAGAGAACGGGGCGCCGAGGATGCCGAGCTCTTCGGCAAAGGCCTTCCAGTAGTCCGCCCGCCAGCCGCTCTCGGAGGAGACGATCTTGCGGCGGGTTTCAAAGTCGTACTTGTCCTGCAGATAGCTGGCGATCGTATCGCGCAGCATCGACTGCTCTTCGGAGAAGTTGAAGTCCATGAGGCTTCCCTAAACGCGAGTGTTCTTGTGCAGGACCGGGCTCAGAGCCCGAGAACCATTTTGGCGATGATGTTGCGCTGGATCTCGTTGGACCCGCCGTAAATCGACGTCTTGCGGACATTGAAATAGGTCGGCGCGGCGCGACGGGCGTGATCGGGTCCGATCGGCAGGGCGTTGCCGCCCTCCTTCGGGAAGCCCCGGAAGTACGGCGCGCCGTAGTTGCCCGAGGCCTCCAGCACCAGCTCGGTGATGCGCTGCTGGATCTCGGTGCCCTTGATCTTCAGGACCGAGGATTCCGGCCCAGGACCCTTGCCGGCGTGCTCGGACGCCAGGGTGCGCAGCTCGGTGAACTCCAGGGCTGTCAGGTCGATCTCCAGCTCGGCGATCTTGCGGCGGAACAGCGGATCCTGGATCAGCGGGTTTCCGTCATCGGCCAGTTCCTCAGCGGCGATCTGGCGAATGCGCTCGATGCCGCGCTTGGAGCGGGCGACGCCGGCGATGCCGGAGCGCTCGTGCGCCAGCAGAAACTTGGCGCAGGTCCAGCCCTTGTTCTCCTCGTAGATGCGGTTCTCGACCGGCACCTTCACATTCTCGAACCAGACCTCGTTGACCTCGTGCTCGCCGCCCAGGGTGATGATCGGACGGACGGTGACGCCGGGCGACTTCATGTCGATCAGCAGGAAGGAGATGCCCTCCTGGATCTTGGCGGTGGGGTCGGTGCGGACCAGGCAGAAGATCCAGTCGCCGTGCTGGGCCAGGGTGGTCCAGGTCTTCTGGCCGTTGACCAGGTAGTATTCCTTGCCGTCATCGCCGGTGAAGCGCTCGGCCTTGGTCTTGAGGCTGGCGAGGTCGGAGCCTGCGCCCGGCTCGGAATAGCCCTGGGCCCACCAGATGTCGCCCGACAGGGTCGGCGGCAGGAAGCGCGCCTTCTGCTCCGGCGTGGCGAAGGTGTAGATCACCGGCCCGACCATGTTGATGCCGAAGGGCAGGATCGGCACGGCGTCGGCGCGGGCCAATTCTTCCGACCAGATGTAGCGCTGGACGGACGACCAGCCCGGACCGCCGTACTCGGTCGGCCAGGCGGGAGCGACCCAGCCCTTCTTGGCCAGGATGCGGTGCCAGGAGAGGAAATCCTCCTTGGCCATCTCCTCGCCCTCTTCCTGAACCGCCCTCAGGCTGGCCGGATAGTTTTCGGCGATGAAGGCGCGGACCTCCTCACGAAATGCGAGGTCCTCGGGCGAGAAGTCGAGATTCATCATGCACTCCCGTCGGCCGGCCGCTCTCATTCGGGGGCCGTGTCATGGAAGCGATGATAGGGGTCAAACGATCGTTTGCCTAGATGACGTTAGCGTCAACGTAAGATCGACGTTACGTGACCTCAGCGCACCACCGAAAGGCAGGCGGCGCGGATGAAGTCCACCGCCGCCACACCCGCCGCGCCGGCCTCGCCGTCGTCCAGGCCGATGGTCAGCAGCGGGGTCAGGCGCAGACGTTCGGCCGTGCGGGCGGCAGCCTCCCCTTTCGGCAGCTCGGCCAGACGGCAGTGGGCGATGATGCCGGGATGCAAGTCGTGCAGGGCCGCCGCCGCGGCCAGGGCGCAGGCGCCGTCGAGCAGCACCGGGGTCTGCTGGCTGCGGGCGGCCAGGATGGCGCCGGCGATGGCGGCCATGTCGCGGCCGCCCTTGTCGCGCAGAGCTTCCAGCGGAGGCGCCCCCTCCTCCAGCGCTGCAAGCAGACGCCCGGCCGCCGCAGCGCCCGCCTGGCCGCTGAGCGCGCCGAGGATCAGCAGGTCCGGCTGCTTGGCGAGCGCCTCCATGCCGAAGGCCATGGTGGCGGCGCATTCCTTCTCGCTCATGGCCGGCTTGGTCACGCCGTCGCCGCCCGGGCGGTCGATGGCCAGATCGAAGGCTTCTAGCCCCGCGCCGTTGCCCTGGGCGATGCGGTTGATCACCGCGCCGCCGGCCGAGCAGGCCTCCAGCCGCGCGCGGACGGCGGCGGTCTCCGACGGCGCATAGGCGGCGGCGTAGAGCGCCACCACCGGACGGTTGACGGCGGGACGCGCCCTGCCCGTCCAGGCCGCGATCCAGGCGGCGGTGTCGCTGAAGCGGCCGAGCCCGGCCTCCAGCGCCTCGGCCAGGTCCGAGCGCGGGGGGTCGAAGGAGGAGATCAGGGCGCGGATGTCGTCGAAGGGCGTAGCGGTCATGGGCGCGGACATAGGGCGCGCCGCCGCGTGAAGCAAACTTGCAGTCCGCCGCAGGCGCCCTCAGATAGGGTTTGTGAACGCCCCGCCCCGCCCGATCGTCACCCCCTGCATCAAGGTCTGCGCCGTCGACGGCGAGAGCGGCCTGTGCCTGGGCTGCCATCGCACCCTGCCGGAGATCGCCCAGTGGGGTCGGCTGGGCGACGACGAGCGCGCCGCGATCATGGCCGAGCTGCCGGCCCGCCGCAGCCGTATAGCACCGGAGAAGCTCGGCCTCGCCTAACCACGTTTGTTAAGGTCTCGGCAACGCCTTGTTCACGGCTTGAAAACCGCTCCGCCTCTAGCATCCGCCACCTTGAGCCGCAGAAGCGGCCGAGAGGGAGCGTTGGATGTTCAAGTACCTGGCGACCGCGGCGATCGGCGCACTGACGGCCCTGGGGGCCGCGCAGGCGGTGGTGTCCGTGGACCAGCTTCGTCATCCCAAGGCCGCTGTGGCGACCTTGAACGCAACCCCGGAAAGCCAGCGGGCCGCCGTGCGCAAGGGCAAGGACGGCCACTACTGGGCCGAGGCCGACGTCAACGGCCGTCAGGTCCGCTTCCTGGTCGACACCGGCGCCACCGCCGTCTCCCTGACCAGCGCCGACGCCCAGACCCTGGGCATCGACACCACCCAACTGGCATATGACTACAACGTCGCCACCGCCGACGGCCGCACCCGCGCGGCGGCCGTGAAGCTGGCTCAGGTCTCCATCGCCGGCGCCGTGGTCAATGACGTGGACGCCCTGGTCATCGAGAACGGGACCGGTTCGTCCTTGCTGGGCATGAGCTATCTGGGCCGGCTGTCGGGCTTCGAGGCGACGCCCCAGAGCCTGATCCTCAAGCCGTAAGGCGTTCCGCGTCCGCCTTCGGACGCACGGCGTCGAGGGCGGCGTCCACCACGTCCAGACCCGCGCCGGGCTTGACGCTCTCCACCGTCATGATGCGACGCCACGTCCGCGCGCCCGACTGGCCGTGGAACAAGCCCAGCATGTGGCGGGTCATGGCCGACAGCTTCACGCCCTCGCCCAGGCGCGCGGCCATGTAGGGCTTGTAGGCCTCAACCGCGTCGAAGGGATCGACCGGCTCGCCCTCGCCGAAGATGCGAGCATCCACTTCGCCCAGCAGCCCCGGCTCGTGATAGGCGGCCCGGCCCAGCATCACCCCGTCCATGCCGGCGGCCAGATGCTCCTGCGCCGCGTCCAGCGATGCGATCCCGCCGTTAATGGCGATGGTCAGGTGCGGGCGCTCCGCCTTCAGTCGATGAACCAGCGGGTAGTCCAGGGGCGGAATGTCCCGGTTCTCCTTGGGCGACAGGCCCTGGAGCCAGGCCTTGCGGGCGTGGACTACGAATTGAGTGACGCCGGCCTTCTCGCACAGGTTCACCAGGGTGAAGAGGCTCTCCTCCGGGTCCTGGTCGTCGACGCCGATGCGGCATTTGACCGTCACCGGAACCTTCACCGCCGCGCCCATGGCGGCCATGCAGTCGGCGACCAGCTGCGGCTCACGCATCAGGCAGGCGCCGAACCGGCCACTTTGCACCCGATCGGAGGGGCAGCCGACGTTCAGGTTGATCTCGTCATAGCCGTAATCTTCGCCGATCCGCGCGGCGGCGGCGAGGTCGGCGGGGTCGGACCCGCCCAGCTGCAGGGCGACGGGATGCTCCACGGCGTCGTAGCCCAGCAGATGATCCCGGTCGCCGTTCAGCACAGCGCCCGTGGTGACCATCTCCGTATAGAGCAGCGCCCGCTTGCTCAGCGCGCGGTGGAACGCCCGACAGTGCCGATCAGTCCAATCCATCATAGGCGCCACGGACAGGGTGAGCGGCTGCTTTTCCGACATGTTCAAACCGCCCTCCTCCACCTTCGAAACGCCAAGGTTCGTTGCGAGGGCCGCTATATAGTCGAACAGCCCCCTCGCCGCGAGGGTGGAGAAACGCGGTGTAAGGAAGCCGCCGCCCGCGGGGCTGCGGGCGGCGGCGCGTCGGGCGCTACGAGGGGACGCGCGCCCGTGACGGCGGCGACGCCTTAGTCGGCGTCGCGCCGCCCTGCCCGCCGGCAGGACTTCAGGTTCGGCTTGTTGACCGCCAGCCAGGCTTTCAGAGCGAGGGGGTTGTCGGTCTGGATCGCGCCGACCCCAGCCTCGACCATCGCGCCCCAGACGGCGTTCGGATCGACCAGGGCCCGGTCGTCGAAGGCGGCTTCGGCGGTGTTCAGGCTGTTCACCCACAGACGGGCGCAGCTCTTGTTCAGGTGGTCGGCCAGAGGCTTGGCCGCCGGGATCGACTTGACGTTGATCTCGTAACCCACCGGATCGAGGTCGGCGTAGGTGTCGATCACCGCCAAGGGATCGGCGCCCAGCCGATCGGGACGGATATTGGGATTGTAGCGGATCTTCTTGCTCCACCACGGCTGAGCACGGACCAGTTCCGCCTCTGCTCCCGATTTCAACAGCACCTGGCCGCCCACGCTCCGCTCGACGGCCATCTTGTAGGCCTCCTCATAGACGTCGGCCTTGGCGTCGACATTGATCAGGATGCGGCCCTTGGCGAGGTCGAGCGCCTCGGCATAGGTCGGGACTTGGCGGTCGGTCAGCGGGGCGCTGGGACCGCCCTTCTCCGCCTTCACCTTCAGCGCCCGGATTTGCGCCAGGGTGTGGGCCGAGACGGGGCCGCTGCCGTTGGTGGTGCGGTCGAGGGTCTCGTCGTGGATGAGGACCAGCGCGCCATCCGCCGTGCGGCGCACATCGAGCTCGACCATGTCCACCCCGAAGGCGATGCAGGCGCTGACCGCATCCAGGGTGTTCTCCGAGACGCCGCGCCAGCAGGCCCGGTGAGCCACGACCATGACCTCGCCGTCCGGCCCGGCCAGCCGGCGTTCGAGCACCTTGGTCCGCTCTGTGTCAGCGGACGCGGCGAAGGCCGAACTCGCGGTCAGGAGCAGGACGCCTGAAGCGACGGTCCCGAGAAATTTGCCGAGCATCATGGTTGTGATTCTTCCTTAGAGACCCGGCGTCCAGGTCAGGGTCAGCCAGGCGACGCGAGGCGTGCTGTAGCTGTCCTTGAGCATGTTGCGGTCGGGGCCGGTGACGCTGGTCAGACGGCTGCGGGTCAGGTTGCTGACCTCGGCCACGAGGGTGAGGTTCGGGGTGACGGCGTAGCGCGCCTGAACGTCGAACTGGTGACGGTCGTCCCAATAGACGTCCTGCCAGGCGATATCCGGCGTCACCGCGCGCAGGGCTTGGTCTGTCCAGTTCCAGGCGGCGCGGAGTTCGAACGGCCCCCGCGCCCAGAAGGCCGAGGCGTTGGCGATCTTCTTCGGCTGGCCGACCAGGCCTCCGATCTCGCGGGTGCCGGTGCGCAGGGGCAGCTTGATCTGGCCGTCGAGGACCGAGAAGTTCCCCGAGACGCCGAAGTCATGCAGCCAGGGATGGATGAACTCGAGCGAGTTGAAGCTGGCCTGAGTCTCGATGCCGGAAGCGCGGGCGCCGGCGGCGTTCTTGGGCTGGACCACGGTGGCGTTCACATAGGTCACGCCCTGGTAGGTGTAGCCCTGGGAGATGCCGTCGAAGATCTCGTTCTCGATGTCCTTATAGAACAGGCCGGCCGCCACGATGCCGCCGCGGTCGTTGGACGGGTACCACTCCAGCGACAGGTCGTAGTTGGTGGACAGACGCGGCTGGATCTCCGGGTTGCCCAGGCTGACCGAGACGTTGAGGGCGTTGGCGTTGCCCTCGTCCGACGGCCGCTCGAAGGTGATCGAGGCGCGGGCGGCGTAGGCCTCATACGACGGACGGCCGAGGGTCTGGCCGACAGCGGCGCGCAAACGCAGATCGTTGGTGAAGTCGTAGGCGCCCTGAGCGAACGGCAGCAGCTTGTCGTACTTTGAGCCGGTCTCGAAAGGACGCCAGGCCGTGCCGACGCGGATGCGGCTGGTGGTGTCGAGGTCGGTCTCGTCATAGCGCAGGCCCGCGCTGAAGCTGGCCTTGGCCGTGGCGTAGCGGGCCATGCCGTAGACGCCGTAGTTCTTCTCTTCGTGCTCGAAGTCGTCCTGGTTGTTGGAGCCCAGGCTGTCGCTCTCGACGATGCTGGCGCGGTGGGTGTTGAAAACCTTCCACCCCAGGCTGGGGTCGATGGTGATCAGGTGGTGGCCCTGCTGGTGGTACGGTAGGCGCACATTGCTGATCTGGCCGATCTCCGCGAGGTTGAAGTCGCGGCCGTTCGGCTTGTACTGCGCGCGCTCGAAATCGTAGGCCATGGTGTTCTTGAGCATCTGACCACCGACCGCGAAGCCGAGGCCCAGATCGTCGGGCTCGAAGTTGCGGCGATAGTCCACGCGCACGCCGTCCACATCGGCCTCGATGTCACGGGCGTTGGTGCGCCAGTAGTCAGCCCGGTACAGGGCCAAGTTCCGATAGACACCCGGATTGTCGAGATTGAAGCTGAAGTGGAACGGGCGGGAGTCGTAGGTGAAGGCCAGGTCCTTCAGCGCCCCCACCACCCCGAAGGTGTCCGCGCCCGCCGAGTACTTGATCATGGCGTGCGGCTCGCTGGACTTCGCCCGCGAGGCGCTGGCGCGCACGGACAGGAGGCTGTCAGCGTCCGGTCGCCAGTCGGCGGCGAACTGGGCGATGTCGGTGATGCTCTTGGTCTCGCCGTCGCGATAGCCGACCTCGAGCGAGGCGGAGCTGTAGCGGCCGCTGGTGGGGGTCTGGGCGGCGACGGCGGCGTTGCGGCCGTTCAGCAGGATTTCGTTACGGCGGTAGGCGTCGTTGAACGTGTAGCGGCCGAACATGGTCGACAGGTCCAGGCTGTCGCCGAACTTCGCCTCGAACTTGCCGGTCACGCTCCAGCGCTCGCGGTTGTTCTGGTTGTACCAGTACTTGTCCTGCTGGGCGACGAGGCGGCCGTTGCCGAGGGAGCCGTCCGTCACCCGCACGCCGGCGTCGGTGTAGACATTGTAGAAGGTGCTGTCCGACGTCATGTGGGCGTCGGTGCTGCTCTCCACCTTCTGATAGTTGGCCGAGACGACGACGCCGAACTGGGGTTCGTCGCCGAAGGTGAAGGAGCCCGTGGCGGTGCTGCGAAAGCCGAAGTCCGACTGCGGCTGCGGCTTGCTCTTGTCGCTGGTGTGGGCCCCGCCGACCTCGAAGGCGAAGAAGCGGCCCTTGGCGTCGAAGGCGCTGCGGGTGCGCAGGTCGATGGCCCCGCCCACGGCGTTGGGATCGAGATCGGCGCTGAAGGTCTTGTTGACGATGATGTCGCTGACGAACGAGGTCGGCAGGATGTCCAGGCGCACGCCCCGCCCAGCCGAACCGGAGCCCGACAGCGGCACGCCCACCGAGGCTACCGGCAGGCCGTTGATGGTGACGTTGTTATAGGCCTGGTTCAGGCCGCGCAGGACGGGGCTGATCGCCTCGTCACGGGGGTGTTCGTTGTCGCTGACCGGCAGGACCGACACGCCGGGCACGCGGCGCAGGGCGTTGATCACGGTGAGGTCCGGCAGGCGCTGCATGTCGTCGGCGCTGATGGCGTCCACCACGCCCTCGGCGTTGCGTTTGATGGCCACGGCCTGCGCCTGGGCGCGACGCTGACCAGTGATGACCAGGCTGTCGATCTCGAAGTCCGCGGCCGGAGCGGAAGTCTTCACCGCGCTCGGCGCCGTTTCAGGCAGGATCACCACCGAGCCGTCGCGCATCTCGAAGGTCAGGCCGGCGCCGGCGAGCAGACGGCGCAGGCCTTCATGGGCCGGCATGGCGCCGGAGACGCCCCCGGTGCGCTTGCCGCGCAGATGCGAGCCGCCGACGATCTCGATGCCGGTGGCGCGGGAGAAGGCGTTCAGAGCGCCGGCCAGATCACCTGCCGGGATCTGGAAATTGACGCGCTCGGATTGAGCGTAGGCCGGCGCGGCGATGGCCAGAACGATGGCGGTGGCGCCGAAGAGATGCGGTTTCATGATGATCCCCCTGTGGGGCAGGTCGTGCCTGCTCGTCGGGGAAGACGTCCGTCAGGTCGAAATCTGACGACAAGATTTCACGAATTTTTTCCGACAGTTGCGTGACGCTCGAGAAGCAGCACATCACCTTCGCGGCGCAGTTGCAGGCCATGCAGGCGGGCGATGTTCTCCAGGATCCGCTCCGGCCGGGACACGCGGAAGCGGCCGGTGATCGTCAGGCCCCCGAGGCTCTCGTCGGCCAGGGCCACCTTGCGCGGCGACCACAGGTTCAGGGTCTCGACCACGTCGGCCAGCGGCGTGTCCTCAGTCTCGATCCAGCCGCTGCGCCACCCGCCGGCCGGCTTCTGTTGGAGGCTGGCTGGAGCGGCTGTCTCGCCATGCGCGACGCGAGACCCCTGCCCGCCTTCGACGAGGCGGTTGCTGTCGAACATGCCGCGGCCGCCGAAGCGGACACGCCCCTCCTCCACCGCCAACTCCGTGCCGGCGCTGAGGGCGGCCACGTCGAAACGGGTGCCGACAACGACGACGCGGCTGTCGTGGGTGATCACCTGGAACGGGCGGTCGACGCCGGAGCTGACCGTGAAGAACGCCTGACCATGCAGCAGCTCCACCTGACGGCGACGACCCGTCATGCGGACACGGACCTGGCTGTCCCCGGCCAAGTCGATGCGCGAACCGTCGGCCAGGTCGAGGTGCGCCGTCTGTCCCGGCAGGGTCGTCTTTTCCTGAACCTCGGCGGTCCAGAGCTCGACCTGCGGGCCGGCGAAGAAGACCAGCGCGGCCATGGCCGCCGCCCCCGCCGGCACGGCCAGCCAGGACAGCGGCGCGGCGCGGCGGCTGGGTTTGGCGCGATGCTCAACCCGGCGCAGGGCCAGGGTCAGAGCCTCGTCCTCCCAGGTGGATTCCAGACGGTCATAGCGGCCGCGATTGACCGGATCTGCCATCCAGGCGTCGAAGTCGCCCGTCGGTTCGCCGCCCTTGCGGGACGCCAGCCAACGCGCGGCTTCACGGTCCCGGCGGTTGCGGGCGAGCTTTTGCAGGAAGCCCATCATCGACCTCCCCGCCCGGAGCGCCCGCGCCCCTTCTGCAGGGCGACCAGCGCACGCGCCACATGGGCGTCGACGGCGGCGGGCGTGATGCCGAGCTCGGCGGCGGCCTCCTTGGCGCTTTGACCGTGCAGGCGACGGCGTATGAACACATCACGCTGCAAGGGCGGCATGGCCTCCACGGCGCGGCTGAACCATTCGACGCGCTCGCGCAACATCACCGCGCTCTCCGGCGTGTGTCCATCGGCAGGGTGCTCCTCGTCGATGGGCTCGAACGATCGTCTGGCGCCGGCCCGGAAATGATCGCGGATCAGATTGAGAGCGATGGTGCGGATCAGCGCCCAGCCTTCTTCGGCGGGCGGACCTTCGCGGCCCAGGTAGCGGACATAGGTGTCCTGCGCGATGTCCTCGCTGACGGAGGCGTCCCGGACACGACGGCGGATGAGACGCAGCAACGCGTCCCTGTATCCCGCCGCCATGATCCCGTCCTGCGACACGCCCGCCTCCGAAAAGTCGGGACGGGCGCTTAGCAGGCGCATGTGACGCTTTTAGAGTGCAACCCGGCAGGATTGCAGACGCATGGAAACTCGCCGCAGAATTTACGGGTTGGCGGCCGACCACTTGGCGAAGGCGTCCAGGGCCTCCTGGGGCGAGCTGATCCACCAGGAATAGCCGTTGCGGCGGCCGATCGAGATGCCGTTCACGTCGTCGTGGATAGTCTGGTCCTTGTCGCCGAAAATCGGCTTGCCGGTGACGATGTCGTAGTTGCGCGACCAGATCGGGCCCGCACCCTTCTTGTCGATCAGCTTGCGGCCCTGGTCGGTCATTTCGAACGACTTGTCATAGACGCGGGTCGCCTCCAGCCAGGCGGCGCCGGAGCGGATCGCGGCGCGGACTTCCGGCGACGGCTTCGGCTCGCCCATCAGGAAGATGAGGATGTCAGTGGTCTCACCGCTGGCGACCGAGCGCGGCTCGTAGTTGCGGGCGCTGGTGGGGACCAGTCGCAAGGGCTCGACCTGCTGGGGCCAGCCGGCGACCTTGCCGCCGTAGCGGACCTGAGCGGCCAGGATGACCTCGATGGCGCGCTTGGTGGCTTCGGCCGCGCGGCCTTCCAGCTCCACCGGCACAAAGGCGAAGCCGTTGGTCCCGTTGGCGACGTCGCGCAGGATCATGGCGGCCTTGGCGACGGCGTTGTCGTTGAAGGTCACCGAGTCGTGGAAGCCGCCTTCCAGCGGCCAGATCTGCGGCCAGCCGCCGTTCGGGTACTGGGCGTTCAGCAGGTAGTGGACGCCCTTGACGACGCTGGCGCGCCACGCGTCGCCTTCGCGGCCCGGCGCGTGGGCCGCGACCTTGGCGAGGAAACGCATCTCGGTGGTGGTCGCGTCGTTGTCCAGCGTGCCCACGAAGGTCCAGAAGCGGTCAGCCGGCGCATCGAAATTGGCCGGGTTCTGCTCCATCGTCTCGGCGTCGTTCGAGAAGCGTTGGCCCTTCAGGCGGGCGATGCGGCGGTCCTGGTTCTTGCTCCAGCCGCCGGCCGGGGTCTGGAAGCTGACGATGGCGTCGGCCACCGCGCGCGCTTCCGCAGTAGCGTACCACTCCGCCGGACGATCCAGCGGCATGTTATAGCTGTTGCCGCCCACGGCCTTGGGGGCCGGCGGCGGGGTCGCGCCCTTGGGCAATTCAGCCGCCAGGGCCGCACGGTCGGCCGCCATCTGCGCCTTGGAGCGCGCAAGATAGTCGAGCCACGGCTTCTGCTCCGCATCCGGCAGGGCGGTGATGCGGTCGGCGCTGAGGCCGAGCGCCGGCGTATTCAGGCGGATGACCTCCGCCTGCGCCGCGCCTGCATTGGCGAGGAGAGCGGCGGCGGTGAGCGCTGCGATATTCAGGACGTGTCTCATGATGCGTTTCCCGACTAAGTAGCGGCTCATTCCGCTCCCATTATATCGACAAGCTTCTTACATGATGGAAGCGAGTGCTCAAGCAGGATGAGCCGGCAGCAACAACCTATCGGCGGTCTCCGATTTCACCTCAGTTGCTAACGACTCGCAATTGCGCTAGCCATCCTTCAGGGCCTTGAGGAATCCATGATGAGCGGCGAGAGCGCGGCCCTGGACATCGCCAACCTGTACACAGAGCACGGCCCTTGGCTGCGCAACTGGCTGAGGGCGCGGACCCGCTGCCCTGACCGCGCATCCGATCTTGTCCAGGACACCTTCTGCCGACTTCTGGACCGCCGGCCGTCAGCCCCGATCCTCGATCCCCGTCCCTACCTTGCCGTAGTCGCCCGCCGACTCCTGATCGACGACGTTCGCCGGCGTGATCTGGAGGCGGTCGTCGCCCGCGCGTGGGCCGACCTTCGCGGCGAGATCGACACCATCACGCCGGAAGCCGTGGCCGAAGCCGCCCAGACATTGGCTGGCGTGATGGACATCCTGGCTCAGCTCAGTCCGCAGGCGCGCGAAGCCTTCCTGCTGCGCCGGATTGACGGCCTCGGCCACGAGGAGATCGCCCAGCGCCTCGGCGTCAACGAGCGCACGGTGAAGCGTCACGTGGCCCGCGCCTTCGCGGTCTGCTACGCGTTCGCCTATCCAGAAGACTAAGGACATGGCCAGCGCCCGCCCTACCCCGCAGATGGTTCTGGAGGCGGCCCAGTGGGCGGCTGAACTGGACGCGGACCGGCCGTCCGCCAAGCTGCGCGCGGCTTGCGAGGCATGGTGCGCCGCCGATCCGCTGCAGCGTCTGGCCTTCGAGCGGATGCGCGCCGCCAACCGGCCCTTCGACGATCTCGGCGACGCGCAAAGGCAGGTCATTTCGTCCGCCGCCAGAACGAGGCCGACGCGGCGGCTGCGGGTGCTGCCAGTCGCCATGCTTGTTCTCGGCGCAGGCGCGGCCTGGTTCGCCGCTCAGAGCTTCACCGTCCGCCAGCATTTCCCTGATCACGCCACATCGCGGGGCGAAATCCGCAACGTGGCCCTGGCCGACGGCTCGCGCCTGGTCCTCGACACGGAGACTGCGGTCGGGGTGCAGGGCCGGACAATCGACCTGTACCGCGGCCAGGTGATGGCCACGGTCGCCCCCTCCGCCGGCAAGCCCTTCGTGGTGCGTGTGCCCGAAGGCACGGCCATGGCGCTCGGCACCATCTTCAGCGTGCAGCGGCAGTCGAACGGCGCGCTGGTCACGGTTCTTAAATCGCAGGTGCGGGTCTGTCCCGCACACGGCGACGCGCGCGCCTGCCGGATTCTGCGTCCCGGCGAGCGCGCGC
Source organism: Caulobacter segnis (assembly GCF_029543125.1). Classification (GTDB taxonomy): domain Bacteria; phylum Pseudomonadota; class Alphaproteobacteria; order Caulobacterales; family Caulobacteraceae; genus Caulobacter; species Caulobacter segnis_D. The sequence goes on from NZ_JARQWW010000005.1 coordinate 179,490, forward strand.
GGATTCTCAGCGACAGGATTGAACCGCTTCAACGGGTCAGCATCGGACGGGCCCAGGCCTGGACCCATGGCTGGCTGGAAGCGGATGAGACCCCGCTGGCCGAGATCGCCCACGAACTGGGCCGCTACAGCGACCGGACAATCCGTCTGGCGGACGAACCTACTGGCCAGATCACGGTCACGGGCAGCTATCAGTTGCGCGATCCCAGCCGCACCCTGCGGGCGATCGCCAAGACGCACGGCCTGCGGTTCGAGCAGACGCCCCGCCAGATCGAACTGAGCGCCCGCTGAAAATTTTTGTCGGCGACCTGTCCCTTTTCGCCCGGCTCGTCCGTCCCCCTGTCGAAACACACTCCTCGGGGATCGACATGACCAACTTCGCACGGCCGACGGCCGCCGCCTTCGCCCTGGCCCTTCTGGCCTCAACAGCGGCCATTCCGCAGGTCGCTTACGCCCAGAGCGCTTCAGCGGAGCGCCGCTTCGACATTCCCGCCGGCTCCCTGGGCGCGGCCCTGGCGCGTCTCGGCCGCCAGGCCGGCGTGGTGGTCGCTGTCGATCCCGCCCTGGTCCGCGGCCAACGCGTGAACGCCCTTTCCGGCGCCTACACCACCGGAGCCGCCCTGGACCGCCTGCTGGCCTCCACCGGCCTCCAGGCCCAGGCCGACGGCGAAGGCGGCTATCGCGTCGTCCGAAGTGAAAGCGGCGTTGTCCGCCGCCCGGCCTCCGCGCCCCTGGGCGCGCCGGTCGCCCCGGCCGAAGACAGCGCGGTCGATCAGCTGGTCGTCGTCGGCGCCCTCACCGACGTGGAGCTGAACGAAGACCAGGTCGAGTTCCGCCAAGCCAACGACCTGGCCGACCTGTTTCGCCAGACGCCTTCGGTCATCGTCGGCGGCGGCGTGGGCATCGCCCAGAAGATCTATGTCCGCGGCCTTGAAGACAGCATGCTGAACGTGACCGTGGACGGCGCGCCTCAGCGCGGAACGCTGTTCCACCACATCGGCCGCGTCTCCATCGAACCGGAACTACTGAAGACCGTCGATGTGAAGGCCGGCGCGGGCGAAGCCACCTCCGGCTTCGGCGCGGTGGGCGGCTCCATCCGCTTTCGCACCCGCGACGCAGACGACCTGCTCGATCCGGGTCAGGACATCGGCGGCATGGCCAAGGCCGGCTGGTTCTCCAATGACGGCTACAAGTTCACCGGCATGGCCTATGCGCGCCTGTTCGGCGACATCGGGATTGTCGGCTCCTACACCTATGTGAACCGCGACGATGTGAAAGACGGCTCGGGGGAGACCCTGCTGGGCACGGCGGCGACCCAGAAGCTCGGCTTCGTGAAGGTCGGCGGGGAGCTGGGCGGCGGGCATCGCCTGTCGGTCAGCTATGAGCAGCGCGACGAGGAAGCCGCGTTCGCCCAGCGCCCGAACTGGCCGGTCCTGGCCGGCAACCCGTTGTTCGACGCCGAAGGCCGCCGTCAGACGGCGGTCGCCAACTACGGCTGGAGCGTAACCCCGGACCTCGACCTGGAGGCCACCGCCTACTGGACCCGCTCGCGCTTTGTCCAGAACCGCAGCGACCGCTGGGGCCACTATGGCGCCACCATCCGCAGCATCGGCTTTGACGCCCGCGGCCGCTTCGTTCGTGGGGATCACGACCTGGTGGCCGGCGTCGAGTACCGCCAGGACCGCGTGGTCAGCCGTTACCTTGATGATCCGAGCGTCTGGGGCGACTGGGCCTGGGATCCCACTGTCGGCCGCTTCGCCGAGAAGGGCGACGTGCTGGGCCTCTATGCGCAGGATCACTGGACGGTGCTTCCGAACCTGACCCTCAGCTACGGCGCGCGTTACGACAGCTACGATGTCAGCCAGATCACCTATCGCAATGGGACGAAAAGCGACGGCGTCAGCTTCAACGCCGGCGCGCGCTATGAGCTGATCGACGGCCTGACCCTGAACGCCAGCTTCGCCGAAGCCTTCCGCGGCAAGGAGATCGGCGACGCCTTCACCCTGGAAATGCGTCCCGGGCGCATCTCCATCGCGCCGGACCTTCAGCCCGAGCGGGTCGACAACTTCGAGGTGGGCGCGGCCTGGGAGCGTGACGGGCTGCGCTTCTCGGCGGTCTATTACGACATGAAGATCGACGACGTGATCCTTGATCAGGTCGGCGGCGGCCCTGCTCCGCAGGCCACCAATTACTACGAGAATGTCGGACGCTTCCGGGCCGAGGGGGTCGAGCTGCGCGCCGGCTACGCCTACGGCCCCTGGTCGGCGGACGCCTACTACAACCACTACCGGTCTCACCTGAACGGCGACCAGATCGAGGGCTACGAGCACATCGGGCTGGGCAATTCGGTCGGCGACAACTGGAACCTGACCTTCGGCTACAAGCCGTCGGACACCTTCGGGATCGAGGCCAGCGTCACGCGCTATGAGGATCTCAACAATATCGAGGTTCTGCAGCGCAACGTCGCCATCGGCTGGGCCACCCAGACCTATTTCGTCGACAAGCCCGGCTATACGGTGGTGGACGTGTTCGGCCGCTGGCGTCCGTTCGGGAATGACCGCCTGACTCTGTTGGCCGGGGTCTACAACCTGCTCGACGTCACCTATCGCGCCCATGCCAGCGTCGCCGACTACACCGCCATCCCGGACTTCGCCGGCGTGGTCGGGGTGCGCGAACCGGGACGCGACATCCGCGTGAGCGCTGCGGTCCGCTTCTGACCATGGCCCGCGCGCGACGGGCGCTTCGGCTGTGGCACAAGGTGTTCGGTCTGGGCGCCGCGCTATGGCTCGTCCTGCTGTCGGCCACCGGTTCGGCCATCGTCTTCTATGACGAGCTGGACCGCTGGCTGAACCCGGACCTGCGAGCCGTCGCCGCGGGTCCGGCGGCGGCCTCGATCAAGACCGTCGTTGAGACGTCGCAGGTCTCGGTTCCCGGCTTCACGCCGCGCATCGTCGACCTGCCGAACAGGCCGGGCGACAGCTTCATGCTGGTGGGTGCCATCGAGCGCGGCCAGAAGTCGTTCCCCGCGCAGGTCTTCGTGGATCCGCGCGACGGGGCGCTGTTGGGCTTTCGGATCACTGACGGCGCGCATTTCGACCGACGGCGCCTGATGGACACGCTTTACGCGTTGCACATGGACCTGATGGCGGGACCGGTCATAGCCTGGTTCCTCGGGCTGGTCGCCCTCCTCTGGGCCATCGACCATGTCCCCGCCGCCATGCTCGCGGCGCCGCGCATCGGCCGTTCGTTGGAGGCGCTGAAGATCGGCGGCAAGGGGTTCAACACCCGCCGCCTGTTCGACCTGCACCGGGCTCCGGGTCTTTGGCTGTGGCCGGTGACCCTGATGTTGGCGCTGACCGGAGTCCTGCTCGCCTGGCCCGAGAGCACGCGCGACGCCATGCGACGGTTCTCGCCGGTGAATGAGCGCCTGCACTACGAGATGCCGGCCAAGGGACCGCCGAAGGATGCGGTGACTCCCGATCAGGCGATCATCGCCGCCGCGCCCGAGGGTGAGGTCGACAGCCTGCAGCTGCTGCCGCGCCAAGGCCTGTACGCCGTGCGCTCGTTCGACCGGCGCGACCTCGACGACATCGGACGCCTCTGGACCTATGTTGACATGGCTGACGGCCGGGTGGTCGCCCGCCGCCACGACAACGGCGAGACGGTCGGCGACGCGGTGTTCGCCTGGCAGTATCCCCTGCACTCCGGCAAGGCGTTCGGCCTGGCCGGACGGATCGCCGTGCTGGCCGGCGGGATCGTCACCCTGCTGCTGTGTGTGTCCGGCCTGATCCTGTGGCGCCGCCGCAGCCGCAGTTCACCCCGCCGCGCGTAGCTCCCGGCAATAGGCGGCCGGCGGGGCGCCGAGGACCCGGTGGAACATGGCGATGAAGGCGCTGGGGCTCTCATAGCCGACCTCATAGGCGACCACGTTGATCGTCTCGCCGGCGGCGATGCGCGAGGCGGCCTCCATCACCCTCACCTGCCGGCGCCACGCGGCTAGGCTCATGCCCATGTCCGTGCGGAACGTCCGGGTGAAGGTGCGCCGCCCCATGCCCGCCAGCAGGGCCCAGTCGTCGATGGGCCGGTTGTCGGAGGGATCGGCGATGATCGCCTCGCACACCCTGCGCAGCCTTCGGTCAGCCGGCAGGCTGGTCGTCGCGCCGACGCGCGGCATGCGCTCCATCTCGCCTACGAGAAGCTCGGTCAGAGCCGCCTCTCGCGCGCCGAACTCGTGGCGGACGGTGAAACAGACGACCTCGCCGATCAAGGCCCGCACCAGGGGCGAGACCTCGAACACCCGCGTCGTGGCGGGAAGACGGTCGAGACCCAACTTCAAGCTCAGCGTCTGGAAGCGGACCTTCTCGCGGGTCGAGATGTCGTGCGGAACACCCGCCGGAATCCAAGCCGCGCGATGAGGCGGCAGAAGGCAGCTCGCCTCCTCGGCGGACACCGTCATCACGCCTTCCAGCGCCAGGATCAGGCGGCCGCAATCGTGTGTCTGCGAGGGACCGACATGCCGGGCGGGCAATCCGTCCTCGAAGGCCAGCACCGGCGCCAGTTCGAAGCCGCTCATGGCCATCCCGATCAGCGGCAGGTGTAGCCGCCGTCCACCGGCAGGGCGACGCCGGTGACGAAGGAGGCTTCGTCAGACAGCAGCCACAGGGCGGCGTTGGCGATCTCGTCGGCCTTGCCCAGCCGACCCAGGGGGACGGAGGCCAGCATCTTCTGTTCGTTGGCGGCCTGCTCCGCGGGATCGCCGCTGCGGCCCACGAAGCCGGCCATCATCGGCGTGTCGCTCAGGCCCGGGCAGACCACGTTCACGCGGATGCCGTCCGGCGCGAACCGCTGGGCCAGGGACTTGGTCAGGCCCACCACCGCGAACTTGCAGGACGAGTAGATCGGGCTGAACATCGAGCCTACCAGTCCCGAAACCGAAGCGGTGAAGAGGATGGAGCCGCCGCCGCGTTTGCGCATGTGGCGCGCCACCTGGCCGGAGGCGAGCACGGCCGAGGTGACATTGAGCGTCACCGCCTTCTGATAGGCGGCCATGTCCAGATCCTCGGTGGAGGCTGGCCCGGGGATGCCCGCGTGGGCCCACAGCAGGTCGATGCCGCCCAGACGTTCAGCGGCGTTGTCGATGCTGCCCTTGGCCTGCGCCTCGTCGGAGAGGTCCGCCTGGATCACGAAGACATCCAGCCCCTCGGCCTTGGCTTCCTCGGCCAGGGCGTTGAGCGCGCCTATGTCGATGTCGATAGCGGCGACCCGCGCGCCTTCGCGGGCGAAGCGCAGAACGCCCGCCTTGCCCATGCCCGATGCCCCGGCGGTGACCACCGCGAGTTTGCCTTGAAGGCGCATGAGGTTTCTCCCTGTTCTTAGGACGCGAAGGGGTCGGCGAACCGCCCCGTGGTGCTGATGACGGTGGTGCGGGTCTCGAAGTGCTCATCGAAAGCCTCCAGCCCGTTCTCGCGGCCCCAGCCGCTGGATTTGAAGCCGCCGTAGGGCGTGGACCAGCGGATGAAGCGATAGGTGTTCACCCAGACGATGCCCGCCTCGATCCGCTGCGAGACGCGATGGGCGCGGCCGACATCCTGGGTCCACAGGCCGGCGGCCAGGCCGTAGGGGGTGCCGTTGGCGATGGCGACCGCCTCGTCTTCGCCGGTGAACGGGATCAGGGCGGCGACGGGACCGAAGATCTCCTCCTGCGCGATCCGCATCTCCGGCGCCACGTCGGCGAAGACAGTGGGCGCGACGTAGTAGCCGTCCCCGAAACAGGAGCCTTGCAGACGTTGGCCGCCGGCCACCAGACGCGCGCCCTGGTCCTGGCCGACGCCGACATAGGACATGGTCTTTTCGAGCTGGGCGGCGTGCGCCTGCGGACCCATGTGGTTGGCGGGATCGAGCGGCGGCCCGACACGGACGCGACCCACCCGGCGCGTGAACTCCTCCACCACCCGCTCATAGATCGAGCGCTCCACCAGGACGCGGGAGCCGAGGGCGCAGCTCTGGCCGCAGAGGGCGAAGGCCGAGCCCGTGGCGGCGTTGAGCGCCTGCTCCACGTCGGCGTCGGCGAAGATGATGTGCGGCGCCTTGCCGCCCAGTTCGAAGGAGAAGCGCTTCAGGGTGTCCGCGCCGTTGCGCAAAATGGTCTTGGCCGTCTCGCCCTCGCCCGTGAAGCTGATCTTGGCGACGCCGGGATGGGCCACCAGGGCCGCGCCGGCCGTGGCGCCGTCGCCGGGTACGACATTGACCACGCCGGGCGGAAAGCCAGCCTGCTCGATCACTCGCGCCAGGGCCAGGCTGGAGACAGGGGTCTGCTCGGCCGGCTTCAGCACCACGGTGCAGCCGGCGGCCAGGGCCGGCGCCAGCTTCCAGGTGGCGCTCATCAGCGGCACGTTCCACGGCGTGATGGCCCCGACCACGCCCAGCGGTTCGCGGGTCGTGAACACATGGACCGTGTCGTCGAACGGGATGGTGCGGCCCGACGCCTTGTCAGCCAAGGAGGCGAACCAGTGCCAGGTCTGCGGGTGACCGCCCACATCCATGCGCGACTCGCGGATCGCCCGCCCGTTGTCGCGGGTCTCCAGGCTCGCCAGCATCTCGACATTGTCGCGATAGAGCTCCGCGAACCGGCGCAGGATCGCCGCCCGTTCGTGACCCGGCGTGCGCCGCCATCCCTCGAACGCCTCACGCGCGGCGGCGACGGCGGCGTCGATGTCCTTGGGACCGCCCATGGCCACGACAGCCCACGGCTTGCCGGTCGATGGGTCGATGCTCTCCACCAAGCCGCCATCCACCGGGGCAAGCCATTCGCCGCCGATGAACAGTCGATCGAACCGTTCCATGCGCCACCTCACTATTCATTCACATGAATAATTTGTACATATATGTGACTTCGTCAAATCGAAGCTTTCAAGGAGAAGCCGAGATGGGCGCGCTCGCCGGCGTTCGGATCGTCGACCTGACCAGCGTGGTGATGGGCCCCTACGCCACCCAGGTGCTGGGTGACTGGGGGGCGGACGTCATCAAGGTGGAGCCGCCGGAAGGCGACGTGGTGCGCGCTATCGGGCCCGGCCGGAACGCGGGCATGGGCTCCCTCTTCCTCAACGCCAACCGCAACAAGCGCAGCCTGTGCTTGGACCTGCGCGAGCCGCGTGGGCGGGATGCCTTTCTGGCGCTGATCATCAAGGCCGACGTGTTCGTGTCGAACGTGCGCCCCCAGGCGCTGCAGCGGCTCGGGCTGGGGCCAGAAGTTCTCGAGGCCGCCAACCCGCGCCTGATCCAGGTGGCCCTGACAGGCTTTGGCTCAGGCGGCCCCTATGCTGGCCAGCCGGCCTATGACGACCTGATCCAAGGAGCGACGGGAATCGCGGCCCTGGGAGAGCGCCAGGGTCAGGACATGCCGCGCTATGCCCCCCTCGCCCTGGCGGACCGCGTCTGCGGCCTCTATGCGGCGGCGGCCATCGGCGCGGCGCTTCATGAGCGGGCGTCATCGGGCAAAGGCCAGCGGGTCGAAGTCCCGATGTTCGAGACCATGGCCAGCTTCGTGCTGGGCGATCATCTGGGCGGCCAGAGCTTCGACCCGCCGTTGGACGAGGGCGGCTATCAGCGCCTGCTTTCGAAGGACCGAAGGCCGTTCGAGACCGCGGACGGGCGGATCTGCGCCGTGGTCTACAACGACGCCCAATGGGCCGCCTTCCTGAAGGAGGTCGGCATGTCGGACCTGCCCCAGCGCGACGGACGCTTCGACGGCTTCGCCAACCGCACCCGGAATATCGACCACGTCTACGGCTTCCTGGCCGAGACCTTCCGCACCCGCACCACCCAGGAATGGCTGACGACCCTCGGCCCGGCCGGCGTGCCGGTGACGCCGATGCATGACCTGAAGTCGCTGCTGGACGATCCTCACCTCGCCGCTACGGGCTTCTTCAGCGATGTGATCCACCCCAGCGAAGGGCCGATGAAGACGACCGCGCCGCCCACGCGGTGGTCGCGGACGGCGGCGGGGATCAGCCGTCAGGCCCCCATGCTGGGCGAGCATTCCGCCGAGGTTCTAGGCGAGGCCGGCCTGGACGACGAAACGATCCAGGGCCTGCTCGACGACGGCGTCGTGCGCGCCAGGCCATCGTGCTAAGCCCAGCGCATGCACGTCAAACAAGCCGCCAACGTCGTCGATCTGTTGACGTACTTCGCCGAGCGCCGTGAACCGGCCACCCTGGCGGAGATCGCCGATGACCTCGGCTGGCCCCGGTCGAGCACCTTCAACATCGTCGGCACCCTGGCCGACAAGGGCTTCCTGTACGAGACCCGGGCGCGGGGCGGCTATTACCCGACACCCCTGTGGCTGACCCTGTCCAGCGCCATCGCGGAGGCGGAACCCCTGCCCCCGGCCCTGCGCGCCGCGGCGGCCGAGGTCTGCGCCCGCACCGGCGAGACCACGGCGGTGGGGACCGTGGCCGGGTCGCATGTGATGTTCATCGACGTGGCGGAATCGTCCCACCCCATCCGATACTTCGCCAAGGTCGGCGACCGGGTGCCGATCCACGCCAGCGCGGCGGGCCGCGCCCTGCTCGCCCAATTCTCGCTGGCCGAGCGGGAGGCGATCTATCGCAAGATCGACTTTGAACAGTACGGCTCCACCACCCCGATGCGCAGCGAAGAGGTCGAGGCCAAGCTGCGGCGGGCCGAGGCGCGCGGCTATCACCAGAGCGAGGCGGAGTTCGTGCCGGATCTGGTGGGCGTCGCCCTGCCTATTCCGCTGGCGCAACGCCGACTGTCCATGGTGGTCGCCGGCCCGGCCACGCGCTGCCTGGAGCGGCGCGAGCAGACCGCCGTCATCCTGCGGGAGACACTGGCCCGTTTCAGCGCCGAACTGGGCAGCTAGTCGGACGTCGTCGGGCGCGGCAGCAGGGCGATGAACAAGGCGGCCGCCACCGCGCCGCCCCCCATCACCATCGAGACCAGCGGCGTTCCCGCGCCCGCGCTGAACAGGCCGCCAGCCAGAATCGGGCCAACCGCCGATCCGCCTCGCCCCACCCCGATGACAAAGCCCGTGCCGCCGGCTCGCAACGCCGCCGGGAAGGTGCGCGCCATGATGGGATACATGCCCACCACCCCGCCGTTGGTGAAGAAGCCGGCGATGGCGACGATGACCGCCAGCACGCCGATCTCGCTGTGCCCCATGCCAAAGACGGTGATGCTGGCGAAGGCGATGAGCATGGAGCCGATGACGATGGGCTTCAGCGGCGCGCGTTGGGCGATCAGGCCGAGGATCACCGCCCCCAGCAGCCCCCCGACGCTGACGCAGACCAGAACACGGGCGGCCGTAGCCGCGTCGAAGCCCATGTCCACCACCAGCTTCGCCGTCCACTTCTGCAGATAGTAGAAGCTGAGGATCTGGGCGAAGTAGGCCAAGGTCAGCAGGATCGTGACGCGCCGATAGGCGGGCGAAAACAGAGCCGTGAACGAAGCCTTCTGCACCGGTCCGGACGGCGCCGGCAGTTCCGTCGCCGGCTCGATCTTCAACCGCGCCAGGGTGCGGTTCACCCGCACCAGCGCGTTGGAGGGGCGGCGGGCGATGAGGAACTCGATCGACTCCGGCAGCCAGAACCACGCGAAAGGGATCAGGGCTGCGGTCATGCCCGCGCCCAGCAGAAACACCGCCCGCCAGTCACCCGTGGCCGCCAACAGGGTCGAGGCGATCAGTCCGCCTATGATCGCGCCCGCCGAATAGCCCGCGATATTGAGCATGACATTGAGGTCCCGGCGGCGGTCATTGGAGTATTCCGCCACCATGGCGCTGGTCGCCGCCAACATGCCGCCAATGCCCAGGCCGGTGTAGAGCCGGGTGATCGCCAGCATCAGCACGTCGCCGGACAGCGCCGCCAGCAACATGCCCGACGCCATGACCAGAAGGCAGGCCAGGATCACCGGCCGCCGCCCCAGCCTGTCAGACAGACCGCCCAGCAGAACCGACCCCACGGCCATGCCGATCAGCTCCATGGACAGGACCACGCCTAGGGCGACGCGCTCGATGCCCCACTCCGCCGCGATCCCCGGCGCGGCGAAACTGATCGCCAGCACGTCGAAGCCGTCGAGGGCGTTGAGCGTGACGCACAGCGCCACCGCCACGATCTGTAGGGCGCGCATGGGCCGTTGCGCGATGGCCGTTCGCGGATCGCCCGCCATCGAATCCTCCCGGCGGCTTCGCGCCGTCCTCTTGTGAATGAAGGATGAGGCGGAACCGAGCCCCCGTCTCGCAATACCCGCAGCCGCCTTTCTGCATCGCGGGCGGGCCACCTCTGGACTGACGTCACGCGACGCGCGGGCATTGGTCCCCTTGAGATGGTCATTCTTGGATGTTTCAGGTTACCAGTTGAATCCGTCATCTCAGCGTGGATGGAGAAGGATCTCTGGACATGATCGATCGTCGCCGACTGATGGGCGCGGGCGCCTTGGCCCTCGCCTCCGCGAACTCTGTCGCCGCGTGGGCGGCGGAGACGGGTCTCGACCTCGCGCTCATCAACGGACGCGTCTGGACGGGCCGCCCGGGCGCGCCGCTGTCCGATGCGGTCGGGATCACAGCGGGGCGGATCGCCGCCATCGGCGCAGGCGCTGTTGGGTCCCTGACCACCGCCCGGACGGAGGTGATCGACTTGGCCGGCGCCTTCGTCATGCCGGCCTTCATCGACAACCACACCCACTTCCTGCTGGCCTCCAACATGCTGGCCCAGCCCGACCTGCTCAGCGCCAAGGACCGGCCAGAGTTCGTCTCGCGCGTCGGCGCCGCGGCCTCGCGTCTGAAGGCGGGCCGCTGGCTGCATGGCGGATCATGGGATGAGCAGCGCCTGGGCGGCGCCTTGCCGGACCGCCATTGGATCGACGCCGTGACCCCGCAGACGCCGTTCGTGGCCCCGCGCACAGACCTGCACATGTATCTGGTCAACAGCCTGGCTCTGCGGCTGGCCGGGATCACCCGCGACACGCCCGACCCGGCCGGCGGGGTGATCGACCGGGACGCCAAGGGTGAGCCCACGGGCATCCTGCGCGACAACGCCAAGGCTTTGGTGGAGCGGGTCATCCCCGCCGTCACGGAGGCGGAGAACGAAGAAGCGATGCGCGCCGGCATCGCCCACGGCCTGAGCCACGGGGTCGCCCAGGTCCACGTCCCGGAGATCAACTGGAGCGTCCAGGACACCCTGCTTCGCCTGCGCCAACGCGGCGGGACGGACATGCGCTTCTACTCCTTCGTCCCTTTGCAGGACTGGGAGAAGATGGCGGCCTTCGTGGACAGCCACGGGCGCGGCGACGACTGGGTGCGCTGGGGCGGGGTGAAGGGGCTGTCCGACGGCTCGCTCGGCTCTCGCACCGCCCTGTTCCATGAAGCTTATTCGGATGCGCCGGGCCAGTACGGCACGCGAGTGATGGCGCTGGACGATCTGCGCGGGGCGGTTCTGGCCGCCGATAAACGCGGGCTGCAGGTCACGGTCCACGCCATTGGCGACCGGGCCAATGACGACGTCCTCGACGTCTTCGATGAAGCCGTGCGTATCAACGGGCAGCGTGATCGCCGCTTCCGCATCGAACACGCCCAGCATGTGCGGCCGGCCGCCATTCCCCGGTTCGCGCGCCAGCAGGTGATCGCCTCGGTGCAGCCGTTCCACGCCATCGACGACGGCCGATGGGCGGTGAAGCGGATCGGCGAGGCCCGCCTTAACGGCACCTATGCCTTCGGCTCCTTCCTCAAGGCCGGCGCCCGCATGACCTTCGGCTCCGACTGGCCCGTGGGACCGCTTGATCCCATCACCGGCATCCATGCCGCCGTCGCCCGCCAGACCCTGGACGACGCTAATCCGGGCGGCTGGCTGCCCAATGAAAAGATCACGGTCGAGCAGGCCATGACCGCCTACACCACCGCCAACGCCCACGCCGGATTCCAGGAAGACCGGTTGGGGCAGCTGACCGTTGGCTATCTGGCGGACATCGTCGTGCTCGATGCCGACCCGCTCTCCGCGCCGGTCGATAAACTCCGAAAAATCAAAGTTCTGCGGACGATTGTTAATGGCCGACAGAGGTATGGCGCATGAGGCCGTCGCCTTTCGTCCCGGCCCGCCCCACCGATGTCGGAGATTTCGTCGAGCAACAGATTCTCGGCCTGGTGATGAGCAGCGGCGAGGCCGCGCATGTCACCCCCCTGCCCCTGCTGGCGGTCCGCAACGCCGACGGTGAGGTCGTGGAGTTCTTCGGTCACTTCGGCCGCTCGAACCCGCAGATCCAGGCGCTGGAGGCCGATCCGCGCGCCGTAGTCGTCTTCATGGGACCACAGGCCTACATCTCCCCGTCCTGGATCAGCAAACCGAAGTGGGGACCGACCTGGAACTACGCCCTCGCCTACTTCGAGGTCGAGATCCGCTTCGTTCCAGAGGAGAACGACAAGGCCCTGGCCGATCTGGCGGACGCTTTGGAGCATGGCCGCTGGACGCCTGATCGGCTGGAGGAGCGCTACGACGAGCTGGCGCCGCACATCCTGGCGTTCAGGGCGCGGGTCGTCCGCCAGACCGCCAAGTTCAAGCTCGGTCAGGACGAGACGCCGACCACGTTCGGCGAGATCCTGGATCATCTGGGGAAGTCCTCTCCCCTGGCCGAACTGATGCGCAAGACGCGCGAGCCGGCTGTTCCCTAGACGAGCGGCAGCCTAAGCTGCGCCTCGATTTGAGAGGCTGAGACCAGCGTGCTGCGACCCTGGAGCATTTCGCTTTCCGAGCGGATCGACGCCACGCGCGACATGCCGCTGTATCTGCAGATCGTCTATGCGCTGATCCACGAGATTCAGCGCGGGCGCCTGATGCCTGGCGCATTCCTGCCCAGCAGCCGCGAACTGGCCCGCACCCTGCAGGTCAACCGCAAGACCATCGTACTCGCCTATGAGGACCTGATCGCTCAGGGCTGGCTTCAATCCGACGCCACGCGCGGGACCCGCGTGGCCTCCAACCTTCCCGACCAGCCCTTCGAACAGCCGGGCGCCGGGGCGCCGGGAGCCGCCGAGTACCGCTTCAACGCCGTGGACGGACCGCCCTTCGTGCTTTCAGGCGGCGACGCCCTGACCTTTGATCAGGGGACACCGGACGCGCGGCTTTTCCCGACCGACCTTCTCGCCCGCGCCTATCGCGACGCCATCGTCCAGGCGAACCGGCGCAACCGCCTGCGCTACGGCGACCCGCGCGGCTCGCTGATCCTGCGCCAAGCCCTGGCCGACATGCTGGCGGCGCAGCGTGGTCTGCAGGTGGGCGTGAACAACATCTGCCTCACCCGTGGTTCGCAGATGGGCGTCGCCTTGGCGGCGCGCGCCCTGCTGAAACCGGGCGACGTGGTGCTGATGGAGGCCCTGACCTACGCTCCGGCGGCGCAGGCGTTCCGGGCCGCCGGCGCGCAGGTGATCGGCTTGCCGCTCGACGCCGACGGCATCGATGTCGATGCGGTCGAGAAGGCCTGCCGCGCTCACCCGGTGCGGGCGGTGTTCCTGACGCCCCACCACCAGTTCCCGACCACCGTCGCCCTGCGCCCGGAACGACGGCTTCGATTGCTGGAGCTGGCGCGGCAGTTCGCCTTCGCTGTGATCGAGGACGACTACGACCACGAGTACCATTTCGAGTCCCAGCCTCTGCTGCCCATGGCCAGCTATGCCCCTAACCGGGTGATCTATGTGGGGTCACTGTCCAAGCTCACCCTGCCCAGCCTGCGGGTGGGTTATGTAGTGGCTCCGGAAGCCGTGATCGACGCCATGGCGCATGCCGTCATGTCCCTGGACCGCCAAGGCAATTTGGTGACCGAGGAAGCCGTCGCCGAACTGATGGACTCGGGCGAACTGCGCCGACACATCCGCAAGACGCAGGTCATTTACGACACCCGACGCAGGGCTTTCGATACGGCGCTGGCGCGGACCTTCGGCGAGACGGTCCAGTATCAAACGCCCGACGGCGGCCTGGCCTTCTGGCTGACCTTTCCCGACCCCGCGGTTCTGGATCGCATCGACGCGAACGGCGCGGCGGCGGGCGTGCGGTTCGCGCCGTCCAACGCCTATTCGCTCAACTCCAAAGGAGAGCGGGGATTGCGCCTGGGTTTCGCCAGTCTCACCGATGAGGAAGCCGCCGATGGCCTGGCTCGAATCAAGGTCGCCGCTGGCCAGACCTGAACTGAGTAGGATCGTCTGAAGGTGGGTAGGCCCCGCCGCTCGAAAGGGTCGTATCCAACTGGGTATTGCGGCGTCATGACAGTGAGACGCACTTACCCATCTTTGAACGACGTTACCCTGAATACAGGAACAAGCCCCTTCAGAGCTTGTGTTGAATACCTCCGGGGAACGTGGCGCGCCAATGCGGCGAATTGCCAAGATCGAGACCAAAGGGGGTATCGTGATGCTTAAGACCGTCCATCGACGTACGTCTTCCGGACGCCTGCTGGCGGCGCTTATGACGACCTGTGCGCTGACCGCGCCAGTCGCGGCCATGGCGCAGAGCAATGAGATCGACGAAATCGTCGTCACCGGCGAACGGGCCGCCGCCGCCACCAAGACCGACGCTGCGCTGACAGAGGTGCCGCAGGGAATCAGCGTCGTCACAGCCGACGAAATTCAAAGCCGAAGCGTCGTCGATTTCCAGGACGTGTTCCGCTACACGGCCGGTGTGGCCGCCGCGACCAGCGTGGACTCGCGCGGCGACTTCGTGGTTTCGCGCGGCTTCGACGCGGCGCAATACCTCGACGGCCTGAAGCGCATGCCGGACTTCATCTACGGCGCGCGCCTCGAACCCTTCACCGTCCAGAGCGTGGAAGTCCTGCGCGGTCCCTCCTCGGTGCTTTACGGCGCCGGCGGCCCGGGCGGCGTCCTGAACGGCGTCAGCAAGACGCCGCGCTTCGAGACCGCCGGTGAAGTCGGCGTTGTCGTCGGCACAGATGACCGCATCCAGGGCCAGCTCGACTACACCACGCCCCTCAACGACAAGCTGGCCGTCCGCATGGTCAGCGTCTGGCGCGACGGCAAGACCCAATGGGGCACGCCGGACGACCGCTTGGTCCTGAACCCGTCCGTGAAGTTCGAGATCACACCGAAGACCGACATCACGCTGATCGGCCTGTACCAGAAGGACAAGCAGGGCTCGCTCGGCTACGTGCCGCTGTTCAAGTCCTTCCTGGCGGACAACGACGCCGAGAAGCTGCCCTTCAACTTCTGGCAGGGCGAGAAGGATTTCAACAAGATGGACACCGAGTTCACGTCCATCGGCGCGATCTTCAACCACCGATTCAGCGACAACATCTCGTTCCGCAGCGCCACGCGCTACAGCGACATGAACACGGACTACCAGGAGGTCTACACAAACTACACGGCCGAGCCGTGGGCGGACGCCGCCGAGACCCTGCTGCGCCGCGAGTTCTATGTGAACTACGAGAACAGCCAGGTCCTCAACACCGACAACAACGTCAATGTGGCCTTCAAGACCGGTCCCATCTCGCACAAGGTCCTGGTCGGCCTGGACTACCTCTGGTTCAAGCAGAACAAGGACGAGGGCTTTTCGTACCTGAACTTCTACCCGTTCCCTTCGCCGCCGCCGATCAACGCCTACAACCCGCAACCGACCGGGCCCTTCCCGTTCGGCGCGTTCAACTTCCTCGACTATCGCAGCACGCAGCTGGGCCTTTACGTGCAGGACCAGATGAGCTTCGCGGACCGCGTCCATATCGTCCTCGGCCTGCGCCGGGATGAAGCGGGTTCGCGCCGCAACGGCGTGGATGAAGCCGATCAGGTGAAGTGGTCTTTCCGCGGCGGGATCATCGCCGAGGTGGTGAAGGGTCTGTCCCCCTACTTCAACTACGCGGAATCCTTCCTGCCCGTGCCGGGCGGCGACTTCTTCGGCAATCCCTACACGCCGCGGACCGCACGCCAGTACGAAGGGGGCGTCAAATGGGAGCCGGTGCGCGGCGCGCTGTTCACGGCCTCCTATTTCGACATCGAGGAGAGCAACTTCATCTCCCAGGACCCGACCAACGTTCAAAACTTCATCCAGGGCGGCGTGGTCGGCTCGAAGGGCTTTGAAGCCGAAGCGGTCATCCGCATGCCCAGGGACTTCGACGTCACCGCGTCCTACAGCTACATCGACGCCAAGGTGCTGGAGTCCAGCACCACCCTGACCGCAGGCAACCGCATCGCGGCTCAGCCCCGCGAGCTCGCTTCGCTGTGGGGCACCAAGACGTTCAAGCTCGGCAACGAGTGGACGATCCGCGCCGGCGGCGGCGTGCGCCATGTGGGCGATCGGATCGACGCCGGCATGCTCCTGAAGCAGCCTTCAGTGACGCTGTTCGACGCCATGTTCACCGCCTTCTACCAGGACTGGGAGTTCTCGGTGACGTCGAGCAACCTGTTCAACAAGCAGTACTACGACATCTGCAATGTCTACGGGCCGAACTCCGGCACCTGCGTCGCGGCGAAGGACCGTACCGTCCTCGCCTCGGTGCGCCGCCGGTTCTGATAACGGTAAGCCGGAGGCGCTCAGGCGTCTCCGGCGCCACCTCGGAGTATTTCGAATGAAGTCCAAGCCTGGCTCGGTTCCGTTCCAGCATTCTCGCGCGGTCGCTGCGGCGTCCGCGTTTTTTGTTTTCGCGGCAGGCGGCGCCCTGGCTGCGCCCAAGGCCGATCTCGTGCTCACCAATGCGCGGATCTACACGGTCGACGACAAGCAGCCCTGGGCCGAAGCCGTTGCGATCAGCGGCGGCAAGATCGTCGCCGTCGGCCCCAAGGCCTCGGTCGACAGCTATGTGAAGCGCGGCGCGAAGGTGGTCGATCTGGGCGGGCGGCTGGTGCTGCCGGCCTTCGGCGACGCCCACGTCCACCCGGTCTTTGGCGGCATGGCCTTCACCCGCTGCTCGCTCCACGCCGGACGCAGCGTCGAGGACTATCAGAAGATCATCAAGGGCTGTGTGGCTGCAGCCCCGGGAACCGGAACCATCCATGGCGTGGGCTGGGAGGATTCCCTGTTTCCGCCCAATGGCGTGCCCCGCAAGGAAGTGCTGGACGCCATCTCCACCGACCGGCCGCTGGTCTTCGGATCTGTCGGCGGCCACACCTTCTGGGTGAACTCCAAGGCGCTGGCCCTGGCCAACATCACCCGCGACACGCCCAATCCGCCCAATGGCGAGATCAACCGCGATCCGACCACGGGCGAACCGGTCGGCTCTCTCCAGGAGTCGGCCATGGATCTGGTCGCCCCCCTGGTGCCCAAGCCGTCGTCCGAGGACATGCAGGCCTCGATCCTCTACGTGGGAAAACTGTTCAACAGCCTGGGCCTGACGGGCTGGCACGACGCCGGGATCGACCTTTCGGCCGAGGGCGGCAGCGAGATGCTGGCGGCGTACAAGGCGCTGCACGACAAGGGCGCCCTGCCCGCGCACATCACCCTGGCCTTCAAGTGGGAGAACGAGCGCGGCCTGGAGCAGGTCGACACCATCATCGCCGCCTCCCGCGCGGCCGCTCAACAAGGCCTGCGCGCCAAGACCGTGAAGTTCTACGTGGACGGGGTCATCCCGCAACAGACCGCGGCGATGATCGCCCCCTATGAGGGAACCACCTCGCGCGGTGTGCTGCAGATCGATCCCGAGGTGCTGAAGACCGCCGTGACGCGCCTCGGCGCCGCCGGCTTCCAGCCCTATGTCCACGCCATCGGCGACGGCGCCGTGCGTGTCGGGCTGGATGCGTTCGAGGCGGCGATCAAGGCCAACGGCTCTCTGGACCGGCCGATGATCACCCACCTGAATGTCATCGATCCACAGGACCAGCCGCGCTTCGGCAAGCTGGGCGTGATAGCGCAGTTCCAGCCTACCTGGTCGTCCAACTACCCGTACATGGACCTGACCAAGCAGGCGATCGGCGCGAAGCGTTCGGAGTACATCTATCCCACCGGCAGCATCCTGCGCGGCGGCGGGATCATCGCCTTCGGCGCCGACTGGCCCGTGGCGACCGCCAACCCGCTGGAGGGCCTGCAAGTCGCCGTGACACGCGTGAACTACGAGGCGACGGAGACCCCACCCCTCCTGGCCGACGAAGCGATCACCCTGCCCCAGGCGGTGAAGGCTCACACCCTGAACGCCGCCCTGGCCAACGGGACGGCTGACATCACTGGCTCGGTGCAGACCGGCAAGAGCGCCGATCTGGTCGTTCTGGATCAGGACATCTTCAAGATCGACCCAATGCAGATCGGCAAGACCAAGGTGCTGCTGACCCTGTTCAAGGGCGCCCCCGTCCATGGCGAGCTCGGCGGCCTAGCGCCCGCGCGCCCCTGACGATGCGGCGGGCGAAGCGGGGCTTACGGCCACTGCTTCGCCCAACGCAGGGCGGCTGTGATCGAACGATGAGGGACCGTCAGGTGCCCTTCGTCGTCCAGCACCATGAACTCGCTGCGCAGCCCGTACCGTGAAAGCTCGGCCAGCCGCTGGGCGAGCAGACGGTTCTCCGTCACCATCACCGGCATCTCCTCGTTCTCGCCCACGGCGAGCAGGACGCGTGCGGGACGGATCGCGCCCTTGCCGGCGGCGAGCTTGGCGCGGAACGCCTCCTCCTCCTGAAGGATCATCTGGTCGTCCCACCAGAGCGCAGCGCTTGTGGCGATGATGGTGTGAAACGCCTCCGGCCGCGCATACAGCATGTGCATGGCGAACAGCCCGCCCAGCGAATGGCCGAACAGAGACTGGCGCGCGGCGTTGACGGGATAACGGCGGGCCAGCTCCGGTCGAAGCTTGTCGATCAGGAAACTCTCGAAGCGGTCGCGTCCGCCTTGCGGGTCCTTGGCGTGAAAACTGGCCAGGGCCGCATTCTTGATCGGGGGCGTGAAATCGCCGACACGCCGCCCCTCATAAAGCCGCCCGCCCGGATAGCCGACGCCGACGATGATCATCTTGTCCGCACCGCCGGCATAGACGCTTTGGATGCGCCGCCCCTCGGCGAAGCCGCCGAACATGGCGTTGCCGTCGAGTACGTAGAGGACGGGATACCCCTCCTTCGGCGCCTCGCCCTGCGGCCGGGAGATGTAGATGCGATAGACCTGACCTTCGTCTGCAGTCAGGTCCCACCATTCGGTTTCCGGCATGACGTAGCCGGCTTCGAGCGCTGGCGACGCCGCCGCGGCCGGCGCCCCGATCAGGGCCGCGGCGCATAGCAGCAGCAGGGTGCGTTTCATCGGCCGTCTCCGGTCAGATCAGTTTCTTGAACCTCAGCAGCGTCAGGTAACCGGCGGCGGCCAGCAGCGTGGCGTCCAGCGTCGGAACCGTGGTCAGGGTCACCCCATAGGCGGTGGCCGGCAGGGTGATCACCAGCGACCCCAGCCAGACGGCGATCGCTTCCCAGCGAAAGGCTTGGAACACCGGCGCCGAGCCCTTGCGGCCGAAGATGGTGAAGCCGTCGATCACATAGATCGCCGCGATGGGCGGAATGATCAGACCAAGCGTGACCAGGAACGGGATGAAGGCGTTGATGATCCCCATCAGGGCGAAGGCGCACCCGATGGCCCCGCCGCCGATCGTGAACGCCCACTGCGGGATTTTCGGGAACGTCGCCGCCATGGACAGCCCCGCCGAATAGAGATTCAGCGAGTTCATCGTCCAGACCGAGAACAGCAGCATGGCCAGCGCCGGCGCGCCCAGGCCATAGCCGACCACCAGCTGCATGATGTCCGTCTGCAGGGTCGCCAGCGCGATCACTGCGGAGATCACCATCAGCAGCGGCGTGGCGATGGGATAGGACAGCACCATTCCGGCGACGGCCCCGCGCTCGCTGCGGATGAAGCGCGACAGGTCCGGCATGGTGGCGACGGCGAGCATGTTGCTGCCGACCAGAGCCGACAGGGCGACCCCGAAGCTCATGGGCACGGGCGGCTTGGCCGCCGGCGCCAGATTGGGAACGCCGCCCGCGTGCAGGGCCAGACCGCAGACCAGGAACAGGATGGCGATCACCAGCGGCACCGCGATCATCGCCAGACGATCGAGCGTCTTGAAGCCGTAGATGGTCGAGATGGCGATGACGATGCTGCCGGCGATGACGAACAGGTTGAAGTCGCCCGGCACGCCGTAGCCCTGGGTCTGGGCCGCGACCAGCGCGTCACCCAGGAAGGAGACGTTCACCCCGAACCAGCAGTAATGGATCACCGCCATGACCAAGTTGACCAGGGCCGCGCCCTTCACCCCGAACGACCGCTGAACCAGCATGTAGGTGGTCAACCGCGTGCGGACGCTGACGATGGCGGTGAAGGCCGCACCCACGCACAGGACCACGCCCGACAGGAACGCCGCCAGGACCGACGGCCAGAAGCCCAAGGCCAGACCAGTCTGGGCGGAGTTGAGAAACCCCGGCAGGGACAGGGTGAAGCTGGCGAGGATCAGCGCGACCCGCCACCCTGGGATGGTCATGCTCTCCGGCAGAGGTGCGCTGGCATAGGCGTCGTTGGGCGCGTGCGCACTCATGAACGGGTCTCTGGGTTCAGGTGTTCGACCGGGATGAAGCTGGTCTCGTAGCCGAAGGCTTCCGGACCCACGAATGACAGGGCCACCGCGTCACGCAACTGCGCCGGCGCGGCGGCGGCGACCACCTTCACCCTTTGCCCGTACTTCAAGCGTTCCGTGGTGATGGTGTCGGCGGTCTCGCTGTCCATGATCGTGATCAGGTCAGGCACCATCGCCCGCAGGACACCGTCATGCCAGGCGACCAGATTTTCATTCTGGAATTCGATGGTCATGTGGCCGGGCGACTTCAGCCCCTCGACGGTGACCTTGCCGACGGAGAAGCCGCCGCGCGTCTCGCGCTCCAGGTCGACGATCTTGCCATCAAACAGCACGCGGCAATGAGGATAGAGGCCGGTGGCCTCCACCGCCGCCGCCAAGGCCTCGAAGGGATCACCTTGAGCCGCCCTCGCCTCGCGGACCGCCTTGCCGATGGCGATGGCGGTGCTGATGCTGCCGGGGATGGCGGTCGCCTTGGCCTGAGCGCCCGACAAGGGATACTCCACCATGTGGGCGATGCCGCCCAGGGCCACGGACAGCGCCCGGGCGATGCGTTCGTGCTTGTTGTTGTCGTCGGTCTCGATCACCGACAGCGCCCCGCAGGCCGCGGTGACCACCGACGGACAAGCCGACAGGCCGCGGATGTTGAAGATCGCCATCTGGGACTCTGGGAAGGCCCGGCCCATGCCGTCGCAGTCCACGACTGGAACACCCATCTCCGCCGCGGCGATGAAGGGCGCCAAGCCGTTGGAGCCGCCGATCTCGATGGGCAGGACGGCGTCGATGCGCCGGCCCATCAGGGTCTCCAGCCGGCGCAGGCCGTCCACGGCCTCGCGACCGTTCGGCAGCTTCTCGACGGAGACGGTCGGCGCACCGACCCATCCGCACGGCGCCAGCAGCGCATCGTCCGCCACGTCGTCCAGAGAAACCAACTCAAAGCCGTCCGAGCGCTCGAACGCCGCCTCGGCCAGCAACAGGCTGTAATAGGGATCGCCGCCGCCGCCCGAGCCCAGAAAGGCCGCGCCGAATGCGAGGTCCGGCAGAGCCGACCGTTCAATACGCATGATGAATGTCCGCCATAGCCGCTGGCGCTTCACCGCCCGCCGCCTCTTCAAGATCGCAGACCGCCTTCAGCCGGACCTGCGCGGATCGTCCCGGCAGATAGCTGAGGAAGATCTCGTCCACATCCACGACTTCAAAACTGGACGGCGCACCGCCGGCCTCGATGAGCGCCGCCTTCGCCTCTCCGCGCAGACGGGCCAGCGCCTCGTCTCGGGGGGCGTGGTCGTAGTCCACGATCTGCTCCAGCTGCACGCCGACCTGGGCGATGGCCGCCCCCACGGCGTTGGCGACCTCCGCATGGGGCGGGCGGACAACAGTGCTCGCGCCCGGCATGTCGTCGGCGACGAGGAAGTGGCCGCCGCCGACGGCGATGATCGTCGCGTCGCCGGGCGCGGTCTTCATCACATCGAGACCGTTGGCCAGGACCGCCTGCATCTGGCTCCAGATCGTCCGGCGAACGGCGTCGCTCATTTCCGGCAGAGCCAGCGGGTCGCCAAAGCTGGCGTATCCCGACCCGACCGCGACGTCGCTGGCGGTCAGGGTGTCGCCGCCGAACACCCGGCTCTCGCTGGTGATCCGATAGCCCGTTGAGTCCGGGCCGATCCGAAGCGCCCCTTCATCAAGACGATCCGCCGTATAGAGCGCCGGATCGAGGTGGATGCGCGTGCCGCCACCAAGGCCGATCGCCAGGATGTCCGGCATGCGGAAATTGGTGCGCACCCCGCCGATGTCGACAGCGATGGAGGACTCCCTTGGGAAGCCCTTCGCCAGGACACCGATGTCGCAGGTCGTGCCGCCGACATCCATGACGATCGCGTTCTGCAGGCCGGTCAGGAAAGCGGCTCCGCGCATGCTGTTCGTCGGTCCCGACCCGATGGTCATGACCGGATAGCGGGCGGCGCTGTCAGACGAAGTCAGGGTCCCGTCGTTCTGCGAGATATAGAGCGGTGCGCGCACGCCCAGATCGACAAGGGCCTCGACGAAGGACGCCATCACCTGCCGCGCCAGGGTGGACAGCGCCGCGTTCAGGATGGTCCCGTTCTCCCGCTCGATGATGCCCAGACGGCCGATGGCGTGAGACGAGCTGATCCTTGCTTCGGGATGTTCGCTGAGAATCAGTTCGGCCGCGCGCTCCTCCATGGCGCCGTTCATCGGCGCGAAGGCGCTGCTGACCGCGATGGAGGTGACGCCTTCTTCGCGCAGGGCGCGGGCGGCGGCGCGAACAGCCGCTTCATCCAGCGGGGAGATTTCGCGCCCATCGACCTCATAGCCGCCGGGAAGGAGGAACAGGCGGCGACCGATGCGCTCGACCAGCGCCTCAGGCCAACCGGTGAGCGGCGGAAGCGCCTCGCCCGACGGCGAGGCCAGGCGGATGATCCCGACGCGATCCAGGCTGTTTCGCTCGACCAGGGCGTTGGTGAAATGGGTAGTGCCGATCATCACGGAGCGGACGGCCTGAGAGGCCACGCCAGCCTGCGCCAGAACCGCGGCGATCGCGCCGGCCACGCCGGTGCGCACGTCGCTGGAGGTCGGCTGTTTCGTCGAGGCCAGGATGCGGGCCCCGTCAATCAGTACGGCGTCGGTGTTCGTTCCGCCTACATCGACACCAATACGCACTCCAACCCCCTGATGGCCTCGCCCCGTCTCGAATTAGAGGCCGCCGCTACGGAAGGGTGCAATGAGTAAAACGGGTGCGAAATCCGCCTGGAGGGGTAATGAAATGACCACGACGGGTAAGACGTTCGCTTGAACGGCGCCCGGCGTTTTGCGTCTGGCGTCACATGACCGTAGTCTCTCTGTCTTGGAACGAGGCAAGGTTCGAGGCGACCGTTGGGCCGTTTGAACGACGTATTGGCCGCGAAGTTCGACCCGCCGATCTGGATTGGGGACCAGATCCGCCGTGACCCTTTGCTCGAGCGTCTGGATGACGCGCTGAAGCATCGCCTGACCATCATCCACGCCCCCGCCGGATACGGTAAGACCAGCCTCCTGGCGCAGTGGCGGGACAGTCTGCCCAAGTCCGCCGTTCGGACCGCGTGGCTGACGCTCGAACGCGACGACCGGGATGTGAAGCGGCTGGTCCGCTACCTGCTCATGGCGGTGCACGGCAGCGATCCCAGCCGGCCTCGCAGGGGACATACCGGCGACCTGCCTTTGCGCGCCGCTCTGTCGGCGCTGCTCAACGACCTGGGCCGGGTCGATCAACCGTTCATCCTGATCCTCGACGATCTGCACCACGCCGACAGCGAGGCCGTGACGAGCTTCCTGCAGTCTATGGTCCGGCTGGCGCCAGCCAACTGCCACTTCGTGTTCGCCTCGCGTGACTATCCCTCCATCGGCCAGTCGATCCTCGCCGCCGAGGAGCAGCTTCTGGAGATCGGCGCCGCCGACCTCCGCTTCACGGACCATGAGGCCGAAACCCTGCTGGCCCGGGCCGGCCGGAGCCTGCAAGCCGACGACATCGACAAGATCCTGGAACGCACCGAGGGCTGGCCCATCGCGGTGCAGCTCACCGGCCTGTCGCTCAAGCGGGGCATGCCGCAGGACGAGGCCATGGCCCGCTTCTCCGGACCCAGCGTCGAGCTTGCACGCTATCTCTCCGAGCAGGTCTTCATGACCTTGCCGGACGAGACCCGGCAGGTGGTTCTGGAGACAGCCCTCCTTGACCGCCTGACGGGCGAGTTGGTCAACTTCCTCTGCGATCGCGCAGATGGGGGACTGCTGCTGGAACAGTTGGAGCAGCAGGGCGTGTTCCTGACGCCGGTGACGCCCGGGCGCGAAGAATATCGCTACCACCAACTGTTCGCGGAATACCTGCGCGACCGGCTGCTGCGGGTGAACCGGGACCGCTACGCCGAGCTTCAGCGCCGGGCCGCGCACTGGTTCGCCATGCGCGACCGCGTCGCGGATGCGATCAATCACGCTCTTCTCGCCTCTGACCAGATGCTGGTGGCCGAGCTCCTGGAAGAGGCCGGCGGCTGGCGGCTGATCCCGCGCGGGCTTCAGGGCGTCGTCGAACGCGGCCTGGCAGACTTGTCCAAGTCGGTGATCGCCGCGCGCCCCCGCCTCGCCCTCGCTCAGGTCTATCTGCAGATCAAGGTGGGCGAGCTCGGCCTAGCCCGGGCCTCCTTCGACAGCTTCCTGGCCAATGCGCCAAAGGACGGCTTTTCCGCCGACCTCCAGACGGAAGTTCAGGTCGTGGGCGACACCCTGAACGATTATGAGAACCAGCCGGTGACGCTGGAGGATCTGCTGGCGCGCGAGGCCTTGCTGCGTAAGCTGCCCGCCAACGATCATCTGGTGCTGGCGAACATCAGCGAAACCCTCGGCGCCAAATACTTCGAGGGCGGCTGGCTGGAGCGCGCCTTGCAACCCACTCTGGCCGCGCGTGACCATTATCAGGCGTTCGGGTCGATCTATAGCGACCTCTTCACCCGCTTTCTTGAGTCGCGGATCAAGCGGGCCCAGGGGCGGTCGATTGAAGCGACCACGATCCTGGACCAGTCCTGGGGCCGGATCCTGACCAACTTCGGCACGCAGTCCGACCTGGCCGCCAACTGCGCCGCCTTTCAAGCCGTGCAGTTCTACGAGCAGAACCGGCCCGATGAGGCCCGCGCTCTGCTTGCCTGGGCCCTGCCGCACATGGAGCGCTCCGACGGCTGGGTGGATGTATATGCCGCCGCCTACCTGACCGAAGCGCGCGCCCTCGCCGGCGGCGGCGCTTTTGAGGAGGCAATGGAGGTCATCGAGCGGGCGCGCCGGACGGCGATGCGGCGACGACATCGTCAGCTCGAACTGCTGGCGGATGTCTGCAGGGTGGAGCTTCATCTGCTGCATGGCGCGTCGCTGGAAGCGGCGCTCGAACGCGCGGAAGCCATTGATCTGGACGCCCTGGCCGATGGGATGGCCGAAGACTCGCCGCAGTACCGGCCCGTCGCGGTGGCCGCCTCCCTATGCCGCGTCCAGCTGCGTCTTCATGAAGGCGAGGACGCCGCCGCGCTGGACGAACTGAAGCTCCTCAAGAGCTGGGCGGAACAGCGCGGGGCCGGACGGCTGCTGATCGACGTCAACATCCTGCTCGCCTCATGCTTCCGCAGCATGGGCGCGGCGGCCCAAGCCAAGGCCGCCTTTGACGAAGCTGTCGGCATCGCGATGTTCCAGAACTTGTCGCGGCCGTTCGTCGACGCCCGCCATTTCGTTCAGCCGCTGCTGGAGGAGGCCTTGGCCTCTGGGACAAGCATCGACCGCTTCCGGGACCAGTTTCTGAAGGCGCTGTCCAGATCCATGCCGACCGCTCGGAGCAACGGCGCATCCCACAGCGTGCTCAGCGAGGCCGAGAGCGACGTGCTCTACTATCTGAGCCTCGGTCACTCCAACAAGGAGATCGCCCGGATCATCGGCATGTCGCCGGATACGGTGAAGTACCGCCTCAAGGCCGTCTTCCGGAAGATCGGCGTCAGCAAGCGCCGGGACGCGGTGCGCATTTCGGCCGAGCGCGGCCTGATCCCTTCTGTCACGGCGCCGGAGCCGCCTGCGCACGGCTAGGTGATTACGCAACCTTAGTTGCGAATCATTATCAACTTTGATACTGCGGGCCCGCCGGATCGTTTCGGCGCGATGGAGCCTGTGATGCTTGATCAAGCCGGCCTCGTGACGGCCGCCGCGCGCTGCTGGCGCATGGCGCGCGACGAGCGCCAGCCGACTCAACGCAGCCTCTATGCGCTTCTGCAGCCTTTGGATGCCGAACTGCTCGCGCCCGTCTTCGACAGCCTGATGACGCTGTGTGAGAGCGCCATGGACCGCCCGTTCAAGGTCGGCGACGCCGCCGGCCCGTCAACCGACGAGGCGCTTCTGCTGGGCCTGCTAGATGGCTCGCGTCGCCGCGACGCCTGCATTGATTGCGCGCAAGGCGCCGCGACGGCGCTGAACTGCGCGATCTGCTCGACACGGATCATGATGGCGCTCGTGGCCGAGCCCTCAAGAACCGTGCAGTAGATCAGGCCGCCGCGCGCCTCCCCGCACCCCAGGCATACCAGGCCATGCCAAGGGCCAGCCAGATCAGCAGCATGCCGTACGGCCGCCAATCGGTCCCGAACCCAAGCGCGGCGATCACAACCGCGGCCACGCAGCCCAAGGCGGCCAGCACTTTCACCGTGCCCTGGCTGAACTTCAGCCGAGCCGCTGCGTGGACCTCCGGATGCGACTTGGCGACATTGAAAGCCGCCAGGCAGGTGCCGAAGTACTTCATCATGGTCGGCACGTTCACCGCCAGCAGCAGGAACAGCAGGCTGGACGGCAGGAACACGGCCGTCACACAGCCGCACAGGGCGACGATGCTGGCCACATGCGGCGTGCCGAACTTCGGATGCACACGGCCCAGGGCGGCCGGCAGGACCCCTGCCCGTCCCATGGCGAAGAGGAAGCGCGCATAGACGAGGAAGACCGCATTCATCGACTTGGCCAGGGCGAAGACCGCGGCCGTGACGATCAGCGGCGTGGCCACCGGGCCGAGCACCGCCTTGGCGGCGTCGAGCAGCGGGGCCTTGCTGACGGCCAGCACCTCCGGCCCCACGGCGCTCATGGCGGCGAAGGTCACCGCCAGATAGACGACGACAGTCAGGGTCAGCGCGCCGGCCATGCCGAGCGGAATCTTGCGTTCAGCGTCCGCGACTTCCTCGCCGACCTCGGTCGCGGTCTCGATGCCTAGGAAAAGTTGGATCATCAGCGGCAGCGCCGCCAGGATCGGCAGGATTCCGCCCTCCGTCGCCTTGACGAAGAGCTGCGGATCAAACTTCGGCGCCGCCGCGAAGACGAAGATGCTCAAGGCGCCGAGCAGCAGGATCATCAGGATCGTCTGCGCCCGCGCCGCCACCGCCACGCCGATGTAGTTCAGCGCGAAAATCAGGGCGAAGAAGCCGAGAATGGTCGGCGTCGCCGGCAGGGGCAGCACCATCGACAGATAGCTGATCAGCACCCGCGCCAGGACGATCATCACCACCGCGTTGGACAACACGCGCATCCAGACGATGGCGAAGGCCAGAGCCGGGCTGGTGAACTGCCGCTGCCACTCGAAGGACGCCGCCGTCCGGGGCGCGGTGGAGGCCAGATAGGCATAGACCACCGCGAACAGGCCCATGGGCAGGGCCGCCAGGATGGTGGCGATCAGCACGCCGTAGCCGCCGACCTTCGCCGCCGGCCCGAGGACGGTGAAGATCGCCGCGCCGATGGCGGTCCCCGCCCCCAGCATGACGAGATCGATCAGGCGGACGCTGTGGCGGAGGTTTGCGGTCATCGAAGGTCCGTTGTCAGAACTGGCAGGCCGAAGCCGGGGCCGCGGGAACCCGCGTGAAGGCGTAGCCCTCGCGCGCCGCGCCCCGGGGCAGATAGGTGATGGTCTTCAACTCGGTCCCACGCCGCACCACAAGGCGAAGCGTGCGGGTCTCGTCCTTGCGGACTTCATCGACGGGATCCGTCTCGACGATCACGTCGCCGTTCTGGACGCCAGCGGCGGCGGCCGTCGAACCGGCGATGAGATCACGGACCACACGGGCATCGTTCAGCGAGGCCCGCGCGAAGCCGAGTTCAAACGGGCGGCTGGATTTCGGAACGACCGTGAAGCACGAGGCGAACCGATCGGCAGGCTTCAGCAGGCCGCCGGCGGCCATGTGGTCGTAGTCGGCGCGAGCGCGATCGGCGCCGATCTCGGCCCCGACCAGGGCGAGCCATTCGGCGAGGCCGAAGCTCTGCCCCGCCACGTCACGGGCGCGCATGGCCTTGGCGATGTCATCGAGACTGCGGCGTCCGCCGGAAGCCTGGCGGATCGCCGCGTCGGTGTTCAGCAGGTAGAAGAAGCCCCGTCCGTAGGGGATCGTCTGGGCGATAGGATCGGTCCAGAACAGCTTGGCCCCCTCGGCATTGCTGAGCCCGCGATAGGGGTTCGAGTAGTAGGCGGCGGCCTTGTCGTTGAGGGTCTCGAACAGCCGGTCAGCCGGCAGCACTCCGGCGCGATGCGACAGCATCACTGAATAGTACTCGGCCATGCCCTCGCTGTACCAGGCGGTGTCGCCGTGCTCGCCCTGCATGCGAGGCCAGTTGTGCGCCATCTCGTGGGCGATCAGGCCCTGCAAGTCATCCACGCCCGGCTTGGCTGGCGGGTGGTAGCCGAACATGAAGGAGCGGCCGAGCGCGCTGCCGCCCATGCCCTTGTACGGGTTCTGGCGCATGAAGACGCGATAGTCGCCGCCCTGATCGTTGAAGAAGGCGGACATGGATTCAAAGAGCGCCTCGGTGCGCTCACCGAGCACGGCGGCGTCAAACGGAGGCTCGCCCAGCCAGTAAAGCGAGAAACCCTTCGCCTCGGCCGGGTGGCTCTTCAGGGCGCCAGCGGCGTAGTAGCTGAAGGACAGAGCCTCGGACGGAAGGATGGTGTCCACCGCGCCTTCGCCGTAGGTCCACGCCCCGCGCGAACCAGCCGGCGCCGCCGACAGGTCCCAACGCAGCTTCACCTTCCACGGACCCGAAGCGACGGGCGTCGCCAGAAAACCGACGCCGGCGCCGATGAAGCCCTCCCCCTCCTGACGCAGGTCGAACAGGGGCCCATTGTTGGTTGCGGCGGTCACGGCGCGCGGCGGCGCCGAGTAGCGAACCACCACGTCGCCCTTGGTGGGACGGCCGACATTCCAGCGGCGATAGACGCCCTGCGGCGTCGGCGGCTCCTCCGATTGGGTCAGCGGGATGGGGCCGGCCTCGTCCGAAGCGGTCAGGGTGTCGCCGTCATAGCGGGCGCTGGGAATGCCGACGAGGATCAGCGGCAGTCGCACCAGGCCCTCGCCGGCCTTCAGGTCCGGGCTGGTCACCGTCATGCGCACGTCCATGCGGCTGGCCGCCGGTTTGGGCGTGAACACGATCTCCAGCGGCTGCGGCCCGGCCGCCTGGGCCGGAAGCGCGAATGTCAGGGCGGCGAACGCGGAGAGGACCAGACGGCGCATGATCACCAGGCCTTGCAGGCGGCATCAGAGACACCGGGTTTGCGGATGAAGGCGTAGCCCTCCAGCGTCTCGCCGGCCTGGGTGTAGGTCTTCGGCGTCAGGCTGAAGCAGGGACCGAAGGCGTTAGAGTTCGGCTTGAACAAAACACCCTCCAGAATGCGCTCTTCGAATTCCTTGTCGGCGCCGGGGCCGATCTCTCGGACCACGAAGGCTTTCCAGGCGGCGTGATCGAACCGCTGCCCGGCTTCGCGCGCTTTGAATAGGGGTTGCAGCGCGTCCTCCAGCCGGCGCTTGCCGCCAGACTTGGCGCGGATGCGGGCGTCCAGGTCGGCGAAGTACAGCGCGCCACGATTATAGGGCACGTGGCGGATGTGCTCGTCGCCGAAGCCGGCCTTGGCGATCTTCTCGGCCGACCAGGTGCGTGCGGCGACCCCGTAATAGCCCTCGGCGATCTGGTTCAATTCATCCGCATAGTCGGCGATGGACCTGAAGCCGCCGCGCTTGGGCACCACGGCGGTCAGATACGTGTTGAGACCCTCGCTGAACCAACTGGAGACCCCCTGTGGCGCTTCGACGCCGCCGGTCCACTGGTGCATCATCTCGTGCGCCAGGGTCTGGCGCGGGCCGCTCGCCTTCGGGTCGCGCGGGGCGGAAGCCTGGGACAGCATGAAGGAGTTCGGCAGCGCCGTGCCCCCGCCCACCGGCGGCGTGTCGAGAAAGCGCATGAACACCCGATATGGCGGAGGCGGCTGCAGGTAGCGCAGGTCTTTGGCGATGTAGGTGTAGAGCTTCGCCGCCCAGGCGGACTCCGCCGCCGGATCGAAGGGCGACGTGCCGAGCCAGGCGGCGCTGAAGCCGTGGTCCTGCCCCTTGGCCGGGTAACGGCCCACCGGACCGGCGATGTACCAGGACTGCATCAGCCGCGACGGCGGTCCCTTCACCTCGGCCGCGCCCTCGCCGAAGGAGGCGATGCCGGTCGAACCGGCGGGCATGTCGCTGAGGTCCCAGCGGACCTTGGAGACGCCGCCGCGGATGTGGGTAGGGATCACCAGGAAGCCCGAACCCGCGCCGCTGACGCCGCCGCCGGACGGACGGATGCCGAAGGGCGGCCCCTGGCGCGAACCCACCGGCTGAACCAACGAGCGGTAGCTGATGCTCACCGGATAGCTGACCTCGCGGCCCGCCTTCCAATGACGGAAGTAGGGAAAGCCGCCGGGCGCCGCCGGATCGTCGGACGAAGTCAGCGGCACCTGCCCCTGTGCGTCGGTGACAATCAGGTCCTCCACGCGGTCAGCGATGCCGGGGACGCCGGCATAGACCACCGGCGCCGACAGGCTGAAGGCCCCTGCCCCGGGCGCGTCGCTCAGGGTCGAGCGGACCTCGATCGCCGTGACCTCGCCGTCCTTGCGGACCGGCTTGAAGACAGCCTCGAAAGTCTGAGCCTCGGCGGCGGCGGAAAGCGCGGCCAGACTCGCGCCCAGCAGGATCGCGTTTCGGATCATTTGGCTTCACCGGCGGCGGGCGTCACCGGCGGCGGCGGCGCGAACGGCTTGATGCTGAAGTGTTGGTAGATCTCGGACGGGTAGTAGGCGACGCCGCCGACCATGGTCATGCGTACGTTGCGGATGTTCGAGATGTCCTTAGTCGGATCACCCGACACCAGCAGGAAGTCGGCTAGTTTACCCCGCTCGATCGAACCGAGCTGCTGGTCCCGGCCGAAGTAGGTCTCGCTGTCCAGGGTGGCGAGGCGCAGGGCCTTGGCCGCTGGGATGCCCGCCTTCACATAGAGCTCCAGCTCACGATGCAGGGTGAAGCCCGTGCCGTCGTCGGTGCCCGGCAGAAGCTGGACGCCCTTGTCGTCGAGCAGCTTCAGCACCTCCAGCACCCGCTCGAAACCGCCTTGGTAGCGCTCATCGTCGTGCGGGTGGGCAAGGGTGACGAACCCGCGCTTGCGGTAGCGCTGGTAACCGATCGGCACGTGGTCGAGATACGGCGCGTCGCCAGCGTTCACCTGGCCGGCGCGGCTGAGCATCAGGCGCTCCAGGATCACGGCCGTGGTGTCGAGCGCGACGCCCTTCTGCTGCATCAGCGCCACGGTGGCCTGCACCTTGGGCGACTTCAGGTCGAGATCGGTCCCCCGCGCCATGCCGGTCAGGCGCAGCGGCGTGCGGGTGTCCTCTTCCGGCGACAGGATCCAGCCGAGCATGAGCTGGTTCACGTGGGCGATATCGTTGTATCCGTCCTTGATCACCCGGTCGGGCGAGGAGAAGGCCGGCACGTGGCCGCTGACGCCCATGCCCAGGCGATGCGCCTCGGCGGCGACGGGCGCGACCCAATCGGGGTTGAAGCTGTTGTAGATCTTGATCTGCCAATAGCCGTGGTCGGCGTACCAGCGGACGTCGTTCAACGCGTCCTCAAGGCTGTCGGCGATGAAGCCGTTGCGCGCCGAATAGGGGCTGCGGCCTTCCAGGAAACCGTTGCGGACGATGCGCGGCCCTGCGATCTCGCCCGCCTCCAGCATCTTGATGCGGGCCAGCAGCTCGTCGTTGTCATTGCCCTGGTCGCGGATGGAGGTGACGCCCGCCGCGAGGTTGAACAGGTTCGACGACAGCGACGCGTGATGGTGCATGTCGTGCAGGCCGGGGACCAGAACCCCGCCCTGGGCGTCGATGATCGTCTCGCCCTTGATCGCGGGACCTGTGCGGGCCGCCTCGATGCTGACGACGCGGTCCTCGTAGATCACCACCTCCGACAACTCGCCGACCTTCATGGCCTTGGGGTCGAAGATGCGGGCGTTCTTGATCCGGACCGGGCCGGTGAACTTGTGAGCCAGCTTGGCGCTGGCGGCCTTGGCGCTCTGTAGGGCGAGCTCCTGGCTCATCTTCTGCAGGACCTTGAACTCTTCCTCGTAGCCTTCGCGGACAAGGCCCCCGAGCGAGAACAGCTCGCCCTTGTCGTCCAGCACGACGATGCCGGGCTGAAGGTCGAGACCGCTGAGCTCGTAGACCGTGAGCTTCACGGCCTTGGCGCCCTCGCCCAGGGTCAGCTTGCGCAGTTCATCCAGGCGCGCCGTGCCGGACGGCAAAACCGGAAGCGTCCGGTTCGGGGCCTTCAGCAGCGCCCGGGCGAACTGGCCGTCCATCCACGGGCTGGCGTCGGCTGGCGCGTAGAAGATCGGCTGAGCCGCCTTGACCGTCCCCTGATCGGGCGCGCTGACCCACTTGGCGGTCCCCGCGCTCCAGTCGAAGGTCTCGTTAACCGGATTGCCGAACAGGGAGGAGCCCTCGATCGTCCACTTCACCGGACGGCCGTCCGGTGACAGGGTGATGTTCTCCTTGGCCTTGGGGCCGCGGCCGTTGTTGCTGACGGCGTAGTCGATGGACACGTTCGTCCCGTCCACCTCTGCGGTCAGATGGCCGACCTTCTCGCCGTTGGCGATCACCACATAGCGTTCCGTGGCGGCGAAGGCCTGGCCCGCGAGGGCGAGAACGGCGACGCCGGCGAGTGCGATGGAACGGAAGGTCATCAGTGGTCCCCCTGCGGCCGAACAAACTTGCGCACGGCCTCGGCCAGGGCTGCGCGATTACCTTCTTCCGTGAAGACCGAATGGCCGCCCGGAAACTGAGCCGCGGTCAGGCGGTCGGCGGGCACGCCGGCCTGATCCAGGGCGTAGCGCCCGCGATAGGCGGGCGTGGTGATGTCGTAGAGGCCCGAGGCCCAGAACAGCCGCAGCTTCGGATCAGCCTGCATGGCCTGGCCGAGGAAGACATTGGCGTCGCCCATGCCCTCATGGTTCCAGGCGGCGTTCACCTCGAGGTTCAGCGAGTTGTAGGTCTCGGGGCTCTCGAAGCCGAGGGTCTTGCGGAAGTAGATCTCCACCGCCGTGGACTCGCCTTTGCCCACAGGCACGGCGATGTCGGGGCGGACCAGCTTGGGCGCGGGCGGCGCCTTCTCCAGCGAGAAGGACAGGCCCGGATCGTCATAGGGCGGACGCTGCGCCGGGGCGTCGAGGCGGCGCGTGGCGCGGCCGTCCAGCTGGCCGGTGCGCAGCCCCTGATCCTTCAGCAGCTCGAACATGAAGTCGCGGTTCGACAGCCGCAGATCCTTGGACAGGATGTAGTCGGCGGGCAGGCCGATCATCGCCGACATCTTCGCGGCGACCTTGCGCTTCTCGTCGGCGGGCAGGCTGGAGCCCTGGATCAGCGCGGCCACATAGTCGGTGCGCGCATAGCGGACCGCTTCGTCGTAGGTCTGCTCGACCGAGCGTCCACCACGGTCGATGCGCTGGTGCCACCACGCCACCGTGGCGAAGCTGGGCAGGCTGGTGACGAAAGGCATCTCTCGCCCCTCGCTCGCGCCCACCAGAGCGAACAGCAGCACCCCGTCCAGCTTGAGCGCCGCCGCGTCCTTGGCGATCAGGGCCGCCCGCGTGGTGCCATAGCTCTGGCCCAGGATATAGCGCGGCGAAGCCTCGCGGCCGTGGGCCTTCAGCCACTGCTCGATCACATAGCGGACCGAGGCCGCGTCGCCCGTGCGGCTCCAGAAGGCCTTGCCGTCTTCCGGCGTGAAGGGGCGGCTGTAGCCGGTGCCGATGGGGTCGATGAAGACCAAGTCCGTGGCGTCGAGCGGGCTGACCGGATTATCGATCAGCGTCTGCTCGGCCCCCTCGCCCACCCGTCGCTTCGGTCCGAAGGCGCCGAAGTGCAGCGGGGTCGTCGAAGCCCCAGGCCCGCCGTTGAAGATGAACATCACCGGCCGCGCGGCGCCCTTAACATCCGTGCGGATGTAGGAGGTGGTGACGATGGAGCCCTTGGCCGCGCCCGAAGCGCTCGGGACGAAGGTCTCGGCGACCACCGCCCGATAGGCCACCTTCTGATCGTTGAAGCGGCCCGTATGTCGCGTCTCCGCCGACAAAGGGCGACGCTCGGCCGAGGCGGCCGGCGAAGTCTGCGAGACCTGCGCATGAAGGGGTCCGGCAGAGCCCAAAAGCAGCAGAGCGGCGAGAACGGCGGGTCGTAGCACCATCTGAAATTCCCCCGATCCGTGAGTGAACACGGAGTCTGCATCATCCTACCCGTAGGCCTCGGCATTTCTATTCGAAGTACGATCGTCGCCGGGTGGATGTGACAAATTCAATGCAGAAACGAGGCGTCGGCGCGCATAGCCTATGCCGACGCCCCTCAGCCAAACCTGCCATTCGAAAAGAAAATCCGTCGCGCCTTGGCTAGGCTGATTGTGAAGCGATGAAATGGGGGACGGGATGACTTCGATCACCAAGCGTCAATGGCTGGCGGGCGCGGCTTCGGTCGTGGGACTGACGGCGGCGAGCGGAGCTTTCGCGCAATCTAGCGCAGAGGCCGGCGGCCCCTTCGTCACCCGGCACAGCGGCGTCTTCAACGGCCGCAAGCTCAACTACACGGCCACGGTCGGCGCGACGATCCTGCACGACGCCGCCGGAACGCCGACCGCGCGGTTCGTCAGCACGTCCTATGTTCGCGACAAGGTCGATGCCGCGCGCCCTGTCATCTTCGCCTTCAACGGCGGCCCGAGCAGTTCCTCCCAGACCCTGCACATGATGGCCCTGGGCCCGAAGCGTCCGCCGGTGGCGCAGGACCCGCGCACGCCTGAGCCGACGCCGAGCCTGATCGACAACACCTACAGCGTCCTCGACGCCGCCGACATCGTCATGGTCGACCCGGCCGAGACGGGCTTCAGCCGCGTCCTGCCCGGCGGCAAGCGGGAGTACTTCTATTCCGTCGAGGGCGACTCCCAATCGGTGTCGGACTTCGTGACCGCCTGGTGCAAGGCGAACGGCCGCGAGGCCTCGCCGAAGTACGTGCTGGGTGAAAGCTACGGCACCCTGCGCGCCGCCTTCATGGCGGGACAACTGGCCAAGACCATGCCGCTGGACGGCGTGTTCATCTTCGGCCAGGCGGTGAACATGATCGAGACCAGCCAGCGGGCGAAGAACGCGGTCTCCTACGCCACCAACATCACCGCCCTCGCCGCCATCGCCGCCTATCACGGCAAGGCCGAGCGCAGCGACCGGCCGATGAACCAGATCATCGACGAGGCCTACGCCTTCGGCATGGACGAGTATCTGCAGGCCCTGGTTCGCGGAAACGACCTGCCGGCCGCCGAGCGTCAGGCCCTGGCCAAGAAGCTGCAGGCCATCACCGGGATCAGCGCAGAATACTATCTCGCCAACGGCCTGGTGATCACCAAGATGGCCTTCCAGCGTGAACTGCTGAAGGCCGACGGCCTGATGCTGGGCATGTACGACGCCCGCTATGTGGGCCCGCTGCCCAAGCCGGGCGAGCGCCTGCCCGACCCGTCGTTCAAGCCCATGGCGGCCATCGGCCCGATGATGCTGGAGCACTACGCCAAGAACCTGGGCGTGACCTGGCCGGCGTCCGACTACCGCTCCTCCGCCCCGCAGACGGGCGGCTGGACCTGGGCGCCGACGCTGGGCCCGGGCGGGCCGTTCTACGACTTCGACTATCCGTCGCAGATCACCACGGCCTTCGAGGCCAATCCGAAGTTCCGCCTGATGGTCGGGACCGGCATCTTCGACCTGACCACCACGGTCGGGCCGGCGCGCTATCTGGTGACCCAGAGCGACTATCCGCGCGACCGGGTCATCCAGCGTCAGTACGTGGGCGGCCACATGGCCTACACCAACGAGCCGACCTTGAAGGCCTTCAACGACGACGTGCGCACCTTCGTCACCGGCGGGCGGTTCTGAACCACCCGCCGACGCGCGGCGCTCAGCCGAGGGCCGCGCGGTAGAAGGCGCGAAGATCGTCCGTCGCCTGGCTGCGGCTGGCGGCGTCCGAGAACACCGCGTGTCCCGCCCGATAGACCCGGTGCGTGAACCGCCCCTTGGGCAGGTCGGCGGCCAGATACTCCTCCAGCGGCCCCGCATAGGGTATCGTCAGGTCGTAGTAGCCGAGCATCAGGGTCACCTTCAGGCCCGGATCACCCGCCATCAGATCCTTGAACATCAGCGGCATGGCCACCGGCCCACGCGCCACCTTGTGGTTCCACTGCTCGTTGGCCGGATAGGACAGGCGGATGTAGCCGCTGGCCGGGCGATAGCCGAACTCGTTCCGGAACAGCCCCTCCACCGCCTTGGTCAGGTCGTACTTCAGCGTGTAGGGCGAGGTGGACGGATCGTCATAGGGCGCCTTGCGCGTATCCGTGATGCTGCGCGGCGCCTTGGCCCGCGCGTCGGAGCCGCCGATGCGCTCCCCGGTGTCGGA
The DNA here is from genome assembly GCF_029543125.1 of Caulobacter segnis. Lineage (GTDB taxonomy): Bacteria > Pseudomonadota > Alphaproteobacteria > Caulobacterales > Caulobacteraceae > Caulobacter > Caulobacter segnis_D. The sequence continues at coordinate 216,333 of NZ_JARQWW010000005.1, forward strand.
CAGCAGCTCGCGGACGAAACGATCGCCAGGAACTTTCAACCCGCCCGCCTGAACCGCCTCGACGGAAAAGCCCGTGAAAGCGGCCACTTGCGCGGCGATCTTCGAGGCTTCGGCTGGCGGCAGAGCGGCGCCCTTGGCCAGGGCTTCGGCATAGGGACCAGACGCGAAGCGATGTGCGTCGCCGGCCACCGCCTCGACGGTGCGGTCGCCGTAAGCGCCCTTCTTATGGAACCATGCGGCGGCCGCTTGGCTGGGCAAGGCGCGTACGGCCGGGTCGGCCGGCCCCGCCAGCGGCGCGCGGCCCCGCGTCGATGTGGAAGGCGAGACCAGCACCACGCCGTTCATCTTGATCGGCTGCGCGCCCTGCGCCAGCAGCTCGGTGACAAAGCCGACGCGCACGCCGGCATAGCTCTCGCCCACCAGGAACTTCGGAGAGGCCGTGCGGCCGTTTTCGGCGAGCCAGGTCCGGATGAAGGCGGCGACGGCACGCGCGTCCTCCTCCACGCCCCAGAACTCGCGCTCGGACCCTGGCGTCAGGAAGCGGCTGTAGCCGACGCCCGGCGGGTCCACGAACACCAGGTCGCTCTGGTCCAGCAGGCTGTGCGGGTTATCGACAAAGGCGAAACCGTCGGCGCTGTCGGCGTTGACCGTGATGCGCGGTCCCAGGCCCTCGCGCAGGGCGATGGTGGCGCCGCCGGGGCCGCCGTTGAACAGGAAGGTCACCGGCCGCTTGGCCGGGTCCGCCCCCTCCTCCAGATAAGCCGCCGAGAAGATGGTCGTGCCCGGCGCGCCGACGGCGTTGGGCAGCGCGATCTCCGACGCCACGCCCCGATAGGCGATGGAGCGTCCCCGGATCTTGACCGTCCCGCGCATGGTGGCGGGGACCGGAACGCCGGCCGCCTGAGCCGCCGCCGGCGAAAGGCTTCCGGCGCCGAGCCAGAAGATCGAGGCGGCGGCGCCGAACGCCCTTCGCGTGGGTCGGGACATGGCGGTCTCCTTGTCTGGAACGGTCAGGACTCGGGCGCGGCCTTGGCCGGACGCACCGCGTCGATGTAGCGGTCGCGAAGCTGGCGGCTGCGCGAGGTCATGGGTTGCTCGACGCCGCCGATCAGCACCCTGCGGGCCACCGTGGTGGTCTCCAGCGGATCACCGCTCCACAGCACGAGGTCGGCGTCCTTGCCTGGCGCGATGGAGCCTTTCGCCCCGTCGAAGCCGAAGATGCGCGCCGGATTGACGGTGATCGCCGCCAAGGCGGCCTCCCACGGCAGGCCGTAGGGCACCGTGCGGCCGGCCAGATAGCGCGGCGTGCGGATCAGGAAGACGATCCGAGCGATGCCTGGCTTGAAGGCGACCAGTACGCCCGCCTGATTGAGGATCGCGGCGTTGCGATAGGTGGCGTTCAGGCTGTCGAAGGTGAAGGCCTGGTTGTCCTCGGCGTCGAGGATCACCGGAACCTTGGCCGCGGCGATCTCCTTCGCCAACAGCCACGCCTCGGCCCCGCCCGAGATGACGATGCGGATGTTCTCCTCGCGCGCCGTCGCCAGGGCGAGACGGATGTCAGAGGCGCGGTTCGCCTCGACGACCAGCGGCTGGCGGCGGTCCACGATCGGCGCCAGGGCCTCCATGTCGGCGCGGGACAGCGACAGGGCCTCCAGCTTGCCCTCGTCCACACGGCCTGCGCGGTAGTCGCGGGCCAGGGCCAGGGATTGCTTGATCAGGCCGCGCCAGGCCCCTCGCCCGCCTCCGGCGGTCGAGGTCGAACCTTCACCCAGCGCCGTCAGTACAGCCACGTGCGGAGCCACCAGATAGTCGCCGCTGTCGGAAAGCTGGATCACCCCCAGCTGACCACCGAACACCTTGCGCGGCGCGCCTGCCGCCGCCGAAGCGGGAGTGGGCGCGAGCACGGCGGCGGTGACGCCTTCCACTCGCGCCTCGGGAATCTGCGGCGAGTTCGGATCAACGTCATAGGCCACGTCGAACCCGGCGCTCAGGCGAGGATCGGTGGAGCCGCGGCCGGGCCATCCGCTGCCGATGGTGTCATTTAGGCCGAGCGGCGAGATGGTCGCCACCAGACCAGGCGTCAGGGTCTGTCCCGCCGCGTCGATCACACGGGCGTCAGACGGGATGCGGACGGATGCCCCGACGTCGACGATCTTGCCGTCCCGCACGAGAACGGCGCCGCGCGGCAGGTCCCCGGCCGCGCCGAGGCTGACGACACGGGCGTTGACGATGGCCAGGGTTTCGGCGGCCGCAGGTGATGCGGCGGCCAGGACCAGCAGAGCGGCGAGGATGGACTTGCGGCGGATCATTTCGACGCCTCCGGACGCTTCTGAAGTCCCAGTTCGAAATCGGAGCGCGGCTGCGACGGCGGCTTGCTCCGGTCGTGCATGACCGCACCATCGACGAGCACGAGATCGGGCAGGCTGTAGACGCTGAACGGATCGGCGCTCCACACCACCACGTCAGCGTCCTTGCCCACCTCCAGCGAGCCGGAGCGCGCTTCGATGCCCAGGATTTTCGCCGGGTTGAGGGTCAGCCAGCGGATGGCGTCCTCGTAGGTCACGTTCAGACCCGCCTCGCGCGCGGCGGTCATGGCCCGCGACGCCTCCTGATTGAGGTGCTGCATGATCATGACGTTGTCGGAGTGCATGGCGACCACGCCGCCCGCGGCCTCGAGGATGCCCGCGTTCTCCATGATGGAGTCGTAGGCCTCCATCTTGTAGCCGGACCAGTCGCCGGCCCAGGTGGCGACCGGGATGCCTTCACGCGCCAGGACCGGCGCGATCTTGAAGGCCTCCAGCGCGTGGTGGAAGGCGGCGATCTTGAAGCCGAACTCATGCGACAGATCGATCATCTGCAGCATCTCGTCGGCGCGGTAGCAGTGGATCTGGACCTTGACCTGGCCTTCCAGCGCGGCGGCCACGGTCTCCAGGGCCAAGTCGCGGCGCGGCGCCTGGGCGGGCTGGTCGGCCGCGACCTTGCGGCGATACTCGCGAACCTGATCGGCATAGGCGGCTGCAGCGGCGAAGGTGGTGCGATAGCCGAGCATGCCGCCCGCGCGGGTGCCGGGCTTGCCGGGACCGCCGCCCGTGGGGTTCTCGCCGCAGGCGATCTTCAGGCCATAGGGCGCGCCCGGCATCTTCATGCCCTGCGGCGAAAGCGCTGGGGTGGTCTTCAGGGTCACGGTGCGGCCGTTGAACAGGTTGGCCGATCCGGGAAGGATCATGGTGGTGGTGACGCCCGCCGCCAGAGCCCGCTCGAACATCGGGTCCTGCGGCCAGACGGCGTGCTCGACCCAGATGCCGGCGGCGTTGGGACCGGACTCGTTGGAGCCGTCGCCATTGGCCTCGCCCGGGCTGGAGCCGACACCGATGTGCGAGTGCGGATCGATGATGCCCGGGGTCACCCAGCGCCCCTTGGCGTCGATGACCTGCACGCCCGCGGGGACCGCCACATCGCGACCCACGGCCGCCACCTTGCCGTCACGAAGCAGCAGCACGCCGTTGTCGATGCGCGGGCCGGCTGCGGTCAGGATGGTCGCGTTGATGATCGCCGTCGGCACGGACGGCGCCGGACGGTAGGTGGACGGAAACGCATCGACGCCGAAGCTGGGATCGAGACCCGCGCGCGGCGCTGAAGGCTGGGCCAGCGCCCCGCCCGCACATCCGGCAAGCACCGCGCCCGCCAGCAAGGCGGCCCGCCGCCATCGACGCATGGTCATCCTACGCAACTCCTTGGGTGTAGAGCGCCTGGGCGGCGGCGAGGTCCTGCACGACATGGCCCAGCGACTTGTAGACGGTGATCTGATCCGGCGACTGGCGGCCTTCAAGGTCGCCTGCCAGAACCTGGCCGATCTCGCCGACTAAATGATCATCGGTCACGAGGCCCGCCGCCTTGGCGAGCAGGAATTCCGCCCCCTGGGCCAGAACGCCCTCGCGGCTGTCGGCGATGAAGCGGGAGCCGACGACCACATCGTGATCCGCCTCGGTCGGCCCGGCATAGCTGGAGCCTACGAGATTGACGTGCGTCCCCGGCGCCAGCCACGCGCCCCGCAGTATCGGCTCACGCGCGGCGCTGACGGTGCAGATGATCTCCGCGTTCTCGACCGCGGCCTGAGATGAAGACGCGGCCGCAACCTCAATCCCAAGCTCGGTTTTCAGCTTGTCAGCCAGGCTGGCGGCGCGCTCGGTCGAGCGGCCCCAGACGGTGATGGACGACAGGGCCCGCACCTTGCTGATCGCCCGCGCGTGGGTCAGCGCCTGTTCGCCATAGCCGAGGATGGCGAGGCGCGAAGCGTCGGGCCTCGCCAGGGTGTCGGTGGCCACCGCGCTGGCGGCGGCGGTGCGGATGGCGGTGATCTCGCCGGCATGGGCGACGCAGACCGGCGCGCCGCTTTCGCCATCAAACAGGACCACGACGCCCTGATGGGATTGGAGGCCCTTCTCGAAGTTCTCGGGGAATACGCTGACCAGCTTGGCGCCAAACACCGCCCGCTCGCCGAGCGCGCCGGGCATGATGCCGAACATGCGCCCTGCCCCGAGCGGAAGGATCGAGCGCAGCAGTTGCCGCGTCTCGCCCCTGGAGAAGGCGATCATCGCGTCCCGGACCAGCGGGATGCAGACTTCATAGGTCAGGCGGCGAGCGACTTCCTCACGGTCGATGACACGCATCAGGCGGCCCTCCCGTTCAGCCAGGCGACGCAGGCGATGTCCTGCACCGCATGACCCAGCGACTTGTAGACAGTGACTTGCTCGTCCCCCGTTCGGCCGGGGATTTCGCCAGACAGTATCTGGCCGATCTCGGCGGCGATGTGGTCGTCGCCGACCAGACCCGCCGCCTTGGCGCGCAGGAACTCTCCCCCGTGAACCAGGACGTGCTCGCGGTGATCGACCACATAACGGCTGCGCGCGACGAGGGCGCCGTCCGTCTCGGCCTGGGCGGGGCCGCTGGAGCCCACGAGGTTCACATGTGCGCCCGGCGACACCCAGCCGCCCAGCAGGATTGGCTCGGCGGCCGCCGTCACGGTGCAGATGATGTCCGCCCCCTCGACCGCCCGTCGGGCGTCGCAGACGGCCATGCAAGCGACGCCGGTCAGACGAGTCATGCGCGCTGCGAACTCCGTGGTTCGGCCGGCTTCACGCCCCCACACCACAACGCTTTCGAGATCGCGCACCAGGGCGATGGCTTGAATATGGGTTTCGGCCTGACGTCCCATGCCCAGAACCGCCAGACGCCGCGCATCGGGCCGCGCCAGGGCGTCGGTGGCGACCGCGCTGGCGGCGGCTGTGCGGATAGCGGTGACCTCGCCGGCGTCGGCCAGGCAGACAGGCGCGCCGTCAGCGCCGTCGAAAAGGACAACGAGGCCCTCATGAGCCTTGCGGCCCCGACCATCGTTGAAAACGCTGACAAGCTTGGCGCCGAACGCCCCGGGGCTTTCGAAGGCGGCCGGCATGATGGCGAAGGTGCGCCCAGGGCCCAGGCCGATGAAGGACCGCAACTCTTGGCGGACGCGGCCGGTGGACAGGGCGATCATTGCCTCGCGCACCAGGGGCATCGCCGCCTCATAGGTCAGGGCCGACCGCACCGCGGCGACATCCAGAACCCGAAGGCCGGCGATGGTCGCATCCATCTTGAACTTATCCCTTAATCAACCAGACGGACGGCGCGCCCTTTGACGCGCCGTCGCCGGATAGTCCGGGCCGGACCGTAGCCCGACCCGTAGCAAGCTTAGAAGCTGGCTTTCAGGCCGACGAAGTAGCGGCGGCCCAGGATGTCGCCGTAGCTGCGCGTCGGGAACGACGGCTCCTCGTCAGTCAGGTTGGTGACCCCGCCCCGGATCGTATAGTTCCGGAAGTCGTAGGAAGCGGCCACGTTGTGGCGCAGGTTTTCCTTCACGTTCGGGGTCGGCCAGTTCTCGATGGTCGAGGTGGCGTTGAACTTCACCGCCGACAGATAGTTGGCCGTATAGGTGAAGCGGAACGGCCCCTTGCGGTAGCGCATGTCGAACTTGGCCGACAGGTCCGGAGACGGGCCAAAGTCGGTGGTCGAGGACGTATTGTCGATCCGCGTGCGGTCGACGCCGGTCACCGACATCTCATACTTCTCGATGCGCGTGGCTTCGAGATTCAACTCCAGTTCGCCCAGATCGCGGTCGCCGAAGTAGCGGCCGATCGGGAAGGCGTAGTTGACGTTGTAGACCTCGCCGCGGAACGTGATGCTGCCCGCATTGAAGGTGGTCCGCAGGGCCGTCAGCGTGTTGCCCTGGGCGTCACGCGTGAAGGTGCTGCAGATGTCGGCCGGCTGCGGCGAGCTGTCGTAGCAGGTCGACATGAAGCTTTCCGGCGAGAAGGCCGAAAGGCCATCCGTCAGGTCCACCTCGATGCGGTCGGCGACAATGCTCAGGCCCGGGATGAAGGTCGGCTGGAACACGAACCCGAACGTCCAGGTCTTGGAGACCTCGTTGCGCAGGTCGGGATTGCCGCCCGTCGTCACGTTGGCGACGCTGAAGTTCTCCGCCTGATTCTGGAACGTCGACAGCGGACCGTAGCCGGGGTTGGCGGCGAACAGGGCCTGGCAGTTAGCCAGACGCACCGACGGGTTCGGGCCGTTGGCGATCCGGTCCGCGTCGCAGGGGTCAAAGCCGGTGTTGCTGAGAGCTGTGCGTTGCGGCGCGAACAATTGCTCCAGCGTGGGAGCGCGGAAGTTGCGGCTGCGCGAGACGCGAGCGGTCAGGCCCTGGAAAATCTCCCAGCGGCCGCCCAGGCCCCAGATGTCCTCCGTGCCGGCGATCGAGTGATCGACACGGCGGAAGGCGCCGTTCAGTTCAACCGAGCGGGCGAACGGCAGGCTGAAGTCGCCGCCCAGGACGGGCACCAGGATTTCGCCCGAGAGCTCGTCGGTGTTGTACTTGCCGCTCGTGGCCGCCGTAGGCACCTGCGAGCCGATCAGGCCCAACCGGTTGGCGGTCATGGGCTTGAACTTAGCCTCTTCCGAGCGGTGCTCGTAAGCGGCGCTGAACTGCACGGCGCCGGCCGGCAGGTTGAAGAGGTCGCCGCCGATGGTGGCCAGGAAATCGCCTTGGGTGTTGAGGTATTCCTCCCCAGCTCGGATCGTCGAGTAAGCGCGCGCTTCCGGCGACACGTTGCCCACGCCGAACGGATTGATCGGGGCGCAGTTGGGGTCGTCGTTGGCGGTCGTCGCGTCAGCGTTGATGCCGCAGACGATGGCGCCCGCGCTGTTGCGAACGGCGTTGATCGCGTTGTTGAAGCGCGCGGTATAGACGCCGTAGCCCTCTTCCTCGCCCGCCGTCTGGGCGAGGCTGTAGGACAGGCTCCAGTAGAAGTTGCGATCAGCGTAGTCGAAGTCGCCTTCCAGCGAGAGCGCCGCCCGCACCGTGTCGGTGCGCGAGATGACCTCACGGGTCGGCAGAAGGTCGGTCCAGAACTTGGACAGGGTCAGCGGCGCGCCTGCTGGGCCAAGCACCGCGGTCACGGCCGGAGACAGGTAAGGGTTTGTGCGCGAGACGCTGATGGCGCCCGAACCGCTGGCGGCGTTGTTCAGGACCGTGTTGCTGGCCTGATTGCCGTAGGGATCACGGCCTTCGACGCGCGACACGAAGAACTCGCCCGACAGCTTGACGCGGTCGGTGAGGTCGTAGTGGCCGATCGCCGTGCCGTTCCAGCGCTCGACGCCGGTGAACAGCGCAGCGAGCTCCTGGTAGGGATTGCCGTCGCCGCCGCTGGTGAAAGGCGGGACGTTCGGGTTTTTCAGGGTGCCGATGTCATAGGCGATCAGGCCCGTGCCGGCGGCGTTGAACTGCTGCGGAATCCCGTTGACGCGATAGATCGAGCTGGCGAACGGCGGGCCCGGATTGAACAGCACGCCGTTGGCGTTGAAGCTCACAAAGCGCGAGTTCAGGTTCTCGATCAGCGAAGGAATGCCGTCCGAATTGCTCGTGTTGGCCGGATTGTTGACGTTCACGCGGCCCAGGTTGGAGCGCGGACGGTCATAGTCGAGCAGCGAGTCCGTCTTGGACCACTCGAAATTGAACGCCACGTTGCCGCGATCGTCGGCGAAGTTGCGGCCGCCGGTGACGCGCACGCTCGGCGTCTCATAATCGTTGCGCGAAGAGATGCCGTACTGGAGGTCGACCTCCAGACCTTCGAAGTCGTCACGCAGGATGTAGTTGACCACCCCGGCGATGGCGTCCGAGCCGTAGACGGCGGCGCCGCCCGCCTGGGCGACTTCGACGCGGGCGATAAGGCCCGCCGGGATGACGTTGGTGTCGACCGTCTGGTCGCCCAGGCCCGAGGACGAGGTCACCATGCGGCGGCCGTTGACCAGGGTCAGGGTGCGCCCGGCGCCGAGACCGAAGAGGTTTGGAAACTGCTGGCCGTTGCCCGCCGCCGAGCCGCTGCCGGCGGCCATGGCGAATTGCGGCATGTTGGCCGTCAGTTCGTTGAGCGCCTGGCCGACCTGGATGAAACCACGGTCCTGCATCGCCTGTGCGTCGATCACCGCGACCGGAGCCTCGGTCGTGGTTTCGGCGCGACGAATGCGCGAGCCGGTGACGACGATTTCTTCGATCGCCACATCATCCGCCGCCTGAGCGAAGGCGGATTGAACCGGCACGGCGGAAAGCACGCCGGCGCCGACCATCATCGTAGAAGCGCAGAGCCAACCGCGCATAGAAAAACGCTTCATGCTTTATCCCCCAAAGCTACAGAACCGCGACTACCCCAGACCCCCGTCTGTGCGGTTTTTGGCCTTCAACTAGACTAGTCCAACGACCACGGATTTTCTTTGCGTTGTGGCCGCTCTCTCCTCACCGTCGCAAATTGGTCATGCAAGCGGATGGCCCGAGACGCATGACCTATGCGCATTCCTCAGCCCCGACCGCTTAGGGCTTGCGCCAATCGCGCCAGCCCTCGATCCAAGGCTTCAACGTCGCCGCCCATGCCGATGCGGATGTGCCCCGGCAGGCCGAAGAACTCCCCCGGCGCCACGAGCAGGCGATGCTCATCCCACAGCCGCTCCGACAGGGCCAGGGTGTCGTCAACGTCGATCACGCGCGGGAAATACATGCAGCCATACGGCGGCAGATCGCCCTCGATCAGCCCGGCTGAGATCATGTCGCGCGCATGGCGCTCCACAACCGATCGCGCCGCGCCCAAGGCTGATCGCCAATGCGCGTCGAACGGCGCCAGATCCTCCAGAACCAGCGCGGCGACCGCATGAGTCAGCTTGGAGACCGCCAGGTCGCCCTGAGAATTCGCCGCCTCGATACGCGCGATGTTCTCCCGCGAGGCCGTCAGCCAACCGCAGCGCAGCGTGAAAAGCCCGTGAACCTTGGAAAGACTGTTGGCGACGATGAACTGTCGCCCCATGGGCAGGAACGCCTGCGAACCGATGAAGTCAGCATAGACGGCGTCGACGACAACCGGGACCCCTGCCCGTTCGGCCACCTCGCCGATCCTGGCGAGAACCTCCGGCTGCAAGGCGACGCCTGACGGATTGTGCAGCTGGGTCAGAAGGATCAGGCGGGTGTCCCGGCGAATGGCCGCCGCCAGCGCATCCGGATCGACCGAGAAATCCGGTGCGCGTCGCGGCAGATCGTCGACGATCGCTCCGGCCTCACGGACCAGCGTGGAAAGAAGATCAAAACCCGGCGTCTCGACGAGAACGCGCTCGCCCGGACGGACGAAGGCGCGGATCGCCATGGCGATGGCGCTGGTGGCGCTGCTTGCGCTGATGACTTGATCCGGCTCGACGCCATAACGCTTGGCGACGGCCGCGGTGACGAAGCTGTTGCCCGACGAGAAGACGCTCTCATAGCGATCCGTGATCGGCTGGGCGAAGGCGCGACGGACCACGCCCGCCAGCAATTCCGTGGGCTCGCGGATCGTGGAGTCGAAGAGGATGATTGCTTCGGACTCTTCAGCGGCGCGCGTCAGGGCGGTGCGGACCCACCGAGGGTAGCTTTGTCCAGGCGCGGTCGCGGCGCGTTGCGCCCGCACGTTCGAGACTGTCAAAGCCGCCGCCCCCTATGCTCACTGCCTGTGTGGCGACCAAAGAACGCTCGTCACGACACCACAGCGATCGTAATCCGTCGGACTGGATTTTCTTGTCTTTGTCCTGCTTGACGCGGAGCGATTGCGCATCCGCTATGCACGAGTAACAAGAAACGGACATAAGCTATGTCGGCGAAACTCGACGCCATCGACCTGCGCATCCTCACCCTCATGCAGCGCGACGCCTCCATGTCGACGGCGGAGCTGGCCGAACGTGTAGGCCTTTCGCAGTCACCCTGCTGGCGGCGGATTCAGCGCCTGCGCGAGGATGGCTACATCACCTCCGTGGTCGCCATCGTCGATCCACGGAAGCTCGGCTTCACCATGCAGATCTTCGCTCAGGTGAAGATGACGACCCTGACCGAGAAGGAGCGGGCCGACTTCTACCGTCAGGTCGAGAACATCCCCGAGATTCTCGAGTGCTGGACGGTCTTCGGCGAGATGGACGCCATGATGAAGATTCTGGCCCCCGACGTGGTCTGGTACCAGGATTTCGTCTTCGCGGTGCTGCTGAAGCTGCCTGGGGTGGTGGATGTAAGATCCATCGTCACCCTCGCCGAATCCAAGAGCACCACGGCCGTGCCGCTCAAGGCGCGTCAATTCCGCTGACACGGCGGAGCTTCGCCGAACTGCATAAATCATTCGCTGAGGACGCGCGGCCGCGCTCTCAACGAAAGGACAATTCGAGGCGCCGCCGATAGGCTTTCGGCGCTAGGAGGCCTGATGACGTTCACCCGACGCGCCCTGATCGCGGCAGCCGCCGCAGGCCCTATGGTCGCCGAAAAGGCCGCCGCCCTGGCGCCCGCGGCCTCGCCCTTGCCGGCCAAGGCCGCCTTCGCAGCCATGCCCTATGTCTATCTGGACGCCGGCTCGACCCACCCCATGCCGCTGGGCGCCCGCGCGGCCCTTGAAGGCTACCTGCGCTACAAGACCCGCGCCGCCGACGCGCCCGAACTCGACATGGGAGCCAAGGAACGCAACGTCCTGGCGACTTTCGGCGCGCTGGTCGGCGCGGCGCCGGACGAACTCAGCATCGTGCAGTCGACGACCATGGGCGAGAACCTCGTCCTGCAGGCCCTCGGCTACCCGGACGAGAAAGCACGCATCGTCACCGACGCCCTGCACTTCTTCGGCTCGTTCTACACCTATGGCGAGATGAAGCGCCTCGGCGTCGACGTCGTGACCCTGCGCATGACGCGTGACGGACGGATCGACATGGACCAGATGGCCGCCGCCGTGACCACCGGCACGCGCCTAGTGTCGATCAGCGCCGTCTCGACCACCAACGGCTTCGAACACGATCTCAAGAAGGTCTGCGACATCGCCCACGCCAAGGGCGCTTATGTCTATGTGGACCTGGCCCACGCGGCGGGGGCAGTGCCGGTGGACCTGCGCGCCGCCGGCGTCGATTTCGCGGCGACCTCTTCCTACAAGTGGCTGATGGGCGATTTCGGCCTCGGCTTCCTCTATGTGCGCAAGGAAGTGCAGTCGAAGATCAAGCGCCCCTGGTGGGGCTATCACCAGATCGGCCGCTTCCAGAGCCACGTGTTCCCATATGACGCCCCGGGTGAATCTGTCGCCGACTACGCCGCCCGCCCCGACGCGACCGGCGTGTTCGCCATGGGCACCACGTCATGGACCGGCGTCGTGCAGCTCGACCAAACCTTGCCCTGGATTCAGTCCATCGGGGTCGAGCGGATTCAGGCCTGGCGGCAGCCGCTGATCGACACGGTTCAGACCGAACTGCGCCAGCGCGGCTACGAGCCTCTGACGCCGCAAGACAGCCGCACGCCCCTCGTCGCCTTCGCTCTGAAGGACGCGCGCGCCAAGCTGGCCGAGCCCCTGTCCAAGGGGGCGGTGCGCATGACCGTCTCGCAAAACCGCTTCCGCGTCTCGGTGGCGATCTTCAACGATATGAATGACATCGACCGACTTTTGAACGTCCTGCCGAAAGCTCCGCCCGCATGAACCGCATCCTGCTTGGCGCTCTGTGCCTGTTGGCCGCCAGCCCCGCCCTCGCTCAGTCCGAGCCGCCGATTCAGCTGGCCGTCTCACAGACCGCCAACCAACCGACCGCCAAACCCGCGCCGCCGCAACGGTTTGTCACCAAGCATCGCACGACCATCCGCGGTCGGAAGATCGACTACACGGCCACGGCCGGTGAAATCTACCTGACCACGCTGTCCGGCGAACCGACCGCCAGCATCTTCAGCTTCGCCTACGTCAAGGACGGCCCGCGCGATCTCAATCGCCCGGTGATGTTCGTGTTCAACGGCGGGCCTGGCTCGTCATCGCTGTGGCTGCACATGGGCGTAGTGGGTCCGCGCCGGGTCGTCCTCGACCGCGAGGTCAACCCCAGCAACGTCCCGCCCTTCGGCGTCGCCGACAATCCCGACAGCCTGCTGGACGTCGCCGACCTGGTGTTCATCGATCCAGTCGGCACCGGCTTCAGCCGCGCCGTAGGCTCCGGCAAGGCCGAGGACTTCTGGGGCGTGGATCAGGACGCCGACTCCGTGGCCCAGTTCATCGAGCTCTGGCTGACCGAGAACGGCCGCTGGACCTCGCCGAAATTCATCATGGGCGAGAGCTATGGCAGCGTCCGCGCCGCCCTGATGCCACGCGCCCTGATGGGCGGCCCAACCTATCTGGGCATGATGCGCGGCATCACCGTCAACGGCATCGTCCTGCTGGGCACCACCCTCGAGAGCCGCGACGGCCCGCCGAAGCCGGAGGCCGCCTTTACCTCCGCCGCCAACGACCTGACCGCCCAGGCGGCGACGGCGTGGGCCCATGGCCGCACGGCGCATCAAGGCAAGACCCTGGCCGACTTCCAGGCCGAGGTGGATCGTTTCGCCGCCGGTGAATACGAGGACGCCCTGCGCCGCAATGCGGCCTCTCCCCTGCCCCCGGCCGAGCGCCAGGCCTTGGTCGCCAAACTCAGCGGCTACACCGGCCTGCCGGCCGACGCCTATGCTCAGGATCTGAAGGTCCCCACGGGCCTGTTCGCCCGCCGGCTGCTGGCTGACAAGGGACTCAGCGTCGGCCTCTATGACGGCCGCTACACCTTGCCGACCAAGGGCTCCGGCAATGAGCCGGTGGCGGATGATCCCGCCATGGGGCGCTACGTGCCGGGCTTCGTCGCCGCGTTCCACCAGATGCTGCATGACGATCTGAAGGTCGGCATGGAGCGGCCCTACGGCGCCATCGTCTGGCGGGACCTGCTGTCCAAATGGAAATGGAGCCGCGCCCAGGTGCCGCAAGGCCAGAGCTTCGCGGTGGATATCGCCACGGCGATGCGCCGCAACGAACGCCTCCAGGTGCTTGTGGCCTCCGGCAGCTACGATCTGGTGACCACGCCCGCCGCCGCACGCCGCAGCCTGCAGGCGGCCGACCTGCCGACGGACCGCGTCACCTTCCGGGACTATCCGTCGGGCCACATGCTCTATCTGGGCGACACGGCCGCCGCGTTTTCGGACGACGTGCGCGCTCTGATCCAGCGGACAAGCGGCGCAAACTGATCGCGCCGCTGCTTCTCTCGCCTATCGTTCGAGCTGGCTGATGTCGCGGACCGCGCCCTTGGCGGCATTGGTGGTCATGGCGGCGTAGGCCCGCAGGGCCGGACTGACCTCACGCTTGCGGTCCAGCGGCTTCCAGGCGCCCGAGCCGCGCGCGAGCATGGCCGCGCGACGCTCGGCGAGAACCCCGTCCGAAACCTCAAGATTGATGCCGCGATTGGGGATGTCGATCAGGATCGAGTCCCCCGTCTCCACCAGAGCGATCAGGCCGCCTTCGCCCGCTTCCGGCGACACGTGGCCGATCGACAGGCCCGAGGTGCCGCCCGAGAAGCGACCATCGGTGATCAGGGCGCAGGCCGCGCCAAGACCCTTCGATTTCAGATAGGTGGTCGGATAGAGCATCTCCTGCATGCCCGGCCCGCCCTTGGGCCCCTCATAGCGGATGACCACCACCTCGCCGGCCTTCACCTGGCCGCCCAGGATGCCGCTGACGGCGGTCTCCTGGCTTTCGAACACACGCGCAGTGCCGCGGAAGGTCAGGATGGATTCGTCCACCCCGGCGGTCTTCACGATGCAGCCTTCCGGCGCGAGGTTGCCGAACAGGACCGCCAGTCCGCCGTCCTTGGAGAACGGGTGCTCGACAGAGCGGATGACGCCCTTCTCGCGGTCCAGATCCAGCTCCTCCCAGCGCGCCGCCTGGCTGAAGGCGACCTGGGTCGGCTTGCCGCCCGGCGCGGCTCGGAAGAACTCATGAGCCGTTGCGCTGTTGGTGCGTCCGATGTCCCAGCGGGCCAGGGCCTCGGCCATGGTCGTGGCGTGAACGGTAGGCTGGCTGGTGTCGATCAAACCGCCCTTCTCCAGCTCGCCCAGGATCGCCATGACGCCGCCGGCGCGGTGGACGTCCTCCATGTGGACGTCGCTCTTGGCGGGCGCGACCTTCGACAGACACGGCACCTTGCGCGACAGGCGGTCGATGTCCTCCATCTTGAAGTCGACCCCGCCTTCCTGAGCCGCCGCCAGCAGGTGCAGCACCGTGTTGGTGGAGCCGCCCATGGCGATGTCCAGGCTCATGGCGTTCTCGAACGCTTCACGCGTGGCGATGCCGCGCGGCAGGGCCGTGGGGTCCTCCTGCTCGTACCAGCGCTGGCAGAGGTCGACGACCAGACGGCCGGCTTCCTTGAACAGCGCCTCGCGGTCAGCGTGGGTCGCCAGGACCGAGCCGTTGCCCGGCAGCGACAGGCCCAGCGCCTCGGTCAGGCAGTTCATGGAGTTGGCGGTGAACATGCCCGAGCACGAGCCGCAGGTCGGGCAAGCCGCCTTCTCGATCGCGGCGACTTCCTCGTCCGTGTACTTGTCGTCGGCGGCGACGACCATGGCGTCGACCAGGTCCAGCGCACGGATCGCGCCCTTCACCTGCACCTTGCCGGCCTCCATCGGCCCGCCGGAGACGAACACCACCGGGATGTTCAGACGCATGGCGGCCATCAGCATGCCGGGCGTGATCTTGTCGCAATTGGAGATGCAGACGATGGCGTCGGCGCAGTGCGCGTTGACCATGTACTCGACGCTGTCGGCGATCAGCTCGCGGCTAGGCAGCGAGTACAGCATCCCGCCGTGACCCATGGCGATGCCGTCATCCACGGCGATGGTGTTGAACTCCTTGGCCACGCCCCCGGCCGCCTCGATCTCGCGCGCGACGAGCTGACCCAGGTCCTTCAGGTGGACGTGACCCGGGACGAACTGGGTGAAGCTGTTGGCGACGGCGATGATCGGCTTGCCGAAGTCCTCGTCCTTCATGCCCGTGGCGCGCCACAGGCCCCGGGCGCCAGCCATGTTGCGGCCGTGGGTGGAGGTTCTCGAACGATAGGCGGGCATCAGTCTGGTTCCGGCACGATTAAGCGGCGACGGATGCCTGACTTAAAAGCCTTTGTGAAATATATTATTCAGCAACAACAAGGTCGCCGCATAGATGACAATCGAAACCCGCCAACTCCGGCACTTCGCCGCCGTCGCCGACACGCTACACTTCGGACGGGCGGCCGAGCGCCTCGGCATGACCCAGCCGCCGCTCAGCCAATCGGTGATGGCGCTGGAGAAGACACTGGGCGTGGCGCTTTTCATCCGGACCAAACGCAGCGTCCGGCTGTCTCCTTTCGGCGAGCAATGGCTGCCCCAGGTTCGGGCCGCCCTGGCGACGCTGGACGCCCTGCCCGACAGCGCGCACCGTTTGCGCAGCGGCCTCAGCGGCCATCTGTCGCTATCTTTCGTCAGCACCGCCGACTACAGCGTCCTGCCCGATCTGGTCCGGCGCTATGCCGAGGCGTTCCCGGATGTGGAGATTCGTCTCGTCGAGGCGACCAGCGATGTCCAGATCCCGGCGATCCTGGCCGGCGAACGGCACGTCGGCATCATCATCCCGCCACATAGCCAAGGCTTGCCGGACACCCTCGCCTATCGACAGCTGGTGTCGGAGCCGCTGATCGCCGCCGTCCCCGCCGCCTGGATCGAGGATGGAAGACTGGCCGTGGAGAACGACGTGCTGGCGCCGCAAGCGCTGACCGCCGCGCCGCTTATCCTGTTCCCCAGAACCGTGGCGCCCGCTTTCCACGATCTCGTCACCGGCTATTTCAAGACCCAAGGGCGCCCCGCACGGATCGTGCAGGAGGCCATCCAGATGCAGACCATCATCAGCTTGGTCTCGGCCGGCCTGGGCGTCGCCCTGGTGCCGGCGTCCCTGCGCAACCTGGCGCGGGCGGGGGTCCGCTATGTGGACATCAAGGACCCGCCGATGCTCGAGACGGGTCTGGTCTGGCGGCGCGACGACGACACCCCCACCCTGCGCGAAATGCTGCAGATCGTGGACGTCGCCTGATCAGAACTCCTTGATCAGGCGCAGCCCTGCCCGGGGTCGCCAGACCTCGCCGTCGGCCTTCACCGCGCCCACGCCGGCCTGGACGTTCAGTCCTTCAGCGAGCTTCTGGTGGATCTGCGGCATGAGCAGCGCGTAGCGGTCGGCGCCGGTGCGGAGATTGAACTCCAGACCGAGGGTCGTGGTCTCCGACGCATCGTAGAAGGTCGTGTGGTTGAAGATGAAGTTGCTGCCTTCATCCCCGTCGATCGTCACATCGCCGATCCCCACCATGCTCATGGTGCTGAAGCGCTCTCCGAAACGATGGCCGATGAGATAGAGGGCCGTGTTCTCCCAGCGACGGCTCTCACGGTTGTAGAGCCCCAGATACTGGATCCCGTGGACGCCCCGACCGCCGTTGAAAGTCCCCAGCGTGCCCTGAAGGCCCATCTTGTAGTCGGTGATCGTCCGGTTCTCGATGGGAAGCTCGAACTCGATCGCCATGCCCTGTGCGAAGGCGATCTCGATCTCTGGCGCCCATTCGACCGCGTCATGACGCCCCGAGAGGTTCCTCTGCGCGAGCGTGTTGACCTCAAGCTCGCCGCGGCTCGCCCCCAACGGCCGCACCATGTCGAACACCATCGGCTCGGGAATGTGCGGATAGGCGTCGGCCCGCGCACACAGCGGAGAGAGGCTCACCAGAAGAGCGAAGAAGGCGGTATAGGATCGCATGGTCGGCGGGTCATCCGGTTGCGCCTGGACCGTTCGTCGCGATGAAGCCGCGCACGCCGGCCCGGGCTGGGTTGGCCGCCCGCAAGACCGCAGCCTGGATTACGGCGTCCTTACAGTGGAGGGGTCATGCGTTTGCTGATCGTCGAGGACCATGACGAACTGGCCGAGCTGATCATAGGACGGCTCGAACAGGCGGGGTTCCCGAGCGATCATGTGGCCAGTGCGGAGGACGCCAGGCTTCTGATCGACGGCGGCGACTATGCCGGCCTGCTGCTGGACCTTGGGCTTCCCGATGGCGACGGGATCGACCTGCTGGAGTGGCTGCGCGGGCGGAACAAGACGCTGCCTGTGCTGATCCTGACCGCGCGCTCGGCCCTTCGTGACCGGATCGCCGGCCTGGACGCCGGCGCCGACGACTATCTAGGCAAGCCCTTCGCCACGGACGAACTGATCGCCCGCGTCAGGGCGCTGATGCGGCGAGCGACGGCGGGCGGCGCCGCTACGTTGACCTGCGGCCGGTTGACCTATGACGCCGCTGCGCGCCTTGCCCAGGTCGGTGACGCCCCGCTCAGCCTGTCACGGAGGGAAGCCCAACTTCTGGAGCTTCTGCTGCGCCATCGCGACAAGGTCGTGCGCAAGACGCAGATCGAGACCCTGTTCTTCGGCTTCGGCGAAGAGTTCTCATCCAACGCGGTGGAGGTCGGGGTCCACCGGCTGCGCAAGCGGCTCGACCAGCTGGAGGCCGGGGTCGAGGTCGTCACCATGCGGGGTGTCGGCTATCTGCTTCGCGAGCAGGCCGCATGATCCGGGGGCGCTCCATCCTATCAAGGGTCCTGCTGCTGCACGCCTGCGCGACGCTGGTGACCGCCATCGTCGTGGCGGCGGGGGTCTGGATTCTGCTGGAGACGACCAGCGAACGGCTGCAACGCCAGACGCTCTC
Source organism: Caulobacter segnis (assembly GCF_029543125.1). Taxonomy (GTDB): domain Bacteria; phylum Pseudomonadota; class Alphaproteobacteria; order Caulobacterales; family Caulobacteraceae; genus Caulobacter; species Caulobacter segnis_D. The sequence goes on from NZ_JARQWW010000005.1 coordinate 234,438, forward strand.
GGCCTATGGCGAGACCTTGAAGACCGGACTGCGCGGCGAGCGTGGGCGCTGGGCGCTGACCGACCAGGCGCGCCACGCCCTGCATGGCGGCGGCGACAGCTTCACCTTCGGTCTGTTGGAGAACGGCCGCCTCGTCAGCATCGGGGACCTGGCGAGCCCCCCGCCCCTGCGCATGCCGACCGACGGCCAGGCGGCCTTCTTCGAGCGGGTGCAAGGCGCCAAGCTCTATTCCGGGCTCAGTGCGCCTTTGGACGGACGGCCAAACCTCCGTGTCGTGGTCGTCCAGGACCTTGACCACCCGGACGTCATCTTCGACGACGTGATCACCCAGGTGCTGCTGGTGGCGGCGCTGCTGATCCTGGTGCTGCTCGGCCTGCAGCTCGCCATCGACGTCTGGATCGTGCGACGCACCTTGGCGCCGGTGCGTCGGGCTTCGGAAGAAGTGGCCGCCATTCATCCTCACGCTCTCGATGCGCGGATCGGCGTGGCGGACCTGCCGGCCGAGGTTCTACCGCTGGGCAATGCATTCAACAGCGCGCTGGACCGCGTCACCGAGGCCTACCGCATCGAGCGTGACTTCGCCGCTGACGCCGCCCATGAACTGCGCACGCCCCTATCGGTCCTGCAGCTCCGCGCCGAGGATGCAGCCGATCCCGCGCTGCGCGAACGCCTTCTCGCCCAGATCGGACACATCCGGAACATCGTCGAAAGACTTCTGCTGATCGCCGAGATCGACGCCAACACCCCCTCCCCCTCCGCGCGCGTCGAACTGAGGCAAGTGGTCGAGGAACGGGTGGCGGCGATCACGTCGTTGGCCCTGGCCAAGAGCCAGTCCATCACGGTCGCCGGAGTGGAGCATGCGGTCGTGTCCGGCGAGGCCGAGCGCGTGGCGCGCGCGATCGACGCCCTGCTGGAAAATGCTGTTCTGCACACCCCGGCGGGCACATCCATCGAGCTCGAGGTGACCTCGAACGCGATCCACGTCAGCGACGACGGACCGGGTGTCGGCGATGTTTCGCAGGCCGACCTCTTCCGCCGCTTCTGGCGCGGCCATCGGCAAAGCGGTGACGGCTCAGGCTTGGGCCTGTCCATTGCAGCGCGGATCATGGAGCAGTTAGGCGGGACGGCCAGCGTCAGCCAGCGCAGGCGCGGCGTCACGTTCTCACTGACCTTCCCGAAAAGCCGGGAAAGCTGACGGCGTCGGCGCGCTAAGCACGCCGACGCCATAGTTCATCAGGCGGCCTTGCGCTCGGCCACCCAGCGGTCGACGCGCGTCTCCAGGACCGACAGCGGCAGGGCGCCGGCGCTGAGGACCGTGTCGTGGAAGCCTTTCAGGTCGAAACGGTCGCCCAGGGACTCACGAGCCTTTGCGCGCAGGGCCAGGATCTTGACCATCCCGACCTTGTAAGAAGTCGCCTGGCCGGGGTTCACGAAGTAGCGGCGGATTTCCGAGCGGATCTTGCCCACCGGCTGCGGCGAGTTGGCGGTATAGAACTCCAGCGCCTGCGCCTCGCTCCAGCCCTTGGCGTGGATGCCGGTGTCGACGACCAGGCGGATGGCGCGCCAGATCTCACGGCCCAGGCGGCCGAAGTCGCTGTAGGCGTCCTGATAGAAGCCGGCCTCCTTGGCCAGCAGTTCCACATACAGACCCCAGCCCTCCACATAGGCGCCGTAGCCCGTCTGGGTGCGGAACACGGGCACGCCGGTCATCTCCTGGGCCAGGGAGATCTGCATGTGATGGCCCGGCCAGCCTTCGTGATAGCTGGTCCCCTCGATCTCGTAGATCGGCGTGGCGCGGATGTCCGACAGGTGGACGTAGAAGACGCCCGGACGCGAACCGTCCGGCGCGCCCGAGCTGTAGTGCGCGGCGCCGCCCGGCTCTTCGCGGAAGGACTCCACGCGCTTGACGATGAGGTTCGAGCGCGGAATGCGATTGAAGTATTTGGGCAGCTCGGCCTTCATCGCGGCCAGATATTCCTCCGACATCTTCAGATACCGCGCCCGGCCCGCGTCGTCGTCGCTGACATAAAAGCGGTCGTCGGTGCGCATGAAGACGAAGAACTCCTCCAGCGTCCCCTTGAAGCCGATCTTGGCCTTCAGCGTCTCCATCTCGCCACGGATGCGTTTGACCTCGGCCAGGCCCAGGTCGTGGATCTGGTCGGCGGTCATGTCGGTGGTCGTCTGCTGGCGCAGCATCGCGTTGTAGTAGGCCACGCCGTCCGGCAGGGAGACCGCGCCCTTCGGCTCCGGCGAGGTGTGCGCCACATCCGCCTTCAGCCAGACGGCGAGACGGTCATAGGCCGGCTTCATCTTGACGGTCATGGCGTCGGCGACCGCCTTTTCGAAGGCGGCGGCCTGGGCGTCGTCGATCTTGCCGCTGGCCTTCAGCTTGCCGATCTTGGTCTTGGCGTCAGCGAACAGGGCGGTCTCGCCCTCGCCCGCGAACGGCGCGCCGGTCATCAGACGGCCGACCTCGTCCAGGGATTGCTCATAGGAGAAGCGCGGCGCGCGGACGCCCGCCGCCGCCGAACGCTTGGCGCGCTCAAGCTGGACGTCGAGCGCCGGCCCGATCGCCGCCACACGGGACACATAGGCCTGCATGTCGGCGGGCGTATCCACGCGGTGCGCATTGATCAGGAAGTTCGGCAGACCGGCGTGCGGTCCGCCGCGGCCGAAGACATAGCTGTGGCCGCGCCAGCGGTTGGCTTCCTCGGCCCGGGTCAGCTCCAGCTCCCACATTTCGAAGGAGGTGCGGGCGTCCTCGCCCAGCTTCTTCGGGTCGAAGCGCCGCTTCATCTCCGCGACGCTCTGCCTGCGCCAGGCCAGGCGCTTGGCAACCGCGGCGTCGCTGCGGTCCGACAGTTGGTCGTTCAGGGTCTTGCGGCCCAGACGCGTCAGACGCTCCGGGTCCTGCGACAGATCCTGCTCGAACGCTGCGTCGAGATAGGTCGTCAGTTGCTTGTCGAGATCGCTCTGCGCGCTCGCCAGAGCGGGCGCCAGGGCCGCCGCCGCCACACCAAATCCAAAGCCGCGCCGCGAAAGCCTCATGTCGATTCCCCAAGCCAAAACGGATGGGCGGGAAGCTAGTCAGCTTTCAAGCGGCGCGATAGCGATTGCGGAATCAAACGGCGGTATGCGACCCGATGTCGGCGATGGACTTGGCGCCGGTGAGCGTCATGGCCACCCACATCTCCTTCTCCATCAGGTCGAGCAGGTTGGCCACGCCCGCCTGCCCATCCGCGGCCAGGGCGTAGACGAACGGCCGGCCGATCATCACCGCATCGGCGCCCAGCGCGATAGCCCGCACCACGTCGAGACCGTTGCGGACGCCGGAGTCCAGCAGGATGCGGATGTCGCCCTTCACCGCCTCGGCGATGGGCGGAAGCGCCCGGGCTGAAGACAGCACGCCGTCCAGCTGTCGCCCGCCATGGTTGGAGACCACGATGCCGTCGGCGCCAAAGGCCACCGCATCGCGGGCGTCCTTCGGATCCAGCACGCCCTTGATGATCATCGGGCCGTCCCAGAAGTCGCGGATCCACTGCAGATCGCGCCAGGAGATGGACGGGTCGAAGTTCGCGCCCAGCCAGCCGATGTAGTCGGCCAAGCCCGTCGCCTTGCCCAGGTAGCGGGAGACATTGCCCAGGTCGTGAGGGCGTCCGTTCAGACCAACATCCCAGGCCCAAGCCGGATGCGTCGCGGCCTGCAACATGCGGCGCAGGGGGGCGTTCGGCCCGCTCATGCCCGAATGAGCGTCGCGATAACGCGCGCCGGGAACCGGCATGTCGACGGTGAAGACCAGAGTCTTCACGCCCGCTTCCTTCGCCCGCTCCAGGGCGTTCTTCATGAAGCCCCGGTCGCGCAGGACGTAGAGCTGGAACCACATGGGCCGGTCGATGACGGACGCCACCTCCTCGATCGCGCAGACCGAGACAGTGGACAGCGTAAAGGGCACGCCGCGCGAGGCCGCGGCCTTGGCCGCCTGCACTTCGCCGCGACGGGCGTACATGCCGGTCAGGCCCACCGGCGCCAGGATCACCGGCAGACGCAGGGTCTCGTCGAACAGCTTGGTCTCGACGCTGATGTCGCCGACGCCCTGCAGCACGCGTTGGCGCAGGGCGATGGCCCGGAAGTCCTCGACGTTCCGATTCAGCGTCTGCTCGGCGTAGGCGCCGCCGTCGATGTAATGGAACAGGAACGGCGGCAGCTTGCGCCGCGCCGCTTCGCGATAATCGTCAGGCGAAGAGATGATCACGGCGCGCCTTACTGGAAGTTGGCGAAGGCGCCGCCATCGACCAGCAGCGCCGCGCCGGACATGTAGCCCGCCATGTCCGAGGCCAGGAAGGCGACGACGCTGGCGATGTCTTCCGGACGGCCCAGACGGCCCAGCGGAATGCGGCCTTCCATGTATTCCCGCTTCTTCGGGTCGGCGAGATCGTCCTTGTTGATGTCCGTGGCGATCGTGCCCGGCAGGACCGAATTGCAGCGGATGCCGTGCTTGCCCAGCGCCACCGCGCAGGACTGCATCAGGCTGTGAACGCCGGCCTTGGTCGGGGTGTAGTGAGTCTGCATCTCACCGCCCACCAGGGCGGAGATGGAGCTGATCGCCACGATCGAACCGCCCTGCCCCTGCTTCACCATCTCGTTCGCGGCGGCCTGGGTCATGAAGTAGGCGCCGTGGAGATTGACCTCCATGGTCCGGCGCAGGGTCTCGACCGGCATGTCGAGGAAGGCATGGAACGGGCAGATGCCGGCGTTGGAGACAAAGACGTCCACACGGCCGAACGCCTCGACCGCCTTGTCCACGAAACCCGTAGCGCTTTCCGGCAGGGCGACGTCGGCATCGAACACCACCGCCTTGCGGCCCAGGGCTTCGACCTCGGCCACCACTTCGGCGGCGACCGCGTCGTCGCGGAAGGTGTTGATGGCGACATTGGCGCCCTGGCGCGCCGCCTCGATGGCTGTCGCCCGACCGATACCCCGCGAAGCGCCCGTGACCAGGACGACCTTGTTCTCAAGCAGCATGCGGGCTCCGGATTTCTTTGAACTCTAGGACTTGGGGTTCCAGCCCATTTCGGCGCTGATGGCGTGGGCCGTGTCAGTGACGACCTTGGTCAGCTCCGACATGCGGGCGTCGGACATGTATTGCGCGGCCGAGGAGAGGCTGATGGCGGCGACAATCTTGCCGTCCACCGACCGGATCGGCGCGGCGACGCAGCGGATCTGGTCTTCGTTCTCTTCAAGATCGAAGGCGTAGCCCTTCTGGGCGTAGCCGCGCATGCGCTCCAGCCACACGGCGCGTGAGGCGGAATCCAGCGGCTGCCCTTCGGGACCGTAGAACTCGATCCACTCGGGCTCGGTCTTGTCGAGGATCAGGGCCTTGCCCAGGCCCGTCGAGGCGATGGGGTGACGCTCGCCCAGTCGCGAGCCGATGTTGACGCGGCGACGCCCGGGAACCTTGTCCAGATATAGAGCGTGACGGCCGTCGAGCACGCCCAGATGCACCGTATCTTCGGTGGCGGCGGAGAGTTGCTCCAGCCACGGGCGGGCCAGGCGCGGCAGATGCATCTGCTGGCTGGCGGCATGGCCGAGCTCAAGCAGCTTCGGGCCGAGGCTGTAGCCTTCACGCGGGCGGAACGACAGCAGGCGGCGGTCCACCAGGGCCGAGGCCAGGCGGTGCGTCGTGCTGCGCGTCAGCTCCAGTTTCTCGGAAAGCTCGGCGAGGGGCAGAGGGCCGTCGATCAGCGCATCGACGACATCGAGCCCACGAAGAAGGGTCTGGCTGCCGGACGCTTTCGCGCCGGTTTCCTCATCCGCTTCGACCTGCGTGGACTTGATTGACGCCGTCCGTCCCATTTCGTAAGCCTCATTCTCAGAATATAGCAAAACGCGCAAGTCACCGCGTTATCGGATGGGGACTTTGGCGCGCCGCTCGGAGGAAAGCCAGTGCCATCCCGATATATGGGAGAAAATTGCCATATGAGGAGCATCGCGCAGTGAGCCGGCTTCCCAAGATCAAGCATGTCCGCGCCTTCGTCGTGAAGAACGACGGCAAGGGCGGCGGCGCCGACTATCACGACCAGGGCGACGGCCACTGGATCGACGATCACATCGCCACGCCGATGGCGAAGTATCCTGAGTACCGCCAGAGCCGCCGCAGCTTCGGCATCAACGTGCTGGGCACGCTGGTGGTGGAGATCGAGGCCGAGAACGGCGTCGTCGGCTTCGCGGTGACCACCGGCGGCGAGCCCGCCGCCTACATCGTCGAAAAGCACCTGGCCCGCTTCCTGGAAGGCCGTGATCCGTCCGAGGTCGAGAAGATCTGGGACCAGATGTACTTCTCCACCCAGTACTATGGCCGCAAGGGTCTGGTCGTGAACGCCATCTCCGGCGTCGACCTGGCGCTGTGGGATCTGCTGGGCCGCCTGCGCCAGGAGCCGGTGTTCGCCATGCTCGGCGGCGCGGTGCGCGACGAGCTGCAATTCTACGCCACCGGCGCCCGTCCCGACAAAGCCAAGGAGCTCGGCTTCATCGGCGGCAAGATGCCCCTGCACCACGGCCCGGCCGAGGGTGAGGAAGGCCTGAAGAAGAACCTGGCCGAACTCGAAGCCATGCGGAACGCATGCGGCGACGACTTCTGGCTGATGTTCGACTGCTGGATGGCGCTGGACCTGAACTACGCCACCAAGCTCGCCCACGCCGCCCACAAGTACGGGCTGAAGTGGATCGAGGAATGCCTCAGCCCCGACGACTACTGGGGCTATCAGGCGCTGAAGAAGAACGCCCCTGACGGCATGCTGGTCACCACGGGCGAGCACGAAGCCACCCGCTGGGGCTTCCGCATGCTGCTGGAGATGGAGTGCTGCGACATCATCCAGCCGGATGTGGGCTGGTGCGGCGGCGTCACCGAGCTGATCAAGATCTCCGCCATGGCCGACGCCAAGGGGGTGCTGATGATCCCGCACGGTTCGTCGGTCTACAGCTACCACTTCGTCGTCACGCGCCATAACAGCCCGTTCGCCGAGTTCCTGATGATGGCGCCCAAGGCCGACGAAGTCGTGCCGATGTTCCATCCGCAGCTGATCGGCGAGCCGGTCCCGGTGAACGGCCGCCTGAAGGTGCCGGACACCCCGGGCTTCGGCGTCGAACTCAACCGCGACATCGCCCTCCATCGCCCCTACGCGCGATAACCAAAGGCTCCTCCCCGAATGAAACTCCTGCGTTACGGCCCCAAGGGCCAGGAAAAGCCGGGCCTGCTGGATGCGGAAGGCCGCATCCGCGACCTGTCCGCTCATGTGGCCGACATCACCCCCGCCCAGCTGTACGGCGAGGAACTCGCCAAGCTGAAGGCGATCGATCCGACCACCCTGCCCGTCGTCGAGGGTGAGCCCCGCTACGGCGTGCCGGTGAACGGCAGCCGCAAGTTCATCGCCATCGGCCTGAACTTCGCGGACCACGCCGCTGAATCCAACCTGCCGATCCCGGAAGAGCCGGTGGTCTTCACCAAGGCCATCTCCTGCCTGACCGGCCCGAACGATCCCGTGGTCATCCCTCGCGGTTCGCTGAAGACCGACTGGGAAGTCGAACTGGGCATCGTCATCGGCAAGGCCGCCTCCTACGTCGAGCAGGCCGACGCCCTGGATCACGTGGCCGGCTACGTGCTGATCAATGACGTGTCCGAGCGCGCCTTCCAGACCGAGCGCGGCGGCACCTGGGACAAGGGCAAGGGTTGCGACACCTTCGGCCCCGTCGGTCCGTGGATCGTGACCACCGATGAAGTCGGCGACGTCCAGAAGCTGGACATGTGGCTCGACCTGAACGGCAAGCGCATGCAGACCGGCAACACCAAGACGATGATCTTCGGCATCGCCGAGATCGTCTCCTATGTCAGCCAGTTCATGACCCTGGAGCCGGGCGACCTGATCACCACGGGCACGCCTCCGGGCGTGGGCCTCGGCCAGAAGCCGGAGCCGTTCTACCTGAAGGCCGGCGACGTCATGACGCTGGGCATCGAAAAGCTCGGCCAGCAGCGCCAAGACGTCATCGCCTGGTCGAAGGAAGCTGTTTCGTGAGCGTGTACCAAGGACGTTTCTCCGGCCGCACGGCCGTCGTCACCGGCGGCGCATCGGGCCTGGGCAAGGCCTCGGCCGCGCGCATCATCGCCGAGGGCGGCCAGGTCTGCCTCTGGGACCTGAACGCCGACGCCCTGGCCAAGGCCGCTGAAGAGATCGGCGCCAAGCACGTCGTCGCTCTCGACGTCGCCGATCCGGCCGCCGTCGCCGCGGCCGCCAAGGAATCGAACGAAGTCCTGGGCCGCATCGACATCCTGGTCGCCTCGGCCGGCATCACCGGCGCCACCGTTCCGGTGCAGGACTTCCCGATCGACAGCTGGCAGCGCGTCATCGACATCAACCTGAACGGCGTCTTCTACTGCTGCCGCGAAGTCGTGCCCTTCATGCTGGCGAACGGCTACGGCCGCATCGTCAACGTGGCCTCGGTCGCGGGCAAGGAAGGCAACCCCAACGCCAGCGCCTATTCGGCGTCGAAGGCGGGGGTCATCGGCCTGACCAAGTCGCTGGGCAAGGAGCTCGCGGGCAAGGGCGTCATCGCCAACAGCCTGACGCCGGCCACCTTCGAGAGCCCGATCCTGGAGCAGCTTCCGCAGAGCCAGGTCGACTACATGCGCTCGAAGATCCCCATGGGCCGCCTGGGCGAAGTGAACGAAAGCGCCGCCATGGTCTGCTTCATGGCGTCCGAGGAATGCAGCTTCACCACCGCCTCGACCTTCGATACGTCGGGCGGACGGACGACCTACTAGGAACCCAATGGTGGACCGCGAACCGCGCATCGTCGATCCGCATGTCCACCTTTGGGACCTGTCGCGCGCCCGTTATGGGTGGTTGCAGGATGATCCCCTGCCGAACAATCCGGCGGGGGACATGTCCCCCATCGCGCATCGCGACTACCTGCTGAAGGACTACCTCGCGGACGTCGGCCCCTGGCGGGTCGAGAAGATCGTCCATGTGGAGGCCGGCATGCCGCGTGGCCTGCAACTGGGCGAGACCGACTGGCTGCAGGCCATCGCCGATCAGCAAGGCTATCCGATCGGCATCGTCGCCGGGGCGGACATGCTCGATCCGGATCTCGACGCCCTGCTGGAGGCGCACGCCCAGCGCGCCAATGTGCGCGGCGTGCGCCAGATCATCTGCTGGCACGCCGATCCGCTGAAGACCTACAACGACCGCGACCTGCTGGACGACCCGGTCTGGGAAGCGGGCTTCGCCCTGCTGGCCAAGCACAAGCTGTCCTTCGACCTGCAGCTCTATCCCTCGCAGATGGCCAAGGCGGCGGCTCTGGCGACGCGCTATCCCGACATTCCGCTGATCATCAATCACGCCGGCCTGCCGACGGATCGCGACGAAGCCGGCATGAAGCTCTGGCGCGACGGCCTGCGCCTGCTGGCCGCCCATCCGCAGGTCTCGATCAAGATCTCCGGCCTCGGCATCACCGACCGCGCCTGGACGCTGGAGTCCATCCGTCCGATCGTCCTGGAATGCATCGACATCTTCGGGACCGACCGGGCGATGTTCGCCAGCGACTTCCCGGTCGAGAAGGTTCACGGGACTTTCGACGCCTTCTTCGCCGCCTTCCACGCCATCACGGCCGGTTTCGGCCACACGGAACGTGACAACCTCTTCGCGGCGAACGCGGAGAGAATCTATCGCATCTGAATTCATCCGCCGACGCCGCATGAAGACGGCCAGGCCCTGAGGACACCAGGAGACAGCACATGGTCATCGAGACCGACGCCGCGCACACCAAGGGCGGCCTCGCCATGCCCGCGGGAAACCTCAAGGGTCCCCTCGCCTTCGCCATCGCCTGCTTCCTGATCTGGGGCTTGGCCTACGGCCTGCTGGACGTGCTGAACAAGCACTTCCAGGAAACCCTGAGCATCAGCCAGGCCGACAGCGCGTGGCTGCAGATCGCCTATTTCGGCGCCTATCTGCTGCTGTCCATTCCCGCCGGCATGCTGCTGCACGCCCGGGGCTACAAGTTCGGGATCGTCACCGGCCTGATCGTCACGGCCATCGGCGCCCTGCTGTTCATCCCCGCCGCCGGCATGGGCCAGTTCGCGCCCTTCGTGGGCTCCATGTTCGTGCTCGCCGCCGGCCTGTGCGTGCTGGAGACCTCGGCCGACACCTACGTCAACGTCCTGGGTGACCCGGCCAAGGCCTCGCAACGCCTGAACCTGGCGCAGTCGTTCAACGCCCTGGGCGTGTTCTTCGGACCGCTGATCGGCGGCGCGGTGTTCTTCAGCCCGACCACCACCGAAGCCCTGGGCGGCGCGACCCGTTCGATCCAGATCGTCTATGGCCTGATCGCCGCCGCCGTGGTCGCCTTCGCCATCGCCGTGTGGCGCGCCCGGCTGCCCGAGACCGGCCTGGCCGATCACGGCGAAGGCGCCGGCGACGGCCCTGCCCGCCCCCTGTCCCAGCAGCCGCACTTCATCGCCGGCGTCCTGACCCAGGCGCTGTACGTGGGCGCCCAGGTCGGCATCGGCGCCTACTTCATCAATCTGGCCACCTACAATTGGCAGGGCCTGACTTCTCAACAGGGCGCCTTCATGCTGTCCCTGGCCGCGGTCGGCTATCTGGTCGGCCGCTTCGCCGCCACGGCCTTGCTGCTGCGCGTCAAGCCGCGCGCCCTGCTGACCGCCTACGGGATCATCAACGTCATCCTGACGCTGATCGTGGCCGCGGGGATCGACAAGGTCTCGCCGATCGCCCTGATCGCCGTGTTCTTCTTCATGTCGACCATGTTCGCGACCATCTTCGCCCTGGGCACCACCGGCCTGGGCGCATCGACCAAGAAGGCCTCGTCCCTGATGGTCATGGCCATCGGCGGCGGCGTGCTGCTGCCCTGGCCCATGGGCAAGGTCGCCGACCTGTACGGCGCCAATGTCGCCTTCCTGATGCCGGCCGCCTGCTTCGCGGTCGTCGCCTGGTACGGTTGGAAGGGCGCGGGCCTGGGCCGCAAGGAGACCGTCTGATGCAGCTGAGGACCGCCCTGGCCGCCTTCACCCTGCTCGTCACCCCGGCCGCCGCCATGGCCCAGACGACTTCCGCCAGCGCGACCGTCGCTCCTGCGGCGAAGATCGACCGCAAGGCTCTGGTCTCTCGCCACAACCCGACGCTGACGGCCGTGGACCGCCATGCGCCGGTCATGCTGGGCAATGGCGACATCGGCTTCACCGCCGACATCACCGGCCTCCAGACCTTTCCCGAGCAGTACTCCGAGCTGGCGCCGCTGCTGACCATGGCCCAGTGGGCCTGGCACAGCTTTCCGAACCCCAAGGGCTATACCGAGCAGAACGGCCTGGTGAACGTGCCGGTCGCCGGGCGGGGCGAGCAGCCGTACGCCTGGATGAAATCCTGGAACGACGCCGAGACCAACCCGGCCTTCACTTGGCTGCGGGCCAACCCGCATCGGTTCTCGCTGGGCCGCGTCGGCCTGATCTTCGCTGACGGCCTGGCGCTCGACTTCGCCAAGGTGTCGAAGCCGCATCAGACGCTGGACCTGTGGACCGGAACGCTGAGCAGCCGCTTCACCTATGACGGCCAGCCCGTGACCGTGACCACGCGCGTCCATCCTGAACTCGACATGGTGATGGTCGAGGTCGCTTCCCCCCTCGTCGCCAAGCGCGGCCTGGGCGTGCAGGTGCGCTATCCGACCGTGAACCCGGCGATCAATCCGGATCCGACCAGCTTCGACAAGCAGGGCGCGCAGAGCCTGACGGTCCTGTCGGCCAAGGACGGCGAGACGCGCATCCGCCGCACAATCGACGAGACGACCTATTTTTCGACCATCACCGCCAACGGTCACGTGAAACCGGCTGGCGACAGCTTCCAGGTCGCGGCGGCGAAGGGTCAGAGCCTTCAGCTCACGGTCCGCTTCGACGAGGCCGACAACGCCGCCGCCTCGCCGGCCTACGCCGACGGCGTGAAGGCGGCGACGACCCGCTGGAACGATTTCTGGAGCAAGGGCGGCGCGGTCGACTTCTCCGGCAGCACCGATCCCCGCGCCAAGGAGCTGGAGCGCCGCGTGGTGCTGTCCCAGTACCTGTCGGCGGTGAACGGCGCCGGCGAACTGCCGCCTCAGGAAGAAGGCCTCTTCTCCAACAGTTGGTACGGCAAGTTCCATCTGGAGATGCACCCCTGGCATTCCGGCTGGCAGGCCATGTGGGGTCACGCCGACCTGCTGGAGCGCAGCCTGCCTTGGTACGTCTCCAACCTGCCGAACGCTCGCGCCGAAGCGGCGCGTCACGGCGTGAAGGGCGCCTGGTGGCCGAAGATGGCCGGGCCCGAGGGCCGCAACAGCCCCAGCCTCGTCTCGCCCTTCATCATGTGGCAGCAGCCGCACCCCATCCTGATGGCCGAGCTGGTCTGGCGCGCGGAGAAGAACCCCGAGGTTCTGAATCGCTATGGCGAGGTGGTGGAGTCCACCGCTGATCTGCTGGCCTCCTGGCCTCTGGAGCACAACGGCCGCCTGAACCTCGGCCCGCCGCTGATCCCGGCGCAGGAGAACTACGACCCGCTGACCACGGTGAACCCGACCTTCGAGGTCGAGTACTTCCGCTGGGCCCTGCAGACCGCCCAGGCCTGGCGTGAACGTCAGGGTCAGGCGCGCCGCGCGGATTGGGACGCGGCTCTCGCCAAGATCGCGCCGCCCGCCACCAGGGACGGCCTCTACCTGCCGGTGGAGAACGTGCCGGACTTCTGGACCACGGCCATGTCCGAGGCCTGCCGCAACCACGCCTCGGCGGCGCAGTGCAAGAACCGCGACCACCCGTCGTTCCTGATGGCCTATGGGTTCATCCCCGGCGAGCGGATCGACAAGGACGCGATGAAGCGCACCTTCGCGGCGGTCGAGGCCAACTGGGACGTGCGCCAGACCTGGGGCTGGGACTTCCCGATGATGGCCATGACGGCGGCCCGCCTGGGCCAACCGGAAAAGGCCGTCGACTGGCTGTTCGCCGATCTGAAGAACAACCAGTGGGGCGTCACCGGCATGACCCCGCGCGTCCACCTGGACGAGCACGCCGACGATCTGGTGCCGGCCTCCGCCGGCGCCGGCGGTGTGAAGATGACGGTCAATCCGGACGGCGCCGGCTATCGCCGCGCGGCCGAGACCTACTTCCCGTCCAACGGCTCCCTGCTGATGGCGGTGGGCCTGATGGCGGGCGGTTGGGACGGCTCGACCGGCCACGCTCCCGGCTTCCCGAAGTCGGGCTGGACCGTGCGCGTCGAAGGCCTGACGCCCGCGCCCTGATCCGCGCGACCTGAGTACGATTGAGAGGACCGCCGATGACGACTTCCCGCCGCGACGCGCTCAAGGCCCTTTGGGCCCTTCCGGCCGCTGGAGCCGCCCTTGCCTCGGCCCCAGCCCAGGCGCAGACCACCTCAGCGCCCGCCGCCGCACCTGGCGAAGCGCCGCGCTGGCCCGCGCCCAACACCGCGCCACCTTCCACTCAGGAGACGCCCCTCCCGGCCCAGCCGGTCTGGTCGGGTCCCGTGCCGACCGAATGGGTTGATCAGAAGACGGGCCATCGCATCCGCCGGGTGTCGCCCGACGGCGGCGGCGGCAAGCCGTACTTCTACAAGAACATGTTCCTGCCGGGCGGCGACTTGATGGTCATCTCCTCGCCGGAAGGCATCTCGACGGTCGACCTGCGCACCTGGGCGGTGAAGCCCCTAGTGAACGACGCCAAGGCCGATCTGATGTTCACCGGCCGCAAGACCCGCAGCGTCTATTATTCCGTCATCGAGCCGGGCGACGGCCAGCCGATGGACCGTCCGCGCACGATCTACGCGATCGACGTCGACACTCGGAAGACGCGGACCATCTGCAAGCTGCCCAACGGCCAGATCAACTCGGTCAACGCCGACGAGACCCTGCTGCTGGGTTTCGTGGCCTATGGCTCCCAGCCGCTGCAGCCCACCGTCACGGACAACCGCAACCGCCGCTTCGACCAGGCCGAGTACGCGGCCAACGGCCCTGACGGCAAGCCGTTGAACTTCGCTCGGGCCAAGGGCGTGCGGATGCTGCAGCGCTGGGCCGCGCGCTATCCGATGGAGATCTTCGTCGTCGACGTGAAGACCGGCCAGCGCCGCGTGATCCACAAGACCAACGAGTGGATCGGGCACACCCAGTTCTCACCCACCGATCCGCAGCAGATCATCTTCTGCCACGAAGGTCCGTGGCACCGGGTCGACCGCATGTGGGCCATTCGCGCCGACGGTTCGGGTCTGCGCAAGACCCACGAGCGGACCATGAACTTCGAGATCTTCGGCCACGAGTGGTTCAGCCCGGACGGCAAGCAGGTGCTCTACGATCTGCAGACACCGCGCGGCCAGGTGTTCTGGGTGGCCTCCGTCGATCTGGAGACCGGCAAGCGCGTCTGGCGGCGGGTCGAACAGAACGACTGGTCGGTGCACTACAACGTATCGCCGGACGGCACCCTGTTCGCGGGTGACGGCGGCGACGCCGACATGGTCGCCCATGCGCAGAACGCCAAATGGCTGAAGCTGCTGCGGCCGGAAGCCGTGGTGGACGCCGATCCGAGCAGCGATAAGGCCGAACTGATCGACGTGCAGTACATGCGGTCGGAGCCGCTGGTGGACATGGCGAACCACGACTACCGGCTGGAGCCGAACCTGACCTTCACACCAGATGCCAAGTGGGTTGTGTTCGTGTCCAACATGCACGGCAAGAACCACGTGTATGCCGTCGAAGTGGCGAAAGCGGCCTGATAACCGGCTTTGACTCGGCCCGGATAGCTCCGGGTCGAGCGCTAAGAATACCTATGTTTCGTAATTCGAGAGCGTGTTTCGCAAAGCGGGCCGCATGGGAAACTGCGGCCAGTTTTCGACAAACTATTGAGTAAAAACAGAAAACTTCAAACCCGCGGGTTTGAAGGAAATGCTTGCCACACACGGTTTGGTAACGCCGATCGTGGCGTATTGCAAAAATCGAGAAGCTGTTGCAAGAAGTGGAACGCAATCGCGTTCGAACATACGCGACAATGTATCAAAAAATGACACCGGTGCCATATGCGGCTCCGGAGGGGAGAGAGAGAAATCATGCGACGCTCCACGCAAACTCGGATTCTGTGCGCCGCCTCGGTGTCGGTTCTCGCGCTTATGGCTGCGCCTGCGTTCGCGCAGACGGACGCCGCGGCTCCTGTCTCGACGGCCCAGACCGGCGATGACGGCGTGACCGAAGTCGAAGACATTGTCGTCACCGGCTTCCGCTCGAGCCTGCAGCAGGCTCTGAACATCAAGCGCGAAGAGGCTGGCGCGGTCGACACCATCCTGGCTGAAGACATCGCCGACTTCCCGGACCTGAACCTCGCCGAGTCGATCCAGCGCCTGCCGGGCGTCACCATCGACCGCGAAGGCGGCCAGGGCCGTACGATCTCGGTCCGTGGTCTGGGCGCCGACTTCACCCGCACCCGCATCAACGGCCTGGAAGCCCAGGCCGCCTACGGCAGCAACCGCAGCCGCGGCTTCGACTTCTCGATGTTCGCCTCGGAGCTGTTCAACAGCATCACCGTCCGCAAGACGCAGTCGGCCGAGATCGAGGAAGGCTCGCTGGGCGCGACCGTCGATCTGCAGACCGCCCGTCCGCTGGACTACAACCGCAGCGGCCTGACCTCGGCCCTGTCGGTGCAGGGCTCGTACAACGACCTGTCCGAAAAGACCGTGCCTCGCCTGGCCGGCCTGCTGAGCTGGGCCAACGAAGACCGCACCTTCGGCGCCCTGATCTCGGTGGCCTATTCGGAGCGTTCGCCGATCAGCGAGAGCTTCAACACCACGCGCTGGCAATCCGGCGATCCGACCGCCGCCTACGGCGCCGGCAACAACTTCGCCAACTGCATCCCCTGCACCACCGCTGCGCAACGCAACGATGTGCTCCGCGCCTACTATCCGCGGATCCCGCGCTACACCTTCGGCACCTTCGATGAAGACCGCCTGGGTGTGACCAGCTCGATCCAGTGGCGCCCGACCGAGCGCACCGAAGTCGCCGTCGACTTCCTGTGGTCGCGCTTCAACCAGGAAGCCGAGAGCCCGAACATCGAAGCCATCAGCTTCAGCCGCGCCGCCGGCGGCGTCCGCGAGACCATCGTCCGCGACTACGCTATCGACGCCTCCAACAACACCCTCTCCTACGGCGTGTTCGACATGGTCGACATCCGCTCGGAGAACGGCTTCACCCGTGACGAGAGCAACTTCTACCAGGGCTCCCTGAACGTGAAGCACGAGTTCAGCGACCGCCTGCGCGGCCGCCTGAAGCTCGGCGCCAACAAGTCCGAAGCCCGCACCCCGTTCAACGTCGCCTACATGTTCGACGCGAACAACCAGAACGGCTTCACCTACGACTTCCGCGGCGACGACCGTCTGCCGATGATCAACTACGGCTTCGACGTCTCGAAGGGTGACCGCTTCACCCTGACCGAATGGCGCCGCAGCACCGGCGGCGCGAACTTCGAAAACCAGGTCGCCGCCGGCGCCCTGGAATACGACCTGACGCCGGAGATCACCTTCAAGGCCGGTGGTGAGTACCGCACCTACGGCTTCGACACCTTCGGCATGCAGCAGGCGGTCTCGGCCCTCTCCGGCGCTGACCGCATCGTCGGCGTGGGCAATGTGGGCAAGGTCGTCAGCATCGACGGCGGCCTGGATATCCCGAACGGCTCGAACCTGAGCTTCATCGTTCCGGACATCCAGAAGCTGAACGGCGTCGTGGGCCAGTTCAATGCTCCGCTGGTGCCGACCTATAACGGCATCCGTGAAGTCGAGGAAACCGACAAGGGCCTGTTCGCCCAGGCGGACTTCAACACCACGTTCGCGGACATGACCGTCCGCGGCAACGTCGGCGTCCGCTACGCCCGCACCGACATCGACTCCTCGGGCTTCCTGGACACCAACTACGTCACCGTCAAAAACAAGTACGACGACATCCTGCCGTCCTTCAACGTGGCCATCGAGCCGCGTGACGACCTGGTCGTCCGCCTCGGCGCCGCCAAGGTGATGTCGCGTCCGGCCCTGGGCGACCTGACGCCGGGCGGCTCGCTGTCGACTCCGACGCGCCGCGTGTCCTACGGCAACCCGATGCTGGATCCGTTCCGCGCGACCAACTTCGACCTGTCGGTGGAATGGTACTTCCAGAGCGAAGGCCTGCTGGCCGCCGCCGTGTTCTACAAGGACATCGACAGCTTCATCACCACCGTCACCGAAATGGTGCCGTGGCGCAGCCTGGGCCTGCCGGACGACCTGCTCGTCGGCACGCCGGCGTCGCCGGATGAAGACTTCGAAGTCACCCGCAAGGTCAACGGCGCCGGCGGCTCGCTGCACGGCATCGAGCTGCAGTACCAGCAGCCCTTCACCTTCCTGCCGGGCATCGGCAAGGACTTCGGCTTCATCGGCAACTTCACCTACGTCGACTCCGAGGTCGACTACGGCGCCTATGGCAAGAACCGCCTGACGGGCCAGTCGAAGTATGCCTTCAACACCACGCTGTACTACGAGAAGGGCCCGATGCAGGCCCGCGTCTCAGGCGCCTACCGCAGCCAGTATCTGCTGGCCTATCCGGGCGGCAACAACAACAGCGAGGAAGGCGTGCGCAGCACGTTCAACCTGGACGCCTCGGCTTCCTACGAGATCACCGACAACCTGACGGTCTCGGTCGAAGCCCTGAACCTGACCGACGCCTACAACGACCGTTACGTCGACGAGACGAACCGGGTGTCGAACTACCGCCACTTTGGCCGCGAGGTCATGCTGGGAATGCGCTGGAAGTACTGATCCTTCCCCCTGAACTTCAGCGTTTCTACTCGGCCCGGAGCAGCCTCTGCTCCGGGCCTTTTTCTTTGTCGGCTGGGGAAGCTTGAGACGGGTGTCCGGGACTAGCCCAGGCGGCCACGCAGGCCGACGACGCCCTTGGAGTCGGTGACCTTGGGCGCCTTGCCGTCCAGGCTGTCGATGCGGCAGTCGGTGAAGCGCCAGTTCTCGGCGTTGGCGATGGAGCCGGACTCTCGCACGTCCCAGTCCAGCCGCTCGAAGGTGAAGTCCTTCAGCGGAGCCTCGGGATAGGCGGCGGCCTCGAAGCCGATCTTGGCGCCCACCGCCTTGACGTTGGACAGGTGGACATTGCGGATGCGCGGCAGGCCCTGCTCCCGAGGGACCGGCGTCGCCAGGGCGCGCCAGTGATCAGGCACATTGTCGATGCCCTTGGGGATCTCCGCATAGCTGTAGTTCGGATACCAGTTCAGGTTCACCCGCAGGACCGTGGCGACATCCTGCATGAAGATGTCGTGCAGACGGATGTTGGAGATCACCCCGCCGCGCGTGTGGCCGGACTTGAAGAAGATGCCCAGCGGCGTCGGATATTCGATCCGCAGGCCGGACACCTCGATGTCCTCGAACCCGCCGGAGGTCTCGCTGCCGAAGGTCATGCCGGCCAGGGCGTCGCGGACCACGCAGTCCTTGATCTTCACCTGACGGCAGGGCCGCGCCACGCGCAGGCCGTCCCAATCGCGGCCGGCCTTGATGCACAGGGCGTCGTCATTGACCGACAGGTCGCAACGCTCGACCAGCACTCGCTCGGAGGAGTCGATGTCGATGCCGTCCGTGGACGGCCCCCGGCCCCCGATGTTGTTGCGGATGATCAGGTCCGAGACCTTTACGTCGCGCGAGTAGCAGACGTGGACCGTCCAGAACCCGGCTCGGGTCAGGTTGAGGCCGGAGACCTCCACATTGTCGGAGTCATAGACGTGGATCAGGCGCGGCCGGCGGCAGTCATAGTCCGCCGCCCAGCGCAGGCCGCGCGGGTCATAGTCGCGGCGCATGGCGTAATAGCTGTCCCAGAACGCCTTGCCGTCGCCGTCCACCACGCCCTCGCCGGTGATTTTGGCGCCGCGCTGGCGATAGACGTTCAGCAGGGCCGCCGGCCAATCCATTTCGACCCCGGCCACACGGGTGCGGATCGTCGGATAGGCCGAAAGATCGGTCAGGCCGCGCACGGTGGCCCCGCGGTCGATCAGCAAGGTGACGGCCGACTTCACGAACAGCGAGCCGGTCAGATACACGCCGGGCTTCAGCACGACGGTCCCGCCGCCCTGAGCGGCGGCGGCGTCGATGGCCGCCTGGATCGCACGCGTATCGATGGTCCGACCGTCACCCGTTGCGCCGAAATCGGAGGCGAGGAAGGTGCGGCCGCCAGTCTGGGCCAGGGCTGGCGCGGCGGAAGCCAAGGCTCCGCTCAGGCCCAGTTGCAGAAGGGATCGACGATGCATAGACAGCCTCTCGGTGATCGGGGAACGGCGGCGGACGAGCGCCCAAAGCCAGCTTCCACGGCGACCGGATCGTCGCCCCAAGCGTTTCCCACATTCTGTTCTTTCGTCTCACGATAGCGGACGATATGGTCAAGGCCAAGGCGTTGACGGCACGGCCAGGCGCCCTACGACAGACGCCGTCGGCGCTTTCCACCTGTGGTCGAGAACGCTGAACAGACGATGCGACGCCATCCCCCAGCGTCGCCGGAGGAACAATACATGCCCCTGCCCCGCCGCGCCGGTCTCGGCCTGACCATCGCCCTGACCACGACTGCGCTGCTGTCCAGCCCGGTCCTCGCCCAAACGACCGGCCCCACCCTGCCGCCCGGCGTCGAAGCGGACTGGCTGAAGGCCCGCCCGCGCCCGGCGCTGAACGTGAACGCCTCCCGCCTGCCCACCCGCGCCGAGACCCTGGCCGCGATCGAATACGTGGCCTCCTCGCAGATCGCCGCCATGGCGCGGGAGCCGATCGCCCTGTCGACCGGCAGCAACCTGACCCAGATGTCGTCCAACTGGGTGGCGGCCACCTTCTATGTCGGCGCGGCGCGTCTGGCGCGCGTGTCGGACGATCCGGAAACCCTGCGCTTCCTGACCGCCGTGGCGGAGCACTACAACTACAGCGTCCGCGGCGCCCGTTCCGGCCCGACCATGCTGAACGCCGACGACATCACCATCGGCGACCTCTACGAAGAGCTCTATTCGCGTCGCCGCCAGGAAGGCGTTCTGATGCCCCTGCGTCAGCGCCTGGACTGGCAAGTCCCGCACCTGAACCGCTCCACCGAGACGCCGGCCCTGGTCTGGTGGTGGGCCGACGCCCTCTACATGGCGCCGCCGGTCCTGGCGCGGATGTCGGCGATCACCGGCGATCCCAAATACCTCGCCGCCGCCGACAAGGAATGGCGACGCACCGCCGCCCGCCTGTGGGTTCCGGAAGAAGGCCTGTTCCTGCGCGACGAGCGCTTCAAGGACCGCCGCAGCGCCAACGGCCAGCCCATCTACTGGGCGCGCGCCAACGGCTGGGTGATGGGCGGCATCGCCCGCTGGCTGGAGTCCATGCCGGCCGACTACCCGGACCGCGCCTATTACGTGGACATCTTCCAGAAGATGTCGGCGCGCGTCGCCAAGCTGCAGCAGGACGACGGCCTGTGGCGCTCCAGCCTGCTGGACCCGAAGGCGCATCCTGAAGCCGAGACTTCCGGCTCCGTCTTCTTCGTCTATGCGCTGGCCTGGGGCATCAACCACGGCCTGCTGGATCGCGCGACCTACCTGCCGCATGTGCAGAAAGGCTGGGCGGCGCTGAACCGCACCGTCCTGCCGAACGGCCTGGTCGGCGCGGCGCAGAAGACGGGCGACCAGCCCGTCTCAACCAAGCCGGACGAAACCGGTCTCTACGCCTCTGGAACCTACATCCTCGCCGGGCTGGAGATCATGGACCTGCACGGCCCGACCCGGAGCCTGCCGGAAGCCGAACCCGCTCAAGATGCGCCCGAGGTGATCGCCGCCACCACCCCGACGCCCCCCGCCCCGGTCACCGTGGTGGGCGAGGAGGAGAAGCGCCGCCGCGAGGCCGAGATGAAGGCCACCGCCGCCCTGGCCTACGACCCAGCTGGCCTGAAGCGCCCCTCAACCATCGAGCGCCTGACCCCGCCGCCGGCCGACCAGCAGGCCCCGCGCGCCGTGGTCCGCTTCGCCCCGGATCGTCTCGACGACCTGCTGTGGGAGAACGACAAGGTCGCGCATCGCATCTACGGTCCGGCGCTGGAATCGCGCGAGGCGCCGTCGGGCTCTGGCATCGACGTGTGGGCCAAGCGCGTGCGCTATCCCTACATGGACCGCCAGTTGAAGTTCCCGAACTACCACGTGGACCGGGGTGAAGGCCTGGACTTCTACGACGTCGGCCGCGGCCGCGGCGCGGGCGGCCTGGGCGTCTGGTACGACAACAAGCTGTGGACCAGCCGCAACTTCTCCAAGTACCGGATCGACAAGACGGGCGGCGACGAAGCCAAGTTCAGCGTCGACTATCGCCCCTGGCCCGTGGATGTGGCCCGCAAGGTCTGGGAGACGCGCGACTTCTCCCTGCCGCTGGGCTCGAACTTCACTCGCATGACCTCGACGCTCAGCTCCGACACCAAGGAGCAGCTGGTGGTCGCCATCGGCATCTCCAAGCGCCGCAATGACGCCGGCTCGGGCTTCGTCACCCGTGACGCCAAGAACGGCCGCCTGATGTTCTGGGAGCCGAACAATCCCGAACACGGCAGCCTCGGCATCGCCATCGCGGTGGACCCGGCGACGGTCGAAGGCTTCACCGAGGACGCCGACAACTACCTGATCCTGGTCCGCGTCACGCCCGGCAAGCCCTTCACCTACTATGTGGGCTCGGCCTGGGATCGAGGCCTGGACTTCCGCAACCGCGCCGAATGGGAAACCTTCGTCGCCAACCAGAAGCTGAGCTTCAAGCCGTAGGGGTTCTCTATCCCTCGCCCCCTCTGGGGGAGCTTCTCCTCCCCCGCCCGCGGGGGAGGGGGACCGCGAAGCGGTGGAGGGGGCGAGACTGGGCTCCGTCCCTATCCCCTCGCACCTCTAGCGGTGACAGCCGCGTTCCCAAAAAGCTCCGTCACCCTAGGCCTTGTGCCTAGGGCCCAGAAACGGCTGAGCTTCCTGGTGAAGTGCGGCGTTTGTCGCCCCGCCAATCCTGCCGCCACGGAGTCTCTGGGTCTTAGGCGCCAGGCCTAGGAAGACGGATGTGGGGCGGGGAAATCAGCGAACTTATCCGCCCCCATTCCAACCAGCCGTAACCTTCTCCCGTCTCCGTCACGGGAAGGGCGCTCGGCCAGCGCCGGTTGTGACGGGGATGCGGTCGAGCGGGAAGCGCTCCGGCGGGCGCGCCTTACGGCCCCGTCGGATGTCGCAGGCGTGGAACCCCGGCGTCCACGCGGTCCGGGACCTCCTCGCTGGAGGAGGCCCGCCCGTCAGGGCCTTTGCTCGGAGATTTGTAAGTCCTCTCGAGGAGCCCCCAGACACGATCGCGCGGAGCGGAAAGACCTACGTCGAACCGGCACGCCTAAGTCCCATCGCCTGACGCAGGTCAGGCCGCTCCGCCGCCCTTCCAACCTTGCGGGTTCAGGTCCGAGAGAACGCGGAGCTGTGCCTGCCTCCCTCTCCCTCGATGGGAGAGGGATCGAGGTTGAGGGTGAATGCTGCCTCTCCGCCGCGCAGAACCCAACCGCCGCATCACCCCCATCCCAGCCCTTCCCCCATCGAGGATGGAAGGGTCGGACTGCGTCCCTCTTGAAACACAGCAGATTCGCGTCGAATTCGCGCTGCAGGCGAACGATCCGCTCCCACAATCTCCCGATCTCGCGCGACTTTTTGCCAAGACAGCGCTGTCATGGTTTTCGCTTCGCCGCATGTCGGTATGTTGGCGCCCAAGGCGGGCGTCAGTCCTGCCCAGAGAGACGCAGGAAGTTTTTATGCAGACACATGGGCTGGAGGCGAACACGCCTCCGACGAAACACGCGCGCCTGTTGGCGTGGGTGCGGGACGTCGCCGCACTGACCAAGCCGAAGGCGATCCACTGGTGCGATGGCTCCGAGGCGGAATGGACCGCCCTGACCGATCAACTGGTCGCGCTGGGCACGCTGAAGCGCCTGAACCCCGACCTCCGCCCAAATTCGTTCTACGCCGCGTCCGATCCGCGCGACGTGGCGCGGGTCGAGAGCCGCACCTTCATCTGCTCCCAGGATCAGGCCGACGCCGGCCCGACCAACAACTGGCGCGACCCGGCCGAGATGCGCGAGACGCTGAACGGCCTGTTCGACGGCTGCATGCGCGGCCGCACCATGTATGTGGTCCCCTTCTCCATGGGTCCGGTCGGCTCGCCTATCAGCGCCCTCGGCGTGGAGATCACCGACAGCGCCTATGTGGCAGCCTCAATGCGGGTCATGACCCGTATGGGCAAGCCGGCCCTGGACGCCCTGGGCGACGACGGCTTCTTCGTGCCGGCGGTCCACACCCTGGGCGCACCGCTCGCCGAAGGGCAAGCTGATGTGCCGTGGCCCTGCAACGACGAGAAGTACATCGTCCACTTCCCGGAAAGCCGTGAGATCTGGTCCTACGGCTCCGGCTACGGCGGCAATGCCCTGCTCGGGAAGAAGTGCTACGCCCTGCGCATCGCCTCGGTCATGGCCCGTGACGAAGGGTGGCTGGCCGAGCATATGCTGATCCTCAAGCTGACCTCGCCGCAGAACCAGGTCCGCTACGTGGCCGCCGCGTTCCCCAGCGCCTGCGGCAAGACCAACATGGCCATGCTGCAGCCCACCCTCCCCGGCTGGAAGGCCGAGACCGTGGGCGACGACATCTGTTGGATGCGGTTCGGCGATGACGGCCGCCTCTACGCCATCAACCCGGAAGCCGGGTTCTTCGGCGTGGCGCCGGGCACGGGCGTCCATACCAACCGCAACGCGGTCGACACCCTGCACGCCAACTGCATCTACACCAACGTCGCCCTCACCGCCGACGGCGACGTCTGGTGGGAAGGCCTGACGGCTTCGCCTCCGGAAGGCCTCACCGATTGGAAGGGCCGCGCCTGGACGCCGGAATCCGGTGAACCCGCCGCCCACCCGAACGCCCGCTTCGCCGTGCCCGCCGGCCAGTGCCCGGTCATCGCCAGCGAGTGGGAGGACCCGAAGGGCGTGCCGATCTCGGCCATCCTGTTCGGTGGCCGCCGCGCCTCCGCCGTGCCGCTGGTGACGGAAGCCTTCGACTGGGAGCACGGCGTGTTCCTGGCCTCCAACGTCGCGTCGGAAGGCACGGCGGCGGCGGAGAACAGCATCGGCGAACTGCGCCGCGATCCCTTCGCCATGCTGCCCTTCTGCGGCTACAACATGGGCGACTATTTCAGCCACTGGCTGAAGGTCGGGGCCTCGGCCGATCCGGCCAAGCTGCCGCGCATCTACTTCGTGAACTGGTTCCGCAAGGACGAGAACGGCAAGTTCGTCTGGCCGGGCTATGGCGAGAACAGCCGCGTCCTGAAATGGATCGTCGACCGGCTGGAAGGCCAGGCCGGCGCCGTGGACACCCCCATCGGCCGCCTGCCCGCTCAACAGGATCTGGAGCTGTCCGGCCTCAACCTGACCCAGGCTCAGCTCGACCTGCTGCTGACTGTCGATCCGACGATCTGGCAGGCTGAGGCCGCGCTGATCCCGCCGGCCTACGAGAAGTTCGGCGCACGTCTGCCGACCGCCCTGTGGGGACAGCTCGACGCCCTGAACGCCCGGCTCGCTCAGACCCGGGTGCTGGAAGACGCCTGACCAAGAGAGACGGCGCGCGGCTTTCCAACCGCGCGCCGCCCTCCGATGAACGGCCGAACGGGGCGTGTTTTGCGACGAACGGCGCAAATGCTCGACGAAGGCGCTCGACGAACGGCAGATTTGCGCAGGTATTTAAGATACAAACTTTCTACCTGATGCGTCACCCGCGCTGCCCTCGTTGGAAGACCTATGCTTGCTGTGATCGCGGTCGATGACGAAGCCCTGGCGTTGCGCCGGCTTGAAATCGCGATCCCTCAGATGCCCGACGTCTCGTTGATCGGAATGGCCCGTAACGGCCGCGAGGGCCTGGACCTGATCCGCAAGCTTCGGCCTGACGTGGTTCTGCTGGACATCCAGATGCCGGGTTTCAGCGGCTTTGATCTGCTGGACGGTCTGGAGCCGAATGAAATCCCGCAGATCATCTTCGTCACGGCATTCGAAAGCTTCGCCGCGCGCGCCTTCGAGGTCAGCGCCATCGACTATGTTCTGAAACCCG
Source organism: Caulobacter segnis (assembly GCF_029543125.1). Lineage (GTDB taxonomy): Bacteria > Pseudomonadota > Alphaproteobacteria > Caulobacterales > Caulobacteraceae > Caulobacter > Caulobacter segnis_D. The sequence continues at coordinate 259,633 of NZ_JARQWW010000005.1, forward strand.
TCGAGTTCGATCGCCTCAACGCCGCCCTAACCCGCGCTCGCCGCAACCTGCATCTGGCGTCATCTGAACGGCGGGTTTCGGAGCTGCGGGAAGTGGTCGCCCAGCTTCGCGGCGACAGCGCCGCCGACGAAGAGCACGATGCTCAATACGCCCGCGAATTCTGGGCTCAGCGGCGCGGCGAGTTCGTCCGCGTTCCCGTGGATCAGCTGGACTGGGTCGAGGCGGAGCGCGACTATGTCCGGCTGCATGCTCGCGGGCAGTCCTACATGCTGCGTGGCACCCTGGCGACCATGGAGGCCAGACTGGATCCAGAGGCCTTCGTTCGAATCCGGCGCTCCGCCTTGATCCGCACCGATCGGATCGCGTCGGTCCGCAAGCCCAACTACGGCGACTATCGCGTCGTCCTGTCCTCCGGTCAGGAGCTGCGCGTGGGCAAGACTTATCTTCGCAGCATCCGCAGCCTTCTGACGACGACACCCGCCTTGCGCGCCTGATCGCTATAACTTTAGACGAACGACGATATTTCGACGACTAGCGGGATGGTCGAGGCGAAGCCTGATCAGCAGCCAAATGGTAGCTTCGCAAGCGAACAGTGAAGCCTGTCCCTCTGGAGCCGAAGTTGCAGACAATTCCCCAGACCCCTTCCGCCATCGTGCAGGAAATCCGGCGGCGTTCGTCACGCTGGACCGTGCGTCGGAGCCTGCTCTTCGTCCTTGGCGCTTCGGGCATATTCTGGCTGTCGCTGCTGCTCATGCTCAGCTGCACGCCTCGCCACTAACCGGTGGCGAGGGCCGCGAAGCCCTCGCCCCAACCACCTATTGTTGAGGCTTCAACCCGAAGCCGGGCCGCCACAGCCGCACCAGGAACGGAAACACGAAAAGCGCCTCGAACAGGCTGAAGACCATGGACGCGAGGCGCCGCTCAGCTCCCGCACGCGCGGCGCGCCCTGCCCGGTCAGTTGGAGCTGGGCCTGGAACTTGGCGCTGTTGAAGCGACCGGCCTTGTAGGAGGCGGTCATCAGCGCTTCGGCTGACGGCCCCTTCACTTGAGCATGGACGCGTCCGCCACCTAGCAACGCCAACAGACCCGCGCTCACCCAGCGCCGGTCCACGCCTATCCCGATCTTCGCCATGCTCGAACTCCCCAGTCAGCTTTGAAAACACAGGGGAGCCGCAGCATGCTCCGCTCCGAACGCGCTTGAGGACGGCCGCCCCGTCTTTGGTCAGGTTTGATATTTCGTGCGCTCAGCGTCGTTGGTTACAGGACCAAACAGACAATTACTTCGCATACGAATTCATATGTGAATTCACATATGACGCGATTTTGGGATGCGTCAACACGCGAGGCGTGGCATGTGTCGTAGATGGAGAAATCTCAGGTCTATCACCTGCTGCAGACCGTCGCGCAGCAGCTCCGCAAGCAGGCTGATGAAGCTGGCATGGCGGCGGCTGGCGTCAGCGCGGCCCAGGGCGCGGCGCTCTTCGCAATCGAGCGCTCACCCGGCCTTTCGCAACGGGAGATGGCCAAGGCTTTGAAGCAGCAAGAATCGGCGGTGACGACCATGGTGTCCCGCCTGATGGCCGCGGAACTGATCACCCGCGCGCCGAGGAAGGAGGACCCCCGCATCCTCTCGCTCGACCTGACGGACAAGGGACGCGCCGCCCTGGATCGCCTGAGGGCGGAACTCGACGCGATCAACCGCGCGATCGAAGAGACCCTGGCTCCGGACGAACTTGAGATGCTCGGCCCCGCCCTGGAGCGGCTGGCCGCAAACAGCTAAGCCGCGCCCACCAACGGGCGCGGCTTGAAAGCACGGGGAGCCGCGCCTCACGTCACACGGCTCCCGTCGAACTAGGCGAGCACCACCACCACGACACGGCGGTTCTGGGCGCGGCCCTCGCGGTTGTCGTTCGGCGCGACCGGAGCTTCCGAACCATACGAGATGGAGGCCATCCGGTTCAGCGGCACGCCGCTCTTGTTCAGGAACTTGCGGACGGCTTCCGCGCGGGCTTCGCCCAGCTTTTCGTTGTAGTCGTCCGCGCCGGTGGCGTCGGTATGGCCCTGGATCTCCAGGTACACGTTCTTGTTGTCAGCCTTCAGCTTTTCGGCGAACTCGGCCAGACGCGACTCGGCCTCGGGCGACAGGGCGGCCTTGTCGGTGGGGAACTTCACGCTGTCGTCCGACAGGACCATGGAATAGACGAACTTGCCTTCGGCCAGCTTGCCGGCAGCGGTGGCCCGTTCCAGCGCCTCGCGCGAGGTGCGGTCGAGTTCGGCGATCTGCGTGTCATGGGTGGAGACACGGGTCTCGACCTGACCGACTTGGGTGTTGACGTACTTCTTGGTGGCGCAACCGCTGACCGCGACGGCGCCGGCGAGCATCGCGACGGCGATCAGGCCTTTCGACTTAAGCTGCATCGAATTCTTCTCCCAGTTTTCGAGCTTGGGAGGCTGACATTGCACTACGACAGGCCGAGCTTCCCACACGCTCGATCCCGCCAATGCAAAACGGCGCTTTAGTGGCGACTTATTGGCGATAGCGGCGCCATTCCAGCAAAAGCGGAATGAATCTGTAGTGAAGCTTGAGATCGAATTCGCGCGAACGCGATAACGACTTCGGCGTTCCCATCGCGGTTCGAAAAACTTTCTCAAACACCGCTAAACCACCGATTCAAAGCTAACCCTTGTCTATCGAAGGCGGCATTCTTCTCAACCTAATCCGAGAACCAAGGCACGTCTCCCTCGTAGACCCAAAGTGTCGCACGGGCGTCAATGGCTTGCAGGGCAAGGCATGGCTTGTTATTGCAAATCGTTCTCATTAGGCCGCGCATCGCCCGGCGCCCCTGGATCTGCCACCCTTTCGCGATGAGCCAAGCCAAAACCTCCAGCCAGAGCCGCTCCTTCTGGCTCAAACAACTGCACAACTGGCACTGGATCAGTTCGGCGATCTGCTTGGTGGGCATGATTCTGTTCGCCGCCACCGGCATCACCCTGAACCACGCCGCCCTGATCGAGGCCAAGCCGAAGGTCACGACGAAGGAAGCGGTTCTGCCCGAGGCGATGATCGCGGCCCTGGCCGTGAATGCACCTTCGGAGAAAGGGCCCCTGCAGGCCCCCGTGGCTGCCTGGATCAGCAAGTCCATGAAGGTCGACGTCTCTGGCCGCGAAGGCGAATGGTCAGAGGACGAGGTCTATGTCGCCCTCACCCGTCCCGGCGGCGACGCCTGGCTGAGCGTGGACCGCGTCACCGGCGACATCTCGTATGAAAAGACCACCCGCGGGGTCGTCAGCTATCTGAACGACCTGCACAAGGGCCGGAACACGGGACCGGCCTGGATGTGGTTCCTCGACATCTTCGCGGTCGCCTGCCTCGTCTTCTGCATCACCGGCCTGTGCCTGCTGCAGATGCACGCGGGCGCGCGGCCCAGCACCTGGCCGATGGTGGGTCTGGGGATCATCATTCCCCTCGTCCTCGCCATCCTGTTCATTCATTCGTGACGGAGTAATCGCCCATGCGGAAAGCCCTGCCCGCTCTCGCCCTCGGAAGCCTCGCGGCCACCCCGGCCCTGGCCGCCGACCTGAACGTGACGGTCGAGATTCCGCGCCTGTCGGTCGCCGAGTATCACCGCCCCTACGCCGCCATCTGGCTGGAGCGCCCGGATCAAACGGCGGTCGGCACCTTCGCCGTCTGGTACGACACCAAGCTGAAGAACAACGAAGGCGAGAAGTGGCTGAAGGACATTCGCCAGTGGTGGCGTCGCGCCGGCCGCGAAATGTCCTTCCCGGTTGACGGCGTCACCAGCCCGACCCGAGCGCCGGGCCGCCACACCCTGACCTTCAGCGGCGCCAAAGGTCCGCTCAAGGGCCTGCCCGCCGGCGAATACATGCTGGTCGTGGAAGCCGCTCGTGAAGTCGGCGGCCGCGAACTGATCAAGGTTCCGGTCCAGTGGCCGCCCAAGGCCGCCAAGATCACCAGCGCCAAGGGCTCGACCGAGCTGGGCGCTATCTCCGTCGTCGCCAAACCCTGAGGGAGCCAAGAACCATGAAGAACACCCTGCGCCTGGCGCTGACCGCCGCGATCATCGCCGCCGCCCCGATGGCGGCCCACGCCCACCGCATGTGGATGCTGCCCTCCGCCACCGTGCTGTCGGGCAATGACCCGTGGCTGACCGTGGACGCCGCCGTGTCCAACGACCTGTTCTACTTCGAGCACCAGCCGATGCGCCTGGACGGCGTGAAGGCCATCGCGCCGGACGGTACGGAAGCCAAGATCGAGAACGCCTCCACCGGCCGCTACCGCTCGACCTTCGACGTTCACCTCACCCAGAGCGGGACCTACAAGGTGGTCAGCGCCGGCGACATGCTGAGCGGCTCCTACAAGGTCGGCACGGAAACCAAGCGCTGGCGCGGCGCGCAGCCGGAAATCCCGGCGGGCGCGACGGAGGTTCGGGTCAATCAGAACCAACGCCGCCTGGAGGTCTTCGTGACCAAGGGCGCGCCGACCACCACCGTCCTGGCCCCGACGGGCAACGGCCTCGAGCTGGTTCCGATCACTCACCCGAACGACCTGTTCGCGGGCGAGGAAGCCACCTTCAAGCTGCAACTGGACGGCAAGCCGGCCGGCGACCTGGAAGTCGAAATCGTCCCGGGCGGCATCCGCTACCGCGACACTCTGAACGAGATCAAGGTGAAGACTGCGGCCGACGGCTCCTTCAAGGTGAAGTGGCCCGAGCCGGGCATGTACTGGCTGGAAGCCGGCGTGCGCGGTGGCCCGGCCACCGTGCCGAACGCCGAACGCTCGGCCAGCTACATCACCGTGCTCGAAGTCCTGAAGCCCTAAGCGACAACCGGCGGCGGTCCGTCCGTCGCCGGCTCATCCTCCCCGATGAACCGCGTCCTCGTCCCCCATATCGCCGTCGCTCCCGAGCGGCCGGCGGGCTCGCTGCTCAGTCTGGGCGGCGAGACCATGGGCACGACCTGGTCCGTGAAGTTCGTCGATAACGGCGTCGCCTCCCGCGCGGACGTTGATGCCGTGATCACCGAGCGGCTCGATCAGGTCATCACCGAAATGAGCACTTGGGATCACGGATCCCTCGTCAGCCGCTTCAACGTCGCCGAGAGCGGCTCCTGGCATGACATGCCGACAGCCTTCGCCAAGGTTCTGGCCTGCGCGCTGGACGTCGCCGAAGCTAGCGACGGCGCCTTTGATCCCACCGTGGGCGGCGCCGTGGATCTGTGGGGCTTTGGTCCCAAGGTGGTGAAAGAGGCTCTTCCCTCGCCCGCCGAAAGCCAGGAAGCCGCCGCCTCGATCGGCTGGCGGCGCGTCGTCGTCGACGCCTTGGGCCGCCTGCAGCAGCCCGGCGGCTTGCGGCTGGACTTCTCGGGCATCGCCAAAGGCTTTGCGGTGGATCACATCGCTGACGGCCTCAAGGACCTCGGCGCTCCCTCGGCGCTGATCGAGATCGGCGGCGAGCTCTATGGCTACGGCGTCAAGCCGGACGCCCAGCCCTGGTGGATCGAGCTGGAGAACGCGCCCGAGGTCGAGGGCGGCCGCTTCGTGGTGGCGGCGTGCGGTCTCGCCGCCGCGACGTCGGGCGATTGGCGGCGACGCTTCCGTCACGCCGGCGCTTGGTACGGTCACACGCTCGACCCCCGCACGGGCCGTCCCGTCATCGACCCCGCCGCATCAGTCACCGTACTGCACAGCAGCTGCATGCGCGCGGACGCCGAAGCCACCGCCATCACCGTCCTCGGCGTCCAGGCGGGGCTGGATTACGCCGAGCGTCGCGGCTTGGCCGCTGTGATCGTGTCGCGCTCCTCGACCGGCTACGACGAACACATGACCTCGGCCTTCGCGGCCATGCTTGAAGATGAGTGAGCTTCCCGCCCTTTCGCCCGAGCGCCTGCTGTGGGCCGCCGCCGCCGTACTGGCCTATGTGCTGTTCTGCACGGGCGTCGCCCTGCGTCGCGCCCTGCTGCGCCGTCGTGCGCGTCGCGAGGCTGACGCCCTCGCCGGGGGCGGTGAAGCGGTCCTGGTCGTCTATGCCAGCCAGACAGGGTTTGCGGAGGATCTGGCCTGGACCACCGCCAAAGCTCTCCAGATGGGTCAGGTGGGCGCCCGCGTTCTTTCGATTTCCGACCTGACCGCCGAAGATCTGACAAACGCCAAGCGCGCCCTGTTCGTGGCCAGCACCACCGGCGAAGGCGACGCCCCCGACCCTGCCGCCCGTTTCGTCGGCCGGGTGATGAAGGCGGAGCCCGATCTCAGCGGCCTCAGCTACGGCCTGCTTTCCCTGGGCGACAGCTCCTACAGCCAGTTCTGCGCCTTTGGCCGGCACCTCGACGCCTGGCTGACCGAACGCGGCGCGGCCCCGCTGTTTGATCGCGTCGAGGTTGACGACGGAGACGAAGGCGCCCTGCGCCACTGGCAGCATCAGCTCAGCGCCATCAGCGGCGTCACTGACGCCCCGGACTGGAGCCGTCCGGCCTATGAGCGCTGGCGGCTTGCGGAGCGCCGCCTGATCAATCCTGGCAGCCAGGGCGGCGAAGCTTGGCACGTAGCGCTCGAGCCGGTCGAGGGCCCGGCCGTTTGGGCGGCGGGCGACATCGTGGAGATCGGCCCGCGCTATGGACCGGATGCGCCGGCGGACGCTCCGGCCCCGCCCCACCGCGAATACTCCATCGCCTCCATCCCGCAGGATGGTCGTGTCGAACTGATCATCCGCACCATGATGCGGCCGGACGGCGGCTTCGGCATCGGCTCCGGCTGGCTGACCAAGTATGCCGAGATCGGCGGCGACATCGACCTGCGCATCCGCGCCAACCGCGCCTTCCATGCGCCGGAGCCGTCGCGACCGCTGATCCTGATCGGCGCGGGCACCGGCCTGGCGGGCCTGCGCGCGCATCTGAAGGCTCGTGCAGCCGCCGGAGCACATCGCAACTGGCTGATCTTCGGCGAACGCAATGCGGCGCGCGACTACTTCCATCAGGCCGAGATCGAATCCTGGACCTCCTCTGGCGTTCTGGAGCGCGTGACCCTCGCCTTTTCTCGCGACCAGGCGGAGCGGATCTATGTGCAGCATCGCCTGACCGAGGCAGCCGACGAAGTGCGGCTCTGGGTCAGCCAGGGCGCGGCGATCTATGTCTGCGGCGGGATCGAGATGGGCAAGGCGGTCGGCGCAGCCATGAACGAGATCCTAGGGGCTCGGACCATGGCGGAGCTGACCGAGGACGGCCTCTACCGCAGGGACGTCTACTAGGTCGTCCACGTGGACCTTGCGGAACCGGCCCTGCAAGTAGACCAGCGGCTCATGCGCCGGGTCGAAGCGGACGCGCAGGATCTCACCCACGATCACGCGGTGATCCCCGGCGTCGAAGGCCTGGCTGATCCGGCATTCGAAATTGGCCATGCAGTCGTCGATGATCGGCGAGCCGGTGCCCCAGGTCTCGAGCCCGACACCCTCGAAGCGGTCGTCGTCCCGCTGGACGAACTGCCTCGCCAGATCCTGCTGATCAGCGTGCAGCACGTTCACGGCGAAGGCGCCGCTCGCCTCCAGCCCCTGCAGGCTGAATGAATTCAGGTCCACGCAGATCAGGGCCAGGGGCGGATCCAGCGACACCGAGGCGAAGGAATTGACCGTGAAGCCCAGCTTGCGCCCTTCCGGACACAGGGCGGTCACAACCGTCACGCCAGTGGTGAAACAGCCGAACGCGTCGCGCAGCGCCCGCGCATTGGCGAGCGCGTCCTGATCAAGCTCGACGCGGGTTTCGGTCATGCCATCCATTGAGACGAAACTGTCTTGCGCCGCAAGGCGTCAGCCAGCCTTGGCGAAAGTGGCGGTCAGAATGGCCTCGATGCCTTGTTGATCGACGGCATCGAAGGCGGCGGGCTGGTCGGAATCGACGTCGAACACTGCGAGCAGGGTCCCCGCCGCGTCAAACACCGGCACGACGATCTCGCTCTGTGAGCGGCTGTCGCAGGCGATGTGGCCCGGGAAAGCGTGCACATCCTTCACCAGCTGGGTCTCGCCCGTCTCCGCCGCCGCGCCACAGACGCCGCGGCCGAAGGCGATGCGCAGGCAGCCGAGCGTGCCCTGATACGGCCCCACCACCAGTTCGCGCGGCTTGGCCGGATCGACCACATAGAAGCCGGTCCAGAAGTAGTGGTCGAAGCTGTTGGCCAGCATCGACGCCACCGTCGCCATGCGGGCGGTCAGGTTGCTCTCTCCGTCCAAGACGGAAGCGACCTCAGCGGCCACCTCCGCATAGCGGGCGGCCTTGTCGGCGGAGAGGGTGATTTCGTTGAACGCTTCAGCCATGGGCACGCATATAGGCGGGCCTCAGGCCGGCGGCGAGTTCCGAATTTGAATCGGCTGGCCGAACCAGGCCACAGACTCCGAAACCAGCTGGATCTCGACGGTGAACTCCGGGCCTAGCTGCCAGGGGATTTCAGCTGTCACGGTCACGCGGCGGCTTTCACCACTGTCTGTGACGTTGGACGACACCGGCAGGTGGATGGCGTCGGGATAGGCCTTCGATCCTTCTGCTCCAACGGCATTCAGGCCCAGATTCACCGCGCCGAATCCCGCGCTCGAAGGCAGCCAAGCGCCAGGACCGGTGTTGGCGACCTCCAGCACGGCGGTGAAAATGCGTTTCTCCGGCTCGAAGCTTTGCTCGACCAAAGCCATGCCGCCATCGAGCTGATCCGCAAAACGGCTGCTGGCGTCCAGCGATCCCGCCTTGCGCAGTACGAAGACGCGCTTGTCATAGCTCTGCTGCATGAGCTGGCGGCCGAGCTTGTAATAGGTCCATGGGGCCAGCAACCCGCGGATGCCCCGATTGAAGCCATCAAGCTTCATGGTCAGCGGCTGATCATTGAAGATCGCCATATCGATGTCGACGAACCCGGCCTTGCGGGCGTTGGCCCAGATCTCGTCGATGAAGATGTCGTTCTCGATGACCGCGTATTCGCGCATCTCCAACTGCGACTGCTCCGTCCGCGAATGGCGCGGGCCAGGCTCGTGGAAGATCGCCAGACCGCCGGGCGCCAGGACCCGGTGGAACTCTTCCAGATAGGCGGCCTGATCGGACACGTGGTGGAAGCTGTCGAAGCAGATCAGCCGGTCGACGGAGTTGTCCTCCAACGGCACCGACTTCTCTCGGCGGATCGCCTCGAACCGGATGTCCAGCGTGCTCAGCAGCGGATGTTCGCCGACGAACCGGCGCGCCATCTCCAGCCCGCCTTCAGAGATATCCAGTCCGACGGGCCGACAGCGCATCATCGCCAGGGCGGCGCTCAGCCAGCCCGCGCCGCAGCCGAAGTCGGCCACGGTCAGGCCCGGCTTGAACTTGCCCACCTTCAGCACCGCGGCGAAGCCCGACAGGGTCGCGGCCGTGTCGTTCACCTCATGGAACGGCTTGCGGAAGTGGTGATCCCACGGCCTTTCGATGGTGCGGAAGTACTCGTCCGCCCGCCGCACGTGATCCTCGAACGGGTAGGCCTCGATCAGCTTCTTCACGTCGATGAAGCCGGACGCGTCCGTATAGAGATGGGCGGCTTCGAATCGGACGGGCTGGTTCATCGGGGCTCCATACGCTCTGTTGTACTGACGGCGTCCGCCCCTCGCCGCATGCCGGCGGGCGATAGAAGCCACACCGTGCATAGGCCAGTCAGTATCACGATGCTTTCGGGAATTGGTAGGCCCGGAGGGACTCGAACCCCCAACCAGACCGTTATGAGCGGTCGGCTCTAACCATTGAGCTACAGGCCCTGACTGCGTCGCCGCAACCGGAAGCGGGGGGTTACCACGCGCTGCACGCGGCTTAAAGCTCCGGTTCATGTTGCAACGCTCAGGTTGCGCTCGTCGTTACGGCGGACCACCGCCCTTGGAGAGATATCGATGAAGACCCTGTTCCGCGCCGCCGCCCTCGGGGCGCTGCTCGTCACCGCCGGCGCGGCTTCCGCCAGCGCCCAGACCGTGCTCACCGCGGCTGACGTCCAGTTCAAGGCCACCACCCTGAACCTGTCGGCCTTCGGCGAGACCCGGGTCGCGCCGGACATGGCCACCATCACCCTGGGCGTGAATGTCGAGGCTCCCACCGCCGCCGAGGCCATGAAGGCCAACGCCGCCCGCATGAATCAGGTGGTCGCCGCCATCAAGAAGGCCGGCATCGAAAGCCGCGACATCCAGACCTCGGGCCTGAACCTGAACCCGCAGTACGCCTATGAACAGAACCAGCCGCCGAAGCTGACCGGCTATCAAGCCGCCAACCAGGTCACCATCCGGGTGCGCGACCTGGCCAAGCTTGGCCAGACCGTGGACGCCACGGTCACCGCCGGCGCCAACACCATCAACGGCATCAGCTTCGGCCTGACCGATCCCAAGGCTGCCGAAGACGCGGCCCGCCGCGAAGCCGTGAAGGCCCTGGAAGCCAAGGCCGCGCTCTATGCCCAGGCCACCGGCTACAAGCTGGTCCGGCTGGTGTCGCTGAACGAGTCCGGTGGCTATGCGCCGGAGCCCCCGCGTCCAGTGATGATGATGGCGGCCAAGCGCGAGTTCGCGGACTCCACTCCGATCGAGGGTGGCGAACTGCGGGTCCGCGTGGATGTGTCGGCGACCTATGAGGCCGCCCGCTAAGCGCTTGTCTTAGAGCTTGGCGACCCGGAAGGCGGCCTCGATGCGGGTGCGGATCTCCCGCCCCGGCAAGGCGCGGTCGCCTTCCATCACCGCGACATAGACGAGGTCGCGGGCTGGTCCGGTCTGGGCGACGCGTCCCGTCGCCCAGCCCACCGTCCGGGCGTCTTCGACGCGCGTATCGCAGCTTAGAGACAGCACATCACCCTTGGCCGCGCGCTGGAGCATGTCGGCGGCGGTGACGCTGCCTCCTTCACACGAAGGCAGGGTCCTGCCGCAGGTCAGGTGCGTTCCGTAGCGGTGCACCACCTGACCGCTTCCACCGGCCCTGGCGAACAGCACGCAGGTGGAATCAGACCCGATGGCGTTGCCGATCTCCTGAGCCAGCAGTTCAGCGTCAACGCCAGCCGGCGGCTTAGGCGCACATGCGGAAACGGCCAGGACGCCCGATAGGGCGGCGGCGATGGGGAACGCGCGATGCATTACAGTCGGTATCCGCCTTCGACGATCTTGGTGTGAACCGCCTTGGTGACCTTCACGAAGCCCTTGGCGCCGGCGCGGAAATAGATCGGATCCTTGACCTTGTTCGGGTCAAAGCCGTCCTGGACCAGGTCGATCTTGCGATACTTGAAGGTGCCGGTCGTCTCGATCTGCGGCTGAAGCCGCACGAAGACGGGGCGCGCATAGGCCGGCAGGTCATTGTCCACCGCCTCGGCGAGGGTCTTGATGTCGAACTCCGGCCCGACGACCAGCGAGGCCATGCCTGCGCGGCCGTCCGATCCTGGCGCCTCGACGCCATAGACGTTCACTTCCTGCACCCCGGGAATGGCGGAGAGGTGTTCAGCCACTTCACTGGTGGAGACGTTCTCCCCCTTCCAGCGGAAGGTGTCCCCCACCCGATCGACGAAATAGAAATAGCCGTCGCTGTCCACACGCATCAGGTCGCCGGTGCGGAACCAGGCGTCGCCCTTTTCGAAGACGTCGTGCAGGACCTTCTTCTCGGTCGCGGCCTTGTCGGCGTAGCCGGTGAAGGTGGCGCGGGCGTCCTTCGGGTCGATACGGCCCAGGCATTCACCAACCTGACCTGGACCGCACTCGATGCACAGGCCGGAGGGGCCCCGGATCGGCTCTTCGGCCTCAATGTCGAACTGCACCAAGCGGAAGTTGAAGCGTTTTTTCAAATACTTCGGCACCCGGCCGACCGCGCCGACCTTGCCGTCGAAATTGAACATGCTGACGTTGCCTTCGGTCGCGCCGTAGAATTCCAGCACGTTCGGGATGGCGAAACGCTTCTGCATCTCCTCCCAGACATCGGCGCGCAGGCCGTTGCCGAACGCCAGGCGCAACTTGTGTCCGCGCTCCAGAGGGTGCTCCGGCTGGTTCACCAGATAGCGGCACAGCTCGCCGATATAGACGAACATGGTGCATTGCTCGGTGACGATATCGTCCCAGAAGTGGCTGGCCGAGAACTTCTTCTTGAGGACCACCGCGCCGCCGTTCAGCAGGCCCGCGCCCACCGCGCAAAGCCCGCCAGTGGCGTGATAGAGCGGCAGGGTCATGTAGATGCGGTCGGTCTCGCGCGAACCGGTCGAACCGGCGAAGCCGCGCATATAGAGCTGGCACCGCATGTGGGTGATCTTCGCGGCTTTCGGCAGGCCAGTGGTGCCGCTGGTGAAGATCAGCAGCGCCGTATCCTTGGCCACCAGATCGCCGCGCACGTTCTGGCGATCGGGGCGAAGCTGAGAGCAGCTCTTCAGCGCATTGACCAGATCGCGCTGATCCCCCTGCGGCGCGGAGAGGGTCCACTGCTGCATGGGTCGATCAAGCTGCGCCTTCGTCGCGTCCACATGCGGGGCGGTCTCATCATCGACGATGATGTGGCTGGCGCCGGAGATGTTCAGGCAGTGAGACAGCGCCTGGCCAGTGAGGTTGTTGTTGATCAGGGCGGTGACCACGCCGACCTTGGTCAGGCCATACCAGATGGCCACGTATTCCAGACGGTTCGGCAGGTAGAGCGCCACTACCCGCCCGCGGGTGAGGGACTGGCTCTTGGCCCAATGCGCGTAGCGGTTCGCCAACTGGTCGAACTCGCCATAGGACAGGGAGCGGCCCTCGAAACTGATGGCCTGGCGGTCGCGGTACTTGTCGACGGCCGCTTCGATGTCGTCGCAGATCAGATTGCCGGAATCCGGCGCGATCGACTTCACGCGCCCTAGCGTGCGACGCAGCCCCTTGAGGAACCGCAACTCACGCTTGATCCGGGCCTTGAGTCTCAAAGGGCACGCCTCCCAAAACACTTGTTCTCAACCTGTCGCGCACTCGACGAGGGAGGGTCAAGACCGGGAAGGCGAAGACGCGCATGGAACCGCGCACTGCGACATTAACAACACCCGACGTGGCGCCAAGGGCTCACCCCCGGCGCATGCGTGATCCGGTATAGGGCGCCGGCCCGCCATCACGGGGCAGACGGAAGATCACCTCTCCCCGGCGGAAGTCGATCACCACGCTGCGGAAGCGCCGCAGGATGTCGACGCCAAGCACAAAGGCCGGCTCCTCGTGCATGTCCCACATGCGGAAGGTGTGCAGGTCGGCGAAGACGATCGGCAGGTTGCTGATGTCCATGCCGCCCACGCTGACCGATCGCAGCACCGCCAGCTCGCCGGGAATCGTCTGGCCCGTGGGGCTGATCAACGGCGATGGCACGAACATGTCGTTATAAGCCACGCGCCTCAAACGTGTCGCCATCAGCTGACGTAGAGCCGGATTGCCCACCGTGCCGTCAGCGCCGGAATCGAGGAACGCGGTGACCAACGCCCCGCCGACGCGCGCATTCACCAGGGTCAACGGACCCGAGCGGTGCTGCGCCGACACGACAATGGCCGAGGTGTCGCCAAAGGCGGGAGCTCCGCCGAATTTCATGCTGGCGTTGGCGAAATCCAGCGTAAGCCGCTGGGACGCCAGTTGGTCCATCCCGATCAAGCCGGCGGCCCCGAGCCAGCGCCGGGGCATCGAAGCCATGCGGACATTGCGGGCGCTCTTCCTGCCGACCTTGATCTCCCCGGCCTCGACGGAGCCCGTCGTCTCCGGGCCGACGATGGTGTTCAGCACCACCGGTCCCCGATCAGGGAGAGACAGAGCCGCCGCCAGCTCGTTTGAGACCGCGGAGTAATTGGCGCCTGTGTCGATCATGAAGGGGAAGGGCCCCTTGCCGTTCAAGAACACCGGGGCGGTCACGCGGTCCGCCGAATCCTCATCCGTGCCGACATCGAATTCCGGTCCATGAGGCGGCGCGGGCGCCACCGGCGTGTTGGCGTGTCCCAAACCGGCCAGGCTCGACAGCGCCAGGCCCCACATCATGGCGCGGCGGCGACTGACGTCGCGCGGTCCCGCGCCAAAAGCGTTTCTCCCAATCATCACTCTCGTCTCTCTCGGACGGATTTGAGACGACCATACCACGGTTCTGTGACTGACGCTTGTGCTTGAGCGCGGCGCATCGCCGCCCTAGCTTGCGAGCCCTTTCGCCCCCCGGATTCCCTGAGCCCATGCGTATCGCCACCTGGAACGTAAACTCCGTCAACGCCCGGCTGGAGAACATCGTGGCCTGGTTCGACCAGGCGCAGCCCGACGTGGCCGTGCTGCAGGAAATCAAGTGCGTCGACGAGAAATTCCCGACCGAAGCCTTTGAAAGGCTTGGCTATAACGTCGCCGTTCACGGTCAGAAAACCTACAACGGCGTGGCCATGCTCTCGAAGACGCCGCTTGAGGATGTGACCCGCGGCCTGCCGGGCGATGACGCCGACGATCACGCCCGCTTCATCGAGGCTGTCACCGGCGGCGCGACATCGGTTCGGGTCGTGGGCATCTACCTGCCCAATGGCAATCCGATCGGCACCGAGAAGTTCGCCTACAAGTTGGCCTGGATGGATCGCCTGCATCGCCACGCGAAAGCGTTGCTGACACAGGAAGAGCGGCTGGTGATCCTGGGCGACTACAACGTGATCCCCGAGCCGGAAGACGCCGATAAGCCGGAAGGCTGGCTCGGCGACGCCCTGTTCCAGCCGGAAAGCCGGGGCGCGTTCCGGGCGTTGAAGAACCTCGGCTTCACCGACGCCTACATGCAGGCCGACGGAACGCCTGGCGGCTACACGTTCTGGGATTATCAGGCCGGCGCCTGGCAGCGGAACCACGGCATCCGGATCGACCACGCCCTGCTGTCGCCCCAGGCCGCCGACCGACTGAAGAGCTGCATCATCCACCGCGACGTGCGCGGCACGGAGAAGCCGTCAGACCATGTTCCGGTCGTGGTGGAGCTCGACCTCTAGGTCCCTCTTCGCGGCGGCCCTGATTCGCCCTTACCCTCTCCGCCATGACGGAGTTCGCCCGCCTTCTCGTGATGTTGGCTGTCGCCGCGACCGCGGTGACGTTCGCCGGCAGTCTGGCGCGATGGCTGCTGGACGAAGACCGCCGCATCCGCCGCGCCCTGTCCAAGGTGCTGGGCGGGGCGCCCGACGCCTTCATCGTCGCCAAGGGACGCGGACGCGGGGTGGGCTTTCGCCTGACCAGCGGTCTGATCGCCACCACCTGGGACAAGGGCGGCTGGTGCCTGATCTTCCGCCTGAACGAACTGGTCGGCGCCGAACTTCTGGTCGACGGCCAGTCGGTAGGCCGGGTTTTCCGCGACGAGCCGAAGCGGTTCCTGGACCGCACCTATGGCGAGGCGCAGAGCGTCGTCCTGCGATTGGTGTTCGACGACCCAAAGCACGCGGACTTTGAGCTGGCGCTATGGATTCCCTCGGACGCCGCCCTGCGCAGCGCGCCTACAGCCGCCAAGGCCGCGCAGGAGGCCAACAGCTGGCTGGCCCGCATCGAGGCGATCCTCAAACGTGCGCCAGGCACACGCAACCCGCCGCCGCCAACGCCCATCGCGCGTCGTGAAGCGGCGCCGCCGACGCCGGCTCCGCAACCCGTCTATGATGACTTTGACGATGAGGACGAGGAGGACGAAGCCGCCTTCCACGAGCCTCCGCCGCCGCCCCGCCCGCAGCCGCCTCGCGCCCCTGCTCCAAAAGCGGCCAAGCCGCCGGCTCCCGCCAAGGACGCCCTGCCCCTGTTCGCGGACGTCATCGACGATGATCCGCCTTGGGACGAGGACGACGGCAAGGAGCCTAGGCTCTTCTAACCCTCTGCGGCCTGCTCGACCGCCAGGGCCAGATCAAGCGCTCGCGCGGCCTCCTCACCCGTGACCGCCGGACGCGGACTGTCGCCGCGCACCGCCGCCAGGAACTCCGCCACGCTGCGGCCCAAGGGGTCCTTGCCCGCTGGCGTATTGTTGAAATCCTCGATCAGCGGGAACGGCGTCGTGTTGCGGAACGTCCGCGCCAGGAAGTCGATCTCCACCTCGCCCGAGGGGTAGACGATCTTCATGGTCCGTTCGCGCGCCTCAGCGACGCGGGAGGCGTCGAAGGTGGCGATGAAGCCGTTCTCGAAAGTAGCTTCGGCCTTCACCCAGTCGAGCAGGTCATTGCGGGTCGCCTCGCCCTCCGCCTCGACGGCGACGGGATCGGCTTCGCAAACGGTCAGAGCCAGGTCGATGTCATGGATCATCAGATCCAGCACGACTGACACGTCCAGGCTGCGGTCCGACGGCGTGCCGCGACGCACCGCCTCCAGCCGCACCGGCTGCTCGGGAGTGTCCAACAGCCCCATGGCCTGGAACACGACACGTTCCTGATGGCCGACGGCGAGCGGCAGGCCACGCACAAGGGCGGCGGCGATCAGTTCGTCCGCGTCTTCCGGCTCCACCGCGACCGGCTTCTCCACATAGACCGGCTTGCCCTGCTCCAGGGCGGCCAGGGCCGGGCCCGCGTGATGAACGGCGGGCGTGGCCACGGTCACGACGTCGACGGCGGCGATGAAGGCGGCCAGATCGTCGGTCGCCTGCGCGCCCAGCGGCTCGGCCAGAGCCTTCGCTCGCGGCAGGTCCACATCGAACACCAGCGCCAGTTCGACGCCATCGAGTTCGGCGTACTTCTTGGCATGATAGCCGCCGAACACGCCCGCTCCGGCCACGCCGGCTTTGAGAACTTTCGTCATGGGCGCCTCTTAGCGGATTTCAGCGACGCCGCGAACCGTCGCCAGGAGCGACGAAAGTCGTCGTGGTGGTGTTCATCGGCCAGACTATGGACAAGATTTCGGTGGGGAACAGCCAGCGGCTGATTCACGCCCGCCTCCCGTCCGATCACGCATTTCGTGATGAGGCCATATGGCGCGGCGGAGAATGAAATTCCGCTGAAATTACGGGCGTTAGCGATTTTTTTGCGCTGCGAAGCCCAAAAATCCCACCTAAACTGGTAGCGATTTCGTGATCGAAGTTTTACTGTAGGTGCGTCGGGGTTTTCAGACCTCGGAAGGCGTACAGCGGAGCTGAACATCGTGCGTGACATTCGGTGCGTGAAAACAGCTCGGGCGACCTTCTCCAAGACCCCTTCCTGCAAAGCTTGAGCGGACCACAACCGATCATGGACCAATCGAGCGATCGCGCGGTTTTCGCCAGTACCGAGTCCGGTGAAGGCGTCGCCCCGAAAACAGACGCCCAGCTTCGCGCCGTCGACATGCCTGTCGAGACCCCGCTGACCATGCCGGTCCGCGATCTGCACGACTGGCAGGGCGAAGCCGCCCCAACGCCTGAAAGCTCGCCGACCGACATTCTGGTTCGCCGCATCGCGATCTTCGTGCTGACCGCCCTGCTGGCCATGGCCGGCTGGAAGGCGACCTACGACACCGTGGCCCTGGGCGGCATCACCCGCCTGGAAGCCATCTGCCTGACCCTGCTGGCTCCGCTGTTCCTGGCGCTGTCGCTCTGGTTCTGCACGGCAGTGGCCGGCTTCATCATCCTGCTGCGTCATCCCAAGGACCCGCTCGGCATCGATGAGGCGGCGCCGATGCCCCGCCTTCGCGACAAGACCGCGATCCTGATGCCGATCCATAACGAAGACGCCCAGGCGGTCTTCGCCCGTCTCCGCGCCATGGACGAGTCCCTGGGCGAGGCCGGCGCCAGCGAGCGCTTCGACTTCTTCGTGCTCAGCGATACGCGCGAGGCGTCCATCGCCCTCGCCGAGCAGGCCGCCTTCGCCCACTTCCGCCGCGAAGCCTCCAGCCACGCCTATTACCGCCTGCGCACCCAGAACACGGGCCGCAAGGCCGGCAACGTCGCGGATTGGGTCCGCCGCCACGGCGCCGCCTACGAGCACATGATCGTGCTCGACGCCGACAGCCTGATGACCGGCGAGGCCATGGTGCGCATCGCCGACGCCATGGAGCGTCACCCCTCCATCGGTCTGATCCAGACCATGCCCGTCGTGATCAACAGCCAGACGATCTTCGCGCGCTGCCTGCAGTTCGCCACGCGCCTGTACGGCCGCGTCGCCTGGACGGGCCTTGCCTGGTGGTCGGGTTCGGAAAGCTCCTTCTGGGGCCACAACGCCATCATCCGCGTGCGCGCCTTCGCCGAGACCTGCGGCCTGCCGGTCCTGGCGGGACCGAAGCCGTTCGGCGGCCAGGTGATGAGCCACGACGCGCTGGAATCCGCCCTGCTCCGCCGCGGCGGCTGGGGCGTGCATCTGGCTCCGTATCTGGAAGGCTCCTACGAGGAATCCCCGCCCAACCTGCTCGACTTCGCCTCGCGCGACCGTCGCTGGTGCCAGGGCAATGTCCAGCATATCCCGCTGATCGGCACACCGGGCCTGAACTGGCTGAGCCGCCTGCATCTGGTGATCGGCTGCCTGTCCTACATCCTGTCGCCGCTGTGGTTCGCGGCCCTGAGCGTGGGCATCGTCTCCCGCCTGCTGATGCCCGACCTGAAGAAGGCCGTGTTCCAGTGGGCCGACGTGCAGGCCGCGGCCGAGGCGCTGATCAACTGGAAGGAAATCCAGGCGACGGCGTGGGCCATCATCATCACTGGGGTGCTGCTGTTCGGTCCGAAGATCCTGGGCCTGATCCTGGTCCTGCGCTCCAAGGTCGAGCGCCGGGCCTTCGGCGGCGGCAAGGCCATCGTGAAGAGCCTGGGTGTCGAGATGGTGCTGTCGGCCCTGGTCGCGCCGATGCTGATGTTCACCCAGACCCGCGCCTTGGTGGAGATCCTGCTGGGCCGCGACAGCGGCTGGGCCCGCCAGCGCCGCGAAGCCGATCGCATCAGCTGGGATGAATCCTTGCGCGCCATGGGCTGGATCAGCGCCGCCGGCGTCATCCTCGCCAGCGCGTTCTGGTTCACCCCGGACCTGCTGACCGCCACCGCGCCGATCGTGACCGGTCTCATCCTGGCCGCGCCGCTGGCGGTCCTGGGCGGCCATCGCGGCGTCGGCCTGAAAGTCCGCGACGCCGGCTTCTTCATGACGCCGGAAGAGCGTCGCCCGCCGATGATCGCCCGCAAGGCCCTGGGCCTGAAGCCTCTCGCTCCCGAGCCCTTCCGCATTCCAGCGACCGAACCGGCTCGCGGCGCACTGGAGCAAGCCTCCTAAAACAGCTTTCGGAGGCGTGGCCGCATTGGCCCGCAAGGCGTTCGGAGATAGAACCGCGCCTTGCCTTCCGGAGTGTCTGTCTTGTCCCGCCTGTTCAACGCCTATGTGATCGTCGACTGGAGCGCCTCGGCCAAGCCGAAGACGGGCAAGGACTCCATCTGGATCGGCGTTCTGAAACGCGACGTGCGCTTCCGCCTGACGTTCGAGGCCCACAATCCCTCCACCCGCGCCGAGGCCATGACGGTCCTGGCCGACGTGCTGGCCGACCTGCGCCGCCGCAGCGAGCGGGTTCTGATCGGCTTCGACTTCCCGCTGGGTTATCCCGCCGGCACGGCCAAGATGCTCGACCTGAACCCGGCCGACTGGCGCGGCCAGTGGGCGTTCATGACCAAAAACGTCGTCGACAAGCCGAACAACACCAACAACCGCTTCGCCGTCGCCGCGAAGATGAACCGCCTGATGACCGACGAGGCCCAGCCCTTCTGGGGTTGCCCGGTCAACGACGCCCAACGCTGGCTGACCACCACCAAGCCGACCGCTCGCCGCGACGACGTGCCGGCCGAGCTGCGCCACGCCGACAAGGCGGCCAAGGGCGCCAAGAGCATCTGGCAAATCTTCGGCAACGGCACCGTGGGCAGCCAGGCCATTGTCGGCATTCCTCACGTCGCCGAACTGAAGAAGGTTCTGGGCGACAAGGCCAAGGTCTGGCCGTTCGAGACCGGCTGGCGCGCGCTTACCCCCGCCGACTTGGACGGGCTGGAGGCGGTCGTCGCCGAAATCTACCCCGCCCTGGCTGAGGTGAAGCCCGAAGGTGACGAGATCATCGACCGCGCCCAGGTCCGCGCCGTGTGCGAGCAGTTCGCCCGCTTGGACGAAGCCGGCAAGCTGGGCGCCGCTTTCGGTCCGCAGAGCGCCGTCTCGACCGACGTGCTGGACGCCGTCGAGCAGGAAGAAGGCTGGATCCTGGGGGTCTGACGCCTAAAAGCTGTCGCGCCGGGTCAGCATTTCGAAACGAGTGCAGAGGAACACCGCCGCCGCCAGGCTGGCGGCGATGACGCCCCAGACGATGCCGTTCAGGCCCATGCCCAAAGGCACGGCCAGGAACCACGCCAGGGGCGTCATGATCACGGCATAACTGATGACGTGGGTGATGGTCGGCACCAGCACGTCGCCGCGCGCCCGCAGGGCTTGAGCCGCCACCACCTGAACCGCATCGGCGGTGAAGAAGAGACAGGCCAGAACGATGGCGGGAGCAGTCAACGCCAGCAGCGCCCTATCCGTCGTATAGGCGCTGGCGATCAGCGTCGCCGTGGGCCAGACGATGACCGAGATCAGGGTCCCCGCCAGCAGGGCCACGCCGCCGCCGAGCAGGCCGGCGCGCTCCACCGCCGCCCTGTCGCGCGCGCCATAAGCGGTGCCGACCAGCACGCCGGTCGCCGTGGCAAGGCCGAGCGGCACCATGAAGATCAAGGCGGCTACGTTCAGCACGACCGCCCAGGCGGCGACGGCCAGGCCGCCGACCAGGCCGGCGACGACGCTCATGGCCGCGAAGGCCCCGGACTCCACGAGGTACGAAGCGCCCGCGCCGTAGCCGACCTTGCGCTGCTCCGCCGCCGAGGCAGGGTCGCGCGGCGCACGCTGGAAGACGCCCAGCGCCCTCGCCTCCTTCATGCCGAAGACGCAGATCAGCATGGCGACCATCAGGAACACGCGGGAGCCGAAGGTGGCCCAGGCCGACCCCACCGCCCCCATGGCGGGAATGCCGAGCACGCCCGGCACCAGCAGCAGGTTCAGGATCAGGTTCAGGCCGTTCGCGATCCACATGATGGCGAGACCCGGCCCCGGCCGCGATAGGGCTTCCATGTAGTAGGTGGCCGCCACCGAGATCAGATAAGGCGTCAACGACAGGGCGAAAACCAGCAACGCCTGGCTGGCCCCGTCCGCCAGACCGGCCTCCAGCTTCAGGGCATGGAGCATCGGGGGGCCGCCAAGGATCAGGCCGACCGTAGCGATGACCCCGACCCAGAAGGCGTAGACGATCCCGCGCCGCAGAATGGGGCCTGTCTCGGCGCGACGGCCTTCGCCGAGGCGGCGGGCGGTCATGACCTGAACCCCGGCCAACAGACCGACGCCCGTGGTGACGATGGCGGCGGTGGGCGCCCAGCCCAGGGCGTGGAAAGCGAGTTGTTCGGCGGAATGATGGCCGACGACGATGGCGTCGGTCAGGCCCATGACCATGATGCCCAGGCGCGCCAGGATCACCGGGCCGGCGAGCCGCAGCAAGGCCGACAGATCGGCGCGCATCAGGGTGTTGAGCATGGATCGCCCCGCAGAGAAGGGGGCGGAAAGTGGCCGAGGCTCATGGCCTTGGCAAGGGCGTCCAGGGAGCTGCGGCCGCCCGGTCCGAAGACACGAGGCGGCCGCCTCCCCTCAGGAGGAAGTCAGTTGGCGGCAGGCTTTGTCGTGGCCTCGGCCTTTTCGACAACAGCGTCGGCGTTGGTGATCTTGCCGTTCTTGTCCTTGTCCTGCTGGGCGAAGGCGCGGGCGCCGGAGGCGTCGTATTCGGCCTTCGTCATCTTGGCGTCCTTGTCCTTGTCGAGGGCGCCGAAGCGGACGTGCGTCTGGCGCACCTCACGCTGGCGGATGGCCAGCTTGTCCTCGGCAGGCGCATCGGACTTGGCCAGCTTGGCGTCCAGGCGGACTTCATACTCGGCCAGATATTCGGCTTCCGAGACCCAGCCGTCGCCGTTGGTGTCTGTCGCCTTGAAGCGCGCCGTACGACCGGCGTCGAACTCGGCCTGGGTGACTTCGCCGTCGTGGTTGGCGTCGTAGTCGTGGATGAAGGCGTTGCGCTCGTGCGGGGCGGCGAAGGCAGGAGCGGCGATCACCGTCAGCAGGGCGGCCGAGAGAATCGTCTTGCGGATGGTCATGTCGGTCTCCAGCCCTATTGGGCGGCTTCGAAGCTGAGGGTGTGGGTGTAGGAGCGGTACGGCGTCTCGGCGCCGGCCGGAGACGCCGTGCGGTGGCGCACGATGGTCATGTAGAGCCCGGCGTCGGGAGCGGTCAGGCTGAACGTACCGTCGGCGGCGGTCTTGGCTTCGCCAGCGACCTTCTTGCCGTCGAACACACCGGCGGCGCGATAGAGGCGGATCAGGGCCCCGGCCAGCGGCTTGCCGTCGAACAGCAGCTGGAACTTGGCGGCCTGCCCCGCGCCGATGTCGCTGGGATGGGTCACGGGCTTCAGCTCCAGACCCACGCCCTTGGCCTCCAGGGCCGCGGTCGTCGGCTTGCCCTTGGTGACATACGATTCGGCGGTGGTGATGCTGGCCACGTCGACGAGCTGGGCGCCGGCGGGCGCGCCTTCGGCTTCCTCGCCCACCATCAGCCAGTCGCCTTTGGCGTCCTTGTACATCTTGCCCTTGCGGCCCTGACGGGGGCCGGTCGAGAAGCGGTAGGTCCCTTCGGCGGGCGTGGCGGCTTCGAGCACGGCCAGGTCGCGCAGATAGGTCGGCGTCGCGATGGGCGTCTCGGCGCCCGCGGGGTCCTTGGCGAAGAAGAAGTCAGACTTCAGAACCACCTCGGCGATGAAGGGATCTTCGGTGAAGGCCGACTGCAGCGTCACGTGGTTGGCCCGGCCACCCAGGGTGAAGACGCCCGGCAGCAGGTACGGCATGTGCGCGGACGCGACACCCGCCGCCGCCAGCACAACCGCGGCCGCGCCGGCCGACAGGGTGGATTTCAGAAGTCTCATGCTCGCCCCGAACAAAGTGTCGCCGACGACGGTGCCGGCACAGCTCCGATAGTGCAGTTGCGAGTCACTTGCAATTGAATCATTAGTCAGGCAGAGAAGCGTCGCCGTCGGGGCCAAGACGCGCAGACACACAGAAGTCGCTAATGCGACTCATCCGCATCTCTTGGGGATCATAATGAAGCTTCTTTCGCAGCGGTCCAGGACCGCTCTCCTCGCTGGCGCATCCGTCATGCTGCTGACGACCGCCGCCCACGCTCAAGACGATTCGACCGCCAAGCTGTCGCTGGGCCGCGTCATCGTCTCGGCCGGCGCCGAAAAGGTCGCCATCGACACGCCGCAGGCTGTGACCTCGCTGGACCAGGACGATATCGACGACACCCAGGCCACCACCATCGGCGACATGCTGGAAGGCATCCCGGGCGTCAGCGTCCAGGGCGGTGTCAGCGCGCTGGGCCAGGGCTTCAACATACGCGGCCTGGGCACCGGCCTGGCCGATTCCGACAGCCGCATCCTGATGCAGGTCGACGGCGTCACGAAGTTCTTCGAGCAGTACCGCATGGGCGGCTTCTTCTCGGAGCCGGAACTGTACAAGCGCGTCGAGGTCCTGCGCGGCCCCGCCTCCTCCACCCTGTACGGCGCGGGCGCGCTGGCCGGCGTGGTCAACTTCACCACCAAGGACGCGTCGGACTTCCTGAAGGGCGATGACCAGTTCGGCGTCCGCGTACGCGGCGGCTATGAGACCAATGCCAACGCCCGCTTCGGTTCGGTGATCTTCGCCGCCAAGCCGGTGGAGAACCTGGACCTGCTGGCCATGTACACGGCCCGCAAGAGCGACCACTACGAGAACGGCGCCGGCGTCGAGGTCAATCCGTCGAACGTGGACTCCAGCTCCTACCTTCTGAAGGGCCGCTACTATATCAACGGCAAGAGGGGTCACAACATCTGGGCCAGCTACCAGAACTGGCTGAGCGACAGCACCCAGATCTATGACCAAGCCGAAGCCTTCGGCACCACGCCGGTCCGCCGCAAGGTCGACGACGACACCGCCGTCATCGGCTACGAAAACGACTTCAACGGCTCCAACCTGTTCAACCTGTCGGCGCAGGGCTCCTACGCCATGTCGAAGGTCGAGCAGCGCGAAACCACCTTCCTGCCTGGCGTGGTCTATTCGGAGTTCTCTTACGAGACCCTGCAGGGCCGTATCGAGAACCAGTCCAAGTTCACCCTGAGCCCCGACTGGAGCGCGTTCCTGTTCGTCGGCGCGCAAGGCTACAAGCAGGAGCGCCGCAACCCGCGCGTCACCACCAGCGGCTCCACCACGCCGGGGGCCGCGACGCACCCGGAAGGCAACATGGAGAAGTACGGTCTGTACGCTCAGGCGGAATTCGTCTGGTCGGACAAGCTGACCATCATCCCGGGCGTCCGCGTCGACTGGACCAAGCTTGAGCCCGGCGCCGGCGTCACCACCCGCACGGTGGTGAAGGATGACGCGGTCTCCCCGAAGATCGCCGCCCTCTACAGCTTCAACGACAACTTCTCGGTGTTCGGCTCGATTGCTCACACGGTGCGCATGCCCGTGCTGGACGAAATCTACAGCCGCACCAACGCCACGGCGACGAACTTCGCCCTGAACCTGGAGCCGGAAGAATCCGACAACTACGAGCTCGGCTTCACCCTGTCCTTCGACGGCGTAGCCCTGCCGGGCGACGCGGTTCGTCTGAAGACCACGGCCTTCCGCAACGACGTGTCGAACCTGATCACCCGCGGCACGGCGACTTCGGCCTACTTCATCAACCTGGGTGAGAGCCGCTTCGAAGGCGTCGAGATCGAGGCCGAATACGCCTCGCGCGGCGTGTTCGCCCGTGCGGGTCTGGCGTTCATCGAGGGTGAGGACCGCATCCGCAAGGTGCCGCTCAACACCATCCCGGCGGACGAGCTGAACCTGACGGTCGGCTACCACTGGGCCCAGAAGGGCGTCACCGCCGGCTGGCGTGGCGAGTTCGCCTCCGACCAGAGCGAGGTCTCCATCGCCTCGGAGCGGACCGCCGGCTACAGCATCCACAACCTGTTCCTGAGCTGGAAACCCCGCGGCGGCCTGCTCGAAGGCCTGGATGTCCGCGCCGCCGTCGACAACCTCGGCGACAAGAAGTTCCGCCGCCACCTGGCGTCCCTGGACGCCGAAGGCCGGACCTTCAAGCTGACGGTCGGCAAGACCTTCTAAGCTGATGAGGTCTGCTTCCCGCATCCGCTGGATCGCCTGGACGGGCGCGGCCGGGGCCCATGGCCTCGTCGCTCTCTCCATGCTGGTGGGCCTTCAGCCCACCACCCGGATGATGCAGGAGCCGATCATGATGTCCGCGGAGCTGGCGGAAGTGCGGGGCGGCGAAGTCGTCTCCCGCGCGCCGTCGGCTCCGTCCCCTGCTCCGGCCGTCGAGTCGGCTTCCGCGCCCGCGGAGCCTGAGACGAAGGCCGAACCGTTGAAACCGCCGCCGCCGCCCGAGGTTGTCCCCCTTTCCTCGGCGATCCGGGACTCATCCCCCCGGACGGAAGCAGCGTCGGCGGCTTCGCAACCCACCCGGCAGGCCGTCGCTGACGTAGCGCCGCCGAGTTCCGGCCCGATCGCGTCGACGCCCGTCGCCGCGCCGGCCCGCCGGGTGGGAAATGCGACCGGCATGGACGTGGACGCGCCGCATGGCGCCGGCAAGGACTACGCCTCGCGCCTGCGCACCTGGCTGGAGTCGCACAAGACCTATCCCCGCAAGGCGCGCATGCGCCGCGAGGAAGGCATCGTCGAAATTCGCTTTGTGGTGGATCGCACCGGACACGTGCTGGACGGCGACGTGATCCGCAGCTCCGGCCATCAGATGCTGGACGCGGAAGTCATCGCCATGCTGGCGCGGGCCGATCCGTTTCCGCCCGCCCCGCGTCATCTGCGAGGCGAGCGGATCGAGATTTCAGCCCCGGTCGAGTTCTTCCTCAACCGGTAGCGGGACTTAGCCCGCCTTGCGCAGGCCGCCGTCACGGGCGGCCTTCAGCTTTTCAGCCATCAGGAACGCCAGCTCCAGCGCCTGCTCGCCGTTCAGGCGCGGGTCGCAGTGCGTGTGGTAGCGGTCGGCCAAGTCCCCTTCCGACAGGGCGCGGGCCCCGCCGAGGCATTCGGTGACGTTCTGGCCGGTCATCTCCAGGTGGACGCCGCCGGGGTGGACGCCCTCGGCCTCGGCCACTTCGACAAAGCCGCGGACCTCGGCCAGGATCCGGTCGAAGGGCCGGGTCTTGTAGCCGTTGGCGGCCTTCAGCGTGTTGCCGTGCATCGGGTCGGTGGACCAGACCACGGTGCGGCCGGCGCGCTTGGTGGCTTCCATCAGTCGCGGCAGGCGGTCGTGGATCTTGTCGGCGCCGAAGCGGCCGATCAGGGTCAGGCGGCCCGGCTCGTCAGCGGGGTTCAGGGCGTCGATCAGGCGCAGCAGGTCGTCCGGCTCCATGGTCGGGCCGCACTTCACGCCGATCGGGTTCTTCACGCCGCGCATGAACTCGATGTGCGCCCCGTCCAGCTGACGGGTGCGCTCGCCGATCCAAAGCATGTGGGCGCTGGTGTCGTACCAGTCGCCCGAGGTGGAATCGACGCGAGTCATGGCTTCCTCGAAGCCCAGCAGCAAGGCTTCGTGGCTGGTGAAGAAATCCACCTGATGCAGGCCCGGATAGGTCTCCGGCGTCACGCCGATGGCCGCCATGAAGGCCAGAGACTCGCTGATCTTCTCGGACAGCTCGCGGTATCGCGCGCCCTGCGGGCTGCCGTCCACGAAGCCGAGGGTCCAGCGGTGGATGTTGTAGAGGTCCGCGTAGCCGCCGGTGGCGAAGGCGCGCAGCAAGTTCAGGGTCGAAGCGGACTGGGCATAGGCCTTCAGCAGGCGGTCCGGGTCAGGGATGCGCTCTTCCGGGTTGAAGCCCATGCCGTTGATGTTGTCGCCCCGGTAGGACGGCAGGGTCACGCCGTCGATCGTTTCGATCGGCTCGGAGCGCGGCTTGGCGAACTGGCCGGCGATACGGCCGACCTTCACCACCGGCTTGCCGCCAGCGAAGGTCATCACAACCGCCATCTGAAGGATCAGACGGAAGGTGTCGCGGATGTTGTCCGCGTGGAATTCCTTGAAGCTCTCGGCGCAGTCGCCGCCCTGAAGTAGGAAGGCGCGGCCTTGGGCCACATCGCCCAGCAGGCTCTTCAGACGACGGGCCTCGCCCGCAAAGACGAGCGGCGGCATCTGACGAAGCGTGCCCTCAACCCGTTCCACAGCAGCCGCATCCGGGTAATCCGTCGGCACGTGCTTGGCGGGTTTGGCTCTCCAGGACTGCGGGGTCCAGCGTTGGGTCGTCATGGCAGCTACTCAGGAACAGAAGAAAGGCGAGGCTTCTACCCTAAACCAAACCGCAAAGCAAAAAACGTGCGCAAAATGTCTCGTTACATCGGAAACTAAGGAAAAATTTTACCCACTACCCGCGTGATCGGTGGAGCAAGATGCACGAACATGCCCCCAGCGCTCCCAGCCCAAGCCACCATTCCTGCCAGACGCCGAAACTGATCGCCCCGATGGTCAGGTAGGCGATAAGGGCTCCGAAACCCGCGGCCGCTTCGACACGGTTCTCCTCCGCCCGATTGGCGAGGCTGAAGGCGGTACAGCAGAAGAACACTGCGCCCAGGGCCGCGCCGATCGCGCCCAACTCCAGCCACAGCTGCAAGGCGGCGTTGTGTGGATGCAGGGGTATGGCGGGATCGAAGGTGCGGCTGGCGTCGAAACCCCAGCCCAGAGCCGGCTTCTCCAGCACCTTGGCGGCGCTGAACGCCCAGATATCCAGGCGTGCGTCCCACGACTGGCCCACCACGCGATGCAGCCAGGCGAAGAGGCCGCCACGGGCGGCTTCAAGCGTCAAAATCGGCGTCAGCACGAAATAGAGGGCGATGGGAGGAATGAAGGCCAGACCGGCGATGCGGCCGCCGTAACGGACGGCGGCGAAGGCCGCTCCACCCAGAACCAGCGCCAGAATCGGAGCATCCGCCCCCAGCAAGCCAGAAGCGCCGATCAGCAGCAGCCCCGCGCCCGGCGCGGCCAACTTCCAGCCGCTGCGCCAAGCGGCGACGGCCGCCGGCCAGAACAGCACGGCCAGCACGTAATTCCCTTGGGCGATGTTGCGGCGGGCCAGATCCGGTCGGATGGGCTCGCCGATCGCCTGCTTCACCGCCTGATACAGCGTCGCGCCCAACAGGGCGTCCACGAACAGGATCAGCGCCAAAGCCCCTGCCCCGCCCGCCAGAACCGCCTGGGCCCGCCGCGCCGACCGGGCCGCCAGTTGGGCGAAAGCGAGGACGGCCGAGCCGTAGAGCGCCAACTGCAGCGGCAGCTTCAACGCGTTCTCGAGCGCCGCCTTGGGCTTGAGGTCGATGTACGGGCTCCAATCAAGGGAGATCAGAGCCCAGATGGCCAACAGCACCAACGGCGCCAGGGGCAGGATTGAACCCCACCGCCGGCGAAGCAGCGGCAGAGCCATCACCCCTGCGATCCCCATGAGCGGCGCAAAGGCCAGGGGCGCGAGGTAGCCGAGGATCGGCGTCAGGACGAGGACGAAACCGGCGGTGAACCCCAGCCAGGTTTCGCCGCGCGTGGGACGGGGGGCGGCTTCTACAGAGGCGTCGGTCAAGCGGCGCCCAGCTCCGGCGGGATGTACTTCTCGCGCAGGGTCACCAGCTCTTCAGCCGCTGTCGGGTGGACGGCGCAGGTGGAATCCCACTGGGCCTTGGTCGCGCCCATCTTCACCGCGATCGCGGCGAGCTGGATCATCTCCGGCGCGTCGGGGCCGACGATATGGACGCCGACCACCTTCTGGGTCTCGGCCTCGACGACCAGCTTCATCAAGCAACGCTCCTCGCCCCCGCCGAAGGCGTACTTCATCGGGCGGAAGACGGTGCGATAGATGTCGACCTTGCCGAATTTGCGGCGGGCGTCAGCTTCGCTCAGGCCGACCGAGCCGATCGGCGGCTGCGAGAACACGGCGCTGGCGACGTTGTCATGATCGAAGGTGGTCGGATTGTCGTAGAATTCGGTCTGGGCGAAGCCCGCGCCCTCGCGGATCGCGACGGGGGTCAGGTTGATGCGGTCGGTGACGTCGCCGACGGCCCAGATGTCCTTCGCCGTGGTGCGCGATTGGTCATCGACCTTCACCGCGCCCTTCTCATCCAGTTCCACGCCGACGGTGTCGAGGCCCAGGCCGTCCACGTGCGGCTTGCGGCCGGTGGCGTAGAGGATCTGGTCGCTCTCGCAGAGGATGCCGTTGCCCAGGTGCGCGACGAGGCCGCCTTCGGTCTTCTCGATCTTGGTGGGCGAGCAGCCGAGGATCACGCGGATGCCGCGCTTCTCCAGTTCTCCGGCCAGGTGGGCGCGGATGTCGTCGTCGAAGCCGCGCAGAATGTTGGCGCCGCGATAGACCAGGGTCACTTCGGAGCCGAGGCCCGCGAAGATGCCGGCGAACTCCACGGCGATGTAGCCGCCGCCGACGATGACGATGCGCTTGGGCAGGGCGTCCAGATGGAACGCCTCGTCGGAGGTGATGACGTGCTCGATGCCCGGCAGATCTTCCGGCACCGAGGGGCGGCCGCCGACTGCGACCAGAATCTTCTTGGCCGTCACCGTGCGGGCGTCATTGCCCGTGATCTCGATGGTGTTGGGACCCTTGATGGTCGCGCGGCCGTGCAGGATCTCGACCCCGGCGTTATGCAGGTTGCGCACATAGATGCCGGACAGACGGGCGATCTCGACGTCCTTGGCCTCGATGAAGGTCTTCCAGTCGAACTTCGCCTCGCTCTTCGACCAGCCGTAGCTCTCGGCGACCTTGAAGTGGTGGGCGAACTCCGAAGCGTAGACCATGAACTTCTTGGGCACGCAGCCGCGGATCACGCAGGTGCCGCCGACCCGATACTCCTCCGCCACGGCCACCTTGGCGCCGCTCATGGCCGCGAGACGCGAGGCCCGGACGCCGCCCGAACCGGCGCCGATGACGAAGAGATCGTAGTCGTAATCAGCCATGGATGGCTCCTGATGCAGTCACGCTTGAACGCACAGATAGGGTCTCAGGGTTGCAGGCGCACTATGCCGTCGTCAGTTCCCAGGAGGGCTTCCTCGGCCAGGTCCAGGAACAGTCCGTGTTCGACCACCCCCGTAACGCTCTTGAGGGACGCCGCCAGGGCCGATGGGTCCTCGATACGGCCGCAGGCCACATCGTAGATCAGATTGCCGCCGTCGGTCTTCACCGGCGCGCCGTCCTTCACCCGCAGACGCGGCGGCATGCCGATCTCGCACTCCGACAGGGCGTCGCAGATGCGGCGGCTGGTGGAGATGTGGCCAAAGGCGATTACTTCGATCGGCAGGGCGAACTTGCCCAGGGTCTCGACCTTCTTGGCGGCGTCGGCGATGACCACGCAACGCTTGGAAGCCTCCCAGACCAGCTTCTCACGCAGCAGAGCTGCGCCGCCGCCCTTGATCAAGGAGAGGCCGGGGCCGATCTCGTCGGCGCCGTCCACGGTCAGGTCGATCTCGGAAACATCGTTCAGGTCCAGCAGCGGGATGCCCAGTTCGGTCGCCAGTGCGGCGGTGGCCTCGGAGGTCGGGACTCCCTTGATCCCCGTCAGCTTGCGGGCGGCCAGAGCCTTCACGAACCAGGCGGCGGTGGAGCCCGTGCCCAGGCCGACGATCATGCCGCTCTGAACAAGTTCGGCGGCGGCTTCGCCGGAGATGCGCTTCTGGTCGTCGGCGCTCACTTCTGCGCCCCCTTCTTTGCGGCCTTCAGGGCGCGGAACTTCGTGGCCCAGCCGGGCTTGATGGCCTGCTCGGCGCGGGCCAGGGCCAGGGCTCCCGCTTCGACGTTCTTGGTGATGACCGAGCCCGAGGCGGTCATGGCGTTCTCGCCCACCGTCACCGGAGCCACCAGCGCGCTGTTGGAGCCGATGAAGGCGCCAGGGCCCACGTGGGTCTCGAACTTCTCGAAGCCGTCGTAATTGCAGAAGATCGTGCCGGCGCCGATGTTGGCCTTCGGGCCCACCGTACCGTCGCCGAGATAGGACAGGTGGTTGGCCTTGGCCCCCTCGCCCATCTTGACCTTCTTCACCTCGACGAAGTTGCCGACCTTGGCCTCGCGGCCGATGTCCGCCCCGGGGCGCAGGCGGGCGTAGGGGCCGATCTCCGCGCCCTCATGGACCACTGCGCCCTCCAGATGGCTGAAGGCCCGAATCTGAGCGCCGGAGGCCACACTTACGCCAGGACCGAAGACCACGTTCGGCTCGACGGTCACGCCAGCCGCCAGTTCGGTGTCCCAGGACAGGAACACCGTTTCCGGCGCGGTCATGGAGACGCCGCCATCCATGGCGGCGATGCGGCGGCGGCGTTGGAAGACCGCCTCGGCGGCCGCAAGCTCCGCCTGGGAGTTCACACCCATCACCGCCTCTTCCGAAGCGAAAGCGACCCGAGCCTTGAGGCCCGCGTCATGGGCCAGACCCACGATGTCGGTGAGGTAGTACTCGCCCTTGGCGTTGTCGTTGGTGACCTTGGACAGCAGGTCGAACAGAACCTTGGCGTCCGCTGCCAGGACCCCGGAATTGCAGTGCTTTACCGCCAGCACCGTCTCGTCCGCCTCTTTGGCCTCGACAATGCGCAGCAGGATCTGATGCGGCGCGATGATCAGGCGCCCATAGGCGCCCGGTTCAGCGGCGTCGAAGCCGAGCACCGCCACGTCGGTGTCGCCGGCCCGCAGATCGAACAGCGGCGCGATCGTCTGGGCGCTCAGCATGGGGCAGTCGGCATAGGTGACCACCACATCGCCATCGAAGCCCTCCAGGGCCTTCCTGGCGGCCAGGACGGCGTGGCCCGTGCCCAGGGGCGGATCCTGAATGGCCACGGACGCCTCGCCTAGCCGCTTGGCCACATGCGCGCCGACCTGAGGGCTGTGGGTCCCAGCCACCACAACGATGCGCTCGCAGCCCAGGCTCTCGGCCGCGTCGATGGCGTGGTCCAGCATGGTGCGGCCGCCGATCCGATGCAGCACCTTGGGCGTCGGCGATTTCATGCGCGTCCCCTGGCCGGCGGCCAGGATGACGGCGGCGCGGGGACGCCCATTGGCGGCGGCGGTGCTCATGGCGACTCGCGCTCCTGCATTGCTTTCCCTTCGCGTTTAGCGGAAACGGCGGCCTTATGCATGACCAGCTCCCGCTTTCCGGCCTGACCATCGCCTTCGATCTCGACGGCACCTTGGTGGACACCGCGCCCGACCTGATCGGTTCGCTCAACACCGTGCTCGCGGAAGAGGGGCTCAGCCCCCTGCCCTATGACGAGGTTCGCCTGATGGTGGGCCGCGGGGCCAAGGCCTTGCTGGAGATGGGCTTCGCCGCCGCGGGCGCGCCGCTGGACGCCGATCGCGCGCCCAGGCTGGTGGAGCGCTTCATCGCCGTCTATCTGGACCGCATCGCCTTGGAGAGCACGCCGTTCCCCGGAACCGTGGCGGCGCTGGAGAAGCTGCGCGCTGACGGCGCCAAGCTCTGTGTCTGCACCAACAAGCTGACCGGCCTGTCCGAGGCCCTGCTGGACGCCCTGGACCTCACCCGTCTGTTCGACGCGGTGGTGGGCCAGGACCAGGCCCCCGCCCCCAAGCCGGACGCTCGCCACCTGTTGACCACCATCGAAGCCGTCGGCGGCCGTCCCGACCGCGCCATCCTGGTCGGCGACAGCATCACTGACGTGGGCGCGGGCAAGAACGCCAAGGTGCCGGTGGTGGTGGTCAGCTTCGGCTACACCGAGGCCCCCGCGCGCGAGCTGGGCGGCGACATCGTCATCGACCACTTCGACGAACTGGACGGCGTGGTGCGCGCCTGGATGGCCGGCGCGGCCTGACTGATTTTCAGAGAAGGAATGGTGGATGCGACAGGGATTGAACCTGTGACCCCCTCGGTGTGAACGAGGTGCTCTCCCGCTGAGCTACGCATCCGCCGGCAGGAAGGGTTGCGCCTATAGCCCGCCCATTCGGTCGGGGCAAGGCGCTTTTGCGAACCTTTTCCGCAAAGCTGTGAACACCGCCATCAGATGGCGATCAGAGCCACCGCCACGCGGCGTCCCTGGGTGGCCAGAACGTTGTAGAGTTTGGCCGCCGCCTCGGTGGACATGAACTCCAGACCGAGGCCAGCGGCGCGCATGGCGTCCTTCACAGCGCGCGACGGCGGGGCCATGACGGCGCCCGTGCCCAGAAGAATGAATTCGGAGACGCCCGGCCCCGCCGCGACCACGTCGGCGAAGTCCTCGGGCTTCAGTTCGGCCAGGCTGCGGACCGGCCAGACATGCGGCTGGTCGTCCAGCAGCAGGAGCGACCCCTCGTGCCGCTTGCCCTGCACGCGAAAGCCGCCGTCCCCGTAGGCGTCGATGGACGGCGGCTGACGCATGATTGGATCAGGCCTTGGCCGGCGCCGCGTCGCCCGCGCCGCGATTCACACCCCACACGAGGACGAGCGGCAGGGCCACGTAGATCGACGAGTAGGTGCCGATCAGGATGCCGAAGACCAGGGTGAAGATCAGCGGGAACAGGGTCGGACCGCCCAGGAACAACATGCCCGCCAGCGCCAGCAGCGCCGTCGAGCCGGTGATCAGGGTGCGCGACAGACGCTCGTTCTCCGACAGGTCGATCAGGTCGCGCAGCGGCGTGACCTTGTACTTGCGCAGGTTCTCGCGAAGACGGTCGAAGGTGATGACCTTCTCGTTCATCGAGTAGCCGACCACGGTCAGCAGCGCGGCGATGGTGGTCATCGAGAACTCGATGTGCAGCGCCGAGAGCATGCCGAGGGTCAGCACCGCGTCATGGAGCACGCCCACGACGGCGGCCACACCGAACTGCAGCTGGAAGCGGATCCAGATGTAGAGAAGCATCAGGCCCATGGCGATCGACAGGGCAGTGAACCCCGAGCGGAAGAGCTCGCCCGAGACCTTCGGGCCGACGATGTCCACGCGCTTGAACTGAATGCCGGGGAATTTCTCGGCCAGCTGCTTCTTGATGACTTCCGCGCCTTCGATCGAGTTGACGTTCTCGGCGAGGCGGAAGCGAAGGATCGCCGCGTTCACGGAGCCGATCGACTGCACTTGCGGGTCCTCGGCGCCCATCTGGCCGAGGCTGGCGCGCAGGTCGCCGATGGGAGCCGGACCAGGGGTCTGGATCTCCATCATGGTGCCGCCGGCGAAGTCCGTGCCGAGGTTCAGCCCGCGGGTGAACAGCGACACGCCCGAAGCGATGACGAAGATGACCGACACCACGGCCAGATACGGCGCCAGCTTCGTGAAGCGGAAGTTGGTGACGTGCGGGAGGTTCTTGATCAGGGGCCAATGCATGGTCTCGTCCCTTAAATCGGAAGTTTCTTGGGACGGGCCGAGCGGAACCACAGGCCAAGCAGGACCTGGGTGACCAGCAGCGCCGTGAACAGCGAGGTGAACACGCCGACCGAGAGGGTCCAGGCAAAGCCTTTCACCACGCCCGAGCCGAACTGGAACATGATCAGCGCCGAGATCAGCGAGGTCACGTTGGCGTCGATGATCGACACCAGCGCCCGGCTGAAGCCGATGTCCATGGCCGACAGCGGCGGTCTCCCCGCCCTCTCCTCGTCACGCATGCGCTCGTAGACCAGCACGTTGGCGTCCACCGCCACCGCGAGGGTCAGGATCATGCCGGCGATGCCGGGCAAGGTGAGCGTCGCCTGGGTGAGGGACAGGATGGCCACAAGCAGAATCACGTTCAGGAACAGGGCGAGCACCGCCGTGCCCCCGAACAGCCCGCCATAGGCCAGCAGCATGAACACCACCACGGCCACGAAGCCGATGGCGATGGAGATGGCGCCCGCGCGGACAGCATCGGCGCCCAGCTCGGCGCCCACAGTGCGCTGCTCTTCGACCTTCAGCGGCGCGGGAAGCGCGCCGGCCCGCAGCAGCACCGCCAGGTCGTTGGCGGTCTGGACGGTGAAGTTGCCGGTGATCTGACCCGAACCGCCGGTGATGGCGGTGTTGATGACCGGAGCGGAGATGACCTTGTTGTCCAGGACGATGGCGAAACGCTTGCCGATGTTTGCGGCGGTGGCGTCGCCGAAGCGGCGGGCGCCCTGGCCGTTGAAGCGGAAGGACACCACCGGGCTGCCCGACTGCTGGTCGAACTGCTGCTGGGCGTCGGTCAGCATCTCGCCGGTGACGACGGCGCGCTTCTTCAGGACATAGCCCGGCGCGTAGCCGTCTTCGCTGGGAAGGTAGACCGAGCCGGGCGGAATGCGGCCGGCCGCGACTTCTTCCGGCGTGACGGTCTCATCAACCATCTGGAAGGTCAGCTTGGCGGTCTGGCCGATGACGTTCTTCAGGCGCTCAGGGTCGCTCTCGCCCGCCGCCTGGACGACGATGCGGTTGGTGCCCTGGCGGTTGATCGCCGGTTCCTTGGTGCCCATCTGGTCGATCCGGCGACGGATGATTTCGATGGACTGGTCCACGGCCTTGGCCGCCTCGGCGTTGAACGCCGCGGCGACGAAGGCGATCTCGATACGCTGCCCCTGCAGGGTGACATTGACGTCACGCCCGCCCGGCGTGCCCGCCAGGGGCGCGCCGACCGTGTTGCGCAGGGTGTTCGCAGCCGCGTTGGCCTGAGCCGGGTCGGTGATCAGCACCGTGATGCGGCCATTCTGCTCGCCGAGGCCGCTGAACGCGATCTGGTCGTTACGCAGGGTCGTGCGCACGTCCTCGACCATGTTGTTCAGGCGTTCGGTGCGCAGAGCCTGGGTGTCGACTTCCAGCAGCAGATAGGAGCCGCCCTGAAGGTCGAGACCGAGGTTGAGCCGCTGTTTGGGCATCCAGCCAGGCAGAGAATCCAACGTCCGTTGCGGCAGGACGTTCGGCAGGGCGAAAAGCACCCCAAGCACGAGCGCCAGGACAACGAGGACGATTTTCCAGCGTGAGAGAGCGATCATGAAGGGGTGTTCGCCTGCGGGCCTTTAGTCGTTGGCCGGTTCGCCGCGGGTGCGGACCTCGGTGATCATGCCCTTCACCACCTTCACGGTGACGCCGGTGGCGATCTCGACGCCGACTTCCTTTTCCTCGACGCGCACGATCTTGCCGAGGATGCCGCTGGACAGGACGACGTTGTCGCCGCGCTTCAGACCGGCCAGCAGCGCGGCGTGTTCCTTCATCCGCTTTTGCTGCGGACGGATCATGAGGAAGTAGAACAGCACCACGAGCAGCAGGATCGGGGCGATCTGGATCAGGAAATCCTGGGGACCGGCGGCCGGGTTCATCACGTCTCCAATATGTCTCTTGCGGCTCTTCGTTCGTGGAACGGGGCCGTTTTCAGGTCGGCGGAAGCTATGCGCTCGCCTCCCCTTTTGCAATGAGCGGCCGGAGGCTTATAGCCACACCATGAGCCAGGACCTCTCCCCCCTTCTCGCCCGCATCGCCGAAGCCCTCGAGCGGATCGCCCCCGCTGCGACGCCTGAACCGGACTTCAGCGGCGCCCGTCTGTTCCGTCATGATCCGGAGACCGGCGCTTTCTTGCCGGCTCCAGACTATCCGATGGCGCTGGACCTTCTGGTGGGCGTCGACCGTCAGAAAGAGAAGTTCCTGCAGAATCTGCAGCGCTTCGCCACGGGCCTGCCGTGCAACGACGTCCTGCTGTGGGGCGTGCGCGGCACGGGCAAGAGCTCCATGGCCAAGGCGGCCTTCATGGAAGCCGCCAAAGCGCAGCCTTCGCTGAAGCTGGTGGAGGTGGATCGCGACGCGGTGACCGCCCTGCCCGGCCTGTTCGATCAGCTTCGCGGCCGTTCGGAGCGCTTCGTGGTGCTTTGTGACGACCTGTCATTCGAAGACGGCGCTGCTGCGGCCAAGGCGCTGAAGTCGGCCATGGAGGGCGGCGTGTCCGGCCCGCCGGAAAACGTGCTGTTCATCGCCACCTCCAACCGCCGGCACCTGATGCCGCGCGATCACGTGGAAGGTCGGGGCGCCATCGCCGCCCAGGAGGATGCCGAGGAGGAGATCAGCGTCTCCGACCGCTTCGGCCTATGGCTGGGCTTCCCGCCTATGGACCAGCCGACCTACCTGGAGGCGATCCGCGTCTATTCGGAGCGCTTCGGCCTGACGGTCGAGAATCTGGAGCGCCGCGCCCTGCAATGGTCGCAGCTGCGCGGATCGCGATCCGGCCGCATCGCCTGGCAGTTCGTCCGCGACCTGGCGGGCGAACTGGGCGTGAAGCTCAATCCCTAGAGACTACTGCGGCAGAACCAGCGACGGGTTGATCGGGCGCGCCTTCTCCTTCGGCGAGGGCGCGTAACGAACCTCGAAGTGCAGTTGCGGCTCAGCCACGCCGCCGGTCGAGCCGGCCTGGCCGAGTTGCTGGCCCTGCACCACCTGCTGGCGCATCTTCACGTCGGTGCGGCCAAGGTGCGCATAGGCCGTGACCCAGCCGTCAGCGTGCTTGACCAGCACCAGATTGCCGAAGCCGGGAACCTGATCGCCGGAATAGACCACTTCGCCCGCCGCGGCGGAGCGCACGGCCTCGCCGGCGTTGGCGCGGATGTTCAGGCCGTCATTGCGCTGCGAGCCGGCCTTGGGACCGAAGTCCGACAGAATCTCGCCGGTCAGCGGCCACACGAAGCGGCCCTTGCCGGCGGCGACGATCTCCGTCTCGCTCAGCGACGGCGTAGCGTCGGCGATCTGCGGGCGCGAAGACGTAGCGGGCGGCGTTGTCGGACGGGTCGGCGTGC
The DNA here is from genome assembly GCF_029543125.1 of Caulobacter segnis. Taxonomy (GTDB): domain Bacteria; phylum Pseudomonadota; class Alphaproteobacteria; order Caulobacterales; family Caulobacteraceae; genus Caulobacter; species Caulobacter segnis_D. The sequence continues at coordinate 297,334 of NZ_JARQWW010000005.1, forward strand.
CGCTGTAGGGCTGCGGAGCGGACGGCAAGGGGGCGCTCGGCGTCGTGGTCGGCGCCGGAGTGGTTTCGCGCACAGGCGCCGGGGTCGAGCTGGCCGGCTTGGGCGCGCCGCGATCACGATAACCGTCCGGCAGGATCAGGCGCTGGCCGGACTTCAGCTTGGCCGTGGAGCGCAGGTTGTTCTCGGCCGCCAGGGCGCGGGTGGTGACGCCAAAGCGTTGAGCGACCACCGCCAGGGTGTCGCCGCTTTCAACCACATAGGCCTTGGCCTTGGTGGCCTCGCCCTTCAGGCGCTGGCCGACCGTCAGGCGGTAGGGAGACTTCAGGCCGTTCAGGCTGGCCAGCTCACGGCGGCTCATGCCCATGCGATCGGCGATTTCGTCGAGATTGTCGCCCTTCTTGACCGTGTAAGTCTTGGCCGGGCCATCAACGCTGATCACACGTCCGCCGCCGGGAGCGTCCGAAGCGGTCGGAGCCTCGGCGACCGGCTCCTCGCGGGCGGGGCGGACCTGGTTCGGGCGGCTGGTGACCGGCGCGGGCCGCTCGACCGCCGGTTCGGCGCGGGCGGGCGTCGAGCCGCCCTGCCCCGGGATGGTCAGCTTCTGGCCGACGCGCAGACCGGTGTTGGCGGAGATGCCGCTGGCCTCGGCGATAGCGGTGGGCGTGGTGTCGTACTTGCGGGCCAGGGCGAACAGGGTGTCGCCTGCCGCGACGGTATGCGTGCTGCTCTCGGCGCGGCGCTCCGGCGCACGGCTGGGCGCCGAGGTCGAAGTCGAGCGCGCCGGCTCCGCGCCGCCTGGGACCTTCAGGGTCTGGCCGGCGGTCAGGCGATAGGGCGAGCTCAGGCCGTTGGCGGTAGCGATGTCCTCGATCGACACGCCCTGGGCCTTGGCGATGGTCGCCAGGGTGTCGCCACGTTGGACCTTATAGGAGCTGGCGGCCGCTTCCGAGCTGACCGAGCCGCGAAGCCCGCCGCTCGCGCCAGGGACCTTCAGTTTCTGACCAGCGTCCAGGCGATACGGCGAACGCAGCCCGTTGGCTTCGGCGAGGGCATCCTGGCTGACGCCCAGCGAACGGGCGATGGAGGCGAGATTGTCGCCGCGTTTGACGGTGTATTCGGACGAAGCCGTCTCACGAACCGCCGACCCGCTGCGCCGGCTGCGGGTCTGGGCCAGAGCGATTTCGAAGGAGCCGTTGTCCGGCGCCTGGGAGACGCCGGCCGGCTCCAGCGGCGCCAGCTCACGGCTGCTCACGGGGGTCGGCGCGCGGACCGTCGAAGGCGCGGCGTCCGGAATGGCGGTGCTGGTGATGCGCGCGCCCGAAACCGACGGCGGCGGGGAATAGGACGGCGCCGTGGCCGCCACCGTCTCGGCGGCGGAGGAGCTGCGGATCGGGAAATTCGGCTTGGGCATCCGCAGGCCTTCGCCGCGCGGCGCCTCCCGCGTGATCGGGAAACGAGGGGTCTGGGCGGACGCGGCGCTGGCGAGCGCGGCGGACAGCGCCATCAGGCTTGCGACGATCAGCGTGTTGCGGGGTTTGTTGTCCGTCATCGCTGAACCTTCTTTCAACTCACACAGTCCCTACAGGTGCGGGCACAGCGTTAAGCCCGCGTTAAGCACGACAAAATAGCCGACGATCCACGGCGATTCTCCGCGGGCGTCTCCCGGCTGTCGGACAGGCGGAAAGCGCTCTAGAGCTCGCGCGCCACGCCGTCGAGAAGCGGCACGAAACGCACATCGCACAGGACCTCAACCTTGAAGCCCCCTTGGCCGTCGCCGGCGTAGCGCTTCAGGGTTTGGACCGGCCCCTTGCCGATCGGCGCGACGAGCACGCCGTTGGGCTTGAGCTGGCTGAGCAGCGTCTTGGGTTCATCTGGCGCCGCTGCCGTGACCAAAATGCGGTCAAAAGGCGCCTGCTCGGCCCAGCCCTCGCCGCCATCGCCGAATTTGGTGATCACGTTGGTGAGACCCAGGGTCGAGAAGCGGGCCTCCGCCTCCTTCATCAGGGTGCGGTAGCGCTCCACCGTATAAACCAGCCGCGCCAGGCGAGAGAGGATCGCGGTCTGGTAGCCGGAGCCCGTGCCGATCTCCAGAATGCGCGAGCGCGGCTCCAGGGTCAGGGCCTGGGTCATCAGGCCGACGATGAACGGCTGGCTGATCGTCTGGCCGCAGGCGATCGGCAGGGCCGAGTCCTCCCAGGACCGCTCCTTGAACAGGTCCGGCGTAAACAGGTCGCGCGGAGTCTTCTCGATGGCGTTCAGCACGCCGGGCTCGGTCACCCCCTGCGAGCGCAGGGCGAGGATGAGCCGGGCCATCTGCGTCTCGGGCGTATCGTCGGTCTTGGGAGCCTTGGCCATCAGCCCGCCTTCACTTTGGGGATGGCGCCGCCGAGCAGGCCCTTCATCTGGTGGACCGTGTCGTGGTGCGTCAGATCGATGTGCAGCGGCGTCACCGAGATGCGCCCTTCGTACACAGCCTTGATATCGGTGCCGTCAGCGGGGCGCGAGGTCTCGTTGTGGAAGCCCATCCAGTAATAGTCTCGGCCGCGCAGGTCGGTGCGGCGCTCGGCGTGCATGTTCGAAACGTCGCGGAAGCCCTGGCGGGTGACCTCCACTTCACTCACCTGGTCGGCGGGCAGGTTCGGGAAGTTGATGTTGATGATCACGTCCTTGGGCCAGCCCAGCTCGGTCAACCGCTCGATGATGCCGGGGCCGTGCGTCGCGGCCGTATCGAACAGGGCCCGCTCGCTGTCGTGGAAGGCGCGCAGGGACTGGCTCATGGCGATCGCCGGGATGCCTAGGGCCATGCCCTGGATCGCGCCGGCGACCGTGCCGCTCATGGACACGTCCTCGGCGATGTTGTGACCCCGGTTGACGCCCGACAGGATCAGGTCCGGCCGCCCGTCCATCAGATCCTGCACGGCCAGCATGACACAGTCGGTCGGCGTGCCGGCGACGGCGAACCTGCGCGGCTCGATCCGGCGCACCCGCATCGGCGCGGACAGGGACAGGGCGCGACCGACGCCCGACTGCTCAGTCTCGGGCGCGCAGACCCAGACATCGTCGGTCAGGGCGTGGGCGATCTTCTCCAGCGCCTGCAGGCCCTCGGCGTGGATGCCGTCGTCGTTGGTCAGCAGAATCCGCACGGCGCTCAGCCCCCGATGTGCGTCAGGCCGCCCATATAGGGCTGCAGGACCGATGGGATGGCGATGCGGCCGTTTTCGTCTTGATAGTTCTCGAGCACGGCGACCAGGGTGCGGCCGACGGCGAGACCAGAGCCATTGAGCGTGTGGACGAAGTGCGTCCCCTTCTCGCCGGTCTTGCGGTAGCGGGTCTCCATGCGCCGAGCGGTGAACTCGCCGTAGTTCGAGCAGGAGCTGATCTCGCGGAAGGTGTTCTGCGACGGCAGCCAAACTTCCAGATCATAGGTCTTGCGCGAGCCGAAGCCCATGTCGCCAGTGCACAGCAGCATGGTGCGGAACGGCAGTTCGAGGCGCTTCAGCACCGCCTCCGCACAGGTGGTCATGCGCTCGTGCTCTTCGGCGGAAGCGTCGGGCGTGGTGATGGCGACCAGTTCGACCTTGCTGAACTGGTGCTGGCGGATCATGCCGCGGGTGTCGCGGCCGGCGGACCCCGCCTCTGCGCGGAAGCAGTTGGTCAGGGCGGTCAGGCGGAGCGGCAGCTCCTCCTCCGTCAGGATCTGCTCGCGGACGATGTTGGTCAGGGTGACCTCAGCCGTCGGGATCAGGTAGCGGTCGTCCGTGGTCTTGAAGAGGTCGTCCTCGAACTTCGGCAACTGGGTGGTGCCGAACAGGGCCGGCGCCTTCACCAGAACCGGCGGATTGACCTCGGTGTAGCCATGCTCGCCGACCTGCAGGTCCAGCATGAACTGGCCGATGGCGCGCTCCAGGCGGGCGACCTGCCCCTTCAGCACCACGAACCGCGAGCCGCTCATGCGGGCGGCCGCTTCGAAGTCCATGCCGCCAAGCGCTTCGCCCAGGTCGACGTGGTCCTTCACGGTGGAAAGCTTGCCGGCCGGCAGGCTTGCGGCGTCGCCCCAACGGCGCTGCTCGATATTGCCTTCCTCATCGTCGCCCTTGGGCACGTCCGGATAGGGAATATTGGGCAGACCAGCCAACAGGTCATGCAGTTGAGCGGCCTTCTCGGCCTCCACCACGCCCTGCTCGGCGAGGACGCCCTTGAGCGCCTCCACCTCGGCCATCAGGCGGGCCGCTTCGGCCTCGTCCTTCTTGGCCTTGGCGGCGCCGATCAGCTTGGAGCTTTCGTTGCGCTTGGCCTGGGCTTCCTGAACGGCGGTCTGGGCGCTGCGCAGGGCGGCGTCCAGGGCGACGGCTTCGGCGGCCTTGCCGGAGAAGCCTTTCGCGGACCAAACCGTCTCGAACAGGTCGGGGTTTTCGCGGATGGCCTTGATGTCGTGCATCGGTCTTCTCGGGCAAGCGGGAGAGCCGCTTTCCTTAAGGCGCGTTGCTCAGGGCGCCAACCCGCAGAAGCGCTCTAGAAGCAGACTCTTAGGTGGTGACCAAGTCCTGACCGGCTTCGTCCTCGACCTGCCGGTTGCGGGCGATAAGCCAGACGCACCAGATCGAGATTTCGTACAGCAGGCAGATCGGGATCGCGAGCATGAGCTGGCTGATCGGATCGGGCGGCGTGACGATGGCGGCGACCACGAAGACGCCGACGATGGCGTAGCGGCGGCCTGTGCGCAGCATCTGGGCGTTCACCAGACCGGCCAGACCGGCCAGGGACAGCACCACCGGAAGCTGGAAGCACAGGCCGAAGGCCAGCAGCAACGAGGTCACCAGGGTGAAATAGTCCGACACCTTGGGCAGCAGTTCGACCGAGATGTTGCCGGAACCGACAATCTGCTGGCTCAGGGAGAACCACAGAACAAAGGGCAGCATGACATAGTAAACCAGCGTCGCGCCCAGCATGAACAGCACCGGCGAGGCCAGTAGGAACGGCAGGAAAGCCTTGCGTTCCTTCTTGTACAGGCCCGGCGCCACGAACCGATAGAGCTGGAAGGCCAGGACCGGGAAGCAGATCGCCACCGCGCCAAAGGCGGCCAGCTTCAGCTTGGTGAAGAAGAACTCCAGCGGCGCCGTGAAGACCAGCTTCAGCGCGCCCGGGGCCAGAGGCGGAATCTCCTTCAGGCCCAGCAGGGAAAAGAACAGGTCGAAGGGACCATGCTTGCCGCCGCTGGCCTTCTGGGCGGCCATCAGACCGGCTGCCACTTCGAACGGACGCAGCAGGAAAACATAGAGGGTGTCGGCGAAAGCGAAGCAGAGGCCGAAGCCGACGAACAGCGCCGCGACACAGATGATCAGGCGATTGCGCAGCTCGACCAGGTGGTCGAGCAGCGGCGCGCGCGAAGCCTCGATCTCGTCGTCGTTGTAGTCGCTCATGACTTGGCCTTGGTCGCAGCCTTGGCCGTCTTGGCGGGGGCTTTCTTCGGCGCGGCATTCTTGGCCGGAGCTTTAGCGGCGGCCGGCTTAGGAGCGGAGGCCTTCTTCGGCGCGGCCTTTCGCTTGGGCTTCGCCGGGGTTTCGACCGGCGCTTCGATGGCGGCGGGTTCGTTCTGAGCGGCGAAGCTGGTGGGCGGGAAGGACATGCCGCTGTCCTTCAGGCTGGCGTCGATGTCGTTGAACACCTGATCGACGCTGGCGTCCTTTGCGGCGTCGGCGGCGCTCTGCACCGGATCGGTGAACTGGCCGGCGCGCATGGCGGCCACTTCCTTGCGCAGCTCGTCCAGTTCCGACTGGCGGGCCATCTCGTCGAACGACGCGCGGAATTCGTTGGCCATGCCGCGCAGGCGCGCGACGAACTGCCCAAGCTTGCGAAGCAGGACAGGAAGGTCCTTGGGTCCGACCACGATCAGAGCGACCGCGGCGATGACCATTAGTTCGGTGGCGCCGATCTCGGGAAGCATGAGAGGCCCTTAGAGCGTGACAGCGACAAGTGGAAGCCGGTTTCGGCGTCCGTCACGCTCCGGAAAAATTTGTGGCGTCATCGCGCGAAGCCGCAAGCCCGCGCGATGCAAAACTAGCTACGCAGCTCTTCTTTTTCCGCTTCGGTGCGCGGAAGCGGCTTGGACTCGTCCTTCTTGTCCTCTTCCTTAAGGCCGTCCTTGAAGGCGCGGATGCCCTTGGCCGCGTCGCCCATGATGCCGGACAGCTTGCCGCGGCCGCCGAACAGCAGCGCCACGACCGCGATCACGATCACCCAGTGAATCCAGCTCATCGAACCCATGACGAGTATGCTCCCTAACGTCGGGGCCCATCCTCAGGCCGCTCCGACGGAACCGTGCGTTTCGCACAGAATATAGACCTTGGCGAGGCGTAAGCGAACCCTGCGTCCTTCGGCCCGGCGGCTTGTGCGCTCTACGCCTCTTCCTCGCCCAGGAAGTCCTGGGCGAACTCGGGCGTCTCTCCCTCGTCCAGGGGATCCTCGATCTCGCCTTCGCGCAGACCGGTGGGATCGGGGACCGAGAAGCCCGGCGGCAGGTTGAGGTCCAGCAGGCCGGCGGCCTTCATCTCCGCCATGCCCGGCAGGTCGGCCAGATTCGCCAGGCCGTAGTGCTCCAGGAAGGCGTCCGTGGTGCCGAAGGTCACTGGACGGCCCGGCGTGCGGCGGCGGCCGCGCATACGCACCAGCCCCAGCTCCAGCAGAACGTCGAGCGTGCCCCGGCTGACCTGGACGCCGCGTACGGCCTCGATCTCGGCCCGGGTGACTGGCTGGTGGTAGGCGACGATGGCAAGGGTTTCCTGGGCGGCCTTGGACAGGCGGCGCGGCTCTTCCCGCTCCTCGGTCATCAGATAGGCGAGATCGGCGGCCGTGGTGAACCGCCAGCGGTCGGCGACGCAGACCAGCTCAACCCCCCTGCCCTCATAGCGACGGCGCAGGGCCTTGATGCCGGCGGCCACGTCGGCGCCCTCAGGCAGGCGGCGGGCGAGATCTGCCTCGCCGATCGGCTCGGCCGCCGCGAACAGCAGGGCCTCGATCGCCCGTTCGATGAGAGTTTCGTCCATCACAGCAGCGTCGGTTCAGCCGCCTGCATCTCGCGGCGGCGCAGATAGATGTCCTGGAAGTGATCCAGTTGGCGAGCCTCCAGCGCCCCTTCCTTCACCAGCTCCAAACTGGCGGACAGGGTCGAGGCCAGGAACGAAGCGCGGCTAGGTCCTTCCTCGCCTTGCGCACCCTGCGGCGGGGCGACGGTGTCCAGGGTGGTCCACCCCTCCATCTCAGGCAGGAGCGAGCGCAGGCGGTCACGGGCTTCTTCAAGCGCGTACGCCGTGGGCGGGCGTGGGGCGTAGCGGCGGCTCTCCTCGCGCTTGCGCTGAGCGATGTAGGCGCTCATCAGGCTGTAGAGGTCGCCTTCCAGCCGGGTCGAGGGCACCACCTTGATCGCCTCGGGGTCGCCGCGCGCGAAGATGTCCCGCTTCAGCAACGGACGGCTGTTCAGGGCATCCACCGCCTTGCGCATCATGTCGAGCTTGGCGAGGCGGAAGGCCAGCTGCGCCGCCATCTCCTCGGCAGGCGGCTCTTCGCCCTTGGGCCGCTCGGGTTTGGGCAGCAGCAGGCGGGACTTCAGATAGGTCAGCCACGAGGCCATGACGAGATAGTCGGCAGCCAGCGAGAAACGCAGGCGGCGGGCCTGGTGGACGAAGGCCAGATACTGTTCAGCCAGCTTGGTGATGGACAGCTTGAGAAGGTCCACCTTCTGGCTGCGGGCCAGGGCCAGCAGGACGTGCAGCGGTCCTTCGTATCCGTCGATGTCGATGACCAGGGCGACGCCGTCTTCGGCCGCCTCCGCCGCCGCATCGAAATCGAAGGTCGGCTGGAAGCTGCGGTCGTTCATCCGGCCACCGCCCTGGAGACCGCGCTGTCGAAGCGCGCCCGTTCCTCGGCCAGATCGAAGGGTTCGGGTCGAAGCGCCAGGCGGTTCAGCGCCGCCTCGGCCCGTTTCTTCGCCTTGCCGAACATGGGACGGCAGGCGGAGACCACCGCCTTCATCTCGGCCATGTCGCCGTTGCAGTGCAGGACGACGTCACAGCCGGCGCCCAGGGCGGCGCGGGTGCGAGCCTCGAACGAGCCCTTCAGCGCCTTCATGGACAGGTCGTCGCTCATCAGCAGGCCCTCGAAGCCCAGCGAATGGCGGATGGTCTGGGTGATGACGCGCTTGGATTGAGTGGCGGGCCGACGCCAGTCGAGGGCGTTGTAGACAACGTGTGCGGTCATCGCCATCGGCATGTCCGACAGGGCGCGGAACGGCTGGAAGTCCCGTGCCTCCAGCTCCTCCAGGCTCGCATCCACCACCGGCAGCTCTTCATGGCTGTCAGACTTGGCGCGGCCGTGGCCGGGGATGTGCTTGATGACCGGCAAGACGCCGCCGGCGATCAGGCCCTCGGCCGCCGCACGCCCCAGGCGGGCCACTTGGTCAGGATCGTTGCTGTAGGCGCGGTCGCCGATGATCTCGTGACCATCGGGGGCCGGCACATCCAGCACCGGCACGCAGTCGACATTGATCCCAATGCTGGTCAGGTCATGCGCCATCAGGCGTGCGCCGAGGCGGACCAGCTCGCGAGCAGCCAGCGGATCGTTATGGGCGATCTCGGCATAGGCCCGGGCCGGCGGATAGCGCCGCCAGTGCGGGGGTTGCAGGCGAGCGACGCGGCCGCCCTCCTGGTCGATCAGAATCGGGGCGTCCGGCCGCTCGATGGTCTCGCGCAGTTCAGCGGTGAGCCGCCGCACCTGGTCCGGGGTCTCGATATTCCGCTTGAAGAGGATGAAGCCCCAGGGCCGGGCGGCCCTGAAGAGCTCCCTCTCATGCTGCGTCAGCCGTGTGCTGGCGCAGCCCAGAATGCAGGCGAGACTCACCGGGCCTCCGTCACTTCACGAAGCAGGACTTCCCGGCGCCCTTCAGGGCGTCGCAGAAGGCTTGGGCTTCAGACCGCGAGGCGAAGCCGGTGACCGAGGTGCGGAACAGGGTCTTGCCGTCGCGCTCGATCTGCTCGACGCGCTTGCCCTTGCCGGCGGCGGCGCCCGGCGCGATGCGCGCGGCGTCGTTCCAGCCCTTGTCGGCCAGGACCGCCGAAGAGAAGGCGCCGATCTGGACCGCAGCCGCGCCGCCGGAAGCGGCGGGAGCCGGGGCGGCGGGCGGGGTGACGACCTTCGCAGGAGCCGGCGCGGGCGTTGCGGCGGGCGGCGCCTTGGCCGGCGGAGGCGTCGGGGCTGGTTGGGCGGCGGGCGCGGTTTGGGCCGGCGGCAGGCCGCCGGACTGCACCGGGGCCGTCGACGGCGCGGGACGGGGTTGCGGCTCTTCAGGCGGCGGGGCGAAGTTCGGGGTCGCCCCCTCCTCAGCCTGACCTTCGGAGCGGTAGATCTGCAGGCCGGCCGCCGGATCGGCCGGCTGGGCGTCCAGCGGCGCGGGGCCCTTCATCTCGCCGGCGGGCTCGCCCACGGGCTGCGGCGCTTCGTTCGGCGCGCGAACGCCGCCGCGATAGATCAGGGCGATGGCCACGATCAGGGTCAGCAGCACCACGCCGCTGATGATCAGGGTCAGCGGAAAGGGGCGCGAACCGCGCACCGGACGGCGCGCGTCGAAGGCCAGGGGCTCGTCGGTATGGGGCGTATAGGCGCCGCGCTCGGGATCAGACATCGAACCAGGAACTCCAGGAAACCAGCGCGGAGCGCAAGGCGAATCACACGCGCGTCGCAGCAGTCTATCGAAGGCCCGTCGGCGCCTGAACTGCGGTCGATCAGTTCCAGACGTCCAGATGGAACAGCCGGCGGTGCTCCTCGATGGCGAAACGGTCGGTCATGCCGGCGATGTAGTCGCACACCACCCGGGCCCGACCGGCCTCGTCGCCATTCTGCGACCGGATGAACCACTCGGTCGGCAGGACGTCGGGCTCGGCCATGAACAAGCTGAACATCTCGGCCAGAATGCGGCGCGCCTGGCTGCGGGTGCGGTTCACGCGCCAGTGGCGGTACATGCGCGTGTAGAGGAACTCCCGCAGGCGGGCGAGGTCCTCGGCCATGTCGGAGGAGAATGACACAAGGGCGTGGTCCAAGGCCCGCACGTCGTCGGCGCTGCCCACCCGGCTGGCGGCCGCGCGTTGAAGGGTCTCGCCCATGACGTCGTCGATCATGGCGCCGATCATGCGGCGCACGGCCTCCATGCGCGTCAGGTCCTGGTTCAGGTCCGGGCGTTCCGAGCGGACAGCCGCCAGGATCGGGCCGATCAGCGGCACGTCCATCAGCTCGTCCAAGGTGAACAGCCCGGCTTGCAGGCCATCGTCCACGTCATGGTTGTTGTAGGCGATGTCGTCGGACAGAGCCGCCACCTGCGCCTCCGCGCCGGCCCAACCGCCCAGCTCAAGGTCATAACCGGCGTTGAAGTCGACGACCGCCTTCCAGGACGGCTTGGCCAGCTTCGAGGTGACGGGACCGTTGTGCTTGATGACCCCTTCCAGGGTCTCCCAGGTCAGGTTCAGGCCGTCGAAGTCCGGATAGCGGCGCTCCAGTTCCGTGACCACGCGGAAGGTCTGGACATTGTGGTCGAAGCCGCCCCACTGGGCCGCCTGCTTCTCCAGTTCATCCTCGCCGGCATGGCCGAAGGGCGGATGGCCGAGGTCGTGGGCTAGGGCGATGGTCTCGGCCAGGTCGTGGTCCAGCCCCAGGCCCGCGGCGAGGCTGCGGGCGATCTGCGCCACTTCCAGCGAATGGGTCAGGCGGGTGCGGAAGTGATCGCCTTCATGGGCGACGAAGACCTGCGTTTTTTCCTTCAGGCGGCGAAAGGCCGTGGTGTGGATGATCCGGTCGCGGTCACGCGCGAAGGGCGTGCGCGTGCGGCTGTCGGCCTCGGGAAACCGGCGGCCGCGCGACTTGGCGGCGTCTTCGGCGTAGGGAGCCCGGTACGACATGTTCTGCCTCGATGATTGCCTGTCGCCCCTTTCGAAAGGGCGGCGACTTGCTCATATAGGGAAAGCGTTAGTTTTCCACAGCCATGACAGACATTCCCGTCACCCTCTCCGAACCCGCCGCCCGCCGCATCCGCGCCATCTCCGAACAGGAAGGCGCGCCGGTCATGCTGCGCGTGGCCGTTGAAGGCGGAGGCTGCTCCGGCTTCCAGTATCAGTTCGATCTGGTGCGTGAGGCCGGCGAGGATGATCTGAAGATCGAACGCGACGGCGCCGCCGCCCTGGTGGACGTCGTGTCGCTGGCCCTGCTGAAGGGCTCGGAGATCGATTTCGTCGATGAGCTGGCCGGGGCGGAGTTCCGCATCCGCAACCCGAACGCCAAGTCCAGCTGCGGCTGCGGCGTCAGCTTCTCGATCTAGCGCAGGAGGGAGGCGGCGACCGCCTCCTCCCGGAAGACCGTCTTAGCGACGACGTGCCGGCGGACGGGCCGGGCCGCCGCCCAGGCGCGGACCTTCGGTCTTGTGACGGAAGGTGATGCGTCCCTTGTCGAGATCGTACGGGGTCATCTCGACCGTCACGCGGTCGCCGACCAGCGAGCGGATCTTGTTCCGCTTCATGCGGCCCGCCGTGTAGGCGAGGATCACGTGGTCGTTGTCGAGTTGAACACGGAAACGGCCTTCCGGCAGCAGCTCCGTGATGACGCCTTCAAACTCGATGAATTCTTCCTTGGCCATGTGGCTCCGGGGGTTTGGTTAGTAATGACGAAAGCGCGCCGAAGCTTAACGCTTCGGCGCGCTCGGCTGTTTCGAGCGCGGGCGCGATTAACACGCCCACTCCTGAAGGCCTATTAAGAAGCCTGCAGGTTCACAGCGGCTTCCTTGCCGCTGCGACGATCGCGTTCCAGCTCATAAGTGACCTTCTGGCCGTCGTTCAGAGAACGCAGACCAGCGCGCTCCACCGCGCTGATGTGGACGAACACGTCCTTACCGCCATCATCCGGTTGGATGAAGCCGTAGCCTTTGGTCGTGTTGAACCACTTAACAGTGCCGGTAGCCATTTCAGCTCTCCGTTTAGATAAATTAGCGCCGTGAGAAGAGCCTCAGCAGCGGTCGAAGTCTGAAAGGTCGGCTTCTGGACGATCCGCGCGCGGTAACGAGAGCGGAAGATAGAAACGGCGCGACAGATATCGATGGCGCGAAAAGTATGTGTGCAGGGGAAAATTGTCCAGAGGGCGGGCTTTTGCGGCCTATACGCCAAGCTTTCCATCTCAGGCCAATGAAAGCGCCGATAATTCACGCCGCCAGACCGCAACCCTTTCCTTCAACGCATTCCCCAATTCGTAAGCGGACAGGCCCTCGTCGTCGATCGTCTCCAGCACCTCGTAGCTGAATGCCGCCTCCCCATTAGCCTTCCAGCATGCCTGCAAGCCTCGGTCGGGATGCGATCCCAGACGCAGGGTGAACCACAGACCGTTTTGTTGGGCGTCCAGATTGCGCGACGTCCCAACCCAGACGCCGCCATCCGCCTGGCACCGCACCGCGAACACCCCGACCCGCTTGCGCTGTTCCTTGTAGGCCTGAAGCAGCGCCTTGCGGTCGGCGGTCACGCCTGCGCTCCACTCGCCAGGCCCAAGACATGTTCGCGCAGATCGGCGGGCCAAAGGGCGAGTTCCGCGCCCAGCTTGCCCATGTCATCAGCGAACAGAGCCCGGCTGCCCTCCTCGAATCCAGGAAGATCGCCACCCAGGGCGGACATGACGCGATAGGCCGCCTCATGGGCCGCGCGGCGATCTTGCCCCCCATCTGCGGCGCGCGCGGCCTCGACCAGACGGCGCAGCGCGACGGAGGCTCCGCCCGGCTGCTCGGCCAGCCATTCCCAATGGCGCGGCAGGAGGGTCACCTCCCGCGCCACCACGCCCAACTTCGGACGCCCCCTGCCCCGCTGAGGCTCAGGTTCGGCATAACGCCCACGAACCTCGCCCTCGTCCCCACGGAGGTCGAGATCGATCAACCTCCCCTTGCGGTCGAACGTCAGGACAGTTTGGTTGGGGTCCGCCTTCAGCGCCTTCCAGACAGCCACCGCCACCTCGGCCCGGTGGCCCGAGGCGATGCGATGATGACCGGCGAAAGCCGTACAGACTTCAGGCGTGGGGGAGTTGGTCGCATCTTTCATGCGCGCCTTTTACCCGGACGAAATATGGACGTCAATATCGCCCGGGTGATATCAACCGTAGAACGGATTGATCCCGATCGCCTCCAACTGCGCGGGGCTCATGCACTCGTTCAACTGGTAGGCCGTGAACTTGTTGATCTGAGCGTTGGTCATGGAGCCCAGCTGATGCGTGCTCATCTGCTGGAGCTGTTCCTTGGACAAGCCGGGAATCTGGGCCGGCATCAGATAGCCGATTTGGGTGGTGTTGAGCTGGCCGACGACGGTGGGCGAAAGCTGACCGATCTGGGTCGGGGTCAGAGCCTTGATCTGGCTGGGCGAGAAGCCTCCGATATCCGTGATGTCGAACGCCGCGAGCTGCACGCCGGAAAGGCCCCCCATCTGGTCGCTGCTGAGCTTGCCGATCTGTTCGGTGCTGAACGCCGCGATAGCGTTGTTGGAGAAGGCTGCGATCTGGCTGGCCGAGAACGCGCCGATCTGGGTGACGCTGAGTTCGCCCACATCCTCCACCGTGAAGCCGCGGATCTGCGCCGCCGACAATCCGGCGATCTGCCCCCCGGAAAGCGCCGCCACCTGGCTCGCCGACAGCGCCGAAATCTCCTCCGCCGAGAAGGATGCGAGCTGACTTCCGCTCAGGGTGGAGATCTGGGTGGTCGTGAACTCCGCCATGTCGGCGACCGCCAGCGCCTCGAGCTGGGTGGTCGACAGACCCTGGATCTGGCTCTGGGTCAGAGCGCCGAACCGCGTGGCGTCCATGCCCACGACGTTCTCCGTCGTAAGTGCGCCGATCTGAGCGGCGGAGAAGGCGCCGATCTGGCTCGTCGTCAGGGCGTTGAAGTGCGTGGCCGTCAATCCGCCGATGTTGGTCGTGCTCAGTCCGGCGATCTGGGTGTTGTCCAGCGACGCCACCTGGGTCGAGCTCAGCGCCGAGAAGGCCCCGGCCGAAATCCCGCCGATCTGGGCGGCGGTCAGCTTGTCCAGCTCGGTGATGGACAGCCCGGCGACCGTCGTGGCGGAAAGCGCGCCGAACTGCGTGCCGGTCAGTTGGCCCAGACGGCTGCGCAGGTGCCCCGCCTCCAGCGCCAGGACCTGATCAGCGTTCAGGCCTTGGACCTGCGTTGCCGACAGCGCCGCGAACTCGGTGCTCGTCATCTCATGCAGGTTCGTGGCCGCTACGGCGCCCAACTGCGTCGCGCTGAGCGCGCCGAGCTGGCTGATCGTGAACTCCTCGAAGTCGGTGATCGACAGGCTGGCGATCTGGGTCGTGGTCAGCCCGCCGATCTGGCCGTTGGACAGACTCGCGACCTGGGTCGCAGTAAGCGCCGACAGTGCGGTCGCATTCAGCGCGCCGATCTGGCTGCTGACGAGACTGGCGATCTGAGTTCCCAGCATGTCGCCGACCTGCGTCGCGGTCAGAGCCCCCACCTGAGTCGTCGTGAAGCCCCCCAACTGCGTCTTGCTCAGCCGGGTGATCTGGGTGGTGTCGAGGCTCGAGACAGCGGTCGTCGATAGCCCGCCGATCTGGGCCGCCGACAGCGAGGCCACCTGGGAGGCGTTGAACTCCCGCACATCATCGGGGCTGAGGCCGCCGATCTGCGTGGTCGTCAGCCCCTTCATCTGGGTGGTGGTCAGGGTTGCGATCTGGGTCGCGTCCAGCTCGGCGAAGGCGGTGGATGACAGGGCGCTGAGCTGGGTGGCGGTAAGCGCTGCGATCTGGGTCGTGGTCAAGGCGCCGATTGCGGTCTCGCCCATGGCCGCCAACTGGGTGGTCGTCAGCCCCTTGACTTGGGTGACCGAAAGCGCCGCGACCGCGGTGGAAGACAGACCCGAGATATTGGTGGCCGAGAACGCGGCCATCTGCGTGGGCGTGAAGGCGGCGAGCTGCGTCGCGGTGAACTCGCCGAAATCCTCAGCGCTCAAGCTCTTGAGCTGCGTCGCCGTCAGGCCGCCGACTTGTGTGGTCGTCAGCATCGCCACCTGGGTGGCGTTCAAGCTGGCGAAGGCCGTTGTCGATAGCGCCGCGACCTGAGAGGGCGTCAGGGCGGCGAGTTGCTCGTCGGACAACTGGCTGAAGGCGTCGACGTTCAGGGCCGCGAGCTGGGTTGGCGTCAGAGAATTGAACTGCGTCGTGCTCAGTGCATCAATGTCGGTCTTGTCGAACAGGGCCAGCTGCGTCGCCGTCAGGGCGCGGACCTGCGTCACGCCTAGGGCCGCCAGTTGTGAAGCGCTGAAATCCGAAATGCCCGTGGCGGAGAGCGCCGCGATCTGCGCCGCCGACATGGCGGCGATCTGGGTGGTCGTGAAGGAGATGACGTCATCGCGATCGAAGCCCTTCATCTGGGTCGCCGTAAGGCCCCGGATTTGGGTGACGGTGAGCCCCGACAACTCTTCGGGCGTCAACGATCCGATATTGGTGGCTGAAAGCGCCGCCAATTGCACACTGGTGAAGGCCGCGATCTGATCGGAGTCGAACTCCGCGAAGTCGTCCTCGCTCAGGCTGCGGAGCTGGGCGACGGAGATGGCGCGGATTTGGGTTGCGGATAGCGCGCCGACCTGCGCCGCCGTCAACTCAGCCAAGGCCGAGGTGGACAGACCCGCGATCTGGCTTGGGGCCAGGTTGGCGATCTGATCGCTGTCGAACAAAGGCGTCAGAACCCCGACCTGAGCGCCGCTGAGCGTCGCCATCTGGGTGCTGGTGAATTCGCCGACGTCCACCGCGTCCAGACCGCGAAGCTGGGTCGTGGTGAGCGCCTTGAGCTGGCTCGCGGACAGCGCCTCCACCTGTGCCTGGTTGAGAGCGGAAATCGCGGTGGGCGAAAGCTGGGCGATCTGCGACGGCGCCAGGGCGGCGATCTGCGTCGGCGTCAAGGCGGCGATGCCGCTGACGTCGATATCCTTCAGCTGGCTGGTGCTCAGCGCTTTCAGCTGGGTGGTCGTCAGGGGCGTGGTGCTGCTCAGAACCGCCAGCCCCTCCGGAGTCAGGGCGTTGATCTGAATCCCGGTCATGACGTTGATCTGCTCGGCGGTGAATTCGCCCAGATCCTCGATGGTCAGACCCTTCATCTGCGCCGCGCTGAGCGCGCGGACCTGGGTCGTGGTCAGGGATGCGATGTCGTCTTCGGACAGGTCGGACAGGGCTGTGACCGAAATTTGCATCACCTGGGCCGCGGTCAGGGCCCGCAGCTGAGTGATGTTGAACTTCTCGAAGTCGGCCACCTCCATCGACTTGATGTGAGGAATGCCGAGCCTGCCGATCTGGGTCACGGTCAGACCGGAGATCTGATCCTCGGTCAGGCCTCGGAACTGGGTGGTGGTGAGCGCGCCGAACTGAGAAGGATTGAGGCTTGAGATCTGCTCGGCGGAAAGGCTCTTGAAGGCCTCCTCCGACAACCCTGAAACCTGCGCCATCGACAGGGCGCCGATCTGGGTCGAGCTGAAGTGCGCGAGCATCGTCGGCTCGATCACCCCCATCTGAGCGACCGTCAGTCCTTTCATCTGGGTCATGTTCAGCGCGGTCAACTGACCCACACTGAAAGAGCTGAACAGCTCAGGCTTCAACGCCCTGATCTGCGCGGCTGACAGTTGCTGAATCTGCGCGGGGCTGAATTCGGCGATGTCGTCGACGCCGAGCGCATTGAGCTGCGTGACGGTCAGGGTCTTCAGCTGGGTTTCATTCAGGCTGGAGATCTGCTCGGCGCTCATTGCCGAAAGACCCGTGCCGGTCAGCCCTCTAAGCTGAGTGGCGCCCAATTGAGCGACCTGCTCAGCGGAAAACTCGCCGATGTCGTCCTCCGACAGGCCCTTCATCTGGGAGGCCGCGATGGATCGAAGCTGCGTCGCCGACAGCGCGGCGATCTGTTCGCGCGTCAGAGCCGAGAAGCCCGTTTCCGTAAACGCGCTGATCTGCGCGCCCTTGAGCTCCGCGATCGCGCCGACGTCGACGGCCGCGATCTGGCTTTCCGTCATTGCGCGGATCTGGCTCTGATTCAGAACCGCCAGTTGTCCCGGGCTGAAGGTGATGCCTGCGGAAAGACGCGGAATCTGGATGCGCGTCAGCGCCTTCACCTGCTGCGGAGACAGAGTGGCGAACTGCTCCGCGCTGACGGCCTCGATCGCGCTGCTGTTGATCGCCGCGATCTGAGACGGCGTCAGCAGCTTGAATTCCGACGGCGGCAGCTCTTCAAAGAAGCCTGGGCCCAGCGTGGCGATCTGGCCCGGCGTGAGCTTGTTGATCGGCGTGTTCGAGACCGACGAAATGGTCATGAGGCGAAGGGACCTGATCCACAGCCCGGCGCGATCGAGAGTCCGAGGGCCGTCAGCCCCTGGCCCCTAGCAAACCCCGCCGCCCTCCACATGGCGACGACGCCTGAGCGCCCGATCATCATCGACAGCCGGACAAGCCCCTGACCCCGCCCGACGCGAACCGGCGACACCGGTTGCGCAGGTCGGAACCTAGCTGATTCCCGTAGGAGTGGTGACTATTAGGGTTAAGCCCAGAAAGGTGCTGTCAGCCGCGCCGAACAAGCACAACACCACCGATGACCAGCGCAAGACCCGCGATCCGGGTCAGGTTCACGGGACGGGCGGCTACGCCGAAACCGCCGAAGTGGTCGATGCACAGGCTGATCAGCATCTGCCCGGCGACGAAGATGGTCATGGCCGAGGCCACACCGATCCGGGGAATAGCGTATGCGGCGGCGACGACGAACACCGCGCCATAAAGACCGCCCAACCACGCGTACCAGGGCGCCGCCGCGGTCGCCGCGTAGTCGGGTCTGATCCGTAGGGCCATGACCGCGACCAGCAGCACCAGAGTGCCGCCTGCGAAGGACATGAAAGCGGCGTTGACCGGGCTGTTCAGCGACCGCGCCAACAGCGCGTTGGTCGGCGCCTGCACGGCCGCCAATCCGCCGCCGACAAGGCAGCCCAGAATGGCCAGGATCAGAGACTTGGGCATCGGGTCCTCAATTCCTCAGATAGGCCAGTACGCCAAGCGCCGCCGCACGTCCCGTCGCAAAGGACGCCTGCAGCAGGTAGCCGCCCGTCGGCGCCTCCCAATCCAGCATCTCGCCCGCCAGGAAGACACCCGGCCGGGCTTTCAGCATCAGATCGGCGTTCACGCTGTCCAGGCTGACGCCGCCGGCCGTGGAGATCGCGCGATCCATCGGCGCGCAGCCGGTGAGCTTGACCGGCGCCGCCTTGACCAGCGCGGCCAAGGCGGTCGGTGTTGCCGGCAGGTTCACGCCGCAGGCCTCGCGCAGAAGTCCGATCGCGGCCGGTGAGAGGTTCAGCGCCTTGCGCAGAAGGTTGGCGACGGACTCGCCTTTGCGCCCACGGGCGAGCTTGTTTTCAATCTGGCCCGCGGAAAGGTCGGGCCGAAGGTCGATCTCAAGAACCGCCTCGCCCTGCCCCTCCACCGCATCGCGCAGCGCGGACGACAGCGCATAGATCCCGCCGCCTTCCAGGCCGTAGGCGGAGAGCATGATCTCGCCTTTCACCTGACGTCCGGCGAACGTCAGGCCGACGGCCTTCAGAGGCGTGCCCGCGAAGCGTTCCTTGAAGACCTCGCTCCATGGAACAAGGAAGCCGACATTGCTGGGCCGGAACGGGGTGATCCGCGCCCCGGCGCCCTCGAAAGCCGTCGTCCAGCGACCGTCAGATCCGAGCTTCGCCCAGCTCCCACCCCCCAGGGCCATGATCACCGCATCCGCGCGGACGACCTCATCCCCCTCAGGGCCCGCGAACTTCAACTCACCGGCGTCCGTCCATCCCGTCCAAGTGCGGCGCGGACGAAAGGCCACGCCCTGCGCCTCCAGCTGCTTCAGCCACTCGCGCAACAGCGGCGAGGCCTTCATGGCCTTGGGGAACACGCGGCCGCTCGATCCGACGAAGGTCTGCTGGCCCAGCCCTTCGGCCCACTTGATTAGCGCCTTGGGCGGAAACGCCTCGATCATGCCACGCAACCGCTCGGTCGCCGGGCCATAGCGGCGAAGGAAGCGGTCCAGGGGCTCCGAATGGGTCAGGTTCAACCCTCCCCGCCCCGCCATCAGGAACTTCCGGCCAAGGGACGGCATGCGGTCGTAGACGGTCACCGACGCGCCCGCCGAACTCAGCACCTCAGCGGCCATGAGGCCGGCGGGGCCGCCGCCGATGACGGCGACCTTGGAAGGCGAGGATGAGCTCATGACCCGCTATCTGCCTCGCCTGTCGCGCATCGCCAAGCCAGGATGTTCAGGGACGGCCGTCACCTTGGGCGGCCGCGGCCTCGATCAGCGCGACGATCATGGCGTTCATAGGCGTCGCGATGCCATGCTGCGCGCCCCGCCGCACGATGACGCCGTTGCGGGCGTCCAGCTCCATGGGGCGGCCGGCGGCGCGATCCGCGTGCAGGGAGTTCACGCCATCGGCCGGCCCGGAGCGATAACCGTCCACCACGGACTGCCCCAGATCGTCGGGCAGGTCAGCGCCCTCCGCACGCCCCACCGACACGCACTCGGCGACCAAGGCCTTCATGATCTCGGCGATCGGTTCGCGATGCGCCACGCCGGATGGCTTGAGCGTCAGAGCATTCACCGCGCCGGCGCAGTTCAGCGCAAGCTTCCGCCAGGCCGCCGTCTTGAAATCGTCGGTGGTCGAAACCGCGATCGGCGTATGGGCGAAGAGCCCGACGAAAGCCTCCCCGGCATCGCCGGACGGAACCAGGATCGTGCCCATCCGGCGCTGGCGGATGCGTCCGGGTGCGGCCCGTTCGGCCGGGATGTCGACCACAGCCGGAACGATCACCGCGCCCGGCAGATGCGGTGCGAACCGCTCCACATGCTCGACGCCGTTCTGCAGGACGGCGATCCGCGTCTTTGGCCCAACCAGCCCCTTCAGCCAGGTCAGCGCACCCGCCGTGTCATAGGCCTTGGTGCAGACCAGAACCCAGTCCACCGCCGTTGCGGCGGCAGGATCGGTCAGCACCGTCGGGCTCGCGGCGATGTCGCCGTCGGGGGTTTCGACCTTCAGCTCATCAAAGGCGGTGCGGGCGCAGACTGTGACGTCGAAGTCCGGGTTCTGGGCCAGCCAGGCGGCGACGGTTCCACCCACGGCGCCGGGGCCGACAATGGCGATCTTCTGCATGGCCTTCCTCTTCGGAAACCGGTGTCCAGGCGCGGCACAGATAGGGCCGCATTCGAGTCTTGAACAGGGATTGCTCCCTTCCATTCGGCGGCGACGTCACCACCTGTCGGAACAGCTCAGCTTGAGCTTGAATGAGGAGACGCCGATGTCGCTGACCATGAGCCAAATGACCACGCCCGCCTTGGTGCGCGGCCTGCGAATCTTGTCCGAACTGCTGGTCAAGGGTGAGGCCTGGGCAGAGGCCAACGGCGTCGATCCTGCCGAACTGACCGCCGCCCGGCTGTTCGAGGACATGGCCTCGCTGACCGGCCAGGTGCAGCGCGTCAGCGACACCGCCAAGTTCGCCATCGCCCGCCTAAGCGGCGTCGACAGCCCAAGCATGCCCGACCAGGAGCAGACCTTCGCTGACCTGCACGACCGGATCGCCAAGACGATCGCCTATATCGAGAGCGTTCCGGCCTCGAAGATTGACGGAAGCGAGAGCCGGACCATCCAACTGAAATTCCCCCATGCCGAATTCAGCACAACCGGCAGCGCCTATCTGACCGGCTTCGTCCTGCCGAACTTCTATTTCCACCTGACCACCGCCTACGACATCCTGCGCCACAAGGGCGTGCCGGTGGGCAAGCGCGACTATCTCGGCTCCTGGATGTGAGGACGCCTCTTGCGAGACGAGGCTGAAACCGCCCTACTCCCCGGGTGAAACTGGGGAGTAGTTCATGAGCCTGCGCCTGTCCGCCGCCTTCGCGGTTCTCGCCTTCGCATCGTCCGCCGCCGCGCAGACCCCGGCCCAGAAGGTGGATGCGGTCGCCGACCGCTTCGTCGCCGAAAGCCTGAACTATAACCCGTCCGCCGCCTATTCGACCGGGTTGAAGGCTCCGACCCACGCGCGCTTCTACGACAACAGCGAAGCCGGCATCCGCGCCTTCGAGGCCAAGCTGGACGCCATCGAGGCCGACGCCCGCGCCATCGACGCCAAGGCGCTGGACCACCAGCAGGCCATCACCCTGGCGGTGCTGATCGACAGTCTGGAATCCGACCGCGGCACGCGGGTGTGCAAGTCGCACCTATGGAACCTGAACCACATGTTCGGCTGGCAGAGCTATCTGGTGCGCACCACCTCAGAGCAGCCGGTGGGCGACGCCGACCTGCGCGGTCAGGCGCTGCAACGCGCGGGCTCGATACCGAAGTTCGTGGCGACCGAGACGGCGAACCTGCGAAAGGGCCTGAGCGAGGGCTACGCCGCGCCGAAACCCGTGGTCGTGCGTGTCATCAAGCAGATTGACGGCATGATCGTCGCCGACCCGCTGAAGTCGCCCTTCTATTCCCCGGCCTCGCGCGACAAGGACGCGGCCTTCGGCGCGGCATTGGCCAAGGTCATCACGGACGAGATCAACCCGGCCCTGAAGCAGTACCGCGACTTTCTGCAGGCAGAGTACATGCCAAAGGCGCGCGACACCCTGGGCCTGAGCGCCTTACCGAACGGCGCCGCCTGCTATCAGGCGCAGCTGCGCGGTTACACGACGCTGGACCGCACGCCGAAGCAGGTCTTCGATCTGGGCGCAGCGACCGTGGCCGCCAACGCCGAGGTGGTCAAAGGTCTGGGCCAGAAGCTGTATGGCACCCAGGACCTGAAGCTGATCGCCCAGCGCAACACCGAAGCCCCCGCCAACAAGGTCGCCTCGGAAGAAGAGCTGATCGCCTACACTCGCCAGATCGTCGACAGCTCCCGCGTCGCGTCCGCCGCCCTGGTCACCAAGCTGCCCGAGCAGGACATGGTGGTGAAGCCGTTCGAACCGTTCATGCGCGGCTCTGGGGTCAGCTCCCACTACGAGATGTCGGCCGATCCGAAGAAGCCAGGGACCTACCGCATCGCCTCCGAAAAGTGGGCCAGCGAGACCAAGGGTGGGGCCGAGATCACCGCCGTGCATGAAGGCTGGCCCGGCCATCACCTGCAGATCGCCATGGCCCTTGGGGTGAAACGCCACGACCTGTTCAAGGTCGCCTTCAACTCCGCCTATGTGGAAGGCTGGGCCCGCTATTCCGAAGCCCTGTCGGAAGAGGTCGGCATCTACACCAGCGACTTCCCCAAGATCAGCCGCCGCATGTGGCCGGCGCGGGGCATGGTGCTGGATCCAGGCATCCACATGTTCGGCTGGACCCGCGAGCAGGCCGCCGCCTACGCCCAGGAAAGCGGGCGTTTCATGGGTGAGGAAGCCGATGATCTGGTGGACCGCATCGCCGTCCTGCCCGGCCAACTGACCGCCTATGACAGCGGCGGTCTGGAGATCTTCGCCCTGCGCAGGCAAGCCGAGGAGGCGCTGGGGCCGAAGTTCGACCTGAAGGCCTTCCACGACGCCGTGCTGCGCAACGGAGTCGTGCCGCTGAAGGTCCTGCGGTCGGAGGTCGAGGCGTGGATCGCGGCGGAGAAAAGCCGAAGCTGAGCCACGCAACTTTCGCGCGCACGTCGCAAGAATGGGGCTAGAGTGATCTCCAAGAGCCACGACGCGGACTCATGATCGCCCCATTCGGGCGCGAGTCTGCCGACACCAGAAAGGAGATCGCGATGACCGAGATCCACTATGGCGTTGTCCGGGTGGCTGGGCGCTGGCGCCTTATCGGCCAGGGCTTGAACCTGGACAGCTATGACAGCCGCAAGGCTGCGACGCGCGCGGCCCTGCGCCTGACTTCGTTCGCCACCGGTCTGGGCGTGCCCGTCGATCTGCACATGCAGGACGAGAACGGCGGCCTGCGCCGCAAGCGCCTCAGAACCGACGGCCTCGCCTAGTCTTCGCGGAAGTACGGCTCGACCACGCCGTTCAGCTTGACGGTCATGGCTTCACCCTTGCGGTTCACGGCCTTGCCCACGCTGACGCGGACCCAACCCTCGCTTACGCAATACTCGTCCACGTTCGTCTTCTCGACGCCGTTGAAACGGATGCCGACATTCCGTTCCAGGATTTCGGCGTTGTAGTGCGGGTTGTTCGGATTGACCGAAAGGCGGTCGGGCAGCGTGTCGGACATGTCGGCTCGCGAGAAAAGATGAATTGGCGGGCTGAATAGCCGGGTCATTGCGCCCTGAACAGCCTGATCCGGCGTGGCGAAGCTTCAGGACCGCCCCTAAGTTGGAGGCAATCCCTCTCTCCCCAGGCGATTCCCATGAAGACCGGCGCCCTGCCCCTGACCCATTTCCTGCTGGCGCTGGCCACGGTGTTCATCTGGGGCACCAACTTCGTGGTCATCCGGGTGGGGCTGGATCATCTGCCGCCGCTGCTGTTCGCCACCCTGCGCTTCAGCCTGGTGCTGCTGCCGGCGGTGTTCTTCATCAAGAAGCCGCCGGTGCCCTGGTCGAAGCTGGCCAGCTACGGCGTGCTGATCGGCGCGGGACAGTTTGGGCTGCTGTTCATCGCCATGCGCGGCCATATCACCCCTGGCCTCGCCTCGCTGATCGTCCAGACCCAGGTGGTCTTCACCATCGGCATGGCCATGGCCCTGACGGGCGAGCGGGTGAAGACCTATCAGTGGGTGGCCCTGGCCCTGGCCGCCGCCGGCGTCGGCATCATCATGATGCATGTGGGCGGTGACGGCACGACGCCCCTGGGCGTGCTGCTGATCCTGGGCTCCGCCGCAAGCTGGGCCGGCGGCAACATCGTGGCCCGCAGCGCCGGTCAGGTGAACATGCTGGCCTATGTGGTCTGGTCGAGCATGTTCGCCATCCCGCCGTTGTTCGCCATGTCGCTGATCACCGAGGGATGGCCCGCCATGGTCGCCGGCGTGCGCAACGCCGACGCGGTCACCTGGGCGGCGGTGCTGTGGCAGTCCGTGGGCAACAGCCTGTTCGGCTATTCCGTCTGGGGCTGGCTGCTGGCCCGCCACCCGGCGGCGACCATCAGCCCCCTGGCCCTGCTGGTGCCGGTGTTCGGCATGGGCGCCTCGGCCTTCTTCCTGCACGAGCCGCTTCAACCGTGGAAGCTGGGCGCGGCCGCGCTGGTGCTGGGAGGACTGGCGCTGAACCTCGCGTGGCCGACGGTCCGCGCCCGCATCCTGACCCCGGCCGCCTAGCTTCCGTCGATGTGCGGCTGGGCTCCAACAAGCCGCTCACTCCCGCGAAGGCGGGAGCCCATAGTGAGATTCAGCTTGGGTCCCCGCCTTCGCGGGGATGAGCGGAATTGAGAACATCCAGAAGCACCCCCACGGATCAGAACCCGCAAGGTTGGAAGGGCGGCGGAGCGGCCTGACCTTTGTCAGGCGGTGGAGTTTTGGAGTGCCGGGTTCGACGCAGGTCGTTCCGCTCCGCGCGAGCCGTTATCCGGGAGCTGTCGGTAGGCAGCGCTCTTAGCGCTTAGCCGACGAAGCCTCCGACGGGCGGGTGGGATCAGCGTTCCCAGCCCCGGACCGCGTGAGTAACCCCCTCACGCCTGTTGCGCGCCGCCGATGTCTTGCCGCTTTGGGGCAAGAGCAGTGTCCGGAAAGGCGGAAGCCCCTCCTTCTCACCACCGACGGTCGCGCTTCCCGCTCGACCGCATCCCCTCCACGACACAGCGCTGGCCGCGCGCCCTTCCCGTGATGGGGACGGTCAGGAGCTTACGGGAGGTGGAATGGGGGTGGATAAGTCCGTTGATCTCCCCGCCCCACATCCGTCTTCCTAGGCCTTGTGCCTAGGACCCAGAGACTCCGTGGCGGCAGGATTGGTGCGGCGACCGACACCGCACTTCACCGGAATGCTCAGCCGTTTCTGGGCCCTAGGCACAAGGCCTAGGGTGACGGAGTTTGGGAAGCGCAGCAGTCACCCTCACCCCTGCCCCTCTCCCATCAAGGGAGAAGGGATGCAGGATACGGCCTAGCGCTTCGGGCAGGCCTTGGCGTCGAAGACGCCCAGGTCGATGCAGCGGCCGTCGATGTCAGCCGGGGGCGTCGCGCCGACGACATTGGCGAGGGTCGGACCGATGTCCACGGTTTCGATCGGGAAGAAGCGTTCTTGCCCCTCGACGCCCGGCCACCAGAACAGGATCGGCACCCGACGGTCGTAGTCCCACGGCGAGCCGTGGCTCGACAGCGATCGGCCATACCGCGCCGGGAACGCCGTGATGCCCGGCTTGAAGGCCAACATGATGTCAGCCGAACGGTTGGCGACCGCGCTGAAATGCATCCGCTGCAGCATGGTGTACTCTTCCGGATCGGTTCCCACCGGCGGCGGCGCGGCCGCGATGGCGGTCTCCAACCGGTGCGCCTCGGCGACGATCGGCTGCTTGCGCAGAACCTCCAGCGCGACGTCGGCGACCTGGCTGCGCTGCGGCTCGGCCAGACCCTTGCCCGCCTTGTCGACGATCATGAAGCCGCTGCTGCCGGTCGCCACGGGATCGAAATCCAGACCGAGCTTACTACGAACCTCGGCGTTCACGCGCTTGAGGAAGTCGGCGTCCAGACGGCCGGCCTCGCGGAAGCCGCGAGCGTTGGAACGCTCCGGAAAATCCGAACCGCCATGGTCGGCGGTCAGGGCGACGACGACGCCGCCAGGAACCTTCTCAAGACGCTTCAGAAGAACGTCGAGCACCGCATCGAGACGGTACATTTGCTCGCACATCTCCGGCCCCTGGGTGCCATACATGTGGCCGATGCGGTCCGTGGCGGACAGGCTGACGCCCAGCAGGTCGGTCGACTTGCCCTGCCCAAGCTTCTGCTCGTCGAGCAGGCGGATCGCCGCCTCCACGGTCAGATCATCCAGACCCGGTGAAGTATCGAACTCAGAGTTCTCGGGCGGCACCTTCGAGGACCACATGCGGTCGCCGATCTTCCAGTCGGCCTCCAGCTTGCGGCAGGCGTCATGGGTGTAGGTCCATGCCGGCAGCTGGCGCTGCTTAATCTCGGCGTTCAGGGCGGCGACAGGCGCCAAGCGCTTCGCCGCGTCCTGGCCGGGCTCGACGAAGGTGGTCCAACCGAAGTTGTCCAGATACCAGAACGCGCCGTCGCCCTTCTGGCCGGCCAGGTTGATGGCGCCGCGATCCTTGCCCGACACCGCGAAGGCGCGGCTGCCCGGTGACGAGGCTTTCAGCCAGTCAGCCAGGTTCGAGACACGCATGGCGCTGGCGCCGACGCGGCCATTCTCGCCCGGACCGCCGTCGGCCAGAGTGTTCTGCGGCACGGCCAGGCAATAGACCTCCTGCCCTGTCGCGCGATCGACCCAGTCATTGGCGGGAATGCCGGTCTTGTTCGGGCGCTTGCCCGTCAGGACCGTGGAGTGTCCGGCACAGGTCTCGGTGATGGCGTGGCTCTGAAAACCGTTGGCGTAGACCATGCCTCCGGCCAGCGTCTTCAGGCCGCCAGTGAAAGTCGCGCGCTGCTGGTTGAACAGGTTGGCGCTGAACTGATCGACAATGATCATCACCACCAGCTTAGGCGCCGGCTTCTTCGCCTCGGCCGCGTGACCGCCCGTTGCGACTGCGAGCGTCGGCGCGGCGACGGCGGCCGCCAAGGCCAGACCGCGAACGAGGTTGCTCTTGAGCTTCATGGAACGTCGCCTCCCGCGAAATGCGCAGGCGCCTTCTATGGCTCAAATTTTTCGCTTTGGTGACGGTTAGGAAGATTTTTCGACGGACCGCCGCTCGATGAGCGACGGTCGCGTCGTAGATGCATCAAACGTCAGACTTCAGGTAGATTTCGCCCTTCTCGCGGAACTTCTCGCTCATGTCGGCCATGCCCTGAGCGATGTCGTTCGGCGCCAGGCCGGCGGCGAACTCGCGCACCTCCTGGGTGATCTTCATCGAGCAGAACTTCGGCCCGCACATGGAGCAGAAGTGCGCGGTCTTGTGCGCTTCCTTCGGCAGGGTCTCATCGTGGTAGTCGCGGGCCGTCTCCGGATCGAGGGCCAGGTTGAACTGGTCCTCCCAGCGGAACTCGAACCGCGCGCGGCTGAGGGCGTCGTCGTGCGCCTGGGCGCCGGGATGCCCCTTGGCCAGGTCGGCGGCGTGGGCGGCCAGCTTGTAGGTGATGACCCCGACCTTCACGTCGTCGCGATCCGGCAGGCCCAGGTGCTCCTTGGGCGTCACGTAGCAGAGCATGGCCGTGCCGAACCAACCGATCATCGCCGCACCGATGGCGCTGGTGATGTGGTCGTAGCCCGGGGCGATGTCGGTGGTGAGCGGGCCAAGCGTATAGAACGGCGCCTCGCCGCAGGTCTTCAGCTGCTTGTCCATGTTGGCCTTGATCTTGTGCATCGGCACGTGGCCGGGGCCTTCGATCATCACCTGGACGCCGTGCTTCCACGCGACCTCGGTCAGCTCGCCCAGGGTCTCCAGCTCCGCGAACTGGGCGGCGTCGTTGGCGTCGGCGATGGAGCCCGGACGCAGGCCGTCGCCGAGGCTGAACGACACGTCGTAGGCCCGCATGATTTCGCAGATCTCTTCGAAGTGCTCGTAGAGGAAGTTCTCCTTGTGGTGCGCCAGGCACCACTTGGCCATGATCGAGCCGCCGCGCGACACGATGCCGGTCACCCGCTTGGCGGTCAGCGGCACGTAGGGCAGGCGCACGCCGGCGTGGATGGTGAAGTAGTCCACCCCCTGCTCGGCCTGCTCGATCAGGGTGTCGCGGAAGACCTCCCAGTTCAGGTCCTCGGCCACGCCGTTGACCTTCTCCAGCGCCTGGTAGATCGGCACGGTGCCGATCGGCACGGCGCTGTTGCGGATCACCCAGTCGCGGATGTTGTGGATGTTGCGGCCGGTGGACAGGTCCATGACCGTGTCGGCGCCCCAGCGGGTGGCCCACACCATCTTGTCCACCTCGTCGGCCACGGTGGACAGCACCGCCGAGTTGCCGATGTTGGCGTTGATCTTCACCAGAAAATTGCGGCCGATGATCATCGGCTCGAGTTCAGTGTGGTTGATGTTGGCCGGGATGATGGCGCGGCCGCGGGCGATCTCCTGACGCACGAACTCCGGCGTCACGAAGTCCGGCACCGAGGCGCCGAAATCCTCGCCGTCACGGACGCACGGAGCATTTTGCTCGCGGCGCAAGTTCTCGCGGATGGCGACGTACTCCATCTCCGGCGTGATGATGCCGCGACGGGCGTATTCGAGCTGGGTGACCGACGCGCCGCCCTTGGCGCGGAACACCGGGCGCGGCGCCGTGAACTCGGGCGCCAGATGCTTGCCGGCGGCGAAGCCGTTGTCCTCGGGCTTCACCTGACGGGGCTGGGCCACCTGCTCCACGTCGCCGCGGGCCACGACCCAGGCTTCGCGCGTGCGGGCGAGGCCCTTCTCGATGTCGATGGTCACCGCCGGGTCGGTGTAGGGGCCCGAGGGGTCATAGATCGTCACCGGCGGCTCGTTGGCGCTCGGATGGACGGCGACCTCGCGGAACGGGACGCGGATGTCGGGAAACAGTTCGCCCGCCTGGTAGACCTTGCGCGAACCCGGCAGCGCGCCGGTGGCGACGGACTTCTCCAGCGCGTTCTTGTCGGAAATCGGAGTATGGACGTTCATGGCGGGCTCCTTCTTTGCCAAGGAGACCCGGACCGCTTGCGCAGTTTGGTCTACGGAGAGCTTGCGCCCGCCGCGTTCCCTCCCTTCGCCGGCATGACCCGGATCAGGTTCTACGGGTCGCGGGAGAATACCCGCCTCTCAGGCGCTCAGGTGCGCCCCCCCGGTGAACAGAGGGAGAGCTTACCTCAGGCGGAGGCGGTCGTCAGCCGTCGATCTTCGCGGCGGCGGCCTTGGCGGCTTCCGCCTCGCGAGCGGCCTGCTTGGCGGCCTTGCGGGCGCGCATCTGGGCGGCCCAGGATTCCTGATAGGACATCCGGCGCTCGGCGTTCCAGGCGCCGCCCATACGACCGCTGCTCGTCAAGCCAAGGCGCCGCAGCTCCCGCGTCGTCTCGTTATTGGCGAGCGCCGCCGGCGACTGGGCGAAGCCGACGGCCGGAACCGCCATCAGGGCGGCGCAGGCGAGGAGGATCGGGGTCTTGCGCATGCTCGAAATCCCTTGCTGTGTCTCAGCTTGAGCGCAGCATGCGTGATCAAGGTTCACCCTGCAACCTATTGTAGTTTTCCAATTGCCGGAATTTAACTTGTAAGCTGTAACCGGAAACGCGAGGACAGCGCGGCCATCTAAAGGAACGCCGTTCTATGTTTCGCACCTTAGTCGTCGCCGCCACCCTCCTGGCCGCAAGCCCCGCCTTCGCTCAAACCGCTCCACAGCATCCGGTTAAAATTCCCGCCCCGGGCGGTGAAGTGATCATCCCGAATGCGCGCAGCCAACAATCCTACGACAACATCAAGTACGCTCCCGCCCGTCGCGCGGGCGACACGGTCTATGTGTCCGGCGTGATCATTGCGCCGGCGCCGGATGAACCGAAGGATGTCGTCGGACTGAAAGCCTCTGCGCGCCGCGCGTTCAAGGCGGTCGACGAGCTGTTGAAGGCCGCGGGCGGAAGCTGGGACGACGTGGTGATGGTCAACAGCTTCCATGTCTGGGAGTCGCCGAACTTCACCGGGACGCGCATGGACCACGTCACGGTGATGAACGAGGTCCGAGGCGAATTCACTCAGGCGCCCCACCCCGCCTGGACCGCCGTCGGCACAAGCGGCCTGCTGGCCCCGACCGGCGTGATCGAGATGCAGGTGATCGCCCACATCCCGCAAAAGAAATAGCCCCTACCAGCGGCGCTGGCGGTCGTGACGCGCGTCCGCCACCTGCCGCTCGATGTCGCGCAGGCGGTTGCGGTGGTCGCGCACCCGGTCGTCGTAGTTGCGGTTGATGTCCGCCAGCCGCCGCACGCGATCCTCGTCCGCGCGCCGCAGCTCGCCGCGCCGGTCGTGGTTGTTGTTACGGGCGATGTCCGACCGGCGGCGCTGGTAGTCTTCCTGCGCGCGCCGAACCTCATCATCGCGCTGGCGGCGAGCATCGGCCAACTGCCGCTCGGCGTCGTCCCGCTGACGATCCGCGTCGCGCAGGCGGCGATCGAAGTCGTCATCGCGGCGTCGCTCCTCATCCCGTCGCCGATCCTGCTCGGCCCTGTACTGATCATAGGGCTGAGCGACGGCGGCCAGCGGCGAGGTGGTCGCGAGCGTGAGAAGGGTCAGAAGCAGGGCTTTGCGCATAGGCGCGGAACGGTGCGGCATGACCGCAGGTTCCAGCACTATTGCGGCTCAATTCCGGCGGCCCGCAGCACCGCCAGCGCCGGCTCCACCGCCTCGCCGTAACGACGCCAGCGCCCGATGCTGCCGGCGTGGAGCGGACTGCGCACCTGAACCGAACTGGCGGTGGCCACGGGGTTCGGGTTTTCGTGGAAGGCCAGGCAGCGCTCGTCCCAATCCAGGTCGCAGAACGCCAGCAGGCGGCGTGTCTCGCCTTCCTGGTCAGCGATCAGATCCTCATAGGCGATCTCGGTGAAGCGGTCAGGCGGCAGGGTCGCGCGCCAGTGCGCCACAAGTCGGTCGAACAGCACGTAATACCGGGCCGTCTCCGCCAGGTCGTAGGCGTAGTTGTAGTAGGAGAAACCGGTGGCGAAGAGCTGGCGGTAGTTGCTCAGCACGCTGTCCATGGCCCCGCGCCGCAGGCAGACGATCCGCGCGTTCGGCAGCGCCCGATGAATGAGGCCGGCATAGAGGGCGTTCAGCGGCATCTTGTCGACGAAGCGCCCGCCCGGCGTCGTCAGCGGACGGGTGCTGTCCACATAGGCCTGGCCCAGGGCCGCCATATCCAGACCTGTCGCGGCCCCCAGCGTCTCGGCGTCGAGCACGCGATTGGACGGCGTGTCCGTCATGCGCTTGGCGATCAGGGCGAAGTTGGAAAGCTCCCCGGCCGAGGTCACGGCGCGGTGGCTGGAAAGAATCCGGTCCACCAGCGTGGTGCCCGTGCGCGGCAGGCCGACCACGAAGATTGGCTCGTTCGAGGGATGTCCGCCCCGCCCCTCGCCCGCCGTCCGCGCGGCGGCGGCGAATATCGCCGCGTCGTCCGCAGGGTCGTAAGCCAGTTGCCGCCGCTTGCCCGCCTTGGCCTTGTTCAGCCAGCCGAGCGAGGCCGGATGGTCGCCCAGGTCCTCGTAGCTCTTGGCCAGGGCGTGACCGATGTGGAGCGCGGGATCGGGATCCTCTTCGCCGGGATCGAAGAGCGCCTCCAGCTCCGAGACGAAGTTCGCCGCCGGTGTCTGCTTGGCCAGGGCCACGCGGGAGGACCATGCCTTGTAGTAGCCGGGGTCGAGTTTCAAAGCGGCGGCATAGGCGCTCTCCGCGCCCGCGAAATCGCCGATGAACTGCCGCGCGGAAGCCAGGTTGTAGGCGAAGGAGGCGCTGGTCGGATCAAGCGCATAGGCCTTCTCGAAGAAGTCCACGGCCCGGTCATGGAAACCGGTGCGGCTGTACACGACGCCGATGGTGTCCAGGGTCAGGGCGTCGCGCGCCTTCAACGCCGCGGCGCGATCGGCCGCCTGCCTGGCGGCCTCCTGCTGATTCAGCGCGACCAGGGCGCGCCCGAGATGGGCATGGGCGCGCGCAGACTTCGGATCGAGCGTCGTGGCCCTTTCGAACAGCTCCGCCCCTTTGGCGTGGTTGCCGTGCTCGGCGGCCAGAACTCCCAGCAAAAACCAGGCCTGACCAGCCTCCGGATCCCTCTTCAGGACCTCCATGCAAAGGGCATGAGCTTCCCGGTACGCGCCCCTCAAGAGGTGCATTTCCGCCACTTCGAGCGGTTCGCGTGCAATTTGTGCGGTCAAGTCGGCGAATGCCTCAGCGTTCATCTCAGCGCTCAAAATGCAGGCGCCCAAGCGGCTCGTCGACGCCTTTCACAGTTCTGACGCACAGAAAGCTTTGAGCGCCCTCGGCGATGCATCCCACCGTTCGCACAACGTCGGCCTGCCGACGGATTCATCAGAGCGTTGAACGGGATGCGGCCCGGATCCAATGCGGCGCCGCTCCCCAATAGGGGGACAACATATGAAGCAACGGACCCAGGCGTGGCGCGCCGGCCTGATGGCCTCCATCAGTCTTCTTCCCGCCATGGCGGCCTTCGGCGCCGCGCAGGCGCAGGAAGTCGAGGAGCTGATCGTCACCGGCAGCCGCCGCAGCGCGACCGTGCAGGATTCACCGATCAACATCACCGCTGTCGGCGGCGCGGAGATCGAACAGCAGGGCTTCACCGACCTGACCGAAGCCCTGCGCTTCGTGCCGGGCGTGTTCACCATCGACGCCGGGCCGCGTCAGGGCAACTCGATCGTCGTGCGCGGCCTGAACGCCGATCCGTCCAGCTTCGCGGACGGCAACAACAACGGCAACGGCACGGTCGCCACCTATGTGGGCGAAATCCCGCTCTTCATCGACCTGAAGCTCAATGACATGGAGCGGGTCGAAGTCCTGCTTGGCCCGCAGGGCACGCTGTACGGCGCCGGCACCCTGGGCGGCGCGATCCGCTACATGCCCACCCGCCCGAAGTTCGGCCAGACCGGCCTGACCGTGCGTGGCGACGCCTATGATTACTCCGCCGGATCGAACCCCAACATCGATGTCGGCACGACCTTCAACCTGCCCATCGGCGACAAGTTCGCCATTCGCGGCTCGATCGACTGGATGGATGATCGCGGCTTCATCGATCAGCCCTTCGTGGTCAACAGGATCGGCGTCTCGAACCCGAACGACCTGACCGACGCCAATGTCAGCCGCCGCAAGGACACCAACACCGAACAGACCCTGTCCGGCCGGCTGGGTCTGCGCTGGGCGCCGATCGAGGCGCTCGACGTCAACCTGACCTACTACTACCAGGACCAGCAGGTGGGCGGCCGTCAGCTCAGCAGCCGTCGCCTGGACAACATGCCGTACGAGTTCGGCAAGTATGAATCCGCCATGCGGGTTCTGGAGCCGAACCGCATCCGCAACGAACTGCTGGCGCTCGAAATCACGGCGGATCTGGGTTTCGCCGAACTGACATCGGCCACCGGGAAGTCGCGCTACAAGACCGGCGGCCAGCGCGATCAGACCGACCTGCTGATCGGCCTTGAATACTCCTACGAGGCGTTCCCGGGCTTCACCGCCTTCACCCGCGAAGAGGATCGCGAGGAGACCACCAGCCAGGAGCTGCGCCTGGTCTCCAAGTACGACAGCCCGCTCAGCTGGATCATCGGCGGCTACTACAACCGCTTCAAGTCCAAGGGCTTCAGCAAGGAGTTCACGCCGAACTTCGATGTGTTCAATGGCGGCTTCCGCCCGGACTCGCTGGAATACTACTCGCTCAGCCGCAGCGTTCAGACCGAGACGGCGGGGTATGGCGAACTGTCCTACCAGATCACCCCGAAATGGCAGATCACCGGCGGCGCCCGCTATTACCGCTATGAACTGGACTTCGAGACGGCGGTCGACCTGCCGCTGTACTCGTCGGTGTTCGGCGGTCGCGACCCGTACTCCATCGAGCTCGACTGGACGCCGGACGGTCAGGAGAACAAGGGCTGGCTGTTCAAGCTGAACACCTCCTATGACCTCACCGACGACCTGAAGGTCTATGCGACCTTCAGCGAAGGCAACCGGATCGGCGGCCCCAATGGCGTCGCCGCTTGCCCGACGCCGCTGCCGTCGAACCAGATCGTCTGCGCCCAGCCGAACGAAGTGCAGTTCGGCCCCGACCAGACCACCAACTACGAGCTGGGCGTCCACAGCCAGTGGCTGAACAAGCGCCTGACCCTGAACGGCGCCCTGTACTACATCGAGTACAAGGACCCGCAGGTGAACGCCGCGACGGTCAACGGCCAGCAGCCGATCACCGTCAACGGCGGCGCGGCTGAGACCAAGGGCTTCGAACTGAACGTCAACTGGCTGGCCACGGAGCGTTTCCGCCTCCGCGGCTCCTACGCCTATGCGGACGCCAAGTTCACCGAGGACACGCCCAACCTGATCGCGTTCATCGTGCCGCCGGGCTTCAACTCCACCCTCAGCTACGAGGATGGCGAGAAGGGCGACCGCCTGCCAGGCTCGCCCAAGCATCAGGGCAGCCTGTTCGCCAGCTACACCCAGCCGCTTTCCAACGGTTGGGAGATGGAGTTCGGCTACGGCGTGACGGCGGCGGGCAACGTCCTGACCCGCACGGGCGGCAAGGGCGGCGGGATCACCCTGCCCTCCTACGACATCCACAACGCCCAGGTGACCCTGCACGGCGAGCAGTGGAGCGCCTCGCTCTACGCCACCAACCTGTTCGACGAGTTCGCCGAGGTCAGCGCCCGGTCGACCCCGCGTCAGGCCCAGGTGGTGGAGAACGCCGACGGCGGCCCCGTTTATCACCGCAGCTTCGGCACCGGCGTCCTGGCGCCGCGCCGGATCGGCATCCGCTTCACCCGCTCCTTCGGCGGGATCTGATCGGGTCTAGAGGCGTGCGGCGCTGAACGTGTCGCACGCCGCCGGGTCGCCTCGCTCATAGCCGCGGGTGAACCAGCGCATTCGCTGTTCCGCCGAGCCGTGGGTGAAGGCGTCCGGCACGACCTGACCCTGGGTGCGCTTCTGGATCGTGTCGTCGCCGACGGCCGAGGCGGCCGAGAGCCCGCTCTGGATATCGGCTGGGTCGATGCCGATCGCCCCGCCAGAGGTTTCCGGCGCGCGGGCGGCCCAGACGCCGGCGTAGCAGTCGGCCTGCAGCTCCAAGCGAACCGAACCGCTTTCCGCCCCCTTGCCGCCGGCCCGATCCATCTCGCCCGTCAGGTTCTGGACGTGATGGCCGATCTCGTGGGCGATCACATAGGCGCGGGCGAACTCGCCCCTGGCGCCGAACTGCGTCTCCAGCTCCTGCCAGAAGGACAGGTCGAGATAGACCTTCTGGTCACGCGGACAATAGAACGGCCCCATGGCCGACTGGCCCAGGCCGCAGCCGGTGGAGGTGTTTTGTTCGTAAAGCACGATGCCGCTCGGCGGCGTGTAGCGCTGGCCCCGCGCGGCGAACAGCGGCGTCCAGACATCTTGGGCCGAGGTCTCCACCACATCGACGAAGCGGCCGTCGTCATCCTGAGGCGTGCCGCGTTCGCCCTCCTGCTGCGCCTGGGGCGACAGCTGGTTGGCGGCGTTCATCGTGGTCTGCGGGTCGATGCCGAAGAAGAAATAGCCGGCCAGAGCCAGCAAGGCCGCGCCAATGCCGCCGCCAGCCACGCCGACCGGTCCCAGCCCGCGTCGATCCTCGATATTGCCGCCCGTGCGGCCCCCGCCCCAGCGCATGGCATCCTCCACCTCAGCTTAGCGGGATGAACGCCGTGGGAGGCTTACGGCTCCCTCTAGCGTTTGCGGATCGTGAAGCGGGCCAACTCCGTCTTCGGCGCTTCCCAGGCGGGGTTCAGCGACGCGGCCTTGGCGTAGTCGCGATAGGCTGCATTGAGGTCCTGCAGCCCCTCATTGGCGATGCCGCGGTTGAAGAACGCCTTCTCCGGCGTCTCCATGGTCAGGGCCAGACCGCGATCGATCTCAGCCACAGCCTCGGCGAAACGGCTTTCGGCGATCAGGATGGCCGCCCGGTTGATCATGGCGTCACCCAGGCGCGGGTTGAGCCGCAGCGCATCGTCGAAATCCGCCCGCGCACTGTCGAAGCTCTTGCGACGTAACTGGATCACACCGCGATTGACCAGGGTCGCGGCGCGGTCCTCCAGCGACAGCGCTTCCTCTCGAATGGCGCGCTCGCAAACCTGCAAGTCGTCCTGGGCGTCCGAACCGGCGATAGCGGCCTTGGAGCACGAGGCGGCCAATGTCTGCCCCATGACGTAGATCGAGGCCTGGGAAGAGGATGCGAAGGCGAGGGTCGCAAAAGCGGCCGCGCCTGCGATGGCGAGGGACTTGAACATGGACGTCTCCCTTAGATTTTTTCTGAATTATGCGCCTGTTATCGGAAATCTCCAATGTGGCGACGCTTCTGCCGCAGGGGACGTCGTGATAGCTGGCTGAGCAGGTCTTTCAGGATTTTCCCATGCATCTCGCCCGCTTCCCCCGCGCCCGTTTCGCCCACCTGCCGACGGCGCTGGAGCCCCTGCCCCGGCTGGGCGCGGATCTGGGCGTGAAGCTGTGGGTGAAGCGGGACGACTGCACCGGCCTGGCCGGCGGCGGCAACAAGACCCGCAAGCTGGAGTTCCTGGTCGGCGACGCCCTGGCCAAGGGCGCGGACACCCTGATCACCCAGGGCGCGGTGCAGTCCAACCACGTGCGCCAGACCGCCGCCGCCGCCGCGCGCCACGGCCTGAAATGCGAGATCGTTCTGGAGGACCGCACCGGTTCGCGGAACGTCGACTATGTGGGCTCGGGCAATGTGCTGCTGGATCGTCTGCTGGGCGCGACGCTGCGCACGGTTCCGGGCGGCTCCGACATGAACGCCGAGATGGCCAAGATCGCCGACGACCTGCGCGCCCAGGGCCGCACGCCCTATGTGATCCCCGGCGGCGGCTCCAACGCCATCGGCGCCCTGGGCTATGTGGATTGCGCGCTGGAGCTGGTCCGCCAAGCCGACGCCCAGGGCCTGAAGATCGACCGCATCGTCACAGCCACCGGCAGCGCCGGCACTCACGCCGGCCTGGTCGCCGGCCTGGCGGTCAGCGGTGCGGACATTCCGGTGTTGGGCATCGGCGTGCGCGCGGCGAAGGAGACCCAGGAAGCCAACGTCTTCAAGCTGGCGGTGGAGACCGCCACCCTGCTCGGCCATCCCGAGGCGGTGAAGCGCGAGATGGTCGTTGCCGACTGCGGCTATGTGGGCGCGGGCTATGGCCTGATCGACGACGGCGTCATCGACGCCCTGAAGCTGGCGGCCCGGACCGAAGCCCTGCTGCTGGACCCCGTCTATACCGGCAAGGGCATGAAGGGCCTGATCGCCCTCGCCCGCCAAGGCGTGTTCAAGGACGAGACCGTGGTCTTCCTGCACACCGGCGGCGCCCAGGGCCTGTTCGGCTATCACACCGAGCTGGAGCCTGCGCTCGGCCAATGAGCAAAATCCTGGGCGTCCTCGGCGGCATGGGGCCCGCCGCCACGGTGGACTTCCTGGCCAAGCTGCAGGCCGCCACACCGGCCACGCGTGACCAGGATCACGTCCGGGTTCTGATGGACCTGAATCCGCAAGTGCCCGACCGCAATGTCGGCGGCGACGCCGGGCCGGTGCTCGGCGCCATGGCCGTTCGATTGCGGGACGCGGGAGCGGACGTGCTGGCCATGCCTTGCAACACCGCCCACGCCTTCGCCGAAGACATCAAGGCGGCGGGCCTGCCCTTCATCGACATGATCGAAACGGCGGGTGAAGCGGCCCGATCGGCGGGCGCTGTCCGCCCCGGCGTGCTGGGCACGCCGTCCGCGGTGGCGCTTTACAGCGAGCGCTTCAGCGCCATGGGATTGGGCTCCGTCGTCCTGAACGCCGAAGCCCAGGACGAATTCATGGCCCTGCTCTACCGCATCAAGGGCGGCGACTTGGCGGTGGGGGCCGAGATGGCGGCGCTCGCCGCGCGGCTGCTGGATGATGGAGCCGACGCGGTGGTGGCGGGCTGCACCGAAGTTCCGTTGGTGCTCGCGGCGCCAGACATCTCCGTTCCGTTGATCGACGCGACAGAGAGCCTTGCCCGCCGTTGCGTCGCGGTCTGCCAGGCCTGACAGGGCACGGCGAACAGCCGCCGCGACACCCTGACTCTTGCGTCACGCAAGCTTCATCGGGACGTCGCTACATCGTCATCGAGATAGGCCATTTCCGCACCCGAAGGACCACCAACGGGGCAGACATGGCACATCACAATCTGAACGCACGAACTTGGCTTCTGGCCACCACCGCCACCGTGATCCTGACCGGCGCGGCCCGGGCGGATGAAGCCGGCGACGCGCCGACGACCGTCGAACAGGTGATCGTCACCGGCGACATCGCGTTCCGGAACCGCACCAGCGATCCGAACCCGGTGCTGTCCTACGACCTCGAATACTTCCAGCGCTTCGAACCGATCTCGGTGGGCGAGATGCTGAAGCGCGTGCCGGGCGTCACCTTCACCTCGGACGTGCTGGAGTTCGACGGCGTGTCCATGCGCGGCCTGCCGCCCGGCTACACCCAGATTCTGATCAACGGCCGCCGTGCGCCGGGCGGTGAATCCGACCGCAGCTTCTTCGTCGACCGCATCCCAGCCGAACTGGTCGAGCGCATCGAGATCATCCGCTCGCCCCGCGCCGACCAGCCGAGCGAAGGCGTCGCCGGCTCGCTGAACGTGATCCTGAAGGAAGGCGCCCAACTGCAGGGCGGGTTCGTCAAGGCGGGCGCGCTGATCAACGAGGACGGCAAGGTTCGTCCGTCAGGCGCCATCGCCTATGCCGGCTCGTCGGGCGACACCAGCTATTGGGCCGCGCTGAACTATCAGGGCCGCCGCAACCCGAAGAAGAAGACCAGCTGGCGCTATGACGGCACGTTCAGCGAGCTGGACAACATCGAACGCCAGGACGACACCCGCGACGGCGTCGACATCTCCGCCAACGGCGAAGTCACGCACAGGTTCGACGGCGGCCGCATCCGCGTGAACGGGCTGATCGTCGACACCGACCGGGACGAGGACGAAACCTCGCTCACCTACGTCGATGCGGGCGGCGGTCGCTTCACCGAGTTGGACGAGGCCGAGGTCCAGGCCGAGCGCATCTCGCAGCAGACCTATCAGCTCAGCGCGGACGGCAAGTTCGATCTGGCTGGCGGCACGCTGGAGCTCAATGTCGGCTGGAACGGCTATCGTGAAGACACCACGTCGCGCGTGACCGCGGGCGGCGACCTGGACGATCTGGAACTGGACGAAGTGGTTGGGCTCGACATCACGGATGACGAGTACACCGGCAGCGCCGCCTACACCTGGGGCTTCTCCAACGGGAAGCTGAAGGCCGGCGTGGACGTGCTGCGCAAGGTGCGTGACGGGGCCGAGGTGGAGTTCGAAGTGGATGACGGCGCGGTCGGCGATCCCGACCCGGCGCCGGGCGCCATCTACAAGATCGAGGAGACGCGGATCGATCCGTTCGTCCGCTACACCTATACGCCGAACGACCAGTGGACGATCGACGCCGGCCTGCGCGTCGAGAACACCGACCGCGACGTGACCAGCGACGCCGGGAACGTCAGCTACAGCAAGGCGTCCTGGAACCCGTCGCTGCACCTGACCTACGCGCCCAACAGCACGGACCAGTTCCGCGCCTCGATCGCGCGCACGGTCCGCCGCGCGGACTACGACCTGCTGAAGCCCTATCTGGCGGAAGAGGAGCCGACGGACGAGGATGATCTGCGCGGCAATCCGGAGCTGGCCAACGAAAGCTCGTGGGGCCTCGACGTGGGCTACGAGCACCGCATCGGCGCGCAGGGCATCGTCGGGGTGAACTTTTTCTACCGCGACGTCAGCGACCTGATCGAACTGGTCGGCACGAACGAGGTGTCGTCTTCAGGCGACGGCCGCATCTACGAGCCGCGCAACATCGGCTCGGGCGAGACGTGGGGCTTCGAGGTGGACTTCTCCGCCCCGCTGACCCGCTTCGGCCTGCCGGACACCGGCCTGTTCGCCAACTACACCTACATGGACAGCAAGGTGAAGGACCCCTTCACCGGCGAGGACCGCCGGTTCACCAACCAGCCGCACCACGTCTACAACGTCGGCTTCATCCACACGGTCCGCCAGTACGGCGTCAGCTTCGGGGCCAGCGCCTACAGCCGTTCGGCGGGCTATGAGTCGGCCATGGATGAGACCATCAAGGTCGCCTACACGGCGGACATGGAAGCCTTCATCGAGAAGCGCATCGGCGACAACGTCGTCGTCCGTCTCGCCGGCATGAACCTGCTGGACAAGAAGAAGAAGGAGACCTTCCGCAAGTACGACGGGGACTCGGTGGAGGAAATCCTCGAGAACCGCGCTAATGGGGACATCGACGAAGGGGAGCTTGAGAGCGAACGCTCGGGCGCCCTGTATCAAGTGACCCTGCGCGTGGCCTTCTGAAGATGATGATGCGGAACCTTCTGTTGATCACGGCGGCTTCGGCCGCCCTCGCCGCCTGCGCGACCGGACCGGGTCCCGACAAGTCGCCGACCGTCAATGTCGCCATGGTGCGCGAGAGCGATCCCGTGCAATCGGTGGACGACGCCGCCGACGATCCGGCCATCTGGCGCAACGCGGCTGCTCCGTCCGCCAGCCTGATCGTCGCCACGGACAAGAAGGCCGGGCTGGTGGTCTATGGTCTCGACGGCAAGCGTCGGGACTTCAAGCCGGCCGGGCGGGTCAACAATGTGGACCTGCGCGACGGCGTGACCATCAAGGGTCAGCCAGGCGTTCTGGTGGTCGCCAGCGACCGCAACGATCCCCTGAACGGCGCCCTGGCCCTGTTCAGCCTGGCGCCCACGGGCCTGCTGACCGAGCTGGGCAAGGTTCCGGGCGTCGCAGGCGAGGCCTATGGCCTGTGCATGTGGCGCGCGCCGGACAAGGCGGTCTACGCGTTCCTGGTGATGAAGGACGGGACCATCGCCCAGGTCTCGCTGGACGCCTCTGGCGCCACGCCGACGGGCAAGGTGGTGCGCACCCTGAAGCTGGCCACCCAGTCGGAGGGCTGCGTCGCCGACGACCGCACCGGCAAGCTGTATGTGGGTGAAGAAGACGTGGGCGTCTGGCGTTTCGACGCCGCCGCCGACGCGCCGACCACCGCCACGCCGTTCGCCAAGGTGGACCGCATCAAGCAGTTCGACGATGTCGAGGGCCTGGCCATCGCGGCCGAGGGCGCGACGGGCGGCTGGCTGATCGCGTCGAGCCAGGGCGACAACGCCTTCGCGGTCTACAGGCTGGAGGACGCGACCTATGTGGGCCGCTTCCGCATCGGCGGCGAAGGTTCTGAGAGCGTTCAGGAAACCGACGGGCTGGAGCTGGCGGTCGGCGACTTCGGCCCAGACTTCCCGGGCGGCATCTTCGTGGCCCAGGATGGGGATAACCGCCCCGATCCGCAGAACTTCAAGCTGACCTCCTGGAACCGCATCAAGGCGGCCCTGGGGCTGTAGGAATTCGAAGACACGACGAGAGAGAATTCGACGACTGGAACAGAGACGTCGAATACAGATGGAGACAGGGCCGCCGGATCATCCGGCGGCCCTTCTTTTTCCTACTTCACACCGATGGCGAGAGCGTCCGGCCGGCGGGTGTCGGCGGCGCCGTAGAACAGGCCGTTCTCGATCATGATCGACTGGGTGCTGCCCATGGTCATGGACTTGGCGACCTTGTGACCCTTGGCCTCAAGCAGCGGGACGAGGTCCTGCGGAATCCCCTCCTCCAGCTCCAGCGGGCCGTCGATGCCGGATTGGTTGATGCGAGGCCGCATGGCCGCCTCGGCGACGTTCAGCTTGTGGTCGATCACATTGACCAGCAGTTGGGCCATGGTGGCGATGATGTAGCCGCCGCCGGGAGTGCCGGTGACCAGCCAGGGCTTGTCGTCCTTAAAGACGATCAGCGGGGTGATGGTCGAGCCCACCCGCTTGCCCGGCGCCGGACGGTTGGCCTCGCTGGCCTCTCCGCGCACGCCCCAGGCGAAGTTGCCCATGGAGTTGTTGAGCAGCACCCCGGTCCCCGGCGCCACCACATGCGCGCCGTAGGAGGACGAGATCGTATAGGTGTTGCTGACGGCGTTGCCCTCGGCGTCGGCCACCGAGAAGTGAGTCGTGTCGGGGCTTTCATGCTTGTACGGATCGCCGACCTTGAAGGTCTCGGTGGTCAGCGACGTGTCCATGGAGATCAGCTTGGCGCGCTCGGCGGCGTAGGCCTTGCTGGCGAGGCCGACGGCAGGCGTCTTCCACTGGGGCGGGCCGCCTACGAAGGCGCGGTCGGCCCAGCCGATCTTCATCGCCTCGGAGATCACGTGCATGGAGGCGACGCTGTTCCAGCCCAGCTTCTGCATGTCGAAATGTTCGAGGACGTTCATCACCTCGGCCAGGGTCACGCCCGAGGCGGTCGGGGGCATGTAGGCGATCTTCAGGCCGCGATAGCTGGACCAGATCGGGTCGGAAACATTGGCCTTGTAAGCGGCCAGGTCCTCCATGGTCATGACGCCGCCATTGGCCTTCATGCCGTCGATGATCTTCTTGCCCACCGCGCCCTTGTAGAAGGCGTCCTGCCCGCCGTCGCGGATCTGGGCCAGGCTCCAGGCCAGGTCGGGCTGCTTGAACAGCTCCCCCGCCTTGTAGGCCGAACCGTCGGCCTTGAAGAACGCCTTGGTCGCGCCCGGATCGCGGGCCATCGCCTTCTGGCGGGCGGCGGTGGCCTGGGCTTCGTCGTCGGTGAGGATGACGCCGTCGCGGGCCAGCTTCACCGCCGGCTCGACGACCTTCTTCCAGGGCAGCTTGCCGAAGCGGCTGTGCGCGGCCCACAGACCGGCGACGGTTCCGGGCGTCGACACGCCCTTGAACGAGGCGATCTTGCTGGGGTCGGAACGGCCGTTGTCGCCCAGCAGCAGGTCGGGCGTCGTGGCCTTGGGCGCCTCGCCGTAATACTCGATGGTGATGGTCTGATTGGTCTTGGCCATGTGGACGACCATGTAGCCGCCCCCGCCCAGATTGCCGGCGCGCGGCAGGGTCACGGCCTCGGCGAAGCCCACGGCCACGGCGGCGTCCACCGCATTGCCGCCCTGGCGCAGGATCTCGGCCCCCACCTTCGCGGCGATGGTGTTCTGCGCCACCACCATGCCCTGGCGGCCGATGGTCGGATTGTGAATCTGGGCGTAGCCGACGATGTCGCCGCCGGAGCCGGCCTGGGCCAGGACGGGCGAGACGGCGGCGGATTGCAGGGCGATCGCCGCCACGCCGGCGACGAGGATGCGGCCTATACGACCAGGCTTCATGGGGTTCTCCCGGTTACGCGAAGCATTGAAACAGAAACTCCCGCCGGCTGGGCCGGCGGGAGTCCATTTGTCCTTAGAAGCTCTTGCGGACGCTGACGTACCAGTAGCGCTGGTACGGGTTGTACAGGTTCGCCTGGTAGCCGCTGGAGGACAGCGGCGGCTTCTCATCGGTGATGTTCCGCGCGCCGATGCGCACGCGGGTGTTGTCGGCCCAACCGCCCTCGAACTCGTACTGGGCGTAGAGGTTGGCCGTGACCTGGGAATCGACCACCCAGGGCGCGCCGGCGGCGTCCACCAGGCTCGTGTCTTCCACGTCACCGATATACTGGCTGAACGCGCCGACCGTGATCCGGTCATAGCGCCACGTGGCCGAAGCCGACCAGCGCCAGTCGGGGCGGCCGTTCTGGCGGATCAGATCACCGCCGCCCGACAGCGAGGTGCCGGCGTTGATCTGACCGGCCGCGCGGGCGTCCAGCAGGGTGGCCACGTTCGGCGACGGGCTCTGATAGAACTTGATCAGATGGGCGGCGTTGAAGTTGACGTCGAAGTCGCCGAACTTCGTGCCGTACAGACGCCACATCACCCCGATGTCGAGGCCGCGGGCTTCCTGCGGCAGCAGGTTCACGTACTGATCCTGAACACCCAGCACCTGGCCGACCGGGGCCAGACCCGTGCCGGCGAAGGCCGCCACGTCGTCAGCCGTCGGCGCGGCGCGCAGGATGTTCGGGTTCGACTGGCCCTGGGTGCGCAGCAGGTAGTCCAGCACCAGGGCGTTGTTGCCGCCGAACAGGCCGACGATGCCGGTCTGCTTGATGCGCCAGTAGTCGGCGGTGAAGGTGAAGCGGCCCAGGTCAGCCGGAACGAAGCGCGGCTCGAAGACCACACCGACGCTGGTGTTGGTCGATTCTTCCGGCTTCAGGTCCTGGTTGCCCGAACGCAGCTCCGGCGTGCTGTTGGAGCGGGCGCAGTTGGCGAAGTTGGCGATGCGGCCAGCGCGTCGGTCGGCCTCGCAGCGCACCCAGTCGGTGCGGGTATTCGAGCGGGTCACCAGAGTGGCGTTCACTTGCTCCAGGTTCGGAGCCTTGAAGCCCTCGGCCCAGGAACCTCGGAAGCGCAGGCCGTCGAACACGTCCCAGGCCACGGCGATCTTCGGCTTGGCCACATCGCCCACGTCCGAGAAGTGCTCAAAGCGACCGGCGAACTGCGCCTCGACGCTGCGGACCAGCGGGATGCCCATTTCCGGCGAGATCACCGGCACGGCGAACTCGATGAAGGCCGAGGCCACTTCACGCGAGCCCTTGGTGTCCGGCGACGGGCTGGTGCCGATCAGGTCGCTGTCATAGACGACGCCGGTGATCGGGTTGGTGAACTTGGTCGTGCCGTCGACGCGGGCGTCGCGATCGTCCTTCTGGGTTTCGCGGCGATACTCAACACCCGCGGCCACGCCGACGTCGCCGCCAGGCAGGGCGAACAGGTCCGCCTTGGAG
Organism: Caulobacter segnis; assembly: GCF_029543125.1. Lineage (GTDB taxonomy): Bacteria > Pseudomonadota > Alphaproteobacteria > Caulobacterales > Caulobacteraceae > Caulobacter > Caulobacter segnis_D. The sequence goes on from NZ_JARQWW010000005.1 coordinate 341,842, forward strand.
ACCTTCAGGTCCCAAAGGGCCAGGGTGCTCTTGCTGGTGCGCTGGCTCTTGATCTTGATGGCGTTGATCGCGGCGGCGGTGCTGGAGGTGGCGTCGCCGATGCTCGGCAGGGCCGGGTCGCCGCCGTTGAACGGGTTGTAGGCGTCCGGCGTCGACAGGCTGAGCTGCTGTTGGGCCAGGGTGGCGCTGATGCCGTCCGACACGTCCTCGACCTTGGCCGAGTTGTAGAGGGCCGCAGTCTCCCAGTTGAAGCCGAACTTCTTGCCCTTCAGGCCTACCAGGAAGCGGTTCTGTTCGTTGGCCACCTCGACGAACTGCCGGCCGGCGTCCACGAAATTGTAGGTCGTCAGGTTGACGCCCACACCCGCCGCCGGGGCGTCGATGCCCGACAGGCGGTTCGGCAGACCGGTCGCGCCGAACGGGTTGTAGTAGTTCGAGCCGGGGGCGGTCAGGACCTGGGCCGTGGTGGTGTAGATCGGGTTCTGCCAGGCCTCGGTGTCAGCACGATAGAGACCGAGCTCGCCGAAGGCGGTCACTTCCTCGGTCAGGTCGTAGTTGCCGGTGAGGAACAGGTTCGAACGCTTCAGCGACGGCATGATGCTGACGCCGGCTGCGGCGGTGTCATAGCGCAGGTCGCGCTCGGCGCCGGCGGTGGCCAGGGCGCCATCGTCGATGCAGGCGCCGGCCGCGACGTTCGCCAGACAGCCCGCGAAGCTGGTGGGCTGGATGTGAAAAGCGCCGGCGGCGCTGGTCAGCAGGGCGCCGTTCCGGCGGACAGCCGAGCGGGCCGTGAAGTTGCCCCAGGGGTTCTGAGTGCCGCGGCTGTCGAGGCTGGCCGCGCCGTCAAAGCGGGTGCCGGCGAACAGAGGGCGGTAGTCAGACGACGCCGTGAAGTCCTGATCCGTGGAGCGCAGCTCGCTGCGCTTGTCATAGCTGAAGAAGGCCGTGAGGTTGCCGCGGTCGAAGTTGTGACCGACCAGGGCGGTGAAATTGTACTCTTCGAGATTGGTGCCCTCGGCCTCGCCATAGCGGGCCTCGACCTCGGCGCCTTCGAAGCGGTCCTGAAGGACCGTGTTGATCACGCCGGCCACGGCGTCGGAGCCGTAGAGGGCGGCTGCGCCGTCCCGCAGCACTTCCAGGCGCTTCAGGCCGGTCGTGGGAATGGCGTTGGTGTTGTAGGTGATGGTCGGGACGAGGCTGGCGCCGTCCGCCTGGCTGGTGGGGTGCGCCACCACGCGGCGGCCGTTCAGCAGGACCAGGGTGTTGCCCGAGCCCAGGTTGCGCAGGTTCACCGAACCGATGTCGCCGCGCGCGGAGTTGGACGAGTTGGGCAGATAGGACGAGTTGTAGTTGATGTCGCCCATCTGCGGGATCGAGCGGAACAGTTCATCGCCCGACGAAGCGCTGATGGCGTCGAGGTCCTGCTGACCCACGACGGTCACGGGCAGTGCCGCGGTGACTTTCGAGCCTTCGATCCGGGTGCCGACGACCACGATCTCCTCGACCGCGGCGTCATCCTGCGCCCAGGCCTGGCCGGCCAGAACGGCGACGCTCAGCGCCGTGCTCATCATCAGGAGCGAGCGCCCCATACGCTTGGTGTTCATTACTGTCCCCTAGACTTGTTGTCTTGTTGGACGCTGGCCTGCCCCCTTTATGCAGACCAGCGCTCGGTAAAACCGAGACGCACGCTGACTCCCCACCCACACCTCATTGGTGAACGTATCGGCGTTCACACTCATGCAGAGCGGAAGGTGCGTCTTTTCGGTCACGATTTTCGCCACTTCCGGCGAAATTCAAATCGCAAAGCAACTGAAGATTGAATAGCGAGCCGCTGACGAGCGGGATGGCTGGCGTCGAGTCGGATCAGTTGCTAAACGGTTCGCCCTGCCGATCCGAGGCCTTGCGGGCGTGGTGAAACTGGTAGACGCGCCGGACTCAAAATCCGGTTCCGAAAGGAGTGTCGGTTCGACCCCGACCGCCCGCACCAATCCTCCAAACCAGCAGCGAACGCCGCAATATCGACACGCTTGCAGAGGCTCATCCTCACGCTGAAGCTCAGCGGGAGGCGCTCATGTCCGCCATGTCGACGATCCGGCTCACCCGTCGCCTGTTGCTGGGGGCGGTGGCGTTCCTTCCCGCCTTCCCTGCCCTGGCCGACGCTGGAAGCGGGCCGATCCACCAGCTTCGGGTCTATGAGATCTTCGAGGGCAACAAGGCGGCCTTCCACGAACGCTTCCGCGACCAGGCCATTCCGATCATGGAGCGGCATGACTTCGACATCGCCGCCATGTGGGAGGCCAAGACCCCGGCGCGCACGGAGTTCGTCTACATCCTGAGATGGCCGGACGAGGCGACCATGAGGGACCGCTGGGCGAAGTTCATGGCCGACGAGGAATGGGCCGCCATCAAGCGGCGCACCGCCGCCAAGCATGGACGGCTTGTGGGCGAGATCGAGGATCGGGTCCTGCGCCTGACGGACTATTCGCCGCGTCCGCCGGCCTGACCCTTGTTCCGAACGGCCACGCTCACGATCTGAAGGGCATGAGCCGCAGGATCAAACAGGTGCGCGCGGATTGGGCCGAGGTGGTTCTGGTCTGCCGCAAGTGCTCGAAGAAGCTGGACGGTGGGTTCGGCGCCAAGGGCGACAAGAGCCTGGCCAAGGCGCTGCGCCGCGAACTGCGTGGCGGCAAGGGAGACCACCGCAAGGACGGCGCGGCGGTGATCGAGGTCGATTGCCTGGACATCTGCCCCAAGGACGCGGTCGTCGCGGTCAATGCGGCCGATCCCAAGACCTGGCGTGTCATTCCGCGAGGAACAGCAATGCCGGAGGTGCTGGACAGCCTGGGCGTCAAAAGGCGTTCAGGCTCTAGGACGCCGCCGGATCCTCGCCCGACAGTTTCGCCGCCGCCCCTTCCAGCCGAATAAGCAGCCGCTTCATCTGGGTCACGTCCTTGGGCGTCAGGCCGGTGAGCAGCGCCGCCTCGTAGTCCAAGGCCATGGGCGCGACCTCGGCATAGAGCCGCCGCCCCTCGTCGCTGAGGGTCAGGACGTGCGAGCGGCCGTCGATCTCGTGCGCGGAGCGGACGACAAGGTTGCGCGTCGTCAGGGTCTGGGCCGCCCGGCTGACCATCACCTTGTCCATCATGGTGCGGGCCACGAGCGCCTGCTGCGTCATGGGCTGTTCGGCCAGGACGGCGATCAGGCGCCATTGGGGCACGGTCAGGCCGAAGCGGTCCTCATAGGCGCGCGCGATCAGCTTGGAGACCGCGTTGGAGGCGATGGACAGCCGGAACGGCAGGTAGTCGTCGAGGCTCAGCCCCGCGCCCTGCTCCGTTCCGGCCGCCTTGCTCATGCGGGCGACACGCGCTGTTCGATGGCGCCGAAGATCGTGTGGCGCTTGGCGTCGCGCATCTCGATCCGGACGGTGTCGCCGTGCTTCAGGAACGGCGTGGTCGGCTTGCCGTTGGTGATCGTCTCGATGGTCCGCACCTCGGCGATGCAGGAATAGCCGAGGCCGCCTTCGCTGACCGGCTTGCCGGGGCCGCCGTCGGCGTCGCGGTTCGACACGGTGCCGGAGCCGATGATCGTGCCGGCCGCCAGGGCGCGGGTCTTGGCGGCGTGCGCCACCAGGGTCCCGAAATCGAAGGTCATGTCGACGCCGGCGTCGGCCTCCCCGAACGACTTGCCGTTCAGCTCGACCTCAAGCTTGCCGTGCAGACGGCCGTCCTTCCAAGCGTCGCCCAGGGATTCCGGCGTGACCGCAGTGGGGGAGAAGGCGCTGGCGGGCTTGGACTGGAAGAAGCCGAAGCCCTTGGCCAGCTCATTGGGGATCAGGTTGCGCAGGGACACGTCATTGACCAGCATGACCAGGCGGATCGCCGCCAGAGCCTGCTCGCGGGTCGCGCCCAGGGGCACGTCGCCGACGATCACCGCCACTTCGCCTTCCAGATCGCAGCCCCAGGCCTCGTCCTTCAGCGGGATGTCGTCGCGCGGGCCAAGGAAGCCGTCGGAGCCGCCCTGGTACATCAGCGGATCGGTCCAGAAGCTTTCCGGCATGTCGGCGCCCCGCGCCTGACGCACGAGCTGGACGTGGTTCACATAGGCCGAGCCGTCGGCCCACTGATAGGCGCGCGGCAGCGGCGAGGCGGCGTCATGCTCATGGAAACGGTCACGCGGCACCGAGCCATGCTCCAGGCTCTCGGCAAGGGACTCGAGCTGGGGCCCTATGCGCTCCCAGTCGTCGAGGGCGGCTTGCAGGGTCGGCGCATAGGCGGCGGCCGTCGTGCACCAGGCGAGGTCGTTGGAGACCACGACCAGACGACCGTCACGGCCGGACTTCAAGGAGGCTAGCTTCACGTCAGGCGTTTCCTTTTTTGATGACTCGGCTTGCCCGTGCGCCGTGCTCATAGCGGGAAGGCCCGCCTGAAACCACGATTTCGACCAGGATGTCCCCGCCGGATTCCTGAGCCCAGATATAGCTGCGCTCCACCTCCACATAGCGCCCGCCCGGCGCGACGCCCTCGAAGGTGTCGCCCCATGGGGTCACCTTGGACAGCTCGCGCCAGGACAGGGTGGAGGCCCGCGACAGCTCGTCGTCGGCCATGGCCTGGAGGGCGGGATCGTGGATGGGGTCGGTCACTGCGGCCGCGCTTGGGCGCTGAGTCTTGTCATATGGGCATCTAGAGCCGGTCGACGCGGGGAGACAAGCGCCGGACGCCCTGCTAGCTAGAAGGCTGTTCACCCCTGTTCGACGGAATCTAGATGCTTCGCCGCCTGTACGACTGGGTCATGGGCTTGGCGGCCTCGCGCCGCGCGCCCGCCAGCCTGTTCGCCGTCTCCTTCGCCGAAAGCTCGTTCTTCCCGATTCCGCCGGACGTGATGCTGGCCCCCATGGTTCTGGCCAAGCCGGAGCGCGCCTGGTTCTACGCCGGCGTCTGCACCGGCGCGTCGGTGCTGGGCGGCATGGCCGGCTATCTGATCGGCTTCTTCCTGCAAGACTTCGGCCGCTGGATGCTGACCCTGACCGGCCACGCGTCGGGGCTGGAGGAGTATCAGTGCTGGTACGCCCAGTGGGGCGTATGGCTGATCCTGATCAAGGGTCTGACGCCGGTGCCCTACAAGCTGGTGACCATCGCCTCGGGTCTGGCGCAGTTCAGCCTGCCGGTGTTCATCGCCGCCTCGGTCGTCACGCGCGGTGCGCGGTTCTTCATGGTCGCCGCCGTGGTCAAGAAATTCGGCCCGGCCATGCTGCCGGTGATCGAGAAGCGCCTGGGCCTGTTCGCGATCCTGTTCATCGTGCTGCTGCTGGGCGGGTTCGCCATCGGCCACTTCATCGGCGGAGAGGCGCCGGCCGCATGCTGAACCGCCTGATCACCTATTGCCTAAAGAACTGGCCGCTGGTGGCGCTGCTGACCTCGGCGGCGATGCTGGCGACGGCGCACGGGTTCGAGCGCATCGGCGGCTATGCGCCCTGCTATCTCTGCCTGAAGCAGCGCGAGGTGTACTGGGCCGCCATGGCGATCTCCGCTGCGGCTCTGGTCGTGACGCGGGTGAAGCCGAGCGCGAAGGCCGCGACCGCCTTCAACTTCCTGCTGGCGGCCGTGTTCCTGTTCGGCGCCGGCCTCGCCGCCTATCACGCCGGCGCGGAATGGAAGTGGTGGCCCGGCCCCAGCGTCTGCGGCGGCGGCGCGGGCGCAGGCGCGCTTCAGGCCAGCGACCTGACCGCCCTGATGAACGGCACGGCTAAGATCCGCCCGCCGGCCTGCGATACGGCGGCCTGGGTGTTCCTCGGCCTGTCCATGGCCGGCTGGAACGTGCTTATCTCGCTGAAGCTGGCCGGCTGGTCCCTGGCCTCAGCCCTGGAAGGCCGCAAGGCATGAGCAGCGAACGCCCCATCCCCCTCCGCCCCGGCCTTGGCGCCACGCGCACCCGGCTGGCTGAAATCCTCCGCGTCGATCACGCCGGCGAACTGGCGGCGGTGCAGATCTATCGCGGCCAGCAGGCCGTGCTGAAGGGCGCCAAGGGCCGCGGGCGCATCGCCGGCCAACTGGCGGAGATGGAGCAGCACGAGGCGGAGCACCTGGCCCGCTTCGACGAACTGCTCACCGAGCACCAGGTCCGCCCCACCCTGCTGACGCCGTTCTGGCGCGCGGCGGCCTTCGCCCTGGGCGCCGGCACGGCCCTGATGGGCGACAAGGCGGCACACGCCTGCACCGAGGCTGTCGAGACGGTGATCGAGGGCCACTACGCCGCCCAGATCGCCGAGCTGAAGGAGCGCGATCCGGAACTGGCCGCCGAGCTGACCAAGTTCCGCGACGACGAGCTGATGCACCGCGACCACGCCATCGAGGAAGGCGCCAAGGAGGCTCCCGGCTATCCGGTGCTTTCGGCGGTGATCAAGGCCGGCTGCAAGGCCGCCATCAAGGTCGCCGAGAAAATCTGAGGCCTATTCCGGCGGCCTTATTCCGGCGGCAGGTCGATGACCGCGCCGCGCGCCTTCAGCCGATCCAGCACGCCGTTACGGCGCAGCAGGTATTGCAGGTCGATCACCGCGATGGTGCGGCCGGGCTTGGCCAGCGCCCTTTCGATATCCGACACCGCCTCGGCCGTGCCACGCTCCAGCAGCACGCCGAAGGTGGGGACCTGCTGAAGGCAGGCGTCGAGCACCGCCGGCGCCGCGCGCCCGCGCACCCCGGCCAGGTCCCCGCGCGCCCAGGCCCGGGCGGCCTCGGGGGCGTTGGCCGCCTCGTGGTCGATCTCGTCCAGCGCCGCGGTCAGGCAGGCGACATGCGTCTGGGCTGGCAGGTTGGCGGCGGCCTTCATCAGGGACGAGGCCTTGAAGTCCTCGATCGGCTTGGCGTCCACGCCCGCCGCCTTGGCGCGCCGCGCCAGGGTGCTGCCCGGCTTGGCGGAGGACAGACCACCCTGCTCGCGGAAATCCTCCAGCATCATGAAGCCGGCCACGCCGGGCTTCCAGCTGTCGTATTTCTTGGGATCCCTGCCGATGGAGGCGGCGGTCCGCTCCAGCCGGGCGCGCAGTTCCGGCGTCAGGCTGGCGCGCATGTTGCGGGTCTTCAGCGACGGATAGCGCAGCAGCAGGCGCGCGGCCTCCAGCGGCGAGGCGCTGGCCTTGGGGGGCAGCAGCACCAGCCGGGCGTCCTTCATGGCGCGATCCAGGCGCGGCGAGAACCATTCAAGGCTGTGCGGCAGAGGCGTCAAACCGCCCAGGATCACCACCTCGGACTCGCCGCGCCGCGCACGCCACAGCGCGGGTCCGGGCGGCCGGGCGACGACTTCCAATTCCTGAACCACGGCGCTCTCGCCGTCGGGCGGAGCCATCTCCTGCGCGTGCGCGGCGCTGGACAGACCCAGCGCCGCCACGACGGCGAGGATCAGTCGGCGCGGACCTCGCCCTTGTTCATCGCGGGCATGTGTTCGTCGACCATGTCGGCCTTCTCGGCCCGGCGCACCGCACCGGCCACATTCAGGCGCGTGAAGACGTGGGTGGCGCCGAAGGCGGACTTGGCCTCTTCCCATCGGTCACGGTGCCCCTTGTACAGATTCTCGGTCTCGCCGGCGTAGACCACCGTCACATGGGCGCCGGCCAGACGGACGTAAAGGTAGTTGCCGCCCATGGGCGAAACCCGGTCCTCCTCCAGCGGCATGTAGCGGTAAACGGCGCCGGACTTTCCGGTGAAATCGAGCTGGCGGGTCGCCATGGGCCCTCCCTGTAACTGAACTGGACTCAAGGGGAGGACCGAAGCACCCCCGGGCGCATATCTGCGCCCGAAGTTGACCAAAGCGAGGCAGCTTGACCGTTGCCCACAGCCTCTTGCTTTTCATGTTCAGTAATTGCTATACACGACCTCAGAGATCATTGTTCTGCGTTGAGGGGCGCGGAAACGGATAGTCGCGAGAGTAAACATGTCCACGTACAGCACGCTCGATTCCATCTACCGCAACCTGCACCGCATCCCCGCCGACAAGCCCCTGTCCACGGACGCCGCCGCCCAGCTGAAGATGATGGCGGACGGGATCGACGCCTCCAACGCCGGCCAGGTCGGCACGGGTTGGAACTTCAAGGGCGCCATGGCCTGGATCCTGGACTCGGTGAACGCCACCTCGGCGGTGGCCATCGCCACCTACGGCTTCCTGACCGACACCTCGTTGACCGGCGGCGGGCTCGACTACCTCGTCTCGGCCCACGGCTCGAACCCGAACAACCTGAACTCCGCCTACTACAAGGGCTTCAGCCTCGAGAACCGCTACATCAACTTCGCGGTCAACATCGCCAAGGAGCCGGGAAGCCAAGCCAAATTCCTGACCGACTACGCTCCCCTCACCCTGGCCGAAACCCTGAAGAAGGCCTACGGCCAGATTTTCGGCGCCAGCAAGACCGACGCCGAGTTCTCGGCCATGCTGACGCCTGAGCGCGCGGCCTATTTCGCCTCCTATGGCGGCGACGGCGCCAACGGCGTCGGGACCAAGGCGGCCCTGATCGGCTGGCTGCTGGCCGAGGCGGTGAAGGCCGACGCCGGCCCCTATGCCCTGGCGGTCAAGAACATGCTGCTCGACATCGCCGACGACGGCTCGACGCACGCCTCCAACCGCTTCCTGGCGAGCTGGGGCCCCGGAGGCGACTACGCCCAGGGCGGCGCCTCCGCGCCCGGCCTGCCCGGCGAGAAGGTTGTGATCCAGAGCAACTGGAACGTCGACGTGACCAAGCCGTCGCCCACCTCCAACGTCCACGCCGTGGCCACCGAGGGGGACGACGTGATCGTCAGCACCACGGGCCTGGAGCTGGGCGCCAGCATCCATACCCGCGGCGGCAACGACACCATCACCATCAGCGGCGGCCTGACGCGCGGCGACATCGACTCCGGCTCGGGCAACGACGTCATCGTGGTCAGCGGCGCCGACGGCCAGATCACCACCGGAACCGGCCACGACTGGGTCCAGATCACCGGCTTCGGCCCGCTGCATAATCACGGCATCGTGCCGGACATCATCCCGACCGCGATCATCACTGATTTCGAACAGGGCAAGGACTATGTCGGCTTCAACGCCGAGCTGGGTGCGGGCGCGAAGCTCGACATCCAGACCGCCTATCTGTGGCGCGCCGGGGCGACGCTGCAGGACGCCCTGACCGTGGTCGCGGGCATGACAGCGGCGGGCAAGAACAGCGTGTTCGAGTGGAACGGAAACACCTACGTCTTCCACCAGAACGGCAAGGCCGAGCTCGAACTGGAGGACGGCCTGGTCATGCTGGCCGGCGTCACCGGCCTGTCGGTCGCCAACGGCCCGCAGATGGCCGGCGACATCCACTTTGGTTGACGCAGACGTCATTCAAAAACAAGAAGGGCCGCGGAGTGATCCGCGGCCCTTTCCTTTGTCAGGCCTCCAGCTCGATGTCCCAGTAGAGGTAGTCGAGCCAGCTTTCGTGCAGGTGGTTGGGCGGGAAGCGCCGTCCCCGGTCCTGCAGCTCATGCATGTTGGGCCGTCGCGGCGTGTAGTGCGGCTGCATCCCCGCTTCCTTCGGCGTGCGGCCGCCCTTGCTGAGATTGCAGGGCGCGCAGGCGGTGACGATGTTCTCCCAGGTCGTGCGGCCGCCACGCGAGCGCGGGATGACGTGATCGAACGTCAACTCGTCGGTGGAGGTGCAGTACTGGCAGGAGAAGCTGTCGCGCAGGAAGAGGTTGAAGCGCGTGAAGGCCGGGGGGCGGTCCTGGGCCACATACTGCTTCAGCGCCACGACGCTGGGCAGCTTCATCTCGAAGGATGGGGAGTGGACCACATGGTCGTAGGTCGAGACCACGTCGACCCGATCAAGGAACACCGCCTTGATCACCTCCTGCCACGGCCAGAGCGACAGGGGATAATAGCTGAGCGGTCTGAAGTCCGCGTTCAGCACGAGGGCGGGTGCGCCTGATGGGGGCCGGGTGAGCACCTGCATCAGACCCTCCGCCGAAGAGGGATGTACGCCACAGGACTGAAGACAGGTCTCCTTCCTACGCGCTCTCAGAGAATCACGCCGACTCCCCGATTACCCGTGAAGGATATGCCTTTTTCGGCGACAGGCGAGTGACCGACGCCTGCCGCCCCCTCTTTTCGAGCCTTTTAGGCGCCGATCGCCGCGACGGCGCCGGCCATCAGCAGGCCGAGAGCGAGAAGATAGACCGCACCCGTACGGTCGAAAGCACGTTCGAAAGCGTTGAGCATGACACACACTCCAAAGTTCGAGCCCACCTTGTGAGCCCCTGTTATTGGCGCCTCGACGTTTCGAGGCGTCGCCCCATCTGGACGATGCTTAGATAGCGCAAATCTGAACGTTGTCAAGATGAACTTTACGCCGTCCGGATCAGCCACTAGAGTAGTGACGATGAACAAGCCCGCCCCCGTCGAAAGCCGCCCCTATCACCATGGGGATCTGCGACGCGCCCTGATCGAGGCGGCGCGCCGGATTCTGGAGGCTGACGGCCCGGCGGCCCTGTCGCTGCGCGGCGTGGCGCGGGAGGCCGGGGTCAGCCCGGCGGCGCCCTATCACCACTTCAAGGACAAGGGCGAACTGCTCGACGCTGTGGCGCATGAGGGTTTCGAGGCCCTGGCCGAGGCCCTAAAGGAAGCCAAGCGGGACGCGGAGACCCCTAAAGACGCCATGGCCGCCCTGGGCGTGGCCTATGTCCGCTTCTCTCGCGAAAATCCGGCGCTCTATCGCGTGATGTCCGACTGCTCGCGCGACAAGGACGCGATGCCGGACCACCTGCACGAGAACGAGGACAGCGCCTACTGCACCGTCCGCAACACCCTGGTCGAGGCCGGACTGGAAGGCGTCACGCCGCTGGACCTGGAGCTGGCGACCATCGCCGCCTGGTGCGCGGCCCACGGCCTGGCGGAGATGAGCGGCTTCCGCCAGTTCGAGACCCTGAAGAAGGAGCTCGGCGGCGAGGAGGCCTTCCTGCGCGGCGTGCTCGAACACTTGGGCATGTTCGCCAAGGTGATGAAGGACTAGACCCTGGCCGGCTTAGTCACCCGGTTCGCCCCCTCTCCCACCGGACGCCTGCATCGCGGCCACGCCTTCTCCGCCCTGACGGCGTTCGAGGCGGCGCGAAACGCGGGCGGACGTTTCCTGCTGCGCATCGAGGACATCGACAGGGTCCGCTGCAAGCCGGAGTACGAGACCGCCCTGCTGGAGGACCTGGCCTGGATCGGCCTGTCCTGGGAGCAGCCGGTTCGCCGACAGTCCGATCACATGGACGACTTCGAGGCGGCGCTGGAGGTCCTGCGGTCCAAGGGCCTGCTCTATCGCTGCTTCAAGACCCGCAAGGAGATCGCCGAGGCCGCCGCCAGCGCTCCGCACGGCGCGGGCGAAGGCTTCCGCGGCGCACCCCTGCCGGTCGACGAAGAGGCGGCGCTGCTGGCGGCGGGCAAGCCCTTCGCCTGGCGGCTGTCGCTGTCGGCGGCGAGCGATCTGCTGGGCGGTTTCGAGAGCCTGACCTTCCAGGAGGACGGCGCCGGGCCGAATGGCGAAACCGGCGTCATCCAGGCCGATCCAACCTCCGCCGGCGACGTGGTGCTGGCGCGCAAGGATGTGGGCGTCGCCTACCACCTGGCCGTGGTCGTCGACGACGCTCTGCAGGGGGTCACCCACATCATACGCGGCGAGGACCTGTTCGAGGCGGCGCATATCCAGCGGCTGTTGCAGGCCCTGCTCGACCTGCCGACGCCGACCTATCGCCACCACCGCCTGCTGACCGGGCCGGACGGCAAGCGCTACGCCAAGCGCGACCTGGCCGAGACCCTGGCGGAACTGCGCGAGCGCGGCGTTCGCCCCGACGATCTGCGCGCCGAACTGGGTTTCGCTTGAGCTTCACCGAGGAACGGCCTAGCCCAGCGGCATGACCGCCGCCCCGCGCTGGACCGCCTATGCCGCCCTGCTGTTCGGGGCCTGCGCCATCAGCATGACGCCGATCTGGGTGCGTCTGGCGGACGCCGGGCCAGCGGCCATCGGCTTCTGGCGGCTCGGCCTGAGCGCGCCGATCCTGGCGGTCCTGATGATCGTCAACCGCGACGCGGCGTCCCTCACCCGCCCCACCTTGCCGGGCCTGCTGGGCGGGCTGTTCCTGTGCGGAGACCTGGCGCTCTGGCACTATTCACTGGGCTTCACCTCGGTGACCAACGCCACGGTGCTGGGCAACCTGGCCCCGATCTATGTGACGATCATCGGTTGGCTTCTGTTCAAGGAGCGTCCGAAGGCGCTGTTCCTGGTCGGCCTGGCGGGCGCGATCGCCGGGGCGGTGATCATGGCCCTGGGCGGAGGAAAGGTCAGCACGCCCGGCCCCAATCCGCTGCTCGGCGACGTTCTGGCGACCCTGGGGGCGGCCTGGTACGCGGGCTACCTGCTCGCCACCCGGGCGGGACGCGCCAAGAGCACCACCTCAGCCATCATGTTCTGGTCCAGCCTGGCGGGCGCGGTCGCCCTGCTGCCGGTGTCCCTGGTGCTCGGCGAGCGGCTGCTGCCGGCGACCGGCGGGGGCGCCTGGGCCTTGGTCGGTCTGGCGGCGACGCATGTGATCGGCCAGGGCGCCATCGCCTGGGCGCTGGGAAAGCTGCCGACGGCGGTCGCGGCGGTCACCGTCCTGATCCAGCCCGCCTTCAGCGGCGCCATCGCTTGGGCGCTGTTCGGAGAAGTCCTGACCGCGCAACAGATTCTGGGCGGGACCATCGTGCTCGGCGCCGTGGTCCTGGCCCAGTGGGCCAGCGCCCGCCGCCCTCAGGCGCCCGTCACCCAGTAGGCGTAGGTATAGGCGGTGGCGAAACCCGCCGCCTGGTACATGGCGATGGCCGGGGCGTTGTCGGCCTCCACCTGCAGATAGGCGCGGGTCGCGCCCTCCCAGGCCGCGGCCTGCATCAGCGATGACAGGACCCGGCGCGCCAAACCCTTGCGGCGATGATCCGGCGCGGTGCGCATGGCGAAGATGCCCGCCCACTCGCCCTCGACCGCCGAAGCGCCGATGGCGGCGGGACCATCCTCGCCCTCGATCCGGGCGAAGAAGGCCGGGGGGCCGATGCGGCGCAGGGCGTCCAGACGCTCCCGCGCGTCGGACAGGTTGCCGCCGGCGGTGGCGGTGAACACCGCCTCGAAGGCCTGGTCCGGCCGCGCCTCGATCAACACGCCGGAATCCCCCTCGCCTTTGCACGGCCCGACCATCACGAGGGTGCGGTTGCGAGGCTGGTAGCCGCGCTTCTCCAGTTGCTGCGCCAGGGTGCGCGGCGCGGTCGCGCCGTCGGTCAGCTTGAAACGCGGCGCCAAGCCACGCGCGGCGTACCACCTCTCCACCGCCTCGATGGCGGCGGGCGCGCGGCGGTCGGGCCGGCCCAGGGGCCAGCAGGCGTTGATGCGTTGGGAAAAGCCGACGGAGGCGTTCAGCCGCCACCCGCCCATGCGAAGTTGCTCGGCCGCGGGCCAGGCCCGGTCCGCTATAGGCTCAAGCAGCTTGGGATCGACTTTCAGGGACGCGCTCCGCATAGGAAACGGGCGCCGATCAACGACCGACGCCCGTTGGAATCTTCTCGTCTGGAGAGGACCTTAAAGAGGCTTCAGGTCCACGGCGGCGACCTTGCCGCGCTCTTCCTTCTCTTCGTAGCTGACGCGCTGGCCGTCGTTCAGCGAGCGCAGACCAGCGCGTTCCACCGCGCTGATGTGGACGAAAACGTCCTTGCCGCCGTCTTCAGGCTGGATGAAGCCGTAGCCTTTGGTGGTGTTGAACCACTTGACCGTACCCGTGGCCATGCGTCGCCGTCTCCCTAAACTCGCGCCTGTCAGAACGGCGCGGGGCGAAGCTGTGCATGTGAAAACCTGACGGTCAATCGCAAACCGGCCCGGCGGCGTCAGCTCTTCTCGCGGATCAACCGTTCGACGAGCTCCCTCGCCTCAGGGCTGTTCCAGTCGGCCTCCCCCGCCAGGCGAGCCCGTTCACGGCCCTGCTTGTCGAAGATGAGAGTGGTCGGAAAGCCCTCGGCGCGCGGGGTCAGGCCGAAAGCCAGCTTGTAGCCCGGATCGCGATAGAGCTTCAGGGGCGGCACGGCGGCGATGTCGGCCTTGGCCAGGTTCAGGTCGTCGTCACGGTCGACACTGACGGCCAGCACCTGCACCGGCTGGGTCGCATAGGCGGCCTGCAGCTTGGCGAGGGTGGGCATCTCCTTCTTGCAGGGCGCGCACCAGGTAGCCCACAGGTTCACCACCACGACCTGCCCCTTGAAGTCGGCGATGGTCAGGGCCTTGCCGTCCACATCGGTGAAGCCGGCAACCGGGGCGGCGCGCGGCTCCTTGGGAACTTCCAGCTTGGAAAGGGTGGCGCGCTTGAGGTCCGAAAGGTCCGTCAGCCCGCCTTGGCCCGCATTGGGTTTGAACGCGGACACGGCAATGACGTATAGAACCGCCGCGACGCCGATCAGGGCGACGCCCCGGATGGCCCACTTCAAGTAGTCGGGCTTGGGTTTCTCCGCCTGGACTTCGCTCATATGACCGACAACGCCTCCAATGCGCCCTCCAATAAGGCCGAGGGCCAAGCCATGTGGGGCGGTCGATTCTCCGCCAAACCGGCCGAACTGATGCAGGCGATCAACGTCTCCATCGGATTCGACAAGCGCCTCTGGGCGCAGGATCTGGCGGGCTCGCGCGCCCACGCCGCGATGTTGTCCAGCAAGGGCGTGATTACAAGCGAAGATGCAGCGGAGATCCTCAAGGGCCTCGACGCCATCGAGGGCGAGATCGAGGCTGGGACCTTCCCGTTCCGCGACGAGTACGAAGACATCCACATGAACATCGAGGCGCGGCTGCGCGAGCTGATCGGCGCGACCGCCGGCCGGCTGCACACCGCCCGTTCGCGTAATGACCAGGTGGCCGTGGACTTCCGCCTGTGGGTGCGCGGCGCCTGCGAGCGCACCGCCGCCCAGATCGAGGCCCTCCAGAAGGCCCTTCTGGCCCAGGCCGAGGCGCACGCCGAAACCCTGATGCCCGGCTTCACCCACCTGCAGCCCGCCCAGCCGGTGACCTTCGGCCACCACCTGATGGCCTATGTGGAGATGTTCGGACGCGACGCCTCGCGCTTCAAGGACGCCCGGGCGCGGATGAACGAGTGCCCGCTGGGCGCCGCCGCCCTGGCCGGATCGCCCTTCCCCATCGACCGCCACCAGACGGCGGGCACGCTGGGTTTTGACCGCCCGACGGCCAACTCGCTGGACAGCGTGTCGTCCCGCGACTTCGCGCTGGAGGCCCTGTCGGCCGCCTCGATCTGCGCCACGCACCTGTCGCGCCTGGCCGAAGAGATCGTGGTGTGGATGACGCCGCAGTTCGGCTTCATCAAGCTGACCGACGCCTTCACCACCGGCAGCTCGATCATGCCGCAGAAGAAGAACCCGGACGCCGCCGAGCTGATCCGCGCCAAGGTCGGCCGCATCCTGGGCTCGCTCACCACCCTGACCGTGGTGATGAAGGGCCTGCCGCTGGCCTATTCCAAGGACATGCAGGAAGACAAGGTCCCGACCTTCGAGGCCTTCGACGCCCTGGAGCTGTCGCTGCTGGCCATGGCCGGCATGGTGGCCGACCTGACCCCGAACGCCGAGCGCATGGCCGCCGCCGCCGGGGCCGGTTTCTCCACCGCCACGGACCTGGCCGACTGGCTGGTGCGCGAGCTGGGCCTGCCCTTCCGCGACGCTCACCACGTGACGGGCGCGGCGGTGAAGCGCTGCGAGGAGCTGGGCTGCGATCTGCCGGACCTGCCGCTGGCGGAGCTGCAGACGCTGAACGCCGGGATCAACGACGGCGTCTATTCCGTTCTCACCCCTGCCGCTTCGGTCGCCAGCCGCGTAAGCTATGGCGGAACCGCCCCCACCCAGGTCCGTGCGCAGATCGCGCGCTGGAAGGAGATTCTCGCATGACCCGCAGCCTCATGATCCTCGCCGTCGCCGCTGGAGCCGTGACGCTGGCCGGTTGCGGCAAGCAAGGGCCGCTGGAACGCCCGGCCCCGATGTGGGGCGCCGCCGCCAAGGCGCGCTACGACGCGGGCAAGTCGTCGTCGGAGGCCAACCAGCCGTCCGCGCCGAAAAGCACGCGCGAACAGATGGACCCGGCCACCGCCAACCGTCCGGTCGGCGAAACCCAGCTTCCCGGCATCAACGACCCCTTCGGCTCTCGTCCTAAATGAACCACTTCGAACTCCGTGACGGCGAACTCCACTGTGAGGGCGTTCCGCTGTCGCGCATCGCCGCGTCCGTCGGCACGCCGGTCTATGTCTATTCGGCCGCGACCTTGCGGCGGCACTTCAATGTGTTCCGCGACGCCCTGCGAAGCCATCCGCAGATCGGCGAGCCGCTGGTCGCCTATGCGGTCAAGGCCAACTCCAACGTCCAGGTCCTGAAGGTCCTGGCGGCGGAGGGCGCGGGCGCCGACACGGTGTCCGAAGGCGAAGTCCGCCGCGCTCTGGCGGCCGGTGTTCCCGCCGACAAGATCGTCTTCTCCGGCGTCGGCAAGACGCGCCGCGAGATCGCTTTCGCCCTGGCCACCGGCGTCGCCGAGATCAACGTCGAGTCCGAGCCGGAAGTGAAGCTGATCGCCGAGGTCGCCGCCGAGCTCGGCGTGAAGGCGAAGATCGCCTTCCGCGTGAACCCGGACGTGTCGGCCGGCGGCCACGCCAAGATCTCCACCGGCAAGGCCGAGAACAAGTTCGGCGTCTCGTTCGCCGAGGCGGCGCGCCTCTACGCCAACGCCTCGAACCACGCGCATCTGGAGCCGATCGGGGTCGCCTGCCACATCGGCAGCCAGATCACCGACCTCGCCCCCATGGAGGCCGCCTTCCGCAAGATGCGCGGCCTGGTCGAAAGCCTGCGGGCCGAGGGCCTGACGGTCGAGCGCCTGGACTTGGGCGGCGGCCTGGGCGTGCCCTATTTCAACCAGCCCGAACCGCCGACGCCGGCCGACTTCGCCGCCATGGTGGCGCGCGTGGTCGACGGCCTGGACGTGCAGCTGGCCTTTGAACCCGGCCGCGTCATCGCCGCCAACGCCGGCATATTGCTGGCCGAGGTGATCCATGTGCATGAGCGCCCGGAAGGCCGCCGCTTCCTGGTCCTCGACGCGGCCATGAACGACCTGATCCGTCCGGCGATGTACGACGCCTATCACGACATCCGCCCGGTGAAGCCGCGAGGATCGGAGACGGCGGTCTATGACGTGGTCGGCCCAGTCTGCGAGACCGGCGACACCTTCACCCGCGACCGCCCCCTGCCGGTCCTCGCCGGCGGCGACCTGATCGCCTTCATGTCGGCCGGCGCCTACGGCTCGACCATGGCCAGCGAGTACAACACCCGCCCGTTGGTCCCCGAGGTTCTGGTGGACGGCGACAAGTTCGCCGTGATCCGCGCCCGTCCGACCTATGACGAGATGCTGGCCCGCGAGATGTCGGCGGAGTGGGTTTAAGGTTTAGATCCTCCGGCCCTCTGGGCCACCTCCCCCAGAGGGGGAGGATCTTTAATCCAGCGCCCCGATGTAGGGCAGGCCGCGCATGACGCCCTGGTTGTCCATGCCGTAGCCGACCAGGAAGCGGGCGGGCGCTTCCCAGGCCACGAAGTCGGGCTGGATGGCGCGCTCCTTCGGCCAGGGCTTGCGGGCGAAGACGGCGGAGATCACTTCGCTGGCGCCGGCGTCGCGCACCAGGCGGACGGCCTCGCTCAGCGACAGGCCGGTGTCGAACACGTCGTCCAGCACCAGCGCCTTGCGGCCCACCAGGGGCCGCTGAAGGTCGGCGCGCACCTGGCAGCGGCCCGAGGACTCCTGCGCGTCGTGATAGGACGCCAGCCACAGAGCGTCGAAACGCACATACTTGCCGCGACGGCCCAAGGCGCGGGTCAGGTCGGCGGCGAACCAGATGCCGCCCGTCAGCAGACAGACCGCCACCGTATCCTCGTCCACGCGCGGCGCGATCTGTTTGGCCAGGGCATCGACGCGGGCGGCGATCTCGGCTTCGGACAGCAACTCGACGGGCGTATCAGTCATGAGAGGCCTTCTGGACCTGAGCTTCCGGCGCGCCATGCGCCTTGGTCTTGGCGCCACGCAGGGCCGGAGCCTCGGCGTGCCCCTCCTCCGCCGGGGCGACCGGCGCATGAGCCGCAGCCGCGCCGTCGAGGTCGAAGCGGATTTCCAGATCGCGCGCGGTGGAGGGCGGATCCAGGATGACGATGGCGAAGTGCCGGGTCTGGCCCGCCGGGATCACCGGATCGGCGGCAGAGACCAGCTTGCCCGCCACGCGCTTGCCCTGCGGATTGAACAGGGCGACCTGCAGCGGCGGGGCGGTGACGGAGGCGTCGCGGATATTGCGGAGGACGCCGCTGACAGTCAGGGCGGCGCGCCCCTCCTCCATCGACGGCTTGGCTTTCAGGTCCTCGATCACCAGGCCGACATTGTTCACCGGCATGCCGAGCATGGCGTATATGCCGGCGGTGCGCGGCACGGCGTGGACGACCGCTTGCCGGAATACGACAGCCAGCACCAGGGCCACGACGATCAGGCCCACAGTGCCCGCCCAGACCGCGCCGGTCATGGCGGCGTGGCGAACCTTGCGCCGGGGATCGACCTTCAGCGGCGGTGCTTCTTCGGCGGGCGCGCTGCTGATCTCATTGAGCTCCGCCTCGATGTCGTCATCGGTGGCGGGCTCGACATCGGCGAAGACGGACGGCGTCTCGTCCTCGACCGGGGCCGGCTGATCGTTATAGGCGGTCCACTTGTTTCCGCACTTGGCGCAGCGGACAGCGCGACCTTCCATCCCGACCTTGTCGTCGGGCACCAAATAGCGGCTGGCGCACTTGGGGCAGGTCAGTATCATGGCCGCAGAATCGGACGCTCCCGCTCGTCCCAACGAGGTCGCCGATTTCGGTCCTTATGTCCAGAAAACCGTTTGTCCAATCTGAGTATTCCGGTCTCGCCGCGACGCCGGACGTTGTGCGTTTCGAGGGCGTGGCGATGCGCTACGGCCGCGCGCCCGAGACTCTGAAGGACATTGCTTTCGCCTTGCCCGCGGGCTCCTTCCACTTCCTCACCGGGCCTTCCGGCGCGGGCAAGAGCAGCCTGTTGAAGCTGATCTACCTGGCGCATCGCGCCTCGCGCGGGCGGGTCGAGCTGTTCGGGCGCGACGTCTCGACCATCCGCGCCGCCGACCAGCCGATGATCCGCCGCCGCATCGGGGTGGTGTTCCAAGAATTCCGGATGCTCGAGCACCTGTCGGTGTTCGACAACGTGGCCCTGCCCCTGCGCATCGCGGGGCGCAAGCCGGACAGCTATCGCAACGACATCGCCGAGCTGCTGGCCTGGGTCGGGCTGGAGAAGCGGATGCACGCCCTGCCCGCCACCCTTTCCGGCGGCGAGAAGCAGCGCCTGGGCATCGCCCGCGCCGTGGTGAACCGCCCCGACCTGCTGCTGGCCGATGAGCCGACGGGCAATGTCGATCACGAGATGGCCCTGCGCATCCTGCGCCTGTTCGTCGAACTGAACCGGATGGGCACCACGGTGCTGATCGCCAGCCATGACGACGATCTGGTGGCGCACGCCCGCAAGTCCGTCCTGCGGCTGGAGCGCGGCCGCCTGCTGGCTCCGCCCAGCGCCTCCATCGGCAACCGCGGAGGCGAGCTGTGAGCGAAAGCTTCGACGTCCGCCGCTGGCGCCCCGGCCCGCTGCTGCCAAAGCGCGACGAGCGGGACTTCGCCCTGACCTTCGTGGTCGCGGTGCTGTGCCTTCTGGCCTGCCTGACCGCCCTGACCGCCATCGCCGCCGATCGCGGCGCGCGCGGCTGGTCGCGACAACTGACCGGTTCGGCCACCATCGTGGTCCGGCCCAAGGGCGCGGAATCGCCCGACGCCGCCGCCGCCCGCGCCGCCGAGACCCTGGCCGGACTGAAGGGCGTGACCGAGGCCCGGGCCCTGGCCAAGGCCGATGCTGAAGAATTGCTGGAGCCCTGGATCGGCCGTGAGGCGTTGCTTGAGGACCTGCCCGTCCCGCGCCTGGTGACGGTCGAACTGCATCCCGAAACGCCGGCTAGCGCCCAGTCGCTGGACGCCGCGCTGCAGGCCGCTGGCCTGGACGCCAGCGTGGATGACCATAGCCGCTGGATCGGCGACATCGAACGCTCCGCCGCCCTGATCCGCTGGGCCGCCATCGGCGTGTTCATCCTGATCGCCGCCGCCGCCGCCGCGACCATCGCCTTCGCCACGCGCGCAGGATTGGCCGCACGACGTGACGTGATCGAGGTTCTGCATCTTTCCGGAGCCAAGGCCCCGTTCATCGCCCGCCTGTTCCAGGCGCGCTTCGCACGCATGTCGGCGGTGGCGGGCTTGTTCGGCGCGGCGGGCGCGGCCATGATCGGCGCCGGACTACGGCTCGCCGGTGGGGGCGCGGGCCTGGCGCCTGTGCTGCCGCTCGTCTGGAGCGACCTGGCCTGGCTCCTGCCGTGCCCCGTCATCGCAGCCCTCACCGCGGCCCTGGCCGCGCGCGGGGTGGCGATCCGGCTGACCGGCGAACTGGCAGGGTGATCGACAAGACATGAAGACTATCGCGGCTCTCCTCATCGCCTTGATGATCTGGGGCGTGGGTCTGCTGACCTTCGTCGCGCGGATCGACATGTCGACGCCCGCGCAGATTCCGCCGACCTCGGAAGGCATCGTGGTCCTGACCGGCGCGTCCAACGCCCGGCTGGAGGAAGGCATCCGCCTGCTCGAAGAGGGCAAGGGCGACCGCCTGCTGGTCAGCGGCGTCAATCGCGAGGCCACGCGCGCCGACATCCAGGACGTCACCGGCGCCACCAAGGGCCTGTATGACTGCTGCGTGGACCTGGGCTTCACCGCCGCCGACACCATCGGCAACGGGCGGGAAACGGCCGAGTGGGCCCGCAACCTGGGCTACAAGAGCGTGATCGTGGTCACCGCCGACTACCACATGCCCCGCGCCATGATCGAGCTGCGCTCGGCCATGCCGGAAGCCGAGTTCCATCCCTTTCCGATCAAGACCGACGCCGTGGACGCCCGCGGCTGGTGGAAGACCGCCAGCGGCGCAAAGCGTATGACGTTCGAGTACTGCAAGTATCTGGCGATCCTCGGGCGTGAGGCGTTCCTCAAGCTCGGGCCGGATCAGGAACGTAAGGGCTAGGAGCCAGTCCTTTGATTTTGCTTCGCTCTTTGCTGTTCATCGCCGCTTTCTACCTGATGTCGGTGCTGACCTGCCTGATCATGATCCCGCTGCTGTTCACGCCGCGGCGCCCCTTGGCGCGCGCCCTGCGCATCTGGGGCGGCGCGGTCACCTGGCTGCTGAAAGTCATCTGCGACGTGCGGGTGGAGGTGCGCGGGCTTGAGCATCGCCCCACCGGGCCGGCCCTGATCGCCGCCAAGCACCAGGGCATGTTCGATATCTTCGGCCAGCTGCCGGTGCTGCCCGACGCCTGCTTCATCCTGAAGAAGGAGCTGATGCTGATCCCGTTCTTCGGCTGGTACGCCGGCAAGGACGACATGATCGTCGTCGACCGCGACGGACACTCCACGGCTCTGAAGAAACTGGTTCGGGACGCCCGCGACCGCATGAAGGAAGACCGCCAGCTGGTGATCTTCCCCGAAGGCACCCGCTCCAACCCCGGTGAGCCGACGGAGTACAAGCCGGGCGTCGCCGCGCTTTACCGCGAGCTGGAGCTGCCCTGCAGCCTGCTCGCCCTGAACACAGGCGTTCACTGGCCTCGCAAGGGCTTCAAGCTGCACCCGGGAACGATCGTCTTCGAATATCTGCCGCCGATCCCCGCCGGACTGAAGCGGGCCGAATTCATGCGCGAGATGCAGACCCGGATCGACGCGGCGTCCAACGCGCTCCTGGCCGAGGGCGTCTAGGCCGCCTCTCGCGCCTCGACCATCGCCAGCAGGCTCTCCATGCCCTGATCGCGCACGCCTTCGTCGCGCAGGTGGATCACCAGATCGCGCAGATAGTCGATGTTGCGGCCGGACAGCCCCTTGGCTCCGGCGATCAGGTCGGCCTGCTGCTGGTCGGTCAGAGCGCCGGCCCATTGGGGATGCGCCTTGTCCGAGAGGAAGACCAGCACCGGCGCCTTCAGGCCGCCATTGATCCGCGCCTCGCGCCAGGCCTCCACATAGGTCTCGGTCGGCTGCTCGCGTTCACGCAGATAGGCGTAGGTTTCCGGCCACTCGGCGGCGGCCACGCGATAGGCCACGCCGCGCACGGCGCCGCCCGGCGCCAGCCCCAGGACTAGACCTGGGCGCTCATAAGTGCCCCTGTGGTGAACCGAATAGATGCAGAAAGCGCGTCGTCGGCCATGGAGCACAGCCGTTTTGCGTTCTAGATACTGGAACCCGGGCCGCCACATCAGCGATCCATAACCGAACACCCAGCGGTCGCCGCTCGAAGCGGCCGCGTCGTCGTCCAATTTCAACTCCCGATGCTCGGCACCCTTTGAAATGACCCTGCCCGATCCGATCCCGCCTCGTAAACCCCGTCGGCTTCTGCTGATCGCACCTTATGTGGTGGTGCTGATCGCAGCCGTCGTCTGGTCCGTCGTCTGGGTCTGGCTGCGCGGCGAGACCGAACGCCGCGTGGACGCCGAGACGGAGCGCCTGCGCTCGGTCGGCTACGACATCGCCTGGGCCAACCGCAAGATCGGCGGTTATCCGTTCCGCCTGGACGTGGAGTTCGACAACCTGCGCATCACCGAGCCTTCGGGCTGGGGCCTCTCGGCTCCAGTGATCAAGAGCGAGGCGGAGGTGTTCAATCTGAGGCACTGGGTGGGGACCGCTCCGCAAGGCGCCATGCTCACCCGCCCCCTCGGCGGTTCCGTGACCGTCACGGGCGAGGCCCTGCGCGCCAGCATCGCGGGGCCCGAGGGCGCGCCGCCGCGCATATCGGTCGAGGGCGTCGGCCTGACGTTCACGCCCGGCGCAGGGGCGGAGGACTATCCGATCCGTTCGGCCAGCCGCCTGGAGATCCACCTGCGTCCCGGCCCGGACGATCAGGCCGCCTTCATGCTGAAGATCGAGGGCGCGCGCGTGCACTTCGACGATCAGGTCATCGACCGGGTCGCTCGCGACGAGCCGGCGACCCTGCTGGCCGACGTGGTGTTCAGCAAGTTCAGCGCCCTGAAGGGACGCGGCTGGCGTGAGGCCGCCCAGTCCTGGGCCGCCGCCGGCGGTCAGGTGACCGTGCGCCGCGCGGAGATCAGCACCAAGGAAGGCGGGCTGAACAGCCAGAAGGGTGTTCTGGGCGTCGGTCCGGACGGCCGGATGATCGGCCACATCGACGCCGCGCTCGGCGCCCAGGGCGCCACCGGCGGCCTGATCGGCTCCACCTTCAAGTTCGAGCATGGCGAGACGCGCCTGTCGGGCCAGACCATGGGCAAGTCGCCGCGCATCTACTGATCCCGGCTAACGGCGCAATATCCTTGCGCTGAAGAGCGTAGTTGCGCCTCGCCACGCAAGGACTATGTTCCGCACCTCGATTTTCGGGGATGAAAATGGACAAAGCGCCCAGCGACGCGCCCTCGCTCGAAGAGGTTCGATGGCGGCTCGACGCCATCGACGCCGAACTGCTCAAGCTGATCGATGAGCGGGCGGGACTGGCGCGCGCCGTAGCGGCCGCGAAAAAGGCGGCGGGCGAGGCTGATCGCTTCGGCCTGCGCCCCGACCGGGAAGCCCAGATCGTCCGCAATTTGCTGGCAAAACCGCGCGACGCCGCAAGCAACAGCCTGGTCCTGCGCATCTGGCGCGAGATCATGGCCGAGAGCCTGTCCCGCCAGGGCCCCTTCCACCTTTCCGTCTTCGGCGGCCGCGAGCCCGCCCGCACCGTCGAGCTGGCCCGCCTGCGCTTTGGCGCCGCGCCGCGCATGGGACACGCCGCGAAGGCCGAGGACGCCATCGCCGCCGCCCGCACGCCGGGCGGGGTCGCCGTGCTGGCGCTGAATTCCGAGACGCCCTGGTGGGGCCGTCTGCTGGCGGAGCCGAAGATAAAGGTGTTCGCCGCCCTGCCCTGCCTATCCGCCTGGGGAACGACCGGCGCCCTCGCCGCCGCCGAGGTGAACGTCGAGCCGACCGGCGGCGACGACACCTTCTGGGTCACCGATGCTCCGGGCTCCGCCCAGGCTGTCGCCGACCGCCTGGCGCAGGACGGGGTGGCCGCCGAACTGGTGGCCGACGCCGGCGGGCTGAAGCTGTTCGCCCTGTCCGGCTTCTATCAGCCGCAGGACGAGCGTCTGGCCCGCGCGCCCGGCAGCCTGACGGGTGTAATCGGGGCTGCGCCGTCGCCCTTCGACGTGTAGTAAGCCCCACCATGACAGACCGATCCGCCGCCGACCGCCCGATCCCCAAGCCGGGCGTAATGGAGATCGCCGCCTATGTGGGCGGCAAGTCCAAGGTGGATGGTGTCGCCCATCCGGTGAAGCTGTCGTCGAACGAGAATGTCCTGGGCTGCAGCCCGGCTGCGCGTGAGGCCTATCTGGCCGGCGCCGACCGCCTGCACATCTATCCGGACAGCCGGGCCGAAGGCCTGCGCGCCGCCATCGCCGGCAAGTACGGCCTGGAGCCGGAGCGCCTGATCTTCGGCGACGGCTCGGACGAGCTGTTCACCCTGCTTTGCCAGACCTATCTCGAGCCGGGGGACAACGCGGTGATGGGCGAGCACGGTTTCGCCGCCTATCCGATCGCCATCCGCGCCGCCCAGGCCGAGGCGCGCATGGCGCCCGAGCCGAACCACCGCATGGATGTGGACGCGGTCCTGGCCCTGGTGGACGAGCGCACGCGCATTGTCTTCGTGGCCAATCCCGGCAACCCGACGGGCACCTGGATCTCCGGCGAGGAAGTCCGCAGACTGCACGCCGGCCTGCCGCCGAGCGTGGTGCTGGTGCTGGACGAGGCCTATTCCGAGTTCGGCCGCTCGCCCGACTTCGAGTGCGGGCACGAGCTGGCGCGGACGGCCCACAACATCATCGTCACCCACACCTTCTCCAAGCTGCACGGCCTGGCCGCCCTGCGGGTGGGTTGGGGCTATGGCCCGGTGGAGATGATCGATGCGATGGACCGCATCCGCCCGCCGTTCAATACCTCGATCCCGGCGCAGGAAGCCGCCATCGCCGCCTTGGCCGACGACGAGTTCCAGGCGCGCTCCATCGCGCATGTGGAGCAATGGCGCGACTGGCTGACCCAGCAGTTGGGCGGGATAGGACTGGAGGTCGGCCCCTCGGCCACCAACTTCATCCTCATCACCTTCCCCACCACGCCGGGCAAGACGGCCAAGGAAGCGGACGCCTTCCTGTCCTCGAAGGGCTACATCCTGCGCGCGGTCGCCGGCTACGGCCTGCCGGACTGCCTTCGCCTGACCATCGGGCTTGAGGAGCACAACCGGGCGGTCGCCGACCTGCTGGCGCAGTTCATGGGCGTGGAGCGATGAACACGCCGATCCTCTACCCGCGTCTGGCCCTGATCGGCTGCGGCCTGATCGGTTCATCCATCGCCCGCGCCGCCCGTGAAGCTGGCGTGGTCGGTGAGATCGTCATCGCCGACGCCAGCGAGGCCGCCCGCCAGACCATCGCCGAGCTGAAGCTGGCGGAACACGTCACGGGCGACATCCGTGAAGCGGTCGCCGGCGCCGACCTGGTGATCTTCGCCACTCCGGTTCTCGCCATCGCCGACGCGGCGGACGCGGCGGCCGGCGCCTACAAGGCCGGCGCGACCATCAGCGACGTGGGCTCGGTGAAGAGCGCCGTGGCCGAGGCCCTGCGCGCCCGCACGGACGACAGCGTCTTCGTCATTCCCGGCCACCCCATCGCCGGCACCGAGCATTCCGGCCCCGCCGCCGGTTTCGCCGAACTGTTCAAGGGCCGCTGGACGATCCTGACGCCGCAGGAGCGTGACGACGCGCCCTATCTCGACGCCGTGGGCAAGCTGGCCGCCTTCTGGCGCAGCCTGGGTTCGCAGGTCGAGCTGATGGAGGAGAAGCACCACGATCTGGTGCTGGCCGTCACCAGCCACCTGCCCCACCTGATCGCCTACAACATTGTCGGCACGGCCGCCGATCTGGAGGAGGTCACCGAGAGCGAAGTGATGCGCTATTCGGCCTCGGGCTTCCGGGACTTCACCCGCATCGCCGCCTCCGATCCGACCATGTGGCGGGACATCTTCCTGACCAACAAGGACGCGGTGCTGGAGATGCTGGGCCGCTTCACCGAGGACCTGCAGGCCCTGTCCCGCGCCATCCGCTGGGGCGAAGGCGACAAGCTGCACGAGCTGTTCACCCG
Organism: Caulobacter segnis; assembly: GCF_029543125.1. GTDB lineage: Bacteria > Pseudomonadota > Alphaproteobacteria > Caulobacterales > Caulobacteraceae > Caulobacter > Caulobacter segnis_D. The sequence continues at coordinate 368,160 of NZ_JARQWW010000005.1, forward strand.
CACGCGCGCCATCCGCCGGGGCATCATCGACATGGGCCAGGACAGCGCCGAGTCCAACTTCGGCCGGGATCGCGGCAAGCACTAGGGCTTCGGGCGGCCCATCAGCTCTTTCACCCGCCGATCGACGCGATCGAGCCCGGCGGAGACGTCCTGCGTCTCGTTCAGCAGCTTGAGCAAGTCCTTGAGCGCGGCGGTGTCGATGCGGCGGATCGGCTTGTCGCGCGACCACTCGTAGCCGATCACCTGGCCCAGGCGGCAGGCCTTCAGCCGGACGGCGTTGCGGGCGGCGGGCGCGGCGCGGGCCATCATCTGGCTGGCCACGTCGTTCCAGTTGGGCGAGCCGGGCTTGCAGCGATAGAGCGGCAGGCCGCCGCATTCGCCGGTCCAGAAGCGCCGGTACCAGATGGGGTGCTCCGGCCGCTCATAGCTCAGCCCGTCGCTGGCCGAGACCAGGCTGCGGCAGTCCGTGCGGACGAACTCGTCGGCCTGCGCCGTTCCCGCGAGCAGCAGAGCCGCCAGACCGACACACCAGAACTTGGACACGCTGCGCTTCTCCCCCGAATGCGCCCCTGAGCGCTTGGTTAAACCGTTCGGAGGATTGGAGAAAGCGTCACAGTCGTCGTTCTGTCACATAAAGCCGCCAGGCCGCCGTCAGCACCAGGGCGGCGAGACTGGCGACCAGAGCAACAAGGCCGCCCCACCCCAAGGTGGAGAACACATGGCCGCCGGTGGAGCCGACGATGCTGGAGCCCAGATAGTAGAACAGCAGATAGAGCGACGCCGCCTGCGCCTTGGCCGGCCCGGCCAGCCGTCCGACCCAGCCGGAGGCCAGGGCGTGGCCGCCGAAGAATCCCGCCGTCAGCAGAGCGACACCCAGGACTGTCAGCGCCACGTTGGCGCTCAGGGTCATAGCCGCTCCGCCTGCAATCAGTAGCGCCGCCGCAGCCAGCACCGGCCCGCGCCCCAGCCGACCGCCGAGTGATCCGAACAACGGGGAGGACGGCACGCCCGCCAGATAAACCAGAAAGATCGCCGCCACCGCCGCGTGGCTGAGATGGAAGGGCGGCCCCAGCAGGCGGAAGCCCACATAGTTGTAGAGCGTCACGAACCCACCCATCAGGCAGAAGCCGCAGACCAGCAGCCAGAGCAGGCCGGGCGTACGCAGGCTGACGGCGTAGTCGCGCACCTGCTGACCTATGGTCAGTCCCACTTTCGGCTGGAACCGCCGTGACGGCGGCAGCAGCTTCACGAACACCACGGCGGCGGCCAGACCCGACAGGCCCACGCCACCGACGGCCATACGCCAATCGCCCGTGAAGTCGGCCAGCAGGCCGCTGAGCAGCCGGCCGCTCATCCCGCCCACCGCGGTGCCGCCCACATAAAGGCCCATGATCGAGCCCAAGGCCTCGGCCTTCGCCTCCTCCGCCAGATAGGTCATGGCGATGGCGGGCACGCCAGCCAGGGCCACACCCAGCAGGGTCCGCGTCACCAGCAGCGCGCCCCAGTTCGGCGCCAGGGCCGCAATCACGGTCAGGGCCGCCGAGGCGAACAGCGAGGCGGTCATCAGGGTCTTGCGCCCCACCCGGTCAGCCAGTGCGCCGGCCGCCAGCAACGAGATGGCCATGGCCGCCGTGGACAACGACAGGGCGAAGGAGCTGTCGGCCGGGTTCAGGCCGAACCCCTCCGCGAACAGCGGCATCAGCGGTTGAACGCAGTACAGCAAGGCGAAGGTGGCGAAACCGGCGGCGAACAGGGCCACCGCCACGCGCCGGTACTCCGGAGAGCCGCGCGTGAAGCCCTCGCTCACTGGTCCTCCTTGAGGAACGCGGCGGTGGCCTCGATGGCCTCGACCAAGCCGACGCGCTGGATCTCCACCCCCTCGGGCAGGCTGGCGAACAGGCGGGTGGGCGCGGCGGCGTCGAGCATGACGAACACGCCCTTGTCGTCCGCCCGGCGGATCAGGCGCCCGAAGGCCTGGGAGATGCGGGCGCGGGCCGTGGCGTCGTCGTAGTTCTTGCCTCCGAACCGTTGGCGGCGAGCCTTGTGCAGCAGGTCGGGGCGCGGCCACGGCACGCGGTCGAAGACCAGCAGGCGCAGCGAGCGCCCCGGCACGTCCACGCCGTCGCGAACCGCGTCGGTGCCCAGCAGGCAGGCGTCCCGCTCGGCGCGGAAGATGTCGACAAGCGCGCCGACCTCCAGCGGGTCCACGTGCTGGGCGTAGAGGGCAAGGCCCTTGTCCGCCAGCGGGGCGGCGATGCGCTCATGCACCGCCTTCAGCCGGCGGATGGCGGTGAACAGGCCAAGCCCCCCGCCCCCGGCGGCCAGGAACAGCTCGCGCATGGCGGCGGCCACCTGACGTGGGTCGTCGCGGCCCACATCGGTCACTACGAAGGCGCGGGCGTTCTTGGCGTAGTCGAAGGGCGAGGCCAGGCGCAGCAGCTTGGGCGGCTCCGGCAGACGGGCCGCGCCGGTGCGCATCTCCGCCAGGGCGAAGGGGTCGTCGGCCGAGGGATCGGTGAGCGTGGCGCTGGTCACCAGCACCCCGTGGGCCCGCGACAGCACGGCGGCCTGCAGCGGCTGGGTCGGGTCCACCCAATGCCGGCGGCAGGCGGCGTCCACCACGCGGCCATAGAGGAAGGTGGCCTCGAACCAATCGACGAACTCGGGATCGTCCTCGCTGTCCTCGTCGATGGCCTTCAGCATGGAGCGCCAGGCTGGCAGGGTCATGCGCGCCCGGCGGTCCAGACCGCGCAGCGCCCCCTCGATCCGGGCGCGTTCGGAGGACGGCAGGGTGTCCGTATCCTCGTCCAGCACGTCCTCCAGGTGACGGGCCAGGGCCAGCAGCGGCGCCTCCACGGCGGCGATGGCGCGGGCGGCCTCCGCGGCGGTCTGGCGGACCATGTCGAGGGCCGGGCGTGCGGCGCACTCCATGCCGATGTCCGACGAGGTGGCGCGGGCGCGAAGCTGCTCCAGCACCACCACCAGGAAGGCCTCGATGGGGCCGATGGGGTTCACCTGGCCGTCGGGCGGAGCGATGCGGCCGGACCAGCCCTCGCCCGGCAGGGCGGCGGCGGCGTGCAGGGCGGCGCGCAGAGCGTCCCGCGCGGTCTCCCGGTCGCCCAGGATGTCCATCAGCCGGGCCTCAAGCCCCCTGCCCCGGCGGCCGCGGCCTTCGGGTCCTCGAATCCAGCGGCGCAGCTCGGCGGACTCCGCCCCGGACAGGGCCGAAGAGAAGGCGCTGTCGGCGGCCTCGAACAGGTGGTGGCCCTCGTCGAAGACGATGCGCTTGAGCGTCGTCGTCTCCACGTCGGTCTTCAGCCCCTTGGCCGAGCGGGCGCCGTCGAAGGCGGCCTGGGTCATGACCAGGGCGTGGTTGGCGATGACGATGTCCGCCCGGCGGGAGGCGCGAACCGCCTTCTCCACGAAACAGACGCGATAGTGCGGGCAGCCGGCGTGGACGCACTCGCCGCGCCGGTCGACCAGGTTGGCGGCGCTGGCCTGCATGGACGGCTGCACGGCGAACAGGGTCGGCAGCCAGGCCGGGAAATCGCCGCCGGTCATATCGCCGTCGCGGCTGGCGCGGATCCAGCGCGCGGTCAGGCCCATGCCGATCAGGTCGGAGCCGCCCAACTGGCCGGCGTTGCTCTGCTCCTGGAAGTTCAGCAGGCACAGGTAGTTCTCGCGTCCCTTGCGGACCACGGCCTTCTTCGCCCGCACCGCCGGGTCGGGAAAGATCGAGGCGCTCTCCCGCTCGATCTGCCGTTGCAGGGCGCGGGTGTAGGTCGAGACCCAAACCGCCGGGCCGTTGGCCTCGGCCCACAGGGAGGCCGGGGCCAGATAGCCCAGGGTCTTGCCGACCCCGGTGCCCGCCTCGGCCAGCATCATGCGCGGCTCGCCCTCGCGGTCGCGGGGCTGGAAGGCGTAGGCGGTCTCGGTGGCGAACTCGGCCTGGGAAGGCCGCGCCTCGTCCAGGCCGGAGCGTTGCAGCAGGGAGGCCAGCCGGTCGGCGGCCCCCTGCGGGCTGATCGGCTTGGAGCCCGCCTCGCCCAGCGGCGCCTGATCCTCCCACTCGGGAATGCGGCTCCACACGTCCAGGCCGCTGCTGCGAAAGGCGTTGCCCACCGGATAGGAGCGCAGCGCCCCGATGATCGGCGGGCCCCAGGCCCAGCCGCCCTTGGCCAGGGTCTCGGCCAGGGCCAGGGCCTCTTCCCGCGTGGGCCAGGGGCTTTGGGCCACCTCGGCCAGCAGCAACTCGCAGACCCGGCGCAGGGCCTCGGCCTGCTCCACCGCGCCCTTGGGCTCCGGCAGGCCCATGGCCAGGGCCAGGCCCGCCGCCGAGGGGGCGCAGAACCGCGCCGGGCGGACGAAGGCGTAAAGCTCCAGCGCGTCGAAGATGCGGCCCGAACGCATGGGCGAATGCAGGCCGAGCCGCCGGGCGGTCATGCCCGCATGGGCCACCAGGACCGGACCCTGCTCCATCAGGTCGCGCGCGTCCGGCGGGCGCAGGGCGCGCGGCCCCGCCGCATCCGCCACCCCGCCGCGCGGTCCGGGCAGGACGACGAGCGCGGGGGCCAGATCAAGACTCGGAGCGAGCGCGTTCACCCGCTCTTCCTACCCCGCGTCGGGTGGAAACGGAACGGGAACGATGTCGCGCTGCGTCCTTCGAGACGCCACTTCGTGATTTCTTAGAATGACGAACGTGGGCTGCCCGCACCTTCGTCATCCTGAGGAGCGCCGCAGGCGCGTCTCGAAGGACGCACAGAGGCCATTGGCCTATCGCGCGATCCGCCAGCCACCTATCTCGACTTCGCCTATCTGTCGTTCTCGGTGGGCGCGACCTATCAGGTTGTCGGACACCGCCGTCGGCTCCACGCCCCTGCGCAACCTGATCACCGCCCAAGCAGCGGCGGCCTATGTCTACAACACGGCGCTGCTGGCGCTGGGGATCAGCATTCTAGCGGGGTTGTTTGGGTGAGCTTAGCCGATAAGCGGATCAGGATAATCATCCCTAAGAACCTGACTCACGAGATCAGCAAACCGACCAGTATCCAAAAAGTAGTTAGGATATGCACGCTTCAAAGCAGATATCGAATCTACAGACACAAGGACAACTTGCCTATCCGATCCCTCGGGTATTCTTCGTTCCCATTCCGTATAGGTCTCGTTCGCAGCTTCCGATTGCCGCGCCCTAAAGCGCGCCACCTTTACATTTCTGGTAGCAGGATCAAGATCAACAAGAAAATACTTAGCCTCTTTAACTCTCTCCGCTGTGTAATTTAAACTCATATTATATGCAGCAAGAACCGCTTCGACGTTTAATTTCGAAGCCAAGAATCCAAGTTCTCTATTTAACTTATTTCTGTCAGTCGGCACTCCCGGAACTGGAGCACACCCCTCAATCGCTGCGATTGCAGTAGCCATCAACGCAAAAAACCTGCGCCACTCCTCATCACCCTGATTAGACTTCAGAGCCTGACGAGTAAAAATTCCAACCGCTTCCACAGCCGTAGCCCACGCGTGTTGAAGCTGGGTGCGCACTTGAATCTCGATCTTCCTCCCGCTCCAGCAAGCAGACTTAGATGATCCCGTATATTCATAAACTAGGTGATAAGATCGATAACCATCAGCCTTCGGATATCTAATGTAATCCTTTTCACCAACAAGCTTATGTTCAAGCTTTCCCTTTTTAGAACCCCTTTTATACCGATCAACAAGACGCCTCACATTTCTTATATCTTTAAATACAATCCTGCATCCAGCAACGTCCTGCATTTGAGACAATCGCATGGACGACTGCCTCATTAGTTTTGCATGTATAGATTCCAGACGTTTAATTCTTTGAGAAACGATAATTGATTTTTCAAATTGGCGACCACGGCGCCGGAGGGTTATCTGGAAAGCATTCAAAGGATAACTGTGAATTGATCGCCAGTTGTTGACCACCTTCAACATAGAGTCATCCGACAACGGGAACCGATCTTCGATCAGCTTCTTTCCCGCCGCGTTTACAGTGGGAAGATCGTATTCAGGTGTTGCCCAAGCCATTCTATGACTTTCGAATCAGCGCTACCGTTTCATTGCATTTCATAGTCCAAGATACCCTTCACGCTCGCAATAGCGCCCAATCCGTCGCATCGAAACATAACGGGAACGTGTTATAGCCGTCCCATGGACGGCTCGACGCCCTCTTCCCTTCTTCCCGCCCGCTTCGCGGACTGGTTCGCCTCGCGCGGGTGGAGCGCGCGGGCGCATCAGTTGGCCATGGTGGAGAATGCCATGGCGGGGCGGCATTCGCTGTTGATCGCGCCTACCGGCGGGGGCAAGACCTTGGCCGGGTTTCTGCCCAGCCTGATCGAGCTGGCGGAGCGGCCGCCGTCGAACGGGCCGATCCGGGGCGTCCACACCCTGTACATCTCGCCGCTGAAGGCGCTGGCGGTGGACGTCGAGCGCAACCTGATGACGCCCATCCGCGAGATGGGCCTGCCCATCGTGGCCGAGAGCCGCACGGGCGACACCGGCGAGGCGCGCAAGGCCCGCCAACGGCTGAAGCCGCCGGACATCCTGCTGACCACGCCGGAGCAGCTGGCGCTGTTCTGCGCCTGGGAGGGCGCGCGGACCTATTTCGAGGACCTGCGCTGCGTCATCATCGACGAGGTCCACGCCATGTGGCCCAACAAGCGCGGCGACCTGCTGTCGCTGGGTCTGGCGCGCCTGCAGCAGTTCGCGCCGCAGATGCGGCGGGTCGGGCTGTCAGCGACCGTGGATGATCCGGGGCTGATCGCGGAGTGGCTGTCGCCCTCAGGTCCTCCCCCCCTGGGGGATGGGGACCGCGAAGCGGTGGAGGGGGTGGGACCGGGTTCTGACTCAGCAGTCCCCCTCCGGCCCTCTGGGCCACCTCCGCCAGGGGGGGAGGATTTAGCGAGGACCAGCGTCCACATCGTCTTCGGCGCCGGCGGGGTCACGCCTCACGTCGAGGTCCTCGTCAGCGGCGGGCATGTGCCCTGGGCCGGGCATACGGCCGAGCACGCCATGGCCGAGCTGTACGAGATCATCAAGCGGCAGAAGACCACCCTGGTGTTCGTCAACACCCGCTTTCAGGCCGAGTTCGCGTTCCAGGAGCTGTGGGCCCTGAACGACGACGACCTGCCCATCGGCTTGCACCACGGCAGCCTGTCGGCGGAGCAGCGGCGCAAGGTCGAGGCGGCCATGGCGCGGGGCGAGCTGCGGGCCATCGTCTGCACCTCGACCCTGGACATGGGGATCGACTGGGGGGATGTGGACCTGGTGGTGCAGTTGGCCGCGCCCAAGGGCAGCTCGCGCATGGTCCAGCGGATCGGGCGGTCGAACCACCGGCTGGACGAGCCGTCCAAAGCCCTGCTGGTGCCGGCCAACCGGTTCGAGATGCTGGAGTGCCGCGCCGCCGCCGACGCCATCGTCGAGAACGCCCTGGACGGGGAGCCGCGACGCACCGGTACGCTGGACGTGCTGGCGCAGCACGTCATGGGCTGCGCCTGCTCCGAGCCCTTCGATCTGGTGGAGCTGTACGAAGAGGTGACCACCGCCGGGCCCTATCGCGGCCTGTCGTGGGAGGACTTCGAACAGGTGGTCGATTTCGTCTCCACCGGCGGCTACGCCCTAAAGACCTATGACCGCTTCCGGCGGATCGTGAAGGGGCGCGAGGACGGCCTCTGGCGCGTGCGCAACGCCCAGACGGCGCAGCGGCACCGGCTGAATGTCGGCGCGATCCTGTCGGCGGCGACGCTGAACGTGAAGGTCGCCATCGGCAAGCGCGGCGGCCGCAAGATCGGCCAGGCGGAGGAAGGCTTCTTCGAGCAGCTGAAGGCTGGCGACACCTTCGTCTTCGCGGGGCAGGTCTGGCGCTTCAACACCATCGTCGGCGAGGACGTGCTGGTCAGCCCGGCGCCGAAAGAGAACCCCATGATCCTGTCGTGGGGCGGGTCGAAATTCCCCCTGTCCACCTACCTCGCCCAGCGGGTGCGGCGAATGATGTCGGACGAGCGGGAGTGGAAGAACTTACCCGCCGACGTGCAGGAATGGCTCGGCTACCAGAAGGCGCGCTCCGCCCTGCCGTCGGAGGACGAGCTGCTGGTGGAGACCTTCCCGCGCGGCAAGCGGCACCACATGGTCTGCTACAGCTTCGAGGGGCGGCACGCGCACAACACCCTGGCCATGCTGCTGACCCGGCGGATGGAGCGGGCCGGTCTGCAGCCGCTGGGCTTCGTCGCCAACGACTACGCCGTCAACATCTGGGCCTTGAAGCCGCTGGACGAGACGGACCTCAACGCCCTGTTCGACCAGGACATGCTGGGCGACGATCTGGAGGCGTGGCTGGACGAAAGCTACATGATGAAGCGCACCTTCAAGGGGGCGGCGATCATCGCCGGGCTGATCGAGCGGCGCTTCCCCGGTCAGGAGAAGAGCGGCCGGCAGGTTACCTTCAGCGCCGACCTGATCTACGACGTGCTGCGCAAGCACCAGCCGGACCACCTGCTGCTGAAGTGCGCGCGGCAGGATGCGGCGACCGACCTCATCGACGTGGCGCGCGTGGCCGGGTTTCTGGCGCGCATCAAGGGCCGCATCCGGCATGCGGCCCTGGCCAAGGTTTCGCCCTTCGCCGTGCCGATCATGCTGGAGATCGGGCGCGAACGGGTGAACCTGGGCGATGCGGGCGACGCCATCCTGGCGGAGGCCGAGGCCGATCTGATCGCGGAGGCGCTGGCTTGAGTTCGGGCCGTATGAGTTTCGCGGCCAATCCCTGCGGGGGGCTGCGCGTGGGCCTGCATGGGGCCGAGCCGGTGCTGCGGGCGTCCGGCGCCCTGTGGCTGGAGGCCGAGCGCGCCCTCGTGGTGGCCGATCTGCACTTCGAAAAGGGCAGCGCCTATGCGGCGCGTGGCCAGATGCTGCCGCCCTATGACACGCGCGAGACCCTGGACCGGCTGGAGCGGGAGTTGGCGGCGACCAACCCGGCGCTACTGGTGTTTCTGGGCGACAGTTTCCATGACGGATCGGCGGAGGACCGGCTGGCGGACGACGACGCCGCGCGGATCGCGGGCCTGGCCAAGGGCCGCACCCTGATCTGGGCGGTGGGCAACCACGACGAGGACGGACCCCAGACCCTGCCCGGCGAGATCATCGACGAGATCGAACTGTCCGGCCTGACCTTCCGCCACGAGCCGGAGCCGGGCGAGCAGCCGGGCGAGGTCGCCGGGCACCTGCACCCCTGCGCGCGGGTGGCGGCGGGCGGCGGATCGGTGCGGCGGCGGTGTTTCGTGACGGACGGCCGGCGGCTGGTGATGCCGGCCTTCGGCGCCTTCACCGGCGGCCTGAACATCATGGACAAGGCCTTCGCCGGTCTGTTCGCCGCGGCGCCGATCGCCGGGGCTCTGGGCCGTGGGAAGGTGCATGCGGTGGGGTGGAAGTCGCTGCGGCCTGACTAGCGGCCTAAATCCTCCCCCTCTGGGGGAGGGGGACCGCGAAGCGGTGGAGGGGGTAGGACTGGGTGCTGACTCAGCACGCCCCCTACGGCCCTCTGGGCCACCTCCCCCGGAGGGGGAGGATCGCTTTCTACAGACTCATCGCCTGCTCAAGCGCCACCGCCAGGGCAATGGCCGCCCCGGCGGTCAGGAGGGTGCGCAGGCGCGGGCGCCAGGAGGGGCCGTCGTGGCTGGTGGCGTCCCACAGCCATTGCAGCAGCAGCGCGGTCAGCACGCCGGCGATCTGCCAGACCGGGCCGAAATTGTCGCCGCCCAGAAGCAGCAGCCAGGCCACGGCCGGCGCGGCGAGGGACAGGCCGAGGACGAGCCAGCGCGGCTGCGGCTTGTCGATCTCCAGCCCCGCATGGATGCCGCCCAGATAGGACAACAACGCGGTGGCGTAAGCGATCAGGCTGACCAGTCCCGCGGCGCGCAGATGCTGCGGGCCGAAGCAGAACACCGCCGAGGCGGCGAACAGCGGCAGGATGGTCAGGACGCCCATCATCCAGATCGCGCGGGGGGGCTTGCTCGCCAGGTCCATGAGGTCAGCTCCTGCGGAACACGACGGAGGCGGCCCAGCCCGCCAACAGCGCGATCGCCACCGAAGCCAGACCATAAATCCAAGGCCGCCGGTGCGCGAAGAGATAAAGATTACGCTCCAGACCCGCCTTCTCAACGGTCAGGGTGCGGTCGCGGATGGAGACGGGCCGACCGTCCTGGAACAGGATGATCCGCGCCTCGTACCTGCCGATGGGCGCGGCGGTCGGCAGGGCCAGCTGTGCGCGGAACAGGCCACGGTCTACGAAGCGCACGCCGTCGGGCTCGGCGGCGTAGAGACCAGCCTTCTCCTTCAGGCGGATCACCGCGCGGCGCCAGTCCAGATAGTCCGCTCCTAGGCGGCTGACGACCATGTCGCGGACGCCGTAACGGCGCTCGACCCGCTGTTCTTCCGGCGCGGCGATGGCCAGATGGTCCAGGCCGGCGTTCAGTTCGCGCAGGACGGAGAAGCTGGCGATCTGGTTCAGCGGCTTGGTGGAGGCGGCGATGTAGAAGCCCGGCGCGCCGGTGAACACCACCGGGCGGCTGTTGAGCCAAACCCCAGCGACGCGGGTCTTCTCGGCCAGGCGGATGGGCTGCTCCGGCCCGCTGACCAGCACCACCACGTCGCTGGGCCGCTGGGCGGGATCGAACACCGCGCCGTAGATGACGATGTCTGCGCCCTGAAAACCGGAGGTGACCTTCACCTCGGTCTCGGTCAGGGCGGCGGAGACGGCCGGGATCGGCGGGGGAAGATCGACCGCCATCAGCCCGCCCCCGAGACCAGGACGAACGGATCGTCAGGCCGGATGAACAGGTCCAGCCCCATGCGCAGGCCGACCAGCAGCACCAGCAGGCCGAGCAGCGCGCGCAGCTCCTCTGCCCGGAAGCGGGCCGACATGCGGGCGCCGAACTGGGCCCCCACCACCCCGCCGACCAGCAGCAGGGTCGCCAGGACGATGTCCACCGTCTGGTTGCGGCCGGCCTGCAGCACGCTGGTCAGGCTGGTGGTGATGATGATCTGGAATAGGCTGGTGCCGACGACCACGCCGGCCGGCATGCGCAGCAGATAGACCATGGCCGGCACCAGGATGAAGCCGCCGCCGACCCCCATGATGGCCGACAGGACGCCGACAAAGATGCCCAGCACGATGGGCGGAATGACGCTGATATAGAGGCGCGACTTGGGGAAGCGCACCTTCAACGGCAGGCCGTACAGCCACATGGGCCGGCGGTCGCGCGGCGCGGCCGGCGCCTCGCCCCTGCGACGGCGCAAGATGGAGCGCAGGGACTCCATCAGCATCAGCCCGCCGATGACGCCCAGGAACAGCAGGTAGGAGACCGACACCACCAGGTCCGCCTGGCCCAGCAGGCGCAGCAGGCGGAACACCTCGACCCCCAGGAAGGCGCCGATGACGCCGCCGGTGGCCAGCACCCCGCCCATGCGGAAGTCCACGGCGCGCTTGCGGCTGTAGGCGATGACGCTGGAGACCGACGATGCGGCCACGTGATTGGCTTCGGACGCCACAGCCACCACGGGCGGGATGCCGAGGAAGACCAGAACGGGCGTCATCAGGAACCCGCCGCCGATGCCGAACAGGCCGGAGATGAAGCCGACCAACGCCCCCAGCGCCACCAGCAGGGGCGCATTCACGGAGACTTCCGCTATGGGCAGATAGAGGTCCAAACCACGCCTTCCACACCAGCCGGCCGCACCGGCCTTGCGCCACCCCTGACGTCTTCAAGTCTTCGCCCGAAGGCGAGGCATCACTGCGCGAAGGCCGCCAATCGCGCAACCAGCTCCGGATCGGCCTTGCCGGTCGACGAGAGCCCCTGGTCGCGTTGGTAGGCCGCGATGGCAAGGCGCAGGGCCGGCGACGACACGCCATCCTGCGCGCCCTGATAGTAGCCGAGCCGCGCCAGGGCCTTCTGAGCCGTGACCAGGCTGGTGGCCGTGCCGGCGGAGGCCGTCGCCGAAGCGGGCGCCGCGGAGCCGGCGGCGCGGAAGCCGTTGGCGGCGCGTTCCGCCGTCGCCTGGACCTCGGCGCTCAGCTTGGGCTTGAGGCGCACCGCGCTGGCGCGGGCCTCATCGTCCCCCGCGCGGCCGGCGATCAGGTACCACTTGTAGGCCTCGGCCTCGTTCGCCGCGACCCCGAAGCCGGCCTCATAGATGCGGCCCAGATTGTACTGGCTGTCCACCAGGCCGAGATCGGCGGCCTTGCGGAACCACTCGGCGGCCACGGCCGGGTTCTTCTGACCGCCCTGTCCCTCGAAATAGTAGAGGGCGAGATTGTGCATGGCCTTGCGGTCGCCGCCCTGGGCGGCGCGCTCGGTCCAGCGGCGCGCTTCCGCCGGGTTGGCCTTCAGACCGGCTTCGCCATTCTCATACAGCTTGGCCAGATAGAATTGGGCGGCGGGGTGGCCCGCCTCGGCGATGTTGCGCAGCGGCGCGAGCGCGGCGTCGTCGCCGGCTTCGATGCGGCGGACAGCCGCCTCATAGGCCTTGGTCTGGTCCTCGGTGACGACCGGCGCCATGGACGAAGCGATATTGGGCGTGGCGATCGCCACAGCCGCGCGCGCGTTCGTCAGCGAGGTCGGAGCGGTCTCGTCGCTCTTGCTCGCCTTGCCGGGGTTCTGATTGCTCATCACCAGGCCCGTGGTCATCATCCCCAGCAGGGCGACGCCCGCGCCGAAGAAGGCCACGGTCTGCATGGACGAACCGGCGCGGCGGCCGCCCCGGCGCGAACCCATGAGTCCCGAGAAGATCGAGCGGGAATGGCCCGAGGACGCCAGAACGAAAGGCCGCGTCTCGGAAGGTGACTGCGCGGCGCGGGCCGCGGCGCGGGCCTGCTCCACCGCCTCGCGGGTCGACAGGACGCGCACAGGCTCCGGATCGGCGTCCGGCGTCAGCAGATAGTTCTGGCCGCTGCCGAACAGGTCCGCGCTGTCGGCGGCGTCTTCGGACTCGTGCAGCGGAATGAAGCCGTCGGCGGCGTCGAAATCCTCGTCCGTGAAGCCGATGTCGTCCGGGGACCGGGCGGCGTGCGCGTCCTCATGCTCCACCGGGTCAGCCGGCTCGAACAGGGAGGTCAGCTCTATCGGCTCGGGTTCGGCGGCGGCCTTGGGCGCCGGCGCGGGCTCCGCCGGACGGGCGAAGGTCTGGGCGGTCAGGGGCGGACGGCTGTCCTCGACCCCAACCTCGGAGAAGGAGAAGCGGCCTTCGGAGAAGGACCCCGCGCCGTCACCTTCGGAGACGAAGGCCGTAGTCTCGGACGAGGCCTCGGGGGCCGGAGCGAGCGTTTCGGCGGGAGCCTCGAACGGCGCCTCGACGATGGGGTCGGCCAGGCGGCGGCGCGCGCCCTGCAGACCGGCGTCGACCTTCTCGCGGGCTTCTTCCAGCAGGCGCGCGGTGCGCTCCTCGCTCTGGCGGATGCGGTCAGTCAGTTCGCTGGTGACACGTTCCTGGCGTTCGGTCAGGCGCTCGCCCACGCGGGCCACCTGCTCGCCCACGTCGTCGATGGCGCGGGCGTTGCGCTGCTCTGCGGTGGCGATGCGTTCGGACAGGCGCTCGGTGATGCGGGCGATTTCGCCGCCAAGACGCTCCAGGGCTTGGGCCTGGACAAGATCGGCGCGGGCCAGCTTGCCGTCGGTCGTCGCGGCGACGCGGGCGATCTCCGCCCCCATCTTCTCGACAGCGTCGGCGTTGCGGTCCTCGACCTCCTTGATGCGGGCGTTCATGGCGCCGGCGATGGACATCACCTCACGGCCCATGCGCTCCAGGGCGCCGGTGGAACGGCGCTCGGCCGCTTCAACGTGGGACTGCAGGGTGTGGAAGGAGGCTTCCAGGCTGTTCAGGCGGCCGCCGGCGGACTTCTCCAGTTGGACGGTCATCTCCGCCCGGGCAGCCTCCATGCGGCGCGAGAGGTCGGCGGCCAGGGCGCCAAGACCCTCACCGCCGAGCCCCGCCCCGCCCTCGACGGCCTTGAGGCGTTCGTCGAGGGTGATGAAAGATGCGCTGAGCTCCAGAAGGGCGTCGGCGGTCTTGCTCTCCGCCGCCTCCAGCCGCTGAGCCACGCGCGCGACGACGGCCTCGACCAGGGCGTCCGTGTCGACCTTGCCGGCCGACGCCTTCACGCCGTCGAGCGCCGCCTTGGTGCGGGCGTCCGTGTCATAGACCTGACCGGCCAGCTTGCCGATGGCGCCTTCCAGGGTCTTGATGGCCTCGGTGGAGGCGGCGTCCGCCCCACCCTGCTCCATCCGACGCATGCGGTCGGCGATGTGCCGCTGCTCTTCGCCCAGATCGGCGATCGCGCCTTCGAAACGGGAGGCGACAGCCACCGCGTCACGCTCGGAGGTCTCCAGGCGGGCGATCACATTGCGGACGGAATGGTCGATGCCGGTGACGGCGCGGGCCTGGCGAGCCTCGGCGGCCTCGATGCGGTCGGACAAGCGCTCCAGCGCCAGGGCGATACGCCCGGAGTCGTCGATGGGATAGCCGGAGGCGTCGAAGCGCGAGGACTCGCGCTGCGAACGGGGATGATCGAGGACGTTGTGGCCCTGCGGACGGGCGCCATAACCGCTGTCGCCAAAGTCCGGCGCATCATCCTCAAGGATCATGCGGTTCAGCCACTCGCCGAGCGTCATGCCGGAGCGGCGGGCGAGATCCTTTGCGATCTCACGCGCTTTGGGGTCGATCCCCTTCACGCTCCACGGCGCCCCCGCGCTCATCGAATCGATCTCCAGGCACTCTTCACACTGGACGCTAGCCAGCGAGCCCTAGTGTGTAAACGCGGAGTTAACGCTAAATCTGGGGTCTGGCGATAATGTCTGTGGACGAACGCTTGCATACGCGAACCGGCGTGGGCAGGTGTGCGCCATGACGCTGACGACCACCCTGATCGCCGCCCTTGGCTTTTTGACGGCCACCGTATTTTGCGGCTGGCGCGGGGCTCAGCCATCGAATCCGGCCAAGGGCCCCCGCATGATTCCGTGGCGCCCGATGATGATGGTTTCAGCCTTCGGACTGCTGATGATGCTGGTCCATCTGGCCAACCTGATGGGCGTGCAGACCGGGCGTTAGGCCGCCTTTTTCGGCTCCTTCGGGCGCTTGGTCAGGCCGGCGACGCCGCCGCTGGACAACAGGCCCACATCTGCCATCAGCAGGGGGATGACCCACTTGTGCGGGGCGGCCACATAGCGCGGGCGCCAGAGCGGATCGTACTTGTCCTTGTACCGGCGGACGCCCCGGAAATTGTAGATGTCCTCGCCGCGCTCGAAGACCAGGTGGCCGATGCGCGACATGATCGGCGCAAGACGGCGGTCCTCCAGCCCAGCTAGCGGCGCGACGCCGAACTCGAAGCCGGCATAGCCCTGGTCGCGGCCCCAATGCAGAAGCTCGACGAACAGGAAGTCCATGATGTTGGGCGGCGCACCATCGGAATAGCGCATCAGGTCCATGGAGAAGGTGGACTTGTCCGGCGTGGTCCAGAGCGTGGCGAAGGCGACGATCTTGCCTTCCACCCGCACCAGGGCGGTGGGGAACTCACAGACATAGCGCGGGCTGAAGCTGCCCATGGAGAAGCTCTTCTCCCCTCCGGCGTGACGGCCCAGCCAGGCGTCGGACACCGCCTGCAGATCATCCATGACCGCGCTGGCGGCGCCGGCCTCGATCACCTCGAACAGGGCGCCGCCCTCGCCGGCCTTGCGCCAGTTGCGGCGCAAAACCTCGCGGCGACGGCCCGCGAGCGAGAAGCCTTCAAGCTGGACGACCGCGCTTTCGCCCGTCTTCTGAATGGAGAAGCCCAGTTCGACCACGTCGGGCAGGTCTTCAGGGTCCAAACCATAGAGCGCGGTTCGGGCCCCGTGGGCGTCCGCCATTTCACGGAAACGCCAGAGCAGGTCCATACGCTCGTCCCGCTGGCCCACCGGCCCGCCCATGGCGATCCAGGAGCGGCCGCGCACCCCGAACATCAGGAAGCTCTGGCCCGAGGACGAGAACAGGAAACGCTTGTCGCCCAGCAGGGCGAGGTTGGATTCCGGCTCGGCGTTCTCGGCCGAGGCCAGGATGGCCCGGACCTTGGCGAAATCCTCGTCGGCGTCGCCGATCACCTTGGGCGTCGCCGTGGTGGCGAACAGGCGCCAGACCCCGATGGTCAGCAGCAGCACCGCCGCGCCCGCCGACGAACGCACGGTGCGCATGTAATCCTCGTCCGCCAGGGCCCGCCACCAGGGCTGGCTGCGGTAATCGGCGTGGAAGAAGGCCCACCGCCCGATGAGCCAAGCGCCCAGCAGCACCGCCACGGCGGAGAACATCCAGCCGGGGGTCAGCTCCATCTGCATCAGGCGCGACTTGCGCGGGAACGCCGGATGCAGGGGCGTCATGACCAGGGCGGACACACCCAGCAGCAAGGCTTCTTCCCAGTTCAGGCCCTTGAGCACGGCCAGGACGGTCGCCACGGTGAGCAGGCAGACAGCCGCCCCCCAGGCCGCGTCGATCCGCGCCCGCAGACCGAAGGCCAGCATCAGCAGCAGCAGGCCGATCATGGAGGACAGGGTGTGGCTGGCCTCGATCAGCCACTGCGGCGCGACGCGCAGCAGGAAGACGAAACGCTCCGGCTCCGACGGCGTCGCGCCGGAAGTGAGCAGCATGACGCCTGCCACGGCCGCTAGGATGGAGGCCAATGTCGGCGCCACCGCAAGCAGGGCCGCCCGAATCTCGCGGATCGGAGTCATGTCCCTTGGGTACGCGCGGGCGATGACAGTCTCAACCATTGCGATGACGCACCGCGACGACGCAAACAATCGTTTGAATCAGCTTGCGTCCCCGCTCGCCCCAAGGGCATGTTTGTCCTAACGACAAGAGCATTTCGAGGGAGGACGGCCATGGCCGATTTCGGCGGAACCGATCTGGAGGCCTTCCGGGCCGAAACGCGGGCCTGGCTGGCGGAGAACTACCCCGCTTCTCTCAACGCCCCGATGGGGGAAGACGACGCGCCGTGGGGCGGCCGCAAGTTCACCTGGAAGAACCCCGACGCCAAGCTGTGGCTGGACCGCATGGCCGCCAAGGGCTGGACCGCGCCCATGTGGCCCAAGGAATACGGCGGCGGCGGCCTGTCCAAGGACGAGAACAAGGTGCTGGAACAGGAGCTGCGGCGCATCCGCGCCCGCCCGGCCCTGATGAGCTTCGGCCTGTGGATGCTCGGCCCCGTCCTGCTGGAATACGCCACCGAGGAGCAGAAGCAGAAGTTCATCCCCTCGATCATCAAGGGCGAGACCCGTTGGTGCCAGGGCTATTCCGAACCGGGCGCGGGCTCTGACCTCGCGGCCCTGCAGACCAAGTGCGAGGACAAGGGCGACCACTTCCTGATCAACGGCCAGAAGGTGTGGACCAGCTACGCCGACCAGGCCGACTGGATCTTCTGCCTGGTCCGCACCGACACCTCCAAGAAGCACGAGGGCATCAGCTTCGTCCTGTTCGACATGACGACACCTGGCGTCGAGGCGCGGCCGATCAAGCTGATCAGCGGCTCGTCCCCCTTCTGCGAGACCTTCTTCGATAATGTGAAGGTCCCCAAGGACCAGATGGTCGGAAAGCTGAACGGCGGCTGGGAGATCGCCAAGCGCCTGCTGCAATACGAACGCCAAAACATCTCGTCCTCCGGCTTCGGCTCCGGCGGCGGCCTCGATCTGGTCGAGGTGGCCAAGAAGGAGATCGGCCTCGACGAGCAAGGCCGCATCGATGACGGCGACCTGCGCGCCCGCATCGCCGCTCATCGGATGGACGCTCACGCCTTCATGCTGACCGTGCGCCGGGCCGAGGCGGAGTCCAAGGCCAGCAAGGGCCCCAGCGCCGCCGTGTCGATCATCAAGTACGCGGCCGCCAAGATGAACCAGGACCGCTTCGAGCTGATGGTCGAGGCCATGGGTCTGCAAGGTCTGGGCTGGGAAGGCGAAGGCTTCGCCAAGGACGAACTGGCCGTGACCCGCGGCTGGCTGCGCTCGAAAGGCAACTCCATCGAGGGCGGCACCAGCGAGGTGAACCTGAACGTCGTGGCCAAGCGGGTGCTTGGCCTGCTGGACCACCAATAAGGCCCATAGAGAACAAGGGAGAACCGCCATGGCCGTGCTCAACGAAGAACAGACCATGCTGCGCGACGCCGCGCGCGAATGGACCCAGGAGAACGCTCCGACCACCGCCCTGCGCAAGCTGCGCGACGGCAAGTCCAAGGCGACCTTCGACGCCCCGACCTGGGCCGAGATGGGCCAGATGGGCTGGGCCGGGGTCATCGTGCCGGAAGAGCACGGCGGCTCGGCCTTCGGCTATCTGAGCCTGGGTCTGGTGCTGGAGGAGACGGGCCGCACCCTGGCCGCCTCTCCCCTGATCTCCACAGCCCTGACGGCGGCCTCGGCCCTGACCTTGGGCGGATCAGAGGCGCAGAAGGCCGAATGGCTGCCCAAGATCGCCGGCGGCGAGATCGTCGCCACCCTGGCGATCGACGAGGGCTCTCACCACGCGCCGGAGAAGACCGCCCTGAAGGCCGAGAAGACCGGCGGCGGCTGGGTGCTGAACGGAACCAAGACCTTCGTGCTGGACGGCGAGGCCGCCGACCTGCTGATCGTCGCCGCCCGCACCAGCGGCAAGGGAACGGACGGCATCACCCTGTTCCTGGTGGCCGGCGACGCGCCCGGCGTCACCCGCACTCACCTGTCCCTGGCCGACAGCCGGGGCGCGGCCAAGATCGTTTTCGAGGGCGTCGAGGTCGGCGCCGACGCGGTGCTGGGCGAGGTCGACAAGGGCTGGGCGGTGCTGGAGCCGACCCTGGACCGCGCCCGCGCGGGTCTGGCGGCCGAGATGCTGGGCACGGCGACACAGGCCTTCGAGATCACGCTGGAATATCTGAAGACCCGCACGCAGTTCGGTCAGGTGATCGGCACGTTCCAGGCCCTGCAGCACCGCGCGGCCAAGATGTTCACCGATCTGGAGATGACCCGTTCCTGCGTCGAAGCGGCGCTGGAGGCCATCGACGCCGGCCAAGATGCGCGCGCCACCGCCTCTCTGGCCAAGGCCCGCGCCAACGAAATCCTGCACCTGGCTTCAATCGAAATGGTGCAAATGCACGGCGGCATCGGTATGACCGACGAACACGATGCAGGCCTTTACATGAAAAGGGCTCGCGTCGCGGAGGCGTTGTTCGGCGGGACCACGTATCATCGTGATCGTTACGGGCGGATTTTAGGCTTTTAGTCGCACATTACGAGCCTTTAACCGAACGACGGTCTGCGCGATCTTGGCCTTGGGACGGCGTTGCGTTACACGGGCGCCCGTATCTGGGGAATTACACATGCGAAAGATCTTGACTGCCGCTGTCGCGGCGACGGCCCTGCTGGGCCTGGCTCAACCCGCCGCCGCGCAATACGGCATGGACAAGAAGGGTCCGAAGAACACGGCCACGCCGGAACTTCCGAAGTGCGCGCAGCCGCTGGGCACCGCCGCCATCCAAGAGCCGGAAAACCAATGGTGGACCTCGCTGGGCCTGTCCAATCCGGAATCCCTGCTGAAGTTGTTCGCCATGCGCTCGGGCTGCCTGCGCATCGTCGACCGCAACGGCGGCCTGGCCATGCGCCAGGGCGAACGTGAGCTGGGCGGCGAGCTGGCTCGCGGGTCGAACATCGGCAAGGGCCAGGTCAAGGCCGCCGACTTCTTCATCGTGCCGGACATCGCCAATTCGAACGCCAACGCCGGCGGCATGAACCTGGGCGCCGTCAGCGGCTTCATGCCCGGACCGGTCGGCTTCCTGGCCGGCAACCTGAAGACCAAGAAGGCTCAGGCGCACACCCTGATCACCCTGGTCGACGCCCGCACCACCGAGCAGCTCTACATCGCCGAAGGCACCGCCCAGAAGACCGACCTGTCGCTGGGCGGCGGCGGCTACGGCGGCGGCTTCGGCGCGGTGGCAGGCGGCTATTCGGACACTGAAATCGGCAAGGTCATCACGGCGGCGTACTTCAACGCCTACGTCGACCTCGTGAACTACATGCGGGCCCAGGTCCCGGGCCAGGCTTCGGCCAACGCCCCGGCCGCCGGCCAGACCGCCAAGGTCGCCACCCAACTGCGCGCCACCGCCGCCCCGACCGGCAAGGTCGTGGTTCCGGTCGACGCCGGCGACATCCTCTACCCCACCGGCCAGCGCAATGGCGTCTGGATGGAAGTGGACGACGAGAACGGCAACCGCGGCTGGGTCTCCTCGGCCCAGGTCACGCCGCGCAACTAAGCGCGCGCCGCGATCGCGGAATTGGAGAAGCCGCCCGGTCCGTCCGGGCGGCTTTTTCTATGCGGTCAGCTCCGCCAGCGCTTTCAGGCCTCGCGTCAGGCTGGCGCGCGTACCCGGCGCGCCGAGGGACAGGCGCAGGCCGTTGGGCGGCGGCCCCGCGGAGAATAGATCCGACGTCGCCACGCCCAGGCCGCGCTCCCGCGCCTGCTCCGCCAGAGCCAGACGATCCAGCCGCGCCGGCAGGTCGAGCCAGACGTGCAGGCTGTTCGCCCCGCCCCTGGCCGCCGGCAGCACCTCGGCCGCGATGGCCCGGCGGGCGGCGGCCTCGGTCCGGACCCCCGCCAGCAAGGCCTCAGCCGTTCCAGACTGCACCCAGCCCGCGAACACCGCGCTCATCAATGGCGCCGGCATCATGGCCTGAGCGTGAGCGGCGTCGGCCGTCTCTCGCGCCGCCGCCTCGTCCGGCGCCACCACAAAGGCGGTGCGCAGGCCGGGCGACAGAGACTTGGACAAGGTGGCCACATGAAAGGTCCGTTCGGGCGCGAAGGCCGCCAAGGCGGGCATGGACTCGTCCGGCAGCCGGCCGTAGGCGTCGTCCTCCAGGATGACGAGGTCATGCTTGCGGGCGATCTCCGCCAGGCGCCGGCGACGCGTCTCGCTCAGGGTGCCGGCGGACGGGTTATAGAGTGTCGGCACTATATAAAGCGCCTTCGCTCCATCGCGGCAGGCGGCTTCAAGCGCGTCAGGCGACATGCCTTCCTCGTCCGCCTCAACGGGAATCAACCTCAAGCCCCGTTGGCGCGCGGCGGAGATCAGACCGGGATAGGTCAGGGCGTCGACGACCAGGCTGTCAGCCGCCTTAAGCCGCACCTGCATCACCGCGTTCAGCCCGGCCTGGGCCCCGGCCGTGACGACCACCCGCCCCGGATCGACCTCGCCCAGCACGAGGCGAAGCCAGCGGGCGCCCGCAGCGCGCTCAGGCGCGGCTCCCGTGGCGGCGCGATAGGCCATGACCGCCGCCAAGTCGCTGCGCTTCAGGATGCGCGACAACTCTTCATCCAGCGCCGCCGCCAGCGAAATCCCGAACGGCTGCGGCGGCACGTTCATGGACAGATCGACGACGGAGCGGATCTCCTCCCCCGCCGTGGAGCGGATGAAGGTGCCGCGTCCGACCTCTCCCTCCAGCAGCCCGCGTTCGCGGGCCAGACCGTAAGCGCGGGTGATGGTGGTGAAGTCCACGGCCAGCCGCGCCGCCAGACTGCGCTGCGCCGGCAGGCGGTCGCCCGGCTGGATGCCGCCGCTCAGAACCGCCGCCTGAATCGCATCGGCGATCCGGACATAAACGGGTCCTTCGCGAGTTCCCACCTCAGCGGCGATGGCGTCTTCGGTCGTCATTGCAATGCAGCTCTCGAATGCATACATTACTGATTGATTGTATGCATCTACCTCAAGATTGTAGGCGAGCCAAGCCATGACGGATCCGAACGACGTCCATACGCCCCCCGCCCCCATTATCAGCGGCTTGCGCTGCCGCTGCCCCCGTTGCGGCGAGGGGAAGCTGTTCGAGGGCTTTTTGAAGGTGGCGCCCGCCTGCAACGTCTGCGGGTTGAACTACGGCTTCGCGGATCCAGCGGACGGTCCGGCGTTCTTCGTCATGACCGGCATCGGCTGCGCGATCATGGCGCTGTTCGCCTGGATCGAGATCGCCTACCAGCCGCCGATCTGGTTCCACTTCCTCTTCACCCTGCCGCTCTTCACCGTGGGCTGCCTGGGCACCCTGCGGCCTGTGAAGGCCTGGCTTATCGCCTCGCAGTTCTTCCACAAGGCCGAGGACGCCCGTTTCGAGAGCGTGGGCAAACACGGGCCGTTCTGACCGGAACCCCTTCTGGCGTCAGCGGTTCTCCCTAAACACAAACATTTGGGAGCACTCGCCATGTCCACCGACGTGAACGACAAGGCCGCCGTGGAAAAGCGCCTTTGGAAGGAGATCGACGACGCCCGTTTCGGGATGCTCGGCCTCACCAACTCCAGCCAACATTTCCAGCCGATGACCGCGTATGCGGAGCCTGAGACCGGCAAGATCTGGTTCTTCAGCTTGAAGGACACCGATCTGGCGCGCGCCGTCGAGAATGGCGAAATGGCCATGTTCACCATCCAATCCAAGGATGGCGATTTCCAAGCCTGCATCGGCGGCCACCTGATGCAGATGCGCGATCATGCCCGCGTCGAGAAGTACTGGAATCCGGTCGTCGCCGCCTGGTACCCCGAGGGCAAGGACGATCCACGCCTGACCATGCTGTGCCTCGACGTGGAGGATGCGGCCCTATGGATCTCCAAGGGCGGCCCCATTCGCTTCGCCTGGGAAGTGGCGCGGGCCAACATCACCGGGCAACAGCCTGACATGGGTGATCGGGCAAACCTCGATCTGCACTGACATGGCCAGACATCGGGGAAAGCTGAAGCTCAAACCCCTGCGCGAGCAGGTCATCGTCATCACCGGCGCGACGTCCGGCATCGGGCTTTCCACAGCCCGGGCCGCGGCGGCGCGTGGCGCGCGGCTGTTGCTGGCCGCGCGCAATGGGGATGCGCTCAAAGACGTCTGCCATGACCTGCGCAACAGGGGCGCCGACGTGGCGTACTGCGTCACCGACGTGGGGGACGCTGATCATGTGCGGCGCTTGGCCGAGCAGGCGGTGGAAAGGTTCGGCGGCTTCGATACCTGGGTGAACAACGCCGGGGTGTCGATCTTCGGCGACGTGACCCGCGTGCCGCTGGAAGACCAACGCAAGCTGTTCGACACCAACTATTGGGGGGTCGTCCATGGCTCCCTGACGGCTGTGGAGCATCTGCGCAATCGGCCCGCCGGCGGCACGGTGATCAATGTCGGCTCGGTCCTCGGCGACCTCGCGATCCCCACCCAGGGCGCCTATTCCGCGTCCAAGCACGCGGTGCGCGGCTTCACCAACGCCCTGCGCATGGAGCTGATGGAGCAGAAGGCACCCATCGCGGTGACGCACATCAAGCCCAGCGCCATCGACACCCCTTACAAGGACCACGCCCGCAACTATACGGGCCATCCGGTGCGCAATCCCGCGCCGATCTACGCCACGCCGCTGGTGGCCCAGGCGATCCTCTACGCCGCCGAGCATCCGGTTCGTGAGATGACCGTGGGCGGCGGCGGCGTGTTGCAGACCCTGGCCTGGAGCGCGTGGCCGCACGCGATGGAGCGCGCCCTGGCGCGCTTTACGCCCCGCATGTCCACCGATCGCTCCGGTCGCAAGGTGGTCCACAGCGACAACCTTCATGAGGCCGGACAAGACCTGCGGGAGCGCAGCTATTACCCCAAGGTCCGGGAGACCAGCCTGTTCTCGACGGTCCAGATGCGTCCTCTGGCGACCGTCGGGGTCGCCGCCTTGGCTATGGCGGGTGTCGGCGCGGCCTATCACCTGGGCCGCAAGCGGAAGCGGCCGACGACGCTGAATGCAGCGTGACGCTGTAATCGCACCGCCTTTTCTAGAGAAACGGCGGCGTGCCTGAGAACAAAAGTCGGGAACCCGACAAAACCAAGACGAGTGATAAATTCGCAGCGCCCCGTGCCTTACCAGCACGGGGTTTCTGCTTTTCTGAACGCCTGCGGGCATTTGTGTCGGCTACCTGACGGCGCCCGGTTTCACCTGCCTATAGCTTGCAACCCTCGCTGTGGGGGTCGCGTTGTGATTCCCAGGCAAAGCTAAGGAACCCGCCGTCCGGTGAAGAACAGATTTCTCGCATCCCTACCCCCGGACGACTACAGCCTGGTATCCGCCCATCTCACCCAAGTGGAGTTCGAGAAGGGACGCTTGCTCTATGATCCAGGCGATCCCGTAGAGACCGTTTATTTTCCTCATGACTGCGTCATCTCCTTGATGACGCTTATGGAAAGCGGCGCGGCGATCGAATCCTCGACTATCGGTCGTGAAGGCGGGCTGGGCCTGGGCGCGGCGTTCACGCCACGCATCTCGCTGTCGCGCGCCATCGTCCAGGTGCCGGGCTCCGCATCCCGCATAGGGGTCAGCCAGTTCCAGGACGTGGTCAAACGCAGCGTCACCTTGCAGCAGTTGATCCACAAGCACTCGGACGCCCTGTTCGGTCACGCCATCCAGTCCGTGGCCTGCAACGCCCTGCATTCGGTGGAGGCGCGCTTCTGCCGCTGGCTGCTGACCTGCCATGACCGCATTGATGTGGACACCGTCAGCCTGACCCAGGAATTCCTGGCCGACATGCTGGGCGTGCAGCGGACCACTGTAACCGCCGTGGCCGGCGCGCTGCAGGCCAAGGGCCTGATCCGCTACCGCCGGGGCATCGTCGACATCCTTGACCGCCAGGGCCTCGAAGCCATGACCTGCGAGTGCTACGGCGCGTCCCGCAGGCTCTACGAGAAGCTCCTGCCGATCTCGTTCGACTAGTCTCCTCCCCCGCAAGCGGGGCAGGAGAAGAGCTTCAGGCGTAGAAGACGCTCGCCCCGCGATCCGCGGGGCCGGCGCCTTGGCGCATCCAGCCGAACAGCTCGCGGCCGAAGCCGTGCAGGTCCGCCGGCTTCACCGCCGCCGGACGGGCGCGCAGCTCGGCGGCGTCCACCAGGATGTCGAGCACGCCGTTGTCGGCGTCCAGGCGCACCATGTCGCCATCGCGCACATAGGCCAGCGGACCGCCATTGGCGGCTTCCGGCGTCACGTGGATGGCGGCAGGCGTCTTGCCCGAGGCGCCGGACATGCGGCCGTCGGTGACGAGAGCCACCTTGAACCCACGATCCAGCAGCACGCCCAGGGCCGGCGACAGGCTGTGCAGCTCCGGCATGCCGTTGGCGGCGGGGCCCTGGAAGCGGACCACGGCGATGAAGTCGCGGTCCAGTTCGCCACGCTTGAAGGCGGCCAGGAAGTCTTCCTGGGTCTCGAACACGACGGCCGGCGCGGTGACAGTGCGGTGCTCCGGCTTCACGGCGCTGGTCTTGATGACCCCCCGGCCCAAGCCGCCCTTCAGCAGGCGCAGGCCGCCCTCATGCTGGAAGGGGTCGCTGACCGGGCGCAGAATCTCGCGGTCCAGGCTCTCCGACGCGCCATCCTTCCAGACCAGGGTCTCGCCATCCAGATGCGGCTCCTGGGTCAGGCGCGACAGGCCGTGGCCGGCCACGGTCAGGACATCCTCGTGGGCCAGGCCGGCGTTCAGCAGCTCGCGCGTGACGAAGGCCATGCCCCCGGCGGCATGGAACTGGTTCACGTCGGCCGAGCCGTTCGGATAGACGCGGGCCAGCAGCGGCACCACCGCCGACAGCTCGTCCATGTCCTCCAGCTCCAGCTGGATGCCCGCCGCACGCGCCATGGCGGGCAGATGCAGGGCATGGTTGGTCGAGCCGCCGGTGGCCATCAGGCCGACCACGCCGTTGACCATGGCCTTCTCGTCGATGACCCGGCCGCTGGGGCTGAAGGCGTTGCCCTTGCCGGTAATCGCGGCGGCGCGGTGGGCGGCGGCGCGGACCAGGGCGTCACGGAGGGGCGTGTTGGGATGCACGAAGGCGCTTCCCGGCAAGTGCAGGCCCATCAGCTCCATAAGCATCTGGTTGGAGTTGGCCGTGCCGTAGAAGGTGCAGGTGCCGGGGCCGTGGTAGGAGGCGCTCTCCGCCGCCAGCAGCTCGTCACGGCCCACCTTGCCCTCGGCATAGAGGGCGCGCACGCGGGCCTTCTCGCTGTTGGGCAGGCCCGAGGTCATGGGACCGGCAGGCACGAAGATCGCCGGCAGGTGGCCGAAGGTCAGGGTTCCCATCACCAGGCCCGGAACGATCTTGTCGCAGACGCCAAGCGCCAGGGTGGCGTCGAAAGCGTCGTGGGTCAGGGCCACGGCCGTGGCCATGGCGATCACCTCGCGCGAGAACAGCGACAGCTCCATGCCGGGACGGCCCTGGGTGACGCCGTCGCACATGGCGGGCACGCCGCCGGCGAACTGGGCCGTGGCGCCGACTTCGCGGGCCGCCGCCTTGATGATGTCTGGATAGCGCTTCAGCGGCTGGTGGGCCGAGAGCATGTCGTTATAGGCCGAGACGATGCCGATGTTCGGCGCGTTCAGGTCCATGACCCGCAGCTTGTCCTGGACCTCCTCCGCCGCGAAGGCGTGAGCCCAGTTGGCGCAGGACAGCTTGGCCCGGCCGGGGCCGGCCGCGGCGGCGGCGTCCACCTGCGCCAGATAGGCGGTGCGGGTCTCTCGGCTGCGCTCGACGATGCGGGCGGTGACTTCGGCGACGGTCTTGTTCAGGGGAGCGGACATGGTCTTCCTCACGCGGCCCAGAGGACGCGGACAGGGGCTTTGGTCTGCGCCAGCACGGCGCCGATGGGATAACGCGCGGGATCGGCCAGCGCCGCCTCCACCACCGCCTTCTTGGCAGGGCCGGTGACCAGCAGGATCAGGGCGCGGCTTTGGGCCAGAGCGGCCAGGGTGAAGGTTAGTCGCGTCTGCGGCGGGGCCGGCTCGCCGGCCGGCGCGGCCAGCACCACCTTGCGCGACGACAGGTCCAGCCCCTCGTCCAGCGCCGGGTTGCCGGGGAACAGGGAGGCGAAATGGCCGTCCTCGCCCATGCCCAGCAGAACGGCGTCCAGCGGCAGGATCTTGGCATGCGACTTGGACGCCACCGAGGCCGCCTCGCTGGGCGAGCCGTCGGAATACATGGGCAGGAACTTCGCGGCCGCCGCGCGCCCCTTCAGCAGATGCTCGCGCATCAGCTTCTCGTTGCTGTCCGGGGCGTTGTTGGGGACGAAGCGCTCGTCAACCAGGGCGGCGGTCACCTGCCCCCAGGCCAGATCCACATCCGACAGCCGCTCATAAACCGGCGCGGGGGTCGTGCCCCCGGCGCCCGCCAGGCTGGCGTAGCCCTTGGCCCGCAGACCGGCGCGCAGGGCCTCGGCCATGGCCTCGGCCGCCGCGTCATAGGCGGCTTCACGGCTGTCGAAGGTCTCGATCTCAACCATTCCAGGCGCGGCCCTTGGTGGCGATCAGGTCGGCGGACGTGGACGGGCCCCAGGCGCCGGCGGGATAGGTCGTCGGCTTGATGCCCGCAGCGGCCCAGGCGTCGGCGACGCCGTCCACATAGGCCCAGGCCTGCTCCACCTCGTCGCGGCGCACGAACAGGGTGCGGTCGCCCTTGAACACGTCCAGCAGCAGCCGCTCATAGGCGATGCGGCGGCGGCCCCCGAACGCGGCGGCCAGGCTCAGCGACAGGGGCAGGGCCTGCAGGCGCATGCCGTCGGCGTCCAGGCCGGGCTGCTTGTTCATCATCAGCAGCTTGATGTCCTCGTCCGGCTGCAGGTCGATGACCAGGCGGTTGGCCACCAGGTCGTGACGCCCCTCGCCGTCGAAGATGGAGTGCGGCACGCGCTTGAACTGGATGACGATCTGGGTGCGCCGCTCCGGCAGGCGCTTGCCCGTGCGCAGGAAGAACGGCACGCCGGCCCAGCGCCAGTTATCCACATAGGTCTTGAGCGCCACGAAGGTCTCGGTGTCGGTCTTCTTGCCGACCTCCTCCAGATAGCCCTTCACCTCTTTGCCCTCGACCACGCCATGCAGGTACTGGCCGCGCACCGAATGGGCGGCGGCGGTCTCGGCGGTGAACGGGCGCAGAGAGCGCAGGACCTTCACCTTCTCCGAACGCACCGCGTCAGGGTCCAGGCCGGACGGCGGCTCCATGGCCACCAGACACAGGAGCTGCAGCATGTGGTTCTGCAACATGTCCCGCAGGGCGCCGTACTCGTCGTAATAGGGCCAGCGCTCGCCGACGCCTTCGGTCTCGGCCACGGTGATCTGCACGTGGTCGATGGACTGGGCGTTCCACAGCGGTTCGAACAGCACGTTGGCGAAACGCAGCGCCATCAGGTTCTGGACCGTCTCCTTGCCCAGATAGTGGTCGATGCGGAAAATCTGCCGCTCCGTCACCACCTGCCCCACGGCCTCGTTGATCTGTTGCGAGGTCTCGAAGTCGCGGCCGATCGGCTTCTCCAGCACCAGGCGCGTGTTGTCGTGGGTCAGGCCAGCCGCCTGCAGGGCCGCGCACACCGGCGCGTACAGGCTGGGCGACAGGGCGAAGAAAATGGTCAGTTGGCCATGCTCGCCGATCTTCTCGGCCAGGGCCTTGGCGCCTTCCGGCTTGGTCAGGTCGCCGGCCACGTAGTCGAGACGCTCGACCAGGCGGGCCCAGGCGCCGTCGTCCTTGCCGCCGCGCTTCAGCAGGTTTTCACGCACCAGGCTGATATAGCCGTCGCGGTCCAGCTCATGCCGGGCGACGCCGAAGATGCGCAGCCCTTCGGGGAGCAGGCGGTCAGCCTCCAGGAAATACAGGGACGGCAGCAGCATGCGCAGGGCCAGATCGCCGCCCCCGCCCAGCAGCACCAGAACCTCGCCGCCTTTTTCCGATTTCCCCGTCGGCGCCATGCGCTCTTCCTTCTTATGACAACGCTGTCATGCCCTACATACGCAATCGACGCGCGGATTGCGAGGTCCAGGCGTGCGTAAGCGGCGCGATAGTTACGAGCTAAGTCTTAAGGCCGCTATATGACCAATTCTCTTTGTGCGGTCAGGTTTTGGCGAGCCTGCGCGCACCCTCGATCAACGGCTTTTCGACGCATTGGTGGCAGATGAGGCCGCACAATGCCGCGACAAGCAGCATCGCCGGGATGAAAATCCACGGCAGCCCGGGCCAGATGAGTCGCGCCACCAGCGGGGCGACCAGGATGTGGGTCAGGTAGATCGAATAGGACGCGTCCCCCATCCGCTGCAGGATCGGCAGGCGGAAGATGCGGGCCTCCTCGAAGCTCAGCGCCGCCGTCACGATCAACACCGCCGGGACGCCCCAGGTGATCGGCCGCCAGTTGCCGGGCACAAAGGCCGCGAAATGCTGGATCGCCAGGATGACGAAGGCGACCGCCAGCATGACGACGGCCATCCCCCTTCCCGGCAGGTCGCCCGACCTCCAGGCGCGGGCCAGCGCCATGCCGGCCACGAACTCCATCAGCATCGGATTGGCCAGGACCAGATAGGCCGGGGGAAACGCCGCGCCGAACACGCAGACCACCGCCAGGGCCATGGTCACAAACTTCAGCCGCCCATCCGGCGCGAACACCAGGGCCGCCGCGAAGGTCAGATAGAACAGCGCCTCGTAGTGCAGGCTCCACCCCGGCGGGATCAGCGGGAACGGCCAGCCGTCCGGATCCACATGCGGGATGAAGGCCAGCGACAGGCCAAGATGTCCCCAGTCCGGGATGATCCGGGGGATCGCTCCCCGCCAGAAGAAGGCGATGCCGAACGCCAGCAGGCTGAGCGCCCAGTACAGAGGGACCACCCGCGTGATCCGCCGAAGTATGAAGGGGCCGGGCTCCTGGCGCCGATCCGCCGCCATGGCCTCCATGATGAAGCCGCTGATGACGAAGAAGACGTCGACCCCCGCAGCCCCGATCTCGAAATCCAGCCGGCTCCATTGCGCCGCGTGGAACGCCGCCACCGAGAGCGCGGCAAGCCCCCGCAGGGACTGGATGGAATACAGCGTCCGCAAGTCAGCGCCGGTCGAACGCCAAGCGCGCGGCGAAGGCGATGAACACCGCGCCGGTCAGCCGATCCAAGGTCGCCACCACCGCCGGCTTGCGCAGCGCCTTAGCCAAGGGGCGCGTCGCGGCGATCAGCCCGACAGCCCAGATCAGACCCAGGATGAAGTGAATGAACGCCAGGCCGAACATGAACGGCCCCGCCGCCACGCCTTCCGGCGTGAACTGCGGCAGGAGCGAGACGTAGAACACGCCGATCTTGGGATTCAGCAGATTGGTCAGCAGCCCCCGGCGCATCCAGGTGAAGTCGCCGCCGCCCTTCCCCGCCTCGGCCGCCTGCACCTCGAACACCTTGCGCGGCTTCAACAGCAGCTTCGCGCCCAGCCACAGAAGATAAGCCGCGCCCGCCCACTTCAGGACGGTGAAGGCCGTCTGCGAGGCGGCCAGCAGCGCGCCTAGCCCAACCGCCACCGCCGCGCCCCAGATCAGGCAGCCGATCCCGATCCCCAGGCCCGCCAGCATCGCGCGGCGCGGCCCCTCGGCCGCCGCCGTGCGCAGCACCATGGCGGTGTCGAGGCCCGGCGTCGCGGTCAGAACCGCCGCGGCCGCGGTGAAGGCGAGCAGGGATTGGACGACAGTCATGGCGACGCTCCGGCGACGCGCTGTTCTAGCAACGGCCCACGGATTCCACACGCCATGAGTGGCGGTCCTCTTCGCCCCGTGTCACAGGTCGGCCACCGACAACAGCCGCAGGAGTCGCCGGTGCGCGTCAGCGAGATCAATTTCGACGGACTGGTGGGCCCGACGCATAACTATGCGGGCCTGTCCCTGGGCAATGTCGCCTCGCAGGGCAATGCGGGCGAGACGTCCAAGCCTCGCGCCGCGGCGCTGGAGGGTCTGTCGAAGATGGGCCAGTTGATGGCGCTGGGTCTCGAGCAAGGCTTCCTGCCGCCGCACCATCGTCCCGCCGTCGGCCCGCTGCGCGCCCTGGGCTTCGCCGGGACGGACGCCCAGATCCTGGCGCAGGCGGCGGCCGAGGATCCGGCCCTGCTGCGCAACGCGAGTTCGGCCTCGGCCATGTGGGCGGCCAACGCCGCCACGATCATCGCCGCGCCGGACAGCGGCGACGGCCGCACGCACCTGGCGGTCGCCAACCTGTCCACCATGCTCCACCGCAGTTTCGAGCATGAGGAGACCTATCGAAACCTGCGCGCCATCTTTCACGACGAGACGCATTTCGCGGTCCATCGCGCCCTGCCCGGCGGCGCGCATTTCAGCGACGAGGGCGCGGCGAACCATATGCGCCTGGCCGCCGACCACAGCGCGCGGGGCGTCAACGTCTTCGTCCATGGCGGCGAGGCGCGCGGCGGCCGCTATCCGGAACGCCAGCAGAAGCGGGCGAGTGAAGCGGTCGCCCGCCTGGGCGGCCTGAAGGCCGGCGATCCCATGTTCGTGCGCCAGTCGCTGACGGCGGTGGAGGCCGGCGCCTTCCACAATGACGTGGTGGCCGTGGCTAATGAGCGCGTGCTGCTGGCTCATCCCGACGCCTTCGACGACAAGGGTCTGTTCTTCGACGTGCTGTCGGCGCGCCTGCCGCAACTGGTCATCGCCGAGGTGGACGTCAGCCTGGAGGCCGCTGTCCGCTCCTATCTGTTCAACAGCCAGCTGGTGACCCTGCCGGACGGCGACATGGCCCTGATCCTGCCTGCCGAGGCGGAGGCTGAGAACACCGTCTGGGCCGCTGTGCAGAAGCTGATCGATGGCCCCTCGCCCATCCGCCGCGCCGTGGTGGTCGATGTGCGCGAAAGCATGCGCAACGGCGGCGGGCCTGCCTGCCTGCGTCTGCGGGTCGCCGTGCCGGACGCCGCCCGCGCCGGCCTGGACCAGCGTTTCCTTCTGAACGAGCGCCGAATCGAGGCGCTGTCGGTATTGGTGGAGCGGACTTGGCCGGAGGCGGTCGCCCCCTCCGACCTGCTGCTGCCAGACCTCTGGCGGGACGCGGCGGCCGCGATGGATGGCCTGCGGGCCACTATCCAGGGTTTCTAGCCCCTCCGGCCCCGCCAAACCCTTGACGCACCACGGTTTGAGATGGAATCGTGACACACGTTAAGGTTAAGCTCGATTACAAACCGGCGCGGCTCAACGCGCTCGCACCCGCACGACGATTTTAGGGGATCGCATGCGCAGGATCAGCATGACCGCCGGGCGGCCGTGTCTTTAGACGCGACCATAAGCCCGGTCGAACGCATCCCGTTCACCGACGCTCTTCCCCTCCTGCAGATCATGCAGGTGATCGCGCCGTTCGTCTTCTTGGGCTCCATCCTGGTGATCTGGGCGGTGACGTCGCTGACCCTCGTCTATGGCGGCGGGCAGGACCGTCCGCCGCTGGGCGTGATCCTCATGCGGCTGATCAAGCCGGGCTGGACGCCGCGGCGTCGGAAGGCCACCGCCCTGCGGCCGGCCCAAAAGACCAAGGAGTATGTGGTCGAGCCCGTGTCCTTCGGCCGCAAGAAGACCGCCGCCAGCTACAATGCGGGCCTGGCGACCGCCCCCGTCAGGAACTGAGGCCTACTCCGCCGCCGCGCGCAGATAGATCGACCGCTTCGGCGCCGACATCACCCGCTGCAGCATCGGCTCGAACGCCTCCAGCGGCATGGACTTGAACGCCGGATCGAAGGCCGGCTGATCGTAGATGTGGCAGAACTGGGCGGTCTTCTCGAAGGCCGCATGTCCCCGGAACTGCTCGCGCATGTTCCTGTCCAGGCCCAGGTGGTCGAAGAAGTAATAGCCTTGGAAGATGGCGTGCTGCGCCACCATCCAGTGGTTATCCTCCGACACAAAGGGCTGGACGATGGCGGCCGCGATGTCCGCGTGATTGCGCGGCCCCAGGATGTCGCCGATGTCGTGCAGCAGGGCGCAGACCACGTACTCCTCGTCCTGGCCGTCCTGATGCGCCCGCGTGGCGGTCTGCAGGCTGTGCTCCAGCCGATCGACGGCGAACCCGCCGCAATCGCCCTGCAGCAGCTTGAGATGGGCGATCAGGCGCGTGGGCAGATCACGGCCGAACTCCATGGAGGCGTTGGCGATAATCGCCCAATCCTCGGCCGTGCCCTCGGTCATGGCGTGGAACTTGGCGCGCGCTTCCTCACCGTGATGTCCGTCCGCCATGGCCCGCTTCCTCATACGGTTGTTTGAAGGAAGGTTGCGCCTGATGATCCAAGGCGTCAACGCGCCTTGCGGCCCGGCTCCGATCCGCTATGTTCCGGCCTCCGTCGGGCGCGCCCGAACGGCGCGGGTGTAGTTCAGAGGTAGAACGTCAGCTTCCCAAGCTGAATGTCAGGGGTTCGATTCCCCTCACCCGCTCCAATTTTCCTCTGCATTTACAACCCACACCAGTGGAAGCCTCGCAGTGAACTGCGACATTGGTGCGCCGGTCGCCGGCCACCCCTTTCACGCTGGTCAGCTCAGATCCATCGACCCTCGAAGGGGTGATGTTGGTCGCCTCATAGTCGCCAAGGGTGGCGGAAAGGATCTGTTCGGTTCCTGGCCGCACCTGGCTCGAAACCACGATCTTTCCATCGGAGGCGCGGCCGATCCCGTCCGTCGCCATGAAGGCGTGAGCCCCATCCCGATCATCCGGGTGACGATCGCTTGCCCGGGGAAACAGACTTCGACTGCGTCAACTGCAAAACCCGATCACTTCACATATGACTTCATATATGAAGTCATAATCATAGTGCGTCAAAATCGCAGCTTCGCCGTGGCTTTCGCTATCAAGATATCAAGGCGAAACGTCGCCGTTCCCCACGACGGGCAAAGGGTCGCAGAGCACCTGAGGGCTTGGGAATAATCCATCTGTGCGTGTAGCCTCAAGGCTTGCATTGAGGTCCGCCGTGCCGCGCACACTGAAGGATAGCCCCGACAAGAGCGCCAGCGCCGCGAGGCTGGTGCAGTTGGCCGAAGTCCTGGCCGGCGTCGGCCACTGGCGGCTCGACTTCCGCACCCAGCGGGTCGAGTGGTCGGATCAGGTCTATCTGATCCATGGCGTCACGCGGGAGACCTTCGATCCCAACATCGACAGTGCGGTGGAGGCGTACCATCCCGATGACCGCCAGAGGCTTGTCGCGCTGATCGAACAGGCGCAGGCGACGGGGCAAGGCTTCGCCTTCACGCTGCGGCTGCGCCGCCTGTCGGATGGAGCGGAACGTATCGTCACCAGCCGATCGGCCGTGGAGACCGACGCCGATGGCGCGCCTGTCGCCATCTTCGGCGTCTTCCAGGACATCACCGATCAGCAGACCGCTCTGGACCGAGCCGAGAACAGCGAGCGCCGCTATCGCCTGCTGGCCGAGAACGCCACGGACGTCATCGCCATCTACCGGCCGGACTCGATCTTCACCTACCTGTCGCCCTCGGCCTACACCCTGCTGGGCTATCGGCCGGAGGAGATGATCGGCCGCTCGACCTACACCATCATCGATCCGCGCGATCAGGCGCGGGTGTCGCGCGAGTTCGCCGCCTACATCAAGGCGGGTCCAAACGCCCCGCCCACACGGATCGAGTATCGCGGCGTCCACAAGGACGGCCATTGCATCTGGGTGGAGGCGCACCCCCGCACCCTGTTCGACCAGAACGGCCAGCTCATCGAACTGCACGACGTGGTTCGCGATATCAGCCAACGCAAGGAGGCCGAGGCGAAGGTCGAGGACAGCGAGCGCCGCTATCGCCTGATCGCCGAGAACGCCACGGATATGATCGTCCGCATGGCCGCTGACGGAACGATCCTCTACTGCTCTCCGGCCTGCCGGCAGTTGGGCTTCGAGCCGCACGAACTGATCGGCCGCAACCTGCTGGACGGCCTGCATGAGGATGAGCGCGACAAGGCGCGCGCCAATCTTGCCGCGCTGTTTTCCGGCGAGCCGGTGGACGCCGCCACCCACCGCCAACACCGCGTCCGCGCCAAGGACGGCCGCTGGGTCTGGCTGGAAGGCGCCCCGTCCATCGTCCGCGACGACCGGGGCAAGCCGGTCGAGGTGGTCAATGTCCTGCGCGACGTCACCGCCCGCATCCAGATGGAGAGCGACCTGCGCCACGCCAAGATTCAGGCGGACGCGGCGGCGGCGGCCAAGGCCGATTTTCTGGCCACCATGAGCCATGAGATCCGCACGCCCCTCACCAGCGTGATCGGCTTCTCACGCCTGCTGAACGAGATGGATGGGCTGAGCGATTCCGCCCGCCATTTCGCCGGCCGCATCAGCCGCGCCAGCCAGAGCCTGCTGGCCCTGATCAACGACATACTCGACTATTCGAAGCTCGAGGCCGGACAGGTCGCCATCCACCGGCAACCGACCCACACGCGCACCTTCCTGTCGGACATCCACGACATGTTCGCCTCCCAGGCCGCCGCCAAGGGTCTGGAGATGAGCCTGACCGTGGACGACGCCGCGCCGGTCGAAATCAACGTCGATCCGGACCGCCTGCGCCAGGTGCTGGTCAACCTGATCGGCAATGCGGTGAAGTTCACCGATACGGGCCGGGTCGAGATCGTCGTCGACTGGGAGCCGCAGAGCGAGATCGTCGTCATGTCGGTTCGCGACACCGGCGCCGGCATCCCGGAGGACAAACTGGTCAACCTGTTCAAGCGCTTCTCGCAGGTCGACGGCACCTCCACACGCAGGCACGGCGGCACAGGCCTGGGCCTGGCCATCTGCAAGGGGCTGGTCGAGGCCATGGACGGCAAGATCGGCGTCGACAGCGTGGAGAACGAAGGCTCGCGCTTCTGGTTCGTCCTGCCCGCCGGTGATGAACTCGCCGCCGGCCCGTCGCCCTCCGACATCCGCTTCGACGCGGACGCCCGCATCCTGGTGGTGGACGATCACGAGCCGAACCGCGCCTTGGTCCGCGCCCTCCTCCTCCCTTATGGCGTGGCGGTGGACGAGGCGGTGGATGGCGAGATGGCGACCGCCATGGCGGCCACCACCGCCTATGCGGCCATCATCATGGACATGCACATGCCGACCATGAACGGCCAGCTCGCCGCCCAGGCGATCAAGAAGGGCGGCGAGAGCCAGGGCGCGCCGATCCTCGCCTTCTCGGGCGACCGGCGGGTCAAGGCGACCGCCGGCTCGGGCTTTGACGGCAGGCTCGACAAGCCGATCTCCGGCGCGGCCTTGCTGACCGCCTTGCGCGACGCGCTCGCCAACAAGACTGAATAAAAGAAAGGGCGGCGCAGGACAGCGCCGCCCTAGTCACGCAGAGGAGATTCTGAAGCCGCTCGTTCAGGACGAGATGTTCCAGAAAGAACCCCGCCGGATTGGTCAGCCCGCTCCGTCAGGATGTCGAAGGCGCTTCCGCGCCGTCTCGTGATCACCGTGTCAGTCAGAGAAGCGCCGCCGCGATCACGCGGGCGCGAAGCCTGTCAGGTGACGAATTCCCATGCTCCTCCCGTCGGCTCTTTGTGGGCCGATCGACGAGCATGTTGAACTCGACATGACAGCGCTGTCAAGCATCAGTGAAATCGTCGGCCGAACCGAGCGACCATTGGTGAGATGTCAGTGCGCCTTGCCGGCCCGCACCAGTCGCGCCGCAGCGGCGTGGAAGCGGGCGTCCGCCTCCCCGGCCTCGGCCATGGTCTCGAAACGGACGACCGACGCCTTCAGGGCCACCTGAGCCTCCGCATCGCGGGCGTAGCCCGCGGCGGTCTGGCGCGCGCCCTCAGCGCGCTGAGCGGCATTGCGGGACTGCTGGTCATGCCACTGGGCCAGGGCCTCGACCGTCAGGGTCTCGTCAAAGGGCGTGTCGGTGGCGTGCGGCACGCGGCCGAAGCCGATGGCGACCCAGCCGTGGATGAAGCCAAAGCCTTCTTCCGACAGCAGATAGGTGATCTGCCGCTCTTCCGTCTGGCCGGTATAGTCGTCGGTGGCGGGGTCGAACTCGCGCAGCACCACGATGTCGCCGAGCTGGAAGCCGCGGTCATTGCGACGCATCTCGAACGTCTTGGTCCCGGCCCGGATGGCGGCGAAGTAGTCGGGCCAGCACTTCAGTTCGTGGCGGGTCATATCGAGGCTCCCTAAAGCGGGGGTTGCTAGCCCCATTCTCCCCTTCCCGTCACCCCACCGACACAAAAAATCCGCCGGGGCGGAGCTCCGGCGGATCGTTTCATCAGCGTGCGGGCCTTTAGGCGGCCGGGGCCTGAGCCTTGATCTGCTCCAGCACCTTGGCCTTCACGTCGGCCGGCAGAGGCACATAGGCCAGGGTCGAGGCGGCGGCGTCGCCCTTGGCGTAGGCCCATTCGAAGAACTTCAGGACCTGGGCCT
Source organism: Caulobacter segnis (assembly GCF_029543125.1). Classification (GTDB taxonomy): domain Bacteria; phylum Pseudomonadota; class Alphaproteobacteria; order Caulobacterales; family Caulobacteraceae; genus Caulobacter; species Caulobacter segnis_D. The sequence continues at coordinate 405,335 of NZ_JARQWW010000005.1, forward strand.
TCTTGGCGGCGTCGGTCGGCTGCTTCTGGACCAGGATGAAGGTCGCGCCGGCGATCGGCCAAGCGCCAGGGGCGTCCTGGTCGATCAGCACGGGAGCGGCCGCCCAGTCGACGCCCGTCGCGGCGGCGGCGAAGCTCTCGGCGGTCGGGTTCAGGAAGGTCGCGCCGTCCTTGGACTGCAGCTGGGTGTGGGCCAGGTTGTTCTGCTTGGCGAAGGCGTACTCCACATAGCCGATGGAGCCCGGGGTCTGGCGCACGAAGGCCGAGACGCCGTCATTACCCTTGCCGCCCTGGCCGGCCGGCCACGACACGGCGTCGCTGGCGCCGACCTTGTCCTTCCAAGCCGGGCTCTTGGCCGACAGGTAGGTGGTGAACAGGAAGGTGGTGCCCGAGCCGTCGGCGCGGTGAACCACGGTGATCGGCAGGTTCGGGATGGTCACGCCGGCGTTCAGCGCGGCGATGCGCGGGTCGGACCACTTGGTGATCGTCCCGGCGTAGATGTCGGCCAGGATGGCGCCGGTCAGCTTCAGCTGGCCCGCGGCGACGCCCGGAAGGTTCACGATCGGCACGATGCCGCCGATGACGGTGGGGAACTGGAACAGGCCGGCGGCGTCCAGGTCGGCCTGGCTCAGCGGCTTGTCGGTGGCGCCGAAGTCGACCGTCTTGGCCTTGATCTGCTTGATGCCGCCGCCCGAGCCGATGGCTTGATAGTTGACCGCGATGCCCGTTTCGGCGCGGTGATCTTCCGCCCACTTGGCGTAGAGCGGGGCCGGGAACGTGGCGCCCGCGCCCGACAGGCCGGCGCCCGAGGCCATGGCGGCCGGCGACTTGCCGGCGTTGTCGGACTTGCCGCAGGCGGCGAGGCTCGCCGCACCGGCGAACACGGCCAGGGTGAGAAGGATCGACTTGGCGCGCATTGGCGGGAACCTCGTGTGAAGCGCTCTTGGGGTCGCAGGGCGGGAGGCCCGGACGCTATTGTCTAGCGCCTCAAACCAACCTGCCTCGCGACGTCCCTAGAGAAGTTTCACGACGGTTTCGTGACAGTTGTCACAATCCCCGGCGAGCCGTCCGCGACCCGCCGTCGCGCTACGGACGCGGGCCCTTCTTGAACGGCTTCTTGAAGCCGTCCTTCTTGAAGTCGGGCTTGGCCTTGAAGCCGGTCTTGGGGCGATCGTCCCTGCGGAACTCGCTCTTCTCGGCGCGCGGCTTGAAATCGCCCTTGGCCTTGAAGTCCGGCTTCTTCTTGAAGCCGTCGCCGCGATCTTCACGGGGCTTGTAGTCACCGCGCGGCTTTTCATCGCGCGGATCGTATTCGCCGCGCGGCTTGAAATCGCGCTTGGGCTTGAAGTCGGACGAACCGCCCTCCTCGCGACCGCGGTAGGGCTTGCGCGGGCCGTCGAAGCCCGGCTTGTCGCCACGCGGACGGTCGAAGGCCCGTTCCGGACGATCCCCGCGCTCGGCGCGTTCAGGACGCGGACCGTCGAACTTCGGACGCTCGCGACGTTCCGGACGGGGACCGTCGAAGCGGCGCTCGGGACGCGGGCCGTCGAACTTGCGTTCGGGGCGCGGGCCGCGCGGGCCTTCGCTGCGGGCGGCCGGCGGGGTGCTCGGCTCGATGCGGATGTCGTCTTCCGAAGTCGCGGCCACGGCGGCGGAGAACTTCGGCTCGGCTTCCTTCGAGATCTCGAACTTGGTCTCGCGATCGAAGATGCGGATGGAGCCGATGTCCTTCTTCAGGACGTGACCCAGGCGGCAGATCAGCGGGATCAGCCACTTGGGGTCGGCGTTCTTGGCGCGGCCCACGTTGACGCGGAACCACACCACATCCTCGGGCGCTAGGCGTTCACGCGGCTCGCCGCGTTCCGGGCGCTCGTTGCGGCGGATCTCCTGGTTCGGACCGTCCTCGAACATGTCCTCCGGCTCCGGCAGACGCGAGCGGTAGACGCGCGCCAGGGCGGCGGCGACTTCCTCGGGCGTGCGGCTTTCCAGGATGGCGCGGCCCATGGCCAGGTCATCCTCGCCGGCCGGTTCAGTCAGCAGCGGATCGGACAGCATCCGCGTCTTGTCCTTGGCGCGGATGGAGTCGGCGGTCGGCGGGTTCTCCCACACGCCTTCCACCGAGGCGGCGTCCAGCAGCATCTCGGCCTTGCGGCGACGGGTATAGGGCGCGATCAGCGCCGAGACGCCCTTCTTGCCCGCCCGGCCGGTGCGGCCCGAACGGTGCAGCAGGGTGGCGCGGTTCACCGGCAGGTCGGCGTGGATCACCAGGCCCAGGTCCGGCAGGTCCAGGCCGCGCGCCGCCACGTCGGTGGCGACGCAGACGCGGGCGTGCCCGTCGCGCAGGGCTTGCAGCGCGTCGGCGCGCTCCTTCTGGGTCAGTTCGCCCGACAGGCCGACGACCGAGAAACCGCGCTCGCGCAGGCGGGCGTGCATATGGCGCACGCCGTCGCGGGTATTGCAGAACACCAGTGCGCCCTGGGCTTCGAAGAAGCGCAGGACGTTGACCACCGCATGCTCCACCTCGTTCGGGGCGCAGCGGATGGCGCGGTACTCGATGTCGCCGTGCGGCTCGTCGCGCTTGATGGTGTCGATGCGCAGGGCGTCGTTCTGATAGGTCTTGGCCAGGGCCGCGATCTCGCGGGCGATGGTGGCCGAGAACAGCAGGGTCCGGCGCTCTTCCGGCGCGGCGTCGAGGATGAAGGTCAGGTCCTCGCGGAAGCCCATGTCCAGCATCTCGTCAGCCTCGTCGAGGACGACGACGCGCATCTGCGACAGGTCCAGACGGTCGCGCTCGATGTGGTCGCGCAGGCGGCCGGGCGTGCCGACCACGATGTGGGCGCCGAAGTTCAGGTCGCGCATCTGCTTGCGCAGATCCATGCCGCCGACGCACGAGACGATGCGGGCGCCAGCCTGGGCGTAAAGCCAGGTCAGCTCGCGCTCGACCTGCATGGCCAGTTCGCGGGTCGGGGCGATCACCAGGGCCAGCGGCGCGCCGGCCGGGCCGAAGGTCTCGTCGTCGCCCAGCAGCGTCGGCGCCGCGGCCAGACCGAAGGCCACCGTCTTGCCCGAGCCGGTCTGGGCGCTGACCAGCAGGTCGCGGCCCTCGGCCTCGGCTTCCAGCACGGCGGCCTGGATCGGGGTCGGGTTGTCATAACCCTGCGCGGCGAGAGCGCGCGCGAGGGCGGGATGGGTCGGGGGAAAGCTCATGGTAGTCCTTGGCCGGGTCGAACGCGCAAGGCGCGCCGCCAGATTGCGACGCTCGAAACCCGGGCGAATTCTTTGGATGGCGCGGCTGATAGCAGAAAACGGCGCCCCGCGCCATGGGGTGCGCCGTTGAGTCCTGCCCTGCCCTACGCCTCGTCCTGAAAGATCGCTTCAATCGGCTGTTCGAACAGTCGCGCGATCTTGAAGGCCAAGGGAAGACTGGGATCGTACTTGCCTGTCTCCAGGGCGTTGACTGTCTGACGCGACACCTCCAGCCGCGCCGCCAGATCCGCCTGGCTCCAGTCCCGCTCGGCCCGCAGGACCTTCAGACGGTTCTTCATCGATCGCGCACCGCGCCGACGGCCTGCGCCAGGCCGAGGCAGGCGCACCAGACCGGGAAGGCCCAGATCCCCTCCAGCTTGCCGATGGCGCCGGCATTCTCCAGGAAACCCAGGGCGGTGAAGATCGACAGGCTCAGGCCGGTGGCGATGATCATCGCCCGCACCAGCTTCACGCGCTGATACTCGTCGGCCATCTCCGTCACGTACGCGCCCATGGCGGCGATGACCCCCATGATCGGGATCGCCGGCGCCACGGCGGTCAGCCACAGCAGCGGCCCTTGCAGGTCGCGGGTGCGCAGCAGGGTCAACGAAGCGACCAGAACGCCCACATAGGCGGCCATGGCGATGGCCATGCGCAGGGTGTAACGGCGCGCGGCGGGGTTCCAGGCACAGTTCATGGTGAAACGCTCTCGATTGATTTGATTGAAGATCAGCGGCTGGCGCGCAGCCACCAGACGGCCCAGCCTGCGCCATAGCCGATCAACTGAAGGAAGAAGCAGAAGAAGGCGCCGGCGGCGAACACCGCTTCCGGGCCGCCAAGGGCCATGCCCAGAGGAGCCGCCAGCGAAGGCGCCGCCAGTAAGAGAGCCGCGATACAGAGAGCGACACACGTCGCCAGCGACCCGCCGTAGAAGTAGCCGCTCATATGAGCTTGGCGCACAGCTTCATCCGCCGTCTTCCACCAGCGCCACGACAGGCGCAAGGCGGCGACATTCACAGCCGCCAGGAGCACGAGAAGGACGGCGAAAGGGATGGGCGAAACCTGCGCGCCAGCGTCCTTGGCCCCGAAGAGGAGACCAACGGCGAAGGCCAAGAGCCCGCCAACGGCCAACATCGCCACAAGCGATCTACGTAGAGAAAGCAACATCACTCGCCTCCGTTGATGACAAGGAAACTTGTCATCAACGGGCGCAGATAGTCAAGCCTACTTTACACAAAATCAGGCTTGCTTGACGCGGCTCATTCTCCTGCCCCGCTTGCGGGGGAGGAGAAAAAAGGAGGCCCCTACTTCCAGACCTTGAAGTGCTTCGACAGCTTCAGACCCTGGCGCTGGTAGTGCGAGCCGTCCTCGCCATAGAGCCGCGTCGGGCGGGCGGTCAGCGGCTCATAGACGAGGCGGGCGACGATCTGGCCGTCCTCCAGAAGGAACGGGGTCTCGTGGCTGCGGACCTCCAGCACGCCCTTGGAGCCGACGGCCCCGGCCTCCTCCGTCCCGAAGCCCGGGTCGAAGAAGCCGGCGTAGTGGACCCGGAACTCGCCCACCGAAGGGTCGATGGGAGTCATCTCGGCGGCCTGCATCACCGGGATCTGCACATTGTCCTTGGACGCCAGGATGTAGAACTCGCCCGGATCGAGAAGCAGCTCGCCGCGGCGCGGCTCCAGCGGCTCCCAGAAGTCGCGCGGATCGTGGCCGTTCTCCTTGTCCAGGTCGACGACGCCGGCGTGCCGGCGGCCGCGGAAACCGGCCACCTCGGCGGTCAGGTCGACGCCGACGCTGCGGGTCTCCAACTTAGGCGGCTCGCCCTGCTTCAGGCGAAGCTGGTTCAGGCGGGTGCCGGTGCGCACGAGGACGGAGAAGGTCTGCGGCGCGATCTCGATATAGAGCGGCCCGTCATAGCCCGGATCCACGTCATCGAAGGTCAGGCCGCGATCGGTCAGCAGGCGGACGAACACGTCCACCCGACCGGTGGAGCTTTTCGGATTGCCCCGGGCCGACACCCCGGCCGGCAGGCGCAAGCGCTCCTGCACCTCGGCGATATAGACGCAGCCCCGCTCCAGCACCGCGCCGGCGGCGAGGTCGAGCTCGTGCATCTTCACGTCGTCCAGGCGCTCCAGCACCGTGCGGCCGCGCGGCAGGAACGAGGCCCTCACCCGCCAGGCGCGGACGCCCAGGCGCAGGTCCAGGCTGGCGGGCTGCACCTGATCGGAATCGAAAGCGGTGAGCGAGGTGATCGCCTCTCGGGCGATCAGATCCTCGATGGACTGGCAGGGAAGGATGCCTGCGGCAAGGGCGTCGGTCATTGGACGGCGACACTCGCCGCCCCGCGCGCGGAAGGCAAGGCTTGGTCTGTGCCGAGTTTTCCTTGAAAGCGCGACAGGCGCGTTCGGCTTGACCTCGCGGCGGCCGTAAGCCTTTCTCCGCGCGACGAAACAAGGAGCCCCGTCATGGCCGAAAATCCGAAATCCTGGAACGCAGCGACCAAGCTGATCCGGGGCGGCCTGATGCGCAGCCCCTGGGGCGAGACGGCCGAGGGCCTCTTCCTGACCCAGAGCTTCGTCTATGATTCGGCGCAGGGCGCGGACGCCCGCTTCGCCGGGGACGAGCCGGGCTTCGTCTATAGCCGCTACGCCAACCCGACTACGGCCATGTTCGAACAGCGCCTGGCCCTGCTGGAGGGCGCCGAGGCGTGCCGCGCCGTGGCCTCCGGCATGGCGGCGGTGCATGTGGCCCTGTCCGGCCTGGTCCAGGCCGGCGACCACATCGTGGCCGGCCGCGCCCTGTTCGGCTCCTGCCGCTGGATCCTGTCGACCCTGATGCCGCGCTACGGCGTCGAGGTGACCTATGTGGACGGCCCCGACCTGAAGGCCTGGGAAGCCGCCATGCGGCCGAACACCAAAGCGGTCCTGATCGAGACCCCCTGCAACCCGCTGCTGGAGATCACCGACATCGAAGAGGTGTCGAAGCTGGCCCACGCCGCCGGCGCCAAGGTGGTGGTGGACAACGTCTTCGCCACCCCGATCTTCCAGAAGCCCCTCGAACTCGGCGCCGACGTGGTCGTCTATTCGACCACCAAGCACATCGACGGCCAGGGCCGCGTCCTGGGCGGGGCGATCCTGTGCTCCCAGGAGCTTATGGATGAAGCCTATCGCGACCTGCTGCGCCACACCGGCCCGTCGATCTCGCCGTTCAACGCCTGGCTTCACCTGAACGGCCTGGCGACCCTGGATCTGCGGGTGCGCGCCCAGACCGCCACGGCGGGGAAATTGGCCGACATCATCGGTAACCATGAAAAGGCCCAGCGAATCTTCTATCCGGGTCGCTCGGACCATCCGCAGGCGGATGTGGCGAGGAAGCAGATGAGCGGGTTCTCCAACCTGGTCGCCTTCGATCTGGGTTCGCGTGAGCGGGCCTGGGCCTTCCTCGACGCGCTGCAGCTGGTGGACATCTCCAACAACCTCGGCGACGCCAAGTCCATGGCCACCCATCCGTCCACCACCACCCACCGCTCCATGAGCGACGAGGACCGCATCGCCATCGGCGTGACCGAAGGCTGCGTGCGCATGTCCGTGGGGCTGGAGGACGCGGACGACCTGGCGCGCGACGTGGAAAGAGCCCTCGACGCCGCATGAGACGCATCCGCCACAAGCGCAAGATCGACGCCCCGGTCTATGAGACCAAGACCCGCGACATCCTCGTGCGCGTGGCGGCCGACTACATGCCCGGCCATTCCGATCCCGACGAGAACCGGTACTTCTGGGGCTACATGGTCGAGATCGAGAACCATGGCGAGGAGACGGTCCAGCTCGTCTCCCGTCACTGGGTGATCACCGACGCCATGAACCGCGTCGAGGAAGTGCGCGGCATCGGCGTCATCGGCGAACAGCCCGAGCTGAAGCCCCGTGAGGCGTTCCGCTACAACTCCGGCTGCCCGCTCGGCACCTCGTCGGGCACCATGCGCGGCGCCTACCAGATGATCACCGAAGCGGGCGAAGTGTTCGAGGCGATGATCCCCGAATTCTCGCTTCACATGCCGGACGCCCGCAAGCGGATGAACTGAGCCGGAGGCGCTTGCGCGCCCCGCCCCGCCGGGCCAACGTCCCCACCTCGATTTTCGGAGGGGGTCATGATCCGCAAAGCCTTGCTGCTCACCGTCGCGTTCGCCGCGCTTTCATCGTTCGCTCACGCCGAGCCGACGGCCGCTGACCACGCCAAGGTCAAGGCGGCCCTGGCCAAGAGCCCGGTCTTCGACGGCCATAACGACCTGCCCTGGGCTCTGCTGGGCGGCTACGACAGCGATCCGGACAAGGCGGGCATCGACGGCGACACCCGCGGCAAGCTGCACACCGACATGGATCGCCTGAAGCAAGGCGGCGTCGGCGCGCAGTTCTGGTCGGTTTACATCCCCGCTGATCTCAAGGGTCCGGCCGCGACCCAGGCTGTCTGGAAGCAGATCGACACCGCGCGCCGGATCATCGAACGCCGCCCTGATCGGCTGGAGTTCGCCCGCACCGCCGACGACGTGGTCCGCATCGAGAAGGCTGGCAAGCTCGCCTCCCTGTTTGGGATCGAGGGCGGCAACGCCATCGACGGCCAGCTGTCCATGTTGCGCGAGTTCCGCGAGGCGGGCGTCGCCTACATGACCCTGACCCACTCCAAGTCCCTGCCCTGGGCCGACAGCGGCACCGACGCCCCGATCAGCGACGGCCTGTCCCCCTTCGGCGAGGAAGTGGTGAAGGAGATGAACCGCGTCGGCATGCTGGTCGACCTGTCTCACGTCTCGCCGGCGACCATGAAGGACGCGCTGCGGGTCACCCGTTCGCCGGTGATCTTCAGCCACTCCTCGGCCTTCGGCGTCACCCCGCACGCCCGCAATGTGCCGGACGACGTGCTGAAGTTGGTCGCCGCCAACAAGGGCGTGGTGATGATCACCTTCGTCCCGGGCTTCGTATCCGAGCCGATCCGCCAGTGGGGCGCCGACAAGGCCGCGGTGGAGGCCAAGCTGAAGGCCCTCAACCTCGCCGACGCGGCGGCCGTGAAGGCCGGCGTCGACGCCTGGGTCGCCGCCAACCCCGAGCCGAAGGCCAGCTCCAAGGAAGTGGCCGACCACGTTGAGCATGTGCGCAAGGTCTGCGGCGTCGACTGCGTCGGCCTGGGCGGCGACTTCGACGGCATCGAGAGCACGCCGACCGACCTGACGGGCGTGGAGACCTATCCCGTCCTGCTGGCCGAACTGTCGTCGCGCGGCTGGAGCGAGGCGGATCTGCGCAAGCTGACCGGCGAGAACATCCTGCGGGTCATGCGCGCCAATGAAGCCGTGGTGAAGTCGCTGACGGGCGAGAAGCCGCGCCTGCTGAGCGACGCGGTTAAGTAGATCAAGAAAAATCCTCCCCTTCTGGGGGAGGGGGACCGCGAAGCGGTGGAGGGGGTTCTGCTGAGTCAGCAAGCCCCCCTCCGTCCCTTTGGGACACCTCCCCCAGAGAGGGAGGATCTGGGCGGCGCTACCCGGCCGCGTTCGGATCCAGATCGTACACCCGCGAGCAGTACTCGCAGGTCACGTGGATCTTGCCATCGGCCTCGACCATGTCGGCGCGCTCTTCATCGCTGAAGGACTGCAGCACGGTCTCGATCCGCGCGGGCGAGCAGCGGCAGAAGGCTTTCAGCGGCTGGGCCTCGAACAGGCGCACCCCGTCCTCGTGGAACAGGCGGTACAGCAGGGTCTCGGCCGGCACGGTCGGGTCGATCAGCTCGTCCTCGCCCGTGGTCTCGAACAGGGCGCGGACGTGGTCCCAGGACTCTTCGGTGTCGCCGCGCGCCGCGTCGCCGCCGATCATCTGGATCATGATCCCGCCGGCCCGCCACTTGGCGCCCGAGCCGTCGTTCACCTGGCCCACGGCCAGACGCAGACGCGTCGGCGTCTGTTCCGACTGGGCGAAGTACTGCTCGGCGCACAGGGCCAGGGTCTCGCCCTCGATCGGGGTGACGCCCTGGTATCGGTCCATGTCCGGGCCCTGGTCGATGGTCATGATGAACACGCCGTCGCCCAGCAGGGTCTTGGCTCCCGGGCGCACAAAGCCCTGCGAGACCTCGGCCACGCGGTCGGCGTCGAAGCGGCAATAGCCGCGCATGGAGCCGTCGGTCTCGTAGTCGCAGACCACATAGGCCACGGGGCCGTTGCCCTGGGCCTGGACGATCAGACGGCCGTCGAACTTCAGGGCCGAACCCACCAGCGAGGCGAGCGCACAGGCTTCGCCCAGCAGGTTGGCCACCGGCTCGGGATAGTCGTGATGGCTCATCACTTCGTCGATGGCCGAGCCCAGACGGGCGATGCGGCCGCGAACAGGGTGGCCCTCGATGGAGAAGGCGGCGACGAGGTTGTCGGTGATCTCGGTCATGGGGCGGTCAGATAGGGGCTCGCATACGAAATTGCGAGCCTAGCCTTATCCGACCTTGCCGAAGCACCAGGCCAGGACCGACTTCTGGGCGTGGATGCGGTTCTCCGCCTCGTCCCAGACCAGCGAGCGCGGGCCGTCCAGGACGGCGTCCGTCACCTCTTCCCCCCGGTGCGCCGGCAGGCAGTGCAGGAACACGCCGTCCGGATGCGCCAGGTCCATCAGCGCCTCGTCCACCTGATAGGGTTCGAAGGCGGCGATGCGCTCGTCATGGTCCACGTCGCCCATGGACACCCAGGTGTCCGCCACCACGCAGTCGGCGCCGCGCACGGCTTCGCGCGGGTCGTCGGTCATGGTGATGCGGCCCTGCTGCTCGGCGGCGCGGGCCAGATCCACCAGATCCGGGTGATAGACCGCCGGGCAGGCGATCTTCAGCTCGAAGCCCAGCTTCGGCGCGGCGTGGATGAAGCTGGCGCAGACATTGTTGCCATCGCCCACCCAGGCGATCGTCTTGCCCTCGACCGAGCCGCGATGCTCCTCGAAGGTCAGCAGATCTGCCATGATCTGGCAGGGGTGGCTCTTGTCGGTCAGGCCGTTGATCACCGGCACGGTGCTGTTTTGGGCGAACAGTTCGACGTCTTCATGGAAGTTGGCGCGGATCATCACCGCGTCGACCATGCGCGACAGGACGCGGGCGGTGTCCTCGATGGTCTCGCCGCGGCCCAGCTGCATGTCCGAAGCGGTCGAGATGATCCCCGCCCCACCCAGCTGACGGATCGCCGCGTCGAAGGAGAAGCGGGTGCGGGTCGAGTTCTTCTCGAAGATCATCGCCAAGGTGCGGCCGTCGGCCGGCGCATCGGCGTCCACGCGCGCCTGACCCCAACCTTTTCGCGCAGTCTTGCGGGCCTTGGCGTCCTCAAGGATCGCGCGCAGGTCGGAAGCCTCAAGCTTCCAAAGGTCGATGAAGTGGCGGGGCGTGGTCATCTCTAGTTCCTAAACTCCGCTCACCCCGGCGAAGGCCGGGGTCCAGATGACGGACACGGAGCTTTTCGATCTGGATCCCGGCCTTCGCCGGGATGAGCGGTTGAAGGTTTAAGCGGCTTTTTGCGACGCCCGGACGACGTCCAGGGTCTTTTCGAGCTTGGCGACGGCTTCGCTGGCCTCTTCCTGGGTCAGGTTGAGGGCGGGCAGCAGGCGGATGCAGTTGTCGCCGCCGCCGGCGACCAGCAGCTTCTGGTCGCGCGCCAGGGCCATGAACTCGCGGTTGTTGCTGACCAGCTTGACCCCGATCAGAAGACCCTTGCCGCGCACGTCGACGATCAGGTCCGGATAGCGGTCCTTCAGGCCGTTGAGCTGCTGCACGAAGTAGCCGGCCACGTCGCGGACGTTGCCCAGGGTCTCTTCGCTGTTGATCGTGTCGAAGGCCGTCACGCCGACCGCCATGGCCAGCGGGTTGCCGCCGAAGGTCGAGCCGTGGACGCCCACGGTCATGCCGCGCGCCGCTTCGGCCGAGGCCAGGCAGGCGCCGATCGGGAAGCCGCCGCCCAGGGCCTTGGCGACGCACATGATGTCCGGCTCGGCGTCGCTGGCCCACTCATAGGCGAACAGCTTGCCGGTCCGGCCCATGCCGCACTGGACTTCGTCGTAGATCAGCAGGACGCCAGCTTCGCGCGTCATGGCGCGCAGTTCGTTCAACTGAGCCTCGGTCAGGGCGCGGGCGCCGCCCTCCCCCTGAACCGGCTCGATGATCACGGCGGCCGTGGTCGGGCTAAGAGCGGCCTTCAGGGCCTCCCAATCGCCGAACGGCAGTTGGGTGTAGCCCGGCAGGCGAGGGCCGAAGCCTTCGAGGTAGCTGGCGTTGCCCGAGGCGTTGACCGCCGCGTAGGACCGGCCGTGGAACGAGCCGTCGAAGCCGATGATGTCCACCCGGTCCGGCTGGCCGTTGACCACGTGATAGCGGCGGGCGGCCTTCAGGGCGCACTCGATCGCCTCGGTGCCGGAGTTGGTGAAGAACACCACGTCGGCGAAGCTGGCGGCGCACAGCCGGTCGGCCAGCGCCTCCTGTTGCGGGATGCGGAAGATGTTGGAGACGTGCCAGAGCTTCTCGCCCTGCTCCTTGAGCGTCTTCACCAGCGCCGGATGGGCATGGCCCAGGCCGGTGGTGGCGATGCCGCCCACGCAGTCCAGGAACTCTTCGCCGTCGGTGGAGTAAAGTCGCGAACCCTCGCCTCGCTCGAACGCCAGCGGAGCGCGGTTGTAGACACCCATGATGTGCGTCTGCGCGGCGGCGGAAGAGGTCGTAGGCGTGGTCACTGAACAGCCCTCCAAAAGCTGATCCCCGCGCAAGAGGCGCGGGGATGGGAAGGCTGAGCGTTGTCGTCGCGTATGCGCGCTATGTCAATAAATCAGGTCTTCAGGCGCCAGCCGCGCTGGAACAGGCGCAGGCACAGGAAAAACAGGCCCACGGTCAGCACCGCGGTGAGCACCGCGCCGATGGCGACCGAACCGTCCGACACCCCGATGAAGCCGTAGCGGAATCCGTCGATCAGATAGAAGAACGGGTTGTAGTGGCTGATCGTGCGAAATGGCTCCGGCAGGCGGTCCACCAGGTAGAAGGTCCCCGACAGGAAGGTCATCGGCATGATCAGGAAGTTGGTCACCGCCGCCAAGTGGTCGAACTTCTCCGACCACAGGCCTGTCAGGATGCCGACCATGCCCAGGATCAGGGCTGCGCCCACGCAGAAGTAAATCGCCCAAAGCGGATGAACCAGGGTGACATTGGCGAACGGCAGCACCGCCAGGGCCGTCACCGCCCCAACCAGCACCCCGCGTGTGGCCGCGCCCAGGGTGAAGGCCAGCACCTGCTCCAGCGGCGACAGCGGCGGGGTCAGAAAGTCCGAGGTCAGCCCCATCATCTTGGCCTGCAGCAGGCTGGACGATGAATTGGCGAACGCGTTGTTCAGCACACCCATCATGATCAGGCCGGGCGCGACGAAGGTGGCGAAGCTGACCCCGTCCATGGCGGGACGCGACGCCCCAACCGCGACCACGAACACCATCATATAGAGCAGCGTCGTGACCACCGGGGCCGCCACCGTCTGGGTGCCGACCTTCCAGAACCGACGGATCTCCTTGAGATACAGGGTGCGGAAACCCCGCCAGTTGAAACCGGCGTAGTCGCGCGGCTGCGGCGGAATCACGGGGTCGGCCATGTCTTTCATGCTCGCCTAAGTGCTCTCGCGCCTGCCCGATCGCAAGGATCGGCGCTAGGGGGATGTACGAATCTCGAGTCGGTTATCAACATCTTGTTTCTGTGGACAGACGCAATGGCGCCTATTGTGCCCGTTAAGTCCTGGTTTACGATTAGTGGTGTGGAGGCCGGGGAACACCCGCCCTCCGACACAAGATGTTGTCCACGACGCCGCGGGGGCGGCGCTGGATCAAGCGGCTGGAGGGTTGGCTATGAGCTGGACCGATGAACGGGTCACCACGCTGAAGAAGCTTTGGCTGGACGGTCTTTCCGCCAGTCAGATCGCCAAGCAACTGGGCGGCGTCACACGAAACGCCGTCATCGGAAAGGTCCACCGTCTGGGCCTGTCGGGCCGCGCCGCGCCTTCGCAGCCGAGCCGTCCCGCCTTCAAGACCCCGCGTCCGGCGCGCCCGGTCACGGCCGCCCCGTCGGCGCCGCGCCGCGTGGCCGAAGCTGCCTCGGCGGCGGCTCCGGCCGTTCCCGCGCCGCAGCCGGTCTATCGCGTCGAGGAGCCGGGCTCGGCCACCGTGCTGACCCTGGGCGCCCACATGTGCAAGTGGCCGATCGGCGACCCGTCGACCGACAGCTTCACCTTCTGCGGCCGCCGCTCCTGCGAGGGCGCGCCCTATTGCGTGGAGCACGCGAAGGTCGCCTACCAGCCGCAGCAGACCAAGAAGAAGTCGGGCGCCACCGAGCTGGCCCGCTCGCTGCGCCGCTACATCTAGCCTTACTGCCGGACGGCGGTGAACGTGCCGGTCTTGCCCATGGCAAGGATCTGGCCGTTCATCGTCCGCCCGTTCACCACCATTCCGGTGTACCGCGCGTCGAACTCATAGAAGGTCCAGCGCGTCCGGTAGGACCAGCTCAGCCGGTCATCCTTCACCGCCGCGAACTTGATAGGGTGGCGCTTGCCGCCCTTGATCGCCGCGTGGCTGGTTTCGCCATCAAGGCATTCTCCGCCGATGCGGCCGCCCAGTTCGCTGAAGCGGCAGGTGACCTTGAAGGCCAGAACCCCCCACTTTCCATGCACCAGCCAGGTTCCAGGCACGGGTGCGGCCGGCGCCGCCACGGCGGAGCCCGCCAGGAGCGAGAGCGCCAATGCGGGCGCAATAAACTTCATCATGTACTCAAAGGGGTCGGTGTCGGGGGACATGCCATCGTGACGCTGCGGAACTTTCAGGATCATTGACGCCTGACGCCTGCGACAACGCGCCCTATGCTGATGCTGTGACCGACTCTGAATCCGCCACCAACGCCTCCGCCTATTCCGTCTCGGAACTGGCCTTCGCCCTCAAGCGGACGCTGGAGGACTCCTACGGCTTCGTGCGCCTGCGCGGCGAACTGTCGAAGGTCACCTTCCATTCCAACGGCCACGTCTATCTGACGATCAAGGACGACAAGGCCGCCATCGACGGCGTCGTCTGGAAGGGCAGCGTCCGCAACCTGCAGGTCCGCCCGGAACAGGGCCTGGAGGTGATCGTCACCGGACGGATCACCACCTACCCCGCCGGCTCCCGCTACCAGATCGTCATCGAGGGGATGGAGGCCGCCGGCGTCGGCGCCCTGCTGGCCCAACTTGAGCGACTGAAAGCCCGCCTCGCCGCCGAGGGCCTGTTCGAGCCCTCGCGCAAAAGCCCCCTGCCCGCCATGCCGGCCGTGGTCGGCGTCATCACCAGTCCGACCGGCGCGGTGATCCGCGACATCCTGCACCGCATCCGCGACCGCTGGCCCTGCCGCGTGATCGTCTGGCCCGTGGTGGTCCAGGGCGACGCCGCCGCCGCCCAGGTCTGCGCCGCGATCCGCGGCTTCAACGCCCTGCTTCCCGACCAGGATATCCCTCGTCCCGACATCCTGATCGTCGCGCGCGGCGGCGGTTCGGTGGAGGACCTATGGCCCTTCAACGACGAGACCCTGGCGCGCACCGTGGCCGAAAGCGCCATCCCCTTGATCTCCGCCGTGGGTCACGAGACGGACACCACCCTGATCGACTTCGTGTCCGACCGGCGCGCCCCGACCCCGACGGCCGCCGCCGAAATGGCCACGCCGGTCCTGTCCGAACTTCGCGCCGCCATCGCCGACTACGAACGCCGCTTGGCCCGTTGCAGCGGCCGGATGCTGGAGGAGCGCCGCAACCGTCTGGCCGGCGCCGCGCGCGGCCTGCCCCGCCCCACGGACCTGATCGCCTTGGGTCAGCAACGGTTCGACAACGCCTCATCCCGCCTGGGCGCCGCCCTCGGCCGCAACGCCGACGCGCATGAGCGCGACCTGGTGCGCGTCGCCGCGCGTCTCAAGCCCGGCCTGCTGGAGCGCCCGCAGGTGCTGCAGGCCCAGCGCCTGGCCGAGTTCTCCGCCCGCATGAAGCCGGCCCTCGACCGCCGCCTGACGCGGATGGAGCAGGATCTGGCGGGTCTGGACAAGCTGCGGCGCTCGCTCGATCCCGACCGGCCGCTGAACCTGGGCTTCGCCCGCGTGCATCACGCGGACGGCTCCCTCGCCCGGTCAGCGGCCGCCCTGTCGAGCGGCGAAGGTGTGACCCTGGTGTTCGGCGATGGCGAACGCGGCGCGGTGATCGCCGGCGGCGGCGCGGTCCCAAAGGCCAAGGGCAAGACCGCGAACCCTGCCGACCAAGGCGACCTCTTCTAACGAAGCGGCGATGAAACGCAGGCCAACAATCTGTTCTTGGACGGCCGAATGCCCTAAATAGGGGCCATGAACGCTTACGATCGCCAGATGGGTTCCGACGCCGCCGTGCTGCATTACGGTGATGGCGAATTCGCCATCATCAAGCCGGGCCGCTACGTGGTCTGCGCCGTCAGCGGCAAGAAGGTCCCGCTTCAGGCCCTGCGCTACTGGAGCCCGGAACTTCAGGAAGCCTACGCCAGCCCGGCCGAAGCGCTGAAGCGCTGGCAGGAAACCCGCTCCTGAACCGCCGGGGTCTGTTGGCCGGCGCGCTCGCCGCCGCCGCGACCCCAGCCTTCGCCGCCTCACCGCCCCTCGCGGTGATCGGCCGCCCGCGCCAGGGCGGCTATCTGATCGGCCAGACCTCGCCTCGGGCGACCATCAGCCTCGACGGCGTCGAGGTCGCCAAGGCCTCCCGCGCCGGCCGCTTCTTCATCGGCTTCGACCGAGACGCTCCCCCCACGGCCGTGCTGACCGTCAGCCAGAACGGCGAGACGACCGAGCACCACATCGCCGTGTCGCCCGGCGACTTCGACATCCAGCGCATCGACGGCCTGCCCAACGACCAGGTGGCGCCCCAGGACCCAGCCCTGCTGGCCCGCATCGGCGAAGAGGCCAAGCGCAAGGCCGTTGGTTTCGCCAGCCTCGATGACGACGACGGTTTCCATCACGGCTTCCTGCCGCCCCTGCCGAGCTGGCGGCTGTCGGGACGTTTCGGCGGCCAGCGGATCCTGAACGGCCAGCCCAACCGCCCGCACTATGGCGCGGACCTCGCGGCGCCGACGGGCACGCCTGTTCATGCGCCAGCTCCCGGCCTGGTCAGCTTCGCCGAGACAGGACTGCATTTCGAGGGCGGGCTGATCCTGATCGATCATGGCCAGGGCGTGGTCAGCGCCTACCTGCACCTGTCGCGGGCCGACGTGCGCGCTGGCGAGCATGTCCGCCCTGGTCAGGTCATCGGCGCCGTCGGACAGGAGGGACGCGCCACCGGACCGCATCTGTGCTGGAGATTGAAGTGGCGCGGGCGAAATCTGGACCCCATGCTCCTGCTACGAAACGTCCCATTGTGATCGAGCCAAAAACAAGCTTCACCACGGGCGCTTTCTATTTGCGGTAGCACGCGCTATCCGCCCCTTGAGTAACGTGGGGATGTGAGTCGATGTCCGCCGACCTTTCGGCGCTGCGCCTTCTTCTGGTTGACGACAACCAGCACATGCGGTCGATCGTCCGGCAGCTGTTCAAGGGCGTCGGACTTCACGACATCAAGGAAGCGTCCAACGGGGCGGAAGCGCTTCAGATTCTCCGCGGCTGGACCCCCGACTTCGCCATCGTCGACTATCAGATGGAGCCGCTGGACGGCGTGCAGTTCACAGAACTTGTCCGCAAGTCGCCGGACAGCAAGGTTCCCTACCTGCCGATCATCATGCTCACCGCCTATGCCGATAAACGGCGGGTGTTCGAGGCGCGCGACGCCGGCGTGAATGAGGTGGTGGTCAAGCCGATCACCGCCAGCCAGTTGTTCAGCCGCATGAACGCTGTGATCTACAAGCCGCGGCCCTTCGTGCGGGTGCCGGATGACGGCTATTTCGGTCCCGAACGCCGCCGGATCAGCGATCCCAACTATGACGGCCCCAAACGCCGGGCCGAGGAACAGGGCGCGGTCGAGATCTAGCCTTTCAGGCTGTCATAGGCCTCGGCCGACCAGCGCTTGTGGACCCAGAACCATTCGTGCGGCCGTTTACGGATCTGCGCCTCAACGAGATCATTGATGCGCCTGACGCCGGCCTCGATGTCGGCCGTGCGGTCGTCGGTGTGCTCCAGGACGATGGGCTCGTGGACCACGGCCTTGAACCGCGCGCCCTTGGTCCGCTCCACCGTCATCGGCTGCAGCACCGTCCCGAACCGCAAGGCCAGGCGCGTCGGCCCCGGCGCCGTATGGGCCAGATGGCCGAAGAACGGTGCGGCCACCCCGCCGTTGAACTTCTGGTCGTTCATCAGGGCCACCGACTGACCGGTCTTCAGAGCTGCGAGCAGCTCCTTTGCCCCGTCCCCGCCCTTGGGCGCGAACAGACGCACGCCATAGCGAAAGCGGCTCTTGCGGATGCGGGCGTCCACATAGGGGTTGTTGGCCGCGCGATAGGTGATCTGGCAGTCGACGCCGGTCTGGACGATGGCCGCCGGCATCACCTCCCAGTTCGAAAAGTGGCCGCTGATGAACACCACCGGCTCACGCCTGGCGGCGATCTGGGCCAGGCGCTCGGCGTTCTCAATCTCCACCCGGTCCGGGGACAGGATGATGCGGTCCATGATCGGGAACTCGGCGAAGGTGCGCCCGACCTCGTCCCACTGCTTCTTCAGGATATCCGCCCGCCAGGCCTCGTCCTTCCCGGGAAAAGCCAGGCGCAGATTGCGGTCCGCCGTCTTGTGCGCGCCGGTCAGCGGGCCCAGGGTTCGGGTCAGCGCGCCACCAAAGGCCGACGCCCAATCCACCGGCAACAGCCGCATCGCTCCGGTGAAAGCGTCGAAGGCCAGGGCCTCAAGCCTCCAGGCCAGGTCCTGCGCGAAACGGGGACGTGTGTCCGACATGCCTGTTTTCTAGGCCGCTTTCGGCTTTCCGGGCAACGGCCTTGGCTTGTCGTTAATACGGCACGCACCTTGCGGATATTGGGGTGGAGCGTGCCAGATCGGGACGCTCGGGGATCAACAGCTAGGGACTGTTCCATGCCCATGAGCAACGATATCGACCTTCACCTGGGCAAACGCCTGCGCAGCCGTCGCCGCATCCTGGGCCTGACCCAGCAGCAACTCGCCGGCGCATGCGGCGTCCGCTTCCAGCAGATCCAGAAGTACGAGTGCGGTGCGAACCGCATTTCCGCCGCCCGCCTGTGGCGGATCTCCGAGGCGCTCGAGGTGCCGGTCGGCTACTTCTACGACGGGCTGGAAAACAAGCGCCCGCAGCAACATCCGATGGCTGTCGCGGCTTAAGCGCCGCGCATCCTTCCATGGCGGCCCGGCTTCGGATAAGCCGAGGCCATGCTGCCTGCTGATCGTCTCGCCGACCTCGACGCCTTTCTCATCGCGCTCAATCGCGCCTCCGGGGAAGCCATCCTGCCCATGTTCCGCGCCGACCACGGCCTCGAGGACAAGGGCAAGGCCGGCGCCTTCGATCCCGTTACCGAAGCCGACCGCGGTGCTGAGGCCGTGATCCGCAAGCTGATCGCCGAGCACTATCCTGAGCACGGCGTCATCGGCGAGGAGTATGGCGAGGACCGCCCGGACGCAGAATTCGTCTGGGTCCTCGACCCCATCGACGGCACCCGCGCCTTCATCTCCGGCCTGCCGCTGTGGACCACCCTCATCGCCTTGCGCTGGAACGGCGCGCCGGTGCTGGGGTCCGTCGGCCAACCCTATCTGGACGAGATCTTCATCGGCTCCGCCGCCGGTTCGCGCCTGGTGGCGCGCGGGGCAAGCCAGGCCTTGCGCGTCCGGGATTGTCCCGATTTGGCGCAGGCGACCATCTCCACCACCGATCCGCAGGCCTGCTTCGACAGCCCTGAACGGGCGGTCTGGAACGACGTGCGGGACGCGACCCGTCTGGCCCGCCTGGGCTGCGACGCCTATGCCTACGCCATGGTCGCCATGGGCAAGATGGACATGGTGATCGAGGCCGGGCTCAAGGCCTGGGACGTAGAGGCCGCCATCCCCCTGTTGGCCGGCGCCGGCGGCGCCGTCACCGACTGGCGCGGCGACGAGATCGGCAAGAACGGCGGCCAGATGCTGCTGGTGGGCGACAAGGCCCTTCTGGAGCCGACCCTGGAGCTGCTGGCCCCCGCGGCGAAGGCCCAGCCCTAAAGGCTCGCGACGACCGCGTCGAACTCCCGCCAGAAAACGGCGCGCTTGTCGTCCGTCTCCATCAGGATCTCGTGGTAGCTGCCGGGGACCTCAAGGAATTTCCCCTTGGGCAGACGGCCGGCCACCATCCTGGCGTCCGGGTTCCAGACCAGCTTCTCCTCACCGGCCGACAGGATGACGACCGGGATCGTCACCTTTTCCAGCCGCCCCGGCGCCCGCATCCAGGCGAAGGCCGACAGGGCGAAATCCACCCAGCCCCAGGTGACGCCGCCCAGGTCCAGGTCCGGATTGGCGGCGAGTTGCTTCATCCAGGTGTCGTAGCGGGCCTTGTCGTGGGTCAGGACCTGATCCTCGAACGCCGCCGCGCCGCCCCCGCCCTTGCCGGCGGCTTCGGACATGTAGACGCCGCCCCGTCCGATCAGCGTCTGGACGGCGGCCATGGCGCGCGCGGTCCAGAACGGACGCCCGCCCAGCGGCAGACCCAGCATGGGCGCCGACAGCACGGCGGCGCTGAACCGCGGCTCTCCGCCCGTCAGGGCCAGCATGGTCAGGCACCCGCCCATGGAATGCGCCATGGCGATCCAGGGCTTGGGCAGGCGGCTTTCGAACTGCGCCAGCAGGGCCTGATAATCTGCCATGAAGTCGGCGTGACCGGCGGCATGGCCCTTAAGCCGATCCGGCAGCAGACGGTGCGACAGCCCCTGCCCGCGCCAGTCGTGGGCCAGGACGGTGAAACCGCGCCCGGTCAGGTCGCGGATGACCTCGTAGTATTTTTCGATCGGTTCGGTGCGGCCGCCGCTGAGGACCACCGAACCCTTCGGCGAACCGGTCGCCGGAAACAGAGCGGCGCGAAGGGTCGCCCCCTTCGCGCCGGTGAACCATTCGGCCTGTCCGCCCCTTGGGACGGGCGCCTCGGCGATGTCGAGCAGAGGCGCCGGCCGCATCAAGGCGATCAGGCCTTGCTGAACAGAGCCTGCAGCTTCGGCTGCAGCGACATGGCCAGACCCATGTCCGACAGCTTCAGGCGGCCGCTCATGAACGCCATGGTGGCGTCAAGCTGGCCTTGGCTCATGGCGATCAGGTCGGCCAGGCTGAGGGTCATGGTCAGATCGGCCGGCTTGTCTTCGTTGGTGACTTCGCCGCCGTCGATGTGGATGAAGCCATCGCCCTTCAGATCGAACTTCAGGCTCTTGCCCAGACCCGAGTCATCGCCCACGGCGCCTTTGATCTTGTCGGTGACTTCCTGCAGCGTGGCCATGCGGCGCGCTCCCTCTAGTTGAAATTGGCGGCCACCTTGGCCGGTGATCGACGACAAGTAAACAACGCTTAGACGTTGACGCTACGACGGTTTGACGAATTTCAGCGTCATCCGGTCGCTTTCGCCGATGGTGTCGTACTTGCTGTGGTCGAAGTCCGCTTTCGCCGGCTCTCCGCGCGGGGCCGACAGCCGCGTGGGCGGCAGGGTCCAGACGCCGAACGGATGATCGCGGGTGTCCTTGGGGTTGGCGTTGATCTCGCTGGCCTCGGCCAGGGTGAACCCCGCCTCCTTGGCCAGTTGGGTCACATAGGCCTGCTGGACATAGCCGTTGGCGGCCAGGGCCTCCTGCACGCCGCCGGGATCGGCGCGATGTTCCTCGACCCCCAGCACGCCGCCAGGCTTCAGCGCGGCGAAGGCGTCGCGGAACGCCTTCTCGGCCACGCCCGCCGCCATCCAGTTGTGGATGTTGCGCAGGAACAGCACCAGGTCGGCGCTGGCCGCGGGCGCCACCGGTCCGCTGGTGGGGCCGAAGGCGGTGACCTCCACCTTCCCGTACACGCGCGGCCGCGCCGCCAGCTTGTTGCGAAAGGCCTGGACGATCTCGCCGGCCGTCGGGTCGTTGGGATTGTCAGTCTGCAGATGGGCGGCGTAGAGCCGCCCGCCCGTGCTGTTCAGGTAGGGGGCCAGGATGTCGGTGTACCAACCGGCCCCCGGCCAGAATTCGACGACCGTGATCCCCGGGCGCAGGCCCCAGAACTCCAGGCTCTGGCGCGGGTGACGCCAAGGATCACGCGCCTTGTCGGATTGCGGGCGCCAGTCGCCGGCGATGGCGGCGTCCAAGGCGTCGGACGCCTTGGGTTTGGCCGGCGCTGAAGCGACCGGCTTTTCCTCATCCTTCTTGCCGCAGCCGGCGAGAATGAACCCCGCCGCCCCGCGCAGAAGACCCCGCCGCGACCAGTCGCCCATCACGGCCATCAGGCCGGCTTCTTGAAGCGCAGGGTCATGCGGTCGCTCTCGCCGATGGCGTCATACTTGGCGCGATCGAAGTCCGGCGCGGGTTGCTGGCCGGCAGCCGCGCTCTGGCGAGTCGGCGGCAGGGTCCAGACGCCGAAGGGGTGATCCTTGGTGTCCTTGGGGTTGGCGTTGATCTCGGACGAGGCGTCCAGCTTGAAGCCCGCCTTTTCGGCCAGGGCCACCACGGTGGCGGTGGACAGATAACCGTTTGTGCCGCCGCCGGCCTGCGGCTTCGGGTCGGCGCGGTGATCCTCCACGGCCAGGACGCCGCCCGGCTTCAGCACGGCGAAGAAGTCGGCGAAAATCTTGTCGGCGCTGCCGGCGGCGGTCCAGTTGTGGACGTTGCGGGCGGTCAGCACCAGGTCGGCCGAGTTCGGCGCGCCCAGCGGCTTGGCCACGGGGCCGAAGTTCACAAAGTGGATCGAACCCCACTTGGCCTGATCCGAATACTTCGCCTCGAAGTCGGCGCGGGCCTTGCGGGCGTTTTCAGAAACCTTCGGGTTGTCCAAATCAGTCACGCCGGCGACGTAATGGCCGCCGGTGGCCTTGGCGTAGGGCGCCAGAATCTCCAGCCAGTAGCCGCCGCCCGGCGACACCTCGATCACCGTCTGGTTCGGCTTCAGGCCCCAGAAGGCCAGACTTTCGGCCGGGTGGCGATGGACGTCGCGGGCCACGTTGTTGGCGGCGCGGTTCGGGCTGGCGACAGCGGCCTTCAGGGCGGCGTCGGCGGCGAAGGCGGACGGTGCCGCCATAAGGGCCGCGGCGGCGAAGCCGGCGGCGATGGCGAGACGTCGGGTAGTCATGGTGGAGCTCCTGGCGTTTTCCTTGGGGCGGAGCCTTACGGGCCAAGCGTGACCGATCAAGGGCCAATCTTGCGCATTCGCCCCTTGAAGCGTTTTCGCTCGCTCCTAACTCATACCCGAAGGCGCCGATGTCGGGCCTTCACGGACTTGCAGGCGGGGCCGATCCGGGCCGCCGAGAAGTCCGACAAACCGCAACCTTGCTTATGCAAAGAAGGATGTGACCATGCGTACGATCGACCTTTCCCCCCTGTACCGCTCTGTCGTCGGTTTCGACCGCCTGGCCGCGCTGCTTGACGCCGCCGCCACGAACGAAGCCGCCAGCGGCTACCCGCCCTACAACATCGAGCGCACCGACGAGAACGCCTACCGCATCGAGATCGCGGTCGCCGGCTTCAAGTCGGAAGAGCTGAACATCGAGGTCAAGGAAAACCTCCTGACCGTCCAGGGCCGCAAGACGGCCAATGACGAAGCCAAGCGCTATCTCCACCGCGGCCTGGCCGAGCGTAACTTCGACCGCAAGTTCCAGCTCGCCGACTATGTGGTGGTCACCGACGCCCAGCTTCGCGACGGCCTTCTGTCCATCTCGCTGAAGCGCGAACTGCCGGAGCAACTGAAGCCGCGCCGCATCGAAATCTCGACGGCCGCGACCGAAGCCCCGCTGATCGAAGGCGAAAAGGCCGCCTAAGCGGCCTCACACACAAGCCAGGCGTCCCCCGGCCTGGCTGACAACGGGAAGGCGGCGCAGCGATGCGCCGCCTTTTTCATTCCGGAGGGGCTTCTTCCGCCGCCTCGATCAGGGGCGGGTCCTTGGGCGGCAGCGGGCCGAATTCATCGTGGGTAGGCTCGCCCTTGGGCGGCTCGAAACCCTGCACCTGGCGGAAGTCCACGTCCTTGATGCTGACTCCGTCCATGACCGCGGCGGTCAGGTCCGCCCCGCGCATGTCCGCGTCGTCGAGAACGGCCGCGGTCAGGTTGGCGGTCTGGGCGAAGACGTAGCGCAGCTTCGCGCCGGTCACGTCCGTCGGAATCTCGCGCCCGCCCAGGGGCAGCGGCCCCAGATAGGCCCCGCGCAGATCGGCTTTCGTCAGGTCGGCCCGCATCAGCTTCGCGCCACGCAGGTCCGCCCCGCGCAGGTTGGCGGCGCGCAGATCGGCCCCTTCCAGCTTCGCCCCCTGCAGATGCGCGCCGGACAGGTCCAGCCCGACCATCACCGCGCCCTTGGCGCTCATGGCCGTCAGGCGCGCACCTTTCAGGGCCGCGCCCAGAGGACGCAGGTCCTCGTTGTCCATCTTGGCGGCCGCGCCCTCCTTGCCGCCGGTCTTGCACCAGGCTTGGTTCGCCTTGGCCCGCTCCAACAGCTCCGGCGCCTTGTCGACCGCCTCCTGGGTCGGCTCGCGCAGCACCTGCTCCATGCGGGCGCCCTGGGTACTGGCCTTCATCAGGTTCGCGCCCACCAGGACCGCGCCCGCGAAGTTGGCGTTGTCCAGATTGGCGCCGCTCATGTCGGCGTTCTCCATCAGGGCGCCGCTGAAATTGGCGTCCTTCAGGTTCGCCCCGATCAGCTTGGCCCCGACCAGCGAGCAGTCGGTGAAGTCGGCGGCGAAGGCCGAGACCCCGCTCAGCTCGGCGTCGTTCAGGATGGCGCCCGTGAAATTGGCCTGATCCACCTCGCCCGGCCGCTCTTCATGGCGGGAGATATCCAGACCGTTCTTGGCCCCCGGAATGGCGACCTTGCCTTCGCGGAAGTCGGCGCCGGTCAGGTCGGCCTGGGCCAGATTGGCGCCGCGCAGGCACACGCCGCGCAGGTCGGCCTTGACCATCACCGCCTGGCGCAGGTCGGCCATGCGCAGGTCGCAGCCAAACAGATCGGCCCGCTCCAGCTTGGTGCGGATCAGTCGGCAGCCTTCCAGCACCGAGGCTGAAAGGTCCGCTTCCGACAGGTTGCGGCCCGAAAGATTGAGCCCGCCCAGATGGACGAAACGCAGCGATGCGCGCCGCCCGCCGGGCTTGCGCTGCAGATACCGCTCGTGGGAGCCGACGATGAGGTCGAGCTCCGCCTGGGTCAGCCGACGGCGGCCGGCGAGTTTCGCTTGGGCGGACAAGGCTAGGGATCCAGCTCAATAAGGTAAGCGTCGCTACTAAAAGCGAGAAAGCCCAACTGAACCGTTAAAGCCCAAGGCTGTCGGAACCTCGTTAGATCAGGCCTTCCAGCCCACGCGCGCCGGTCCGGACCACTTCGGTCAGGTCGATGTCCTTGACCATGGCGTTGGTGAAGTTGGCGCGGGAGATGTCGGCACCGCGCAGGATCGCCTGACGCAGGTCCGCCCGCGCCAGGTCGGCGTTCTTGAGCACCGCTTCCGAAAGGTCCGACGGCAGCACCCGATCCTTGCCGATCAGCAGCGGACCCAACTGGGCGTCGCGCAGATCGGTTTCCGACAGCTTGGCGCCGTTGAGCTTGGCCCCGCGAAGGTCCGCGCGGCGCAGGTTGCAGGCCCGCAGGTCGGCCCCTTGAAGCTGCGCCCCCTGAAGCTGAACGCCCTCCATGTCGAGGCCGTAAAACACCGCCCCCTTGGCGCTCATGGCCGTCAGGTTGAATCCCTTGATCGAGCCCAGGCTGCGCAGATCGGCCTTGTCGAACAGCGACGGCTTGCCCTCCGCCCCGCCGGTCTCGCACCATTTGGCGTGGTCGCGGACCATCTGCGGATAGGGCGAGCTGTGGTCGTCCTTGATCTCCTTCGGGTCGGTGAGGACCCCCTGCATGTTCGCGTCGATCGTGTTCCAGGCGAAGGTCTTGGCCCCCACCATGATCGCATCGCGCAAGTCGGCCCCGCGCAGGTCCGCCCCCGACAGGTCGGCGCCAGCCAGATTGCAGCCGCTCAGCGACGCCTGCTTCAGGTTGGCGCGGACCAGCTTGGCGTCTTTCAGCACCGCGTCGGTGAAGTCGGCCCGAATGGCCATGATGCCGGACAGGCGTGACCGCTCCAGGTTCGCGCCCACCAGATTGGTGCTCTGCGCCTGGGTCGACAGGCCGCCCCGCTGGGTGTGCTCCATGACGCGATAGCCTTCCTTGCGGTCGGCGGCGGCGATGGCCCCCTCGCGCAGGTCGGCCTCGAACATGTCGGCCCCGGTCAGGTTGGCGCCGCGCAGGCACGCCCCGCGCATGTCGGCGCGCCGCAGCGACGCCTCGACAAGATCGACTTCCGTCATATCCGCGCCGAACAGCACGGCGTTGTCCAGCCGCGCCCCCGCCATGCGGGTCTGGTGCATGACCGCGCCCGAGAAGTCGGCGTCGCACAGGTTGCGGCCGCGAAGGTCCAGGCCGGACAGATCGGTGAAGCTGAACACGGCGCGCGCGCCGCCCATCCGAGCCGACCACAGGCGGTCGTGCTTGGCGCAGATCAGGTCGACTTCCTGCTGTGTCAGACGTCGATGCGTGACGCCTGGCGCCGACGAAGCGGCCATGGATGCTCCAGCCCCCGGATATTCAGGCTGAACAGTTTCCCCGGAAGCGATTAACGCAAGCTTTCCAAAGGGTTCTAGAGCAGTCCCGCAGCGTGCAGTCGCGACGCCGTCTCGCCGCCCGCGGGCGTCCATAGACGCGTGTGCCCGAGGTCGGCGTAGCGCGCCAGGGCCGCGTCCAGCCCCTCCCCCTGCGACAATTCGAATTCGGCCTCGTAGCCCTCCGGCCCCGCCGCCGCCTCGACCAGCGGGCGGCCGGTCTTCAGCTTGTGAACGAAGCCGGCGCACAGGACGAAAGCTTCGTCCGCCAACAGCCCCGTCTCCACCTGCAGGCCGGCGGCGCGAAGGCGATGCGTCCCCTGGCCGGACGCGAAGGGTGACGGGTCTTCGCAGGCGATGACCACCCGCTTCACCCCGGCCGAAACCAGGTGCTGCGAGCAGGACGGCGCGCCGCTGGTCCGCGCGCCGCAGGGCTCCAGGGTCACATAGGCCGTGACACCCGGCGCGTGGCCGCCCAAGGCCGCCACCGCCTGCTCCTCCGCATGGGGACGGCCGCCGACGCCGGTGGCGGCTTCGGCCAGCACCGTCTCGCCGTCGGTGATCACGCAGCCGACCACCGGATTGGGCCAAGTCTTGCCCAGGTTCGTCCGGGCGACCGCGATCGCCCGGCGCATGTGCTGGATGTCGATCTCGCTCGACATCCCCGCCCCTCAGGCCACGGACGGCAGCGGCTGAGCCCGGCTCTCGTCCAGATAGCGCGCGCTGGTCGGCTTCAGGTCGCCGTCCAGTTCGATCAGCAGCGGGTTGCCCGTGGGGATCTCTACGCCGACGATCTTGTCGTCCGGCACGTTGAACAGGTGCTTCACGATGGCCCGCAGGGAGTTTCCATGGGCGGCGATCAGCAGGGTCTCGCCCGCCTTCAGCTTCGGCGCGATCTCGGCTTCCCAATAGGGCAGCACGCGCTCCAGCGTGGTCTTCAGGCTTTCGGTCACCGGCACGGCGTGGCCGGCATAGCGGGGATCGGCCGCGAAGTCGTACTCGCCGCCCGGCGCCAGGCCCGGCGGCGGGATGTCGTAGGAACGGCGCCAGATGGTGACCTGCTCCTCGCCGTGCTTCTCGGCGGTCTCGGCCTTGTTCAGACCGGTCAGGCCGCCGTAGTGGCGTTCGTTCAGGCGCCAGTCCTTGACCACGGGGGTGTCGGACTGGCCGGCGCCGGCCAGGGCCAGTTCGTTGGTCCGCATGGCGCGGGTCAGGACGGAGGTGTAGGCGCGGTCGAACTTCAGGCCGGCGGCCTTGATCAGCTCCCCGCCCTTGGTGGCCTGGGCTTCGCCCTCGGCGGTCAGGTCCACATCCACCCAACCGGTGAAGCGGTTTTCCAGGTTCCACTGGCTTTGGCCGTGGCGAAGCAGGACGAGCGCGGGCATCGGACCTCCAAATGTTGTCGCTGGTCGGGCTAAGGCTTGCGCGATCCAGCGTCAAGCACGCCCTCCCCCCGCGCGGCGCGCGTGCTATAGGACCGGTCCGCGCAAGGATTCTTCATGTCTGACCGCATCGTCCTGCCTGCCCTGGCCCTCCTCGCCGCCGCTTTGATCGGTCTGGCGCTGGTCTGGCCGCAGGGGCTCGGCGCCCGATCCCCTGGTCCCTTCGGCTCGCAGCCCGTGCAGCAGCGGCCCGAAGTGCAGGCCGCCATCCAGCGCGAGGAGGCCGCCGCCGCCCGCCGCGCCCAGCAGGAGCAGAAGGAGCAGCGCATCCCCGCGCCGGCGCCTCTGGCCGCCCCGCGCGAGCCCGTTGCTCCGGTGGAGCCGCCTGTCCTGCGGGAGGAGAACCCGTGAGTGAATTCGACGCCGCCGCCGTCGGCCGCCGGGTCCTGAAGGTCGAGACCGACGGTCTCGCCGCCCTCGCCGCCAGCCTGGACAAGCCCTTCGTCAAGGCGGTCGAGACCCTGTTCAAGGCCAAGGGCAAGATCGTCTGCACCGGCGTGGGCAAGAGCGGCCACGTAGCCCGCAAGATCGCCGCCACCCTGGCGTCCACCGGCTCTCCCGCCATGTTCGTCCACGCCGCCGAGGCCAGCCACGGCGACCTGGGCATGATCGGCAAGGGCGACGTGATCCTGGCCCTGTCCAAGTCGGGCGAGGCCCGCGAGCTGTCAGACATGCTGGCCTACGGCGCCCGCTTCGGCATCCCGATCATCGCCATCACCGCCAACGCCGACAGCCAGCTTGGCCGCGCGGCCGACATCCCGCTGCTGCTGCCCGACTCCGCGGAGGCGACGGCCGAGGTCAACGCGCCCACCACCTCCACCACCCAGCAGATGGCCCTGGGCGACGCCCTGGCCGTGGCCTTGCTGGAGCGCCGCGGCTTCACCGCCGCCGACTTCCGCATCTTCCACCCGGGCGGCAAGCTGGGCGCCATGCTGCGCACGGTGGCTGACCTGATGCACAAGGACGGCGAGCTGCCGCTGGTCCCGTCCACCAAACCCATGGCCCAGGCCCTGCTGGTGATGACCGAGAAGCGCTTCGGCTGCGTCGGCGTCACCTCGCCCGACGGCCGTCTGGCCGGCCTGATCACCGACGGCGACCTGCGCCGCCACATGGACGGCCTGATGACCCACAGCGCCGGCGAGGTGATGACCCCCTCGCCGCTGACCATCGCCCCCGGCGCCTTGGCGGCAGAGGCGTTGAAGCTGATGAACGACCGCCGCATCACTGTGCTGTTCGTGGTCGAGGCCAAGCGCCCGGTGGGCATCCTGCACATCCACGATCTGCTTCGCGCCGGCGTGATCTGATGGCGCACCGCCCCCTCGGTCGCGGCGAGACGGCTGTCCTGGCGCTCAACAACGCCAACAAGGTCGAGACCTCGCTCCTGACCCAGGCAGAACTCGACGCCATGGCGTCCAATGCCTGGCGCGCCTGGGTGATCGGCGACGCGGACGCGGTCCTCATCGCTTTCGATCAGGACGGGAACTACGACAGCCCCAACTTCCTGTGGTTCCGCGACCGCTATGAGCGCTTCGTCTATATCGACCGCGTCATCGTCGCCGAACGCGCCCGGGGCATGGGCATGGCCCGCGCGCTCTACGAAGCCGCCATGCAGGAGATGCGCGCCGACGGCCACAACGTCTTCTGCTGCGAGGTCAATTCCGATCCGCCCAATCCCGGTTCGGACGCTTTCCACGCCGCCCTGGGCTTCGAAGAGGTCGGCGTCGCCCGCCTTGAGGATCGCTCAAAGAGCGTGCGTTACCTCGCTCGTCGGGTCTGACGGAACTAGCGTCATCAAAAGTCATTACGCCCGCGGGGCGAACGGGCTCGCGACTTCGCGCGCCGCGCTCTACAACACAGACAACACCATTACGCATCGCTGAGGTCCCATGTTCTCCAAGCCCCGCGCCGATCTTGTCGCCAACACCGCCGCCTACGAGAACGAAGCTCTCGTCAAGGCGACCGGCTTCCGCGAGTACGACGCGCGCTGGCTGTTCGGGCCGGAGATCAACCTGCTCGGCATCCAGGCCCTTGGCCTCGGCCTCGGCACCTATATCCAGGAGCTGGGCCAGAAGCGGATCGTGGTCGGCCACGACTTCCGCTCCTACTCCCTGTCGATCAAGCAGGCCCTGACGCTCGGCCTCCTGTCCGCCGGCTGCGAGGTGCTGGACATCGGCCTGGCCGTCTCGCCCATGGCCTACTTCGCCCAGTTCGACCTCGACGCCCCGTGCGTCGCCATGGTCACCGCCAGCCACAACGAGAACGGCTGGACCGGCGTGAAGATGGGCGCCCAGAAGCCCCTCACCTTCGGCCCGGACGAGATGGGCCGCCTGAAGGACATCGTCCTCAACGGCCAGTTCGTTGAGCGTGAAGGCGGCAAGCTGACCCGCATCGACGGTGTGGCCGAGCGCTACATCGCCGACGCCGCCAGCCGCGTGAAGGTCACCCGCCCGCTGAAGGTCATCGCCGCCTGCGGCAACGGCACCGCCGGCGCCTTCGCCCCCGAGGCGCTGAAGCGCATGGGCGTCGAGGTGATCCCCATGGACGCCGAGCTGGACTTCACCTTCCCGCGCTACAACCCGAACCCGGAGGACCACGAGATGCTCATGGAGATGGCCAAGGCCGTCCGTGAGCACAGCGCGGACCTGGCCTTCGGCTTCGACGGCGACGGCGACCGCTGCGGCGTGGTGGATGACGAGGGCGAGGAGATCTTCGCCGACAAGATCGGCCTGATGCTGGCCCGCGACCTGGCCCCGCTGCACAAGGGCGCGACCTTCATCGTGGACGTGAAGTCGACCGGCCTCTACGCCACCGACCCGATCCTGGAAGAGAACGGCTGCACCACCGTCTATTGGAAGACCGGCCACAGCTACATCAAGCGCAAGACCGCCGAGCTTGACGCCCTGGCCGGCTTTGAGAAGAGCGGCCACTTCTTCCTGGCTGGCGAACTGGGCCGCGGCTACGACGACGGCCTGATCGCCGCCGCCGCCATCCTGGCCATGCTGGAGCGCAACCCGGACAAGAAGCTGTCGGACCTCAAGAAGGCCCTGCCGGTCGCCTACACCTCGCTGACCATGTCGCCCAAGTGCGCCGACGAGGTGAAGTACAAGATCGTCGAGGACGTGGTGAAGGAGTACGAGGAGCTCGGCAAATCGGGCGGCTCGATCCTCGGCCGGAAGATCAAGGACGTGATCACCGTCAACGGCGTGCGCGTTGCGCTGGAGGACGGCTCGTGGGTCCTGGTCCGCGCCAGCTCCAACAAGCCGGAACTGGTGGTGGTGGTGGAAAGCACGCAGTCGGAAGACGACATGCGCGACCTGTTCCACAAGGAAGTGAAGCCGCGCCTGGCCAAGCGCCCGGAAGTCGGCAAGTACAATCAGGAAGTTTGACGCGTCGAAAGACACGCACGGACTGACGGGCGGCTTCGGCCGCCCGTTTTCGTTTCAGGGATAGGCGGGGCTTCTAGCCGCCCCAGCCGAACCAGCGGGCGAGGGCCACATAGGCCGCCACCCAGAACACGCCGCACAGAACGCTCAGCACGAGCAAGCCTGTGATGGCGTAACCGCCGTTGCGAGCCGCCGAGTCCCGCCCGGCGGCGGCGAGATCTCGCCGCATGTTTCGCTCCCGAATCATCTGGCGTCCGGTCGGTCGAGCGACCGGATCAACGTGAGGTTGACACTTCGGTGAAATACCGCAAGTGGGCCGCGCGAAATCGTGAAGCTTCACCGCAACACGGCCTCGCGGGCGCTTGCCCTCCCCCGCCCATCCCCTAGTCTCGCCCTCCGTCGCAAAGGGGGGGCCATGCTGACTCTGTTGGGGATTGCGGTCGTGGTCGTGGGCTTCGTCGCCCGGATCAATCCGCTGCTTGTGGTGGTCGCCGCCGCCCTGGTCACTGGCCTGGCCGCCGGCATGGGACCGCTGGAGGTCGTCGCCCTCTTCGGCAAGGCCTTCAAGGAGAACCGCTACGTCTCCCTGCTGTGGCTGGTCCTGCCGGCCATCGGCCTGCTGGAGCGCTATGGCCTGCAGGAGCGGGCCAAGGCCCTGATCGGCGGGCTTCAGGCCGCCACCACCGGCCGCATCCTGCTGCTCTACTTCGCCATCCGCCAGATCACCTCGGCCCTGGGTCTCACCTCCCTGGGCGGGCATCCGCAGATGGTGCGCCCCCTGGTCGCCCCCATGGCCGAAGCCGCCGCCGAGACGCACGGTCTGACCGACGACGACACCCGCCAGAAGGTCCGCGCCATGTCCGCCGCCACCGACAACATCGGCCTGTTCTTCGGCGAGGACATCTTCATCGCCATCGGCTCGATCCTGCTGATGGTCGGCTTCCTGCAGCAGAACGGCATCGTGGTGGAGCCGCTGCACCTGTCGGTGTGGGCCATCCCCACCGCCATCGTCGCCTTCATCGTCCACGGGACGCGGCTGGTCCTGTTCGACCGCAAGCTGAAGTCGGGAGCCGCCAGGTGATCGGCCTCGAAGTCCTGTACGCGATCGCCGGCGCGCTGTTCGCGGCCATCGCCCTGCTCAGCGGCCTCGACCGCAGCAACAGCCGCCGCTGGCAGAACGCAGCCTTCTGGGGCCTGTTCTCGGCCTGCTTCCTGTTCGGCTCCCACCTGCCCGACATGGCCAACGGCGCCCTCGCCATCGGCCTGGTCATCATCGGGGGCATGGGCGGCTGGCGGCGGGGCGAGCCCGTGACCAGCACCATCGCGCAACGCCAGGCCAGCGCCGCCACGCACCGCAACCGCCTGTTCCTGTGCGCCCTGATCATCCCCGCCGTGGCCCTGGCCGGGACCATGCTGTTCAGGCACCTGACCTTCGGCGGCTTGCATCCGGTGGATCCAAAACAGGCGACCCTGGTGTCGCTGGTGCTCGGGATCATCCTGTCCCTGGCCGTGGCCATGCCCATGCTGCGCGCCCGGCCGACCGAGCCCCTGCAGGAAGGCCGCCGCCTGTTCGATCAGGTGGGCTGGGCCCTGCTGCTGCCCCAGATGCTGGCCGCCCTTGGCGCGGTGTTCGCCGCCGCCGGGGTGGGCGAGGCGGTCGGCGCCCTGACCACCGCCTGGCTGCCGGAAGGGTCCCGCCTGGCCGCCGTGGTGACCTACACCCTGGGCATGGCGCTCTTCACCATGATCATGGGCAACGCCTTCGCCGCCTTCCCGGTGATGACCGCCGGGGTCGGCCTGCCGCTGATCGTCCTGAAGTTCGGCGGCGATCCGGCGATCATGTGCGCCATCGGCATGCTGTCGGGCTTCTGCGGGACGCTGATGACCCCCATGGCCGCCAACTTCAACCTTGTCCCCGCCGCCCTGCTGGAGCTGAAGGACAAGAACGGGGTCATCAAGGCCCAGGTCCCCACCGCCCTCATCCTTCTCTTCGCCAACACAGTGCTGATGTATGTCCTCGTCTTCCACCGTTTCTGAGGCCGTCGCCTCCAAGTTCGCGTCCATCGCCCTCGGCCATGTGACCCGCCCCTGGCCGTACAAGGCCGACCATGTGATGGACGGCGAGGCCGATGTGGTCGCGCCGCGCGTCCTGCATCCGATCTTCTTCGGCAGCTTCGACTGGCACTCCTGCGTCCACGGCTACTGGACCCTGGCCACCCTCCTGCGCCTGCATCCGAACATCCCGCAGGCTCCGGCCATCCGCGCCCTGTTTAACGACGCCTTCACCGCCGCCAAGGTCGAGACCGAGCGCGCCTATCTCGACCGCCCGCTGAGCCGCGGGTTCGAGCGCCCCTATGGCTGGGCCTGGCTGCTGATGCTGGCGGCGGAGCTGGACCGCCACGACGCCCCCTGGGGCGCGACGCTGAAGCCTTTGGCCCTGGCCTTCGCCGACCGCTTCAAGGCCTTCCTGCCCAAGGCGACCTATCCGATCCGGGTCGGCACCCACTTCAACACCGCCTTCGCCCTGACCCTGACCCTGGAGTGGGCGGAAGGAAACGACGCCGCCCTCGCCGCCCTCTGCCGCGACACGGCTCAGGGCTGGTACGGCCAAGACGTTGACTGTCAGGCTTGGGAGCCCAGCGGCGACGAATTTCTGTCCTCCGCCCTGATGGAGGCCGAATGCATGCGCCGCATCCTGCCGGCGGACGCGTTCAAGGCCTGGTTCGCCGCCTTCCTGCCCCGCGTTGCGCAACAGCAGCCCGCCACCCTGTTCACCCCCGCCTTCATTAGCGACCGCAGCGACGGCAAGATCGCCCACCTGGACGGCCTCAACCTGTCACGCGCCTGGTGCTGGCGCGGCATCGCCAGGACCCTGGACGGGGATGCAAAGGCCGCTGCGCTGGAAGCCGCCGACCGCCACATGACCGACGCCCTGCCCCATGTGGCCGGCGACTATATGGGCGAGCACTGGCTGGCGACGTTCGCTCTGCTGGCGATGCTGGCGGAGTAGTGTGTGCGCCCTTCGAGAAGCGGCCTGACAGCCGCTCCTCAGGATGGCGGCTTCAAAGCCAGTCCACCTTCGTCATGCTGAGGAGCGCGACAGCGCGTCTCGAAGCAGCTTGATCGCCTGAGGCCGCCGTCACCGCCCTCCTTGACAGGCGGGCGGCATCCCACCCTGAGTTGCAGCAAAGCGGCTATCGGGGGAATCGATGACGGAGACGTCCGTAAGGCGGATGGCTCTTCGGCTGGCCCTGGCGGGACTGATCCTGCTCAGCGCTCCGGCGACAGCCTACGCGAACCTGATCTGGCCAGTGCTCTTTGTGGAGATGCGCCTCCTTACGATCCCGGTCATCGCAGCCGGCCTCCTGATCGAAAGCCTCATGCTCCGTTTCGGATTTGGCATGAGTTGGCTTCGGTCTGTGCTGTTGGCCGTGACCGCCAACGCCTTCTCGGCGGCCTTGGGCGCCTTTCTGATCCCCCTGGCCGGCATCGTCTGGGAGATCTTCCCAAGCCTGCTGATCAGGCCCTTTGTCCGAGGAACCTTCAACCCGATCACCTGGGCCGGGACATTCGCTCTCGCTGTCGCGATCACGGCGAGCCTTGAGGTTCTCTGCCTGCGCTTCGCCTTCAAGACCCCGTGGAGCCGCCGCCGCTGGCAGCTGTGGCTTGGCGCCAACGCGGTCACTGTCGCCTTGGCTTGCGTTGGGCTGTTCTTCGGCCCGAAGGACATCCAAGGTTACTATCCCTGGCTGTTCGGCTAGCGGACCAACTTAGGCCGCCGCCGCCTTCACCGCGCCGGCGATCTCTTTCACCAGCTTGTTGACCAGCTTCTCGTCGTCGCCTTCGGCCATGACGCGGATCAGGGGCTCGGTGCCGCTCGCGCGGACCAGGATGCGGCCGGAGCCGTTCAGCTTGCCCTCGGCGTCGGCGATGGCGGCCTTGACCTTGTCGTGCTCCAGCGGCTTGGCGCCGCTGGCGAAGCGGACGTTCTCCAGCTTCTGCGGCACGGGCTCGAACTGGCGGGCCAGCTTGCTCATGGGCTCGCCGCTGTCGACCAGCACGGCCAGCACCTGCAGGGCCGCGATCAGGCCGTCGCCCGTGGTCGAGAAGTCCGACAGGATCACGTGGCCCGACTGCTCGCCGCCCAGGTTGAAGCCGCCCTCGCGCATCCGCGCCATGACATAGCGGTCGCCCACGGCGGTCCGCTCCAGCTTCAGCTTCTTGGCGGCCAGGAAACGCTCCAGGCCCAGGTTCGACATCACCGTGGCCACCACGCCGCCGCCCTTCAGCAAGTCACGCTTGGCGTAGGAGGCGGCGATGATCGCCATGATCTGGTCGCCATCGACCACCAGGCCGTTCTCGTCGCAGATCACCAGCCGGTCAGCGTCGCCGTCGAGGGCGATGCCGATGTCGGCGCGGTACTCCTTTACCGCCTTGGCCATGGCCGCCGGATGAGTGGAGCCGCAATCGGCGTTGATGTTCAGGCCGTCAGGATCAATCCCGACCGTGATCACCTCGGCGCCCAGCTCGTACAGCACCGTGGGCGCGACCTTGTACGCGGCGCCGTTGGCGCCATCGATCACGACGCGAAGGCCGGACAGGTTCATCTGGCGCGGGAAGGTCGCCTTGACGATCTCCACATAGCGGGCCTGGGCGTCGTCGATGCGCTTCACCCGACCAAGCTGGGTTGGGGTCGCCAGACCTTCCTGCAGGCCTTCGTCCATATAGGACTCGATCTCGGCCTCCTGTGCGTCCGACAGCTTGTAGCCGTCCGGCCCGAACAGCTTGATGCCGTTGTCGGCGAAGTTGTTGTGCGAGGCGCTGATCATCACGCCCAGGTCGGCGCGCATGGAGCGGGTCATCATCGCCACGGCCGGCGTCGGCAGCGGGCCGAACAGCCGCACGTCCATGCCCACGCTGGTGAAGCCCGCCACTAGGGCCGGCTCGATCATGTAGCCGGACAGGCGCGTGTCCTTGCCGATCACCACCAGATGGCGGCGGTCGTCACGCGAACGGAACAGCTTGCCGGCCGCCAGACCCACGCGCAGCGCCACCTCGGCGGTCATGGGATGCTGGTTGGCCTGACCGCGGATGCCGTCGGTGCCGAAATAGGAGCGCTTGGCCATAGGTCGGAGACTCGTGCGAAACGAAGCGAAATGCAGATTTATGCAGGCGAAGCGGCGCCGGGTGTTAAAGCCCCCGCCACAGCCTGCGTCGCGGCAGGATTAAACCCGTCCGCGGTTTTCGACAAAGGATCAAAGCGTTCCATGTGCGGCATCATCGGAATCGTCGGCAAGTCTTTGGTCGCCGAGCGTCTCGTCGAGAGCCTCAAGCGTCTGGAGTATCGCGGCTATGACAGCGCCGGCGTCGCCGCCCAGGTGAACGGCGTGCTGGAGCGCCGCCGCGCCCCCGGCAAGCTGCGCGAGCTGGAGTCCGTCCTGGCCGCCGATCCGCTGGTCGCCCAGACCGGCATCGGCCACACCCGCTGGGCCACCCACGGCGCCCCGACCGAGCGCAACGCCCACCCGCACATCGCCGGACGCGTGGCCGTGGTCCACAACGGCATCATCGAGAACTTCGCCGAGCTGAAGGCCGAGCTTCAGGCCAAGGGCCGGGTCTTCTCAAGCGACACCGACACCGAGGTCGTCGCCCACCTGATCGACCAGAACCTGAACGAAGGCAAAGACCCCCTCGCCGCCTTCAAGGCCACGCTCGACCGCCTGTCCGGCGCCTACGCCCTGTGTGTGCTGATCACCGGCGAGAAGGACATGATCTTCGGCGCCCGCAACGGCCCGCCCCTGGTGGTCGGCTATGGCGACGGCGAGATGTTCATCGGCTCCGACGCCCTGGCGGTCGGCCCCTTCACCAACCGCGTGCTGTATCTGGAGGACGGCGACTACGCCGCCGTGGACCACACCTCCGCCCGCGTCTTCGACCATTCGGGTCAGGAAGTCAGCCGCCCGGTGAAGGTGGTCGCCTCCTCAGTCGCCCTGATGGAGAAGGGCAACTACCGCCACTTCATGGAGAAGGAGATCCACGACCAGCCGGAGGGGTGCCAGCGCACCATCGCCGCCTATGTGGATCCCATCGGCGCCAAGACCGCCGTGGCCGGCGACATCGACTGGGCGAACCTGGAGCGCATCCAGATCGTCGCCTGCGGCACGTCCTATATCGCGGGCGTCATCGGCAAGTACCTGATCGAGAAGTACGCCGACCTGCCTGTGGACGTGGAGATCGCGTCGGAATTCCGCTACCGCGAGCCGTCCATTCGCCCCACCGCCCTGGCCATCGCCATGAGCCAGTCGGGCGAGACCGCCGACACCCTGGCCGCCCTGCGCTATTGCCAGGCCAAGGGGATGAAGAGCGCCGCCGTGGTCAACGCCACGGAATCCACCATGGCCCGGGAGGTCGACGTGGTGTGGCCGATCCATTGCGGGCCGGAGATCGGCGTCGCCTCCACCAAGGCCTTCACCGCCCAGGTCAGCGTCCTGACCGCCATCGCCATCGCCGCCGCCGCCGCCCGCGGCCGCATCGACGCGGCTGAGGAAGCGCGTCTAGTGAAGGTGCTGCTGGAGGCGCCGCGCCTGATCGCTGAATCCATCCAGCTCGAAGATGCCGTCCGCACCGTGGCGTCGGAGATCGCCAAAGCCCGCGACGTCCTCTATCTCGGCCGCGGCCCGATGTCGGCCCTGGCCCTGGAAGGCGCGCTGAAACTCAAGGAAATCAGCTACATCCACGCCGAAGGTTACGCCGCCGGCGAACTGAAGCACGGCCCCATCGCCCTGGTGGACGACAAGACCCCGATCATCATCCTGGCCCCCTTCGACAGCTATTACGAGAAGTCGGCCTCGAACATGAGCGAGGTCATGGCGCGCGGCGGCCAGGTGGTGTTCATCACCGATCCCGAAGGCGCCAAGCACGCCCCGGCCGGCGCCCGCGTGGTCATGACGGCCCCGCCCTGCGACCCGCTGATCGCGCCGCTGGTCATGTCGGCCCCGATCCAGCTGCTGGCCTATCACGTGGCCGTTCAGAAGGGCGCGGACGTGGACCAGCCGCGCAACCTGGCGAAGTCGGTGACGGTCGAGTAGCGGCTACTTGTTCTTCGGCTCGACGTAATCCTTCGCGCCGTAGTCGTCGCGGGTCGGCGGCGTCTGGCCCTGGGCGACCTGCTGGGCGGTGGCGTCCTTGTGGTCGCCGGGGCCCTTCACCGCCAGGTGCGACCAAGCGAAGACCGCCCCCGCCGCCACGATCACGAAGGCGACGGCGATAGGGATGATCCGCAGAGGCCGGCGGACGTTCTTGGGAATGTCTGTCTGGGGCATGGAGGGATCCTTTGCTGTCCTTCCACAACCGGCGCGGTCATGTCGCGGTTCCCCGGCTGGACGCCGCCCGCGCATCGGCCTCATGATGTCGCCCAGTGGGGTGATTGAGTGAAGCTTCTGACTTTCGGCCATGGCTATGCCGCCCGCGCTCTCGCCAAGCGCCTTTCCCGCGACGGATGGACTCTGACCGCCATAGCGCGCGACGCGGAGCGGGCCGAGGACCTGCGCGCGGAGGGCATCGACGCCGCGGCCGGCGACGACCACGCCGCCGTGGTCGCGGCGCTGAAAGGCGTCTCGGCCATCCTGATCTCCTCCCCGCCGACGCCGGAGGGCTGCCCCGGCCTCAACACCCTGGTCCCCGCCCTGGCGGAGGCGAACGCCTTTCCAGACTGGATCGGCTACCTGTCCACCACCGGCGTCTATGGCGACCTCGGCGGCGGGTGGGCCTTCGAGACCAGCCCCCTGCCCGCCATCTCGCCCGAAGGGGCCCGCCGCGTGGCCGCCGAGCGGGACTGGATGCAGGTGGGGCGCGGCATGGGCCTGACGGTCCAGGCCTTCCGCCTCCCCGGCATCTACGGCCCCGGGCGCAGCGCCTTCGACCGCCTGCGCGACGGCGCCGCCCGCCGCATGGTCAAGCCGGGCCAGGTGTTCTCGCGCATCCATGTGGACGACATCGCCTCGGCCCTGGCGGCCTCCATCGCCGCCCCGCGCGCCGGCCGGCGCTACAACCTCTGCGACGACGAGCCCTGCGCGCCGCAGGACGTGGTGCTCCACGCCGCAGAGCTGCTGGGCATGGAGCCGCCGCCGGTCACCCTGTTCGACCCGGACAAGCTGCCCGCCGCGTCCTTGCGGTTCTATGCCGAAAGCAAGCGCGTCTCGAACGCCCGGGCCAAGGCGGAGCTGGGCTGGCTGCCCGCCTTCCCCACCTATCGCGAGGGATTGCGGGCGGTTCTGGCGGCAGGCGGCTAAGACCGGTTTCACCGACCCGCGTTCCGACCGCACGATTTGGGTAACTGGGCTTGACGCCTTTCCCCAAGGGAATGCTACGGCCTCCTCCGACGAGGCAGGGGAGCGGACGTGGGCTACGCGGTGAAATCCATAGACGGGCGTCTTCGGCTGCTGTCCCCCGGCGGCCAGGTCGTGCTAGGCGCCAAGATCATCGTCACCCGCTCCAGCACCCGCCGCGCCCGCCAGACCACGGCCACCGCCCGGGTCGTCCTGCCCTCCGGCGCGACTCTGACCCTGGTGCCGGTCGAGGACTGAGTCGCCCCTACCCCTTCCAGTCCGCAAAACGGCCGCAGTCGGGGTCAAGCACGACGCCCTTGTCGGCGGGGACGGACTCCAGCTTCCAGCGCTGCTCGAACAGCTTCCGCAGATCGCCCGCCGCCTTGTCCCGCTCCGCTGTCGGACCGGTGACGCCGATCGCCATCTGATAGATCGCCAAGCCAGTGTTGCCCGCGGTGAACCCCGCGCCGTCCTTGCCCTGAGCAGTCAGTTGGACCAGCCGGCGGGACGGATCGCCGCCGTCGGCGAAGCTCATGCCGCCCGCCTCCGCATAGGCCCTCAGCGCGTCCTTGAACGCCTCCATGCCGGCTTGGTCCTGCACGCAGACCTCATAGGTCGCGACCTCGGCGGCCTTCTCGGCGCAGGCGCTCAGGGCGAGAACGGCCAGGATCGCGAATGCAGCTCTCTTGCTCATAATTCCGCCACCTCCTCCACCGTCGCCGCCAGCCGCGCCAGGTCCTGGTCGCGCGACAGGCGGTGATCGCCATCCTTGATCAGGCTGAACACCACGTCGTCGGAGCGGATCGCGTGGGCCAGG
Source organism: Caulobacter segnis (assembly GCF_029543125.1). Lineage (GTDB taxonomy): Bacteria > Pseudomonadota > Alphaproteobacteria > Caulobacterales > Caulobacteraceae > Caulobacter > Caulobacter segnis_D. The sequence goes on from NZ_JARQWW010000005.1 coordinate 445,313, forward strand.
GTCAGGGCGTGCATCCACGGCACGTCAGGGTCCTGGCCGCCCTGCAGAATTCGAACGGGCACGTCGATGTTCACCGGGCCCGGCAGGATCGACCAGCGGGCGCCGTCCTCCAGCAGCGCGCGGGTGATCGGGTACGGATCGCCGTATTCCGACGGCCGCATCCACACCCCGTCGCGCTCCAGAGCCTCGTGCGCCTCGGGCGGAAACTCCGGGATCATCAGCTTCTCGGTGAAGTCCGGGGCCGGGGCGATCAGGACCATGGCCTTCAGCCGCTCCGGCCGCGCCGCCGCCGCCAGGCAGGCGATCCACCCGCCCATGGACGAGCCGACCAGCACCAGCGGCCCCTCAGTCAGCCGGTCGATCACCTCCAGGGCGTCGGCGCGCCAGCGGCTGATGGTCCCGTCGCGGAATTCGCCGCCGGACTCCCCGTGTCCCAGATAGTCGAAGCGGACATAGGACCGCCCGTTGGCCGACGCCCAGTCGGCCAGCGTCTGGGCCTTGCTGCCGCTCATGTCCGACATGAAGCCGCCCAGCCAGACCACCGTCGGGCCGGCCCCGTCCACCTTGCGCCAGGCCAGGGGCGCGCCGCCCTCCACCTCGAGACGTCCGGTCGATTCGGTCATGGCGTTAACAGGCCTCTTTCATTAGTAACGGCGGCTTATCTCGACTTACCCGCCTCCGCGCCGACGTGAAACGGCTGAGGCGAAGCTGGAAGCGCTCCTTGGCCCTGCCGCCCCGTTTCACCCTGCTGCAGGTCGTCCCCGAGCTGGAGACCGGCGGCGCCGAGCAGACCACCCTCGACGTGGCCAATGCGGTGATCGCGGCCGGCGGAACGGCCCTGGTCGCCACCCGCGGCGGGCGCATGGCCAGCAAGCTGACGGCGGAAGGCGGCCGGCTGGTCCCCATGCCGGTGCAATCCAAGAACCCCCTGGTCATGCTGGGCAACGCCTCACGGCTGGTGGACCTGATCCGGCGCGAGAAGGTGGACCTCGTCCACGTCCGCTCCCGCGCCCCGGCGTTCAGCGCCCTGTGGGCGGCGCAGGCGACCAGGACCCCGCTCGTGGCCACCTATCACGGAGTCTACAACGCCAGGTCCGGCCTGAAGCGCTGGTACAACGCCGTCATGACCAGAGGCGATTTTGTCATCGCCAATTCCGACTACACCCGCCGCCACGTGATCGCCGAGCATCACGTGGACCCCGACCGCCTGGTCAGCATCCCGCGCGGCGTAGACCTGAAACGCTTCGATCCGCACGCGATCCCGCCCAGCCGGGTGGAGGCCCAGCGCCGCGCCTGGAACATCGACGCGGCTGACCACCGGGTGAAGTTCCTGCTGGCCGGACGCCTCACCCGCTGGAAGGGCCAGGCCCTGCTGATCGACGCCGCCGCCCGCCTGAGACAGCGCGGCGAGACCAATTTCCTCGTCCTCCTGGCCGGCGACGACCAGGGCCGCCACGACTATCGGGCCGAGCTTGAGCGCAAGATCAGCGCGGATGGGTTGAGTGACAACGTCCGCATCGTCGGTCATTGCGACGACATGCCCGCCGCCTACCTCATCGCCGACTACGCCGTCGCGCCGTCGCTGGAGCCGGAAGCCTTCGGCCGCACGGCGGTGGAGCCGCAGGTCATGGGCCGCCCGGTCCTGGCCGCCGCTCACGGCGGGGCGTTGGAGACCGTGGTTCATGGCGAGACCGGCTGGCTGGTCGCCCCCGGCGACGCCGACGCCTGGGCCGACGCTCTTGAGACCGCCGTCGCCCTGCCCGCCCACAAGCGCATGAGCCTGGGCGAGGCCGGCCGCGAGCGGGCCCGCAAGCTGTTCTCGGTGGACGCCATGTGCGCCGCGACCCTTGACGTCTATGCCCGCGTGCTGGAGGCCCGCCGATGAGCCGCCCCGTCCGCAAGGTTCTGGTGATCAAGCTGGGCGCCCTGGGCGACTTCGTCCTGGCCCTGGCCGCCGCCCGCAAAATCCGCGAGGCGCACCCCCAGGCGCATATCACCCTGCTGACCACTCCGCCCTATGAGGCCCTGGCCCAGGCCAGCCCCTATTTCGACGCGGTGGAGACCGACGGCCGGCCCGAAGACGCCGCCGAGCTGCGCGCCATGCTGAAACGCATGCGCGGCGCCCGCTATGACCGGATCTACGACCTGCAGACCTCCGGCCGGTCGAGCCGCTATTTCTACGCCCTGTGGCCCTTCGCGCCGAAGTGGTCCGGCATCGCCCCGGGCTCGGCCTTCCGCCACAAGAACCCCGACCGCGACCACATGCACACCCTGGAGCGGCAGGCGGATCAGCTGAAGGTCGCCGGCATCTGGCCGGACGCTCCCACCGCCCCGGGCGAGGCCCCCGCGCCGGACCTGACCTGGATGGCCGAGGCGCCGCTGAAGATCCGCCCCACCCGCCCCTTCGTCCTGCTGGTCCCCGGCGCCTCGGCCCATCGGCCGGAGAAGCGCTGGCCCGCCGAGCGGTTCAACGAGGTCGCCCGCTTCCTCGACGACGCCGGCTACGACGTGGTGGTCATCGGCGGTCCGCAGGAGAACGCCCTGGCCCGGATCATCGCCAAGGGCGCCAAGGGCGTGCGCGATCTGACCGGACGGACGGACTTCGCCCAGATCGCCGCCCTGGGCGCCAAGGCGGTTCTGGCCATCGGCAACGACACCGGCCCCCTGCACCTGATCACCGCCGCCGGCGCCCCGACCATCGCCCTGTTCTCCAGCGCGTCAGATCCGGCCCTATGCGCCCCGCGCGGCCACGTGACCATAGTGCGCTCGGACGACCTGAACGACGTGCCGGCTGAAACCGTGCTGACCGCCGCCCGCGCCATGCTCCCGCAAAAGGAAAAGGCCCCCGCCTGACGGCGAGGGCCTCGACCATTCCGAATTTCGGAAACTCTAGCCCGGCGGAATCGAGCTGATCGCGCTGGTCAGGGACTCGTCGCTGGACGCGTTGACCCGCAGATTGTTCTGCACGTTGCTCACGCCGCTGATCGACTCCGCCAGGTTCTCCGCCCGGCGCTTGTCGTCACGGCTGCGCACCGTGCCCGTCAGGGTCACGTCCGCATCGCTCACCGACACGTCGATGTTCGAGGCGTCCAGCCACGCGTCGTCGGTCAGCCGGTCGTTGACGTCCTCACGGATGCGGTCGTCGGAGCGGCGATAGCCCTTCGGCCCCCGGCCGCGATGATCGCCTCGCGCCACTTCACGGGCGCGGACGCGGGCCTCGGCCTCGTCGTCGCCGAAGAAGGCGGAGATGCGGTCGCCGGCCCGTTCGGCCCAGCTGCGCTCCTCGCCGGCCCGCCAGTCGCGGCCGCGCGACCGGTTGGCCTCGGCATAGGTCCCGCCGCCATAGCCGTACTCGTCCGCGCCATAGCCATAGGCGGAATAGCGGCGGTTCTCCGGATGACGGTCACGATCGTAGTCGCCGTAGCGCGCCTGATTGTCGAGGCCCGGGTCATACCCGCCCCCAACGCCGTTCGGGTTGTAGCTCTGGTCGCCATAGCCACGGCCGTAATAGCTGCGGTCGTAGCCGGTCTGGCTGTAGCTGGTCGGCGTGCTGCGTTCGCCGTATTCCCGGCGATAGGCGCCGCGCCCGCCATAGCGGCGCTCGCGCTCCCGGTCATAATCGCTGGAATGGCGGCCGAAGTCGCGATCGGCGCCATATCCGCCTCGGCCGTCCTCGCGGCCTTCCCACCAGCTGCGGTCATCGCGCCAGTCGCGATCGCGGTCACTCCACCTGTTGTCGTCGGCCATGGTCGTTTCTCCTTTGTGGCGTTGGGACTTGTGGCGCGGGGGATCATTCGCCCGTCCCTGCGCATTAAACCCGCCGACGACCGGCCAAGTTTCTTCACCTCCAACGGCTATTTCCCAGCCTCTGTGGCTCGGCGCAGCTTGAAGAAAGGCGGTCCTTTCGTCATATATCGAGCCAACGTGGCGCACGTGTGCGCCGCGCGATTGCTGTAACAGGTCCGGAGCACCGCCTATTCGCCGTCCGATGCAAGCGCCCCCCGTCAAGGACGGGCCGCGCACCAATGATGAGATCCGCGTCCCGCGCGTCCTGCTGATCGACCAGAACGGCGAGAAGCAGGGGATCATGCCGACGTCCGCCGCCCTGGAGGCTGCGGAGGAAGTGGGTCTCGACCTGGTTGAAATCGTTCCGAACGCTGATCCGCCGGTCTGCAAGATCCTGGACTACGGCAAGTACAAGTTCCAGGAGCAGAAGAAAAAGAACGAGGCGCGCAAGCGCCAGAAGGTCGTCGAGATCAAGGAGATCAAGCTGCGGCCGAACATCGACACTCACGACTACGACGTGAAGGCCAAGTCGATGCACCGCTTCTTCGAGGAAGGCGACAAGGTGAAGGTCACCCTGCGCTTCCGTGGTCGTGAAATGGCTCACCCCGAGCTGGGCATGAAGCTGCTCCAGAAGGTCAAGGCCGACTTCGAGGAAGTCGCCAAGGTCGAGTACGAGCCGCGCATGGAAGGCCGTCAGATGATCATGATCCTGGCCCCGCGCTAGGACACGACAATCCCTTGCGGAATAAGGCGCTCCGGCAGCAATGCCGGAGCGTTTTTCGTTTGCGCGAACACTCAGCGAACCCTACTCAAGATTCTTCCGATGGTTGTGCTTCAGTAGGGGTGCATGAAGCGTCTTTTCCTGGCTGGCCTCCTCGCCTGCCTGTTCGCCGCCGCGTCCGTCAACGCCGCGCCGCTGGAGGCTTATGGCCGCCTGCCTGCTATTGAGGACCTTCAGATTTCGCCTGACGGCGCGATGATCGCCGGCTCGCTGACGCTTCCGAATGACAAGCGCCAGATCATTGTGCGGAAACTGGCCGACAACAGCGTGGTCTATTTTATCGAGGGCGGCTCCGTGAAGGTCCGCGACCTCCGCTGGGCCAGCCCCCGTCACATCGTCATCACCACCTCACGCACAGCCTCCGCCCAAGGCATTCAGGGCGGACGCCGCGAGTATCTTTCCGCCCTGCTCATCGACGTGACGACGAGTAAGACCAAACAGCTCCTCGCCAATGAGGAGGCCTCCATGAACGTGGTGACACGTCCGCCTGAGGTCCGCATGATCGACGGCGCGCCCTCATTGATCATTTACGGCTATCGCCACAAGACCGAACGCGGCGCGGACCGCTCACGCCTGTATCTCAGCGTCTTCCGCTATGATCTGGCCAGCGGCCGCACCTCCGTTCTGGCGCAAGGCGATGACGGCATTGATGACTGGGAGATCGGCCCGAGTGGAGAGGTTGTCGCGAAGTCTCTCTACAATCAGAGAAGCGGACGCTGGCGCCTGTTGATCCGCGACGGCGCCGATTGGAAGACCGTCGCCGAGGAGGTGCTCCCACTTGGTTCGCCCAGCTTGCGGGGCTTGGGCCGCACGCCGGGGTCGGTGGTCACCCTGTCGCCCGCTGCGGCGCAGGAAGGCGATACGGCGGACGTCGGCGACGAGCAGAACCTGCGGGAATATCGAGCTGACGGCTCCTGGGATCTGCCGTCCAGCATGCGCGGCCTCATCTATGACCCTTCCAGCAGCCTGCTTATCGGCGCCAGTGAGCTGATCGGCGACCAAGGCCGCTATGTATTCTTCGATCCAAAGGCGGACGCCGCCTGGAAGGCGATCGCCAAGGCCTATCCTGGCCAGCAAGTCTCGCTCACGTCCTGGAGCCAGAGCCGCCGCAAGATCGTAGTCCGCGTCGAAGACCCCACCATGGGCCCAGCCTTCGCCCTGGCGGATCTCGACAAGAAGTCCGCCTCGTGGATCGGCGACGTATACAAGCTCGGCGAAGACGACGTCGCCCTTGTGAAGCCCGTCTCCTACAAAGCCCAGGACGGCCTCGACATCAGCGGCTACCTCACCCTTCCTCGCGGCAAGGATCCGAAGAAGCTCCCTTTGATCGTCCTGCCCCACGGCGGCCCGGCGACCCGCGACAGGCCAGGTTTCGACTGGTGGAGCCAGGCTCTCGCCTCACGTGGGTACGCGGTGCTTCAGCCGAACTTCCGAGGCTCGGACGGCTTCGGCGACCGCTTCCTCGCCGCCGGCTTCGGCGAATGGGGCCGCAAGATGCAGACTGACGTCAGCGACGGCGTGAAGCATCTGGCCAAGGAAGGCGTCATCGACCTGAAACGGGTCTGCATCGTCGGCGCCAGCTACGGCGGCTATGCGGCCTTGGCCGGGGTGACGGTGGAGCAAGGTCTCTATCGCTGCTCGGTCTCGGTCAACGGCGTCGCCGATTTGAAGAGGATGCTGCTGTCCACGCCGCGCCGCAGCTCGGTGCTCCGCTACTGGACGAACTTCATGGGTGTCGAAGGCGCTCGCGACCGCGACCTCGACGCGATTTCACCGGCCGTCCTCGCCGCCCGCGCGGACGCCCCAATCCTGTTGATCCACGGCAGGGACGACACGGTCGTACCCTATGACCAGAGCGTCCAGATGGCCCGCGCCCTCAAGCAGGCCGGCAAACCCCATGAATTCGTCACCCTTCCCGGCGAGGACCACTGGCTCTCCCGCGGCGACACCCGTCTGCAGATGCTGCAATCCACCGTCGCCTTCCTGGAGCGGGAGAACCCGCCGAACTGACCTGCACGCCTACGCCGCACATTTCAGTCCGCCCTCTGAGAAACAGCATGATCCGCACATTCAGCGCCCTCGCCTCCGCTTTCGTCCTGTCCCTCGCCAGCCCGGCGTTCGCCGCTCCGCTTGAGGCCTATGGCCGCCTGCCGAAGATTGAGGACGTCAACATCTCGCCTGACGGCAAGCGCTACGCTGTCTCCGGCACCAATGGCGAGCAGCGCCTGCTGATCGTGCGCAGGGTCGAGGACGACAAGCTGGTCATCGCCATCGGCGCCGGCTCGCAGAAAATCCGCGACGTCCGCTGGGCGGGATCCGATCATCTGGTCGTCACCACTTCGCAGACCACCTCGGTCATGGACGTGGTCGGTGACCGGCGCGAGTGGATGACTTCCATCGTGCTCAACGTCGCCAAGAGCCGCGCCGGCCCGCTCCTCGCCAAGAAGGAGCAATCTATGAACGTGGTGGTGCGCATTCCGGAGGTGCGCATCATCAAGGGCCGCCCCATCATCTACGCCGAGGGCATTCACTTCCTCGACGATGTGGGCGTGGTCAGCGTCTTCCGTCACGACCCCTCCAACGGCAAGGTCGACCTTCTGCAGGCCGCCGACTTCGACATCAACGACTGGGAGATTTCTCCCACTGGCGTGCCGTTCGCCAAGTCCCTCTACAACCAGCAGTCGGGCCAATGGACTCTCCGCCTGCTCGGCCCGGAAGGGTGGACGCCGGTCGAAACCTCAATCCTTCCCTATGGCTCGCCCGGCATCGCGGGCCTTGGCCGTCAAGGCGCATCCGTCGTCACCTGGGCGCTGAAGAACGAAAACGGCGACGGGGTCTGGCGCGAGCACAGCCTCAACGGCTCGGTCGATCTGCCGCACGCTTTCGACGATCTGATTTTCGATCCCGGCACGAGCGCACTGATCGGCGGCTATGAGCTTGCCGGGGAAGTCGGCCGCCACACCTTTTTCAACCCAGCCGACACCGCCGCCTGGACTGCCGTGAGCGATCTCTACAAGGGTCGGGCGACCCGGTTGATCTCCTGGTCCGTCAGCCGTCGTCAGATCATCGCACTGGTCGAAGACCCGGTCGCTGGCCCCGCCTATGCGCTGGTGGACCTGGACACCGGCGCCAATCGGCTCATCGGCCCCGTTTACCCCGAGCTGACACCGGACGACGTCGCCGAGGTGAAGCACATCTCCTACAAGGCCGCCGACGGCCTGGAGCTGACGGGCTACCTCACCCTGCCGCGCGGAAAAGACCCCAAGAACCTGCCGCTGATCGTACTGCCCCACGGCGGCCCGGCGGCTCGCGACACGCCGGGCTTCGACTGGTGGAGCCAAGCGCTGGCGGCGCGCGGCTACGCCGTGCTGCGACCTAACTACCGCGGATCGGAGGGCTTCGGCCGCCAGTTCCTCGAAGCCGGTTTCGGCGAGTGGGGCCGCAAGATGCAGACGGATCTGTCGGACGGCGTGCGAGACCTGGCCGGCAAGGGCGTGATCGATCCCAAGCGTGTCTGCATCGTGGGCGCCAGCTATGGCGGCTATGCCGCCCTGGCCGGGACCACCCTCGAAAAAGGCGTCTATCGCTGCGCCGTCTCGGTAGCCGGCGTATCGGACCTCAAGCAGATGGTCACCCAGACGCCCCGCCCTTATGGGAGCTCGAACCGCAACGCCCGCACCCGCTACTGGCTGCGCTTCTGGGGCGTGGATGATCGCCGCAGCCCGGACCTCGCCGCCATCTCCCCCGCCCAGCAGGCAGCCAAGGCCGACGCGCCGATCCTGCTGATCCACGGCAAGGACGACACCGTCGTTCCCTACGAGCAGACCCGCCTCATGGCCGACGCCCTGACCAAGGCCGGCAAGAAGGTCGAGGTCGTCACCCTTCCTGGCGAGGACCACGGGCTCTCACGCGGCGACACGCGGCTGCAGATGCTTCAGGCCACCGTCGCCTTTCTGGAGAAGGAAAATCCGCCACAATAGCCAAGCTGGACTGTAGGCGGGTTCCGTGAGCAGATCGCGGGCCCGCTCTAGGCGCCCCTGCCGAGAATTCCCTTGCGCCGGACATATGTAAGTAGTTACATAAATCCATGGACTATATAGCGAAAAAGGGAGCGTCGGCCTTCGGTTCACGTCTCCGCCGCCTCATCGACCGCCTCGACCGTGAGGTTCAGGAAATTTACCGCGGGGCGGAGGTCGCCTTCGAGCCCCGCTGGTTCTCCGCCTTCATCGCCATCCGCGACGCCGGCTCCCTCACCGTAGGCGAGATCGCCGAGCGGACGGGCGTGACCCACGCCGCCGTCAGCCAGGTGCGCTCCGCCATGGAAGCCGCCGGCCTGGTGCAGTCCGAATCCGATCCCAGCGACGGCCGGGTCAAACGCCTCAGCCTCACCCCCAAGGGCATCGAGGAGGCCAAGCGCATGGAGCCCCTGTGGACCGCCATCGCCGCCGCCACAAACCAGTTCCTGGGCGAAGGCGCGCCGCAGATGCTGGCCCAACTGGACGGCGTGGACGCCGCCCTTTCCCGTCAGGGTTTGAAGGACCGCGTCGCCGAGCTGATGAAGGCGCAGGGGAAATAGAGCCGGCAGCCTTGCCAGCCGGCGCCTTTTGCCCTAGAGACACCGCCTTTCCGGAACCGCCTGGCCATTTTGGCATGCCATGGCGGTTCGTCATGCTTTTAGAGGACGGCGCTTCGGCGTCGACGCGAAATGCCTAAGTTGAAGACTAAGTCGGGCGCCAAAAAGCGCTTCAAACTGACGGCCACGGGCAAGCTGAAAGCCGGCGTCGCCGGCAAGCGCCACCGTCTGATCAGCCACAACGGCAAGTACATCCGCCAGCAGCGCGGCACGAAGGTCATGAGCGAAGCGGACGCCCGCATCATCAAGACCTACCTGCCCTACGGCCTGTAAGAGGAGCGCTGAACAATGGCTCGCGTTAAACGGGGCGTCGTCGCCCACGCCAAGCACAAGAAGGTTCTGGAGCAGGCCAAGGGTTTCTACGGCCGCCGCAAGAACACCATCCGCGCCGCCAAGGCCGCGGTGGACAAGGCCGGTCAGTACGCCTACCGCGACCGCAAGGTCCGCAAGCGTAACTTCCGCTCGCTCTGGATCCAGCGCATCAACGCCGCTGCGCGTCTGGAAGGCTTCACCTACTCGCAGTTCATCCACGGCCTGGACAAGTCCGGCGTCGAGATCGACCGCAAGGTCCTGGCCGACATCGCCGGTCAAGATCCGGCTGCGTTTAAGGCCATCGCCGACAAGGTTCGCGCCGCGCTGGCTTAAGGTCTTGGGGCTGTAGTCCCTCGAGTTTGAAAAGCCCTCCGGTGCGAACCGGGGGGCTTTTTGCTGCGCGCTTATCCAGTTTCAACGCGGTCCGAAACCGCCTAGATCACAACCCATCATGACCGATCTCGCCACGCTCGAAGCTGAAATCACCGCCCAGATCGCCGCCGCAGGCGACGTCGCCGCCATCGAGGCGGTCCGCGTCTCGGCCCTTGGAAAGTCGGGATCCGTCTCCGCCCTGCTCAAGACCCTCGGCGCCATGAGCCCCGAGGAGCGCAAGGAGCGCGGCGCCCAGATCAACGCCGTCCGCGACCGGGTGCAGACCGCCCTGGCCGAGAAGAAGGCCGCGCTGGAGACCGCCGAGCTCGACGCCCGCCTGGCGTCGGAGACCCTCGACCTGACCCTGCCCGCGCCGTACCGCCGCAAGGGCTCGGTCCACCCGACCATGCAGACCATGGACGAGATGGTCTCGATCTTCGCCGAGATGGGCTTCGCCGTGGCCGAGGGCCCGGACATCGAGGACGACTTCCACAACTTCACCGCCCTGAACTTCCCCGAGAAGCACCCGGCGCGTGAGATGCACGACACCTTCTTCTTCAACCCGAAGGAAACGGGTGAGCGCATGCTGCTGCGCACGCACACCAGCCCCGTGCAGGTGCGCACCATGCTGAACCAAAAGCCGCCGATCCGGATCATCGCCCCGGGCCGCACCTATCGCTGCGACAGCGACGCGACCCACACCCCGATGTTCCACCAGGTCGAAGGCCTGGTGATCGACAAGGCCATCCACATGGGCCATCTGAAGTGGACCTTGGAGACTTTCCTCGCCCGCTTCTTCGAGACGGACGCGGTCACCACGCGCTTCCGCCCGCACCACTTCCCGTTCACCGAGCCGAGCGCCGAAACCGACGTCGGCTGCGACCGCTCGGGCGGCGAGATCAAGATCGGCACGGGCAGCGACTGGCTGGAGATCCTGGGCTGCGGGATGGTCCATCCCAACGTGCTCAAGGCCTGCGGCATCGACCCGGACGAGTACCAGGGCTTCGCCTTCGGCATGGGCGTCGACCGGCTGGGGATGCTGAAGTACGGCATGCCCGACCTGCGCGACATGTTCGCCTCGGACAGCCGCTGGCTGGGCCACTACGGCTTCAGCGCCTTCTCGGCGCCGAACCTGGCGAGCGGCCTGAGCTGATTAGATGCTCCCCCGCTGGGGGAGCTCCCGGCGAAGCTGGGTGAGGGGGAGGGCCCCCCCCCCCCGGGGGGGGGCCCACCCCCCCCGGGGGGGGGGGTGTGTAGTGGGGGCGGGGGGGGGGAAATCCGCTGGGGGGAGAGCAA
>NZ_JARQWW010000006.1 GCF_029543125.1 Caulobacter segnis
CCCGGCTTGGAGGTTGGAGCGTCGCAACCCCAGCTTCTCAGCCCAACCCCGGGTGAACAACCTTCATAGCTTCGACACCTAGGCGTCCTTCAGGACCCCATGCGCCAGCATGGTCAGGTGCGTGCGGATCAGCGCTTCGCGCTCCGCCCAGGGGAACTGCGGCCGGGCGATCAGCAGGGACACCAGTCCATGCACGCCGGCCCACAGGGACTGTGAGATCACCTCCGGGTCCTGATCCCGCACGCGGCCGCTTTCGTGCAGCGCCCAGATCGCCGCCCGCAGGCTGTTGAACGCCTGCAGCGCCGGCTTCGGGGGCGACTCGTCCGTGGGCGGCTTCGGCTTGCCCGCCCCCTCGATCATGAAGGCCACGCGATAGGCGTCGGGGTTGTTCAGGCCGAAATCAACATAGACTCGCAGGTACTCCACCGCCTGCTCCAACGGCGTGCCCGGCGTCGGAACGAACCGATCCAGCGCCTGCACCAGCAGCACGAAGGCCCGGTCGTGCAGCTCCTCCACGATGGCGTCGCGGCTGGGGAAATAGGCGTAAAGGCTGGGCTGGGAGATGCCCACCGCCTCGGCGATCTGTCGGGTGGAGACGCCATGCACGCCCCGCTCGCCGATCAGGCGCAGGGCGGCGCCCAGTATTTCCTCACGACGCTCTCCTCCCTGTCCTTTCCGCTTGCGCGGCGACCGGGATACCGATGTTCTCGTTGGTTGACGGGCCATCAGCGGCAAAGCATCTTGACAGTGTTAGGTTGGATCGCTCACAGATAACCTATCACTGATCGGCTATCGGGGAAGACAGATCATGCGGATCGTTCCGCTCCAAGGGCTCCTTGCGGCCTCGCTCGTGCTCGGCCTGGCCGCATGTGGCAAGAAGACGCCCGAGGAGAACACCGCGCCCCCCGCGGTTCAGGCCGTGACCGCCCCCGCCGGTTCGCATCAGGCCGCCGTGGTCGCCACCGGGCGTATCGAGCGCCGACGGGAGATGGCCCTGTCCTTCCGCATCGGCGGGGTGATGACCGCCATGAACGTCGAGGCGGGCGATCCCGTCCGCGCCGGCCAGGCCCTGGCCAGTCTCGACCCCGCGGGCGTCAACGCCGGCCAGGCCCGCGCCTCCGCCGATGTGGAGCGGGCCCGCCGTGATCTGGAGCGCGACCGCACGCTGTACGACAAGGGCTTCGTCTCCAAGCAGCGGGTCGACGACCGCGCCAGCGCCCTGAAGGTCGCTCAGGCCGGCCTGGACGCCGCCGCCTTCGACCGCCGCTGGGCCCGCCTGTCCTCTCCCGCCGACGGCGTGGTGCTGGAGCGCCTGGCCCAGGCCGGCGAGGTGGTGCAGCCCGGCCAGGCCGTCCTGCGTGTGGCCGATCTGAACAGTCCGCTGGTCCTTCGCCTGCCGGTGCCGGACCGCGAGGTCGCCCGCCTGCGCGTCGGCGCCCCCGCCCAGGTGAAGCTGGCCGAGGGCGGCGCCGTCCTGACCGGCCGCGTCACCCGGATCGGCCAGCAGGCGGGCGCCCGCACCGGCGCCGTGGACGTCGAGATCGAGCTCGCCGCCGCCCCTGGCGTCCGCAGCGGCCAGATCGCCACCGCCGAGATCGCCGCCGCCGCGCCTGCCATCGGCGCCGCCGAGCAGATGGTCCGCATTCCGGCCGAAGCCATCCTCGAAGCCCAGGGAGCCAGCGCCCATGTGTTCCTGATCGAGGGCGACACGGCCCGCCGCCGCCCGGTCCGCTTCGGCGGCTTTGACGGCGACGACGCCCTGGTGGCCGGCCTGCCCGCCGGCGCGCGCATCGCCACGGCCGGCGCCGGCTTCATCGGCGACGGCGACAAGGTGCGGGTGATCGATCCCGCCGCCCTGAACGCCGCCGCCGACAAGGCGGCGCGCTGATGAACCTCAACCCCGCGGCCTTCGCCGTCCGGCGCTGGCAGTTCACGCTCGTCGCCTTTGGCCTGCTGATCGCGCTTGGCCTCAACGCGCTCATGACCACCCCGCGTTCGGAGGACCCGCAGTTCCCGACGCCGATCTACATCATCCAGGCGGTCCTTCCGGGTGCCGAGCCAGCGGAGATGGAGCAGCTGGTCGCCAAGCCGATCGAGGACGTCATGGCGGGCCTCGACAATATCGACGACGTCGCCTCCAGCAGCGTCGACGGCGCCGCCACGGTTCAGGTCCAGTTCGATTGGGGCGTCGATCCCGAGCGCAAGTACGACGAGGTCACGCGCGAGCTGAACGCCATCCGCGCCACCCTGCCCCAGGGCATCGTCCGGCTGGAGGTGCGCCGCATTCGGACCATCGAGGTGGCGTTCGTGCAGACCGCCCTGGTCTCTGAAACCCTGCCCATGCGCCGGCTGGAGAAACTGGCCGACCGCCTGCGCGAACGGCTGGAGCGTGTGCCTGGCGTCCGCAAGGGCGAATACTACGGCGCCCCGCCCTCTGAGGTGCGCGTCAGTCTGAACGCCGGCCGCCTGGCCGAGCTGCGCCTACCGGCCAGCGCCGTAGCCGACGCCCTGCGAGCCGCCGGCTCCGACGCGCCCATCGGCTCGGTGCATGCCGGAGACCGGCGCTTCAACGTGAAATCGGGCGGGGCCTTCCGCTCGCTGGAGACGGTGAAGAACACCCCGGTCCGCGAGGTGAATGGTCAGGTCGTCCGGGTTCAGGACGTAGCCAATGTGAGCTGGGCGCAGGAAGAGGCCAACCACCTCGCCCGCTTCGACGGCAAGCGCGCGGTGTTCGTCACCGTCATGCCCAAGGACGGGGTGGACGTGACCAAGGTCACCGACAACGTCAACGCCGCCCTCGATGAGTTCGAGCAGACCCTGCCCGCCGGGGTGAAGCTGGAGCGCGCCTTCCAGCAGTCGGACAACATCAAGCACCGCCTGGGCTCGCTGTTCCGCGACTTCGGCCTGGCCTTGGCCCTGGTGCTGGTCACCCTGCTCCCGCTGGGCATCCGCGCCAGCGGCGTGGTGATGCTGTCGATCCCGCTGTCGCTGCTGATCGGCTTGGCCCTGCTTCAGGCCTTCGGCTTCACCATCAACCAGCTCTCCATCGCCGGCTTCGTCCTGTCGCTGGGCCTGCTGGTGGACGACTCCATCGTCGTCACCGAGAACATCGCCCGCCACCTGCGCGAGGGCGAGGACCGCACCACCGCCGCCATCAAGGCCACGGGCCAGATCTCCCTGGCGGTGATCGGCTGCACGGCCACCCTGATGCTGGCCTTCCTGCCCCTGCTGGCCCTGCCCGGCGGCGCGGGCCAGTTCATCAAGTCGCTGCCGGTGACGGTGCTCTGCACGGTCGGCGCGTCGCTGATCGTGTCCCTGACCATCATCCCGTTCCTGGCCAGCCGGATGCTGTCGCGGCACGAGGACCCGGAGGGCAACCGCATCCTCCGCGCGGTGAACGGCGGCATCCATCGCTTCTACACGCCCATCCTGCATCGCGCGCTGGGCCGTCCGTGGCTGGCCTCGGCGATCCTGGGGCTCATCTGCCTCAGCGCCGTGCCGATCATGGGGATCATCGGCTCCAGCCTGTTCCCGGCGGCGGAGACGCCGCAGTTCCTGGTGCGCGTCGAGACGCCGGAGGGCACGGCCCTTGAGCGCACCGACAAGGCCTTGCGCTATGTGGAGCAGCGCCTGTCGCGCGAGCCGGAGATCCGCTTCGTCGCCGCCAATCTGGGCCGCGGAAACCCGCGCATCTACTACAACCAGGGCCAGGGCAACGCCCAGGCCAACTATGCCGAGGTCTTCACCGCCCTGAAGAAGTGGGAGCCGGGCGAGAGCGAGAAGCTGCTCGACTCCATCCGCGCCGACTTCGCCAAGTATCCCGGCGCCAAGATCAGCCTGATCACCTTCGAGAACGGCCCGCCCGTGGACGCCCCGGTCCAGGTCCGCATCCGCGGCCAGAACCTGGATGTGCTGAAGGCCCTGGCCGACCGAGCCGAGCGCATCATCAAGGCCACACCCGGCGCGCGCGACGTGAACAACCCCCTGCGCCTGGCGCGCACCGACCTGGACCTCGGGGTGGACGAGGCCAAGGCCGCCGCCCTCGGCGTGCCGGCCGGCGCCGCCCGCCGCGTGGCCCGTCTGGCTCTGTCGGGCGAGGAGACCGGCCGCTTCCGCGACATCGACGGCGACGACTACGCCGTGCGGGTTCGCCTGCCCATGGATGAGCGCAACGACCTGAACGCCCTGCAGGGGATCTACGTCCCTACCGTCGATGGCCGGTCCGCGCCTCTGGGCGCCGTGGCGCAGCCGACCTTCCGCTCCAGCCCGGCCAACATCAGCCGTTATGAGCGCGAGCGGACGGTCAGCGTCAGCGCCCATGTGAAGACCGGCTACCTGACCTCCGCTGTCACGGCCGATGTGGTCAAGCGGCTGGAGGCGGAACTGTCCCTGCCCCCCGGCTACCGCATCGCCCTGGGCGGCGAGGCCGAGGCGCAGGAGGAAAGCTTCGGCGGCATGGGCGCGGCGATCATGGTCGCCATCGGCGGCATCCTGGCCGTGCTGGTGCTGGAGTTCGGCAAGTTCCGCACCGCCCTGGTGGTGGCCGGGGTCATCCCCCTGGGCATCTTCGGCGCGGTGGCGGCCCTGATGGTCACCGGCCACAGCCTGTCCTTCACCGCCACCATCGGCCTGATCGCCCTCATCGGCATCGAGATCAAGAACTCGATCCTGCTGGTCGACTTCACCGAACAGCTCCGCAAGGAGGGGATGCCCCTGCGCGAGGCGATCGAGAAGGCGGGCGAGGTGCGCTTCCTGCCGGTGCTGCTGACCTCGGTCACCGCCATCGGCGGCCTGCTGCCCCTGGCTCTGGAAGGGTCCGGCCTCTATTCGCCCCTGGCCATCGGCATCATCGGCGGCCTGATCACCTCGACCCTGCTGTCGCGGGTGGCCACCCCGGTCACGTACTGGCTGCTGGAGCGCGGCAAGGAGGACGGCGGGTTCGGCCTGATGGACTGGCTGCGGGCGCGGTTCGCCTAGGAGATCTCCTCCCCCGCTTCGCAGGGGGAGGAGAAGCAGTTGCCCCAACTCGCGCTTTCCCCTCTCATGCCGGCGTCGGGAGGGGCCCTATGAAACTGATCTACATCGCCGCGCTGGCCATGGCGGGCACAGCCGCTCACGCCGAGACCTCCGCCGAGCGGACGGCGGCCTACCTCAAAAAGATCGCCGCCGAGGACCGCGTCGAAGCCCCTAGCAAGCCGCCGCTCAACAGCGTCATCGCCGTCAGCCCCGTCGCCCTGGACCAGGCCCGCGCGCGGGACGCCGAGCGCAAGGCGGGCAAGGCGCGCGGCCCCGTCCACGGCTGGGCCGTGCTGCTGAAGGACAACATCGACAGCACCGAGCTGCCGACCACCGCCGGGTCATTGGCCCTGAAGGACAACATGACCGGCCGCGACGCGCCGCTGGTCGCCAACCTGCGCAAGGCCGGGGTGGTCATACTGGGCAAGACCAACCTGTCGGAATGGGCCAATTTCCGCTCCACCTCCTCCCTCAGCGGATGGAGCGCCGTGGGCGGCCTGAGCCGAAACGCCCGCGACCGGCTGCGCAACGCCTGCGGCTCCAGCTCGGGCAGCGGCGCGGCCGTGGCCGCCGGCTTCGCCGACGCCGCCGTGGGGACGGAGACCAACGGCTCGGTCATCTGCCCGGCGGCGGTGGAGGGCATCGTCGGCTTCAAGCCCACGGTCGGGCTGGTCAGCCGCACGCATGTGGTGCCGATCAGCGTCAGCCAGGACACCGCCGGGCCCATGACCCGCACCGTGTCCGACGCCGCCGCCCTGCTCACCGCCATGGCCGGCTCCGATCCCGCTGATCCGGCCACCGCGCAGGCGGACGCCAGGAAGACCGACTTCCTCGCCGCCCTGAGCAAGGACGCCCTGAAGCGGACCCGCATCGGCGTCGCCCGCTACGCCGCCGGCTTCCATCCGGAGACCGACGCGGTGTTCGAAAAGGCGTTGGCGACCCTGAAGGCCCAGGGCGCGGTGCTGGTCGACGTGAAGGACTTCCCCCGCCGGCGCGAGATCAGCCCGCTGGAGAACAGGGTCCTGTGCGTGGAGTTCAAAGCCGGCCTCGCCGCCTATCTCGCCTCCACCGACCCTGCCAAGGTGAAGGTGCGCAACCTCACCGACCTGATCGCCTTCAACAAGGCCCACGCGGCGCAGGAGATGCCCCTCTTCGCCCAGGAGCTGTTCGAGATCTGTGACCGGGCCAAGGGCTTGGACGACGCCGACTACCTGAAGGCCAAGGCCGACGCCCACCGCATCGCCGGGCCGGAGGGGATCGACGCCCTGCTGAAACAGAACGACGTGGTCGCCCTGGTCGCCCCGACCATGGCGCCGGCCTATCTGATCGATCCGGTCCTGCGCGGCGGCTATGTGGGCGGCGGCATCGGCGGCCCGCCCGCCGTGGCCGGCTATCCGCATCTGACCGTGCCCATGGGCGAGGTGCAGGGCCTGCCCGTCGGTCTGTCCATTGTCGGCACGGCCTGGGACGACGCCCGGGTGCTGAGCTTGGGGTACGCGTTTGAGGCGAACAAGTAGCCCCCTTCTCCCTCGATGGGAGAAGGGTCGGGGATGAGGGTGATGCTGCGTGGGCCACAACCAGCTGACCCTCAGCAGTCACCCTCACCCTGCCCTCTCCCATCAAGGGAGAGGGTTCACCCGAATAATCACCGCCCCGTCGGCATGTCCTTGAACGCCACGTCCTTGTCGACGCGCACGTCGCCCGGCAGGCCCAGGACGCGTTCGGCGATGATGTTCTTGAGGATCTCGTCCGTGCCGCCGGCGATGCGCAGGCCCGGGGCCCACAGCAGGCTTTGCTGGAAGGCCGCGCGCATGGGCGCCACGTCGGGATCGGCGATGATGCCGAACTGATCCTCCATCTCCACCGCCGCGTTGCTCAGCTCCTGAAGCTGGTTGGCGGAGATGATCTTGCCGATTGAGCTCTCCGGCCCCGGCGTCTGCCCCTTGGACAGGGCGGTCATGGTGCGGAAGCGGGTCAGCTTCAGCCCCTCCGCCGCCACGTACCAGTCGGCCAGCCGCTCGCGAAAAGCGCTGTCGGCCAGCGTGCCCGGCGTCTCGCGCGCCAGCTCCAGGATCTCGCCGTAGTTCGGGCCGGCCGAGCCGCCCACCGCCAGGCGCTCGTTCATCAGGGTGACCAGGGCCACCTTCCAGCCATCGCCCGGCGCTCCAAGGCGCTGGCTGTCCTTGACCCGCAGGTCGGTGAAGTAGACCTCGTTGAACTCGCTGCCGCCGCTGGCCTGGTGGATGGGGCGGACCTCCACGGCCGGATCGCGCATGTCGATCCAGAACATGGTCATGCCCTTGTGCTTGGGCGCGTCCACGTCGGTGCGGACCAGCAGGATGCCGTAGTCGCTGTGCTGCGCGCCCGTGGTCCAGACCTTCTGGCCGTTGATCACCCAGTCGTCACCATCCTGAACGGCCCGGGTCCGCGTGGCCGCCACGTCGGAGCCCCCGGCCGGTTCGGAGAACAGCTGGCACCAGATCTCCTCGCCCTTCACCGCCGGCCCCACGAACCGGCCCTTGGTCGCGTCGTCGGCGAAGGCCATGACGGTCGGCACACACATGCCCAGGCCGATGGTGAAGTAGCCGTAGGCGATGCCCGCCTTGGTCTCTTCCTGGTTGAAGATCACCTGCTGGATCGGCGTGCCGCCGCCTCCGCCTATGACCTTGGGCCAGGTGATGCAGGCGTAGCCGGCCTTGGCCTTCTCAGCCTGCCAGGCCTTGGCCGCGGCCTTGTGCTCCGGCGTGTTGGGCTTGGGTTCGCCGAACGTCTTGCGGTGCTCCGCGCCGGCCTTGGCGAGCCAGCTGCGGGCGGTTTCGCGATAGGCGGCTTCTTCGGCGTTGTCGTTGAAATCCATGACCGTCTCCTACGCCGCGTTCTTGCGTTCGAGCTGGCTGACCAGCCGCTCTTTCCAGGCCTTGGGCGCGCCGGCCACCAGGGCCAGCTGCTTGGACCGGCGGTAGTAGAGGTGGCAGTCCACCTCCCAGGTGAAGCCCATGCCGCCGTGGGTCTGGATGTTCTCCTTCGAGGCGAACCAGTAGGCGTCCGACGCCGCGATCCGCGCCGCCGAGGCCGCGATGGGCAGCTCGGGCGCGGAGGTGTTCAGGGCCCAGGCCGCATAATAGGCGTTGGACCGGGCCACCTCGTTCTTCACGTACATGTCGGCCAGCTTGTGCTTGATCGCCTGATAGCCGCCGATCACCCGCCCGAAGGCGTAGCGCTCCATGGCGTAGGCCTTGGCCATCTCCAGGCAGCGGTCGGCGCCGCCCAGCTGCTCGAAGGCCAGCAGGGCCGCCGCGCGGTCAAGCACCGCCTGCAGCAGCTCCATCCCCTCGCCCGCGCCGCCCAACCGTTCGGCCGGAGCGTCCTTGAAGGTCAGCTTGGCGATGCTGCGCGTCGGATCGAGCGACTTCAGGCTCACCCGCCCGACGTCGCCGCTCAGCTCCACCAGATAGAGCCCAGGCTTGCCGCCCTCCTTCGCCAGCACCAGCGCCACGTCGGCCACGTCGCCGTCGGTCACGGGGATCTTCACGCCCGACAGCTTGGCGCCGCTCACCGTCGCCTGGATCGAGGCGGCGGTGATCGCGCCCGGCCCTTCAGAGGTCGCCAGACAGCCGATCAGCTCTCCCGCCGCGATCTTCGGCAGGATGCGCTGCTTCTGCGCGTCCGTGCCGGCCAGCATCACCGCTTCGGCCAGGATGTAGACGGTCGAGGCGAAGGGGATCGGGGCCACCGCACGGCCCAGCTCCTCGGCGATGGCGCACAGCTCCACATGACCCAGGCCCAGCCCGCCGAATTCCTCCGGAATCGCCGCGCCCAGCCAGCCCTGCTCGGCCACGCCGCGCCACAGACCGGCGTCGAACGCCTTGTCAGGATCGTCCAGCACCGCGCGCACGGCGGGGATGGCGCACCGAGCCTCAAGGAACTTACGCGCCTCGCCCTTCAGGAATTTCTGGTCGTCGGAAAAGTCAAAATCCACGGCTGGTCCTCCCGTCGCGGACTGTTTTCGCCCGTCTGACCCGGTCAGCTTATCGACGTTTACGCGAGGGGAAAGCCTGACCTCGCGTCAAGCGGGGAAGGGATTTTCGCGTGCTTCGTCCCGTCGCCTCATCAGGATGACGATAGTTTTCAAGCTTGGTCGTGGTCGTAAAAGACCAGGCGGCTGCCTATCTCGTTAGGTGCTCATCACCTTCCCAAGGAGCCTCCCCCATGGCCGCCAAGCCCGTCTTTCAGACCGTCGATCCCGCCACCGGTCAAAAGGGCCGCGTCTATGACGGGCATACGTCGGATGAGGCCGGGGCGATCCTGGGACAGGTCCACGCCGCCTTCCCCGCCTGGCGCGAAACGCCCTTCGCCGAGCGGGCGCGGCTGATGAAGGCCGCCGCCGCCGTCCTGCGCCGCCGCAAGGACGAGTTCGCCGCCTTGATGACCGCCGAGATGGGCAAGACCCTGAGCGACGGCCGGGCCGAGATCGAGAAGTGCGCCGCCAACTGCGATTTCTTCGCGGACAACGCCGAGCGTTTCCTGGCGGACGAACCCCTGCCCTTCAACGGCGGCGAGGCCTTCATCGCCTATAATCCGCTCGGCGTGATCCTGGCGGTGATGCCGTGGAATTTCCCGTTCTGGCAGGTCTTCCGCTTCGCCGCCCCGACCCTGATGGCGGGCAACACCGCGATCCTCAAGCATGCCAGCAACGTCCCGGGCAGCGCGCTAGCGATTGAAGAGGTGTTCCGGGAAGCGGGCTTTCCGGAAAACGTCTTCCGCACCCTGCTGATCGGCTCTGGCGAGGTGAAGCCCCTGATCGAGGATGACCGTGTCGCCGCCGTCACCCTGACCGGCTCCGTGCCCGCCGGCCGCTCCGTGGCCGCCGCCGCGGGCGGAGCGTTGAAGAAGGTCGTGCTCGAACTGGGCGGGTCGGACCCGTACATCGTCCTGTCCGACGCCGACGTCGACGAGGCGGCGGGCATCGCCGCCGCCGCCCGCATGGTCAACGGCGGCCAGAGCTGCATCGCCGGCAAGCGCTTCGTGGTGCTGAAGGACGTGGCCCAGGCCTTCGAGGCGGCCCTGGTCGAGAAGATGTCCGCCTACCTCCCCGCCGACCCGACCACCGAGGCGGCGAAGTTCGGCCCGATGCAGAGCATCAAGGCCCGCGACGACATCCACGATCAGGTGGTCCGCAGCATCCAGTCCGGCGCCCGCCTGGTCCTGGGCGGCGAAATCCCCGACCGCCCCGGCGCCTGGTACCCGGCCACGATCCTGGCCGACGTGAAGCCCGGCCACGCCGCCTATGATGAGGAGGTCTTCGGCCCCGTCGCCGCGATTATCGTGGCGCAGGATGAGGAGGACGCCATCCGCATCGCCAACGACACCGAGTTCGGCCTCGGCTCCGGCGTCCTCACCCGGAACCTGGAGCGCGGCCGCGAGATCGCCGCCCGCCGCATCGCCGCCGGCATGAGCTTCGTGAACCAGAACGTCCGCTCCGATCCCGCACTGCCCTTCGGCGGCATCAAGCACGCCGGCCACGGCCGCGAATGCTCGCACCTGGGCATCCGCGAGTTCACGAACACCAAGACGGTGATGGTGGCGAAAGGAAAGTCGGCGCCGAGCGCGACGGAGTAAGCCCTGCGGGCTTCGACTGCTCGCTGCCGCTCACGCTCAGCATGACGGACTCTGAGCTCGTCATCCTTAGCCGTCCGCGACAGCGGACGAGTCGAAGGATGCAAAGAACCCGCTCATCCCGGCGAAGGCCGGGATCCAGTTCGTAGAGCTCGGCGCTTGTGATCTGGACCCCGGCCTTCGCCGGGGTGAGCGGAGTTCAAAGTTCTTCGTAAGCCTTCAGATCGGCCATTCCAGCCCACTCATTGAAGACCGAAAAATCGGCGGGGATCGCCCGCAACTCCACCCGCCTTCCTTGATTTCGTAGATCAACGCCGCGTCCGACGTCAGGCAGAGCGCCGCCCTAACCGCCTTTGGAACAGTCGTCCTACCTCGCTTATCGATGCGGCTCGTGATCATGGAACGATGGGCAGACAACTTCCTTACCCCGTCAAGCCTCGCGCTTGCCTCATCCATCCCTTAAATCGGAACCCATGCGCACCGAAACGCCCCAGCCGATCCGCCTGGCCGACTACCGGCCGCCCGCCTTCCTGATCGACCAGACGCACCTGGTCTTCGATCTGCAGCCGCACGGAACGCGGGTGAAGGCGCGGCTGACGGTCCGGCGCAACGGCGAGCACGCAGAGCCGCTGGTCCTGAACGGCGAGAAGCTGCGCACGGTCAGCGTGCTGGTCGATGGCGAGCCGGCGAAAGACCGCGTCGTCGCCGACGACCTGCTGACGGTCTCCAACCTGCCCGACGCCTTCGTGCTGGAGACGGAGGTCGAGATCGACCCCGCCGACAACACCGCCCTGATGGGCCTCTACATGTCCGGCGGCCGGTTCTGCACCCAGTGCGAGGCCGAGGGTTTCCGCCGCATCACCTGGTTCCCCGACCGGCCGGATGTGCTGAGCCGCTTCACCGTGCGGATCGAGGCGGACCGCCAGTTCGCCCACCTGCTGTCCAACGGCAACCTGACCGACAGCGGCGCCCTGCCCGGAAACCGCCATTTCGCCGAGTGGGAGGACCCGTTCCCGAAGCCCGCCTATCTGTTCGCCCTGGTGGCGGGCGAGCTGGACGTGCTGGAGGACAGCTTCACCACCATGAGCGGCCGCCAGGTCGCCCTTAAGGTGTTCGTTGACACCGGCATGTCGGCCCGCGCAGCCTACGCCCTGGATGCCCTGAAGCGCTCCATGAAGTGGGACGAGGAAGCCTTCGGCCGCGAGTACGATCTGGACCTGTTCATGATCGTCGCCGTGCGCGACTTCAACTTCGGGGCCATGGAGAACAAGGGGCTGAACATCTTCAACAGCTCCCTGCTGCTGGCCGATCCGCAGACGGCCACCGACCTCGATTACGAGCGGATCGAGAGCGTCGTCGCCCACGAGTACTTCCACAACTGGACCGGCGACCGCATCACCTGCCGCGACTGGTTCCAGCTCTGCCTGAAGGAGGGCCTGACGGTCTTCCGCGACCAGGAGTTCAGCGCCGACATGCGCGGCCATGCCATGCAGCGGATCAAGGACGTGAAGGCCCTGCGCGCCCGGCAGTTTCCGGAAGACGCCGGCCCCCTGGCCCACCCCGTGCGGCCGTCCAGCTATCTGAAAATCGACAACTTCTACACCGCGACCATCTACGAGAAGGGCGCGGAGATCATCCGCATGCTGAAGGCCCTGATCGGGGCCGAGGCGTTCCGCGCCGGCATGGACCTGTACTTCGATCGCCACGACGGCGAGGCCACCACGGTCGAGGCCTTCATCGCCTGCTTCGCCGAGGCGTCGGGTCAGAACCTTGACCACTTCTTCGCCTGGTACGAACAGGCCGGCACGCCGTCCGTGACCGTCGCCGCGGACTATGACGAGGCGGCCAAGGCCGTCACCCTGACCCTGACCCAGTCCACCGCCCCCACTCCGGGCCAGCCGACCAAACAGGCTCTGCCCCTGCCCGTCGCTATCGGCCTGCTGGACGACAGCGGCGAGGTTCTGCGCGAGACGGAGATCATCGTCCTCGACGCCGCCGAGAAGACCGTCCGCTGGGACGGGGTCGCCCGCCGTCCGGTGCTGTCGGTCCTGCGCGGCTTCTCCGCCCCGGTGAACCTGACCGTCGCGGCCCCGGCCAAGGACGGCTACGTCCTGCTGGGCTCCGACCCCGACCTGTTCAACCGCTGGGAGGCCGGCCAGGCCCTGGCGCGCCAATTGATCCTGGCCCGCGCCGGCGGCGCCCCGGACGAGGTCAACGAAACCCGCTTCGCCGAAGCCCTGGGCCGCGCCCTGGACGATCAGGCCGCCGAGCCCGCCTTCAAGGCCCTGCTGCTGTCCCTGCCCAGCGAGAGCGACCTGGCCATGGCCATGCAGCCGGCCGATCCCGCCGCCATCCGCGAGGCGCGCGAGATGCTGCGCACCCGCATCGCCGTGCATCTGAGCGAGTTCCTGCGCCGCCTGCACACCGGCATGCAGGAGGCGGGAGAGTTCTCGACCACCGCCGAGGCCGCCGGCCGCCGCGCCCTGCGCAACGCCGTGCTCGACCTGCTGGCCGCCGATCCGCACGCGGAGAACGTGGCCTTGGCCGTCGGCCACTTCGAGGCCGCCGCCAACATGACAGACGCCATGGGCGGCCTGAACGCCCTGATCGCCATCGGCGGCGAGCCGGCGGAGAAGGCCATCGCCGACTTCCACGCCAAGTGGCGCCACGAGCCCCTGGTGCTGGACAAGTGGTTCGCCGCACAGGGCCGCGATCCGCACGAGGGGGCCGTGGGCCGCATCCTGGGCCTGACCGCCCACCCGGACTTCGATCCTAAGAACCCCAACCGCCTGCGCGCGCTGATCCAGTCCTTCTCCTCGGCCAATCCTGCCCGGTTCCACGATGAAAGCGGCGCCGGGTATCGCCTTCTTGCCGACCAGATCCTGGCGGTGGACGCCGGAAATCCCATGACGGCGGCCCGCCTGGTCGAGCCCCTGGGCGGCTGGCGGCGCTACAAGCCGGAGCTGGCTGCCCTGATGCGCAAGGAGTTGGAGCGCATCGTGGCTCATGAAGGCCTGTCCAAGAACGTCTACGAGCTCGCCTCGAAGGCCTTGGCCTAGATTTCGCAAGGCTTAGTCGAGTGACCCCCGGCGCCAGCTAAAGTAGTCTGGCCGCCTCGGGGTGATTTGCGATTCGTCGGTCGTAGGGGAGCGCTCGACTTGGCCCTTTGGAAACGCAGCGGAGAAGGAACGGCCGGATCGGCCGACGCCATGTCCGCCAGCGCGTCCGCGGCCCAGCAGCGCTCGTCCCAGATCTTCGTCCGCCTGGCGATCATCGCCGCCCTCGTCCTGCTGGCCGTCTACGCGACGGTCGGGTTGAAATCCTTCGAGGACGCCGCCCGGGGTTCAGAGCAGCAACGCGCCGCCTCCGCCCACGCCAAGGCCCTGGCCGCGGAGATCGACGGACACGCCGCCGCCTGGCGCGCCGCCCTCGCCGCCGGCGCGGCGGTGATGCAGCAGACCCAGTCCACGCCGAACGACGCCGCCGACGTGGCCCTGGCCGCCGCCGGCGGCGCGGTGCAGGCCATCGCGGTTCTGTCCAACGGCGAGCTGGTGGGCGAAGTCGGCAGCGCCTCGGGTGTCGACTGGGGCATGGTGGCCGTCACCGCCGACGTCTCGCGCCAGACGCACTGGATCGGCGCCCCGCCGGACACCGAGCACATCTTCGCCTCCACCGTGGTCCGCGACGAGGCCGGCCGCCGCGTCCGCCTGATCGCCGCCGTCGATCCCCGCCGCCTGCGCCTGGGCGAACAGGACGGCTCCGGCGTCGCCGTCGCCCTGCCCGACGGCCGCCCCTTGGTGATCCAGGGCCCCACCGCCGCCACCAAGGTCATCGCCGCCGGCGGCAAGGGCGAAAGCCGCTATGAAACCGCCACCGCCCCCGTGGCCGACGGCGCCCTGCTGGCCGTGGTCGCCGTGGCCCGCCCGGCCTTCGGCGCGGACATCAGCGGGATCATGTCCCTGCTGACCCCGCTGGGCGTGGGCGGGGTGCTGATCAGCATGCTGATGCTGCAGGCCCGGCGCATGGACGCCGACCAGCGCAAGTTCGCCGAGAGCGAAAACCGCTTCCGCACGGCGGTGGAGGCGGCGCGCTGCGGGATCTGGGAATGGGACCTGGCCCAGGACCGGGTCTATCTGTCCGACATCACCGGCGGCATCTTCGGCTGGGGCGGCGCCGGGGTGGTCTCCGGCCAGGAGCTGCTGGACCGGGTCTCGCCGGAGCATCGCGACAAGGTCCGCCAGGCCCTGTCCAACGCCGCCGTCTACGGGGCCTTCGACGTCTCGTTCAAGGTGCCCAGCCTTCGCGGCGCCCGCGCCATCTGGATCGACGCCCGCGGCCAGGGCGCCGGGGAGCCGGGCAAGGATGGCTACGCCCGCATCATCGGCGTGGTGCTGGACGTCACCGAGGAGCGCATGGCCCAGGCCCGCGCCATGGCCGCCGAGAACCGCCTGCGTGACGCCATCGAAAGCGCATCGGAAGCCTTCGTCCTGTGGGATCGGGGCGGCCGCCTGCTGATGTGCAACAAGAACTACCGTCAGGTCTTCAACCTGGACCCCAAGCTGCTGAAGCCCGGCGCCGCGCGCGAGCAGGTCAAGCGCTACGCCCAGCTCGCCATCCTGCGCGAACACCCGGCCCCCGAGGGAACCAAGGGCGTGCGCGAGGCCGAGATGACCGACGGCCGCTGGCTGCACATCTCCGAACGCCGCACGGCCGAAGGCGGCCTGGTCATGACCGCCTCCGACATCACGGCCGTGAAGAACCAGGAAGCCCAGCGCCGCCGCAACGAGGAAGAGCTGCAACGCGCTGTGGTCAGCCTGGAGCGCAGCCAGGAGATGCTGGCCGAGCTCGCCCGCAAGTACGAGATGGAGAAGGTCAAGGCCGAGGGCGCCAACCGCGCCAAGTCCGAGTTCCTGGCCAATATGAGCCACGAGCTGCGCACGCCGCTCAACGCCATCAACGGCTTCTCCGAAATGATGCTGGCCGAGATGTTCGGCCCTGTCGGCGACGCCCGCTACAAGGGCTACGTCCAGGATATCCACAACAGCGGCCAGCACCTGCTGGCCCTGATCAACGACATCCTCGACATGGCCAAGATCGAGGCGGGCAAGATGAACCTCAAGTTCGAGGCCGTCCGCATGGCCGAGGTCACCGACGACGCCCTGCGCCTGGTGCGCAACCGCGCCGACACCGCCGGCCTGAAGATCCTGGTGGAGCTGCCCGCCCTGCCCGACATCGAGGCCGACTTCCGCGCGTTGAAGCAGGTCCTGCTCAACATCCTGTCCAACGCCATCAAGTTCACGCCCAAGGGCGGGACCATCACCATCCGCGGCGAGTCCTGGCGCGACGTCCTGGGCGAGCGGGTGCGGATCAGCGTGCGCGACACCGGCATCGGCATCAGCCCCGAGGACCTCAGCCGCCTGGCCAAGCCCTTCGAGCAGGTGGAGAGCCACCAGCACTCCAAGAGCACCCAGGGCACCGGCCTCGGCCTGGCCCTGACCAAGTCGCTGATCGAGATGCACGACGGCGCCCTGGAGCTGTCCAGCGAGCCGGGCGAAGGCACCACGGTCAGCTTCGTCCTGCCGGTGAAGCAAGGCCTGGACATCGGCCGCAGCGCGGCCTGACCGCGAGGCCGCCGCGGCGCGCCACCCAAGGTTCGTGCATTCCGCACGAAAGGCTCGCTCCGCCCCGCTTTCGCTTGCTTAACCCGCCGGGATGAGGTCCAAGCGAATTCGGACCTAACCCTTTGTTGCGTAATGTAGACTTGTCGACACAAGCGGCTGACTCATGAACGCGCGCGCCCGACTGCGCGACGCCACACGGCCGCAACATGATGTGGTCGACGAGGTGTACTCCCGCTTCGACCTGTCGGACGCGGACGACTACGGCCGCTTCCTGACCGCCCAATCCGCCTGCTTCACCGCCGTGGAGACCGCTCTTGCCGACCGGGCCCAGGCCCTGCTCGGCGACTGGACCGCCCGCACCCGCGCCCATCTCCTGGCCGCCGATCTGGCGGCCCTGGGCCTGACGCCGCCCGCCCCGATCCCCGCTCCGGCCTTCGCCGACGACGCCGCCGTCCTGGGCGCGGTCTATGTGCTGGAGGGCTCCCGCTTCGGCGGCGGCGTGCTGGCCAAGCGCCTGCCGCCCGGCGCCCCGTCGAACTTCCTGAAGGCCGGCGGTGAACCAAATGCATGGCGAAGCTTTATAACCTCACTGGATCTGCACCTCGCCGAGGACGCAGCCCTGACGTCCGCCATCAGCGCCGCGAAGGCGGTCTTCCAATGCTTCGAGACCACGGGACGACATGAACTTGAACGTTGGCATGTCGGCCTTGTCTGAGCCCGTCGATCTGACCAACTGCGATCGCGAGCCGATCCATCTGCTGGGCGCGATCCAGCCGATCGGCTTCCTGCTGGCCCTGTCGCCGCATTGGGTGGTGGAGCGCGCCTCGGCCAATCTCGACACCTTCCTGGGCGAGACCTGGGAGGCCGCCATCGGCCAGCGTCTGGCCGACCTGATCTCCACCGAGGCGTCCCACGCCATCAAGAACCGCTTCGCCCTGCTGAACGGCGAGGACGCGGTGGAGCGGATCTTCAACATCCGCCTGCGCGATGACCTGCCGCCCTTCGACGTGGGCCTGCACGTCTCGGGCGAGCAGTTCGTCATCGAGGCCGAGCCCGCCGAGGGCATGCACGGCGACGCCACCAACACCGTGCGCTCCATGGTCGCCCGCATCGACCGCACCACGGACTTCCCGAGCTTCTATCGCGAAGGCGCGCGCCTGATCCGCGCCCTGTCCGGCTTCGACCGGGTCATGGTCTATCAGTTCGACCAGGACAAATCCGGCGAGGTCGTGGCCGAGGCGGTGCGCCCCGGCATCGGCAGCTTCCTGGGCCTGCACTATCCGTCCAACGACATCCCGGTCCAGGCCCGCGCCCTGTACAAGCGCAACCTGCTGCGGGTGATCACCGACATCAACGCCACGCCGGTCCCGGTCCTGCCGGCCCTGGACGAGGCGGGCAAGCCGCTGGACTTGTCGCTGTCGATCATGCGCTCGGTCTCGCCGATCCATATCGAGTACCTGCGCAACATGGGGGTCGGCGCCTCCATGTCGATCTCGATCATCGTCGATGGGGAGCTGTGGGGCCTGTTCGCCTGCCACCACTACGGAACCCTGCGGCCGAGCTTCGAGCTGCGTTCGGTCTGCGAGCTGTTCGCCCAGATGTTCGCCATGCGCCTGGAAAGCCGCGAACGCCGTGAGACCATGGAGTTCGAGCGCCGGGCCCGCGACATCTCCGACCAGCTTCTCGGCGCCGTGGCCAGCGACGACACCCTGCTGAACGATCCGGACTGGCTGGGCTCGATCCTGACCGACGCCATCAACGCCGACGGCGTGGGCGTCTGGGTCAACGGGACCAGCGCCCTGTCCGGCCACACGCCGGAGGTGGAGGACTTCCGCCACCTGGTCGCCGCCATCGACCAGGTGGCCGACGGCAAGGTGTTCACCACCGACCACATCGCCGACCTGCTGCCCGAGGCGGAGCGGTTCCAGGACCGCGCCGCCGGCCTGCTGGCCATCCCCATCTCCCGCGCCGCCCGCGACTATGTGGTGCTGTTCCGCCAGGAGATCATCCGCTCCGTCCGCTGGGGCGGCGATCCGCACAAGCCGGTCGAATACGGCCCCAACGGCCCGCGCCTGACCCCCCGCGAAAGCTTCGCCGAGTGGAAGGAGCTGGTGGAGGGCCACGCCAAGCCGTTCAGCCCGTCGGAGTTGCGCGTGGCCGAAACCCTGCGCGCCACCCTCACCGAGGTGGTCCTGCGCATGGCCGACGAAGCCATGCACCAGCGCCAGCAGGCCAATGAGCGGCAGGAGCTGCTGATCGCCGAGCTGAACCACCGGGTGCGCAACATCCTGGGCGTCATCCGCGGCCTGGTGCGCCAGTCCAAGCCGCACGACGACGACATCGAAAGCTTCGTGAAGCTGGTGGACGGCCGCATCCACGCCCTGGCCCGCGCCCACAACCAGATCACCGACGACCACTGGGGCCCCGCCCCCATCCAGGCCCTGATCGACGCCGAGGCCGCCGCCTTCCTGGCCGACCGCCCCGACCGCATCCGCACCAGCGGCGGCTATGTCCTGCTGAACCCCCAGGCCTATTCGACCATGGCCCTGGTGATCCACGAGCTGGTCACCAACTCCGCCAAGTACGGCAGCCTGTCCGACAGCGGCACGGTCTCCATGGACTGGAAGCGCAACGACGACGGCGACCTGATCATCACCTGGCGCGAAGAAGGCGGCCCGCCGGTGCGCAAGCCCAGCCGCAAGGGCTTCGGCTCCACCATCATCGACCGCTCCGTCCCCTACGACCTGGGCGGCAGCGCCGACATCACCTATCCCAAGACCGGGGTCGAGGCCACGTTCTGCATCCCCGCGCGCCATGTGACCGAGGTGGCGGGCGAGCACACCCCCGCCATCAAGTCCAAATACCCCCGCCCCGCCCTCGGCCACCCGGTCGAGCCGCCGGAGCAGCTCCTGAAGGGCCATCAGGTCCTGCTGGTCGAGGACAGCCTGATCATCGCCCTGGACGCCGAGGACATCACCGAGCGCCTGGGCGCCGACAAGGTGGTCACCGCCGCCACCCTGGCCGCGGGGCTGGAGGCCATCGAGAGCTTCAAGCCCACCGCCGCCATGCTCGACATCAACCTGGGCGACCGCACCAGCTTCCCCATCGCCGACCGGCTGGCCGAACTGGGCGTGCCCTTCCTCTTCGCCTCAGGCTACGGCGAACAGGCCCAACTCCCCGAGCAGCACCAGACCCGCACCGTTGTCCAGAAGCCCTACACCATGGAGAACGTGGCCCGGGCGATGGATGAGTTGTTGGGGCGGTAGGGAAAGACTCGACTTGGGCTGGGACGATCTGAGACATTTCTCGGTCATCTATAACCCTGAGGTCTAGCGGGTGCCTCACTGCAGTGGGAAAACCTGCCCATGCGGCAGCAAGTTGCGCATAGATCAATCCTGCCTAGAGACAGGCGGATTATGAAACAAAAAGTACGAACACTAAGCCAGCGGCCATGACCGTCGTCCTCTATGTGCTTCTCGCCCTCGGGATCACGCCGCTGATCGCGGGGCTTGTGCTCGCCCGGCCCAGTCATGACCGCGTCCTGCCGGCGCCGGGATCGGTCGTGCTGTGCGCCCTCGCCTTCAACCTGACCTTCTTCTGGCAGGAGCTGTGGCTGGTCCTGCCCAAGGCCTGGGCCGGCCTGTCGCCCACCCTGTTCCACAACGATCACGACTGGGCCGGCGACGCGCCGGTGGCCGAGCTGCTGCAAGGGACCGGCGCGCTCGGCACCCTGAGCAGCGGCGTGGTCTTCCTGATCCTGCTGGCGGCTATGCGCGGCGCGTCGTCCACGTGGCGCATGTTCTTCTTCTGGATGGCGGCCCACGGCCTGTTCCAGGCGTTCAGCCAGCTCGCCATCGGGACGGTCCTATCCGGCAACGACATGGGCCGCGCCCTGGCCTATCTACAGGTCGGCGCGCCGGCCAAGGCGGCCCTGCTGGTCCTCGCCGCCGTCGCCATGGCCGCGGCTGGCGCGGTCCTGGCCCGCCTGTCGCCGCTGGAGGCGCGAGGCCGCGCCTTCGGCTGGAGCGTGCTGATCACCCTGCTGGCGGCGGTCGTGCTGGTCGTCCCCTTCCGCGTCCCCCGCCACCCGATCGAGGTGGTGCTGATCCCCCTCCTCGTCCACCTGACGGCCGCCGGCTGGCTGGCCCTGGGCGCTGCGGCCGACCGGCGGCGTCATACGGGCGTAGTGGCGGTTCAGGCGCTGGCACTGGTGGTCCCCGCAGTAGCCTTGGCCGTCGTGCTGGCGGTCTTTCAAATCGTGCTGCGGCCGGGGGTGTCCTTCTAGCCTCTCACCACAACTTCACCTCCCGCTCCACGCTCAGCCGATCCCCCGGCGTCACGTCGAACGCTCGGACCCAGGCCTCGTGGTTGCGGACCATGCTGGCGCGGTAGGGCCCCGGAGCGTGGATGTCGGCCGCGATCTGGCGTTCCAGCGCCGCCTCGGTCTGCACCCGCTGCCAGCTCGCCCGCGATGGGCGTCAGTCCCTTCGCCTCGATGGCCGCCGTGTCCAGGAAGGCGGCGTAGTAGTCGCCCACCCGCCGGCCCGGCCCCGCGACGCGCTCGTTGGCCGCCATCTCCACCAGCGTCCGGATACGCACCGTCGCTTGGTCCCGCAGCATGGCCGTGGTGTCCAGGCTGACGCGCCCCGCCGGCAGGGTCGTGGCCTTCAACCAGTCCGAGTTGGCGTAGGCGTAGAAATCATCCCCCGGCTTCGGCTGCGCCAACGCGGTCCCCGAAACAAGCACCAGGGCGGCGGCCGCGAACAGCGCCCTATCCACAGGCCGCCTCGGGGGTCATCAAGCCGTTCAGCACGGCGCGGGTCTGGACCACGCGCGCAAACTCGTCCTGCAGATCGCTGAGCGCCGCGTCATGGACCGCCTGTGCGTCCCGCATCCGCCCGTCCACATGGGCGCGGGCGAAGGTCGCCGTGGCGTCCGATACGACGACCACGTCGAACCCCAGATTGCCCGCCATGCGCGCGGTCGTGGAGACGCAGTGATTGGTGGTCAGCCCGACCAGGACCAGGGTCGTCACGCCCCGCCGCCGCAGGTCCGCCTCCAGCCCCGTGCCGATGAAGGCGCTGTTGACCCGCTTGCGATAGACGGGCTCCCCCGGAAAGGGCTGAGCCACCGGCTTCGGCAAGTTGCCCGGCGTGCCCGGCCGCAGCCGGCCGGCGACGTCCACGGAGTCATGATGCACATGGACCACTGGCGCGCCGGCTCCGCGCCAGGCCGTCAGCAGCATCGCGATATTGCTCTCAGCCCGCGGGTTATTGCGCTCGCCCCAGGCCGGGTCGTCGAACCCCGCCTGCACGTCGATCACCAGCAGCACGGCCTTGTCGTCCAGCAGTCTCAAGTCCCCGACCCTCGTCATCTTGACAGCCCTCTTCGGCCGTCGATTGTGAGGACGAGAAATGACCGTCGCCATGAGCAAGACGGCGGCGGGACCTTGCGGAATGAGCGAAAACCAACTGGCTCCTAGGCGGAACGCAGGCGCCCGCGACGCGACCGACGAAAGGCTCATCGCCCTGCTGTCGCGGGACGCGCGGATGACCCTGACGGCGCTTGCGCAGAAGCTGGCCCTGTCGCGCACGGCGGTGCAGGCGCGCATGGCCCGGCTGGAGCGGGACAAAGTGATCCTGGGCTATCGCGCCGTGCTCGGAGCCGTCGAGGACGAGGGGCTGAAGGCGGTGCTATCCCTGACCTTCAGCCAGCGTCCCTGCGCGCCCGTCGTGGCGCGCTTCCGCCACTGGCCGGAGATCACGCGCTACTATTCTGTGACCGGGCCGGTGGACGGGATCGCCGTCGTGCGCACGGCCACGGCCCAGGACCTGTCCGCCCTGGTCGACCGCCTGAGCGCGGTCGACGGCGTGGGCGCGGTCAGCTCGGCCGTGGTGCTGAAGTCGGACGACGCCTAGAACAGTCCCGCCCGCTGGGCGATGACGATGGCTGCGATGATCAGGATCAGGGCCTGAATGATCGTGCCGAACGGCGCCGGCAGCGGCAGCTTCTGAACCGCCCAGGCGATCAGGGCGGCGACGATCAGGACGATGACGGCGAAGATGAGAATGGACATCGAAGAGCCTCTTCAGTGGCGTAACCACGGTTGAGAAGCCTAAGCGCCCATCAAGCTGGAGTGTTCCCGAACCTCTCTCCTCCCCCGTAAAACGGGGGAGGAAAAGTCCAAATCTACACCGGGTCAGCGGCCCGCTGCTCCAGGCGGTCGGCGTTGCGCTCCAGGTCATCGGCCTGCCCCGGCAGGCGCTTGCTCAGGGCCACCAGCTCGGCGTCGGTGACGTCATTGCCGCGCGCCTTGTTCTCGGCGATCTGCTTGGCGCGATAGGACCGGTCCTGCAGGCGCACAGCCTCCTCGCGCATCTGGCGGGCGCCGCGACGCATGTTCACCGCCCCGTCGCGCATGTGGACCCGAGCGTCGGCGCGATGGCGGGCGGCCAGCTCGCGGGCCTTCTCGCCTTCCGCGCGGGCGCGTTCGGCCTGGGCGCGGATCTCGGCCACGTTGATGCGCCGGGCTTCGGCGGCGGCGCGTTCGGCTGCCGCCCTCGCCCGCTCCAGCTGCGCCTGGGCGCGAGCCTCGGCGGCCTGTTGGCGGGCGACGGCGGCTTGCTCACGAGCGACAGCGGCCTGACGGCGGGCCTCCTCGGCGGCCTGGCGCTCCTCCGGCGTGGCCTCGCGGTAGGCATAGTAATAGTGGACACCCTTCGCCGACGGAGCGGGAGGAGCCGGCGGGGCCGGGGGCGCGGGCGGAGCCGGGATGGCCGACGGGGCCGGAACCGGCGCCGGAGCCGGCGGGGCGGCGGGCGCGAAGGCCGCCGGCGGAGCGGGCGGCGGAGGCGGAGCCGGCGGCGCGGGGGGCTCGATCCCCAGCACGGCCAGGTTCACGCCGTGCTTCTGCGACGGGATGATCTTGGCCGCATCGGCGGCGGCTTCGGAAACAACGGTGTCGACGGTCGCGGGGGCGGCCTCGGCACGGGCCTGGCGGCTCAGCTCCACGGCGGCCAGGGGCGCGGTCACGGCGCACAGGGCGGCCACGGTGAAGGCGGCGGCCAGCGGGCGACGGCGGGGGGTGTCTTCAGCCATGATGCTGGCGATCCTTTTCTTGAGGGTGCGGGCGTCCGCGGCCATGGCGAAGGCGGCGGCGGGCGCGGGTTGGGCGGCCAGGCGCACCAGCGCCCGGGCGTAGAGCCGACGGTCGACCGTCTCGAGGGCGGCGGCGTCGGCGGCTTCTTCAGAGGCCTCGGCAAGGGCGGCGTGCAGCCGCCAGACCAGGGGGCTGAACCAGAACAGGGCGACGGCGGCCCGCGACAGCAGCAGGAATATCCAGTCCTTCCGGCGCAGGTGGGCCAGTTCGTGCGCCAGGATGGCGGGCGCCGACTGCGGCTGGGACAGGCTGGCGGGATCGACCAGGATCGCCCCCGGCGCCGCGCCCCAGCTCAGGGGACCGCCCACCCGGCCGCTGCCCACCAGACGCGGCCGGCCCAGGGGGGCCAGGCGCTCCAGCGCCGACAGCCAGGCCGGGCAATCCACGGGCTTTCCCTCCCGCGTCCACTGGTCCAGCAGCAGCACGCCCAAGGCGAAGCGCCCGGCGATGGCCGCCGCTACGGCCAGCCACGCCGCCACGATCACGGTCGCCATGGGTGGCCAGGCGATCTGCGGCGCGGAGACCTCAACACTGGCCAGGGGCCAGACCTCGATCTTCACGGGCGGAACCGACGTCAATGGCGGCAGGGAAGAGACGGCTTCGCTCGCCAGGGCCGGCAGCACCGGCAGGTCCAGCGACGGCAGAACCAGCATGGCCAGCGGCAGAAGCAGCAGCAGGCAAACCGCCCCCCGCAGCACCTCCACCCGGTCCGTCGGCCGGCGGGTCAGCAGGGCCGCGCAGATCAGGCCCGCCCCGGCGATCAGCCCGGACTTGACCATCAGCGCCGCGAGCAGGGTCCAGCTCATGACTTGCGCTCCAGGGCTTCGTCGATGGCCTTCTCCAGCGCCGCCGCCTCTTCAGGCGTCAGGCGCGGGCCCATGCCCAGCAAGGCCGTGGCCGCATTGGCCGCCGACCCGGCGAAGAAGGTGTCGACCATCCGGCGCAGGGCTCCGGCGGCCACCGTCTCGGTGCTCTGGACCGGGCGGAACACACCGTCAGCGCGCTCCACAAGGCCCTTGGCCTCCAGCCGCGTGAGCATGGTGCGCACCGCCGAGTCGCTGAGCGGATCGGACAGGGCCGCGCGGACGCTGGCCGCCCCGCCCGAGCCCAACCGGCAAAGGGTCTCGAACACTTCCCTCTCGCGTCGCGGCAGGGCTTCGATCACGGCGGCCTCCAGGCATGCTCGCTACATGTGTAGCGCTACATGCGTGGCGAATTGTGGCAAGATTGGGGCGGCCAACATGAAATCCCGGTAAGGCGGATTTGGGCGGCTGAAGCGGACTACCGCCCTACCGGCGAGCGCTGCGGCCGGCGCTGCGCCACCATCGGGTACAGGTGGCCGCCGTGATAGGCGACGAGCCCGCACATCCGGTCGCCCGCGCCGGACAGCGTGGCGTTGAAGGCCACGTCGCTCTCCAGCGAGCCCACGATCATCTGAACCTTCCGGTCGCTGACGGTGAGGCTGTGCAAAACCACCGGCGCAGTCCGCGTGGGCGTCAGGGTTCCGCCATAGCGTCCGTCGAGCCGGCCGATGGTCAGCAGGCCGAAACTCGGGACGCCGCCCACGTCCATGTAGAAGTCCCACAGCCCGGCCAGGTCCGGCTCGCTCACGGCGGAAGGCGTCTGGGCGCAGGTGGTCTTCAGTACGGCGTCTTCTGCGCAAGACCGACGGCGGGAGCGGGGGTGACAAGCAGCAAGGCGCAGGCGAAAAGTCGGTGTCGCATGGGATCTCCGATACAGCAGCTTCAAGGTCGCCGCCCTCTCACCCGGCTCGCCGACACGAACAACGGCCCAATCCGTCAACGCCATTCGCGCGCCCGCAATTTACGGCGACGCCACCGGCGGCCTCAGGAGACGGGGACCTGAAGGCTTGAGCGGACGGCCGCGAGGTAGGTCCGGCCCACCGGCACGGTCAGACCGCCGGTCAGCTCAATCATCGTCTGCGGCCCGTCGCGGCGCACCTGGGCGATCGCGCCTCGCGCCACCCACCACCGCCTGTGCGTCTGAAGATCTGCAAGGCGGCGATCGCCAGCCCGTACCCCGTCGCCACGCACCCGAACCAGAAGGCGTAACGCTGCGGGAAAGCCAGGCACCGGAAGGAGCCGAATGGCCCCGCGAAGCCCAGAAACACCCCCAGCGCGACCGCCCCGTAGAGGCTGGTGAAGAGCGCGAGGTCCAGGTTCGGGGAAAGGTCGAGGGCATCTTGCGGTGTCGGCGAAAAGCAAAAGGCTATTTTTGGAAACCGGCGTTGTCGAGCGGATCGGGCCTCTGCCGATTTTGCGCCATACGCGCGCCAGACGTCACTCCAATGTCGGCATTTTCCAAGCGCTGCCGCTTCCCCCGAGAAATTCTCGGGCGTCTCAAGCGATGGAGCGTCCGATGTCCGGCAAGCCTGTTCTCACCCACGCCACCGGCGCGCCCGTGGCGGACAACCTCAACATCCTGACCGCCGGCCATCGCGGCCCCGCCCTGCTGCAGGACATCTGGCTGATCGAGAAGCTGGCCCACTTCAACCGTGAAGTGATCCCCGAGCGCCGGATGCACGCCAAGGGCTCCGGCGCCTATGGCACGTTCACCGTCACCCGCGACGTGACCGCCTACACCCGGGCCAAGCTGTTCTCCGAGGTGGGCAAGCAGACGCCGGTCTTCCTGCGCTTCTCCACCGTGGCCGGCGAGCGCGGCGCCGCCGACGCCGAGCGCGACATCCGCGGCTTCGCGGTGAAATTCTATACCGAGGAAGGCAACTGGGACTTGGTGGGCAACAACACCCCGGTCTTCTTCTTCCGCGATCCGCTGCGGTTCCCCGACCTGAACCACGCGGTGAAGCGCGACCCGCGCACCGGCATGCGCAGCGCCGCCAATAACTGGGACTTCTGGACCCTGCTGCCCGAGGCCCTGCACCAGATCACCATTGTCATGAGCGACCGGGGCCTGCCGCGCAGCTACCGCCACATGCACGGCTTCGGCAGCCACACCTTCAGCCTGATCAACGCCGATGGCGAACGCGTCTGGGTTAAGTTCCACTTCCGCTCTCACCAGGGGATCGAGAACCTCACCGACGGCGAGGCCGCGGCCGTGGTCGGCGCCGACCGCGAAAGCCACCAGCGCGACCTGTTCGGCAGCATCGAGGCCGGCGACTTCCCCAAATGGACCCTGTCCATCCAGGTGATGACCGAGGCCCAGGCCCGCGCTCACAAGCACAACCCCTTCGACCTGACCAAGGTCTGGCCCAAGGCCGACCACCCCCTGATCGAGGTCGGCGAG
Organism: Caulobacter segnis; assembly: GCF_029543125.1. Taxonomy (GTDB): domain Bacteria; phylum Pseudomonadota; class Alphaproteobacteria; order Caulobacterales; family Caulobacteraceae; genus Caulobacter; species Caulobacter segnis_D. The sequence continues at coordinate 26,677 of NZ_JARQWW010000006.1, forward strand.
CTGGAGCTCAACCGCAATCCCGACAACGTCTTCGCCGAGGTGGAGCAGGCCGCCTTCTCCCCCGCCAATGTGGTCCCGGGGATCGGCTTCTCGCCCGACCGGATGCTGCAGGCGCGGCTGTTCTCCTATGGCGACGCGCAGCGCTATCGCCTGGGGGTCAACTTCAACCACATCCCGGTGAACGCGCCCAAGTGCCCGTTCCACAGCTATCACCGCGACGGCGCCATGCGCACGGACGGCAACCTGGGCGCCACGCCGCACTACTTCCCCAACAGCCTGGGCGAATGGGCCGACAGCCCGATGCTGGCCGAACCCGCCCTGCCCCTGGAAGGCGAGGCGCGCCACTACGACCACCGCGTGGACGAGGACCACTTCGAACAGCCCGGCGACCTCTTCCGCCTGATGACGCAGGACCAGCGGACGGCCCTGTTCGAGAACACCGCGCGATCCATCGCCGACGCGCCCCTGCATGTGAAGCAGCGGCACATCGACAACTGCACCCGCGCCGACCCCGCCTATGGCGCGGGCGTCGCGGCGGCCATGGGCGTCGCCCTGCCCGCCGCGGCTGAATAGGCGGCAAAATCCAAGCGCCGGACTGCCTGAGATTGTAGTCCGGCCCACCACAACTCCCGCTCCACATCGCCACCTCACGAATCGTATGTTATATCATAACGCTTCGTAGGAATTGCGCCTTGGGGGCGATGCTTCATGATGTTCAAGACCACCCGCTCCGCCCTGTTGGCGGATGCGCGCACTGTGCTGTGTGCGATCGGCGCGGCGCCTCTGGCGGCGCTGCTGATCGCCGCTCCCGCCGCCGCTGACGAAGCCGGCGAGGAGCATTCCGTCTCCTCCGTGACGGTCCAGGGCGCCAAGGGCAGCTACGCCGCCAAGACCGTGACCATCGGCGGCAAGGAGGCGGTCTCCGTTCTCGACGTCCCCAACACCATCAGCGTCATCACCCAGCAGCGCATCCAGGACCAGAACCTGGTCACCATGGTCGACGCCCTGGCCCAGGTCCCCGGCGTCTATGTCACCAGCTGGGATGGCCTGATCGGCCAGATCCGCTCGCGCGGCTATCTGCTCGACGTGTCCTATGACGGCATCCCCGCCTGGAACAGTGGCCAGGCGCAGGAGTTCGACCTCGTCGTCTATGACCAGATCGAGGTGCTGCGCGGCCCCGCCGGCATCTTCAAGGGCTCGGGCCAGCCGGGCGGCACCGCCAACTTCGTGCGCAAGCGCGCCCCGCGTGAGTTCGCCGGCTCCATCGCCGCGTCGGCGGGGAGTTGGAACAACTACCGGATCGAGGCCGACATCGGCGGCCCCCTCGCCATGGACGGCCGCCTGCGCGGGCGCTTCGCGGGCTCGTACATGGACCGCGAATTCTTCGTGGACCGCTCGCGGGAGGATAAGGTCGTCGCCTACGGCGCCATCGACTTTGACGTCACCGACCGCACCCTGGCCTCGGCCATGATCACCTACCAGGACGACCGGGGCGAGGCCATGAGCATGGGCCTGGCCAACTACTTCCTGGTCGGCCATCCGCTGCACAACCAGTTCCTGGATGTCCCGCGCTCCACCAACCAGTACCCGGACTGGAATCTCAACGTCTACGAGACGCTGGAGTACGCCGCCGACCTGCGCCACGAACTGGCCAACGACTGGGTCCTGCGCGCCAAGGCCACCTATCGCGAACAGCAGAAGATCTTCCGCGACGGCTACCCGACCCCGGGCACGGGCTTCAACCCGGTGACCCAGCGCTTCACCAGCTACACTCGCCGCGAGAACGACGGGACCACCGAGCGCACGGGCGTCGACCTCTACGCCTCCGGCCCGCTCAACCTGTTCGGCCGCCAGCACACCCTGACCTTCGGCTACAGCTACGAGAACTACGACAACGAATACACGGCCATCACCAACCTGCCCGTCTACACCGGCACGCCGGCCGGCTCGGGCATCGCGCTCGGCGACGCCGCGGCGGTTCCCATGCCGAACTTCGTCCACAACAACGGCGGCATCACCCGCACCGAACAGAGCGGCTTCTACGGCCAGGGCCGGTTCGAGCTGATCGACGGCCTGTCGGTCGTGGTCGGGGCGCGGATCAGCGACTTCGACTCCAGGTTCCGCAACATCGCGCCGAACCCGAACCCCGCGAACTTCTCCAGCCAGGGCAAGGAAGACGGCGTCGTCACCCCCTATGGCGGCGTGGTCTGGTACGTGCGCCCGAACATCACCCTGTACGGCAGCTATTCGGACATCTTCATCCCGCAGACGGCCCTGAAGTGGAACGAGAACGGCGGCACGACCCTGGACCCGCGCGAGGGCCGGCAAATCGAGGGCGGGATCAAGGGCAGCTTCTTCAACGAAGGCCTCAACGCCTCCCTCGCCGTGTTCCGCACCCGCGACGTCAACCGCTCCTTCGCCGATCCGGCCCACCCGGGCTTCTTCCTGCAACTGGGCGAGGTCGAGGTGCGCGGCGCCGACTTCGAGGTCAACGGCAGCCCCTATGCCGGGATCGACCTCTCCTTCGGCTACTCCTTCCTGGAGACCGAGCACCTGGCCAACTCCAACGCCAGCCTCATCGGCACGGCCTTCGACACCTGGGAGCCGAAGCACACGGTCAAGGCCTTCGCCAAGTACACGCCCACCGCTCCGGGCTGGAACCGCGCCTGGGTCGCCGCCGGGGTTCAGGCCCAGAGCACCTTCATCGGCGGCGGGGTCGCCGGCGTGCGCGAGCAGAAGCCTTATGCCCTGCTCAGCCTGCATGGCGGCTATGCCCTGACGCCGAAGATCTCGCTGTCCGCCTCGGTGAACAACGCCTTCGACAAGGTCTATTACGCCCGCGTCGGCGGCCCCAACACCTACAACACCTACGGCGACCCGCGGAACGTCACCGTCGCCCTGCGCGCGAGGTTCTGATGACCGCTCCGGTGCTCGTGGTCGCGGGAAACCAGCTCCAATTGATGGCCCGCGACAACCGCCTGCGGCTGCTGGCGGCCGCCATCCTGCTGCTGGTCGCCGCCAGCCTGGCCACGGGCGCCGCCCGCCTCCAGGCGCAGGCCTTGGAGCGGCAGGCCGCCACGGTCCGCGACCAGGTCCTTTGGGACAATCTCGGGCCGATCAATCCCCACGGCGCGGCCCATGCGGGCCGCACCGTCTATGCTCCGGTCTCGCCCCTCGCGGCCTTCGAGCCGGGGCTCAATGACTTCCTCGGCTCGTCCGTGCGGCTGGAGGGGCACTCCCAGAACCCCTCCCGCGACCGGCCCATGGAAGGCGGCTCGGCGATCAGCCGCTTCGGCGGCTTCTCCGCCGCCTGGGCGCTGCAGGTGGTCGGCCCGCTGCTGATCATCCTGGCCGGCTTCAGCATTTTCTCCGGCGAACGCGCCCGCGAGCGGCTGAAGCAGGAGCTGGGCGCCGGCGCCCCGGCCCGCACCCTGGTGTTCGGCCGCCTCATCGGTCTCGCCGCCGCCGGCCTCATCCTGCTGGCGGCCTTCGCCCTGGCCGGAGCCGCCGCGCTCCTGGCCGGCGGCGCCTCGGCGGCGGACGCGGTCGGCCTGCTCGCCATCACCGCCGGCTATGCGCTCTATCTTTCCGCCTTCGCCGCCCTGACCATCGGCGTCTCGGCGCTGCTGTCCTCGGCGCGGGCCAGCCTGGTCCTGCTGCTCGGCTTCTGGGCCGTCGCCACCCTGCTGGTCCCCCGCATCGCCCCGGCCCTGGCCGAGAGCCTGCACCCCACGCCCAGCGCCCCCGCCTTCGAGGCCGCCGTCACCGACGAGGCCAAGAACGGCGTCTCCGGCCACGACCCCGCCGACGAACGCCTCGACGCCCTCAAGGAAAGCCTGCTGAAGAAGCACGGCGTGACGAAGGTCGAGGACCTGCCCTTCAACTTCTCCGGCGTCGCCCTGGAGTTCGGGGAGAAGAACTCCACCGACACCTACAACCGCCACTACGACGCCCTGTTCGGCGCCTATCGCCAACAGGACGACGTGCAGCAGGCCTTCAGCCTCGTCTCGCCCGCCATGGCCGTCGCCCCCTGGTCCCGCGCCTTCGCCGGCACGGACTTCGCCGCCCACCGCCTGTTCCTGAGCGAGGCGGAGACCTATCGCTACGCCCTGATCCAGAAGCTCAACGGCGACGTGCGCCTGAACCGGCCCAACACCGACGAGGTCTATCTGGCCGACGTCTCCAAGATCTCGGCCGGCCTCACCTTCAAGCCCCGCCTGACCACCCCGGCCGAGGCCTGGGCGGCGCAGAAGACCAACCTGCTGATCCTCGCCGCCTGGCTGCTGGCCAGCCTCGCCTTCGCCGGCTTCGCAGCCGCCCGCCTGGAGCGCACCCCGTGACGACGCTGATCGCGATCACCCGCCATGAACTGCGCCGCGCCCTGCGCGACCGCGCCCTGCCCTGGCTTCTCGTCCTGTTCGCCGCCCTGGCCGCCTATGGCGCCTGGAACGGCGCCCAGTGGGCGAAGGAGCGCGCCGCCACCGTTCAGTTGATCACCGATGAGCTCGGCCCCCTGGTCGAGATGCGCCGCGAACAGCTGGCCGAGGCGCCGGCCGGGACCTGGCCCTTCTCGTCCACCCCGCAGCTCGCGCCCTTCCGCCTGGTGCTACGGCCCGGCGCCATGGCCGCCCTGTCCATCGGCCAGGCCGAGGCCTATCCCTATGCCGCGCGGATGATCCCGCTGCAGGACATCACCATGTTCGACTACTTCAAGGTCGACGTGGACAATCCCGCCGTGCGCGCCGCCGGGCGTTTCGACCTGGCCTTCGTCATCGTCTTCGTCCTGCCGCTGGTCCTGCTGGCGGCCGCCTTCGACCTGTGGTCGCGGGAGCGGGAGCGCGGGGTGGCGGCCATGGTCCTGTCCCAGCCGGTCGGACCGCTCAGCCTGCTGGCGGGCAAGGCCCTGGCGCGGGCGCTCCTCGTCCTGCCGCCGGTGATCGCCATCGTCCTGGCGAGCCTCATCGCCTTCGGGGCCAGCCAGCCGGAGGGCCTGGCCGCCACGGCCGTCGTGGTCCTGGTCTATGGCCTGTTCTGGATCGCCCTGGCCGCCCTGATCAATGTCTTCGCCCGCCGCTCCACCGACGCCGCCCTGGCCGGCGGCGCGGCTTGGCTGGCCATCGGGGTCCTGGCCCCCGCCCTGGCGCTGGCCACGGCCAATGTGGTCTCGCCCGCCCCGTCGGAGCTTCAGTTCTCCGCCAACTACCTCGAACAGAGCCGCGCCATCCGCAAGGAACAGCGCGAGGCCCGCGGGCCGGAGCTCCCCGGCGATCCCGCCCCAAAGATCCCCGACCGCATCCGCAACTTCTTCAAGGAGCGGACGGCGGAGGACCAGCGCCTCGCGCCGTTGGTCCAGAGCCAGCTTCAGGCCCGCGCCGAACGCCGGGCGGTGCTGGACGCCCTGCGCCTGTTCCTGCCGTCGGTGGCCGTGCAGGACGCCCTGGACCGCATCGCCGGAGCAGACGCCGACCGCGCTGTCGCCTTCCAGTCCCAGGCCATGAGCTTCACCGCCCAGACCAAGGCCTGGCTGGCCCAGCGCCTGGCGAACGACCAGCCCCTGGCGTCGGAGGACTACGACCACCTGCCGCGCTTCCAGTTCCGTGAAGCCCCCGCCGGCGCCTTCCAAACCGGCGTCCTCGTCGATCTGGCCGCGCTCGCCGCCGCCATCGCCTTTCTCGCCGCCGGCGCCGTTCTTGGCCGCCGGTCGGCCGCCAGCCTCTAGGAGACGCCGTCATGCTCACGGCCACCGGACTGACCAAGACCTACGGCGCGCACACCGCCCTGGACCACCTCGACCTCGCCGTCGCGCCGGGCGAGATCTATTGCCTGCTCGGCGCCAACGGAGCGGGCAAGTCGACGACCATCAAGCTGTTCCTCGGCCTGCTGCAGCCCACCGCCGGCTCGGCTTCCGTCAACGGGATCGAGGTCGCCCGCGATCCGCTCGGCGCCCGCCGCCACCTGCTCTACATCCCCGAGATGGTCGCCCTGTACGACGAGCTGACCGGGCTGGAGAACCTGGCCTACTTCGCCGATCTGGGTCAGGTGCAGGACCGTTCTCCCGCCCGGCTGAAGGCGTGCCTGGCCGAGGCCGGGCTTCAGGAGTCCGCCTTCGACCGCCGGGTCAGCGGCTATTCCAAGGGCATGCGCCAGAAGGTCGGCATCGCCCTGGCCATCGCCAAGCAGGCCAAGGCCCTGCTGCTGGACGAGCCCACCTCCGGCCTCGACCCGCAGGCCTCGGCCGAGTTCCACGACCTGCTCAGCCGCCAGCGCGACCGCGGCGCCGCGATCCTCATGGCCACCCACGACCTTTTCCGCGCGCGGGAGGTGGGCGACACCATCGGCCTGATGCGGGCCGGCAAGCTTCGTCGCACCTTGCCCGCCGCCTCGGTCACCGCCCAGGACCTGGAGGCCCTGTATCTGGAGGAGATGGCCGTCACCGCCTGACGGCCGATCTTACCCGCGATACCGCATCGCCTCGACCAGCAGCGAGAAGGCCGGGCTGAGCTGACGGCGGCTGGGATAGTAAAGGTGATAGCCGGCGAACGGCGCGCACCAGTCGGTCAGGACCGGGACCAGATCGCCCCGGTCGATGTGGGCCTGCAGCATGACGTCGGGCAGGAAGGCGATGCCCAGGCCCCGCAGCGCCGACCCGATGATCAGGTCGGCGCTGTTGAACGCAAGCTGCCCGTCCACCCGCACCCGCAGCTCGCGCCCGTCCTTGTCGTCGAACTCCCAGGCGTAAAGCGCGCCATAGGTGGGCAGGCGCATGTTGATGCAGTTGTGCGCCGTCAGGTCCTGGGGCGTCAGCGGCTTGGGCCGGTCGGCGAAATAGGCCGGCGACGCCGCCGCCATCATCCGCAGGTCAGGGCCGACCGGCGCCGCGATCATGTCCTTGGCCACCGTGCCGCCGAAGCGGATGCCGGCGTCGTACCGCTCGGCCACGATGTCGGTCAGGCCGTAGTCCACCACCACCTCCACATGGATGTCGGGATGGGCCGGCAACAGCCGCTCCAGCGCCGGCAGGATGACCGTAGCCGCCGCGTGCTCCGTCGCCGTGATCCGGAAGTTGCCCGCCGGCCGGTCGCGCAGCTCGCTCAGGGCCGCCAGCTCCGCGTCGATCTCGTCCAGGCGCGGGCCGATGGTCTGCAGCAGCCGCTCCCCCGCGTCCGTCGTGGTCACGTTGCGCGTGGTGCGGGTCAGCAGCCGCACGCCCAGCCGCGCCTCAAGACCCCTGATCGTGTGGCTCAGCGCCGACTGCGACACGCCCAGATTGGCCGCCGCCCGGGTGAAGCTGCGCTGCCGCGCCACCGCCAGAAACGCCGACAGGTCGTTGATGTTGGTCCGGGCCATGGCCGCCGGCTCCGCGAATTCATGATCTCAGCTCATGACTACATGCCACATTCCGCCCCTAATCCCAGCAATCGCGAAGCCTTACCTTGCCCTGCGGACGACGCGACGGCGGCCGTCCTTTCCGTTCGACTTCACGCGAGGGCTCTCTCCCCATGACCGCTAAAGCCTATGGCGCGCACGCCGCCGACAAACCCCTCGAACCCATGGACATCGTCCGCCGCGCCCCTGGCGAAAAGGACGTGCAGATCGAGATCGCCTATTGCGGCGTCTGCCACTCCGACCTTCACACCGTCCGCTCCGAATGGGGCGGCACCCTGTATCCCTGCGTTCCCGGCCACGAGATCGTCGGCCGCGTCTCCGCCGTCGGCTCGGGCGTGACCAGGTTCAAGGAAGGCGACGTGGTCGGCGTCGGCTGCATGGTCGGCAGCTGCAAGAGCTGCCGCTCCTGCGACGAAGGGCTTGAACAGTACTGCGAAGGCTCCGGCTTCGTCGGCACCTACAACGGCCCCACCGACGACGCCCCCGGCCACACCCTTGGCGGTTATTCCGACCGCATCGTGGTCGACCAGGACTTCGTCCTCAGCATCAAGCACGCGCCGGAGCAGCTCGCCGCGGTCGCCCCGCTGCTGTGCGCCGGCATCACCACCTACTCGCCCCTGCGTCACTGGAACGTCGGTCCGGGCAAGAAGGTCGGGATCGTCGGCATCGGCGGCCTGGGCCACATGGGGGTCAAGCTGGCCCACGCCATGGGCGCCCACGTGGTGGCCTTCACCACCTCGGAGTCCAAACGCCAGGAAGCCCTGGACCTGGGCGCCGACGAGGTGGTCGTCTCCCGCAACGCCGACGAGATGGCGGCGCACGCCAACAGCTTCGACTTCATCCTCAACACCGTCTCGGTCAGCCACAACCTGGACGCCTTCACCGCCCTGCTGAAGCGTGACGGCGCCCTGTGCCTGGTCGGCGTGCCGGAGCATTCCCACCCGTCGCCGAACGTCGGAACGCTCATCTTCGGCCGCAAGTCGATCGCCGGCTCCCTGATCGGCGGCATCGCCGAGACCCAGGAGATGCTCGATTTCTGCGCCGAGAAGGGGATCGTCTCCGACATCGAGATGATCCGCATCCAGCAGATCGACGAAGCCTATGAGCGGATGCAGCGCAGCGACGTGAAGTACCGCTTCGTCATCGACAACGCTTCCTTGCAGGACGCGTAAAGACCACCTGACTTCCGCTCATCCCCGCGAAGGCGGATGGGCGGGGATCGGGAAGCCGTGCGTCCCCCCGGGACCGGCTTCGCCGGCCCGAGGGCAGGCTCCGACAGGCTCAGGATGACGAACTCAGTGCAAAGAGCTCGTCATGCTGAGCGGGGGCGTCAGCGACCAGTCGAGCACGCAACCCCCAACCGCTACAGATACTTCATCCACCACCGTCCGCTTCGCCGCTTCACGCCCGCGAACCAGCGGCAGGCGTACCAGCACGGAACCGCGACCACCGCCGCCAGCAGCCACAACCAGGCCACGCCCGGCACGCTGAACACCTCGCCCTGATTGGGCCCGAACACCGCCAGCGCCGCCAGGTTCAGCAGGTGCAGGCCGTAGAGGTGGATCAGATAGAAGAACAGCGGCGCCCCGCCGAACACGGCCAGCAGTCCCACCAGCCGCTCCGGCGCTTTCTCCAGCCCCGCCAGCAGCAGCGCGCCCACGCCCAGGGTCAGCAGCACGAAGTCGGCCGAGGGCGGATACTTGGTCATGTTCAGAAAGCTCATCACCGTGCGGAGAGTGTCCCCCTGCGCCGCCCACGGCGTCGGCTCCCCATAGACGTTGATCGCCCGCAGCGCCGCGAACAGGGCCAACATGGTCACGCCCGTGATCGCCAACCGGCGGCGGCGCGCGGCGCCCTCCCCCGCGAACCACGGCCCGATGGCGTAGCCCAGGGCCGCGATCCCGATCCACGGCAATAGCGGATAGGACGTCCGCACCCGCCCGCCCCAGGGCATGTCGATGAAGCCTCGCTCATGCAGGATCGCCCAGACCGCATGGCCCGGCTCGCCCTTGGCGAAGGTGATGGGGTCCAGCAGGTTGTGGCCCAGCACGATGACCAGCCCCACGGCGATCAGGGCCGGACGCGGCAGGTGGACCAGACCCGCCAGGGCGATCATCGACAGGCCGATGGCCCAGATCACCTGCAGGTACAGGGTCGAGGGCGTGAGGGAGAAGGTCCAGGCGAAGCTGATCACCGTCAGCTCCAGCCCCACCAGGAACAGGCCGCGCTTCAGCAGGAAGCTCGACGCCGCCTTCGCCCCGCCCTGCTTGGCGCCGTACAGCCACGCCCCCAGCCCGGTCAGGGCCACGAACACCGGCGCGCACAAGTGGGCCGACAGCCGCGTGAAGAACAGCGCCGGCTCCGTCGCCTGCACGTCCATGGGGTCCGAGACCTGGGCGTGGATGAAGAAGAACTCCCGCGCGTGGTCCACCAGCATCAGCAGGATCACCAGCCCCCGCAGGGCGTCGATGGAGCGGATGCGGCCAGTGGGCGCGGCGGCGGGAGCGGTTGACATCATAACGGTCGAGCCAGTAACCGATATGTAATAACATTACAAACGGAGTTGCTGGTGTCCTTCCTTTCGACCTGCGCGAGCCTGTGCCTGCTCGCCGCCCCTGAACCGACGCAGGTCGAACCGGTGAAGCCCGACGCCGCCCATGAGGTCGGCGAGATCGTCATCCTCGGCCGCCGGGGCGTGGCCCGCGACGTGACCCTCAGCGCCGGCGCGGTGACGGAGCGCATGTCTCCGTCCAGCCGCGCGGTGGAGAGCGACCTGCTGGAGGCCGTGGGCGCCGTGCGCCTGGCCGACGCGCTTGAGCTGGTCAGCGGCGTCAGCCAGCAGAACAACCGCGGCGGGGTCATGGACAACTTCGCCATCCGCGGATTCCTGGGCACGCCCGACGGTGGGGCCGAGTACTATGTGGACGGCTTCCTGGCCAACCGCGGCCTGGCCCCGCCCCGCGACCCGGCCACGGCCGAGCGGATCGAGATCCTGAAAGGCCCCGCCGGCGCCCTGTTCGGCGACATCGACCCCGCCGGCCGGGTCAACATCGTCTCCAAGACCGCGCGCTTCGAGCGCGCCGTCAGCCTAACCGCCACCGTCGGCTACTTCGGCCTGCGCCGCGGCGAGGTCGACCTGACCGGTCCGCTGACCGACAACCTCGCCGCCCGCTTGGTGGTGGCCGCCGAGCACAGCGACGGCTGGCGCGACCATGTGGACCTGGACCGCCAGGTCATCGCCCCATCCCTCACCTGGCGGCCGACCGACGACCTGCGCCTGACCTATGTGGGCGAGTTCACCCGCTTCGACACGCCCTTCGACCGGGGCCTGCCCGCCCTGAACGGCGACGCCTTGGCCATCCCCCGCTCGCGCTATTTCGGCGAGCCCGCCGATGGGACCACCAAGTTCCGCAACGAGCGGCATCAGGTCACCGGCGACTGGCATCTCAACGAGGACTGGAGCCTGAACGGCGGCTTCGCCTACCGCACCGGCACGCTGAGGGGCCTGTCCAGCGACCATTCCCGACTGGTGGGCGACACCCTGTGGCGCCAGCGCCGTGAGCGCGACTTCAGCACCCAGGACATCTCCGGCCGGCTGGAGCTGAACGGCCGCGTCGAAGCCGCCGGGACCCACAATCTGGGCTTCGGGGTGAAGGCCTACACCATGGACTTCCAGGAGCGCTGGCAGCGCCGCAACCCCACCGCCGCCGCGCCCTATCCGATCGACGTCCACAACCCGGTCTATGGCGGCCCGCAGCCGACCCTCGCGCCCTTCACCGACAACCGCGAGACCCGCGACGTCGTCACCCTCTACGCCCAGGACCTGTGGGAGGTCACCGACCGCCTCAGCCTGCTGGGCGGCCTGCGCTACGACAACTACCGCCAGAAGATCCGCAACAACCGCACCGGCGCGGTGGGCAAGGCAGAGGACAACCCCCTCGACTGGCGCCTGGCCGGCCGCTACCGCCTGGCCGAGGCCTGGACCCTGCACGCCAGCTACGGCCGCTCCTTCGTCCTGAATTCGGGCACCGGCCGCACCGGCGCGGGCTTCGCGCCCGAGGAGGGCAAGGGCTGGGAGGTCGGCCTCTCCGGCGCCTGGGACGACCTCGACGTGAACCTCACCTGGTTCGACATCGAAAAGCGCAACATCCTGACCAACGACCCCACCGACCCGAACTTCCTGGCCCCGGTGGGCAAGCTGACCACGCGCGGGCTGGAGCTGGACGCCGCCTGGCGCCTGGGCGAGGCCTGGCAGGTGGTGGGCAATTATGCCTGGACCGACGCCGAAACCGACGACGCCGCCTTCGCCAGCAAGGACGTGCTGAACGTCCCCGAACACTCCGGTTCGCTCTATGTGGTCGGCCGCTTCCCGACGACCCACGGCACGGAATGGTCCGTCACCGCCGGCCTCGCCCACACCGGCGACCGCGCCGCCGCCATCGACGGCAGCGGCGTGCGCCTGCCCGCCTACTGGAAGGCCAAGGCGGCGGTGGAGTACGGCGTCACGGAGCGGGTGAGCCTGCGCGTCGAGGCCGACAACCTCTTCGACGAGCACTACGCCGCCAGCTCCTACAGCCCGCTCTGGATCTTCCCCGGCGCGCCGCGCGTGGTGCGGGCGTCCGTGAAGGTGGCGTTGTAAGCCTCCCTCACCCGTCACCCTAGGCCTCGTGCCTAGGGCCCAGAGACTCCGCGCCGAAAGATGATCCAAGGCGGCAGCCGCCGCACCGCCTCCTTCTGAAGCTCAGCCGTTTCTGGGTCCTCGCCACAAGGGCGAGGATGACGGATGGGGGAAAGCCCCGCTGAGGGACCGCCTCACTCCCCGTAGTTCAACCGCCCGCCCTCGGCGAACATCTTGAACTTGGGCACCATCGCGCAGCGCAGCTTGCCGTCCACCATCGCCACGCGGGCCGCCTTGCCCTGTCCCGGCGCGTAGTAGCCCGCCTTCCCCGCCGCCTCGGCGCGCAGGAAGACCGGGCCGGTGAACTGGCAAACCGGCTGCTTGTCCTTCTGACCGTCCACGAGGACGCGCGTACACATCACGTGCCCCACCCGCCGCTCGAATTTCATGCCGTAGAAACGGGTCTCCGACACCGACAGGGGCGCGGCGTCATAGGCCGCCTCGGTGATGACCGGGCACGGCTCGCCGTCCACCGACCACCGCGCGGCCTCCTGCCGGTCGGCGGCCTCCTGCTTGCGCACGTTCAGGGCCGCCGTCGCGGCGGTCCCCACCCAGACGGCGCCCACCGCCGCCCAGATCACCACCCGCTGCACGACCCGCAGATTGATCGAGTTGAACCCCATCGCCGACACCTCCCTGGCGCGAAAGCGAAGGAGAGCGGCTTATCGGGGTTGTGGCAAGGCTTGAGCGCCTAGCCCACCACCGCCTTCATCGCGGCGTGGGCGTCCTTCTGGGCCTTGGCGATCTTCGTCTTCAGGCCTTTCAGGTCCTTGGCGCCGCCGGCGCGGGCCAGCAGGGCCTGGAAGGGTTTGGGCTCCAGGGCCGGGTCGGCGTAGTCGTCCAGGGCCACCTTCAGCACCTGCTGCACGGCCTGCTGCAGGTCCCAAGCCTGCTCCAGCACGGTCAGGGCCTCGGCGTCCGCCAGGCCAGCCTCGCGCATGGCGGCCAAGCTGTCGGCGATGTTCTGGTTCAGGGGGCCGCCGTCCGGCGCGTGGGCCAGCTGCAGGAACTGGGCGGCGAACTCGATGTCCACGAAGCCGCCCGGCCCCAGCTTCAGATCCCAGTCGCCCTTCTGCGGCTTTTCGCGGGCCACCAGGGCGCGCATCTCGCGCACCGCCCTCACCGTCGCCTTGCGATCACGCGGGCGGCGCAGGGCCGTCTCGACGGCGGCCTGGGCGTCGGCGGCGAAGGCCTCGCTGCTGGCCCAGACCACGCGGGCGCGGGTCATGGACATCAGCTCCCACACCTCCGCCTCCTCGGCATAGTAGCGGTCGAAGGACGACAGGCTCACCGCCACCGGTCCCTTGCTGCCCGTGGGGCGCAAGCGCATGTCGACCTCGTACAGGTCCCCCTCTGCCGTCGGCGCCGACAGGGCCGCGATCAGACGCTGGGTGAAGCGGCCGAAGAAGGTCTCCGCCCCCCAGCCCTTGGTCTCCGACATGGCGGCAGGATCGGCCGAGCGGTACAGGGTCATCAGGTCCAGGTCGGATCGCGCCGTCATCTCGCCGGAACCGCACTTGCCCAGGGCGATCACCGCCACCTCCCCGTCGGGAAAGGCGCCGCCCTGGCGCACGGTCTCGGCCATGGCGGCGGGGGCCAGGCCCCGGATCACCGCATGGGCCAGGTCGGCGAAGGCGTGGCCGCTGTCCGAGGCGCTGACCGAACCGCTCATGACGCGGAAGCCGACTCGGAACGCCTGCTCCCGATAGAAGCGGCGCACCCGGTTCATGCCGCCCTCGAAATCCTCGAGGTTCAGCTGCGGCGCGGCGTCGATCTCGATGGCGCCGAAGAAGCTGGGGTCCAGCAGGGCGTCCAGCGCCGCCGGCCGCCGGGCGAGGGTCTGGGCCAGACGCGGAGCGAAGGCCATGACCTGCACGATCAGCTCGAACAGCTTCGGCTGCGCCAGGAACAGCGACTGGATCTGCACGCCCGAGGTCAGGCCGGCGAAGAAGTCGCTGAACCGGTTGAAGGCCGCGTCGGGCGCCCCCGTGGCGTGGGCGGCGTCCAGCAGGCGCGGGCCCAGCCGGGTCAGCAGCTCGCGCCCCCGCTCCGTCCGCGTGGCCGCCACATGGCCGTGGTGCCAGCCCCGAATGGTCTGCGACACCCGCTCGGGGTTGGAGAAGCCCATGCGCTTCAGGGTCTCCAGCGTCGCCGGATCATCCTCCACCCCGGTGAAGACCAGGCTGCCGAACTTGGAGGACAGCGCCTCCTCCCCCGCGAACAGCTTGCCGTAGCGGCGGTTCACGTCCTTCAGGAGACGGCCCACGGCGGCGTCGAAGCTGCGCAGGTTCGCCTGCCCCCACAGGGCGGCCACCTTCTTACGCTCGGCGTCGCTCTCCGGCAGCTTGTGGGTCTGCTCGTCCGCGATCATCTGCACCCGGTGCTCCAGCGCGCGCAGGTCGCGATAGGCCTGGGTCAGGGCGTCGCGGGTCTCGCGCTCCACCCGCCCTTCCTGGGTCAGGGCGTCCAGCGCCGTCAGGGTCCGCCGGCCCCGGAGGTTCGGCCGACGCCCGCCCAGGATCAGCTGTTGGGTCTGGACGAAGAACTCGATCTCGCGGATGCCGCCGCGCCCCAGCTTCAGGTTCGCGCCCTTGGCGGTCAGGCGTTCATCCACCTTGTAGGCGTGGATCTGGCGCTTGATGGAATGGATGTCGGCGATGGCCGCGAAGTCCAGGTTCCGCCGCCAGATGAAGGGCTGCAGCCCCTTGATGTAGGCCTCGCCGCGCGGGATGTCGCCGGCCGCGCTGCGGGCCTTGATGTGGGCCGCCCGCTCCCAGTTCTGGCCGACGCTCTCGTAGTAATCCATGGCCGCGTCCACGGTCATGGCCGGCGGGGTCGAGGACGGGTCGGGTCGCAGCCTCAGGTCGATGCGGAAGACATAACCATCCGCCGTGCGGTCCTGAAGAATCTGCGCCGTGGCCTTGGCGATGCGGACGGTGACCGTCTCCATCTCCGCCCCTTCGGCCAGCAGCAGGGCCTCGGGCTCGTAGAAGATCGAGAAGTCGATGTCGGACGAATAGTTGAGCTCGAACGCCCCGTACTTGCCCATGGCGACGCAGAACAGGCCCGGGACCGGCCCCGCCGCGCCCTGGCCCAGGGCGGTCAGGGTCCCGCGCTCCACCTCCGCCCGTGCGGCCAGCTTCAGGGCCGCCTGCAGCGTGGCGTCGGCGAACCGGGTCAGGCTGCCGGTCACCGCGTCCAGGTCCCAGACCCCGCCCAGGTCGGCCAGGGCCGTGGTCAGATGCAGGTCGGCCTTAAGATGCCGCAGGCGCTCGCGGGCGGGCTCCAGCTCCAGGTCGCCGGCGGCCTCGGCCTCGGCGACGATGGCTTCGACCACCTTGGCCGGATCACCCTCCAGCGCCGCGCGCAGACTGGCCGGACGGCGCCGCGCCAGCCCCGCCAGATAGGGCGCGGCCGCGAACACCGGCGCCAGCGACGGCCAACCCGCCTCGAGCGAGGCGATCCAGCCGTCGACCGTGGCCGCCTTGGCCAGGATCTCATGGGTGCGCTCAGCGGCCTTGGCGTCGATCACCGGCCCGCAGGGTTGGATCAGCTCGACGAGTCTCACGCGATTTTACGCGCGATGGCCTTTTTCAGCGTCTCGTCGATCCTGGTCTGCCATCCGGGACCGCTCGCCTTGAAGTGCTCTAGAACGTCCGGGCTCAAACGCAGGGAGACGGCCGCCTTGGTTGGCGCCTTCTGCGGGCCGCGGCGCTTGGTGTTCTTGAACAGGGCAAGGACTTCAGGAGGCAGGACTTCATGTGGCGGCTTAGCGCGCGCAAAGTCCGATTCCGTCCATTCCGGATTCTCATCGTCGATGATGATTTCTTCGTCAGTCGGCTTCTGGGACATAACGTCGAAACCCTTCATACGCGCCCGGCGAAGACTGATCGCCCTTACCTGCCCATCACGAAGCGTGAACACCAGACAGTGCGGCTCTTCATCAAGAAGGCCGAACCCTCGAAACCGCGCCTCGCCATAGTCCAGGCGATCGTCTGGAACGATCGCCAAGAGATCGATTTCCGATGCCCGAGACAGGGAGACGCCATGCTTCTGACGATTGACCCTGTCCTTCTGCGCATCGAAGCTGAACATATTGTATCTACAATTTGAGAAAAGTCATCAGCTCGCCGGCGGGATCACGAAGGCGACGCGCAGGCCGGGGCCGCGGCCGTCATATTCCCCCGCGCCTTCGGCCAGCTCGATGCGGCCGCCGTGCGCCGCCGCCACAGCCGAGACCAGCGACAAGCCGAGGCCCGCGCCCGGCTGGCTGCGGCTGCGCTCCAGGCGCACGAAGCGTTCGACCACGCGGGGGCGGTCGGACTCGGGCACGCCCGGCCCGTTGTCGGTCACCGAGAACTCCACGTCGCCAGACGAACGCCGGCGCAGACGCAGCATGATCGCCCCGCCCTCCGGCGTGTACTTGATGGCGTTGTCGAGGATGTTGGCCAGGGCCTGGGCCATGAACTCGCGGTTGGCGTTGATGGCCAGGCCCGGCGTGATCTCCGCCTCGAAGGTCTGGTCCTTCTCCTCGGAGACGGCCTCGTAGAGCTCTGCCATGTCCGAGGCCAGGTCAGCCGCGTCGAACAGTTGCGGGTCGGGCGCCGAGCCCGCCGCCTGCAGCCGGGCGATGGCCAGCACGGCGTTGAAGGTCTTCAGCACCCCGTCGGTGTCCTCCAGCGCCTGCTCCAGCGCCTTCATGGGATCGCCCTTGCCGTTCTCGGCCTCGATCAGGGCCACCTCCACCCGCGCGCGCAGGCGGGTCAGGGGCGAGCGCAGGTCGTGGGCGATGGCGTCGCCCGCGTGGCGCAGGCCGCCCATCAGCCGCTCGATCCGGTCGAGCATGTCGTTCAGGCCCTCGGCCAGCTCGTCATACTCGTCGCGGGTGCCGCGGACCCGCGCGCGAGCCTTCAGGTCGCCGGAGCGGACAGCGTTCACCACCTCGGCCAAGCCGCCCATGCTGGCGCTGACGTTGCGGCTGATCAGGACGCCCCCCGCCAGGCCCAGCACGATCACCAGCGCCCCCGCGCCCCACAGGGCCCGGACGATCTTCATGACGTAGGACTCGGACTCGCCCACGTCGGCGCCCACGAACAGGATTTCGCCCTGGTCCAGGCGCACCTGATAGCCGCGCGCCGGGCGCTTCACCTCGGCCCCGTCCAGGTCGGTTTCGGTCAGGGTGAAGGTGGTCCACTTGTCCTTGGCGTCGCCGAAATCGGCCACCGGGCTCTCCTCGATGGAGCCCGACAGCCGCTTCCCGTCCGGCGTCATCAGCAGGTACAGGAACGGGCGCTCGCCCAGGGACCGCTCGACCAGGGTCTGGTTCAGGGCGTCGGCCCCGCCCAGGCGATAGGCCGCCTGAAGCGACTCCATCTCCCGGCTGATCTCCTTGTCCGCGCGGCGGTTCACCTCGCCGGCGGTGGCGATATAGATATAGCCGAGGAACGCCGCCGCCGCCGCCGCGAACAGCGCCAGGAACAGCAGCGTCAGCCGAAACGGCGTGGTGCGGAGAAGGCGCGGCAGGCGCATAGCCCGCCCCTAGGCGTCCAGACGGTAGCCCGCCCCGCGGACCGTCTGCAGCATCGGACGGTCGAAGCCCTTGTCGATCTTCGAACGCAGACGCGAAATGTGGACGTCGATGACGTTGGTCTGGGGGTCGAAGTGATATTCCCAGACCTTCTCCAGCAGCATGGTGCGGGTCACCGACTGGCCGGCGTGGCGCATCATGAACTCCAGCAACTGGAATTCGCGCGGCTGCAGGTCGATCTCCGTGCCGGCGCGATGCACCGTGCGGGCGATCAGGTTCATCTCCAGCTCGCCCACCTTCAGGGTGGTCGCCACGGCGCCGGTCTCGCGGCGGCGCGACAGGGCCTCAACCCGGGCGGTCAGCTCGGCGAAGGCGTAGGGCTTGACCAGATAGTCGTCGGCGCCGGCCTTCAGGCCGACCACGCGGTCGTCGATCTCGCCCAGGGCCGACAGGAACAGCACCGGGGTGCCGTCGCCTTCGCGGCGCAGGGTCTCCACGACCTCCACCCCGTTCATCTTGGGCATCATGCGGTCGACGATCAGCACGTCGAACTCGCCGTCTCGGGCGGCTTTCAGGCCTTCCTCGCCGTCGGGCGCGTGCAGACACTCGTAGCCGGCGTCGGTCAGGCCGCGCTTCATGGCGTCGGCCGCCTCCAGATCGTCCTCGATGATCAGGATACGCATGCTTGGAGCCCCCCAGTGCTCGACAGTCGCCCCGGCGATCCCCTCGCCGCAATGATTTCGGCGCGGAGGCGACTCACCTCCGCGCCGACGAAGTTTAGTTCGTAATCTTCAAGGGCAGGTAGAGGGCGCGGCCCTGCCGAACCACACCGAGCAGAACGCTGGTGCGGTTGGCCTTGCGCGCGGCGTCCACCGCCGAGGAGACTTCCGACGCCGAGGTCACAGCGCGGGTGTTGACGCTGGTGATCACGTCGCCGCGACGCAGGCCCAGTTCGCCGGCGTTGGAGTTGGCGGTCACGCTGTCCACGGCCACGCCGCGCACATTGGCGTCCAGGTTGAAGCGGCGGCGCGCCGCGTCGTCCAGCGGCACCAGCTGCATGCCCAGCACCGCCTGGCCGGCGGACGGAGTGTTCGGCGTGGCGCGGCCCTGGCCCGAACCGTCGCCGTCGGTGGAGGCGTTCAGCTCGCTTTCCGACGGCCGGGTGCCCGAGCGGACGTTGACCTTGGTGCGCTTGCCGTCGCGGATGACGTCCAGGCCGATGTTCTCGCCCGGCTTGGCCTTGGCCACTTCGCGGGTCAGCTCGCCGTTCGACTTGATGTCGACGCCGTTGACCGCCGTGACCACGTCGCCCGGCTTCAGGCCGCCGCGCTCGGCGGGGCCGCCCGGCACCAGGTCGGCGATGATCGCGCCGCGCTGGTCGCCCATGCCTTGCGCTTCCGCCATCTCGGCGGTGAAGGCCTGGATGGTGGCGCCGATATAGCCGCGGGTGACCTTGCCGCCGCTGATCAATTGCTTGGACACGCTCTCGACCAGATCGGCGGGGATGGCGAAGCCGATGCCCACGGAACCGCCCGACGGCGAGAAGATCGCCGTGTTCACGCCGATGACCCGGCCATAGATGTCGAAGGTCGGGCCGCCCGAGTTGCCCCGGTTGATCGGCGCGTCGATCTGGATGAAGTCGACGAAGTTCTCGCCGATGTCGCGGCCGTAGGCGCTGATGATGCCGGCGGTCGCCGTGCCGCCCAGGCCGAACGGGTTGCCGATGGTGATGACCCAGTCGCCCACGCGGGGCTTGGCGGCGTTCTCGAAGCTGACGAAGGGATACTTCTCGCCCGACTTGCCCTGCACTTTCAGCACGGCGATGTCGGTGCCCTCGTCACGGCCGACGATGGTGGCCTTCAGCTCCTTGCCGTCCTTCAGGGTGACGGTGATCTCCTCGGCGTTCTCGATCACGTGGTTGTTGGTGACCACGTAGCCGTCTTCCGAGATGAAGAAGCCCGAACCCGAGGACTGCTGGCGCGGCAGGCGCGGCTGGCCCTGCTGGGTCTGGCCTTCGCCCTCTTCGTTGTTCTCGCCCTGCGGCTGCTGCGGCAGCAGGCCGAAGGGCAGGCCCGGAATGCGCTGGGCCAGGGTGCGCGGATCGGCGCGCGAGGTCACGTCGATGGAGACCACCGCCGGCGACACCTGTTCGAAGATGTCGGCGAAGGACATCGGCGCGCCCGGGGGCGGCGCGAAGATCGGCGTGGTGGCGGACGTCCTCATCAACACCGGTCGCGAGTCTGCGTTGGCGGGGGCCATCCGAAAGCCCACGCCAGCCAGGGCTGCGCAGGCCACGCCCGCGCCCGCCACGGCGCCCACGATCATTCCGGTCTTCCTTGCGGCCATTCTCGTCTCTTTCCTCGTCCCCGGTGTTCGGCCGGGATTTGTCTCGCAGAGAACCTAGGTGCGATGCCTCGGGGAGCAAAGGCTCCCGACGTAACTTTCCGACATGCGCGAACGGCGTTTTTGAGGCGCGTTCGTGTCAGTCCGTTTCAGTCATTGTCCAGCAAAGCTTTCAGGCGGGTTTCTTCTTCGGCGCTTAGCCCCTCGGCTTTCTTAGGCCGACGGCGCAGCAACCCGAACAGCAACGCTCCGCCGGCCAGCACGATCCCAAAAGGCGCGAGCCAAAGCACCGCGTTTCCGGCTGAAAACGCCGGCTTCAGCAGCACGAACTCGCCATAACGCTCAACGAGGAAGCGTCGAATCTCATCATCGCTGCGGCCAGCGACGATTTCGCCTCGCACCACGCGCCGCAGGTCCACCGCCAGTTCGGCCTCGGAATCGTCGATCGACTCATTCTGGCAGACCAGGCAGCGCACCTCGCGGAACATCTCGCGGGCGCGGGCCTCCTGAGCCGGATCTTCCAGGCGTTCGGACGGATCGGAGGCCGCCGCCATGCACAGCACCGCGCCGATCACGGCGAAAAGGCGCGCCGCCGTCTTCATGCTTTAGCCCCTTCGGCCTTTGCCGGCGCGGCGAACCGCAGCCGCCGGTCGGACAGCGAGACCAGCCCGCCCAGCGCCATCATCAACGGCCCCAGGAAGATCAGCCGCACCCACGGATTGAAATAGGCCCGCACCAGCCAGGCCGGCTCGCCGTTCGGCCCAGCCCGCCGCTCGCCCAGGACGATATAAAGGTCGTCGACGCCCTTGAGGCACAGGGCCACCTCAGAGGTGGTCTGCCCGCCGGCGGGATAGAACCGGCGCTCCGGCTGCGCGGTGCAGACCGCCGCGCCGTCGCGCGTCACCCGCACCACGCCGCGCTCCGCCAGATAGTTGGGGCCGTCATGGACCGCCACGCTGTCCAGCCGCACCTCATAGGCGCCCAGGCTCAACCGCCCGCCCTGGGTCAGGGCCTCGGCCGCCTCCACCTTCCAGGTGGTCTCATAGACCGCGCCCAGCACGAACACGCCCAGGCCCGCATGGGCCAGGGTCGTGCCCCACGCCCCGCGCGGCAGGCCGGTCAGGCGGCGCTTCACTTCCGCCCCGGGAGCCTTGAACAGCTTGATGCGCTCGGCGATCTCCACCGCCGCCCCGCAGATCAGCCACACCCCGACGCCCAGGCCCGCGCTGGCCACCGCATGGCGCGGGCTGATCAGCACTACCGCCAGCACCGCGCAGCCCGCGGCGATCGCCGCCGCCAGGCCCAGACGCTGGGCCACGCCCTTGGCGTCCCCGCGCTTCCAGGCCAGCAACGGGCCCGCCGGCAGGATGATGAAGGCCAGGATCAGCAGCGGCGTGAAGGTCAGGTTGAAGTACGGCGGCCCCACCGACACCGTCTCCCCGCCCGTCGCCTCGCGGATCAGCGGATACAGCGTGCCCAGCAGCACCGTCGCCGTCGCCGCCGACAGCAGGATGTTGTTCAAGACGATGGCGCTTTCCCGGCTCACCGGGGCGAAGGCCCCGCCCGGCGCCAAGGTCTGCGCCCGCCACGCGAACAGGATGAAGCCCGCCCCCGCCGTCACGCCCAGAATGCTCAGCAGCATCACCCCCCGCGTCGGATCGACGGCGAAGGCGTGGACGCTGGTCAGCACGCCCGACCGCACCAGGAACGCCCCCAGCATGGAGAACACGAACGCCGCCAGGGCCAGGAACACCGTCCAACCGGTCAGCGCCCCGCGCCGCTCCGTCACGATGGCCGAATGCAGCAGCGCCGCCCCCACCAGCCAAGGCATGAAGCTGGCGTTCTCCACCGGGTCCCAGAACCACCAGCCGCCCCAGCCCAGCTCGTAATAGGCCCAGAAGGCGCCCAGCCCGATCCCGACGGTCAGCAGGCTCCAGGCCGCCAGGGTCCAGGGCCGCACCCAGCGCGCCCAGGCCGAATCCAGCCGCCCGTCGATCAGCGCCGCCACCGCGAAGCTGAACACCACCGAAAAGCCCACATAGCCCGCGTAGAGGAACGGCGGATGGAAGGCGAGCGCCGGGTCCTGCAGCAGCGGATTCAGCGACCGCCCCTCGACCGGGGCTGGAAACACGCGGGTGAAGGGGTTCGAGGCGAACGCCGTATAGGCCAGGAACAGCACGCCCAGCACGCCCTGCGCCGACAGGGCGTAGGACCGCAGCCCCAGGCGCAGCCCGCGCCCGAACACCGCCGTCGCCGCGCCATAGCCCGTCAGGGTCAGGCACCACAGCAGCATGGAGCCCTCGTGGCTGCCCCACGCCCCGGCCACGCGATACAGCATCGGCTTCTGGGTGTGGGAGTTGGCCGCCACGTTGGAGACAGAGAAGTCGGACGTCACGAACGCCCAGATCAGGCAGCCGAACGCCGCCAGCAGCGCCAGGAACGCCGCCAACGCAGCGCCCTCGCCCGCCCCGGCCAGCACCGGCAGGCGGCGGCCGCCGCCCACGCCGCACAACCCCGCCTGGACCACCGACAGGACCAGGGCCAGGACCAGGCAGAACGCCCCAAGTTCAGCGATCATTCGGTCGGCTTTCCATAGGCCTTGGGATCAACCGGCGGCGTACCTTCGCCGCGCCACTCGCCCTGCTCCTTGATGGCCTTGGCCACCTCGCGCGGCATGTAGCGCTCGTCATGCTTGGCCAGCACCTGCTTGGCCACGAACACGCCTTCTGTATCGAACGAGCCGGTCGCCACGATCCCCTGCCCCTCGCGGAACAGGTCGGGCAGGTCGCCCTGATAGACCACTTTCGCGCTGGCCTTCTGGTCTGCGACCACGAACTCCACGCGGCCGTCGGGGTGCTTCACCACGCTGCCGGCGGTGACCAGACCGCCCAGCTGCACGGCGCGGCCGGCCGGCACCTTCGCCTCCTGCGCCTGGGCCGGGGTGTAGAACAGCGAGATCGAGTCCCGCAGGCCGTACAGCGACAGCCCGACCGCCAGGGCCAGGACCGGCGCCGCCGCCAGGACCACCATCAGCCGCCGGCGCGCCGTGCGCGACTTGGGCCAGAAACTGAAACTCATCGCGGAACCTCCGCCGCCGCCGTCAGGGCATCCAGCACCTGCGGCTGATCCTTGTACCGCGCCCGCGCCTCGGCCAGCGTCGCGTCGCGCTTGGCCGCATCGCCCAGCACCGCATAGGCCCGCACTAGGCGCACCCAGCCTTCCGGATCGTCCGGCTGCTCCTTCAGTCGCGCCGCCAAGCCGTCGACCATGCCCTGAATGTCGGCGGGACTGACTTGGGGCTGCGCCGCCTCCGGTTCCGGCATGGGCAGGCGTCCGTCGCGCGCCACGGCGGCGATCTCGCCCTCCAGCACCGTCCGGCGCGGGTCGCCCGCCGGAATGTCCGGCAGCAAGCCGCGCCACAGGGTCAGGCCTTCCGCGGCCTCCCCCTTCAGAATCCTCCCCCGGCCCAGATAGTACCGGGGCGTCAGGGCTTTGGGATCGCGTTTGACGGCCTCGTCGAACGCCCGCACGGCGTCGTCGTTGATCTGTCCCCGGGCTTCCAGAACGAACGCCTCGCCCAGGGCGGTCCACAGGTCCACCCGATCCGGCGCCACGCGCAAGGCCCGGCGCAGAGCCGCCTGCGCGCCCGGCGCGTCGTCCAGCGCCGACTTCAGGATCGCCAGATTGCGCAGCGGCTCGGGATCGTTGGGCTTTTCCTTGGCCGCCGCCTCCAGCACCGCGGCGATGGCGTCCGGCTCCAGGCTGCGCGGGTCCGACGCCCGCCACTCGGCGATGCGCTTGGCGTAGGGCTGGTCCGGCTGATCCGGCGCGCCCACCAGCACATAGATGACCACCGCCGCCAGCGGAGCGATCCCCGCCACGATCAGCGCCGTGCGCCGGCCGCCCTGGCGCGTCGCCGTCGCTGCTTCATCCGCCGCCGACAGCAGCCGGCGGGCCGCCTCGGTCCGCGCCGAACGCACCTCGCCCTCGGCCAGCAGGCCGCGCTCGGCCAACTCGTCGATCTCCGCCAGCTGGCGCTTGTGCAGGCTCAGGGTTTCATCGCCGGCCGGAGCCGGGCGCGCCGCGCCGCGCAGCACCAGGGCGGCGGCGAGGGCCGAAACGGCGGCGGCTGCGATCCAGAACGCGATCATGCGCGCCTGTTACCGAAAAAGGGGAGCCGAGGCGAGCGCTCTGACGCCGCGCGTCTTGATGTGGGTCAATCATATCTCCTCCCCCGCTTCGCAAGGGAGGAGAAGAACTCAGGCCGCCGCCAGCCGCCGCCGCACGATCTGCGCGGTCTTCTCGTCGCGGGTGTAGGCGATGAAGTCCGCCGCGACCTCGAGGTACTTCCGGGCCCGCTCGCGGTCGTCCACCTCGTTGTCGCGCATCACCGCGATCAAATAGTCGATATAGTGGTCCAGCCGCTGGTTGGCCTTCTCGATCATCCGGTTGCGCGCGCCGGAGAAGCCGCCGTTGGCCGCCGCGCTGCGCACCTCGTCGGCGAAGGCCAGCAGGGATTCCGCCCGCGCTACCAGACGCGGGTTCGGGTCGTCGGTCATGCGCGGCGCGCCCCGGTTGGCCCCGCCCCGCAGGCGCGA
Organism: Caulobacter segnis; assembly: GCF_029543125.1. Lineage (GTDB taxonomy): Bacteria > Pseudomonadota > Alphaproteobacteria > Caulobacterales > Caulobacteraceae > Caulobacter > Caulobacter segnis_D. The sequence goes on from NZ_JARQWW010000006.1 coordinate 51,209, forward strand.
GGTCTCCACCGGCAGGGCGTTGTTCACCGCCTCGCCCGCCCCGGTCATGATCCGCTCGACGCTCTGGGCCAGGCTTTCGCGCAGACGGCCCAGCCGCCCGCCCCACGGCCCCAGCCGCGTGGTCTCTATGGCGCCCTCGAACTCGAACACCTGAAGCAGGGCGCGCTGCACCATCTGCCCGGCCTTGCGCCCCGCCTCCACACCCTCATCGGCCTGGAACTTGCGGACGAAGTTCACGCAGTTGTCGATGTCGTCCAGGGTCCGCTCGCCGAAGTCGCCCAGCTCGGACTCCGCCAGATAGGTCTCGTGCGGCCGGTCCATCACCGCCGAGATCACCCGCAGGATCAGCCACGGCTCCGGCAGCGGCGCCGCCAGCATCTCGAAGAAGCGCGGCCCCGCGTCCGGCGCCACCTCCAGGGTGTCGCGATAGGCCAGGCGCACCGACACCGTCCGCTCCACGGTCATGCGGCTGACCCACTCGCTCAGCCGCGCCAGGGCGCCCCGCGTCATGGGCGACAGGTCCAGGCACGCGATCAGGGCGTCGCTGCCTCCGCCCCTGGAGAAGTCGTCACACAGCTCCGCCGCCGCCTTGAAGTCGGGCTGGGTCCGCTCCCGCAACCCCTTGGCCGCCAGGGTGCACAGGTCGTTCAGCACCTGCGGGCTGTCCATCTCCGCATCCCACGGGCCGCAATGCGCCGCGGCCTCGCGGATCAGGTCCGCGTGGTCCGCCTTCAGCCCCCGCCACATCAGGCCCAGGGCCCGGGGCGGGAACGAGATCTTGCTGCTGGACGACGCGAACAGCGCCTTCACCGGCGCGAACACCGCATTGCGCACAAAGCGGTCGGCGGCCTCGGTCTCGACCAGCTCGCGCACGGCCGCCAGGGCGCCGGAGCCCCCCTCGGCCGACAGCGCCATTTCCAGACTGCGGATCGCGGAATCCGGAGCCGTCTCCACGATGGCCCGAACGATCTTCAGCTTGTTCGGAGAAAGCGCGGCCATCGGCCCCCGGCTCGGTTGTCCTGATGGTCAGGACGCAGCTAATGCCCTGAGTCTAGGGCTAAATCTAATGATGCGGGCGACGAGGTTAAGAACGTGAAAACGACGTTCGCGGCCATTGCGCGCAGCGTGCTGCTCAGCTCTCGGCCATGGGCAATGTCAGCACGACCCTAAGCCCGCCAAGGGGTGCGTCATCCAGCTTGACCTCGCCGCCATAGGCCCGGGCCAGCTCATCGACGATGGAAAGCCCCAGGCCGGAGCCCGGCGCGTTTTCGTCCAGCCGCGTTCCGCGCTTCAGAACCTCGTCCCGGCGCTCCGCCGGCAGGCCCGGCCCGTCGTCGTCCACGGTCAGGGTGAAGCGGTTCGGGGCGATGGCCTCGGCGATCACCTTCACCCGCCGCTTGCTCCACTTGCCGGCGTTCTCGACCACGTTGCCGGCCAGCTCCAGGAAGTCCTGCTTCTCGCCCTGGAAGCACAGGTCGTCGGGGCAGCGCCAGTCGATCTCCAGGTTCTTGTCCTGGAAGATCCGCTCCAGCGCCACGGCCAGATCATCCAGCACCGGGGCCACCTCAGTCCGCTCGCCGCTGGTCTGCGACCGCGCCGCCGCCCGCGCCCGGCGCAGGTGGTGGTCCACATGCCCGCGCATGGCGTCCGCCTGCCGCGTGACCACATCGGCCAGCGGTCCCGGCTGCGCCTGGGCCTCGGCCAGCATCACCGAAAGGGGCGTCTTCAGGGCGTGCGCCAGGTTGCCCACGTGGGTCCGCTGCCGCTCCACCACTTCCTGGTTATGGGTCAAAAGGCCGTTCAGCTCGTCGGCCAGGGGCTCCAGCTCCATGGGATAGCGCCGGGCCAGCCGCTCGGCCTTGCCCTTGCGCACGTCCGCCACCTCCCGCTGCAGCGAGAACAGCGGCGCCAGGCCCACCTGCACCTGCACCAACACCGCCGCCACCAGGCCCACGCCCAGCAGCGCCACGGCGATGGAGGCGGTCACCGCGAACCGCCGCGTGTCCCGCTCAACCGGGCTGCGGTCCTCGGCGGCCATGAACACCACCGGCTTCGCCCGCCCCGGCAGCATGGATTCCAGCGCCGCCCCACGCAGGGGCTGCTCCAGCGGGCCCATGGTGTCGAAATAGACCGCCCGCCCGCGCTGATCATGCATCTTCTTGAGGGTGTCGGCGTCGACCTTCAGCTCGGCGTCGAACAGCGACCGCGAATAGGTCAGGGCCCGCAGGCCCCCGTTCCCGTCCGGCTCGGCGATCTGCCAGTAGCGCCCGGAATAGACCCGCAACGCCTTGGCGTCGGTCAGGGGCGGCGCCGTCACCGTGCCGCTGTAGTCCACCGACGAGCCGGCATAGAGATTGTCGATCAGCTCGGACAGGTTGGTGTCCATGCGCGCGATCGCCGCCTGGCGGAAGAACGCGCCCAGCCCCACGCTCGCCACCACCAGCGTCGCCAGGCTCCATCCCGCCGCGAGCAGGACCAGCCGGCGGACGAGTGACGGCCGCGCCAGGGCTTCGAGCAGTCTCAAATCAGGCCTCGCCCTCCAGCGGCGCCAGGCGATAGCCCAGGCCACGGACGGTTTCGATGCGCTCGGCGCCCACCTTCTTGCGCAGGCGGCCGATGAACACCTCGATGGTGTTGCTGTCGCGGTCGAAGTCCTGGTCGTACAGGTGCTCCACCAGCTCCGTGCGGCTGATCACCCGGCCCTGGTGCATCATCATGTAGTGCAGCAGCCGGTATTCCAGCGAGGTCAGGCGAAGCGGCTCGCCGTTGACGCTGGCCCGCGCCGCGCGCGGATCCAGCCGCAGCCCGCCGCAGGACAGGCTCGGCGCCGCGTGTCCCGCCGACCGCCGCAGCAGCGCCCGCAGACGCGCCAGCAGCTCCTCGGTGTGGAACGGCTTGGTCAGATAGTCGTCGGCCCCGGCGTCGAAGCCCGAGACCTTCTCGCTCCAAGCGCCGCGCGCGGTCAGGATCAGCACCGGGGTCGCCACGTTCTGGCGGCGCCAGCGCTCCAGCACCGACACCCCGTCGATCTTCGGCAGGCCCAGGTCCAGGATCACCGCGTCATAGGGCTCGTTCTCGCCCAGATACTGCGCCTCCTCGCCGTCGCCGGCGTGGTCCACCGCGTAGCCGGCGTCGCCCAGGGCGGCCTTCAGCTGCCGCGACAGGTCCGGATCGTCCTCGACCAGCAGGATGCGCATGTGATTTCCCTAGTTCGAACTCAATTGCCGCTGACGATCTGACCCGACGTGGCGTCGACGATGAAGTCGATGCGTCGCCCGTCCTCGGTCGCCCAGCGCACGCGGTAGTACTGGCCCTCGAGCCCCGCATCGAGCGGACGGCCCGGAACCCGGCGGGCGATGTTCTGGATCACCCGCTCCAGCGGAACCAGCCGGCCCTCACGGGCGCCGGAGCGCGCCTCGTCCTGCCGGGGACGCCAGTCGGCGCCCAGGCTGTCCTGGCGGCGGCCCTGCGCCTCGGCCGCGACCGGCAGGGTCACGGCGACAAGAGCGGCGGCGAATATGGCGGCGAAGCGCGTCATGACCCCCTTGTGCATGGTCGCGGCTGAATAGCCCCTGAACGGAAAGCTTTATGGAGCGACAGGTTCACACTGTCACGTTTCCGGCCTGTTTCAGCCCGCCGCTATTTCCGCTTCGGCGCGTAAGGCCGGTCCTTGCGCCAGACCTCGGCCAGCTTCTGCAGCTCCGGGTCCACGGTCTCGGGCAAGGTCACCACCAGCCGCGCCAGCAGGTCGCCGCGGTTCCCCTTGGCGTCCGACAGGCCCCGGCCCTTCAGGCGCAGGGTCGCGCCGCTGTTGCTGCCCTTGGGCACATTCAGGTTCACCGGCCCATCCGGCGTCGGCGCCTCGACCTTGCCGCCCAGCACCGCATCGGGGACCGAGATCGGCAGGTCCATGACCAGCGTCCCGTTCTCCACGCGGTACAGCTTGTGCGGCTTGACCGCCAATTCGATCAGGGCGTCCCCCGCCCCGCCGCGCCCCGGCTGTCCCTGGCCCTTCAGGCGCAGAACCTGGCCCTCCTGGGCCCCGGCCGGAATGGTCACGTCCAGCGTCCGCCCGTCGGAGAAGGCCACGCGCTTCTTGCCGCCCCGGATCGCCTCCTCCAGGTCGATGTCCAGCCGCGCGCGCACATCCGCGCCCTTGGCCGGCTGACCGCCGCCAAAGCCGCCGAACCCGCCGCGACGGGCGTTCGGCCCGCCGCCGCGCCCGAACATCTCGCCCAGGATGTCGTTCAGATCGACGCCCTCGAACTCGGCCTCGCCGCCGCGTCCGCCGCCGCGCTGCCCCCACGGGCCGCGTCCGCCGCCAAAGCCGCCCGCCCCGCCGAAACCGCCAAAGGTCTCGCGCCCGTCGGCGTCGATCTGGCCGGCGTCGAACTTCTTGCGCTTGGTCTCGTCGCCCACGATGTCGAACGCCGCCGACACGCGCTTGAACCGCTCCTCGGCCGCCTTGTCGCCGGGGTTCTGGTCCGGGTGGTTCGCCTTGGCCAGCTTGCGGAACGCCTTGCGGATCTCATCCGCGCTCGCGGTGCGCGAGACGCCCAGCTCGGTGTACGGATCGTTGGCCAACTAAAGGTCCCCGCGTGACTTGAGGCCCTCAGTTACGCCATTCGCAGCGTGGTTCAAGCCTCCAATCCCCCAATCCTCCCCCTCAGGGGGAGGTGGCCCAGAGGGCCGGAGGGGGCCTGCCGAGTCAGCAAAGTTCCCTTCCACCGCTTCGCGGTCCCCCTCCGCCCCGCCCACATGAAGCCCCCCGCCGCCTGCAGCAGCAGGGTCACGATCAGGGCCAGCGACACCTGCCGATCGAGGCGCCATCCGTTCCCGCCGTCAGGTCGGCCACGAACTGCGGCGACAGGTTGGCCGCATTGATCGACGTCGGCGCCCGCGCGGTTATCGTCCCCGCCTCCGCCAGCACATCGAAGGCCTCCATGGCCTCGTTGAACTTGGCCTCCACCGAAGCCAGCACCCGCTTGTCTCTGTCGGATCTTCCCGTCATGCCACAAACATACGAGACCACCGGGCGCCGCTGATCCTTTGCGCCGAGAAAGTGGGAAGCGGTTGTTTTTGTTGAGTTCAGGGGCCGGATATTCGGCGCGGACGGAGAGCCCTAAGCCCCCTTCTCCCTCGATGGGAGAAGGGTCGGGGATGAGGGTGATGCGACGTCGGACGAAAGCGCGGCTGAATCTCAGCAGCCACCCTCACCCCTGCCCCTCTCCCATCAAGGGAGAGGGATCAAAACCTACCCCTCGTACCCCTCGTCGCCCTTGTCCCGGTTCAGGTCCCAGGCGGCGAAGTCCAGCGCGTCCTCGGGGTCGTCCAGGGCCTCTTCCGTCACCGTCTGGCCGCGCACCGAGACGCCGGCCTTGTGGACGCTCTCCGGGTCGCCGGTGATCAGCGGGTGCCACGCCGGCAGGGTCTTGCCCTCATGCAGGCGCCGGTACGCGCAGGACGGCGGCATCCACTGCAGGTCCTCGATGTTGTACGGCGTCAGCTTGATGCAGTCGGGCACGTACTGCTTGCGGTTCGCATAGTCCTTGCAGCTGCACTTCTCGCTGTCGAACAGCTTGCAATGCACCCGCGTCGGGATGACCTCCTCGGTCTCCTCGTCCTCGAACCGCACCAGGCAGCACAGCCCGCACCCGTCGCACAGGCTCTCCCACTCGGGGACGGTCATCTGCTCCAGGCGCTTGTATTCCCAGAACGGACGCGATGACGGGTTCGGCGACATGCGCGGGGGAATAGCCGACGCGAGCCCGTTTGTCGCGTGCGGGGGTGACGCGGGCTAGGGCGCCTCGCCATAGCGGTTCGGCCCAGCAGTACTCGGCCGCACCAGCAGCGCCGCCAGCAGGAACAGGCACACGATGTAGAACACGTTGTTCGTGAACATCAGCATGAACAGCGAAAGGTCGACTTCCTCAGCCCCAAAGCTGGCGAACAGGCGCGACCCGACGATGACCCCAAACAGCATGAAAGGCGTGGGCAGCAAGCCGACAAATCCGCTCAGACCACTGTCGTGCAACCGTCGGCTCACCGCCGCGCCCAGCAGCACGATCCCGGTCAGGAAGCCGGCCCCTACCCCGGTGAAAAGCAGTCCCACGTCCGGGACCACACCCGTCGGGCCGTCCACCGACATCTCGTAGTAGCCGGGACCGCTGCGCACCGTGACATCCTCGGGATGCTCCACCGCATACGCATCGACCTCGGCCCAGAACTTCGCCATCGCCGGGACCGTGAACGACACCACCACGATCATCGACGGCAGTATAACCAGCGCCGCATAGGGCCAGAACGAACCTCGGCTCTCACGTCCCTTGAACTGGGTCAGTCGCCGCAGATTACCAAGCACGCCAGCCATGGTTCCCTCCGAATCCCATGCACACGCTAGCGTTGTCCCCAGCTCCGAGGAAGCGCTTCGGTTCCTGACTTGGCCGAACTGACCATCCCTCAGGCGAGAGACGTCACCCGCACGCCGCCCCCGTCCCGTGGACCAGGGCGATGACCACCATCGACAGCACCGCCGGCGCCAGCAGCATGGAGATCAGGATCGGCCCGCCCTTGGGGTGGGCCAGGTTCACCGTCCACCCCATGCCCGGCTCGCGCTTGGGGACCCAAAGCCGGGGATCGTCCGCCGCGAAATACAGCCCCCAGGCGCCCCAGTTCCGCGGCTCGCGCCAGTGGACTTCCATGTCCGTCTGCAAAGCCTCGCCTCCCGCTTTTATCGTTCTGGGACAGGACGTTATTCCCGTCCGGGGATGTACGGAAGCGCCCTTGTCCGCGCATGACGCCGCAGGGGTAGGATTGGGGTTCTGGGATCACGCGGGTGATGAAAGCTCCGCTCCCCAGGCCTTGTGCCTGGGGCCCCTGCGTCCGCCGACGCGTCGCATCAGAACAACCACCGCCGGAGCGGCGGAAACAGGGACCCTCGCCACAAGGGCGAGGGAAGCGGGTGGAAAACAGGCGCACCCACGATATATTTCGCACACAAAACAATCCCGCGCAGGAAACGCCCAAATGACCACCACCTACGTCGTCGCCCAGATCCGCTTCACCGACGAACCTTCGTACCGCCGCTACCAGGCCAAGTTCCCGCAAGTCTTCGCCAACTCAGGCGGCCGCGTCCTCGCCGCCGACGAGTCCCCCCGCCGCCTCTCCGGCGACTGGCCCTTCGACAAGCTGGTCATCATGCAGTTCCCCGACCCGGGCGCCGCCGACGCCTTCCTGGAAAGCGAGGCCTATCGCGAGATCAGCAAGGACCGCGACGCCGGCGCCGAGACGGTGGGGGTGATGGTGCGGGGGATTTGATACGGTTATCTACCGTCACCCTAGGCCTCGTGCCTAGGGCCCAGAGACTCGGCGTCGAAGGATGATCCGGAGCACCGACCGCCTCACCGCCTCCTTCTGAACCTCAGCCGTTTCTGGGTCCTCGCCACGAGGGCGAGGATGACGGATAGAGGGGCGGCGAAAACCACCCGAAAGCCCCCCATGCCCCATGTCATCCATCGCGGTCAGCGCATCCACTACACGGTCGAGGGCGACGGCCCGCTGGTGGTGCTTCAGCACGGCCTGTTCATGACCAGCGAGGATTGGCGCGAGCCGGGCTTCATCGACGCCCTGACCGCCGCCGGCTTCCGGGTCGCCTGCATCGACAGCCTCGGCCACGGGCTCAGCGACAAGCCCCACGACCCCGCCCTCTATGTCCAGGAACAGCGGGCCGGCGACATCGTGGCGGTGATCGACGACCTGGGCGAGCAGCGGGCCCACCTGATCGGCTACTCCATGGGGGCCTGGATGTCGGTGGGCGTGGCCAAGCACCACCCCGGCCGCCTCGCCTCGCTCACCGTCGGCGGGTGGGACCTGGTGGGCGGCGTGCCCCGGATGCCGGGCGGCAAGCTGACCTTCGACATGTTCATGGCCTTCGCCCGCAGCGTCGCCCCCGCCCTGACCGCCTGGGTGACGCCGGAGCTCGAGCCCGGCGTCCGCGCCTGTTTCGACAACCTGGCCGACCTGGACGGCGCCGCTGACGCGGTCCTGAACGGCGGCTTCCCGGTCCTGCTGTGGGACGGCCAGGGCGACCCCTACCACGCCCCGAGCCAAGCCTTCGCGGCGGCGAACGGGCTGCCGTTCCTGTCCACGCCGGGCGACCACATCGGCGCGGTGACCCAGCCCACGCCGGAGGTGTTGGCGGGGATCGCGGGGTTCTTGAAGAGCGCCGACTAACTCCTCCCCCGTGCAACGGGGGAGGGGGACCGCGAAGCGGTGGAGGGGCGACCGCCGCACAGAGCTCAGTCACGCCCCCTCCACCACGCTGCGCGTGGTCCCCCTCCCCCGCTTCGCAGGGGAGGAGATCACACCTTCTCCGCCTCCCCTCCGCCGCCCGTATGCTGTAGAGACCCCTCCTCCCGCCGCGAAGAGTCCGACACCCGCAATGCGTCCCCCCGTCCTCGCCCTGAAAGACGTCCGTCTCGCCGACGGCGCCAAGATGCTGTTCGACGGCGTGGACCTGTCGCTGGAGCCGCGCGCCCGCGCCTGCCTGGTAGGCCGCAACGGGGCCGGCAAGTCGACCCTGCTGAAGATCCTCTCCGGCCTGGTCGAGGCCGACGCCGGCGAGCGCTCCGTCACCCCCGGCGCCCGCATAAGCGTCGTGGCCCAGGAGCCGCCGATCGACGGCGCCACCCTGCTGGACTACGCCACCGCCGGCGGCGCCACGCATTACGAGGCCGAGGCCGCGCTTCAGGCCTTCGGCCTCGATCCCGCCAAGGCCGCTCAGGGCCTGTCCGGCGGCGAGACCCGCAAGGCCGCCCTGGCCCGCGCCTTCGCCGAGCAGCCGGACGTCCTGCTGCTGGACGAGCCCACCAACCACCTGGACATCTTCGCGATCCAGACGCTGGAGGAGCAGCTGCTCGCCTGCCGCGCGGCGTGCCTGATCATCAGCCACGACCGCGCCTTCCTCACCCGCGTCACCCAGCGCTGCTTCTGGCTGGAGCACCGCAAGGTCCGCCGCCTCGACAAGGGCTTCGGCGCCTTCGACGAATGGTCCGACCAGATCCAGGCCGCCGAGGAGGACGAGGCCCGCCGCCTGGACAAGGCCATCGAGCGCGAGAACCACTGGCTGGCCCGGGGCGTCACCGCCCGCCGCGCCCGCAACGAGGGGCGCCGCCGCCGCCTCATGGACATGCGCCAGCAGAAGACCGAGCGCCTGAAGGACCAGCGCGGGACCCTGTCCATGGGCCTGGAATCCTCCGGCGTCGGCGGCCAGCGGGTCATCGAGGCCAAGAAGATCAACAAGGCCTTCGGCGACCGCATCCTGCTGAAGGACTTCTCCACCCGCATCCTGCGCGGCGACCGCGTCGCCATCGTCGGCCCCAACGGCGCCGGCAAGACCACCCTGCTGAAGATGCTGCTGGGCGAGGTCCCGGTGGATAGCGGCGAGGTGAAGCTCGGCGCCGGCCTCGACGTGGCCTATCTCGACCAGTCCCGCGCCGCCCTGTCCGGCGACGAGACCCTGTGGGAGATCCTGGCCCCCGGCGGCGGCGACCAGCTGCTGGTGCGCGGCTCGCCCCGCCACGTGGCCGCCTACGCCAAGGAGTTCCTGTTCCGCGACAACCAGCTTCGCCAGCCCGTCGCCAGCCTGTCCGGCGGCGAGCGCAACCGCCTGCTGCTGGCCCGCGCCCTGGCCAATCCGGCCAATCTGATGATCCTGGACGAGCCGACCAACGACCTGGACATGGACACCCTCGACCTGCTCGAGGACCTGCTGGCCGATTTCGACGGCACCCTGATCCTGGTCAGCCACGACCGCGACTTCATCGACCGCCTGGCCACCTCGACCATCGCCCTCGACGGCCGCGGCCGCGCGGTGGAGACCCCCGGCGGCTGGTCCGACTTCATGCGCCAGAACCCAGGCTTCTTCGACGGCCCGTCCACGCCGGCCGCCGCGAAAGCCGCGCCGGTCGTCCGCGCCGAGCCCAAGAAGTCCGTCAAGCTGTCCTACAAGGACCAGCGCCGGCTTGAGGAGCTGGAGGCCCTGGTCGCCAAACTCCCCGGCGACATCGCTTTGCTGGATGAAAAGCTCAGCGACCCCAACCTCTACACCCGCGACCCGGCCCTCTTCGACAAGACCATGAAAGCCGCCGACGCCGCCCGGGCTCAGTTGTCCTCCGCCGAAGAAGAATGGCTGGAGCTGGAAGAGAAGCGGGAAGCTTTGGCGTCCCAATAACTCCTCCCCCGCTTGCGGGGGAGGGGGACCGCGAAGCGGTGTAGGGGGCGACCGCTTCCTCTGAGCCTCCCAAATCCGCTCACCCCGGCGAAGGCCGGGGCCCAGGTGAAGCCCTGCTGGCTCACCGGATGAATCTGGGTCCCGGCCTTCGCCGGGATGAGCGGCTGAAAACCGCACCCAGTCACGCCCCCTCCACCATGCTGCGCATGGTCCCCCTCCCCGCTTCGCAGCGGAGGAGATAACCCCCTTGCCAACCTCAGTGTTATACCTCACTATAACACCAACTCATCACCAACACCGAAAGCCCGATGGACTCCGAGTGGAGCGACAACCAGCCGATCTGGCGGCAGATCAGGGACCGCGTGGTCGCCATGATCCTCGACGGGCATCTGGCGCCCGGCGACCCGCTGCCGTCGGTGCGCGCCGCCGCCACGGACAGCCGGGTCAATCCGCTCACCGTGCTCAAGGCCTACCAGCAGCTCGCCGACGACGGCCTGGTGGAGAAGCGCCGGGGCCTGGGCATGTTCGTCAACGCCGGGGCGCGGGAGCTGCTGCTCGACGCCGAGCGCCGGCGCTTTCTCACGGAACAGTGGCCCGAAATCGAGGCGACCATCCGTCGTCTCGGCCTGGCCGAAGACCTGCTGGGCGCCCGCGCCCGGCCCAAGGGGGAATAGTCCGATGTCCTGCATAGAGGCGCGCGGCGTCTTCAAGTCTTACGGCAAGACCACCGCGCTCAACGGCTTCCAGCTGTCGGTGGGCGAAGGCCGCATCCTCGGCCTGATCGGCCCCAACGGGGCGGGCAAGAGCACGGCCCTGATGGCCATGCTCGGCCTGATCCCCTTCGACGGCTCGCTCAAGGTCCTCGGCCTCGACCCGTGGAAGGAGCGCGGCGCCCTGATGGAGCAGGTCTGCTTCATCGCCGACGTGGCCGTCCTGCCCCGCTGGATGAAGGTGAGCCAGGCCCTGGACTACATGGGCGGCGTCCACCCCCGCTTCGACCGCGCCAAGGCCGAGGCCTTCCTGGCCCGCACCAGCATCAAGCGCGAGAGCAAGGTGCGCGAGCTGTCCAAGGGCATGGTCGCCCAGCTCCACCTGTCCCTGGTCATGGCCGTGGACGCCAGGCTGCTGGTGTTGGACGAGCCGACCCTCGGCCTCGACATCCTCTACCGCAAGGCCTTCTACGACAGCCTGCTGAACGACTACTTCGACGGCGGCCGCACCATCGTCGTCTCCACCCACCAGGTGGACGAGATCGAGCACATCCTCACCGACGTGGCCTTCATCGACCGCGGCCAGGTGGTCCTCGACAGCAGCATGGAGGGGCTGGAGACCCGCTTCGCCGAGCTGCTGGTCGGGCCGGACAAGGCCGACGCCGCCCGCGCCCTGAACCCCATCCATGAACGCCAGGTCTTCGGCCGCCAGTTGATGATCTTCGACGGCGCCGACCGCAAGGCGCTGGCCAAGCTGGGCGAGGTCCGCACGCCGGGTCTCGCCGACCTGTTCGTCGCCAAGATCGCCCCGCGCTTCGACATGAAAGGACGGGCGGCATGAGCAGCCTCGACGCCGACTTCGCCACCGCCGCCCCCACGGCCATGACGGCCGCCAACAAGGTCCGGCCCTTCTACTGGTCCCTGCGCCGGGAGCTGTGGGAGCACCGCTCCATCTGGATCGCCCCCGCCGCCGTCGCCGCCCTGATCCTGCTGGGCTATCTGCTCGGCTCTTTCGGCCTGCCCCGGCGCGTCGCTCAGGCCGCCGCCGGCGCCACGGAGCGGGTGATGCTGCCCTACGCCGTGGCCCTTGGCGCGGCCTTCATCGCCGCCGCCCTCTCCGGCGCCTACTATTGCCTGACCTGCCTGCAGGGCGAACGCCGCGACCGCAGCATCCTGTTCTGGAAATCCCTGCCGGTCTCCGATCGCACCGCCGTCCTGGCCAAGGCCGCCGTGCCCATGGTCGTCCAGCCCCTGGCCGTGATCGCCATCGTCCTGGCGACCCATCTCGCCATGCTCGCCTGGGGCACGTTCGTGATGCTGATCTCGAACAACAACCCCGGTCCCATGTGGGTCCACGGCTTCCCCGGCTTCATCTGGGCGGTGATGTTCGTCGGCCTGCCCTACCTGGCCCTGTGGCACGCCCCGGTGATCGCATGGCTGATGCTGGTCTCCGCCTGGGCCCGTCGCGCCACCTTCCTGTGGGCCGTGATCCCGCCAGTCATGCTGGCCGTGATGGAGCGGATGGTCTTCGACACCCGCCACGTCCCGGAGTTCATCGGCACGCGCCTGTTGGGCGGTCTCGCCCACGTCGCCAGCACCGGCGGTTATGGCCAGGTCCCGGTGCGCGGCTTCCGCGACATCGACCTCACCCGGATGCTCTCCGACCCGAATCTGTGGATCGGCCTCGTCCTCGCCGCCCTGCTGTTCGAAGGCGCCGTCCGCCTGCGCCGCCGCCGCGAACCGAACTGATCGCAACCCATCGACCGTCCCAAGAGGAGAAGCCTCATGGACCCGCGTCTCCAGTCCGTTCTTCTGGCCGTCCACATCGCCGCCGGCGCCGTCGGCCTAGCGTCCGGCCTGTTCTCCATGGCCTCGCGCAAGGGCGCCCGCGTCCACCGCTTCGCCCTCATCGCCCCGATCGCCATCACCGCCGCCGCCCTGTGGCTGGCGGTCTCCGTGGGCGGCTTCCAGATCGTCTACATCTTCACCGCCGTCGCCCTGATCGCGGCGGCGGGGGACGTGCGCATGATCCGCGCCGGCGGCCTGACGCCCAACGGCCGCCTGGCCCGCCACCTCTGGCGCATGGGCGTCGCCTTCACCGTCTCCGTCATGGCCTTCTTTGTCGGCCAGCAGGAGTACCTGCCCAAGGCCGTCCAGGGCACCGTCCTGGTCGGCGCCCCCGCCCTCATCGCCCTCAGCGCGACCCTGTTCTGGCTGGTCCAACGAACCTGGCCGAAGCGGCGCCGGGCGGCGGCTATCGCTTGAGGCGACCGCCAGCCCCACCGCCACGGCCAACTTATCCCCGCCTACCGATCCCGTGGCAGACTGCCGGCCTATGGGACATTTCTCGCCTTCACCTCTTCATACGCCGCCGTCAGCCGCTCGAAGACCGACGGCCCGTCCCTGGCCGGGGCGCCCAGGTGGAGCGTCCGCAGTTCATCCATGAAATCGTCCCACAGGGGCGGGCCGCCCTCCTCCAGAAGCTGGGCGCGGATGGACAGCTCCTCGGTCACCGGCAGGTGCCGCCGCCCCCAGGCGCCCAGCACCGCCATCACCGGCAGCAGCTGGATCGCCGGCTCGGTCAGGGAGTAGATCACCTTCTGCCGGTGGCTCGGATCATCGGCGCGGGTCAGCAGGCCCAGCTCCGTCAGCCGCTTCAGCCGCGCGGCCAGGATGTTGGAGGCGATCCCCTCCCTGGAGTTCTCGAGCAGCTCGCGAAAATGCCGCCAGCCGCCGAACATCATGTCGCGCAGGATCACCAGGCTCCAACGGTCGCCCAGGACCTCCATGGACAGGTTGATCGGGCAGCCGGAACGAAGGTCGAGCGTCATCACATCCTCGAAGAAACCAGTTGCATCATAGAACCAGTCTTGAGGATTCAAACTCCGTAGGGCCTCGCGCTTGGGTGACGGAGTGGGGAGCACAGAATCTCCTCCCCCGCTTCGCAGGGGAGGAGAAATGCCTCCTACTTCGCCCCCGGCGCGCGCCAGAGAACCGGGATGCGGATCTTGCCGCCGGCGGTGGCCACCCCGTCCTTGCTCAGGGGCGCCATGCGGAACTTGTCGGCCAGGGCCACGGTGGCGGGGCCGAAGCCGGCTTCCAGCGGCTCCTCCTTCACCACGGTGCAGGCGTTCAGCGTGCCTTCCGCCGTGATGCGGCATTCGATCATGCCCTTGCCGGCCTCGCCCTTGGCCTTCGCGGCGGCGGGATAGAGGGTCGCCAGATCGGAGCCGGACGGGCGGCTGATCCAGTCCGGCGCCGTGATCAGCTGCGGCTCGGCCGGGGCGGCGGCCCAGGCGGCGCAGGCGGCCGCGGCGGACAGGCCGCCCACCAGGGCGAGGCCGGCCAGACGGCGGCCGAATGCGGGACTCGGAGACTTCAACATGGCGATCCTCTCTTTCAGCGGATGTTGGGCCGATGTCGGCCAGTGGCAGCCCAAAGGCAGGGGCTGATCGGCGAGTTGGGATTTCAGCAGGGTCTCGGCATAGAGCCGCTGAACGCCCGGACGGGCGGCCAGCACGGCGGCGTCGCAGGCCAGCTCCTGGTCGATGCGCAGCAGCCGGGCGCCCAGATGGACGGCGGGATTGAACCAGGCCAGGCACTGCACGGCGGCGGCCACGGCGTTGATCAGCGGATCGCCCGCCCGCAGGTGGGCCTCCTCGTGGGCGATGATCACCGCCTGCTCCGCCGGATCGAAACGCCCCTCGAAGTCGGCGGGCAGGATCAGGCGCGGACGCAGGGCGCCCACCAGGGCCGGGCCGGCCGTGCTGAACTGCGAGACCAGCAGGTGCGGCCGCTCCGGCAAGGGCGTCAGGGTTCCGAGCATCCGCACATAACGTCCCTGCCGCCACGCCAGCAGGCCCGCCGCCGCCACCGCGCCGGCCGCCCACAGCGCGGCGAGCCAGAGGGCCGGATCGACCCCGGCGTCGGCGGCGGTCTTCAGGACGGTCCCGGCGGCGTCGGCGGTGGTCAGCATGAGCTCGGCCGCCGCGCCCTCCCCCGGCTCGGCGGGGACCAGGGCGCCGGCCGCCGCCAGCACCGGGACAATCCACAGGCGATAGGCCGCCTTCGCCCCGAACCGTCGGCGCACCGGCCGCCGCAGCAGGGCCACGACCCCGATCGCCGCCGCGGCGGCCAGGTTGGCGGACAGCAGGCCGTTCAGCAGGTCGTCGATCATGGCTCGAGCTCGTTGATGAGGCGCTTCAGTTCGGCCACGTCCTCGGCCGTCAGCTTGCGGCGCTCCGACAGGTGGCTGACCAGGGGAGCGAGGCGGCCGTCGAACATCCGCTCCAGGAAACCCTGGCTCTCGGCGTCGACGAATTCGGATCGTTGCAGGACCGGGCGGTACAGATACCGCCGCCCCTCGGCCGACGCCGCGATGGCGCCCTTCTTCAGAAGGCGGTTGAGAAAGGTCTTCACCGTCGCCTCGCTCCACCCCTGGGCGACGGCGACCTCGGCGGTGATGTCCTCGGCGCTCAGGGGCTCACGGCGCCACAGGGCGTCCATGATCAAGGCTTCGGCGCTGGTGATGTTCATGACGTTTACACCCGTAATCGAACGAACGATTACGCACGTAAACGCTGGAGTCAAGCGCCAAGTATCGGCGTTCGGATCACTTGCTGACGAACACCACCGAGCCCTGGTCGGTCACTTCGCAGGTCCCACTCTTGTAACCGGCCTTCAGCGAGACGAGGTACATCCGGCCATTGTTCAGGGCGCTGGCGCTCATCGCCCGGGTGGCGCCCGGCGGGAGGTCCCAGCGTCGGTCGGCCTCGCGGGCGCAGGCGGCCATGACGTCGCCCCGCCAGCCGTCGCGGCGGCCCTCGCCATAGGCGTAGCGGCTGGAGCCGAGACGATTGTCCCGCTCCCGCTGGCCGGCGGCGTAGCCGGAGGAATAGTCGGCGTCGTGGTCGTAGTTCAGGAACTGGCCGTCATGGACCCCGTCCTGAAAGCCGCGCTCGTACTGGGCGTCGCGGTCGCCGTCGTAGTGCTTCTCGTCATCATGGTGCTTGTCATGGTGGGCCGCGATCGCCGCGCCCAGCAGGGCCGCCACCGCGACCCCCGCCACCACCGCCCCGGTGTTGGAGCCGCCGCCCTTGCCGCAGCGGTCGGCGTCCAGCTTGTCGATCCGCTGGTAGCGCCCGTCCGACGTGACCACTCCGACGCAGGTCTTGGACCCGCCGTTCCACCAGTAGGTCCAGCTGGCGTTGCTGGTCTTCTCACCGCCGGTGTTCACATAGCCCCGGGCCAGCAACTGGGTTTCGCCGCCGGCGCCCCGGGCCCCGATCAGGTCGCTCAGCTCCGGCGGGGTGGCCGCGAGTGCGGGCGGGGCGAAGGCGAGCAGCGCCGCCGCGGTGATGACAGCCGTCTTGGACATCTTCCCTCCAAATCCCCCGCGCCAAGGTGCGGCGCCGGGCGGGAGAGGTCAAAGCCTTGCGCAGCCTGGGATTGAAACCACCCGAAAGCGCGGGCGCGGCGGCACCTCGCAGGCGCCCAAAAGCAAACCTGTGGATAACGTTAAGCTTTTGGAAGGATTTATGAATTGGCGGAATTTCCCCGCCTTTTCCACAGCTTGCGCACCGAGTCCTGCACAGCGGCGGCTCTTCGGGCGGTTGCTGGATACCCGATCCCAGCGCACAGTCAACCCGTCGAGAGGCACTGACGGAGCCGGAGACGCCGGGGCGACCCGGAGACTTCGAAACCGCCAGCCGGACCGGAAGCGAGAACGGAACCTGCCAGGGGCGACCCTGAACGGAAACCACTCCGGAAGGAACGGACTTCGAGACGGAGACCAAGACGCCCTTGGGCGATGCGGCGACCGCCTCCTGAAGCAGCCCCTCTCGGTGCAGGTCTTTCACGGGACTTGGGTTAAGGGGGCGACGCCGCCGGGCGACCGGAAGCGCCGCCCCCTTGCTCATTTGGGCCGCTTCCTACGCAACCCGCCCACCATTCCGCGACCTGCGGCCGCACCTTCGCCAATCGTCGGCATGTTAACCGGGCGGCGCCCATTTCAGAGTCATGCTGGCCTCTAGATCGAGAGGCGACGCATCCATGGCCCTGGGGCTGGATCTGCAGAAGGACGAACAGGGACAGGCGGCCGGCGCACTCGCGCTGGCGGCGGTCTTCGTCGTGTGCGCGATCCTCACCAAGGTCATCAACGACGTGACCGGCGTGCCCACCATCTGGCTGGGCAACGGCCTGCTGATCGGCGGCCTTCTGGCCCTGCGCCCGCGCTGGGGCCTGGTCATGCTGGTCATGTCGATGATCGGCGACGTGATGGTGGACCTGTTCACCGGACGGTCGCTGAAGGCGATGATCACCTATCCCACCCTGGACCTGATCGAGACCCTGCTGGCGGTGTGGATCGCCCGGCGGTTCTGCGCCTCGTCCCTGCGGCTGAAGAACATCCGCGACGTGATCGCCATCCTCGCTTTCGCCTGCGTGCCGGCGGTGGCGATCGTCGGCGCCTTGGCGGGGCTGGCCAACGTGCTGTTCTTCGGGCGGGAGTTCTTCATCTCCTACCGCGTCTGGTTCTTCGCCGACCTGCTGGGGGTCTGCATGACCCTGCCGGCGACCATGGTGATCCTGGACCCGCGCCACAACCGCGCCTTCCAGCGCGCCCTCGGCGAGCACTTGGCCTTCTACGGCGGCTTGGCGGGGGTGGTGTTCCTGGCCTTCCTGCAGCCGACCTCGCCCCTGTCTTTCCTCATCTTCCCGGCCCTGATCCTGACCACCTTCCGCCTGGGTCCGCGCGGCGCGGCCTTCGGCGCGGCCGTGGTCGCCGCCGTGGCCCTGCCCATGACGCTGCAGGGCGCGGCGCCGGCCCTGCTGAACGACCGCTGGGCCCTGGTGGACCGGCTGCAGGTGCTGCACCTGTTCATCGTCACGGTCTTCATCACATCCCTCGCCGCGGCGCTGGAGCTGTCCAAGCAGGCGTCCCTGCGCCGCCTGCTGGTGCGCCGCGACCGCACCGCCCGCGCCGCCCGCGCCCGGGCCCAGGCCGCCAACACCGCCAAGGGCGAGTTCCTTGCCAATATGAGCCACGAGGTCCGCACCCCGCTGAACAGCATCCTGGGCTTCACGCGCCTGCTCAGCGACCGCCAGGACCTGCCGGCCGACGTGCAGCGCCAGCTGCGCCTGATCGACCAGTCGGGCGAGTCCCTGCTGACCGTGGTCAACGACGTGCTCGACTTCTCGCGCATGGAGGCCGGCCAGATCGAGCTGGACATCCGCGCCACCGACATGCGCCGCCTGGTGGAGGACGCCATGGCCATCGTCGCCGGCGACGCGGCGGCCAAGGGTCTGGAGCTGCGGCTGGAGCATGACGGCCCGACCGGCGTGGCGCACATGATCGACGACCGCCGCGCCCGCCAGGTTCTGCTGAACCTGCTGAACAACGCCATCAAGTTCACCGCCGCCGGCTCCGTCACCCTGCGGCTGAAGATCACCAACGAGAAGCCCGGCGTGGACTATGTCCGCATCGAGGTGGCCGACACCGGCGTGGGCATCGCTCCCGCCGCCCAGGAGACCCTGTTCCGCCGCTTCTCCCAGGCCGACAGCTCGGTCAGCCGCTCTTACGGCGGCTCGGGCCTGGGCCTGGCCATCAGCAAGGGCCTGATGGAGCTGGTGGGCGGCCGCATCGGGGTGGAGAGCACCCTGGGCAAGGGCTCGACCTTCTGGCTGGACGGCCATGTCCGCACCACCGCCGCAGCCGCCGAGGCGGCCGAGGAGCCGGCCGCCTTCATCCCCGCCGGCGCCCGCCTGCTGCTGGTGGACGACCACCCCATGAACCGCGAGGTCGGCGCCGCCCTGCTGACCGCCGCCGGCTGCGTGGTGGACACCGCCGAGGGCGGCGAGGAGGCCGTGGCCCTGGCCGCCTCCAAGCCCTACGACGCCATCCTCATGGACATCCACATGCCGGGCATGGACGGCCTGACCGCCACCCGCGTGATCCGCGGCCTGGACGGCCCCGCGGCCCGCGTCCCGATCATCGCCATGAGCGCCGACGCCCTGCCCCAGCACGTGGCCAAGTGCCTCGAAGCCGGCATGGTCGACCACGTGGCCAAACCGATCCGCCGCGAGGATCTGTTCGCCAAGGTGGGGCGGTGGACGGCGGTAAGGGCGGAAGACAAGTCACGGGCGGCCTAAATCCTCCCCCGCTGGGGGAGGTGGCCCAGAGGGCCGGAGGGGGCTTTCCTCGTCAGCAGAACCCCCTCCACCGCTTCGCGGTCCCCCTCCCCCAAAGGGGAGGATTTCTCTCGCCTCTTCCACCCCCTCGCCCCATCCCCTAACCTCCCCCGCGAACATCGGAGGGGTTCGTCGATGAAGCGTCTTGGTCTCGTGCTCGCGGCTCTGGCCGCCATGACCCTCTCCGCCTGCTCGCCGAAATCCGACGCGCCGACGGACGGCCGCACCACGATCCGCTTCGCCACCGACTGGAAGGCCCAGGCCGAACAGGGCGGCTTCTACCAGGCCCTGGCCACGGGCGAGTACGCCAAGCGCGGCCTGGACGTGACCATCATCCAGGGCGGCCCGGGCGTGAACGTGCCCCAGCTGGTCGCCGCCGGCGCGGTGGAGATGGGCATGGGCTCCAATAGCTTCATCGTCCTGAACCTGGCGCAGGAGAAGGCCCCGGTGAAGGCCGTGGCCGCCTTCATGCAGAAGGACCCCCAGGTGCTGATCGCCCACCCGGACCAGGGTCTCAACAGCCTGGCCGACATCAAGGGTCGGCCGATCCTGCTGTCCGACGCCTCGACCACCGCCTTCTGGGTCTGGCTGCGCGCCAAGTACGGCTACACCGACGAGCAGGTGCGCAAGTACAACTTCAACCCCGCCCCGTTCCTGGCCGACAAGCGGGTGGTCCAGCAGGGCTATCTGACCAGCGAGCCCTACACGATCAAGAAGGTCGCCGGCTTCGATCCGCAGGTGTTCCTGCTGGCCGACGAGGGCTTCCCCGGCTACGCGGCCATGGTGCTGGCCCCCGACAGCCTGATCGCCAAGAACCCGCAAGCCGTGAAGGCCTTCAACGAGGCCTCGGCCGCCGGCTGGCGCTCCTACCTGTTCGGCGACCCGGCCCCCGGCGACGCCCTGATCATCAAGGACAACCCCGAGATCACCCCCGACATCCTGGAGCAGGCCCGCGCCAAGATGCGCACCTACGCCATCGTCGGCGAACCCATCGGCGCCATGACCGACGCCCGCTGGAAGACCTTCTTCGACGTTGCGGCGTCCCAGGGGGTCTATGCGAAGGACCTCGACTACAAGGCGGCGTACACGCTCGCGCTGCTGCCGGAGGTGAAGTGAGGGGCGAGGTCCTGGCGCTGAAGCGGGCCAAGTCGTTGCGGCGGACCATGAGCCCGCCGGAAGCGGCCGTGTGGGCGCGGCTGAAGATCCGCTCGCCCGAGAACCCGGTCTTCCGCCGCCAGCACCCGCTGGGTCCCTACATCCTGGACTTCTACTGCGCGGCGGCCAGCCTCGCCGTTGAGATCGACGGAGAGGGCCACGGCTTCGGCGACCAGCCGGAGCATGATCGGCGGCGCGACGACTGGCTTTCGGAACAGGGCGTCCGCGTCGTTCGCGTGACCGCCGCCGAACTGATGAGCGATCCTGACGAGATCGTCGAAGGCTTCCGCCTCCTGGAGCTGGACCTCTCCTCCCCCGTAAAACGGGGGAGGGGGACCGCCCGAAGGGTGGTGGAGGGGGCGACCGCCCACTCTGAGCCCAGTCATGCCCCCTCCACCGCGGAGCCTGTCCTCGGGTCGACCTTCGGTCGAGCCCGGGGGCGGTCCCCCTCCCCCGTCACGACGGGGGAGGAGAAGTGCCGGTCATGATCGCCGCCCTTCAATCCGTCGAGGTCGACTACCCCAAGCGCGGCCGCGCCCTTGGCCCCATCGACCTGGCCGTCACCACCGGCGAGCGCGTCGCTCTGGTCGGGCCGTCCGGCTGTGGCAAGTCCACCGCCCTGCGGCTGCTGGCCGGCCTCGAAGAGCCCACGCGGGGGACTGTCGCCCGCCAGGTCTCCAAGGGCGAGACCGCCGTGGTGTTCCAGGCGCCGACCCTGGCCCCATGGCTGGACGCCGCCAGCAACGTCGCCCTGCCGTTGGAGCTGTCGGGCGTTCCCCGCGCCGCCGCCCGAACCAAGGCGGAAAAGGCCCTGGCCGCCGTGGGCCTGAAGGACGCCGCCGCCGCGCGGCCGTGCCAACTGTCCGGCGGCATGGCCATGCGCGTCTCCCTGGCCCGCGCCCTGGCGGTGAAGCCGCGCCTGCTGCTGCTGGACGAGCCCTTCGCGGCCCTGGACGAGGTCACCCGCCGCGTCCTGGCCGACGACGTCCTCGCCCTCCAGGCGGAGCTGAAGCCCGCCATGGTCTTCGTCACCCACAGCGTCGAGGAGGCTGTCTATATGGCCGAGCGCGTGGTGGTGCTGAGCGGCGCCGGCCAGATCATCGGCGAGACCCGCCTGCCCGGCGCCTGGCCGCATCCCGCCGGCTGGCGCGCCTGCCCCGACTTCCGTCAGGCGGTGGAGTGCATCTCGGGTCAGTTGGCGGAGGCGATGGCATGAATGCTCACCTCACCATCTCCTCCCCTGCGAAGCGGGGGAGGGGGACCATGCGCAGCATGGTGGAGGGGGCGACCCCATCCGCTGAGCCCAGTCACGCCCCCTCCACCGCTATCGCGGTCCCCCTCCCCCGTTGCACGGGGGAGGAGTCGTGCTCATGAACGCCGTCCGCGCCCTGGCCCCCGTGATCCTGGCCGCCCTGCTGCTGGCGGGATGGGAGATCGCCTGCCGCGGGCTGGAGATCCCGGCCTATTTCCTGCCGCCGCCCTCGGCGGTGCTGGCGGCCCTGGTCGGGGACTGGCGCAGCCTGGCGGTCAGCGCCTGGACCACCCTGTCCATGGCCCTGTGCGCCCTGCTGATCGCCGCCGTCATCGCCTGCGCCCTGGCCCTGGTCACGGCGCTGAGCCGCACGGTGGAGCGGGCGGTGACGCCCCTGGCCGTGCTGATGCAGGTGACCCCCGTGGTGGCCATCGCGCCCCTGGTGGTGATCTGGGCCGGCGTGTCCCATCCCGAGCGGGCGGTGACCGCCCTGGCCGTGGTGGTGGCGTTCTTCCCCATCTTCTCCGGCGCGCTCACCGGGCTGAAGTCGGCGGACCCGGACCTGAAGCGGCTGTTCGCCCTCTACGGCGCCAACCCGCTGCAACGCCTGCTGCGACTGAAGCTGCCCTCGGCGGTCCCGCATCTGCTGGAGGGGCTGAAGGTCGCCGCCGGCCTGTCCCTGATCGGGGCCGTGGTCGCCGAGTTCGTGGCCGGCTCCGGCGGGTCGCAGGGCCTGGCCTGGCGCATCCTCGAGGCCGGCAACCGGCTGCAGACCGCCAAGATGTTCGCCGCCGTCGCCTTGTTGGGCCTGATGGGCGCGGGGCTGCACGCCCTGCTGCAGGTGGTGGAGAAGAAGGCCCTGATCTGGTGGCGAGGCCGCTGACCGCGAAAGATCGTTGACCGTCGCCGCGAGGGGTTCCGATCTCCGCTTGCGTCTGTAATGTTACCGATAACATCGCCAGCAAGGCGAGGCTGTACCCGAGGAGACGCCGTGACCGACCTTACCCGCCGCACCGCCCTGCAAGCCCTGTCGGCCGCCACGGCGCTGTCCGGCTTCGGCCTGACCACACCCGCCTTCCCCCAAACGTCGGACGCCCCGCGCCTGTGGTACCGCGAGCCGGCCAAGGTGTGGACCGAGGCCCTGCCCGTGGGCTCGGGCCGTATGGGGGCCATGGTGTTCGGCGGCGTGGCGGTCGAGCGGCTGCAGCTCAACGAGAACACCCTGTGGGGCGGCGGGCCGTATGACCCGGTGAACCCGGAGGCGGCCGGCGCCCTGCCCGAAATCCGCCGCCTGATCGAGGCCGGCGACTATGCCGGGGCGACGGTCCTGGCCAACGCCAAGTTCATGTCCAAGCCCCTGCGCCAGATGTCGTACCAGACCCTGGGCGACCTGAAGCTGACCTTCCCCGGCCTGCCGGAGATCGCCGACGGCTACGTTCGCCAACTGGACCTGGACGGCGCGGTCAGCCGCGTGCGGTTCGCCCATGGCGGAACCAGCTTCCAGCGCGAGGTGATCGCCAGCGCCCCGGATCAGGTGGTGGCCGTGCGCCTGAGCGCGGACAAACCGGGCGCGATCTCCGTCGACTTGGCCTTCGACAGCCCCTTGCCCGCCACGGTGTCGGTGGAGGGAGGCGACCTGGTCCTCAACGGAACCAACGCCGGCCAGCACGGGCTTTCGGGGGCATTGAAGGTGGACTGCCGCGTCCGCGTGGCCGCCAGGGGCGGCAAGGTCACGGCGGGGGACAAGACCCTGTCGGTCCAGGGGGCGGACGAAGTGCTGCTGCTCATCGCGGCGGGGACCAGCTACAAGCGGTTCGACGACGTGTCGGGCGATCCGGCGGCCGCCGACCGACAGCGCCTGGACAAGGCCGGCGGCAAGCCGTGGTCCGCCCTGCTGTCGGCGCATCAGGCCGATCATCGCGCCCTGTTCCGCCGGGTGGCCGTGGACTTCGGGACCAGCGCCACCGCCCAGCGGCCCACGGACGAGCGCATCCGCCTGTCGCCCACGGTGGACGACCCGGCCCTGGCGGCCCTGTACTTCCAGTACGGGCGCTATCTGCTGATCGCCTGCTCCCGCCCCGGCGGCCAGCCGGCCAATCTGCAGGGGCTGTGGAACGACTCCATGAACCCGCCCTGGGGCGGCAAGTTCACCATCAACATCAACACCGAGATGAACTACTGGCCGGCCGAGCCCACCGACCTGGGCGAGTGCGTGGCGCCGCTGGTGGCCATGGTCCGCGACTTGTCGACGACCGGCGCCCGGACGGCCAAGGCCATGTATGGCGCGCGCGGCTGGATGGCCCACCACAACACCGACCTGTGGCGGGCGACGGGCCCCATCGACGGCGCCAAGTACGGGGTTTGGCCCACGGGCGGGGCCTGGCTGTGCAAGCACCTGTGGGACCGGTACGATTATGGCCGCGACCGGGCCTATCTGGCGCGGATCTATCCGGTCCTGCGCGACGCGGCCCTGTTCTTCGTGGACACCCTGGTGGTCGATCCCAAGAGCGGCCGGCTGGTCACCAGCCCGTCGATCTCGCCCGAGAACGACCACGGCCACGGCTCGTCCCTGGCGGCGGGGCCGACCATGGACCAGGCCATCATCCGCGACCTGTTCGACAACACCATCAGCGCCGCCCGCGTCCTCAACCGCGACCCGGCCCTGGCCGCCGAGTTCGCCGCCACGCGGGACCGGCTGGCGCCCTACGAGATCGGCAAGGACGGCCAGCTTCAGGAATGGCAGGAGGACTGGGACGCCGACGCCCTGGACCAGCAGCACCGCCACGTCTCGCACCTTTACGGCCTCTATCCGTCGGACCAGATCAGCATCGACACGACGCCCGACCTGGCCGCCGCCGCGAAGACGACGCTGGAGACGCGGGGCGACCTGTCCACCGGCTGGGCCATCGCCTGGCGGCTGAACCTGTGGGCTCGCCTGGGCGACGGGGACCGGGCGCACCGCATCCTGCGCGCCCTGATGGGGCCGGAGCGGACCTATCCCAACATGTTCGACGCCCACCCGCCGTTCCAGATCGACGGCAACTTCGGCGGGACCTCGGGCATGGTCGAGATGGTCCTGCAAAGCCGCAACGGCGCGGTCCACCTGCTGCCCGCCCTGCCGCCCGCCTGGCCCACGGGGTCCATGGTCGGCCTCAAGGCGCGGGGCGCGTTGGGCGTCGATGTCTGGTGGCGCGACGGGGCGCTGGACCGGGCGGTGTTGAAGGCCGGGGCGGACGGGCCGCAGAAGGTGGTGCTGGCCGGAAAGACGCTGGAGTTGAACCTGCGGCGGGGGGAGACGCGGACGGTTCGGGTGGCGGATGGGGTGTTGAGGGCGAGCTGATCTTTCCTCCGCCGTTTCGCAGGGGAGGAGAAGATCACCCCAGGTTCTTCCGCCGCTCCAGCTCCGCCGCGCTCGGCTCGGCCATGGCGAAGGAGCCGGTGACGACCTCGCCCTTCGGCTCATAGACGGCCACCACCACGCCGCTGTCGGAGACGCGGGAGGAGACCATCTTCAGGCTGGCGGCGGCGATCCCGTCGTCGAACAGACGCTTTCCGCCGCCCAGCAGCAGGGGGAAGGTCAGGACCCACAGCTCGTCCACCAGGCCGTGCTGGAAGAGGAGCTGGTTCAGCTCCGTGCTGCCCTGGACGACCAGGTCGCGGCCTTCGCTGTTCTTGAGCGCGCGGATGTCTTCGACCGTGGCCAGGCCGTGGCTGTTCACCCAGTCCAGGCTTTCGGGGCGGTGGGTCAGGACGAACTTGTCGATGCGATCGAAGCTCTCGCCCATCTCGGCGGCGCCGGCGTCATAGTCGGCGGCGGCCGGGTCCTTCTGCACGAAGGGCCAGTGGGCGGCGAAGATGTCGTAGGTGCGCCGGCCCAGCAGCAGGTCGAAGGCCCGGCCGAACAGCTCGCCTATGGCGGTGTTCAGGGTGTCGTCCCAATGCTGCGTGCCCCAGCCGCCATGGGTGAAGCCGCCGGAGGGATCCTCCTCCGGACCGCCGGGAGCCTGCATGACTCCGTCCAGACTGATGAAGGCTCCGACGATGATCCGACGCATGGGCGTTCTCCTGTGGGTTTGAGCCTAGGACGGATGAAAATGCAGCGTTCCGACATGGCGCCAAAATAAAAGCCCTTCTCCCCTGATGGGAGAAGGGTTGGGATGAGGGTGATGTTGCGGTCAGGCCGGTCGCGGCGGAACGGTCGTAGACACCCTCCCCCCTGTCCCTCTCCCATCAAGGGAGAGGGATATCCTCTTGGCTTACTTGATCCGGATCTGGACCGGGATCTCGACCACCTCGCCGGTGCGCAGGCGGCCGTCGGGGCCGAAGGGGTCGAGGCGGTACTGCGAGGACATCATCAGGGCGGCTTCACCGACGCCCATCTCGGCCGGGCTCTCGGCCATCACCTTGCAGCCTTGCAGGGCGCCGTCGCGCTGGATCACGCAGGACAGCAGGGCCACCGCCATGGTCGGCTCGCTGACCTTCTGGACGCGGGCTTCGGTGTCGGACGGTTGGGCCGGCGTCAGAACTGCGGCGGCGGCGAAGATAAGCGACGCGATCAATGTTTCACTCCCGATTGAACTTGGTTTTGGGCCCGGGCGGCGCGCAGCCGCTCGAGGCCTTGGGCGGCCAGGTCGGTCATCGACCGGGCGCCGTGTTCGGCGAAGACGTCGAAGGCGGTGGCCAGGGCCGTGGCGGCCGCGTCCAGACGGCCTTCATCCCGTCCGGTGATCTCGGCCCGCGCCTCGTACAGGCGGGCCAGGTTCATCTGGGTCACGGCCCAGGCGATGGGGTCCTTGCGGGGCGAGCCGCCGACCAGCTCGATGCGCAGGCCGGCCTCGGCCACGTCCAGCACGGTCAGGTCGCCGGTCAGCTCGGCGCAGCGCGCCAGGCAGACGGCGCGGTTGTTGGCGGCGGCGGCGCGCAGCGGCAGGGTGTGGCAGTTCTTCAGCAGGGACAGGGCCCGGTCGAAGGCGGTGACCGCCTGCTCGAACAGATTCTCGGCCGTGGTGGCCTCCGCCAGGATCTGCAGGGCGCCGCCCAGCAGGACCTGACCACGCGCCCAGTCCAGCGGGCTTTGCTCGGGGCCGAAGTCCTTGGCCGCCTGGACCAGGGTCTCGACGCCCTCGGCCATCAGGACGGTGTCGAACAGGATCTCGCCCAGCAGGGCCTGGGCCGAGCCGCGGGCCATGGCGATGCGGGCCAGGGTCAGGGGCTCATAGGCCGGATCGAGCCCGGCGCCGGCGGCGTCCAGGGTCTCCATGGCGCGGTCCAGCAAGGTCGGCTCGGCGCGCTGGCCGGCGCAGCCGATCAGCAGGTCGGCGCGGGTCAGGCGGTGCTCGGCGGCGGCCAGACGAGCCGACGGACTGCGGCGGCCGACGATGTCGAGGGCGGCCAGGGGCTCGTCATAGGCGCGGGCGGCGATCAGGACGGCCCCCGGCGTGCCGGCGCCCAGGGCGCGGCGGCCGTCGAGGCCGGCCATCAGGGCGGCGGACTGCGGATCGGCGCCGGCGATACGGGCCTTGCCCAGCACGGCCTCGGCGGCGGCGTTGAGGCCCTCGTCCCCGAACAGCTCGGCGCCCAGCATGGCGCAGGCGGCCTGTTCGCAGCGGGCGCGGGCGGCGTCCTTGGTGCGGCGCTCGGCGTCCAGGGTCTTCACGGCGGCCTCGGCCTGGGCGGCGGCCTTGCGCAGGGCGGCCACGTCGCCGGTGCGGCGGGCCACTTCGCGCCAGATCACGGCGGCCTCGATCAGGCGGGCGCCTTTATCCTTGGTGCTGACGCGGCCGGCGGCGATGTCGGCGCTGCGCGCCTCGGCGCTCAGCATGTCGATGTCGAGCAGCTCCAGCAGCGAGGCGTCGCCGCCGGTGAAGCCGTCACGCGGCTGGGCGGCCCCGGTCCTGCCGACCGCCTGGCCGAAGACCCGCTTCCATTCCCGACGAAATTCGAACATCGCGTCCGCTCCGCTCAAGTTGTCCCACGTCGGAACAGCCGACGAGGGGTCAACGCGGCAGGAGCAAAACCGGGTCCGGAAATTTTAACAAGTCATTAAGCTTAACAAAATCGTTGTTAACTATAAATAACGGGAATGAAGGCAGAACGGGGAGCCCGTTAACCACGTTTTCAGTCGTCGACCCAGATTTCGCGGGAATTCGAACGGCGCCGCGTTAACTTTTGGAGAGCAAAAGTCTTAACGCGGGATGGGCGGGTTGTTTCGGGATGGGACAGGTGTTGAATCAGCCGCCCAGTCCCACCCCCTCCACCGCTTCGCGGTTCCCCCCACCCAGAGGGGGAGGATCTGGGGGGCCTTACCCCCGTTCCTTCGTCCGCTCGAAGCGCACTTTCGGGAAGCGCTCGCCCACGTAGCCGATCTCCCAGGACGACTTGGCCAGGAACACCGGCTGGTCGTCGATGTCGCGGGCCATGGCCATCTTGTGCTTGCCGGCGAAGTCCTCGAGGTCGGCCTTGTCGCCGCCGAGCCAGCGGGCCTCGGCGAAGGGGGCGGCTTCGAAGATCACGTCCAGCTGGTATTCGTTGGACAGGCGGTCGGCCATGACCTCGAACTGAAGCTGGCCCACGGCGCCGACGATGAAGTCGGAGCCGATCTCGGGACGGAACAGCTGGGTCACCCCCTCCTCCGCCAGGCCTTCCAGAGCCTTCTTCAGGTGCTTGGCCTTCAGCGGGTCCTTTACGCGGACGCGGCGCAGGATTTCCGGGGCGAAGTTGGGCAGGCCGGCGAAGCGCAGCAGGCCGCTTTCCGACAGGCTGTCGCCCACGCGCAGGACGCCGTGGTTGGGGATGCCGATGACGTCGCCGGCATAGGCGTCCTCCGCCAGTTCGCGGTCGGAGGCGAAGAACATGATCGGCGCGTTGACGCTCATCTGGCGGCCGGTGTTCTGGGCCTTCAGCTTCATGCCGCGGGTGAACTTGCCGCTGGTCAGGCGCAGCATGGCGATGCGGTCGCGGTGGTTGGGGTCCATGTTCGCCTGGACCTTGAAGATGAAGCCGGTGACTTCCTTGTCGCCCGGCTCCACCGCCGTCTCGGCGCCGGCCTTTTCGGCCTTCATGGCCTTGGGCGGCGGCGCATAGGCGCCGATGCCGGCCAGCAGCTGGGCGACGCCGAAGTGGCGCAGGGCCGAGCCGAAGAACACCGGCGTCATGTGGCCTTCGAGGAAGGACTGGACGTTGAACTCCGCATAGCCGCCGGCCACCAGCTCGGCCTGCTCCTCAAGCTCGGCCTTCTCGCCGTCCTCCAGGAACTGGCTGATGGAGTTGCCATTGAACTCGACGGGCTCGGGATGGCCCTCGTCCGGGTCCTGGGCGCCGCCGGTGCGCTTGGCGTAGGGGATGAACTGGCCCGAGCGGATGTCGAGCATGCCCTTGAAGCGGCCGCCCGAACCCGCCGGCCAGAAGAGCGGCGCGGGGTCGAGGGCGAGCTTGGAGGCGATCTCGTCCAGCAGCTCGATGGGGTCCTGGGCTTCCCGGTCCATCTTGTTGATGAAGGTGATGATCGGGATGTCGCGCAGGCGGCAGACCTCGAACAGCTTCAGGGTCTGGGGCTCGATGCCCTTGGCGGCGTCCAGCACCATGATGGCCGCGTCGGCGGCGGTCAGGGTGCGGTAGGTGTCTTCCGAGAAGTCCTCGTGACCCGGCGTGTCCAGCAGGTTGAACATCTTGCCGTCGTGGTCGAACGTCATGACCGAGGCCGAGACGGAGATGCCGCGCTCGCGCTCGATCTTCATCCAGTCCGACCGGGTCCGCCGGTTCTCGCCCCGCGCGCGCACCGCGCCCGCCGCCCGGATCGCCCCGCCGGCCAGCAGGATGTTCTCGGTCAGGGTCGTCTTGCCGGCGTCAGGGTGGCTGATGATGGCGAAGGTGCGTCGGCGGGACGCTTCTTGGGCGGTGCTCATGGGCGCGGGGGGTCGCGCGGTGGGGGCTTAACGTCTAACCCTAAGCATCCAACACACCGTCCCCCCCCCCCGGTTCTGGGGGGTGGGGGCCCGCGCCGGGGTGGGGGGGGCGTGACTGGGCTCAGTGGATGCGGTCGCCCCCTCCACCACCCTTCGGGCGGTCCCCCTCCCCCGCTTCGCAGGGGAGGAGAAGGGGTTCAGGCTTTCACCGCGCCCGGCAGCTCCCGCACGAAGGCGGCCAGCGCTTCCGGCTCGCGGACCGCGATGCGGGCCCATTGGGGATAGGCGTCGCCGAATTGGCGCAGGAGGACGCCCTTGGCTTCGAGCCGCTTGAGGATGGCGGCCGCGTCGGGGCCCAGGTCGGCCCAGACGTAGCTGGCGACGGAC
The DNA here is from genome assembly GCF_029543125.1 of Caulobacter segnis. Lineage (GTDB taxonomy): Bacteria > Pseudomonadota > Alphaproteobacteria > Caulobacterales > Caulobacteraceae > Caulobacter > Caulobacter segnis_D. The sequence goes on from NZ_JARQWW010000006.1 coordinate 81,035, forward strand.
GGCTTGGTGCGGATGCCCGCCGCCGTGCAGGCGTCGATGATGATCTGGCGGCCCTTGGCCGTGGTGGCGGCGGCGGCGGCGAGGTACGGGCGGTCCTTATAGGCGGCCTCGGCGGCGACCAGGGCCGGGGTGTTGTGCGAGGTGGCCAGGACGCTGCGGATCTTCATGGCCCGGTCGGGCCGCGCCAGGGCGTAACCGACGCGCAGGCCGGCCAGGCCATAGGCCTTGGAGAAGGTGCCGGCCACGATGACGTCATGGCCTTCGCGGACCAGGTCGGCGACGCTGTGGGCCTCCGGGTTCGGCAGCAGGTCGATGAAGGCCTCGTCGACCACCACCGGGACGGTCTTGGCCGTCTGGCGGCACCAGGCGCGCAGGGCGGCCGGATCGGCCAGCAGGCCGGTCGGATTGTTGGGGTTGCAGACATAGGCCAGCTTCACGTCCGGCCCGAGCCCGGCGGTCATGGCGGCGAAGTCGATCTGGTGGTCGGCGGCCATGGGCGCCCGGCGGTTCGGCAGACCCTGGCGGGCGGCGTACTTGGCGTGGGTGTCGTAGGTCAGGGCCGGCAGAAGCTGGGTCCCGCCCTGCGTCCAGAAGGCGGTGATGAGGGACAGCATCTCCAGCGAGCCGGTGGTGATGACCACGTTCTCGGGCTTGAGGCCGTTCTCGGCGGCGATCTTGGCGATCAGCCGCGTCTCTTCCGCGTGGGGATAGTTGGCGGCGGTGTGGACCACCTTGCGCGCCGCCTCCACGGCCCGCGGGGGCGGACCGTGGGGGTTTTCGGTGATGTTGAGAGGTCCCACCACGGGACTTCCCACGAGGTCCGCAGCCGACGCGGTCTCGGCGAAGATGAGCGAGCCGGCCAGGGCGCCGGAGATGGCGAACAGGCCCGGAAGGTCGCGGCGGCTGCAGGTGCTCATGGTGCTTAGAACTTCACGGCGAGACGGGCGTAGTAACGGCCGCCGTCGGTGTCATAGACGGCGTTGCGCGAGTAGATCAGGCCGCGGGAGGCCTGGAAAGTCGCCTCGTCCGGATACTGGTCGAACAGGTTCTCGGCGCCGACGGTGAGCTTGACGCCTTCGCGCAGCTCCGCCGTCACCGCCAGGTCGACCAGGGCCTGGGCCCCGAAGTCCTGGATCAGGTTCCTGGAGTCCTGGAACTGGGCGTCGGTCCATTCGCCGAAGTAGCGGACGCGGCCCATGATGTTGAACCGGCCGAAGCTGTACTCGGCGGTGACGTTGCCGGTATGCTGCGGCAGGCCGTTCTCGAGGTTCTGCTTGGTCAGCTCCGACACCGCCACCACGGCCTTTTCAAGCTTGGTGTCATTGTAATTGTAGGCGGCGGTCAGGGTCAGGTCCCCCGGCCCCACCGGCATGCGGTAGGAGCCGACCACGTCGATGCCCTGCGTCTTCGTATCGGTCGAATTGACGAAGTAGCTGATGGTGGTCAGCACGTCGGCGCCGGGGACGTTGGCGGCGATGAGCTGGGCGCGGATGGCCGGGGTCACCGTGAAGTTCGGCGAGTTGGCCAAGCGGTCCTTCACCTCGACATTGTAGTAGTCGATGGAGCCGGTGAAGCCGCCCTTGCGGGCGGTGACGCCCAGCGAGATGTTCTGCGACTGCTCCGGCTGCAGCGGCTTGGCGCCGAAGAACACGGCCACCGGATCCAGCGGCGACAGGCGGCCGGTGGTGAACAGGCGCAGGGTCGTGGTGTCCAGGCCCTGCGAGGTGCGGCTGGAGAAGACCTGGGCCGGGGTCGGGGCGCGGAAGCCGGTGGAGAAGGCGCCGCGGAAGGCGATGTTCTCGTTCACGTCGAAGCGGGCGGCCACCTTGTAGTCGGTGGTCGAGCCGAAGGTGGAGAAGTCCTCGTGGCGGATGGCCACGTCAGCCGTGAACTGCTCGGTGATCGGCATGTCGAGGTCGGCATAGACGGCCCAGCTGTCCTGGTCCCATTCGCCGGCCTGGGTCGGGCTGTAGCCCGGGAAGCCGTTGGAGCCCGACGGCAGGCCCGCCGCGGCGCCGGGGCCGATCTGCCAGGAGAACGGATCACCCGCCTCGATCGCATAGGTCTCGACCCGGCGCTCGGCGCCGAAGGCCAGGTTGGCGGGGGCCGCAAGCCAGCCCATGGCCAGGGTCTTGTTGAAGTCCAGGTTCAGGTTCTGCTCTTCCTGGATCAGCGTGCCCGGCTTGAAGTTCTTCGGCGATTGCGGGCCGAAGGAGGCGTTGATCGAGTTGTCGAGGAAATAGCTGATCTCGTCGCGGCCGAAGGAGGCGCTGGCGTTCCAGCTCAGGCCCAGGCTCTCCAGGTCGCCGCGCAGGCCGCCGTTGAGCTGGTAGTCGGTCTCGTCCTGGCCGAACTGCGGCGAGAAGCCGGTCGGGTAGATCGAGCGCAGGTCCCAGCCCGGGAAGACGGTGGTGATGCGGTAGGCGCCGTCCGTGGCCGGGTTGCGCCAGTTGAAGTCGTTGACGCCCCAGCTGTCGGCGTAGGTGGCGAAGCCGTACAGCTCGATCTGGTCGGTGATCGGCAGGGTCAGGTTCAGCGAGCCGCGCAGGACTTCACGGTCCGGCTGGCCCCAGCGCTGCACCGGGTTCGGCACGTTCAGGTTCGGGTTGGCGTTCTGGAAAGCGATGGCGTCGGGACGCTGGCGGGTGCGCGAGGTGGCCTCGCTGTCCACATAGGTCAGGCTGCCGACCAGGCGGCCGCCGTCGCCGATCTCGATGCCGTAGCGGGCGGCGGTCTCGATGGAGCGGCCGTCGCCCTCATAGTACTGCGAGCCCTGGACCGTGCCGTAGAAGCCGAGCTCGTCGGAGAGGATCAGGTTGATCACCCCGGCGATGGCGTCCGAGCCGTACTGGGCCGAGGCGCCGTCGCGCAGCACTTCGATGCGGCCCAGCGCGATGGACGGGATCGAGGCCAGGTCCGGCGCCTGGACGTTGCCGGACAGGAAGGCCGAGCGGTGGAAGCGCTTGCCGTTGACCAGCACCAGGGTGTGGTGGGCGGCCATGCCGCGCAAGGTGGCCGGGCGCACGTACTGCTGGCCGTCGGCGGTGGGGTTGCGCAGGACGTTGAAGGACGGGGTGATGGCCACCAGCTTGTCCGTCACCTGGTCGGAGACGACGTTGGTCAGGGCCTGGGCCGAGACCACGTCCACCGGCGTGATGGCGTCGTAGGCGGTGCGGTCCACCCGGCGCGTGCCGGTGACGATCAGCTCGTCCAGCTGGCTGACGGCGTCGGCGGCGGAAGCGGCCGGAGCGGTCTGTGCATACACAGGCGAGGCGATCGCAGCGGCGAGCGCCGCCCAAGCGGCGGTGGTCTTCAAGGTCATTGGCCCATTCCCCGGGTCATTTTTGGAATGGGCAGGACACCTAGAGTGCGTCTTGGGTCGGTTCCGTGACGGTTAGGGGGACGGATTTGTGAAATTATACGATTTCAGAGATCCAACCTGTCGCTCGAGCACACGATGTCCCGACGTCAATCGCGATTAATATCCATGATCATCGAGCCATGGTATAATCATTTCTGCGCACCAATCAGGTGCGTCGCTCGCTGAATTGGCGATCAAAATTAGAGTCAAAACGGCGAACAGCTATTCGGTGGTCCTTATAGTGAATCGACAATCAGCCACCCGCCTAAGCCATTAAATTCAAAATTCGCCGCAGTTATTCTTACCCATTTTGAGCAATACTGCATTGGCGACTACCCGGCGTAGAGCTAGAAAACTCCGCCATAGGCGGCCGCGCTTCCCCATCCGGGCCGATGCGCTTGCGGAGGCCCCATGGCGAACAACCCGACGGTGACGATCACCAGCGACATCAACGCCCTGAGGGCGGGCGAAACCGCCACGATCATCTTCACCTTCAGTCCGGCCCCGGTGGGCCTCACCATCGGGGCCATATCCGTCACCGGTGGAAGCTTGAGCGGGCTTGCCCCTACGGCCCATTCCAACATCTTCACCGCCCTCTTCACCCCCGATGCGGGCGTGAACAGCGGCGCGGCCAGCATCGATGGCGGACGGCAGCTTTACCGACACCTCAAGCCTTCCCGGCGTTGGGGATACGGTGTCGCTGACCTACGACACCCTAGCGCCGACGGTCACCATCGCCAGCAGCGCCAACGCCCTGAAAATCGGCGAGACGGCGACGATCACCTTCACTTTCAGCGAAGACCCTGGCAGCAGCTTCACGGCGGGTGACGTGACCTACGCGAACGGCACGCTGTCGGCGCTCACGGGGACAGGCCTGACGCGAACGGCGACATTCACGCCTGACGCTGGCGTGAACAGCGCAACCGGCATCATCTCCATAAGCACCGGCGCCTTCACCGACGCGGCCGGAAACAGCAACCTGTCGGGGAGCCCAGCAACCCTGTCCATCGACACCCTCGCCGACGGTCGCCATCAACAGCGACCGCTCGTTCATGAACGGCTCCCAGACGGCGACCATCACCTTCACCTTCAGCGAAGATCTCGGCAACAGCTTCACCTTCAGCGACATCTCCGTCAGCGGCGGAATCCTCGGGCCGCTCAGCGGAACCGGCGTCACCCGCACCGCCACCTTCACGCCGACGCCGGGCATCGAATCCGGCTCGGCCAGCATCACGGTGGCGGCCGGAAGCTACTTCGACGCGGCCGGCAACGGCGGCCCGGCGGGTCTCACACCGCCCCTGACCTACGACACCCTGGCGCCGACGACCACCGGCGCGTCGATCCTTTTCTCCAGCGACCCGCACGACGATCTGATCACGAACGTCCCGCTACAGACCATCACGGGCTTGCTGACGGCCGATCTGACAGCCGGCGAGACCGTCGATGTATCGCTGGACGGCGGACAAACCTGGCTACCGGCGATCTCGGTCGTGGGCGACAAAGCCTGGTCCCTATCCTCAGCGGTCCTGGCCGGCTCGGGCACGATCGCGGTCAGGGTCAAGGACGCGGTCGGCAAAGCGGGCGAGCCCTTCGAGCGGGCCTATCGGATCGACACCACGCTTCCGAGCGTGGCGATCACCAGCAACGTCTCGCACCTGAAGGACGGCGAGACGGCGACGATCACCTTCACCTTCTCGGAGCCTGTCGAAGCCTTCAGCCTGGCCGACGTCAGCGCAACCAACGGAATCCCGAGTTCGCTCACCCAAACCGGCCCGGCGACCTACACGGCCACCTTCACGCCTACCCAAGGCTTCAACGGCCCCGCCGAGATCCACGTAACGGCAGGCAGTTATGTGGACATCGCCGGCAATACACGCGCCCTGACCATCGACAACCTGGCGCCGACGGTGGCCAGCGTGACGGCGCCGCCTGACGACACCTACGTCGCCGACGAGACGCTGGAGTTCACGGTGAACTTCAACGAGGCGACGACGGTCACCGGGACTCCCGCCCTGTCGCTGATCATCGGCGCCCAGACCCGGACGGCGCAGTACGTCAGCGGCTCGGGGACCAACGCGCTGGTGTTCAGCTACACCGTCCAGGCGGGCGACGTGGACACGGACGGGATCGCCGTGGGGACGCTTCAGATGAGCGGCGGGGCCCTGAGCGACCTGGCGGGCAACATCGCCGTCCTGACCCTGAACAACGTCGGCGCGACCGACGGCGTAAAGGTGGACGCGCCCGTGGTGACGCCGCCGGAACCCGAGCCGGAACCCGAGCCGGAACCGGAATACACCGCGCCGGAGATCGTGGAGAACTTCGCGGCGGCGGGCTTCGCGCCCAGTTCGGACAAGGCGCTGATCAGCAACATCACGCTGCCCGACGGCGCGGTGGCCCCAAACCCGGCCTTCGAGACCGCCATGAAGCTGGCCGACCTGATCGCCCGCTTCCAGGCCGGCTTCATTGATCGCGACGGCCTGATCGACGGGGTGGCGGACCTGGCGGCTCCCACCTCCGGCGTGGTGCTTTCGGCCTATCAGTTCTTCACCGGCGCGGTCCCGACCCAGGCGGGCATGGCCTGGCTGATCGACGGCCCGGACAACCCCAACGACCTGACCGACGCCTATTACGCCCGCTTCAACGAGGTGAACCGCTTCATCAACTTCGCGGTCAGCCTGGGCATGGAGGGCGAGGGCCGCGCGGCGTTCGAGGCGAAGTTCGGCGCCCTGGATTTCCAGGCCTCGGTGCGCTTGGCCTACGACATGGTCATCGGCCTGGACGCGGCCCGCGCGGCGGGTGTGGACGTGGACGCGGCCCTGGCCTGGGTCGTCGGGCAAGAGGGCTATTTCGACGCCTTCGCCGGCTCCGACTTGGGCGGCAAGGCGGCCATGATCGGCTACCTGATGCAGGCCGGTTTCGAGGCCCGCGTCGGCCGCTACTACGACGCCAGCCGAGGCTTCCTGGAAGACGCCTTCGACGGCACGCCGACCTATGGCGTGGACCTGGTCGGCGGGCAGCACCTGGGGGGCGAGGGGTAGGGTCGGCGAGCGCTTCAGTCCGCCGTTTCGTGCCGCATGGCTTCGGCGCCAAGGGCCACGTGCTCGGGAATGCGGCCCTCGGCCTTGCGCTCGCTGTACCGATCGACAAGGTAGCCGGCCCGGTCACGGGTGAGCAGGGTGAACTTCACCAGCTCCTCCATCACATCGACCACGCGTTCGTAGTAGCTGGACGGCTTCATCCGGTCGTCGTCGCCGAACTCCTTGTAGGCCATGGCGACCGAAGACTGGTTCGGGATGGTGATCATCCGCATCCAGCGGCCCAGCAGGCGCAGGGTGTTGACGGCGTTGAAGGACTGCGACCCGCCGCTGACCTGCATGACGGCCAGGGTCTTTCCCTGGGTCGGCCGGACGCTGCCGATCTCAAGCGGTATCCAGTCGATCTGCGCCTTCATGATCCCGGAGATGGCGCCGTGCCGTTCGGGGCTGCACCAGACCTGCCCCTCGGACCATTCCGACAGCGCGCGCAACTCCTGGACCTTCGGGTGGTCCGGCCCGGTGGCGTCGGGCAAGGGCAGGTCGCGGGGATCGAATATGCGCGTCTCACACCCCAGGGCTTCGAGAATGCGCGCGGCCTCCTCGATGAGCAGACGGCTGAACGACCGGGCCCGCAGCGATCCGTAGAGAAGCAGGATGCGCGGCGGATGCGCCGACGGCTTAACCGCCTCAAGCCTCTCCATGTCGATCGGGGCGAGGAACCGGGCGTCGAGGGCGGGAAACTGGGTCAAGGGTAGCTCCGAAACGGCGGTTGAGGTTTTCAATATTTCGATCATATTGGAAATATGGAATCAACCACCGCTGTCAACATGCTGTCCGCCCTCGGTCACGAGGGACGCCTGGCCATCTTCCGGCTGCTGGTGAAGGCCGGGCCTGAGGGGGTCGCGGCGGGCGAGATCGCGCGGACCCTGGGCGTGCTGCCGAACAGCCTGTCGGCCAATCTCAACGTCCTGTCCCATGCCGGCCTGATCGGGTCGCGGCGCGAGGGGCGCTCCATCATCTATGCGGCTGACTATGGCGCCATGAGCGGGATGCTGGGCTTCCTGATGGAGGACTGCTGCGGCGGCGCGCCGGAGATCTGCGCCCCGCTGGGCTCGGTCCTGGCGCGGGTGAATGCGTGCGCGCCCGGCGCCCGCTGCTGACCATGACGAGCTTCAGCACGTCCCGAAAGCTCGCCGCCGAGGTGCTGGGCACGGCTCTGCTGCTGGCGGCGGTGGTCGGCTCCGGCATCATGGGCGAGCGGCTGGCCGGCGGGAACACCGCCATCGCCCTGCTGGGCAACACCCTGGCCACGGGGGCGGCGCTGGTCGTGCTGATCTGGGTGTTCGGCCCGATCTCCGGCGCGCATTTCAATCCGGCGATGACGCTGGTGGCCGCGTTGCGCCGGGACATGCCCTGGCGGCTGGCCCTGGCCTACCCGCCGGTTCAGGTCACGGGCGGCGTGTTGGGCGTATGGGCGGCGCACGCCATGTTCGGAGAGCCGATCCTTCAGGTCTCGACCCGGTTGCGGGATGGCGGGCCGCAGGCCTTCTCGGAGGTCGTCGCGACCTTCGGACTTGTCGGTGTGATCCTGGGGACGGTGCGCTTTCGGCCGGAAGCCACGGCGCTGGCGGTGGGTCTCTACATCACCGCCGCCTACTGGTTCACGGCGTCGACGTCCTTCGCCAATCCAGCGGTGACGGCGGCCCGCAGCCTGTCGGACACCTTCGCCGGGATCGCCCCATCCAGCGCCCCCGCCTTCATCCTCGCTCAGCTTGTCGGCGCGCTGCTCGGGGCGGCGGTCTTCGGCTGGCTGCTTCAAGTGGAGAAGACCTCATGAGCGACGCCGACTTTCCCATCGTGATCTTCCACAACCCCGCATGCGGCACCTCGCGAAACACCGTCGCCATGGTCGAGGCCGCCGGCTATGCGCCGGAGGTGGTGGAGTATCTCAAGGCGGGCTGGACCCATGACCAGCTGCGGGAGCTGGCCGGAGCGGCGGGCCTGACCTTCCGTCAGCTGATGCGGGAGAAGGGCAGCCCCGCCGACGACCTCGGCCTGCTGGCGGACGAGGTGTCCGAGGACCGCATCCTGGACGCCATGGTCGCCCACCCGATCCTGGTGAACCGCCCCCTCGTGGCGACGCCGAAAGGGACAAGGTTGTGCCGCCCCTCTGAGCTCGTGCTCGATCTGCTGGAGCGGAAGCCGGAGACCTTCACGAAAGAGGACGGCGAGGTCGTCAGACTCTGACGCCTCCTACCCCTTCGTCACCGGCAGGCTCAGCACCAGGCGGCTGCCTTTGGTCACGGGCTCCCAGATGACCATGGCGCCGATGGCGTCGGCGCGGCGGCGTTGGTTGGCGAGGCCTCGGCCGGCGGCGGCGCGGGCGGGGTCGAAGCCCTTGCCGTCGTCCTGGATGCTGACCAGGACGCGGTCGCCCTCGGTGCGCACGGCCACGGCCACCTGGCGGGCGCCGGCGTGCTTCAGGATGTTGGCGAAGGCCTCCTGGACGATGCGTAGGATGTGCAGGGCGTGACGCTGGTCCAGCCAGTCCAGGGGCGGCGCCTCGCCCACGCTCCAGGTCAGCTTGACCCCCGCCGCCTGCAAGCGCGGCTGAAGCCGGAAGCGCAGGGTGGCGAGGAGGAGCAGCAGGTCGGTCTCCACCGGCTCCATGGAGTCGATGGTCAGCTTCAGGTCGTCGATGCAGGCGCGCAGGATGCCCACGGCGTCCAGGTCGTCGGCGCGGTCGTTCTCGAAGGCGCGCAGGGCGGTGACGAGGCTGGAGCCCAGGCCGTCGTGCATGTCCTGCATCAGGCGCTGGCGCTCCTGGTGGAGGAGTTCGCGGTGCTCGATCTCGCGCAGCTGGGCGTGGCTGGCGGTCAGCTCGGCCTCGCGCTTGGCCAGGCGGGCGGCCAGATCGGCCTTGGCCCGGGTCGCGGTCTCCAGCGCCTCGGTGTAGCGGCTGAACATGATGTACCAGAACAGCAGGGTGAACCCGACGCCCGTGAAGTTGGTGAAGAACACGCTTTCGATGTTCACCAGGTTCTGCTGCAGGCCCAGGTCATAGATGCCGGCCAGCAGGGTCACGATGCACCACACCGACAGCAGCATGGCGAAGTGCGACCGCGCCTTGTGTGACTGGACCACGCCGTTGAAGCCGACCACCAGCCCCAGGACGATGACGTTGGCGTAGATAGGCGCGGCGATCAGCGTCGCATCCAGCAGGCCCGGCAGGGTGGCCAAGCTCCAGAACAGGGTGTTGGCCACGGTGGTGGCGGTGAGGATCGGCTGCCGCGCCCGGTGAAGCTGTCCCGCGAACAGGTGCAGGACGGTCAGCATCCAGAACAGCGAATTGACCGTCAGCCAGCCGAACCAGGCGTCGGAGACGAACAGCGGATGCGTGCCCACGAAGGTGTGCAGCATCCGCGCGAAGCAGACCACCGACATCAGGAAATACAGCAGGTAGATCGGCTCCTTCCGCCGGGTGAACCAGACGGACAGGGCGAAGACGCCGGTGGCGAGGAAGGCGACCGATACGAAGGCCGTCAGCCGCACCTGGAAGAAGTCGCGCAGATAGTAGTGCGGGGCGAGCTGGCGGTAGTCGCCGATCCAGACGGAGGAAAACGCCCCCCCGATGCCGCGGACATGCTGCAAGCGGATGTCGAGAGTCCTGGGCGGATGATCGGCGTCGCTGCGGGGCAGAGCCACCCACACCGGCTGGTTGGAGCCGTTCCATTGCAGGTTGGCGTGGGTCTGATGGATCAGCTTGCCGTCGGCGTAGATCGATAGGGAGCCGTCGGATTTCCAGCGCGGGGCGAACAGATAGAGCTGCCGCCCGTCGTCGGGCAGCGGCGGGACAGCCATGGCGTACCAAGTGACGCGGGTGGCGATGCGGTCCGGATCGGCCTCGGCGGTGGGGGTCCAGTCCGGCTTGGGCGCGTGGGGCATGGTCACGGGGCGGCCGCCCGCGCGGAGCTCCGCCGGGGTGACGGCGGGGGCGCGCTGATAGCCGACTGTCTCGACGACCGTCATGCGGGCGGCGGTGATCCGCTCTCCCCCCGCCTGGGCCTGGATGAGGCAGAGGCCCACGGCCAGGGCGACAGTCGCCGCCCCCCAGGCCGCCCATCTGCGCCAGCGGCGCGGGCTAGAGGAGGCCATAGGCGCGGGCCTCGAACACCGCCTCGGTCTTCGAGCGGACCTCCAGCTTGGCGTAGATGCGGCGCACGAAGGTGAGGACCGTGTTGCGCGACACGCCCATCAGCTCGGCGATCTCCTCGAAGGAGAAGCCACGGGTGATGAGTTGCAGCGCCTCCTTTTCGCGCTCGGACAGGCTGGGGACGCCGGACTTGATGTCGGCCCCCTCGGAAGCCGGCTCTTCGGGCGCGGCCTTCTCGTCGGGGCGGAAGCGCATCAGGACCTGGCGGGCGATGCGGGGGCTGATCGGGCTGCCGCCAGCGTGCAGGACGCGGATGTCCTCGGCGATGGTCGGCAGGGGGCTGTCCTTCAGCAGATAGCCGCTGGCCCCCGCCTCGATGGAGGCGATGACGTGACGCTCGTCGGCGAAGGTGGTGGCGACCATGATGGCGCAGTCGGGCCAGCGGGCGTGGGCCTCGCGGATCACCTCGATGCCCGAGGCGTCGGGCAGGCCCAGATCGACCACCAGGACGTCGGGCGACGGCCCGTCCATCAGGGCGCGCGCCTCGGCGGCGGTGGCGGCGACGCCGACCATGGACAGGTCGCCGGCCTCGGCCAGGGCCGTGCGGAACGCCTGTTGAAAGGCGACGTCGTCCTCGACCAGGACGACCTTGAGCGGCGTCGGCGACGCGGGCTCCATACTCATCGTGCCTCTTCGCACCCCACAAACCCTTGCAAGGACAGCCATCGCAGACCGCGCGCGAGAGCGTGTCATCACAAGTTGCGACAGAGCGAACATTGCTCTGGCAGCGCTTGCGCGGCAACTAGGCGTCCGTCAACGGCCGGCGTTCGGATACGGCCTCACCAACGGCGAGCGCATTAGGGGGCGCAATGACCGACGGACGCACGAACACGATCACGCGCCTGGCCGACCACCGGCCCGGAGCGCTGCCGGCCGCGCCGGTGTTCTTCGCCTCACGCCTGGTCTGCGAAGACTGGCAGGAGAAGGTGGTCGAATACTGCGCTCTGGACAGCCAGGGGGAGGTGAAGCTGCAGGTCTCGGTGACCTGGAACGCCGAGCCGTTGCACCCGGGTCTGTGGACCCCCACCGCCTCGGCCCTGGCGGCGGTGCTGCTGATCGGCCAGCTGTTCGACCACGAGCGCGTGGTGGTGGCCCACCTGCTGGACGACGAGGCCCTGCAACCCCTGCGCGTCGAGGCGCGGGAGGTCGAGATCATCGAGATGCGCGAACTGCTGGGCCGCCGCGACCTGCGCAAAGGAACGCCGGACCTAGAGGACCAAATCGCCATGCTGCGCTTCGACCCCGGCCGGCCCGACAACGCCTATGGCGACGCCCTGCTGCTGAAGACCTGCTGGGCGTTCGTGGAGGCGCGGCTGCGCAAGGCCCCGGCCCTGCTCTCCCCGCCCCCGCCGCCGGGCGCGTCGAGTCCCCTGTCGCCTGGCCAGGCCCTGAGCCTGCCGCATCGGATGCATGTGCCGGGCTGGTTCTGGGGCCTGGGCGCCGCCATCGCGGTGCAGCTCCTGGCGCTGAGCGCGCCTTGGCTGTTTCCGGGGGGATAGGGCCCGGCTTGGTGAAGCGGCCCTTCGCCGATAGGTTGTTCGTCGGAGGGGCGCATGACCAAGGAAATCTGGTGGAACCACCGGTATGTCGGGCGCCGGCTGAAGGCGTGGCCGGTGAATGCCAAGGGCTGGGCGGCGCTGTTCGGCATCGTGACTGTCGGCCTCGCCATACCGCTCGGCTGCGGGCTGGCCTTTGGCAAAGACGCGGCCTTCATCGGCTTGCCGGTCGGCCTGGCGGTGACGTTTGGCTCGGCCTACTGGGTGCTGTTCAACCGCAGCCGCCGCGTACCGGATTGAGGCTCGCATACACGCCCCAATTTCCGCTCATCCCGGCGAATGCCGGGATCCAAGCTGACTCTCCGGATCGATCCGCCACCTATGCGACTAGCTCTGGCTCGGCTTGGGCCCCGGCCTTCGCCGGGGTGAGCGGTGGAAAAATGCTCCCCGAATTCGCCTCTCAGGCGACAGTGCTTCGCCCCCGCTCGATCAGCCCGTAAGACCCGCGACGCCTGCCGGCGCGACAGCGCCACGCAGATCAGACGGCCGCCGCCCCACCGCGGGGCCGTCTGCCCCCAACCGCCGGAGCGCGGGCGGGTAAAGTGCAGCAACACTTTATAACCCAAGGCATTGCGCGCGCCGCCTATGGTGACGGTCCTGGCCGCGAGGTCAGGCACTGGGGGCGTAATTCCCAGGGGGCGCGGTCACCCCACAGCTTTGCAAGAGCTCGACCCGCCGCGCCCCATGCGCCCTGAACGCCGGACGTCAGCGGAAATTCCCGGCCCGCCAATTCTTCCAGAAGTAATAGCCGCCGACCACAAGCCCGCTGGTGAGCAGCCATGTGATGCCGACCCCCTTGCCGAACAGCGCGGTCAGCAGCGACGTTCCCATGGGCACAGCCATGACCGGCCAAGGCACGGGCTGGCGGCCGTAAGACCACACACTCTTCGGCTTTCGCTCCCAAGGGCGGGTCGAGGGATCGTTGGAGATCATGGCGCGATACAACCTTTCGGCGAAATAGCCGTCAAGGCGCGGCCCGCCGGAATTACCACACTGTAACTTGCGGCCCTGGGGAGCTCCGGCCACGCTTCGCGGCGAAGGAGACGCCTATGCTGCTTGCCGCCTTGGCCCTGTCGGGCGCGCTTTCGACGCCGCCCGCTGATGTTCTGGCGATGAACGGACGATGGTCGGTGGATTTGTCGGTCAAGGCCGACGAGCCGTACATCAAGGCCATGAACCTCGCGCTTCAGCCCGACGGCAGCGTGACCGGCGACTTCTACGACAGCACCATCGAGGCCGGCCGCTGGAAGAAGAAGGGCGAGCGGGTCTGCGTCTCGTTCCGCACGACCGACGGCAAGGGCCCGTACCACACCGCCGCCTGCCTAACCGGAGCGACCATCCAGGGCCAAACCTGGGCGGAGCACCGCAACTTCGTGTTCCTCTGGTCGGCCGCGCGGTAGGGGCTGGCTGACCTGCCCCCACTCCGCTCACCCGGCGAAGGCCGGGGTCCAGATGACGAGGCTCGGCGCTCTACGACCTGGGCCCCGGCCTTCGCCGGGGTGAGCGGTTGAAGAGCGAGTAAGTCAGCAGCGCTTCCCCCACCCCGTCCTCCAGCCTATAAGCCGCGCCTTCATCACGGGCCGGGATCAGCACCCATGCAGCTCAGCGATCTTTTCCGCCGCAAGCCGATCGGGGGCGAGCCGGACAGTCTGCATCGGACCATGGGCCTGCTGCAGCTGGTCATGCTGGGCATCGGGGCGACCATCGGGACGGGGATCTTCGTGGCCCTGACCACCGCCGTGCCGGAAGCCGGCCCGGCGGTGACCGTGGCCTTTGTGGTGGCGGGGATCACGGCGGGGCTGACGGCCCTGTGCTACGCGGAGCTGGCTTCGATCATCCCGGCGTCGGGATCGGCCTATTCCTACACCTACGCCACGCTTGGCGAGTTCGTGGCCTTCATCGTCGGGGCGTGCCTGCTGCTGGAGTACGCGGTGTCGACCTCGGCCATCGCGGTGGGCTGGGGGCAGTATCTGAACGAGCTTTTGTTCGACGTGGGCGGCTGGCGGATGCCGGACGCCATCGCCCAGCCGCCCGGCGCGGGAGGGGTGGTGAATCTGCCGGCGGTGTTCCTGGTGCTGATGTGCGCGGTGCTGCTGCTGCGTGGGGCGAAGGAGAGCATGCTGGTCAACGCCATCCTGGTGGTGGCCAAGCTGGCGGTGCTGGTGTTCTTCATCGTCATGGCGTTCACGGCGTTCTCGGCCGAGAACCTGCGGCCGTTCGCGCCGCTGGGCGTGGCGGGGATCGGGGCGGCGGCCAGCTCGATCTTCTTCTCCTATATCGGCATCGACACGGTCTCGACGGCGGCGGAGGAGGTCAAGGATCCCGAGCGCAACCTGCCCCTGGGCATCGTGCTGTCGCTGGTGATCGTCACCGGCATCTACATCCTGGTGGCCTTGGCCGCCGTGGGGGCGCAGCCCTGGACGCAGTTCGAGGGACAGGACGCGGGGTTGGCGGTGATCCTGCGCAACATCACCGGGGCGTCGTGGCCGTCGCTGGTGCTGTGCCTGGGGGCCATCGCGTCGATCTTCTCGATCACCCTGGTGACCATCTATGGCCAGACGCGGATCCTGTACGCCATGAGCCGCGACGGCCTGATGCCGCACTTCATGCAGACCCTGGACCGGCGGGGCGCGCCGCGGCTGAACACCATCGTGGTGGCGATCACCATCGCCACCCTGGCGGCGCTGGTGCCGCTGGACGTGCTGGTCAACCTGACCAGCATGGGGACGCTGATCGCGTTTGGGATCGTGTCGGCGGCCGTGCTGATCCTGCGGCGGACGCGGCCGGACCTGCCGCGCAAGTACAAGGTGCCGCTGTTCCCCCTGCTGCCGTTGGCGAGCGTCGGGTTCTGCCTGTACCTGATCGTCAACCTGCCGTGGGACACGTACCTCCTGTTCGGCCTGTGGATCGCGGTCGCTTGCGCATTCTACTTTGCCTACGGGTTCCGCAACTCGAAGCTGGCGCGGCGCTAGGGCCGGGTCGGCATCCGCAAACTGGGCCACAAGGCGGCCCATGCCCCTCACCCTCCACTCCGTCACCATAGGCCTCGTGCCTAGGGCCCAGACACTCCGTATCCGCCGATGCGAACCCGGAGCTTCAGCCGCGTATGGGTCATCGCCACAAGGGCGAGGATGACGGGGTTTGGTTGGGTCGAGTGTGCGCCCGAAAGAGGATGAGCGGCTTGTTGGGGTACGTTCGGGGGTAGGCCGCCCGGACGCGCGACCATGACCCGCGTCAAACCGGCGTTTGAAAGCCCTCTAGCCAGAAGGGTTATTTGGAGTCATCGTTCCTTCATCGGAAGAGGCCCGACAGAGGCCCGCCGTCCAGGAGGATCGACATATGGCCTATGTGCCCCACGACCATCATCTCGCGCCCCGTCGCAAGGGGGACCTGCATCCGTCGGCCTGCCTCGGCCTGGGCTTCGCCCTGCTCGCCGGACTGGCGATCGGGATTCACATGTTGTTCGAGGTGTTGTTCTAGGCCGCGAAGCGCTGCCAGACGGCCTTGTCGGCGTCGATATTGGTGAGGACGCCGGCCTTCTGGCGAGCGTAGAGGCCGGCCATCATCTCAACGCCCAGGCTGGCGTAGCGGACGGCGACCTCGTCATGCGGCACGCCGCGGGCCAGGGCCACGAACAGGGCGGCGTTCACTTCCGGCTGTTTATAGACGATCAGGGCGGCCAGGCGGTGGGCCCGCTCCACGGCCTTTCGCTGCAGCAGGGGTTCTTCCGAAAACAGCTCCTGGCCCAGGCGGCTGATGGCGTGCAGGTTCAGCGCGCCCAGTTGGGCGACTGAAAGCGGCGGCGCGAGATCGGCCGCGTCCAGGCTAAGGACCACGTCGTTCAGAAGGAAGAGCATGATGAACGCATCATGCCCAAGCAGGCTTTCGGTCTGGTTTAGGAAGGCGGTTAACGCGTCTCCACAGGTTCGACCAGAAAGTGGCGCCCCTCGGCGTCCTCGATCTCCACCACCCAGATGTCGGGGTCGATGCGGGCGGAGCGTTCGATATAAGCGTCGAGGTCCGGCTCCAGGGTGGACCACACAGGCTGCATCCACACCCGCTCCCCGTCGCCGCGCGTGGCTTCGCTGAACAGGCGGGCGGAGCGTTCGCGCAGGTTCACCGCCTTGACCAGCACGGCGCCGGCCTGGGGGTCGCCCTTGCGGGAGACGGCGGCGAAGGCGCCCTGCTGCTGGGCGCGGCGGATGAGAGCGCCGACCCAGATGTCGGTGGAGAGAAGCATTGGCTATCGCGATCCCGGCGGGGCGGTTAAGCAGGACCTACAGCATAGGTGATCCGCCGCCCCCATGACGAGCCCGCGCCGCATCCTGACCCTCGCCGCCGCGATCGGCGCCGCCTTGGGGACGTTCGCGAGCGGGGGGACTGCGCGGGCGGCCTCGGCCCTGGACCTCTATTACGAGCGGACGGTGATGCTGGCGGCGGACGGACGCTGCCGGCTGTTCACGCCGCAGATGCGGGCGGCCTTGGCGTCGGGCCAGGCCCAGGCGCGGGGCGCGGCCCTGCGCGCCGGGGCGACGCCGGACCAGATCGCGGGCGCGGCCGGACGGGCCCAGGCGGCGGCGGGACGGGCGGCCTGCGCGTCGAAGGACATGCAGACCGCCGCCCGCCGGGTGCGCGACGGGTTCGAGGGCTATGCCCGGCTGATCATGCAGCGCTATCCGGGGGACATCGCCGCCTGGACCGCCGACCGCTCCGTCTCGCAGGAGCGCGGGGTGTGGCGGCTGTCCCAGCCGGCCAGCTTCGGCGCCGACCGGATGATCTTCGGCCTGACCACCACGGCGGGCGGGGCGCGCACCACCCTGGCGGCGGTCGTGGCCTTCGCCGACGACGCCCGCCCCTTCACCGCCCGCATCGTCATGCGCGACATCGGCAAGACCGGGACGCCCTATCTGAGCCTGGGCGGCAGCAAGGCGCCCCTGGCCGTGCGCCTGCCGCCGCGCAGCGCCACCCGCGCCTTCCTGGCCGAGGCGCGCGGCGGGGCGGAGCAGGCCCTGCTGCCGCCGGGGACCAAGCGCGGCATGAGCTTCCGTTTCCCCGAAGCCGCGGCCCGCGCCATCGAGGCCCTGGACCCGCGCGAAGCCATCGCCGTGGAGTTCGTCTTCGCCGGTCCGCGCGGGGACGTGGTGCGGACGGCCTACATCGAGGTGGGCGACTTCGCGGCGGGGCGGGCGTTTTTGGTGAGATAACCCCCTTCTCCTGCCCCACTCGTGGGGAGGAGGAGCGCGCTCTAAATCTCCGTCATCCTCGCCCTTGTGGCGAGGACCCAGAAACGGCTGAGGTTCAGGTTCGCGGGACGGCGCCGCCGCGCTTCACCATTCAATGCGGAGTCTCTGGGCCCTAGGCACGAGGCCTAGGGTGACGAAGTTTGTGGTGGGAGAGGCTACGCTTCACCGCCCCGGCGAAAACGCCACGACGTTGCCGCCCATGGTCGGGGGGGCGGAGGGTTTGAGGCCGATGGCGACGGGGAGGCGGACGGTCACCGAGGTGCCGGAGCCGACGACGCTTTCGATGTGCATCTCGCCGCCGTGCAGTTCGGCGAACGCGCGGACGAGGGACAGGCCGAGGCCGGTGCCCTGGGCCTTGCGCTCGTTGTCGCCGGCCTGTTCGAAGGGCTTGCCCAGGCGTTCCAGGTCGGCGGGCGAGATGCCCACGCCGCTGTCGGCGACGATCAGTTCGAACATGTCCTCGTAGATCGCCGTGGAGACGGTGACCGAGCCCTTCTTGGGCGTGAACTTGAGGGCGTTGGAGATCAGGTTCAGGGCGATCTGCTTGATGGCCCGGCGGTCGGCGTCGACCTCCATCACCTGGGCCGGCAGGACGCCGCGCAGCTTGACCCCCGCGCCGTCGGCCTGGACGCGCATGAGGCGCAGTGCGGCGGAGACGGCCTCGCGGGCGTCGAAGATCTCGCGCGAGAGCTGGAAGCGCTCGGCCTCGATCTTGGACATGTCGAGCACATCGTTGATCAGGTCCAGCAGGTGGGCGCCGGACTCGTGGATCAGCTCGCTGTACTCGGCGTAGCGGTCGGGCAGCGGGCCGAACATCTTGGCGCGCATGATGTCCGAGAAGCCCATGATGGCGTTGAGCGGGGTGCGCAGCTCGTGGCTCATATTGGCCAGGAAGCGGGCCTTGTTGGCGGCGATGGCCTCGGCGTCGGCGCGGGCCTGTTCGAGCACCGCCTCGCGGGCGCGATCGGCGGTGGCGTCGCGCAGGCTGGCGACGAGGCCCCCTTCCCGCCCGACGCGGATCGAGGCGGCGATGGTGCGGTCGAGCGCGCCGGCGGGGCTGAAGTCCAGCTCGGCGGCGCCGTCGGCCAGGGCCTTGCGCAGGGCGGCCTCCATGCGGGGGCGGTCCTCGATGGCCATCGACAGGGCGAGGCCGCCGGCCAGCAGGGCTTCGGGCTCCACGCCTTCAAGGGCGTCGCCGAAGGCGGCCTGGACGCGGCCGTCGAGATCGACCGCCAGGATCAGGTTCGGCTGCGCCTGCATGAGGGCGTTGAGGCGGTAGGCCGTGGTGAAGTCGCGTGCGCCCTCGGCGGTCAGGCCGCGGCCGTGCAGGATCAGGCCGGCCGCGAAGCCGAGGGAGATGGTGCCGAGCGCCAGGGCGCCGAGCCACAGGCTGTTCACCCCCGGCGGCACCACCGGCGCAAAGCCGGCCAGGGGCGCGAGGATGGCCAGCGCCGCGACCATCAGCGACAGGGACGCGCCCTGGGCCAGGCGGGCGGGACCGCCCAGCAGGGCGGCGGCGGCGGCGGGGGCCAGGCACCAAGCGGCCAAGGGGCCGGAGGCTCCGCCCGTCAGCAGGACGGCGCAGGCGGCGCCGAGGGCCCAGATCCCCAGCAGGGTCGAGCGAAGACGCGGCGTGTCCATCCAGGCCAGGGTCAGGCCCGCCAGGGCCGGGGCCGCGCCGCCGGCCAGGGCGCACAGCAGCCAGCCCGCCGCGCCGGGCGCGCCGGCGATCAGGCCCGCCGCGGCCAGCACCGTCACCGCCAGCCACGCGCCATGCCAGGCGGCCGCCCGCGAGCCGGCGACAGCCGTCGCCCGGCGGGAAGGTCCCTGGTTCTGGAGAGCGTGATCTTTCACGGCGCTGGTTCGGTTAATGGTTAACCCACTGGATAATAAGCATTCCGGCCGGATTCTGCACGCCGCACAACCCCGGAGCGATCCCGTCGAACCCCGGTCGTCCGTTTCTCTGTGGACGGAAACGGATTCGTAAGCGCGAGGGCGCATGGTCGCATCAATGCTTAATGGGGGCCAGAACGGTCCATGTCTGAAAAAGGCGCCCGCGCGGTGCTGAACGAGAACTACGGCGTCGAGACGCCCGCGCCCGTCGCCTCCCGGCCGACGGACAGCGCGGCCGCGCGCCTGCAGCGCATGTCGGCCCGGCGCCAGGCGGCGCTGGATGACCAGAAGCGCTCCTTCCTGCGCATGGTCAGCCACGAGCTGCGCACGCCGCTCAACGCCATCATCGGCTTCTCAGAGATCCTGTCGTCGGAGCTGTACGGACCCCTCGGCCAGCCGCAGTACCAGGAGTACGCCAAGCTGGTTCACGAAAGCGGGCACCGCCTGCTGCGGTTGGTGAACCAGATCCTGGAGATCGCGCGGCTGGAAGGCCACGTGGTCGACCTGACCCTGGCGCCCGAGGCCCTGGCCCCGGCCCTGGATCAGGCCGCCGAGCCCGTGCGCGCGGAACTGGCCGCCCGCGGGGCGCGGCTGGAGGTGATCGGGGTTGGTCCCGAACTGGAGGTGCGCGCCGACCCGCGCGGCCTGCGGACCATCATCGGCAACCTGCTGCAGAACGCCATGGCCCACTGTCCGTCCGGTGCGCCCGTGATCGTGCGGGCTGAACGCGACGGCGACATGATCGAACTGTCCATCGAGGACTGCGGCGACGGGGTCGATCCGCTGGACATTCCCCGCCTGCTGCGCCCGTTCGAGCAGGGCGAAAGCACCCTGAGCCGCGCGGCCGAAGGCGCGGGTCTTGGCCTGCCCATCGTGCAACTGCTGTGCGACGCCATGGGCGGAACGCTGCGGATCGTCTCGGCCAAGGGCGAGGGCCTGAAGGCGGTTGTGAGGCTGCCGGCGGTTTAGGGGCCTAAATCCTCCCCCTTGGGGGAGGTGTCCCAAAGGGACGGAGGGGGCATTCTGAGTCAGCCAAACCCCTCCACCCCTTCGCGGTCCCCCTCCCCCTGAGGGGGAGGATCTCGTGCGCCAGCCTTGCCCCCCGCGCCGCGCCCCCTTAAGTCGCGCCTCATGAGCGCCATCGACCAGACGCTGAACGAGATCGTCGAAGAGTTCGAACTCATCGGGGATCGCGACGCGCAATACGAATACGTGATCGAGCTGGGCAAGGCCCTGCCCCGGCTGTCGCCGGCCGAGCAGACCGAGGCCAACGCCCTGCGCGGCTGCGCCTCGCCTGCCTGGCTGGTGACCGAGCCGCAAGCCGACGGCACGATCGTGTTCCGGGGCGACAGCGAGGCGGTGATCCCGCGCGGCATCATTGGGGTGCTGCTGCGCCTCTATTCCGGCCGTACGCCCGCCGAGATCCTGGCCTTCGACGCCCGCGAGGGCTTGGCGCGGCTGGGGCTGAGCAACATGCTGTCCATGAGCCGCGCCAACGGCCTGGCGTCGATGGTGGCGCGGATCCGGGCGGACGCGGAGCGGGCGGCCTAGGCGTTTTTCTCCTGCCCCGTAGCGAAGCGTGCGGGGGAGCAACCATGTCAGGCAGGCGTCCAAGGCTGACCTCGGCTGAGGACGAGATTGGCGGCTTCGATGAGCTTTCGCATGACGGCGACGACGATGAGCTTAGGCGGCTTGCCCTTGTCGGGCAGCCGTTCTGCGAAGGCTTTGAGCCCCGGGTCGCATCGCTTGGCGCTTAGGGCGGCTATGTAGATCAGCCGGCGCGGTCGATTGCGTCCGCCTGTAATGAAACGCTGGCCTCTGAACTGGCCCGAGTCCCGGTCGAAGGGAGCGACGCCGAGCAGGCTGGCGGCCTGGCCTCGGGTCATGGCGCCCAGTTCCGGCATGCGTACAACGAGGCCGGCGGCGACGATCGGCCCGACGCCAGGCAGGGACATCAGCAGCTTCAGACGTTCGGCCAGATCGGCGTGCGCCTTGATCTCCTCCAGGACGCTGCGGGCCAGCTTGGCCTTGAGCCGCGCGAGCGCGCGCATCTGGATCGTCAGATCGCGCGCCACATCCTTCAGGGTCACGTGCTCCATGAAGGCCTTCAGCCTCGCCAGTTGATCACTCACCTGCTCGTAGGCCGTCAGTCGCTCGGCCAACCTCGTCAGACGCGGGTCCTGGGCGGCCTTCACCGCATCCACCTGCGCTGTCGCCGCCGCGATCAGCGCCGCGTCGATGCGATCGCTCTTGGCCTTCAGCCGCTTGAGGCGGGCGAACAGCCGAACTTCCAGCGGCTGGTGAACGACAACCTCGAAGCCCGCGGCCTCCAGATCCGTTCGCACCGCCCGCTCATAGCCGCCTGTCGCCTCAAGGCCCACACGGCTGACGCTCCGCGCCTTCAGCCAGCCGATCAGGGCCTCTCGTCCTTCCTCAATGTTGGCGACCTCCAGCCTGTCTTCCGAGCCGTGAACCGCTGCATCCAGGCGCCTCTTGCCCACATCGACGCCGGCTACACGCGTGCTAGACTTACCCTGTTCCATCGACCCCTCCTTGTGGCTCCGGACCCTCTCGTCCCTGCAACCATTCGGGTCATGAAACGTCGGCGGCGGCCCAGCTCCCCCACAGCTCTCAGGGCTCAGGTGGATACGGCCCCTCCACCGACAGTCCGCCTGGCGTTAGCGCGTCAGGCGGACGTCCCGGAAGACGTCCGCACTCTAGCGCCAACCCAACAGACAAGGGGGACCGCGAAGCGGTGGAGAGGGCGTCCGCGCGCTCCGAGCCCAGTCACGCCCCCTCCACCACTTCGTGGTCCCCCTCCCCCGCTTCGCAGGGGAGGAGCTTTAAAGCCCGTAGTGGCCCGCCAGACGGTCCAGGGCCAAGGCCAGCACCGTCTTCCCCGAGCGCCTCGGCAGGCCCAGCGCGCGTTCAGTGGCGTCGAGGGCGGAGCCGGCGCCGCAGACGCGCTCCAGGATCTCCCGCAGTCCCGGCCCCACGGCGTCCAGCGCCCGGGCGATGCGGTCCTTGGCGGCGCGGGCTCGCTCGGCTGGCTCAAGGCCCGGACCGCGCCCGCCCCGGCTGCGGGGGCCGGCGTCCCAGGCCATGGTCAGGCGGCCCAGGGTTCCGGCGCGCATGAAGTCGTCGCGCAGGCGCTCGCCGGCGGCCGCCTGCAGCGGGGTCAGCCAGGGGCGGCCCTGCGGATCGCGGCGGCGGGCCAGCCAGGCGATGGGGGACTCCCCGAGATTGGCGCGGCGGGCGACGAGGCGGCCGTCCGCCTCCGCCACCATGCGCTCGCCCTCCATCACGCCAGGCCGGGCGGCGGGCGGAGCGTCGGGTTCGGGCGGACGGGCCAGGACATAACCGCCCTGCCCGCGGGGCTTCAGGCCTGGTTCGCGCGCCAGGGCGGCGAAGGCGGCCTCGTCCAGGCGCAGCAGGGGCCGCCGACGACGGTCCTGCCCGACGCGCACCAGATAGGCCTCGCCGGCCGCCTCCAGCCAGGCGCCGGGGCGGGCCAGCAGGGCGGCGGCGCGGTTCATGCCGGGGCCCAGCCGTCGGCCGGGGCCTGGCGCAGGCAGGCCTCCATCTCGGTCAGGCGGGCGTCGAAGGCGGCGTCGTCGCGCAGGTCCTCAATCCGGTGGCAGGCGTGGCTGGCCGTGGTGCGGTCCCGCCCGAAGGCGGCCGCCACGCGGGCCATGGGCCAGGCGAAGGCCACATGGGTGAGGTACATGGCCATCTGACGGGCGCGGGCGGCGTCGGCGCGGGCCCGGGTGCGGGCGGCGATCTCGCGCGGCGAGATGCCGGTGGACATGGCGACGAGGCTGGTCACAAAGCCGGCGGCCAGGCGGTCCTTGCGCGGATCGCGGCCGGCCTCCAGCAGCTCGTCATAGGTTTGGGCGGTCATTCCTTACTCTCCTTGGCCCGGACGCCCCTTTGCGTCGAGCCACGCCGACAACCTTAGGTCGCGGCCTCAGAGTGAGGATAAGTTTCCTATTGTTATCCACAATAGGAATAAATACCGGATACGTCCGGGTTTGACGTCAGGCCGCGTCGGCGGCGCGGATGCCTGATTGAGTCAGCATTTCCGGCTGCATTCCGACCACGGCGTCGTAGCCGAGGATCATGTCGACCTTCCGTCCGTCCGAGGACAGCGGCAGGCGAAGCCACAGGATCGACAGGTGGGCGGCGCCGCGCCAGCCGAGATTGTGGACGCCGACGCCGGGCTTGGCCTCGTCGACCACGCGGTCGAGTTCGTGGCGCCAGTAGTCGGCGGCGGGGGTGCTGTAGATCTCGCCCAGGGTGCGGCCGGTGATCTCGCGGCCATAGACCGTGTAGAGGCCGGTGCCGGCCAGGCGCAGGGCGTAGTCGCGTCCGGTCCCGCCGCGCCCGTCATTGACGACGTCGATCAGGCTGACCGTGGGCAGCAGCCGCTTCATGCTTGACGGATCGATGTCCGCGCGGCTGGGCAGCCTGGAGCCCCGTCGAAGGGACGCCCAGTAGGCGAACATTTCCTGGTGGGCCCGAGCCGCCGCGGCCGGAGCGCCCAATTGCGCGACCATCTCCAGAGTCCCGAACAAGCCGTTGGAATCACGACGATTAACTATCGCTCAACCAACGAATCGCGAGCAAGCGGAAAAGGGTTAACGAGACCAAAAAAGTGCCAGAACGGCACAACAGCGTTGCTCCGAAACGACAGTTCCGGCTCGTCCCGACGCGTTTAGGCCTCGGCGGCGCAAGGCGACAGCCACGCTTGCCCGCTCACCCAGGTCCAGAAACGCAAAACGCCCGCCGTCCGGCAGGACGACGGGCGCTTCGTAGAGCTTGGCTGGAAGGGCTTAGCGGCCCTTGCGGGCCGGTTTGCGGCCGCCCTGGCCCAGGCCCATCTGCTTGGCCAGGTCCGAACGCGCCTTGGCGTAGTTCGGTGCGACCATCGGATAGTCCTTGGGCAGGTTCCACTTGGCCCGATATTCCTCGGGGCTCATGTTGTACTTGGTGCGCAGGTGGCGCTTCAGCGACTTGAACTTGCGACCGTCTTCCAGGCACACGAGGTAGTCCGGCGTGATCGAGCGCTTGAGCGGCACGGCCGGCTCCTTGGGCGCGACCTCGACCGGCTCGGCGCCGGTGGAGATGTCAGCCAGGGTGCGGTGGATGCTCTGGATGAGCGAGGGCAGGTCGGCGGCCGACACGGAATTATTGCCCACATAAGCGGACACGATATCCGCCGTCATCTCGATGATTTCTGCTTTATCGTCCATGTTCGTCTTGTTCTGCTGAGGCCGCGAGACGCCGCATCAATTGTTGATTCCGAAGTCCGGAGATTCGTACTTATAGAACGTCGCTCATTCAGACAAGCGACAGCTGTGATCTTTGCATCGAAAACAAAGATACACGCAGATGTGGTAACCAGGTTCAGTTTTTGATCTACCCGCGCTTTGAAAGACTAGATCAGCGCTCGATAGCGGTCGCTACAGCTCCATCGGCCGGCGCTGAGGCCTAAATAACGCAAGGCGGCGAGCCTTCGATCCGCAGACCAGAAAGCATCGCCGCCCGCTCATTACAGACAGAATGCCGCACCCTATGGTGAACGAAGATCAGCGGAACTGCGGATCGTCCCAATGCTCCCAAACATCCGGCAGGTCTTGCGAGACCTTGTCGGGATAGGCGGGCGGGCGTTTCTCGAGGAACGAGGTCACGCCTTCCTTGGCGTCGCCGGAGGAGCCGCGCGACTGGATGGCCCGGCTGTCGGCCATGTGGGCGTACATGGGGTGCGTCGCCCCGGCCATGCGCCAGATCAATTGCCGCGACAGGGCGACGGACACAGGAGCGGTGTTGTCGGCGATCTCCCGCGCCAGGGCGGTGGCGGCGGGCAGCAGGTCTTCCGGCGCGTGGAGCGAGCGGACCAGCCCCCGATCCAGGGCCTCCTGCGCGCCGAAGACGCGGCCGGTGAAGCACCACTCCAGCGCCGTCTGCGGCCCGACCAAGCGCGGCAGGAACCAGGAGGAGCAGGCCTCGGGCGTGATGCCGCGCCGGGCGAAGACGAAGCCGAACTTGGCGTCGGTGCTGGCCAAGCGGATGTCCATGGGCAGCTGCATGGTGGCGCCGACGCCCACGGCCGCGCCGTTCACGGCGGCGATCACCGGCTTGAGGCTGTCATAGATGCGCAGGGACACGCGGCCGCCGCCGTCGCGATAGATTTCGCCGACCTTGCCCTCCTCCCGCTCCAAGGCTTGAGGCGAGGTGCGGTCGAAGGTGGCCCCGCCGCCCGACAGGTCCGCCCCGGCGCAGAAGGCCCGGCCAGAGCCGGTGACGATCACCGCGCGCACCGCGTCGTCGGCGTCGGTGTTGTCGAAGGCCTCCATCAGCTCCTTCATCATGCGGGCGGTGAAGGCGTTCAGCTTCTCCGGCCGGTGCAGGGTGATGGTCGCGACGCCGTCGCGGACGTCGTACAGCAGGGTCTCGAACTTCGGCGCGCCCATGGCGGTCTCCCTTGTTTTGCGGGGAGAATGACCGTTACAACGGAACGAAACAATCGTTTGAATAGGGAGAGCCGTCCATGAAGACCGTCAGCTACAACGAGGTGACCAGCCTGGTTGGCCAGGAGATTGGCGTCTCCGACTGGGTCGAGATCAGCCAGGAGCGGGTCAACCAGTTCGCCGAGGCCACTGGCGACCACCAATGGATCCACGTGGACGTGGAGCGCGCCACCCGCGAGATCGGCGGCCCCATCGCCCACGGCTACCTGACCCTGTCGCTGATCCCGTTCCTGGGGGCCAAGCTGCTGCATGTGACCGGCGTCACCCGCGGCATCAACTACGGCACCGACAAGGTGCGGTTCACCAACATGGTGCGCGTCGGCAAGAAGGTGCGGATGCGCCAGAAGCTGATCGCCGTGGAGCCCAAGGCCGGCGGCCTGCAGATGAAGAACGAATGCACCATCGAGATCGAGGGCGAAGACCGCCCGGCCTGCGTGGCCGAGACGATCTCAATCATTTACGGCCAATAGGCCCTTCTCCCTTGATGGGAGAAGGGTTGGGATGAGGGTGATGCGGCGTCGGACGACGATCCGCTGAACTTCAGCATCACCCTCACCCTGCCCTCTCCCATCAAGGGAGAGGGTTCTTGTTTGTTCAAGCCGCGCGCCTCACCCGTTCCGCCAGCAGCAGCGCGCCGCCGTGGGGCTTGGCGTCCGCCCGTTCTGACGCCAGGGCCACGGACAGATCGCGGTCGCCGGCGCGGATGGCGGCCTCCAGCAGGGTCAGGTCGATGATGTCCCGCTGGGCGTGGCTGCCGCCGAAGCGGTAGGCCTGATGGCGGACTGGCCGCAGCAGGGTGATGACCCGGCGGTAGTCGCCGTCCACGAAAGCGGCCATGGCCTCGGTCGCGGCCTGGCCCCCCTGGAGCAGGAAGTCGCGGTTGTCGCCCAGGCTGTCGCGGGCCGAGGACTGCACCGACCGCACCAGCCGCACGTCGTCCTTACGCCCCGCCGAGGCGAAGGCCATCATGGCGTGCATGTCGTTGAAGGCGTAGGCGTTGTCGGGCTGGCACGGCGCCCAGGCCTCCGCCACCTCGGTCCAGCGGCCACCCACATCCACGTCCAGCAGCTTCAACCGCCACAGCAGGGCCGAGGCGTCCACCATGTCGAAGGCGATGGGTGACTTCACCCCATAGATCGGCCCGTCGAACAGACGCAGGGCCTCGGCGGTGTCGCCCAGGTCCAGGTGGTAGAGGGCCAGATGCCACCAGTTGTGGACGGCCAGCATGTTGTCGCGGGACCAGTGGCCGGCGCCCTCGTTCATGAGGCGCACGCCCTCCTCGCTGCGGCCCTGCATCTCCAGCACGTGGGCCACGGCGTGCCAGGCCCAGCCGTCGCGGACCTCGATCTCCAGCGCCTTGCGGCCCTGGCGTTCGGCGCGGGCGTAGTCGCCGGTCTCCTCCAGCCCGAAGGCGTGCATGGCCAGCATGGCGTGCCAACCCGGCGTCGCGGGGCTCCAGGCCGGCAGGGCGCGGCCGATGCGGTCGCGCAGCATGCGGCTGTCGCCCAGCAGATAGTCGACGAAGTGGCCGGCGCGGACGGCCACCAGGTCCAGGGGCCAGGTGATCGCCACGTCCTCCAGGATGCGGGCGGCGTTGCGCCAGCGGCCGTCGATCATGGCCTCCATGGCCAGGATGTGCGCCGCCTCCCGCGCATTGCCCGCGGCGCGGGCGGCCTCCAGGTTATGGCGCACGGCCAGCGGCCCGATGGGGTCCGTGCCGACCAGGTGCAGATAGGCGCGCAGGGCGTGCGCCATGACGAAGCCGGGGCTGTCCGCCAGGGCGGCGTCCAGCTCGGCGACCGGGTCGACGCCGAAACGGTTGAAAAGGGCCAGGGCGTTCTCGAAACGCTCCAGGGCGGCGGGGCTGGCGCCGGTGACGGCCAGGCCGCGGTGATCCTTGAGGGTCATTGCATGCTCGGTCTGATGAGGGACCGGCATGCCCGCCGATCCGGAAGGCGCAGATATCTATAAGCCGTCCGCCCGCTTCTCCAGCCGACGGATGGTGCAGTCGGCGCTGACCGGCGAAGCCTCTGAAAACGCTGGTATTTCACATGCCAAATATGCTATTCAGCGAACCATGCTCGATGTCGCCGACCCGAAAACTGTACTGACGGTGCAGCCCGCACCCCTGTCCAAGGGCGCGGCGACGCGGGCGCGCATCATGGACTTGGCCTACGACCGCATCGTCGACAAGGGCTTCGCCGCCACCTCGATCGAGGAGTTGGTGGAGGCCGGGGGCATCACCAAGAGCGGGTTCTTCTACCATTTCCGGGACAAGAACGACCTGGCCCGGCAACTGATCGACCGCTTCATCGAAGAAGACGAAGCCCTGCTCGACAGCCTGGAGAGCCGGGCCCGCAGCCTGCACGAGGACCCGCTGCACGCCTATCTGATCTTCCTCAAGTTCACCGCCGAGGTGATGGAGGAGATGCTCAAGGCGCGCCTGGGCTGCATCGTGGCCGCCATCGTCATCCAGGACAGCGCCTTCGACGCCGGCGTCCGCGCTCGCGGGCTGGAGATCGTGATGAGCTGGCGGCGGCGCTACCAGACCTGGCTGGAGGAGATCGCCGCGGTCCATCCGCCGCGCATGCCCGTGGATCTTGAGACCCTGGCCGACCAGATGACGGTCATCGTCGAGGGCGCCATCCTCCTGGCCAAGGGCCTGCGCGACCCAAGCCAGGCGACGCGCCACATCCTGCTGTATCGGGACAGCGTGAAGCTGCTGTTCAGTTAAACGCCGCTCACCCCGGCCCGGGGCGCGCGAAGCGCGCCCGAGGACAGGCTCCGGCCGGGCCCAGGTGAAACCCTGCTGAAGCTCTGGATGAATCTGGGTGCCGGCCTTCGCCGGGATGAGCGGATGAAAGGCAGAGCCGGAAATCTCCGAAAACTACTTCAACCCATGCCCGCCGACCGGCGTGGTCTCCACGTGGCTTTCGAAGGCGGCGATCAGGGGGCGGCCCTTAGCGATGGCGGCCTGGACCGAGGGCAGCTTCAGCGAGGCCTTGTGGCTGTCGGCGCTGTCCCACACTTCGGTGATCCAGATGGCGTCGGCGTCGTCCGGCGCCTTGGAGACCACATAGGACAGGCAGCCGGGCATGCCGGATACGCCCTCCAGCAGGATGCCGATCAGCGCGTCGCGCTGGCCCGGCGTCGCCTTCATCTTGCCGATCAATCCGTACATGGGCGCGGCTCCCGCAGCGGTGGACACGGTTACGCCCGCCAGGCCAAGGGCCAGGCTTCCAGTCACGACTTCGCGGCGGTCGGGCGTCATGGGGGATGAGTAACGCTGCTTTCCTCCCCCGTGAAGCTCTTCATCCCGTCTTCCTCGCCCTTGTGGCGAGGCCCCAGAAACGGCTGAGCTCGTCGTCTTGGTGAAGGTGGTCCCCGCCGCGCTCTACTGGTTTGCACGGAGTCTCTGGGCCCTGGGCACAAGGCCTAGGGTGACGGCGGAGAGAGCGGCGCCAGCGCCTCGATGATGCGGCAGTCGGCGATGGCGCCGTGGCCGCACTGGTCGATCATGCTGGAAAGTTCGCGGCCCAGGGCCTGGAGGTCGGCGATCTTGCTCTCGACCACGTCCAGGTGCGAGCGGGCCAAGGCGTCGACGGCCTCGCAGGACTGGTCGCGACGGTCGGACAGGTCCAGCAGCGCCCGCACCTGATCGAGCGGAAACCCCAGGTCGCGCGCCCGGCGGATGAAGGACAGACGGTCCGTCTCCGCCCTACCATAGGCGCGGTAGTTGCCGGCCGTGCGCGGCGGTGCGGGCAGCAGGCCGATCCGCTCGTAATAGCGGATGGTCTCGACCTTGGTGTTGGCGGCTTTCGCCAGTTCGCCGATGGTCAGCATATCGCCCCTCCCCGCTCAGTGTCCGCCGCCGCCGAAGCGCAGGCGCACGCCGCCATTGACCACGAAACCGTCCAGCGGCTGCCAGGCGTCGACCGTCCAGCGGCCATCGGGCGCGCGGGCCCGCAGCAGCAGGGAGTCATGCTTGGTCTGCCGGATGTTCAGGATGTTCTCCAGGTTCAGGAACAGGCTGACGTCGCCAAGGGTCAGCTCGCCCAGGGCGCCCACCTCCAGATAGGGCTTCCCCTCCGAACGGTAAGGGTTGTCCTCCAGCGACTGGCGGCCGGTGTAGTAGGCCTCCAGCCCCACGCGGCCGCGGCCGTGCTTCTCCCACATGGCGACCATGCCGGCGGTGTGGCTGGGCGTCAGGGGAATGACCCGGCGGCCGGCGCGCTGGGGATCTGGCTCGGAGGAGTCCACATAGACGTAGCTGCCGGTGACGGTGAACTCGCGCCAGCGATAGCGCATCAGCGCCTCCACCCCGCCGGTGCGGGTCAGGCCCGGGGCGTTGACCAGACGCACCTGCTCCGGCCCCGTCTGCTCCAGCCGCACGCCGTCGTGGATGTGCGACATGAACACGGTCAGGTTCGCCTCGAACGGCCCCTTGGCGTAGCCGGTGTCGAGGGAGGCCGTCTCGGCGGTTTCGGCCTTCAGGCCGGACAGGGGCTCCAGCCGCGACAGGCCGGCGGCGTCCACCTCCTCCACGAAGGGTGTCGGGGCGTAGAAGCCCTTGCCGAGAGAGGCGCGCACCGTCCACGGCCCCGGCCGGTACATGACCGACAGGCGGGGGCTGAGGCGCGAGCCGTATTCGTCATGCCGGTCGAAGCGGGCGCTGCCGGCCACGGTCAGCACGTCACTCAGGTCATGCTCTACCTGCGCGAACAGGCCGGGCACGGTGTAGGTGTAGTCGAAGGCCGGGAAGGCGTCGGAGCGGTAGTCGTCGGACTGGATCGCCAGGCCCGCCAGCCAGGAGGTCCCCTCCGGCCCGCCGGAGACCGAGGCCTCGGCGAAGAAGGTGCGGTGGCGGTCGTCCTCTACCACCTCGCCGAAGCGGTGCTTGTGATCCTGGGTCATGGCGGAGGCGCGCAGATGCCCCTCCATCTGGTCGCCCAGGGGCGTGCGGGCGTTGAGGCCGGCGTCGAGGCGGCGGCTTTTCTGCGCCTCCGGGAACGGTTGTCCGTCCGGCGCCGTGCGGCCGGGCATGGAGCCGCCCTCCCGCTCCTCGCCCATGGCGCCGAGGGTGAGGAAGGCGGCGGCGCCGTTGTCGGCGTTCCAGAACAGGCGCGGCCGCAGGGTCCAGCGCTCATACCGGGCCATGTCGGTCCAGCCGTCGTCGTCCAGGTCCTGGCGGCTCTGGCGGTGCAGGCCGCCGGTGAGGGATGCGCTCCATTTCTCGCCCAGGGGCGTGTCGCCATAGGCGGTGAGGTCCTGCCCGTTGCGGCTGGTCAGGTTCAGCAGCACCTCGCCCACCGCCGCCTCCCTCGGCTTGCGCGAGACGAGGTTGATGACCCCGCCCAGGGCCGAGGAGCCGTAGAGCGCCGAGGCCGCGCCCTTGATCACCTCAACCTGGCCGAGGTCCGTGGGCGGGATCTGCAGCAGGCCGATGGACTGGCCGCCGTACAGGGGCAGGCCGTCGGCCAAAAGCTGGGTGTAGCGGCCGCGCATCCCCTGCACCCGGATGTTGGAGGCGCCGAGGGAGGACGAGGTGGTCTGCACCCGCAGGCCGCCGGTCTCGGCCACGACCATGGAGATCGCGCCGGGCCGCATCAGCATCTTCTCCTCGATCTCCTCGCGGCTGAGGACCTCGACGCGGATCGGCTCATCCTGGACGCGGCGGCCGGTGCGGGTGGCCTGGACGATGACCTCCTCGACGGCCTCTTCGCCCTCGGACGGCTCCTGCGCCCAGGCCTGGGCGAGCGGCGCGAGGACGGCGGCGACCGCCAGGGGAACGAGGCGGCGGGAAGGCAAGCGTGAGCGCAAAATGTTGAGGCCTTGCAATAAGATAACATAACCGAACGACTCGTCCGGCGATGTCCGCCTCATGCAGGCTGTAGTAGGTGCAGGGTCAAGGGGGTGGTTTCACGAACGCGCCCGAGCACCCCTCAACCCGTCTTCCTCGCCCTTGTGGCGAGGACCCAGAAACGGCTGAGTCCATCATTCAGGAGAGGTGGTCGCCGCCGCGCTTTCTGGATCGACGGGGAGTCTCTGGGCCCTAGGCACAGGCCTGGGGTGACGGGATTGGGCTGATCACTCCGCCGCCAGCGGCCGCCGCGCCTCCTCTACGTCCCGCGCGGGGGGCAGGCCGTACAGCCGGCGGTATTCGCGGCTGAACTGGGAGGGGCTCTGGTAGCCGACGCGGAAGCCGGCGGTGGAGACGTCGGCGTCCTCGACCAGCATCAGGCGGCGGGCTTCGTGCAGGCGAAGCTGCTTCTGGTACTGCAGCGGGGTCATGGCGGTGACCGCCTTGAACTGGTGGTGCAGGGAGGACTCGCTCATGCCCACCGCGTCGGCCAGGGCCTCGATCCGCAGGGGCTGGTCGTAGTGGTCGCGCAGCCAGTTGACGGCGCGGGCCACCCGGCCGCCGCCGCCCTCGCCCGCCGTGATGTGCAGCAGGCGCGCGGCGTCCGGGCCGGTCAGCAGGCGGTAGAGGATCTCGTCCTGGATCAGGGGCGCCAGGGCGGGGATGTCGTGCGGACGCTCCAGCAGGCGCATCAGGCGCAGCACGGCGTCCAGCAGGTCCGGCCCCGCCGTGTTCACCGCCAGGCCGCGCACGGCGTCCGCCGCCGTGGCCGGGCGCGGCACGCCGATGCGGCGCATCAGGTCGCCCAGGCGCACCGGGTCGATGGCCATGCCGAAGCCGATCTGCGGCTTGTCCGGCGTCGCCTCCACCACGCAGGAGGCCACCGGCATGTCCAGGGCCACCAGCAGATAGTCGCCGACGCCATAACGCAGGGTCTCCTCGCCGATGCGGACCACCTTGGCGCCCTGGACCACCATGGCGAGGCACGGCCACTGGGCAGTGTGCAGGGGCACGCTGGGCGAGGTCTTGCGGGCGACGAACAGGCCGTTGATGGCGGTCTGAATATGTCCGTCCTCCGGCGTGAACCGGGTGATCAGGGAGACGAGCTCCGCATAGGGATCCGCGGGTAGGGTCATGACTTCACCCTAGCGGGCGGGCTGTCCGGCGAAAGTGGCGACCCGTGGTTTTTGCAGGATCGTGCATGACTCCTGCGGGATCGTTCCTGTCGCGACGGCGGGGGCGCGTGACAGACTTGGGGTGTCAGGATGGCGGAGCAAGTCGCGGCGACGCGGCGCACCCCATCCCGGCCGCATCCGCTCTCCCCGTCGCGGATGCAGGATCGCACACCCTCTCGAGGAGAGCCCGCATGGCCCGGATCATTGACTATTCCCTGAACCCCGCGCCCCAGCATGTCGTCATGGAGGCCGTCGAGATCACCACCTTCCGCCTGCGCGGCTGTTCGGTGGAGGAGTTCATCGTCGCCAATGTGGAGGTGGACGCCTGGCTGCGCCGCCAGCCCGGCTTCCGCTCCCGCCGGATCATGGAGCAGGCGGACGGCTCCGTGGCCGACGTCCTGGTCTGGGCGGCGGTGTCGGACGGCCGCGCGGCGGCGGACGGACTGATGGACGAACTGGCGGACTCGCCGGTCCATGACCTGATCGACCAGCGCACGGTATGCTGGAGCGTCTCGCCCGTGCGGCACAGCGTGGGGTGATGTGCTTCCTTCGAGACGGCCTTCGGCCTCCTCAGGATGACGAATTCAGTAGACAACAAAGCTCGTCATGCTGAGGAGCGGCACAGCCGCGTCTCGAAGCACGCAAAGACCCTAGTCTATCGTCCCGGCCTCGACCGCGTTGGCGGCGGTCTGGGTGGGGGGCAGGGTTTCGGCCACGCGGGTGCTGCTGATGGGGATGACGCCGTCCAGCATGTTCACCGCCTCGCGGATGAACTTGGCGTGGGTGACCACGCCGATCTCCAGCCGCTCCTTGTTCAGCTCCACCTGCTGGGTGAGCATGCCGGCCACGAACTGAACCTCCTGAGCCTCGCCCGCCCCGGGGCGACGGCGAGCGGCCTGGGCCATGAACACCGGGCCGCCGGAATTGCCGGGGAACACCGCGAAATCGAGCAGGAAGGTCGGCGAATTGTCGGCCGAGCCCAGCGGGTAGGACGCCACCCGGCCCGAACGCAGGATCGGGAAGCCAGCGCCGTTGGCGGCCAGGCCGCGCGGGAAGCCCAGAGCCATCATTTCGTCGCCGGGGCCGAGCGCCACCTTGCCGAAGGTCTCGTCCGCCGCCAGCCAGGCCAGGGGGATCGCCGCCTTGGCGAATTCCGGCGGGGCGACCACCTCGATCGCCGCCACGTCGCGGGTCGGATGCTTGACCCACTCCGGCTGGTTGCCCGCATCGCGGATGGTCATGGTCTGGGGATCGTAGCGCCAGACGCCGTCGCCGCTCTGGACGCGATAGCCGATGCGGGCGCTGGCCTTGGGCATGCGCTCCAGCACGTGGCCGGCGGTGACCAGAACCGTGCGCGGGCGGCCGTCCGGGGTGGGAGCGTCGATGAGAAAACCGGTGCCGACAGTGCGCCCGCCGTCGGGCAGGGCCTGTTCGACCTGCACCGTCGCCTGAATGAGATCGAGTGAGAGATCCCAGGCCATGGACGCCCCTTGAATACGCGACTCAACTGGCCCCATTTGACCAACCTCGAATCCGCGTCACAAGCTGGCGTCCTGCCGCACCCCTAGGTTTCAGGATCTTGCATGCAAAACCGACGCGAACTTCTGGCCTCCACGGCCGCCCTGGTCGCCTCTTCCGCTCTCATTCCCGGTGAATCCATGTCCGCGTCGCCTACTCTTCCCCCTTCTTCCACGATTAGGCCTCCCGTCGCCAAGAAGGAGCCCAAGCGCATCGAGCAGTTGGGCCGCGTCCGGACCGACGACTACGCCTGGATGAAGGACGACAACTGGCAGAAGGTCCTGCGCGACCCCAGCCTGATCAAGGCTGACGTCAAGGCGCACCTGACGGAAGAAAACGCCTACACCAAGGCCATGCTGGCCAAGACCGAACCGCTGCAGAAGGCGATGTTCGAGGAGATGAAGGGCCGCGTCAAAGAAGACGACGCCAGCGTCCCCGCCCCCGACGGCGCGTTCGAATACTACACCCGCTACAATGTCGGTGCGCAGCACCCGATCTACGCCCGCAAGCCGCGCGGCGGCGGGGCCGAGGAGGTCCTGCTGGACTCCGACGCCCTGGCCAAGGGCAAGGCCTATTCGGAGGTCGGCGCGGCGGACCACAGCCCCGACCACAAGCTGTTCGCCTATGCCGAGGACGCGCAGGGATCGGAAGTCTTCAAGGTCTTCGTGAAGGACCTGGCCACCGGGCAGCTGCTGGCCGAGCCGGTGGAGAGCTCCACCGGGGACTTCACCTTCTCGCCGGACTCTCAGTGGCTGTTCTGGACCCACCGCGACGACAACGGCCGGCC
This sequence comes from Caulobacter segnis, assembly GCF_029543125.1. GTDB lineage: Bacteria > Pseudomonadota > Alphaproteobacteria > Caulobacterales > Caulobacteraceae > Caulobacter > Caulobacter segnis_D. The sequence goes on from NZ_JARQWW010000006.1 coordinate 116,206, forward strand.
GGACAAGATCTATCGCCGCCCGGCCCGCGGCGGCGCCAAGGACGACGTGCTGATCTATGAAGAGGCCGACGAGGGCTATTTCATCGGCATCGGCCGCGTGGCCTCGGACCAGTTCCTGGTCATCAGCGCCGGCAACAACGACAGCTCCGAAGCCCTGATCATCCCGGCCAGCGACCCGACCGCCAAGCCCAAGGTGGTGGAGCCGCGCAAGGCCGGCGTCCGCTACGACATCGAGCACTGGGACGGCGACTTCATCATCCGCACCAATGTCGGCGACGCGGTTGACTTCAAACTGGTCCGAGCGCCGGTCGCCGATCCGTCGGCCAAGAACTGGAAGGAGTGGGTCGCCCACCGTCCGGGCACGCTGATCGTCGGGACCACCGCCTATCAGAACCACTTCGTGCGGCTGGAGCGGGTCAACGCCAACACCCGCATCGTCGTCACCGAAAAGGGCGGCGCCGAGCATCCCATCGTCATGGACGAGGAGGCCTATGTCCTGTCGCTGGAGGGCGGGTACGAGTTCGACACCCCGGTGATGCGCTACGTCTATCAGTCGCCGACCACCCCGCGTCAGTGGTTCGACTACGACATGGCCAAGCGCACCAAGGTGCTGCGCAAGACCCAGGAGATCCCCTCCGGCCACAACCCGGCGGACTACGTGACAAAGCGGCTCTATGCGAAGGCGTCGGACGGCGCCGAGGTGCCGATCACCGTGCTTATGAAAAAGGGGACCAAGCTGGACGGCTCCGCCCCGCTGCTGCTGTACGGCTATGGCAGCTACGGCATCCCCATGGACCCTAGCTTCTCGATCCGGAACTTCAGCCTGGTGGACCGGGGCTGGATCTGGGCCACGGCCCACATCCGCGGCGGCTCGGAAAAGGGCTGGGGCTGGTTCCTGGACGGCAAGCGCTTCAAGAAGAAGAACACCTTCACCGACTTCATCGCCTGCGCCGAGCACCTGCACGCCGCCGGCTATGGGGCCAAGGGCCGGACGGTGGCCTATGGCGGCTCGGCCGGCGGGCTGCTGATGGGCGCGGTGACCAACATGCGCCCGGACCTGTGGAGCGGCATCATCGGCGCGGTGCCGTTCGTGGACGTGATCAACACCATGAGCGACACGTCCCTGCCCCTGACCCCGCCGGAATGGCCCGAATGGGGCAATCCGATCGAGGACCCAGAAGCCTACGACTACATGCTCAGCTACAGCCCCTACGACCAGATCGCGGCCAAGCCCTATCCGGCCGTGCTGGCCACCGGCGGCCTGTCGGACCCGCGGGTGACCTATTGGGAGCCGGAGAAGTGGGTCGCCAAGCTGCGCGACCACACCACCGCCACGAACCCCATCCTGCTGAAGATCAACATGGACGCGGGACATGGCGGGGCGAGCGGCCGGTTCGACTTCCTGAAAGAAATCGCTCTCGACTACGCCTTCGCCGTGTGGGCGGTGGAGAAGGGTTGGGAGAAGGCGTGATGAGGATCACCGGCGGCTGCCTCTGCGGCGGCGTCCGCTACGAAGCGGAGGGGCCGCCGGACTATACGGGCCATTGTTACTGCGCCGACTGCCGCAAGGCGTCGGGCGGGCCGTTCATCCCCTTCATGGGCTTCCTGGCGAGCGCGGTGCGCTTCAGCGGCATGACCCGGCAGTTCCGATCCCCCGCCTTCAACGGCGGCGAGGCCGTGCGCAACTCATGCCCCAACTGCGGCGGGCTGGTGTTCGGCGGCGTGGTCGGGGAGAGCGACAGCCACACCATCTATGCCGGCTCGCTGGACGACCCCAGCCTGTTCAAGCCGCAGATCGCCATCTTCAACCGCGACCGTCCCGACTGGGCGCCCCTGCCCCCGGACGTCGCGGTGTTCGAGACGATGCCGGACTGAGAGGCGCGAAATCCTCCCCCTATGGGGAGGTGGCCCAGAGGGCCGGAGAGGGAAATGCTGAGTCCTGACCTGATCAAAGCCCCCTCCACCGCTTCGCGGTCCCCCTCCCCCTGTGGGGGAGGATTGAGGTATGCACCACGCCATGAACATCCGCCCCGCCACCGCCGCTGACGCCGCCGCCATCGCCGAGATCTATGCCGACGCCTGCCTGAACGGGTTCGGGACCTTTGAGGAGGTTCCGCCGGACGCGGATGAGATCGCGACCCGCATGGCCGGGGTCCAGTCGCGGGGCCTGCCCTATCTGGTGGCGGAGGGGGACGGCGAGATCCTGGGCTACGCCTATGCGGGCCCGTTCCGGCTGCGCGCCGCCTATCGCTACACCGTGGAGGACAGCGTCTATGTCTCGCCCAAGGCGAAGGGCAAGGGCGTCGGGCGCGCGGTGCTGAGCGCGGTGCTGGACGCCTGCGCGGCCATGGGCCTGCGGCAGGTGATGGCGGTCATCGGCGACACCGGCAACAAGGGCTCCATCGGCCTGCACACGGCCATGGGGTTCGAGCCCGTGGGGACCTTCCGCGACGTGGGCTACAAGCAGGAGCGCTGGGTCGACATCGTGCTGATGCAGAAGAGCCTGAACGGCGGGTCGAGCACCCCGCCGGACGCGGACGGCCTGAGCCTGAAGGGATTTTAGAGCTAGTCCACCTGCGGCGGCGGAGGGACCAGCTCAGGCAGGATCACGTCCTGATCCGCATAGGCGGTCATGATCGTGCCCTTCTTTATGCTGACGTCCTTCCCCTTGATGAAGGGGGCGGCCGGCCAGAACAGAAGCACGGTCACGACCTGAGCGCCGACGCGGTCGTCACCCTCGGCCCCCTTGTTGGCGCGCAGCCGGATTCTCTCCTCGCCGATCTTCAGATGCACCAGCCGGACATTGAGCTTGCCCCTCTTGCCGAGCATGCCGTTGTCGCGAGCCTCCACGACTTCTCCGACGCCACGATAGCCGGCGCGAAGCACTGTTCCGTCCTGCAGCTTGACGTCGTCGTCCAAGCTGATGGTGAAACGGTCCCCTTCGCTTGCCGACGAACTTGAAACGGCTTCCTCAAGACGAATGGAGAATTCAGTGCCCTCCGGCACTTTCACTTGCGCGCCTGCGGGCGCGAAGGTGAGCAGGCTCGCGAACGCGCCCGCAGCAACAGCTTTGATTTTCATAGTCCCCCCAGTCGTAAACCACACGCTAAGGTGGCGCTTGTTTTTGGTCTAGCCTGAAGGTGGCCGTAAATGCTGCGTCATCACGCCGCTAGCCGCGGATTGCCGCCCAGCGATCCGTGTCAAACTTTCCGCTAGCGGGTGGGGGAAATCCGCACGCCGGGTTGCTTCCGTTCAAGAGCTGTCGCGTTGGCGTCCTAGGATGCGCGCGGCATTCAGCCAACGGGAGAAACATCATGGCCCTGAAGATCAAGCGTCGCGGTTCGGTCGCCTGGAGCGGCGGCATCAAGGACGGCAAGGGTTCGATCAACACCGAGAGCGGCGCCCTGAGCGCCTATCCCTACGGCTTCTCCAGCCGGTTCGAGGGGCAGGCGGGATCGAACCCGGAAGAGCTGCTGGGCGCGGCGCACGCGGCCTGCTTCACCATGGCCCTGTCGCTGATCCTGGGTCAGGCGGGCCTGACCGCCGACAGCCTGGAGACCACCGCCGAGGTGACCCTGGAGGAGCAGAGCGGCGGCTACGCCATCACCGCCATCCACCTGACCCTAAAGGGCAAGGTCCCCGGCGCCGACGCGGCCAAGTTCGCCGAGCTGGCCGGCGCCGCCAAGGTCAACTGCCCGGTGTCCAAGGTCCTGAACGCCGAGATCACCCTGGACGCCGAACTGGTGGGCTAGAACTCCGCGGATGTGGGCGGCCAGCATGGCCGCCCCGTTTGCTTTTGAGCCTCTGAGGCATCCCGACGCAGGGACGGGCGGTCGCATCCCCGCCCCTGGCCCCGCTTGTTAAGCATGGAGGATGAACCGCGCCTTCTCGATCTTCGTGCACGTCGGACTGTTCTTCAGCAGCCTGCTGGGCCTGGCCTTTGTGGCCGGCGGCGTGGTGGTGCTCAATCGCGCCGACAAGATCAGCTTCATCGGTCTTGGCCTGGCGATGATCGCCCTGGGCGCCTGGGGCTGCGTCAATGCGGTGCGCCAGACCCTGGCCGTCCACCAGTAGGCCCTCTCCCCAGACCTCGCTCCCAAAAGAAAAGCCCGGCCGAGGCCGGGCTGAAGTCATTAGGGAGGAAACGCCCAGGAAGGGCATGACGCCTCGCGGCGTCGTGATCAGAAGTAGGTTGTTCGCAGGCGGGTTCAAGGACCGGGACGCCGTTCCGGACCAACCTTTTTCGCCTGACCGGTTTTCGATCAAAGCTGTGCAATGCGTTGGCAGGGGGGCGCCGCCGGCGATGGAGCCGTTGAAGTTACAATCTTCGCGTGTACGCTCTCCCCGACGCATCGAGGAGACCGAAGATGGAGCGACGGCGTTTCCTGGCCGCTGGCGGCCTTCTGATTCTGGGCGGGGGGCGACTGGCCGGACCGGCCCAGGCGGAAGAACTCATCGGCGCGGATCAGGCGGTGACTCTGGCCAGGGCGGCCTATCCGGAGCCCGTCACGGGCAAGTTCGCTTTCACCGTCCAGTCCACGGGCCGCTTTGGCCAGAACCTGTTCCTGAACTCCCGCGAGAAGTGGCAGGACCCCGACAACCTGGCGGTGGTCATCTGGCCCGAGGCGGCGGAGACGCTGGCCCTGCGCACGGGGCTCAGGCTGGACTCCCTGGCCGACGCGTTCGAAGGCCGCTCGATCCAGGTCGTGGGCGCGGCGAAGCGGGTTTGGATAGCCAATCCGCGAACCAAGGACCTAGGCCCCGCGCGCAAACCCTACTTCGCCACGAACATCTATGTGGAGAACGCGGACCGCCTCGGCGTCGTCTAGCGATGAGGAGAGGAAGTGGCTGGGGAACTAGGACTCGAACCTAGAATGACGGTACCAAAAACCGCAGTGTTACCATTACACCATTCCCCAGCAGGAACGGCGAACACCCTGGGGGGCGTCGGCGAGGGCGTGGGAATAGCGCAGCCGATTTGAGGATGCAACGGGGCTATGACGAGGATTTGCTGATTTTCTCAAAGAGCCGTTTCTGTCGCTTGCGCCCCGATCCGCCCTCCCCTATAAGCCCCCTCCTCAAGTCGGAGTGTGGCTCAGTCTGGTAGAGCACCGCGTTCGGGACGCGGGGGTCGCAGGTTCGAATCCTGCCACTCCGACCATTTTCTTCCCCTGAAAATTCAAGATGTTTCCCCTTCGGGGAGGCTGCGTGGGCGTGCGCCGTTCATCTCCGCTCATCCCGGCGAAGGCCGGGATCCAGATTCATCCATAACGTCAGCGGGGTTTCACCTGGGCCCCGGCCTTCGCCGGGGTGAGCGGAGTTGGGGTTGCTCAGCCTGCGCCCCCTCTACCACTTCGTGGTCCCCCTCCCCCATTTCTCGGGGACGAGAAAGCGACCATGGCTATTTCTTAATCGCGCGGGCCATTTCCTGTTTGGGGAATTCCTTTAGTTTGCGGCGCAGCAGACAGGGCTTTTGATGAAACAGTTTCTCCTGACCGTCGCCGGCGTCTTCGTGGGCCTGGCCCTGTTCCTGATTGGGATTCCATTCCTGCTCATCGCGCTCGCGGCGGGCGCCGCCGCGCCGCCGGCCACCCCGGCCCATGCGGTGATCAGCATGGACCTGCGCCAGGGCATGAGCGACCAGGACAGCATGGCCGCTCTGGCGGTGCTGGGCGGGCGGCCGTCGGTCATCTCCACCATCGACACGCTGCGCCGGGCGGAGAAGGACGACAAGGTAGAGGCCCTCTTCGTGCGCCTGCCCGAGGGCGGCATGACCCCCGCCTCCGCCGACGAGCTGCGCGGCGCGTTCAAGCGGCTGCGCGCCGCCGGCAAGAAGGTGATCATCCACAGCCAAGGGCTCTATCCCTCGGGCCAGGTGGCCTCGACCTACATGGTCGGCGCCTCGGCGGACGAGCTGTGGATGCAGCCGGGCGCGGCGTTCCAGGCCACGGGCGTGTTCAGCGAGGAGATCTTTCTCAAGCGCCTGTTCGACAAGTACGGGGTGAAGCCGCAGTTCGCCCAGCGGGCCGAGTACAAGACGGCCATCAACCCCTACCTGCATGACGACTACACCCCGGCGCACCGGGAATCGCAGCTGTCGTGGATGGGCTCGATCTATGAGAGCGCCCTGGCCGCCGTGGCCGCCGATCGCAAGAAGGACGCCGCCGACCTGCGCCGCGTGATCGAGGCCGGCCCCTACATGGCCGACGACGCCCTGGCCCTGGGCCTGATCGACAAGGTGGGCCAGGTGAAGGAGGCGGAGACCGCCGCTCTGAAGGCCGCCGGCAAGGGCGCGGTGGTGGTGTCGTTCGAGGACTACGCCGCCCGCGTCCGCCGCAACGCCCCGACCCTGGGCGGACCGGCCATCGCGGTGATCGGCGCCGAGGGCCCGATCATGACCGGCACCGGCGAGCGAGGCAGCCCCTTCTCCACCGACCAAGTGATCTATTCGGACGACGTGTCCAAGTCGTTCTACGACGCGATCAAGGACGACGACGTGAAGGCCATCGTGTTCCGCGTCTCGTCCCCCGGCGGCTCTGACACGGCGTCGGAGCAGATCCTGGCGGCGGTGCGCGCGGCGAAGGCGGCGGGCAAACCGGTGGTGGTGTCCATGGGCGCCTATGCGGCGTCAGGCGGCTACTGGATCAGCTCGGAAGCCTCGTCGATCCTCAGCCAGCCCAGCACCCTGACCGGCTCTATCGGCATCTATGGCGGCAAGTTCGCCGTGGGCGACGCCCTGGGCCGCTTCGGCGTCGACGCGCGCCAGCTGCAGATCGGCGGCGACTATGCCGGGACCTATTCGGCGGGCGAGGAATGGACCCCCGCCCAGCGCGCCGCGTTCGAGCGCTGGATGGACAACACCTATGAGGGCTTCATCGAGCGCGTGTCGCGCGGCCGCAAGCTGCCGGCCGACAGGGTGCGCGAGATCGCCAAGGGCCGCGTGTGGACCGGCGCCCAAGCCAAGGACCTGGGCCTGGTGGACCAGATCGGCGGCTTCTACGACGCGGTCGAGCAGGCCAAGACCCTGGCCAAGATGAAGGGCGACGTGCGCCTGAAGCGCGTGGGCGGGCCCAAGAGCCCCTTCGAGGCCCTGGAGCGCGCCTTCGGCGTCAGCGCCGAAAGCGCCCGCGCCGTGGCCGCCGCCGGCTGGCTGCTGGGCGATCCCAACGCCAAGGCGATCATGGACGAGATGATGGATGCCCGCCTGCGGTCCCAAGGCGCCAACGTCCTGGCGCCGCGGATGGTGGACTGAGGACGACCTCAGTTAACCGAAACAAAGGAGCCGGTCCTGCGAAGGACCGGCTCTTTCCAATTTAGTGGCCGGTCACGCCGTCGTCGTCGATACGCAGGTCGCTAAGCGAGACGCCAATCAGCTTGACGTATCAGTCATCCGCCGGAAGCGCGACCGTGTCATTGCCATAGATGAATACGCCGGAGCCATCGGCGGCCTCGAACCGCGCCTCATCGGTCTCCGCCACACCGATGAAGAAGCCTGCCGTCAGGGCGTGATTGGCTTGGTTGGCCATGGAGATCGTATCCCCTTACGGATCGAGGTCGGAGATCTTCGTCAGGGTCTTGAGCGCGCCGGCGGCGTCAAAGGCGCCTATGGGGTTCCCACTGTCGCCGATGATAACCACGTCGTCGCCGCCCCCCAGGGTCGCCGGGCGGCGGGGCGGGATAGACGACGGCGGGGGAGCGACGCAAGATCACCAAACTCTAGACGGAGGGGGCGCCGAGCTTGTCGACGCGCGGGCCATGGCGGCCGCCCGCGAACTCCGTCTGAAGGAAGGCCGTGACGCAGGCCTTGGCCATGTCGACCCCGGTCAGGCGCGCGCCGAGGGCGATGACGTTGGCGTCGTTGTGCTCCCGGCAGAGGGCGGCGGAGAGCGGTTCGCTGACCAGGGCGCAGCGGCAGGCCGGATTGCGGTTCACGGCGATGGAGATGCCGACGCCCGAGCCGCACAGCGCCACGCCGCGATCGGCCTGGCCGCCCGCCACGCGTTGGGCCAGCTTGTAGCCATAGTCGGGATAGTCGACGCGTTCGCCGCTGTCCGGGCCCAGGTCGGCCACCTCATGTCCCAGCTCCCGCAGCCAGGCGGTCAGCTCGGCCTTGAGCTCGATGGCGGCGTGGTCCGAGGCGATGGCGATGCGCATGATAGGTCTCCTTTGCGGCCATTAGCCCGCCCGCCGCCCAAAAGGAAAGGGCGGCGGACCCAAAGATCCGCCGCCCCCGAGCCGACCTTTCGGCCAGCACGTTCCGTTCGTCTTAGAAGCGCAGCTTGGCGCCGACGAAGTAGTTCCGCCCGATGATGTCGTAGGTGTTCGGGTCGGTGTTGCCGTCCGGGGCGTTGTCGAACACCGGCGGGGTTTCGTCGGACAGGTTACGCACGCCGCCGAACAGTTCGACCTTCTCGGTCACGGCCCAGCGAGCCGAGACGTCGTGGTAGAAGAAGCTGTCGGTGCCGACGTAGCCGCCGTCCTCGAAGTCCGGGATGTTGCCCTGGTTGTCCATCGAGTCGATGAACGTGCCGGTGTACGACACGCGGACCGGGCCGACGTCGTAGCCCAGGCGGAGCGAGGCCTTCCATTCCGGCAGCGAGGCCGAGATGTTGTAGGCGCCGATCGTGCCCTTGTACTGCACGCCGTCCAGCTTGTAGCTGTCCAGGTAGGTGACATTGAGGTCGAAGTTCAGCTTCTCGCCCCACATGCCGCCAGCCCACGGCACGTTCCAGCCGTAGTTGACCGCGAAGTCGACACCCTTGGTGCGCAGAGCCGACACGTTGCCGAGCGGCGCGCGGGCCTTCAGGGCGCCGCCGGCGTCACGGAAGATCAGCGGCAGGCCGATGCCTTGGTTGAAGCAGGCGTCGGAGGTCAGCGAACCGCTGGCGAAGCAGCCGTTGACGATGCCCGACACGCCGCCTTCCAGGGTGCCGATGTAGTCCTCGACCTTGATGTCGTAGTAGTCGATCGTCGCGGTCAGGCCCGGGACGAAGGTCGGCTGCCACACCAGGCCGGCGGTCAGGGTTTCAGACTTTTCCTCGTTCAGGTTCGGGTTGCCGAAGAAGAACGATTCCGTCTGGGTGTTCTGAGCGACGAAGCTGGTGGCCACCGGATCGAAGCCCAGCTGCGCGGTGCAGAAGGCGCGGACCGAGGCCGACAGGGTGCGCGCGGCGCCCGTGCCCGGGTTGACCGTGGTGCAGGGATCGAGCACGGCCGGGAAGCCCTGGTCGCCCGACTGGAACAGTTCGAACACCGACGGCGCGCGGCTGGCGCGTTGGAACATGCCGCGGACGCGCAGTTGGTCGATCGGCTTGTACTCCAGGCCGACCTTGTAGCTGTAGACGTTGCCCACCGACGAGTAGTCGGAATAGCGGGCGCCCAGCTCCAGGCCCAGGTATTCGGCGCCGGTCACGCCGGAGACCAGCGGAACCATGGCTTCGGCGTAGAGTTCGCCGACGCTCGAAGAGCCGCCCACTGCTCGTTCGGCGTTGAAGCCGAAGATGTCGCCGGCGTTCTTGGCCGCATCCGGGGTGAAGTCCAGCTTGTCTTCACGCCATTCGGCGCCGAAGGCCACCGACAGGTCGCCGGCCGGCAGCTTGAACAGCGGGCCCGACACGAAGCCCGACGCGGTGTTGCGTTCGAAGACGGTCAGGTCGCTGAAGTTGATGCGGATGAAGTTCGCCGCGGCCGGGCTGATGGTGCCTTGGCCGAACATGTTGAGCGGGGCGCAGTTGGCGAAGATCGCCAGCGACGACGGGGCGCAGCTGGTGGCCGTGCCGCCGGCCGCGATGGCCGCCTGCACCTTGGAGCGCGAGACGTCGTTCTGGACGCCGACGCGGAACTCGGTGCGGCCGAAGCTGTAGAAGGCTTCCGCGCGCCATTCGTTGCCCAGGTCCGCCTTCAGGCCGAGGTTGATCTGGTACAGATCGGAGTCGCGGGTTTCGACGCGCGGACCGACTTCCGTCATGCGGCGATCAAAGAACATCGGCGCGGTCGGGTTCGGACGCGAGGCCAGCAGCTGGGCCAGGGCCGGGGTGACGAAGGCGTTGTTGTACGGGATCTGGATCCCGGTCGCCGGCGTCGGAGCCAGCTGGGCGGCGTTGCGGCTGTCCGAGTAGAAGAACTCGCCGACGAACTCGAGGTTGTCGGTGATGTCGTAGCGGCCCAGGACGGCGGCGTTGAAGCGCTCACCCGGCGACAGCAGGTTGTTGACCGGCGAGAAGTCGTAGCGGTCGCTGCTCGGGCCGAGGCCGAAGTCGTTGTTGAACGGACGCGGCGTGCCGTTGGCGTTGAAGGCGTAACGGATGTTCTGCGGGCTCGAGGTGGAGCCGCCGAACGGGTTGGTGCCGACGGCGTTCAAACCGCCGCGCTCACCCGTGCCCGAACCGCCGGCGTTCGACGACAGCGACCAGGCGCGGTCGCTGTTCGGCAGGATGCGGTCACGGTCATAGTAGGAGGCGTAGGCGGTGACGTTGCCCTTGCCGTCCGGGGTGTTCGTGCCGAACAGCACGTAGCTGTTCGAGGTCTTGCCGTCGCCGAACTCGCTGACGCCGTACTGGCTCGACAGCTCGACGCCTTCGAAGTTGTTCTTCAGGACGAAGTTCACGACGCCGGCCAGGGCGTCCGAACCGTACACCGCCGAGGCGCCGCCGGTGACCACTTCAACGCGGTCGATCAGGGCGGTCGGGATGTTGTTCAGGTCGACGGTGTTGGCGCGGGTCGACGGGTTCATGCGGCGGCCGTTGACCAGCACCAGGGTGCGGGTCGGGCCAATGCCGCGCAGGTCGACGGTGGCGGTGCCGTCCGACGGGTTGTTGGACGCGGCGGTCAGGCCCGGAACGACCTGCGGCAGGCGGTTCAGGACGTCTTCGGTGGTCGTCGAGCCGGCGGCCTGGATGGCCTCCGAGGTGACGGTGGAGACAGGGCTGTTGGCCACGTAGTCCTGGCGCGCGATGCGCGAGCCGGTGATGACGATCTCTTCGACCGTCGCGTCTTGGGCGAGCGCCGAGCCGGACATGGCCATGAAGGCCGCGCCACAGATCATCGACGACGCCAGAAGGCGCGTGCGCGTGGTTTGGTTTTGCAAGATTTCGATCCTCCGGCGGCCGTCGCGATGACGCGGGACCGCTCCCCTTACTGTTGAATCGAGGCGCGAACGCTTCGATGGCGCGACTATCTGCCGCCCAGAAACGGGGTCAATGGAGGTTGAATGCTCAAGCTACAGGCAACTTGGCGCCTGTCGCATTAATGACACATATTGTGACAACGCAACCCTAGGTCAGCGAACTGAGTTCCGGGGCGCAAGTCAAAGTAGAAATAGCAGCACAAAAAGATTGGGCGGCGGGCCCGAAGACCCGCCGCCCTTTCCTGTCACTAAGCTCTTAGTACTTGAGCGAAGCGTTGATGAAGAACATCCGGCCCAGGACGTCGTACGTGGCCGGGTAGCCGTTGTTCGACGGGGACGCGTTGGCGCCCATGATCGGATACTTCTCTTGGGTCAGGTTACGCACGCCGCCCGTGAAGGAGACGGTGTCCGTAGCGCGCCAGTCGGCCGACAGGTCGAAGTAGTTCTTGATGCCGACCTTTTCGACGACGCGCACGGCGGCGTTGTCGTCGTAGACGTCATCCAGATAGCTCCAGACCAGGTTCAGGCCGTAGTTTTCATACGACCAGTTGATCGCGGTGCGGACCTTGTGACGCGGGGTCGGGTTGCCGCACGACGGACCGAAGCGGTCCGCGCACTTCAGAGGCGCCGAGATCTCGTCGGCCTGGAAGGTGGACTTCCAGGTGTTGGTGTACAGCGACTTGATCGAGATGCCGCCAGCGTCCGGCAGACCGAGGTCAGCCAGGTCGAAGCGGTACGACACGCCGATGTCCAGACCTTGCACCTTGTTCGAGGCGACGTTCTGGTTGGTCAGCGAGACGAAGTCGATCGAGCCGTTGGCCAGGCGACGGATCGCCGAGCAGTACGGGGACGACGGGTTGCCGTTCACCGAGGCGCCGTAGCAGATGTTGAACACGTTCTGCGTGGAGCCGCCGAAGGAGGCGATCTGGTCGTCGATCTGGATGTCGAACCAGTCGACCGTGATGGCCAGACGCGGGATGAACGACGGCTGGTAAACCGCACCGATCGTCAGGGTGTCGGCCACTTCCGGAGCCAGGTTCGGGTTACCGCCCGTCAGCGTTTGGGTCTGCTGGTTAGCGTTGATGACGCCGATCGCAGCAGCCGGCACGCCGGCGTTCAAGCAGGCCTGACGGCGTTGAGCCGCGGCGCCCGCCGAGAGGTTGGCGAAGCCCGGAGCCGAGCACGGGTCGGTCGAGGTCGGGAAGCCGTTGCCCTGCGGGGCGAACAGTTCACCAACCGAAGGAGCGCGGACGGCGCGGTTGTACGAGGCGCGCAGACGCAGGTCGTCGAAGACTTCCCAGTCACCAGCGACCTTGTAGGTCTTGGTGATCTTGTCTTGCGACGAGTAGTCCGACAGACGGCCGGCCAGTTCCAGGTTCACCGACTGAGCGAAGGGCAGGTCCTTCAGCAGCGGCACCAGCAGTTCGCCGTACAGTTCGTAGACGTCGAAGTCGCCCGAAACCGGCGGAGAAGCGTTGAAGCCGGTCAGGTTGCCGACAGCCAGATCCTGCGACGGACGGAAGGCGAAGCCTTCGTAGCGGTATTCAGAACCGATAGCGAAGCCCAGGCCGCCAGCCGGCAGGGTGAAGAAGTTGTCGGTGTTGCCCGAGAAGAAAGCCGACGCCACCAGTTGCTCGTAGTCCTGCGAGGACTCGATGCGGGTCTTGATGAAGTTGGCGGCGGCGGCGGAGATCTTGCCACGGCCGAACAGGTTCACGGGAACGCAGCCGTTGGACGGATCCAAGCAGCCCGTGCCGGCGGCGTTCAGCAGGAGGCCCTGCTGGATGCGCTGCAGGCTGGTGTCGCCGAGCAGCGACTGGCTGCCGTGGGTGTTGCCGTACTGGATGTACGTTTCCCAGGAGCCGTTGATGAAGTTCAGGTCGCCGCGCAGGCCAAGTTGGGTCTGGAAGCCGTAGAAGTTGAACTCGTTGATGCGCGGGCCGACTTCAGTCAGGCGGCGGTTGAACACGCCGGTGACGGTGTCGTAGATGCCGTTGCCGTTGGCGTCGACGTCGGCGTAGGTGCCGGCAGCCCAGGCGCTCGAGTTCGGGATCGTGTACGAGGCCGTCGAAGCCAGGCTGTTCAGCGCCCGCTTGCCGGCCGCGCTGAGGAACGGATTGTTGTCCAGCGAGAAGCGGAAGATCCGGTTGCCGACCGGCGTTTCGGCCAGCTGCGTCGTAACGGCCGAATAGACGAAGTTACCCTTGGCGAAGGCTTCGATGCCCGGGGCCAGTTCGTAACGGCCCAGGGCCGTGACCGAGTAACGCTCCTGCGGGGTCTGCAGGTAGTTGATCGGCGCAAAGTTGTAGGTGTCAGACGCGGCGTTGTAGAGACGCACGCTGCCGTCAGCGGTGAACAGGCCGGTGTTGGCGACGTTGTTCGCCACGCCCGGGATGGTGACCAGCGCGCCGGTGGCGAAGCCGCCGACGGTGCCGTCTTCCTGCGAGCCCGAGCCCGACGGAACCAGGCCGGTGATGCCGGCGGCGCGTTGGGCGGCCGACGGTTCACCGTAGGCTTGCGCCATCAGACCGCCGCGCTTGCCTTGGGTCAGCGGCTCACGGTCGTTGTAGCCCAGCGACAGGACCACGTTGCCGCGGCCGTCGTCGAAGTTGGCGCCGATGGTGGCGTCAATCGAGTAGATCGGGGCGTCCAGATCGTCGGTGTTCTGATAACCGGCGTTGAACTGGAAGCCTTCGAAGTCCTTCTTGAGGACGAAGTTGACGACGCCGGCGATGGCGTCCGAACCGTAAACGGCCGAGGCGCCGCCGGTCACGACTTCCACGCTCTGGATCAGAGCGGTCGGGATCAGGTTCAGGTCGACGGTGCCGGCCTGGGTGGTCGGGGTCTGACGCTTGCCGTCGACCAGGACCAGGGTGCGGTTGGAGCCGAGGCCGCGCAGGTTCACGGTGGCGGCGCCGCCCGAACCGTTGTTCACGGTCGAGGTCACGCCCGGAACGGCTTGCGGCAGGGTGTTCAGCAGGTTTTCGGTGTTCACCACACCCGACTGCTTGAGGTCCTGCTCGCCGACGGTGGCGACGGGGCTGGTCGAAACCAGGTCCGGACGGGCGATACGCGAGCCGGTGACGACGATCTCTTCGACCGCGACGTCATCTTGCGCGTAGGCGGTGGTTGCGGACATGGCCATGAAGGCCGCGCCACAAATCATCGAAGACGCGAGCAGGCGCTCACGCGTGGACTTGTTGATCAAATTTTTATCCTCCAGCAGCCGCACAGAGCGGCGTGCCCCCAAAAAACAGAGGAGAATGCGCGGGTTCGGATTTTTGGAATCCCGCAACTCACCCCCTGACCGCGACTACATCAAAGCGAGCCGATGTTGGGAATTGCTGTTTGAACGATTTCCGCCGCAATTTACGACTTGTTGCAGAAATGTTTCACCGACCGTCGTTTCCCTACCACTTCGGGGGTGATTTAGTCTCGAAACGACAGCGTTGCGGGAGAAGAGTGCGCCGGGGTATTCCTTGGCAAACAAGGAGTCTCCATGAAAAGCCTTGGGTTTTCAGTGCTCGCGGCGGCGGTTTCCGTGATTGCCTCACCCGCTGCCTCACAAACAGGCAATCCGTCTCCCGAGGCGCGACTGCCGGTGTTCGATGCACTCATAAATTGCCGCAAGATCGGTGACGCCGCCGAGCGCCTTGCCTGCTTCGACAAGGCCGCCGACCAACTAGCCGCTGCGCAGACCGCCGGCGACGTGGTGGTTGTCGACCGCCAGGAGATCAAGAAGGCCCAACGCTCCACCTTCGGTTTCAACGTCGCTCTGCCCCAGGTCTTCAAGGACAAGGGCGGCAAGGCCGAGGCCAAGGAAGAGAAGGGCCAGAAGACCGACGAGGCTGGCGACATCGAAGCGATCACCGCCGTCGCCACCAAGGTCTGGCAGGGCGCCCGGGGCGAATGGAACTTCCAGCTCGAGGACGGCGCCGTGTGGCGTCAGACCGACGCTCCCGACCCCGCGCGCAGCTTTAAGAACGGCGTCACCGTCGAGATCAAGAAGGGCAAGTTGGGGAACTTCTTCCTCAAGGCCAACGGCGCCCTGATGCGCGCCAAACGCGACAGCTGAGGACCGCCATGAGCCGTTTCCGCACAGTGACCGACAAGATCTCGGTCAGCCCACAGATCACCCCCGCCGACGTGGCCGCCGCCGCGGACGAGGGCTTCGCCCTCATCGTCAACAACCGCCCCGACGGCGAGGAGCCGACTCAGCCCGACGGCGCCGAGATCGCCGCCGCTGCTGAGGAAGCAGGTCTCGCCTACATCTATATCCCGGTGCGCGGCATGCCGACGCCGGAGCAGGTGGACGCGGTGCGCGAAGCCGTGGACGAGGCGCATGGCAAGGTGCTGCTGTTCTGCCGTTCGGGCACCCGCTCGATCGTCAGCTGGTCCCTGGGCCAGGCGGCGTCGGGCGCCAGCAGCCGTGACGACCTGGTCGCCCTGGGCGAGGCGGCCGGATACGACCTCTCGGGCGTTCTGCCCCGCTAAGCCGTGATCCCCTTCGTCCGCGAGCTCGACTTCCAGTACGGCCGCTGTGATCGGGTGTCGCCCCGCATCCGGCGGGTGATCGCCGACAATCCCGGCCCTTTCACCTATCTGGGGACCGGGACCTACATCGTCGGCGAGGGCGAGGTGGCGGTGATCGATCCGGGGCCGGACCTGCCGGCGCATCTGGAGGCCCTGCTCGCCGCGCTGGGGAATGAGCGGGTGATGCACATCCTGATCACACACGACCACGCCGACCACTCTCCCCTCGCCGCCGCCCTGTCGGCGGCCACGGGGGCGAAGGTGTGGGGGCGGTCGCGCCAGCCGCGGGGGCAAATCCCCGCCGGTTTCGACGACGAGCACGACGACGCGTTCCGCCCCGACTTCGAGGTGGAAGACGGGGAGGTGTTCGAAGGCCCGGGCTGGACGCTGGAGGCCGTGCCGACGCCGGGCCACACCTCGAACCACGTGAGCTACGCCCTTAAGGAAGAGAACGCCCTGTTCAGCGGCGACCACATCATGGGCTGGTCGACGACGGTGATCAGCCCGCCCGACGGCGACATGGCCGCCTATTTCGAAAGCCTGGACCGGGTGAAGGCCAGCGGCTTCGCCACCCTGTGGCCGACCCATGGCCCGCCGGTCACTGACCCGCAGCCGTTCATCGACGCCTATATCGCCCACCGCCGGGCGCGGGAGGCCCAGGTCCTGGCCGCCCTGGCCGAGGGGCCGACCACCATCCGCGCCATGGTGCCGGTGCTGTACGTGGCGGTGGACCCGCGCCTGCACCCGGCGGCGGCGCATTCCCTGCTGGGCCATGTGGTGCAGTTGGTCGGCGAGGGCCGGGTCATCAGCGACGGCCCGCCGGGGGTGGAGACGGTGTTGAGGCTGGCTTGAGCGCTTTGCGTGCTTCGACAGGTCGCTGCGCTCCCGCTCAGCATGACGAGCTTCGGTTGGCTCTGAACGCGTCATCCTGAGCTGCGCGAAGCGCAAGTCGAAGAACGCACCGCATAGAAAAAGGGCCGCCGGTGAACCGGCGGCCCTTCCCTTCAGCAGACCGGAGCCCGCCTCTCCTTAGTAGCGCATGGTTGCGCCGACGAAGAAGAAGCGGCCGCGGTTGTCGTACTGCGACGAGCCCGTGCTGGTGCCGAGGTAAACCTCCGGCAGGTACGGCGGGATCTCGTTCGACAGGTTCTGGACGCCGCCGCGAACGGTGATCTTGTCGTTCACGTTGTAGGACGCGCGCACGTCGTGGCGGAAGTATTCCGGCACATAGTACGGGGTCAGCTGGCTGTCGTTGAACGCTTCGGTCGGTGACATCTTGCCGACATAGGTCGTCTGCCAGCCGAGGGTCAGGTCCTTGAACGAATAGACGGCGTTCAGCGCGCCCTTCCACTCCGGAGCGGCGTAGGTCACGTAGCCCGCGAAGTTGCGGAACGTGTCCTGGGCCGAGCCCTGGAAGCGCCACTCGTAGGTGCGCGTGACGTCGAGGCGCAGCTGCAGGCGACCCATGTCATAGGCGCCGCCGGCCAGGGCGTCGGCCAGATCGAAGGTGTAGGCGATCGAGGCGTCGTAGCCCTGCACGCGCACCTTGGCGATGTTCTGGTTGGTCAGCAGCACTTCGGTCACGCCGCCGATGGTGCCGCTGGCGGCGCCGCTGGCGTCGCGAACGACGTTGGCGCAGGCCGGATTGGTGGCGACCGACTGGGCCGAGTCGTAGCACAGCGTCAGGGCCGTGTTGACCGGAACAGTGCTGATGTAGCCGTCCAGGTCGTAGCGGAAGTGGTCGAACGACAGCTGCAGGCCGGGCACCCAGCGGGGCTGGATGACGACGCCGAGCTGTTCGGTTTCGGCTTCTTCCTCACGCAGGTTGGTGTTGCCGCCTTGCAGCAGCGGCAGCGAGGCGCGGCCCGGACCGAACGACGAGGTGAAGGTCGTCGGGTTGTAGTTCGGGATCACCGCGGCGCAGTTCACGCGGCGGGCGGCCTGCTGAGCGGCGGAAACGCCGGCGAAGGCGTCCTTGTCGCAAGGATCGACGGCCGCGGTCGTGAAGTTGCGGCTCTGCGGGGAGTATAGCTCGACGATGTTCGGCGCGCGGACGGCGACGCCGTGGTTGGCGCGGAAGCGCACGTCGCGGACCGGAGCCCACTCGCCAGCCAGACGCCACTGATAGACCCCGCCGATCGAGGAGTAGTCCGAGTAGCGGCCAGCGGCCTCGACGCGCAGGTCGTCGGCGAACGGCAGGTCGCGCAGCAGCGGCACGGCGATTTCGCCGTAGACTTCCGCCACGTCGTACTCGCCGCCGCGACGGCCGATCGAGTTCAGGAACAGCTCGCCCGAGGCGCCGGCGGCGTCCTGGATGAACAGGCTTTCTTCCTTGCGATACTCACCACCGAAGGCCAGGCCGACGGCGCCCGCCGGAAGCTGGAACAGGTCGGTGGTCATGTTGGCCGCGACGACGGTCTGCTTGACCGTGCTTTCGGTGCCCGACTTCCCACCGGCCCAAGCGACGGCGGCGTCCGACGGACCGTTGATCACGTTCCACGGCTGGCAGCCGGCCGCGCGTGCGGCGGCGTCGCGGCAGACGATCTGGCCGTTCAGCGCGACCGCGTCCACGGCCTGGGCCACGCGACGGATGTACGGCGTGCCGTAGGACATCGTCGTGCCGTCCGTTTGGCCGTACTGGGCGTACCAGTCCCAGGCGAAGTCGCGGTTCAGCGCGTTGAAGCCGCCTTCCATGCCGATGACTGCGCGGTAGGATTCACGGATCGACGAGACGTCGCGGCCGCCGAATTCGGTCCAGAAGCGGCCGACAGCGGCGCGCGAGTCCTGATTGAAGCCCAGGCCGGCGTCGGCCCAGAAGCCGCGCAGCTGAGCGGCGGTGGCGTTGTTGGCCGCCAGGTAGGCGTTATCGCCGTACAGGAACACCGGCATGGTGCCGCCGCCCGTGGTCTGGCTGAAGGCCGGCTGGAAGATGCCGTAGCCTTCGGTGCGGGCGTAGCTCAGCTCGGCGAACGCCTTGACGTTGTCGCTGACGCGATAGTCGGCGTAGCCGCGCAGCGAGCCGCGCTCGACGTTGCCCTGCAGGGCGTTCAGCGTGCCCGTGTAGAACAGCGACTCGTCCTGGCAGGTGGCCAGGACGTTGGCCGGGGCGCAGGCGGCCGACAGGCGGGTCACCTGGCTCGGATCGCGGACGTCCAGGGTCACGGCGTACGGGTTCGTGCCGCCGCGCAGCTGGAAGGTGCCGAACGGCGTGGTGTTGCTGCGGCTGTTCTTGATGATCGGTTGGGCCGCGGGCGACAGGGTGTTGTTGCGGCGGATGCCCGGATAGGCCCACCCGCGGTCGCGCTGCATGACCGGCTCTTGGCGAGCATACTCGCCGCCGATGACGACGTTCAGGCGGTCGTCCAGGAACTTGCCGCCCCAGATGCCCGACAGGCGGTACTCTTCACCGTCGTTCTCGTCCGAGACGCCGACCTGGGCGTCCAGTTCGAGACCGTCCTGCTGCTTCTTCATGATGATGTTCAGGACGCCGGCGATGGCTTCCGAACCGTAGACGGCCGAGGCGCCGCCCGCGACGGCTTCGACGCGCTCGATCATCATCGAGGGGATCATGTTCAGGTCGACGGCCGGGGACGTGGCGTCGCCGAAGACGTGGCGGCGGCCATCCACCAGCACCAGGGTGCGGCTCGGGCCCAGGCCGCGGATGTCGGCGCGCGACTGACCGGCGAGGAACAGGGTCGACGAGCTGTTCTGGCCGTTGGTGGCCGGGTTCAGCTGCGGCAGATCCATCAGGGCGTCGCCCAGGATCGTGTTGCCGCCGGCGCGGATGGTTTCGCTGCTGACGACAGCCAGCGGGACCGGGGCGCTGAAGGTGTCGCGGCGGATGCGCGAACCGGTGACGATGATCTCTTCGACCGCCACATCTTCACCGGCGTCCTGAGCGAACGCGACAGCCGGAGCAACAAACGTACCCGCGGCCACCAAGCCGCAGATCATCGATGACGCCAGCAGGCGCCCACGCACATTCTGCACTCTTCTACTTCTTTCTCTACGCGGGCCGCCCGGAGGATGGGGGGAGGGAGGCGGCCAGGGTCTACCGAGCGCCGGACCCGATTGAGCGACCTAGCGTCACCTCGCAGCCCAGCGGCGCCGGGAATAGAGGCGAACGCCGCCTATTGAAGCAGGAAAGTGCCGAAAAACGTCGCAATGCGAACAGATGTGGCAAAGATGCCGACAATATCGCCGCAATCTCGCCCCAATTATTTAGGGACGATTAATTACGCCGATCATCGAACAATGCTCACGATATACAGTTAGGCGACCGCCGTTGGAAGAACGTAGTCCTTGAAACCTTCGCGGATGCGCTTCTTGTCGATCTTGCCCGTAGCGCCGAGGGGGATGTCGTCCACGAAGACCACGTCGTCGGGCATCCACCATTTGGCGATCTTGCCGTTCAGGAAAGACAGGTAGTCCTCCTTGGTGGCCGCCTCCCCTTCCTTCAGCTTGACCAGCAGCAGCGGACGCTCGTCCCACTTGGGGTGAGCGACGCCGATGACGGCGGCCAGGGCGGCGGTCGGATGGCCGACGGCGATGTTCTCGATGTCGATGGAGCTGATCCACTCCCCACCGGACTTGATGACGTCCTTGGCGCGGTCGGTGATCTGCATGAAGCCTTCGGGGCAGATGGTGGCCACGTCGCCGGTGTCGAAGAAGCCCTCCTCGTCCAGCACCTCGCCCTGCCCCTTGAAGTAGCCTTTCACGATGATCGGGCCGTTGATCAGCAGGCGGCCGAAGGTCTTGCCGTCGTGTGGCAGGCGATTTCCCTCGTCGTCCACCACCTTCAGGTCGACGCCCAGCGGCACGCGGCCCTGCTTCAGGCGATACGGCATCTGCTGGTCGAAGCTGAGCTTCGAGACCTTGGCGTTCATGGAGCCGAGCGTGCCGAGCGGTGAGGTCTCGGTCATGCCCCAGGCGTGGATCACCTCAACCCCATAGTCGTCGTGGAAGGCGCGGATGATGCTTTCCGGACAGGCCGAGCCGCCAATGACCACGCGCTTCAGGGTGCTGGGCTTCAGATTGGCGCCCTGCATGTGCTGCAGCAGCATCTGCCAGACCGTGGGCACGGCGGCGGAGAAGGTGACCTGCTCCGTCTCCAGCAGTTCGTAGATCGAGGCCCCGTCCATCTTCGGGCCCGGCATGACGATCTTCGAACCGACGCCCGGCGCCGAGAAGGCCGTGCCCCAGGCGTTGGCGTGGAACATGGGCACCACCGGCAGGATGGTGTCGCGCGCCGACAGGCCCATGACGTCGGTCTGCAAGGTCAGCAGGGTGTGCAGGTAGTTGGAGCGGTGCGAGTAGAGCACCCCCTTGGGGTCGCCCGTGGTGCCCGAGGTGTAGCAGAGGCCGCAGGCGGTCTCCTCCTCGAAGCCGCCCCACTTCACGTCGGTCGAACCGGCTTCGGCCAGTTCCTCGAAGCAGAGCACCGACTTGAAGTCGAGCGCCGGCATGTGGACGCGGTCGGTCATGACGATCACATGCTCGACCAGCGGCAGCTTGGGCAGGATGGCCTGCAGGATCGGGATGAAGGTCAGGTCGACGAAGATGATGCGGTCTTCGGCGTGGTTGGCGATCCAGGCGATCTGGTCGGGGAACAGGCGCGGATTCAGGGTGTGGCACACCGCGCCGATCCCCATGATGGAATACCAGGCCTCGATATGGCGGGCGGTGTTCCAGGCCAGGGTCGCGACCCGCTCGCCCGGCTTGATCCCCAGGGTGACCAGCGCGCTGGACAGGCGCTTGGCCCGGACCAGGATGTCGGCATAGGTCGTGCGGACGATGGGACCTTCCACCGAACGGGTGACGACCTCGCGGTCGCCATGCCAGCGGCCGGCGTGCTCGATGATCTTGTCGACCGTCAAAGCCCCATGCTGCATCAGACCAAGCATCGGCATTTCCTCGTATTATCGTTGTTTAGTCGAACGGTAACCGGGGATGCTGCGGTGCGCAATCGGGGTGGCGGCGGAGCAATGTTACGTCACAGAGCGGCCGCGTCCCGCCCCCTTCTCCCTTGAGGCAGAAGGGGGCGGGGATGAGGGTGATGCGGCGGCGGACGACGGTGCGGCTGAACGACCGTGGTCACCCTCACCCCTGCCCCTCTCCCATCAAGGGAGAGGGAGTTCATCGCAGCATCTCCGCCAGGGCCTTCGCCTCACCTTCGAACGCCGCGTCGGACTGGATCTTCCGCCACCCATCCAGCGCGCCGGGGTCACGGGTGAGCTGGGCCTCCAGCACCTTCACGTCGGCGTCGGAGGCGTCGCCGGTGCGGTCGTCCACGCGCTGGCGCAGCAGTTCGGCGGGGGCCTGCAGCCAGACGCCCTGGAACGGGACGCCGGCGCGTTCCGCCAGATCGGCGGCCTGCTGGCGCTCCTCCGGCTTCAGGAACACGGCGTCGAGCACCACCGAGCGGCCCGTCGCCAGGACCATGGCGGCTTCCTCGAACAGGCGGGCATAGACCTTCAGGCCGAACTCCGGCGTGTAGGCCCCGGCGGGCAGCTTCTCCAGCGGGGCCGCGCCCCACAGGCGCTTGCGCAGCTCGTCCGACCGCAGGACCACCGCCCCCGGCGCGACGCCCAGGCCGGGTGCAGCGGCGCGGGCGAAGGTGGACTTGCCCGAACCCGACAGGCCGCCCACAGCCACCAGGCCCGTGCGCTTCGGCTCCAGATGCGCCAGGGCCGTGGCGAGATAGGCGCGGGCCGCCTCGTCGTCGCCGCTGTACGCCTGAACGTGGCAGCGCACCGCGGCGCGCACCGACAGCATCAGCGGCAAGGCCGACAGACCGCTGAACAGACCATCGCCGAAGGTGCGGGCGGCTTCATCCAAATAGGCGTTCATCACCCGGTTGGCCGCGTCGCGCCGACGGCGGAAATCCAGGTCCATCAGCAGGAAGGCCAGATCGTACTGGACGTCGATGTCCGACAGCACGTCGTTGAACTCGATGCAGTCGAACAGGATCGGCCGCCCGTCCTCCAGCAGGATGTTCCCCAGATGCAGGTCGCCGTGACAGTGGCGGGCGAAGCCCTGGCCGGCGCGGGCGTTCAGCAGGTCGCCCTGGGCGGCGAAGGCGCGGTCTGTCTCCGCCACCAGGCGGGCCACAGCGCCTTCGCCTAGGCGCGGGCCAAGGCCGGTCAGCAGGTTGGCGTTGGAGCGGATGGTGTAGCCCAGAGCCGCCACACCGCCGCCGTTCGGGCGAAGGGCTGAATTCTGGTGGAAGGCGGCGATGGTGCGGCCGAGGCTTTCCTCCACCGCGTCGTCCACGGCCCAGGGCTGGGCGGCGAGGACGGCATGTTCGTCGAAGCGGCGCATCTCCAGGGCGTGCTCGACCACCTCCCCCTCCCCGCCCAGGCCCAGGGAGCCGTCAGCCAGGCGGACGATGGGCGTCACCTGACGATAGATGTCGGAGGCGGCGGCGCGGTTGAAGGTCAGCTCCCGCTCCAGCGCCCAGCGGCGCAGCTCCAGCGTGGAGTAATTGAGGAAGCCGAAATCGACCGGACGCTTCACCTTCCAGGCGCTGTCGCCCAGCAGGAAGACGCGGGCGCAAGAGGTCTCGATGACCCGCTCGGCCTTTTCGCCGAACCACTGGGCGATGTCGGCCTCGTGAGCCAGTTCGGAGGGCGTGGTCATGGGAACAGGCGTCGTGTGGTCCAGGCGGCGTCGGGCGAGGTCCGCTCGAACACCAGCCGCTCATGCAGGCGGAACGGGCGGTCGCGCCAGAACTCGATAGCCACGGGCTTGATGCGGAAACCCGACCAATGCGGCGGGCGGGCGACCTTGCCCAGGCCGAAGCGCAGGCCGACCTCGGCCACCTTCTTCTCCAGGGCGAAACGGTCCGGCAGGGTCCGCGACTGGTCCGAGGCCCAGGCGCCCAGCTGGCTGGGGCGGGCGCGGGTGGCGAAATAGGCGTCGGCCTCGGCGTCGGTCACGCGCTCCGCGGCGCCGCGCACGCGCACCTGGCGGCGCAGGGACTTCCAGTGGAACAGCAGGGCGGCCTTGGGATTGGCCGCCAGCTCGCGCCCCTTGGCGCTGTCCAGGTTGGTGTAGAAGGCGAAGCCCGAGGGATCGACGTCCTTCAGCAGCACCATGCGCAGGTCCGGCAGGCCGTCCTCGTCCACGGTGGCCAGGGCCATGGCGTTCGGGTCGTTGGGCTCGGACTTGTCCGCCGCCTTCAGCCACTCGGCGAACAGGGCGAAGGGGTCGGCCTCCGGCAGCAGGGGCAGAGGCTCCGCGCTGGTCACCTGACGGACGTATTCGTCCTCGGTGGGGCTGTGCGGGATCAGGGGCTCGTCGGTCATGTCCGCCCTATAGCGCGCCTTGGCTTCCGGATCAGCCTTAACAGGAAATTGACCAAAACAGCCGAGGCTCCCTCGGTGACTACTCGCGCTGTCATGACCGTCGCCACCGCCCGCGCCCTTCTCGGCGTGGAGCGCGGCGCTGACGCCCACACGCTTCGCAAGGCGTTCCGGGAAGCGGCCAAGCGGGCCCACCCCGACCGTCCGGGCGGCAGCCCCGCCCTGTTCCGCGACATGCTGGCCGCGCACCGTGTGCTGCAGACCGACCTGTCGTCGCCCATCAGCTTCCCGCCCGCCCTGCAGGAGACCGCCGCGCCGCCCGCCACCGGTGTGACCATCACCCCGCTGATCGCCGTCGAGGGCGGACAGGTGGAGATCGAGCACGAGGGCCGCCGCCTGCGCGTCACCCTGCCCCCCGGCCTGCGCGAGGACGACCGCATCCGCGTCGATGGCGTGGTCCTGGCGGTCAGCATCAGCGGCGACGCCGAGGCCCTGGTGCGCGGCGACGACCTGTGGCTCACCGCCGCCATCGACCCCCAGCTTCTGGCCGACGGGGGCCGCGCGGTCATCGACACCCCCGTGGGCCGCCGCAGCGTCTGGATCACCCCCAAGGCGGCCGAGCGCGGCCTGATCCGCGTCCAGGGCCAGGGCCTGCCCCCTCGCGGCGACCATCCGCAGGGCGACCTGTTCCTGCGCGTTGAGCGCGCCGCCGAACGCGGCGAGAGCGCGGCGCGCACGCTGTTGAAGCGCTTCACGGCGGCCTGGGCGGCTTAGACCCTGCGTGCTTCGAGACGCGCTATCGCGCTCCTCAGCATGACGAAGTCGGGTTGGCTTTGAATCCGTCATCCTGAGGAGCGGCCGCACGGCCGCGTTTCGAAGGACGCACAGCCTCCTCCGTTGCAGTCGAGAGAGAAAATGTGGATGTCGAATTTGGCGACAGATGCGCTACAAGCCACGCCATGTCGCACAACACCTTCGGCCACCTGTTCCGCGTCACCACCTGGGGCGAAAGCCATGGACCGGCGTTGGGGTGCGTGGTGGACGGGTGTCCTCCGGGCGTCGGCCTGACGGCGTCGGACATCCAGGTCTGGCTCGACAAGCGCAAGCCCGGCCAGGGCAAGTTCGTCACCCAGCGGCGCGAGCTGGACGAGGTGAAAATCCTGTCGGGGGTGTTCGAGGACGATCGAACCAACGGCCAGGTGACCACCGGCACGCCGATCAGCCTGCTGATCGAGAACACCGACCAGCGGTCCAAGGACTATTCCGAGATCGCCCAGGCCTTCCGGCCGGGCCACGCCGACTACGCCTATTTCGCCAAGTACGGCGTGCGCGATTACCGCGGCGGGGGACGTTCGTCCGCCCGTGAGACCGCCGCCCGGGTGGCGGCCGGAGCCGTGGCCCGCAAGATCCTGAAAGGCGTGACCATCCGCGCCTGCCTGGTGCAGATCGGCCCGCACGCCATCGACCGTTCGCGCTTCGACTGGGCCGAGGTGGACAACAACCCGTTCTGGTCCCCCGACGCCGCCATCGTGCCGGTGTGGGAGGAGCATCTCGAGACGATCCGCAAGGCCGGCTCGTCCACCGGCGCGGTCGTCGAGGTCGAGGCTGTGGGCGTGCCCGCCGGCTGGGGCGCGCCGATCTATGGCAAGCTGGACAGCGAACTGGCCGCCGCCCTGATGTCGATCAACGCCGCCAAGGGCGTGGAGATCGGGGCGGGCTTCGCCTCCGCCGCCTTCACCGGCGAGGAGAACGCCGACGAGATGCGGATGAAGGACGGCCAGGTCGAATTTCTGGCCAACAACGCCGGCGGCGTGCTGGGCGGCATCTCCACCGGCCAGCCGGTGGTGGCCCGCGTGGCCTTCAAGCCCACCTCTTCCATTCTCACCCCGCGCCAGGCGGTGAACGAAGAGGGCGAGGAGGTCGACCTGCGCACCAAGGGCCGCCACGATCCGTGTGTGGGCATCCGCGGCGTGCCGGTGGTCGAGGCCATGACCGCGTGCGTCCTGGCCGACGCCTTCCTGCGCCACCGGGCCCAGACAGGCGGCGGGGTGTTTGTTCCGGGCGGCGCCGGACGGGTTTAAGGGCTGCTTCTACCTGCACTCCGCTCACCCCGGCGAGGCCGGGGTCCATTCTGAAAATCAGCTTGGGTCCCTGCCTTCGCGGCGATGAGCGGGAATGGTTTGCCACGCAGCCCCCGCCCCGCTAGGACTTGCGACCCATTCGCATTTCCAGATCGCCGACGCCCCGCTCAATGAAAGCCCCGACGATCCGCGCCTGGTATCTGGTCCACAAGTGGAGCAGCCTGGTCTGCACGGTGTTCCTGCTGATGCTGTGCCTCACCGGCCTGCCGCTGATCTTCCATCACGAGATCGACGTCGCCCTGGGCGAGGGGGTGAGGGCCGAGCCGATCCCTGATGCCTCGCGGATGAAGACCCTGGACGAGCTGTTGACCCTGGCGCTGGAGAAGCGGCCGGGCGAGGTGCCGGTGTTCATGAGCTTCGACGAGGACCGCCCGGCGACCAACGTCACCACCGCGCCCCGGCCGGACTCCCCGGAAGCCGAGATGAAGCTCCAGACCCTGGACCGCCGCACGGGCGAGCACCTGGGCTTCATTAACGAGGAAGGCGTGATGGCGTTGTTCCTGCGTCTTCACGTGGACATGTTCGCCGGCCTGCCGGGGATGCTGTTCCTCGGCGCCATGGGCTTCGTCTTCTTCATCTCGGTGGTGTCGGGCGTAGCGGTCTATGGCCCGTTCATGAAGAAGCTGGCCTTTGGGACCGTGCGGACCAGCCGGTCCACGCGCCTGAAGTGGCTGGACTATCACAACCTGCTGGGGATCGTGACCCTGGCCTGGGTCAGCGTCGTGGGCCTGACCGGGGTGATCAACACCCTGTCGACCCCGATCATCCAGCTTTGGCAGATCGGCCAGCTGGCCGAGATGACTGCCCCCTACAAGAACCAGTCGCCGCCGCAGCCGGGCAAGATGGCCTCGGTCCATCAGGCGGTGGAGACGGTGAAGGCCGCCGCCCCGGGAATGCGGGTGCAGTTCATCGCGTTCCCCGGCGGGTCGTTCTCGTCCAAGCACCACTATGCGGTCTTCCTGCAAGGCGACACGCCGCTGCGGAAGAAGCTGCTGACCCCCGGCCTGGTGGACGCCCGGACCGGCGAACTGACCGCCATCCGGCCCATGCCCTGGTACGCCCAGGGGCTGCTTCTGTCGCAGCCGCTGCATTTCGGCGACTATGGCGGCTTGCCGCTGAAGATCCTGTGGGCGATCCTCGACGTGTTCACGATCATCGTCTTGGGCAGCGGGCTCTATCTGTGGCTCGGCCGCCGGCGCACCCCGGTGGAGGCGCGGCTGGCGGAGTTGAAGAGCGGCGGGCTGTCCGCGTGAGCAAGCGCCCTTCGCTCATCAACGCCTACGCCGCGCCGCTGGTCATCGCCCTAGTCAGCATCGTGGGGCTGGTGGCCGCGCTGGTGGCGGACGGCCTGGGCGACTTGACCTCGTGGATCGCCCTGGCGGCGCCGGTCGCGGTGGTGGTGTGGGCCTGGCTCTTCCGGCGGGGCTGACCGGCGCCTTGGTCGCCTGGCCGACATGACCCACATCAAACCCTGGAATTCGTGCCGGCCAATTCGCTCCAAAAGCAGGCGATGAGTAGCTGAATAGCCGCCGCTGTTAAGCCTAACACTGTTTTTCGCGTTGACCGCCAAGGATTTAGGCCATTATGGAGCCTGCGCGCTAAAGGCATATACTGCCTTGGGCGGGGGGACACAGGGGCAGCAATCCGGTCGTGCGGTTCGATTTCCTGAAAGTTCTGCTGGTTGATGACAACCAGAACATGCTGCTGTTGCTGACGGAGATTCTCCGGGCCATCGGCGTGCGTCAGGTCTATGAGGCGCTCGATGGCGGCGAAGCCTTCGAGGTCATGCGCCGCAACGCCATCGACATCGTGATCACCGACCTGACCATGGCGCCGATCAACGGCATCGACTTCGTCAACCTGCTGCGCAACAGCCCCGACAGCCCCAACCAGCTGGTGCCGATCATCATGGTCACCGGCCACTCCACGCCGCGCGCGGTGAAGGAAGCCCGCGACGCCGGGGTCAACGAGTTCCTGGCCAAGCCCGTCACCGCCCGCAGCGTGATCCACCGCATCGGCCTGGTCATCGAGCACGCGCGGCCGTTCATCCGCTCGAAC
The DNA here is from genome assembly GCF_029543125.1 of Caulobacter segnis. Classification (GTDB taxonomy): domain Bacteria; phylum Pseudomonadota; class Alphaproteobacteria; order Caulobacterales; family Caulobacteraceae; genus Caulobacter; species Caulobacter segnis_D. Next base: position 144,366 of record NZ_JARQWW010000006.1, read on the forward strand.
GACTATTTCGGCCCCGACCGCCGGCGTCGGGACGACCCGAACTACACCGGGCCGAAGCGCCGCGAGACGGACCAGCTTTCGGATGAAGAGCTGTACTAGCTCCCCGCTCATCCCCGCGAAGGCGGGGACCCATTCGGACGTTCAGCTTGGCTCCCCGCCTTCGCGGGGATGAGCGGGTGTGATGTGGCCCCGGAGAAAAGGCCGCAATCTTCCATTGATAACCGAGGTGTAGGGTGAGAGCTCAAGTCGGAGCCTGCCTATGTCCCTTTCCCGCCTGGCCGCCCTGTCGGCCGTGATCGCCAGCGCGTTTGTGCTGCAAGGCTGTCTGGCCGTGGCCGCCGGGGGCGCGGTGGTCGGCGCCACGGGAGCCGTGGTCGGCGGCGCCGCCAAGATGACCGGCAAGGCCGTGGTCGGCACGGGGAAGATGATCGTGCCCGGGGACGGCCGGGACGACGAGGACCGCTAGCTACAGCGACATCTCGCACCGCTCGCCGATGGTCGGGCGGGACACCGCCACGCGGGACAGGCCCGGAAAGCGGGGCTTCAGCTTGCCGGCGAAGTGCATGCAGAGGTTCTCCAGGGTGGGCACCTCCAGGCCGGGATGATCGTTGAGCAGGCCGTGGTCCAGCTCCTCGGCCACTGCCTTCAGGGCCTTGTCCAGAACGTCGAGGTCCTCGACCCAGCCGGCGTCCTGGGCGGCGCCCTTCACGCTGGCCTCCACCTTGAACGAATGGCCGTGCAGGCGGCGGTAGCGGTGATCCGCGGGCCCTTGCTCGATGTAGTGGGCGGCGTCGAAGGTCGCGGCCTTCGTGATCTCGAAGACAGGCTGGGTCATGGGCTCGAAACTTGTGTGCGGGGCCTGGGAGGGCTGCACGCATCCGGCATAACGGCCGAACGCGCTCCTCAGGGCAGGCCCAGATATTTGTGCGTCTGGACGCTTAAACGCCACTTGGGGTGGGAAAGGCAATAGGCGACGGCCTTTTGCGTGTTCTCAAGCTGGTCCGGCCCGTCCATGGGCTGGAGGTAGAAACGCTCGAAATCCATGTGCTCGAAGCGCGCCGGATCGGCCAGGGCTTGCGGATAGACCAGCTTCAGCTCCTGGCCCCGGGTCTGCACGACGGGCGCGTCGGCCTTGGGGCTGACGCAGATCCAGTCGATCCCCTCGGGCGCCGGCAGGGTGCCGTTGGTCTCCACCGCGATCATGAAGCCGCGCGAATGAAGGGCGTCGATCAGGGGCGCATCGAGCTGCAGCATGGGCTCGCCGCCGGTGATCACCACCAGCCGGTCGTCCGCCCCGCCGGTCCAGGCGGCCGCAACCGCGTCGGCCAGGGCGTCGGGCGTGGCGAACTTGCCGCCCCCCTCCCCGTCCGTGCCCACGAAATCGGTGTCGCAGAAGGTGCAGACGGCTTTCGCCCGGTCCTGCTCCCGCCCGGTCCACAGGTTGCAGCCGGAAAAGCGGCAGAACACGGCGGCCTTGCCGGCCTGGCCGCCCTCCCCTTGCAGGGTCAGGAAGATCTCCTTGACGCTGTAGGTCATCCGAGCGCCGGCCGCCCTTCCGCCACCCAGGCGTTCCAGCCCATGGCCCGCAGGTCGCAGGCCGGGCACGCCGCGCAGCCGTGGCCCCAGTCGTGCAGCACGCCGCGCTCCCCGCGATAGCAGGTGTGGCTGTCCTCCACGATGATGCGCACCAGCGCCTCGCCGCCCAGGGTCTTGGCCAGGCCCCAGGTCTCCGCCTTGGTCAGGCGCATCAGCGGCGTCTCGACCGAGAAGTCGCGGTCCATGCCCAGGTTCAGCGCCGCCTGCAAAGCGTCCAGCGTGTCGCGGCGGCAGTCGGGATAGCCGCTGAAATCCGTCTCGCACATGCCGCCCACCAGGGCGCGCAGGCCGCGCCGGTCGGCCAGGGCGGCGGCGTAGGTCAGGAACACCAGATTGCGCCCCGGCACGAAGGTCGAAGGCAGGCCGCGCTCGTTGATCTCGATCTCGCGCTCGGCGGTCAGGGCGCTTTGCGCCACCGCGCCGAAGCCGCGGATGTCCAGCACATGGTCGTCGCCCAGCTTGGCGGCCCAGGCGGGGAACGCCTGGGCGACGCGGTCGCGCACCTCCTGGCGGGCCTGCATCTCCACCGAATGGCGCTGGCCGTAGTCGAAACCCACGGTCTCGACCCGGTCATAGTGCTGCAACGCCCAGGCCAGGCAGACGCTGGAATCCTGGCCGCCGGAGAACAGGACCAGGGCGCCTTGGACGGGGGGAGCAGCGGGAGCGATGGACATGCGGCGTGCTCTACATCAAAGGGGCGCGAAGCGGAACGGCGCGGGGCGTCGCGGGGGGATCAGGCGGTGGTTATGCCCGGGGTGCGGGCGAAGAGAATTGAGAAACTGTGAGGGCGGTGAATTGGGAGACTTGAGAGAAGGCCGCCATCAGTCCCGCCCCATGTTCACCATTCCGCCATCGCCGCTTCACGATACCGCGTTGAGGCGATGCGAAAACCGCCGGCATGGAACAGTTGGCGATCCGCCTGCGCTTGGCGTTCATCGATCCCGGCCTGCGAAAGGCGCCGTTCCTGCTGGAGCTGCGCAACTGGCTGGCTCCCGATGTCGAGAGCCTCTACTGGTCGCGGCGGCGCGTCGTGCGCAGCTACATGCGCGACGCCGGCGTGGCGATGCATCCGCGCCCCGGGGTCGCGAAGAGCGCCGTGAAGGCCGCCTGCCCCGACATCAGTGACGTCGAACTGCGCCGCGCGATCGGCGAAAAGGAGCTGGCCCTTCGGCCCGAGAAGGCGCTGCGCAAGGCGCGCGGCGTGCTCGCCGAACTGGCGGCGTTCATGGACGAGGAGAAGGTCAGCGCGATCTTCGTCTGGAACGGCTCCAACCTGCGCAGCGCCCTGGCCGTCTACCTGGCGCGGCAGCGCCGGATTCCCGTGATCCACGCCGAGCATGGCTATCTTCCCGGCACCACCCAGCTCGACCTGGAAGGCGTCAACGGCGCGTCCTCCATAAGCCGTCTGGCCCACGCGGGCGCCGCGCACCTGCCCTATGACGCCGGGCTGGACGCGGCGCTGGACGCCGACATCGCCCGCTTCAGATCCGGCGAGCGCATGCGCGACGTCGATCCGCTGCCGCCGCCCGACCTGCGGCGAAACCTGTACGCCCGCCTGGTGAGCCGCGTCAGCTTCTGGGGCGAACGGCGCGCCTTGCCGTTCATCAACCGGCTGACCGTGCCGACCACCCCGGCGCACAAGCTGTCCGAGCGCTATGTCGTGCTGCCCTTCCAGGTGCGCAGCGACTCCCAGATGGTGCTGCACTCGCCGGTATATGGCGACGACTTCGAGGCGCTGGTCCGTGATCTGGACAGCGCCCTGGGCCGCATCGATCCGGGCCTGCGCCTGGTCGCGAAGTTCCACCCCTATGAACTGCCGCTGGTGCAGCGGGCCTACCGCCACCTGCCGAAGCGCTATCCCCGCGTCTGCTTTGTTAGCGCCGCGCCGATGAACACGCTGCTGAGCAAGGCTTCGGCCGTGGTCACCATCAATTCGACGGTGGGCTTCGAGGCCTTGATCCTCGACAAGCCCGTCGTGGCCCTGGGCCACAACTTCTACACCGCGCCCGGCATCGTCGAAGTCCTGCGGAGCCGGGACGATCTTGAAGCCGCCGTGCGACGGGCCCTGACCGTCGCACCGGACGCCGAACGTCGCCGCGGCTTCCTGCGCTTCGTGCGCGCGCATTTCCTCGTGGCCGGCGGCTATCACGACTTCACCCCACGCAGCCTGCGCAGCGTGGCCGCCCGCATCGTCGAGCTGCTCGCCATGACGCCTTCGGTGCGGGTTCTGGTTCCGGACGTGCATCACGCCTGCGCGGCTTAGGGCCGCTTTTGGCGCATAGTGGCCGCAACTAAGCTCAAACCAAGTCACGAGCAGTCCGCGCGCCGGCCCAGCCCATTTTTGACAACATAGCCAAAACTACCCTTCCTTGACGCTACGTCACAGTGAAAAGGCGTAAGTTATCGGCGTTCTCTTACAGCTGCGCCAGTTGACAGCACTATGTGTCGCGTATGCAATTCCCTTATGGCGTGTGGGGAATGCCGGGATTCCGACACGACTGACAAAAACTCTCGGCGCTGAGGAACGACGACGCACGCAGGACCAAAAGACCGCGGCGTTGGGAGGGAAAACAAATGTCTCAATCTTCGCGCCTGCGGAGACTGCTCGCCATGGGTGTGTCCGCCGCCGCCGTCACGGCCGTCGCAGGACCCGCCTTCGCCCAAGCCGGCAATGTCATCGAAGAGCTGGTCGTCACGGCCCAGAAGCGCGAGGAGGCGTTGCAGGACGTGCCGATCGCCGTTTCGGCCTTCAGCCAACAGAGCCTCGAGGCGCAGAAGATCGACGGGGGGCCGAACCTTCAGACCGCGATCCCGAACGTCACCTTCTCCAAGACAAACTTCACCAGCGCCAACTTCCAGATCCGGGGGGTCGGGTCGAAGGTGGTGTCGGGCGCGTCCGACCAGGGCGTGGGCGTCCACCAGAACAACGCGCCCCTGACCGCTAACCGCCTGTTCGAGGCCGAGTTCTATGACGTGGAGCGGGTGGAGGTGCTGCGCGGCCCGCAGGGCACGCTGTACGGCCGCAACGCCACGGGCGGCGTGGTCAATGTGATCACCGCCAAGCCGACGGACATCTTCGAGGCCAACATCCGGGGCGAGCTGGGCAACTACAACACCCGGCGCCTGCGCGGGATGATCAACCTGCCCATCGTCGAGGACAAGGTGGCCCTGCGGGTGGCCGGCTCGATGATCAAACGGGACGGGTTCGGCGAGAACCTGACCACCGGCAACGACGTGGACGACCGGGACCTGTGGGCGGCGCGCGCCACCCTGTCGTTCACCCCGACCGAGGGCATCCGCGCCTGGCTGTCGTACGAGCACTTCGACGAGGACGACAAGCGCGCCCGCGTGGGCAAGCAGCTCTGCGTCAAAGACCTGGGCCCGACGTCGGTCGGCCCGGTGCCGGTGAGCAACCCGTTCGCCCGCATCCTGCTGAGCCAGGGCTGCAAGTCGGCGCACGTGAACGATCCGACGTCCCTGGGCACGGTGAACGGCGGGGCGACCCTGGCGGGCATTCCGTCGATCGTCACCGGCATCCTGTCCGGCGATCCGTATGCCGGGAAGATGCAGAACCCGGACCTGCGCAAGATCGAGTCCTTCCAGGATCCGCAGTACCGCGCCAAGGCCGACGTGTGGATGTTCAACCTGGAACTGGACATCACCGACAACCTGACCCTGACGTCGCTGACCTCGTTCAACAAGGACAGCTACTTCACCTTCCAGGACTACAACCGCATCACGCCGGTGACGAACTTCAACCCGTCGCCGCTGACGCCGGGCGGGTTCTTCACCGACCCGCAGCTGGGCCGCCTGAACCAGTTGGCCACTTTCGACATCTCGTCGTCGGACACCGAGCAGTTCAGCCAGGAGCTGCGCCTGCAGTCGAACTTCGACGGGCCGGTGAACTTCAACATCGGCGCGATCCACCTGAAGCTGGACCAGGACACCAACTACTATGTGATGTCCAACGGCCTGACCGCGGCGGCGGCGGCCGGCTTCCCGGCGCCGGGGGTCTATATCGATCCCAACTCGCCGCCGGCCGGGGACGGCCACAACTACTACCGCTCGGCAGGTCCGTACTTCCTGAACGCCACGGCGGCGTTCGGCGAGGTGTACTGGCAGGTTCTCGATAACCTGAAGATCACCGGCGGCCTGCGCTACACCAACGATGAGAAGCGCGTGGACAGCCTGCCCAACGTGCTGCTGTCGCCGGGGCGCGGCGGTCGTCCGACCATCCAGCGCGTGACCTTCAAGGAGACCACGGGCCGCCTGGGCTTCGACTGGAAGCCGGACCTGGCGTTCACCGACGACACCCTGGTCTATGCCTTCTATTCCAAGGGCTACAAGGCGGGGGGCTTCAACCCGGCCTCGGCCGCCGGCATCGCGGGCATCCAGCAGACCTTCGACCCGGAGTTCGTGAACGCCTACGAAATCGGCCTGAAGAACACCCTGCTGGGCGGTAGCCTGCTGCTGAACGCCACCGGGTTCTACTATGACTATGAGGGGTACCAGATCTCCAAGATCGCGGCCCGCACCTCGGTCAACGAGAACATCGACGCCAAGATCAAGGGCGTCGAGCTGGAGGCGATCTGGGAGCCGATCCGCAACCTGCGCTTCAACGGCACCTTCGGTTATCTCGACACCGAGATCACCGGCGGCTCGTCGGTGGACACGCTGAACCGGACGCAGGGCAACCCGGCCCTGACCCTGATCAACGGGGCCCTGATCGGCGCCAACTGCGTCGCCCCGACCGCCCAGGTCGCGGCGGTGATGAGCCTGATCAACAACGGCTTCCCGGCCGCCGGCGTGCCGCCGGTGAACCCGGCCTATCTGATCAACGCCTGCGGCGGCGGCTATCGCACCGGCTCCACGGCGGCGACCAACCCGCTGGCGCCCCTGGGCGTCTTCCTCGACACCACGGACGGCGTGGCGGTCAGCCTGGACGGCAAGGAGCTGCCGAACGCGGCGAAGACCACCTTCTCCATCGGCGCCCAGTACACCTGGGAGTTCGGCAATGCGTGGGAGGCGGTCATCCGCGGCGACTACTACCGCCAGGACGACTCCTATGCGCGGATCTACAACACCGTGGCCGACCACCTGCCGGCCTGGGAGAACGTGAACCTCTCCCTGCGCCTGTCGAACAACGACATGGGGCTGGACGTGGAGGCCTATGTGAAGAACCTGACCGACGAGGAGGCGATCACCGACGCCTACCTGACCGACGACTCGTCCGGCCTGTTCCGCAACATCTTCCTGAGCGAGCCGCGCACCTACGGCGTGGCCGTGACCAAGCGCTTCTAAGGCCCGGCGGAAGCCATTTCGACCTTCGGACGGCGGGGAGCGATCCCCGCCGTTTTTCTTTATGCCTAACGGGTTGGTGACTCTGTTGCTTAACGAGGCCGCAAGCGTCGGTCCCAATAGTCGCTCGACGTGCAATCGTCGGCTGGACCCCTTTTCGCATGACCAAGAAGACCGCCTCCTCAGCGGCCCCCGCGGTCTCGCTCGACCTCGTCGAGCGGCTGGGCGCCGACGTGTCCCGCCGCCTGGAGGGACTGGCCAGCTTCGTGGACCGCCTGGGGCAGGAGCCCCTGGGTCCGGACGGCCAAGCCTGCCTGCGGGCCATCGACGAGACCCTGAGCGACGTGCGCGAGCTGCTGGCGCGCGCCAATGACCTGAACGCCGCGCGCGTGGGCGCCCTGTCCATCGAGCCGCGTCCCCAGGCCCTGCGCCTGCTGATGGACGACCTGGAGACCCGCTGGGCGGTGGAAGCCGCCGCCGTGGGCGCCACCCTGCTGGTCAGCTACGACGGCGAGCCCGACGCCGCCGTCATGGCCGACCCCCGCCGCATCGGCCAGATCTTCGACGCCCTGATCGGCCGCGCCCTGGGCGACGCCGGTCGCGGCGCGGTTGAGGCCAGCCTCAAGGCCCGCGAAACCGCCGAGGGCATGGTCATCGAGGGCCGCGTCCGCGACAACGGCGACTGGTCCCCCGACCAGGCCGCCGGCGTGTTCCGCGCCGGGGTCGACAACGCCGATATGAACCTTTCCGTCGGCCTGGGCATGGCCCTGGCCCGCCGCCTGGCCCAGGCCATGGGCGGCAAGGCGTCCGCCGAAGCCAATGTCGGCCCGGGCGTGACCATCACCTTCGAACTGACCCTGCCCGTGGCCCTGATCGCCGAACCGGCGGAGGCCGAGCCCATCGCCGGCGCGCACCGCGTGGCCCACGTGCTGATCGTCGACGACAACGCCACCAACCGCATGGTGGTCGAGGCCCTGTGCGAGACCTTCGACTGCACCTCCGAGCAGGTGGAGGACGGGGTGGAGGCGGTCGAGGCCGCCCGTTCCGGCCGGTTCGACATCATCCTGATGGACATCAAGATGCCGCGCATGGACGGCGTCGAGGCCACCCGCACCATCCGCGAGCTGCCGGGCAAGGCGGGCGTGACCCCGATCATCGCCCTGACCGCCAAGGCGGCCCCAGCGGACATCCAGTCCTACCTGTCGGCCGGCATGCAGAACCTGGTCGAAAAGCCTATCGCTCCCGAACGCCTGCTGGAGGCCATGAACACCGCGTTGGCCGCCGCCGAGGGCGTGGCGAATGACAGGGCAGTGGCTTAGAGCCCCCTGACCATCAACTCCAGCGCCGCCCCAACGCTGCGATCCCGCAGGATCTCCCGCGCGGCGTTGCGGCCGGGATTGCCGGACACCCCGCCGCCGGGGTGCGTGCCCGAGCCGCACATGTAGAGCCCCTTGATGGGCGCGCGGTGGCTGGCGCTGCCGACAAACGGGCGGGCCGCCCAGAGCTGGTCGAGGCTCATGCAGCCGTGGAAGATGTCGCCGCCGGTCAGGCCGAACTTGCGCTCCAGGTCCAGGGGCGACAGGGTCGTGCGCCCAACCACTGAGGCCTTGAAGCCGGGGGCGTGCGCCTCGACCGTATCCAGGATCAGTTCGGCGGCCTGGTCGCGCGCCTCGTCCCAGCTATGGCCATCCGACAGGACCGGCGCGAACTGCTGGCAGAACAGGCTGGCCACGTGCGCGCCCTGCGGCGCCAGGCTGTCGTCGAGGGTCGAGGGGATCAGCATCTCGACGATGGGCTGCTTCGACATTCCCGTCGCCTTGGCGTCCACATAGGCGCGGTCCATGTAGTCGAGGCTGGGGGCGATGATGATCCCGCTCTGATGATGCTCCGCCATCTGACTGCCCGGCAGGACGGAGAAGCTGGGCAACTCGCTCAGCGCCATGTTCATGCGGAACGTGCCTGAGCCGTTGCGATAGGCGGCGACACGATCACGGAAGTCCGGCTTCAGATCAGCCTGATCCACCAGCTTGCCGAACAGCAGGGAGGGGTTGAGGTTCGAGGCGACGATGCGCGCCGCAATGCTCCGGCCGTCCGCCAGCGCCACCTCCGCCGCGCGGCCGCCTTCGGTCAGCACGCGGGCCACGGGGGCGCCGGTGAGGATCTCCACGCCGAGCTTCTCGCACGCCCGCGCCATGGCCTGGGTGATGGCGCCCATGCCGCCGATGGCGTGGCCCCAGGCGCCCTTCTTGCCGTTCACTTCGCCGAAGGTGTGGTGCAGCAGCACATAGGCCGAGCCGGGCGTGTCCGGACTGGCGAAGGCGCCGACCACCGCGTCAAAGCCGAACACCGCCTTGACCGGGTCGCTCTCGAACCAGCGGTCCAGCACGTCGCGGGCGCTTTCAGTGAAGAAGTCGATCAGCTGCCCCTGCCGCTCGCGGGACAGGCCCAGCAAGGTCGAGCCCTGGCGCAGGGCGCGCAGCAGGCCTGGCAGGCCGTCGCCCAGGTTTGGCGGCGTCTGGACCGCCAGCTTGCGCAGGACGTCGCCGATCTCGTCCAGCATGTCGAAGTAGGCGGGCAGCCGCTCGGCGTCTTTCTGAGAGAACCGGGCGAACTCCGCCTGGGTCCGCGCCAGCCCCCCGCCGGACTTCAGATAGTCACCGTCCAGGGGCAGGAAGTTGGCGATCGGCCGTTCGACGATGCGCAGGCCGTGACCGTGCAAATCCATCTCGGCGATCACCGCCGGGTTGAGCAGGCTGACCGTGTAGCTGGCGACGGAATTGCGGAAGCCGGGGTGGAATTCCTCCGTCACCGCCGCGCCGCCGACCACGCCGCGCGCCTCGCACACCGTGACCTTCAGCCCGGCCTTGGCGAGATAAAAGGCGCAGACCAGCCCGTTATGGCCGCCGCCGATGATCACCGCGTCGCGCCGTTCCGTGCCCGCCATATCGCCTCCACCATCGAGAGGGCGCAGCCTAGATCGGCGCGGGCCGAGGCGCAGCCTTCACATCGGCGAGGTAACCGGTATCATCGTATAAAATTCGACAGGCGGGACACGACGATCCGGCCGAGGGGAGAGAACCATGGACCACCTTGATCGCCGCACTCTGCTGTCCGCCGGCTTGGCCGCCGCAGCGCTGGCGCCCCTGCCCGCCTTCGCCGCCGCCAAGGGCGGATCGCCTGTAGCCCGCACCACCGCCGGCCAAGTGCGCGGCGCGACGGACCAGGGCGTGGCGGTGTTCAAGGGCGTCCGTTACGGCGCCGACACCGGCCCGCGCCGCTTCATGGCCCCCACCGCGCCGACGCCATGGAAGGAAATCGCCGATGCGACCGCCTACGGCCACGCCGCGCCGCAACGCTCAGACCAGCCGAGCCAGAGCGAGGACTGCCTGTTCCTGAACGTCTGGACCCCCGGCCTGCGCGACGGGGCCAAGCGGCCGGTGATGGTGTGGATACACGGCGGCGCCTATTCCAACGGCTCGGGCGCGCATCCGACCAATGACGGGGCTTTGCTGGCCAAGCGCGGCGACGTGGTGGTGGTCAGCCTGAACCACCGCCTGAACGCCTTCGGCTATCTCTATCTGGAGCGGATCGGCGGCGCGGCCTTCGCCGACAGCGGCAGCGCCGGGCAGCTTGATCTGATCCTGGCTCTGCAGTGGGTGCGCGACAACATCGCCGAGTTAGGCGGCGACCCGGGCAACGTCATGGTCTTCGGCCAGTCCGGCGGCGGAGCCAAGATCGCCACCCTGATGGCCACCCCGGCGGCGCGCGGCCTGTTCCACAAGGCGGCGACCATGAGCGGCCAGCAGGTGACCGCCCAGGGCCCGCTGAACGCCACCACCCGCAGCCACGCCCTGCTGGACGCCCTGAAACTGAAGCCGGACCAGTTGGACCAGCTGCGGACCATCCCGACGGCGCAGATCGTGGCCGCCCTGACCGCCACCGATCCGGTGATCGGGGCCGGCGGCCTCTATATGGGTCCGGTGGTGGACCGCACCCTGCCCCGCCACCCGTTCTATCCGGACGCGGCGCCGCTTTCATCGGACATCCCGATGATCATCGGCAACACCAAGGGCGAGACGCGCGGCCTGATCGGCGGCGGCGATCCCAAGACCTTCGACCTGACCTGGGAGCAGGTGCCGCCGCTGCTGGCCCGCAACCTGCGCCTGGACATCGCGCCGGAGGCGGTGCTGGCGGAATATCGCCGCCTCTATCCCGCCTATTCGCCGTCGGACGTGTTCTTCGCCGCCACCACGGCGGGCCGGTCCTGGCGCGGGGCGGTGATCGAGCTGGAGGAGCGCGCCAAGGGCGCCAAGGCCCCGACCTGGGGCTATCAGCTCGACTTCGGCGCCCAGGCAGACGGCGGCAAGTGGGGCGCCAGCCACGGCTATGACATCCCGCTGGTGTTCGGCACCTTCGCCGGCGAGGGCTCCCGCTACGCCGACACGGCGGAGACGCGCGCCGCCTCCGCCCACATGAGCGACGCCTTCATCGCCTTCGCCCGCACGGGCAACCCCAACGCCAAGGGCCATCCCGAATGGCGGCCCTATGGGATGGAGAAGCGCGAGACCATGGTGTTCGACGCCGTGTCGCACCTGGAATCTGATCCGCGCGGAGCGGAGCGCCGCCTGTTCGCCGCCGCGCCCTTCGCCCAGCAGGGCGGCGAGATCAGCGTGGCACCGCAGCGCTGAACGCCGAAAACCCCGGCCGAAAGGCCGGGGCGGTTTCTTCGGTCAGACTTAAAAAGTCGGAGGCGCTTAAGCGCCTTCGCGCTCGGCCCAGACTTCGCCGATGGTTTGAGCGGCGCCCAGCCAGCCGAGGGCGCCGAGGAAGGCGTTGGCCACGGCCACCACCAGGATCACAGGCTCGAACAGTGCGCGCATGTCTTTCGCCTCCCAGACTTTCTGGACTGTGTAATGATACCGCGTCTGTTTCGTTCCCGGAATGACGAAACGGTGACGCTTATGTGACACGGGCGGCTTTTGTGACGGACCGCCGTTCTCCGCGACGCCGCGCCGCATACTCCCCTGGCAACAGCCATGCTTATTGAGCGGCCTCGGACTGCGGCGAACGAGCAGCGGGCCGAGAGGTCGGACGGGAGCTCCAGGGCCCCGTCCGGCCCGACTGGGGGGCGCTTATCCCAGGGGCCACGGACCCAAAGCTTTGCAAGAGCTCGATCCCCGTGGCCCAGCGCCACGAGAAATCCAGACAATTCAGCAAGTTGAAGGCCTCGCACTGGTAGCTGGGGGCGGGATCGAACCGCCGACCTGTGGGTTATGAATCCACCGCTCTAACCATCTGAGCTACCCAGCCGTAGCGGCCTGCGCCCAGTGCGAGGAGGCGGCGTTATAGGTTCGGTTTTTTCGAACTTCAAGCGGCTTGGGAAACAGAGCCCCAAAGGCTAGGGTCCGCGCCGATGAGCGCCCTGCATCTTCTGGGTTCGGCCGCCGACGGCGGCGCGGAGACGTACTTCGTGAGTCTTGTCGGGGCTCTGCGCCGCGCGGGCCTTAGCGAGGCGGCCCTGATTCGCCCTCATACCCACCGCCAGGCGGCGCTGGAGGAGATGGGCGTCTGGGTGAAGACCCTGGATTTCGGCGGGCCGCTGGACCTGCTCACCAAGCCCCGCGCCGCCGCCTTCGCCCGGCAGCAGGACGCGCAGGTTGTGGTGGCGTGGATGAACCGCGCGGCCCGCCACACGCCCAAGGGGCCGTGGGCGCGGGTCGGCCGCATGGGCGGCTATTACAAGCTGAAATACTACAAGGGCTTCGACGCCCTGGTGGGCAACACCCCGGACATCGTGCGCTGGGCCATCGGCCAGGGCTGGCCCGCCGACAGGATCCGCTGCATCCCGAACTACGCGGCCGCCGAATCGGCGAGGCCCCTGGACCGGGCGCTGTTCGACACGCCGGAGGGCGCGCCCCTGCTGCTGGGCATGGGGCGGCTGCACACCTCCAAGGCCCACGACGTCAGCCTGAAGGCCCTGGCGCAGATTCCGGGAGCCTATCTGTGGATCGCGGGCAACGGGCCGCTGGAGGCGCAGCTCAAGGCCCTGGCCGACGGGCTGGGTGTCTCAGACCGAGTGCGCTTCCTGGGTTGGCGCAACGACGCGGCGGCCCTGTACCGCACGGCGGACCTTTGCCTGTTCCCGTCGCGCTATGAGCCGCTGGGGAATGTGGTGATCCAGAGCTGGGCTCAAGGCCTGCCCATCGTGGCGGCGGACGCGCGGGGACCGGCCGACCTGATCCGACATGAGGAGGACGGCCTGATCGTCCCCATGGACGAACCCGACGCCCTGGCCGAGGCGGCGAAGCGGGTGCTGGGCGATCCAGTCCTGCGCGCCGGCATGGTGGCGGCCGGCAAGCATCGGGTGAAGAATGAGTTCAGCGAGGCCGCCGTGGTCGACCAGTGGCGGACCCTGTTCGCCGAGCTGGGAGCCCGCTGATGTGCGGAATCGCCGGCGTGCTGGGGAATGAAGCTTCAGCCGCGCCCCTAATCGCCACCCTGGCCCATCGCGGCCCCGACGGCGTGCGCACCGAGGACGGTCGCGGCTGGTCCATCGGCCACGCCCGCCTGTCCATCATCGACCTGGAAGGCGGCTGGCAGCCCCTGCACGCGGCGGGCGGCACGGTGATCGGCAATGGCGAGATCTACAACTACGTAGAATTGACCGAGCAGTTCGGGCTGAAAGACAAGCTGTCGACCGGGTCCGACTTCGAGCCGTTGCTGCACCTTTACGCCCTGGAGGGGCCGAAGGCGTTTGCGCGGCTGCGGGGCATGTACGCCTTCTGTCTGATCGGCGGCGACGGACGCACCTGGCTGGTGCGCGACCGGTTCGGGATCAAGCCGCTGTACTACACCGCCGGCTCTGACGGGGTCCGCTTCGCCTCCGAGCCCCGGGCCCTGGCGCGCGGGCCGATGGTCCCGGAGCGGGCGCAGGAGCTGCTGGCGCTGAACTACACCCTGGGCGAGGAGACGATTTTCGCGGGGGTGAAGCGGCTGGCGCCGGGGGCGGTGGTGGAGGTTAAGGATGGGCGGGCTCTATCCTCCCCCCTTGGGGGAGGGGGACCGCGAAGCGGTGGAGGGGGTTCTGCTGACTCAGCAAGCCCCCTCCGTCCCCCTGGGTCACCTCCCCCAAAGGGGGAGGATTTGCTGATCCAAACCCTCGACGCCGTGCTCGAGAACAGCGTCTCCGTCCACCAGCGCTCCGACGTGCCCTACGGCCTGTTCCTGTCGGGCGGGATCGACTCCACGGCCATCGCCACCCTGATGAGCCGGCTCAACGCGCGGCCGGTGACCGCCTTCACCTGCGGGTTCGACGTGGCCGAGGCGCGGGACGAGCGGGCGCAGGCGGAGAAGGTGGCGCGGGCGCTGAACCTGGATTGGCGCGAGACCACCTTCACCGAGGACGACTTCTGGCGCCTGGCGCCGCAGGCGGCCTGGGCGCTGGACGATCCCACCAGCGACTACGCCGTCCTGCCGACCCTGAAGCTGACGGAAGCCGCCAAGGGGACCCTGACCGTGGTGCTGAGCGGCGAAGGCGGGGACGAGCTGTTCGCCGGCTACGGCCGCTATCGCCGCGCGCTGCGTCCGCGCTGGCTGGGCGGACGGGCCGCCGAGCCGCAGGTGGACGTTCCCATGCTGGCCGACGGCGGCGCGGGCGCTCTGATGCGCTGGCGGGCGGCCACGGCGGGAATCGAGGGAAGCCTCCTTAAGCGGTCCCAAGCTGCCGACATCGCCACGTGGCTGCCCCACGATCTGCTGCTGAAGCTGGACCGCTGTTTGATGGCCGTGGGGCTGGAGGGGCGCACGCCGTTCCTGGACCCGGAGGTCGCCGCCTTCGCCGACGCCCTGCCCGACCGCATGAAGGTGCGCGGCCGCTACGGCAAATGGATCTTGCGCAAGTGGCTGGAGCGCGCCTGCCCGGCCGCTGACCCGTGGGGCAAGAAGAAGGGCTTCACCGTGCCCGTGGCCGCCTGGATCGCGCCGCGCGCCGCCGGGCTCGGCCCGCGGCTGGCCGCCCTGCCCGCCATCGCCCGGGTCTGCGACGTCGAGGCCGTGCGCGCGGTGTTCGCCGATGAAGCCCACGCATCCAAACGCTGGCCTCTGCTGTTCTTTGGCCTGTGGTCCCTGATCCATCTGGAGGGGCTGCAGCCCGGGGACGCCTTGAAAACCTTGCTCGACGACTAGGAGGAACCGCCCCAATGCGCCTGATCGCTCTTCTGGCCGCCACGACCCTGATGACCGCCTGCGGCGGCGCCGGGGACACCAAGACGGCGAACGCCGCCGCGCCCAAGGGACCGCCGGTCCAGACCGGCCCGGCCAACACCACCTACAAGCCGGCGTTCGAGGGCCAGACCCGCGCGCCGGAGGTGAAGTCCGACGTGACCCTGAAGGTCGAGGTGATCGCCGACGGCCTGACCAACCCCTGGGGCCTGGCCTTCATGCCCGACGGCCGAATGCTGGTGACCGAGAAGCCGGGCCGGCTGATCATCGTCAGCCGCGACGGCCGCAAGAGCGCGCCGATCACCGGCCTGCCGCCGGTTCACGCCGTGCGCCAGGGCGGCCTGCTGCACGTGGCCATCGACCCGAACTTCTCCAGCAACCGCCTGATCTACTGGACCTATGCCGAGCCGCGTGACGGCGGCAACGGCACCGCCGCCGCCCGGGGCCGCCTGAGCGAAGACGGGAGCAAGGTCGAGAACGTCCAGGTGATCTTCCGCCAGACCCCGACCGTACAGTCCGACCTGCACTTCGGCAGCCGCCTGGCCTTCTCGCCGGACGGCAAGCTGTTCATCGCCCTGGGCGAGCGCTCGATCATGGAAGGCCGCATGCAGGCCCAGCGCCTGGACGGCACTTTGGGCAAGGTGGTTCGGATCAACGCCGACGGCTCGATCCCGGCCGACAACCCGTTCGTGAAGACGACGGGCGCCAAGCCGGAGATCTGGGCCATCGGCCTGCGCAACATCCAGGGCGCGGCGATCAACCCCAAGACCGGCGAACTGTGGACCGTCGAGCACGGCCCGCGCGGCGGCGACGAGCTGAACATCCCCCGCAAGGGCAAGGACTACGGCTGGCCGACCATCACCTACGGCATCGAGTACGGCGGCCCCGCCATCGGCAAGAGCGAGACCCAGAAAGCCGGCATGGAACAGCCGATCTATTACTGGGATCCGGTCATCGCGCCGGGCGGCATGACCTTCTACACGGGCGAACTGTTCCCGGCCTGGAAGGGCAACGTGTTCATCGGCGGCCTGGCCTCCAGCGCCTTGGTGCGCCTGGTCATGGACGGCGAGAAGGTGGTGGGCGAGGAGCGCCTGCTGACCGACGAGGACAGCCGCATCCGCGACGTCGTCCAGGGGCCGGACGGCGCGCTGTACCTGCTGACGGATGATCGCGGGCAGGTGCTGCGGGTTTCGCCGAAGTAGGGTGACTGAAATCCTCCCCCCTCCGGGGGAGGTGTCCTGAAAGGACGGAGGGGGCCTTGCTGAGTCAGCAGGCCCCCTCCACCACTTCGTGGTCCCCCTCCCCCAGAGGGGGGGAGGATCTGAAGGGAACTACCCCCTCCCCTCGACCTCCCAGCGCGACCACAGCGGGCCGACTTCCTCGAGCGCCTTCTCCACCGACGCATCCTTGATGTGGCCGAAGCCGCGGATGGATTGCGGGAAGTTGGCGATGCGGCTGGCCAGGGTGATGTTGCTGTTGTTCAGGCCGGCGGCCAGGCGGTCGACGCCGGCCAGGTAGTCGTCACGCAGCTTGCGCTCCATACGGCGCTCGGCGGTGTAGCCGAACACGTCCAGGGCGGTGCCGCGCAGGCCCTTCATTTTCGCCATCATCGGGAAGGCGGAAGACAGCATCCAGCCGCCGAACACCATCTTCTTCGGCTTGCCGTCGTCGCCCTTGCGGGCCAGCAGCGGCGGGGCCAGCCACAGCTTCTTCTTCCCGCCCTTGAAGGTCTGGCCCAGGGTCGCGGCGAAGCGGCCGTCGGTATAGAGGCGCGCGACCTCGTACTCGTCCTTGTAGGCCATCAGCTTGTAGAGGTTGATGGCTACGGCGCGGGTGACGGCCTCCGAGCCGAACGGCGCCTCGGCGGCGGCGATCTTCTCCACCGCCTTCAGATAGCGAGCGGCGTAGGCGGCGTCCTGATAGCCCTTCAGGTCCTCGGCGCGCTTGGCGATGAGGTCCGGCAGCGGCATGGATTCCGGCAGCAGGGCCTCCGGCTCGCGGCGCTTGCGGAAGCCGGGATCGTGGGCGGCCTTGCGGCCGACCTCGAAGGCCTGGAGGTTCGCCTCGGCGTCCACCCCGTTCAGCTTGATGGCGCGATAGACGGCGCGGCTGGAGATCGGGATCAGGCCCTTCTGCCAGGCGAAGCCCAGCATGATCATGTTGGCGTAGATGGCGTCGCCGAACTCCGCCTCGGCCAGGTGCTGGGCCGGGCAGGCGTCGAAGTCCTTGGACGCCGCCTTGATCTTGCGGCTCATGGCGTTGGCGTCGAACACCACGTCACGGCTGGTGACGAAGTCCGCCGTGGGGGCGAAGTCGCTGTTGCCAAGCGCGTGGGTGCGGTCCTTGGCGTAGAGGGACAGGGCCTCCGGGCTAGCGGCCACCAGCACGTCGCAGGCGATCAGGACATCGGCGCTGGCCGCCGGCACGCGGCCGCCCACCACCGTCTCTTCCGTCTCGCCGATCTTCACGTGCGAGAAGACCGAGCCGCCCTTCTGCGCCAGGCCGGTCATGTCGACCACGCTGGCGGCGCGACCGTCCACGTGGGCGGCCATGGCCAGGATCGAGGCGACCGTGGTCACGCCGGTGCCGCCGATGCCCGTGAACAGGATCTTGCGCGTCCCGACCAGCGGCAGGAACTCCGGCAGCGGCGTGGAGTCGGCAGTCAGGGCCGGCATGCCCTTGGCCTTGGCGCTCTCGGCCCCCGTCAGGGTGACGAAGGAGGGGCAGAAGCCCTCCAGGCACGAATAGTCGGCGTTGCAACTGGACTGGTTGATCTTGCGCTTGCGGCCCAACTCGGTGGCCAGGGGCTCGACCGAGACGCAGTTCGACTTCTTGGAGCAGTCGCCGCAGCCTTCGCAGACCAGCGGGTTGATGAACACCTTCTGCTCGGCCTTGGCCATGGAGCCGCGCTTGCGGCGGCGGCGCTTTTCGGTGGCGCAGGTCTGGTCATAGAGCAGGACCGTGGTGCCCGAGGTCTCGCGCAGCTCGCGCTGCACGGCCATCAGCTCCGAACGCGGACGGACGACCACGCCGGGGGCCAGGTCGGTGACGCCCTCGTAGCGGGACAGGTCGTCGACGACGATGACGGTCTTGGTCACGCCTTCAGACGCCAGCTGGCGGGTGATCTGGGCGGGGGTGAAGCCGCTTTCGGCCCGCTGGCCGCCGGTCATGGCCACGGCGTCGTTGAACAGCAGCTTATAGGTGATGTTCACCCCGCTCGCGACCGCGCCGCGGATGGCGAGCGAGCCGGAGTGGTTGTAGGTGCCGTCGCCCAGGTTCTGGAAGATGTGCGGCTCGCTGGTGAACGGCGCCGCGCCGACCCAGGTCAGCCCCTCGCCGCCCATGTGAGTGTTGAGGTCGGTGTTGGGGTCGTTGAAGGCCGCCATGTAGTGGCAGCCGATCCCGGCCAGGGCGCGGGAGCCCTCGGGCAGCTTGGTGGAGCTGTTGTGCGGGCAGCCCGAGCAGAAGAACGGCTTGCGCTGCTGGTCCGAGGCCAGGGACACGGCGGCCACGCCAGCGGCCGACACGCGGTCCAGATAGGCGCGGGCGCGCTCCATGTGCGGGCCGTCCGGCAGGCGGTCGGCGATGGCCAGGGCGATTTCCGCCACCGACAGCGAGCCCAGCTCCGACAGCAGGGGCAGGCCGCGTTCGTCGGTCTTGCCGATGATCTTCGGCCGGGCGTGGTCGGGCATGTCGTACAGCGCGGCGCGGGCCTGCGGCTCGATCATCGCGCGCTTGTGCTCGATGATCATCATGGTCTCGAGCCCGCCGGCGAAGGCGCGGAGGCCCGTCTGCTCCAGCGGCCAGGGCATGCCCACCTTGTAGACGGCCACGCCTAGGGCGGCGGCCTCCTCCAGGGTGATGTTCATGGCCGAGAAGGCTTCGAGCACGTCCTTGTAGGCCTGGCCGGTGCAGACGATGCCGAAGCGCGGGCGGGCGGCGTTGACCACGACCCGGTCGATCCTGTTGGCGCGGGCGAAGGCCAGGGCCGCCGGAATCTTGTGGAGCCGCATGCGCCGCTCCTTCTCCATGGGCTGATCCTTGGTGCGGATGCCCAGGCCGCCGGGCGGCATGGAGAAGTTTTCGGGCGTGACGATGCGGTGGCGGTCCAGTGACACGTCGATGGTCACGCCGCTGTCCATGGTGTCGGCCAAGGCGATCATGCCGACCCAAAGGCCGGAGAAGCGCGACATGGCGATGCCGAGCAGGCCGTAGTCGAGCACCTCCTGAACGTCGGCCGGCGACAGCACCGGAATCTCGAAATCCATGAAGGCGAAGTCCGACTGCGACGGCAGGGTCGAGGACTTGCAGTTATGGTCGTCGCCGGCCACGGCCAGGACGCCGCCCTTGGGGAAGACCCCTGCGAAGTTGGCGTGCTTGAACACGTCGCCGGTGCGGTCGACGCCGGGCGCCTTGCCGTACCACATGCCGAAGACGCCGTCGTACAGGGCGCTGGGGAACAGGTTGGCCTGCTGGCTGCCCCACACGGCGGTGGCGGCCAGGTCTTCGTTGACGCCTTCCTTGAAGGTGACCTTGGCGGCGTCGAGGAATTTCTTCGCGCGGCCGGCCTGCTGGTCGAGGCCGCCCAGCGGCGAGCCCCGATAGCCGGACACGAAGCCGGCGGTGTTCAGGCCGGCTTTCTCGTCGAGGCGACGCTGATCGAGCATCACACGGATGAGCGCCTGCACGCCAGTTACGAACGCACGGCCATCCTGGAGCAGATATTTGTCGTCGAGCGTCACTTCAGCGTGCCGCATTGAAATATCTTTCCTTCCCAGTTTTCTTTTTGTATCTGCACGATCATACAACCGTGGGGGAAATGCTTGCCAAAGCCATGCCCGCCACGTGGGCTTTACAGGCAAGAAGAACGCCCGAACGGGCCGAATTGGGGGAGTAAATTTTGTCCGAAGCGCTCGATGCCGTTGACGCCAAAATTCTAGACCTGATCCAACACGACGCCGCGCTGTCGGTTGCAGAGATCGCCGAACGGGTGGGCCTGTCGTCCAGCCCTTGCTGGCGCCGCATCAAGCGCCTGGAAGACGCCGGCATCGTCCAGCGCCGGGTCACGATCCTGGACCGTGAGCGCCTGGGCCTGAACTTCGAGGTCTACTGCACGATCAAGCTGTCCCTGCCGAGCAAGGACAACCTCGATTCCTTCGACGCCGCCGTCCAGAAGTGGCCGGAAGTGGTGCAATGCGCCACCGTCACCGGCGCCGCCGACTACGAGCTGCGCATCGTCACCCGCGACATGCACGCCTTCGACGAGTTCATGCGCGAGAAGATCCTGTCCCTGGGCCTGGTCTCGAACATCGAGAGCCGCATCGTCATCCGCCCGGTGAAGAACAGCACCGCCGTGCCGCTGGGCCTGGTCAGCCCCTACGTCAGCCCGCACAGCTGAGGCGATGAAGGCCTACCGCTACATCACCGGCCCCGATGACTCGGCGTTCTGCCACCGGGTCACCAAGGCGCTGAGCGAGGGCTGGACCCTGCATGGCGGTCCGACCCTGACCTTCGACTCTGTGCAGGGGCGGGTCATCTGCGGCCAGGCGATCACCAAGGACGTGGACGGCGTGGACTATTCGCCGGAGATGAAGCTCTCGGAGCTCTGAGCTTTCACCGCCTTCGGCGGCACATAGCTCCGCCACCCTAGGCCTTGTGCCTAGGGCCCAGAGACTCCGTATTGGCCGCAAGTCCGCAGCGGCTCCACCTCACGAAACCTGAGCTTCAGCCGTTTCTGGGTCCTCGCCACAAGGGCGAGGAAGACGGATGGGGTTGAAGCGCCTAGCGCGTGGGTTGCTGCTGAATTCGTCATCCTGAGGAGCGAACCACGGTTCGCGTCTCGAAGGACGCACCCCGTCCAAGACACGTCGCAAAAACCCAATATCATGGCGGCCTAGCTTGGAAGGGCCGCACCATGATCGAACTCGTCATCGACCAGCGCCGGAAGGATCTCGGGGGCTTCGAGGTCGGACGCGTCCTGCCCTATGCGCCGCGCCGCATGGTCGGCCCGTTCATCTTCTTCGACCACATGGGCCCGGCCAGCTTCGAGCCCGGCTTCGGCCGCGAGGTGGACGTGCGGCCGCACCCGCACATCGGCCTGTCGACCCTGTCCTACCTGTTCGAGGGGGAGATGACCCACCGCGACAGCGTCGGGTCTGAGATCGACATTCGCCCGGGCGAAGTGAACTGGATGACCGCCGGCTCGGGCATCACCCATTCGGAGCGCTTCGAGACCCTGCGGCGCGACGGCGGCAAGATGGACGGCATCCAGACCTGGCTGGCGCTGCCGACCGACAAGGAGGAGATCGACCCAGCCTTCTCGCACCACAACGGCCCAGACGAGCTGCCGTTCTACGAGTCCGGCGGCCTGACGGCGCGGCTGGTGGCGGGCGAGGCGTTCGGCGCCAAAGCGAAGGTGCCGGTCTATTCCCCCACCTTCTACGTCCACTGGGAGATGGCCGCCGGGACCAAGGCCGGCCTGCCCGCGGAATATTCCGAGCGCGCGGCCTACGTGGCCAAGGGCCAGGTGGAGATCGCCGGCCAGACCATCCACGCCGGCCAAATGGCCGTGTTCGCACCGGGCGAGACAATCACCTTCCTGGCGCTGGAGCCTTCCACCGTCATGCTGCTGGGCGGGGAGCCGATCGGCCCGCGCTTCATCGAGTGGAACTTCGTCTCCTCGTCCAAGGACCGCATCGAGCAGGCCAAGGCCGACTGGCGCGCCGGGCGCATGAAGCTGCCCGATCTGGACCACGACGAGTTCATCCCCCTGCCCGGCGATCCGCCGCCGCCGGCCAATCCGATGTCTTGATCCAGCGCAAAGCTGCACAGAAGAAGCCGCTTGCCGACTCCGGACTTGCAAGTCATTCTCAATATCGACTTGAGAAGGAGACGGCGATGGTCCTTCGAGCAGTGGGTGCAGCGGCCCTTGCCCGGCTGATGAAGACGGATCGCGAAGTCGATCTGGACAGCGAATGGCTGCTGTTCGGCCCGACCGATCCGGAGATCGTGGACGAGCCCGAGACGGTCCAGATCCTGCTGGCGGCGGAGTAACCCTGCGTCCTTCGACTTGTCCGCTAGCGCGGACAGCTCAGGATGACGAATTCAATGCAAAACCTTCGTCATCCTGAGCGGGAGCGTCAGCGACCAGTCGAAGCACGCACCTACTTCGCGATCAGCGCCTTGTGCGCGGCGTTCCAGTACTGGACGCCGGTGATGATGGTGACGATCGTCGCCAGCCACAGCAGGCTGTGCGCGGTCAGGGTCACGGGATTGAGGATTTCCGGCTCGGACGAGAGGTTGAAGCCGGGCCAGGCCATGACCAGCATTTCGGCGGCGAGCGCCGAGATCTGCAGGGTGGTCTTCCACTTGGCCAGCAGGGTCACCGGCAGCTTCACGCCCTTGCCGGCTGAGATTTCGCGCAGGGCGCTGACCGTGAATTCCCGGAACAGGATCAGGCCGATGGGCAGCACGATCATCGGCTGACCGCCCAGGCCCAGCAGGCCCAGGGCCGCGCCGCAGACCAGCACCTTGTCGGCGATGGGGTCCAGGATCGCGCCCCAGACGCTTTCGGCGTTCAGCTTGCGCGCCAGCCAGCCGTCGAAGAAGTCCGTCACCCCCGCGATGACGAAGGCGTACAGCGACCACCGCAGCAGGGCGAACTGCATCTCCGGCGTCAGCTGATCGGAAAGGCCAGGCACGCCTCCCGCCGCCGCGGTCAGGGCCGCGAACATGAACAGGCAGAGGACCAGGCGAAGGCCGGTGAGGATGTTGGGCAGGGACTTCATGCGGACTCCTTAGCGCGTAACGCATGACAACTGAAAGCGGCGCCCCGCATCCAGTAGTTACTGACCATCCCGTCAAACGCTGCTAAGGGGGCCTCCTCCAGGGGAAGTCATCCATGACCAAGAAAAGCCGGGCGGCGCTCAAGCTCGACATCAACCTCGCCGGCGAGGACGCGGGTTTCCGGGGCGCGGTCGCCCTGGCCGCCGTCATCGGCGTGTTCCTGTTCGGCTACATGTTCGGCTTCGACCTGCCGCTGGCCAGCGCAACCTTCTGGTCCATGCCCAAGAGCGACATGGTCGCCATGACGGGCGGCTATGAAGCCTTCATCCGTGCGCCGTGGGGCTTCCCGATCACCATGGTGTCCAGCCTGACGCCGGAACCGACGCCCATCGTCTTCACCGACAGCATCCCCTGGCTGTCGGTGCTGTTGAAGGCTTCGGGACTGGGAGCGTGGTTCAATCCGCTCGGCCTTTTCCTGCTGATCTCCTATCCGCTCCAGGCGATCGCCATGGGCGCGCTGATGCGGGCGCTGGGCGTCACCAGGCCGTGGCCGGTGCTGGTCGCCTGCCTGATCGCGCTGATGTTCCCCGCCTGGATCATCCGCCAGTTCGGGCACATCGCCCTGTGCGGGCATTGGATTCTGTTGTTCTCGCTGGCCTTGTCGGTGAGCATGGCCCGCAATGGACTTGAGCGTCGACACACCGTCGGCTTCACGGTTCTGGGCGTGCTGGCCGCCGGCATTCACGCCTATCATCTTGTGCCCGTGGCCGCCTGCCTGGGCGCGGGTCTGCTGTCCGTGCTGCTGCAGAACGGCCCGCGCAGCCTGCCCCGCGTGCTGATCAGCGGCGCCACGGTGTCCGCGGGCATCGTGATCTCGGCCCTCATCCTGGGTTACCGCGAAGGCGCCGGCCCCACCGGCGGGGCGGACTCTCTCGGCTTCTACTCCATGAACATGGTCGCGCCGTTCTGGCCGCAGGCCTCGAACCTGTGGGGCCAGGACTGGACCGGGTCGTGGTTCGCCAAATCGCTGGACGCCAACGGCGGTCAGATCTTCGAAGGCTTCCAATACCTCGGCGCGGGCGCGCTGCTGCTGGTCGCGCCGCTGATCATCGCCTTCATCCGCGCCGACCTGCCGACCCGGCAGGCCCTGGTCCGCTGGGGGCCGTTGGCGCTCGCCATGACCGCCCTGACGGTCTGGGCGATCGGCTGGAACGGCTACTTCGGCACGCTGCAGGTCTATGCCGCCCCCAAGCCGAGCGGAAAAATGGCCGAGATCATCGGCGGCTTCCGCGCGCACGGCCGCTTCTTCTGGGTTGTCGGCTACCTGCTCATCGCACTGGGCGTCGCCTGGGCGGCCCGACTGCCGCGCCGCGTCTCCGCGGTGGTGCTGCTCAGCGCCCTGCTGCTCCAGGCCTATGACACGGTCCAGATGCGCCTTGCCGTGCGCCAGACCTTCGACACCCCCGCCGGCAAGCTCTATCCGGCGAGCCTCGACAACGCCGCGGCGGTCAAGGGGCGCCCCTGGATCTTCGCGCCGACCTACTTCTGCAGCCCCAACGGCCAGGACCAGCACGTGATCAGCCAGATGAACCTGATGATCCTGCGCGGCGGCGGCACGACCAACACCTACGCCACCGCGCGCAGCCGCGACGCCGCGTGCGACATCACGCCGGCCGGCTACACCCAGGACGCCGCGCCGGGTGATCGACGGATCATCGTCGTGACCAGCAATGATCAGTACGAGGGCGGAGCGCTTCAGCCGATCGCAGCCCGCACGGACTGCTATCGCTTCAAGCGCGGGGCCATCTGCGGTCGCGACCTGGACGGCATCGACGGATTGACACGCGTCAAGCCCGGCGAGCTCTCATCCTCCGCTCGTCAGCTCGTCGCCGCCATCCGCATGGACCAGGGCGTGAAGCCCGCCAACCTCACCACGGGCTGGAGCGCCGCGGAACAAGGCGCCAAGGGCATCTGGTCGATCGGGCCGAAGGCGACGCTGTCGGTCAACGGCCCCGCTCGCCTGGAGGCCGAAAGGTCGCTGATGCTGGAGATGACCCTTATCGGCTTCTCCGACGCGCCGCTTCGCCCGCAGGCGGTGGCCATCAGCGTCGGTGGCCGCAAGATCGCTGATCTGACCGTCGAGCCGGGCGTCTTCACGACGCATCGCATCGGTGTGCCGCAGGAATATGTCCAGGCCGGCCAACCTGTCGTCCTGACGCTCGATCTACCCGACGCGCGCGCGTCGGCGGCTGACCCGCGCGTGCTCGGCGTCGCGATCCAGCAGCTTCGGGTGCTCTACTGACCGCTCAGACCGCCGCGACCCGCGCCGCCGGGAAAACCCAATAGCGGCTGAGCAGGAACAGCACGACGGTGTAGACGCACATGCCAGACAGCTGGGCGGCGATCTCCGCCAGCTGGCCTTCCGGCAGCACCGCGTGGGCCAGGAACAGCACGCTCTGGTTCAGGGCGAAGCTGAACAGCACCGAGGCCAGGTAACGCGGGCCCGCCTCGCGCACCGAGCGGCCCTTGCCGAACACATAGCGGCGCTTGAGCACGAAGCTGACCATCACCCCCGCGGCGTAGCCGCCGGCGTTGGCGAGATAGGGGTTCACCCCGAAGCCCTGCTCCAGGCCGATGATGATGCTGAAGCCGACGAGCGTGTTGACCACCCCCACCAGCCCGTAGCGGAAGGCGTCGCGGACGAAATTCCGGAAGCTCACGAGCGGTCGTCTTTCCGCGCCGCCACGGCGATCGACATGCCGAAGGGCAGGCCTGCGTGCGCCACGAACGGCGCTTCCAGGGCGAAGATGGACTGCAGCAGTCGGTTCAGGGGCTTGGAAGGCATGGCGTCGTCGGGGCTGTCGTCGCCTCGCCAGCGTTTGACCTGACGCTGTGCGACCGCGGCGGGGAAGAGGAGCGTGTTGAAATAGGTCGCCCTCTCGATCGTCAACCCCGCGCCTTCGATAAGCCTCCGATACTCGGGCAGGACATAACGCCGCTTGTGGTGATGCAGCTCATCGTGACGGCTCCACAGCCACTGATAGGCGGGCACCGTGGTCAGCACCCAGGCCCCCGGCTTGGCCAGCGTCGCCAGGGCCCGCACCGCCCCCTTGTCGTCGTCCACATGCTCGACCACGTCGAAGGCGCAGACCAGATCGAAGCTCTCGGCCGGGAAAGGCAGGCCGTCGGGCAGAAGACCGCCGTGGACCGGAACGCCTGTCCGCTGCGCCGCGCACAGGCGGCTTTCCTCGTCCGGCTCCACCGCCTGGACGTCGCCGAACTGCTTCAGGAGGGGGATGTTGCCGCCTGCGCCGCAGCCGATCTCAAGAATCCTGGGCTGGGCGGGCAGGCCCAGAGTCTGGATCAGGCGGCCCAGAATCCGCCGCCGCGCCACAAACCACCAATGCTCGCCATCCAGGTCACGAAGGTGGTCATAGATGGCGCGTTCCATATCAGTCGAACCCGTATCGTCCGGCTACGATGTAGAGCGGACGCCCCTTCACTTCCTGATAGATGCGGGCGACGTATTCCCCGAGCGTGCCGATCGCGAGCATCTGAACGCCGAAGCTGAGCAGAAGGATCACGACGATCGACGGATAGCCGGGCACGTCCGCGCCGAACAGCAGAGTGCGACCAACGATGGTGGCCGCGAAGATGAAGGCCAGAACCGCCGCCGCGAAGCCCACATAGCTCCAGATGCGGATCGGCACGCTGCTGAACGAGGTCAGGCCGTCGAGGGCGAAGTTCCACAGCGTCCAGTAGCGCCAGTTGCTGGACCCCGCCGCCCGTTCCGGCCGCACATAGTCCACGCCCACCTGCTTGAAGCCGACCCAGGCGAACAGGCCCTTCATGAAGCGGTTGCGCTCCGGCAACTGCTTCAGCACCTCGACCACCCGGCGGTCCATCAGGCGGAAGTCGCCGGCGTTGTAGGGCAGCGGCACGTCGGAGATGCGGTTGAAGAAGCGGTAGAAGCCCTGGGCGCTCATCCGCTTGGCGGCGCTGTCGGCGCTGCGGTCGACGCGGACGCCATAGGCGACGTCGGCGCCCTTCTCCCACTCGGCCACGAAGTCCGCGATCAATTCGGGCGGGTCCTGCAGGTCCACGTCGATGGGCACGACCATGTCGCCGGTGGCGGCGTCGAGCCCGGCGGACAGGGCCGTCTCCTTGCCGAAGTTGCGGGACAGGTCGATGACCTTGATGCGGGCGTCGCGCTGCTGGGCGGCCAGCAGGACCGCCAGGGTGGCGTCGCGGCTGCCGTCGTTGACGCAGATGATCTCGTACTCGACGCCGATGGCCGTCAGCACAGGGTCCATGCGGGCGAAGAACAGCTCCAGCACCTCCTGCTCATTGTAGCAGGGCGCGATGATGGACAGGCGCTTGCCGGCTCGGGAGCGTGTCTGGGCGGGTACAGAAGTCATGACCAGCCCTGCGTAACGGGCGACGCGCCTTGTGGAAAGCCCGGATGAATTCGAGAGGCGATCACAGCCAGGGGTTGCGCGAATTGCGCTTCGCACGGCAACATTAGCCCATAGCGCCCAAGAGGCTTCGCATGCGGTTGTCCAAGTTCGCTCTTCCCTTGGCTTTCAGCCTTGCTCTCGCGGGCGCGGCGGCCGCTCAAGAACCGGTCAACGAAATCGAGGGCGTGACCGTCACGCCCGACAAGCCGCTGACCCCGCGCGAACGGGTGACCACTTTCAGCGAGAAGGTTCCCGGCGGCCAATTCCCCGTCTGGGTACGACCCATATGCCCGCTGACGCTCGGCCTCGGCGTCGACAAAACGACTTACGTCTCAGCCCGCATCCGTCAGTTGGCGGAGCAGACGGGGCTGAAGTACGGCGGCGAGGGCTGCCGCGTGAACGTCATCGTCCTGTTCTCCAACGAACCGGAGGTGCTGCTGACCAAGCTGCGTAAGAAGCGCATCAACCTGTACGGCTCCACCCAGCGCAGCAAGGTCAACCGTTTCATCGAGCAGGACAGAGCGGTGCGGCTGATAACCCTCACCTCCGAGGCGCCGGCCCGAGGCGTGTCCGCCAGCGCCATGATGGCGGATGTGGGCAGCGGAGCGCCCGAGTTCAGCACTTCGAACCCCTCCCGCATGAGGCCCATGACCTTCAACACCATGGATCGCATGATCCTGGTGGTGGACGCGCGTCTCGCCGAAGGCCTGAAGATCAAGACCCTGGGCAGTTACATCGCCATGTCCGCCCTGACCCGACCCAATCAACATATGGATCAGACCGGGCGCGACACCATCATGTCGATCTTCAACAGCGAAGGGCGGACCAACGCCCCGATCGAGGATCTGACCGCCTGGGACGAGGCCTATCTGAAGGCGCTCTATACGGTCGATCCCCGCCAGCGCCTGTCCGCCCAGATCGGCGGCATGGTGCGTGAAATCGATAAGCAGCTGAATCCCAAGTCCCCGGCCCCGAAGCGGCAGCCCGCCTGAGAGAGGTTACACCGCTTTAACACGCCCCACGGATCACCGTTCGCTATAAGCATAACGGCGATCGCGCTGCATGCTCGAGCTTGCGCGTAACCGATCGCCCGCTTGCGCGAATAGGTGGCGGCAACACCGGGGGGTCTGGATGATCAAG
This sequence comes from Caulobacter segnis, assembly GCF_029543125.1. Lineage (GTDB taxonomy): Bacteria > Pseudomonadota > Alphaproteobacteria > Caulobacterales > Caulobacteraceae > Caulobacter > Caulobacter segnis_D. Next base: position 172,862 of record NZ_JARQWW010000006.1, read on the forward strand.
CTGCTTCGCCTCGCCGTCTTCGGCGCGGCCATTTCCTTCGCCGCGCCGGCCATGGCCTATGACGCCGCGCCATGGATCGAAGACCTGCGGCAGGTGAAATCGTTCCTGACCAGCAACCGCTACGCCAATCTGGAATGGCTGACCGGCGAGCGGGAGGCGAACCTCGACGCCGTGTTCGAACGCGGCGAGCAACAGCTGACCGCCGCGACCAGCGAGGCGGAAGCCAAGGTTCAATTCGAACGCACCTTGGCGAACCTGGGCGACGGCCATCTGGAGGTGAAGTGGAGCGCCAATCGGACGGCGCTGCACGCTGGAGACTCCGGCCGCCCCTGTGGCGACATGAGGAAGATCACGCCGGCTCAGCCCGTCGCCGCCCGGATTGCGGGCTGGCGGCCGGTGGACGGCCCGGCGGCCGCCGACTTCCCGGCCGGGATCGTCGAGTCAGGCGGGAAGAAGATCGGCGTGGTGAAGATCAGCCTGTTCATGGCCGACCCAACCGTTTGCGAGGCCGCGGCGGCGAAGCTGAACCTGCCCTTGGACAAGCCGTGTGATCAGGCCTGCGGGGACGCCGTTGACCGCGCGACCTATCAGCTGCTGACCGACCGTTTCGGGGGCCGCCTGCGCGACCTGAAGGCGGCCGGCGCCGAGGTGCTGATGATCGACATCGCCAGCAATGGCGGGGGCCGCGAATGGGCCGAGGTCGTCGCCCGCATGGTCACCGCCAAGCCCGTAAAGGGCGCCCGCGTCGGTCTGGTGCGGGCGGAGACCACCGCCCAGGCGCTGGAGGAGCGCGCCGCCGACCTGGAAGGCTATGCCCGCAAGGCCAAGGGCGGCGACAAGACGCTGCTGTCGAAGGCGGCCGACGACCTGCGGACGGCGGCGGCCGAAGCGCGGCGTCCTTGCGACTCCGCTCCGTTCCTTAAGCGCGAAGCCTCGGCTTGCGCCTGGCTGGTCGAGGGTGGCTACTCCACCGGCCTGATGGATCAGCTCGATCCGGCTCTGGCGAACCGCCCCTGGGCGGGAGACCTCTACAGCCCGGCCAAGATGAAGCACGAGACGGGCCTGTGGTCGGGACCGCTGATCGTCCTCGTCGACGCGGGCTCCGCATCGGCGTCCGAAGAACTGGCCGCCGAACTGCAGGACGCGCGCGCAGCCGTGATCCTGGGCGCGCCCACCTTCGGCGCCGGTTGCGGCCACTCGACTTCGGCCGGGCCGATCCCGCTGAAGAACAGCGGCGGCTTCCTGTCCCTGCCCGACTGCGCCCGCCTGCGCGCTGACGGGTCCAACGAGATCATGGGCGTCGAGCCCGACATCCTGATCGGCTTCCGCCGCGGCGACAGCGCGGGACGTAAGGCGCAACGGCTGGCGGGAAAGTTGCCGGCGGCGGTGGCGGCGTCGCTGAAATCTCCTCCCCTGTAGCGAAGCGGGAGGGGAGGCTCTGCCTACTCCCAGAACAAGCCGCTCACCTCGGCGAAGGCCGGGGTCCAGGTGAAGCCCTGCTGACGCTCTAGATGAATCTGGATCCCGGCCTTCGCCGGGATGAGCGGTTGAAAGTTTGAATCTGTCCCTCCCCGTTTCGCAGGGGAGGAGAAGCTTCACCCCTTCCGGAAAAACCCGTGGATGCGTTCGGCCAGGGCCTGGTTGACGCCGTCGACCTTCACCAGGTCTTCGACGCTGGCGCGGCTGACGCCCCGGGCGGAGCCAAAGGCGTGCAGCAGGGCCTTCTTGCGGCCGGGACCGACGCCCTCGATCTCGTCGAGGGGGTTCTTCTTGATGTCCATGGACCGGCGGGTGCGGTGGCTGCCGATGGCGAAGCGGTGCGCCTCGTCCCGCAGGCGCTGCAGGTAGTAGAGCACCGGCGATTTCGGCTCGAGCATGAAGGGGTCGCGGCCCGGGATGAAGAACCGCTCAAGCCCGGCGTCGCGGTCCGGCCCCTTGGCCACGCCGACCACGGCGATGTCGTCGACGCCCAGGTCGGCCATGACCTCCAGCGCCGCGTCGAGCTGACCCTTGCCGCCGTCGATGAGGACGAGGTCGGGGCGGACGGCGTTCTCGCCCTCCTCCTCTTCCTTGACCAGGCGCGAGAAGCGGCGGCGCAGCACCTCCTTCATCATGCCGTAGTCATCGCCGGGGGTGAGCTCCGTCCCCTTGATGTTGAACTTGCGGTACTGGCTCTTCTGGAAGCCCTCGGGGCCGGCCACGATCATGCCGCCCACGGCGTTCGTGCCCTGGATGTGGCTGTTGTCGTAGACCTCGATCCGCTCCGGCTGGCCGTCGAGCTGGAACGCCTCGCAGACTCCGGCCAGCAGCTTCGACTGGGCCGAGCTTTCCGCCATCTTGCGGCCCAGGGCCTCGCAGGCGTTGGTCAGGGCGTGCTGCACCAGATCGCGCTTTTCGCCGCGCTTTGGGGTGCTGATCTCCACCTTGTGGCCGCTCTTGATGGCGAAAGCCTCGGCCAACAGGGCGCATTCGTGGGGATCGACGCTGGTCAGCATCATCCGGGGGATCGGCTGGTTCTCGTAGAACTGGCCCATGAAGGCGCCGAGGATCAGGGCCTCCTCGCTGACGCCCTCCTCCTCCGCCGCGCTGGCGACGCGAGGGAAGTAGGCCTTGTTCCCCCAGTTCTGGCCGGCGCGGAAGAAGAACACCTGCACACAGGCCTGGCCGCCCTCCACGTGCAAGGCGAAGACGTCGGCCTCGTCCACCGTCTCGGGATTGATCTGGCTTTCCTGGGCGACGCTGGCCAGGGCGCGGATGCGGTCGCGCAGGCGGGCGGCGCGCTCGAACTCCAGGTCATCGGAGGCGGCCTGCATCTCGGCCGACATGCGGCCCATGACCGCCCGACTCTTGCCGCGCAGGAAGGCCTCGGCCTCGTCCACCAGCAGGTTGTAGTCGGCCTTGGAGATCAGATCCGTGCAGGGCGCAGAACAACGCCGGATCTGGTGCAGCATGCAGGGCCGCGTGCGGCTGTCATAGACGCTGTCCGAACATGACCGCAGCAGGAACGCCTTCTGCAGGGTGTTCAGGGTGCGGTTCACCGCCCAGGCGCTGGCGAAGGGGCCGAAATAGTCGCCCTTGATCGTGTGAGCCCCGCGATGCTTGCGCAGCTGCGGCGCGGCGTGGTCGCGGCGGATGACGATCTCGGGAAAGCTCTTGTCGTCGCGCAGCAGGACGTTGAAGCGCGGCTTCAGCTGCTTGATCAAGTTGATCTCGAGCAGCAGGGCGTCGGCTTCGGTCCGGGTGGTGACGAACTCCATGGACCGCGTTGCGTCGACCATGTGGGCGATGCGGTTGGTGTGGAAGCGGCCCTGGGCGTACTGCACCACACGCTTCTTCAGGCTCTTGGCCTTGCCCACATAGAGGACCTCTTCGTCCTCGCCGATCATGCGATAGACGCCCGGCCCGTCGGGCAGGCGCTTCACCTCGTCCTTGATCAGGGCGGCGCCGGTCAGTGGTGCGGTGGTGTCGGTCACGGGCGCAGATATAGGGCGGTTCGGCCGTTGTGACAGCTAGGTGCGTCGAGACATCTCCTCCCCTGCGAAGCGGGGGAGGGGGACCATGCGCAGCATGGTGGAGGGGGCGAACGCTGCAGAGCCGCTAGTGGGAGAGCACCTCGTTCACACCGAGGGGGTCAGATGCCCAGTCACGCCCCCTCCACCGCTTCGCGGTCCCCCTCCCCCGTTGCACGGGGGAGGAGAAGGCCGGTACATGCCCCCATGACCCTGCGCCCGCTCTTCGTCACCCACCTCTACGAGGCCTCGCTCGCCAGCGACAAAGGCTTCGACGCCTTCAACGAGGAGCTGGAGGACGCCTGCCGCATGATCGCGGACGAGGACCGCGCGGGCCGCGCCTGGGCCAAGCAGAAGGGCTATCCGGGCTACACCTCCTACGCCTCGCTGGACGACCTGCCGACGCGGGCCACGGTTTTCGAGGACCTGAAGAAGAAGCTCGACAAGCACGCCGTCGCCTTCGCCCGCAACCTGATGCTGGACCTGGACGGCAAGAAGCTGCGGCTCGACAGCCTGTGGATCAACATCCTGAAGCCCGGCGGCGGCCACAGCAGCCACATCCACCCGCACAGCGTGCTGTCGGGAACCATCTATGTCTCGACCCCGCCCGGCGCCTCGGCCCTTAAGCTGGAAGACCCGCGCCACGCCATGATGATGGCCGCGCCCCTGCGCGAGGCCGATGCGCCGGAAGATCGCCAGCCCTTCGTCTATATCCAGCCGGAGCCGGGCACGGTTCTAATGTGGGAAAGCTGGCTGCGCCACGAGGTGCCCGCCAACGCGGCCAAGCAGGAGCGCATCAGCGTCAGCTTCAACTACGGCTGGCGATAGGCTCGGCGACGAAATCGGGGATCGGCGCGGCCGCCCGGCGGTGCAACGCCCAGGCGGCGATCCCCAGCCACAGGATGCCGAGGAAGGCGTGGGCCCGCTGCCACAGGCCCACGTCGGAGCCGGTGCGCACGTTCCACACCCCGATCAGCAGGGCCAGCACCAGCAGCAGGCCGAAAAACCAGACGATCGACAGGGCGGTGAGCAGGCCATAGCCCGGCCGCCGCCACAGGGCCCAGGCGGCGAACAGCGGGGCGAACTGAATGGCCAGCCCCACGCCGCAGGCCCGGTGCATGGGATCGGGCCAATGGAACAGGCCGCCGAACACCGCGCCCAGACCCGTCAGCGCCACCCACAGGCCGGCGAAGGCCGAGACCACCCGACGGCCGCCCGCCGCCTCCAGCGCGTGGGCGAAGCCGCCGCCGGCGAACATGCCCGCCACGCCGCCGATCAACATGCCGATGTTGAAGACCAGCGGATAAGGCGCCTTGGGGCCGCCTAGCTCGCTGATGAACTGCGCGCCAGAGTCGAAGCCCGGGAAGAGCGCCTGGGCGATCAGCACGTCGGCCACCAGCACGCCGGGCGCGAACATCCCGATCTTGAGAAGCTGGTTGGTGGTCAGCACGCACTCGTCCTCTGAAACGACGGCGCACAGTCCCGAAAGCCCGACCAGCGGTCAATGGGGCGAGACGCCGCCGCTGGATCTTCCACAGCTCAAATCGCCCGCGTTAACCGGACTTTTACGCGATGCCTTAACCGCGATGTGAGATTCGGTGCGTCAGGAGCCGAAGATCATGGACGTTTATACCGTCGCCGCCTCAGGCATGCAGAACGCTTTCAAGCGCCTCGATTCGAGCGCTCAGCGAGTCGTGCGCTGGTCGTCGCCCGATGGCGAGGACGTGGATCTGGCCGAAGAAACCGTCGAGCAGATCAAGGCCGAAACCGAACTGGCCGCCAACGCCGCCGTGGTGAAGACCGCCGACAAGATGATGGGCGCGCTGCTGGACATTAAGGTCTAGCACCCTCCCTTCTCCCTCGATGGGAGAAGGGCCGGGGATGAGGGTGATGCGGCGTCTGACGCCACACACGGCCTTCCACTCAGAAGTCACCCTCACCCTGCCCTCTCCCATCAAGGGAGAGGGTTCTCGTTTTACTTGCCAAACAGGTTCCCGAAGAAGTCGCCCTCGTTCCACTGAGGACGCTCGTCCATGTCGGCGAGTTCGCGGGCGATCTCGTAGTTCAGCTTGGCGAACTTGGCGCCGGCCGCGTAGTCGATGCCCTGGTCCAGGTCATCGTTCTGCTTGTGGTAGCGCTCGGTCAGGAACTTGGTGAAAGCCTCGCGGCCCGGGCCTTCGAAACCGGTCATCAGGAACACCGACGGCACGCCCTGCTCCACGAAGCGGTAGTGGTCACTGCGGGTGAACAGGCCCTCTTCCGGCAGCGGGTCGGCCGACAGCTTCACGCCCATGCCTTCCGCCGCGCGGCGGACCGCCGGGCCGAGGTTCGAACGCTCGGCGCCGAAGGCCACCACATCCTGGAACGGGTAGGTCAGGATCGGCATGTCGAGGTTGACGTTCGCCGCCACCGAGCCCTTGGGCACGGTGGGGTTGTTGGCGAAGTAGTCGGCGCCGACCAGGCCCTTCTCCTCGGCGGTGACGGCGAGGAAGAGCACCGAACGGCGCGGCGCCTCCGGGCTTTCCATGAAGCCGCGGGCGACCTCCAGCATAGTGGCGATGCCGGACGCGTTGTCCATGGCGCCGTTGTAGATCTTGTCGCCGTTCTTGTCGGGCTTCTCGCCGATCCCCTCGTGGTCGAGGTGGGCGGACAGGACGATCACCTGGTCGCGCAGGCTCGGGTCGGTTCCCTCGATCACGCCGGCGACGTTGGCGCTCTGCACGTTCTCGATCTTGGAATCGACGGTCGCCACGACCTGCTTCGGCAGGGCGAAGGTGGGCGTGCGGCCTTCCGGATCGGCGGCCATGCGCATGATGTCCTCATAGCCATAGGGCGCGCCGAGCAGCAGCTTCTTGGCGCCGTCCAGGCTGAGGGTGGCGATGGGCGGGGCCGAGGCGCCGGGGAAGAACACCGCCCCCGACTTGTCGCGCCAGCTCATGGAGCTGCCCTGCCAGGTATTGAGCCCTCGGGCGAAGGGACGGACCTTTTCGCGCATGGGCGTCTGCAGGGTGATGACGCCCAGCGCCCCGCGCTTGGCGGCCTCGATCCGCTTTGTCTTGCCGCCGGCGTAGTGGGCGCGCTCCTCGGTCTGGAAGCTGCTGGGGGCGCCGGTCAGGACGACGACCACCTTCCCCTGGACATCGAGACCGGCGTAGTCGTCGCGGCCGCGCTCCGGCGCGACGATGCCGTAGCCGGCGAAGACCATGGGCGCGTTGACGGACACCTTGGCGGCGTTCGGCTGTGCGCCGGGCAGGTAGTCGGTCCCGAAGACCAGGGCGACGGGCTTGGCCTTGGGCCCGCCGCTCCGCAGGGCCAGCTTGCCCTTGGTCGCGGAGGCGTAGGACACCAGCGGCGTCTTCTGCAGATAGGAGGCATAGTCGCCGGCCGGCTTCAGGCCCAGTTCCTCGAAGCGTCCCGCCACGTAGGAGGCGGCGATGTCATAGCCGCGCGTGCCGGCCTCGCGGCCTTCCAGCAGGTCGCTGGCCAGGAACGTCATGTGCGCCTTCACCGCCTCGGCGGAGGGCTCGAAGGCCGGGGCGGGCGGCGGCGGAAGCGGCGGCAGCGGATCGGAGGGCGGAAGCGGCGCTTTGGCGGTGGTGATCGAGACGCAGGCGGACAGCACCAGCGCGCCGCCGCACAGGGCGGAGGCCTTCAGGAATTTCAGCGCCACGCGGCGACTCCCCAGACAAGAACGAGCCGGCACTAGGCCCGCGCCGTCACCATTCCGTCAAGCGCGGGTACGTCGGTTTGGGGTCGACCTGAGCGCCTCGGGCGTTAGGTTGGGGACATCCAAAATCAGCAGCACACCGGAGGACCTCCATGATGGAGTTCGTCGACGCGTCCTTGCGCACCCTGGCCTGGGCCCCGCCGTGGGCCGTCAGCCTGATCGTCCTGAGCCTCGCGGCCGTCGCCGGCCTGACGGCGCACACGATGGCGACGGCGGTGACGACCCGGGTCGTGCGCGGCCGCGACGAATTCTGGCGTTCTCTGGTCGCGCGGGTGGCCAAGCCGAGCCGCCTGGCGTTCCTGATCGTCTTCCTGGGCATCGGGGCCGGACTGGCGCCGCTGAGCCCTGGCCAGAAGGACCTGCTCGGCCACAGCCTGCTGATCGCCTTCATCGCCTTCCTGGGATGGGCGGCGCTCACCGCCCTCGACATCGCCGCCAGCCTCTACATGCGTCAGTTCCGCATCGACGAAGCGGACAACCTGATCGCCCGCAAGCACCTGACCCAGGTGCGTATCCTGCAACGGGCCTGCGCCACCCTGATCGTCGTCCTGACCCTGGCCCTCGCCCTGATGACCATCAGCAGCGTGCGCCAGTGGGGCGTCAGCCTGCTGGCCGCCGGGGGCGCGGCGGGCATCATCGTCGGCCTGGCCTTGCAGCCGCTGCTGACCAACCTGATCGCCGGCCTGCAGATCGCCATGACCCAGCCGATCCGCATCGACGACGCCGTGATCGTCGAGGGCGAGTGGGGCCGGGTGGAGGAGATCACCGGCACCTATGTGGTGGTGAAGCTGTGGGACTGGCGGCGCATGGTCCTGCCGCTCAGCTACTTCATCCAGACCCCGTTCCAGAACTGGACGCGGGAAAGCGCCAGCCTGATCGGCACGGCCATGCTTTACGTGGACTACGCCGCCCCGGTGGATGTGCTGCGCGCCAAGCTGGAGGACGTCGCCAAGGCGTCGCCCCTGTGGGACGGCCAGGTGGTCAACCTCGCCGTCACCGACGTGCAGGAGCGTGTGATGCAGATCCGCTGCCTGGTCAGCGCCAGCGACGCGGGCAAGGCCTTCGACCTGCGCTGCGAGGTGCGTGAGAAGATGATGGCCTTCCTGCACGCCGAGCACCCGGGCGCCCTGCCCCGCACGCGGCTGGAGATGCCGTTGGCGGAGGCCTAGCCGCCGTAGATGAACTCAGGCTTCGCGTAGCCGTCTAGGACGCTGACGAGGTTGACGCCGTAGCTGGCGCTGCCGTCCGCCAGATCGGTCAACCAGGCGGCGTTCGACTTGGCCATGACTCCAATGTCCGCCTTCACGGCCTCGGCCAGCAGCCAGCCGACCATGGCGGCCTTGGTGCCGATGGCGTCGGCGTCCTTGCTGCCGCCATAAGCCTTGAAATAGTCCACGCGCGTATCGATCAGGGCGTGGATCTTCTCGTCCTTCGGCGCCGCGCCGAAGATCGTGCGGTAGGCTTCCCGCGTCGCGTCGAACAGGCTGAGCGCGCCATAGGTCGTCTGGAACGCCGCCTTGCCTTCGCCGTCCCGGCCAAGGTTCACAGCGAAGTTGATGTAGCGGTTCTCGAGCCCGAAGTTCTGGAAGTAGGCGCTGTTGAGGTTGTTGGGGTTGGGCCCGTCCGAGGCGACCAGATAGTCCAGCCCGTCAGCCCCGGGAACTTTTCCGGTGAAGAACTGGTAGCTCATGCTGGCCACCGAGGTGGTCTCGCGCGCCTTGGCGACAAGCTCAGCGATGGCCGCGTCGGTGGACAAGCCGCCGGCGAGCTTGCCGGACATATCGCGGGCGAAGGTCAGCGCGGCGCTTCCGTCCGTCCAGGAATCCGCCCGCAGGATATTGTCGAAGGCGCGTTGGACAGTGTTGCTCAGCCCCACGTCGATCACCACCGTGCGGTCGTTGAACTGCAGCCGCTCGACGCTGATGAGGCTGTCTTCCCCGTCGCTGGTCTTGATGTCCCGCACGGTCCAGCCGTTGACGCCAAGCGTCCAGCTGTAGTTCCGCGCGATTCCGGCATACCGCGCGGTGTCCACGCCGGCCCCGCCCGACAGGATGTCATTCCCGCCAAGGCCCTGAAGAATGTCGTCGCCCGCGCCGCCTTGCAGGCTGTTGACGCCGCTGGAGCCGATCAGGGTGTCGGCGAAGTCGCTGCCGACGACGTTCTCGATCGACTTGAGGGTGTCGCTGCCTTCACCCGTATTCTGTGCGCCGGTCTTGGACAGATCGACCGTCACCGCATTGGCCGTGCGCGAGAAATCGACCGTGTCGGTCCCCTCGCCCCCATCAAGGGTGTCCGCCCCCAACCCGCCGCTGAGAAAGTCGTCGCGGGCGCCGCCCTCGATCTTGTTCGCGGCGTCATCGCCGCGCAGCGAGTCGTTTCCAGAACCGCCGATCAGATTCTCAATCCCGATCAGGGTGACGGTGATGCTGTCGGTGATCTGCTGGGCGTTGGAGACGCCCATGGACACCTGCACCCGCCCGGTGAGGCTCGCGAAGCTGATCGTGTCGACGCCCTCGCCGCCTTCGTAGCGGTCAGCGCCCCCAGAAACGAGGAACAGGTCATCGCCCGCCCCGCCGAACAGGCTGTCGTTGCCGGCCCCGCCATCGAGCGTGTCCTTGCCCGCTTCCCCATGCAGGGTGTCGCCGCCATCGCCGCCGCGCAGGATGTCGTCGCCAGCCTCGCCATAGAGGATGTCGTTGCCGGTCCCGCCTTCGAGCGTGTCGTTTCCGTCGCCGCCGTAGAGCGTGTCATTGCCGGCGTCGCCGTACAGCAGGTCGTTGCCGGCGCGGCCGTTCAGCTCATCGTCGCCGCCGTCCCCATGCAGACTGTTGGCCTTGGCGTCGCCCTGCAGGATGTCGCCAAACAGCGACCCGACCAAGCCTTCGATATTGACCAAGGTGTCCATGCCCTGGCCGGTGTTTTGAGCCGTGGTGACCGCGAGATCGACCTTCACCGGGGCGATGGCGGAGTAGAAGACCGCGAAGTCGTTGCCGGCGCCGCCGTCGAGCGTGTCGTTACCGGCTCCGCCGTCCAGCTGATCGTCGCCGGCCGCCCCCTTGAGCGTGTCGTTTCCCGTGCCGCCGCGCAGCAGTTCGCCCGCAGCGGTCCCTTCCAAGGTGTCGGCGCCGGTGGTGCCTTCGATGATGAGGGCGGGCTCGGAAACCGCAGCAAGGCTGCCCGACAACAACACCGCCAGGTTTTCGTCGCTCACCACAACCCCCGTCACGCCACCGACCGCAACCGCTGGAACAACCATGGTGAACGAAGGTTAACGCCCGCCTATCCGCCGAAGATGAAGCCCTATCAGACCCATAAGAAAAGGCGGCGGTGAGATCACCGCCGCCTTCTTGAGACAGGGATACGCCGCTGTTAGCGGGCGAACTTCTGGAACTTGATCCGCTTGGGGATCAGGCTGTCGGCGCCGAGGCGGCGCTTCTTGTCTTCCTCGTACATTTCGAAGTTGCCTTCGAACCACTCCACATGGCTGTCGCCTTCGAAGGCGAGGATGTGGGTGGCCAGACGGTCGAGGAACCAGCGATCGTGGCTGATGACCACGGCGCAGCCGGCGAACTCTTCGAGCGCCTCTTCCAGAGCCTGCAGGGTTTCGATGTCTAGGTCGTTGGTCGGCTCATCGAGCAGGATCAGGTTGCCGCCGGTGGCCAGGGTCTTGGCCAGGTGGACGCGGTTGCGCTCACCGCCCGACAGCAGGCCGACCTTCTTCTGCTGGTCGGCGCCCTTGAAGTTGAAGCTGCCGACATAGGCGCGGGAGTTAATCTCGCGCTTGCCGACGACCATGATGTCGGTGCCGCCGGACACCTCTTCCCAGATGGTCTTGTTGGGGTCGAGGGCGTCGCGCGACTGGTCGACATAGGACAGCTTCACGGTCTCGCCGACCTTCACCGTGCCGGCGTCGGGCGTTTCGCGGCCCGTGATCAGCTTGAACAGGGTCGACTTGCCGGCGCCGTTCGGGCCGATGACGCCGACGATGCCGTTGGGCGGCAGCTTGAAGTTCAGGTCCTTGAACAGGACCTTGTCGCCGTACTCCTTCTCCAGGCCGCTGACTTCCAGCACCACGTTGCCGAGGCGCGGGCCAGGCGGGATCTGGATGTGGGCCTGTGTCTGGGCGGCGCGGGCGTTCTCCTGCGCGGCGACCATTTCCTCGTACGACGCCAGACGGGCTTTCGACTTGGACTGACGGGCCTTGGGCGAGGAGCGGACCCATTCCAGTTCGCGGGTGAGCGCGCGCTGGCGGGCTTCCGATTCCGACTGCTCCTGGACGACGCGCTTCTGCTTCTGCTCCAGCCAGCCGGAGTAGTTGCCCTCGTAGGGCACGCCCTTGCCGCGATCGAGCTCGAGCGTCCACTTGGTGACCTGGTCGAGGAAGTAGCGGTCGTGGGTCACGAGGATGACGCAGCCCGGGAACTCTTCCAGGTGATGCTGCAGCCAGGCCACGGACTCGGCGTCCAGGTGGTTGGTCGGTTCGTCGAGCAGCAGCATGTCGGGCTTCGACAGCAGCAGGCGGGCGAGCGCGATGCGGCGCTTTTCACCGCCCGACAGGCTTTCGATGTTGGCGTCGTTCGGCGGGCAGCGCAGGGCGTCGATGGCCATCTCGATCTTGGAATCGATGTCCCACAGATCCTTGGCGTCGATGATCTCCTGGAGCTTGGTCATCTCCTCCATGAGCTCGTCGGAGTATTCCTCGCCGAGCTTGGCGGCCAGCTCGTTGTACTTGTCGAAGACGTGCTTGTCCTCGCAGTCCGCGATGACGTTGCCCCAGACGTCCTTGGTCGGGTCCAGCACCGGTTCTTGAGGCAGGTAGCCGCGCTTGACCCCGTCGGCGGCCTTGGCTTCGCCCTGGAATTCCTTGTCCAGGCCGGCCATCACCTTCAGCAGGGTGGACTTACCCGAGCCGTTGACGCCGACGACGCCGATCTTGGCGTCGGAGTAGAACGACAGCCAGATGTTCTCGAACACCTTCTTGCCGCCGGGGTAGGCCTTGGTCAGGCCCTGCATCTGGAAAATGTACTGCTGGGCCATGAGGGCGCCGCGCTCGCTTTCAGAATGATTTTCGGAGTTGCGCTCAGATAGCCGTGCGGAGCCGCGAGCGCAACGGATGCGGCGCTTTGGCCACATCCGCGAACCGTCTCTTCAACGCAACCTATGTGTCGCAAAAGCTAAGCCGCAGCGTCATGGACCATTGATAGCTCAACCCCTCGATGGACGCGCCTCCCTGCGCCGTCCTGAAAATCGGGGATTCCATGAAGAACCATCTGATCGCCAGCGCCGCCGTCGGCGCCCTGCTGAGCTTCACCGCCGTCGGCGCCTATGCCGCCGAAGCCGCCGACGCGGCGGGTGAGGTCGACGCCGTCGTCGTTCTGGGCCAGGGCCAGTCCCGCCAGGTCCAGACCGTCAAGCAAGAGGAAATGGCCCTGGAAGCCGCCGGCACCAGCCCGCTGAAGGTGCTGGAGAAGCTGCCCGGCGTGAACGTGCAGTCGGCTGACGCCTTCGGCGCCTATGAGTGGTCGACCGGCATCTCGATCCGCGGTTTCAACCAGAATCAGCTGGGCTTCACCCTGGATGGCGTGCCGCTGGGCGACATGAGCTACGGCAACCACAACGGCCTGCATATCAGCCGCGCCATCACCAACGAGAACGTCGGCCGGGTCGAACTGGCCCAGGGCGCCGGCTCGCTGGCGACGGCCTCGACCTCGAACCTTGGCGGCACGCTGCAGTTCTTCTCGCGCGATCCGTCGGAGACCTTCGGCGCTCAGGCCAACGGCACCTACGGCTCCGAGAACATGCACCGCGTGTTCCTGCGCCTGGAAAGCGGCGCCATCGACGCGCTGGGCGGTCTGCGCGCCTACGCCTCCGTAGTCGACCAGAAGACCGACAAGTGGAAGGGCGGCTCCGAGCAGAAGCAGCGCCAGTATGACATCAAGGCCGTGCTGCCGATCGGCCAGGGCGAGCTGAGCGCCTTCTACACCCGTTCTGAGCGCCGTGAGCAGGACTACCAGGACATGTCCTACGACATGATCCGCCGCCTGGGCCGCGACTGGGACAACACCGTCCCGAACTGGGGCCTCGCGATCGCGGCGGCCACCGCCTACAACACCGGCCGCCCGCTGCCCGCGCCGTTCGGCGCCATCGACGACGCCTACTACGCCGGCGCCGGCATCCGTGACGACAACCTCTACAGCGTCAGCTACGACACCCCGCTGGGCGAAAGCCTCGACCTGCATCTGCAGGGCTACGGCCACACCAACGAAGGTCAAGGCCTGTGGTACACGCCGTACCTGGTGTCGCCGGACTTCGGCACGCCGGGCTCCAACGCCGCCCCGCTGTCGATCCGCACCACCGAATACGACATCGACCGCAAGGGCTTCATCGGCGGCCTGACCTGGCGCATCGGCGGCCACGAGATCAGCGGCGGCGCCTGGTACGAGAAGAACGACTTCAATCAGGCTCGCCGCTTCTACGCCGAGACCATCTCGGCCCCGTCGCGCGACGCCCTGGACTTCCAGTCCAATCCGTTCGCCACCCAGTGGCAGTACAAGTTCGAGACCACGACCACCCAGGGCTACATCCAGGACGTCTGGACCGTGAACGACGCCCTGAAGGTCAATTTCGGCTTCAAGGCCGTGAAGGTCGAGAACGAGGTCGCGACCATCGTCGGCTCGCCGCTGGCCGGGAAGATCGAGTCCAAGGACAGCTTCCTGCCGCAGATCGGCGCCGTCTATAAGTTCACCCCTGACCTGGAAGCGTTCGGCGGCTACACCGAAAACATGGCCGCCTTCGTGTCGGCCGCGACCTCGGGTCCGTTCGGCTCGCAGAACCAGGCGGCGGTGAACTACATCGCCGAGAACCTGAACCCGGAAACCTCCAAGACCTTCGAAGGCGGCCTGCGTTATCGCAACGACCGCTTCCAGGGCGTGGTCGCCGCCTACATGGTGGACTTCAACGACCGCCTGGTCAGCGCCCAAACGGCCTCGCCGATCCTCGGCCTGCCGGCGGTGCTGTCGAACGTGGGTTCGGTGGAGACCAAGGGCATCGAAGTCGCCGGCGAATTCCGCATCACCGACGAATGGAGCCTGTACGGCGCCTACAGCCTGAACTCCTCGAAGTATCAGGACAACGTCATCAACGCGAACGGCACGATCGCCTCGGCCACCGAGGGCAAGACCGTCGTCAACACCCCGCGCAACAGCGTGAAGGCCGAGCTGTCCTATGACAACGGCGGCTTCTACGCGAAGCTGTCGGGCGTCTATACGGACGAGCGCTACTACACCTACGAGAACATCGGCGGGAAGGTCGACGGCGCGCTCGTGGCCGACCTGGTGTTCGGTTACCGCTTCTCGGGCGGCCCGATCCTGGAAGGCCTGGAAGTGCAGGCCAACGTCACCAACCTCTTCGACAAGGACTACATCTCGACGGTGGGTTCGGGCGGCTTCGTGAACCGCGACACGACCGGCTCGACCATGACCCTGCTGCCGGCTCCGCCGCGCCAGGGCTTCATCACCATCAAGAAGAGCTTCTGATCCACCGCGATCAGAACGAAGGCCGGGGAGTTCGCTCCCCGGCCTTTTGCTTTGAAGGAGCACCAATGTCCCAAATCAATCGCCGCGCCGCCCTGGGCCTGGGCGCCGCCGCAGCGGCCGTCGTCAGCGCGCCAGCCCGCGCCGCCGACCGCACCGATGGCCGCCTGCTGACCCGTATCGCCTTCGGCTCGTGCGCCAAGCAGGACAAAGAGCAGCCGATCTGGGACGCGGTGCTGGCGGCGAAGCCGGACCTGTTCATCTTCCTGGGCGACAACATCTATGCCGACACCCGCGACCCGGCGGTGATGGCGGCCAAGTACGCGACGCTGGCCGCCAAGCCGGGCTTCGAGAAGCTGAAGGCGTCCACGCCGCTGATGGCGATCTGGGACGATCACGACTACGGCGAGAACGACGCTGGCGGCGAGTATCCGATGAAGGACGAGTCGCGGCGGCAGTTCTGCGACTTCTGGGGTGAAGCGGCGACCTCCCCCCGCCGCACCCGCGACGGCATCTACACCGCTGCGATCTTCGGCCCCACGGGACGGCGCGTGCAGGTGATCCTGCCTGACCTGCGCTGGAACCGGACCCCGATCGAGAAGCTGGATCTGGCCGGCGCGGAGTACGAGGGTTGGGCGAAGAAGAAGGCCGATGCGGGCTCGCACGTCCCCGGCCCCTACGCCCGCAATCCCGACCAGGCCGCCACCATGATCGGCGAGCCGCAATGGCGGTGGCTGGAGGAGGAGCTGGCGCGACCGGCCGACCTGCGCATCTTTGGCTCCAGCCTGCAGGTGCTGGCCGACTTCGCCGGCTGGGAAAGCTGGATGAACTACGCGCGCGACCACCAGCGGCTGTTCGAGGCTATCCGCCGGACGCGGGCCGAGGGGCTCTTCTGCATCAGCGGCGACACCCACTACGCCGAGATTTCACGCCTGGACGTGAACGTCCCTTACCCCATCTGGGACGTCACCTCGTCGGGCCTGACTGAGACCTGGCCAGTAACGCCGCCCAACGCCCTTCGCCGCAGCGGGGTGCTGCAGGAACAGAACTTCGGGCTGATCGAAATCGACTGGTCGACGCCTGCGCCCAAGGTGCGGATCGAGGTGCGCGACGTGACCGGAGCGGCCCGCCTGACGACCATGATCGACGCCGCGGCCCTGCGCATCGCTTGAACTTTCGGGGAACGGCCCCGGCCCGGGATCGTTTGAATCTCCGAGTTTCCACAAGGAGATGCCGTCATGCACAAGGACGAAGTGAAGGGCGCCGCCAACGACGCCAAGGGTAAGGTCAAGGAAGCCGCCGGCAAGGTGACCGGCAATGAGCGTCTCGAGGCCGAGGGCCTTGGCGACCAAGCCAAGGGCAAGGTCCAGAAGGGCGTCGGCTCCATCAAGGAAGGCGTCAGGGACGCCCTCAAGCACTAGACGTCAAGGGCCCCGAAAGGGGCCCTTTTCATTCGTGCGGGGCCTTGCGATAGGCCTCCACGTCGATCTCCTTCTCGAACCGCGCCACCGTGGTCGCCACCGCCAGATTGCAGGTGGCGTTGGGGATGGTGCGGATCATGTCGAGCAGCCTGTCGAACGGCAGGATGAACCCGACGATCAGCGCCGTGCGCTCGTCCGGAATGCCCAGGGTCGACAGCACCGCCGCCAGCATGAACAGCGAGGCGCTCGGCACCGGGGCCGTACCCAGGGCTACCAGGGTCGCGGTGATCAGGATCATCACGTACTGCACCGGCCCCAGCTGCACGCCGAGGACCTGGGCCGAGAACATGGCCAGCAGGCCCACATAGAGCGCCGTGCCGTCGCGGCCGATGCTGGCGCCCAGGGGCAGGACCGTGGAGATGATCGGCTTGCCCAGTTTCAGGTTCCGCTCGGCGACCTGCATGGCGACCGGCAAGGTGGCCGAGCTGGACGCCGTGGAAAAGGCCACGACGATGGCGTCGAGGATGCTGAGATAGAACGGCATGACCGGCAGCCGCGCCACGATGCGCAGCAACAAACCGTGGACGATCAGGCTCTGCACCGCCGAGGCGATGATCACGCAGAGCGCCAGCAGGCCGATGTTCAGGAAGACCGCCGGGCCGTTGGCGCCGATAGCCGTGGCGACGAGGCCGAAGACACCGAACGGCGCCACCTCCATCACGAATTTGACGATGTGCAGCATCACCGCCGAGGCGGCGTCCAGCATGGCGGCGAGCGGCGCGGCGCGTGGGCCGGCGGCCAGGATGCCCGCCCCGACGAAGATGGCGAAGACGATGATCGCCAGCATGTCGCCGTCGGCCAGGGCCTTGATCGGATTGATCGGGATCAGGCCCAATAGCTGCTCGCCCATGGTGCGGCCCGGGTCGATGAGCTGCGGCGAGGCGCTTGAGATATTGGCTCCGAAGCCGGGCTCGAAGATCGTGCCGACGCCCATGCCGACCGCCACGGCCACGGCGGCCGTGCAGACGAACAGGGTCAGGGTCCTGATCCCCAGCGAGCCGAGTTTTCGAGAGTCCGCCAGGGACGCGACGCCCGCGGCGATGATGGTGAAGACCAAGGGCGCGACCACCATGCGGATCAGCCGCACGAAGATGTCGCCCAACACCTTCACATGGACGGCGTGCTCGCGGAACACGAGCCCGACCACCACGCCCAAGACAAGAAAACCGAGGATGCGCTTCCACAAGGGAATCGCGAACCACCACTTCAGCATCGGTCTTGGCCCCCGACCGTCTGCGCTACACTGGGTTCAGTAGCAGTCGCTTTTGACCGGGAAGCAAGCGGCAAGCTTGGTTAACCCACAGCTTGCCGCTCCAAAGGCTCAGCGCGCCGGGCAGGCGACGCCGCCCGGGCTGGGCGCCAGGACGATCTTGGAGAACGAGAAGGCGAACTTGCCTTCGGCGTTCACGAACAGCGGAGTCGAGACCTTGGACACGTCCAGGCCGATGTCGCGGAAGCAGGACAGCTTGATCGCCGTGGTGGTCCACTGGCCCACCGGCGCGGCCTTGGCGGCGGCGGTGAAGTCGAACCCGGCGCCGCAATTGTCGCCGCAGCCCATGCCGACCACGACCTTGCCCTCCGGCTTGGCGTCCTGTCGCCAGGTGATGGCCAGGGCCAGGTCGCCGTTGGCTTGACGGGTCAGGTCGACCGGCGGGCCGGCCACGACCAGACGCCCCTCGCCCGGACCTTCGAAGGTCACGCCGCGCGCCGATTCCTGGGCCGCGCCGTCCACCGGCTTGATCTCGGACAGGCCGCCCGGGCTCTTGGTGGCGCCGACGGCGTTGGCGGTGGCCAGGCCCGACGGGTCGCCGATCTGGATGATCCAGGGCGTCATCACCCGGCCGGCGTCGAAATAGGCGTCGGTGTTGATCTTCACGTCCGGCACGCCCGACACCTCGGGCAGCTTGGCGACGCTGGTCTTCGACGCGTAGGTCAGGCCGTAGCCATAGGCGAACTGCGGGTCGTAGCCGGGCTCGCCCACGTTCGGGATCTGGGCCGCGGTCTTGGGCCAGGAGAAGGACAGCTTGCCCTTGAAGTCGTGGTTCACCGAGCCGTCCGGCTTGCGCAGCAGGACATCGGCAACACCGCCGCCCTCGGTGCCCGGCAGCCAGGCGGCGACAAAGGCGTCGGAGGCGTTGATCTCCGGGTTGGTCCACAGGGGACGGCCCGACAGGAAGACGGACACCACCGGAATCCCCTGGGCCTTCAGCTTCTTCAGCAGGGCGAGGTCGCGGGCGTCGCCCGGCTGATAGTCGAGCGTGCCGATGTCGCCCTGGAACTCAGCGTAGGGGTTCTCCCCGAACACCACCACGGCCACGTCGGGCTTGGTCTTGAACGAACCGTCGACGCTCAGCTCGGCCGAACCGCCGGCGGCCTTGGCCGCGTCAGCGATGCCGCCGAAGATCGACTGGCCCTGCGGGAAGTCGCTATTGGTGTTGGCCGCACCCTGCCAGTCGATGGTCCAGCCGCCCGACTGCTTGCCGATGTTGTCGGCGCCGTCGCCGGCCACCAGGATCTTGGCGTTGGCCTTCAGTGGCAGCACGCCGCCGTTGTTCTTCAGCAGGACCAGCGACTTGCGCACCGCCTCGCGGGCGATGGCGCGGTGCTCCGGCGCGGCGAGACGGTCGAACTTGCCCTCGACCTCTTCATAGTGGCCGGCGTCGAACAGGCCCGACTTCACCTTCACGCGGATGATGCGGCGAACGGCGTCGTCGATGCGCGCCATGCCGATCTCGCCCGACTTCGCCTGGGCCAGGGTGTTGTCGTAGAGCTCCTTCCAGCTGTCCGGAGCCATGAACATGTCGAGGCCGGCGTTGATCGCCTGCGGACAGTTGGTGGTGGTGCAGCCGGCCACCTGGCCGTGGGCGTTCCAGTCGCCGACGGTGAAGCCCTCGAAGCCCATCTGCTTCTGCAGCACGTCGGTCAGCAGACTCTTGTTGCCGGTGTGCTTGACCCCGTTCCACGACGAGAACGAGACCATCACGGTCAGCACGCCCTCGTTGATAGCGGGCACGTAGCCCTGCACGTGGTCGCGGATCAGCTCGGCTTCCGTGCCGACGAAATCACCCTGATCCTTGCCTTCCTTGGTGCCGCCGTCGGCCAGGAAGTGCTTGGCCGAGCCGGGGATGTGGCCCTTGGCCAGGGACTGGCCAGCGACCAGCTTGCCTTGCAGGCCCAGCGTCATCGGACCGGCGTAGGAGCGGACGATCTCCGGGTTCTCGCCATAGCCCTCGTAGGAGCGGCCCCAGCGGTCGTCGCGCGGCACGGCCAGGGTCGGACCGAACGTCCAGTCGGCGCCGGTGACGGCGACTTCCTCGGCGGTGGCCTTGCCGATGCGGCCGATCAGTTCCGGATCACGGGCGGCGCCCAGGCCGATATTGTGGGGAAACACGGTGGCGCCGACCACATTGTTGTGGCCGTGGACGGCGTCGATGCCGAACATCAGCGGGATCGGCACGTGGCCGTCGCGCTTCTCCAGCGCCACGGCGCGGAACTCGCGCAGGAACTCCATCCAGCGCTGCGGCGTCGCGCGCTCGTTGGCGTCGGGGGCCGAGTTGCCGCCGGCCAGGATCGAACCCAGCGGATACTTGCGAAGGTCTTCCGGCTTGATCCAGCCGATGTCGGCCTGGACCAGCTGGCCCACCTTCTCCTCGATGCTCATCTTCGACATCAGGTCGGTGATGAAGGCTTCGGTCTTGGCGTCGGTGATGGCGGCGGGGCTATGGGCCTTGGGCCACAGGGCCGGATTGGCGGTGGCCGGACCCGAGGGGGTCAGCTTCTCGGCGGCGACGGCGGTGGAGCCGGCGGCCAGGACAAGCGCGATCGCCGTGAGGCTGGGGGCGAGCTTCATGAACTATTCTCCCACGGGACAGCCGGCGGCCCGGCTTTTTCATTGTGAGCGCCAAGCTATCCGCGCCATGACAACGCTGTCAACGCGAACTGACGCTCTCGCCTTGTTTGCAGGCCTCAGCCCTTCAGGGGCTTGGTGGAATCGCGGACGACCAATTCGAAATCGAGCAGGCGGCTGGCCGGCGCGCCGTCCTCGGTGGTCATCTCGCCGCTGATCAGCAGGTCGGCGGCCGCCGCCGCCATGTTGGCGATCGGCTGGCGGATGGTGGTCAGTTGCGGCCAGACCATGCGCGCGCTGGGCGTGTCGTCGAAGCCCACGACGGAGAGATCGTCCGGCACCGTCAGGCGAAGCTGATGCGCGGCGGCGATGACACCCAAGGCCATGTCGTCGTTGGAAGCGAAGACGGCGGTAGGCCGATCCTTGGCCGCCAGCAGGGTCTTTGCCGCCTCGAAGCCCGACTGGAACGAGAACCAGCCCTGCACCACCCAGTCCTCGCGGACGGCGACGCCGTGGGCCTTCATGGCCTCGCGGAAGCCCTCCTCGCGCAGGTGCGAGGCGCCGTGGTCCGGGTGCCCCTTGATGAAGCCGATGTCGCGATGACCCAGGCCGATCAGATGGCTGGTCATCTCGGCGGCGGCGCGGCGGTCGTCCATGTGGACATAGGCGGCGCGGTCGAGCTGGCCGTCCGGCGCGACGCGGACATAGGGCACCTGCGCCGCGTCGAGCGCGTCCAGCAGCACCGGGCTGTCGCAGACCGGCGGAGTCAGCAGCACGCCGTCCACCCGCAGGGTCGCCAGCATGGGGATCAGCTGCGAAGCGAAGTCGGCGGCGGTGGAGTCCAGCGGCTCGACCAGCAGGTGGTAGCCGGCCTCGCGGCAACGCAGGACCGCGCCCATGTGGACGTCGGCGTTGTAGGCCGGGCTCGGGTTGTCGAAGAACACGCCGATCAGATAGGAGCGCGACCCCGCCAGGCTGCGGGCCGAGACGTTGGGCTTGTAGTTGAGCTCCTGGACGGCGGCGAGAACCCGCTCGCGCGTGTCGTCCTTTACGTTCGGCTCGCGGTTCAGAACCCGCGAGACGGTCTTGATCGAGACGCCAGCCTTGGCCGCCACGTCATTGATGGTGATCGATCGCACCGCTTCCAAACGCCCCTTAACTTAGCCGCGCGAAGCTATGGAGGTCGGCCCTCGCCGTCAATCGGCCCCGGCCAAGCTTAGCCTAGGGCCAGCAGACGGGGCGCATGGGCGGCGCCCAGCAACGCAGCGTAGGGGCGCAGGATCACGCGAACCGGGATGGCCTCCAGATAGCCGCGGAAACGGCCCTTCTCTTCAAACCGAGCGCGGAAGGGGCTGGCGTCGAGAATGTCCAGGATCCGGGGCGCGATGCCGCCGCCGATATAGACCCCGCCCTGGGCGCCGAAGGTCAGGGCCAGATCGCCGGCCACTGAACCGAGAATGCCGCAGAAACGGTTCACCGTGCGCAGGGCCGAGGCGTCGCCCTCCACCGCGCGGCGGGTGATCTCGGCCGGATCACGATGCACCGCGCCCTTGCCGTCGATCTCGCACAGGGCGTCGTGCAGGTCGCACATGCCCGGACCGGACAGGATGCGTTCGGTCGACACCCGGCCGTACTTGCGGGTGAGGATGCGGAGGATTTCGATCTCCACCTCGTCCACCGGGGCGAAGGCCACATGGCCGCCCTCGGTGGCCATGGCCGCATGGCCCGTGCCGTCGCGCGCCAGCGCCGAGACACCGAAGCCCGTGCCAGGGCCAAGCACCGCGATGGTCTTCTGGTTGGAGACGAAGGAGGGACCGCCGATCTGGTGCGTGTCACCCGCCTCGAGCAGCGGCGCGGCCAGCGCCAGGGCGGCGTAGTCGTTCAGCAGGCGGGCGCCGTCGAAGCCCATGCCCACCAGGGCGGCCTCGGACAGTTCCCAATCCAGATTGGTGAAGCGGATGGCGCCATCGACGATGGGGCCGGCCACGGCGATCACCGCCAGATGCGGCGGGCGCTTCAGCCCCACGCGCTCCAGATAGGCGGCGACGGAGTCGTAGGAGCGCGGATAGTCGCTGGTCAGATAGCCGTGGGCGTCGAGGATCTCGGGCTTCTCGGCGCTGAGGTCGACGAGACCATAGCGGGCGTTGGTGCCGCCGATGTCGCCCACCAGAGCCAGGTTCTCCGGGGCGAGGTCGGCCAGGGTCTCACGAACGCGATCAAGCATGGCGGCGGGCATCAAAACTGGTCGGCGAGGCGTCGCACCGAGACTCGGCTTTCGAGGGAGCTCACAAACACAGTCTTTGCCTTCATCATGGACACGTTTCCCGCTGTCGCGTCTTATCGTGATTATGACAGCGCTGTCACCCATAACCGGGGCGCACTGGCTAGGCCAGCAAAAGTTTCACCGACCAACATGATCAACGCGCCGCCCATACGGACGGCGCGCTCACATTGACCATAGAAGCCCAATGGGGCGTGGGGAAGGCCAGCGGGACAGCCTCTCCGTCAGGAGAGCGGCGCCCCTTTCGAAGGCGCAGGCGCCTCGCGAAGCAGAATCGAGCGGCTTCGCTGCCCGACATCCGCAAGCGACGCCTGCGGCGAGCGGGCCTTCGAGGCCTCGGACTTCGGGGCCAGATTCGACCAAAGCGTACTCAACCGGGTCATCACGCGTTTCCTGAAGGTCCCATCACGGCGCAGACTTCGCGCAGCCGGCGCTCGACGGCCTCGGCGCCTTCGCGCCGTTCGATCTCGACCAGGCGGCGGGTGATGTTCAGCAACACCGCACGTTCGCGGCGGCTGAGATGGGCATGGTACTCGGCCAGGGCGCGCAGCTCGGCGCTGCTGATCGCTTCCGGGTGGTTGAAGGCGTTGGCGGCCAGACGGGTCATGGCCATGCCGGAATAGGAGCCGCGGACAGCCATCAGCGGGCCTCCATCAGCTCGAAGCTTCGAGCCGGCTCACGCAGGCCTGGCAGCAGGCCGGCGTCGACCTGGGGGTCCTGCAGCTTGCCCTTGGGCGCGCCATAGGCGGCCTTCATGCGCTCCAGCCCCTCGTCCGAAGCGGTCATCACATAGGGGTAGGAGAAGGGGTCCCCCGGGGCGAAGCGGATCGGCGCGCCGAGAGCGTCGACAGCGATGCCCTGACGGATGAGCGCCTCCAGCGACGACTGGTAGTAGACGCCCAGGGTCTGGGTCCAACCCATCCGGGCCGCTAGTTCGCCGTGCGAGATGTAGAGGTCGCCCATGGCCGCCGTGCGCTCCTCCCGTGACAGGGACAGGTCCACGCAGAAGCGCGAGCTTTCCACGATGGTCGAAGAGCGCGGCAGCGGCGTTCCGATCTGGGCCTGCAGCACGTCGCAGGTGACATTGGGGGCGTCCGACGGCGTCAGGCGGCAGGTCCCGACGACCCGGCCGGCGTCGTTGAGAGCCACGAGGTGATGCGCCGCCGGGGTGAAGTCGAACTGGTCGATCTCACGCTCGCCGTCGCCGGCCAGATCCGGCAGCTCCCAGCCCAGGGTTTCGATGAAGATGCGGCGGCGGAGCCGGAAAGCCTCGTCCATGAGGCCGCTGAGGGCCGTGCGATGATGTGCGCGAATGACGATGGCCATGGCCTGCTCCCGTTCGGTCGAATTCCGACGAGATGCAGGATGAGACGCCCCCTTCCCCGGCGGCAGTCCCCGAGAACGGGGACAACCGCACCCTGAAGTTGCTAAGGCGCGATCTGGCCCGACCAGATGCCGACGGCCACGGACTGGGCGCGGTCCTCGGACTGGAGCTTGAGGAAGACGCGCTTCCAGTGCGTACGCACGGTTTCGGGCGAGATGCCCAGCTCCAGGGCGATCATCTTGTCCGACTGGCCGAGGGCCGCGAGGTTCAGGATGCGCCGCTCCTGGGGCGACAGGGTCTTCACCGCCGGCTGCAGCCGCACTTCGCGCAGGTGCAGCAGGCGCTGCATGAAGGTGCTGGCCACGAAGGACATCACCCCCTGGTCCATGTCGTTCCAGTGGATGGTCGGGCCGGACACGTTGACCACCGCCGCATTGAGCAGGCCGCCGGTGCCCACCGGCTGGGTGAAGCCGTCAGCCAGTCCGAATTGCCGCGCGTCGCGAAACAGCTCCGAACTGGCCTGGGACGTGGTGCGCGAGATGTCGGCCCAGGTGAAGCCGCCCGGCTGGGTCAGGGCGCGCTGCACCACCGGGTCGATCAGGTACTGCTCCTTGGCGAGATAGTACTCGGTCCACTCGTCCGCCCAGTTGGAGACCATGCCCAGGCGCGGGTCCATCCGCTCGGGATTGGCCAGGACCCAGGTGGAGTAGGTGCGGGCGCCGAAGGGCTCGATCGCGCGTTCAAATGCGCCGATGGCCGCGCTCACCGTCTGGGCGCGCGTCAGGACCCCGATCTGGGCGAGCGCTTCTTCAACCCGGCTCATGCCACCCTCACAACCCAAGCGACGCTAGACCGCAAAACACCACCGGGGAAGACAGCCTATTGTCACAGCGCTCGACAGTACAGTTTCCAAGCCCATAAAGGGATTGCATGAGCGAAATCGATCTCCTGATCATCGGCGGCGGCGTCAACGGCGCGGGCATCGCGCGGGACGCCGCGGGGCGCGGCCTGAGCGTCCTCCTGTGCGAGCGCCACGACCTCGCGGGAGCCACGTCGTCCGCCTCGTCGAAGCTGGTGCATGGCGGCCTTCGCTATCTGGAGCAGTACGAGTTCCGGCTGGTGCATGAGAGCCTGGCCGAGCGCGAAGTGCTGCTGGCCGCCGCGCCGCATGTGATCTGGCCCCTGCGTTTCGTCCTGCCGGTCCACAAGGGCCTGCGCCCGCCGTGGATGCTGCGCATCGGCCTGTTCCTGTACGACCACATCGGCGGACGGCGCAGCCTGCCGGGGACGAAGACCGTCCGGCGGACGTCGTCGAAGCGGCTCGACCCGCTGCAGGACAGCTATCGCCTGGGCTTCGAATATTCCGACTGCTGGGCGGACGACGCGCGCCTCACCGCCCTGTGCGCCCGCGACGCCGCCGACCGGGGCGCCGAGATCCTGGTGGGTTGGGAGGCGACCGCCGCCCAGCGCGACGGCGGCGCCTGGATCGTCGACCTGCGCTCCGACGCCGGCGAGACGCGGCAGGTCCGCGCGCGGGGCGTGGTCAACGCCGCCGGCCCATGGGTGGGCGAGGCCTTGAAGCTGTCCGGCGCCCGCGCCGATCACGCGCCGCGCCTGGTGAAGGGCAGTCACATCGTGGTCCGTCGCCTGCATGACGGCGACCAGGCCTTCACCTTCCAGAACGACGATGGCCGCATCGCCTTCGTCATTCCGTACGAGCACGACTTCACCCTGATCGGCACCACCGACATCCCCTATGGCGGCGATCCGGCGGCGGTTCATGCGGATGACGATGAGGTCGCCTATCTTTGCGAGCTGGTGTCGGAATATCTGAAGACGCCGATCACCCCGACCGACGTGGTCTGGCGCTATTCGGGGGTGCGGCCGCTGTATGACGACGGGGGCGTCAGCGCCTCCACCGTCACCCGCGACTACGTCTTCGACATCGACGCGCCGGACGGCGAGGCGCCGATGCTGTCGATCTTCGGCGGCAAGCTGACCACCCACCGCAAGCTGGCCGAACACGCGCTGGAGAAGCTGCAGCCGCTGATGGACTTCAAGGGCGAACCCTGGACGGCGAAAGCCATCCTGCCCGGCGGCGACATTCCCGACTTCGACGCCTTCGCCGATGCTCAGGTGCGTAAGCACAGCAGCCTGCCGGAGCGGGTCGTCCGCCGCCTGTGCCGCGCCTATGGGACGAAGATCGACCCGATCCTGGCGGACGGGCCCGGCCGCGAGATCGCGCCGGGCGTCTTCGAGGCGGAGCTGCGCCACATGCGCGACCACGAATGGGCGCGAACCGGCGAGGACGCTCTGTGGCGGCGGTCGAAGCTGGGCCTCCACCTGAACGAGGCCGAGCGGGCGGCGGTGACGGGGTGGTTCGGGCGCTAGCTCGTCCGCACCCGCGCCAAAGCCTCTCGCCAGCCGGCGATTTCGGCGTCTCGCGCCTCGGCCTTCATCTTCGGGCCGCACTCCACGTCCGCCTTCCAGAGGCCGGCGATGTCGTCGAGCGAACTGAACAGACCCGCGCCCAGACCGGCCAGGGCCGCCGCGCCGAAGGCGGTGGTCTCGGTGACCTTCGGCCGGATGACGGTGAGGTCCAGGATGTCGGCCAGGCGCTGCAGGAAGAAGCCGTTCTCGGCCATGCCGCCGTCCACCCGCAGGCGAGCCGGCGCCACGCCGTCGGCGGCCATGGCGTCGAGCAGGTCACGGGTCTGATAGACGGCGCTGTCGAGGCCCGCGCGGGCGATCTCGGCCCGGCCGCTGGCGCGGGTCAGGCCGACGATGGCGCCCCGCGCGTCCGGGTCCCAGTAGGGCGCGCCGAGGCCGGTGAAGGCCGGCAGCAGATAGACGCCGCCCGCGTCGCTGACCGACCGCGCCAGGGACTCCACCTCCGGCGCGCGGGAGAACAGGCCCAGGCCGTCGCGCAGCCACTGGATGGTCGAACCGGCCGACAGGATCGAACCTTCGAGCGCATAGGTCGCCTTGCCGCCCACCTGATAGGCGATGGTGGTCAGCAGGCGGTTCTGGGACCGCACCAGCTCCTCACCCGTATTCAGCACCAGGAATGCGCCGGTGCCGTAGGTGCTCTTCACGTCACCCGCGGCGAAGCAGGCCTGGCCCACGAGCGCGGCCTGCTGGTCGCCCGCCACGCCCCGGATGGGCAGCTCGACGCCCAGCACGCTCGCATCCGTCACGCCGAAGTCGCCAGCGCTGTCGCGCACCTCGGGCAGCACGCCCATGGGCACGCCGAACAGGGCGCAAAGGTCCTCGTCCCAGCGGCCCTTGCGGATATCGTACAGGGCGGTGCGGCTGGCGTTGGTGGCGTCCGTGGCGTGGACCTTGCCGCCGGTCAGCCGCCAGATCAGGAAGCTGTCCACCGTGCCGAAGGCCAGATCGCCGGCCTCGGCCGCCGCCCGCGCGCCGTCCACGTGATCAAGAATCCAGGCCAGCTTGGTGGCCGAGAAATAGGGATCGAGGCGCAGACCCGAGCGCTCGGCGACGATGGCCTCATGCCCCTTGGCCTCAAGATCGCGGCAGATCTGGGCGGTGCGGCGGTCTTGCCAGACGATGGCGTTGTGAATCGGCGCGCCGGTGCGACGGTCCCACACAACGGTGGTCTCGCGCTGGTTGGTGATTCCAATGGCCTTGGGCGCCCGCGCCGAGCCGGCCTTGCGCAGGGCCTGACGGGCGGTGGACAGGGTGGTGGCCCAGATCACTTCGGCGTCATGCTCCACCCATCCGGAGGCCGGATAGATCTGTTCGAACGGCTGCTGGCCGACGGAAATGATTTCACCTGAAACGGAAAAAACGATGCCGCGGCTGGAGCTTGTGCCCTGGTCGATGGCCAGCAGCGTGTCGTCCGTCATCGGATTCTCCTTGATCTTCCTTGCCTTGATTAGGACCCAACGCGGGGGAGCGACACAAGGTCACGTAGTTTTACGGGGCTCGCTTTAGAGCGCTAGCGCTGGCATACGGATTGAACACGCGTTTAGCGTCCCTCCCCCGAATTCTGACGTCTGGAGTTGTGCGTGCCCGTTTCTGAAGAATTGCTTGGTCCCGACCCGATCGATGTCGCCGTCGGCGCCCGAATCCGCGCTCGCCGCAAGGTTCAAGGCTTCAGCCAGAGCCATGTGGCCCAACAGCTCGGCCTGACCTTCCAACAGATCCAGAAGTACGAGCGCGGCGTGAACCGCGTGTCGGCTTCCAAGCTGGTGCAGATCGCCGGCCTGCTGGGCACCAGCGTCGCCTGGCTGGTGGGCGAGGAGGAGAACGGCGTGGCTGGCGGCGACCAGTGGTCGATCCTCGGCGAAGCCGGCGCCATGGAGCTGCTTCAGAGCTTCTCCGAACTGAAGTCGCCCCGCGCCCGCAACGCTCTCGTCCGCCTGGCCCGCGCCATGGCCGCCGAAAACGAAGACGCGGCCTGAAAGAAATCCGCATCGCTCCCGACTATCTGATCAGACGATGGTCGGGAGTGAAGCAGATGAACTGGAAAAAGATCGTTCTTGGGGTCGCGGGCGCTGTCTGCCTGGCCTCGTGGATCGCCCTCGGCGCCGGTCTGGCGATGGGCGTGGACAAGCCGGTGCGCGTTGTCCTGGTGGTGATCGCCGCCTTCGCCACCGAAGCCCTGTTCTGGTCGGTCGCCGCCGTGCTGGGCGTCAGCGTCGTGCAGGCCCGCAAGCAAATCTGGGCCAAGCTCACCGCGCCCTTCCGCGGCGCCGCCTGAGCCTGTCTTGAAGTCCCCCGATACAGAGGCGCTGTTCGACGAGGTCGCGAGCCTGCATGGGCCGATGATCCGCCGCATCGCCGCCAGCTATGAGGCCGATCCGGAAGTCCGCCGCGAACTGCAGCAGGACATCCTGATGGCGGTCTGGCGGGCCCTGCCCTCCTGGCGGGGCGAGGCGTCGGTGCGCACCTTCGCCGCCCGCGTGGCGCACAATCGCGGGGTCGATCACGTGGCCCGCCACGCCAAGGCGCCGCGCACGGTGGAGTTGGACGAAGGCCTGCCGCTGGACGCCCCGTCCGCCCAGGATGTGGTCGAGCGCAACCAGCAGCGGGAGCGGCTGATGCGGGCGGTGCGCGCCCTGCCCCTGCCGCTCCGCCAGGTGACGGTGCTGACCCTGGAAGACTTCTCCCCTAGCGAGATCGCCGACGTCCTGGGCGTCGGCGCCAACGCGGTCTCGATCCGCCTCACCCGGGCCAAGGCGGCCCTGCGCGAGGCGATGCAGCAACAGGAGCGGCCATGACGACCGATCCCGAATGGAACGCCCTGGCCGACGCCTGGCGCGATGAACCTGAAACCACCGAAACCTTCGACCTGCCCCGCATGCGGCGGCGGCTGAAGACCCGCGCCCTGATCGCCCGGCTTAAGGCGGCGGCGGACATCATCCTGTGCCTGATGGTCGGCGGCATCGCCATCTCGGCCATGGCGCGGGGGACGCCGACCGGCGTGGTCATGGGCCTGGGCGGCCTGGCCTTCGTCCTGTTCGGCATGACGGTGGCCCTGTGGGTGGCGCGCGCCCCGTGGGAGACCCGGGCGGAGACCGTGGACGCCGCCCTGCGGTCGGAGATCATCCAGACCCGCAGCGCCATCCGCCGCGCCCGGTCCGGCTACTACCTGGCCGCCGGGGCGATCGCCTTCATCACCCTGACCATCTTTGTCCTGCGTGCGGACCTGAACGCGGTTGATGATGGAGACGCTAAGTTCTCCGTGATGCTTAGCCTGTCGGTGGTCGTCGCCTCCCTGGCCTGGGGAATCTGGACCGACCGGCGGCACAGCCAGAAGCTGGCGCGGCTGGAGAAGATGCTGGCGGAGCTGGAGACGTCCGAGAACGAAGAGGACTGAGCCTCAGCCCAGCGCCGTCGGACGCAAAATCTCGCCGGTCAGGGCGTAACGCGAGGCCGGGCAGATCAGGCGGGCGGCGGTGACCACCTGGCCGTCCACCCGCGTCAAGCGCTCGATCTCGATGCAGGGCTCGCCGTCACCCATCGCCAGCAGCTCACGAGTGCGGGCGTCCGGCGCGGCGGCGCGGATGACGGCCGCGCCTTCGGGATAGGGGAAGCGCGCCATCAGGTGGGCGAAGTAGGTTTCGCGATCCAGGTCCGCTTCGCCCACACCCGGGGCCAGAGCCGGATTGACGAGCCGATCCTCGAGCTGGATCGGCGCGCCGCCCTCGCTGTGCAGCACCACCGCATGAAACAGCGCCAGGCCGGCAGCGGCGCCGAACAACGCCGTCTCGGCCATGGTGGCGGGGCGTGTCTCGCCGATGATCAGCCGCGCCTCGTGCCTGCCGCCGCGCGCGGCGATCTCGTCGGCGATGTCCAGCAGCTTCACGGCCATGACGTGGGCGCGGGCCGGAGCGACGAAGGTGCCCTTGCCCTTGGCGCGGGTCAGATAGCCGTCGCCCTGCAGGTCGCGCACGGCGTGATGCACGGTCATGCGGCTGGCGCCGAATTCCTCGGCCAGTTCGTGTTCGGACGGGATACGGTCTCCCGCCGCCCAGACGCCGCTGCTGATCCGCTCCAGGATATGACGGCGGATGCGGGCCTTCAGGCTGTCGTCGCCGGCGCTCAAAGCGGCTGCCCGCCCTTGATCGTCGCCAGGCAGCGATTGTCGCCGGGGGCGTAGGCGATCTCCGCCGGGCTCTCCACCTCCCAGACCGCGAAGTCGGCGACCTTGCCGACCTCCAGCGTGCCGTGGGTGTCCAGCAGGCCTAGGGCCGCTGCGCCGTGACGTGTGACGCCCGCCAGGGCCTCGGTCGGGGTCATGCGGAACAGGGTGCAGGCCATGTTGAGGATCAGCGGCATGGACGTGATCGGCGAGGTGCCGGCGTTGCAGTCCGTGGCCAGAGCCATGCGGACCCCGTGCTTGCGCATGAGTTCGATGGGCGGCGCCACGGTCTCGCGCAGGAAGTAGAAGGCCCCCGGCAGCAGAACCGCCGTCACCCCCGCGCGGCCCATGGCGGCGATGGACTCCTCCGACGCATGTTCCAGATGGTCCGCCGACAGGGCGCCCAGCTCCGCCGCCAAGGCGCCGCCGCCCAGGTCGCCGAGCTGGTCGGCGTGCAGCTTCACCCGGAGGCCCAGCTTCGTCGCCGCCTTGAAGATCCGCCGCGTCTCGGCCGGAGTGAAGGCGATGCTCTCGCAGAACGCGTCCACGGCGTCGGCCAGGCCTTCGGCGGCCACGGCCGGCAGCATCTGGTCGATGATCAGGCGCACATAGGCGTCGCGATCGTCCTTGTGTTCCGGCGGCACGGCGTGGGCGCCGAGGAAGGTGGTCACCACCTCGATCCCCCGCTCCTCGCTCAGGGTGCGGGCGACGCGCAGCATCTTCAGCTCGCTGTCCAGGTCCAGACCGTAGCCGGACTTGATCTCCACCGTAGTGACGCCGCCGGCGATCAGCTTCTCCGCCCGGGCGTGGGCGAGGTCTAGCAACTCATCCTGGGTCGCCTCGCGGGTGGCGCGCATGGTCGACAGGATGCCGCCGCCGGCGCGGGCGATCTCTTCGTAGGTCGCGCCCTCCAGCCGCATCTCGAACTCGCGGACGCGGCTGCCGGCATAGACAAGGTGGGTGTGGCAGTCGATCAGGCCGGGGGTCAGCCAGCGGCCGCGCAGGTCGTGGGTCTCGGCCGCACGCCCCGGCATGTCGGCGGCGCGGCCGACCCAGGCGATCAGGCCGTTCTTCACCGCCACGGCGCCGTTCTCGATCACGCCGTAGCCGGCCTCGTCCGCCATCGTCGCCAGATGGCCGCCGGTCCAGACCGCGTCGAAATCACCCTGCATTGCCGCCGCACCCGTCCTGCGCCATCATCCTGTCTATACAAGCAGGGTTCAGACGGGTCGTCCATGCGGTGGAACTACGAACGGGCGCTGACCGCCCAAGGCTGGCGACACGACGTGGCGGTGACCGTCGGAGCCGATGGCGTGCTCACGGAAGTGGCGCCTGACCGCCCTGGCGTCGGCGAACGCATCAGGGGAGTGGCCATCCCCGGAATCGCCAACGCCCACAGCCACGCGTTCCAGCGCGCCCTAGTCGGCCTGACTGAGCATCGGGGCGAGACACGCGACAGCTTCTGGACCTGGCGCGACGCCATGTACCGGCTGGCCGCCGCCGTGACGCCGGACGTCCTGAACGCCATCGCCGCCCAGCTCTATGTGGAGATGTTGAAGGCCGGCTACACCGCCGTCTGCGAGTTCCACTATCTGCACCAGGCGCCGGTGGGCGGCCGCGCCATGGGCCAGGCGGTGATCGACGCGGCGGCGCGGACGGGTCTCGACCTGACCCTGCTGCCGACCCTTTACATGACCTCCGACTTCGGCGGCGCCGCGCCCAATGAAGGACAGAAGCGGTTCGTCCATTCCGTCGAGGATTTCCTGCGCCTGCGCGGCGATCTGCGGACGGACGGCATGGTCATGGGCACGGCGATCCACAGCCTGCGTGCCGTGCCGCCGCCGGCCCTGGCCGAACTGCTGGCGGGGCTGGAGGCCGACAGTCCGATCCACATCCACATCGCCGAGCAGCGCAAGGAGGTGGAGCGCTGCCTGGAAGTGACCGGCGCCCGGCCGGTGGAGTGGCTGCTGGCCAACGCCGCGGTCGATCAACGCTGGAACCTGGTTCACGCCACCCATGTGACGGAGGCCGAGATGGCGGGCGTCCGCGCGGCGGGGGCAACCGTCGTGCTGTGCCCCACCACCGAGGCGAACCTGGGCGACGGCATCTTCCCCGCTGAAAGCTTCCTGGCCGAGGGCGGCTCGATCTCCATCGGCTCGGACAGCCATGTGAGCGTTTATCTGGCCGAAGAGCTGCGCCTCCTCGAATACGGACAACGGTTGATCACCGGTGAGCGCAATGTTCTGGCCGGCATGCGGGAGCCCCATACGGGCGTGCACCTGCACAACGCGGCGGCCCTCGGCGGCGCCAGGTCGAGCGGCCGGGCGACCGGCGTCATCGCCCCGGGCATGCGCGCCGACATCGTGGTGCTGGACGACCAAGCCCCCGCCCTGTTCGGCCGCGAGGACGGCCACCTGATGGACGCCTGGATATTCGGCGGCTTCGCCAATCCGGTGAAGGACGTGATGGTCGGCGGGGCCTGGCGGGTCCGCGACGGCCGGCACCCGGACGAGGACGCTGTCGCCGCCGCCTACCGCGCGGCGATCAGCCGCCTGAAGACCGTTTGACAGGTTGTATATACATTTCTAGCTTTCAGCGTCGCACCGAGGGAGATTCCGATGAACGCGCCCACCCGCTTCGCCAACGCCCGCCGGGTGACCGCGCCCCGAGGCACTGAGCTGAACACGAAATCCTGGCTGACCGAGGCGCCGCTTCGGATGCTGATGAACAACCTCGACCCGGAAGTGGCCGAGAACCCGGACGAGCTGGTGGTCTATGGCGGCATCGGCCGCGCCGCGCGCGACTGGGACAGCTTCGACCGCATCGTCGAGACCCTGAAGACCCTGGAAGACAACGAGACCCTGCTGATCCAGTCGGGCAAGCCGGTGGGCGTGTTCCGCACCCACGCCGACGCCCCGCGCGTGCTGCTGGCCAACTCCAACCTCGTTCCCAAGTGGGCGAACTGGGAGCATTTCGGCGAGCTCGATCGCAAGGGTCTGATGATGTACGGCCAGATGACGGCCGGCTCGTGGATCTACATCGGCAGCCAGGGCATCGTTCAGGGCACCTACGAGACCTTCGTCGAGATGGGCCGCCAGCATTTCGGCGGCGACCTGACTGGCCGCTGGATCCTCACCGCCGGCCTGGGCGGCATGGGCGGCGCCCAGACCCTCGCCGCGACCATGGCCGGCGCGTCGATCCTGGCCATCGAATGCCAGCCCAGCCGCATCGAAAAGCGCCTGGAGACGGGCTATCTCGACCGCGCGGCCGACACGCTGGATGAGGCCCTGGCGATCATCAACGAGGCGACCGCCAAGGGCGAGGCGGTGTCCGTCGGCCTGCTGGGCAACGCCGCCGAGATCCTGCCGGAGCTGCTGCGCCGGGGCGTGCGTCCCGACGCCGTCACCGACCAGACCAGCGCTCACGACCCGCTGAACGGCTACCTCCCCGCCGGCTGGACGCTGGAGCAATGGGCCCAGCGCAAGGTCAGCGATCCGGCCGGTGTGCGCACCGCCGCCCGCGCCAGCATGGCGCAGCACGTGAAGGCCATGCTGGCCTTCCACGAGATGGGCGTGCCCACCTTCGACTACGGCAACAACATCCGGCAGGAGGCCAAGGACGCCGGCGTCGAAAACGCCTTCGACTTCCCCGGCTTCGTGCCCGCCTACATCCGCCCGCTGTTCTGCCGCGGCGTCGGGCCGTTCCGCTGGGCCGCCCTGTCCGGCGATCCGGAAGACATCCGCAAGACCGACGCCAAGGTGAAGGAGCTGATCCCCGACGATCCGCACCTGCACCGCTGGCTCGACATGGCCGGCGAGAAGATCCAGTTCCAGGGTCTGCCGGCCCGCATCTGCTGGGTGGGCCTGGGCCTGCGCGACAAGCTGGGCCTGGCCTTCAACGAGATGGTGGCGAACGGCGAGCTGTCGGCCCCCGTAGTCATCGGCCGCGACCACCTGGACAGCGGCTCGGTCGCCAGCCCGAACCGCGAGACCGAAGGCATGAAGGACGGCTCCGACGCGGTGTCCGACTGGCCGCTGCTGAACGCCATGCTGAACGTGGCCGGCGGGGCGACCTGGGTGTCGCTGC
The DNA here is from genome assembly GCF_029543125.1 of Caulobacter segnis. Taxonomy (GTDB): domain Bacteria; phylum Pseudomonadota; class Alphaproteobacteria; order Caulobacterales; family Caulobacteraceae; genus Caulobacter; species Caulobacter segnis_D. The sequence continues at coordinate 207,259 of NZ_JARQWW010000006.1, forward strand.
ACCACGGCGGCGGCGTCGGCATGGGCTATTCCCAGCACTCCGGCGTGGTCATCGTCTGTGACGGCACAGAAGCCGCCGCCCAGCGCATCGGCCGCGTCCTGTGGAACGACCCCGCCACCGGCGTCATGCGCCACGCCGACGCCGGCTATTCGGAAGCGCTGGACTGCGCCCGCGAGAACAACCTTCACCTGCCGATGCTGACCCGATGATCGAACTCACCATCTCTGAGGCCGGGTTCAGCCTGGCCGATCTGCGCGCCATCCACGACGGCCCGGTGCGCCTGACCCTCGACGCGGCCGCGCGCCAGCGGATCGCCGCCAGCGCGGCGACGGTCGAGGCGATCGTGGCCAGCGGCAAGACCGTCTACGGCATCAACACGGGCTTTGGCCTGCTCGCCTCCGAACGCATCGGCGATGGCGAGCTGGCGCAGCTTCAGAAGAACCTGATCCTGTCGCACTGCTCGGGCGTCGGCGAGTTCATGCCTGACGAGTGGGTGCGCCTGATGATGGCGCTGAAGGTGATGAGCCTGTCGGCCGGCGTCTCGGGCGTGCGGCTGGAGGTGATCGACACCCTGCTCGGCCTGCTGGCGCACGAGATCTATCCCTGCGTCCCGGCGAAAGGTTCGGTCGGCGCGTCCGGCGACCTGGCGCCGCTGGCGCATATGAGCGCCGTCCTGATGGGCGTGGGCGAGGTTCGTCGCGGCGGCCACATCATGACCGCCGCCGAGGGTCTCAGTCTGGCCGGCCTGCCGCCGGTGGAGCTGGCGCCCAAGGAAGGGCTAGCCCTGATCAACGGCACCCAGGCGTCCACCGCCATGGCGCTGTCGGGCCTGTTCAAGACCCTGCGCGTGTTCGGCGCGGCCCTGGTGGCCGGCGGCATGAGTGTCGATGCGCTGAAGGGCAGCGACACGCCGTTCGATCCCCGCATCCATGCCGTGCGCGGTCATGCGGGCCAGAAGGACGTGGCCGGCGTGCTGCGCCAGTTGACCGCCGGCAGCGACATTCGCAACAGCCACGTGGACTGCAGCCGGGTGCAGGACCCCTACTCCCTGCGCTGCCAGCCGCAGGTGATGGGCGCGGCGCTGGACGCCATCCGCTTCGCCGCCCAGACCCTGACCACCGAGGCCAACGCCGTCACCGACAACCCGCTGGTGTTCAGTGATCCAGCCGAGGCTCTGTCCGGCGGCAACTTCCACGCCGAGCCGGTGGCCTTCGCCGCCGACCTGCTGGCCATGGTCCTGTGCGAGATCGGCAACCTGTCCGAACGCCGTCTGTCGATCCTGGTGGACCCGAAGATGAGCGGCGGCCTGCCCGCCTTCCTGGTCAAGGACGGCGGCCTGAACAGCGGCTTCATGATCCCGCAGGTGACGGCCGCCGCCCTCGCCTCAGAGAACAAGGGCCTGGCCCATCCCGCCAGCGTCGACACCATCCCCACCAGCGCCAACCAGGAAGACCATGTCAGCATGGCCGCCCACGGCGCGCGCCGCCTGTCGGACATGGCCTGGAACACCGCCAACATCGTCGGGATCGAGGTGCTGGCCGCCGCCCAGGGGCTCGACTTCCACCGCCCGCTGAAGTCGTCGGCGCCGCTGGAGATGGCTCACGCCGCCGTCCGCGAGAAGGTCGCGCACTACGACCAGGACCGCTACTGGGCCGACGATCTGGAGCGAGGCGCCAACCTGGTCCGCTCCGGCGCCCTGCTGCCGGACATCGACTGGCCGGCCCCGCTGGATTGCTTGAAGTGAAGGCCTTGCGTCCTTCGCCTCGCACTTCAAGCGGCTCAGGATGACGTATTCAGTGCAACAAACTTCGTCATGCTGAGCGGGAGCGCAGCGACCAGTCGAAGCACGCACAGCACAAATGAAAAAGGGCGCCGGATCACTCCGGCGCCCTTCGTTTTTCAAACCTCGCGGCCTGGTCAGTAGGTGTAGCGCACCCCGAACAGGATCTCGCGGCCGGTGTGGTGATAGACCGACATCCGGTTGGTCGAGTCGTTGAACTGATCGGCATACTCGTCGGTCAGGTTCACGCCCTCCAGGCTGAACTTCACGCGGTCGTTCAGGGTGTACTGGATCGAGGCGTCGACGTTCAGGGTCTCGTTGGTGCCGTCGAACGAGGTGCCGGCTTCTTGGCCCGGAACGCGGGTCAGATAGCGATCACGATAGGCAGCCGAAACGCGGGCGCTGATCTTGCTGTCTTCATAGTACAGCGTCGCGTTGTAGCTGTTGCGCGACAGACCGGTCAGGTCGTTGGTCGCCACCACCACGCCGGAGGCGTTCACATAGTCCACTTCCGACTTCACATAGGTGTAGTTCAGAAGCGCACCCATCTTGTTGAACGGTCCCGGCAGGAAGGTGAAGGGCTGCTGGTAATTGATCTCCAGGCCCTTCAGGCTTGCGCCGTCGGTGTTGACCGGGGTGGTGAACACCCAGTTCAGAGACGGATTGCATTCCGAAACCGGCAGGGCGCCGCAGGCCGCCGTGGCGACGCTGTCGGGGATGCCGAACGGATTGCCGGTGAACGGCACCAGTTGCTGCTGGGTCTGGACCAGCGTGTCGATGTCTTTCTTGAACAGCGCCAGCGACAGCAGGGCGCCGCGCTGGAAGTAGTATTCGAAGGACAGGTCGTAGGCCTTGGCGCGGAACGGCTGCAGGGCCGGGTTGCCGGCGTTGACCGAGCGGTTGGCGCCCGAGACGCTGACCGTGGCGCCCGGCGTCAGGCTGCCCAGATCCGAGCGGGCCATGACCTTGGCGGCGCCGAAGCGGATCAGGAAGTTCTCACGCGGCTCCAGCACCACGTTCATCGACGGCAGGGTGTCGTCGTACTTCTGCTCGGAGCGGACCAGGACGGGGGCGCCGCTGAGGAACGAATAGCCCTGCGACTCCTGCTGGGTCTCCACATAGCGGACGCCGAAGTTGCCGCGCAGCGGCATGTTGGCGACCAGGGTCTCGAAGTCGGCCTGGACGAAGCCGCCCATGGACTCTTCGGCCACGGCGCGGTTGTTGCCCAGCGACGGCTCGGAGCCGAGACGGAACAGCGCCGGATCGTTCAGCGACAGAGCCGTCACGGCGGCGAAGTAGTCGGGGATGATGGTGTTCACGCCGCCGAGGTTGACCGTCTTGCTGAAGCCCGAGCGCGACAGGGCCGCCAGCGAAGCCGGGATCGAGGCTTCGAGGTTGTTGGCCGTGCCGTTGGAGCGGCGCTTCTCGGTGGTCTCGAACTCGTACTTCTTCCAGTTGAAGCCGGCGCTGAACTTGAGCGTGTCGCTCAGGGCGTAGCCCACTTCGAACTGTGCGGTGTCGTAGGTATTCTTGGACGTCTGCGGGCGCAGGCGCAGCTGGGTCAGGGTCCAGGCGTCCGGCGATGTCAGATTGGCGGTGCCGAAGCCGAGGGTCGGCATGCGCTTGGTGAAGTCGTACGAGAAACCGTCGACGTTCAGCTGGTCGAAGATGACCGTGGTCTGGATCGGGTTCTTGTGATCCGAGACAGAGTGGCCGAGCACGCCGGTCAGCTTGATCTTGTCGGTCAGCTCGTGTTCGCCCGACAGGGTGAACTGGCTGAACTTGGTCTTCAGGACGTCGTAGCGGTTTTCGGTCCGCAGATCGACGTCGTTGAACGTGCCAGAAACCAGGGTGTTCTGACCGTTGATGACGCCGCCGATCAGGTCCACGTCGCCGATGCCCTGAGCACCGTTCGTGCTGAACACCGGAGCTTCCAGGTATTGTTCCTCACGCGTCTGATCGAGGTCGGCATAGAGGCCGTCCAGGCTGATCACGGTGCGCTCGGTCGGGCGCCATTGCAGCGATCCGGTGACGCCCAGGCGTTCGTTCTCGCTGTAGAAGCGGTCGAAACGCGGGAAGCGCGGGCGGAACGCCCCGTTGGCCTGGGCCAGACTGATGCCCGGCGCGGTCGACGACTGGAAGCCGGTGTTGGCGGCCAGGCCGTTCATCCAGCGGACGGTGCTGGCGCCCTCTTCGACCACCTGACGCTTGTTGTAGGCCACCGACAGAAGGGCGCCGAAGGTGTCGTCCGCCCAGGTGTTGGAGATCATGAAGGCGCCGCGCGGGCTGACCTTCTCGGACAGGTCGTTGTAGCCGGCCAGGGCCGAGGCGGCCATGGCGAAGCCGTTGTAGTCGAACGGGCGAGCCGTGCGCAGATCGACGGTGGCGCCCAACGAGCCTTCTTCGGTCGAGGCCTCGGCCGTCTTGCGGACGGTGATCGAGTTGAAGAGGTCGGACGCGAAGACATTGAAGTCGAACGAACGGCCGCGGTTGGTGCCGCCCGAGCTGTCGGCCGAGCCGCCCGTGGTCAGGGCTTCCATGCCGTTGATGCGGACGCGGGTGAACTGCGGGCCAAGACCGCGCACCGAGATCTGACGACCTTCACCGCCATCGCGCGTAATCGCCACACCCGGGATGCGCTGGATGGATTCCGACAGGTTCAGGTCCGGGAACTTGCCGATGTCTTCCGCCAGGATCGAGTCCACGGCGGCGGCTTCGGACCGCTTCACGTTCAGCGCCTTGTCCAGGCTGCTGCGGAAGCCGGTGACAACGACAGCCTCGACTTCTTCGCCGTCGGTGGTGGTGTCTTGAGCTTGGGCCTGGCCGGCGATCATCGCCATGGTCAGAGCCGCAACGGACGCGCCAAAGCGCAAGCTGCGAGCAGCTTTGTTCATCTTCCCCTCCAAGGTTCTGCGCCGACCCAAAGAAAGGTCGCAGCCGTCTTAGATCGCGGCTTTCAGCAGGTAGGCGCTTCCTAATGATACCGGTGTCATTTTTTTATCCGGCAAACAGGGGCGTTATTGGCAGGTTTTTCGATTTTCGCAAGCTTTGATCTACATCCCGTATGAATCGATGCTTGTTTTGTACTTTTAAGTCAAAAATCTCTGCTTGGTGAAATGCCCTACTTCACCGTGGCCAGGTAGGCGATGACGTCCGCCCGATCCTTCGGATTGGCCACATTGATGAACATCGAGGTCCCCGGCACGGCCTTGCCCGGCGCGGCGAGGAAGGCGTCCAACTCCGTCTCCGACCAGGTCTTGCCTGAGGCGGTCAGCGCCTTGGAATAGCGGAAGCCCGTCGCCGTCCCCGCCTTGCGCCCGAGGACGCCGTTGAGCGACGGCCCCATCGGCCCGGACGCCGGCTTGTGACAGGTCACACAGCGGCTGAAGAGCGTCTTGCCCCGGGCGGCGTCGCCGGCGGCCAGAGCCGGAACGGCGACAGCCGAAAGGGCCGCCGCCACGAGGGCGGCGGTGATGCGCGGATGGATCATCGGATCAGGCCTTCAGCAGTTCGGTGTCGATGGGCAGGCTGCGCACGCGCTTGCCCGTGGCGGCGAAGATCGCCCCGCACAGGGCCGGGATGACCGGCGGCAATGCGGGCTCCCCAAGACCCGTGGGGTGATTGTCGGTGATCAGGAACTCGACATCGATCTCTGGGATGTCGGCCATGCGCATCAGGGGGAACTCGTCGAAATTGCCCTGCACCACGCGGCCGTTCTCCAGCGTGATCTTCTGGTAGAGCGCCTGGGCCAGGCCATCGAGGATCGAGCCTTCGACCTGGTTGCGGGCGCCGCTGGGGTTGACGATCTGGCGGCCGACATCGCCGACTGCCCAGACCTTGTGGACCTTCACCGCGCCGTCGTCGGCGACGGACGCCTCCACCACGTGCGCGAAGTAACCCATGTGGCTGAAGTAGAAGGCGATGCCCAGACCCGTGCCCTTGGGCGTCTTGCGGCCCCACTTCGCGCGCTCCGCCACGCGCTTCAGCACGGCGATGGTGCGCGCGTTGTTGTAGGCGGGCGGCTGGAAGGCGCCGGGCGGCGGCGGATTGGCCGGCGCGGGAGGCGGCGGCGGGGGAACGCGCGACGCCAGGACATCGAGTCGGAACTGCAGCGGGTCCTTGCCCGCGGCCTGCGCCATCTCGTCCATGAAGCCCTGGATCACGAAGCCCAGGGCGTTGCTGCTCGGCGCCCGCAGCCAGCCGGTGGGCATGCCGAGCGGCACCTTCGACACGTCGATCTTGTAGTTCGGCGCACAGTCGGCCGGGAACTGCGCCGGCTCCATGGCGGCGCTGCGCGAGTAGCCCTCGCCTTCCCCGAAGGTGACGAAGTGGTCGCGCCAGGCGATCAGCTTGCCCGCCTTGTCCACGCCGCCGGTGAACTTGTGGAAGCCGCCGGGACGGTAGAAGTCGTGGCGGACGTCATCCTCGCGGGTCCAGATCAGCTGGACCGGCACGCCGACCACCTTCGCGATCCAGGCGGCCTCGACCATGTAGTCGTTCATCAGGCGTCGGCCGAAACCGCCGCCGCCGCGGATCATGTGGACGGTCACCGCTTCGGGCGGCAGGCCCAGCACGCGGGCGGTCAGTTGACGGCCGGGGTCAGGCAATTGGGTCGGCGCCCATATCTCGACCTTGCCGTCCTTGAAGTGAGCCGTGCAGTTCTGCGGCTCCAGCGGGGTATGGGCCAGGAAGGGGTAGCTGTACTCCGCCTCCACCACCTTGGCCGCGCCCTTGATGGCGGTGTCGAAATCGCCGTCCGAACGCTCGGTCTTGTGCGGGGCCTGCGTCCAGAATTCCTTGGCCTTGGCCGCGAAGCCGTCAGTGCTCTGGTCCGCCCACTTGCCCTCGTCCCAGACGATGTTCAACTGCTCGCGCCCCTTGCGGGCGGCCCACCAGCTGTCGGCCACAACGGCGACGCCGCCGGCCAAGCCGTCCGGCGCGCTGTTGGGCTCAACGATGAAGGCGTGCTTCACGCCCTTCACCGCCTTGGCGGCGTCCAGGTCGGCGCTTTTCACCGTGCCGCCGAACACCGGGCACTTCTCGAAGGTCGCGTACAGCATCCCCGGCAGACGGGTGTCGATGCCGAACAGGGGCTGGCCGGTGACAATCTTCGGGTTGTCGACACCGCCGATGGGTTGGCCGACGATGCGATAGGTCTTGGCGTCCTTCAGCGGCAGGGTCGACAGGTCCGGCACGGTGATCGCGGCGGCCTTGGCGGCCAGCGAGCCGTAGGTCGCCTTGCGCCCGCTAGCCTTGTGGACCACCACACCGGGCTCGGTGACGCAGTCGGTCGGCGAGACGCCCCAGTCCTTGGCCGCCGCGGCGACCAGCATGGACCGGGCCGCCGCGCCCATGCGGCGATGCGGGTCCCAGTTCATGGGGGTGGAGGTGCTGCCCCCCGCCGATTGCCGGCCGAAGGCGGCGGTGTCCACGCGCGCCATCTCGATCCGGACCTTGGACCAGTCGGCGTCCAGCTCCTCCGCGATGATCTGCGGCAGGGAGGTCTTCACGCCCTGCCCCACCTCAGGGTTCTTGGCGCGGATCACCACTGTCTCGTCGGGCATGATCTCGACAAAGACGTTGAGCACGCCGCCGGCCGCCACGGCCGAGGCCGGCAGCTTCAGGTTCAGCAGCAGGCCGCCGCCGGCCGCCAGACCAGCGATTAGGAAGGCGCGGCGCGAGGGCGCTGGCATGTTTCCGTCGGCCATGATCAGACCCCCGCCGCTTGCTTGATGGCCGCCTTGATGCGGATGTAGGTGGCGCAGCGGCACAGGTTGCCGTTCATGGCCGCGTCGATGTCGTCGTCCGTGGGTTTGGGCGTCGCCTCCAGCAGGGCGGCGGCGCTCATGATCTGGCCGGCCTGGCAGTAGCCGCACTGGGGCACGTCGTGCTCGATCCAGGCCTGCTGCAGCTTCTTGCCGATCTCGACGGCGCCGATGGCCTCGATGGTGGTGACCTTGGAGTCGCCCACGCTCTCCACCGGGGTCAGGCAGGCGCGTACCGGCTGGCCGTCGATGTGGACCGTGCATGCGCCGCACTGGCCGATCCCGCAACCGAACTTGGTGCCGACCATGTCGAGCTTGTCGCGCAGCACCCACAGCAGCGGCGTGTCGCCGTCCACGTCCACCGTCTTGCGGCTTCCATTGATCGTCAGATTGATCGGCATTGTTTCCCCCTCGCAAGCCTGGCCGAGCTTGCTGACAGCATCCCAAGCTTAGTGGCGAATATGCGGCCCGCAACGCCAGTCGTGCTTGACCGCGCGCCATAGCCACAGAAAACGTACGGTCATGACCCAGGACCTGAACACCTTCATCGCCGGCCTGCCCAAGGCTGAACTGCATCTGCACATCGAGGGCAGCCTGGAGCCCGAGCAGATGTTCGAGTTCGCCAAGCGCAACGGCGTCACCCTGCCTTTTGATTCGATCGAGGCGGTGAAGGCGGCCTACGCCTTTTCGAACCTGCAGGACTTCCTCGACATCTACTACGCCGGAGCCAGCGTCCTGCTGAAGAAGGCCGACTTCCACGACCTGGCCATGGCCTATTTCCGGCGGCTGGCGGCGGACGGCGGCAAGCACGCCGAGATCTTCTTCGACCCCCAGACCCACACCGACCGAGGCGTGCCGTTCAGCGTGGTCGCCGACGGCCTGCTGTCCGCCATGGACGAGGCGGAGAAGACGCTCGGGATCACCTCCAAGCTGATCCTCTGCTTCCTGCGCCATCTGTCGGAGGAAGCCGCGTTCGAGACCCTGGCCCAGGCCGAACCCTATCTGGACCGCATCGCCGGGGTGGGCCTGGATTCTTCCGAGGTCGGGCACCCGCCGTCCAAGTTCGCGCGGGTGTTCAAGGCCGCCGCCGGCAAGGGCCTGAAGATCGTCGCCCACGCCGGCGAGGAAGGCCCGCCGGAGTATGTCTGGGAGGCGCTGGACCTGCTGGCCGTCGACCGCATCGATCATGGCAACCGCGCCCTGGAGGACGAGGCGCTGACCCGGCGACTGGTGGCGGAAGGCAAGACCCTGACCGTCTGCCCGCTGTCGAACCTGAAGCTGTGCGTGGTGGATGATCTGGTCGATCACCCCATGAAGCGGATGCTCGACCTGGGCCTGAAGGCGACGGTGAACTCCGATGACCCGGCCTATTTCGGCGGCTATCTGAACGACAACTGGACGGCGGTTGCCGCGGCCACGCGCCTGACCCGCGAAGACCTGATCACCTTGGCGAAGAACAGCTTCACCGGCTCTTTCCTGGCCGAGAGCGAAGTGGACAAGCGCCTGGCGGAGATCGACGCCTACGTGGCCGCGAACCCGGCCTAGCTCGGCGACCAGCCGGACAGCAGGCGGCGGGGCGTATAGAGCGCCGCCTCCTTCGCGGTCAGCATCCGCCGCACCTTTGATGCTCGCGCGGCGCCCGGCCCACGGCTGGCGTATTCGAACAGCCGCGCGTCCTCCGGCTGGTACATCGTCCGCCGGCCGCTCTTAAGATTGTAGTGCATGGGGTACCAGCCCTCGGGCACGATATGGCTGTCCATCCAGCAGCGGATGAAGGCCGCGTGCCCCACCGCGTCAGGATTGCCATAGCGGCCGTCGGGAAAACTCTTGGTCGCGCGCCAAGGGCGGCCCAGCGCCATGGTGTGGTCCGGCATGTCCCGGTCACGGGTCAGGCGGCAATCCAGGAAGATCAAGCCATATGGCTCGGCGCGATCCGTATTGGGCGCGGCGATGAAGCCGTGGAAGTCCTTGCCCGGCCGGGTGCGCGAGCGGATCTCGCAACGCTCGAACACCGCCGTCCCGGCGCCGTAGATGAAGTCCACGCAACCGCTGATGTAGCAGCCGCGGAACAGGCTGCGCCCGGCCTCGGCGTAGAGGGTGTCCTGCCAGCCGGTCAGAGCCACATCGTTGAAGAAGGCCCGGTCCGAACCCGGCGCCAGCCGCAGGGCCAGGGCCTGGGCGCCGCTGGCGCCGGTGCGGTCCCAGGCCACCTCGGCCGGCATGTTGCCGGGATAGTCGAAGTCGTTGGCCAGGGTCAGATGCTCGGCGCGGAAGCCGGGCGCATAGACGGTGACGGTGGCGAGCTCGCCTTCCTTCCGGGCGGCGGCATGCTGGTTGAAGACGATGATGCTGCGATCACGCCCCTCGCCGATCAGATGGACGTCGGGCCTGTCGATGACCGCCTGCCCGCGCCAGGTCCCGGCCGTGACCAGGATGCGGAACGGCCTTCCACCCGAGGCCGGCGCGGCGGCGGCGGCGGCCGCAAGGCTGCGATAGGCCGGTCCTCGCGCATCGGTCGCGGCGGTCGTGACCACCGCGTCGAATCGCTCCGCCGCCAAGGCCGGAAAAGCCGCCGAAGCCACGCCGGCGGCGCCCGCCAGGAGCACCGCGCGGCGATGAGGAGCGAGAGTCATTGAGCCGCCTCCGAGCGGACGACGGCGCCGCCGGAAGGGCGACGCCGTCTCTTCGGTCTAGAAGGTGTAGCGGAAGCCCACGAAGAACTCGCGGCCGGTCTCGTGGTAGAACGACAGCAGGCGGCTGCTGTCGTAGTACTGGTCCTGCACCTCGTTGGTCAGGTTGACCGCTTCGAAGGTGAAGGCGAGCTGGTCGTTGAAGTTCCAGGTGGCCGAGGCGTCGATGTTCAGGGTCGAGGCCGTGCCTTCCACGTCCGAACCATTGCGGCCCGGAATCTGCGTCAGGTACTTGCTGCGGTAGGCCGCCGAGACGCGGCTGCTGAACTTCGAATTCTCGTAGTACAGGGTCGCGTTGTACGAGGTCTTGGACAGGTTGGTCAGCTGGCCGATGGCGGTGACCGCCCCGGTCGAGCTGAGATAGGTCACCTCGGAATCCACATAGGTGAAGTTGCCCAGGAAGCCGAAGTCGTCGAACGGCCCCGGCAGGAAGGTGAAGGGCTGCTGGTAGTTCAGCTCGAAGCCCTTGAGCGGACCGCCGGGCGTGTTGATCGAGGTGCTGAACTGCCAGACCGGCAGGCTGGGCGAGCAGCCCGGCGTGGTGCCGCAAGCCGCCACCGCCGCGCTGTCCGGCAGGCCGAACGGGTTCTGGTCGAAGGTCGACAGCGGCGAGGTGAAGCTCTGCACGAAGGTGGAGATGTCCTTGTAGAAGAACGCCGCCGAAACCAGCGCGCCCTGCTGGAAGTACCATTCCAGCGACAGATCCACGGTCTTGGCGCGGAACGGCTCCAGGAACGGGTTGCCCGAGGTGACGGTCTTGTTGCTGCCCGTGCCGATGTTCACGCCCGGCGTCAGGTTGCCCAGGTTCGGGCGGGCCATGACCTTGGCCGCGCCGAAGCGGATCAGGAAGTCCTCGCGCGGCTCGATCACCAGGTTCAGGGCCGGCAGGACATCGTCATAACTGCGGGTCGCTGTGGTGACCGAGATGGTTTGAAGGTTCACACCGTTCACGGTGGACGGCACCACGCCGTAGCCGAGCGACTTCTGGCGCGTCTTCACATAGCGGACGCCCACATCGCCCCGCACCGGCATGCCGAGCGCCTCGAAGTTGAAGTCGCCTTGCAGGTAGGCGGTCTGCCCCCACTCATCGACCTCATAGTTGCTGCCCAGGCTGGGCTCGCGACCCAGGCGATAGATGCCGCAGCCGGTGGTGAAGCACTCATTGCCGAACGGGCTGGACCAGACCGTCCCCGGGGTCGTGGTGATGACCTTGCCGAAGTTGGGATCGGTCATGTTGAGGGCGGTCATCGCCCGCTTGATGTCCGGCGTGATCCAGGACGAGACATTGCCCGACGGCAGGCTGAGCCCCTGCAGGGTGACGAGCTGGCCGTAGCTGGAGCGCGGCACGGCGGTCAGCGGGTTGGTGGCCGCCACCGGATTGACGTTGGCGGTCGTGCCGTTGGAGCGGGCGAAGGCGGCGCTTTCGGTGCCATAGGCCTTGTAGACCAGGCCCGCCTTGATCTTCAGGTTGTCGCTCCAGTCATAGACGGCGTCGAACTGGGCGGTCTTGTAGTTGTTGTCCACGAAGCCCTGGACCATGCGGATCTCCGCCAGGGTCCAGGAGTCCGGCGCCGTGACGTTGCCGGTGCCGTACGTGATCACCGGATAGTTCGAGCCGGTATAGTCCCAGGTGTAGCCCTGGACGTTGTACTGGTCCCACTGGACCGTGTTCTGGATCGGGTTGGCGAAGGTCGATTTCGACAGACCCAGAACACCCTTCACCTTGAGGCGGTCGGTGACCTCGTGCTCGCCCACCAGGGTGAACTGGCGGAACTCGGTCTTCAGCTTGTCGTAGCGCTGCTCGCTCTTCAGATCGATGTTGTTGAACCGGCCCGTGGTCATCACCGGGAAGCCCGCGCGCGGCGTGGCGATGGTGTAGTCGAGGACGTCCACCTGGTTGATGCCGCAGGTGACCGGCGAGGTCGGCGTGCAGGCGCCAGCGGTCTGGGGCGTGAAGGTCTCCAGGAAGGACTCGTTCCGCTCGCCCTGGAAGTTGGCGTAGAGGGCGTCGAAGGTCACCAGGGTCCGGTCGTTCGGCTGCCATTGCAGCGCGCCGGTGGCGCCCAGGCGCTCCTGCTGGGTCTTGTACCAGTCAAAGCGCGGGATGCGCGGGTGGACGGCGGCGTTGGCCTCGGCGCAGGCGGCGGCGTTGGTGGCGCAGGTCGCGCCCCGCACGCTGCGGAAGCCCGGCGAGGTGGCCGTGCCGGTCTGCCAGCGCACGGTGCTGGCGCCCTGGTCGAGCAGGTAGCGTTCCGAATAGGCCACCGACAGCAGCGCGCCGAAGGTGTCGTCGCGCCAGGTGTTGGAGATCAGGGCCGCCACACGCGGACGGGCCTTCTCGCTGATGTCGTTGTAGCCGTACTTGCCCGAGACGGCGAAATTGAAGCCCGGCTTGTCGAACGGATGGGCGGTCTGCAGATCAACGGTGGCGCCCAGCGAGCCTTCTTCCGTCTCGGCCGAGGCGGTCTTCTGCACCGTGATCCGGTTGAAGAGGTCGGAGGCGAAGACGTTGAAGTCGAACGAGCGGCTGCGGTTGGTGCCGCCCGAGGCGTCGGTGCCGCCCGAGGTCGTCAGCGCCTCCATGCCGTTGATGCGGACGCGGGTGAACTGGGCGCCGAGACCGCGTACCGAGATCTGACGGCCTTCGCCGGCGTCGCGGGTGATGGCCACGCCTGGAATCCGCTGGATGGATTCAGACAGGTTGAGGTCCGGGAACTTGGCCATGTCCTCGGCGTAGATCGCGTCCACCGCGGCCGCCGACTCACGCTTGATGTTCAGCGCCTTCTCAAGGCTGTTGCGGAAGCCGGTGACAATGACCTCCTCCACCGCCACGTCGGCAGGATCGGAGGCGGTCTGGGCATATGCGCCGCCGGCTGCTGACAAGGCGATCAGAGCCGTGCCCGTCGCCAAACGGGTGCGCAGAGTCCGAGTGTTGGTTGATTGCATCTTGGTCCCTCCCTCATCCGGCGTTCTTTGGGTGACACCGGTATCATCGAGAGTTCGGGATTTTGCCGTTCTTGGCAAATGTTTTCGCGCGGCACGCAGAAGTTGCATGCGCGGAGTGGCTTCAAAGCCCCAAATGAAAGAAGCGCCGGACCCAGGGGAGTCCGGCGCTCGAGTTGAAACGGCGGGGAAGAAAAGCCGTCAGGGAAGTCTAGAAAGTGTAGCGCAGGCCCATCACAAACTGCCGGCCCGTGTGGGTGTAGGCGTTCAGGCGGTTGTCGCTGTCGACGTAGAGATCGTTGTACTCGTCGGTCAGGTTCAGGCCCTCGAGGCTGACGCGCAGGTTATCCTTGATGTTGTAGGAGACCTGGGCGTCGATATTGGTCGTCGAGTTCGTGCCCATCACGTCGTTGAAGTCGCTGCCCGGGACACCGGTCAGATACTTGTCGCGGTAGGCGGCCGAAACGCGGGCCGAGAACTTGCTGTTCTCGTAGTACAGCGTGACGTTCCAGGCATTCTTGGACAGGCCGATCAGGGTGGCGTTGACCAGCGGGGCGCCCGGCGCCGTCGAGGTCAGGTAGTCGATCTCGGAATTGACGTAGGTGTAGTTGGCCAGCAGGCCGAAGTCCGACCAGAAGCCCGGCAGGAAGGTGAACGGCTGCTGCAGGTTGACTTCCAGACCCTTCAGCTTGCCCCCCGGCGAGTTCACCGGCTGGGTCACCGCAAAGACCATGTCCGGCGTGGCGACGGTGCCGTCCAGCAGCGAGTTGGGCAGGCCCAGGGTGCTGTAGACCGCCTCGCGGCGCAGGCTTTGAACGAAGGTGTCGATGTCCTTGTAGAACAGGCCCAGCGCCACGATCGAGCCGCTGGCCGGATACCATTCCAGCGACAGGTCCAGGTTCTTGGAGCGGGTCGGCTCCAGGAAGGGGTTGCCCGAGGAGTAGTTGCGGTTGGCGCCCTGCACGGTCACCGAGCCGCCCGGCGACAGGCTGCCGATGCCCGGACGGGCGATGGTCTCGGCAGCGCTGATGCGGCCGATCAGCTGCGGGGTGATGTCCACCGACAGGTTCGCCGACGGCAGCCACATGTCGTACTTGTGGTCGACCGTGACGAAGCGGGTGCCGGAGGTGGCGTTGGCGTAACCGCCCGAGGCCAGCTCGGTCTGGAAGTAGCGGTAGCCGACGTCGCCGCGGACCGGCAAACCGAAGGCGTCGAACTGGTAGTCGAGCTGCAGGTAGGCGCCAGTGGTCTCTTCGGTGATCTTCGCGGCGGAGCCGGTGTTCTCACGCAGGGCCCACTGACCCGTGCCGCTGTAGATGCCGTACTGGCTGGCGAACTTCGCCAGATCCGGCGCCAGCCAGGTCTTCAGCGAACCTTCCGACAGGCCCAGGCCTTCGTCGAAGTCGAAGTTGCGCGAAAGGGCCGCGAGCGCCGCGCCGCCGGCGATGGTCGGCACGTCGGCCGTGTTGGCGCGCTGCTGGGCGAAAGAGGCGTACTCGAACTTCTTGTAGTCGACGCCAGCCTTCAGGGTCATGTGGCCGTTCAGGATGTACTGGCCGTTGAGCTTGTAGGTGGTGAAGCTGTTGTCCACCCACTCCGGCGTCAGACGCACTTCCGAGGTGCCCGGCACCATGGCCCAGGCGTTCGGATCCCGGGCGTCGAAGCCCAGGTTCATGGCCATCATCCGCGGGCGGAAATCGTAGCTGAAGTTGTTGGAGTCGAGGCGCTCGAAGGTCACCGTCGTCGCCACCGGGTCGCTGTATTCGGACTCCGAGCGGCCGACCATGGCCTTGATGCTGAAGCGGTCGTTGAAGTCGTGCTCGACCGAGGCGGTGATCTGCTTGAACTCGGTGTTCAGCTCGTTGCGGCTGGACTGGGTGCGCAGGTCGACCCGATCGATATTGGCCTGGACGAGATTGTTGCCCTCGACGATGCCCGACCGGATGATCGACTGCGGCTTGCCCGTGCCCGGACGGCTCAGGCCAAGGGCCTGTAGCTGCGATTCAACGCGCAGGCCTTCGAACTTCGAATAGAGCCCCTCGACCGTGAACAGGGTCGATTCCACGGGGCGGAACTGGATCGCGCTCGACAGGCCCAGGCGCTTGGACGAGGTGTCGTAGCTGGCATAGGCCGGGATGCGCGGGTGGAAGAGGCCGGCTTCGGCGTTGTCGTAGCCGGTGACGTTCTGGTTGATCTGACCGATCGTCTTGCCCGCGACCGTCGAGGCCGGGTTCCAGCCGCCGTTCGAGCCGCCGAAGGTCCAGCGCGTGATGTTGGCGCCTTCTTCGATCAGGTGGCGCTCGTCATACGAGGCCGAAACCAGCACGCCCAGCTTGTCGTCGAAGAAACGGTCCGAAGCGAGCACCGAGAAGCCCGGCGTCACCTTCTTGGCCAGGTCGTTGTAGCTGCCCTGGGCCGACAGGACGAGGCGGCGGCCCGAGGAGTCGAACGGCTTGGAGGCGTTCAGGTCGACGGTGGCGCCCAGCGAGCCTTCATCCACCTCGGCGGAGGCCGTCTTGCGGACGATCAGGTTCGAGAACAGGTCCGACGAGAAGATGTTGAAGTCGAAACCACGGCCGCGGTTGGTCCCGCCAGAGTTGGACGTGCCCGACGAGGTGGCGATGGCTTCCATGCCGTTGACACGGACGCGGGTGTAGTCGGAGCCGAGACCGCGGACCGAGATCTGGCGGCCTTCACCCGAGCGGCGGGAGATCGCCACGCCGGGGATGCGCTGCAGGGATTCAGCGAGGTTCAGGTCAGGGAAGTCAGCGATGTCTTCAGCCGAGATGGCGTCGACCACGCCGTTCTCGTTGCGCTTGATGTTCAGGGCGTTCTGCAGCGAGGCGCGGAAGCCGGTGACGACGATCTCGTCCACTTCAGCTTCAGCCGCCGGTTCGGCCGCCGGCGCGGCCGGCTCCTGGGCATGGGCCACGCCAGCCAGGGCGAAAGCCATCGCTGCGACGGAGACGCCGGACAGAATGCGGCTGTGGAGATTCCTGGAAGACATTCGTTTCACCCCTGGTGTGCCCGCTTGCGGCAGGCGCTTTTGATCGGCTCGAAGAAGAACCGTGATTTTGGGTGAGCCTATCGGCGGAAGCCTTCCGACGACCAATCCTAAGGCGGCATTGATTGATGCACGGCAGGCAACAATCGCCCGCGACCAAGAGCGGATCGGTTACGATCGTCCAACGCGGCGCTTAGAAGCGCCTAAAACTTTCAGCTGACGTAGGCGTCGCGCAGCTCGCGCTTGAGCACCTTGCCGATGTGGCTACGCGGCAGGGCGTCAACGATGCGCACGTCCGCCACGCGCTGCATCTTGCCCAGGCGGTCATTGGCGAAGGCCTTCAAATCCTCGGCTTTCGCCGAGGCGCCGGACTTCAGGGCCACGAAGGCCACCGGTGTCTCGCCCCATTGATCGGAGGGGGCCGCGATGACGGCGACCTCGGCCACGGCTGGGTGTTCGACGATCACCGCCTCCAGGTCGCTGGGATAGATGTTGAAGCCGCCCGAGATGATCATGTCCTTCTTGCGGTCCATGAGCGTCAGGAAACCCTCGGCGTCGAAGCGGCCGACGTCGCCGGTACGGATGAAGCGCTCGCCGTCCGGGCTGATCCAGGTGGCCTCGTCCGTCTTGTCCTGACGGCCGTGATAGCCGTTCATGGTCGCGGCGGAGCGGCCGACGATCTCGCCGATCTCGCCGGCAGGAACCTCATTCCCCTCCTCGTCGATCAGGCGGATGTCGCAACCCGGCGCCGGCACGCCCACGGTATGCAGCTTGTCCGGGAAGGCGTGGCACATGAGGATGCAGGTGCCGCCGCCCTCGGTCATGCCGAAGTACTCCACCAGCCCGCCGGGCCAGCGGTCCAGCACCTGCCGCTTCAGCTCCGCCGAGAACGGCGCGCTGGTGCAGAACTTGATCTGGAAGCTGCTCAGGTCGGTCTTGTCGAAGTCCGCATGCTCCAGGATGCGGCGATACTGCACCGGCACCAGCATGGCGTGGGTGACGCGGTGTTGCTCCGACAGGGCCAGGAACTTGCCGGCGTCGAACTTCTTCATCAGCACCACCGTGCCGCCGCCCGCCAGGGTCGGGAAGAAGCAGACCAGGGTGGTGTTCGAATAGAGCGGCGTCGACAGCAGGCTAATCGGCGCCGGGCTGAAGCCCACGCCGCCCTGCAGGGCGATGTGCCGCCAGCGCATGCCGTGCGACTGCACGATGCCCTTGGGCGCGCCGGTGGTCCCTGACGAGTAGATGATGTTGAAGGGATCACCGCTGGCGATCTCCACCTCGGCCGGGCGGGCGCCTTCATCCGCCAGCCAGCCGTCGAAGGCCTCCCCCGCGCCGGAGCCGTCCAGAGCCACGCGCGGAACGTCCAGGCCGTCCAGCACGGCGCCCAAGGCCGACGCCACGCCCTCGTCCAGGAAGAACAGCTTGGCGCCGCAGTCGGCGACCATGACCGCGATCTGCTCCGGCGAGGAGGACGGCGCGATCGGCGCCACCGCCACCCCAGCCCGCAACGCGCCCAGGAACAGCGCCGCATAGGGGATCGAGGCGGTGCCGCAGACGGCCACCGCCTCGCCCCTTGCGATCTCGCCGCGCTGCAAGGCGGCGGCGATGCGATCCATGAGCAGGTCGAGGCCGGCGTAGTCGACCGCCTCCCCGCTCTCCATCACCACCGCCGGCCGGCTCGGCGTCTCCAGAGCCCGTTGGCGCAGGATGTCGCCGATGGTCCCGAAGTCCGCCGCGATCATGGCGTCGAGGGTCTGGGTCACGCGTCGTCTCTCCGAACTCGGTCTTTACAGCTCAGACTCGCCCATGGCGGACCTTACAGGTCCTTGAAGCCCTTGCCTTCGGCCACGAGCTTCTCAAGCAGGGCCGACGGTTTGAAGTCGTCGCCCATCTCGTCGTGGAACTGCTTCATGCGGGCCAGGATCTTGTCCAGGCCCACGCTGTCGGCCCAGTGCATCGGGCCGCCGCGATAGACCGGCCAGCCATAGCCGTTGATCCAGACGATATCGATGTCGGAGGCGCGGATGGCCTTGCCCTCCTCCAGGATTTTCGCCCCCTCGTTGACCATCGGATAGAGGGTGCGCTCCAGGATTTCCTGGTCGCTGACGTCGCGCTGGTTGACGCCCTTCTTGGCGGCGAAGTCGCGGATCACCTGCTCGGTCACCGGGGACGGTTTGGCGGTGCGGCTCTCGTCGTAGTCGTAGAAGCCGGCGCCGGTCTTCTGGCCCCGACGGTCCATCTCGCACAGCACCTCGCGCACCGTGGACGAGCTGGTCTTGGCCGGGTCCCAGCCGATGTCCAGACCCGCCAGATCGCTCATGGCGAACGGCCCCATGGGCAGGCCGAAGTCATACAGCACGCGGTCCACGTCCCAGGGCATGGCCCCTTCGAGGATCAGCTTCTGCGCCTCGCGCTGGCGCTGGGCCAGCATGCGGTTGCCCACGAAGCCGAAGCAGTTGCCGACCAGCACGCCGACCTTGCCGATGGTCTTGGACAGCTTCATCGCCGTGGCGATCACCGGCTTGGCGGTCTTCTCGCCGCGCACGATCTCCAGCAGGCGCATGACATTAGCCGGCGAGAAGAAGTGTAGGCCGATGACGCTTTCCGGCCGGCTGGTGGCCGAGGCGATCTCGTCCAGGTTCAGATACGAGGTGTTCGACGCCAGGATCGCGCCCGGCTTGGCGATCTTGTCCAGCTTGGCGAAGACCTCCTTCTTGATCTCCATCAGCTCGAACACTGCCTCGATGATCAGGTCGCAGTCAGCCAGATCCTCAAGGTTCATGGACGGGGTCAGGAGGCCCATGCGGGTCTCCACGTCCTCGGGTTTCAGGCGGCCCTTCTTGGCGGTGTTCTCGTAGTTCTTGCGGATGATCCCGACGCCGCGCTCCAAGTTCTCCGGCTTGGCCTCGATGATCGTCACCGGAATGCCGGCGTTGAGGAAGTTCATCGAGATGCCGCCGCCCATGGTGCCGGCCCCGATCACCCCGACCTTCTTGATCGGCAGGACCTCGGTGTCCTCCGGCACATCGGGAATCTTGGCGGCCTGGCGCTCGGCGAAGAAGACATAGCGCTGGGCGGCCGACTGCGGGCCGGTCATCAGCTCCATGAACAGGCCGCGCTCGGTCTTCAGGCCCTGGTCGAAGGGCTCGTTCACCGCCGCCTCGATGGTGCGGATGTTGTATTCCGGCGCCAAGAAGCCGCGGAACTTGCGGGCGTTAGCCTTGCGGAACTCGGCGAAGATTTCGGGCTTGCCGCGGGCCGCCTCGACCTTCTCGTTCTGGTCGCGGATCTTGCGCAGGGGCTTGCCCTCGGCGACCACCTTGCGGGCGAAGGCGATGGCGCCGGCGCGCAGGTCGCCGTCGATCAGCTCATCGAACAGGCCCATGGCGTGGGCGGCCTTGGCGGGCACATGCTGGCCGCTGGTGACCATCTCCAGCGCCTTTTCGACCCCGACGATGCGCGGCAGGCGCTGGGTGCCGCCGGCCCCCGGCAGCAGGCCGATGTTCACCTCCGGCAAGCCCGCCTTCGCGGTCGGAACCGCCACGCGGTAATGGGCGACGAGCGCCACTTCAAGACCGCCGCCCAGAACCGTGCCGTGGATCGCGGCGACCACCGGCTTCGAGGCATTCTCGATGCGGCCCTGCACCTCCTGCAGGCTGGGACCGGTCATGGCCTTGCCGAACTCGCTGATGTCGGCGCCGGCGATGAAGGTCTTGCCCTCGCAGATCAGGACGATGGCCTTTGCCGAGGCGTCCGCGTCGGCGGCCTCGAACGCCTTGTCGAGGCCCTCTCGCACCTTGGCGGACAAGGCGTTGACCGGCGGCGAGTTGAGCGTGACGACGGCGACGTCGCCGTCATTGGTCAGGTCGGTGACTTCGTTGATGGCGGCCATGGCGCTGCTCCCCGGTTCTTTTTTGAACACTTGTTTGGATAGCGTGCATGGCTGGGCGCGGGAGTCCAGCCTTCCCTTGCGGGATAGGGGGCGGCGCCGCCTCAGATCCTCCCCCTCTGGGGGAGGTGGCCCAGAGGGCCGGAGGGGGCTGCTGAGTCAGAGCCCAGCCCTGCCCCCTCCACCGCTTCGCGGTCCCCCTCCCCCAACGGGGGAGGATTTAGATCGCCGACTCCGTCACCGCCGAATAGACCAGGGTCCGCAGCTCGCGCCGCACGGGATAAGCGCTGGACGGCATCAGCTGGGTCATGAACACCACCGCGATGTCCTCCACCGGGTCGCACCAGAAGGCGGTCGAGGCCATGCCGCCCCAGAAGTACTCGCCCAGGCTGCCCAGGTTCTTGGTCCGGGCCACATCCACGGTCATGGCGAAGCCGAGGCCGAAGCCCAGCCCCTCGAACACCGCCTCGCTGAACAGGGAGGTGGAGACCTGGGTCAGCTCCTTGCCGCCCGGCAGGTGGTTCATGGTCATCAGCTTCAGGGTCTTCGGCCCGATCAGCCGCGCCCCGTCCAGCTCGCCGCCGTTCAGCAGCATCCGGCAGAACCGCATGTAGTCGGCGGCCGTCGAGACCAGGCCGCCGCCGCCGGACTTCAGCGACGGGTCGGCCAGATAGGCGCTCTTGGCCGGATCATCCTGCAGCACCACCTTGCCCGTGGGGGTCAGGGCATAGCAGGCCGGCAGGCGGCTCTCCTGCCCCGGCCGCACGAAGAAGCCTGTGTCGACCATCTTCAGCGGATCGAAGATGCGCTCCTTCAGGAAGACGTCGAAGGGCTGGCCGCTGACCACCTGGACCAGATAGCCCAGCACGTCGGTGGCGACGCCGTAGCTCCAGCTCGTCCCCGGCTGATACTCCAGCGGGATGGTCGCCAGCTTGGCGATCATGTCGTCCAGCGTGCCGTCGTTGGGCAGGTCGTCCAGCTTCAGCTTGCGATAGGCGGCATCCACATTGCTGCGCTGCTGGAAACCGTAGGTCAGGCCGGCGGTGTGGCGCAGCAGATCGAGCACCCGCATGGGCTCGCTGGTCGGCCTGGTCTGCCACGCGCCCTCGACGCCGGCGGCATAGACGGCCTGGTTCTTCCAGGACGGGATGTAGCGGTGGACTGGATCGTCCAGCGATATCTTCCCCTCCTCCACCAGCATCATCAGGGCGATGGAGGTGATGGGCTTGGTCATGGAGTAGATGCGGAAGATCGCGTCGTCCTTCAGCGGGACCTCGCGCTCACGGTCGGCCAGGCCCAGCACGCCGTTGTGTACCAGCTGGCCGCGCCGCCAGACCATGGTCTGGGCGCAGGGCAGCCTACCCGTGTCGATGTATCGGGACTGAAGATGGGCGTCGATGCGCGCAAGGCGCTCCGAAGACATGCCGACCGATTCCGGTTTCCCCATGCGCATTCTCCCTTGTTCTTGCTGGACGTATTTTGCGGACGAAGCTTTATAGCCCTGTGCGCTGCGGGCAACCGCAATGGCGCGGACGGAACGTTAGGGATCATGGCCGCAACCGCTCGACAGACCGCCGCCACGGCGCGCTACGAGGCCAAGAAGGAGGCGATCCTCGCGGCCGCCACCGCCACCCTGAACCGCCAGGGGGTCAAGGGCATGACCATGGCCGGCGTCGCCGCCGAGGTCGGGCTGATCACCACCAGCGTCACCTACTACTACCGCAAGAAGGAAGACCTGGCCGCCGCCTGCTTTCTGCGCGGGATCGAGCGTTTCGCCGCCCTGGTCGACAAGGCCTCGACCGCCGCCACGGCCCAGGAGCGGCTGCTGGCCTTCCTCGACCGGTTCCTCGATCTGCAGCGCCGGGTGCGCAAGGGCGAGGCCCCGCCCCTGGTTAGCTTCACCGAGGTCCGCACCCTGAACGAGCCGCACCGCACCCCGGTGTTCGAGGCGTTCAACAACCTGTTCCGCCGGGTGCGCGAGCTGTTCGACACGCCAGAGTTGGCGGACCTCAGCCGGGCCGAGCGCAACGCCCGCACGCACCTGCTGCTGGAACAGGTGTTCTGGACCGGCACCTGGCTGCGCCGATACGAGACCGAGGACTATGGGCGCGTCCGCGACCGGATGTTCGATATCCTCACCGGCGGTCTGGCCGCCCGGGCGCAGGACTGGAATCCGCCGTCGCTAACCGTCGGCCAGCTGACCACGGACCCGCAGGAAGCCTCCCGCGAGACCTTCCTGGTCGCCGCCACCCGCCTGATCAATCAGCGCGGCTATCGCGGCGCGTCGGTGGAGGACATCTCCGCCGCCCTGAACGTGACCAAGGGCTCGTTCTACCATCACAACGACGCCAAGGACGGTCTGGTGGTCGCCTGTTTCGAGCGGACCTTCCAGGTCATGCGCGAGGCGCAGTCGGCGGCCCGCGACCTGCCCGGCGATCAGTGGAGCCGTCTGGCGGCGGCCACATCGGCCCTGGCCCGGCACCAGTTGTCTGAGCATGGTCCGCTGATGCGCGCCTCCGTGATGACCGCCCTGCCCGCCGACCTGCGCCACGACATGTCGGAGCGCTATGTCCGCGTCTCCGACCGCTTCTCGGGCATGGTGTCTGACGGGATCGCCGAAGGCTCGATCCGGGCGGTTGATCCGATGATCGCCGCCCACATGCTCAACTCGCTTCTGAACGCGGCGGCCTCGCTGGCGGTATGGGCGGGCGACACCAAGAAGGAAGACGCCGCCAGCCTCCTGGTGCGCCCCCTGATGGTCGGAATCTTCCGGCCCTAGTTGCGCACGTCGATGATCACCCGGCGATAGCGGGTCATCGGCAGGTCCGCCTTGTCCGTGACGGCGACGATCACGTGCATATCGCCCATCCGGAACAGGCGCGAGTTCGGCACGGTCAGGCTCGCGACGGCCTGATCGGCGTCCGCGATGTTGACCGGCGCTCCGGTCTTGCCCTGCGAGGTCACGAAGGTCCCCGCCTCGTTATAGACGAACCAGCGATAGGACAGCGCATTCCCGTCCGGGTCGCTCGACCCGACGGCGCTCAGCTTCACCACCTCGCCGGGGCGCGCGGTCAGCCGATCAGCATGAGCCAGTCTGACCACAGGCGGATGGTTCGCCTGGGCATAGGGTTTGACCGTCCAGGCCATCCGGGCCGCGAAGTCGTTCTGATACGCCTCGCGCCAGCGCCAGATCGTCTCCTTGTTTCCGGTGTGCCAGGCGCCGTCGACACCCAGAACCTCATCCTCCGCATCTGCCCAGAGGGGACGGGTCTCCGGCCGCAGGAACCAGGCGCGCGTGCGCGGCGTGTAAAGCTCATAGCGCCCGCCCCAGCCGCCGAAGTCCGGCCGTTCGGGAACGCTCAAACCATTGGCGATCAGGTTCAGGAAGCTGGGCGTGTCGCCTTCCATGATGAACTCGGTGTGCGGGTACTGCGCCCCCAGCGGCCCAAGCGCCCGCACGTGGGTGTCCAGCCAGGGATTGTCGACGATGCCGTGGTCCGCGCCGACAAACCGGCCGTGAAACCGGTCACCGCTGATCCCGACCCAGGTCGAGGAGTGATAGGCGCCGCCCGCGTGCATGCCCGGACTGGCGATGTAGAACAGGCCCGGAAAGTTCTCGCGCAGCCAGGGGCCGGAGTCGTCCTGGTCCGAAATGGCATAGACCCGAAGCCGCGCGACCAGACGGTTCAGCGCCTCGGGCGACCGCGTCTCGCGCACCGTCCAAAGCGCCTGCGCCAGCGTGTTCGGACCGCCCCAGGCCAGCACCCACAGCGGGCGCGGATCCTTGCTATCCGCAGCCTCGATGATCAGGCGCGAACCGGCGCTGTCCTTGCCGGCGCCAACGGCGGCGAGCCCATAGGTCGGCTGCCCCTCGCGGATCAATGAGGTCAGGCGCGCGGCGGTGGGAAAGCCGGGCTCGTGCTTTTCCAGATTGTCCCGCACCTGGCCATAGGCGTCGACGATCTGCTTGATGCGCCACATGGCCGGGCGATCGGGCTTATGGATCGAGGTGGTGGCCACCAGCCCCTCCACATCCCACTGATTGGAATAGACCAGGAAGCGGACCAGCGACTGCGCGTCGTCGGGCTCGTTCTCGATGTCGGTCAGCACCAGCACGCGCGGCCGTTCGGCGGGCGCCGCCTGGGCGCAGGTCATGCCCGCCAGACAAAGAGCGATCGCGGCTGCAAAAACACGCCAAACCAACATGCGGTCCCCCTTACTCAAGACACGGCATGGAGACCGCCTTTCAACAGCTAGCGTCATCGGGCCGGGCGGGCAAACCCCGCGAGCAAACAGGGCCTCGCTCAAAAAGCCCCCTCCCCCGTCGAGACGAAGGAGGGGCGAGGTAGGACTGGTCCGGCTGAACAGGCGGCGGCCGTGAAGCCGCCGCCCTTCCGGCTAGAAGGCCTTGCGGATGCCGAGCTTGACCGTCCGGCCGAGGGCGTCGGCGGTGAACGGGTCGTAATTCAGATCCAGACGCGCGAACGGCGGGTCTTCGTTGAAGGCGTTGTCGACATTGAGGGTGACGGTCGTCTCGCCCGGCAGGATCATCCGCCAGGTCACATCAACCGTCTTGTAGCTGCTGACGACCTTGCCGCCGCGGATCACCGTGTTGTTGGTGTTCGGCGTGGCGATGAACGGCGTCGTCCGCTGGTCCTCGTAGCTGTCGATGTAGTTGAAGGTCACGCGGATCGTGTGATTGCCGCGCTCCCACTCGGCGAAGGCCTGCCCCTTCCATTCCGGGATCGGCACCACGGTGGTCTGGTAGTTGAGATAGCCCACCGCATCGAAGGCGGGCGTGACCACCGTGCCGGCCACCGGCTGGGCCTCCACGCTGTAGTCGCGGATCCAGGTGGCGGTGCCGCCGATGGTCAGGTCGCCGCCGGCGAAGTTGTTGAACTCGTAGGTCCCCATGAAGTCGAGGCCCGAGGTCTTCACCGGCGAGCCGTTCACGTAGAACGTCTGCAGGCGGGCGATGTTGGCCGCCGAACAGGTCCCGCCGTTGAAGGTGAACCGCGCGACCAACTGGGCGAAGGCCGGGTTGGAGCAGTTGTTCGTGCCACCCGCCCCGTTGGGGAACACGGCGTTTACCATCCCGGCCACCGGCTCGGCCACGATCGGGTTGTCGAAGTCGAAGCTGAAGTAGTCGATCGAACCGCGGAAACCGCCCGCCTCCAGGATCACACCGATGCTGTAGGTGGTGGCGCTTTCCGGATCCATGTTCGGGTTACCGCCGATGTCAACGGCCCGGAACGTGCCGAGGATCGACTGCAGCGAGGTGATGTTGCCGGGCGCCAGTTGAGCCAGGGGCGGCCCACGGAAGGTGGTGCCCACCGAGCCGCGCAGGGCCAGGAAGTCCGTCGCCTGCCAGCGCACAGACGCCTTGGGATCGAAGGTCGAACCCACCGCCGCGCCATAGTCTTCGTAGCGGGCGGCGAACTGGAAGTTCAGGCTCTCTAGCAGCGGCACCTGCAGCTCGCCGAACAGGGCGTAGACATCGCCGCTGGTGTCATTGGGCGTGCCGGCGCCGAGGAAGCCGAACGGTCCGCTGCGCTGCGCCACCGGGCAGTTATTCACCCCGAAGTCCGGCGAGGCCAGGCAGGGGTTCACCAGGGTGTTGCTGATGTCGTTGTAGTCGGACTTGAACCAGTCCTTCCGGTACTGCGTGCCCAGCGCCCATTTGACGTCGCCGCCCGGCAGGGTGATGCCCAGCCCGCCGTTGAGCACGGCGTCAACCACGAACAGCTTCGCCTTCTGGGTGGTGCTCAACTCCTGGAAGAACCAGCGCGTCACCTCGGCGCTGTTGGCCACCGCCGCGTTGTACTGCGGGTTCACCTGGCCGGTGATCATGTTCTTCTGGATGGCGTTGGAGAATGGGTTGTACCAGAGGCAGCCGTTCTGGCCCGGCGTATTGGCGGAGCGGTTGCAGTTCGGACCGCCCAGACCGCGCAGGGCCAGCTCCAGCCGGTTGACGATGGTGTCGTAGCCGGTCCGCGTGCCCTTCTGCTCGCTGTAGGTGACGGCCAGGTCGTAGCCGATGTCCGGCCCGAACACGCCGTTCAGCCCGCCGGAGAACCGGTAGAAGTCGTAGTAGCGTTCGCCGCGCGACGGCCCGTTGTCGAACATCGGGTTGCCGCCCACCAGGAACGGCCGCGCCGCCGGCGCCAGATAGGCCGCGCCAAAGGTGGTCAGGAAGCTGTACTGCGGGTTCTTGGCCGCGAAGTCGATCAGGCCCGGGTTGTTGGTTGGGACATAGAAGCGGCCGGCATAGAGCGCACCCGCCAGCGCCCCTGCGCCCGCCAGCGCTTCCGGGGTCGGATTGGCCAGCAGGGCGTAGGACGGCGTCGTCTCCCACTTGGGCACCTCGGTGCGGCCATAGAGGCCTTCCAGGTGGAACTTGTGATTGTCCGACAGCTCGTAATTGAACTGGCCGTAGACCTGATAGTGCTCTTCCTTCTCAACCAGGTTGTCCCACTCGATGTAGTGCTCGTAGCAGGCGGGCGTCGTGCCGCTGAAGCCGGGCGTGCCGCCCAGGGCCGCGCACTGCGGATCGCGAAACAGGGTGGCCCCGGTGGCCGCCGGCGCGGTGAAGGACAGGAAGGTCCCGGGATTGCCCGCGGCGGTCCAGCCGCCTTCCGGATTCTCCAGATAGGGACGGTTGGCCCAGTCGCGCTCGATCACGTCGAGTTCGCCACGATGCTGCCAGCCGGCCGACAGCATCACGTCCATGCGGTCGTTGGCCCAGCCCCACAGGGCGCTCAGCGAATAGTCGCCGCCTTGCGAGCCTTCAACGAAGCGATAGTCGGCGGCGAACTCCGCGCCATCGAAACGATTGCGGGTGATGAAGTTGACCACCCCGCCGATGGCGTCCGAGCCATAGGTGGCGGCGGCGCCGTCCTTCAGCACCTCGACCCGGCCGATGGCCGCCGAAGGGATCATGTTGGTGTCGACGATCCCCGCCCCAGCCTGGGCCAGCGGGTTGATCGCCATGCGCCGGCCGTTCAGCAGCACCAGGGTGCGCATGGAGCCCAGACCGCGCAGGTTCACCGAGCCGGAGCCTTCAGACCCCTGGGCGCGGCTGTCGAACTGGTTGGTGTCGCCCAGGACGCCGTTGCTGACGGCCAGCGACTTGATCAGCTCCACCGTCGAGGGCGAGCCCTGCTTTTGAAGCTCCTCGGCGGAGATCACGTCCACCGGCAGGGCCGCGTTCTCCGGCGTACCCCGGATCAGCGAGCCGGTGACGACCACTTCCTCCACGGTATTCTGTGCATCCTGCGCCGCGGCGCCGATTGGCGCCATGGCGGTCATGGCCAGGAGCGAGGCTCCCGTCAGGAAACCCATTCTCGTCATTACAATCCTCCCTTTTTTATTGCGCGTAACTGCTTTTGTTCTTGTTACGTACGAGCGGTCTCAGGCGGCGCAGCCTCCTTGAAACAGAACAATCGGTATCTTTTGGGGGAACGGAGTTCGTAGCGACGAGGCGGGATTTACGGCTCGAACTCGCTCAATCCACCGCGCTCCGCGCCACAGCGCAGCTTTCATTGGCGACGAAGAACGCGCACGCATCACGCCAGACCCCTCCTGACGAACACTTGTTTCGATGATGCGGTATGTTTTGAAGCAACGTCAACAGGCGCTTGGCGGAGCGAGTGGTCTGCTGCGCCGGGGACACATCTGCGAACTGCTGTCAGGAATCGGCTCGAGCGGTATGGCAAGCGTCATCGACCAAGACTATTTTCCGCCCGTATTGCGTAGCGCTGCCTGGCCGAGGGGCCGTCATCGGCGCAGAGGCGGGGAGCCGATGAGAATAAGAGTACTGGGCGCCGTGGCGCTCGCTCCGCTGGTGCTGGCCGCATGCGGCACGCCCCCGCGGAAGCCCGACCTGACCCTTCCGACCGCCTATCAGGCTCCGGGCGCCGCCGCTCCGGCCGACGCCATCGCGCTCGACCAGTGGTGGACCGCATTCAACGATCCTGAGCTGACCGCCCTGATCCAGACGGCGCTGGAGCGCAGCCCTGATGCGCGCAGCGCCGCCGCTCGCCTCGACGAGGCCCGCGCCACGCGCCGCGGCACCATCTGGGACATCTATCTTCCGGACGGCGAACTGCAGGGCAACGCCCGCCGCACCGACAGCAAGGTGCTGGACGGCACCCAGCTGGATATTCCCGGTTTCGCCAACAGCGGGATCCAGAAGAACTACGGCCTGAACTTCGACGTCAGCTGGGAGCTGGACTTCTTCGGCGCCCGCCGCGCGGCCCGCCAGGTCGCTGACGCCGACTACGCCGCCGTCCGCTTCAACTACGAGGCAACCCGCGCCAGCCTGGCCGCCAATGTGGCCCAGTCCTATTTCGAGGCGCGCGGCCTGGCCATCCAGCTGGAGGACGCGCGCCAGACCGCGCGCCTTCAGAACGACCTCTATCAGGTGGCGTCCAAGCGCGCCGCCGCGGGTCTCGCCGCCTCGTCCGAAGCGGACCAGTCCGCCGCCTCCCTGGCGCAGTCGAACGCCCAGGCCGCGAACCTGGAGGCCGAACTTCAGGCCGCCAAGCGCACCCTGCTGATCCTGGCGGGCCGAGGCATCGATCCGGTGGAGAGCCTGCCCGCTCCCGCCGCCGTGCCGACCGCCCCGGCGGTGCCGGCCTCCATCCCCGGCGAGCTCCTGGCGCGACGTCCAGAGGTGCGCGAGGCGGAGATGCGCGTCCGCAGCGCCGCCGGCACTCTTCGCGGCGCCGAAGTCGCGCTCTTCCCGCGCTTCACCCTGACCCCGGGCATCGGCCTGACCCGCAGCGAGCTGCCGGGCTTCGAGAGCACGACGCGCGCCTGGTACATCGGCGGCACGCTGATGCAGCCGATCCTCGACATCCCTCAGCTGCTGGCTCAGGAGAAGGCGACCCGCGCCCGCGCAGAGCAGGCGGTGATCGCCTACGAGAAGGCCGTTCAGGACGCCTATGGCGAGGCCGAGAACACCCTCGTCCGCCTGGCCGCCGATCGTCGCCGCGTCGACTTGCTGACCGCTGGCGAGGCCCGCGCCCGCAAGGCCTATGACGCCGCGCGCAAGCGCTACGACATGGGCTTCGACGACCTGACCGCCGCGGTGACCGCCGAGACCAACTGGCGCACCGCCCGCACCGCCCTCACCGGAGCCCAGGTTCAATCCCTGACCCGCACCGTCCAGGCCTACAAGGCCATCGGCGGCGGTTGGACTCCGCTCGACAACAAGGCCGCAACGGCCGCCAAGACCCCCGCCAAAGAGCCCCAAGCATGAGCACTCTTCGCCCCTGGACGACCGCCGCCCTGGTTCTGGCCGTCGGCATCGCCGCTTGCGGCAAGAAGGAGGAGAAGGCTCCGGCCAAGGCCTCGGACGACGCGCGCACGGTCACCGTCACCCGCGTCGAGACCCGCTCGATCGGCGCCGGCCTCACCGCCTCGGGCCGCCTGATCCCGCGTGAGGAGGCCGCCGTCGGCTCGGAGCTTTCCGGCTACCGCGTCGCCCGCGTCCTGGTGGAGGAAGGCGCCGTGGTCCGCGCCGGCCAGCCTCTGGCTCAGCTCGACGACACGCTGCTGCGCGCTCAGGTCGACCAACAAGCGGCCGTGACCGCCCAGGCCGAAGCCGAAGCCCGCCGCGTGGCCGGCCTCGACGGTCAGGGGGTTCTCTCGCAAGAGCAGATCGAGACCCGCCGCTACACCGCCAAGGCCCAGCAGGCCGCGCTGAAGGAGCTGCGCACCCGTTCTGAGCGCATGACCATCACCGCCCCGGTCAGCGGCGTGGTGCTGGAGCGCACCGTGCGTCCGGGCGACGTCTCCGGCGGCGGCACGACCCCGTGGTTCCGCATCGCCCGCGACCAGCTCATCGAGCTCGACGCCGAACTGAACGAAGCCGACCTGTCCAAGCTGACTGTCGGCTCGCCGGTGACCGTGACCCTGCCGGGCGGCGCCCAGGTGCAGGGCGCGGTTCGTCTGATCAGCCCGCAGGTCAACGCCGAGACCCAACTAGGCCGCGTGCGTGTGCGCCTGCCCGTCCGCTCCGACCTGCGCGCCGGCGGCTTCGCCCGCGGCGTGTTCGGCGGCGGCGGACGTCAGGTCCTGGCCGTGCCGGAAACGGCTGTCCGCTATGACGCCGAAGGCGCCTCGGTGGCCACGGTCGGCGCCGACAACAAGGTCAAGCAGGTGCCGGTGAAGACCGGCCAGCGCGGCGGCGGTTATGTGGAGCTGGTTCAGGGCCCGCCCGCCGGCGCCCGCGTCCTGCTCGGCGCCGCGGCCTTCGCCCTGGACGGCGATGTGGTGAAGCCGGTTGAAGGCTCCGCCCCCGGGGCTCCGAACCAGAAGGCGGCGCGCTGATGGCTCCCGAAGGGTCGCAACTTCGAATTTCAGCTTGGGCGATCAAGAACCCGACGCCCGTCGCCCTGCTGTTCATCGCCCTGGTGATCGTCGGCATCGGCGCGTACCTGTCGCTGCCGATCAAGCAGTTCCCGAACGTCACCTTCCCCGCCGTGACGGTCACCGTCACGCAAAGCGGCGCGGCGCCGGGCGAGCTTGAGACCCAGGTCACCCGTCCCGTCGAGGACGCCCTGGCCGGCATCTCGAACATCAAGACCATCCGCTCGTCGGTGGTCCAGGGCGCCTCGACCACCACGGTCGAGTTTGAGCTGGGCGAGGACCTGCAGAAGGTTACCGACGAGGTCCGCTCCAAGGTCGACCAGGCCCGCGCCCAGCTGCCGCGCGAGATCGACGAGCCGATCGTCCAGCGCCTGGAGATCGACAGCGCCCCGATCCTGACCATCGCGGTCGCCGCGCCGGCCATGGCCCCGACCGAGCTGTCCTGGTTCATCGACGACACCGTGACCCGCGCCCTGCAAGGCGAAAAGGGCGTGGCCCAGGTCGCCCGCGTGGGCGGCGTGAACCGCGAGATCAACATCATCGCCGACCCGGACCGCATGGCGGCCCTGGGCGTGACGGCGCCGCAGCTGAACCAGGCCCTGGCCTCGTTCAGCGTCGACGCCCCCGGCGGCCGCGTCCGCATCGGCGGCCGCGAGCAGACCCTGCGCGTCCTCGGCGCCGCCGAGACGCTGGAGCAGCTGCGCGCCCTGACCATCCCCACCGGCGGCGGCCGCTTCGTGCAGCTGACCGATGTGGCCGAGATCGGCGACGGCGCCGGCGAGGTCCGCGGTTTCGCCCGCCTGGACGGCAAGCCGGTCGTCGCCTTCCAGGTCATGAAGACCCGCGACAGCTCCGACGTCGAGGTCGAGGACCGCGTGGCCAAGGCCATCGAGAAGCTGGGCGCCGCCAACAACGGCGTGACCTTCACCAAGATCTTCTCGACCGTGGACGACACCCGCGCCAGCTTCACCGCCACCGAGCACACCCTGCTCGAAGGCATGCTGCTGGCCTCGCTGGTGGTGTTCATGTTCCTGCGCGAATGGCGCGCCACGGCGATCACCGCCCTGGCCATGCCCGTCTCGCTGATCCCGACCTTCGCCTTCATGGCCGTCGCCGGCTTCTCGCTGAACGTGGTGACCCTGCTGGCCCTGACTCTGGTCATCGGCATCCTGGTCGACGACGCCATCGTAGAGATCGAGAACATCGAAAAGCGCGTCAGCCGCGGCCAGCGCCCCTATCAGGCCGCCATGGAAGGCGCCGACGCCATCGGCCTGGCGGTCGTGGCGACCACCTTCACCATCGTCGCGGTGTTCGTGCCGGTGTCCTACATGCCGGGCATGCCGGGCCAGTTCTTCAAGGAGTTCGGCCTGACCGTCGCCGTGGCGGTGCTGTTCTCGCTGGTGGTCGCCCGCCTGCTCACCCCGCTGCTGGCCGCCTACTTCCTGAAGCCGAACACCCAGCCGCACGCGCGCAAGCCGTTCGAGGGGCGCTATCCGGCGGTCCTGAACTGGGCGCTGGATCACCGCATCGTCAGCTGCATCATCGGCGGCGTGATCTTCATCGGCTCGATCATGCTGGCGGGCCTGCTGCCCACGGCCTTCCAGCCGGCCGGCAACGCCAACTACTACTATCTGAAGGTCCAGGGCCCTCCCGGCGCCACGGCCCCGCAGATGGAGCGCACCGTCGCCGCGATCACCCGCATGTTCGAGGAACGCCCCGAGACGGCTCACGTCTTCTCCCAGGTGGGCTCCAACATCGCCAGCGGCTGGGGCGGCCAGAGCGGCTCCGACCTGCGCGACGCCACGGTCACCATCGTGCTGAACGACAAGCGCGACCTGACCGTGACCGAGATCAAGCAGATCGTCCGCACCGGGCTGCACGACATCCCTGACGCCCGCGTGAACCTGCTGGGCGACTGGGGCACATCCGAAGTGCAGACCATCCTCACCGCCGAGGACGGCGACGCCCTGGAGCGCGCCGCCCTGCAGGTGGAGCGTGAGATGCGCGGTCTGAAGACGGTCGCCGATCCGCGTCCGTCGTCCCCGCCGAGCGGCCCGGAAATCGTCATCCGCCCGCGTCCGGACGAAGCCTCCCGCTTGGGCGTCAGCTCGGCCGACATCGCCGCGATCGCCCGCGTGGCCACGGTGGGTGACATCGACGCCAACGTCGCCAAGCTGACCGACGGCGAGCGTCGTGTGCCGATCCGCATCCGCCTGCCTGAAGAGGCGCGTCGCGACCTGGAGGCCATCAAGGGCCTGCGCGTGCCGACCGCCGACGGCTCCACAACCCGCCTCGACACCGTGGCGGACGTGGAGTTCCAGGCCGGCCCGGCCAAGATCGACCGCTTCGCCCGCAAGCGTCAGCTGACCATCGAGGCCGACCTCGACAACGGCGCGCAACTCGGCCAGGCGATCACCGACGTCAACAACCTGCCGACCATGAAGAAGCTGCCGGAAGGCGTGACTCCCGCCTCGGCCGGCGACCAGGAGGCCTTCGTGGAGCTGTTCACCGGCTTCGCGGTGGCCCTGCTGTCGGCCATCGGCCTCGTCTATGGCGTGCTGGTCCTGCTGTTCAAAAGCTTCTTCAAGCCGATCACCATCCTGTCGGCCCTGCCCCTGGCCATCGGCGGCGCGTTCTTCGCCCTGCTGATCACCGGCCAGTCGCTGAGCATGCCGTCGCTGATCGGTTTCCTGATGCTGATGGGCCTGGCGGCCAAGAACTCGATCCTGCTGGTCGAGTACGCCATCGAGGAGGAGCGCGCCGGCAAGAGCCAGCGTGACGCCATCATCGAGGCCTGCCGCGAACGGGCGCGCCCCATCGTCATGACCACCCTGGCCATGATGGCGGGCATGCTCCCCACCGCGCTCGGGATCGGCAAGGGCGCGGAGTTCCGCCAACCCATGGCCGTGGCCGTGATCGGCGGCCTGATCACCTCCACCGTGCTTTCGCTGGTGCTGGTGCCGGTCGTGTACGAGATCGTCGACGACTTCGAGGCCTGGCTGCGGCCCAAGCTGGCCCGGTGGGTCACCCCCCGCGAGGCGGCGGGCGAAGGCGCCCCGGCCGACCGGCTCTAAAACAAAAGGCCCCGGAGCAATCCGGGGCCTTTCTTCTTTCAGGTCCTCCCCCTTCGGGGGAGGTGGCCCGGAGGGACGGAGGGGTCTTGCTGACTGGAAAGCCCCCTCCACCGCTTCGCGGTTCCCCTCCCCCAGAGGGGGAGGATTTGGCGCCCTACTTGATCGCCGCGATCTCGTAGAGGAAGTCCACATAGCCCATGGTCGCGCCGACCAGGCCCTCGACCTTCGGGTTGCTGCTTTCGATCACATAGTACTCGTTGGGCGCATGGGCCCCGCTGCCGTGACCCAGGCCGAACTGGCCGGCGGGCAGACTGACCGGCGCGGAGGTGAACACCGCTCCCGGCCACGACCCCGCCAGGCGCGGATAGACCGACGCCGGCACACCGCGCTTGTTGTAGGTGGCCAGCTCCGCCCGGATCAGACGGCTGTTCTCGTCCGTCTCGGTGGGGTCGTAGCCGCCGCTGACATTGACCTCGATATCGGTGAAGCCGCGCTTGTCCAGGTGGGCGCGGATCTTCTTCACGCAGTCGGCCATGGTCTGGTTCGGCACCAGGCGCAGGTCGATCTTGGCCACCGCCCGGCCCGGCAGGACGGTCTTGCCGCCGACGCCAGTATAGCCGCTGACCAGCCCCTCGATGTTCACCGTGGGCTGGGAGGCCAGACGCTCCAGCGCCTTCTCCCAGGGCAGGTCGTCGATCCACTTGTCGACGCCCAGGGCCTTCTTGGCGTCCGCCTCGCTCATGCGCTGGGCGGCCAGGCCGATCAGCTCCTTCTCACGGGCGGTGAGCGGCCGCACATGCTCGAACCAGCCGTCGATGGCCGAAGAATTGCCGTCCGGCGTGACCAGCGTGCCGAGGGCCTGGACAAGCCGCCAGGCCGGGCTGTCCACCCGGGCCTTCTCGCTGGAATGGATGTCGGTCTTGGGGCCCCGGCCCCAGGTGGCGCCGCTGGAGACCAGTTCGAACTCGACCACGCCCTTGGCGCCGAGGTTGACGCTGACGCCGCCGTTGCTGGGGGCCTGCCAGCCCGCGGGAATGATCACGCCCTCGCACTTCTTCAGGGCGGCCAGGATGTGCGGCTTGGCGACGATCTGGTGGAAGTTCGGGCTGCCGATCTCCTCCTCACCCTCGCAGACCAGGACGAGGTTCACCGGCGACTTCTTGCCCGCCGCGCGGATGGCGTGCAGGGCGGCCAGGAAGGTGGCCTCCGGCCCCTTCTGGTTCACCGCGCCCCGGCCGACGATGACCTTGCCGAAGCCCGGCTTGTCGACGATGCGCGCCTCCAGCGGCGGCGATGACCACTCGGCCGGATCATACTGCTTCACGTCGTACATGAAGTAGATGCCCATCCAGCGCTTGGCGCCAACGTCCAGGGTCGCGAACACGCCGGGGTGGCCGTCGGTGGGGACCTTCTCCACGTGCTGGAAGCCGGCGTCGCGGGCCAGGCCCATCATGTAGTCGGCGCCCTTGTCCATGTCGCGGTTCTCGGCCGCGATGGACGGCAGGGCGATCCACTCCTGGATGCGCTTGACCGAGGCGTCGTAGCCGGCCTCGGCGGCCTTGCGGATGGCGGCGATGTCGCCGCTGGCGGCCAGGACGAGCCCCGGCGTGAACAGGCCCGCCGCGGCGGCTCCGGTGAGCAGCGTGCGGCGGTTCTGGATCGTGAAGTCGGACATGCGGTCCCCCAAAAGATTTCCCCTCGGGGGAAATAGGAGGCCGAGAACCGCGGTCCGACAAGCGATTCCGGTCGAGCTTCGTTCGCCCAAGCAAAAGGCCCCGCGGATTGCTCCGCGGGGCCTTCGCTTGGATCAGCTGATCGCTGAGACGGTCGAGATTACTCG
>NZ_JARQWW010000007.1 GCF_029543125.1 Caulobacter segnis
TCAAACGACCACACTCAGGCATCGCCGGCCTCACACCCTGGCAACGGGTGAACAACCTTCTTGGAAACGACACCTAGGCCGCCGCGTAGGCGGCCCACAGCCACTCCACCAGTTCCGCGTCGATCTCGGCGGCGTCCGTCAGGCGGGAGCGGTGAGTGACCATGCTGTTCCAGGAGCCGGCGGCGGCGAAGCGTTCGGTGGGAGCCACGGCCTTG
This sequence comes from Caulobacter segnis, assembly GCF_029543125.1. Lineage (GTDB taxonomy): Bacteria > Pseudomonadota > Alphaproteobacteria > Caulobacterales > Caulobacteraceae > Caulobacter > Caulobacter segnis_D. Next base: position 216 of record NZ_JARQWW010000007.1, read on the forward strand.
CGCTTGACGCCGATGTCGAGACGGCCCGCAACCGGCTGGACGATGGCGAACTTCCGCGTGCCGCGAACCAGGCTGACATAAGTGTCCGTGGGGGCCAGGTCGACGTCGTCACCCAGGGCCTTGGCCTTTTCCGCCACGGCGTCGAACAGCGGGCGCAGGGACGCACGGCCGCCCGAGAACAGCTTGTCGATCCGGTCGCCTGCCGCGCCGCGCGGCTCCACATCGGCCTTGAGCAGGGCGAAGATCGCCATGGCGTGGCCCCGGCCCAGGTCGAACTCATCCTTCAGCCACGCCACCACGTCGCCGGCCTTCACGCCGGGTCCGGCAAGCCCCTTGGCGGCGGCGAGCGCTTTCAAGGCGTCTGGACTCTTGCCGGTCTTCGCCTCAACGGCGTTGAGATAGGCCTGGAAGGACATAGGGGCTCCTCGTGGTGTCTGTCCGCCCTAGGACGGACGAGCGGCGGCCGACCCGACAGGCCGCTCAAGCCTTTTGATCAATTCTCGAAGCGAGCCAGCCAGACGGTGTGTCCCCCGCAGCTCGGGTCGTCGGCCAAATGCCGCAGCACCCGAAAGCCGTGGCTGGCCAGCAAACCCTCATACTCCGTTCGGTCCAGGCTGGCGTGATAGAGCGGGTCGCCTCGATATTCGCCGACGACCTCGCCCGCGCTGGGCCCGCTGGTGAACATGAGCGCCGCGCCAGGCGCGGCATGGTCCCGAAAAACCGCGAACATGGCGCGTTGGTCCGCCGGCGTCAGGTGGAAGAAGCTGTCCCAGGCCAAAATCCCGCCGAAACGCCGACCCAAGTCCAGGCGGCGCATGTCGGCCACGCGCCAGTCTCCGCTCGGAAAGCGCTTGCGGCAAAGCGCGACGAGGGTGGTGGAGGAGTCCACGCCGGTCAGCGCATGGCCCGCCTCGATCAGGTGTCGGGCGATGGGCTCGCCGCAGCCGCAGCCAAGGTCGAGGATCGGCGCATCCGGACTGGCGGCCTTGCGGAAGGCCGCAAGCCATCCCCGCTCCATCAGGCTGCGTCCGCGGTCGCGGTCGTAGTCCTCCGCGTGGCGCTCATAAAGCGCAATGATGTCGTCCGCCGCCTTCCGCATGGCCGGATGATCGCGAGCCGACCCATGGCTGGCAAGGCGGCGCGGAGAATTTGCCGGGACGTGTCGGAAACCCTCCCCCTCGTCCGTCCTTGAGATGAAGCGGCTCAGCCGCACGAAGGGAGAAAAGACCATGATCAAGGTCAGCGCTTTTAAATGGGTTCCGGATTTCGCTCAGGGACTGGTGCGCGACCTGCGGGTCCGCTGGGCTCTGGAAGAGGCGGGCTGGCCTTATGAAATCAGGCTGATCGGACCGGAAGATCAGGAAAGCGAGGCCTATCGCGAGAAGCAGCCCTTCGGCCAGGTGCCGGCCTATGAAGAGCGCGGCCAGGTTCTCTTCGAATCCGGGGCTATCGTCCTGCACATCGCGGAACGCACCGAAGCCCTGATGCCATCGGACGTGGAGCAGCGCGCGAAGACGGTCACCTGGCTGTTCGCCGCGATGAACACCATGGAGCCCGCCTTCGATGGTCTGGCCGACCTGGACCTGTTCCATCCCGGCCAGGCGTGGGCGCTGGCGCGTCGGCCGGAGGCGGAGGCCTTCGTGAAGCGCCGCTTGACCGAACTGGCTTCCTATCTGGCGGGCGACGACTATCTGGTCGCGGGCCGGTTCACCGCCGCCGATCTCTTGATGACGACGGTGCTGCGCAACTTGCGGCACACGGATCTGGTCACCGCCGATCCGGTGCTGGGCGCCTATCTGCGGCGTTGCGAGGCGCGGCCTTGCTTCCAGAAGGCCCTGGCCGACCAGATGGCCACGTTCGAGAAGTACGCGCCGGCCTAGGCGCGGACCGCCAGCCCTCGTTCGAGCGCCGCCAGGTCTGGAACGAACCAGACTGACGGGCCCAGGTTCGACTCGTGGACGAAATCGCGCAGGGCGTCGCTGCCGGCGATCTCCGTCGAAATGTCGCCGACGATGGCCACGTTCAGTCGGTAATTGACGAACTTCTGGATGACGAGGCCGGCTATGCGGGTGCTGAGCCGCAGAAAGTCCGGTCCCAGCCGTGCGGTTGGGATCACGAGCCACTCCGCCTCGTGCGACCACGCCGCGCTGATGAAGTCGTTGGCGTCGGATTCGGCCGCCAGCAGCGGACCGTGCGGCGAAAAGACCAGCACGCGGGTCTCGCCCAATGTCGTCGAATGATCTTCCATGCCCGCTCATACCGGAGTTCGCTCGTCCCGCGCCAGCCATCGCCCCTAGGTCGCCGCATTCGGCGAAAATCATTCGCCCAAGGCGGCGTGGTTTGATAGCTCGTTCCGCAAAACAAGAATTACGGAGGAGCCCCATGCGCAGCATCCACCATTTCGTGAACGGTCAGGCCTTTGAAGGCGCCTCGGGCCGGTTCGGCGACGTGTTCAGTCCCAACACCGGCGAGATCCAGGCCCGCGTCCAGCTGGCGACCCCCGCCGAGCTCGATGCGGCGGTGCAGGCCGCCGTCGCCGCCCAGCGCGTCTGGAGCACGGTGAACCCGCAGCGCCGCGCCCGGGTGATGTTCGAGTTCAAGCGCCTGGTCGAGGCGAACATGGGCCAGCTGGCCGAGCTGCTGTCCAGCGAGCACGGCAAGGTCATCGCCGACTCCAAGGGCGACATCCAGCGCGGCCTGGAGGTGATCGAGTTCGCCTGCGGCATCCCCCATGTCCTCAAGGGGGAATACACCGAAGGCGCCGGGCCGGGCATCGACGTCTATTCCATGCGCCAGCCCCTGGGCGTGGCGGCGGGGATCACCCCGTTCAACTTCCCCGCCATGATCCCGATGTGGATGTTCGGGGTGGCCATCGCGGTGGGCAACACCTTCATCCTCAAGCCGTCGGAGAAGGACCCGTCGGTGCCGGTGCGCCTGGCCGAGCTGATGATGCAGGCCGGGGCCGAGCTGGGCCTGGACATGAAGGGCGTGCTGAACGTCGTGCATGGCGACAAGGTCAGCGTCGACGCCATCCTGCAGCACCTGGACATCAAGGCCGTCAGCTTCGTCGGCTCGTCCGACATCGCGCACTACGTCTATTCCCAGGGCACGGCGAACGGAAAGCGCGTCCAGGCCATGGGCGGAGCCAAGAACCACGGGATCATCCTGCCTGACGCCGACATGGACCAGACGGTGAAGGACCTGCTGGGCGCGGCCTATGGCTCGGCCGGCGAGCGCTGCATGGCCCTGCCGGTGGTGGTGCCGGTGGGCAAGGCTACGGCTGACGAGCTGCGCGAGCGGCTGGTGGCCGGCATCGAGACCCTGAAGGTTGGGGTCAGCACCGACGGCGAGGCGCACTACGGTCCGGTGGTGTCCAGCGCCCACCGCGCCAAGGTGGCGGACTACATCCGCCTGGGCGCCGAGGAGGGGGCGGAGCTGGTGGTCGACGGCCGCGACTTCGCCCTGCAGGGCTACGAGAAGGGCTTCTTCATCGGCCCGACCCTGTTCGATCAGGTCAAGCCGACCATGAAGACCTACCAGGAAGAGATCTTCGGCCCCGTCCTGCAGATCGTCCGCGCCGAGACCTTCGAGGAGGCGGTGCGCCTGCCGTCGGAGCACCAGTACGGCAACGGGGTGGCGATCTTCACCCGCAACGGCCGGGCGGCGCGGGAGTTCGCCTCTCAGGTCAATGTGGGCATGGTGGGCATCAATGTGCCGATCCCGGTGCCGGTGGCCTATCACACCTTCGGCGGCTGGAAGCGCAGCGCCTTCGGCGACACCAACCAGCACGGCATGGAAGGCGTGAAGTTCTACACCAAGGTGAAGACCGTCACCGCCCGCTGGCCGGAAGGCGAGAGCGAGGACAGCGCCTTCGTCATCCCGACCATGCGGTGATCGACCGGTGTTCGTCGCCAAGCGGTGAACTCTCGGCTTTTACGACCTTGCGTCGGGCGGTCTGACGCCCTTCTGTCAGAGCACGATTTGATCGGAGCGTTTGATGGATTTTGGCATCGCCGGCAAAACGGCGCTTGTCCTGGGCGGCAGCGGCGGACTGGGAAGAGGGATCGCGCGGGCCCTGGCGGCTGAGGGCGTGCGGGTCGCGGTGGCGGGCCGCAACGCCGCCGCCGTCGAGGAGACCTGTTGTCAGGTCTGGGACAGGAACGTCCGCTGCCTGCCTCTGACCTGGGACCTCGCTGATCCGGCGCAGATCGAGCCGAACATCGCCTGGATCGAGGAAGAACTCGGTGCGGTCGAGATCCTGATCAACAACACCGGCGGCCCGCCGCCGACGCAGGCCCAGGGACAGGACCCGGCCCTGTGGACCGCCCAGTTCCAGGCCATGGTGCTGTCGGTGATCGCCATCACCGACCGCGTCCTGCCGGGTATGAAGGCCGCTGGCTGGGGCCGGATCATCACCAGCACCTCGTCGGGGGTGGAGGCGCCGATCCCCGGCCTGGCCATCTCCAACGCCCTGCGCGCCTCGCTGGTGGGGTGGTCCAAGACCCTGGCGCGGGAGGTCGCGCCTCACGGGATCACCGCCAACATCATCGTGCCCGGCCGCATCGCCACCGACCGCATCCATTTTCTCGACAGCAAGCGGGCCGAGGCGCAGGGCCGGACCGAGGAAGACGTGCGGGCCGAGGCCACCGCCGCCATTCCTGCCGGCCGCATGGGCACGCCGGAGGAGTACGGCGCCGTGGCGGCGTTCCTGGCCAGCCGGCAGGCCGCCTATGTCACCGGCTCGATCGTGCGGGTGGACGGGGGCATGATCCCCGGTATCTGATCCGGATCAAAATTGGCGAAAGCGGCGAAATATTCGCGCGTTAGTCGGTTTTCTGCGGCTTTGATTAAACATTGAGGCGCAGGCTCCTCCCCTATCCGGGAGGAGAGCCTGGAGTGTCGAAGACCGAAGACTACGGCGCGGTGGCGATAACTCGCGCCAAGGAACTGCCGACCCGCCTGGCGCTCGCCCTGTTTCTGGCGGGCGTGGCGACCATGCTTTCCGGGCCGCTGTGGCCGGCGGTCTGGTACGGTTGCGTCTGCGTAGCCCAGGCCATCGACTGGCTCGCCTTCAAGCCCATCCGCCAGGATCCCGACCGCGCACCGTCGCGTGTCCGCATCTGGCTGTGCGTCCTTTCGGCCACCTTCAACACGGCGGTCTATTCCGGCATCGCGGTCTATCTGTGGTTCGCGGGCGGCGAGGCGGGCAAGCTGTTCGCCATCCTGCAGCCGGCCGGCGGGCTGCTGCACATCGCCCTGCACATGCACTCGGCTTGGCGGCTGTTCCTGGCCGCCGCGATCCCGCATCTGTCCTACCTGCTGTTCCTGCCGCTGCTCAGCGGCGTGCTGTCGCCGCGCGACGACATGCTGCCCATGACGGCGGTGACCATCGCTGGCGTACTCTACAGCACGCACCTGTTCGTGGCGGTGCGGCGGACCATGGCCACCAACGCCGCCCTTCGCCAAGCGCTCGACCAGGCCGACGCCGAGCGTCTGCGCGCCGAACAGGCCAGCGCCGCCAAGTCCACCTTCCTGGCCACCATCAGCCACGAGATCCGCACCCCCATGAACGCGGTGGTCGCCGCCGCCACCCTGCTGCAGGACGACAAGCTGACCCCGGCCCAGGCCGAGCATGTGCAGATGCTGTCCCATTCCAGCGAGGTGTTGCTGGGCCTGCTGAACGACGTGCTGGACCTGTCGAAGATCGAGTCCGGCAAGCTGGTTCTGGAGGAGGTCGCCATCGACCTGCCCGCCAAGCTGGAGGCCAGCCTGCACCTGTGGCGCGGCCGGGCCGAGGCGGCGGGCGTCACCATGTCCGGCGACTTCGCCGACGTGCCGGCGCGCATCGTCACCGACCCCCTGCGGTTCCAGCAGATCCTGTCGAACCTGTTGTCCAACGCCGTGAAATTCACTGAGGCAGGCTCCATCGAGCTGCACGCCGGGCGGCTGACCTGGCCCGCACGGCTGTGGGTGGAGGTGCGCGACACCGGCGTGGGCATGACGCCGGAAGTGGCCGCCCGCATCTTTGACCGCTTCGAGCAGGCCAATCCCGGCACCAGCCGCAGCTATGGCGGCACGGGCCTGGGCCTCAGCATCAGCCGCCACCTGGCCGAGGCCATGGGCGGCTCCCTGACCGTGCGCAGCGAACCCGGCGCCGGCTCGGTCTTCCGCCTGGAGCTGCCGCTGGTCTTCGGCGACGAGGGCGCGATCTCCGCCGAGCATGACGAGGAGGTCGCCGACGGCTGCCTGCGGCAGGTCAACGTGCTGCTGGCCGAGGACCATCCCGTGAACCAGAAGATCGTCCAGCTTTATCTGGAGCCGCTGGGCTGCCGCGTGACGGTGGCGGAGAACGGCGAGGAGGCGGTCAAGATCGCCGCCGTCCAGGCCTTCGACGTCATCCTCATGGACATGCAGATGCCGGTCATGGACGGCATCGAGGCGACCCGCCGCATCCGCGAGACCGGCGCCAACCTGGACACGCCGATCCTGGCCCTGACGGCCAACGCCCTGCTGGAGCATCGCCAGCAATGGCTGCGGGTGGGGGTGGAGACCTTCCTGACCAAACCCCTGGACGCCCGCGGCCTGATCGAGGCTGTGTCGACGGCGGCGGCCGAGGGCGACCGCCGCGCGGCTTAAAATCCTCCCCTTTGGGGGAGGGGGACCGCGAAGCGGTGGAGGGGGTAGGACTGGGCTCTGGCTCAGCAGTCCCCCTCCGGCCCTCTGGGCCACCTCCCCCAAGGGGGAGGATTTAACTTCAGCCTTTAGAACGCCGGGACCACAGCGCCGTCGTAGGTCTTCTCGATGAAGGCCTTCACTTCGGGGCCGGTCAGGGCCTTGGCCAGCTTCTGGACGCGCGGGTCGTTCTTGTTATCCTCGCGCGAGACCAGGAAGTTCACATAGGGGCTTTCCTTGTCCTCGATCGCCAGGGCGTCGCGGGTCGGGTTCAGCTTGGCGTCGAGGGCGTAGTTGGTGTTGATCAGCGCCAGGTCCAGCTCGCCCAGGACGCGGGGCAGGGTGGCGGCCTCCAGTTCGCGGAACTTCAGGTTCTTGGGGTTTGTGGCGATGTCCTTCAGGGTCGCCAGGGCGTTTGTCGGATCGGTCAGGGTGATCAGTCCGGCCTTCTGCAGCAGCAGCAGGGCGCGGCCGCCATTGCTGGGCTCGTTCGGGATGGCGACCGTGGCGCCGTTCGGAATGTCGGCCAGGGCCTTGTGCTTGCGCGAATAGGCGCCGAGCGGCTCGATATGGACGCCGACCACGGTGACCAGATGCGTGCCGCGCTCCTTGTTGAACTCGTCGAAGTACGGCTTGGTCTGGAAGTAGTTCACGTCCAGCTGCTTCTGGTCGACCTGCAGGTTCGGCTGAACGTAGTCGTTGAACACCTTCACCTGCAGCTTCACGCCTTCCTTCTCCAGGATCGGGCGGACCACTTCGAGGATCTCGGCGTGCGGCACGGCGGTGGCGCCGACGGTCAGGGTGTCGGCGGCGCTCTGAGCCGGCTGGCGGTTGCAGGCGGCCAGCAACAGGGTCGAGGCGGCGGCGATCAGAAGGGCGCGGCGGGCGAGCATCGGGGAAAGGTCCTTTGAACTAGCGGCGGCTGACGCGGACGACGAGGCGGTCGCCAACCATCTGCAGCACTTGCACGAGCACGAGAAGCAGCACGACGGTGACGATCATCACGTCGGTCTGGAAGCGTTGATAGCCGAAGCGGATGGCCAGGTCGCCCAGGCCGCCGGCCCCGACCACCCCGGCCATGGCGGTGTAGGACACCAGGGCGATGGCGGTGACGGTGATTCCGGCGATCAGGCCGGGCAGGGCTTCGGGCAGCAGGGCGCCGAAGACGATCTGGCGGGGCGTGGCGCCCATGGCCTGGCTGGCCTCGATGACGCCGCGATCCACCTCCCGCAGGGCGGTCTCCACCAGGCGGGCGAAGAACGGCGCGGCGCCGACGACCAGCGGCGGGATGGCCCCGGCGACGCCCAGCGACGTGCCGACCAGCAGCACGGTCAGCGGGATCATGATGATCAGCAGGATGATGAAGGGCACGGCCCGCAGGATGTTGACGATCACCGACAGAACGGCGTGAACCGCCTTTTGCTCCAGCAACTGGCGGGGGCCGGTCAGGAACAGCACCACGCCCAGCGGCAGGCCGAAGGCCACGGTCAGGGCCAGCGAGCCGCCCAGCATGGCCAGGGTGTCCAGGGTCGCCTGGCCGATGTCGGCCCAGTCGATATTGGCGAAGAAGCTGTCCATCAGCGCGCGGCCTCCACCTGGACGCCGGCGGCTTCCAGCCGGCGGCGGGCCTCGGCCACATCGCCGCCGATCAGGGCGACGGTGAGCTGGCCATAGGGTTCGTCGCGGATGCGGTCGATGCGCCCGGACAGAATCGAATAGTCGACGCCGGTCTCGCGGGCGATGCGGCCCAGGATCGGCTCATAGGTCGAAGCGCCCCGGAAGGTCAGGCGCAGGGCCGAGCCGTCGGCGGGGATGGCGTCATCCTCCAGCCCGGCGTCGGCCAGCATGCGGCGGGTGACGGCGTTCTTGGGGTGCAGGAAGACATCGGCCACTTCGCCGGTCTCCACCACTTGGCCGCGCTCCAGCACCGCCACGCGATGGCAGATGCGGCGGATGACCTCCATCTCGTGCGTGATCAGCACGATGGTCAGGCCGAGTTCGCGGTTCAGGTCGGCCAGCAGGGCCAGGATCTGGTCGGTGGTCTCGGGGTCGAGGGCGCTGGTCGCCTCGTCGCACAGCAGGACGGACGGGTTGGTGGCCAGGGCGCGGGCGATGCCGACGCGCTGCTTCTGGCCGCCGGACAGCTGGGCCGGATACTTGGCGGCATGGTCGGCCAGGCCGACGCGGGCCAGCAGTTCGGCCACCCGGCGGTCGATCTCGGCCTGGGGCGTCCCCGCCAGCTTCAGCGGGAAGGCGACGTTCTGGGCGACGGTCTTGGATGACAGCAGGTTGAAGTGCTGGAAGATCATGCCGATGCGGCGGCGCAGACCGCGCAGCCCGGCGGGGGGCAGGGCGCCCACATCGGCGCCGTCCAGGACCACGCGGCCGTCGGTCGGCTTCTCCAGCCCGTTGATCAGCCGGATCAGGGTCGACTTGCCGGCGCCCGATTGACCGATGACGCCGAACACCTCGCCCTGGGCCACGCGCAGGGAGACGCCGTCCAGGGCGGCGCCGCCGGCCTTGGGATAGATTTTGCGAACCTGCTCGAATTCGATCACGGAGTAGAGGAGTCCTTGGCGAAGGGGCGGTTCATTAGCCCAACAATCGCCAAGGCGGCGCTAAAAAATGCGCTTTCGAGCTTATAGAAAGTCTGAGGGCTCCGGACCTACAGCGCGCCGCCGCGACGGGCGCTGAGCTCGCTCATGGCCTTGCGGGCGGCTTCGGCGGCGGCGGCGTCGCCCTTGCGCTGGGCCTCCAGAAGGTTCGCGGCGGCCTCCATCTCCCGCACCGGGATCAGATGATCGTCGCCCGCCGCCTGGAAGACGCCGAAGTTGAGGTCGGTCAGGATCTTCCGCTCGCGCTCTGCGTCGGCGTCGTCGCCGACGCCATATCCCAGCAGGAAGGACTTCAGCTTGGCCTTGATCTCGGGGTCGAGGTCCTTGCGCCAGACGATGGGGTCCTCGGGCAGCTTGGGCGAGGTCCATAGCACCTCGATCTGCTCCAGCACCGCGTCGGCCTTCGGGTCGTGGCGGCGCTGCATGCGCTCCACGTCGTTGGTGTTGTAGGTGGCGGCGTCGAGCAGGCCGTTGGCCACCGACAGCAGGTTCGCCTCGTGCTTGGCCGAGCGCAGGTTGGAGAAGCAGGCCTGCGGATCGATGTCGCGCGGCCCGAACAGATAGGTCAGCGGCGCAAGGGTGCCGGAGGTCGACTTGGCGTCGCCCATGCCGAACGAGTAGCGCTTGCCGCAGGCCAGCAGCTTGTCCAGCGTCACGCCCGAACCGCGCTTGGTGATGATGAGGGCGTTGTAGCCTTCCTTGCCGCCCGGGTGGGTGGACTTGGCGAACACCTCGCCGCCGCCGCGCCGGACCGCCTCCATCCCGGATTGGTTCGAGAACCAGCCGGCGTCGCTCTGCTTGAAGCGCATGGCCTCGATCAGGGAGGTGTAGTTGCTGGCGTAGAAGGGCTCGACCTTCAGGCCGGTCTCCTTGGCCATGTCGTCCAGGAACGGCTGCCACTTCTCGCTCTGATTGGCCGAGCTCTCGGTGGACAGAATGGAGAAGCGCAGAACCTTCTGCTCCGCCGGCTTCTGCGGGCCGCAAGCCAGCAGGACCAGGGGCGCGAGCGCCGCGGCAACCAGGCGACGATTGAACATGTGACGCTTCCCCCAACGATCAGCGGTCTCGAACCTATGCCGCATTTGTGTCAGCGATCTTACAGATTATCCGCGCTTTGGCGGGTGGGATTGATGCTAAGCAAGGCGCCTCTGTTTTGGGGGAGTCCAGTTTCATGCGTCACGCCGTCAGCCGTCTCAGCCTCATCGCCGCCCTGGCCCTCGCGCCGGGTCTCGCCCTCGCGGCGCCGACCGCCGCCGAGAAGATCGTCGCCAGCGCGCCTTACAAGAGCGCCGTCGCCGCCCTCGACGCGGACCATGACCGCATCGTCAGCGAGATCATCACCCTGGTCGAGATTCCGGCGCCGCCGTTCAAGGAGGCCGAGCGCGCCAAGGCCTATATGGCGATGCTGAAAGAGGCCGGTCTGACCGACGTGGAGATGGACGAGGAAGGCAACGTCATGGGCGTGCGCAAAGGCACGGCCAAGGGCGGCAAGCTGACCGTCATCGCCGCACACCTCGACACGGTCTTCCCGGAAGGCACGCCGATCAAGGTGAAGCGCGAGGGGACCAAGCTGTCGGCCCCCGGCATCGGCGACGACACCCGCAGCCTGGCCGTCCTGCTCGGCTACATCCGCGCCATGGACAAGGCCGGGATCAAGACCAAGAACGACATCCTGTTCGTCGGCAATGTGGGCGAGGAAGGCCCCGGCGACCTGCGCGGCGTCCGCTACCTGTTCACCAAGGGCAAGTACAAGGACAACATCGGCAGCTTCATCTCCATGGACGGCACCGATCCGTCGCGGGTGGTGAACGGCGGCGTGGGCTCCAAGCGCTATCGCGTGACCTTCAACGGTCCGGGCGGCCACAGCTACGGCGCCTTCGGCCTGGTGAACCCGATGACGGCCATGAGCCAGGCGGTCACCGATTTCTACAAGATCCAGGTTCCGGCCAAGCCGCGCACGACCTACTCGGCCAGTGTCACCGGCGGCGGCACCTCGGTGAACTCGATCCCGAACAGCGTGTGGATGGAGTTCGACATGCGCTCGGAGAGCCCGGAAGAGCTTGAGAAGCTGCACCAGCAGTTCCTGAAGATCGTTCCGGCCGCCGTGGAGGGCGAGAACGCCGCCCGCTCCACCCGCGCCGGCAAGATCAGCGCCGACCTGAAGATGATCGGCGACCGTCCGGGCGGCTCCACCAGCGCCGACACCGCCCTGGTGAAGGCCGCCCAGGACGCCATCCGCGCCAGCGGCATGTCGCCGGAGCTGCAGTTCTCGTCCACCGACGCCAACATGCCGATGAGCCTCGGCATCCCGGGCATCACCATCGGCTCGGGCGGCACCGCCGGCCGCGCCCACGCCCTGGACGAATGGATCGACGTGGAGAAGGGCTCCAGCCTCAAGGGCATGAGCACCGGCCTCGCCATCCTGCTGGCGGCGGCCAACCAGTAGAGCTTCCTTCCCCTTGATGGGGGAAGGGCCGCGGATGGGGGTGGCCGCACGGAACCGGCCGGCGGTTTCACCCCCACCCAACCCTCCCCCATCGAGGGGGGGCTTTAGGAGACTAAAGCGGCGTCAGGCTGCCGCTGGCCACCACAGGGCCGGTGGGCTGGCCGGTGGGCGAGCCGCCCAGGGGTTCGGCCGAGACGGCGAGCGTGCCGGTCTGGCTGAGGCCGAAGCGCTCGGTGGGGATCACCAAGACCTGGCCGGCGCTGATCACGCCCATGGACACCGGCTTGCCGTCGGCCGGCAGCATCCACAGCTCGTGGTCATGGACGCCGTCCGGGCTCACCGCCGCCGGGGCGATGATCAGCCGTTTGCCGGCCTCGTCATAGGCCACGACGAAGGCGGGCGGGCCGGCCTCCGGCTTCAGGGCGGCCACCGCCATGGGCGTCGGCTTCGGCTCGGGGACCACTGGCGCGGGCGGCGCGACCGGCGCCGGCGTCGTCACCAGCACCACCAGGCAGGCCGCCGCCGCGGCGACCGAAACGCCCGTGGCCGCGCGCCACAGATTCAGGTTGTTCCAGATCGTCACCGGCGCGCCCAGGCCCGCCTTGATCCGCATCCAGACGGTGCGCGGCGGACGGACCGGCGTCACCTCGTCCACCAGCGGCGCCAGGCGGCGGTCCCAATCCGCGACCTCGGCGGCGAAGCCCGGCTCGCGCTCCATGCGGCGGCGGGCGGCGGCGCGTTCGTCCGCGCCCAGCACGCCCAGGGCGTACTCGGCGGCGGTCATGTCCTGTCCGTCTTCGTGGGCGTCGGTCATGACTCGAGACACATCCGAAGCTTCATGAGCGACCGGCGGATCCAGCCCTTCATGGTGCCCAGCGGCACAGCGGCGGCCTTGGACAGCTCCTCATAGGTGCGGCCTTCGAAGAAGGCGGTGCGGATGGCCGAGCGGTGCTTCTCCTCCAGCTCGTCCAGGCAATGGGAAAGCTGCTGGGCGTCCTGGGTCGCGCTCAGGCCGTCGAAGGCGGAGGGGCTGTCGTCGGAGATCTGCGACGCCTCGTCGATGGGGCGGGCGTCGCGGCGGCCGGTCACGCGCAGGCGGTCGATGGCGCGGTTGCGGGCGAGGGTCGACAGCCAGGTGATCGGGCTGGCCCGGTCCGGGTCGAACTGGTCCGCCTTTCGCCAGACGTTGAGATAAACTTCCTGCAGCACGTCCTCGGCCTCGCTCCTGTCGTTCAAGATACGCAGGCAGACGCCGAATAGTTTGGCCGAGGTGCGATTATAGACGTCTTCGAGGGCGCGCCGGTCGCCGGCGGCGGTGCGCAGCAGGGCGCGGCTCAACTGGGCGCGCTGTTCGTCCGCCGTGATCACGCTCATGCAACAACCTTGGCCCTTCTAGGAGCCAAGGCGTCGCATGACCCGCGCCGGCTGGCAACGTCAGAAACGTTCGGAGAAACGTGCCGCTGCGTAACCTGCCAGCGCCGAGCCGCAGGTGAGGACGACGCCCCAGGTCAGGTCGGCGGCGGTGATCTTCCACGACCACACCTTCAACGTCGCCTGGTTGGTCAGGTCGTAGGTGGCGTAGGCGACGAAGCCCAGCGCCGCGCCCATCAGAGCCGTCCGCGTCGCTGACCCGGCCTTCAGTCCCGGCTCGACGGCGAACAGCACGATCCCCGCCAGATAGATCAGGTAGAAGGCCACCGCCGCCGGCATCGACACCTTCTCGGCGAGGATTTCGCCCAGGATCGGCTTGTACAGCCGCGGCGTGGCCAGGGTCAGCCAGATGGCGTCCAGCACCACGAAACCGACGCCGGCTCCCAGATAGGCGAAGACATACTGCACCGGCGCTCTCCCTAGGCGGCTTTCAATCGGTAATGGCTGACGCCCCACACGTCTCCGCCGCTGTCGCCGAACAGGCCGGCGGTGGCCATGAAGAACCGCCGCCAGCGGCGCGTCCACAGCCTGGCGTCGGCGCCATAGACCTCGCGCATCAGACCGGCGATCTCGTCACGATGGGCGTCCATGTTGGCCAGCCAGTCATAGGCGGTGCGCTCATAATGCTCGCCGCTCCAGCGCCATTCGGCCTCCACCTCGAACAGGTCGGGGAACTGCCGGATCAGGCCATGGCTGGGCATGACGCCGCCGGTGAAGAAGTGCTGGGCGATGAAGTCGCTGCGGTCGCTGACCTCGAAGCGATAGGGCGTGGTGGCGTGGGTGAAGACGTGGATGAACATCCGCCCGTCCGCCGCCAGCCAGCCCTTGGCGCGGGTCAGCAGGGCGCGCCAGTTGGCCATGTGCTCGAACATCTCCACCGAGACGATGCGGTCGAAATACTCGGCGATGTCGAAGTCGTTCATGTCGGCGGTGATGACCCGCAGGTTGGTCAGACCCCGCGCCCGCGCCTGGGCCTCGATGTGCTCGCGCTGGGGGCGGGAGTTGGACACGGCGGTGATGCGTGACGCCGGATACTGCTCGGCCATCCAAAGCGACAGCGAACCCCAGCCGCAACCGAGCTCCAGCACCTGCTGGCCGTCCCGCAGTCCGGCGTGATCGCAGGTGGCGGCGAGGGCGAACACCTCCGCCTCGGCCAGGGTCGTGACGGCGGCGGGGTAAAGGCAGGAGGAGTACTTCAGGCGCGGCCCCAGCACGCACTCGAAGAAGCGGGGCGGCAGTTCGTAGTGCTGGGCGTTGGCGGCGTCCGTGTGCTCCGCCACCGGGCGGGCGGCCATTTCGGCGGCGAAGCGGGCGTCGATATCAGGACGGTTCTCGGTCGCCAGACCCCGGCGCGCCCCGGCCACCAGGCTGGCGATGGCGGGACGGGTGACGAAGTCGGGGGCGGGCGCGTCCTGAAGGGCGTTGATCAGATTCATGCGTCGGCGGTCCTCCGTTCCTGACGGCAGCTACGACGCCGCGCGACATTTGGATGCGCCGCGCATCCGCAATGCTTCACCGCCCGTAGCTGTCCCCGCAGACACCCCTTGGAGGAAGCATGCCGTCAGCCGTCCCGTCCCCTGAACGCCCCCTTCGCATCGCCGTGATTGGGGCGGGCGTATCCGGCCTGTCGGCGGCTTGGCTGCTGGGATCGCGGCACGAGGTGACGATCTACGAGGCCGCCGACCGCCTGGGCGGCCACGCCAACACGGTCGACGCCCCCCAGCCCGGCGGCGAGGTGACGGCGGTGGACACCGGCTTCATCGTCTATAACGAGGTCAACTATCCCAATCTGACGGCCCTGTTCGCGCACCTGGGCGTGGCGACCAAGCACGCCGACATGTCGCTGGCGGTGTCGCTGGACGACGGCGAGATCGAGTACGGCAGCCACAACCTGGCCTCGCTCTTCGCCCGCCCCAGCAGCCTGGTGCGGCCCCGGTTCTGGGCCATGCTGCGCGACCTGAACCGCTTCTACCGCACCGCGCCGGAGGAGCTGCCGACCCTCGATCCGGTCATCTCCCTCGGCGAATACCTGCACATGCGCGGCTACTGCGCGGCGGTGCAGGAAGACCACCTGCTGCCCATGGCGGCCGCCATCTGGTCGGCCACCGTGGCCGGGGTGAGGGAGCATCCGGCGGCGGCCTTCATCCGCTTCTTCCACAATCACGACCTGCTGCGGTTCCTGGGCCGGCGCACCTGGCGCACGGTGCATGGCGGCAGCCGCGCCTATGTCTCGCGCCTGGCCGAAACCTTCCGGGGCGAGATCCGCACGGGCTGCGGCGTGGCCGCCGTCAGGCGCACAACCGACGGCGTGCAGGTGCGCGACGTCCACGGGCAGACGCGGACGTTCGACCACGTAGTGATCGGCGCCCACGCGCCCCAGGCCCTGCGCATGCTGGAGGATGCGTCGGCGGAGGAGCAGGCGATCCTCGGCGCTTTCCGCTACACCCCCAACGTGGCCGTGCTGCATGGCGACCGCAGCCTGATGCCCCGCCGCCGCGTGGCCTGGGCCAGCTGGAACCACATGGGCTGGCGTGCCGATCCGGCTTCCGGTTCTGTGACCTACTGGATGAACCGGCTGCAGGGACTGCGCCGCTCGACGCCCCTATTCCTGACCCTGAACCCGCACAAGGCACCGGACCCCGCCACGGTGGTCCGCACGGAACACTACGACCACCCCCACTATGACGCCCGGTCCATGGCGGCGCAGAAGCAGCTCTGGTCGCTGCAAGGCGTGCGGCGGACCTGGTTCTGCGGCGCCTATTTCGGCTCCGGCTTCCACGAGGATGGATTGCAGGCGGGACTGGCCGTGGCCGAGCAATTGGGCGGCGTGCGTCGCCCGTGGGAGGTGGCGGATGAGAGCGGCCGCATCTTCCTGAGCGATCCCACTCCGGCTGAGCCCGTCGAGGCGGTGTGATGGACGACGCCTCCGCGCTCTATGTGGGAGAGGTGCGGCATCGCCGGACGCGGCCGCGCGAGCATGCCCTGCGCTATCGCGTGTTCATGCTGCTGCTTGACCTTGATCGGGTCGATGGTCTGCTGGGACGCCTCAGGCTGCTTCGGCGCGGGCGGTTCGGGCTGATGAGCTTCAGCGCCGCCGACCACGGCGACCGCAGCGGCAGACCCCTGCGCGAGCAGGTGGAGGCGAAGCTGGCGGCGGCGGGGACCGAGGCCGGCGGGCCGATCCGCCTGCTGACCATGCCGCGCATCCTGGGCTACGGTTTCAACCCGCTCAGCCTCTATTTCTGCCACCGGCCCGACGGCTCCCTGGCGGCCATCCTGTATGAGGTCAGCAACACCTTCGGCGAGCGGCACGACTACCTGATCGCGACCCCGGAGGGCAGCGAGGAGGCTGTGCGCCAGAGTGCGCCCAAACGCTTCTACGTCTCGCCCTTCATGGACATGGACCTGTCCTACGCCTTCACCGTCCAGCCGCCGGCCGACCGGACCGGCGTGACGATCACGGTTTCGGACGGGGAGGGACCTATGCTGACCGCGTCCTTCGCCGGGGATCGGCGGCCGCTGACTGACGGCCAGCTTCTGCGCGCCTGGCTCAGCCATCCGCTGCTGACCTTCAAGGTGATGGCCGGCATCCATTGGGAGGCGCTGAAAATCTGGCGCAAGGGCGTGGGCTTCCGCCATCGCCCGGCCTTGCCGCCGCATGGGGTGACAGTCGGCCAGCCGGGGGCGGCCGCATGAGAACGCTCGCCGCCATGATGGTCGCCTTCGCCTTGCCGGCGGCCGCCTTCGCCGCCGCGCCCGAGCCGCGCAAGCCCATCGAGATCGACCGCTTCATGGGCCGCTGGTACGAGATCGTCCGCACGCCCAATGACGGGCAAAAGAACTGCCACTCGGCCAGTCAGCTATGGTCCCAGCGGCCGGACGGGACCTTCGACATCGCCCAGACCTGCCGCAAGGGATCGCCGAGCGGGCCGTTGCGATTGGTGGAGACGCGGGCGCGCATTCTCGATCCCGGAACCAACGCCAAGTTCGAGGCCAGCTTCTTCGGCGGCCTGCTGCGGCGGAAGTACTGGGTCATCGACCGGTCGGACGATTACGGCTGGATGATCGCCAGCACCGCGGACGGGGACTTCGTCGCCCTGCTGTCGCGCCAGCCGACCATGCCCGACGGGCAGGTCCAGGCCCTGATCGCGCGGATGCGGAGCCTCGGCTTCGTGAAGAATCAACTGCTGATCGTGGCGCGCTAGCCTTGGGCTCGCGGCAGGCCTAGGTTCGCCCTGAGTCCCCGTTGGAGAGTTTTGATCATGCGTCTGCGCACCCTCGCCCTCACCACCGCCGCCGTTCTGTTCGGAGGCTTGGCGCAGGCGCAGACGGTCGATCCCGCCCGGATGTCGGAGATCACCAAGGCCCTGTCGTCCGATCCGTTCATGGGCCGCGCACCCGGCGGTCCGGGCGAAAAGCCGACCATCGACTACCTCATCGCCCAGTTCAAAGCCGCGGGCATGGAGCCGGCGGGTGAGAACGGCGGCTGGACCCAGCGCGTGGCCCTGCTGCACACCTTCGCTCCCAAGGATGCGGCCATGTCCTTCGCCGTCGGCGGGCAGGCCATGCCCCTGCGGCAGGGCGAGGAGATCAGCGTCCTGTCCCTTCGCCCCACCGACCGCGTGACCATCGCCAAGGCGCCGATGGTGTTTGTCGGGTACGGCGTCTCGGCGCCGGAGCGCGGCTGGGACGACTACAAGGGCGTCGACCTGAAGGGGAAGGTCGCGGTCTTCCTGATCAATGACCCGGATTTCGAGGCGAAGGCTGGCGAGGACCCGATCGGCAAGTTCGGCGGCCAGGCGGCCACCTACTACGCCCGCTGGACCTACAAGCACGAGGAGGCCGCGCGTCGCGGCGCCATAGCCTCGATCATCATCCATGAGACGCCGGGCGCCGGTTACGGCTGGACCACGGCGGCGGCCAGCAACGGCGAGGGCTTCGATGTGGTCCGCGCCGACCCGGCCAAGGACAAGGTCCTGCTGCAGGCCTGGCTGAGCCGCGAGACCGGCGCTGATCTGCTGAAGCGCTCGGGCCAGGATCTGGAGGCGCTGAAGGTCGCCGCTCGCCGCAAGGACTTCCAGCCCGTGGTTCTGAAGGACGCCACCTTCTCGGCCGACTACGCCCTGAAGCATGAGCAGGTCGACAGCCAGAACGTGCTGGGCAAGATCACGGGCGCCAAGCGGCCCAACGAGTCGATCATGTACGCCGGCCATTGGGACGCCTACGGCATTGGCCCGGCCTCGGCCGACGGCAAGACCATTCGCCCCGGCGCTCTGGACGACGCCATCGGCCTGGCCGGGATGATCGAGATCGCCCGCCTGTTCAAGGCCGGCCCGGCGCCGGAGCGGACCGTGATGTTCGCGGCCTGGACCGCCGAAGAACGCGGCCTGCTGGGCAGCGAATACTACGGCGCGCACCCGACCCTGCCGCTGGAGACCACAGCCGCCAACTACACCATGGACGTGCTGCAGACCGCCGGTCTGGCCAAGGACGTGGTGCTGATCGGCTACGGCCAGAACGAGCTGGAGGCCGACCTCGCCAAGGCCGCCGCGAAGCAGAACCGCGTGGTGACGCCGGACGCCAAGCCGGAGCGGGCGCTGTTCTATCGCGCCGATCACTTCTCGCTTGCCCGTCGGGGCGTGCCGGTCCTGCTGCTGATGGGCCTGGGCGGCGGCCATGACCTGGTCGAGGGCGGCCGCGCGGCCGGCGACGCCTGGGTCGCCGACTATACGGCCAAGTGCTACCACCAGACCTGCGACGCCTGGAGCCCGAACATGGACTTCCGGGGCGCGGCCCAGGACGCTCAACTGCTGTTCGAGATGGGCCAGGACGTCGCCAACTCCAACCGCTGGCCCGACTGGAACGAGGGATCGGAATTCAAGCCGATCCGCGCCCAGTCCGCCGCCGCGCGAAAGTAGAACCCGATGACGGTGATGGAAGGCCTGCGGCTGGTCCCTCGGCAGGAGCGGGCGCGCCAGACATATGAGCGCTTGCTCGACGTTGCGGGCGAGCTGCTGGGCGAGGTGGGGATCGAACGCATCTCCACCAACATGATCTGCGCCCGCGCGGGCATGACCCCGCCGGCCCTCTATCGCTATTTCAAGGACAAGTACGGGATTCTGGAGGCGCTTGGCGCGCGGCTGATGACGCGCCAGAACGAGGTGCTGTTCGCCTGGCTCGACCGGCACGCGCCGAACGGGTGGGCGGGGCTGTCGGAGAACATCGAGGAGCTGATCCTCGCCAACGCCCAGGTCACCGCCAGTGAGCCCGGCGCGATCTGGATTTTGCGGGCCCTGCGCGCCGTGCCGCAGCTCGCCCATGTGCGGCTGGAATCGCACCGTCTGGTCAGCGACCGGATGGCGGACGTCTACGCCCCGCTGATGCCGCACCTGCCGCGCGACGTGATCTGGCGCCGGGTCCGCCTGTCGGTGGAGTTCGGCTTCAGCCTCGAGGAGATGATGGCCGAGGAAGACCGCATCCCGCCGGAAGCCGCCCTGGCCGAGGCCGCGAGATGGTTGCGGCGGGTTTTTGAGGACTGATCCCTTCTCCTCCCCCGCAAAGCGGGGGAGGAGGACCACGAAGTGGTGGAGGGGGCGAGACTGGGCTCAGAGCGCGCGGACGCCCCCTCCGTCTCGTCGCTGACGCGCCGATCCACCTCTCGCGTACGCTTCGCTACAGGGGAGGAAAGTGTGTCTTCATCCCCGCGATATACGCCCGCACCAGCTCCACCCCCTCGCGGTGGGTCACGCTGCGGCCCAGTTCGGGCATCATGACCCCGGGCTCCTTGGACGCCATGCGGTAGGCCAGGATCGAGGCGTCGGGATCGCCTGGCTTGATCGACACCGCCAAGCCGCCCGCGCCGCGTCCGGCCGCCACCGGGTTCTTGCCGACGCCCAGGTGGTTGGCGCGCGTCTCCTCCAGATCCAGGAACAGCCCGCTGTTGGACGCCATGCCGCGCGGGTTGTGGCAGTGGGCGCAATTGGCGTCGAGATAGGCCCGCGCCCGCGCTTCCAGCGGCGCCTTGGGATCGGCCCAGCGGGCGGTGGTCGGGATGCGGGCCGGCGGCGGCGCGCCCTCCAGCAGGCCGATCTTCGTCCATCGGGTGATCTGGTTCGCCTTGTCTCCGTTGTCTCTGAAATCACCCTTGGCGCTGTAGTCGAATTCTCTGTTGAGATTCCGCGCCTTGGGGCCGATCGGGGCCACCTGTTTATCCAGCGAATGACATTCCTTGCACTGGTTGGTGTTAGGCACGGCGTAGTCCACGGTATGAGTCTGGCCGTGGACGTCGATGAAGCTGATGTCCATGCGCGCCCCGGCGCGCTTCAAAGTCGCCTTGGTCTGCTCGGCGTTCCACACATAGGTCTGGGCGACCCAGCCGTTCGCCTTGCGGATCAGCAGGCGCGTCTCGACGAAGCGGACGTTCTCGTTGGGGCGGCGGAAGTCGGCCGGATAGGCGAAGGTCTTGATCAGGGTGGAGCCGACGGGGAAGTCGAGCGCGCCCTTTTCGACGTAGCGAACCTTCTGTCCAGGCGGCACGAAGACGTAGCGCAGCTTCTCGGCATAGTCGCTGAACAGCGGCGTGTTCAAGTCGTAGGGAACGACGCCCGCCGCCGGATGGCGCGCGCCGGCGTCCTTGAAAAGGCCATAGGCGTCAAGCGTTTGCGCCGGAGTCTCGGTCAGCAGCAGGTCGGCGGCGACGGGAGCGGGCGGGCTCGCCGCCGTCAGGGCCAAAAGGCCGACGGCGGCGACCGCGAGGACGCGCAGGAGGCTCACGAGGCGAGCTTGGCCTGTTTCGCCGGCAGCACGACCGTCGCCGGCTCGGCGATGGCGCCGCCGGCCTGGACCGTAGGCTCGACCCCCGGCTTGGCGGTGTCCATGGCCGCCGGGGCGGCGAGGTTGAGGTTCAGCACCGGCCCGTCGGTCAGGCGCATGTTGGCCGGGATCGACACCTTCTGCGCCCCCTTGGAA
This sequence comes from Caulobacter segnis, assembly GCF_029543125.1. GTDB lineage: Bacteria > Pseudomonadota > Alphaproteobacteria > Caulobacterales > Caulobacteraceae > Caulobacter > Caulobacter segnis_D. The sequence continues at coordinate 21,348 of NZ_JARQWW010000007.1, forward strand.
TAGCTCGTCACCCCGTCCCACAGGATCGGCGGGATCACCCCGCCCACCGCCTGGGCCAGCTCGGCGCCGCCCGGAAACTGGGGAGAGAACCCGTTCTTGCCGATCTTGTTGTCCCGCACCACCACCTCGCGGGGCAGGGGATTATAATCGGCGTCGTCATACTCTTTCTGGAACGCCACCAGCATGACCGCGGCGGTCTGGTTGTCGTCGATCTCGTTGCCGTAAACGTGAACATTCCGGTTCGCCATGACCATGACCCCGGTGCCCGTCGGCACAGAGGCGACGATGTTCCCCTCGGGCGCGAAGTTGGCGGTGTCGTTTTTCACCACCTTGTTGCGGAAGACGCGGACCGAGTGGCCGTCCTTCTGCGGCAGGCTGGGCATGTCGAAGACCAGGATGCCGCCGGCGTTGCGGGTCGCCAGATTGTCGAAAACGTCGGCGTTCCAGCAGTTCTCGATCTCGATGCCGGCGACGTTGAACTCCGCCGTGCTGTTCTTGACGATGATGTTCTTGGACTGGCCCACATAGATGCCGGCGTCGGAGGCGCCGCGCACCACGGCGCGGTCGACCAGGACGTTGGTGGAGCTGACCGGATAGACGCCGTAGGCGCCGTTGCTTTCCTTAGGCCCGCCGGTCCATTCAACGCGAACATTGAGGAAGCTGATCTGGTCGACGCCCTTGGCCTTCAGCCCGTCGCCCTTGGAATCTTCAACCGCCAGGTCGCGGACCGTGACCTTGTCGGAGGTGATCAGCAGGCCTTCGCCCGCGCCCTTCTGCCCCGCGAAGGACAGGACCGTCTTGTCAGGACCCGCCCCGCGCACCGTCACATTGTCGATGTCCAGCGACAGGCCGTCGGTGAAGACGAACTTGCCGGCCGCCAGCTCCACCACGTCGCCCGGCTTGGCGTCGAGCAGGGCGGTCTGGACTTTCTCCTGGGCGTCGCCGTCCGGCGTGACCTTGATGACCGCCGCATTGGCGGCCCCGGCGATCGCCCACAGGCTGACCGCCACCATAAGATTTCTCATGACCCTGCCTCCCACGGCTTTTCTTACGTCGCTGGCGTCGAGGCCATGCGTACTGACGTCATGGGATAGCAATGATTATTGAAATGCAATGGGCCGGTGCCGAAGAAGCCGCCAACTAGGGTTTTCGGCGGTCAGTCAGGGAAAAGGGGTTGCCCCGACGGCGCCGGGCGGCGATGGAACCGCAACAGCCGGCGCAGACCGGTCTAGAAGAAACCGGCGCAGCCAGACAGGGCGACGATGAAAGACGATTTCCGCAAGGCCGCACTTGACTACCACCGCCTCCCCCGGCCCGGGAAGCTGAGGGTCGAGCCGACCAAGCGCATGGCGACGCAGCACGACCTGGCGCTCGCCTATTCGCCGGGCGTGGCCGCCGCATGCGAGGCCATCGTGGCCGATCCGGAGACCGCCCGCGACTACACGGCGCGCGGCAATCTGGTGGCGGTGATCTCCAACGGCACGGCCGTCCTCGGCCTGGGCAACATCGGGCCGCTGGCCGGCAAGCCGGTGATGGAGGGCAAGGCCGTCCTGTTCCAGAAGTTCGCCGGCATCGACGTCTTCGACCTGGAGGTCGACGCGAACGACCCCGACCTGTTCGTCGAGGTGGTCGCGGCCCTGGAGCCGACCTTCGGCGGCATCAACCTGGAAGACATCAAGGCGCCGGAGTGCTTCGAGATCGAACGCCGCCTGCGCGAGCGGATGAAGATCCCGGTCTTCCACGACGACCAGCACGGCACGGCCATCGTCTGCGCGGCCGCCGTCCGCAACGCTCTGGTGCTACAGGGCAAGGACCTGAAGTCGATCAAGCTGGTCACCTCCGGCGCGGGCGCCGCCGCCCTGGCCTGCGTGGACCTGCTGGTGGCCATGGGCCTCCCGGCGGAGAACGTCACCCTCACCGACATCGATGGCGTGGTCTATGAGGGCCGCCAGGCCAACATGCCGCCGAACATGGCGCGCTACGCCCGCAGGACCGACGCCCGCACCCTGGGCGAGGTGATCTCCGGCGCGGACGTCTTCCTGGGCCTGTCGGCGCCGCGCGTGTTCAAGCCGGAATGGCTGCCGCTGCTGGCGGACAAGCCGCTGATCCTGGCCATGGCCAATCCCGAGCCGGAGATCCTGCCGGAACTGGTGGCCGAGGCGCGTCCCGACGCGATCATGGCGACCGGGCGCTCGGACTATCCGAACCAGGTCAACAACGTCCTGTGCTTCCCCTTCATCTTCCGGGGCGCGCTGGATGTGGGCGCCACCGAGATCAACGAGGCCATGAAGGCCGCGGCGGTGGAGGCCATCGCCTCGCTCGCCCGCGTGGAGGCCAGCGAAGTAGTGGCCGGCGCCTATGGCTCGGCCCCGGTGTTCGGCTCCGACTACATCATCCCCAAGCCCTTCGATCCGCGCCTGATCCTGGAGGTCGCCCCCGCCGTGGCCCGCGCCGCCATGGACAGCGGCGTCGCCACCCGGGCGATCGAGGACTTCGACGCCTATCGCAGCGAGCTGGAGCAGTTCGTTTATCGCTCCGGCCAGCTGATGCGCCCGGTGTTCGACCGCGCCCGCAAGTCGCCGGCCCGCGTGGCTTACGCCGAGGGTGAGGACGAGCGCGTCCTGCGCGCCGTGCAGGCGGTGCTGGATGAGGGTCTGGCCCGTCCCGTCCTGATCGGCCGCCGCGAGGTGATCGAGGCCACGACCCGCTCGCTCGGGCTGCGCTTCAAGATCGGCAAGGACGTGGAGGTGTTCGACCCCACCGCCGACCGCGAGGTGTTCGATCCCCTGGTGGCCGACTACCAAGCCCTGATCGCGCGCAAGGGCGTGCCGCCCCTGGCCGCCGCCCGCCGCGTGGCGACGCGTCCAACCGTGGCGGCCGCCATGCTGCTGAAGGCCGGGATCGTCGACGCCGCCCTCGTCGGCGGGGCCGGGGATTGGTGGAAGCACGTCACCTATGCCCTGCCGATCGTTCCGGCGCGCAGCGGCGTGGACCGCATCTCGGCCCTGTCGGCGATCATCCTGAACAGCGGCACCCTGTTCTTGACCGACACCCATGTGAACGTCGATCCGACCGCCGAGCAGATCGCCGAGTCGACCCTGCTGTCGGCGGAGGCGGTGCGCCGCTTCGGCTTGGCGCCGAAGGCGGCCCTGCTGTCGCATTCCAGCTTCGGGGCGTCCAACTCGCCCACCGCCCGCAAGATGCGCCAGGCCCTCGGCCTGATCCGCGAACGGGCGCCGGACCTGGAAGTGGACGGCGAGATGCACGCCGACGCGGCCCTGAGCGAGGCCCTGCGCGGCCGCTTCGTCACCAGCAGCCCGCTGACCGGCTCGGCCAACCTGCTGATCATGCCCAGCCTGGATGCGGCGAATATCGCCCTGACCCTGCTGAGCGCGGCGACCGAAAGCCAGATCGTCGGCCCGCTGATGCTGGGGCTGTCAAAGCCGCTGCATGCCTTGGTGCCCAGCGTGACGGCGCGCGGCGTGGTCAACATGACCGCCCTTGTGGTCGCCCAGGTTCAGGACCAGGCAAAGGCCTGACCTTTGCCTTGACCGGCGCGTGCGGGCATGCGTGCCTGCATGTGGCCGTGTGCCGGGCTAGGGAAGTAAGCGGACGTGCGTAAGACCAGGATCAAGCCGGCGCCGACGGTTCGGCGCCGATTGCTGCTGATGGCGGTCAGCCTGATCGCTCCGGCGCTGGTCTTCATGGGTCTGCTGGTCCAGACCGAATACGACAACAGCCGTCGCCGCTTTGAAGAGCAGCTCGTGGCCATGACCCGGGCCCTGGCGGTCGCCACCGACCGTCAGATCGCCCAGGGCACGGCGACTCTGCAGGCCCTGGCGGTGTCGCCCGCCCTGGCCGAGGGAGACTTCCCCGCCTTCGCCCGCCAGGCCCGGGCGGCCACGGCGCAACGCGACGGCTGGATCGTCCTGATGGACGAGCAGCGGCAGGTCGTGAACACCCATGCGCCCCCGGGGACGCCGCTTCCCATGGTCGGCATTCCGGAGCGGGGATTGCCGGCGCTGCAGTCCGGCCGGACGCTGGTGTCGAACCTCTATATCGGGCCTGTGGCCGACCGGCCCATCATCGTCATCGCCCTGCCCGTGCGGGTGAAAGGCAAGCTGTACGCCCTGGGCTACGTGCAGGAGCCGCGGGCCTTCCAGTCCATCTTCAACGCCCAGAAGCTGCCCGCCAGCTGGACGGGCACCATCGTCGACCGCGAGGCGGCGGTGGTGGCGCGCTCCAAGGAGGCTGACAAGTATCTGGGCCGGCACGCCAGCCGCGACATGCGGACCGCCATGAAGAAGGCGGAGCAGGGCGTCATCCAGAGCAAGACCTTGGACGGCACCCCGACCCTGTCGAGCTTCGCACGCTCGCCGGCCTATGGCTGGGCGTTCATCGTCGGCGTTCCCCGGGCGGAGCTGGAGGGGACGATCTTCAAGTCCCTGGCCCTGTTGTCGGCGGCGTTCCTGACCCTGCTGGCCCTGGGCGTCACGGCGGCGATCATGGTGTCCCGCCGCATCTCGCGGGAGGTGGTCAGCCTGATGGGCGACGCCGCCGCCATCGGGCGCGGCGGCGTGGTGCAGGAGCGTCCCCGCGACCTCTTCGAGACCGCTGAGGTGCGCGGCGCTCTGCGGGAGGTCTCTCAGGCCCTGGCGGAACGGGAGAATGAGCGGCAGGCTGCCGACAATCGCCAGCAGCTGATGATCAACGAGCTGAACCATCGGGTGAAGAACACCCTGGCCACCGTGCAGTCGCTGGCCTGGCAGAGCCTGGGCCGCAAGCATGACCGGGCGCTGTTTGACGCCTTCGCCGACCGTCTGGCCGCCCTGTCGCGGGCTCATGATCTGCTGACCCGGCGGGTGTGGGAGAACGCCGAGCTTGAGGATGTGATCACCCAGACCCTGGAGCCCTACGGCTCCCGCGCTCGCGGCGAGGGGCCGGAGGTTCACCTGGCGCCGAATGCGGCGGTGACCCTGAGCATGGTGTTGCATGAACTGGCCACCAACGCTGCCAAGTACGGCGCCCTGAGCAGCCATGACGGCGTCGTCGAGGTGCGATGGTCGGTGGAGGGCGGGCGCTTGAAGATCCTGTGGCGCGAGCGGGGCGGTCCCGTGGTTCAGAAACCTGCTGGAACGGGCTTCGGATCGCGCCTGATCGAGTCCAGCATCCTGCGCGAGTTCGGGGGCGAGACGTTCGCCGAGTACAGCCCGAAAGGCCTTGAGCGCGTGATGATCCTGCCGCTGTCCGACCGGGTGTCGCTGGGCTGATCTCGTCGATCCGCGTTTTATTCACCGCGCCGTCGCAATCCGACTCCACAAGCTCCGTATACGATCTAGTCTCCGCCGCCTGTTCACCCAGGGGGAGTACGCTCTAATGCGTCGTGCATCGCTCGCGGCCTTGCTGCTTTTGGCCACCGTCTCGCCGGTCGTGGCCGCGCCGGCGGAAGCGCCGGCCAGGATCTTCCAACCGCAGGACATCTTCGGTCTTGAGTATGCGGGCGATCCGCAGATCAGCCCTGACGGCAAGACCATCGTCTATGTGCGCAACAGCTACGACATCATGACCGACCGCGCGAAGCGGGCGATCTGGACCATCGACGTGGCCAGCGGCGCGCACAGCCCTCTGGCGGCGGGCGCCGGCTCCTATGGCAGCCCGCGCTGGTCGCCGGACGGCAAGCGCCTGGCCTATGTCTCCACCGAGGAAGGCCGTCCCCTGCTGTTCGTTCGCTGGCTGGGTTCGGGCGAGGCGGTTCGCGTCGCCTCCCTGCCGCAGGCGCCGGGCTCCATCGCCTGGTCGCCGGACGGCCAGACCATCGCCTTCTCCATGTTCGTCCCGTCGGACGCGCCGAAGCTGGGCGCGCCCCTGGCCAAGCCGGAAGGCGCCCAGTGGGCCGAACCGCTGAAGGTGACGACCGAGATCAACTATAAGGCCGACGGCGCGGGCATCCTGCGCACCGGCTTCACCCACGTGTTCACGGTCTCGGCCGACGGCGGCGCGCCGCGCCAGCTGACCTTCGGAGAGTTCGACGACCGCGGCCCGCTGTCCTGGACGCCGGACGGCCGCTCGATCCTGCTCAGCGCTCGTCGGGGCGACGACTGGCGGCGCAACGGCAATTCGGAGGTCTACAAGCTGTCGGCAGTGGACGGGACGCTGACCGCCCTGACCAACCGCAACGGCCCGGATGATGAGCCCGCCATGTCGCCGGACGGCAAGCTGATCGCCTACACCGGCTATGACGACAAGCTGATGGGCTATCACAACCGCCGGCTCTACGTGATGAACGCCGATGGCTCGAACAGCCGCGTGCTGACCGGCTCGCTGGACCGCAGCGTCGGCTCGCCGCAATGGTCCGCCGACGGCAAGAGCCTCTATGTGGACTATGACGACGAGGGCGTGACCAAGGTTGGCCGCGTCACCCTGGACGGCCGCTTTTCGACCGTCGCCACCGGCCTGACCGGCGAGGGCATGGACCGTCCGTACAGCGGCGGCGCCTATAGCGTGGCGGACAACGGCGCCATCGCCGTCACCGTGGGCACGCCGACCCAGCCGTCGGATATCGCGGTGGTGCAGGGCGGCAAGGTCCGTCAGCTGACCCGCCTGAACCAGAGCCTGTTCGCCGGCAAGTCGCTGGCCAAGGTCGAGCCCCTGGCCGTGAAGTCGTCCTTCGACCAGCGTCCGGTCGGCGCCTGGATCGCCACGCCGCCGAACTTCGACCCGACCAAGAAGTACCCGCTGATCCTGGAGATCCACGGCGGGCCGTTCTCGGCCTACGGCCCGGCCTTCGCCACGGATGTGCAGCTCTACGCCGCCGCCGGCTATGTGGTGCTCTACACCAACCCGCGCGGCTCGACGTCCTACGGCGAAGAGTTCGCCAACCTGATCCACCACAACTATCCGAGCCAGGACTATGACGACCTGATCAGCGCGGTGGATGCGGCCATCGCCAAGGGCTTCGTCGATCCGGACAACCTGTTCGTCACCGGCGGTTCGGGCGGCGGCGTGCTGACCGCCTGGATCATCGGCAAGACCAACCGCTTCAAGGCGGCGGCCGTGCAGAAGCCGGTGATCAACTGGTCCAGCCAGATCCTGACCAGCGACGGGGCCGTGACCCAGTCCAAGTACTGGTTCGGCAAGATGCCGTGGGAGGATCCGGAAGGGTACTGGAGGCGCTCGCCGCTTTCGCTGGTGGGCAATGTCACCACCCCAACGATGGTCGTGGTCGGCGAGCAGGACATGCGCACCCCGGTGGGCGAGGCGGAGCAGTACTATACCGCCCTGCAGATCCGGAAGGTGCCGACCACCCTGGTCAAGGTGCCGGGCGCGGGCCACGGCAGCTTCGCGGCGCGGCCGTCGCAGTCGGCGGCCAAGACCAACGCCATCCTGGCCTGGTTCGACCGCTATCGCGCCAAGAAATAGGCGCGAGCCTGAGTACGACGAAGGGCGGCGAGCTTTCGGCTCGCCGCCCTCTTCGTTTCTGCGTCCGGCGTCAGTAGGAGCGGCAGCTGCCGCGCTGGGCCTGAAGGTCGGTGGTGTCGGAAATGATCATGGCGCGGGTCAGGACGCCGGTGCGCTTGTTGAGCGTCACGATCTCCGCCAGCGAAGCGCGCGTGGCGTTGGGGGCGGTCAGGCCCTCGATCGAAACCTCCGACATTGAGGCGGTCGGGTTGATCGCCGTGAGGGCGCGCACATCGTTCTCGACGATGCGGTAGCTGGTCTGGACCGTACGGACCTGCTCGACGCCGTCCTCGATCAGCTGCAGGCGGTCGCCGATGATGGCGTACTTGTAGAGGCTCTCGGCATAGGTCGGGTTGCGGCCCGATTTGGATTGGATCTGGCAGATCCAGCCGGCTTCGGCGTGGGCCGAGCTTGCGACGGCCGTGGCCGCCAAAAGTCCGATAGCGATGATCTTGCGCATGAGTGCCTCCCCTAGAATTTCCCGAGTAACCAAACTTGGCCTTGGGGAAAACCCCGGTGCGGCAACGTGACTCGGGGGCTCTTCACCTTGGGCGCGTCAGCCTCTAACGTGCATTCAAACGCCTGTTAGAGCGCTGGAGGATGCATGGCCCTGGATCTGGAGACCCGCGAACAACTGCTGGAGGGGGTCCGGCGCTTCGTGGCGGAGCGGCTGCGGCCGCTGGAGGCCAAGGTCGCCGAGGACGACGCGGTGCCCGAGGACGTCATCGCGGAGATGCGCGAACTGGGTCTTTTCGGCCTGTCGATCAGCGAAGACTACGGCGGTCTCGGCCTGTCCATGGAGGAGGAGGCGCTGGTCGCGTTCGAGCTGGGCCGCGCCTCGCCGGCGTTCCGTTCTGTGTTCGGAACCAATGTCGGCATCGGCAGCCAGGGCCTGGCCATGTTCGGGACCGAGGCGCAGAAGGCCGAGTGGCTGCCGGGCATCGCCTCGGGCGAGGTGATCACCTCCTTCGCCCTGACCGAGCCGGAGGCGGGTTCGGACAGCGCGGCGGTGCAGACCCGCGCGACCCGCGACGGCGACCACTACGTCCTGAACGGCGGCAAGCGGTTCATCACCAACGCCGGCAAGGCTTCACTCTTCACCGTGATGGCCCGCACCAATCCCGAGGCCAAGGGCGGCTCCGGCGTCAGCGCCTTTATCGTGCCGCGCGATCTGCCGGGCCTGCATGTGGGCAAGGCCGAGAAGAAGATGGGCCAGCAGGGCGCCCACATCCACGACGTCACCTTCGACAATGTCCGCGTCCCGGCCTCCATGCGCCTGGGCGAGGAAGGGGAGGGCTTCAAGGTCGCCATGCAGGTGCTGGATCGCGGCCGCCTGCACATCGCCGCCGTCTGCGTGGGCGTGGCCGAACGCCTGATCGCCGACTGCGTGGCCTACTCGGCGGAGCGCAAGCAGTTCGGCCAGCCGATCGCCAGCTTCCAGCTGATCCAGGCGATGATCGCCGACAGCAAGACCGAAAGCCTGGCCGCACGCGCCCTGGTCATCGACAGCGCCCGCAAGCGCGACGCCGGCGACAACGTCACCCTGGAGGCGGCGGCGGCCAAGCTGTTCGCCTCGGAGATGGTGGGCCGCGTGGCCGACCGGGCGGTGCAGATTTTCGGCGGGGCCGGCTATGTGGCCGACTACGGGATCGAGCGCCTGTATCGCGACGTCCGCATCTTCCGCATCTACGAAGGCACCAGCCAGATTCAGCAGCTGGTCATCGCGCGGGAGACCATGAAGCGCGGGGGCTAAGGCCACGCTCTGGCGGGTTCCGCCGAATTGCGGCTTACTGCGGCTACGGAAGGGGACGCCATGGCCTGGAAGCGAACCGCAACCTTGGGAACTGGCGACATTCGCGGTACGCTTAAGGGTGGAACGAGAGGTCAAGTCGGCATGCCCAAGCAAGCCAGCGAAAATCCGAACGACGACGCCAGCGAAGACGTCAGCGAACTGTTCCGGCGGATATCCCAGCCTGACCTGGGCTATCACAGCTTTGACCTCGCCCTGCAGGACGAGGACGCGCCGACCGTCGCCGATGTGAAGAAGCTGGCGCGCAAGCTGGATGTTCCGCCGACCAAGCCTGTCGCCGCCGTTGTGAAGCCCGCGGAAGTCCCCCTCGCCAAGCCCGCCAGCCCAGCCGGGGGCGGGAAGCTGCTCCGGGCCTGGTCGCCGGAAGCGCCCCCTGAACCCGAGGCCCAGGCGCCCGCGCCGGCGGCGGCGCCGAAGGCCGACGGCACTGACCTGAAAGCGATGTTCAGCGCCTTTGGAAAGGCGAAGCCCCCGCGTTCGTCACGCTGATCGACGCGCAAAGCACGAGTTGCATTGCCCCCGTGGTTTGGCGGCGTCCATAAAGGGACAGCTGAACAACAAGGGGAGCTACCCATGAAACGCCTGACGGCGAGCCTTCTCGCCGCCGCGGCCTGCGCCGCCCTGTCCACCGCCGCCGAAGCGGCGCCGCGTCCCGTCGTCTTCGCGCCGCAAGCCGCCGCAACGGGCGCGCTGGTCCTGCCGCTGTCGTCCGCCGCTGATCTTGAGACGCGCGGCGCGGCCCTTGATCCCGCCTCCCGCGCCGCCGTCGCCAAGGCGCTGACGGCCGCCAAGTTCACCTACAAGCCCAAGGCCGTCCTGTCCCTGCGCGGCATCGGCGCTTATGACCAGATCGTGGTGCTGGGCACGGGGACCAAGCCGCTGACGCCGTCCAAGGCCGCCGACCTGGGCGGCGCGGCCGCCAAGCAGACCGGCAAGGAGCCGGGACCGGTGTCGATCATCGCCGACGGTTCGGGCGACGCCGCCCAGATCGCCCTGGGCGCGACCCTGGCCGGCTACAGCTTCGACACCTACAAGCAGCCGCCGTCCGACCCGGCCGACCGCAAGCCCGAGAAGCAGGCGGCCCTGACCATCGTCACCAGCCAGGGCGCCGCCGCCAAGGCTGCCTGGGATCGTGACGGCCTGGCCCTGGCCGACGCCGTGTCCTTCACCCGCGATCTGGTCACCGAGCCGGCCAACGCCGTCTATCCGGAAGAGTTCGTGGCCCGCACCCGCAAGGCCTTCGAAGGCGTGCCGGGGGTGACCATCGAGGTGCTCGACGTGCCGGCCATGGAGAAGGAAGGCATGGGCGCCATCCTCGGCGTCGGCGTGGGTTCCAAGCGTCCGCCGCGCATGCTGGCCGTCCACTACAAGGGCGCCGGCTCGCCCGCCGCTCCGGTCGCCCTGGCCGGCAAGGGCATCACCTTCGACAGCGGCGGCATCTCGCTGAAGCCGAACCCCGGCATGTGGAAGATGAAGGACGACATGGCCGGCGCCGCCGCCGTGACCGGCGCGGTCCTGTCCCTGGCCAAGTCGAAGGCCCCGGTAAACGTGGTGGCCATCGCCGCCCTGGCCGAGAACATGCCCGACGGCGCCGCCATCCGCCCCGGCGATGTGCTGAAGACCATGACCGGCAAGACCATCGAGATCTGGAGCACCGACGCCGAGGGCCGTCTGGTTCTGGCCGACGGCGTGGCCTGGGCCGAGAAGCGCTACAAGCCGGCGGCCATCGTCGACGTGGCGACCCTAACCGGCGCGGTGGTCGGGGCCCTGGCCTCGGACTACGCCGGCGTGTTCAGCCGCCACGACGCCCTGGCCGACCAGCTGGAAGCGGCGGGCAAGACCTCGGGCGAGGAACTGTGGCGTCTGCCCATGCACCCGTCCTACGCCGAGCGCGTGAAATCGGACATCGCCGACATCAAGAACACCGGCGAGCCCGGTCCGGGCGCGGGCCTGGGCGCCCAGATCATCGGCTTCTTTGTCAGCCCCGACATGCCGTGGGCGCACGTGGACATCGCCGGCACGGCCTGGGCCGACGGTGACCTGCCGACCACGCCCAAGGGCGCGACGGGCTATGGCGTCCGCCTGCTGGACCGCTTCGTGCGGGACTTCAAGCCGGTGCCGACCGCGCAGAGCGAAGCGCAGTAGGCCGAACGAAAATGGGCGGAGACCGAAGTCTCCGCCCATCCTTTCCCCGCAGTCCCCCTCACGCCAGAGCGTGATAGCCGAAAGTGGTAGCCGGTTTCGGCGGCTATCACGCTCCAACTATCAAGCTACGAGCCTGCTTATCCGGTTCGGGGGACCCGAACCGGGCAGGCTCTTAGGGACGGTCGATGTCGGCCTTCGTGTAGGGACTCGGGCCGCCTTCGGCGATGAAACGGTCGATCCGGGCGTTGAGCACCGGCAGGGTCACCGAGCCGAGCTGCAGCACGGTGTCGTGGAAGTTGCGGATATCGAACTTCGGCCCCAGGGCCTTCTCCGCGCGGGCGCGGGCGTTCACGATCTCCATCTCACCCAGATAGTAGGACAGGGCCTGACCCGGCCAAGCGATGTAGCGATCCACCTCGGTGGTGATCTCGTGCTGCGCCAGGGCGGTGTTGGAGGCCAGGTAGTCCTGGGCCTGCTTGCGGGTCCAGCCCTTGGCGTGGATGCCGGTGTCGACCACCAGGCGCGAGGCGCGCCACTGCTGGTAGCTCAACATGCCGAACAGCTCGTAGGGCGTCTCGTACATGCCCATCTCTTCGCCCAGCTTCTCGGTGTAGAGCGCCCAGCCCTCGCCGAAGGCGGAGATGTAGCTCTTGCGGCGGAAGTCGGGCTGCTGCTGCTCGGCGGCCAGCGGCATCTGGAAAGCGTGACCCGGCGCGGACTCGTGCAGGGTCAGGGCCGGCAAAGAGTACAGGCCCCGCGCCGGCAGGTTGTAGGTGTTCACCAGATAGACGCCCGGCCCGCCGCGGCCCGAGGTGTAGAACGGCGCGATGTCGGCCGGCACGGGGATGATGGCGAAGCGCTTGCGCGGCAGGTAGCCGAAGTACTGCTCGGCCTTGCCGTCGAACTTCTTCGAGATCCACGCCGCGCGCATCAGCAGCTCCTCCGGCGTCTTGGCGTAGAACTGCGGGTCGGTGCGCAGGAAGTCGAGGAACTGCTGCAGGTCGCCCTTGAAGCCCGTCTGGGCCATGACGTCCTTCATCCGCGCGTTGATGGCGGCGACTTCCTTCAGGCCGATCTCGTGGATCTGCTCGGCGGTCAGGTCGAGGGTCGTGAACTCCTTGATCTTGGCCTGGTAGTAGGCCTTGCCGTTCGGCAGGGTCTCGGCCGCCAGCTCGGTGCGCGCCTTGGGCGCGTATTCGGTCTGGTAGAAGGTCTTCAGCTTGCCATAGGCCGGCAGGACGCCGCCCTTGATCGCCGCCACGCCCTGGGCGCGCAGCTCGGCCTGAAGCTCAGACGAGAAGCCGGCGGGGAAGGTCTTGAACGGCGCGTAATAGGCGACGTCTTCCGTCGTCTTGGCGTCGGTCACCGAGATGATGGTGGAGTCACGGCCTTCCAGCGTCACCTTGGGCGGGGTGAAGCCGCGCTTCAGCCCCGCGCGCATGTTGGTGATCTGCTCGTCGAAATAGCGCGGGAAGTCGTTCAGCTGGGCGATGTAGTTGCGGTAGTCGCGCTCGGTCCGCAGCTGGCGGCGGGCGACGCCGGACAGGTTGCTCCAGAAGGCCGTGTCGGCGTTCAGCGGCTTCTCGTAGTCCTTGAAGCGCTGGTTGTTGATCAGCACCTCGATCTGGGCCTGATAGACCGCGTAGTTCACGGCGGCCTCGGGGGAGAGGTCGGCGGTCTTGATCGCCTTCAACTGGGCGTCGATGTTCTCCCAGTACTTCAGGCGCGCGGCCTGGGTGGCGGCGTCCACCTTGGCCAGGCGGGGAGAGACGGCGTCCTGGTTGTCTTCGTCCACCTCGCCGCGCAGCTCGGCCTGGCGCCAGGCCCACTCGCGCTTGTAGACGGCCTCGAACTGGGTGTCGGCGGCGGTCTGGGCGTGAACCGACGTTCCGCACATCAGGAGAGCGGCCGAAACGGCCGCCGCGCTCAGGATCTTCTTCATCGTCGTTCCCGGTTCAGGTGTTCTTGTGTGAGGGATCAGTCGGCGGTGCGGGCGAGCTGCACGCGCAGGTCCTCGCGGGCGCCGGCGATGTGGTCGTGGACCAGGCGTTCGACCGTGGCGCCGTCCGCCGCCAGCCAGGCTTCAAGCAGGGCGTGGTGCTCGTCGTGGGCGCGGCCGTGGCGCTCCTGCGGCTCCAGATGGATGCGCACATAGCGTTCGGCCAGGACATGCAGGCGTTCGATCAGCTGGGTGGTCACCATCAGGCCGCTGGGCCGGACCATGCTGATGTGGAACTCGCGGTTCAGGTCGACCGCCTCTGGGGCGCGAGGATCGATCTGGGAGTCCATGGCCACCAGGGCCATGCGGGCCGCCACGCGGTCGTCGTCCGTCGCCTTGCGCGAGGCGAGGGCCGCGGCCTCCGGCTCGATCTTCAGGCGAAGGGCGAAGACCTCCTCGGCCTCCGTCGCGCTGAGGGGCGCGACGAAGAAACCGCGGTTGGCGTGCGAGGTCAGAAGTCCGTCCTGCTCCAATCGGGCCATGGCCTCGCGCAGGGGGATCTTGCTGACCCCCAGCTCGGCGGCCAGGGCGTCCTGCCGGATCACCCCGCCGGGCGCTATCGTGCCCGACAGGATGCGTTCGCGGACAAGCCCGTAGACCTGATCAGAGAGGGTGCGGACGACGATGCTCATGCCGGCTTCTTTTCTCCGGCCAGCGCGCTGTGGCGGCGGCCATAGAAGAAGTAGATCAGCAGGCCGATCACGTTCCAAGCCAGGAAGCGCAGCATGGTCGACGGCGGCAGGCTGATGAACAGGTACAGGCAGCCGGCGATGGTCAGCGGGCCGACCACCCAGGGCAGCGGGCAACGGAAGACGCGCGGCAGATCCGGGTGGGTCTTGCGCATCACCATCATGCAGACGGCGGCGGCCACGAACGCGGCCAGGGTGCCGGCGTTGGACAGTTCGGCGATCTCATCCAGGCGGAAGAAGCCGGCCACCGCGGCCACGAAGCAGCCGGTGATGATGGTGATCGTGGTCGGGGTGCCGAACTTCGGATGCACCTTGGACAGGCCGCGCGGCAGCAGGCCGTCGCGCGACATGACGAAGAACACGCGGCTCTGGCCGAACATCATCACCAGGATGACGGTGGGCAGGGCGATGATGGCGGCGGCGGCGATCATGGTGCCGGCCACCGGATGGCCCAGGCTGCGCAGGACGAAGGCCAGGGGCTCGCCGCTCTTGGCGAATTCCTGGAAGGGCCAGGCGCCGACGGCGCAGGCGGCCACGGCCATGTAGATCACGGTGCAGAGGGCCATGGAGCCGATGATGCCGATGGTCAGGTCCCGGCCGGGGTTCTTGGCCTCCTCGGCCGAGGTCGACACGGCGTCGAAACCGAAGAAGGCGAAGAACACGATGGCGGCGGCGGCCATGACGCCCTTCATGGCGCCGTCAACCGAGTGCGCCCCGAAGCCGTAGGGCATGAACGGCTGGAAGTTCTCCGGCTTGATGTACCAGATGGTGAAGCCGACGAAGGCGGCCAGGGCCACCAGCTTCACGCCCACCAGCACCAGGTTCACCGTGGCGCTTTCCTTGGCGCCGACCACCAGCAGGGCGGTCACGGCCAGGGAGATCAGCACGGCCGGCAGGTTCACGATCCCGCCCGCGTGTGGTCCCGCCAGCAAGGCGTCGGGTATGGGGACATTCACGGCCTGGATCAGGCCTGAGACATAGGCCGACCACCCGGCGGCGACGGCGCTGCAGGCGACGGAATATTCGAGCACGAGACTCCAGCCGATCACCCAGGCGACGGCTTCGCCCAGGGCGACGTAGGAATAGGTGTAGGCGCTGCCGGCGGCGGGCAGGGCGGTGGCCAGCTCGGCATAGGCCAGGGCGGCGCAGGCGCAGATGGCGCCGGCGATGGCGAAGGCCAGGATCACGGCGGGACCCGCGCGATCGGCGCCGACGCCGGTCAGGGTGTAGATGCCGGTTCCGACGATGGCGCCGACGCCCATGGCGACCAGGTGCGGCCAGCTCAGCGTCGGGATCAGTTTGCGATCAGCCTCGTGTGAGAACAGCGAGTCTACGATCTTTCTGCGGCCTAGCATCTAGCCCCCTTACTTGTTGTTGTCCGACGCCTCCCCCAGAGGCGGCGGGATCAGCCGAACGGCGCCTCCAGGAAAGGCGAGGGTTCTGTGAACCAGGCCGCGCCGTCCTCGGTGACGTAGAAGTGGTCTTCCAACCGGATGCCGAAGGCCCCCGGAATGACGATCATGGGCTCGTTGCTGAAGCACATGCCCGGCGCCAGCGGGGTCTTGTCCCCGCGCACCAGATAGGCCGGCTCGTGAATCGAAAGCCCGATGCCGTGGCCCGTGCGATGCGGCAGGCCCGGCAGACGATAATCGGGGCCGAGGCCCGCGCTCTCCAGCACCCGCCGGGCGACCGCGTCGATCTCCTCGCAGGGAACGCCCGGACGCACGGCGTCGAAGGCGGCCTTCTGGGCGCGATGCTCCAGCTCCCACATGCGGGCCTGCTGCTCGGTGGGTTCGCCGAAGACGTAGGTGCGGGTGATGTCGGCGTTGTAGCCGTCGACCAGGCAGCCGGTGTCGATAAGGACGATGTCGCCCTCCGCCAGTTGCTGGTCGCCGGGAACGCCATGGGGATAGGAGGTCGCCTCGCCGAACTGCACGGCGCAGAAGCTGTAGCCGCCATCGGCGCCCATGGCGCGGTGGGCGCTGTCGATGAAGTGCTTCACCTCGCTGGCCCGGATGCCGGGAGCGAGGATGCGGGCCGTACGGCGATGGACTTCCAGCGTGATCGCCTTGGCCTCGCGCATCAGGTCCAGTTCAGCCGCCGACTTGATCATGCGGCAGCCGTCGATGACCGGCGAGGCGTCGACCAGGCTCATGGAGCCGGCCTGCTTGCGCAGCTCGTTGGCGGTCAGGAACGAGGCGAGGGGATCGAGGGCGGCGGTGTCGACGCCCATCTCGCCCAGGACTGCGGCGGTCATGGCGTAGGGATTTTCGTCTTCTTCCCAGCTGCGCACGGCTGCGGGGATCTTCATGCCGGCTTCCAGGGAGCCGATCTCGAAGGCGGGGCAGATCATCACCGGCTCGCCCTTGCGGGGCAGGACTAGGGCGACCAGACGTTCCGTCGCGCCCCAGGCCAGGCCGGTGAAATAGCGCAGGCTGTGGCCGGCGTTGACGATCACGGCGTCGATGCCGTGGTCGTTCATCAGGCGGCGGGCCTTGTCGAGGCGCTGCAGGTGGTCGTCGGCTCCGATCCGCCGCACCCGCTGGGCGGGCGCCGACAGTTGGGACAGTTCAATCTGTGCGGTGGAGCCCCCGACGCCCTTGGTCATGCGCGCTTGGCCTTTCTCGACTCGAAACGGTTCAGGTCGAATGGCTGTAGCGCGACCGGCGGCTCTCGACCATCGGCCAGAGCGGCGACGATCTCGGCGGTGATGGGGCCGAGCGTCAGGCCTAGATGCTGGTGCCCGAAGGCGTAGTAGAGGTTCTGCGCCGTGTCCGAGCGGCCGATGGCCGGCAGATAGTCGGGCAGGGTGGGGCGGCAGCCGATCCAGGCGCTGGGCTCGCCGCGCACCGGCAGGCCCAGGGCCTTCACGTGGGCGGCCAGGCGGGCCCATTTGCGGGGATCCGGCTTCTGTCCCGCCGTGCCGAACTCCACGAAACTGGCCGCCTGCAGCCCGCCGGCAAAGCGGGTGACGATCATCGAGCGGTCCTCGAAGACGATCGGCGAAAGGTCGGCCGGCCAGTCGTGATCGGTCCAGCGCAGGTGGTAGCCGCGCTCAGCGATCAGCGGGGCGCGATGGCCGAGGCCGCTCATCAGGCGCGCGGAGCCGACGCCTGCCGCCACCAGGACGATGTCGGCGGTCAGGTTCTGGCCGTTGGCCAGATGAGCGCTCGCCGCGCCGTTCTTGTTGGAGAGCGACTCAACGCGGCTGGCGATGATCTCGCCCCCGGCGGCGAGGAAGGCGGCCTCCAGGGAGTTGGCCAGATCGCCGAGGTCCGATACCTGGGCCGTGCCGGAAAAGCGGATGCCGTCGACGGGGCGGTTGCGCGTCAGGCCCCACAGGCTGTCGAGGGTGGCTTCCGGCAGGGGCTGGATGCGGGCCGTGCCGGTGTCGGCGGCTTCCCAGGCGGCGCGGCCCTTGCTGGCGGTCTGTGTGCTTTCCCAGACCAGCAGGTGGCCGGCTTCCGACAGCAGGTCGGTGCGGCCGATCTCCTTGGCCAGGCGGCGCCAGGCGGGCAGGGCGTGCAGAAGAAGAGAGCGCAGGGCGTCCGATCCGGACTGGAAGCTTTCCTTACGCGCGGCCGCCATGAAGCGGCTGGCCCAGGGGAGGAAGACGATCGGATCGCTGACGTCCAACGCGCCGCCGCGGCCGAACCAGCGGCGGGGGGCGGACATGATCGTGGGCCAGGAAGCCAGGGGGGCCACCTGCTCGACGGCGATATGGCCGGCGTTGCCCAGGGAGGCGGCCGAGCCGTCGCAGGGATCGACCAGGGTCGTCCTGAGGCCCAGCTGGCGCAGGCGGAAGGCGCTGGCCGCACCGACCACGCCCCCTCCGATCACCAGCGCTGATTTAGCCTTCCGAGGCACCTTGCCATCCGTCGCGTCTTCGATATCGTATACGGTAGACGATCTTGAAGGAGAAACAAGTGTCTTCCACCTGCGATTGGTCCGGCGTCATCCCGGCCGCCACCACCCAGTTCACCCCCGACTTCGCGGTCGACCTGGACGCCACTCAGCAGGTTCAGGACAGCCTGATCAATGACGGCGTCAACGGTCTGATCATCATCGGCACCGTGGGCGAGAACAACTCCCTGGAGCCGCAGGAAAAGCGCGACGTCGTGCGCGCCGCCGTGGAAACGTCCAAGGGCCGCGTTCCGGTGATCGCTGGCTGCGCAGAACTGACCACCAGCCGCGCCGTGGCCTTCGCCAAAGACATGGAAAAGATCGGCGCGACCGGCATCATGCTGCTGCCGGCCATGGTTTATGTGCCGACCGAAGAAGAGCTGCACGCCCACTTCCGTACGGTGGCCGAGGCGACCTCGCTGCCGATCATGCTCTACAACAACCCGCCGGCCTACCGGACCAGCGTCTCCATGAAGACCCTGGCCTCGCTGGCCAACGTGCCGAACGTGGTGGCCGTGAAGGAAAGCGCACCGGATCCGCGCCGCTTCACCGACCTCTATAATGAGTTCGGCGATCGCTACACCCTGTTCGCCGGCCTGGACGACGTGGCCATGGAAGGCCTGCTGCTGGGCGCCCAGGGCTGGGTTTCGGGCCTGACCAACGCCTTCCCGCAAGAATCGCTGGCGCTGGTCGCCGCGCTGAAGGCCGGCGATCTGGTCCGCGCCCGCGAGATCTACCGCTGGTTCATGCCGCTGCTGCATCTCGACGCCGAGCATGACCTGGTTCAGTCGATCAAGCTGGCCGAGCAGATCATGGGCCGTGGTTCGGAGCGCGTGCGCATGCCGCGCCTGCCGCTGTCGGGCGCGCGTCGCGAGCAAGTGACCAAGATGGTCGAGCGCGCGGCCGAGACTCGTCCCACCCTGGCCTAAGTCACCGCTTCAAGAGTTGGGAATGCGCCACACTTTCTTCTGCATCGACGGCCATACGGCCGGAAACCCGGTCCGCCTCGTGGCGGGCGGCGCGCCGCTTCTGCGCGGCGGATCCATGAGCGAGCGGCGGGCCGACTTCCAGGCCCGTTTCGACTGGATCCGCACCGGCCTGATGTTCGAGCCGCGCGGGCATGACATGATGTCCGGCGGCTTCCTCTACCCGCCGACCCGCGACGACACCGACGTGGGGGTGCTGTTCATCGAGACCAGCGGGTGTCTGCCCATGTGCGGGCACGGCACCATCGGCATGATGACCTTCGGCATCGAGAACGGCCTCATCCAGCCCCGTGAGCCGGGCAAGCTGAAGGTCGAGGTGCCGGCTGGCGTCATCGACATCGAATATGGCTGGAAAGGCCAGAAGGTCACCTGGGTCCGCATCCGCAACGTGGCCAGCTATCTGGCGGCGGAAGGGATCGAGATCGACGTGCCGGGCTTCGGTCCGCTGAGCGTCGATGTCTCCTACGGCGGCAACTACTACGCCATCATCGAGACCCAGGGCGCTTATACCGGCCTGGACGACCTGGGCGCGGCCAAGATTCTGGAGCTGTCGCCGATCGTCCGGAAGCTGGTGCGGGAGGTCTATGAGCCCGTTCACCCGCTGGACTCCACCATCCGCGGCGTCAGCCATGTGCTCTGGGCCGACAAGCCGAAAGGCGAGGGGGCGGACGGGCGCAACGCGGTGTTCTACGGCGAGCGGGCCATCGACCGCAGCCCTTGCGGCACTGGCACCTCCGCCCGTCTGGCCCATCTGGCGGCCAAGGGGCGGCTGAAGGTCGGGGACCGTTTCGTCCACGAAAGCTATATCGGCAGCCGCTTCATCGGTCGGGTCGAGGCGGCGGCGGATTTGGGCGGCAAGCCGGCGATCATCCCCTCCATCGAGGGTTCGGCGATCTCCACCGGCTTCAATCAGATCTGGATCGACCAGGCCGACACGTTCTGGAGGGGCTTCGTCGTCACCTGACGTCTAGGCGGCTTGGGCCAGCTCGGTTTCAACCCAGTTGGTCCGGCGCCAGGCGTTCGGCGTAGAGCCGACCTGCTTGCGGAACAGGTTGGAGAAGTGCGCCTGATCCGCGAAACCGCAGGCGATGGCGATCTGGCTCAGCGGCTCGCGGGTGCTCAGCATCAGGCGCTTGGCCCGCTCCACCCGGCGATGCATCACATAGGCGTGGGGCGTTTCGCCGAAGCTGTCCTTGAAGGCGCGGCCGAAGTGGCCGGCGCTCAGGCGCACCAGGGCCGCCATGCTGTCGATGGTGATGCCGCCGTCCAGGTTCTCTTCAATGAAAGCCTCGACCTTCTTGGCTTGCCAGGGAGCCAGGCCGCCGCTGATGGCCGCGCGGCCTTCGACGCTCGTTTCACCGTTCAGCAGGGCCGCGACGCGCGCCACATAGCTGCGGGCGGCGTCCAGATCGGATTCCAGAGTCTTCTGCGCGTTGGCGAGCAGTTCGGCGATCACCGGCGCGCCGGCGGCCGAATAGGAAGCGAAGGTGGAGGCGGAAGCTTGGTAGGTCATCTCGTCATCTCCTGCGGCTGGGCCGGTGTGTTTCGATGACTTGAGATTGCGGTTTGACAGGATGTCGCACCATTCAACCTAGGTGGGTGCGGAATACGGCATTGGTCTAACCAACCTATACTTCGGTTTAGGGCCGTGGCTGAACGCGGTTAGCTGGCCCCTTTTCCGCCAAGGGGTTTCGCGGCAGATTGGCCAGAGGAGTCGGGTTTCATGAATCTGAGCGCATCGGCCACGGATCAGTCACGGGTGTTCGTCGTTGACGACGACGCCTCGATCCGCGCGTCCCTGGACAGCCTGCTGCGCTCTGTCGGCCACAAGGTGGAGACCTATGGCTCGGCGCTGGAGTTTCTGCAGCACCAGCGCCAGGACGACGCCGCCTGTCTGGTGCTGGACGTCCGCCTTCCCGGGATCAGCGGACTGGACTTCCAGGCTCAACTCCAGGCCCTGAACATCGACCTGCCTATCATCTTCATGACCGGCCACGGGGACATCCCCATGACGGTGCGGGCCATGAAGGCGGGGGCGGTGGACTTCCTGTCCAAGCCGTTCCGCGATCAGGACATGCTGGACGCCGTGGCCGCCGCCATCGAACGGGACCGCAAGCGCCGGCGTGAGGCCGACGCCGTGGCCGACCTGCGTGGCCTGCATGCCGCCCTGACGCCCCGGGAGCGCGAGGTGATGGTCCACGTCACCGCCGGGCTCATGAACAAGCAGATCGCTCATCTGATGGGGCTGAGCGAGATCACAGTGAAAATTCACCGCGGCAACATGATGCGGAAGATGGAGGCCGGTTCCGTGGCCGACCTGGTGCGCATGGCCGAAGCTCTCGGAGTCGAAGGCCCGCAAGCCTAGGTTCTGAAGAGTACGGTAAATTCGCTGATATCTATGATGTCGTTTGATATAGATCAAACGAATCTAGGTGCGCTCGAAATTGGATAATTTCAATTTTACTCTATTCGCACCTCACGTCATGCAGGTGATGCGAATATTGAAGGCTTCATGACGGCTGTTATTGGGCGGCGGTGGCGGATGGCTCTGACCGCGCACGAAAGATCAGGGATTCAGCTGTCGCCTTCTTTTGGAATGCCGCGCGATTTCTCTCAAATTCATCGCTGAGAAGGAACTTCGTAACAAATTGGAAAGGGTGGTGTGGGTAGTGGGCACTGGGGGATAGCGCTCTTAGGTGGAGTGCAGCCTCCGAATCTGTTGTTTTGGGCCACAGAACGTCGCTCGGGCTACTGACTAGGAAACGGTCAAATGTCGATCATCTCGACCTACACTCCCGCCGCCATGGCCGCCCTCACGGCGACCGACATCCGGGGGTTGTCGACCACCCAGATGAAGGAGCTGTCGAAAACGCAGCTCGGAGCGATCAACGTCACCGCCATCGAGGCGATGGCCGACACGCAGATCGCAGCGCTCACCGGAACGCAGATTCAGGGGCTCACCGCAGCCCAGATCCCGCTGCTGGCCAGCACCATCACCTTCTCGAGCGACCAGCTCTCGGCCTTCAGCACGACCCAGATGGGCGCGCTGACCACGACCCAGGCCGGGGCGATGGACGTCACGGACCTCGACGGCCTGAACGCCGCGCAGATCGGCGCGCTCTCGGCCACCAACTTCTCGGCGCTCGACGCCACGGAGATCTCCAGCCTCACGACCACGCAGGTCAAGGGGCTCTCGACGTCTCAGCTGCAGGCTCTGTCGACCACGGACATGGGCGAGTTCAGCGCCGATCAGCTCGGCGTGTTGAATGCGACGCAGCTTAAGGCGGTTTCCGGCACGAATCTGTCGGCGCTCAGCGCCACGCAGGTCAGCGGGCTGCAAACCTCGCAGCTCAAGGCGCTGTCCAACAGCCAGATGAGCGCCCTGTCCAGCACCGACGTGGGCGAGTTCAGCGGCGCTCAGGTGGCGGCGCTGACTAACGCTCAGCTCAATGCCTTGTCGTCCACGGCCATGGCTGGCTTGAATCAGACGCAGATTCAGTCGCTGACCGCCGCCCAGGTCGGCGGCCTGTCGAACACCAACCTGTCGGCGCTCACCAGCACCCAGGTCGGTTTCCTTGACGGCACTCAGATCAAAGGCATCACGGTCGGTCAGCTGAAGGCGCTGAGCGCCACGGACTTCGGCGAGTTCTCGACGACCCAGGTCTCCAGCTTCACCGCCGCCCAGATCGGCACGCTGTCGTCGACCGCGTTTTCTGGTCTGAGCTCGACGGTTGTCGGGGCGCTGAGCGAAACCCAGCTGAAGGGCGTCACCGCCACGCAGCTCAAGGGCCTGTCGACCACCGACATGGGCGAGTTCAGCACGACGCAGCTCGCGTCGATGAGCGCCGCCCAGCTGGGCGCCTTCAGCGCCACCAACCTTTCTGCGCTGTCCTCGACCCAGATCGGCTCCCTGACCGCGACGCAGCTCAAGGGCGTCACCGCTTCGCAGATGAAGGGGTTGTCGGCCACTGACGTGGGTGAGTTCAGCACCACTCAGATCGGCCTGATGACGGCGGGGCAGCTGAACGGTCTGACCGCCGAGGCGTTCGCCTCGCTGAGCAGCACGCAAGTCAGCGCGATCTCGGCGACGGCGCTGAAGACGATCAGCGCGACGCAGATGAAGGGGCTGTCGAGCACCGACGTCGGTGAGTTCACCAGCACTCAGATCGGCTCCCTGAGCGCGGCGCAGCTGAACGCCTTCACTACCGGCGCGGTTTCGGGCCTGTCCCAGACCCAGATTCAAGGGCTGAAGGCCAGCCAGCTCGGCGGCCTGTCCGCCGCCAATCTGTCAGCGCTGAGCAGCACCCAGGTCGGGTTCCTGGACGCGACGCAGGTCAAGGGCCTTACGGTGGCTCAGATCAAGGGTCTGAACACCACGGATGCAGCCGAACTGTCGGTGACCCAGGTCGCCTCCATGGGGGCCTCTCAGCTGGGCGCGCTCTCGGTGACGGCTTTCAGCGCGCTGGGCGCGACCGTTTTCGATACGCTCACCTCCACCCAGTTCGCCGGCGTCACCGCCGCGCAGATCAAGGCGCTGTCGACCACCGACATCAGCGAGCTTCACCACACTCAAATCAACGCCATGAGCGCGGCGCAGATCGGCGCGCTGTCCACGGACGCCATGGATAAGCTGCTCGAGCTTCACAACGTGGAGGGGTGGTCGGCCACTCAGCTGAAAGGCTTGGTGGCCACTCAGATGAAGGGGCTGAGCCAGACCGGCATCTCCAAGTTCAACAGCACGCAGATCGGCTCTCTGAGCGGCCTGCAGCTCAATGCTTTGAACTCCACCGCCTTCTCCAGCCTCAGCAGCACGCAAGTCGGCGCGATTTCAGCGACGGCGCTGAAGACGATCAGCGCCACGCAGCTGAAGGGCCTCTCGAGCACCGATGTCGGTGAGTTCACCAGCACCCAGATCGGTTCGCTGACGTCCGCGCAACTGAGCGCCTTCACCACCGGCGCGGTGTCGGGCCTGTCGCAGACCCAGATCCAGTCGCTGACGGCAAGCCAGCTGAAAGGTTTGTCCAACGCCAACCTGTCGGCGCTGAGCAGCACCCAGGTCGGCTATCTGAGCACCACGCAATTCCAGGGCCTGACCGCGGGCCAGGTTAAGAGCCTGAACAGCACGGACCTGGGCGAGTTCACAACCACCCAGCTCTCCAGCATGTCGGCGGGCCAGCTTGGCGCCCTGTCTGCAACCGCCTTCTCGGGCCTGAGCTCGACGGTCGTCGGCGCCCTGAACGAGACCCAGCTGAAAGGCGTCACCACCGCGCAGCTGCAGGCGCTGTCGACCA
This sequence comes from Caulobacter segnis, assembly GCF_029543125.1. Taxonomy (GTDB): domain Bacteria; phylum Pseudomonadota; class Alphaproteobacteria; order Caulobacterales; family Caulobacteraceae; genus Caulobacter; species Caulobacter segnis_D. Next base: position 45,629 of record NZ_JARQWW010000007.1, read on the forward strand.
CCGACATGGGTGAGTTCACCACCACCCAGCTGGGGTCGCTGACCAAGGCGCAACTGGCCGGCCTCACCGCCACCAACCTGTCGGCGCTGTCCTCTACCCAGTTCGGCTCGCTCTCGGCTGATCAGGTCAAGAACCTGACCGCCGTCCAAATGAAGGGGCTGTCGACCACCGACGTGGGCGAATTCAGCACCACCCAGATCGGCGCGATGTCGGCGGCTCAGCTGAATGGCCTGAGCAGCGAAGCCTTTGCGGCGCTGACGAGCACGCAAGTCGGCGCGATCTCATCGACTGCGCTGAAGGCGATCAGCGCCACGCAGCTGAAGGGCCTGTCGAGCACCGATGTTGGTGAGTTCACCAGCACCCAGATCGGTTCGATGACCGCGTCGCAACTGAGCGCCTTCACGACCGGCGCGGTTTCGGGGCTGTCGCAGACCCAGATTGAATCCCTGACCGCCAGCCAGCTCGGCGGCCTGTCAAACGCCAATCTATCGGCGCTGAGCAGCACTCAGATTGGTCATCTGAGCACGACCCAGTTCAAGGGCCTGACCGCGGGCCAGGTTAAGAGCCTGAACAGCACGGACCTGGGCGAGTTCACAACCACCCAGCTCTCCAGCATGTCGGCGGGCCAGCTTGGCGCCCTGTCTGCAACCGCCTTCTCGGGCCTGAGCTCGACGGTTGTCGGTTCGCTGGATGAGACCCAGCTGAAGGGCATCACCAACGCGCAGCTGCAGGCGCTGTCGACCACCGACGTCGGCGAGTTCACCAGCACCCAGATCCAGGCGCTGAGCACTGCGCAGCTGGGCGCGCTTTCCTCCACCAACCTGTCGGCGCTGTCCTCGACCCAGTTCGGCGCGCTGAGCGCAGCCCAGATGAAGGGCGTCACCGCCTCGCAGCTGAAGGGCTTGAGCACCACCGACATGGCGGCGTTCACCACGACGCAGATCAGCGCGCTGAGCACCTCTCAGTTGGCCGGGATCTCGCCGGAGAACCTGTCCGCTCTCGACGCCACTCAGTTCGGGGCGTTGACGACCGCGCAGGTCAAGACGCTTTCGACCACTCAGCTGAAGGGCCTGAACGCCACCGACATCGGTGAGTTCACCTCGACCCAGATCGGATCGCTGACCGCGCCGCAGCTCGGAGCGCTCTCCAGCCTCGAAAACCTGGACGCAACCGACCTCGACGGCCTGACCTCGGCTCACTTGGCCGCATTGTCCAGCACGGCCCTGGCCGGTCTGAGCAGCACGCAGGTGCGTTCGCTGGAAACGACGCAGCTGGCCGGGCTGACCGCGGGTCAACTGACCCAGCTCAGCGGGACGGACTTCGACGACTTCTCGACCACGCAAGTCTCCGCCTTCAGCGGGGCGCAACTGGGCGCGCTGTCGGCTGACAACTTCGCCAAGCTGACCTCCACGCAGCTGGGTTCGCTCAGCGCTGACCAGGTCAAGGGCCTGACCGCAACGCAAATCAGCAGCCTGGACGCCGCTGATCTGGGCGCGCTGCAATCGACCCAACTCGGCGCTCTGAGCACCACCCAGCTGGTTGCGATGGGCACGGGCTTCTCGACGCTGAACAGCACTCAGGTCGGCGCCCTGTCGGCGGCGCAGGTCAAGGCACTGACCACCACGCAGGTCGCCAACTTCTCCACCACCGACATCAGTGAGTTGAGCTCGACCCATATCGGCGCTCTGACGACCGTTCAGCTCGGCGTCGTGTCGTCGACCAACCTGTCGGCGCTCAACGCCACCCAGTTCAGCGGCCTGACGCCCGGCCAACTGAAGGGGCTCACGACCACTCAGCTCAGCGGTCTCGACGCCACCGACATCGGCGAATTCACCGCCACGCAGCTTAGCGCCCTGTCCGCTGCGCAACTCGGTGCGCTCTCTTCGGTGAGCTCGCTGGATGCGACTGACCTGGATGGCCTGACGGGTTCGCAACTGGCCGGTCTGTCGACCACCAACCTGACGGCGCTGACCAGCACGCAGATCCAGTCCCTGGATGGCGCGCAGCTGCGCGGCCTCACGGCCAACCAGCTGAAATCGCTGAGCACCACCGACATGGCGGAGTTCACGGCGACGCAAATCGCCGAGTTCACCGGCACGCAGCTTGGCGCCCTGAGCACCGAGGCCTTCTCGGCGATCGGTTCGACGGCGATCCGCATGCTGGACGCCACGCAGATGAAGGGGGTCACGACCACGCAATTCGCCAATCTGTCGACCACCGACATCGGCGAATTCGGCGCGACCCAGCTGTCGGCCCTGACGGCCGGCCAGGTCGCGGCCCTCAGCACCACCAACGTCTCGGCCCTGACCTCGACCCAGGTCAGCGCGCTTGGAACCGCACAGGTCCAGGGGCTGAGCCAGACCCAGATCGGCGCGCTTTCGACCACCGACATGGGCAAATTCAGCGCCACGCAGATCGCGTCGCTGACCTCCGGCCAGTTTGGCGCGCTGAGCGCTGAGAACGTGGGCGCTCTGTCGACCACGCATCTGGATGCTCTCTCGGCGGCCCAGATTGGCGGTCTGTCGACCACCAGCTTCTCGGCTCTGAGCAGCACTCAGGTCCGCTCGCTGGATGAAACCCAGATCGCTGGTCTGAGCGCCTCGCAACTGGGCGACAGCCTGAGCACGACGGACTTCGCGGACTTCACCGCCACCCAGATCCGCCAGCTTTCGGCGGCTCAGATCGGCCAGCTGTCGACCACCAACCTGAAGGGCATGGACTCCACGCTCTTCGGCAGCCTGTCGACCACCCAGGTCCAGGGCCTGACGACCAGCCAGCTTTCGAGCCTGAGCACCACCGACATGGGCGAGTTCTCGACGGCGCAGCTGTCGGCGCTCACGACCAGCCAGCTGAAGGGCCTGACGGCCGCCAATCTCTCGGCTCTTGACCGGACGCAGTTCCAGTCGCTGAGCTCGACCCAGGTCGGTTCGCTCAGCACGCTGCAGATCACGGGCTTGAGCTCCACGGATGTGGGCGACCTGTCCACGACCCAGCTCGGCGCTCTGTCTGCGGCGCAAATTGGCAATCTGAACGCCGAGGGTGTCTCCGGTCTGAACTCCACCCAGATCGGCGCCCTGACCTCGACCCAGACGGCTGGTCTCAAGCAGTCGCAACTGGCGGCGCTGAGCGTCACGGACTTCCGTGAGTTCGACGCCACCCAGGTCGCTTCGCTCACCAACAGCGCCCTGAGCGGTCTGTCCTCGACGGCGGTGGGCGCCTTCAGCACCACCGACATCGACAAGCTGACGGCGACCCAGATCCCGGGTCTCACCCAGGCTCAGATCGAGGCGCTGACCACCACCAACATCGCCTCGATGTCTGCGGAGCAGGTGAACGCCTTCAACGTGACGCAGGTGAACACCTGGATGACCGCGGAGCAGCGCTCGGCGGCTCTGAGCGCCGGCTGATAGACTAAGAGACTGCAATGGGAATGAGGGGCCGGGCGCGAAAGCGTCCGGCCCTTTCTCCATCAAGTTGCGCTTGATCGAATCGAGCAACCAGCTTGCACTCGCGCTGAGATTCTCCGCGCGCGCGATGCGGGCGGGGACTTGTTGCGGATCCCCGGGGCGTCCTCGAAAGCGTTATGTCCGAGAAGATTTTTGTCGCGGCGGTGCAAGCGGTCACCAGCCGAGCCATGTCCATAGCCGAAGTCATCGGGCACGCGGGCGCGCTGACCAGCGCCGGCTCGGTGCCCATGGCGGAGCAACTGTACCGGATCTGGATCGCCTTCAATCCTGACGATCCGCACGCCTACGTAGCCTATTTCAACAACTCGGTCCTGCAGCAGCAGATCGGGGATGTGCCTGGCGCCGCGGTGTCTCTGCGCAAGTCGATCGAGATCAATCCTGATTTCCTGCCCGGCTACATCAACCTCGGCAGCGTCCTGGAGCGGCAGGGGGCGGTGAATGAAGCCGTGACCTTCTGGCAGGCCGCCATTGACCGGCCCGTGCAGCTGAACGGCCAGACCCTCGACTACAAGATCAACGCCCTCAAGCAGCTCGGCAGAGCCATCGGCGAGCACGGCCTCGACATGGACGGCGAGGCGGTGCTTCGTCAGGCGCTCGACCTCAACCCCGATCTGCATGACGTCCAGGAGCAATACACCGCGCGCCGCCTCAGCGGCTGCAAATGGCCGGTCGTCACGCCTTGGGAGAAGTTTGATCGCCAGAAGCTGGTCGGCGGCATCCACCCGCTGTCCCTGGCGGCCTATACGGATGACCCTCTTCTGCAACTGGCGTCGGCGGTGCAGTACTCGATCCGGGCCACGGACGAGACGTTCGATCTGGCGCGTTTCGACCGTCGTGACGCACCGATCGACCTGACCGACCGCCGCATCCGGGTCGGCTATGTCTCCTCCGACCTGCGGGACCACGCCATCGGCTATCTGATGTCGGAGATGTTCGAGCTGCACGACCGCAGCAAGGTCGAGGTCTTCGCCTATTATTGCGGCCCGGCCGAAAGCCCGATCAGCCCGCGCATCCACGCGGCGGTCGAGCATTGGGTCGACATCCGGGGCATGACCGACGACGAGGCCGCCTTGCGCATCGGCGCCGACGGCATCGACATCCTGGTGGATGTGAACGGACACACGCGCGACAGCCGAACCGGCATCTTCGCCCGCCGTGCCGCGCCGATCCAGGTGAACTGGCTGGGTTTCCCCAGCACCATGGGCTCGCCCTACCACCAGTACATCATCGCCGACGAGTGGATCATCCCGCCGGAATTCGAGATCTACTACTCGGAGAAGGTGCTCCGCCTGCCTTGCTACCAAGCCAACGACCGCAAGCGCGTGGTCGCGCCGGAGCCGCCGAGCCGCCGCGACGCCGGTCTGCCGGATGACGGCTTCGTCTTCTGCTGCTTCAACGGCTCCCAGAAGATCACCGCCTTCACCTTCGCCCGTTGGATGGAGATCCTGAAACAGGTTCCGGGCTCCGTGCTCTGGCTGCTGGACCATCACGAGACCACCAACGCGCGGCTGCGTCAGCACGCGGCGGACGCCGGCATAGAGCCTGAGCGCCTCGTCTTCGCGCCAAAGCAGTACAACCCTTTCCACCTGGCGCGTTACGTGCTGGCGGACCTGTTCCTCGACACAGTACCGTATGGCGCGCACACCACGGCGTCCGACGCGCTTTGGATGGGCGTGCCGGTCCTGACCCTGGCGGGCCGCAGCTTCGCCTCGCGCGTCTGCGGCAGTCTGGTCCGTGCGGCCGGTGTGGAGGAGCTCATCTGCACCACGCCGCAGCAGTACGTGGACCGTGCGATCGAGCTGGCCAATGATCCGGCGCAACTGGCGGGGTATCGTGAGCGGCTGAAGGCCAATCGCGACACCTGCATGCTGTTCGACATGGATCGGCTGGTCCTGAGCCTCGAAGACCTCTACGCGCAGATGTGCGCGGACCATCAGGCGGGGCAGGTCTTCAAGCCTGACCTGACCAACCTTGAACAGTATCTGGCCGTGGGGCTCGGTTTCGATCATGAAGCGACCGAGATGCTGACTGTGGAGGACTACAACGGCCTCTACCGCTCCAAACTCGCCGAGAGACATCGCCTGCGTCCGCTCCATGCCGACAGCCGGCTCTGGACCGCCGAAGATGTCGAAGCGGCGGATCGCCGATGAACGCGGCCGCGCCGGCCGGATCCATCCTGGACCTGCAGCCGGTGCTGACCCTCGCGGCGCGGTTGCGGGATGAGCATCGATGGAGCGATGCGACGACCCTGTTCGAGCATGCCGTCGCTCTGCGGCCGGACAGCGAAGCGGCGCTCAAGGGTCTGGCCCAGACCTACAACGCGTCAGGCCGTTCGATAGAGGCCTTGACGACGCTGGCCCGGCTGCGCGCGGCGCACCCGACGGCTGAAAATCTCAGCGAGATCATCGCCCGCTACGCCAAACCCGCCATCGACCGTTTCAACGTCCACATGAATGCGGGCGAGGTTGAGCAGGCTGAACCCTTCATCGCCGCCCTGGCCCTGGTCGTCCCGGCCAATGTCGAGATGATCAAGGCGGCCATGAACTGCAACCAGACCCTCAACCGTCTGGACCTGGTGGAGCGCTACGCCCGGCACCTGCTTATCCTCGATCCGGAGTGCATTCCGGCTCACGAGGCGATGGCCGAGGTCTGCAGGGGCAGGGGGGATGCCGCGGGGGATCTGGAGCATCGCCGGCGCTTCGCCCTGCTGGAACGGCCGCATCTCCATCCCCTGGTGCGTCTGAAGGACGTTCACGACGTCGCCAGCAGCATTCTGTGCGGGGTTCTCGATCCCGAGCGCGAGGCGGAGCTGGAGCGGATGCTGGTCGCCTCGGACCTGCATCAGGTCGACGATCCGGAAGACACCGACTGGCCGGGCTGGGCGCGGCACTACCGGCTCATGCTCAAGTCGGTCGATCTCGACGCCGTGCGCGCGCCCACGCCTGATGCGGGGCCTGAGCCGTCGACCGAACTCGCCGACAGCGCCGGCAAGTCGCTGGACTGGAAGAAGGTCGCCGCGCGGGCCGAACGCCTCGGCGCGCAGGCGGTGTTCCTGGTCGCAGCCGACGAAGCCTATGTGGATCAGTACGCCCGGCTGTACGCCCGCTCGGTCATCAAACACTGCGACGTGCCGTTCCTGGTGGTGGTGCATGTGATCGGCGGGGCGGGACGGTTGGAGCCGGTCGCCCGAAAAGTTGGGATCGACGACGAGCGTCTGATCTTCGCCGGCGACGCCTTCGACGAGACGACGGTCCGCACCAAGGTCTATGACGCCCCGCCCAAGGGCTTGGCCAAGCGTCCCATCGGCCACTTCCAGTCGATCCGCTTCCTGCAGGCGGGCGCCTGGCTGCGGCGTCTGCAGCGTCCGCTGTTCATCTCCGACATCGATCTGCTGCTGCAGCGCGGCGTCTCGGATTTGCTGGAGGATAATCGCGGCGCGGATCTGATGTTCAACGAGAACGAGAACAGCGCGAACGCCGGCGCACGCATCACCGCCAATCTCGTCCTGGCCTATCCGACCCCGACGACCGACGCCTTCTTCCGCTTTGTGAGCGATTATCTGGCTCGCGTCCTGGAGCGCGAGGAGCTGACCCGTTGGGTCGATCAGGTGGCGCTGATGCTGGGCCGCCACCACCTGCGCGCCCGCCATCCGCAGGCGCAGCTGCGCTACTTCGACGTCACCTCGGACATCAACAACGTCATGTACCGGACGTGGCAGGAGAACCCGTTCCGGTTCCTGTCGCTGTACCACGGCTTCGACATGTCGAGCCTGCAGCTCGACTGAACCTCGCATTGCCATGACGTGAGGTCAGCCCTCACTATGCCGCCAAAAGCGTGAGGGAAGCCCATGAACGACGCCTTCAAGCCCGGCCTGCTGGCCGGCAAGACCGCCTTCGTCGCCGGCGGGACCAGCGGCATCAACCTCGCCGTGGCCGAGCGGTTCGCGGAGCAGGGCGCCAAGGTCGCCGTGATCAGCCGCAGCCAGGACAAGGTCGACGCCGCCGTGGCGGGCCTGAAGGCCAAGGGGCATGAGGCCGTGGGCTTCGCCGCCGACGTGCGCGACTATGCGGCGGTCGAGGCGGCGCTGAAGGGCACGCACGACGCGTTCGGCGAGATCGACATCATCCTGTCCGGCGCCGCCGGCAACTTCGTCGCCCCGGCGCTGGGCATGTCGTCCAACGGCTTCAAGACCGTGGTGGACATCGACCTGATCGGCACCTTCAACGTCCTGCGCGCGTCCTTCGAATTCCTGCGCAAGCCGGGGGCGTCCCTGATCAGCATCACTGCGCCCCAGGCCGTGAAGCCCAGCGTCATGCAGGCCCACGTCTGCGCGGCGAAGGCCGGCATCAACATGCTGACCAAGGTGCTGGCCATGGAGTGGGGCGCCATGGGCGTGCGGGTGAACGCCATCTCGCCCGGCCCGATCGCCGACACCGAGGGCATGGCGCGCCTGGCGCCGACGCCGGAAGCTGAGGCGCGCATCAAGGACAACATCGCCCTGCGCCGCTATGGCGAGAAGCGCGAGATCGCCGACGTGGCCCTGTTCCTCAGCACCGACAACGCCGCCTACATCACCGGCACGATCATCGACTGCGACGGCGGCTCGGTCCTGGGCGGAACCGGTTTCGGCTAAAGCGCGTCAGGCGAAAGTGTGAGCGGTTTCGCCGCGTGACGCGCTTCACTTTTAGAAGACTAGAGCCGTAGGCTCTAGCCCGCTGCGGCGGCGCCGATGTAGCCGAGGTTGGCCGCGCGCAGCACCGCCTGCGACCGGCCGCCAACGCCCAGCTTTCCCGCTGCATTGGTGATGTGGAAGCGCACCGTGGGAGTGGAGATGCGGACGATGGTCCCGATCTCCATGTCCGTCTTCCCGGCCGCCGCCCATTTCAGGCACTGGATCTCGCGGCGGGTCAGGCGGGCCGGCTCCGGCCGGATGCTGCGGCGGACGTCCTGATAGGCCCCGGTCAGCTTCAACGCCGTGGCGTGGAAAAGCCCGGCCTTTGCGTCGAACACCGCCTTCACATCCACGTCCGCATCGGGCGACGCCCAGACGATGGCCCCGATAACCCCACGCGGGTGATAGGCGGGGGCGATGATCGCCGCGCCGACGCCGAAGGTGTCCGGCGTCTCCACCCGCCCGAAGGTCTCGATCCAGGGGGCGGGGCGCCAGGAGCCGAACCGCCGGTCGTGATAGTAGAACGGCTCCGCGCTGAATCGCGCCGCGTGGACGAAGGGCGAGCGTAGGGCGAATCCTCGGTCGCGCCAGTACTCCAGCGCCGGGTCCACCCATTGGAAGATCGTCTCGGCCAGGGGGCGGCCATCCAGGCCGACCATGGGCTCCGGGCTGCCGATGTCCGCGCTGGCGGCGATGAACGGCAGGCCCGTCTCGACGCCTAGCCGGGCGGCGTCACGCGCCAGCTCTTCAACAAGTTCGAGACCTGCCCCCACGTCGCCCGTTCCCGCCCTATCATTTTCGACAGCTTGTTCCGCCTGAACCCCTTCCGCAAGCTCCGGTGGAACTCGAGACGATGAAGCTCGGGTCGGAGGAGCCGCGCGCGAGCCGCGGCCTGAGGGAGAACGGGAATGAGGCTTTGGCTTCGGACAGCGTCCAGCGCCGTCCTTGCGACCCTGTGCGCTGGCGGCGTCGCCTCTGCGCAGGACAACACACTGGATCAGGTGATCGTCACCGCGACCAAGAGCACGGCGACCCTTCAGGAGGTGCCGTTGTCGATCACCGCCGTGAAGGGCGAGACCTTGCAGGCCCAGGGGGTGACCCGGTTCCAGGACCTGACCGGCACGATCCCCAACTTCACGGTCTCGCAGAGCCCGATCTCCGACGTCATCTCCATGCGGGGCATCAACTCCGACCTGCAGGCGGCGGGCGAGCAGGCGGTGGCCACCTTCGTCGACGGCGTCTATCGCGGGCGCGGGGTGCAGTCCCGCTTCGCCTTCCTCGACATGGGCTCGCTGGAAGTGGTGCGCGGACCGCAGGGCACGCTGTTCGGCAAGAACACCGTGGGCGGCGCGCTGAACATCAACTCCGCCCGGCCGTCCTCTGTCTTCGACGGCTCGATCTCCGCCGGCTACGAGTTCGAGCAGGGCGAGACCGAGGTGCTGGGCTACATCACCGGGCCGATCAATGATCGCCTGCGGGTGCGCGGCGGCTTCCAGTACAACCAGATGAAGGATGGCTGGGTCGACAACAGCTATTACGACGAGGCGCAGCCCCGCTACACCAACTGGGCCGGCCGCCTGTCGGCGGAGCTGGACGTCAGCGAGGACGCCAAGCTCTACGTCCGCTACGACCACAGCGACTTCGACACCAAGGGCAACCCGATCGAGATCATTCATCTCGGCGGGCCGCTGGCGCCGCTGCTGTCCAGCCTGGGCGTCGAGGGGAACATCGACGGCAAGGCGCGGCAGGGCAACAGCTCCGCCTTCCTGGATCTCGGCTCGGCCTTCGTCATGGACGGCGGCACGGACGAGGTGATGGCGCGCCTGGACTGGCGCACGCCCATCGGCGAATGGACCACCATCGGCGCCTATTCCGGCTACGATTTCCTGCGCGCCTTCGACGCCGATCTCGGCCCGCTCGACGTGCTGCAGGTAAAGCAGGACGAGAAGTACGAGCAGTACAGCCTGGAAAGCCGCATCAACTTCGCCTCGGTGGGCAAGGTGCGGCCGCTGGCCGGCGTCTATCTGCAGAAGTCACAGCTCGACAACGACGGTTGGACCTACGCCAACACCGTGCCCCTGGGCGTGCCGTTCCCGCCGCTGAGCCGCTTCGGCCGCTTCCAGCAGGAAAGCAAGCTGTGGGCGATCTTCGGCCAAGCGACCATCGACCTGACCGACAAGCTCGAAGCCACCGGCGGCATCCGCTACGCCTCCGAAAAGAAGGACGCACTGCAGGAGATCACCCTGACCAACGCGACGACCGGCGGCCCGCTGCCGGCCCCGGTCCTGGCGGCCCTGGCCAACGCGGTGCTGGAGGCGACGCCGCACGTGCTGCGGCCGAGCATGAAGGAGAACGACACCTCCTGGTCGGCGAACCTACGGTGGAAGCCGACGGACGAGGCCAGCTTCTACATCAGCGCCGCGCACAGCACCCTGGGCGGCGGCTTCAACGCCGCGTATTTCGGCACCGGCGGCGCGCGGCCCGGCGAGACGGCCGACCAGTATCAGCAGCGCATGCTGCGCGAGATCGCCTATCTGCCGGAGAAGGCCACCTCCTACGAAGCCGGCGCCAAGCTGCGCTTCGGCGGCCGGGCGGAGCTGAACGGCGCGATCTTCCATGTGAAGTACGACGACATCCAGACGTCGCAGTTCACCGGCGGCACCTCCTATGTCGTCGGCAACGCGGCGGCGGCGAAGGCCTGGGGCGTCGAGCTGGATGGCCGCTGGCGTCCGGTGGACGAACTGACCCTGACCGCGGCCCTCGGCTACATCGACTTCGAGTATACCGACTACAAGAACGCCGGCTGCACCGTGGCCCAGATCGCGGCGGGCGGTTACGCCAACGGCGCGCTGTGCTCGGCCGCCGGGGTCAACGACCTGACCGGCCGCACCAACCAGATCACGCCCGAATGGACGATCAGCTTCGGCGTGCGCTGGGTGAAGCCGATCGGGAACTACGAGCTGACGGTCGACGGCCAGGCCAACTATGTCGACGACTTCTACGGCGCCCAGGATCTCGATCCCCGGACCTTGCAGAAGGCGACGACCAAGGTGAACCTGCTGGTGGGCGTGGGTCCGCAGGACCGCGATTGGGCGCTGGATCTGGTCATGCGCAACCTGACCAACGAACACACCTTCCAGACCGCCAACGACGTGCCGCTGGCCACCGGCTCCTACTTCGCGACCATCGAGCGGCCGCGTTCGGTGGCCTTGCGATTGCGCGTGAACTTCTAGTCGTTCCCACCTCGGGAAACCTCACGCCGACGCCGGCTTGCCGGTGTCGGCGTTCCTTCCTCCGGACCGCTTGGAGTATCGTTTGAACCTAGATCTGGAGCCGGAGGACCGGAAGTTCCGCGACGAGGTGCGGGCTTTCCTCGATGCATCCCTGACCCCCGAACTGCGCGAGGTCGGGCGTCACGCCACCAGCGTCTTCACCGAGAAACGTCACAGCACCCCCTGGCAGCGCATCCTGCACGCCAAGGGCTGGGTCGCGCCGTCCTGGCCGGTCGAGTACGGCGGCACGGGCTGGAACGAGATGCGGCGCTACATCTTCACCGCCGAATGCGCCCGCGCCGGCGCGCCCAACCTAGCCCCCATGGGGCTGAAGATGGTCGGGCCGGTGATCATGAAGTTCGGCACGCCGGAGCAGAAGGCGCACTACCTTCCGCGCATCCTGTCGGGCGAGGACTACTGGTGCCAGGGCTATTCCGAACCCGGGGCCGGCTCCGACCTGGCGTCCTTGCAGATGAAGGCCGTGGCCGACGGCGACGACTATGTCCTCAACGGCTCGAAGATCTGGACGACCCATGCCCAGTGGGCGACCCACATGTTCTGCCTGGTGCGGACGTCGACGGAGGGCAAGCCGCAGGCGGGGATCACCTTCCTGCTGCTGCCCATGGACCTGCCCGGGATCACGGTCGAGCCGATCATCACCCTGGCGGGGGAGCACGAGGTCAATCAGGTCTTCTTCGACAATGTCCGCGTGCCCCAATCGGGCCGCGTGGGCGAGGAGAACCAGGGCTGGACCGTCGCCAAGCACCTGCTGGAGTTCGAGCGGGGCGGGGGAGCGTCTCCGGGTCTTCGCGCCACCATCGAGCGACTGCGGGAAGTGGCGCGGCTGGAGACCGCGGACGGTGAGCGCCTGATCGACGATCCGCGCTTCCGCATGAAGCTGGTGGACGCCGAAATCGCGGTCCAGGCCGTAGAGGTGTCGGAGCACCGCGTGCTCAGCGCCCTGTCGGCGGGCAAGAACCCGGGGGCGGTCTCGTCCCTGCTCAAGACCCAGGGGACGGAGGCCATGCAGCGTCTCGACGAGGTCGGAATCGAGGCGGCCGCGCACTATGCGGCGGTCGCTCAGCCGGTTGACGTCGGGGCAGGTCGCAATTTTCCGTTGATCGGACCCGAACACCTGTTGGCCTTGACGGCCCGCTACCTGAATAATCGCGCAGCGTCGATCTACGGCGGCTCCAATGAAATCCAGCGCGACATCGTCGCCAAGCTGGTTCTGGGCCTCTGAGGGCGCAGGGAGAGAAACAAATGGGCGATCAGAACGCCATCGACTTCGACCAGATGCCGACCCTGGGCGATGTGGCCCGCTATCACGGCCGGACCCGTCCGCAGGCGACCGCCTTCAAGTTCGAGGGGCGGGAAACGAGTTTCGCCGACTTCGACCGCCACACGAACCAGGTCGCCAACGGCCTGATCGCGGCGGGCCTGAAGAAGGGCGACCGGATCGCCTATGTGGGCAAGAACAGCGACTGGTACTTCGAGCTGTTCGCCGGGGCGTCCAAGGCCGGGGTGGTCATGGTCCCCATCGGCTGGCGCCTGGCCGTGCCCGAGATCACCTATGTGGTCGAGGACGCCGAAGCCAAGCTGCTGTTCGTGGGACCTGAAAGCGTCGCCGCCGGCCGCGAGATGGAGCCCAAGCTGAAAGGCGGCTCCGCCGTCATCGTCATGGAAGGCGACGAGCCCGGCTGGCCGTCTTTCGAGACCTGGCGCGACAGCCAGTCGGCGGAAGACCCCGGCGTCGCCATCGGCGACCGCGACGTGGCGATCCAGCTCTATACCTCCGGCACCACGGGGCGGCCCAAGGGAGCCATGCTCAGCCACGGCAACCTGCTGCGCGGACGACGCGAGGCGACCCTGGAGCCCATGGAGTGGAACGCCTGGGTTCCCGACGACGTCAGCCTCGTCGCCATGCCGGTGGCCCACATCGGCGGCAGCGGTTGGGGTCTTGTGGGGCTGTTCAACGGCGCGACCGGCGTGGTGGCGCGGGAGTTCGATCCCTTCAAGGTGCTGGACTTCATCGAGCACGACCGGGTGTCGAAGCTGTTCCTGGTGCCCGCCGCCCTGCAGATCGTCGTGCGCCAGCCCCGGGCGCGGGAGATCGACTACAGCCGCCTGAAGTACATGCTGTACGGGGCAGCCCCGATCCCGCTCGACCTGCTGCGCGAGGCCATGGACGTGTTCGGCTGCGGCTTCGTCCAGCAGTACGGCATGACCGAAACCTGCGGCACCATCGTCTATCTGCCGCCCGAGGATCACGACCCCGCCGGCACGCCGCGCATGCGCTCCGCCGGCCTGCCGATGCCGGGGGTGGAGATCAAGGTGGTGGACGAGGCCGGGAACGAGGTCCCGCGCGGAACCGTGGGGGAAGTGGCGACCCGCTCCGCCGCCAACATGACCGGCTACTGGAAGCTGCCCGAGGCCACCGCCGCCACCATGGCCGCCGACGGCTGGCTGCGCACCGGCGACGCCGGCTACATGGACGAGGACGGCTATCTGTTCATCCATGACCGGGTGAAGGACATGATCATCACCGGCGGCGAAAACGTCTATCCGGCCGAGGTGGAGAGCGCCGTCTATGGCCATCCCCACGTGGGAGAGGTGGCGGTGATCGGCGTGCCCGACGAGAAGTGGGGCGAGGCGGTCAAGGCCGTGGTCGCGCCCAAGCCGGGGGTGACGCCGGACGCCGACGACATCATCGCCTTCGCCCGCTCGCGCATCGCCCATTTCAAGGCGCCCAAGAGCGTGGACTTCATCGAGGCCCTGCCGCGCAACGCCGCCGGCAAGATCCTGCGGCGCCAGCTTCGCGAGCCCTATTGGGAGGGCCGAGAGCGCCGGGTGAACTGAAGAACGCCGAAAGTGGAACTTTTCCACAGTTCCATACCTGTGGTTGGGGAACCGGCGTCGTCTCGAAACGTTGGCCGCTGATCGGGGGTGCTTGGGCGGTACACGCCTTTCATAGGAGCGGGAGCTCCGGGGTGTTGACGCCGTCCATGCGGCCTCGAGCGCGAACGCGTCTTTCGAGGAAGCACAGTCATGCTTGCAGCGGCGGCCGAACGGCAATCGAGCCTGGACGTCCATCAACTTCTCGCGGCGCTTCGTGCGTTCCGGCGGGGCGACTTTTCGGTCCGCCTGCCGGGCGACCTGACCGGCGTTGACGGCGAACTGGCCGAAGCCTTCAACGACGTCGTCGATCTCAACGACCGCATGAGCAAGGAGTTCGAGCGGCTCGGCGACGTGGTCGGCAAACAGGGCAAGATCAACCACCGCGCGGCCCTGTCCGGGGCCACCGGCGCCTGGGGCGCCAGCGTCGAAGCGGTGAACAGCCTGATCACCGACATGGTGCACCCCACCGCCGAAATGGCTCGCGTGATCGGCGCGACCGCCAAGGGCGACCTGTCCCAGACCATGGACCTGGAGAACGAGGATCGCCCTCTGCGTGGCGAATTCCTGCGCATCGGCCGGGTGGTGAACACCATGGTGGGCCAGCTGGGCTCCTTCGCCTCGGAAGTGACGCGCGTGGCGCGTGAAGTCGGCACCGAGGGCAAGCTGGGCGGCCAGGCCCAGGTGAAGGGCGTGGCCGGCACCTGGAAGGACCTCACCGACAACGTGAATCTGATGGCCGCCAACCTCACAGGCCAGGTGCGGAACATCGCCGAGGTGACCACCGCCGTCGCCAACGGCGACCTTTCCCGCAAGATCACCGTGGACGTGAAGGGCGAGGTGCTGGAGCTGAAGAACACCATCAACACCATGGTGGACCAGCTCAACTCCTTCGCCTCGGAAGTGACCCGCGTGGCGCGTGAAGTGGGTACGGAAGGCAAGCTCGGCGGCCAGGCCCAGGTGCGCGGCGTCGCCGGCACCTGGAAGGACCTCACCGACAACGTGAACATGATGGCCGCCAACCTGACCGGCCAGGTGCGGAACATCGCCGAGGTGACCACCGCCGTGGCCAAGGGCGACCTGTCCAAGAAGATCACCGTGGACGTGAAGGGCGAGATCCTGGAGCTGAAGTCGACCATCAACGTCATGGTGGACCAGCTGAACGGCTTCGCCTCGGAAGTGACCCGCGTGGCGCGTGAAGTCGGCACCGAGGGCAAGCTGGGCGGCCAGGCCCGCGTGGAAGGCGTGGCCGGCACCTGGAAGGACCTGACCGACAACGTGAACTTCATGGCCGCCAACCTGACGGGCCAGGTGCGGAACATCGCCGAGGTGACCACCGCCGTCGCCAAGGGCGACCTGTCCAAGAAGATCACCGTGGACGTGAAGGGCGAGATCCTGGAGCTGAAATCGACCATCAACGTCATGGTTGACCAGCTCAACGGCTTCGCCTCGGAAGTGACCCGCGTGGCCCGCGAAGTCGGCACCGAGGGCAAGCTCGGCGGTCAGGCCCAGGTGGAGGGCGTCGCCGGCACCTGGAAGGACCTGACCGACAACGTGAACTTCATGGCCGAGAACCTCACAGGCCAGGTGCGGAACATCGCCGAAGTGACCACCGCCGTGGCCATGGGCGACCTGTCCAAGAAGATCACCGTGGACGTGAAGGGCGAGATTCTCGAGCTGAAGAACACCATCAACACCATGGTGGACCAGCTCAACTCGTTCTCGTCGGAAGTGACCCGCGTGGCGCGTGAAGTCGGCACGGAAGGCAAGCTGGGCGGTCAGGCCCAGGTGAAGGGCGTCGCCGGCACCTGGAAGGAGCTGACCGACAACGTGAACCTGATGGCCGCCAACCTGACGGGCCAGGTGCGGAACATCGCCGACGTGACCACCGCCGTGGCCAACGGCGACCTGTCCAAGAAGATCACCGTGGACGTCCGCGGGGAGATCCTGGAGCTGAAGAACACCATCAACGTCATGGTGGACCAGCTCAACGGCTTCGCCTCGGAAGTGACCCGCGTGGCGCGTGAAGTGGGCACCGAAGGCAAGCTGGGCGGCCAGGCCCAGGTGAAGGGCGTGGCCGGCACGTGGAAGGACCTGACCGACAACGTGAACTTCATGGCCGCCAACCTGACCGGTCAGGTGCGGAACATCGCCGAGGTGACCACCGCCGTGGCCATGGGCGATCTATCCAAGAAGATCACCGTGGACGTGAAGGGCGAAATCCTGGAGCTGAAGAACACCATCAACGTCATGGTGGACCAGCTGAACTCCTTCTCCTCGGAAGTGACTCGCGTGGCCCGCGAGGTGGGCACCGAAGGCAAGCTGGGCGGTCAGGCCAATGTGCGCGGCGTCGCCGGCACCTGGAAGGAGCTGACCGACAACGTGAACCTGATGGCCGGCAACCTGACCGGCCAGGTGCGGAACATCGCCGACGTGACCACCGCCGTGGCGCGCGGCGACCTGTCCAAGAAGATCACCGTGGACGTGAAGGGCGAAATCCTGGAGCTGAAGTCGACCATCAACGTCATGGTGGACCAGCTGAACGGCTTCGCCTCGGAAGTGACCCGCGTGGCCCGCGAAGTGGGCACCGAAGGCAAGCTGGGCGGTCAGGCCCAGGTGCCCGGCGTGGCCGGCACCTGGAAGGACCTCACCGACAACGTGAACATGATGGCCGCCAACCTGACGGGCCAGGTGCGGAACATCGCCGACGTCGTGACCGCCGTGGCCCAGGGCGATCTGAAGCGCAAGCTGACCCTGGACGCCAAGGGCGAGATCGCCTCGCTGGCCGACACCATCAACGGCATGATCGAGACCCTGGCCACCTTCGCCGACCAGGTGACCAACGTGGCCCGCGAAGTGGGTTCGGAAGGCAAGCTCGGCGGTCAGGCTCGCGTGCCCGGCGCCGCCGGCCTGTGGCGCGACCTGACCGACAACGTGAACGAACTGGCCGCCAATCTGACCACCCAGGTCCGCGCCATCGCCGAGGTGTCCACCGCCGTGACCAAGGGCGACCTGACCCGCTCCATCACCGTGGAGGCGTCGGGGGAAGTGGCGGCCCTGAAGGACAACATCAACGAGATGATCCGCAACCTGAAGGATCAGACGTTGAAGAACACCGAGCAGGACTGGCTGAAGACCAACCTGGCCCGGTTCAGCCGCATGCTGCAGGGCGAGCGCGACCTGTCGACCGTATCAAACCTGGTGCTGTCGGAACTGGCCCCGCTGATCAGCGCCCAGCACGGCCTGTTCTATGTCTCCGACCGCGACGAGAACGGGGAGGAGGTCCTGACCCTGGCGGCCAGCTACGCCTTCAATCCGAAGAAGCCGCCGGCCGCGCAGCTGCGTCCCCGCGAAGGCCTGATCGGCCAGTGCGCGGTGGAGAAGGAGCGCATCGTCCTCACCAACGTGCCCAAGAACTACCTGCAGGTCAGCTCGGGCCTCGGCGCGTCCTCGCCGCACAACATCGTCGTCCTGCCGGCCCTGTTCGAAGGCGAGCTGAAGGCGGTGATCGAACTGGCCACCCTGGGCGAGTTCAACGAGACCCAGCAGGCCTTCCTCGACCAGCTCATGGAGTCGGTGGGCATCGTGCTCAGCACCATCGCCGCCAACATGCGGACCGAGGGCTTGCTGGCCCAGTCGCAGCTCCTCACCGGCGAGCTTCAGGCCCAGCAGGAAGAGCTGAAGAAGACCAACGACCGCCTGGAGCAGCAGGCCGCGTCCCTGCGTCAGTCTGAGGAGCTGCTGCGCAGCAAGCAGGACGAGCTGCAGCAGACCAACGCCGAGCTCGAGGACAAAGCCATCCTGCTGTCCGCTCAGAACAAGCAGGTGGAGGCCAAGAACCACGAGGTGGAGCAGGCCAAGATGGCGCTGGAGGAGAAGGCCGAGCAGCTCGCCCTGACCTCCAAATACAAGTCGGAGTTCCTGGCCAATATGAGCCACGAGCTGCGCACGCCGCTGAACAGCCTGCTGATCCTGTCCAAGATGCTGAGCGAGAACGCCCAGGGGAACCTGAGCGACAAGCAGGTGGAGTTCGCCAAGAACATCCACGACGCGGGCACCGACCTGCTGGGGCTGATCAACGACATCCTCGACCTGTCGAAGATCGAGTCCGGCACCGTCACCCTGGACATCGCAGAGATGTCCTTCGCCAGCCTGCGCGACCAGATGGACCGCACCTTCGCCCAGATCGCCCAGGGCAAGAAGCTGGACTTCAACATCGACGTCGATCCCGGCCTGCCGCGCTCGATGTACACCGACGACAAGCGCCTGCTGCAGGTGATCAAGAACCTGCTCTCCAACGCCTTCAAGTTCACCGAGGCGGGGTCTGTGAAGCTGAAGGTGGCGCGCGCCACGGGCGGCTGGGCCACGGGCAACGACCACCTGAACACCGCCGGCCAGGTCCTGGCCTTCTCGGTCGAGGACACCGGCATCGGCATCCCCGAAGAGAAGCAGCGGATCATCTTCGAGGCCTTCCAGCAGGCCGACGGCACCACCAGCCGCAAGTACGGCGGCACGGGCCTGGGCCTGTCGATCAGCCGCGAGATCACCCGCCTGCTGGGCGGAGAGTTGAAGGTCGTCTCGACCCCGGGCGAGGGCAGCACCTTCACCCTGTACCTGCCGCTGAACTTCAGCCCGGCCGCGCAACCGGTCATGACCCCGCGCGGCCCGGCCGTGGCGCCGCAGCCGTTCCGCCTGTCCACGGCCTCCATCGTCGACGCCGAGCCGGCCGAGGCGGTGGTCGACGACCGCGAGCAGATCGAGCCCGGCGACCCGGTGGTGCTGATCGTGGAGGACGATCCGCGCTTCTCGTCGATCCTGCTGTCCCTGGTCCGCGACGTGGGCTTCAAGGGCGTGGTGACGGGCGAGGGATCGGCCGTGCCCTCCCTTGCGCGCCGCTTCTCGCCCTATGCCATCATGCTGGATGTGGGCCTGCCGGATATGGATGGCCTGGCCCTTCTGGACCTGCTTAAGCGCACGCCCGACACGCGGCACATCCCGGTCCATGTGATTTCGGCTGACGATCATGGCGGGCTCGGCCTGTCCATGGGCGCGGTGGGCTTCACCTCCAAGCCGGTGGCCCGCGAGGCGGTGATCTCGTCGCTTGAAGAGGTCAAGAAGCTCGCGGCCCAGCAGGCCGCGCCCGTCGTCCTCATCGGCGGCGACGCCGAGAGCGAGGCGGAGACGACCCTGGCCCAGGCGTTCGCCGTCGAACGCGCCGCCAGCCTGGCCGACCTGCCCGACAGCGTCTTCGCGGGTGAACAGGGCTGTATCGTGGTCGATGTGGGCGGCGGCCCCGTCGGTCCCATCATCGACCTGCTCAAGCAGCGCCAGATCCGCCCCGGCGTCGCCGTGCTCTACGCACCGCAGGAGCTTGAGGGCGACGACGACCGCCGTCTGCGCCTGGCGGTCTTCGCCGGCCTGGCGCGTCTGGCCCGCACGCCGGAGCAGTTGATCGACCATGTCAGCCTGTTGCTGCATTCCCCGGTGGAGGGGCTGTCCGATCCCGCCCGCACCATGCTGGCCCAGGGGCGCCATGCCGACGCTGTCCTGACCGGCCGCACGGCGGTGGTCATCGACGACGACATCCGCAACATCTTCTCCCTGGCGAGCGCGCTGGAGGAGTACGGCATCGAGCTGCGCTACGCCGAAAGCGGCCGGGCGGGGCTGGACTTGCTCGACAGCCTGCCGGAGGTCGACATGGTGCTGGTCGACATCATGATGCCCGACATGGACGGCTACGAGACCATGCGGGAGATCCGTTCGCGAGCGCAGTTCTCGGACCTGCCGGTGATCGCCGTCACCGCCAAGGCCATGAAGGGCGACCGCCAGAAGTGCATCCAGGCCGGCGCGTCCGACTATGTCTCCAAGCCGGTGGACATCGACCAGCTGATCTCGGTCCTGCGTGTCTCGGTGCAGCGCGCCGACGCCCAGCGCCTGGCCGGCGACAAGGTCGTCGCCCTCGTCCCCGCCGCCGTCTGACGCATGGTCGAGGCGGTCGCCAATCACAGTCTCGAGCCGCTCCCGGGGGAGGAGCGGCCGACGACGCGCATCCTCATCGTCGACGACGATGAGCGTAATGCGTTCGCGGCGACACAGGCCCTGGAGACGCTCGGACAGGAGCTGGTGATCGCCCGCTCCGGCGAGGAGGCCCTGCGCCGCCTGCTGACCGAGGACTACGCCGTCATCCTGCTCGACCTGCACATGCCGGACATGGACGGGTACGAGACCGCCCGCATGATCCGCATGAGGCGCAAGAACCGCGAGACGCCCATCGTCTTCCTGACCGCCGTGTTCCGCGACGAGGCCCACATCTTCAAGGCCTACTCCGCCGGCGCCGTGGACGTGGTGTTCAAGCCCGTGGATCCCTTCATCCTGCGCTCCAAGGTGCAGGTGCTGGTGGACCTGCACCTCAAGACCCTGGAGGTGGAGCGCCAGTCGGAGCAGCGCCGCCTGCTGCTGGAGGAGAACGCCAAGGCCCACGCCGATCGTCTGGCCGTCGAACGGACCCTGCGCGTCACCCAGGAGCGGCAGGAGCAGATTCTCCAGGCCTTGCCGGTGGTGTTCCACTCGCGCGACGCCGCGCCGCCCTTCGCCACCCGCTTCGTCAGCGCGAATGTGAAGGACGTCACCGGCTTCGACGTCGAGGCCTTCACCGAGAACGCCGAGTTTGGTCTGGACCGCGTCCACCCCGAAGACCGTCATCTGGTCGAGGACGCCCTGCGCGACGCTCTGGAGACCGGCGACTATGCCTGCGAATTCCGCTGGCAGTGCGCGGACGGGGTCTATCGCTCCTTCCTCGATCAGGGTGTCCTGGCGCCGGCCCGCGACGGTGAGCCGGCCACGGTGTTCGGCTCCCTGATGGACAACACCGAGCGCCGCCGCCTGGAGGAGGACCTGGCCCAGGCCCGCAAGATGGAGGCGGTGGGCCAGCTCACCGGCGGGGTGGCCCACGACTTCAATAATCTGCTGACCGTGATCCTCGGCAATGTGGAGCGTCTGCAGAGGCGGGTGGAGGATGATGAGAAGCTCAGCCGCCAGGCCGCCGCCATCCGCTTCGCCGCCGAGCGGGGCGGGGCGCTTACCCGCCAGCTCCTGGCCTTCTCGCGCCGCCAGCACCTCAATCCCCGGACGGTGGAGCTGAACGCCCTGATCCTCAACTTCGTGCCCCTGCTGCGGCAGGCGGTGGGCGAGGGGATCACCATCACGACGGAGCTGGACGATGACCTGCACGTCCACCTCGATCCGGCGCAGTTCGAGACCGCGCTGCTGAACCTGTCGGTCAATGCCCGCGACGCCATGGAGGAGCGCGGCAGCCTCTGCATCGCCGCGCGCCATGACGGCGGCGAGGTGGTGGTCAGCGTCACCGACACCGGCGCCGGGATGGAGCCGGACGTCGCCGCCCGCATCTTCGAGCCCTTCTTCACCACCAAGGAGGTGGGCAAGGGCTCGGGCCTCGGCCTCAGCCAGGTCTATGGCTTCGTGCGCCAGTCGGGCGGCGAGGTGTTCGTGGACGGGCGGCCGGGGCAGGGCGCCCGCTTCGACATCCGCCTGCCGCGGTCGGAGGCCGCCGGCACGGTGGTCGAGGCCGTACGCACGGACCTTCCCGTCTCCGGCGGCACCGAACGGATCCTGGTCGTCGAGGACGATCCGCACGTCCTGGCCCTGACCGTCGATGTCCTGTCCGGCCTAGGCTATCACGTGGCCACGGCCGACAGCGCCCAGGCGGCGCTGGAGATGCTGCAGGGACGGCGGAAGGTCGACCTGCTGTTCTCGGACGTGGTGATGCCCGGCGGCATGACCGGCTTCGAACTGGCTCAACAGGCGCGCGTGCTGCGCCCGGGGATGAAGGTGCTCCTGACGTCCGGCTATGTGGGCGATGGGGCGCAGGCTTGGGGCGACGCCTTTCCGCTAATCGACAAGCCGTATGAAACGCCCGCCCTGGCGGCCCGCTTAAGGGCGCTTCTGGACGCCGACGCGGCAAGCAAAGCCGTGGCCGCCGCCGTCTGATGTTCCGCGATCCCGAACTCTTTCATTTCATCCGGGAGCGATTCGCCTCGGTATGGGCCCTGGAGCTGCTGCTGCTCATGCGCGGCGATCCCGACCGCTGGTGGACGGTCGCTGATCTCGCCGCTCAGATGCGCGCCAACGAGACCTTGGTGGAGAGCGCCCTGGCGGGTCTCGAAGTCGCCCGGCTGGTGGAGCGCGCCGCCGATGGCGGCCGCCGCTTCGCGCCCGCCGACGCCCATATGGCCGAGCTCTGCGGCCGCTTGGCGGTGGCCTTCAAGGAGCGCCCCGTCAGCGTGATCAAGACCATCGCCACACCGCCGGACAAGCTGAAAGGCCTGGCGGACGCCTTCAGGTTCAAGGGGGGATCAACGTGAGCTTCTTCGGACCCACGGCGGTCTATCTGCTGTGCCTGATCACCAGTGCGGTCTGCGCCCTGTTGCTGGCCCGCGCCTGGCGGGCCAGCCGTTCGCGCCTGCTGCTGTGGACGGCGATCAGCTTCGCGCTGCTGGCGGTGAACAACCTGTTCCTGGTGGCCGACCTCGTCTGGCTGCCGGACGTCTACCTGCTGCCGTACCGCCGCATCACCGCCTTCGCCGCTCTGGGCGTGCTGCTCTACGGCTTCGTGTGGGAGACAGACCGGTGACTGGCGATCCGATCATGAACGCCTTCGTGGCGGGAGCGCTTACCGTCGGCTATCTGATGGCCGGGTTGTTCTTCCTGCGCTTCTGGGCGCGGACGCGGGATCGGCTGTTCCTGGCCTTCGCGGCGGCCTTCGCCCTCATGGCCACGAACCAGGCCCTGCCGACCCTGCTGAACGTCCACCGGGAGGAGGCCAGCTGGATCTACCTCCTGCGCCTGGCGGCCTTCTGCCTGATCATCGCGGCGATCCTTGGCAAGAACCTGGGCGGTCGTCGGGGCTGAGCACGGCCCGCAGGGGCACGGCTTCCGTCGCACAAGCCACTGATAAGCCTCCGCTTATCGCTGAAATCTCCTCACCGCGCATCAACAACGCTCGTTTGTTGCACGGCGCAGCTTTAGCCAGTTTCAGCCTCGAATTTGGGAGGCTGAATCGATCATGGAAACGAGCACGAAGGTCCTGGTCGCCACCGGCGCGGTGGTCACCGCCGCGCTGAAGTCGACAGGCGTCGGCCCGAAGGCCGAACCGCCCACCCCGCATGAGGCGGCGCGTTTCCTGACGCAGGCGACCTGGAGACCGACGGATACGGACATCGCCGGTGTGCAGGCGCTTGGGTTTGCGGGTTGGATCGACGCGCAGATTCAGACCGCAGGCGAGCCTGGGCAACACCTACACGCACCTACTTCAACGACCGGGAGAAGGCTACGCCCGGCGGCCATCATCCGCGGATATGGTTCAACGAAAGCTTCAACAAGCGGGCGATAATCGGTGACGACCAGCTGCGGCAACGCATGCAACTCGCTTTGCCACAAATCTTCGTCTCCCGATCGCTGGCCTTGATCGACGGCGATGGCATGCATGGCGCCGCGAGCTACTACGAAGCGTCGTTGATCAATATTGTTTCAACAATGCGATCACTCTTCGCGCATCATCTCCATCGCCGCGTCTATGGTCGAGAAGCACTCGCACGCAACCCGCTTCAGGCCCGCCTCATCGAGTATGCGGATATTGCCCCGGCTATAGGCTATCAGGCCACGCGCCTTCAGGGCGCTGGCCGTGGCCGTTACGGTCGTCCGCTGCACGCCCAGCATGATCGACAGGTGCTCCTGGGTCAGGGGCGCCACCGGCGTGCTCAGGCGGCTCTGGGTCATCAGCAGCCAGCGGCTCATGCGCTGCTCTACCGAGTGAAGCGCGTTGCAGGCCGTGGATTGCGCAGCCTGGATCAGGGTCGCCTGGGCATACCGAACGATCCGCTCCATCAGGTCGGGCGAGGCGACAGCCGCCGCCTTGAGATCGCTCAGGCTGGCCACCCAGGCGTCCCCCGGCACCTGCACCAGCAGGCGCTCGAACGACACGGGCGAGCCCAGGGCGTGCAGCAGGCCATAGCCGCTTTCGCAGCCGATGGTCCGCGTCTCCACCTGCCGACCGTCGCGCATCACCGCCAGCACGGACAGAATGCAGTCGATCGGCAGGACCACCCGCTCGATCGGCTGGTATTCCACGGCCAGCACCTCGTCCTGCCGGAACGACACTCTGCGCAGGATGCGCGCCATGCGCTCCGAGTCCGCGGGCTTCAGGGCCTTGAGAAAGAGATTGGCTTCTTCCATGCCGAGTTTCCGGGTCTAGTGCGGGCTCCCCAGCCGACTGTGCAGCTTAAAACCGCCCTGCTCGGAGAGGGTTCCGACCGTCCGTGAACACAGCGCTTGCTACGGGAGCGCCCCTGAGTATATTGCGCGCCTTCCTGCGCAGGGGGTTTCAACCACCCCCGATTCCAGTGTGCTGGTGAGGTGGCCGAGTGGTTGAAGGCGCACGCCTGGAACGCGTGTATAGGGGAAACTCTATCGAGGGTTCGAATCCCTCTCTCACCGCCACGCTTCTCGTTCAAATTCAGTCGTAGCCGACACTTCTGTGGCCGCGCCGCACCGCGCCCCTAAGAGCGGATCACGCCAGGGAGTTCATGGGTGTCCAGGTGCCGGTGGCTGCTTGAACCGGCCAGATAAACTTTTTGGGCCTCGGAAAAGTGGACGCCGTTGTCCCTCTGCCAACGCGGGCTGGAAGCCGACCTCATGTTCGGCCGACAGTTTCTGCGCGGAGAGCGCCTTCACAGCGATCCGCAGGCCCATCCGGAAATTGCTGACGGTGGCGTACGAATGCCCTTCGATTTCCCAGGCGGCGACGGCGCGCATCTCGCCTAGGACCCGGTGTATTGCCAAACGCAAGCCCGTAAACCCGGTCGCATCGCTACGCGGGGTTTCCATCCGGTCCAGAAAGACCTGGCAAAGCGGGTCGCTTCTGTCGTGATCACCCACCGCAATTTTTCTTCAGGGCTGCGTCCGATGTCGTTCTCGATCGCCCGCAGGAAGAACTCGGCCAGACGAAACGCTTCACCGGCGATCAGCAATCGCCGCTCGAGCTCTCCCACCCGCGCGGCCGCCTTTGCCCGCGCCTCGCTCTGGCGAGCCACGCGATACTCGTTGATTGCGATCAGCAGCGCCGCCAGAAGCGCGAGTGCAGAAAGCGCGCCTTGGTTCGCTTCGGCCCACGGGAGAACCCCGTACTCCCGCCATCACCAAGCAGGCGATTGCTCGCCAACCCAGAGCGTCCAATCATCCCACATCACTGATGGCCTCCCGGTGGCGAAGCTGCGCGGAGTCGTATTCTCCGTCGAGGCCGCGGCATGAGGATCCTCGTCTGCTTTTTGCCGACAGGAGCAACTGCCGCTGGGCGCCCATCCGTCGTGCTCGCGCCTGACCGACCGCTCTCAATCAGTTGTGGTGCGGCTCAGGTCATCGCCCGCCCCTCAATACCTCCCCGAATGCCTTTCAAACGCCGTGATCCGCTTCATCAGCGGCGTGAAGTCCGGCGCGCGGTAGATCTCCGCTCGCAGGAACTCCAGCTCCGCCTCGCGCGTGTCATCGGGGACATCCACGTACCAGGACTTGGGCAGGCCGTTGGGCTCGCCGTTCCAGCGGTAGCCGCGCGCCTTCAGCAGGTCCTTCAGGTCGAAGGGCGAGTTCTCGGCCCAGATGCGCCAGCTCGGCTTGCGGGCCGACTCCAGCAGGTGGTCGAGCGCGGTGCGGCCCGTGCCCAGCCGGCGGCGCAGCAGCTCCAGCGTCGCCTCGCAGTCGCTGGTCGCCCGGTGCTTCTCGTAGAAATAGCCGCAGGACGCGGCGAGGTAGGCCAGCTTCACCCCCTCGAACCCTTCCTCGGCCCAGGCCACCTCGCGCATGGAGCAGGCCCAGGCCTTGGCGGTGAAGGCCTCGGTGAACCGCTCGGCGAACTTGCGGTCGAAGCCGGCGTTGTGGGCGATGATCAGGTTGGCGGGGGCGATGAAGGCCGCCACGTCGCGGGCGTCGATGACCTTGCCCGCCACCATCTGGTTGGTGATGCCGGTGATGCGGGTGATCTCGGCGCTGATCGGCTTGGACGGCTGGCGCAGGGCCTGGAACGGCGGCAGCACCTCATAGACCTCGCCGTCGGTCCCGTAGGTGAAGGGGACCATGGCGATCTCGATGATCTCGTCCCAGGCCGGATCGACGCCGGTGGTCTCCACGTCGAGGATGATCCCCTGGCGCAGCATCTGGCCTTCCGGCGCGGGGCGCGAGGGCAGGGCGTCCAGCTTGCGCAGGACGCGGTATCGGCCGCTGGCCTCCAGGGCCTGGGCCATGCGCTCCAGTTCGGCGGGGTTGGCGTCGTCGCTCACCGCCCGATGTTGCGCCGATTCCGGCAAGATCGCGCGGATGCCGGATCTTCTGGAATGAAGGCCCGACAATTCCTATCTAGAGCCGGACAATTCATTCCCTCTTTCCCGAGGCCCCGATGCTGTTCGCCAAGAAGAACCTGGACCTGCCGACCGAAGCTGACGCCCTGCCGGGCCGGCCGGCGGCGATCCCCACCGCCGAGACCCACTTCATCAACGGCCACCCGCTGAAGGGGCCGTACCCCGCCGGTCTGGAGACCGCCGTCCTGGGCATGGGCTGCTTCTGGGGCGTGGAGCGCGTCTTCTGGAACCTGCCGGGGGTCTATGTGACCGCCGCCGGCTATGCGGGCGGGATCACCCCGAACCCGACCTATGAAGAGGTCTGCTCGGGCCGCACCGGCCACACCGAGGTGGTGCTGGTGGTCTATGACCCCAAGGTCATCACCTATGAGACCCTGCTGAAAACCTTCTGGGAGAACCACGACCCGACCCAGGGCATGCGCCAGGGGAACGACATCGGCACCCAGTACCGCTCCGCCATCTATGTGGAGAACGACGCCCAGGCCGCTACGGCGGCGGCGTCCAAGGGCTCCTATCAGCAGGCGCTGGCCGCCCAGGGTCTGGGCCCGATCACCACAGAGATCGTCGAGGCGGGGCCGTTCTACTTCGCCGAGGACTACCACCAGCAGTACCTGGCCAAGAACCCGAACGGCTATTGCGGCATCGGCGGCACGGGCGTCGTCTGCCCGATCGGCGTCGGCGTCCAGGCGTGAGTCCGCAGGCGTTTCACGACGCCTGCATGGCCCTGCCGGCGGCGACCATGACCGTCCAATGGGGCGACGACCACGTCTACAAGGTCGGGGGCAAGATGTTCGCCGTCGCCGGCCCCGGCGCGGGGAAGGGCGGCTATTCGTTCAAGGCCTCGGATCTGGCGTTCGAGGTCATGACCGAGAACGGCATGGCCAGGCCCGCGCCCTATCTGGCCCGCGCCAAGTGGGTGTGGTTCGAAAGCCTGGACGACCATGAGGACGCCGAGGTCGCCGACTGGCTGAAGACCGCCCACGCCCTGGTCGCCGCCAAGCTGACCAAGGCGGCGCGCAGGGACCTAGGACTTCTCTGACCGCTCGGGCCGGGGGCGGTCGGCGGGATGTGGGGCGCTCTCCAGCAGCACCCGGATCTCCCGGATCGCCGCCGAGGCCCGGCTGCGCCGCTGCCGCCAGACCAGCAGGAACATGGCCCCGCTCGTCGCCGCCAGGAAGGCGATGGGCCCCAGCAGCCACGCCGCGCCGGCGAGGGCGAAGTAGTACCCGCGCACCCCCGCGTTGAACGCCGACAGGGCCGGATTCAGCAGCCGCGCCGTCGCCTCGCCATAGGCCTTGGCCAGTTCGGGCGGGGCGTCCTGCGGGGCGGCGCCGATGGCCGCCAGGCAGTAGTTCATCTGCCGGATCGACCAGATGAAATCGAGCAGGCCGCGCGCCAGGGCCACCAGCACCAGGGCCAGCTTGGCCTCGAACAGCATCCGCGTGGCCGGGGCCAGCACCGCCAGCCCCTCGATGCTCTTCCAGGTGGTGTCGCCGCCGAACAGCACGCCCGCCGCCGCCGCGATCAGCAGCAGGTTGGACGAGGCGAAGAACGAGGCCGAGTTGATGGCGTGGCCCAGAAGCTGGCCGTCCAGCAGCGTGATCTCCCGGCTGGCCATCTCGCTCATCCAGCCGCGCCGGACGATGGTCATGTCGGTGTTGATCGCGCCCTTGTGCTGGCCCAGCCAGCGCAGCAGCGGCTCATAGAACAGCCAGCAGAACAGGAAGAGGCAGAGGACGGCGACGTCGAACAGCGGCATGGCTCAATCCTCCACGATTCGGCTGTGCTTGGCCGTGTCCTTGAGGATCAGCGACACGATCAGCGCCACCCCCATGATCGCCGCCACATACAGGTAGAAGCCGGTCTCCACCCCCTGCTGCTTGAACAGCAGGGCCACGGACTCCGCCGTCCCCCCGAACACCGCATTGGCCAGGGCGTAGGGCAGGGCGACGCCCAGCGCCCGAACATGCACCGGGAACAGCTCCGCCTTGATGACGGCGCTGATCGCCGTGTAGCCGGACAGGATCAGCAGCGCCGACAGCATCAGGCCGAAGGCGGCCCAGACGCTGTCCGTGGCGGCGATGGCCGTCATGATCGGCCAGGTCAGCAGGGCCCCCAGGCCGAACGCCCCGACCAGCATGGTCTTGCGCCCCACCTTGTCCGACAGCCAGCCCACCAGCGGCTGGGCGACCATGAAGCAGAACAGGGCCCCGGCGCTGATCTCCGTCGCCTCGGTCTTCGAGAAGCCGGACGTGTTGACCAGGAACTTCTGCATGTAGGTGGTGAAGGCGTAGAAGCCGAGCGAGCCGCCCGCCGTCAGGCCCAGGATCATCAGGGTCTCGCGCGGGTGCTGCATGAACAGCATCATGGTCTTGCCGCGCTTCTCCACCGGGTCGGCGGCGGCGTTGGTGAAGGCCGCGCTTTCCTCCAGCCCGCGCCGGATCCAGAACACGATCACCGCCAGGGCCGCGCCGATGAAGAACGGGATGCGCCAGCCCCAGTCGGCCAGGGCGTCCGCCGGCATCAGCCGTTGCAGGGTGATCAGCACGCCCAGGGCGATCAGCTACCCCGCGATCAGGGTCACGTACTGGAAGCTGGACCAGAAGCCGCGCCGGGCCTTGCCCGCCATCTCGGACATGTAGGTGGCGCTGGCGCCATACTCCCCGCCCACCGACAGGCCCTGCAGGATGCGGGCGAGCAGCAGGATCACCGGCGCCGCCGCGCCGATGCTGGCGAAGCCGGGGGTGATCGCGATGACCAGGGCTCCCGCGCACATCATGGCCACCGACACCGACAGGGCGGCCCGGCGCCCCGCGCGGTCGGCGTAGATCCCCATCATCCACGCGCCCAGCGGCCGGGCCAGGAAGCCCACGGCGAAGATCGCCGCCGCCTGCAGCAACTGCGCGGTCTGGTCGCCCTTGGGGAAGAAGACGGGCGCGAAATAGAGGGAAAAGGACGAGTAGGCGAACCAGTCGTACCACTCGACCAGATTGCCGGCTGAACCGCCGAGGATCGCCTTCAGGCGTGCCTGCGGGCTCAGCGACTTGGGCGCGGGCGCCTGGGATTCACCGCCGTCGACGACGCCCGTTTCAGACATGAGATTCCCCCCCGCCGTTTCCCACCTGGCCGGAGCCTAGGCGAAGAAGCGGCGGGGGTGAAACCCTAGATCCTGCCGATCAGCACCAGGATGATGATGATCACCAGCACCAGGCCGAGACCGCCCGACGGGAAATAGCCCCACGAGCGCGAATAGCCCCAGGACGGCAGCGCGCCGATGAGGGCCAGGATCAGGATGATGATCAGAATGGTGCCAAGCATATTGTTCCTCCCTGCGCCGCCGCAAAGGCGCCGCTTCGGCTGGACAACCCGCGTTGGTCGTATCCGGTTCCGGAACCTAGCTCGGCGCGTCCTCGTGCCGGCGCAGCCCCACGTGCCAGAGCAGGCCGATGAAGGCGCCCTTGATCCGGGGCAGCAGCAGCAGGGTCAGGGCGCACAGCGGGATGAGCGTCAGCGGCAGGGTGATCGCCACCGGCCATTCCCAGACAAAGGGGAAGAACAGCAGCGGGGCGACGATCAGGTGGCCGACCAGCAGGATGGTCACATAGGCCGGGCCGTCATCGGCCGGATAGCGCGCGAGCTCGTGGCCGCAGGCCTCGCAGTCGTGATCGACCTTCAGGTAGCGGCGGTAAAGCCGCCCGTTCCCGCAGGCCGGGCACTTGTGCGCCAGCCCCCGCCGGATGGCGGTCATCAGGCCGGGATAGGCGCTTTCGGGCTGGTCCGTCTCGCTCATCGGCGGCGATATGCACGCAAAAGCTGAGGCGGGGGAAGGGGGCCTAAGGTCGCAAGCCGCGCCTTGGAGGAACTGGCCCGGCTCGCGCGTTGTTTTCCTTGGGATAAAGGAGACGCCCCATGACCCAGGCCCTGACGCCCCAGAACAGTGACGATGACCTGAAGGACGCCCTGCGCCGGGCGACCGCCCCGAATGGCGAGGCCGAAGATGAGATCGCGGCCGATGACGCCGGCGCGACCTCCCTGGCTGAAAAGGTCGCTCGCCAAGCCGAGCCGCGCCACATCGACAAGGATGAGAAGGCGGAAGTGGCTGAAGAGGCCTCGCGGCAAAGCGACGCCTGAAACAATCACGCCCTTTTCCCGCCGCGGCGACGCACTAGCTTAGGTTAAGCATCGCTTGGAGGACGCCGTATGAAACGCCTGACCGGAGCCGCCGTCCTCCTGGCGCTCGCCGCCGCGGTGCCCGCCATGGCCAATGAGGCGCCGATCACCACGCGCCCGGCCGAGCTGCCGGCGTCCGCGCCTGCCGCCGCCCCGGCGGCGGAGCCGGTGTTCAAGCCCATGACCACGTCGGAGCAGATCGCCGGCTATCTGGCCTCATCGCCCGAGGCCGCCGATGACGGCTCCCCTGACGAGATGCTGCGTCGGGACTTGTCCCGCTACCTGACACCCTCGGCCCGCACCCAGATGGACCGTCAGGTCCATGGGGAGGTGTCGGCGATGATCGGAACGGGCGGCGCCCGCGGCGCCTGGGGCACGGTCTCCATGCCTGTGGGCGAGACCGGAACGCTCACCCTGTCGGGCGGCGAGGGACGCAATCTCTATCGCGCCTGGCCCGGCTACGGATACCGCCCGGGCTTTGCGGGCCAGTTTGGCGGCCCGTTCGTTGGGCCCCTGGCGGGGCCGTATGGCGGCGCTTACGACCGATCGTTCGGCCTGGAGTATTCCTCCGAAGCGCCGCCGCTTTCCGACCACTAGCGCTTGGCGTCCTCGGCCGTGCCGGTCACCGCGCGGCCGGCGGCGGTGACATCGCGGCCCACGCCCGAGATCGTGTTGCAGGCGGTGGTCGCCAGCAGGACGGCGAGCAGGGCGGCGGGGACGAGGATATTGCGCATGGGTGAGCTCCACTATGGCTATGGTGAAGCTTTACCCAATCGACGACGATGTCGTCAAAAGCTTGGCCAATACGCAAGGCCTGCTCCGAAATAGTCCGCTTCAGCCGTTCATCGATAAATCTCTGCAACGCTTGGTTGGCCTCTTGTCAGTCGATAACCAAGGTTATGGAATGGCCGCCGGATGGAGGTTGCAGGTCGGGAGCGCGGGATGGGGCTCGCCGCCGAGGGCATGTGTTCTTCGTTCAACGGATGAGGCCCCAGGCCTCGGTTTTATTTTGGGGGTACCTGCCATGCGCGCGCTCGCCGCTATCGCCGCAGTCTCTGTACTCGCCGTCGCCAGTCAGGCTTCGGCGAATGATCTCGTCTACAAGCACCTGAAGGGGCCTGAGGCGCTGGCGCCTTACGACGGCTTCGCCCTGTGGCAGATCCAGGCGCGCTGCGCCGGTCTGATGGAAGGGCTGACCGCCCTTGAGACCAGCCGCTCCCGCTCGACCGAGCGAAGCGCCGCCGCCGCCAAGTATTTCCATACGGAGTCGGTGAAGCGCTACATGATCGACCGCGGCGTGAAGGCGGCGCAGGCGCGCGATGACCTGGCGTCCTATGTCGCTCTCGGCCGCACGACGTTCGAAGAAGCCGTCGCGGATCGCGGCGGCGTCACGGGCGGACGCACGCCGGCCAACATGTACCTCAACGAATGCGCCGCTGTGGGCGAGCACTTCTCGCCGCCTTCCGGCGTCCCGCCGAAGATTCTGCTGTCGGACATGTCGGGCCAGGAGATCGTCTGCAAGAAGGTCGAACAGGTCGGCTCCCGCATGGGCAAGCGCGTCTGCAAGACCCGCGAGGACATGGCCGAGGAAGAACGCGAGACCAAGGAGATTCAGCGCCGCATGATCGAACTGGGCGGTTGCCGCACCGGCGGTCAGGGCTGCGGCCCGGGCATTTGATCTAGCCGTAGAATACGGGGCGCGGAGCGCGATCCGCGCCCTTTTTCTATGCGCCCGCGCCGCCCTTGATAAGGCTGGCGCGCTCCTCGGCGGTCAGCACGCGCCACTTGCCTTCCGGCAGATCGCCCAGGGCCAGGTCGCCGACCCGCACGCGCAGCAGGTCCACCACGCGCAACTCCACCAGATCGCACATCCGGCGGATCTGGCGATTGCGCCCTTCCTTGAGGATGAAGCGCAGGGTCTGAGCCCCGATCTCCTCGACCTTGGCGTGCTTCAGCTTGCGGCCGTCCAGCTCCAGCCCCCAGCGCAGCATGGCCAGTTTGCGGGCGTCGATCTTGCCGGCCACCCGGACAATGTATTCCTTCTCCAGGTCGGAGGCGGGGCCGATCACGGCCTTGGCCACCACGCCGTCCTCGGACAGAATCAGCAGGCCGCGGGAGTCTTGGTCCAGCCGCCCGACCGGGGCGAACTTGTTCTTGAAGCCCGGGATCGACGGGCTCGCGCCCTGCAGCGCGGCCTTGGTCAGCAGGCGCACCGCCGGGATCTGCTCGCCTTCGGGCGTGCCGGAGACGACGCCCACCGGCTTGTGCAACATGACGGTAAGGGCGCTCTCCAACTTGGCGGTGGCGCGGTCGGCCAGCACCAGGGTCTGGCCCGGCAGAATCTTACGGCCCGCGTCGTTGACCGTCTCGCCGTCGATGGAGACCAGCCCGTCGGCGATCAGGCCCTCCGCTTCGCGGCGGGAGCACACGCCGCTCTGGGCGAGCCAACGGTTCACCCGCTGGGGTTCGGCGTCTTCATAGCGTCGGGTCCAAGCCATGGCGGCGTTCTAGAGCCTTTCGGGTTCAGGCGAAACGGCGCGCTTCCAAGCGGAAGGCTAGAACCAGCCCGCGTCCTTGAGTACCTGGCCATAGGTTCGGCTGACCGGTGCGGTGAGCCCGTCGGCCAGGCGCATTTCGCCGACGCCCCGCCGCCAGCGCACCCCTTCAACCGCATCGGCCGCCACCCACCAGGATCGATGGGTGCGCCAGCCGTGGGCGGACGCCAGTTCGTCCAGGGCGTCCGAGAAACGCAGGGTGATCAGCTCCGCGCCGGCGTCGGTATGGACCTTGAGGTAGTGGTCATGCGCCTCCACCGCGATCAGGCGCGCCGCGCGGCGTTTGGCCGACAGCCGCCGGCGGAAAGTCGCTTCGGCCTCGGGCAGGGGAGGGGCGATGACGGTTCGGGTCTCGACCAGCGCCGGCCGCCGTCGCCAAACCAGCGCCCGGACGGTCATCACCGCCAGCACGATCGGCGACACCCTCCAGAGCAGCCGAAGGAAGCCCGGCAGATCCAGGCGGCCGCCGATGAGGACGTGCTCGGTGCAAAGAACCAGCAGCGCCACCGGCGGCGTCATGAGCGCCGACACGATGATCACCCGTCGCCATGTCACGACCAGATGTCGGCCCAACGCCTGATCACCGAGGACGGCGATCACGCCCCCGCCGACGATGCAGATCATCCAGTAGATGTAGCGCTCCACGGCAGGCACGCGGTTCGAACCAAACGGCCCAAGGAATCCCATCAGCAGGCCGATGGTGATCAGCATGCCCAGGTCGACGCCCCACTGGCGCGCAACGGCCCCTGGCTCCTTCGCCTTGCTGTTCATGCCGTCCCGTTCGCGCAGCCCTGGCGCCATTCGCGAAGCCAGGCCTAGCGAGCCATCGTCGAGGCGGCAATGAGGTTCGGCGAAACAGCCCGCAAGGACCGTCGCTTGACCACATCCGTCGCATCACCCGCGTCCCCGCCTTCGACCTGGCCCGCCCGGATCGGCTGGGCGTTGCTCGTCATCCTGTGTCTGGGCGTGGCCGGCTTTTCAGCCCGCTATCTGCTGCATCCGCCCCAGACGCCGGCGCAGGCGCTGGGCAACGCGTTCGGCGTGCCCTGGCTGGTCATCCATGTGGCCGGTTCGGTCGTGGCGCTCGCCCTGGGGGTGGTGCAGTTCATCCCCGGCTGGCGGCGGGGCGGAAACAGCCCGCACCGGTGGATCGGACGGACCTATGTCGTCTGCTGCCTGATCGGGGGAGCGGCCGGGCTGATCCTGGCGCTGGGATCGTCCGCCGGTCCGATCGCCACGGCGGGCTTCGGAGGCCTGGGGGTGGCGTGGATCGTCGTGAACATCCTCGGCTGGCGGGCGGCCTTGCAGGGGCGGTTCCTCGAGCATCGACGCTGGATGATCCGTTCCTGGGCGCTGACCCTGGCCGCCGTCACCCTGCGCCTCTATCTGCCGACGGTGATGATCCTGGGCCTGCCGTTCGTGCCCTGGTACCGGGCCATCGCCTTCCTGTGCTGGGTCCCCAACCTGATCGTGGCGGAGCTCTGGCTTCGGCGGCGGGTCGCGATAGCGCACACCGTTTAGGCTGGTTCAGCAGAGCGCCACACCATATGCCGCTCCTCCCCGCGAAGGCGGGGATCCAAGCCGCGCTGGCAGGTGATTTCCCGCCTGCGCCACAAACTCAGAGTCAGCTTGGGTCCCCGCCTTCGCGGGGGAGAGCGGTTTCTCGGGGAGGGCGGGGGGGCGTTGATCGACCCAGGCTTCCCCCCCAAGGCCATCTTGGCCCCGGCGAAAATCCGCAGCATCCTCCCGCCCAAGCAAGACAAGCGGCCGAGCCGCATGGGGGGAACATGACGACGTCGCGCGGGGGACTGCCGCCCAACCTCATTCTCATCGCCGCCATCGTGGCGGGGCTCAGCTACATGGCGTCCTGGCAACTGCCGCTGCCGCCCGTGGCCAGCACGGTCTGGAAGGGGGCGGCGGTGTCGCTGCTGGCGCTCTATGCCGGGCTGAAGGCTCAGGATCGTGACGGCTGGCTGGCCTGCGCCATGCTGGCGCTCTACGCCCTGGGCGACGTGCTGCTGGAGGTGATCGGCCTGACGCGCGGGGCGGTGGCGTTCCTGGCCGGGCACGTCGTGGCCATGGTCCTGTATTTGCGGAACCGGCAAACGCCGCTGCCGCCCCTGCAATTGCTTCTGGCCATCGCGGTCGTGCCGGCGACGGTGGGGATTTCCTGGGTCCTGCCGACGGATCGCAGCTTCGCGCCGGGGATCGCGCTCTATGCCCTGGGCCTGTCGCTGATGGCGGCCACGGCACTGGCCAGCCGGTTCAGTGCGGCGGGCGCCGGGCTGGGCGGGGTGCTGTTCGTGATCTCCGACCTGCTGATCTTCGCCCGCATCGGCCCGCTGGAGGGGCAGGCCTGGGTCGGGTTCGGCGTCTGGGGCCTTTACCTGGCGGGCAATGTCCTGATCTGCCTGGCGGTGGTGAAGCGGCCGAAGCCCGGCGGATGAAAAATCGGGGGAGGGTGTCGGATCGCTTCCGGCGCCGACGTCCTTAGGAAGCAAACAACCAGAGGAGACGCCCAATGGCTTATGTCGACGGTTTCGTGCTCGCGGTCCCCAAGGACAAGTTGGCCGCCTACAAGGAGATGGCCGAGCTCGGCCGCACAGTGTGGATGGAGCATGGCGCGGTGTCCTACGTCGAAGCCCAGGCGGACGACGTGCCCTATGGCGAGCTGACGTCTTTCCCCCGCGCCGTTCAGGCCAAGGAGGACGAGGTGGTGTTCTTCTCGTTCATCACCTATCGCGGCCGCGCCCAGCGGGACGAGATCAACGCCAAGGTCATGGCCGATGAGCGTATGAAGGGCAGCATGGACAACGCGCCCTTCGACGGGAAGCGCATGATCTTCGGCGGCTTCGAGGTCGTGGTTCAGGCCTGACCAATCGTGCTGAAGGCTAGAGGCGGGCCGCAATCTCGGATTGGTTGCGGTCCGTTGCTGCTTTAGTTTTCGCCGCCGAAAGCGGGGGAGGCACGAGTGAAGATCAGGCGGCCGATCATCGACAAGGGCGCCCTCGTCCTGATCCTGATCATGGTCGCGGTGGTCGATGTCCTGATCACCATCCGCTCGGCGGCGGACGGTTATCCGCCCAAGCTTTCGCACCTGCCGGCCGAGGTCCTGGCCTACAGCACCATGACGGCCGTGACCTACGGCATGTATCTGGCGATCGAGGGCGCGGGCCGGCGGTTCAGGCTGACCGGCCGCATCGTGGCGGCGGTGGTGACGGCGGTGATCGCCAGCTTCGTGCATCTGCCGATGATCAGCCTGATCTTCCGGCACATGACCGACTTTCCGACGCGGTCGTGGTCGGAGCTGTACGACTTCGGCCGCATCTACACGATGGTGATCCCCTTCATGTTCAATGGCGCGGGGCTGGTGGCCTACTGCTTCCATCGCGACGTGCTGGCGCGCGAGCGGCAGCTGGCCGAGGCGCAGCAGATGGCGCAGGAGGCCCAGCTTCTGGCCCTGCGCTACCAGATCAATCCGCACTTCCTGTTCAACACGCTCAACGCCGCCTCGACCCTGGTGCTGGAACGGCGCAATCAGGCGGCGGAGACCATGCTGCTGCGCCTGGCCGCGTTCTTCCGCCTCACCCTCACCCTTGATCCCCGCCAGGCGATCCCGCTGGTCCGGGAGATCGAGCTGCAGCGCACCTATCTGGCCATTGAGCAGACCCGCTTTGGCGACGAGCTGAAGGTCAGGATCAAACTGCCCCCCGTGCTGGAGCACGCGCTGGTTCCCGCCCTGCTGCTTCAGCCCCTGGTGGAGAACGCGGTGAAGCATACGCTGGGCGGCGAGGGGGCGGAGATCTTCATCGCCGCGCACGCCGTCGGCGGGACCCTGCGGCTGGAGGTGACGAACACCATCCAGCGCCATCAGGCACCCGGAACCGGCACCGGCCTGCGCAATGTGGCCGAGCGACTGGCGGCCGAGTATGGCGAGGCGGCCAGCCTGGACATCGAGCCGCGCGAGGATCGTTTCCGCGTGATCCTGACCCTGCCGCTGGTTCTGGCCGAGCGCCCGCGGATCGCGGCCTAGCCGCCCCGGCGCACGCCCTCGGCGAACAGCAGGTCCGACCAGCGCCAGGAGGATTGGCCCAGCGCCAGCCCCACCGAGCCCGGGGCGTCGTTCAGCGAGATCAGCACCAGCCCGCGCACCGGCTCGCGCCGGCAGGGCTCGGGGGCGAAGGCGACCTCCAGCGCGATGGCCTGGCGCACGCCGGCCAAGCCCTTGCCGTCCTGGGCGCCGTTGCGGACCCAGTCGCCGTTCCAGACCAGCAGCGCCCTGTCGCCGTCGCCTCCGCCTGGATGGGCGCTGGCGACGGCGGCCCGGACCTTGGCGTTGCGGCGCAGGGCGTCCTGCAGCAGGCGCACCATGTTGCAGCCGTCGCCCGAACCAGACCCGGCGCCGGAGCCTGACCCCGTTCCCGAGCCCACGCCGGTCCCCGCCGTCTTCGCCCCGGCCAGGGCCGCGGGGCCCAGCACGATGGCGGACGGCTGCGACGCGGGAGCGGAGGCGGGCAGGGGCTCCACCTGCGGAACCGGCGGGCGGGGCCGCGTGGTCTGGCGGGGCAGGGGCGGAGAGGGCGGCGTCTCCGGCTTCGGCGGTTCGGGCTTCACCGGCGCGTCGGCGGCGGGATCGCCGGCCGAGCCGCCGCCGGCTGGCGCATCGGCGGGCGCCTGCGGCGGGGCGGGCGGGATCATCTCCACCAGGACCGAGGGCGGCTCGGTCATGTCCGGCGGATCGGGCAGGCTCCACAACAGGGCGGTCAGCACCAGCCCATGCCCCGCCAGGCTGACGACAGCCGCCGGCACGCGGCCCTTGCGGCGCTTGCGGGGCGGGGTCCCTCGAGACGGGGTCTGGGGCGGGCGGTTCATCCAGGCTCCGGACAACGTGACGCCGTACTCAAGCCCAGCCTCGCGTCAGGAACGTGGCGAGTGGTCAAGCTTGCTTGCGGGCCGCCGTCGGTCTGGTTACGGCTTACGGCATGAGCGAAGCGCCCCTCGACCGTCCCGCCTGGCATGCCCTGAACGGGCGGCAGGCCTCCTACGCCATCCCCGCCGGGCGCGCGGTGCGCTACGCCTCGGACGCGGCCCTCTTCGCCGCCTGCCGCGATGACAGCGAGGCTTCCCACGCCGACCTGGGCCGCATCATCCGTGAGGCGGGGGCCGGCGTCCTGTTGCAGGCCGCCGCCACGCCGCCCCTGCCGGGCCTGAATGTGGAGAAGCAGGGCGAGTGCGTGCAGATGGTGGCCGCCAGCCTGACCAGCGCCACTCCGCCCCGTCCCATCGAGCCCGCCGTCCGCCTGACCGACGCCGACGCGCCGCAGATGCTGGCCCTGGCCACCCTGACCGAGCCCGGCCCGTTCTTCGCCCAGACCCATCGCCTGGGCGAGTTCTGGGGCGTGAAGGACGGGGACGGCCGCCTGCTGGCCATGGCGGGAGAGCGCATGCGCCTGGACGGCCATACGGAGGTCAGCGGCGTCTGCACCCATCCCGACCATCGCGGCCACGGGCACGGGGCCATGCTGACCTGGCTGGTGGCCGCGCGCATCCTGGCCCGGGGCGAGACGCCGTTCCTGCACAGCTATACGGCCAATGCGGGCGCGGTGGCTTTGTACGAGGCCCTGGGCTTCCGCCCCCGCGCCCTGATGACGGCGACGTTCCTGCGGGCGGTGTGACCGCCTGGCGCTTGCTAGTGCGCGCTGGAAAGCTTCATCAGCACCAGGCCGCCGACGATCAACACCGCCGCGCCGATGCGCATCAGGCTGGCGGCCTCGCCCAGGAACATGATGCCGACGATGAAGGCGCCCACCGCCCCGATGCCCGTCCACACGGTGTAGGCCGTGCCCAGGGGCAGGACCTTCATGGACCAGGACAGCAGGCCGAAGCTCAGCAGCATGGTCACTGCCGTGATCACGGACGGCACGGGCTTGGTGAACCCGTCGGACAGCTTCATGGAATAGGCCCAGACGACCTCGAGCAGACCAGCGACAACAAGAAACAGCCACGCCATGGCGACCTCCTTTGAGGGCGCCGGGCCGTCCCGGTCTTGATCTCCCTCGCCGGAACCCGGCTCAAGGGGCGCGGACGTGGCCGCGCGGGGCTCAGATAGCGCCTGGGGCGCGGGGGTTCAAGCTTGGGGGAAGTGCGGTGGTGGACAAGGCGCTCCCCCACCTCCGTCTTCCTCGCCCTTGTGGCGAGGACCCAGAAACGGCTGAGGTCCTGGGTTCGTCAAGCGGAGCCGTCGCGCCAGTGCGGCCCATGCGGAGCTTCTGGGCCCTAGGCACGAGGCCTAGGGTGACGGGGATTGGTTATGGCGTGCGAAAGCGCCCTCGCTGGAAATCCAGCAAGGTCGGGAGGGCGGCGGAGCGACAAACGGCTCTCGATTTGGGTTGGAGTGGACAGCAAGATCGTCCGGCGCTCCGCGCGGGTCCTTGTCGTGAACGCTGCGACCGACGCCTTCGTATGACATGCCCGGCGACGGCCGGCCTCCAGGGGGAGCCCGCTCTTCCCGCAACGACAGCACGTGGCCACACGCCCTCCCATGCGGGGAGATGGGAGGAGGTTACGGGAGGTTGGGAGGAAGGGGATAAGTCGTCTCCTCTCCCCACGCGTGGGGGAGGGTAGGGTGAGGGGCTTGCAGCGGTTCCGCTTGCACAGCCTCGCCCGCTGAACCTCAGCGCCCCCTCACCCTTGCCCTCTCCCCCAGAAGGGGGCGAGGGGATAAGGCAGCTCGACCCGTGTTGGGGGACACGGGCCGAGCCTGGGGTGTGGGTGGGCTGAGGGCCTCCCGAGATTTGGAATAGCAGCGGATTCCGAGTCAGAAATCCGTAGTTGTTTCGGTGATTTTCCACAGCCGGCCGTTCAGAAGCTGAACCGGCAGTCGATGCCCATGGCGGCGCCTTCGTCGCCCTCTGGCGTAGCGCTGCCGGCGGCTCTCGGCTTGCAGCCGTTCTTGGGGCGGCGGTTGAGGTAGGGGATTTCATCGCGCGGGGCGAAGCGGCCGCCTTTGGACAGGTCCACGGGAATGTTGCGTGTGCGGAGTTGGGCGAGGCGTTCTTCGCAACGGCGGCGCGCCTCCTCCGGCATCTGCGCCAGGTTCAGGCAGCCCATGCGGTTGCGGAGGGCTTGGCGGGCGAGGGCGCCGGAATCAGGCGCCGCGACGGCGGGCGGGAGCGCCGGCACGCCTTCGGGAATGGCGGCTTGGGCAGGGGGCTCGGACGCGGCGCGGGCCTGTCGGGCTGTGTTAGCTTCGGCTGCGCGGCGAAGGGGGCGGGCGGGCTCCGGCATCGGGAGGCGGAACAGCTCCACGGTGACGATTGGGGCGGATGGCGGCGGCCGCCTCTGGACCAGGCCGGCCACGAAGATCGCGATGAACACCAGATGCAGGGCGACAGAGATGGCGACGGCCAGCGTCGCGGGCGCCGTGCGCCGTCTCGTCCCCCTCATGCTCCACCCCGGATGCAAGCTCGGATGGCGAAGCTCCCGGCGCACAATGTCGAATTGATGGCGCGGCGGATGCGCCTGGAACGTGACGCAAGGTCAGGAGTCGGTTGACGAACCCGCCTCGTTCAGAGATCACGGGGCCGACGAACGTAGAGGCGGCGAGCTCCCCCCGTCCGCCATCCCGCCGAGAGGACATCCTATGAAAATCGCTCTGATCACCGAGAACAGCCAAGCCGCCAAGAACGAGATCATCCACACGGCCCTGAC
Organism: Caulobacter segnis; assembly: GCF_029543125.1. Classification (GTDB taxonomy): domain Bacteria; phylum Pseudomonadota; class Alphaproteobacteria; order Caulobacterales; family Caulobacteraceae; genus Caulobacter; species Caulobacter segnis_D. Next base: position 86,795 of record NZ_JARQWW010000007.1, read on the forward strand.
CGCCGTGGCGGAGCCGCTGGGCCACCAGGTGTTCAACTACGGCATGTACTCGGCCGAGGATAAGGCCTCGCTGACCTACGTGATGAACGGCATCCTGGCCGGCATCCTGCTGAACTCGAAGGCCGCCGACTTCGTCGTCACCGGCTGCGGCACGGGCATGGGCGCCATGCTGGCCTGCAACTCCATGCCGGGCGTGTTCTGCGGCCTGGTCATCGACCCGACCGACGCCTTCCTGTTCGGCCAGATCAACGACGGCAACGCCATCTCGATGCCCTACGCCAAGGGCTTCGGCTGGGCCGCCGAGCTGAACCTGCAGGACGTCTACCGCAAGCTGTTCGAAGGCGAGCGCGGCCTGGGCTACCCCAAGGAGCGCGCCGAGATCATGGCCAAGAACCGCGGCATCCTGAAGACCGTGAAGGCCGCGACCTGCAAGGACATGCTGTCGGCCCTGAAGGCCCTGGACCAGGACCTGGTGAAGGCCGCCATCGCTGGCGAGAAGTTCCAGGAGTACTTCTTCGCCAACGCCCAGGACGAAGGGATCCGCGACTACATCAAGGGTCTGGTGGACTCGCGCGTTCTCGAGAACGCCTGAGGATCGAAGTCGACCTGGCGGTCAGCGGCGTCAGAGTGCGCCGCTGATCCAGGTTTCGATGACGTTCAACTGATCGTCGGCGACCACAAGGTCGGCGCGGAGGCCGGGGGCGATGCTCCCGGCCTTTTCGATTCCGAGGAAGGCGGCGGGGCTGCGCGAGGCCATGTTGACGGCCTGCGCCAGGGTGAGGCCGGTCATGGACATGGCGTTGCGCACGGCGCCGGCCATGTCGAGGTCCGAGCCGGCCAGGGTGCCGTCGGGGCCGACGCAGACGCCGTTCTTCACGGTGATCTCGCGACCCTGCAGGGTGAAGGTCTTGGGCCCGCCCACGGTCGGCATGGCGTCCGACACCAGCATGAAGCGGTCGTGCGGGCGGCTGGCCAGGGCGATGCGCAGGGTGGCGGGGTGGATGTGCGCCCCGTCGATGATGATCCCGCACCAGGCGTCGCTTTCCAGCGCCGCGCCGACCACGCCCGGAGTGCGGCTGGTGAGCGGCGACATGGCGTTGAACAGGTGGGTGACGCCGGTGGCGCCGCTGCGGAACGCCTGGACCGCGGTGTCGTAGTCGGCGTTGGTGTGGCCGGCGGCGACGATGACCCCGGCGTCGGCCAGGCGGCGGATGGCCTCCGGCGTGGTCTTTTCCGGCGCCAGGGTGACCAGGGTGCGGCCGCGCTTCAGCGAAGTGAGAAGGGCGAAGGCCTCGTCATCCAGCACCCGGAACTTCGACGCGTCATGGATGCCCTTGCGCTCGGCGTTGAGGAAGGGGCCCTCGATGTGGATGCCGAGCACGCCGGGGACGCCCTGTTCGATGGCGGCGTCCGTGGCGGCGATGGCCTGGGCGATCACCGACAGGTCGTCGCTGATCAGGGTCGGCAGAAAGCCGGTGGTCCCATAGGCGCGGTGGGCGGCGCCGATGGCGGCGATGGTCTCCACCGTCGGGGCGTCGTTGAACAGCACGCCGCCGCCGCCGTTGACCTGGGTGTCGATGAAGCCGGGCAGCAGCAGGGCGCCGCCCAGATCGCGCGTCTCGTCGGCCTTCGCCTGGTCGGCGGGCAGGACGGCGGCGATGCGCTCGCCCTCGATGACGACGGCGACGCCTTCGACCAGGGCGTCCCCGATGAGGACGCGGCCATTGACCAGGGCTGTGGACATCAGACGGTTTCGGTCACTTTGCGCAGGTGGGGAGGCTGATCAGGGTCATAACCTCGTGCGACCGACAGGGCGTTGGCCATACGGTAGAAACTCTGGATCGCCAGGGCCGGTTGGAGAACCGGATGCGCCGCCAGGGCGGGCAGGGCGCCGGGCCCCGTGGCCTCGATATCGGCGAACAGCAGCTGGGCGCCCCGGCTTTTCAGCCCCTCGGCCAGGGTCAGGACGCTGTCGCGGGTCTCGTCGTCCTGGCTGAAGGCCAGCACCGGGAAGCCGGGCTGCACCAGGGCCAGGGGGCCGTGCATGACCTCGGCGGCGGAGAAGGCCTCGGCGTGCAGGCCGCAGGTCTCCTTGAACTTCAGGGCCGCTTCCTGGGCGGCGGCGAAGCCGAGGCCGCGGGCCACCACATAGAGGTTGGCGGCGTCCTTCAGGCGCTCCACCGCCTCGCTCCAGTCCTGGCGCCAGGCCTCGGCGAGGAGGACGGGCAGGGTCTGGAGGGCGGCGGACAGCTCCGTGTCCTGCGTCCACTCGGCGGTCAGGTGCGCCAGGGCCGCGAGGGTGCAGAGGTAGGACTTGGTGGCGGCGACGCTGACCTCCGGCCCGGCATGCAGGGGCACAAAGGCGTCGGCCATGGCGGCCAGCGGCGAGGCGGCGTCATTGACCAGGGCGACCACGAAGGCGCCGCCGGCCTTGGCGGATTCGACCGAGGCCAGCAGATCCGGGCTGCGGCCCGACTGGGAGATGGCCAGGTAGAGCACGCCGTCCAGGTCCGCCTGGGCGCCATAGACCGAGGCGGTCGACAGGGCGGCCGAGGAGGTGATGACGCCGACCCGCGTCTCGAACAGGTACTTGGCGAAGGTGGCGGCGTGGTCCGAGCTGCCCCGGGCGCAGGTGACCACGGCGCGGGGCTTCATGGCGCGGAGCTTTTCGCCCAGGGCGGCGACGGCCTGGGCGTTGGCGTCCAGCTGCCGCTTCACGGCGGTCGAGGCCTCGGCGGCTTCGGCGAACATCCGGGTGGTTTCGGGCGAGGCCGATCGGGTCAAGACAGTCTCCAGCACGCGAAAACTACAGGGTCAGTTCGGCGACGAAGTCGTAGGCGTCGCCGCGATAGAACGATTGGGTGATCTCGACGGTCCGTCCGTCGGCCAGGAAACCGCGACGCTCGATCAGCAGGGCCGGGTCGCGGGGCGACAGGCCCATCAGATCGGCCTGGTCGGTGGTCAACAGCACCGCGCGCAGCCGCTGCAGGGCGCGGGCGGGGCGGTGGCCTGTCTTCTCCAGCGCCTCGTAGAGCGAGGACTTCACCGTCTCCAGAGAGGGCAGGGCGAAGGCCGGGATGGTGGCGAATTCCAGCGCCATGGGCGCGTTGTCGGCGTAGCGGATGCGGTGGAAGCGATAGACCGGCGCGCCGGGGCTGAGCCCCAGGGTCAGCGATTCCTCGGGCGTCACCGTGCCTTCGGAGCGGTTGATCCAGACGCTGTGCGGGACGCGGCCGCGCGAAAGCATGTCCTCGGAGAAGGACGAGATCTTGGAGAAGCTTTTCTCCACCCGGGCGGCGACGAAGGTGCCGGCTCCCTGGCGGCGGGTGAGCAGGCCTTCGTTGACCAGGCCGTCCAGCGCCTTGCGCACGGTGATGCGGGAGACGGCGAACTCCTCGGCCAAATCACGCTCGGCCGGCAGGGCGTCGTCCGGCGACAGGACCTTGGTCTTGATGGCCTCGCGCAGGGCGCGCTGGAGCTGCCGGTAGAGCGGCGCGTGGTCGGCTTCGTCCAGGCGGCCGATGCGGTCTGCAAACGTCATGTGCGCCCTCCCTGGTTTCGAATCCTAAAGCCAGCCCCGGCTTGGTTGATAGTCACCTGACCACTTTAATACCAATTTGTCGAGTGGGTTTGATTGGTAATATTTTGGGCTTGCCAAGTGCCATTTTTCCTTCACAGTCCCGTTCCGAGGCCATTGCTACGGCCAAATGCGACGGGGGACGTCGCGCATTGGTATCCTATTGGGCTTAGGTCGGCTCCGGGGCTGCGTACCCCGGCGAAGAGGGGAGAAGCCGGATGACTCTTAAGAAGACTCTATTGGCCACAACGGCCGGCATGATCGCGATGATGGCCGCCGCGCCGTCGTTCGCCCAGGACACCGACGTCGACGAAATCGTCGTCACCGGCATTCGCGCCTCGCTCCAGGCGGCCATTGAGCAGAAGCGCAACGCCGACATGATCCAAGAGGTCGTGACCGCCCAGGACATCGGCAAGTTCCCTGACAAGAACATCGCCGACTCCCTGAGCCGCGTGACCGGCGTGAACGTGGTGACGGGCTCGGCCGCGGCCGGCGGCTTCGGCGAGAACGAGCGCGTCTCGATCCGCGGCACCGACCCGAACCTGAACCTGACCCTGATGAACGGCCATAACCTGGCGACGGGCGACTGGTTCGTCCTGGACCAGCAGAACGGCGGCCGTTCATTCAACTATTCCATGCTGCCCGCCGAGCTGGTCGGCACGCTGGAAGTCTACAAGAGCTCACAGGCGGACCTGCCGGAAGGCGGCGTCGGCGGCACGGTCAACGTGCATACCCGCAAGCCGCTCGATCTGCCGAGCATGACCTTCAACGCCACGGCCCAAGGGGTGTACGCCCAGCGCGCCGACAAGTTCGACCCGCAGGTCTCGGCCCTGGCCAGCTGGAAGGACGACACCGGCAGCCTCGGCGTGCTGGTCGCGGGCTTCTACCAGAAGCGCCACCTGCGCCGTGATGGCCAGGAGATCCTCGGCTACAACGAGGTCGCCAACTTCCGCGGCACGGGCCAGACGGTCCTGGCCCCGGCCCTGATCGGCAACGCCTATTTCCAGCAGACCCGCGTCCGCAAGGGCGGCAACATCGTCGCTCAGTGGAAGCCGAACGAGAAGCTGGAGCTTGAGCTGTCGGGCCTCTACACCCGGATGGACGCCGACAACGTCAACGCCAACAACATGGCGTGGGTGTCGCGTCTGCTGAACACCAACTCCACCGTCGGCAGCCCCGACGACGCCCTGGCCAGCTACACCATCGCCAACGGCGTGCTGACCTCGGCCACCTGGCGTCCGACCACCGCCAGCGGCGGTCTGGTGCAGGGCCGCGTGCAGGACGACATCTTCCGCGAAGCCTATTCGTCGACCTGGGTGGTGAACCTGGACGGCAAGTACGAGGTCAACGACAACCTGACCCTGTCGGGCCAGATCGGCTACACCGAGGGCAAGGGCGTCACCAAGGACACCTACGCGTGGGAGACCCTGTGGAACACGGGCATGAGCTACACGCTCGGCTCGCCGATCACCTCGGTGACCTATACGGGCATGCCGAGCGATCCGACGGCTCCGGCCTATCTGAACAACCTCTACAGCTGGTCGTGGGGCGGCCGTCAGGTCAGCCCGGACGAGGAGTTCTACGTCAAGGGCGACGCCGAATGGCGTCTCGACAGCGGCGTGTTCCAGAGCCTGAACTTCGGCGCGCGCTTCACGGACCACACCCGCGAAGGCAACTACACCGCCTATAGCTGGGGCGGGAACGGCAACGCCGCCACGCCGGGCCTGGGCGCGGTCTATGACGGCGACGCCACCCCGTCGAACTACGGCTCGGGCGTCGGCGGCCTGCAGGGCTACACCATCTCCGACATGGGCAAGGTGCGGGCGTTCCTGGACGGCAACAACGGCGGCCGCCGCTTCGCCTTCTATCCGCCGCAGAGCTTCTCCGTGCAGGAGAAGACCAGCGGCCTCTACGGGATGGTCAAGCTGAAGGGCGAGCGTTGGCGGGGCAATGTCGGCCTGCGCGCGGTCCGCACCGAAGCCGACACCACCCAGTACTCGTCCACCGCCTCGAACCTGACGATCACCAACCAGTTCGGCAGCTGGGGCGAAGTGAACAACAGCCGCGACTACTGGGACGTGCTGCCCAGCGCCAACCTGACCGTGGATGCGACCGACAATGTGCTGGTCCGCTTCTCCGCCGCCAAGGTCATGGCGCGTCCGGGCTACGCCCAACTGGCCAGCTCGCTGAGCCTGAACGAACTGGCCCTGACCGGCACCGCCGGCGGCAACCCGGACCTGGATCCGTTCCGCGCCTGGCAGTTCAACGCGGTCGGCGAGTGGTACTACGCCCCCGAGGCCCTGCTGTCGGTCGGCGTGTTCTACCTGGACATCGAGAGCTACATCACCAGCCAGACGTTCACGGCCTTCTACCGCACGCAGCAGAACCCGAACGGCGCCAACTTCCGCATCACCGGTCCGGTGAACGGCGGCGGCGGCTCCAACCGCGGCTTCGAAGCGAGCCTGCAGCAGCCCATCGGCGGGGGCTTCGGCTTCCTGGTGAACTACACCTATGCCGACGCTGAAACCGACCTGGGCAAGCCGATCGATGGCAGCTCGAAGAACACCTACAACCTGACGGGTTACTTCGAGAACGATCTGATCAGCGCCCGGGTGGCCTACAACTTCCGGTCCAAGTTCAAGTCCGGCGTCGATCGTGGCACGGACATGTGGCAGGACGACATCTCGTCCCTGGACGCCTCGCTCATCGTCAACCTGACGGAGAACGTGGCCCTGAGCTTCGACGCCCAGAACCTGACCCGCGAGAAGCTGGTCTACTACGTGGGCGATCCGAGCATTCCGCGCGCGATCTACGACAATGGCCGCGTGTTCTACGCCGGCGCCCGGTTCAAGTTCTGAGTGAACGGGGCCGGGCTCCGCCCGGGCTCCGTGAGTTGATTACGGCGCGGCTTGCTTCAGGATCGACCCATGATCTTTCAGCCGCGCCGCCTTCAGTATCCCCAAGGTCTGCAACTGAAGCGGGACGGCGCTCGCCGCTCCGCTCTTTTTTCGCGGGTGACGTCATGCTGACCAGGCTTCTGGCTACGGCCGCTTTTTCCGCCATCGCCACCGCCGCCCTCGCGGCGCCCAACATCGTCCCGGCCCCGGCCGAGATGGTCACGACCCGCAAGACATTCGAATGGAAGACCGGGTCGGGCATTGTGGTCCCGGCCGGCGACGAGGGCGCGCGGTTCGCCGCCCAACAGCTTTCCGACCTGCTGAAGCGTGGGCGCGGCCTGGATGCGCCGCTGACGGGCGCGCAGGGTTCCGTCCGGTTCGTGCGCGCGCCGGGCATGGCCAAGGAGCGCTATGACCTGATCGTGGGCGGGCAGGGGGCGGTGATCACCGCCAGCGACGACGCCGGCCTGCTGTACGGCGCCATGAGCCTTTGGCAGATGACCCAGGCGGCGCCCGGCAAGGGCTCGGCCGTCATCGAGGAAGTCGCCATCAAGGACGGCCCGCGCTTTGCCTGGCGCGGCCTGATGGTGGACAGCGCCCGCCACTTCCAATCGGTGGAGTGGATCAAGGCGATGATCGACCGCATGGCGGTCTACAAGTTCAACACCCTGCACTGGCACCTGGTGGACGATCAGGGCTGGCGGATCGAGATCAAGAAGTACCCGAAGCTGACCGAGGTCGGCGCCTGGCGCATTCCGCTGGGCGAGGCGGGCAAGGCCGGCAAGTACGGCGGCTTCTACACCCAGGACCAGATCCGCGAGGTGGTCGCCTACGCCGCCAAGCGCAACATCACCATCGTTCCCGAGATCGAGACGCCGGGCCACGCCCACGCGCCGATCACCGCCTATCCGCAGCTTGGCTCGGCCCCCACGCCGCCGACCCAGACGTCCGGCGACTGGGGCGTCTTCCCGTATCTGTACAACACCGACGACAGCACCTTCGCCTTCCTGACCGACGTGCTGGACGAGGTGATGGCCCTGTTCCCGTCGACCTACATCCATGTGGGTGGGGACGAGGCGGTGAAGGACCAGTGGAAGGCCAGTCCCGCCATCCAGGCCAAGATCAAGGAGCTTGGCCTGAAGGACGAGCATGAGCTGCAGAGCTGGTTCATCCAGAGGCTGGGCAAGCACCTGTCGTCCAAGGGCCGCCGCCTGATCGGCTGGGACGAGATCCTGGAAGGCGGCTTGGCGCCCGACGCCACGGTGATGTCCTGGCGCGGGATCGACGGCGCCATCGCCGCCGCGCGGGCGGGTCATGACACAGTACTGTCGCCGCATCCGACCCTGTATTTCGACAATCGCCAGAGCACCTCGCCCGACGAGGCCCCGGGCCGCGGGGCGGTGATCAGCCTGGCGGAGGTCTATGGCTTCAACCCGGCGCCGGACGCCCTGACCGAGGCCGAGCGCAAGCACGTGCTGGGCGTGCAGGCGAACCTGTGGGCCGAGCATATGCGGACGCAGGATCGGGTGACGGCCCAGGCCTTCCCCCGCGCTGCGGCCCTGGCCGAGGTGGCCTGGACCCCGGAGAAGCGCCGGAGCTGGGGCGATTTCGTCCAGCGCCTGCCGGGCGAGCTGGCGCGGGAGAAGGCGCTGGGCATCGGCTATAACGGCGTGTCCCTGCAGGCCCAGGCGGTGGTCGACCGGGTGGACGGCAAGCTGACCGCGACCCTGAAGTCGCCCCTGCCGGAGGTGGCGGTTCGCTATGCGGTGAACGGGCCGGTGACGGCGGCGTCGCCGGTTTACGACAAGCCGCTGACCCTGGCCGAGGGCGCCAAGGTGACGGCGGCGACCTATGTGGGCGACCAGCCGCTGGGCGCGGCGAAGACCTGGACGGCGACGGCGAAGGGCGCGCTGTTCCGCACCAGCCAACAGCTGAAGATGTGCAGCGACAAGCTGGTCCTGAACCTGGAGGACGACGCGCCGGCCAAGGGCGAGCGGAAGTTCTTCCTGGTCGACGTGATGGAGCCGTGCTGGGTCTGGAAGAACGTTGACCTGACCGGGGTGAGCGGGATCGAACTGTCGGTGGGGCAGGTGCCGTTCAACTTCCAGATCGGCGCGGCCAAGGACGAGATCAAGTTCCGCCCGCCGGTCTCGCCGGCCGGGGAGTTCGAGGTCCGGGCCGGCGGCTGTGACGGGGCGGTGGTGGCGACCCTGCCGCTGGCCCCGGCCGTGAACAATCCGCAGGTGACGAAGCTGACCGCGCCGCTGAAGGCGGCCGCGGGGCGGCAGGACCTGTGCTTCACCTACACCGCGCGCGGCGTCGATCCGATGTGGACCATCGACAGCGTGCAGCTCGTGACGTCGAAAGAGTAGCTTATGGCCGACATCGTCCTCCTCGCGCCCCTCAAGGGGTGGATCGCGCCGCTGGACGAAACGCCGGACGCCGTCTTCGCCGAACGGATGATGGGCGACGGCGTGGCGATCGACCCGACCGACGGGGTGCTGCACGCGCCCTGCGACGGCGAGGTGGTGAACATCCATCGGGCGCGACACGCGGTGACGGTGCGCTCCAGGGACGGGGTCGAGGTGTTGATGCACCTGGGCCTGGAGACCGTGGCGCTGGAAGGCGAGGGCTTCACCGTCCACGTGGCCGAGGGGCAGGCGGTGAAGGCGGCCCAGCCGTTGGTGACCTTCGACCTGGACCTGCTGGCCCAGCGCGCGAAGAGTCTGATCACCCCGGTGGTGGTGACCAATGGCGAGGCCTTCGCCATCTCCACACGTCAGCTGAACCGCGAGGTGGAGGTCGGTGAGCCGCTGCTGGTCCTGCGCCGCGCGGGCGGCGGCGGGGCGGCGGAGGCCGCGCCCGGCGGGCCCGTCGCCAGCCGGGGTCTGACCGTGCCGCTGGCGCATGGGCTGCACGCCCGCCCGGCCGCGCGCATCGCCGCCATCGCCAAGGGCTTCGAGGCGGAGGTGTTCATCAGCGCCCTAAACCGCCGGACCAGCGCGCGAAGCCCGGTTGGGATTATGTCCCTGGCTGTCCGTCATGGCGACCAGATCACGGTCAGCGCCGAGGGTGCGGATGCGGAGGACGCGGTGTTCGCCGTGGCCGGCCTGATCGAGGGCGGCATGGGCGAGGCCGCGGCCGCGCCGGCGCCGGAGGTTGTCGCGCCGCCGAAGCCCAAAGCCGCCCCAGCGCCGGTGGATGGGGCCTTGCGCGGGGTGACCGCCTCGCCCGGTCTGGCCATCGGCCGGGCGGTGCCGTTGGCGTCGCGCGAGATCGCGGTGGAGGAGCAGGGCCACGGGGCGGAGCTGGAGGGCGACGCCCTGTCGGCGGCCCTGGCGTCCGTCCGCGCCCGCACTGAGGACAACGCCCAGAGCGGCGACGCGGCGCGGCGCGCCATCCTGTCGGCGCACGCGGCGTTCCTGGACGATCCTGAGCTGATCGCCGCCGCGCGCCGTCTGACCGATGCGGGCAAGAGCGCGGGCTTCGCCTGGCGCAAGGCCGTGGGCGGTTATGTGGACGTGCTGAAAAGCCTGGGCGACCGGCGCATGGCCGAGCGGGTGGATGACCTGCTGGACCTGGAGCGGCAGGTGCTGCTGACCCTGGCGGGGGAGGACCCGGAGGGGACGCTCGACCTGCCCCCGGACGCGATCCTGCTGGCCGACGAAATGCTGCCGTCGCAGCTGATGGCGTTGAAGCCGGGGCAGGCGGCAGGGTTCTGCACCGCGCGGGGCGGGCCGACCTCTCACGTGGCGATCCTGGCGGCGGCCATGGGCCTGCCGGCCATCGTGGCGGCGGGCGAGGGGGTGCTGTCGGTGACCAAGGGCACGGCCCTGATCCTGGACGCCGACGCCGGACTGCTGCGCATCGCGCCGGACGCGCGGGCGCTGGAGGCGGCGCAGATGACCCTGGCCACCCGCCAGCAGCGCCGGGCGGCGGCCCAAGCGGCGGCGAAGGAAGCCTGCCGCATGAGCGACGGCACGCGGATCGAGGTGTTCGCCAATGTGGGCAGCCTGAAGGACGCCGAGGCCGCCGTAGCGGCGGGGGCGGAGGGCAGCGGCCTGTTGCGCACCGAGTTCCTGTTCCTGGAGCGCGAGACGCCGCCGGACGAGGCGGAGCAGGCGCGTCAGTACCAGGCCATCGCTTCGGCCTTGGAGGGCCGGCCGCTGGTGATCCGCACCCTGGACATCGGGGCTGACAAGCCGGCGCCCTATCTGCCCATGCCGGCGGAGGAGAATCCGGCCCTGGGCCTGCGCGGGGTGCGCATCGGCCTGTGGCGGCCGGCGATCCTGAAGACGCAGCTGAGGGCGATTCTGTCGGTCCAGCCCCTGGGCCAGTGCAAGATCATGCTGCCGATGATCAGCGGGGTGGACGAGCTGCGCGCCGTCCGTGCCCTGCTGGACGAGGTGAAGCGCGAGCTGGGCGTGACCGAGACGGTGGAGCTGGGCGTGATGGTGGAGACGCCGGCGGCGGCGGTGATGGCCGACGTCCTGGCGGCCGAGGCGGACTTCCTGTCCATCGGCACCAACGACCTGACCCAGTACGTGCTGGCCATGGACCGGGGCAATCCGGAGCTGGCGGCGCGGATCGACGCGCTCGATCCCGCCGTGCTGCGCCTCATCGCCCAGACCACGGCGGGGGCGCGCAAGCATGGCCGCTGGGTCGGGGTGTGCGGGGGCCTGGCCTCCGACCTCGCCGCGGCGCCGATCCTGATCGGGCTGGGCGTCACCGAGCTGTCGGCCACGGCGGCGGTCGTGCCCGAGCTGAAGGCCCTGATCCGCACGCTGGACCGGGCCGCCTGCCGCGCCCTGGCCGAAGAGGCCCTGGCCCAGGCGACCGCCGAGGACGTCCGCGGCCTGGCCAGCCAATTCATTCCGGGGATCGCCGCATGAAGTCGCCGCTCGAAATCCTGCAGCCCCTGGGCCGGGCCCTGATGCTGCCCATCGCGGTCCTGCCTATCGCCGGCCTGCTGCTGCGGCTGGGTCAGCCGGACCTGCTGAACATCCCGTTCGTGGCGGCGGCGGGGGACGCGATCTTCGCGCACCTGGGTCTGCTGTTCGCGGTGGGCGTGGCCGTGGGCCTGGCTAAGGAGAACAACGGGGCGGCGGGGCTGGCCGGGCTGGTCGGCTTCCTGATCGCCACCGAGGGGGCGAAGGTGCTGCTGCATGTACCGCCCGAGGTGACGGAGGACCTGGCCGTCGCGGCGTTCAAGGCCAAGGCCATCGCCAAGCTGGCGGTGCCCATCGGCATCCTCAGCGGCCTGCTGGGCGGGCTGTTCTACAACCGGTTCAGCAACATCAAACTGCCGGAATATCTGGCTTTCTTCGGCGGGCGGCGGTTCGTGCCCATCGTCAGCGGCTTCGCGGGGCTGTTCGTGGCCCTGGTGATCGGGCTTGGCTACGACGCGGTGAACGGCGGCATGGACGGGCTGAGCCGGGCCATCGTCAATTCCGGCGAGATCGGGCTGTTCATCTATGGCGCGCTGAACCGGCTGCTGATCGTCACCGGCCTGCACCACATCCTGAACAACATCGCCTGGTTCATCGTGGGCGACTTCAACGGCGCGACGGGTGACATCAAGCGGTTCTTCGCGGGCGACCCGACGGCCGGCGGTTTCCAGGCCGGCTTCTTCCCCGTGATGATGTTCGGCCTGCCGGCGGCCTGCCTGGCCATGTACCACGCAGCCCGGCCGGAGCGGCGCAAGGCCGTGGGCGGCATGCTGTTCTCCATGGCCCTGACCGCCTTCCTGACGGGGGTGACGGAGCCCATCGAGTTCAGCTTCATGTTCCTGGCCCCGGCGCTGTACGCGATCCACGCGGTGCTGACCGGCGCGGGCATGGCGCTGATGGACGTTCTGGGCGTGCGGCTGGGCTTCGGCTTCTCGGCCGGGCTGTTCGACTACGTGCTGAACTTCGGCAAGGCGACCAAGCCGCTGATGTTGCTGCCCATCGGGGCGGCCTATGCGGCTGTCTATTACTTCGCCTTCCGCTGGGCGATCGCCAGGTTCGACCTGAAGACGCCGGGGCGTGAGCCGGAGGGGGAGATCGCAGCGGCGGCGGATTTGGCGAGCAGCGGCGGACGCGGCGCGGACTTCGTGGAGGCGCTGGGCGGCGCGGGCAATCTCGTCTCCGTGGACGCCTGCACCACGCGCCTGCGCCTGATCGTCAACAGCCAGAAGGTGGTGGACGAGGCGCGGTTGAAGGCCCTGGGCGCGCGCGGGATCGTGCGGCCGTCGGACAAGGCGCTGCAGGTGGTGCTGGGGCCGGTGGCCGATACCGTGGCCAGCGAGATACGCGCGGCCGGCGGCGGGCAGGCCAAGGCCGCCGCGCCCGTGGCCGAGACCGCCAAGGTTCCGGTGATCGAGATCGACAGCGGGCCCTGGCTGAAGGGCCTGGGCGGGGCGGGCAATATTCGCGAGCTGTCGGTGAGCTCCAGCCGTCTGCGGCTGCTGGTCGCCGACGAGGGCAGGGTGGACGAGGCGGCGTTGCGGCGGCTGGGCGCTCGCGGTTTCGCCCGCCCCGCCGGCGCGCTGCATGTGGTGATCGGACCCAAGGCCGAGGCGGTGGCCGCGGCGTTGAAGAAGGCCTGAGCCTTGCAGCGGCTGGTCTCACTGGACGTGCTGCGCGGTCTGACCGTGATCGGCATGATCCTAGTCAATTCAGCGGCTTACGTGCATTACGTGAACGGCTTTCCGGCTTATCCGGCGCTGATGCATTCGGAGTGGGCGGGGCTGACCCTGGCCGACTGGGTGTTCCCGGCCTTCCTGTTCATGGTTGGGGTCTCCATACCGATGGCGGCGCAGGGACGACCCCAGAGCGCGGGCAAAATCCTGGCGCGGGCGGGCCGGCTGATCCTGGTCGGGCTGCTGCTGACCAACATGTACTGGCTGGCGGATATGGACGCCTATGCGTTCCGGCCGTTCGGCGTGCTGCAACGGATCGGTCTCGTCTATGGGGCGGCCGCGCTGCTGTTCATGACCACGGGCTGGCGGACGCGGCTGGGGATCGCGGGGCTGATCCTGATCCTCTACTGGCCGCTGTGCCTGATCCCGTCGCCGGACGGCACGGCCACCGACATCTGGGCGCGGGGCTACAACTTCGTCGCCTGGTTCGACCGCGCCGTTCTGGGGAGCCACGCCTATGTGAAGGGCGCGGCGGGCTATGACCCCGAGGGTGTCCTGTCGACCCTCCCGGCCATCGCCCAGGGCCTGATCGGCTGTCTGGTGGGTGAGTGGCTGTTGAAGCAGCCGAAACGCACGGGCGCCCTGGCGGCGGGCGGGGCGGTGATGACGGTCGCCGGACTGGCCTGGGGCCTGGTGTTTCCAGTGGTGAAGGACATCTGGACGAGCAGCTATGTGCTGCTGACCAGCGGGCTGACCCTGCTGGTGCTGGCGGCGCTGCATGTGCGGCTGGACGGGCGCGAGATCGGGCGGGGCTGGAGCATCGCCACGGCCTTCGGCGTCAACGCCATCGCCGCCTATGTGCTGCATTACCTGGCCTCGGTGGTGCTGGCGGCGGACGCGATGAAGCTGCCTTATGACTGGACGCTGCCGGTGCTGGGCGGGCCGGCGGCGGCGCTGGTCCCGGTGCTGATCTTCCTGGCCCTGAACTGGGCGGCCATGGCCTGGCTCCAGCGCGAGGGCTGGGTGGTCAAGATTTGAAGATGGAACCCTCCCCCTTGATGGGGGAGGGCAGGGTGGGGGTGAATGCTGAGGTTCCGGTGAACGGCCTTCAATGCCGCATCACCCCAATACCCGCCCCTTCCCCCATCAAGGGGGAAGGGGGCGATTTAATACCCCAGCGCCTGGATGACCGGCGCCAGCCGCTGGCCCAGGGGCGCGAGTTCGGCGAAGTAGGCTTTCCAGCGGCCGATGGAGCGGTCGTTCAGGGGCTCCGTCACCTGGGCGTAGCTGGGGGTGGGGGCGAAGCGGCGGTTCTTGTGGAAGGCCATGCAGGCCGGGTCGAAGGGCAGGCCGATGTGGTCGAGCAGGCGGCGGGTCTCGATCTCCTGTCGCGCCACGAAATCCTCGTAGCGCAGGGTGAAGCCGAGATCGTCCAGCTCCCGTCCGTAGTGGGCGGTCAGGTCGGTCATGGCCAGGACGTGGGCGGCGATAGTGTCGACCCGGAAGCCGCAGTTGAAGCCGTGGGTCAGGTTGTTGGCCATCATCGACACGGTCACGTCGAGCGGATGGCGGACCATGCGGATCACCGGGGCCTGGGGAAAGGCCATGCGGATCAGCGGCAGGTACACATCGTTCAGCGGCATCTTGTCGGTGAAGAACGCCGCGCCCGGCCGGATGACGCCGTAGCTGGCGGCGCGGGCGAAATAGTAGTCGCGCAGCATGTCGGCGGCGTGCCGGTTGTCAGCGGTCGTCGCCTCCAACAGGCGGGCCGGGAAGGCGCCGGGGCCGGGCAGCAGGCGCTCGATGAAGTCCGCCATCTCGCTGACGAAGGGCAGCTCGCCGCCGGCGGCCACCTTCGAATGGCTGGATAGCATCTGCTCGATCATCGTGGTGCCGGAGCGGGGGAAGCCGAGGATGAAGATCGGCTGCGGCTGGTCGGCGCGCTTCGACGCCTTCGGCAGTCGAGCGAGATTGGCGCGGGTGAAGACGGACTTCAGGGCGGCGAACTCGCTGGCCACGGCGGCGTGGTCGTAAGCGGCGCCGATCTCTGCGGCGAGTGCGGCCTTGGCCTCAACGAAGGCGGGCCAGGCGTCGCGGGCCCGACCTAGGCGATCCAGCAGGCGGGCCCGCTCCAGCAGGGCGCCGCCAGCCAGGGGTTTGGGCGCGGCGTCGAGGAGGGCCATTGCCTCCGCCGGCTGGTTCTGGCGGGCCAGATAGACGGCGCGGCGCAGGCTGACGTCCTGGCCCGTTCGCTGGGCGGCGGCCTCGGCGCGGTCGAGCAGGGCCTGGGCCTTGTCGAGTTCCCCGCGGACCTCATGGACGCGTGACCAGTCGGCCAGGGTGGCGACGTTGTCCGGCTCCAGCTGATGGGCTTGCTGGAACAGGGGCTCAGCCTCGTCCACGCGGCCCTGCTGCAGCAGGTTGGCGGCGAGGTTGGCGAGGACGCCGGGATGCGGGCCGGCGAGCTCAAGCGCGCGCCGGGTGTGATGCTCGGCGGCGGGCAGGTCGTTGCGGGCGGCCAGCAGGGCGGCGAACAGGTTGTGGGCGTCCGGGTTGTTCGGATCGGCGCGCAGGGCGTCACGGACGGCGTTCTCGGCGTCCCGCATGCGGCCGTGCTTGATGAAAAGGGTGACCAGATCGTCGTGCGCCCAGTCGGCGTCGGGCGCGAGGGTGATGATCTGGCGGAGCGTGGCGACGGCGCCGTCGATGTCGCCGCGCCCCTCCTGCACCAAGCGGCGGATCTCCAGGGCGTCCACGTCGCGCGGATCGGTCATCAGCCGCGTCTCGGCGGCCCGTTCGGCGGAAGCCAGATCGCCGCGCCCGATGGCGTCGCGGCCCTGCTGGATGAGCGGATTGGCGGCTGGCGACAAGCGTGATCCCCAATGTGACGGTTGAGGAGTAGCGGAAGTTCGCCGTTCAGGGGAGCGGAACGCGTGCTGGAGACGGGGCGCTAGAAGGTTTTGCTCCCAACCGAGCCAGAAAAACTTGATTGTCCAGCTTCCGGGTGGGGATTATCGGCGGAACTGGCTGGATCACGCTGCAACATGCGGCGGGGGCCGGCGTTACCGACCGTGAGCAGAACGCAGCCCCGCCCTTTGACCAGCACCCCGACCGCCACACGACGACGGCCGCTGTTCCGGCGCAAGTCAGCCATTCCGGGTTTCGGCCTCACCATGGGCGTGACCCTGTCGGTGCTGTCGCTGGTGGTGCTGATTCCGTTGTCCGCCGTGGCCATCAAGGCGGCGGAGCTGTCGCCGGCCGAGTTCGCGGCGGCGGCGTTTTCAGAGCGGGCCATCGCCGCCTATCGCCTGACCTTCGGCGCGGCCTTTGCGGCGGCGGTGATCAACGGGGTGTTCGGGGTGCTGACCGCCTGGGCGCTGGTCCGCTACGAGTTTCCCGGCAAGTCCATCGTCAACGCCATGGTCGACCTGCCGTTCGCCCTGCCGACGGCGGTGGCGGGCATCGCCCTGGCGACCCTGTATTCGCCCAACGGCTGGGTGGGGCAGTACCTGACGCCCCTTGGGATCAAGGCCGCCTACAACCCGCTGGGCGTGGTGATCGCCCTGACCTTCATCGGCCTGCCGTTCGTGGTGCGGACCATCGAGCCGGTATTGCGCGATCTGGCCGCCGATGTGGAGGAGGCCGCCGCCAGCCTGGGCGCGAACCGCATCCAGACCGTGGCGCGGGTGGTGCTGCCGGCGCTGGGCCCGGCCTGGCTGACAGGCTTCGCCCTGGCCTTCGCCCGGGCGGTGGGAGAGTACGGCTCGGTGATCTTCATCGCCGGCAACATGCCGTACCAGTCCGAGATCGCGCCGCTGCTGATCATCATCCAGCTTGAGCAGTACGAGTACGCGGCGGCGGCGGCCATCGCGCTGGTCATGCTGTCGGCCTCGTTCGCCATGCTGTTCGTCATCAACGCCATCCAGGCCTGGGCGCGGAGGATCGAGGGATGAGCCGCGCGCGTCACCCGACCGAGGACCCGCTGTGGGCCAAGGTGCTGATCACCGCCCTGGTGCTGGGCTTCCTGGCGCTGGTGCTGCTGCTGCCGCTGGCGGCGGTGTTCGTGGAGGCGTTCCGGCGCGGGGCGGGGGCGGTGATGGGGGCGGTCAGCAATCCCGACGCCATCGCGGCCATCAAGCTGACCCTGCTGACGGCGGCCATAGCGGTGCCGTTCAATGCGGTGTTCGGACTGTGCGCCTCGTGGGCGATCGCCAAGCATGAGTTTCCGGGCAAGAGCTTCCTGATCACCCTGATCGACCTGCCTTTCAGCGTCTCGCCCGTGGTGGCGGGCCTGATCTATGTGCTGGTGTTCGGGATGCAGGGCTGGTTCGGCGAGGCCCTGATCGACCACGACATCAAGATCGTCTTCGCCGTGCCGGGGATCATCCTGGCGACGGTGTTCGTCACCTTTCCCTTCGTGGCGCGGGAGCTGATCCCGCTGATGCAGGAGCAGGGGACGGCGGAGGAGGAGGCGGCCATATCGATGGGCGCGTCGGGCCTCTACACCTTCTGGCGGGTGACGGCGCCGAACGTGCGCTGGGGCCTGCTGTACGGCGTGCTGCTGTGCAACGCCCGCGCCATGGGCGAATTCGGGGCGGTGTCGGTGGTCAGCGGCCATATCCGGGGCCTGACCAACACCATGCCTCTGCATGTCGAAATCCTGTACAACGAGTACGACTTCGTCGGCGCCTTCAGCGTCGCGGCCCTGCTGTGCCTGCTGGCCGTGGCGACCCTGGTGCTGAAGGGACTGCTCGAGATCGCCCAGCCCGCCGTGCGCGGGCGCGGCCACTGACCTCAAGGGTGTCCATGACCATCTCGATCCGCTCCGTCGACAAGCGCTTCGGCCGATACCCGGCGCTGAACGACGTCAGCCTTGAGATCGCCGACGGCGAGCTGCTGGCCCTGCTGGGGCCGTCAGGATCTGGCAAGACGACCCTGCTGCGGACCATCGCCGGGCTGGAGTTTCCGGACGCCGGCCAGGTGCTGTTCGGCGGCGAGGACGTGACCTACGCCAGCGCGGCCAAGCGTCGGGTGGGTTTCGTCTTCCAGCAGTACGCCCTGTTCAAGCACATGACCGTGGCCAAGAACGTCGCCTTCGGACTGGACGTGCGCAAAGGCCGTGAGAAGCCGTCGAAGGCCGACATCACCAAGCGCGTGGACGAGCTGCTGAAGCTGGTGGAGCTGGACGGGCTGGGCGGGCGCTATCCGTCGCAGCTGTCGGGCGGGCAGCGGCAGCGCGTTGCCCTGTCGCGGGCCCTGGCGGTGTCGCCGTCGGTGCTGCTGCTGGACGAGCCGTTCGGGGCGCTCGACGCCACGGTGCGCAAGTCGCTGCGCAAGGAGCTGCGGCGCATCCACGACGCCACGGGCGTGACCACCATCTTCGTCACCCACGACCAGGAGGAGGCGATGGGCCTCGCCGACCGGGTGGCGATCCTCAACGCCGGCGCCATCGAGCAGGTGGGCACGCCGGACGAGGTGCATGACAGCCCGGCCACGGCCTTCGTCTGCGGCTTTGTGGGCGACGCCAACCGGATCGAGGGCCTAGTGGCCGCTGGCGTGTTCAACGGCGGCGGCGTGAAGCTGCCGGCCAAGGGCGTGGCCGACGGCCCGGCCTGCGCCTTTGTGCGGCCCTACGACCTGGCGCTGGGCGGGGCGAACGCCTTTGCCGCGACGTTGCAGCGGGTGTCGGTGCAGGGGGCGGTGGCGCATCTGGATGTGACGACCTCGGCCGGCGCGGCGATCGAGGCGGTGGTGGCGCGGGCCGAGGCCTCAAACCTGAGCGTCGGGCAGCCCCTGAAGCTCAGCACCGCCAAGGCGCATATCTTCCCGGTCTAGCCGGCGGCGCGCTGGTCTTCGGCGACGGGCTTGCGCGGCTGGGTGACGTCCGACACGGCGCGGGCGATGCCCGCCACGGTGACGGGCTTGCGGACGGCGGCGTCGGCGCCGGCGTCCATGCAGGCTTGGGTCTCTTCATCATCTCCGCCGGTGACGGCGATGATCGGGGTCTGGCCGCGATGGCCCGGCAGGCGGCGGACTGCGGCGGCGGTCTGGGGACCGTCCAGATAAGGCATGCGCCCGTCCAGCATCATCAGGTCGAAGTCGCACAGCTCCGCCAGTTCCAAGGCGCGGCGGCCGTTCTGGGCGTGGACCACCTGATGGCCGAGCTGTTCGAGAATGGCGCGCATCATGGCGGCGTTCAGGCCGTCATCCTCGGCCACCAGCACGCGCAGGCCGCGCACGGGGGCAGGGACATGCTCGTCGGCGTCGGGCTGTTCGCCTTCGAGAACGGCGTGGGGATCGTAGGGCAACTCGACAGTGAAGCAGGAGCCCACCCCCAGCGCGCTCTGGGCCGACAGGCGGCCGCCCATGAGCTGGGCCAGCTGACGCGACAGTGACAGGCCCAGGCCCGCGCCCGGCACGCCGGCGCCGGTGCGCTCCACGCGGCGGAACGCCTCGAAGGCGTAGACCAGCTCGTCCGGCGACAGGCCGGGGCCGGTGTCGGCGATGGCGAAGGTCACGCAGTCCGGGCGGGGACGCTCCAGCCGCACCTCGATCCGTCCGCGCGAGGTGTACTTGATCGCGTTGCTGATCAGGTTGGCGAGTATCTGGCGCGTGCGCAGGGCGTCGGCGGTCACGGCGCCTGAACCGCGGATCTCCAGCTCCGGCGCAATGTGCAGGTTGAGCTCCAGTCCCTTGGCCGAGGCGTGGGCGCGCTCCAACAGCACCAGGTCATGGACCAGGCGAGTGGGGTCGAACCGGCCCATCTCCACCGCCAGCAAACCGTTGCCGGCGGTTTCGGAATCGAGGGTCACGTTAAGCACGCCGATCAGGTCGCGGGCGGCTTCCAGGGCGGCGGAGAACTGTTCGCGGGTGGGGGGCGTGCGGCCCTCGCCGCCGGCGGCGCCGGCCAGGACGTGGGTGACGCCGGTCAGGCCGTTGCGGATCTCGTGCGAGAGAGCGGCGACCACGTCGGACTTGGCCTGGGCCAGGGCCTTGGCGTCGTTGAGGGCGGCGGCGCGCTCCTCCAGCAGGCGCTCCCGCTCCGCCGCGCGCAGGAACTGGGCGCGCAGCATGTGGTTGGTGATGGCCGCCATGGCGATGGCGAGCAGGGATATCCCGCCGGTCAGCGCAGCAGATGACCCGCCGCCGGGCGCCGCCATGAGGCTGAGCGGACCAAGAAGCAGGGCGGCGGAGGCGAGGATCGCGCTGGTGCGGCTGGGTGTGGCGAAGAAGAGGGCGCAGACGCCGGAACTCATGGCGATGAGCACCAACGCCTCGCGGATGGGGCCGGCGTCGTGGGCGAAGACCACCACCTGCATCGCGGCGCCGGCCCAAACGGCGGTGGCGGCCAGGTGGCGCCAGGCGCGGTGCGGAACGGTGACGCGTTCGCGCTGAAGCCCCTTCATCAGTGCGTAGAACCCGCCGCAGCCCGCCGTATAGAGCGCGAGGCTCAGGGACATGGCGCCGGGGTTGCGGGCGAAGCTGGCGGCGACCGCCAGAACCGGCACGAAGACCGCGAACGTGGTGAGGGCGTGACGCAGGGTGTCGCGACGCATGTCGAGCGACAGCAGGCGCGCGACGGTCGCGCCCGGTCCTGTCTCTGCTGTCTCGACGGTCTTCGACAAACGCTGTTCCCCCTGGAAAGCGGGGGAGACTAGTCCGGCGCGGTTCGAGAGATGTTACAAGACATCCTTAATCCCCAGCAGAAGATGGTGACCAAGCGTTAAGCATGCTCAGCCATCATTTCGAATCGCAAAACGCCGCAATTTGAGGACGATCAGGGGCATGTCGATGACGCGGGGGGCGCTGACCGACACCGACATCCGCATGCTGATCAAGGGGGCGACCCCGGATGAGCGGGCGGTCGCGGCCCAGAAGATCTGCCACAAGATCGAGACCGCCGAACTGACCGACGAGGAGCGAGCGCGCGCCCAGGACATCCTGCGTGTGATGGCCGCCGACGCCGCCGATCTGGTGCGGCGCGCCCTGGCGGTGACGCTCCGCGCTTCGCCCCTGGTGCCGCGCGACGTGGCGAACAAGCTGGCGCGCGACATCGACACCATCGCCATTCCAATCCTGATGGAATCGCCGTCGTTCAGCGATGAAGACCTGGCCGAGATCGTGCGGCTGGGCGACACGGCGCGGCAATCGGCTGTGGCTCGCCGCCCGGCCTTGAAGGCGAAGGTCACGGACGCCCTGGCGGTCCACGGTGACGGCGAGGTGGTGCGCACCGCGATCGCCAACGACAACGCCGAGTTCTCGGAAGGCGGTCTGAAGACCGTGCTGAAGCGGTTCGAGGCCGCCGAAGCCGTTCTGACCGCCGTGGCCTATCGCCGGGTGCTGCCCCTGTCGGTGACCGAGCGTCTGGTGAGGATGGTCGGCGAGCGGGTGCGCGCGCATATCCTCGCCAACCATCCGCTGCCGGCGGACGTGGCCAACGATGTGGTCGAGCATACGCTGGAGCGGGCGACCGTCGATCTGGTCGATCAGGCAGGCCTGGCGGCCGACTTGAAGGACTTCGTGAAGCACCTGAACCGCAGCGGCCGGCTGACGCCCTCGCTGCTGCTGCGCGGGCTGGCGCACGGGCATATGAGCTTCTTCGAGTGGGGCGTGGCGGAGCTGTCCGGCGTGCCGCATCATCGCACCTGGCTGATGATCCACGACGCCGGGCCATTGGGCTTGCGGGCGATCTATGAGCGGGCGGCCTTGCCGGTCCGCATGTTCGGCGCCTTCCGAGCCGGGGTGGACGCCTACCACTCCCTGGAGACCGATGGCGTTCCCCAGAACGCGGAGCATTTCCAGCGCCGCATGCTGGAGCGGTTCCTGACCCAGCCGCAGACGCCGGGTCGTGAAGACACCGACTACCTGCTGGGCAAGCTCGACCGCCTGCGCAGCAAGGACAAGGCAAAGGCCCTGGCCGGAGCGGCATAGAAAAGGCGGAGCGTCGAAGCGCCCCGCCTTCCCGGAGATCCGCGGACGGACCCGCCCGCGTCAGAACGCGAAGGTGTGGAAGGTAACGCCCGACAGGTCGATCCCCGCAGGTCAATCCCGGCGAAATCCATCTCCATGACGGCGCCGTCTTCGGACGTCGGAACCTGCCACGTGACTTCGTTCGCGGCCTGTACGGCCACGCCCGAGCCGCAGGTCCGGATGGAGTCTCCGGACAGGAAGTGCTGGACCTTGCTGAAGTCGAACTTGGACAGGTCGGCCAGCTGGAAGGTGACGCCGTCGATGGTGACGCCCTCCTTCGGGAAGTTCTCTATGGATGAGCAAGCGTTGAGGGCGCTCATGCTGCGCAGTCTGGATAGCGACGCGCAGGCCTACCGCATTCTGCTGACGACGGTGGCGGACCATCTGCGACGGTATTTCACCTTACGCCTGGGCGGTTCGGATCGGGTCGAGGCGCTGGTGGCGGCGACTCTGTCGGCGGCCCACAGGCGACGCGCCGCCTACCATCGGCGCGAGCCGTTTGGTCCCTGGATCTACGCCGTGGCGCGCTACAAGCTGATCCAGCATCATGGCGGAAGGGAGGTTCGCCCGTCGGCGGAAGACTACGCCAGCTTCATGGGCGCTGGCTGATCTCACGAAAAAGGGGACGCCGGAGCGTCCCCTTCGAATTCTCGGATTCTGGCGCCGAAACTAGGCGAGGGCTTGGGCGACCTGGTTTTCCAGTTCGGTGGCCAGGGCCTTGCCCATCGGATGGCTGTCGACCTTGATGCCGTCGCGGACGGCGGCCTTGATGGCCTGGATGTGGGCGTCGATCAGGCGCATCGGCGCCTTCATGCGCTTCTCCGGCTCGTCGATCAGGCGGCACAGGGAGCCGGCGAGACGGGTGATCAGCGGATAGTCGTAGGTCGAGCCCAGGCCCTTCAGGTCGTGGGCGCGCAGGTAGAGGCCGTCGATGGTTTCGGTCGACAGGCCGTCGGACTCGATCTTCTTGCGGGCGGTCTCGAGCTTGTCGATCTCGTCCTGAAGCCATTGGCCGAAATTGCTCGACAGAGCCTGCAGGGCGGCTTCGGCCTTGGCGATGGCCGACTTGTCGATGCTTCCGCCGCCCACCTTGGCGCGCAGAAGATTCGGCACCTGGATGATCTCGGCTTTGGTCTGAGTCTGGCCCACGAGGGAGCCTCCGCTCTGCTGTACGTTCCCGCCAAGCTAGGGCGTGGACGTTAACAACGCGTATTGGGCTTAACGCCACAGGGGAAAAGCCCGATCTGCGTCCTCAGGCGGAGAACTGCTCGGCCAGGACCCGCTCGGCGAGGCTGCGGCCGGCGTCAAACATCATGCAAAGACTGATGGAGCGGTCTTCCGAGACGTGAACCTCGACCACGTCGCGGACTTCGAAGTTGTCGGCCACGGCGCTGACGGGGCGTTTGTCGGCCTCCATCACCTCGAAGGTGACGCGGGCTTTGTGCGACAAAAGCGCCCCACGCCAGCGGCGAGGGCGGAATGCGCTGATCGGGGTGAGGGCCAGGGCGTCGGACTCGATCGGAATGATCGGGCCGTGTGCCGACAGGTTGTAGGCGGTGGAGCCGGCCGGGGTGGCCACCAAGGCGCCGTCGCAGACCAGCTCGCTCATGCGCAGCTTGCCGTCGATGGAGATGCGCAGCTTTGCGGTCTGCCGCGTCTGGCGCAGCATCGACACCTCGTTGATCGCCAAGGCGCGATGCTGACGGCGCTTGGTGTCGATGGCGACCATGCTCAGCGGGTGAATGATGGTCCGTTCGGCGGCGTTGATCCGCTCGATCAGATCATCCTCGCTGTATTCGTTCATCAGGAAGCCGACCGAGCCGCGATTCATGCCGTAGATCGGCTTCGGCGCCTCGATATGGCGGTGAAGGGTCTCCAGCATGAAGCCGTCGCCGCCGAGGGCCACGACCACCTGGGCGTCTTCTTCGGAGACCTCTCCGTAACGCTTGGACAGACGCGCCTTGGCGTCCTGCGCTTCGGGGCGGTCGCTGGCCGTGAAGGCGAAGCGCGTGACGACGGGCTGGGGACTGTACATCGTTGCGGAGCAAGGCCTGAACGGCCGCGCTCCGTCAAGATCACGCGCGGGCGGCGGCCTTGCGGAAGGCGGTGCCGGCGATGTCGGCATGGAACGGCCCGAAGGCGCCGATGGCGCGGCGGGCGCCCTCGGCTCCGCCGCCGGGACGGCCGCCGTTCAGGCGACGGACCAGTTCGAGGACCGTGGGGAAGACGCTGCGGTCGATGCCGACGGCGGCGCAAGCCAGGGCCAGCAGCTCCGGCCGGTCGCCGTCGATGGCGCGCTGGATGTGATCAGGTTCGAAGCCGCCGAGAACCGCGATGGCCAGGACGAACAGCTCCAGCTGGCCTTCCTTGAGCGTGCGGACGAGATAGCCGGGGCGCAGTTGACCGGCCGCGTGCAGCTTCTCGATCAGGATGCGGTCCATGATGTCCCGGTCCTCCTCACGCGCCGGAGCGACGGTGGGCGAGCCGGTATGGGCGTCCTGGATGGAGCGGGCGATGGCCTCGTCCAGCTTGGTCGGGTCGAGACGGAAGCGCGAGGCGAGCGCCGCGCGAAGGGACTGGCCCACCCACTGATAGAGCCGCTCGGCCAGTTCGGCCGACAGGCTGGGGTGGCGGGCGAGGGGAGAACGGACGCCGGCCACGCGCTTGGCGAAGTCCACCAGGCGCTCCATGGCCGCCTCGCTGAGGTCGGCGCTGTCGTTGCCGGCCAGGGCGGCCAGAACCAGCGGCTCGCCCTTCTGCAGGATGGCCTCGACCACGGCGGCGCCGATCTTCGGACGGCGGGCGACCTCGATCTGGTGCTCGATGGTGGCCTCGACCAGCAGGCGCATCAGGTCCTGGTCCTTGAGGACCGGGCTGGCGGCGATGATCGGGCGGGCGATGTCAATCTCGTCCGCGGCCAGCATCTTCACCAGGGCGGCGGGAGCCCAGGCGGCTTCCGAGATGCGTTCAGACAGGCGGGCGCGGATGTCGCGCTCGGCCTGCATGACCAGGGACATGAAGATGGAGTCCAGCAGCTCCTGGATGGCGGGCGACGTCGTAGAGCCGCCGGCGGCGGCGCCGTCGCACAGGTCCGCGATGCCGCGCAGCAGACGCTCGCGCTCGGCGGGATCGCGGCTCTTGGCCATCGAAAGAAGCTTGTCGGTCTGGGCGGCTTTGGTCACCCGATCGATCCTTGGAAAGCTTGTACTGCTCAGTACTGACCCTGACCCCTTGGCGTGAAAAGAGTTTTAATGCCGACGGAGAACGACTTGGCGGCGAAGTTGACGGCCGCGTCATTGTTCTTGACGCACGGCCGGCGCGGCGCGAACCTTCATCAAAACCAATAAGATCACGGAGGAACACCATGGCCGATGGAGCCGTAGCGGGCGCTGGCTCGCTGAAGGGACGCGTGAGCGAGGGCGAGTGGAAGGCCCGGGTCGACTTGGCGGCGCTGTACCGGCTGGTGGCGCTGCACGGGTGGGACGACATGATCTTCACCCACATCTCCGCCCGCGTGCCGGGACCGGAGCATCACTTCCTGATCAATCCCTACGGCATGTTCTTCGGCGAGATGACCGCCTCGTGCCTGGTGAAGGTCGATCTGGAGGGCAACATCGTCCAGGAGACGACCGGCTTCATCAATCCGGCGGGCTTCACCATCCACTCCGCGATCCACAATGCGCGGGAGGACGCCAACTTCGTCATCCACCTGCACACGGATGCGGGGACGGCGGTGTCGGCCCATGCCGAGGGCCTGCTGCCGCTGACGCAGCATTGCCTGATCACGCAGCCGCAACTGGCCTATCACGACTATGAGGGCATCGCCCTGAACCTGGAGGAGCGCGAACGCATCGTCGCCGATCTGGGCGACAAGCGCCTGATGTTGCTGCGCAATCACGGCACCCTGGCGGTGGGCTCCACCGCCGCCGAGGCGTGGCTGGGGATCTTCTTCCTGGAGCGGTCCTGCGCCCAGCAGGTGATGGCCCTGAGCATCGGGCGGGACAAGGTCCTGCTGGCGCCGGAGGCCGCCCAGGCGGAGGTGCGCAGCCAGACGGGGATGGGCATGGGCATGATCGGCGGGCTGGCCTGGCCGGGCTGCCTGCGGAAACTGGATCGGGAACTGCCTGGCTACGACGCCTGACACCAAGTCCCAGGGACGAAAATTCGCCGCCGCGAGCCTCGGGTTCGCGGCGGTTTTTATGTGCGGTAAAGCCCACGCAGGGGCCTGGGCGCCGGAGGCGGGATCGGGGCAGTCGATCGTCAAGTATGAGTCCACTCGCTCGAAGCTGGACTTCGATCACCGAGGGGGGCGCTCCGCCGGCAAACCCGCCCCGAGAGGGCGGTGACTCAGTGGCGCGAGCGCGGGGTGAGCGATCAACTGACCGTGCAGACCAAGGTCAGCGTGGTCGAGGGCCATGTCCTCGAGGACCAGAACCTTCACATCTCCTACTGGGGGCAGCGGCCTGTCGAGGTCGGCGCGCGCTATGCGGTTGTGCAGAGAGAACGCACGGCGGTGGCGGTCTATGGCGGGGCGATCATCGACGGGGTCGGGCGGAACATCATCTATGCGCCGCCAGGGCGCGGGGCTGTCGATCTGGCGCTTCGCCTGCTGGCTGGCCGGTCGATCAAGGTGCTGGGCCGCGAGGCGTTCGGCGAAGCCCAGGTCGCCAGATTGTTTCGCAATGGAATGCCTGACGAGATGCGGCTGGACGCCACCGTTGGCGTCGAGGTGGCGCGGGCGTGGCAGGTGCTGGTTCAGGCCTATGCCGGCCGCGCCGAGCGGGACTTCGCCAAGCCCGTCTGGCTGAAAGGCGAGGTCTCCGTCGTCCGGCGGGTGGGGGAGACCTGGCGGGTGCAGGCGGGGTGGCGGCAAACCCTGACGGGTCGTCATGTGCCGGTGGATCGCGGGCCGGTTATGGCGCTGTGGCGGGATTTCTGAGGGCGGGGTTGCGCCCAGCCCCCGGCTTGCGGCAGGAAGTCCTGCGCGACCACGATACAGAAGCAAGAACGCGCTGAGGCAGGGAACGGGACGCTTGCTGAGCCCCCAACACATCGCCGCCCTTGAAGCCCTCGTCGGCGCCGACGGGCTGGTGCGCGACGCCGCTGATCTGGCGCCCTACGAGCAGGCCGCCCGCTATGGCGGCGGCAAGGCCGTGCTGGTGGTGCGGCCGGCGGACACGGCGCAGGTTTCGGCCGTGGTCGGCTACTGCGTGCGCGAGGGACTGAGCTTCATTCCGCAGGGGGCGAACACCGGGCTGGTGCTGGGCTCCACGCCGGACAAGGCGGGCGGGCAGATCGTTCTGTCCCTGGACCGCCTGCGCGCGCCGTTCGAGATCGACACCGCCGACCGCACGGTGCGGGTCGGGGCGGGGGTGCGCCTGTCGGCCCTGAACGCGGCGCTGGAGCCGCACGGCCTGTTCCTGCCCATCGACCTCGGCGCCGACCCGATGATCGGCGGCATGGCGGCGACCAATACCGGCGGGGCGCGGTTCCTGCGTTACGGCGACATGCGCCGGCATGTGCTGGGGCTGGAAATCGTGCTGGCCGACGCGGCGGGCACGGTGCTGCGCCTGGGTGACGGGCTACGCAAGGACAACGCCGCGCTGGACCTGCGGCAGGTTGTGGTCGGCTCCTGCGGGGCGCTGGGCGTGATCACCGAGGTGACGGTGGAGGTGAAGACCCGTCCGACCCACACGGCGGCGGCCCTGCTGGTGCCGCGTGACGAAGATGCGGTGCTGGACCTGCTGCTGGCCTTCGAGAAGGAGGCGGGCGAGCACCTGACCGCCTTCGAGGGCATGTCGCGGGCGTCCATGACCCATGCGCTGAAGCATGTGGCGTCGCTGCGCAATCCGTTTAGCGGCGGGGAGATTCCGGCCTATGCGGTGCTGGTGGAGCTGACCTCCACGAGCGCGGCGGCGCTGGACGAGGCGCTGGAGCGCGTCCTGACCGGTTTGTTCGAGCGTGAGGACGCGCCCTTGGCCGACGCCATCCTGGCGCCGCCGGAGCGGTCCTGGGCTTTGCGCCATTCGCTGTCGGAAGGCCTGCGCGCCAGCGGGCCGGTGACGGGCTTTGACCTGTCGTTCAAGCGGTCGCGGGTGATGGATTTCCGGCGGGAGGCCATCGCGGCCCTGGCGGCGGAGTTCCCGGACTATGAGGTCTGCGACTTCGGCCACATCGGCGACGGCGGGGTTCACTTCAACATGCTGCGCGCCGAAGGCCCGGCGAGCCCCGAGCGGGCGGCGGCGCTGAACGACGCGGTGCTGGATTTGGCGGTGCGCAAGTACGGCGGCAGCTTCAGCGGCGAACACGGCATCGGCCGGGCCAACCAGGCCGCCTATGACGCCTACACCCCCGAGGACCTGAAGCGCCTGTCGGGTGCGGTGGTCGATCTGTTTTCCAAGGCGCCGGCCGGCGCCGCACGTTTCGGCCCCGCGCGGGCCTGATTTCCCGGAGTCGCCATGACCGCCATCGCCCCCGTCTCGGGTGAAATGCTCGACATCCTGAAGCGCCTCGGCGTTTCGATCCCGGCGGACGGCACGCTGCAGGCGCGCTCGTCGGTGACGGGGGAGGCGATCTGCAAGCTGCGCGAGCATACGGCGGACGAGGCGAAGATCGCCATCGACAAGGCCCACGCCGCCTATCTGGCCTGGCGCAAGGTTCCGGCGCCGCGCCGGGGCGAGCTGGTCCGCCTGCTGGGCGAGGAGCTGCGCGCGGCGAAGGCCGATCTGGGCCGGCTGGTGACGCTGGAGGCCGGCAAGGTCACGTCCGAGGGCCTGGGCGAGGTCCAGGAGATGATCGACATCTGCGACTACGCCGTGGGCCTGTCGCGGCAGCTGTTCGGCCTGACCATCGCCACGGAGCGGTCCGAGCACCGGATGATGGAGACCTGGCATCCGCTGGGCGTGGTGGGGGTGATCTCCGCCTTCAACTTCCCGGTGGCGGTGTGGTCGTGGAACGCGGCCCTGGCCTTCGTCTGCGGCGACGCGGTGGTGTGGAAGCCGTCGGAGAAGACGCCGCTGGTCGCCCTGGCGGTGCAGGCCCTGTTCGACAAGGCTGCGGCGCGGTTCGGCGAGGCGCCGGAGGGCCTGTCGACCCTGCTGATCGGCGGACGCGAGGTGGGCGAGGCGCTGGTGGACCATCCGAAGGTCCCGCTGGTCTCGGCCACCGGCTCGACCGCCATGGGGCGTCAGGTGGGCCCGAAGCTGGCCACGCGGTTCGCCCGGGCGATCCTGGAGCTGGGCGGCAACAACGCCGCCATCATCGCGCCGAGCGCGGACCTGGACCTGACCCTGCGCGGTGTGGCCTTCGCCGCCATGGGCACGGCGGGGCAGCGTTGCACGACCCTGCGCCGGCTGTTTGTGCATGAGAGCGTCTATGACGCCTTCGTCCCGCGTCTGAAGGCGGCCTACGCCTCCGTGGCGGTGGGCGATCCGGGCGTGACCGGAACCCTGATCGGGCCGCTGATCGACCAAGCCGCCTTCTACGGCATGCAGAAGGCGCTGGAGCAGGCCAAGGCGGCCGGCGGCGACGTGCAGGGCGGCGAACGGGTGGCGGTCGAAGGGGCTGCGGACGCTTTCTATGTGCGTCCTGCCATCGTGGAGATCGGCGAGCAGGCCGAGGTGGTCCGCAAGGAGACCTTCGCCCCCGTCCTGTACGTGATGAAGTACCGCGAGCTGGAAGAGGCCATCGCCCTGCAGAACGACGTGCCACAGGGGCTGTCATCGTCGATCTTCACCCTCGATATGCGCGAGGCCGAGCGGTTCGTTTCCGACGAGGGGTCGGACTGCGGCATCGCCAATGTGAACCTGGGCCCGTCGGGCGCCGAGATCGGCGGGGCGTTCGGCGGCGAGAAGGAGACCGGCGGCGGCCGCGAGGCGGGCTCCGACAGCTGGAAGGCCTATATGAGACGGGCGACCAATACGGTGAACTACGGCCGCACCCTGCCGCTGGCGCAGGGCGTGGTGTTCGATGTCTAGTTTTCAGCGGAAGTAGGGAGAAGAAACAATGGCGCAGTCCAACCTCACCCGCCTTCTCACCGTCGCCATCGGCACTGACGCTGCCGCCGAGGTTCTGGCGACCCTCGACCTGGAGCCGGTCCTCACCGAAGAGGCCGGAGAGACCGTCTCTCGCGGGGTGTTCGCCATGGCCATGAACGGGGTGCTGTTCCATGACCTGATGCGGCGCGTGCCCACCGGGGCCGCCTATGTGGGCGACCGCAAGGCGGCGGGTGAGAAGGTTGTGTTCGACCACGGCGCCCTGCGCACCGTGCGCTTCGCCGACGGGCCGACCGGCGCTTTGCCGGGCGGGATCGAGGCCTTCACCCGCATCTTCGAACCGCTGGGCTATCACCAGGCCGGGCTCTATCCGCTGGACCGCCTGAAGATGACGGGGCGCGCCTACGCCCATCTGGACCATCCGGAGGGGGTGCCGCAGTTCTTCCTCAGCGAGCTGCACGTGGAGCGTTTTTCGCCGGAATTCCAGACGGCGGCCGGGCGGGTGTTCGGCACGTCGAAGGACCCGCTGGGCGTGGAGGCTGTGCAGGCCCTGGGCACCTTTGCCAAGGATGGCCGCGCGCCCATCGACCTGGCTGAGAAAGCCCTGCCGCAGATCGTCGCCGCCTTCGCGGTGACGCATGAGGTTCCGGCCCTGACGGACTATCAGGCGCTGAAGGCGGAGTCGGCGGAGGCGGCCTGGATCGCCACCGAGGGGGCGTCCTTCAACCACGCCACCGACCGCGTGGCTGACGTGGAGGCGACGGCCGAAGGGCAACGCCAGCTCGGCCGGGCGGTGAAGGACCGCATCGAAATCTCCGGTTCCGGCCGCGTGCGGCAGACGGCGTTCCGGGCCGATCATGTGGATCGCACCTTCGTCCGCGAAGACGGCCGCGAGGTGGTGCTGAAGGTCCCTGGCTCGTTCTACGAGTTCATCACCCGCGACATCGATCCGGCCACGGGGAAGATGGACCTGGCTTTCGACACCTCGAATGCTCAGGGCATCTTCAAGATGACCGAAGCGGCGAGCATGTAATCGCCACGGCGCGCCGCGAGCCCGGGTTCGGCGAATCGCGGCGCGTGATTTATCGAAAAGCACTGTTCTTTATCGTCTTTTTAAACGTCACCGTGGTTAGCGGTGCGGCGGGAATGTGGCGCAAGCCCCCGCAAATGCTCTGCATTTCCATTTTGAAATACAGTGACATCAGCCAGTCACTGGACTGGTTCTACTGCGCATAACATACGTTCGCCACATTTCAGGTCGCGCCGGTATCTCTCCGGCGAATGGAGCCCACCGCGTGATCCGCAGACACTTCTTCCTGGTCGCCGCCCTCGTGGTTCTGGCGGTGATGATCGTTGGCGGCGGCATCAAGCTTCTCGCGGACGCCAATGGCAAGCGCCAGATGGGCCAGGGCGGTCCGGCCGGCCGGGCCATCGCCGTGTCGCAGACCACCGTGCAGCCGCGCGCCTTCGCCGACCGCATCGAGGTGCTTGGCGTGGCCAAGGGCCGCCAGTCGGTGGCGATCACCTCCAACACCAGCGAACTGGTGACCAAGGTTCATTTCACCGACGGCCAGCAGGTGAAGGCCGGCCAGGTTCTGGTCGAGCTGCGGGCGGGGGAGGAAGACGCCGGCATCTTCCAGGCCCAGGCGCAGTTGAGCCAGGCGCAGCGCGACTACCAGCGCTGGAAGGCCCTGGCCGATCAGGGCATCGCCTCCAAGGCCACGGTCGAGCAGCGCCGCCTGACGGTGGAGAGCGCCGAGGCCATGCTGGAGGCCGCGCGCCAACGCCTGGGCGACCGCGTGATCCGCGCGCCGTTCTCCGGCCGCGTGGGCCTGACCGACATCGCGCCCGGCGCCCTGATCAATCCCGGACAGACCGTGGTGACGCTGGACGACACCTCGATCATCCGCGTGGACTTCCCGGTCCCTGACCGTTACCTGCCGATCCTGCGCGAGGGGCTGTCCATCGTGGCGCGCCCCGACGCCTATCCGGATGTGCAGGTCGAGGGCCGCATCGCCAAGCTGGACACCCGCGTGGCGGAGAACACCCGCGCCATCACCGCGCGCGCCGAATTCCCCAACGCCGACAGCCGCCTGCGGCCGGGCATGATGGTCCGCGTGGCCATCGAACAGGCCCGCCGTCAGGTCGCTTCCGTGCCGCAGTCGGCGGTGCAGTTCGAGGGCGACGCCGCCTTTGTCTTCGTGCTGGTCAAGAAGGGCGAGCGCACCGTGGCCGAGAAGCGCCCGGTCACCGTGGGCCTGGATCAGGGCGGCTTCGTCGAGATCAAGGACGGCGTTCAAGCCGGCGACAAGGTGGTGGCCGACGGCCTGAACCGCGTGCAGGACGGCCAGGCCGTTCAGCTGGGCGGCGGGCGTCCGCAGCAGGGCCAGGGCGGCCGTCCTAACCGGCGTCAGGCGAACTGATGATCTCCGACCTTTCCGTTCGCCGCCCTATTTTCGCGGCCGTCGCCGCGATCATCCTCTGCGTCGTCGGGATCGCCGCCTTCACAGCGCTGCCGATCCGCGAACTGCCGAACGTCGACCCGCCGGTGGTGTCGATCTCCACCAGCTATCGCGGCGCCTCCGCGGAGGTCATCGAGGAGCGCATCACCGAGGTGATCGAGCGCCAGGTGTCCGGCATCCAGGGCATCGACCGCGTGAACTCGTCCAGCCGGGACGGGCGCTCGCAGATCAACATCACCTTCCTGCTGGACCGCGACCTGGACGTGGCGGCCAACGACGTGCGCGACGCGGTCAGCCGGGTCACCGCCCAGTTGCCCGATCAGGCCGATCCGCCCCAGATCGCCAAGGCGAACGCCGACGCCCAGCCGATCATCATCATGAACCTGACGTCGACCACGCTGAGCCGGCTTCAGCTCAGCGACTACGCGGACCGCTATCTGGTCGAGCGGATGTCGACGATCCCTGGCGTGGCGACGGTCAACCTGTTCGGCAGCCAGCTCTACTCGATGCGCATCTGGCTGAACGCCGAGGCCATGGCGGCGCGCGGCCTGACCGTGGACGACGTCGAGAACGCGCTGAACAGCCAGAACCTGGAGCTGCCGGCCGGCTCGCTGGAAAGCCAGGCCAAGGATTTCACCATCCGGGTGAACCGCGGCTACTCGACCCCGTCGCAGTTCGCCAGCCTGCCCGTGCGCCGCACCCTGGCGGCGGGCCTGAACCAGACCGCCGGCAACGCCTACATCACCCGCCTGGGCGACATCGCCCGGATCGAGGAGGGGCCGGACGAGCGCCGCCGCTACTTCCGCGCCAACGGCGTGAACCAGATCGGCATGGCGGTGACCCGTCAGTCCCAGGCCAACGACCTGGAGATCTCGGAAGCGGTTCGCGCGGAGCTGGTGGAGATCAACAAGACCCTGCCGCCCGGAACCAAGATCGTGGTCGGCGTCGACAACTCGGTCTTCACCGAAGAGGCGATCCACGAGGTGTGGATCACCATGGGCATCTCGATCTTCCTGGTCGCGCTGGTGAACCTGATCTTCCTGGGCAGTTGGCGGTCGGCCCTGATCCCGTCGGTGGTGGCGCCGATCTGCATCCTGTCGACCTTCATCGTCCTGGCGCCGCTGGGCTTCTCGCTGAACCTGCTGACCCTGCTGGCCCTGGTGCTGGCGGTGGGTCTGGTGGTCGATGACGCCATCGTGGTGGTCGAGAACATCCAGCGCCGGGTGGACGAGGGCGAACCCGCCCCGGTGGCCGCCATGCGCGGCACGCGCCAGGTGTTCTTCGCCGTGGTGGCGACCACCATCGTGCTGATCTCGGTGTTCGCGCCCCTGATGTTCCTGCCGGGCTATATCGGCCGTCTGTTCGTGGAGCTGGCGGTGGCCATCGCCGCGGCCGTGGCGTTCTCCTGCCTGCTGGCCTTCACCCTGTCGCCGATGCTGGCGTCCAAGCTGCTGAAGCCCGCGCACAACGCCGGCTGGCTGGCGCGCCGGGTCGATGTGGGCATGGCCAAGCTGGGCGCCTCCTACCGCAACTCGCTGGAGGGGCTGCTGGGCGGGGGCAAGAAGCCTGTGATCGCGGCCGGTGCGCTGATGGCGCTGTTGGGCTGTGTGACGGCGCTGCTGTTCGTGGCCCTGCCGAAAGAGCTGGTGCCGCCGGAGGATCGCGGCCGCGTGGACATCAACCTGTCCGGGCCGGAAGGGCAGGGCTTTGAAGCCACCCTGAAGAGCGCCCAGCAGGTCGAGGCGCAGATGTCGCGCTATTACGACGCCAAGGGCGAGGACAAGGATCTGCCTGCCGAGCGCTATTTCATCAGCGTGCCGCGCTTCGGCCAGCCTCAGTACAACGGCGCCAGCGGCGCGGTGATCCTGAAGCCCTGGGGCGAGCGCAAGGTGACGGCGGACGAGATCGCCGCCGAGATGAACAAGACCCTGAGCCGGGTCACCGCCGTGCGGGCCATCGCCAGCGTGCGCGGGCCGTTCCAGCGGGGCGGCGGCGGGGGCGGCGGCGCCAATGTCGACCTGATCGTGCGCGGCAACGACTATGCCGAGATCGCCCGCTGGGTGGAGCCGATCCTGCGCGCCGCCGAGCAGAACCCCGGCATGGCGCGTCCGCGCCTGGACTATGAGCCGACCGCCCCGCGCGTGTCGGTGGACATCGACCGCGACCGCGCCGCCACGGTGGGCGTCTCGGCCCAGGCTATCGGCCGGGCCCTGGAGACCATGTTCGGCTC
This sequence comes from Caulobacter segnis, assembly GCF_029543125.1. Classification (GTDB taxonomy): domain Bacteria; phylum Pseudomonadota; class Alphaproteobacteria; order Caulobacterales; family Caulobacteraceae; genus Caulobacter; species Caulobacter segnis_D. The sequence goes on from NZ_JARQWW010000007.1 coordinate 121,547, forward strand.
CCGCCAGGTGACGACCTACATCAAGAACGGCCAGGAATACGACGTCATCCTGCAGACCGAGCTGGACAAGCGCCGGACGGTGGACGACCTACGCACCCTGTATGTCCGCAGCCAGTCCGGGGCTCTGATCCCGCTGGAGTCGGTGGTGACGACCAAGGTGCGCGGCGACACGCCCGACCGATCGCGCGTCGACCGCCTGCGCTCCATCACCCTGACCGCGCAGCTGAACCCCGGCTACACCGTGGCCGACGCCGTGGCCTTCCTTCAGGACGAGGCGGCCAAGAACCCCAATGCGGCGGTGAGCATCGCCTGGGGCGGCCAAGCGCGGGACTATCTGGAGGCGTCCGGCGCCGTGGGCCTGGCCTTCGGCATGGCGCTGCTGCTGGTGTTCCTGGTGCTGGCGGCGCAGTTCGAAAGCTGGATCCACCCGGCGGTGATCATGCTGACCGTGCCGTTGGCGGCGCTGGGCGGCCTGTTCGGCCTGCTGTTCGCCGGCTCGTCGATCAACACCTACAGCCAGATCGGCCTGGTGATCCTGATCGGCATCGCCGCCAAGAACGGCATCCTGATCGTCGAGTTCGCCAACCAGCTTCGCGACGAGGGGCTGAAGGTGCGCGAGGCGGTGATCGAGGCGGCGACCCTGCGCCTGCGTCCGATCATCATGACCTCCATCGCCGCCGCCGCCGGCGCCGTGCCGCTGATGGTGTGGCAAGGGGCGGGCGCGGCCAGTCGCCAGACCATCGGCGTGGTCATCTTCGCCGGGGCGATCTTCTCGACCCTGCTGACGGTGTTCGTGGTGCCGGTGTTCTACAACCTGCTGGCGGGCTTCACGAAGTCGCCCGAGCACACCGCCCGGATGATCGAGGCCTACGAGGCCGAGGAGACCAACAAGACGGCGCCGGCCGAGTAAGCCGGCGCGTCTTGGCTCTTACTGCGCTGGCGCTTCGGCCGCCGGAGCGGCGGCGGGGGCGGCCGGCTTGTAGCCGGTCTCGACCTTCAGATAGGCGATCAGGTCGATGCGGTCCTGCGGCTCCTTGATGCCCAGGAAGGTCATCTTCGTGCCCGGCATATAGCCGCGCGGATCGGCCAGCCAGGCGTCCAGATGCGAGGCCTCCCACACGAAGCCGGCCTTCTTCAGCGCCTCGGAATAGGTGTAGCCCTCAACGCCGCCGGCCTTGCGCCCGAAGACGCCGTACAGGTTCGGGCCCGTCAGGTTCGGGCCGTTCGGCGTGATGGTATGGCACGACCGGCAGAGGGCGAACTTGCGCTGGCCGTTCTCCAGATTGCCGGCGTTGTAGGGCGCGGGCAGGCTGGCGAGGGTCGCGGCCTTTTCGGCGTCGGTCGGGGGCGGGGGAGCGGGCGGCGCGTCCTTGGCCGGCTCGCCGGGCCCGCAGGCGGTGACCACGGCGGCCGCAGCGGCGACCGCGAGAATGTTGAAATGACGCATCGGCCCCTCCGAGATTTCAGGCGGAAGCTAGTCCATGGCGTCGGGGATGCAAGGCGTGCAATGTGCCGCCATGCAGATGAATCGTGTCCCGGAGCGCCGCCTTGCCTAGCTGGTGGCTGTTCGCTCTCCTGCCGCCGGTGATCCTGGCGGTGCTTCTGGCGTTCCTACGTTCGCGGCGGCTGTGGATGCGGCTGCTGATCGTCACGGCGGTGGTGGCGCTGTGCGTCGTCGCGCTCGTCTTCGGTTATCAGTTCTATGTGGGCGCATTCGGCGACGCCGAACAGAAGACGGCTTTGCAGAAGGACCTGGTCTTCCTGGTCTATGGCGTGGGGCCGCTGCAGTGGATGCTGTCCGCCGCGGCGATCACGGTGGTTCATTTGGCGCAGCAGTTCGGGCGGAAGCCGAAGGGGTAGTCGCTCCCTTTCTTTTCCTTCCCCCTTGATGGGGGAAGGGCAGGGAGGGGGGTGATGCGACGGTTGGGTGCGGTGCGGCGGAAACGCAGCAGTCACCCTCACCCTCGGTCCCTCTCCCATCGAGGGAGAGGGAGGCGCGCGGAAGCCCCCTCCGGCCCTCTGTGCCACCTCCCCCAGAGGGGGGATTGAGGCCCCTAATCGTCGTGCCGCACCTTCCCCCGCATCGATTTCACGCCGGCCCGTTTCGTCTTCCCCTCCAGGCGCTTGAGCTTGGAGGAGTAGGTGGGTTTGGTGGCCTTGCGGGGTTTGGGCTTTTCGGTGGCGCGGAGGATCAGCTCGACCAGGCGTTCGCGGGCCTCCTGGCGGTTCATCTCCTGAGAGCGGCTGCCCTGGCTGAACAGGACCAGGACGCCGTCCTGGGTCAGGCGGCTGCCGGCCAAGCGCTCCAGGCGGGCCTTCACGTCTTCCGGCAGGGACGGGCTGTTGCGGACGTCGAAGCGCAGTTCGATGGCGGTGGAGGTCTTGTTGACGTGCTGGCCGCCGGGGCCGCTGGCGCGGGCGGCCTTTTCGATCAGCTCATCCTCGTCGATGCGCAGCCAGGAGGTGATCTCGATCATCGCCGGGTCCGCAGGGATTTGACGATGACCTGATCCAGCGCTTGCAGGAAGGCGGAACGGGCGCGTTGGTCGAAGGCCTTAGGGCCGCTGGTGACCTCGCCCATGGAGCGCAGGTGTTCGCCGATGGCGCGGCCGGCCAGGGCGGAGCCGATGGAGTCGGCGGTGAAGATGCGGCCGTTGGGGGCCACCGCCGCGCCGCCGGCCTTCAGGGTGCGGTCGGCCAGGGGGATGTCGTTGGTGATCACCACGTCGCCGGGCTGGACCCGTTCGGCGATCCAGTCGTCGGCCACGTCGGGTCCGGCGTCGACCACCACGCTTTCGATCCGGGGCGAGGCCGGGATGCGGACATAGCTGTTGGAGACCACGTAGATCTTCATCCCGTGGCGCAGGCCGACCTTGTAGGCCTCGTCCTTCACCGGGCAGGCGTCGGCGTCGATGAACAGGGTGATGGGCGCGGTCATGGGACCGGCTTTAGCGCGATCCGGCCGCCACCGCAGCCTTAAGCCCGTCGAAAGCCTCGCTCCAGCCGTCCAGGGCGGCGCCGCCCTTGAGCCAGGGGGTCAGCAACTCCTCCAGCGCGCGGGCGGCGTCGCCGACTTCAGGAAGGCCCACGGGGGCGGCCGAGCCGCTGACATTGTGCAGGCGGGTGTAGAGGTCGAAGGCCCCCTCGGGCGCGGCATCGGCCGGGGCGGCGTCGAAGGCGGCCTGCAGGTCGGCGATCAGGTCGCCAAGCCGCCCCTCTAGTCGGAGCCGAATCTGGCGGATGCGGTCTTCAAGAGCGTCAGAGGCCAAGGCGCTACTGCAGGAAGCGGATGAGCATGGCCGCCTCGATCGCCTGGGCCAGGCGGTCGCCGGTCAGGTCGGCCTTGGGCAGGGTGACGGCCTTGGATTCCCCGCTGGTCAGCTGCGGGTGGGCGGTGACGTAGACCAGGGCTGTGCCGGTCTTCTTGTTGGCCTGACGCACGGCGCTGATGCCGTCGCCGCCTTCACCCAGGCGCACGTCGGCCAGGATAAGGTCGGGCGCGTACTCCTCCGTGGCGGCCACGGCGCCGCTTTCGGTGCTGGCGCGCAGGACGTTGGTGTAGCCGAGGTCGGAGACGTAGATCGCCAGAAGGTCGGCGAGGAGATCATCATCCTCGATGATCAGGACCCGCTGCCCGGCGGCGCGAGCGCGAGACCGGCCATCCACCGCCTTGGCGCGAACGGCGCGAGGCGCGCGGTTGCGGTCTTGCAGTTGCATGTCCATGGGCGGCGGGGTTTTCGACAGCGATAACAATGAAGTTTGAAGCGTACATGCCGAACCATTTGCAGGCTACGACCTTTCTCGTAGAAATTGCAGGCATATGCGACGCAACGTCACGCGGCGCGATTTTGAGATTCCTTTGAGCGGAGCTGGCATGCGGGTTCTCTATGTCGATGATGATGCGGACCTGCGTGAACTGGTCGCCATCTCCTTGTCGCGGGATCCGGGGCTGGACGTGCGCATCGCCGACAGCGGCCAGGCGGCGATCGCCCTGCTGGAGCCAGGCGACTGGACGCCGGACCTGTTTCTGCTGGACGTGATGATGCCGGTGATGGACGGCCCCACCCTGATCGGGAAGCTGCGTGAGAACCCGGCCTATACCTCGATCCCCTTCGCCTTCTTCACCGCGCGGGTGATGAACGAGGAGCGGCAGGCGCTGCTGGCGACGGGGGCGGCGGGGTTGATCCAGAAGCCGTTCGACCCGATCGCCCTGGCCGATCAAGTGCGCGCCCTGGCCCCAGCATGAACGCAGCCGCCAAGATCGAGGAGGCCCGTCTGGCGGCGCTCCTTCGCTACGACGTGCTCGACACGCCGGCGGAGGCCGCTTTCGATGACATCACCGATCTGGCGGCGCAGCTGTTCGAGGTTCCGATCGCGGTCGTCACCCTGCTGGACGAGACCCGGCAGTGGTTCAAATCCTGCGTCGGCATGACCGACACCGAGACGTCGCGGGACGTGGCGTTCTGCGACTACACCATCCGCAGCGACGAGGTGCTGGTGGTGCTGGACGCCACCCAGGACCCGCGCTTTCGCGACAACCCTCTGGTGGTGGGGCAGGCGCACATCCGCTTCTATGCGGGCGCGCCGCTGATCACCAAGGAGGGGCATCGCCTGGGCGCCCTGTGCGCCATCGACACCGAGCCCCGAGAGGCCTTCGACGAGAAGTCGCGCAAGGCCTTGCAGAAGATGGCGGCCATGGTGGTCCATGCCCTGGACCAGCGGGCCGAGTTGATGCTGCGCCGGCGGACGGCGCAGGAGCTGGCGATCAAGGAGCACACGCTGGAGCTGGCCGAGAAGCTGGCCAAGCTGGGCCACTGGCGGTTTGATTTCGCCAGCCAGCGCTCCGCCTGGTCGCCGGAGGCCTACGCGATCCATGGGGTCACCCAGGCGAGCTACGATCCCAACGTCACCATGCCGGGTGTGCTCTACGCGCCGGAGGACCGGGGGCGGTTGGCCGACGCCTTCACCCAGGGGCTCATCACCAAGGAGCCCTTCGAATTCGAGGGTGAGGTGGTGCGGCCGGACGGCGTGCGTCGCCGGGTGATCACCCGAGGCGCGCCGGAATTCGACGACAAGGGCGAGATCGTCGCCCTGATCGGGGTCATCCAGGACGTGACCGAAGCCCGCGCCATGACGGGCGCCTTGCAGGCCAGCGAAGAACGCTACCGCCTCGTGGCGGAGAACGCCAACGACCTGATCCTGGTCTATGACGTCCACGGCACGGTGTCGTTCGCCTCACCGTCGAGCCTGCAGATCCTGGGCTACACGCCGGAGGAGATGATTGGCCGGACGACCCAGTCGTTCCTGCATCCGGACGACGTGCTGCCGACCCTTACGCACTACCAGACCCTGCTGAAGCCGGGCGGCGAGGAACTGCGGCCCCGGATCACCATGCGGGCGCGACGCAAGGACGGGCGGGAGATCTGGCTGGAGGCGGCGCCCTATGTGGTGCGCGACGAGAATGGTCGCGTGCTTCGCTTCCACGATTCGGCCCGCGATGTGACGGTTCGCAAGCGTTATGAGGACGAACTGCGCGAGGCGAGGGCCCAGGCCGAGCATCTGGCGGGCGTGAAGTCCGACTTCCTGGCCAATATGAGCCACGAACTGCGGACGCCGCTGACCAGCATCATCGGCTTCGCCCGCCTGCTGGAGTTCGCGCCGGAGCTGAGCAGCAGCAGCAAGAGTGCGGTGGACCGCATCGCCGCCGCCAGCCGGGCGCTGAACACCCTGGTCAACGACGTGCTGGATCTGGCCAAGCTGGAAGGCGGCAAGGTCGAGCTGGATCCTCAGCAGTTCGAGGTCGGGCCGTTCCTGACCGAGACGGTGGAGCTGCTGCGGCCGCAGACGGCGGCCAAGGGGCTGGAGCTGACGCTGGATATCTCTGAGTCGGAGATCGGGGTGCTCTACGGCGACACCAGCCGCCTGCGCCAGGTGCTGCTGAACCTGTTGTCCAACGCGGTGAAATTCACCGAGACGGGGGGGGTGACGGTGCGCTCCAGCCTGCGCGCCATGAACGGGCCGTTCGCCTGCTGGGAGCTGGAGATCGAGGACACCGGCATCGGCATCCGGCCGGAGGAACTGGCGCGGCTGTTCGACCGGTTCGTCCAGGCCGACGCTTCCGTCACCCGCCGGTTCGGAGGCACGGGGCTGGGCCTGGCCATCAGCCGGCAGCTGATCGACCTGATGGGCGGCGGCATCGAGGTGGACAGCGAGCCGGGCCGTGGTTCGCGCTTCACCATCAGCGTGCGCCTGCCGGTGCATACGGAGGACGGCCAGCCGATCCCGGTGGCCAACAGCCTCAAGGTGCTGGTGGCCGAAGATGGCCCCGCCAACCAGGAGGCCCTGGCGCGGATGCTGGAAGGCATGGGCCACACCTTCGACATGGTGGCCGATGGCGCGGCGGCGATCGAGTCGGCGCGGGGCGAGCGCTACGACGTGATCCTGATGGATGTGGCCATGCCCGAGGTGGACGGCTTGGCGGCGGCGCGGGAGCTGATCCATACGCCCGGCGCGTCGAGCGGCGCGCCCATCGTGGCCATGAGCTCCGTCACTGGTCCGAAAGATCGCGCGGAGTATGAACAGGCGGGCATGACCGGCCTGCTGACGAAGCCGGTGACGATCACGGCGCTGGCGACCGTGCTGGCGTCGGCGACGGCCGAGGACGCCTAGGAGCCTGTCCACGTAATCGTTTTGACGATTGAAGTTGGACTGAGGCGGGAAGGTTGATGCAGGCGAATGGGGG
>NZ_JARQWW010000008.1 GCF_029543125.1 Caulobacter segnis
CCGGCGCCCCCCTGTGTGTTGGTGGAGCTTATAGGAAACCAATAACCCCCCCCCCGCCGGGGGTGGGCCCCCGTTGGCGGGGGGGCGCCGCCCCCTCCACCGCTTCGCGGTTCCCCTCCCCCTGAGGGGGAGGATTGGTTTTGAGGAGGTCCCCATGGACCGCATCACCATCGACGGCCCGCTGATCCTGGGCGCGGGGCTGGCCGGCCTGACCGCCGCCCTGTCGGCTGCGCCGCGCCAGACGCTGGTGCTCAGCGCCTCGCTCCTGAACGAGGGCTGCTCCTCGGCTTGGGCTCAGGGCGGCATGGCTGCGGCCCTGTCCGAGGGCGACACGCCGGAGCAGCACGCCGCCGACACCCTGGCCGCCGGCGCTGGCCTGTGCGATCCCGACGCCGTGGCCTTGCTGACCCGCGAGGGACCGGAAGCCGTCCGCCGCCTGGCCGCCCTCGGCGCGCCTTTCGACCGCACGGCTGACGGCGGCTTCGCCCAGAGCCTGGAGGCCGCTCACGGCCGCGCCCGGGTCGCACGCGTCGGCGGCGACGGCGCGGGCCGGGCGATCATGGCCGCGGTGATCGCCGCCGCCCGGACCGCCGCCCACATCGAAATCCGCGAGAACGCCCGCGCCGTCGCCCTGCTGCAAGACGCCAGCGGCCGGGTGCGCGGGGCTCTGGTCGAACACGCCGGCGCCTTGGTCGAAATCCGCGCCGCCGCCGTAGTCCTCGCCACCGGCGGGCTGGGCGGCCTCTACGCCGTGACGACCAACCCGCGCGCCGTGCGTGGCGAGGGTCTGGGTCTGGCGGCGCTGGCCGGCGCCCGCATCGCCGATCCGGAGTTCGTGCAGTTCCACCCGACGGCCATCGACATCGGCGCCGATCCCGCCCCCCTGGCCACCGAAGCATTGCGCGGTGAAGGCGCCTTCCTGGTCGATGTGTTCGGCGAGCCGTTCATGACGCGCTACGACCCGCGCGGCGACCTGGCGCCGCGCGATGTGGTCGCCCGGGGCCTGCACGCCGAACGCGCCGACGGCCGCATGACCTTCCTCAACGCCATCGAGGCGGTGGGTCCGAAGTTTCCGCAAGAGTTCCCGGCGGTGTTCGAGGCCTGCCGCGCCGGCGGGATCGACCCGCGCCGCGAGCTGATCCCTGTCGCCCCCGCCGCGCACTACCACATGGGCGGCGTGTGGACAGACCTGGACGGCCGCGCCTCCCTGCCTGGCCTGTTCGCGGCCGGCGAAGCCGCCTGCACCGGCGTTCATGGCGCCAACCGCCTGGCCTCCAACTCGCTGCTGGAGGCCGCAGTCTTCGGCGCACGGGCTGGTGAAGCCGCGCGGGATGAGGCTCTGTTGAACACGGCGATAGACCCGGCCGCCGCGACGCCGGGCCTGCCGACGACGGCGCTCAACCGCCTCCGCACGGCCATGACCCAGGACGCCGGCGTGGTCCGGGAGGCCGAAGGCGTGAGCCGCCTTTGCGGTCTGATCAACGCCTTGGAGGAAGCCCACGGCGCCGCGCCCTCCCTGGTCGCCGCCCGCCTCGTCGCCACCGCCGCACTGGCGCGCCAGGAAAGCCGGGGCGGCCACTTCCGCGCCGACTTCCCGCTGGCCGCCGAACCGCGCCGCACCGTCATCGAGGGCGTCTCCGCCCGCAGCCTGATCGCCGCTGAATGATCCCCACCCTTCCCGACGTCCTGATCGAGCCCGTCGTCCGCGCCGCCCTGGCCGAGGACCTTGGCCGGGCCGGCGACGTCACCGCCATGGCCACCGTCGACGCCGACGCGCGCCTGACCGCCACCTTCGGCCTGCGCAAGGACGGGGTGATCAGCGGCCTCGCCTGCGCCCGCCTGGCGGTCCTGGCCATGGACCCGACCGCGACCTTCACGCCGCTGGTCGAGGATGGGGCGAGCGCCAAGGCGGGGACGGTCCTGGCGCGTGTGGAGAGCAACGCCCGCGCCCTGCTGTCGGCCGAGCGGACAGCGCTGAACCTGCTGTGCCGCCTGTCCGGCGTCGCTACTCTGACCTCGATCTATGTGGCGGCGATCAGCGGGACCAAGGCGCGCATCGTCGACACCCGCAAGACCACTCCGGGCCTGCGGGCCCTGGAGAAGTACGCCGTGCGCTGCGGCGGCGGGATCAACCACCGCTTCGGCCTCGACGACGCCATTCTGATCAAGGACAACCACGTGGCCGCCTGCGGCTCCGTGGGCGAGGCCGTCCGCCGCGCCCGCGCCTTCGCCGGGCATCTGATGAAGGTGGAGGTGGAGATCGACCGCCTCGACCAACTGGAAGACGCCCTGGCCCACGGCCCGGACGTGGTCATGCTCGACAACTTCAGCCTCGTCGACCTGCGCGCCGCCGTCGCTCAGACCGCCGGCCGCGCGGTGCTCGAAGCCTCGGGCGGGGTGAACCTGTCTACGGCGCGCGACATCGCCCTTACGGGTGTGGACGTGATCAGCGTCGGCGCCCTGACCCACTCGGCGCCAGTGTTGGATATCGGCCTGGACGCCTAGATCGGCGTCGGGTCCTTCGGGGCTTTCGGCTTGCCCCGCAGCCACGGCGCGAGACGGTCCTGCAGCGGCTGGTCCACGTACTTGTGGAACAGCCATGCCACGTACATGGCCGCCGGGAAGGCCAGCCACCACAGCGCCCACTGAACGCCGAGCCAGATCGGCATGGCCCGCACAGCCGCGTGCTGGGCCGTGAACCACAGGAAGCCGGTGAAGGTGTGGGTGATGAACAGGGCGAAGGACAGCTTGGCCGCCTCCTCGATCATCTGGGACGGCTTGGTCACCGGCAGGCGGCCGGCGCCCAGCACGATGGCTGCGATGCACAGGATCGACGGGAAGTCGAAGCGGCCGAAGAGCTGAAGCAAGACCAGGATCGCCGAGCCGCCCCACAGCAGGGCGCGGGCCATCGGGATCGACGGCCAGCCCAGCTCCACCGCGCGCGCCAGGCAGGCGCCCAGGGCGAACAGCGGCGCCGCACGGAACAGGCCGTCATTGAACGGGAGATCGTAGAGCGGCCGGCTCCACAGCCGCCAGGCCAGAGCGTTGAAGGCCAGCACCCCGGCCAGGCCGATCGCGGGCAGGAGGAACGCCCAGCGCACGCTGGCCACGCCCCGCCACAGGAACGGGAAGGCCGCGTAGCAGACGATCAGGGCCGACAGGGACCAACTCGGCAGGTTCCAGCCATCGCCGCCGTCGAACAGATGCCAGGCGTGGACCAGAAAGAACTGCAGCGGCAGGTCGTTCCACATGAAGCGGGTCGGGCTATGGGCGTCGGTGCCTGTCCAGTTGAACACCGCCACCGTGGCGGCCAGGACGATCAGCACGATGGCGTGAGCCGGCCACACCCGCATGACCCGCCGCAGCCAGAAGCGCACCGCCGTCACCCGCCCGGCCAGCACCTGCGGACCATAGGCGCGGCCCAGGACATAGCCAGACAGCAACAGGAAGAAGTCGGTGGCCAGAAACCCCCGCGCGAACACCGGATGCACCCGCCACAGCTTCCACGGACCTTCCGACCCGAAGTGGTAGAGGACGATCAGCAGAGCGGCGAGAAAACGCAGGGCGTCCAGCGCACCGCCGCGGACGGCGGGGGAGACCTTTGGGACGCTGGCGGGGGACGCATTCACGAGCCCGTCCATGGCACAGGTCGCCCCGTGACGAAACAGTCCAGACGTCGCGGCGGCCCGGGTGTGGCGGATATGGAACGTCCTTGTCAGGCTTGGAACAGCCCCTCGCCCCCATCGGTTACCTGTTCACACCACAAGGAGAGGCAAGATGTCCAAGCAGCCCCCCATCCCGCCGGAACAACGCAGCGTGGCCGGCGGTGACGAGCCCCAGCTCCGCGACGCCAAGGCTCCGCACGACAGCGCGGCAGAGCGCAGCGGCGTGAACCCCGATCAGCAGGGCCAGACGGCCAACACCCGTCAGAACACCACGGCCCACCTCAGCACCCAGGACCGCTGATCATGCCGGACAAACACCCCAACACCGAGCGGTGGGGCGGCCCGGGCGCGAGCCACGAGGACGCCTCCAAGCCCCAGCCGCCCAAGGTCGATCCCCGCGCGCCGGGCGAGCCGACCAATACGCGCCACAGCCACGTCTCCGGCGGTGGCGGGGAGCGCGACATCCACCATGCGCGCAATCCCGAGGCCAAGAGCGACTTCGAGGAGAACTCGACGGAACGGGCCAAGCCCTGACGTCTTGCGGGGCATGAGCGAAGAGCCCATCTGTTACTGCACCAGTATCAGATGGATCGACCACCCATGTCCCGCATGCCCGTTCTCTTCCTCGGCCACGGTTCGCCGATGAACGCCATCGAGGACAACGCCTGGTCGCGCGGCTGGGCGAAGATCGGCAAAGAGCTTCCGCGCCCCAAGGCGATCCTGATGATCTCCGCTCATTGGGAGACGCGCGGCATCGGCGTCACCTCCGGAACCGCGCCGCACACCATCCATGACTTTTTCGGCTTCCCGCAGGCGCTGTTCGACGTGCGCTATCCAGCGCCTGGCGATCCGGCCCTGGCCGCCCGCGTGGCCGAGCTTTTGTCGCCGGAGCCGGTGGTCTTCGATGCCCAACGCGGCTTCGACCATGGAAACTGGGGCGTGCTGATCGCCGCCTATCCCAAGGCCGACATCCCGGTCGTGCAGCTCAGCCTTGACCGCTGCCGCACGCCGCAGGAACACTACGAGTTAGCCCGCCGCCTCGCACCGCTTCGCGATGAGGGCGTGCTGATCGTCGGCAGCGGCGACATCGTCCACAACCTGCGCGCCGCCGACTTCCGCAAGCCGGAGGCCCCGCCGTGGGCCGACCGCTTCAACGAGACCGCCAAGCGCCTGATCGAAGCCGGCGACCACGGCCCGCTGATCGACTACGCCAGCCTGGGCGAGGACGCCCTGGCGTCGATCAACAGTGCGGAACACTACCTGCCCCTGCTTTACGTCCTCGGCGCGCAGCAGCCCGGCGACCCCGTCTCGTTCTTCAACGACGACGTCTTCGCGGCGATCTCCATGACGAGCGTGAAGGTGGGCTAAGCCGACGCCATCAACCGCGCCGCCGCCTTCTCCGCAGCCGCGCGGCGCTCCGCCATGCCGTCGTCATAGATCGCCCGCACCCGCGCCAGCACCTTCTCCGGCGCCTTTTCGGGCGAGCCGCTGTCGAAGGGCGGGTGCGGGTCGTATTCCACGCCCAGCTGCACCGCCTGGGCCACGCCCTCGCCGGCGATCTCCGCGATCATGGTCAGGCCGAAGTCGATGCCCGCCGTCACGCCGCCGCCGGTGATGAAGCGGCCGTCGCGAACCACCCGCTCCGCCGTCGGGATCGACCCGAACAGAGCGAGCTGATCCCGCCACGCCCAATGGCATCCGGCCTTCTTCCCGGTCAGCAGACCCGCCGCCGCCAGGACCAGCGATCCGGTGCAGACCGAGGTCACGTATGTTGCGCCCCAGGCCAGGCGCTTGATCTCGTCCAGGAAGGCGTCGTTCAGCATGGCGTCCGTCACCCCAAAGCCGCCGGGTACGCACAGCACATCGCAGGCCTCGATATCGCCCAACCGATCCAGATTGGCGAAGGTCAGCCCTTCGGCTTCCACCGGTTGTCCATCGAGCGACGCCACATGGATCTGCACGCCCGGCAGGCGGCTGAGCACCTGATGCGGCCCCGTGAAGTCCAGGTGCGTGACTCCCGGAAAGATCGCGAACACGATGCGGGTCTCGGACAGGGGCATGGGAACTTCCTGCTGGGGTTTGACGCCCTATCGTCCCTCACCTACCGTCTGGCTTAAATGACGTAGTTCCCTCGGATACGGTCATGACCCGACGGCTCGGCTTCCTCATCTTCCCGAACTTCCAGATCCTCGACGCTGGGGGGCCCGTGGCTGCTTTCGAGATCGCCTCGCGCTTCGTGCCGGACGCCTACAGCCTGAAGATGGTCTCCCGGGACGGCGGCCTGATCCCCTCGTCCTCCGGGGTGATGATGGCCTCCGACAGCTTCGAGGACGTGGGCCGGCTGGACACCCTCTTCATCGCCGGCGGCGAGGGAACGCGCTCACCCTCCATCTGCGCCAGCACCCTGGACTATGTTCGGGCCTGCGCCGCCGCCGGGCCGCGCATCGCCAGCATCTGCTCCGGCGCCTATGTCCTGGCCGCCGCCGGCCTGCTGGACGGCCGTCGGGCCACCACCCACTGGCGGCGCACGCCGGACTTCCAGAAGCGCTTCCCGAACGTGAAGCTGCTGCCCGACCGCATCTTCGTGCAGGACGGCCCGATCTGGACCAGCGCCGGCATCACCGCCGGCATCGACCTGGCCCTGGCCATCATCGCCGCCGACTTGGGCGAGGAGGTCGCCCGCCAGACGGCGCAGGAGCTAGTGGTCTATCACCGCCGCCCGGGCGGCCAGTCGCAGTTCTCGGCCTTGCAGAGCCTCAAGGGCGGCGGCCGGTTCGACACCCTGCTGGCCTGGGCGCGCGAGAACCTGACCGAGCCCCTTTCGGTGGAGCAGCTCGCCGACCAGGCCGCCATGAGCCCGCGCCACTTCGCCCGCAGCTTCGCCGCCGTCGTCGGCGCCACGCCGGCCAAGGCGATCGAACGCCTGCGCGTGGAGGCCGCCCGCGCCCTGCTCGACTCCGCCCCGCTGCAGGTGGAGGACGTGGCGCTGGAGACCGGCTTCGGCGATCCGGAACGCATGCGCCGCGCCTTCATCCGCGCCTTCGGCCAGCCGCCCCAGTCCCTGCGTCGCCTCGCCCGCGCCTGAAAATCCCTTTCCAGCGAACGCGGTCCGGCTAAGGTCCGTCACCAGGGGGAGGATACGTCATGCTGGGAACCGAGAAGACCGAGGCCGACGCGGCCAAACGGCTGGACGCCTTCGTGGACGCGGCCTTCGCCTTTGCCCTCACCCTTCTGATCATCACCGGGGGGCTGCCGCCGGCCACCATGGCCGACCTGGCCCTGGCCCTGGGCCGCATCCCGGCCTTCGCAGCCAGCTTCGCCCTGATCATCCTGTTCTGGATGCAGCATCGCGCCTTCGGCCGCATCACCGCCCGTCGCGACGGATGGGCGACCGGATTCAGCCTCGGCATCGTCTTCGTGATGCTGATCTACGTCTTCCCGCTGCGCCTGCTGGCCGAGAGCACGCTGCACTTCGTCTTCGGCAAGCGCCTGCCCGGCCGGGGCCTGATCGCCAGCTTCGCCGACCTGCGGACGCTGTACATGGTCTATGGCTTGGGCTTCGGCCTGTTGGCCGCCCTGTTCGCCGGCCTTTTCGCCGCCGCCCTGCGCGCGCCGGACATCACCGAGACCGGCCGGGTTGAAGCCCGCCTGACCGTGCGCATCTGGACGATGATCGCGGTGATCGGCTTGCTGTCGATTCTGGCCGCCGCCTTCGTGCCGATCAGCGCCGCCCCGTGGCTGCCTGGCTCGATCTATGGGGTCATTCCCCTGGCGGTGTGGCTCCTGGCCTCGCGCCAAAAGCCGATCCAGCCCCCCGCCGGAGCCGAGGCATGAGCCGTCATATCGCCCTGCTGCGCGGGATCAATGTCGGCGGCCGGGGCCTGCTCTCCATGGCCGACCTGCGCGCCCTGGCCGCCAGCGTCGGCTTCACCGATGTCAAAACCCTGCTTCAGAGCGGCAACATGGTGTTCAGCGCCCCCGGAACCCCGAGTGAGCTGGAGCGCAAGCTGGAGGCCGCACTCAAGGCCCAGACCGGCCGCGACATCCTGGTGATGGTCCGCACGCCCGCGGAGTGGGCCGCGATCATCGACGCCAACCCCATGCCGGACTTCGCCCAGACGCATCCCAGTTACTTCCAGGCCTTCTTCATGAAGGCGCCGCTCGATCCCGGGGCGCTGAAAGCCGCCCTGGCGTCGCACGAGGGGCCGGAGAGCTTCCACCTTGACGGCCGGACGATCTACGCCAGCTTTCCGGGCGGCATGAGCCAGTCGACCTTGATGGACAAGCCGCTGGACAAGCGGATCGGCGCCGTGACCACCGCCCGTAACTGGAACACGGTGCTCAAGCTCCGCGACGCGGTGACAGCTTAAGCTGTCTTCCCGCCCAGCCGCTCCACCTTCGCCTCCACCCGCTCAACCATTCCGGCCAGTTCCTCGGCACGCAGGGCGTCCAGCCGGTCGTGCAGACGCAGGATCTCCAGCTCCGCCCGCAGGTTGACCACGTAGTCGTGCTCGGCCGCCACCCGGTCACGTTCGGCCTGGCGGTTCTGGCTCATCATGATGATCGGCGCCTGGATCGCCGCCAGGGTCGACAGGATCAGGTTGAGGAAGATGAAAGGATAGGGGTCGAAGGCGTGCCCCAGCGGCTTCAGCAGCAGGTTGGCGCCCATCCAGAGGATCAGCGCCGCCGCGAAGCCGAAGATGAAGCCCCACGACCCGCCGATCGCCGCCACCTTGTCGGCCAGACCATCCCAGAAGGCGGGCTTGCTCTGGACAAGGCGCGTCGGCGCTTCATCCGCGATCAGGTCGATGACGCTGCACTTCAGCGGCGACAGCTCGGCATAGGGCATGCCCAGCAGTTCGCGGGAGAGACGGTCTCGGACGTTGTCGGTCATGCAAGCCTCCTGGCGGGTGCGTCATTGGACACCACCCGCCAGGGGAAGCAATCGGCGTCTAGTCTTCGGAGGCGGCGCTGGTGTTGATGGCGGCCTCGGCCACCTTCTCAACCGTAGGGGCAGCTGCCTTCGCCGGCTTTTCGGCGACGGGCGCGGGCGCCTTGGCCGCGATCGGCAGGGTCTTTGCCGCCGCCGGCACGACCTTCACACCTTCCACGGCGGGGCCGGCGGTCAGGACCGCGGCTTCAGCGTGATCGTTGGCGAGAGCGGAGCCCGCCATGTAGAGCCCGCCCTGCGGCAGGTTCGAAACCGCCGGCGCGGGCGCCAGGCTGGCCAGAACGGTCGGGGCGACATCCGTGGCCTTGGCCAGGGTCACCTGCGGGCGATCCATATAGGTGGCGGGACGCGCGCGGCCGTTGAACTTGTAGAAGACGTGCAGGCCGACCTGAGCGACGCGCATCATGCGCGGGCCCCAGTTCGGCGCCACCGCCGTGGTGTGGAAGTGCGTGGCCGAGCCGACTTCAGCCATCACAGCGCCGGACAGGGCGCGGGCGGCGATCTTCTCGGCGCGGTTCCAGGCTCCGCCCTCGCGGCCGCGACGCATGGAGCCGTCGCAGGCGAAGCTGAACTGGCATCCGCCGCGTGCGCTGGCGCGCTGGAAGACGACGCCGCAGACCGTTTTGGGGAAAGCCGAATGGCGCACGCGGTTCAGGACCACCTGGGCCACCGCCTGCTGGCCGCGCGGGCCTTCGCCGCGCGCTTCGTAATAGACAGCCTGAGACAGGCATTCCAGCTCGCGGGCCTGATCCAGCGCACCGGCCAGACGGAACGGCTCGGCGGCGGGATTGAAGCCCCCGCCGATACTGGCGCGGAGCACGAAGTTGCGGTCGAGGTTGGAACCCGCGGCCTGAGCCTTGCGCTCTAGACGCGCGGCCAGAATGGAAGACTGCCGGTCCCGCGCGGCGTCGCCGGCGACGGTGAACGGATCATGGCGGCGGGCGACGGATTGAGCGCCGGCGTCCATCCGCAGAACGGCCTCCTTGAGGGCCGTTTCGGAGAACCCTTCGGCCGCGGCTGCGGCCAGGCGGGTGGAGCGTGCATGCTGCGTGGCGGTCTGGGCCATGCCCCCCGCCAGGTAGGCGCCGCCGAGGATCAGGCCAACGGCCGTTCCAATCAACGCAGCGCCAAACAGCGCACGCGCGTCCGCGCGTGTCTGGGTCTTAAGAGACAAAAGATCGTGTCCTATGCGGCAAGGGCAGGATGCGCCCTCTGTCGTACGCCGCGTCAGAGCCGTTAACCTTTGTAACGCTTAGCCCTGACGAGGCGGAGCGGGCCGGTTCACGTCAGCCCAGCTCCAAGTCGTGAAATCGTCTTATGGCGAAATCCGCCCGGATTCGCAAGCACGCTCCGCTGGCGGGACCATGAGTCGCTTCGCCGGCGACTGCAAGATGCCCTGTTAAGCGTTGCTGCAAAAAAGATTTTTCCCGGACGCGGGGAACCGGAAAATCGACTTTGGAACCCCTTTCAAGCGTCGCCGTTGATACGCCGACACAGCTTCTGGAGGGTTCAAATGGTTAAGCTCGCAGCGGTTCTTGCCGCTTCCGCCGCAACCTTCGCGCTGGCCGCCTGCGGCCATAACGTCGAACAACGCGCTGCAACGGGGGCTGCCACCGGCGCCGTCGTGGCCGGCCCCGTCGGCGCCGTCGCCGGCGCGGCCGTGGGCACGGTGGTCAGCAAGGGCGTCGACAAGGAATAGCTCCGAGAAAACGGGGCGGCGAGTTCACGACGCCGCCCCGTTCCTCAGCTTCTCGCCAACCGCCAGATCTCGCGGCCGGCACTGACCATGGCGATGACCGCCGTGACCGCCAGGGCGATATCGACGCCTACATAGATGCTGGCCATCAAACCGGTCCGCGACGCCGCGTCCACGTGACCGGCGACATCCACGTGGAATAGCGGCCGCGCGTTCCAGAGCACCCAGACCACGGCCAGGATCATCAGATGGCTCGCCAGAGCCAGGCCCGCGCGCACCCGCACCGCCGCCGCCAACAATAGGTCGGCCAAGCATACGGCGATCTGCACAACCAGCAGCCCCGCGATCGGCCAATGCATGGACGCCCAGATCGGCGACGGAATCAGGCTCACCCCCTTCCCGAGCTCGCCGAACGGAAGGGGTGTGAAACCCAACCACCAGGCCAACACCCACAGGGTCACCACAAGCTCGAACACGCTTTCGAACCGCGACTTGGCGCGCACCTTTGGAGCACCCGCCGGGGCCGAGCCGATGGAACCCAAGCTGTTCAGGATCGGCAGTCCCGGCAGAGGCGGAAGCTCGGGCGCCACGGGCGGCAGCCGCGAAGGCTTCCAGTTGTCCAAGAAGTTCAGCTTCACCACCCCGCGCTCCACGAGCCAGCCGGCGATGGTCAACAAGCCCACCACGGTGATCGTGAGGCTGACATAATTGTGGACGCCCTGAATGATCACCCGGCTCTGGTTCGGTTGATTGAACAGCGCGATCACGGTGAGGATCACCGTCACCAGCGCCCCGATGGCCAGCGAGACCTTCAGCGCCTGCATATAGAGCGGATAGACGGCGGGCCCGATCAGAGGCCCTTGCGAGCCGTAGCGGCCAGCGACCACCAGCGGGTGGCCGTTGGCCTGGATGATCGCCTCTTGCTCGGCGTTGGTGAGCGGGCGGCCCAGTTCGGCCTCCTTTTCCTCGATGCGGTTCAGCAGCAGATCGCGGAGCTCCGCGGTGATGTCGTCGCGCTGGGCGCTGGGCAGGAGGGCGGCCACCGCCCCAAGGTAACGCTCGAGCAGGTCCATCTTGGTCCCCCTTCCTAGAGCAGCTTGTCGAGAGATGAGTTCATGGCCCGCCATTCGACGGCCAGGCGGGCCAGCACGCCGACGCCCTCGGGCGACAGGCGATAGAAACGCTTCTTGCGCTTGTCCTCCTCGCGCCACTCGCTGGTCAGCAGGCCCTGGCCCTCCAGGCGGCGGAGCATGGGATAGAGCGCCCCTTCGTCGATATCGACGCCCACGTCGGATAGCGCCCGACGCAGGGTGTAGCCGTACCGTTCCTCCTGGAGCTGGGCGAGAACGGCCAGGATCAGGCTCCCCCGACGCAGCTCCTGGCGGAGGGTTTCAAAGATATCCGTCTCGTTCGGCATAAGGTGTGCGCCAAATGGTGTGCATCACATGGTGTGTGACACACACTGTATGTCACACAGTATATTCATCTACAAGCCCCCTCCCCAACCCCGCCGCACTTACCCACATTTCAAATAACAGCGTCATCTTGACGTTGTGCATGCGCACGGCCATGTGGGGGCCATGGTCAAGCCTCAGCGCCTCAACACCTGCAACGCCTTCGCCCTTCGCCAGGCCACGCGCTATGTCTCGCAGCTGTACGAGAAGCATCTGGCGCCCGTGGGTCTGACCGGGCCGCAGTTCAGCCTGCTGGCGCAGTTGGAGGGCGACGGCCTGACCATGGCCGAGCTGGCCCGCCTGCTCGTCACCGACCGCACCACCCTGGTCCGGACGCTTCAGCCGCTGCAGCGGGACGGTTTGGTGGTCGCCACGCCCAAGGGCAAGGGCTCGCGCCAGCTGATCCTGGCCCTGACCGCCGAAGGCCGCGAACGGCTGAAAGCCGCCCTGCCCCTGTGGCGCGAGGCGCAGGACGAATTCGAGGGACGTGTGGGCCTGACTGAGGCGGAAAACCTGCGCCGCCAGCTTCTGAAGCTGACCCAGCACATCTGACGTCGCTTCCTTACAAGCCGCCGCGGTCGTCCTTGCGCATCATATTGTGCATATACACTTACAGAGCTCCACTGGAGAGACACAATGCAGATCCAAGGCTCCATCGCCCTCGTCACCGGCGCCAACCGCGGGATCGGCCGCGCCTATGTTGAGGGCCTGCTCGCCCGAGGCGCGGCCAAGGTCTACGCGGCCGCCCGCGACGTCGCCTCGCTGAACTTCGACGACGCGCGCGTCGTCCCCCTGGCCCTCGACGTAGCCAACCCGGCCCAGGTGGCCGCCGCCGCCAAGGCCGCCCCGGACGTCACCCTGCTGATAAACAACGCCGGGGTGATCTTCGGCGGCGAGCTGCTGCGCGACGACGTGGTCGACGCCGCGCGTAAGGAGGTGGAGGTCAACTATCTGGCGCCCCTCGCCCTGACCCAGGCCTTCGCCCCCGCTCTCAGGGCGTCGAAGGGCGGGCTGGTGAACGTCCTGTCCATGCTGTCCAAGGTCGCGGCGCGCGGGGCTGTCACCTACTCCGCCTCCAAGGCCGCCGGCTTGCTGCTGAACACCGCCCTGCGCGCCGAGCTGGCGCCGCACGGGGTCACCGTGGTCGCCGTCCTGCCGGTGCAGGTGGAGACCGACATGGGCAAGGGCCTGCCCGAACCGCGCCTGACGCCGCAGGAAGTGGTGTCCGAGACCCTAGACGCCCTGGAGAACGGGACGGACGAGGTCTATCCGGGCGTCCTGACCAAGAACGCCCTGGCGGGGTTCACGGCGGACCCGAAGGAATTCCAGGCGATGATGCTGGGCGGCGGGGCGCACTAAGCCCCCTTCTCCCCTGATGGGAGAAGGGTCGGGGATGAGGGTGATGCGGCTTCGGACGATGTCGCGGCTGAGATTCAACAGCCACCCTCACCCCTGCCCCTCTCCCATTGAGGGAGAGGGGTTATCGTTGCTGACACCTCCCGCCAGCTGCTGACACTCTCCGTCAGCAGCCACGCTGGCGTTCGGCGGGTGGAGAACCTACCTTCTCGCCATGCCTCCCGCCCCGACGTCCGGCGTCAACGACGCCTCCGCTTCCTTCGTCCACGATGTCGCCGCCGAGGTGATGCCGATGCTGTGGACGCCGCACCGCCCACAGCGGCCGGAAAAGTCCGAGGGCGGAAAGCGGTTCAGGCTCGCGTCGGAGTACGAACCCGCCGGGGATCAGCCGACGGCTATCCGCGAGCTGGTCGCGGGACTGAAGGAGCGCGAGCACGACCAGGTGCTGCTGGGCGTCACCGGCTCGGGCAAGACGTTCACGATGGCCAAGATCATCGAGGAGACCCAGCGCCCCGCCCTGATCCTGGCGCATAACAAGACGCTGGCCGCGCAGTTGTACTCGGAGTTCAAGAGCTTCTTCCCGGACAACGCGGTCGAGTATTTCGTCTCGTACTACGACTATTATCAGCCGGAAGCCTACGTCCCCCGGACCGACACCTACATCGAGAAGGACAGCTCGATCAACGAGCAGATCGACCGGATGCGCCACTCGGCCACCCGGGCGATCCTGGAGCGCGACGACGTCATCGTCGTGGCCTCGGTCAGCTGCATCTACGGCATCGGCTCGGTGGAGACCTACACCGCCATGACCTTCAGCCTGGAGGTCGGGCAGACGGTCAACGAGAAGCAGCTCCTCGCCGACCTGGTGGCGCAACAGTACAAGCGCAATGACGCGGCGTTCGAGCGCGGGTCCTTTCGTAAGCGCGGGGACACGCTGGAGATCTTCCCCGCCCACTACGAGGACCGCGCCTGGCGCGTCAGCTTTTTCGGGGACGAGGTGGAGTCGATCAGCGAGTTCGATCCGCTGACCGGCAAGAAGGTCGCCGACCTGCCGGCGGTGAAGATCTACGCCAACAGCCACTACGTCACGCCGCGCCCGACGCTGAAGCAGGCCATCGTCTCCATCAAGGCGGAGCTGAAGGAGCGCCTGGACTGGCTGGTGGCCAACGGCAAGCTGCTGGAGGCCCAGCGCCTGGAGCAGCGCACCACCTTCGATCTGGAGATGATGGAGACCACCGGCTCCTGCGCCGGGATCGAGAACTACAGCCGCTATCTGACGGGGCGAAAGGCCGGCGAGCCGCCGCCGACCTTCTTTGAATACATCCCCGACAACGCCATGCTGTTCATCGACGAGAGCCACGTCACGGTTCCGCAGATCGGCGCCATGTACAAGGGCGACCGCAGCCGCAAGACCACCCTGGCCGAGTACGGATTCCGCCTGCCCAGCGCCATGGACAACCGCCCCCTCAAGTTCGAGGAGTGGGAGGCCATGCGGCCCCAGACCCTGCATGTCTCGGCCACGCCGGGCCCGTGGGAGATGGAGAAGGCCGGCGGCGTCTTCGCCGAGCAGGTGATCCGCCCCACCGGCCTGATCGACCCCCCGGTCGAGGTGCGCCCGGTCTCCACCGGCGGCTTCAGTCAGGTGGACGACGTCATCGACCAGATCCGCCAGACCAACGCCAAGGGGTACCGGACCCTCTGCACCGTCCTGACCAAGAAGATGGCCGAGGACCTGACCGAGTACATGCACGAGCAGGGCCTGCGCGTGCGCTACATGCACTCGGACATCGACACCCTGGAGCGGATCGAGATCATCCGCGACCTGCGCCTGGGGGCCTATGACGTGCTGGTCGGCATCAACCTGCTGCGCGAGGGCCTGGACATTCCGGAGTGCGGCCTGGTCGCCATTCTGGACGCCGACAAGGAGGGCTTCCTGCGCTCCGAGACCAGCCTGATCCAGACCATCGGCCGCGCCGCGCGGAACGTGGACGGCCGCGTCATCCTCTATGCCGACCGCATCACCGGCTCCATGGAACGCGCCATGGCCGAGACCACGCGCCGCCGCGAGAAGCAGGAGGCGTACAACGCCGAACACGGCATCACGCCGGAAAGCGTGAAGCGCGACATCAAGGATATCCTCAACAGCCCCTACGAAAAGGACCGGGTCACGGTGCCCGCCGGCCTGGCCGAGGGCGACGCCAAGCCGTTCATGGGCGACAACTTCAAGGCCACCCTGCGCGACCTGGAGGCCAAGATGCGCGAGGCCGCCTCGAACCTGGAGTTCGAAACCGCCGCCCGCCTGCGCGACGAGATCAAGCGCCTGAAACTGATGGACCTGGAGTTCGCCAAGGACCAGCTCGGCGGGTGATCCTTGTCTGTTGGGTTGGCGCCAGAGTGCGGACGTCTTCCGGGACGCCCGCCTGACGCGCCAACGCCAGGCGGACTGTCGGCGCACGCCGAAGAGCGAATTCGACGACATTTCGCGGTGAATTCGACGGCTGGAAGAGAGATTGGGGAGACTGGGGAGAGACTGGAGATACTTCTCCGCCTCCCACGACCTTCGTCATGCTGAGCGGGAGCGCAGCAACCAGTCGAAGCACGCACCAAGCCCCCTTCCCCCTTGGATGGGGGAAGGGCCGGGGATGGAGGTGGCGCCGCGGGCCGCACGCTCACCGGAAGCGCCGCATCACCCCCACCCAACCCTCCCCCATCAAGGGGGAGGGCTTGAGGTTCCGGCCCGCGCCTTCAAACTGCCTGGATGCGCCTCGCTCTCGCCCTGACCGCTCTGGCCCTCGCCGACCCGGCCCAGGCGGGAACCATCCGCCCGGGCCTGTGGCGGCTCACCTATGAAGCGCTCTACCACCCGGCGTTCCCGGAGAACGTCGCCACCCGCACCGTGACGCTCGTCTGCGTCGGCGACAGCACGGGGCTCGATCCGTCGCTGCTGAAGCCCGCGCTCCCGCATCGCCCGACGGCGTACTTATGGGCGTCCCTCGAAGGCGACCCTGCCCGCGCCTACAGCATTTCTAGTGGCGGCGCCGGCCACGGCGACCCAGGCTTCGTTGCCCGCGCCAAACGCCTCGGCGACTGCCGCAAGGGCTGGGTCCCGAGCGCGCGGCGGGTCGAGGAGAGCAAGATCTTCCCGCCGCCGACGGCGGAAGAGATCGAGGCAATGAAGGAACGGGCGCGGGCGAAGGCGCGGCGGTGAGGCGCTAGCCGCCCGGGATCAGGTCGCCAGCTTCTGGCTGTGCGACGTCAAGGATTTGGACGAAGCCGTCGCTTGGGTGAAGCGTTCCCCGAACCCCATGCCCGCCCAGCGAGATCGAAACCCGGCCGGTCTATGAGGCGGACCTTGCCTGACGATCCCATTCCTCTCGGGAGCAATGGCGGGGGCCGCGCGCAGATGAAGTTCGTGTTGTTCGGCCTCGGCTGGGCCTGGGCCGCGTGGGTGACGGTCACGCTGTATGGCTGCGCGGCGCGCATCCTTGAGGTGCGGGAGATGCGGAGGCGCGCGACGCGGCCTGCGGGCGGGCGCGAGGACGCGGCGGCGCGGGTGCGGCCCGTGCGCTAGGCGGTGTAGGCGGCGCCTGTTCCGGACGCACCACGCAAACCACTTATGCGCGAAATCTTTATGCGCGAAATCTGTGCAAGCTTCGCTATGCGGTCGCCTAAATTTTACATAACATCGGTCCCATCCTGAATTCAGCTGGGGGGCTGAGCGTCATGGAGATCGCGTTGTTCGTGCTCACCTGGGCGTGGATGGCCTGGGTTTCAGTGGTGCTCTACGGGTGCGCGTCGCGGATGCATCAGGTGCTTGAGCTGCTCAAGCGGCTGAACCTCATGCCGCCGCCGGCGGCCTGATCGCCGCCCTTTACCGGCCCTCGGCGTCCACGACGATGACCACGGGCTTGCCGCGTGACAGCGGATCCCACCCCGCCGCGATGGCCGAGGTGATGGCGGTCGTCACCAGCCGCACGGGGATCGACTCCGCCTTCAGCACCGGCGCGCCCAGGCGCGGGCGCGGCCCCGGCGGGAACTCCAGCACCACCTCGCGCTGTCCCTCGGCGTCGCGCGCAGCCAGGGCCATGCCGGCCATGGCGTTGTCGTCCCGCGACCAGACAGGCGGGCGCTGCAACCGCCACACATAGGTGCGGCCGTCGATTTGGACCTGGAGCTCGGGAACTTGCTTGGTGCGCGCCATGGGTCTGGTTAGCGCGCCTGAGACCCGCAAGCCACCCCGGCGCGGGCGGAACGTGGCCTACAGGGCGTCCTCCGCCGCCGGCGGCAGCGTAAAGGCGAACACCGCGCCGCGGCCGGTGGGCTTGTTCGACGCCCAGATGTGGCCGCCGTGGGCCTCGATGATCGACTTGCAGATCGACAGGCCCATGCCCATGCCGGTGGCCTTGGTGGTGAAGAAGGCGTTGAACAGCTGGTCCGCCTTGCCGGGCTCGACGCCCGGGCCGGCGTCTTCGACCGCGACCAGCACGCCGCCGTCCTCGTCGGGACGGGTGCGGACGGTCAGGCGGCGGCCGACCTCCTGACACGCCTCGCAGGCGGCCATGGCCTGGATGGCGTTGACCAGCAGGTTCATCACCACCTGCTGCACCTGGACCAGGTCGGCCTTCACGGGCGGCAGGCCGGCGGCCAGGTCGAGGATCAGCTTGACGTCGTGGGTCTCCACCTCGCGCTGGACCAGCAGGCTGGCGTCGCTGACCAGGGCGTTGGGGTCGTGCAGGGCCTGGTCCGGCGCGGCCTTGGTCGACATGGCGCGGATGCGGGCGATGATGCCGCTGGCGCGCTGGCCGTCGGCGATCATGCGGTTGATGGCGGCCTTGGCCTCGTCCAGGTCGGGCTCGGCGCGGTTCAGCCAGCGCAGGGAGGCCTCGCCGCTGGTGACGATGGCGGCGAGCGGCTGGTTCACCTCGTGGGCGATGGAGGCGGTGAGTTCGCCAAGCGTCGAGACGCGGGCCGCGTGGGCGAGGTCCGACTGCACCCGGGCCAGTTCGTCCTGGGCGCGTTTGGTGTCGGTGAGGTCCACCAGGCCGATCAGCAGGATGCCCTTCTCCACCGACTCGCGGGGGAAGCTGGCGGTGAACAGCACGTCGATCTCGCTGCCGTCCAGGCGGCGCAGGCGGGTGACGGACTCGAAATAGGCCTTGCCGCTGATGGCGGCGATGACGCTCTCGGCGAAGACGTTCTCGCTGGCCACGGGCCAAAACTTGTCCACCGGGCCGAGCAGGACGTCACGGCCGTCGGCCCCGAACTGGCGGATCGACTTGTCGTTCACGTCCAGCACGATGCTGGCCTTCATCAGTTCGCGGACCACCTGGGGGTGCTCGACGAAGTGGCGGCGCAGGTCGGTGACGCCCTGCTTGCGCAGGCCGTAGATCATCTTGCCGGCGCCGCTGAAATCCAGCTCCCAGAAGGACACGGTCATGGCCGCGAACATGTTGCGGTAGCGGTACTCGCTGGCCCGGAGCTGCTCCTCCGCCTCCTTGCGGGCGGTGATGTCGCGGCTGGTCTCCAGGATCTCCACCGGCGCGCCGGCGGCGTCGCGGCGCAGGGTCCAGCGCAGGGCCACGGCCCGCTCGGTCCCGTCGCGGCGGGTGCGGGTCGCCTCCCCCTCCCAGTGGCCGGTGCGCAGGATCTCCTCGTAGATGGCGTCCTGATCCACCTCGAACCGGCAATGGACCAGGCCCTGGGCGTTGAGGCCCACGGCCTCGTCCCGGCTCCAGCCATAGGTGCGCTCGGCCCCGGCGTTCCAGAAGGTGATGGCCCCGTCCATGTCGCGCACGAAGATCGTGTCGTGGGCCAGGTCGACCAGATCCTTGAGGGTCCCGACCTCCTGGGTGCGGCGGTCCAGGTCGAAGACCAGCACATAGCAGCCCTCGACCTCGCCATCCGCGTCCGCCCGAGGGACCAGATGGATGGCGCAATCGCGCAGGCTTCCGTCCTGGTGGAGGACGGTGGCGTCGAAGGCCAGGGGCTCGCCGCGCTCGGCCTGCTCCAGATAGGGCCGGCGGTCGGCGTACTGATCGGGTCCCAGGATTTCACTGAGGTGCTGGCCGATCAGAGCGGCGGGCTCGGCCCCGTGAAAGAACCGGTGATGGGCGTTGGCGAAACGGCAGACGTGGTCGCGGTCATAGAAGCCGATCACCACCGGGACGGCGTCGATCAGGCCCCTCAGGTCCTCCAGCTCTCCTGCGGTCTTGATTGCTGCGGCGCCGTCCGACATCTCGTCCCCAGTGGTTCGCGGGGCGGGGAGGATTGACGCTCCAAACCGACGCGACTTGTACGATACCGCCGAAAGGCGACGTTCCGCCACGGCTTCTAAACTTCCGTATGATTTCGCGGACGCGAGGAAACAGGCATCTGTGGCCCTGACGAAGGCGCATCGCCTCCGCCGTGGACGTTTAAGGATCAGTTGTTTGACCACGGGTTTGATTATCTCGGTCGTCGATGACGACGAGTCGGTCCGCATCTCCACCGAAGGCCTGCTCCGCTCGCTCGGCTACGCCGTGCGGGGCTTTGCGTCGGCCGAGGCGTTCCTGGAGTCGGATGTGGCCGCAGGCTGCGCCTGCGTCGTCTCCGACGTGCAGATGCCGGGCATGAGCGGCGTGGACCTGAAGACCGCCCTTTCCGCGCGCGGGCTCGCCACGCCGGTGATTCTGATGACCGCCTTCCCCAACGACGCGACCCGCCAGAAGGCGGCCGCCGCCGGCGTC
This sequence comes from Caulobacter segnis, assembly GCF_029543125.1. Taxonomy (GTDB): domain Bacteria; phylum Pseudomonadota; class Alphaproteobacteria; order Caulobacterales; family Caulobacteraceae; genus Caulobacter; species Caulobacter segnis_D. The sequence goes on from NZ_JARQWW010000008.1 coordinate 19,848, forward strand.
GCCTGCTTCCTGCCCAAGCCCTATCAGGCCCAGGCCCTCATCGACTGCATCGAAACCGCCCTGGCCGCTTGAGCACAGCCTGAAACGAGAAGCGCCCGCGAGATGGGGGAAGGTCTCGCGGGCGCCGGGCTCTCTCATGACGGCGGGCCTGGCAGGCTGGGGGAGGGGGACATCCACCGGGCTTCGCCGTCCTGACTAAGATGGTGGACGGATCGGGCGCTGCAAGGGCGCGATCAAGGTCTCTTTGAGGCGCTTTGTGTTGCCGCTGAAACACAGGGTTATGCGAAACGGTAGCAATCGCTCCGGCGGCGCTTGCGCCGATCTCTTAACGCCCTGACTGTCCCCTTCCAGCAGCCGGTGTCGGGGGACGCCTGGCGCTGATCAAGAAAGAAGCGCTCCTGGTCTTCGCTAGGGGCGCTTCGTCTTTTCCGGGCTCAGCAATCCCTTATCGGGCAAGGATTCGGTCAGCCGAGGAAGCTGACCTTGGCCCCCTTCTCCACCGCCTTCGCCAAGGCCTTGGCGTCCCAGTTGGTCAGGCGCACGCAGCCGTTGCTGGCCACCTTGCCCACCTTGGCCGGCTCCGGCGTGCCGTGAATGCCGTAGGTGTCCTTGGTCAGGTCGATCCAGGCGGCGCCCACCGGATTGTTCGGCCCCGCTGCGATGGTCAGCTTTCCCGCCTCCCGCGCCTTCTTTGAGCCGAAGTTCAGGCGGCTGGCGTCGAAGGTGTAGGTGGGCTCGGGCGCCACGGTCCGCACCGCCCATTCGCCGTCCGGCGCCGGACGCTCGCTGGAGCCGACCGTGGCCGGATAGACCGCCACCAGCTTGCCGCCGCCGTCATAGGCGCGGACCTGGCGGCCGGCCTTGTCGACCTCGATCTTCTGGACGCGCGGCAGGTCGGCGTTGGAGACCGCCGCCACCACGATCTTCGTTCCCGGCTTGCTGAAGTCCGCGCCGGGGTTCAGGGCCTGCAGGAGGCCCTCGCCCATGTGGAACTTCTCGGCCAAGGCCTCCAACGGCGAGGTGTAGCCGAGGGTCTTCAACTCCGCCTGCTCGGCCAGATCGGTGGGGATCTTCTCCACGAACGGACCGGCCACATCGGCGTCGGTGATTTCATAGGCCGTGACCGCCGCGCCGGTGTCGCGGGTCAGGGCCTCCCACGTCTGCGCGTCCAGCTGGCCGCTGACGTTCAGGCTGTTGGCCTTCTGGAAGGCGGCGATGGCCTTGTTGACGTTGTCGCCGCCCTGCCCGTCCACCACGCCGGGGGAGAAGCGGGCGCGGTCTAGCAGCACCTGGGCGCGGACCAGCATGTCGCGCTTGGCGATCGGGTCGCTCTGCGCGGCGGCGAACTCGGCTGCGTTCACCGCCTTGCCCTGCACGGCGAGGTCGTCAGGTGCGATGATCGGCCCGGCCTCCGGCGTCGGCGCGGCGGCGGGGGTCACGGCAGGCGGCAATTGCCCGCTCGCCATCTCGGACGAAGCGTCGCTTTGGCTTTCTCGCGCGTTAGGGTCGGAACACGCCACCAAAGCGACCGCGCCGACGCCCGCCATCAGGATTTTGCGACCGAACACCATGCCGACTCCTCTGCCGAAACTGAGCAAGAAAAAGTCGCGGATTCGGCGATGGTTCCTCCCGGCGGCCGTGGGGGCCGCCATTGGGATCGGCGTCGTGGTGGTGAGAAATCTCCCGTCCGGGTCAGCCGCATCCCCGCCGCCGACGGAGCCTCAAGGCGCTGTTCAAGGCTCTTCCGCGGCTTCGCTGACGCCCGTCGCCACCGGACCCGCCCTCGTGGCGGCCCCAGACCTGAACGGTTGCCGCAACCCGGCCTTCGAGGCGGCGGCCCGCGAGAACGCCCGCACCCTGACCACCCTGGCCTGGTCGCCGTTCGGCCGGGCCGAGACCGGCTGGGCGATCTACGAGACCCTGGTGGCGCACGAAATCGGGACCGCCTGCCCCGCCGTCTCCCCCGGCTTCGCGGCCGCGCTCGCGGAATGGCAGAAGCGCCATCGCCTGGCGGGGGACGGACGTTTCACCATGGCCAGCTTCGACACCCTGAAAGCGCAGATGCATGCGCGCCGTCCCTATGTGGGCGTCCGCGCCAAGGGCGTCTGCCCCAATCCGCCCTCGCCCGCCCAACTGGCCGACGCCACCAAGGAAGAAGGCTATGGCGGCAAGGCGATCCAGCTGCGCACCGCCGCCATGGCCGCCTATCGCCAGATGGTCGCCGAGGCCAGGCGCGACGGCGGGGTGGCCGCCGATCCCCGCCATTTGCAGATCTTCAGCGGCTATCGCAGCCCCGAATATGACGCCGCCCGCTGCGCGCGGGACAACAACTGCGACGGCGTGGTGCGGGCCACCTGCTCGCCCCACCGCACGGGCCTAGCCATGGACCTGTATGTGGGCGGTGTGCGGCCGGACTCCACCGAGGACACCAACCGCCTGATCCAGTCGCGCAACCCCGCCTACCGCTGGCTGGTCGCGAATGCGGAGCGCTTCGGCTTCCGCAACTATCCGTTCGAGCCGTGGCATTGGGAGTATGTGCGCGAGGCGCCGTAGCAACCTTGCTTGGATTTAAGCGGACTCACCGCAGGCTCCCGGCTAGGAGCTTGACCATGATCCGCAACCTCGCCGCCGCCCTTCTCCTGTCCGTCGCCGCGCCTGCTGCTCAGGCGGCCTGCCTGATGACGCCGGAGGACTCCAATTTCGCCAACCGCGCCATCGGCGCCTGGAGCACCACGGCGCGCCAGGACTTGCAGCTTTCAGCAGGAGAACGGCCGACCATCGTGCTGTTCGACCAGACCTGCGCCTACACCGCCGGACCGGCCGGCCCCGTCTCGTGGAACGGCGTCGCCCACGGCGGCCAAGTGAAGCTGCCGGACGGCCAGGCCATCCCCGCCCGCGTCGCCTCCTTCGCCGCGCCGTTCGACGAGAACCGCAAGGCCTTCTTCGTCATGGCCCTGCCCTCGATCTGGCAGGGCGCCGGGGTGGACAGCGCGCTGGGGCTGGAAGGCCTGATGCAGGGCGTGCTCATCCACGAGATGACCCATACGCGGCAGTTCTATTATGTGAGCCCGCGGCTGGCGGAGCTGACCGCGCAGTACGGCCTGCCGGACGACCTGTCCGACGACAGCCTGCAGGCCGCCTTCGCCAAGGACGAGGCCTATGTGGCCGCCTATGAGGACGAGCTGGGCGCCCTGTTCCAGGCCCTGAACGCCCGAAGTGAGACCCAGGCCCGCGCCTATACCCGCCAGGCCCTGGCCAAGATGCGCGCGCGCCGGGCCCAGTTCTTCGTCGGCGACAACGCCAAGTGGGCGCCGCTGGACGACCTGTTCCTGACCATGGAGGGCCTGGGCCAATGGGCCGCCTTCGCCTGGACCACCCGCGGCCGCGGCGTCGACACCGGCACGGCGGTGCGCGAGCTGCGCCGAGGCGGCCGCTTCTGGAGCCAGGACGAGGGGCTGGTGCTGTTCCTGCTGGTGGACCGCCTGGTCCCGGACTGGCAGTCGCGGGCGTTCGATCCGGTCAAGCCGGCGCTGGCGGAGGAACTGCTGGCGTTGGCGGCTGGGGGGTAGGGGCGGCTACGTTCGTTTTTCTCCTCCTCTGTAGCGGAGCGTACGGAGGAGGTGGATCGGCGCGCAGCGACGAGACGGAGGGGCATCCGCCCAGCTCCGAGCCCAGTCACGCCCCCTCCACCGCTTCGCGGTCCCCCTCCCCCGTTACACGGGGGAGGAGAAGAGGCTCAGAGCCCCCCAAAGGCGAGGGGATAGAGCTAGACCCCGTCTCCCCGGCGCCGCATCCTCCGCGCCAAACAAATGTTCGAACGGGAGGATTGCGTATGTTGAACCGCTTGCCGCCGCCCTGCTTTTCGCCTCGGGCCTGGCTGTCTCCGCGCCCCTCGCGGCCGCGCCCAACGACTACGCCAAGGATGAGAACTGGCTGTGCCGTCCCGGCCGCGCCGACGCCTGCGCGGTGGATCAATCGACCACCATTGTCGCCGCGAACGGCGGCCTGACGCGCGAGGATTTCAAGACTGATCCCAAGGCGGCGATCGACTGTTTCTACGTCTATCCCACCGTCTCCACCGATCCGGGCGGCAACAGCGACATGACCATCGACCACGCCGAGCGGCGGGTGGTGGAGCAGCAGTTCGCGCGTTTCGCCTCGGTCTGCCGGACCTTCGCGCCCTTGTACCGCCAGATCACTCTGGCGGGCCTGCGCTCCAACATGATGGGCAAGCCGATCCCGATGGATCCGCAGCTCGGCTACAACGACGTGCGCGACGCCTGGGCCGACTATCTGAAGCGCGACAACGGCGGGCGCGGCGTGGTCCTGATCGGCCACAGCCAGGGTGCGCGGGTGCTGCAGAACCTGCTGAAGGACGAGGCGGCCATGGCGCCGGCCAAGGGGCGGATCGTCTCAGCCCTGATCCTGGGCATGAACACGCCGGTCGGCGCGGACAAGGCCTATGCCGGCCTGGCGCCCTGCACGGCGGCGTCGCAGACGGGATGCTACATCTCGTACGTCTCGTTCCGCGAGGTCTCGCCCCCGCCGCTCAACGCCCGCTTCGGCCGGGCGGTGGAGCCGGGCAAGACGGCGGCCTGCGTGAACCCGGCGGCGCTGGGCGGGGGTTCGGCGCCGCTGCATTCCTATCTGACCAACGGCTCGACCACCGCGCCGAACGTCTGGGTGACGCCGGAGAAGAAGATCGACACGCCGTTCGTGTCGGTCCCCGGCCTGCTGACCGGGACCTGCGTGGAGCAGGACGGGGCGTCGTACCTGTCGGTGAAGGTCAACGCCGACCCGGCCGATCCGCGCACCGACGTGCTGACCGGCGATGTGGTGGCGGACGGCAAGACCCTGGACGACTGGGGCTTGCACCTGATCGACGTGAACCTGACCATGGGCGATCTGGTCCAGGTGGTCGGCGAGCAGGCCAAGGCCTGGGCCCATCGCTGAATAGGGGCGCTGAATAGAGAAAGGCCGCGCCGGTCTCCCGGCGCGGCCCCTTCATGGATCGGGCTGGCTGCCTCAGCCGCCGCTGATCTTCTTTCCGGCGAAGATGCCCAGGGCCAGGAAGATCAGGAAGCCGACGATGAACAGGAAGAACAGGATCTTGGCGATGCCCGCCGCCGCGCCCGCGACGCCGCCGAAACCAAGAGCGCCGGCGATCAGCGCGATCACGGCGAAGATAAGAGCCCACTTCAACATTGAACCACTCCCTTGTGGATAAGCTTCGAAGTGGAAAACGGAGGCTTCGCCTTATTTGTTCCGGCGTCCTGACGGAGTATGACCATCCCCATGGCCGGAAAGCCCGAAAGCCCCGTCGAACCGTTCAAGCGCGCCCTGGCGCACGCCGCCCGTTCGCTCGCCGAAACGCCTGATCTGGAAGTGGTCTTCTCGGGCGACGGCCCGCAGCTTTCCGGCAACCGCGCGGTCCTGCCCCATCCGTCCCGCGACATGTCGCCGAAGGAGGCCGCGCGCATCCGCGGCCTGGCCGACCAGATGGCCCTGCGGCTGGCGCACCACGACGCGGCGGCGCACATGCGCAACCGTCCGATCTCGCCCGACGCCATGGCCGCCTTCGAGTCGGTGGAGCAGGCGCGGATCGAGGCCATCGGCGCCAATGCGCTCGGCGGTGTCCGCGCCAACCTGACCGCCGCCCTGGAAGACAGGATCGAACGCCAGGGCCTGACGCGGATGGACCGCACCGTCGCGCCCATGGCCGACATCCTGGGCCTGATCGTGCGCGAACGCCTGACCGGCGATGCGCCGCCGGACGGCAGCAAGACCCTGGTCGACCTGTTCCGCGCCGAGGTGGAGGGCAAGGCCGGGCCGGCGCTGGACCGCCTGACCGGCTCCATCGACGACCAGGCCGCCTTCGCCAAGATCACCCGCGAGATTTTGCGCGACCTGGGTCTGGACGAGAGCGAGGCCGACGCCACCGAATCCTCGGACGACGACGAGGGCGACGAGAACGAAGGCCCCACCGAGGGCGAGGACGAGAACGACGATGACGGCGAGGGCCAGCAGCCGGAAGGCTCCGCCCAGCAGGAGACCGACGCCTCCGACCAGGACGCCGAGGCCGGCGACGAGCAGTCCGTGCAGGTCGAGGACGACGGCGACGCCGAAGCCACCGACGAGGCGCCGGAGATGGGCGACGGCGCCAAGCCGGCCCGCCCCGACATCCGCGACGATGGCCGGGCCGAGCCGCCCTACAAGATCTTCACCGCAGCCCACGACGAGGTGGTGGGCGCCGAGGACCTGTGCGACGGCGAGGAGCTGAACCGCCTGCGCGGCTATCTGGACCAGCAGCTGTCCAGCCTGTCCTCCGTCGTGTCGCGCCTGGCCAACAAGCTGCAGCGCCGCCTGATGGCGCAGCAGAACCGCGCCTGGACCTTCGATCTCGAGGAAGGGATGCTCGACGTCGCGCGCCTGACCCGCGTGATCATCGACCCCACCGCCCCGCTCTCCTTCAAGCAGGAGGAGGACGTGGAGTTCCGGGACACGGTCGTCACCATCCTGATCGACAATTCCGGCTCCATGCGGGGACGCCCGATCATGGTGGCCGCCGTCTGCGCCGACATCCTGGCCCGCACGCTGGAGCGTTGCGGGGTGAAGACCGAGATCCTCGGCTTCACCACCAAGGCCTGGAAGGGCGGAGCCTGCCGCGACGAATGGATCAAGGCCGGCAAGCCGCCCGCGCCCGGCCGCCTGAACGACCTGCGCCACATCGTCTACAAGGCCGCCGACGCCCCGTGGCGCCGCGCCCGCCGCAACCTCGGCCTGATGATGCGCGAGGGGCTGCTGAAGGAGAACATCGACGGCGAGGCCCTGATGTGGGCGCATCAGCGCCTGGTCGGGCGGCCAGAGCAGCGCCGCATCCTGATGGTCATCTCCGACGGGGCGCCGGTTGACGATTCGACCCTGTCGGTGAACTCCGGCCATTACCTGGAGCGCCACCTGCGCCAGGTTATCGGCGAGATCGAGGGCAAGAGCCCGGTCGAGCTGCTGGCCATCGGCATCGGGCACGATGTGACGCGCTACTACCGCCGCGCCGTGACAATCGTCGATGTGGAGCAGTTGGGGGGCGTGCTGGTCGAACAGCTCGCCGCCCTGTTCGAGGAAGAGCCCAAGGCCGCCGGCCGCGCCAAGGGCCTGTTGCCGCCGCCGCCCGTTGTTCAGGGCACGGCTCCCAAGTCGCGTCGCGTTGGAGCGCCTGCATGAACCGTCTAGTCCGCCTGGCTGTCGCCACCGCTGCGTGTGGACTCATGCTGGCGGGCTGCGTGCCCCCCGAGACGCCGCCGGTTCTGCCCGTCGCTCCGGTCCCGGCCGGGCCCCAGATCACGGTCCAGAGCGTCGCCGTGCCGCTCAATCCCAACGACCCGACCCAGACCAAGATCGGCAACTTCACCTATGCCGGCGGCATCGCCATCACCAGCAGCGACTCGACCCGCCTGCATGGCCTGTCGACCCTGACGGTTCTGGGCGACCAGCGGATCATGTCGGCCAGCGACGACGGAGACCTCTTCGAGGCCCGGCTGGTGCTGGACGAGAACGACCGCCTGGTGGGCCTGAAGGAGGCCAAGATCGAGCCGCTGCTCGGCCTGGACGGCAAGCCCCTGTCCGGCAAGGAGTGGGCCGACGCCGAGGGGATGACCATCCTGCCCAACGGCGACCGTCTGGTCAGCTTCGAGCGCAACCACCGCATCTGGCGCTATCCGGCCGCCGGCGGCGCGCCGGTCGTCGCCCCCTCGCCCCAGACCATCTTCCCCGAGAACGAGGGGATGGAGGCCCTGGCCTATTACCCGGCCGCGGGCGCGGACGCCTATATCGTCGGCGGCGAGGAAGGCGAGGTCTGGGTCTGCAAGCTGTCGGGCGGCTGCCAGTCGGCCCCGCCGCAGATGGGACCTGACATCGCCTACGGCCTGGTGGCCGTCAGCGCCTTCAACGGCCCGGCGGTGGCGCTGATGCATCGCGCCTATGACCCGATCCAGGGCAACCGCATCCAGGTCAGCCTCATCAACGATCCGACCACCAAGCGGCGCTTCCCGCTGGTGTCCGACCGCTTCACGCTGCAGGCGCCGCTGACCCGGGACAATTTCGAGGGACTGGCCGTCAGCAGCAACCGGGCGGGCGGCGTGCGGCTCTACCTGATGTCGGACGACAACTTCTCGGCCCGGCAGCGGACCTTGCTGCTGGCGTTCGACTGGATTCCCCCGCCGCCGCAACCGGCGGCCCCTCCGCCGCCGCCCCGCAAGCGGGCGCCGGTGCGCAGATGATTAAGAATGCAGCGAAGACACATAACGCTGCTTAAGCATGCTGCATCGCCACAAACGCGTTCGGCATTGCAACATTTGCCTTGAAGGTTTTTGGGCTTCGACGTACAAAAACCTCATCGACGGAATAACAAACTACATCGTCGGCTTTGGGGAAAACGTGCCGGGAGGCGGTTGTCATCAACCTCCTCTTGGAGTCTTCAAAATGCGTAAGCTCAACACTCTGGCCCTCGTTGTGTCTCTTGGGGCCGCCTTCGCCGCTGGCAACGCCGGCGCCGCCGAACTCCGCGTCTCCCTGGCCGGCAAGTCCGCCAAGGAAGCCCACGCCGAGATCCTGAAAGCCGCCAGCACGGTCTGCTGGCAGGACGTCCGCAGCGAATCCCTGGCCGTTTACCTGTACCCGGCCTGCGTTCGCGCCAGCGTCAAGGACGCCGTCTCCAAGGTGAACAACCCGGAACTGGCCGCCTACACCAAGACCGCTTCCGTGAACTACTACGCCCTGCAGCGCTAAGCGCACCCGCAGGTCGAACGACAAAGGCCCGCGAGCCCTCTCGCGGGCCTTTTCTTTTGCCCTTCAAGCAAAGCTATCGGCGCTATCCATAGAATTGGGCGCACGCCGGTCGATTGAGCGTGGGCGGATTGCAACCTTCAAGGCATAGAAGCGCCGGCCGTCTCACCACGGCTCTGGGGCGTTCATCCCAGGGGCCACGGCCCCCAAACGGGTTTGCAAGAGCCCGTCCAGCCGTGGCCCATCAGCGATGCCTCCGACCAGACGTCCAGACATGCGAAAAGGCCCGCGGATCGCTCCGCGGGCCTTTCGTATCGTTTAAGCGAGTAAGTCGCTTAGGCGGCGGCTTGCGTCGCGACCTTGGCCTTCACCTGGCGCTTGATCTTCAGCGCGCGCGGCGAGAGCAGTTCGTCCTTCGAGCCCAGCAGGAACACGTCCAGGCCGCCCTTGTAGTCCAGGGTGCGCAGGGCGGCGTTGCTAATGCGCAGCTTGAAGCTCTGACCCAGCGAGTCGGACTGCAGGGTGACGGGCGACAGAGCCGGCAGGAAGCGGCGCTTGGTCTTGATGTTGGAGTGGCTCACGTTGTGACCGACGATCGGGCCCTTACCGGTGAGTTCGCAACGACGCGACATGACGGACAACCTTGCTGGGCGAAGCGGACTTCGCAAAAGAATATCGGACACGCCAAGGACTCTCTCGGCGCGAGAGGGGGCGATATAGGCGACGGCGGCGTTGAGAGTCAAGCCGGACAGGGGATGATCGCACCTTTCAAGCGCGGTTCATCGCGGCTCCTATATGTAAGAGAGCATGATGAAGCCCAAAGACGCCATCCGTCCCATCGCCGTCGCCGTGACCGCAGCCGTCCTGGCCGTGCTCGGCGTCGCCACAGTGGCCCCGGCCGTGTTCGCCCAGGAGAAGGCCCCGGAGACGATTCTCCCCGGCCACTGGCAGTACAGCTACAAGATCGGCGGCATCCTGCCCGTGGGCAAGGAGATGAAGTGCCTGACCGCCAAGGACGTGGCGCAGTTCTCGGACGGCATCTGCACGCGCCGGTTCAAGTGCGTCTATGAACGCAAGGTCGTGGGTGACGGCCGGATCGATCTGAAGGGTGTCTGGTACGACAAGAAGAACCGCCCCGCCCCCGTAAAGGGTAAGGGCGTCTACGGGCCCGAGAGCTTCAAGATCGATGTCAACGTCACCACCATCCACGGCCTGCCGCTGGCGGGCGTGATGGAGGCAAAGCGCGTGGCCGCCACCTGCCCTACCGCTACTGAATAGGCGGCAAGCTGCGCTGGAAACCATTTGTGGTTAACGGCGGCTAAGCTACAATATCTCGTAGGGAACAAATCCCGAATCGGCGGGCGTCGCTGATTCGGTCATGATTCGTTTCGCTGCTGTTCAGCTTCGGCAGGCTTGGCGTTAACGCCCTCCCTTCAATCCGCCCCCGAATGCCTCGGCTGCGCCAGATTGGCCGCGTCGCTGGCGGGGAAGCTTTCCTCGAGCGCTTCGTCCAGCTCGTCCTCGGTGTAGGACACCGGCGGCGTGCTGGCCGGGACCTCAGCCGCCAGGGTGGTGGCGATGTCGGCGCCATTGCGCAGGGTCAGGGTCACCGGCGTGCGCTCGGCGATGTCGGCCAGGCGCGCGCGCTGTTCGTCGTTCAGATCGCCCTCGATCCGCAGGGTGCGGGTGATCTTGCTACGGTCGTCTTCCTTGGCGTAGTGGAGGTCCACGTGGACCGCCGCCAGGGGCCAGCCCTTGCGATCGGCGTACATCTTCAGGGTGATCGCCGTGCAGGAGCCCAGGCTCGCCAGCAGGAGGTCATAGGGCGCCGGGCCCATGTCCTGACCGCCCAGGGTCGGCGGCTCGTCGCTGACCAGGGCATGCCGCCCCGTGGTGATGGCGGTGACGTAGGCTTGGTCCGAAATACTGGCTTTCGCACGGGCCATGGCGGTCCTCCCTGTTTAGCGACTGACACAGCTTAGATGGAGCCGGCCGGCGTCCAAGGCTATATGCGCCGCATGACGATCTCGGACTTGAAGAATGGCGACGCCGCGCTCGGCGTCTACGGCGTGCCGCAGCATGGGGTGATCGACCCGCCGCGCGGGGCGCAGTTTTCCCCCCTCGTGCTGGATTCGCAGGCGATCGAGTTCCAGCCGGACGGCGGCCTGGACGCCATGGTGGTGGTCGCGCCGCCAGGCGTGCTGGAGCGCCGCTACGCCCTGGCCCAGGCTCTGCGCGCCCTGAAGCCCGGCGGCCGCCTGACCGCCCTGGCGCCCAAGGACAAGGGCGGCTCGCGCCTTCGCAAGGAACTGGAGGCCTTCGGCTGCACGGTGGCGGAGGACGCCCGCCGCCACCACCGCATCTGCATCACGGACCGCCCGGCCGCTTTGACCGGCGTGGAGGAAGCGATCGCCGCCGGCGCGCCGCAGATGGCCCCGCGCCTGTCCATGTGGTCGCAGCCGGGAGTGTTCAGCTGGGATCGTCCGGACCCGGGCAGCGTCCTTTTGCTGAAGCATCTGCCCAAGCTGTCGGGCGCGGGCCTTGACGCCGGCTGCGGCGTCGGCCTGCTGGCCAAGGCGGTGCTGGCCGAGCCGAAGGTGACCAAGCTCACCTTGCTCGACATCGACCGCCGCGCCACCGATGCGGCCCGCCGCAACATCGAGGATGCCCGCGCCGAGATCATTCAGGCTGACATCCGTGATCCGGACCTCAATCTGGCCGACCTGGACTTCGTGGTCATGAACCCGCCGTTCCATGACGGCGGACACGAGGACAAGCGCCTGGGCCAGGCCTTCGTCCAGCGCGCGGCGGACATGCTGAAGAAGGGCGGCCACCTGTGGCTGACCGCCAATCGGCACCTGCCCTACGAGGCCGCGCTGAACGAGCGCTTCGCCAAGGTCGAGCTGCGCGCCGAAGAAGCCGGCTTCAAGATTTATGAGGCCCGCAAGTGACCCAGAAGGCGCTGATGGCGCGGCTGGACCGGCTGCTGTCCAACATGGCCTACGGCTCGCGCCGCGAGGTGCAGGCCATGGTCGCCGCCGGTCAGGTGGTGCTGGACGGCAAGGCCCTGAAGGACGCGGGCCAGCGTGTCGCCGTCACCGCCGACCTGCCCGCGCGCATGACCATCCGCGGCAAGCCCGTGGACCCGCCCGCCCCCCTGGCCCTGATGATGCACAAGCCGCTGGGCGTGGTGTGCTCGCACAAGGAGGACGGGACGCGGATCTATGACCTGCTGCCTCGCCGCTGGGCCCTGCGCGACCCGGCCATCTCCACCGTGGGCCGGCTGGACAAGGACACCTCGGGCCTGATCCTGCTGACCGATGACGGGCCGCTGCTGCACCGGATCATCTCGCCCAAGCACCATGTGCCCAAGCGTTACCGCGTCACCCTCGACCGGCCGCTGAGCGGCGACGAGGGGGCGACCTTCGCCGCCGGGACCCTGATGCTGGAGAGCGAGGAGAAGCCCCTGCTCCCGGCCGAACTGGAGGCCCTGTCGCCCACCGAGGCGCTGCTGACCATCCACGAGGGCCGCTATCATCAGGTGCGCCGCATGTTCGCCGCCGTGGGCAACCACGTGACCGCCCTGCACCGCGACCAGATCGGCGCGCTGACTCTGCCGCAGGACCTGGAGCCCGGCCAGTGGCGCGTGCTGACGCCCGATGACGAGGCCGCGATCTTCGCCGCCTGAGTCAATCTGGACTGACACAAAGGCTTCGCTTGCTTCGCCCTGCACGCCGCCCCACTTTCCGCCCATGAGCGACCGTCCCTCCGGACAGGCGCCGGCGCGCCTCGTGGCCGTGCTCGGCCCCACCAACACCGGCAAGACCCACCTGGCTGTCGAACGCATGATCGGCCATGCCAGCGGCATGATCGGCCTGCCGCTGCGGCTGCTGGCGCGGGAGATCTATGACCGCGTGGTCAAGCTGCGCGGCAAGGCCAGCGTCGCCTTGATCACCGGCGAGGAGAAGATCGTCCCCGCCCGGGCCGCCTATTTCATCTGCACGGTGGAGGCGATGCCGCTGGGCCGCGAGGTCGAGTTCATGGCGGTGGACGAGATCCAGCTGTGCGCCGATCCCGAGCGGGGGCACATCTTCACCCATCGCCTGCTGCATGCGCGGGGCAAATTCGAGACCATGCTGATGGGCGCCGGGACCATGGCCCCGCTCATCCGCCGCCTGCTGCCGGACGCCGAGATCGTCACCCGCGAGCGGCTGTCGACCCTGACCTATGCGGGATCGAAGAAGCTGACCCGTCTGCCCCGGCGATCGGCCATCGTCGCGTTCAGCGCCGACCAGGTCTACGCCATCGCCGAGCTGATCCGCCGCCAGCGCGGCGGGGCGGCCGTGGTCATGGGCTCATTGAGCCCCCGCACCCGCAACGCCCAGGTCGCCCTGTACCAGTCCGGCGAGGTCGACTTCCTGGTGGCCACCGACGCCATCGGCATGGGCCTGAACATGGACGTCGACCACGTGGCCTTCGCCGGCCAGCGCAAGTTCGACGGCAAGCGGACCCGCTATCTGCATCCGCAGGAGGTGGCCCAGATCGCCGGCCGCGCCGGCCGCTTCCGCACCGACGGGACGTTCGGCGTCACGGGCGACTGCGCCGAGTTCGACGAGGACATCATCGAGGCGGTGGAGCATCACCGCTTCGACCCCATCAGCGGGGCCGAATGGCGCAATCCGGCGCTGGACTTCGACTCCCTGCCCGACCTGCTGCGCTCCCTCTCGGAAGGACCCAAGCGCGAGGGCCTGACCCTGACCGAGCCGGGGCTGGACGAGCGCATGTTGCGCCGGCTGGCCGAGGACGAGGAGGTCGTCAAACGCTGCAAGGACCGCTCGGTCTTGCTACGGCTGTGGGAGACCTGCCAGACGCCGGACTTCCGCAAGACCACCGACGACGACCATCGCCAGCTGGTCAAAGGCCTGTTCGACGACCTGACCACGGGCGGCCGGCGCATCCCCAAGGACTGGATGGCGGGGCAGTACAAGGCGCTGGACCGGCTGGAGGGCGAGATCGACACCCTCGCCACGCGTCTGGCCAGCATCCGCACCCTGGCCTACATCGCCAATCGCCCTGACTGGCTGCATGAGCCCAAGCACTGGCAGGAGATGACCCGCGCCCTTGAGGACCGGGTCAGCGACACCCTGCACGAGAAGCTGATGGCCCGCTTCATCGACCGCCGCACCAGCGTGCTGATGCGGCAGCTGGGCGAGAAGGAAGAAATGCTGGCCGGGGTCGAACCCGACGGCACGGTCAATGTGCAGGGTCACTTTGTAGGGAAGCTGACGGGCGTGACATTCGAACCAGCCAAGGGCTCCACCGCCCTCGAGGAAAAGGCCCTGCGCGGCGCGGCCCAAAAGGCCGTCGCGCCGGAAGTGGCCCGCCGCCTCGGCGTCCTGGCCTCCGACGGCGACGATGCGTTCTCGGTCAGCCCGACCGGGACCATCCTGTGGAGCGGCGAGGCCGCCGGCGCCATCGTCAACGGCCGTGTGCGCCTGCTGGGCGAACTCGGCCCCGCCGCCGCGCGCGAGAAGGCCCTGCGCCGCATGGAAGCGTTCCTCGTCGCCGAGCGGGGCCGTCGCCTGGCTCCCCTGCTGAAGCTGGAAGCCGCCATGGCCGACGGCCGGCTCAAGGGTCTGGCGCGCGGGATCGCTCACCGCCTGATCGAGGCGGGCGGCGTGCTGGACCGGCGCGAGGTGGACAGCGAGATCCGCTCCCTCAGCGTCGAGGAGCGGCGTGAACTCAAGAACCTCGGCGTGAAGATCGCCGCCTTCAGCCTGTACCTGCCCAAGCTGCTGAAGCCCGAGGCTCTGGCCTTCGCCCGCGCCACGGCGCCGTTCTCCGACTGGGCGGCCCAGCCGGGCGAGCTGGCCATCCTGCCCGACCCGACGCCCCCTCCGCGCGCCCTGGCCGCGCGCGGCCTGCAGATCGTCGCCCGCTACGCCGCGCCGGTGGAGCAGTTGGAAGCGCTGGACGAGGCCATGCGCGAAAGCTTCAAGCCCGGACGCGGCATGGTGCTGTCGGAAGAGAAGCAAAAGGCCCTGGGCTGGAGCCCGCGCGAGCTGGACGTGATCCTGCGGGCGTTGAACTTCACCCCTGTCGCCAAGGGCAAGCCCGGCCAGCCGACCGTGTGGCGCCGCCGCAGCGCGGACAGGTCGGAGCCTGTGCCGGAAGCCGCCGTTCCGGCGGACTCGCCCTTCGCCGCTCTGGCCGCCCTGAAAGCGCCGCCGCCCGCGCCGGAGCCCCTCGCGACCGCCAAGCGCAAGCCGCGCCGCAAGCCGACGGCCAAGCCCGCTGTCACGGCGGCCGAAGCCCCGGCGACCGAGGCAGGCTCGCCGCCTGTCGAGGAGGGCGCAAAGAAGAAGCGCCGGCGGCGGAAGCCGAAGACCCCAGCGGTCACGACGACGCCCGAAACCGCCTCGGCCGAGGCCGCGCCGGACGCCACGCCGCCGACGTCCGCCAAGCGCCGCCGCCGTCGCAAGCCCAAGGGCGCGGCGCCAGTCGCGACGGCTCCGGCCTCTGAGGCCTCCGAAACGCCCGCGATCGCGGAGGGCCAAGAGGCCGCGCCTTCGTCCGAGGCTCCGAGGAAGAAGCGCCGCCCGCGACGCCGCAAGCCGAAGACCGCCGCGCCCCCCGCGACTGAAACAACGACGTCCGAAGCCTCGCCCCCCGCCCCGGTCGCTCCCGCGCCCGAACCCGCATGAGCGAGGACGCCGCCCGCATCGACGTGTGGCTGTGGCGGGCGCGGTTCTTCAAGACCCGCTCCATGGCCTCCAGGTTCGTGGATGAAGGGCGGGTGCGCCTGACGCGCGGCGGGGTGCAGACCCGGCTGGACAAACCGTCGCGGTCCCTGCGCCCGGGCGACGCGCTGCTGTTCGCCATCGGCGGCCGGCTGATCAGCGTGCGGGTGGAAGGTTTGGGCGAACGGCGTGGTCCGGCCAGCGAGGCGCGCGCCCTTTACACCATGTTAGAGGAAAGCTCGCAGGACCAAGAGAAGCCGTCACATTGACAACCCGCGCCTCAAGGCCGATTAGGCCGCGCACACTGAGAAGGCCGCCTGCGTTCCGATGACCTACATCGTCACCGACCCCTGCATCAAATGTAAGTTCATGGACTGCGTGGAGGTCTGCCCCGTCGACTGCTTCTACGAGGGTGAGAACACCCTGGTGATCAATCCCGACGAGTGCATCGACTGCGGCGTATGCGAGCCCGAGTGCCCGGTGGACGCCATCAAGCCGGACACCGAGGACGATCCGGACGGCAAGTGGCTGCGCATCAATTCCGAATACGCCAAGGTGTGGCCGAACATCACGGTCAAGGGCACGCCGCCCGCCGACCGCGAAGAGTTCGAGCGCGAGACGGGCAAGTTCGAGAAGTACTTCAGCGAAAAGCCGGGCACCGGCTCGTAACAATCGCGAGCGGCATTCAGGGCCGCCTTTTGCCCTCAGCCTGTGACGCGCGCATGACCGTGCCGCCGCAAGCCTTTCATTGATCTGAATTTTGTGTTATCGTCAAAACTGACGTGACGGCCACGCATGCGCGCGCCGCCGATGTCTTTGTCTAGAACAGCCGCTGCACAAATCGGCGCGCGCCATCGAAGGCGAAGAGTGTCTTAGAACTATTCCGACCGTATCGACCAGCCCCCGCGTCCTAGTTTTTCGCGGACGGGGAACGCTGTGTCTTTGGTCGGATGGTTCATGTGCAGCGACGGCCCGACGCCCCCCGGCGGCGGGATGAGCAATGAGGACGAGCATGAGCAAGAACGGTCTGGATTTCTCGGTTGGCGATCATGTCGTCTACCCGGCGCATGGCGTCGGTTCGGTGCAGGCGGTCGAGACCCAGGAAGTGGCCGGCATGTCGCTCGAGGTCTACGTGATCACTTTCGACCACGAGAAGATGACCCTTCGCGTCCCGACCAAGAAGGCCAAGACGGCCGGCCTGCGTCCGCTGGCCGCCGGCGACACCGTCAGCCAGGCCCTGACCACCCTGAAGGGCCGCGCCCGCGTGAAGCGCACCATGTGGTCGCGTCGCGCCCAGGAATACGAAGCCAAGATCAACTCGGGCGACCTGATCTCGATCGCCGAGGTGGTCCGCGACCTGCACCGCGCCGAGAACCAGCCGGAACAGTCCTATTCGGAGCGCCAGCTCTATGAATCGGCTCTGGACCGCATGGCTCGCGAAGTCGCGGCCATCGAGCGCATCGACCGCGAAGCCGCCATCGGCATCCTGACCAAGTCCCTGGCCAAGGCCGCCTAAGCCTACGCGTCTACAGACTATCGAAGCGCCCGCCCCGGATCTCCGCGGCGGGCGTTTTGCTGTTCAGCCGGCGGCCATTGCTTAGCCGGCGGCCAAGCCCGCCGACAGTGGCGCGTCGATCTTATAGACCAGCCCCTCCGGCGCGAAGCGCAGGGTGGCCTTGCCGCCCAGCCGCACGGACATGCCGCTTTCGATCAGGCGCGAGCCGAAGCCGCGTTCGGTCGGCATCTCCACCGGCGGGCCGTCGCTCTCCTGCCAGGTCAGGCGGAAGCGGCCGTCCTCGCCCACGTCCCAGGTCACCGACACCCGGCCGCCCGGCTGGCTGAGCGCCCCGTACTTGGCGGCATTCACCGCCAGTTCGTGGAAGGCCATATGCAGATCCACGGCGGTCTCCGGGCTCAGGCTCATGGCCGGCCCGAACAGGCTCATCCGGTCCCCGCCCTCACCGCTGAAGGGCGTCACGGCGGCCATGAGCACCTGCTCCATGGTCGCTCGTCCCCACCCGCCCTGGGTCAGAAGCTCGTGCGCCTGGGACAGGGCCATCAGCCGCCGTTCGAACGCGTCCGCGAAGGCCTCGGCGCTGTCGGCGTGGCGCAGGGTCTGCCGGGTGATGGAATGCGCCGCCGCCAGGGTGTTCTTCATGCGATGGTCGAGTTCGTGCAGCAGCAGCTCGCGGCGCTCCAGCGCCTCCTGCAGCGAGGCGCGCGCCCGCGCGCTCTCCAGGGCCGCCGCCGTCGCCCGGGCGATCACCTCCAGCCTGGCGACCTCAGCCGTCGTGGGCTGCCGCTCCTGCGCCCAGTAGGCCCCGATGGCCGCCAGGGGATCGGCCGGTCGGACCGGCGTCATGACCAAGCTTTTGACGAAGGTCGGCCGATAGGCGTCGTGCGGGATGCGGTCGTCGGCGTAGATGTCCGGGATCACAGCGGTCTTGCGGTTCAGCATCGCCCAGCCGGAGATGCAGGCCTCCATGGGGAACCGCCGCCCCTTCCAAAGGGGGCCGATGGCATCCTCGTCCAGATACCAGCACTGCTCCTCGTCGCGCAGGACGAAGGCCACCCCGTCCGCGCCGGAGATCCGCCGCGCCGCCGAGCGCACGACCAGGGCGATGTCCGCCACGGTTCCAGCGGAGGCCAAGGCCTCGATGGTCTCGATCAGGGTCAGCAGGGCGCCGTCAAGCGGTTCGCCCGCCTCCGCCAAGTCAATAGCCGTATCAGCATTCTGATTCATCTCGGCGCGCATGTCTCTGCATTTGCGAAAGACATGCAAGCGCTCGTTTAGGCGGTAAGGTTAAGCTCGCTCCCGCTCGCACGACTTGAGCAACAAGACCCACAACCTATGCATCATCGCCCGGCAGCGGGGTCTCCTTGGCCGCCGCCGTCTCCGCACCCTTCGGCCCCGTGGCCAGCTCTTGCCGCAGCCGGTCCATATCCAGCTCGTTCTCCCAGCGCGCCACGACCAGGGTCGCCACGCCATTGCCCACCAGATTGGTCAGGGCGCGGCACTCGCTCATGAACCGATCCACGCCCACCAGCACCGCCAGGGCGGCGATGGGGATGTCCGGCACCACGGCCAGGGTCGCGGCCAGGGTGATGAACCCGGCCCCGGTCACGCCGCTGGCGCCCTTGGAGGTCAGCATGGCCACGCCCAGGATCGTGCCCATCTGCCAGATAGACAGGTCGGTGTTGGTCGCCTGGGCCAGGAACAGGGTGGCCAGGGTCATGTAGATGTTGGTGCCGTCCAGGTTGAAGCTGTAGCCCGTAGGGATCACCAGCCCGACCACCGGCCGCGACGCGCCCAGGCGCTGCAGCTTCTCCATCATCTGGGGCAGCACCGACTCCGAAGAACTGGTGCCCAGGACGATCAGCAGCTCCTCGCGGATGTAGGCGATGAACTTCAGGATCGAGAACCCGGCCACCCTGGCGATCAGGCCCAGCACCACCAGCACGAAGATCAGCGCCGTCAGATAGAAGGTCGCCACCAGCGCGCCGAGCTGCAGCAGCGACGTCAGCCCGTACTTGCCGATGGTGAAGCCCATGGCCCCAAACGCGCCCAAGGGCGCCAGCCGCACCACGATGTGGATGATCGAGAAGAACACCCGCGACACGTGCTCCAGCGCGCCCGCCGCCTTCTCGCCGAACTCGCCCAGCCGGGCGCAGGCGAATCCGGTCAGGATCGCCACCAACAGCACCTGCAGCAGGTTCCCCTCGGCGAAGGCGCCGAAGAAGGTCTCCGGGATCAGGTGCAGGATGTAGTCGACCAGACCCTCGCCATGCTTGGCCTTCTCGGCGTAGCCGGCGGCCACGGACGGGTCGATGGCGGCGGGGTCGATGTTGAAGCCGCGCCCCGGCTGCACCAGCTCGCCGACCACCAGGCCGACCAGCAGGGCCAGGGTCGAGACCACCTCGAAATAGATCAGCGCCTTGCCGCCCACCCGGCCGAACTTCTTCATGTCGCTCATGTGGGCGATGCCGCCCGCCACGGTGCAGAAGATCACCGGCGCCACGACCATCTTGATCAGCTTGATGAAGCCGTCGCCCAGGGGCTTCAGCGCCACCCCGACGTCAGGCCAGACCGCCCCGATGGTCACGCCCAGCGCGATGCCGATCAGCACCTGGACATAGAGGGTCTTGAGCGGACGCAGCAGATTCATGACGCTTCCTGACGTGCGGGCTTCGCAAGCCCCCCGCACATGCGCTATCACGCCCCGCGTCGGCCCGGTAGCTCAGCCGGATAGAGCAGAGCTTTCCTAAAGCTAAGGTCGGGGGTTCGAGTCCCTCCCGGGTCGCCACCCTGTCTATTTTGTGTGTATGTCGGCGCCCGCTGGATTTCTGCGGGCCAGCCTCAAGTTGGCGCGACACAAGTCCAACGGCACATCCAGACAGGCCGCACGCTTAGCGAGTCTGGAGCCTGGCTCAGATCGCGGCATTACTTCAATTTCTGGCGACGGCCTGCGCCTTCTGGAAGCTTTCCATGACCGCGGCGTAGTTGGGCGCGACAAGGCCGTAGAGCTTGGCGAGCTCCGCCGCCTCGGGACGCGCCCAGGTGCGGTGAAGTTCGCTGAGCAGCGCGTTGGTGGAGGTCGGCTTGACCCCGCCTGGAACAAAGCGGGCGAGGCTCGTGCGTGACGCCATTTCGCTGGGATCGCCCGACGCGTCGATGACCGCGTAGACATCGTAGCCGGCGACCACGGCGTCCAAGGCTGGGAACATCACGCAGACGCTTGTCCAGACCCCGGCCATGATCAGCGTCTTTCGGTCCGTCGAGCGGACCTGGGCGACGAAGTCGTCATTGTCCCAGGCGTTCACCTCGCCCTTGCGCGGCACATAGACTGCATGCGGCGCATGTTCATGGATCTCCGACATCAGCGGACCATTCGAGCCGCCCGGTTCCGACGCCGTGGTGATCACCGGGATGTTCAGCAGGGAAGCCAGCTTGGCGATCATCTCGACGTTGCGGCGCAGGTCCGCGACCGGGATGTCCTTCACCGTCTGGAACAGGCCCGACTGGTGATCCAGCAGCAGGATCAGGGCGTCGGAGGGATCGATCAGCGCTTGTCCGCCGCCCGAGGGCAGGACGCTGGACTTCGATCGGATGGAACTGGTCATGAGCTTCGTCTCGATTGGCTGGGATGAGCAGGATCGCGATGAAAGTCAGCTGAACTGGCCAGCAGCGGTCTTGAAGATTCCCGCGACCTCCGAAGCGCGGGAGATCATCATCGCGTGGCTGCGTTGGACCTCCGTATCGCAGCCCGTCGACCGGCTACGCCCCGGCGGCCTCTAGCGAAGCGCGCTCTCCACCAACATCCGCAACGGATTGGCCGGGTCGGCCAGAAGCTTCACCACCATGCCCAGGCAGATCACCACCAGCAGCGGGCGGATCAGGCGCGGGCCGAAGCGCATGGCGGCGTGCGAGCCGGCGCGGCCGCCGATGAACTGCCCGACGGCCATCAGCCCGCCCAGCAGCCAAAGCACGTGACCGCCGGCCGCCAGCACCACCACCGAGACCACATTGCTCATCAGGTTGAGGGCCTTGGTGTTCGCAGTCGCCCGGGTCAGGCCCATGCCCATCAACGACACCAGACTGAGGGCGAAGAACGAGCCCGTGCCCGGGCCGAAGAAACCGTCATAGAAGCCGATGCCGCAGGCCACGAAGGCGTAGGCCAAGGGCGTGAGGCGGGCATGAGCGTCCTCGTCGCTGGCGCGGGGGCCGAACAGGAAATAGAGCGCGATGCCCACCAGCAGAACGGGCAGCAGCACCATCAGCCAGCGTGCGTCCACCAGGGTGATGGCGTAGGCGCCGAGCGCCGCCCCCACCAGGGTCAGGACCAACGGCCACTTCAGGACCGCAAAACTGATCTTGCCGGCCCGCCAGAAGCTCCAGGTCGCCGAGGCCGTGCCGACGCTGCCCTGGACCTTGTTGGTGGCGATGGCAGCCACCGGGCTGACGCCCGCCGCCAGCAAGGCCGGCACGGTGATCAGGCCGCCGCCCCCGGCGATGGCGTCCACGAAACCCGCCGCCGTCGCCGCCAGGCACAGCAGCGCGATCACCTCCGGCGCCATGTCGATCATCACTCGCCCCCTTGATCCCAGGCCGATCTAGCACCGGTGCCCCGAGGGAGCCATGAGCGATCAGCAGGCGACCCGTTCGACCTTGGCGAAGGGGCTGAGGCCCAGCCAGGCCTGCATGGCCGAGGCCAGGGCGGGCTCGCCGGTCAGGTGCAGCCGGTCCGATCTGACCGCGGCCTGAACCGTGTCATGCCCCATCCAGATGGCCGTCATGGTCCGCAGATCGGTGGAGACGTAGAGATCGACGTCGAAGCCGGGATCGACCGAGCACAGATCGACGTCGCCGTCTGGATCCACATCAAGCCACCAGCAACGCTCGCTGGCCGGACGCTCGGGATAGAGAAACTGTATCAGGCTGCGTCTACGCGGCATGGGCGTGGTGTTCAGCTGCCGGCGCATGTCCCACATGAGGAGTTGGGCATCGAGATGCTCCAGCGAGACATCGGCGTCTATCCTTCGCTGCCCCCAAACCCCGAACGCCTCGACAATGGGGCCGAGCTCGCGGCCCGCTTCGGTAAGGCGATACTCCACCACCGACAGGTCCGAGCGCGAGGAGGTCCTGGTCAGGATCCCCGCCGCCTCCAGATCCTTCAGCCGTTGCGACAGCAGGGCTGGCGACATGCGCGGCACACCCCGGCGCAGATCATTGAAGCGGGTCGAGCCGGCCACCAGCTCGCGCAACAGGACGATCGTCCACCGCGAACACAAGACCTCGGCCGCCATCGCGACCGGGCAAAACTGACGATAGGACCCCTGAGCCATCCATCCTCTCCTCGAAGTGGCGGCAAGCTAGACTCGCGTAACGACGGTTTCCAGTTCAGTTTCTGTAGCGACAGATTCAGTTCCTGAACTGGATCAACGCAGCACGGAACGACAATTGTCCGCCCCCACGAGACCCGATGGGAAAGGACGCCCGATGGCGCAGGCATTGAGAATGAAATCTGGAACGATCGACTGGCTGACCCGCGCCGAAGCGGCGACGGTCGGCCTCGCGGCATCGGCGGCGCGGCACGACGCCCACGACAGCTTCGTGGCCGACAGCTTCGATCTGTTGAAACGCGAAGGCTTCCTCAAGGCGCATGTGCCGGCGGAGTTCGGCGGCGGAGACGCCTCCTACGCCGAACTGTGCGGCATGGTCCGCCGTCTGGCCGCGGGCTGCGGCTCCACCGCCCTCGCCTACGCCATGCACTCGCACCTGGTGGCCGTCGCCCTGTGGCGCTGGAAGAACCAGGGCGCGCCCACCGACGGCCTGCTGAAACGCGTGGCCGCCGAAGACCTGGTGCTGATCAGCAGCGGCGGCTCGGACTGGCTGAAAAGCGCCGGTGAGGCCGTGAAGGTCGAGGGCGGTTTCCGGATCACGGCCCGCAAGGCCTTCTCCAGCGGCGCGCCGGCCGGTGATCTGCTGATGACCAGCGCGGTCCATGAGGACCCGGCCGAAGGGCCGACCGTCCTGCACTTCGCCGTGCCGTTCAAGGCCGAGGGGGTGCGCATTCTCGACACCTGGCGGGTGATGGGCATGCGCGGCACGGGCTCGCACGATGTGGAGCTGAACAGTGTGTTCGTTCCCGACGCGGCCATCTCCGGCCGCCGGCCGCAGGGCAAGTGGCACCCGCTGTTCCACGCCATCTCCATGCTGGCCTTCCCGATCATCTATTCGGCCTATCTCGGCGTGGCGGAGGGCGCCCGGGACCGGGCGCTCGCATTCGCGCGTCGCAAGGGCGGGGATGAAGGACTGCTGCAGGTGGTCGGCGAGATGGAGAACGCCTTCGCCATGGCGCGGATGAGCGTGGACGACATGATCCGCAACGCAGAGACAGGCACGCCGGGGCCGGACGCCACCAACCGCGCCATGAGCGGCCGGACCCTGGCGGGTCAGGCGTGCATCCGCACGGTCGAGAAGGCCATGGAGGCCGCCGGCGGTCCCGCCTTCTACCGCGAGCTCGGGCTGGAGCGCGCCTTCCGTGACGTGCAGGCCGCGCGCTTCCACCCGCTGCAGGAGAAACCGCAGCTGCGGTACAGCGCCCGCCTGGCGCTGGGCCTGGATATCGACGGCTGATCCACGACTTTTCCCAACACCGCTCTTGGCTTGTGGACCAGAGTTTGGCGGAATGCCGTTGAATTGCGGCGGAGCCCGGTGTTGGGAGCACTTTATTGGACAGGCTGAAGCCCGGCGCCGAGCGCGCCGTGCGCGAGGCTGGCCCGCTGGATCCCTGGCTGGAGACACCGGGGGCGCTTACGGCGGCCGTCAGAGGCGGATCACGCGCCTTCGCCGCCGGACTGGCCAAGGCGGTTGAAGGCCGTTCTCTGATCCGCGCCGACCGCATGGGCGTGGCCGTCCTGGACCGCGCGGGTGCGATCCTCTTCGCCACGGACACCTTCGCGCGTCTGGTCGCCCCCGACCGCATCGATGCCGAGGCGGTGGCCAAGGTCCTGGCCACCCAGCGCACGATCATCGCTCCCAACGCCGATGAAACCGCCGCCTCTCGCTCGGCCGTCGCCTACGGGCCAATCGAGCAGGCGCGCCAGTGGGCCATGCCGGAGGAGGCCGCGCGCGCCGCACGATCGCCCCGCGCCGCCATCGTCGTCGTCGCGGCTGGAGCGGTCACGGGCGGCGAGGCGCTGCTGGACGCCTGCGCGGCGTTCGGCCTGACGCCCCTGCAGAGCCGGGTGGCCATGGGTCTGGTGCGGACCGGCTCGGTCAGGGGCGCCGCGCGGGAGGCCGACGTCGCCTACGAAACGGCGCGCAAGGTCGTCGCGGACGCCATGCGCCGCGCGGGCGCGACGCGTCTCTCCGCCTTCATCGAGCGGCTGGTGCGGCTGTCCTTCGGGGTCTGGCCGGTGGGGCGCGACGGCGAGGCGATGCTGGCCGACATCTGGCGTCTGTCGCAGCGCCAGGCGGCGTTGGTGCTGGCCCTGTCGCAAGGCCTAAGCCGGGGCGAAGCGGCCAAGGCGGCCGGCATGTCGGATGCGGTGGCCAAGAAACAGCTGGACGTGATCTTCACCACCCTTGGCGTGCGGACCTCGCCCGAACTTTCCAAGCTGGTGACCGAGGCGCGGGCCCTCGCCATGCTGACCGATGCGCTGCAAGGCGCGGTTCCCGTCGATCCGGACATCATGGAGCCGCTGCGCCTGATCCTTCGCACCGACGGCACGCATGTGGCGTTCAGCGACTATGGCCCGCGAGGCGGCCGGCCCGTTCTGATCCTTCACAGCAGCTCGGCGACGCGCGCCGCGCCTGGCGTTCTGGTTCGCGCCCTGCAGGCCGAAGGTTTCCGGCCGCTGGCCATAGACCGTCCCGGTTTCGGCATGACGGACGCCCCCTCCGATCCGGCCTGGCGCACAGCGCCTTTCGAGGCGGCCTGCGACGACGTGCTGTTGGTCTGTGAGCAGTTGAAGCTGTCGACCCTGGACCTGATAGGACGGGGCGGAGCCCAGGTGGCCGTCGCCCTGGCCAAGCGCGCGCCGGCGCTGATCGACAGGGTTCTTCTGGTCAACCCTGATCCGCCCACCAGCCATGGCCGGCGCTCGGGCATATTCGGCGCGGTGAAGGAGACCTTCTTCCGCCATCCGGACCTGATCGAGAAGTTCGCCTGGACCCTGGCCGCCCAGATGACGCCGACCCGGTCCTGGCGCCTGTTGGCCCGCGCGATCGAGAACAGTCCGCCGGACAGGGCGGTGATGTCCGACGGCCGCAACTACGCGGACTACGCGGCCACGCTTCGCCCCTTCGCGACGGGTCGGGTCGCTGGCTACGTGGCGGAACAGACGGCCATGCTGGGCTGGACCTCCGGACCCGTGAACGGGTCTGGCCGTTGGCGCGTCCTGCAGGGCGCGCACGACTTCATTCATATGCCGACCGAAGTCATCCAGTACTGGCGCGGCGTCCTGCCCGAGGCGGATTTCGAGATGATCCCGGATGCGGGCCGCTATCTGGTTCTGAGCCATCCGGCCCTTGTCGCGGGCGCCCTCAAGGAAATGACGGAGACCAAGGCCGCCTGAACGCAAACGCCTTGCAGACTTACAAATCCAGGTTTTTCCTGCCAAGGCGCGAGCCACCCCCAGCGTCAGAGTGCCCCCATCGAGAACGAGCCGAACGGCTCGCGCCACATGACCGGGAGCCAGACATGAACGACAACACAGACGCCTCGCGCCGCAATCTTCTCATCGGCGCCGGCATGGCCGCCGCCCTCCCCGCCGTCGGCGCCGCCGCGGCATCCTCCGTTGCGGCCACCCCCGCCGCCGCAGCGACCCCAAAGACCTCAGGAGCAGACGCTATGGGCAGCGGATTCGTCACCACCAAGGACGGCGTGCAGATCTTCTACAAGGACTGGGGTCCCAAGGACGCCCAGCCCATCGTGTTCCACCACGGCTGGCCGCTGAGCGCCGACGACTGGGACAACCAGATGCTGTTCTTCCTGGGCAAGGGCTATCGCGTCATCGCCCACGACCGCCGGGGCCACGGCCGCTCCACCCAGACCGACACCGGCAACGAGATGGACACCTACGCCGCCGACGTGGCGGCCCTGGCCGCCCACCTTAACCTGAAGAACGCCATCCACGTGGGCCACTCCACCGGCGGCGGCGAAGTCACCCGCTATGTGGCCAAGTACGGTTCAGGCGGCCGCGTGGCCAAGGCGGTGATCATCGGCGCCGTGCCGCCGATCATGGTGAAGACGCCGGCCAATCCGGGCGGTCTGCCCATCGAGGTGTTCGACGGCTTCCGCGCCGCTCTCGTCGCCAACCGAGCCCAGTTCTACTACGACATCCCCGCCGGCCCGTTCTACGGCTTCAACCGGCCGGGCGCGAAGGTCAGCCAGGGCGTCATCGACAACTGGTGGCGCCAGGGCATGATGGGCGGGACCAAGGCCCACTACGACTGCATCAAGGCCTTCTCGGAGACCGACTTCACCGAGGACCTGAAGGCGATCACCGTCCCGGTCTTGGTCATGCACGGCGACGACGACCAGATCGTCCCCTACGCCGACAGCGCCCCCCTGTCGTCCAAGCTTCTGAAGAACGGCACGCTAAAGACCTACAAGGGCCTGCCGCACGGCATGGCGACCACCCACCCGGACATCGTCAACAACGACCTGCTGGCCTTCTTCAAGGCCTGAGACTGACTAGACTCGAACTGAGAAGGGCGGGGCCGCGGTCCCGCCCTTTTTCTTGTCGCCCCCGCGGCGGGTCGACTAGATCAAGCGCATGTCCCGACCAGCCGTCCTGTTCGTCTGCCTTGGCAACATCTGCCGCTCTCCCCTGGCCGAGGCCGCCTTCCGCGCGGAGGCCGAGCGCATCGGCCTGAACGTGGAGGTCGACAGCGCGGGAACCGGCGGCTGGCACGTAGGTCACGCTCCCGACCGCCGCGCTCAAGCCGTGGCGCGCCGCTACGGCGTGGACATCAGCGGCTACAAGGGGCGGCAGGTGCAGGCGGAGGATTTCCGCCGTTTCACTCACATCGTCGCCCAGGACGCGGACAACCTGTCCGACCTGATGCGCATCCGCCCCGATGACGCCACCGCCGAGCTCAGCTTGATGCTCGATCACGCCGGCCGCACGGGTCAGTCCGTGGCCGATCCCTATTACGGCGACGACGAGGGCTTCGAGGTCACCTGGTCCGACGTGACCACCGCGGCGCGCGGGCTGGCCCGACGTGTGGAACGGATGCTGCGGACTGGCGGACCGGGCGACTGAGGCGCTACGCCTCGGGCATCAGGGCGTTGATCGCCGGATAGGGCATGGCGTCGGCGGTGACCGCGTCGGACACGCCGTCCTTGAGGAAGCCGCCGGCCAGGCGCGCGACGTGCGTGTACACCACCTCGCTGATCGCCCCGCCTGCGCTCAGGCGGCGCACGCCCAGCTTGGCGAGTTCGGCCGCTCCTGGCAGCCCCGGACGCGCCATGACGTTCAGCGGCAGAGGCGAGTCCTTGGCCAGAGCGGCGATCTCCTCCAGGTCCACCACGCCCGGCGTGAACAGGCCGTCCGCCCCCGCGTCGCGATAGACGCTGGCTCGGCCGAGGCTCAGAGCGACCTGTTCGCCCTTGGGGGCCAGGCCGCGCAGATAGACGTCGGTGCGGGCGTTGATGAACAGATCGAGACCGCGCTTCACCAGCGCCTCACGGATCGTCTCGATGCGCAGAGCGGCTTCGCCCGGCCCGATGATCCCATCCTCGATGTTGATGCCGGCCGCACCCTCCGCGGCCACGGCCACCACCGCTTCGGCGACTTCGCGCGCCGTGGCTCCGTACCCGCTTTCCATGTCGATGGTGAACGGCACCGAGACCGCCCGGGCGATGGTCTTCACCGTGTGCAGCAACGGCGCGAGCGGCATCTGGTCACCGTCCCTGTAACCGTGGGACCAGGCGACGCCGCAACTTGTCGTGGCGATCGCCCTGGCGCCCAGGCTTTCGATCAGGCGCGCGCTGCCGGCGTCCCAGGCGTTGGGCAGGATCAGCAGGCCATCCTGGTGCAGGCGGCGGAAATCGGCGGCGGCGGTCATGATGCGGCTTTCCCTCAACGTCTCGATACCGGCGCTTCTCGCATTCACGCCGACAGCGCGCTCGCGTGATTCGGACATCGACAGATCGCCGCGCCCACGCCTTCCTGTTCGTTGATGTAAGACCTTCGCGTCGCCGATGCGATGACCTGTCAGGTCATGATCTTCCGCCGCCGCACGTCTTCCTATTTCAGCGCATAGCTGACCGTCGTCACTACCCGGAGGCGCTTCATGATCGAAGCGTCCGCCCCCTGATCGCCCACCGGGTCACGCGCCTGGATTTCGAACGAGCCTTGCGTGGCGCGGCTGATGCCGCCGAGACTGGCGCCGCTGTCGCGGGCGAACTGTTCGGCGCCGCTGCGGGCGCTGGCCGTGGCTTCCTTGATCATGGCCGGCCGCACGTCGTTCAGCTTGGTGAAGACGTAGGACGCGCCGCGGAAGTCCTGCAGAACTACGCCCTGCCGGACCAGGTCGGACAGGGCCCGCGTCGTGCCCTGCACCCGGTCCACGTCGTTCGAGCGCACGGACACGGTCTGGGCCAGGATGTAGCGGGCGCGGACGTTCTGCGGCCCGTATTCGCGGGCGTTGTTGTCCACCACCTCCAGACGGCCGAGATCGATCTCCTCGGGCTTGAAGCCCTGGGCGGTCAGGAAGCCCCTCACCTTGCCGATGTCAGCATCGATGGCCGCTTGCACCTGGGACAACTCATCGCCGGACTGGGTGAAGCGCAACGGCATCACCGCGAGATCAGCTTTCGCGTCCCGCTCGGCCAGGCCGCGCACGGTGACGGTGCGGTCACCAGTGCGTGCATCGACGATGCCGGCCCCGATCAGGCCGCCGCCCACCGCCACCCCTATAGCCAGCAGGCCGCCAGCCACAGCGGCCGACAGCAGACGATTGTCGCTCATGAACCTCTCCATGGGCGCACCCGCGCGCCCGACAGAGGTGCTAACGCACAGCTTCCCGCCAGGATCTGAAGGGACGGTTCAGCGGAGGTTCAGGGCCTAATGATGCGCGTGGTGCTCGGCGTTTCGCTTCCGGGTCGCCGCCGCCTTCTTGGCCGAGGCCGAGCGTTCAGCCGCTGACCGACTGGCCGAGGCTTCGCCGCCCTTCTTGCCGCCCTTCTTGGCGGCGGGATGGCCGGTGTCCTTGCCGCGACCGGAGCCGCCGGGCTTCTTGCCGCCGCCATCATCCTTGTTGACGGTGGCCCAGGCGCGTCGCTCGGCCTCCTTCTCGGAGACACCCTTAGCCTCGTAGCCCTCGGCGATGTGGTCGGCCTTGCGCTCCTGCTTGTCGGTGTACTTGGACTTGTCGCCGCGTGGCATGGCGTCCTCCTTCAACTGTAGGAGGCAACCGGCCGGAACGCCGCTTGTTCCAAGCGCTACAGGAGGGCCGCGCGCATGGCCTCGATCCGCGCCAGCTTGTCCTGGAGCGGCGCCCAGTCATCGCCGTCGGCGATCGGCGCCCACAGGGCCTCGACCTCCTCAATCAACAACTCTTCGGGTTCCGGCTTCTGGAAATAGTCCGCATCGAGCCTTTCCGGCCGGATCGACTCGTACTGCGCCAACAGCGCGCGAACAGCCGTGAAGCCCTCGGAGTCATAAGCCGCCGCCCTCGGTCCCGACATCGCTCGTTTCTCCGACGCCGTCCCACCGAACCAGTCAAAGAACACCGGCTCCCAGCGCACGGCGTCGCCGGCCTCGGCCATGGCGCGGAATAGGGTGCTGATCAGGGCGATGTCCAGCTCCTCCTCGGCGCTGGCGATTCCCAGGCGGTCGAGCACGGCGCCGCGCAGGGCGTATCGGTAGGCCCCATCGAAGGTGTTCAGCGCCGCCACCAGACCGTCGGAGCCGGTGACCAAGGTCAGGCAGGCCGCCAGCTGCTGCAGGTTCCAGAACGCCGCCTCCGGCTGGCGGCCGAAGCTGTAGAGGCCGGTCTGGTCGAAATAAGCGGCGGTGAAACCCGGCTCGTTGCGCGGCAAGAAGCGCCATGGGCCGTAGTCGAAGCTCTCTCCCGTCACCACCATGTTGTCGGTGTTCAGCACTCCATGAACGAAGCCGGCGGCCATCCAGCGGGCGGCGAGGTTGGCGGTGCGCTTCACGGTTTCGGCCAGCATGGCGGCGGGCAGGTCGTCCGTCCCCGCCAGATGCGGGAAATAGACCTCTGCCACATGCTCCACGAGCTTTCCGATCAGGTCGGCCCGGTCGAAGAAGGCGTGGCGCTGGAACGTCCCGAACCGGATGTGGCTGTGCGACAGGCGGGTCAGCACCGCCGAGCGCGTCGGGCTTGGCTCATCGCCGCGGGTGAGAGCTTCCCCCGTCTCCACCAGGGAGAAGGCGCGGGAGGTCGGCACGCCCTGCGCCTCCAGCATGGTCGCAGCCAGGATTTCGCGCACCCCGCCCTTCAGGGTCAGCCGGCCGTCGCCGCTGCGCGACCAGGGCGTCTGGCCCGATCCCTTGGTGGCGAGATCGAGCAGACGGTTGCTCCCGGCCTCGCGAAGCTGGGCGAAGAGGAAGCCCCGGCCGTCTCCGAGCTCGGGATTGTAGGTCCGGAACTGGTGGCCGTGATAGCGCATGGCCAGGGGCGCGGGCTGGTTGTCGGGCAAGGCCTCGAAGCGCGCGAAATGCGCGAGCCACTCTTCCTCTGTCAGAGTCTGAAGACCGACCGTGGCCGCAGCGCGATCATTGCGATGCCGCAGGATCGTTTCGGGGAAGGTCGCCGGGGCCGCCACATCGGCGAAGTCGGCGCCGAGCGCGGCGAAACGAGGATCGGGGCGATAGGCGGCGGAGACGGGCATGACCTGCAAATGCGCAAGAGGGCCGAACGGGCGCAAGCGCGAAGCGTCCCGATCCTGCTCGACAACGCGCGAAGGGGTCGTCTATCAAGACCGCAGAGATCAGGTCGCCTTGGCGACCAGGCTGGCGCCCTGGCGGCGAATCCGGTCCGACGCCCGTCGATAACCTGGCGTCACGACAGTCAACCGCGAGGGAGGCCGCCGTGGCGCGCAAGATCACACTCGATTTCCTCAAGACCGAAGCCGCGGCCGGCGCGGCGCTGGGACTGGCCGCCCTGGCGGCGATCATCATCGCCAACTCGCCCTGGGCGTCCGCCTATTTCTATTGGCTCAAGAGCGTACACACGCTTCAGGTCGGCCCGATCAGCCTTGAACTGACGATCTCCGATTGGATCAAGGAAGGGCTGATGGCGATCTTTTTCCTCATGGTGGGGATGGAGATCAAGTACGAGATTCTGCGCGGCGAGCTCAGCGATCCCCGCCGCTTGGCGACTCCCGTCCTGGCGGCGCTTGGCGGAATGGTCGGGCCGGCGCTGGCCTATTTCGCCGTCGGCAAGGCTCTTGGCGCGCCTGGCGCCGGATGGCCTATCCCGCTGGCCACCGACATCGCCTTCGCCCTGGCCGTCTTCGGGTTCGTCGGCAAGGGGCTGCCATCCTCGCTGCGCATCTTCCTATTGACGCTGGCCATCGTGGATGACCTGGGGGCCATCGCCCTGATCGCCCTGCTGTTCAGTGAGGGCGCCCAACTCACCCCGCTCGCGGGCGTTCTGGCTCTGCTGGTCGGCGGCGGCCTTCTGGCGGCGCGGGTGCGGCTGACTGCGCCCTTCTGGGTGCTGGGCTTCGCGGCCGTCTGGTACCTGACGGTCCTATCGGGCCTCAGCACGTCCCTGACCGCCGTGGCCTTCGCCCTGATCGTCCCGCTCAAGGCGCGCAAGGAGAACCGCCAAAGCCCGATCAAGGAGGCGATCCACGAGCTCCACCCCTACAATGCTTTCCTGGTGCTGCCGCTGTTCGCCTTCGCCAAGGCCGGCGTCTCGTTCGCGGGCATGTCGTTTTCGACTCTGGCGGCCCCGCTGGTCGTCACGATCGCCCTGGCGCTCTTCCTCGGAAAGCAGGCCGGCGTTTTGGCCATGGCCGCCCTGGCCTCCCTGCTGAAGATCGGCGCGCGGCCCACGGGCGCAACCTGGAGGCAGGTCTATGGCGTGGCGATTCTCTGCGGCGTCGGCTTCACCATGAGCCTGTTCATCGGCGTCCTGGCCTTCCCCGGCGCGGTGGATTCGCCTGAACAGGTTCAGGTGAAGCTGGGCGTGCTGGGCGGCTCGCTGCTGTCGGTGATCTGGGGCGCCATGGTGCTGGCCGGCGCGCGCAAGGCCGCCCCTTCGCAGATCTAGGGGGAACGGCGGTCACCCGCCGTACCCGACTCACGAAAGCGACGCAGGGGAAGCCTGCCGTGGTTGTCGCTTTTGCGACACATCAGCCCGATTCCGTTACGCCGTAAGGGATTCCTCTTGCTCGGCTTGGCGAACCTGATTTAGCTGAACACTTGTTCGAATGCGCAGGGTCCGCCCTGCGTGTTCGATCTGCCAAACGCGGGGCTCGACATCCGCGTGGACACAAAACTGAGGTAGGAAATGCACTTCACCCGATTCATCCGACGCTCGGCGTCTGTCCTGGTTTTGGCGTCCGCGGCTGCCAGCGCGGCCCACGCGCAAGACGCCATCGCGACGATCGACTCCATCATCGTCACCGCCCAGAAGCGCGAGCAGAACCTGCAGGACGTGCCGATCGTGGTCACGGCCCTGCCGCAACAACTGCTGCAGGACGCCGGCGTGCGGGACATCAAGGATCTGCAGATCCTGACCCCTGGCCTGAACGTCGCCTCGACGTCGAACGAAACCAACACCACCGTCCGCATCCGCGGCGTCGGCACCGTCGGCGACAACCCCGGCCTGGAATCGTCGGTCCTGGTGACCATCGACGGCGTCTATCGTCCCCGCAACGGCGTGGCCTTCAACGACCTGGGCGAACTTGAGCGCATCGAAGTGCTGAAGGGCCCGCAAGGCACCCTGTTCGGCAAGAACACCTCGGCCGGCGTCATCAACATCATCACCAAGGCTCCGGAGTTCGTCTTCGGCGCCGAGGCCGAGGCCACCTTCGGCAATTATGGCACGAAGGGCGGCTCGGTCGCCGTGACCGGTCCGATCATGGGCGACAAGTTGGCCGGCCGCCTGTTCGCGGCGGTCCGCGAACGTGACGGCTTCTATGACATCGTCACCGGCCAGGGCCCGCGCACGAACACTGAAGACGGCAATCAGGACTATTACACCGTCCGCGGCCAACTTCTGTTCACGCCGAACGACGACGTGGATGTCCGCATCATCGCCGACTACACCAAGCGCGATGAAAGCTGCTGCGTCGGCGTGCAGATCGTGAACGGCGCGACCGCCCCGATCGTCAACGCCCTGGGCGGCGGCAATGCCTTGGCCAATCCGCCGCGTCCGTTCGACCGCACCTCCTACGCCAACCGTCCGACCGATCAGGAGATCGAGGACATGGGCGCGTCGATGGAAGTGAACTGGGACCTGGAAGGCCTGGGCGGCGCGACGATCACCTCGATCACCGCCGGCCGGAACTGGAAGACCAACAACGGCCAGGACATCGACTTCACGACGATGGACCTCGCCTACCGCACCCCGGACTGGAGCACCGAGTTCGGCCAGTTCAGCCAGGAACTGCGTCTGGCCGGCCGAACCGAGCGCCTCGACTGGCAGGTGGGCCTGTTCTACGCCCGCGAGACCCTGGATCAGTACACGCCGTTCGTCTTCGGCCGTCAGTATGAGACCTATCTGAGCCTGCTGCTGTCCAGCGGCACGAACCCGAACCTGGTCTCGCTGCTCACCGGGCTGCCCTCCGGCTCGATCTTCACCCCGGGCGCCGGCGCTCGCGACACCTACAAGCAGAAGTCCAACAGCCTGGCCTTCTTCACCAACAACACGCTGAAGCTGACCGACGCCTTCGATATCACGCTGGGCCTGCGCTACACGCGTGAAGAGAAGGACCTGTCCACCCGCTACACCAACGCGCCGGGCACCAACGGCTGCGCCGCCGCCCTGAGCCGCGTGCCGATCATCGCCGGCGCCGTCGGCGCCGCGAACGCCGCGACCGTCCTTGGCAACATCTGCCTGCCCTGGACCGATCCGGGCTTCAATAACCGCGGCACCCAGCAGGCTCGCGAAGAAGACGAGCTGACCGGCACCATCAAGGCTTCGTACCGTTGGAACGAGGACGTGATGACCTATGCGTCCTACGCCCGCGGCTACAAGGCCGGCGGCTTCAACCTCGACCGGGCCCGCATTGGCCTGGGCGTGGTGAACCCGGACACGGCGTTCCCGGAAGAGACCGTCGACTCCTACGAACTGGGCCTGAAGACCAGCTGGCTGAACCGCACCCTGTCGCTGAACGCCGCGGCGTTCCATCAGGAGTTCCAGGGCTTCCAGCTGAACGCCTTCACCGGCACCAGCTACATCGTCACCTCGATCCCGAAGGTCAAATCGGTCGGCGTCGACACCGACCTCCTGTGGTTCACGCCCCTCAAGGGCCTGACCCTGCAGGGCGGCGTGACCTATGCGGTGACCGAATACGGCCAGTTCACGCCAGGCGCCGGCGTCTCGCCGCGCCTGCCGGGCGCGCGCCTGTCCTTCGCTCCGCTGTGGTCGGGTTCCATGGCCGCCAGCTATTCCCACGACCTGGGCGACACCCTGGAGCTGCGCACCAGCCTCAGCGGCAAGTACTCGTCGATGTTCAACACCGGCTCGGACCTGCACCCGGCCAAGGAGCAAGACGCCTTCTGGCTGGTCAACGCCCGCATCGCCATCGGCACCCAGGACGAACGCTGGACCGCCGAGCTGTGGGCCCAGAACCTGCTGGACGAAGAGTACCTTCAGGTGGGTTACGACGCCCCGCTGCAAAGCGGCGGCTTCGACGCCTTCCTCGGCGCCCCGCGCACCTACGGCGTGACCCTGCGGGCCAAGTTCTAAGACCCGAAGAGGTCGGACTGAAAGCAGGGCGGCCCGGAGAGATCCGGGCCGCCCTTTTCTTTTGTTGCGTCCTTCGGGACGGCCTTCGGCCATCCTCAGGATGACGAGTTCAGAGCTTCGTCATGCTGAGGAGCGCGTTAGCGCGTCTCGAAGCACGCAGGGCGCGCCTAGCCCAGTTCGCGGGAGCGCTTCACCGCCGCAGCCACGGCGTGAGACATCAGGCGCGGGAGGCCGTTCTCGTCGAACAGTACGTCAAGCGCCGCCTGGGTCGTACCGTTGGGCGAGGTCACCTGGCGGCGCAGTTCCGCGGGCGAAGTGTCGGATTGGCCCATCAGCGCGGCGGCGCCGACGATGGTGGAGCGCGCCAGCTCCGACGCCGCTTCCGGCGTCAGGCCCTGGCTGACGCCGGCGCCTTCCAGCGCCTCGACCAGGGCGTAGAGATAGGCCGGAGCCGAACCCGAAACCGCCGTGGCGGCGTGCATAAGGTTCTCATCAGTAAGGTCCACCGTCGTGGCGATGGGATCGAACAGCTTGTGGGCCAGCCCGCGCGCCTCGGCCTCAGCCGCGAAGACGCTCACCGTGCCCTTGGCCACGGCCACGGCGGTGGTCGGCATGATGCGGGCGACCGTGCGACCGCCGAAGGCCTGGCTGAGGTCCTGGGAGGAGACGCCGGCGACCATGGAGATGATCACCGCGTCCTTGGCCAGCAGGCCGGAGACCTCCTCCGCGACACCGCGCCATAGCTGTGGCTTCACCGCCAGGATGACCGTCTTGGCGGTCTTCAGGGCGCTGTCGGCGGGGTTCACCTGCGCGCCCGAGCCCGCGAAGGCTTCACCCGCGCTGGGATCACGAATGATGAGATCGGAGGTCGCGACGGCGCCCGTCTGGCGCCAACCGTCGATGATGGCGCCGCCCATACGGCCCGCGCCCAGAAGAAGGATCGGAGTCATGGGGTTGGTCTTTAAACCCCATTTCTCCAATCCGCGAGGTGGATCAGGCCAAACGTCTCAGGCTTGGCCGACGGTCTCGAACATGCAGGCGGCCATGGCCTCGTCCGGGGTCTTGGCCTTGTGCAGCAGGAAGTCGAAGGCCGGATAGAAGCGGTCAGCCGCCTCCATCGCCGCGTCGATCATCGAGGCGGCCTGGCCCAGGGTCGGACGATCGCTGGTGGGGAGGGACATGGAGTGGCGGAACACCACCTCGCCGTCCTCAGCCCAGATCTCGAAGTGACCGAGCCAGCAGCGCTGGTTGATCAGGCTCAGCAGCTCATAGGCCGCCGGGCGCTTGGTCTTGGAAGCGCGCAGGTCCAGCGACAGGCAGAGCTGAAGGCATTCCGCCTCCGGCCGCCAGGCGAACCAAAGCTCGTAGTCCTTCCAGTCGCCGGCCAGGGCGAAGGCGAGATCGCCGTCCTCGGTCCGGTCGAAGGTCAGGTTCTCGGACGCCAGCACATGCTCGACCACGTCCAGCGGATCGAGCGCCAGGAAGGCCTCTTCGTCGTCTGAGTGCGTGTCCATCGACATCCTAGTGTCCCCTTGCAAGAGGTGAGCGCGCCGCGGACCCGGCGTTAAGGTGAATCACCCCTTAACAACCGAGGCTAGACTGCTTCGCGGCCGTCACAACGCGCTTCTTGCAAGGCGCGAGCCAGCTTTCAGTGGAGGAATCAGTCCGCCTTCGGGGCGGCTTTTTTGGCGGCCGGGTTGGCCTTGGCGGCAGGCTTGGGAGCGCCGCCCTTGAGGGCCTCGATCTCGGCGCGCAGAGCCGCGACCTCGGCCTTCAGGGCGTCGAAGTCGTCACGGCGGACCAAGTCGAACTCTGCAGCGAACTTGTCGGCCTGGGCGCGGAACGCCGTCTTGGCCTCTTCTCCAGCGGCCTGGGCGATGCCCATGGCGGCGGTGGTCAGCTTGGCGAATTCGTCGAGGAACGGGTTCTGGGTCTGCATCGTCGGCTCTTTTCGGGACGCAATGGACGTCCCTGCTTGTCCCTATATGGGAAAGGGCAGGTGAAAGCGAAGGACTTTGCCTTTACAGGTTGATGCGGCGTCTCACCGCACAGGACATCGCCTTCGTGCCATTCCCCGAATTTCTCGATCCCATCCTCATCCAGATCGGCCCCTTCGCCATCCGCTGGTACGCTCTGGCCTATGTGGCCGGCATCCTGCTGGGCTGGCGCTATGCCGTCGGCCTGGTGAAGAACCCGCGCCTGTGGGGCGGCCAGACGCCGCCGATCACGCCGGAGAAGATCGACGACCTGATCTTGTGGATCACCCTGGGCGTCATCGGCGGGGGGCGGCTGGGCTATGTGCTGTTCTACAGCCCGGCCATCATCGTCGAGAACCCGATCGAGATCCTGCAGGTCTGGAACGGTGGCATGAGCTTCCATGGCGGCTGCCTCGGCGTGATCGTCGCCGTGATCGCCTTCGCCTGGGGCAACAAGATCGACATACGCCGCCTGGGCGACGTGGTGGCCCCGGCCGTGCCCTTCGGCCTGTTCTTCGGCCGCCTGGCCAACTTCATCAACGGCGAGCTGTGGGGCCGCGTCACCGACGCGCCCTGGGGCGTGATCTTCCCCGGCGCGGGGCCGTATCCGCGCCATCCCAGCCAGATCTATGAGGCGGCTTTGGAAGGCCTGGCTCTGTTTATCCTGCTGCGTCTGGCCACCCACAAGTGGATGTGGCTGCAACGTCGCGGCGCGGTGGCCGGCCTGTTCCTGGTGGGCTACGCGGTGTTCCGCGCCAGCCTGGAGAACGTGCGCCAGCCGGACGCCTTCATGCCGAACTTCCCGCTGGGCCTGACCATGGGGATGATGCTGTCCCTGCCCATGCTGGCGGCGGGCGTCATCTTCATCGCCCTGGCCCTGCGCGAACCCCATCCCGAAAAGGCATAGGGCCGGTCCATGAGCCTGCGTGACCGGCTGATCGCAGAGATCTCGGCGACCGGCCCGATCAGCGTCGCCGACTACATGCTGCGCTGCCTGCACGACCCGCGGAACGGCTACTACGCCACGCGTCCGGCCCTGGGCGCGGGCGGCGACTTCATCACCGCGCCCCTGATCAGCCAGATGTTCGGCGAACTGATCGGCCTGTGGTGCGCGGAGGTCTGGAGCCGGCTGGGCGAGCCTGCGCAGTTCCGGCTGGTCGAGGCGGGGCCCGGCGACGGCACGCTGATGAGCGACCTGCTGCGCGCCGCGCGCCTGGCGCCGGGTTTCATCGCCGGCGCCGACCTGTGGCTGGTGGAGACCTCCCGCCCCCTGCGCGCGCTTCAGGCCGAAAAGCTGGCGGGCGCCCCGCTGACGCCGCGATGGGCTGACGACCTGGATCAGGTCCCCGGCGGCGCACCTTTGATCCTGGCCTCCAACGAGCTGCTGGACTGCCTGCCCGCCCGGCAATTCGTGCGCACCGGGCAAGGATGGGCTGAGCGGCTGGTGGCCCTGGACGATGACGGCGCCCTGGCGTTCCGCCTTGGTCCGCCCGCCCCGGCGCCGACGGCGGCCGAAATCCCGCTGGGCGTGGTGTTCGAAACGTCTCCCGTCCAGCAGGCTTTCGGCTCAAGCTTGGGCGAACGGATCGCGCGCGACGGGGGAGCCGCCCTGCTGATCGATTACGGTCGAGACGCGCCAGGTCCTGGCGACACCCTGCAGGCGCTGAAGGATCACCAGAAGGTCGATCCCCTCGCCTGCCCCGGCGAGGCCGACCTCACCGTCCACGCCGACTTCCCCGCCGCCCTCGCCGCCGCGCGGCAAGCCGGCGCATCGACCGCGCCGATCCTTGGCCAAGGCAAATTCCTTGCCCGCCTAGGCATCGAGCAACGCGCCGCCGCTTTGGCCGCCGCCCGCCCGGATCGCGCCGAGGTGATCGACCGCCAGCTTGCCCGCCTGGTCGAACCCGATCAGATGGGGACTCTTTTCAAGGCGGCGTGCGTTCATTCCCAGAACCTTGTCCCGCCCGGTTTCGAAGAGGCCTGATCGCTTGACCGAACTGCCCTCAGTCCAGTCCGCCCTGCTGGCCGCCGTCCCCGGCGTCCGCCACGCCTTCTTCACCCGCAAGGGCGGCGTCTCGACCGGCATCTATGACAGCCTGAACATCGGCCGGGGCTCGAAGGACGAGCCTGCCGACGTGGCCGAAAACCGCGCCCGCGCCGCCGCCCATTTCGGCGGCAAGTCCGGCGACCTGGACACCTGCTTCCAGATCCATTCGACCATCGCCATCGTCGCCGACGGCTCCTGGGGCGATGCACGGCCGGAGGGTGACGCCATCGTCTCCAAGACCCCCGGCGTCATCTGCGGCGCGCTTTCGGCCGACTGCGCACCCGTCCTGATCGTCGACCCCGTGGCCCGCATCGTCGCCTCGGCCCATGCCGGCTGGCGCGGGGCGCTGGACGGCGTGGTGCAGTCGGCGGTGGACACCATGGTCGAGCTTGGCGCCGATCCGACCAACATGATCGCCGCCGTGGGCCCCTGCATCGGCCCCGCCTCCTACGAGGTTGGCCTCGACTTCTTCGAACGCTTCGCCGCCGACGCCCCAGGCTCCGAACAGTTCTTCTCGACCGGCAAGTCCGCCGACAAGCGCCAGTTCGACCTGCCCGCCTTCGTGCTCGAGCGCCTGCGCGCGGCCGGGGTCGAGCAACGCGAGTGGGTCGGTCGCGACACCTGCGCCGAGGAAAACCTGTTCTTTTCCAACCGCAGGGCGGTGCTGCGCGGCGAAGGCGACTATGGGCGCCTTCTGTCGGCGATCATGCTGACCTGAAAGCCACGCTCGGGCGTTTAGGGATTCTTGAGCTTGTTCTCAGCCGACTCCCTGCTAGAAGCCCGCGCAACACCACAACAGTTCTGCGACGGGGCCCTCGATGAAGCTGCTGGCTGGCAACTCCAACCGTACTCTCGCGGGCGCGATCGCCGACTACCTGGACCTACCGCTGACCAAGGCTCAGGTCCGCCGCTTCGCCGACAACGAGGTGTTCGTCACCATCGACGAGAACGTCCGCGGCGAGGACGTCTTCATCATCCAGTCGACGTCGTATCCGGCGAACGACAACCTGATGGAGCTGTTGATCTGCATCGACGCCCTGAAGCGCGCGTCGGGCAAGCGGATCACCGCCGTGGTTCCCTATTTCGGCTACGCCCGGCAGGACCGTAAGACCGGCGGCCGCACCCCTATTTCAGCAAAGCTGGTGGCCAACCTGATCACCCGCGCCGGCGCCGACCGCGTCCTGACCATGGACCTGCACGCCGGCCAGATTCAGGGCTTCTTCGACATTCCCACGGACAATCTGCTGCCGACCCCGCTGCTGGCCGCCGACATCCGCGAGAACTACACCAAGGCCGCCGACCTGATGATCGTGTCGCCGGACGTGGGCGGCGTGGTCCGCGCCCGCGCCCTGGCCAAGCGTCTCGACGCGGACCTGGCCATCGTCGACAAGCGCCGCTCCGGTCCCGGCCAGAGCGAGGTCATGAACATCATCGGCGACGTCCAGGGCCGCCGCTGCATCCTGTTCGACGACATCGCCGACAGCGCCGGCACCTTGTGCAACGCCGCCGAGGCCCTGATCGCCAACGGCGCCACCGAAGTCGCCGCCTACGTCACCCACGGCGTCCTGTCCGGCGCGGCCTATGACCGGGTCGGCAAATCCGTGCTCAAGGAACTGGTGGTCACCGACTCCATCGAGCAGCCGGAAGAAGCCCTGAAGTCCTGCGGCAAGGTCCGCCTGGTCTCCTGCGCCCCGCTGATCGGCGAAGCCATCCGCCGCATCGCCAACGAAGAGTCCGTGTCGAAGCTGTTCGACTAAGCCCGCGCGCCTAGGCTCACCCTCTTTAAATTCAACAGTTTTCACGAGGTTCGCCTTGCCAGGATCGCCGTTCGCCGCCTAGATATGTAAGCGCTTATATATCTAGGTGGCCTGAGTGATCCAACGACGCTGCTTTCTTGCCCGCTCCGCCGCGTTGCTGGCCGCGCCCCTCGCCACATGCGCCCAGGCGCAGAGCGCAGCCTCTCTGCCCGCCGACCTCGCCAACCAGCTCGAGGCCCATGCCCGCAAGGCGCCTACCGCCGGCGCGGCGGTGGCTGTGGCGCGCGGCGGAACGCTGCTGGGAAGCTGGACATACGGCTTCGCCTCTTTGGCCTTCGAGACGCCGGTGAGGGACGACACCCTGTTCGCCTGCGCTTCGGTCGGAAAACATGTGACGGCGTTGGGCATCCTGAAGCTGGTGGACCAAGGCCGCGTGACGCTGGACGCCTCCGTCAGCGCCTATCTGCCGAACGTCCCGGCGGCGTGGGCGGACCGATCCATCCGATCCTTGCTGAACCACACCAGCGGCATTCCCGACCACTCGCTCGCGCCGTTCAAGCCTTCGCTGACCGAGGACGATCCCAGCCGCGAGGAGTTTCTGAAGCGCGCGCTCTATCGCGAGCCGTTGTTCGCCCCTGGCCAAGGTTGGTCCTACTGCAACACCAACTATGTGCTGCTGGGCTGGATCGTCGAGGACATGATGGGTGCGCCCCTAGCCGAGGCGCTGCGCCAGAACGTGCTCCGGGGCCTGCCCACCGCGCGATATGACGGCCCCGGCGTGGTGACCCCACGCCTCGCCGAGCCCTACCAATACTATCAGCGCTACTGGCGCGTGCCCGAGGCCCAGACCGACCAAGCCAGCGGCGCGGGCGGCGTGCAGCTTTCGGTGCGCGACATCGCCCCCTGGGGCCAAGCCCTGAGCCAAGACCGCGTGGCGAGCCGCCAGGCTATGCGCCAGGCCCTTGAATGGGCGACCCTGGGGTCTGGCCAGCGCCTGCCCTATGGGTTCGGCTGGTTCTTGGATGAGGTGAGGGGCGAGCCCGTGCAATGGCACACCGGCGGCGCGCCCGGTCATACGGCCGTCCTGCTGCGGCATGGCGCCGAGGACCTGACCGTGGCGGTGATGATGAACACCGATCCGCCCAGCCGCTTCCTGCGGACCATGGCCTGGACGGCGGCCCGCGCCTTCGCCCCACAGGCGACCTATCTGGATCTGCCGCCCCTGCGGCGCGATCGTGTCGATCAACGCCTGGCCGACCTGATCGGCGCCGGCGGCCCGCTCAAGCCGTCGCCTGGCGTGTTCTCGGAGGATTTCGCCCGTGTTCTGGCCGATCCTGTCGAGCAGCGCCGGTTCGCCATCGGCTTCAAGACCGACGCCCAGGCGACGCCGATCGAGGAGTACAAGGTCGAGCGCGGACGCATGCGCCGCTACCAGATCGAGGACGCCGACAAGACCGATTGGCGACTGGTCGGCTTTGACGACCAGGACCGCATCTTCTGGATTTGGGGCTGCTAGGCCCGGACGGCGGTGATCTCGACCCCCGCCGCCTGAGCGTTCGGGGCCAGGGCCAGAGGTTTCTCCACGCGGACGCGCACGCGGGTCACGCGGCTGTCGGCCAGACAGGCGTGGGCCAGTCGTTCGGCGAAGGTCTCGACCAGGTCGATGCGTCCCTCGGCCACGATGGCGCGGGCGGCTTCGCCCACGCTTTCGTAGTTCACGGTGTCGGCCAGACGCTCGAAGCCCGAGGCGGCGACGTCCATCTCCACATCCACCACCAGCGGCTGCAGGCGGCCATGCTCGTGCTTGTAGACGCCGATCTCGGCCTCCACGGCCAGGCCGCGCACGAACACCTTCACGCCAACCACGCGGGTGGCGGGCTGTTCGTCAGTGGAGAATTGCAGAGGGCTGGGGGCGGTCACGGTCCGGCCTTTCAAGCGCCGATGATGTCGGGCGTCCGCCAGGCGAGATGCTGGCCGCCATCGACGGCGATCATCTGGCCCGTCACCGACCCTGCGTCAATCAGGTAGCGCAGGGCTGCGGCGATCTCGTCCGGCGACGCGGGCTTGCCCAGGGGCACATTGGCCGCTTCCTGGTCGAACTCGCCGTTGTTCTGATGGATCGAGGCCAGGGTCGGTCCCGGTCCGATGGCGTTGACGCGGATGCGCGGCGCCAACGCCTGAGCCAGGGTCTGGGTCGCCCACCAAAGGCCCGCCTTGGACAGGCTGTAGCTGAAGAACTGCGGGTTCGGCCGCCAGACACGCTGGTCGACGATGTTGACGATCAGGCTGTCGTCCGGCGCCTGCGCCGCGAAGGCCTGGGCCAGCAGGATGGGGGCCCGCAGGTTGGCGCCCATATGCGCGTCAAAGCTTTCCGCGGTCAGGGTCTCGATGCGGTCGTCCTGGAACAGGGACGCGCAGTTGACCAGCAGGGTCAGCGGCTCCCCCACGGCGGTCAGCAGGGCGCCCCGCTCCGCATCGTGGGTCAGATCGGCATGGGCCGCGACCGCGCGACGCCCCAGGGCCTCGATCCGCGCCACCGTCTCGGCGGCGTCCTCGGCCGCGCCACGGTGATGCACCACAACGTCATAGCCCGCCTGCGCGCACGCGATGGCCAGAGCCTGCCCGATCCGTCGAGCGGCTCCCGTGACCAGGGCCCATCCCATGCGCTTCACCCTTTCTAAACTTGACAGCACAACTATCAGTTGAGCAGATCTAAAACACACGCCAAGATGCCCGCATGGCC
Source organism: Caulobacter segnis (assembly GCF_029543125.1). GTDB lineage: Bacteria > Pseudomonadota > Alphaproteobacteria > Caulobacterales > Caulobacteraceae > Caulobacter > Caulobacter segnis_D. The sequence goes on from NZ_JARQWW010000008.1 coordinate 63,297, forward strand.
CGTCGCAATCCCAGCCTGGACAGTGAAGCCGCTGAGTTCCCGGTTCGCAAGGACGACGCCCGCGGCTGTGACCTCCACCATCTCTTCAGCAAGCTGACCGACCAGATCTGCGGTGAGTTCGTCACCCCCGACACGATCCTTTCCCTGAACCTCTGCCCTGAGCTTCGTGCGCCACGCCTCGTCGCGTCCCAGATCGCCGCCGATCTCTTCCGGACCACGGTGCTCTGCGCCGCCGCCCTTTGGTCCGGGGGCGTACTGTCAATTCTGGCGGACGGCATCCCGACCGAGGTCAGCGTCGCGGTCGGCGTCCGTGTCGATCCCGCCACCACGCTTGATCACCCGGTGCTGCGCATGGCGGCCGCCACCGCGCGCGACGCCGAGGCCGAACTCACTGTCCGGATCACGGGCGACCGCCTGACCCTGTCGCTGGTCATTCAGGCTCCGCTCGCCCCGCCCGGCGTCCTGCTTGTCGAGGCCGACAATCCGCAACGCGCGGAGATTCGCGCCGCCCTGCTGGACGCCGGTTTCGCCGTGGAGGTCGCGGCGGGACCGGAGGCCTTGCTGCGCCTGCTGGCGTCAGGGCCCTATGCGGCGGTGCTGATCGATATGGAGGACGAAAGGTCGGACGTCGTCGCCATCGCCCGGACGGCGCGCGGCGCGCACCCGGATACGGCGGTCTTCGCCTTGGCGCCCCAGGACCTCGCGCCCAACCGCCAGATGCTGGATCAGGCGGGGTTCGCGGGCATGCTTCGCAAGCCGTTCAGCGCGGATCGGCTCCGCGCCTTGATCGGTCGTTAGTCGATACGGCCGAACTCGAAGAAGTTCAGGGCGCAGATGACGCCAATGAAACCGAAAATGACGGCGAGCGCGAGCATGTCGGAAACTCCAGAAGTGCGAACCGGGCTTTAGCGGTCGAGGAACGGGACGGCAAGCCCGCAGGCGTCTATAGGGGCGCATGTCCTGGCGTCGCCGCATCGAACCCTTCACTCGGCCCCTGTTCAAGGTGTTCTCCCGCGCCACGCGTTCCATGACGCTGGGCGTACGCGGCCTGGTGGTGAATGAAGCGGGCTGGATCCTGCTGGTGGAGCACACCTATCTGCCCGGCTGGTATCTGCCCGGCGGCGGGGTGGAGCGCGGCGAGACCGCTGAGGCCGCCCTGGCCCGTGAGATGGAAGAAGAGGCCGGCGTGCGGCTGGAAGGCCGCCCGCGCCTGCTGTCGTTCCATTCCAATGACCACGCGTTCAGCGGCGACCACGTTCTGATCTACCGTATCGACCGCTGGAGCCCCTGCCCCCTGACCTCGCGCGGGGAAATCGCCGCGGTCGAATGGTTCGATCCCGAAAACCTGCCGGACGCCGTGACCCCGGCCACCCGCGCCCGCATCATGGAAGCCCTCGGCAAGGTGGAACCCGACCTGCGCTGGTGACGCCGCCCCTTCCCACCTGATCAACGATCATTAGAATGATTGTTTGAATTCCAGAGGCTGCACGACAGCAGCCCTACAGGGCAGGAGCAGGCGGATGCGCGACTATACGAAGTTCTACATCGACGGCGCCTGGGTGCAGCCGTCGGCGGCCAAGACGCTGGATGTCATCAACCCGGCCAACGAGGCGGTCGCCGGCCGCATCTCCATGGGCTCGGAAAGCGATGTGGACGCCGCCGTCATGGCCGCGCGCGCAGCTTTCGACACCTTCTCCCAGACCAGCCGCGAAGAGCGCATCGACCTGCTGGAGCGCATCGTCGCCGAGTACCAGAAGCGCTACGAGGACATGGCGAAGGCCATCACCGAGGAGATGGGCGCTCCATCCTGGCTAGCTCAGCGCGCCCAGGCGGCCATGGGCGTCGGCCACATCCAGACCGCCATCGCCGTGCTGAAGGACTACCGCTTCGAGGAAGATCGCGGCACGACCCGCCTTGTGAAGGAGCCGATCGGCGTCTGCGGCTTCATCACGCCCTGGAACTGGCCGGTGAACCAGATCGCCTGCAAGGTCGCGCCGGCCCTGGCGACCGGCTGCACCATGGTGCTGAAGCCGTCCGAGGTCGCGCCCTTCAGCGGCTACATCTTCGCCGAGATCATGCATGCCGCCGGCGTTCCGGCGGGCGTGTTCAACCTGGTGAACGGCGACGGCCCGACGGTTGGCGCGGCGATCTCCAGCCATCCGGAAGTGGACATGGTGTCCTTCACCGGCTCCACCCGCGCAGGGATCGAGGTGGCGCGCGCCGCCGCCCCGACCGTCAAGCGCGTGCACCAGGAGCTGGGCGGCAAGAGCCCCAACATCATTCTGGAAGACGCCGATTTCGCCAAGGCCGTGGCCGGCGGGGTGTCGTCCGTGATGATGAACTCGGGCCAGTCCTGCAACGCCCCGACCCGCATGCTGGTCCCTGCCGGCAAGATGGATGAAGTGATCGGCATCGCCAAGGCGGCGGCCGAGGGCTTCAACGTCGGCGACCCCACGGGCAACGCCAAGATGGGCCCGGTGGTCTCCGAGGTGCAGTGGAACAAGATCCAGGGCCTGATCCAGAAGGGCGTCGACGAAGGCGCGACCCTGGTCACCGGCGGCCCCGGCCGGCCGGAAGGTCTGAACAAGGGCTACTATGTAAAACCAACCGTCTTCGCCAACGTCACTAACGACATGACCATCGCCAAGGAGGAGATCTTCGGCCCCGTGGTCGCCATCCTCGGCTACGACACGGTTGATGAGGCCGTGACGATCGGCAACGACACCGAATACGGCCTGGCCGCCTATGTGTCGGGCTCCGATCCCGCCAAGGTCCGCGCCGTCGCTTCACGCCTGCGCGCCGGCCAGGTGAACCTCAATGGCGCCACCCCCGATCTGATGGCCCCCTTCGGCGGCTACAAGATGAGCGGCAACGGCCGCGAATGGGGCGACCACGCGTTCGGGGAGTTCCTGGAGACCAAGGCCGTGCTGGGCTTCAACGCCCCGGCGGCGGCTGAATAGAGCCGTCTCCCGGGGAAACGCCGAAAGGCGTTCCCCGGGGCGTCAGGTGACCTTCGTCCAGACCTGGCTTTTGCAAAGCAGGCCGCCGATAACGCAGCCCTTTGCAAGCAGCCGCCCGGCGTCCACCGGCTCGGCAAGGCCAGTGAAGTTGCGGTTCAGCTCCGGTACGAACACCTTGCCGCGCCACACGCCGCGGCGCTCGTCCAGCTCGAGGTTCTTGAGCACTTGCGTGCCCACAAGGCTGTCGGTTCCGGCATTGCGCGCCTTGGCCTGCGCCTTGGGCGAAGCCCAGACAACCGTCCCGCAAGCAGCGGCGCCGCACGGCCTGATCTCGACGCGCACGTTGTCCTTGGGATTGCGCCAGACGCCGAAGGCATCTGAGGTGGCGGGCTGCGCCAGCGCGGACTGGCCGCCCAGAAGGATTGCGGCGACAGCCACGAAGGCGGTGACAATTGAACGAAGCATGGCGCCCATCTAAGGAGCCACGACGCAGATACAATATGGCGCGGCGCCGCATGCCTGCGTCCAGGAAGGTCTGCCCGCCTCAGCCCGGCAGCCGCACCACCGCCCGCAAGCCGCCTAGCGGCGAGCGGTCCAGCACCAGATCGCCGCCCAGGCCGCGCGCCACATCGCGGGCGATCGCCAGCCCCAGCCCGACGCCCTTCTCGTTCTGATTTCTGGATTCATCGAGCCGGTTGAAGGGGCGGAACGCCTCTTCGTAACGCTCCTCGGGAATGCCGGGGCCGTCGTCGTCCACCAGGATCTCGACACCGCCGGCCGCGCTGCGGCGGGCGGCCACCTCCACCCGCTCGCCGTGGACAGCGGCGTTCATCACCAGGTTGGACAAGGCTCGCTTGAGGGCGTTGGGCCGCACGGCGACCTCCAGCTCCGGGTCGGCGTCGACGCTGACACGCGCCCCCGCGCGCGCCGCCCCCTCGCTGACCTCCTCGATCAGAACACGCAGGGAGGCCAGCTCCACGGCCTCCCCGCCCTCGCCACGGGCGAAGGCCAGATACTCGTCGATCATGTGCTCCATCTCGGCGAGGTCGCGCTTCATCGCCTCGATCCGAGGGCTGGGCTCGGCCAGGGCCAGCTCCAGCTTCAGACGGGTCAGCGGCGTGCGCAGGTCATGGCTCACCGAGGCGAGCAGGGTCGTCCGCTGCTCGATGTGACGCTGGATGCGCGCCTTCATGGCCAGGAAGGCCTGGGCCGCCTGACGCACCTCGCGCGCCCCCCAGGGCTTGAAGGCCGGCGCGTCCCCGCCGCGGCCGAAGGTGTCCGCCGCCTCGGCCAGGCGTTCGATGGCCCGCACCTGATTGCGGATGAACAGCAGGGCCACCGCCGTCAGCAGCAGGGTCGCGCCCGCCATCCACAGCACGAAGATGTGGCCCTGGGTCGCCACCGCCCGGTCACGCGGGGCGATGATGCGGATGACGCCCTGATCCACCTTCACCCGTATGTCCACATAAGCCGGATATCGGTCCGAGGCGTCGAACCAGAACGGCTCATCCAGCCGCGCCGACAGGGCGCGCTGCAACGACCGGTCCACCGCCGCGAACAGCGCCGCGCGTTTGCCAATGGGCAGCTCCCGCCCCGGCTGCAGGGCGATGGAGAGGGACAGGGAATCCTCGGCCCGCTGCTCCAGTCGCGCCAGGGTTTCGGGCCTGGGGTCGTCCTGATAGCTCTCGACCGCCCAGGCCACCTCGCCCGCCAGGCCTTCCGACAGGCGGCTGTTCACCGTCTCCCAGTGCGCGTCAAAGAACGCCCAGGTCACCGCCATCTGCATCAGGGCGATCGGCAGGATGATGATCAGCAGGCTGCGCCCGAACAGCGATGTCGGCACATAGCGACGCATCAGCCGGGGCCAGAAGATCCTGAACCAGCGGCGCATATCAGTCCGGCGCCAGGCGATATCCGATGCCCCGGACCGTCTGGAGGTAGCGGGGGTTCTTCGGGTCCGGCTCGATCTTGCGGCGCAAACGCGTGACCTGAACGTCCACGGCGCGGCCGGTGATGTCGGCGGCGTCCCGGGCCAGATCCATGCGGTCCACAGGCTCATGGACGGCGCGGGCCAGCTGGCGCAGAAGTTCGACTTCAGCCTCAGTCAGACGCACGGGCTCCCCCGCGCGGGTCAATTCGCCGCGTTCGGGATCAAAGGCGCAGTCGCCCATCATCAGACTTTCCGACAGGGTCACACGCGGCCCGGCCCGACGCAGGATCGCCTCGATCCGCAGCAACAGCTCCTGCGGCTCGAACGGCTTGGACAGATAGTCGTCGGCCCCCAAGGTCAGGCCCTCGATCCGGTCAGACGAATGATCCCGGGCGGTCAGCATCAGGATCGGCGTGCGGCCAGCCTCCCCAGCGCGGGCGCGCAGAGACTTTGTGAAGGCGAAGCCATCCTCGCCCGGCATCATCACGTCCAGCACCATCAGGTCGAAGTCGAACGCGTCCATCAGCTTGCGGGCGGCGGCGGCGTCCTGGGCGGCGGTGACGCGGAAGCCGGCGCGGGCCAGGAATTCCTTGATCAGGGTGCGGATGCGGTCGTCGTCGTCGACGACCAGCAGGTGACGGTCACGCGCTTCCGCAGGGGTCATGCCGCTTCGCTCCGGCGAACGCCGATGGAGACCCTGGGCCCAGCCAGGGCCGACAGAATACGCCGTGTGCCGGCCACCCCGTCCAGCCCCCCCGTGCGATAGGCCTTGGCGACCACGGCGCGCAGGCGTTCGCTGACCCTGCTCTCGAAGGCCGCGCCCTCGCTGGTCAGCTCCGTTGTGCGGCGGCGGGCGTCCAGGTCCCCCGCGGTCTTATGGACGTAACCGGCCTTCTCCAGGTCGGACAAGGTGCGGCTGGCGGCCTGTTTCGACAGGCCGGTCATGCGGGCCAACTCCTGCACCCCCACCGCCGGACGGCGGCGCAGCAACAGCGCGGCGCGCCAATGCGAGCGGCCCAGCCCCTTGGGCTCCGCCTCCAGCGCCGCGTCCACGGCGGCCCAGATGCCGGCCTCGGCCAGCAGGATCAGCTCCAGGCCGGAATCCAGTTCGTCATCACGGAGGATCAGTCGCGGATCGGCCGGCGCACTCATGCCAGGGTCTCCAAAGGTCGGGTCACGCCGTGGCTCGGCGAACAGCCCCGCACGGTGGCTGAGAACGCCTTTCCCCGCAAGGCGACGCCCGCCCCGCGGGGGCGGGACGGGCGCTTCTTCACCTAGACTGTGGCGGGCTTTAGACCAGCCAGGCGTTCGGACGCGGATAGGCTTCGTCGCGCGCCAGATAGACGAGGCCGACAATGGTCCGCACCAGGAACCAGATCGCGATCGCGCCCATGAACATGAGGCTGACGAGCAAGCCCGGAATGCCGATGAGCAGGAAGCTCAGCGGGATGCTGACTGCGAACACCGCGCCAGCGACGAGGAGGCCGACGGCCGCGATCCAGAACGTCCGGATCTGGAACGTGTAGTGGCTCTTCATCTTCGGGCCGGCGGTTCCCTCCTGGACGTGGGCGAGGATCACGCCGATGATGAAGGTCAGCCCGTTCGAGAATCCGAGCAGGTACAGAGCGTAGACGATCCCCGGGAGAAGACGGTCTTCGCTTGCCGCGACAGGCGCGGCGGGAATGACGGTTTCAGGGGTGGCGTCGGTCATGTGGTCTCCTTTTCTGTGCTTGGATTTTGCGGCCGAACGCCGGTCAGAAGCAAATTAAGCCTTCGACACTTTGTGAAGGATCGGAAACCTTTCCACTCAAGGGGATTGAACGCCCGAGCTTGTTTTGCGTTCGATCATGCTGCGTGGCTCAGCTTGTAAAAACAGGGTTAACGATCCACCGTCACACTATTGCCCGTACTGGCGCTTAACCGGCGCTAACCCCTTCAATTTTCGAGGATCTCCGCCAGATGATTCGAATTAGCCGCGTTAAGGCCCTGGCGGGCCTCAGCTTGCTTGCCGTCCTGACCGCCTGCGCGACGCCCGAGGCCCCGCCGCCCCCGCCGCCCGTGGCCTATGTGCCGCCGCCGATCACCCTGTCGCCCCGCATCGTCGAACAGGCCGCCGCTTATCGTGGCTACATGCAAAGCGCGGGCGCGGTTTCCGCCGGCTTCACCGACGGCCTTCAGGTGGCTCAGGCCGTGAAAACCGGTTCGGCCTATGAAAGCCGCCAGCTGGTGTCCGGCGCGGTCGCCTACGCCGCCGTGGTCGCCCTGCAGGATCCGGCTTTCGTCTCGGCCGTGCGCGAATTCGCCGCCAACCAGACCCAGCGCCAGCAGGTCACCCAGCAGATTCTCCGCGATCCGGCCTACGCCGTGGTCATCAAGGGCTCGGACACCGCCGCCGGCCTGGTGATTGCGGCCCTGGGGACCGACGCCACCCAGGTCTATATGAATGGACGGGCCGTGAAGCAGGCCGCCTACGACATCCAGCGCCAGAAATGGTCCCTGGCGGCGGTCGCCAACCGCGAAAGCCGCCTGGCGGAAGCCAAGGCGCTTTCCGCCACGCCGCCCCAGGCCTCGCCGGATGAAACCGCCCGCCTGCATCAGGTCAGCACGGGCGTCACGCCGCTCGGCCTGACGCCGACCTCCGCGCCGCCGCCCTACACCCCGCTGGTGATCCGCGGCCTGGCCGTGGCCGCCCTGGCGGCCCTGGGCGAAGCCGGCGACATGCACATGGCGACGGTCCAGCCCCTGCTGGCCGAACCCTCGGCCGGCCAGTGCCTGAACCTGGCCAAGCTGAACCTCTATCAGTGCCTGGCCGTGGCCAAGCCGCACTATGAAGACGTGTTCTGCGTCGGCCAGCACATCCTGATGGACACCGGCCAGTGCCTCATCAAGAGCTCCGGCGCGGCCATGCCCTATATCCCGCCCCCGCCGGCCCCGGTTAAGGCCACCGTGAAGGCCCCGGTGAAGAAGAAGGCGCCGGCCAAGAAGAAGGGCTGATCGCCCGTATTCGATTCAGAGTCGCGCGGGGCGTTGCAACGTCCCGCGCCCTCGTGTATCTAGCCGCACCCTATTCATCCGACTGTCACCGCGCGGATATCACGCGCGGCGTTTCGTTTTGAGAAAAGACCTATGGCCGAGATCGTTCTGAACGTCGAAGTCCGTGAGCGCGCCGGCACCGGCGGCGCCCGCGCGTCCCGCAATGCTGGCAAGGTTCCCGGCGTCCTCTACGGCGGCGGCAAGAACCCCGTCATGATCGAGGTTCGCTCGAACGAGTTCCGCAAGGCGCTCTATACGGGCAAGCTGTCGGGCCACCTGGTGACCCTGAAGTACGGCGAAGAGACCCAGCCGGTCATCGCCAAGGACATCCAGTTCCATCCGGTCACGGATGAGCCGATCCACTTCGACCTGTATCGCGTGGACGAGTCCCAGACGATCAAGATCGAAGTCCCGGTTCACTTCAAGAACCACGACACCTCGCCGGGCATGAAGGCCGGCGGTTCGCTGGAAGTCGTGCGTCACACGGTCGAGCTGTCCTGCCCGGCCAACGCCATTCCGGAAGAACTGATCATCGACCTGTCGACCCACAACATCGGCGACACCATCCGCATGTCGGAAATCAAGCTGCCGAAGGGCGTGAAGCCGGCTCTGGACCGCGACTTCGTGATCGCCAACATCAAGGTCTCGTCGGCCGCGATGTCGGAAGCCGCTGAAGAAGCCGCCACCGAAGAGTAAGTTTCTCCCTTCGGGGCTGAACCGTTCATCGCCCGCGAAGGCTCTGCCTTCGCGGGCGATTTCGTATCCGGGAACACGCCATGCTGATCCTCGCCGGCCTCGGCAACCCCGAGAGCAAGTACGAGAAGAACCGCCACAACGTCGGCTTCATGGCCGTGGACGCCCTGGCGCGCAAATGGTCCACCGCCCCGTGGCGCAGCCGGTTCCAGGGCATGGCCTGCGAGGGCCAGGTCAGCACCCCGGACGGCCCGGTCAAGCTGCTGCTGCTGAAGCCCAAGACCTATTACAACGAGAGCGGCCGCGCCGTGGGCGAGGCCATGAAGTTCTTCAAGCTCGCGCCGGCTGACGTCATCGTCTTCCACGACGAGATCGACATGGCGCCCGGCCGCTTCCGCATGAAGTCGGGCGGCGGCGCGGCCGGCAACAACGGCATCCGCTCCGTCACCAGCCAGATCGGCGATGCTTTCCGCCGCGGCCGCATCGGCGTCGGCCATCCCGGCCACAAGGACGCGGTGATGCACTACGTCCTGGGCGACTTCCACAAGGTCGACCACCAGTGGCTCGATCCCATGCTGGACGCCATCGCCGACGCCCTGCCCTTCGCCGCCATGGGCGACGACGAGCGCTACCAGGCCGAGATCATGCGCCTGGCTCCCGCGCCCAAGGCGGATCCGCGTAAGCGCGAGGACTAGGCCGGCAGGCGCGCGCCGATGAAGTCGGCGGCGTTGAGCGCCGCTGGATGGCCTCGGTTGCAAAGGACCACCGTCACGTCGTCGCGATAGACGGCGAAGTCGCCGTTGACGCCCGGTGCGCTGCCGCCATGACCATAGTAGGTCGCGCCGTTGCGGCTGCGGATCGCCATGCCGAGGCCCCAATGGGATGATCCCGCGACCACCTTCGGCGTGGTCATTGCGGCCAGGGTCGCCGGTTTGACCAACCGCCCCGCGCGCAGACCGATGGCGAAGGCGTGCATGTCTTCGACGGTTGAATATCCGCCCCCGGCCGGCAGACCGTCGTAGGGTGTCAACGCCTTCAATCCTGTCGCCCTGGCGCCGGTGTAGGGCCTGGCCGTCGGCTTAGACGATGCAAAGCCTTGCGAGGTCGACACCATTCCGGCCGGCATGAAGATCGCCTCCTGGAACACAGCTTCATAGGGCTTGCCCGCCACCCGTTCGAGAATCGCGCCCAGCAGCACGAAGCCGTAGTTGCTGTAGCCCCATCGGGCGCCGGGCTCGAAGATCGGCTCGCGGGCGCCGTAGAAGCGGACGAGATCGGCCGGCGTCTTCAGCTTGTCGATATTGGCGTCGTACTGCGGGCCAAAGATATCGCCCGTGCCGCCGGTGTGGGTCAGCAGGCGCTCGACGGTCACACGGCTGGCCAGGGCCTGGTTGGGATAGTCCGGCAGGTGGACCGCCAGCGTGTCGGAAAGCTTCAGACGCCCCGACTCGACCATCTGCATGACGGCCACGGCGGTGAACATCTTGCCCATGGAACCTATGCAGAATCGCATGGACGGCGTGACGGCCGCCCCGGTTGATTCATCGGCCATGCCATGGGCCACTTTGAGCAGCACCTTTTCTCCACGCGCCGTCAGGGCCGCGCCGTTGAAGCGGCCGACAGCCCCTTCCTCCCGCAACTTCTCTACCGACGCGGCTATGGCGAGACGCTCATCCAAGCGCTGCAAAGCCTCCCCCGGGGCGCCGGCGAAGGCGATGTCGTCGAGCTTCTCGCCGCCGGTCGCGGTCAGCACCACCTTGGACCGTCGATCCCAGGCCCGGTCCTTCATGATGGCGGTGATCTCGTTGGCGCCCGTCACCTGGGACGACACCAACTGGAAGCCGCCCGTCACCTCGCGCACGGAAAGGTCGTCGTCCACATAGGGCCGAACGCTCGGCGCCAGCGTCTCCACGAACTGCTTGTAGATTCTCAGGTCAGGATCATTGAAGGCCGCCAGCCAGCGCTTCAGCCACGACTGGAGCAAGCCATCATCCGCGTGACTCACGCCGGACGCCAGCAGCCCGGCGCCCGCGACGCCCGAGATGAGAAGATCGCGCCTGTTCACGACGAGGGCTCCACCCTAACCTTATGGGCCACCCTTGTAACTAGTAACGACGGAAGTCAATGACGGCCCGCTCCGACGATCCCAGCGGCTATACGACCAAGGCTGGCGCGGCCGCGATCGGCGCGCGCCTTCGCCGCCTGTCCGAGCGAATCGACCGCGACGCCGCCCGCCTCTACGCCGAAAGCGGCGTGGCGTTCGAGCAGCGCTGGTTCGGCGTGGTCAATCTGCTCAGCCTGTACGAGACCCTGACCGTGGGGGAGCTCGCCGCCGCGCTTGGCGTCAGCCATGCCACCGTCAGCCAGGTGCGTGCGGGACTGGAAACCGCGAAGCTGATCGCCTGGGACGCCGACAAGACCAATCCCCGCCAACGTCGCCTGCGCCTGACCCCGGCCGGGCGAGACGTCGCCGCGCGCCTCGCCCCTCTATGGGCGGCACTGTCAGAGACCGCTGTCGAACTGAACGACGAGGCGCAAGACGCACTCGCCGCCTTGGACCGCCTGGAGCAGGCCACCTTGCGCCTATCCCTCTACGATCGGGTCAAGGCGCGTCTGGCGCAGGACTGACAAACCCAACCATATCGTTTGACAGAAAGTTTTTTCTGTTGAATCCATGATGGCGGGAGGATCGCATGACCACCGTCGTCCAGTTGAAGCCCGCGCCTGTCGCTCTGCCGACCGCCGCGCATCACCAGCGCCTGCGCCTCGCCAGCCGCGCACTGTCCTGGCTGTTCACAGCCCTGCTGATCCTGGTGGGAGCGATCGCGGCGGCTCTGATCGCAGCCGTCGTCTTCTATACGGGCGATGACTTCCGCATCGGCTCCAACGCCGTGTGGATCGGCAAGGGCTCAGCGGACTCCGTGGCCTTCCGCACCCTGTCCCTGCCACATCGCCTGGCCTATGCGGCGGTGGGCGTCGTGCGCATCGCCCCCAGCCTGATGATCTTCTGGCGTCTGCGGGAATTGTTCGCCCTCTACAGCCAGGGCGAAGTCTTCGGTCGCCGAAACGGATGGCTCATCGGCCAGGTCGGCGTGTGGCTGTGCGCCTACGCCGTCGCCCCACTCCTCTGCCACCTGTTCCTCAGCGCCACGGGCTGGGAGATCGACCGCAAGTGGATGCACCTTGCCAGCATCCAGGCCTTCATCCTCGGCCTGCTGGTCTTCGTCATCGCCCAGGTGATGCAGGTCGGCCGAGAGATCGAGGAAGACCGGGAGGCCTTCGTCTGATGCCGATCATCCTGCGACTCGACGTGATGATGGCCCGCCGCAAGGTGCGCTCGAACGCCCTGGCCCGCGCCATCGGCATCACCGAAGCCAACCTGTCCCTGCTGAAGTCCGGCAAGGTGAAGGGCCTGCGCTTCTCCACCCTGGACGCCATCTGCCGCTTTCTCGACTGCCAGCCCGGCGACATCCTCGAATACGAGCCCGAGGGCGGCGAGGAAGAACTGAGACAGGCCGGCTGACCCCCGCCCCTTAAAACCCGGAGATTCAAATGCGCTTTCTTTCAACGCCCGTTCGGGCGATCGCGGCCGCATGCCTGCTGCTCAGCATCGCCCCGGCCGTCGCCGAGCCCGCCTTCATCGAGGTCCAGGACGGAAAGCTGGCCTATGACGCCTGCGGGTCAGGCCCAAAAGCCATAGTCCTGATCCACGACGGCATCCTGCATTCAGCGGCCTTCGACGATGTGCAGCCCCTGCTGTGCGAGCAGTTCCGGGTGATCCGCTACGACCGCCGCGGCTATGGAGCGTCGCCGGCCGCCGAGGCGACCTATCAGCCCGCACGGGATCTGGAGGCGCTGCTCAAGGCGCTGAAGGTCGAGCGCGCCACGTTCGTCGGCTCATCGGCCGGCGGGGGCGTGGCGGTGGATTTCGCACTCGCCCGTCCCGAGGCCGTGGACGGTCTCGTCCTGGTCGGCCCGTGGGTGGCGGGCTTCAAGCCGTCCATGGCCTTCATGATGCGCGGCCTGAAGCTGGCGGCGCTCTTCAAGGCCGGCGACATCGAGGGTGCCGCGCGTGATCCCTACATCCTGAGCAAGAACGCCGACGCCGAGCGGCAGCGGGTGGTCGCCTGGATCAAGGCGAACCCGCACAACTTCGGCGCGGGGAACAAGGAGCGCTTCATGGTCGACGCCAAGCCCCGCCTTGGCGAGATAAAGGCGCCGACCCTGATTCTGGTGGGAGAGGTCGACATCGAGAACGTCCACGAACAGGCCCGTGAGCTGGAGACCGCGATCCCCGGCGCGAAGCTGGAGACCGTCCCCGCCACGGGCCACTTCATGTACGTGGAGCAACCGAAGGCCTTCGCCGACAGGATTGCGGCCTTCCTGAGCGCTGAACCCTAGGGTTCAGAACCGCCCGGCGTTGAAGTCGTTGACCGCCTGGACGATCTCCTCGCGCGTGTTCATCACGAAGGGGCCGTGCCAGAAGACCGGCTCGTTGATCGGCTTGCCGGCGATCAGCAGCAGGCGGGCGTCGGTCTTGGCCTCGACCACCACGCGGCCGCCCGAACCCAGGAATACCCCGGTGAGGGCGTCGACCTGGTCATGGGCCACGCGGACGGAGCCTTCGTAAACAGCCAGCATGGCCGCGCGCTCGTCGCCCACCGGCTCCTCAAACCGGGCGCCGGCCGGAAGGGTGATGTCGAAATAGAGCGCGTCCACGGCGCCGCCGCCCACGGGCCCGACCGAACCTTCGCTGGTGGTTCCGGCGATGGCTTTGACGGTGACGCCGCCTTCGCGGGTCTCGACGGGGATGCTGTCCGCTTCGAACTCCTGGTAGCCGGGCGCGCTCATCTTCAGCTCGGCGGGCAGGTTCACCCACAGCTGGAAGCCGCGCATGCGGCCGTCGGTCTGCAGCGGCATCTCCGAATGGATGATGCCGCGCCCGGCGCGCATCCACTGCACGCCGCCGGTGCCGATGATCCCTTCACGGCCGGTGTTGTCCGCATGCTTCATGCGGCCCTCCAGCATGTAGGTCACGGTCTCGAAGCCGCGGTGCGGGTGGTCCGGGAAGCCGCCCACATAGTCGGAGGCTTGGGCAGTGTCGAAGCAGTCCAGCATCAGGAAGGGATCGAACATCTGCGCTTCCTGCGTGCCCAGCACGCGCGTCAGCCGCACGCCGTCCCCGTCCGAGGTCGGCACGCCCTTGACCAGCTTGATGACGGGACGAACGCTGCTCATTGGAATACTCCTGAAATCCGAGCGAATGATATCGTCACTGTTACAGATGGTTTCAACCCCTCCGTTTCGCCAAACCGCCCATCCGTGCTAGGTCGCGCGCCAACGAAATCTGCGAGTGCTCCATGGCCCTGAAAGTCGCCATCGTCGGCCTGCCCAACGTAGGCAAGTCGACCCTGTTCAACGCCCTGACCCAGACCGCTTCGGCCCAGGCGGCGAACTATCCCTTCTGCACCATCGAGCCGAACACCGGCGACGTGGCGGTGCCGGAACCGCGCCTGGACGCCCTGGCCAAGATCGCCGGCTCCAAGGAGATCATCCCGGCCCGTATCACCTTCGTCGACATCGCCGGCCTGGTGCGCGGCGCGTCCAAGGGCGAAGGCCTGGGCAACCAGTTCCTGGCCAACATCCGCGACTGCGACGCCGTGGCCTTCGTGGCCCGTTGCTTCGAGGATGACGACATCACCCACGTCGAGGGCCGCATCGACCCGCTCAGCGATCTCGAGATCATCGAGATGGAGCTGATGCTCGCCGACCTGGAAAGCCTGGAGAAGCGCCTGCCGGCCATCGAGAAGAAGGCTAAGTCGGGCGGCGACAAGGAAGCCGCCAACACCCTGCGCCTGATCAACTTGGCCCTGGCTCAGCTGCGTGAAGGCCGTCCGGCTCGCGCCGCCAGCGTGGACAAGGAAGACGAGAAGGCCTGGCACATGCTGCAGCTGCTGACCTCTCTGCCGGCGCTCTACGTCTGCAACGTCGATGAAGGCTCGGCCGACAAGGGCAACAAGTTCTCCGACCTGGTCGCCGAGCGCGCCGCCAAGGACAAGGCCAAGTCCGTGGTGATTTCCGCCCAGATCGAGAGCGAGATCGCGATGCTCGACGCCGCCGAGCGGGCCGAGTTCCTGGAGACCCTGGGCCTCGAAGAGCCCGGCCTGAACCGCCTGATCCGCGAGGCCTACAACCTGCTGGGCCTGCAGACCTATTTCACGGTCGGCCCCAAGGAAGCCCGCGCCTGGACGATCCATGTTGGCGACACCGGCCCGCAAGCCGCCGGCGTGATCCACACCGATTTCGAGAAAGGCTACATCCGTGCCGAAACCATCGCCTTCGACGACTTCGTCAAGCTCGGCGGTGAAGCCGGCGCCAAAGAAGCCGGCAAGATGCGTTCGGAAGGCAAGGAGTACGTCGTCAAGGACGGCGACGTGATGCACTTCCGCTTCAACGTCTAGGATCACTCCTCGCAGGAGACATCATGCAGACCATCACCCTGAAGAGCCCGCGCGACGGGTTCGAGTTCACCGCCCTCCAGGCCCTTCCCGAGGGCGAGGCGATCGGCGGGGTGGTGGTTTTGCAGGAGATTTTCGGCCTCGACGCCTACATCCATGTGGACGTCGAGCGCTGGGTCCAGGCCGGGTACGAGGTCATCGCCCCCGCCCTGTTCGACCGGTACGAACCGAACTTCGTGGCGGAGCATGACCCCGAAGGCTTCGCCCGAGGCCGCAACCACGCCCTGTCCCATCCGCTGGGCACGGCGCTTTCCGACGTCCAGGCCTGCATCGACGAGATGCGTCCACGCGGTCCGGTCTTCGTGGTCGGCTACTGCTACGGCGGATCGCTGGCCTGGCTGGCGGCAGGGCGCTGCAAGGGCCTGTCGGCGGCGGCCAGCTACTACGGCAGCCTGGTGGCCGAGAACGCGGACATCGACCTGAACTGCCCGGTCATCGTCCACCTGGGCCGCAAGGACGACTACATTCCCGCCGACGCGGTGAAGGCGACGATCCAGACCCATCACCCTGACGTGCCGGTGCATGTCTGGGACAAGTCCGGCCACGGCTTCAACAATGACGGCCGTCCGGATTCGGACCCGCACGACGCGGCCGAGGCGCGGCGTCTGACCCGCGAACTCTTCGCCGCCAACGCCGCTTGATCCCATGAGCGACGTGATCCAGCTCACCAACGCCGCCGACGGGCATGTGCTCGACGCCTTCCATGCCGCGCCGACCGATGCGCGGCGCGGCGGGCTGATCCTGCTTCACGCCATCTGGGGCGTGACCCCGCATCTGCGCGACCTGGCCCAGTCCTATGCCGACCAGGGTTATGAGGTGCTGGTCCCGAGCCTGCTTGATCGTTTCGAGCGCGGCTTTCCCGAGGTCGACATTGACCCCGCCGCCCGCAAGCGGAAGATGGACTTCGGCGTCCGCACCGACTGGCCCCGGACGGCAGGCGACATTCAGGCGGCCATCGACTGGCTGAAGCAGCCGGTCTTCGTCATGGGCTTCTGCTGGGGCGGCACGGCGTCCTGGGTCGCGGCGGCGCGCTGCGAAGGCATCACCGCCGTGTCCGCCTTCTATGGCCACCAGATCGTCGAGCACCTGGACGAGGCGCCCCAGGTTCCCTTGATCCTGCACCTGGGCAAGCGCGACGAACTGATCCCGCCGGCCCTGTCGGACCGCATCGTCGCCGCCTTCCCCGACCTTCCTGTCTATTTTTATGACGCCGGTCACGCGTTTGTCGCACCCGCCGAATACGTGGACGACGCTGCCCAGCTTGCGCGCCTGCGAAGCCTGCAGCTGTTCCACCGCGCCGCCGGCGCGAAAGGCGAGGTCTGAACATGCCCCAGGCGCCCGACGCCGACGAAATCGTCGAACGCCTTCCCGATCCGGTCATGGTTGTCGCCGCCGGCGCCCTGACCGACCCGTCCGACCGGACGATCACCTTCGCCAACGCCGCCGCCCAGACCCTGCTGCGCATTCCTGCCGAGGGCGCGCCGCTGGTGTCGGTGCTGCGCCATCCCCGCCTGCTGGAGGCGGTGGACCAGGGCCTGAGCGACGGCGGGGCCGAGGCCGACTACGAAACCTACGGCGCCCAGCCGCGCTGGTGGCGCGCGCTGGTCCGCCCCCTGCCCGACACCGCCAGCGGCGTCCGCCAGGTCCTGCTAATTCTGCGCGACGAGACCGACGCCCGCCGCAACGAGCGGATGCGAGCCGACTTCCTGGCCAACGCCAGCCACGAACTGCGCACGCCGCTGGCCTCCCTGGCCGGCTTCGTCGAGACCCTGCAGGGCCACGCCAAGGACGACCCGGCCGCCCGCGACCGTTTCCTCGGCATCATGGCCGCGCAGGCGGGACGCATGGCGCGCCTGATCGACGACCTGCTGTCGCTGAGCCGCATCGAGCTGAACGAGCACATCCCCCCGTCCGGCGAGGTGGACGTCAAATCCGCAATCCATGACGTGATGAGCGCCAGCGGCCCCATGCACGCCCAGCGCGGCGTCCGCATCGCGCCCAACATCCCCGTCTCCTCGCCGCTGGTTCTCGGCGATCGCGACCAGGTGGTGCAGGTGCTGCAGAACCTGATCGACAACGCGGCCAAATACTCCCCCGACGGCGGCGAGGTCCGGGTCGACGTGGTGGAGGCTCCCGCCGGCGCGGCGGCCACGCCGTCACGTCCCGGCGCGGCCCGCCTGTCCCTGCTGACGCCGGATGCGGCGGATGGCCGCTACGTGGTCATCCGGGTGTCCGACGACGGCCCCGGCATCGCCCGCCAGAACCTGCCCCGACTGTCGGAGCGCTTCTATCGGGTGGAAGGTCAGAAGAGCGGCGAGCGCCTGGGAACAGGCCTCGGCCTCGCCATCGTCAAGCATATCGTCAACCGCCATCGCGGCGGCTTGGTGGTCGAAAGCGCGGAAGGCCAGGGAACCACGTTCACGGCCTATTTTCCTGTCACACACTAGCGCTCACCGTCGCAAAACTGTCATGTGCGGCCGCTATTAGATGACACTGTGCTCGGAGACCGCCCGTGGACGCATCCTGCGCCGACGAACTTCGCCAACTCGCTGCTGAAGTGACCCGAATGGGCGGCCTTGCCGAAGCCCAGGTTGCTGATGCTGTCGATTGTCTGGCCAAGCGTGATACGGGCGCCGCCCGCGCGTTGATCGAGCGAGACGTGCGCCTCGACGCCATGCAGGCCGACATCGAGCGCCGTGCCATCGCCCTCATCGCTTCTTATGGCCCCAGCGGCGTGGATCTGCGCCGCGCGGTTTCGGCCATGAAGCTGGCCATGAATCTGGAGCGCTGCGGCGACCTGGCGCGCAACATCGCCAAGCGCAGCCTGGTCCTGGCCGACGCCGATCCGACCAGCATCATGCGCGCCATCGAGCGCATGGGCCGCCTGGTCTCCTCCCGCCTCAATGAGGTGGTCGACGCCTACGCCGTCACCGACTTCGACCGCGCGCTCGGCGTGTGGCGTCGGGACGAGGAAGTGGACGACCACTACGAAAGCCTGTTCCGCGAGCTTCTGGAGCTGATGCGCCAGGATTCGGCGACCGTTCAGACGGGCGCCCACCTGCTGTTCATCGCGAAGAACCTCGAACGGATCGGCGACCACGCCACCAACATCGCCGAGATCATCCACTTCGAGATCACCGGCGAAGAACTGACCGCTGAGCGTCCCAAGTGGAGCTCGCTCGATACACCGTCCACAGAGGATATGGCGCTGTGAAACCACACCTTCTCGTCGTCGAGGATGAGGACGCCCTGGCCGCCCTGCTTCAGTACAATCTGGAAAAGGAAGGCTATCGCGTCACCCACGCCGCCGATGGGGAGGACGCCATCCTGCGCATGGGCGAGGATACGCCCGATCTGGTCGTTCTCGACTGGATGCTGCCCAAGGTCTCGGGCATCGAGGTCTGCCGCCGCCTTCGCGGCCGCGCCCAGACCCGCAACGTGCCGATCATCATGCTCACGGCCCGCAGCGAGGAGACGGACAAGGTCCGCGGCCTCGACACCGGCGCCGACGACTATCTGGTCAAGCCGTTCGGCATGACCGAGCTGACCGCCCGGGTCCGCGCCCTGCTGCGCCGCAGCCGCCCAGGCCTGACCGATGACCAGCTGGCCCATGGGGATATCGTCATGGACCGCGTGGCCCACCGGGTTAAGCGCGGCGGCCGCGAGGTGAAACTTGGTCCGACGGAGTTCAAGCTGCTCGACTACTTCCTGCAGCATCCCGGCCGCGTTTTCAGCCGCGAGCGGCTGCTGGACGCCGTCTGGGGCCCGGACGTTTATATCGACCTGCGCACCGTCGACGTTCACGTCGGCCGCCTGCGCAAGGCGCTGAACGCCAACGCCGATGTGGATGCGATCCGCACGGTGCGCTCGGCGGGCTACGCCCTCGACCTGAGCTGATGAAAAACGCCGCGCCCCACCAGGAGCGCGGCGTTTCTCCATATTGCCGTCCGCCTCTAGTGGTCGGCGGGTGCGGACGAGATTTCGTCCAGGGTCGCGCCGACGACCTTCGCGCCGTAATCCTGGGCCACATCGCCCAGGGACAGGATGCCCGACAGACGGCCGGACTCGTTCAACACCACAAGGCGACGGACGCTGTGCGTGGCCATCTTGGCGGTGGCGTCCGCCAGGTTGTCGTCCTCGCGGCAGCTCTGGATCTCGGAGCTCATGACCTCGGACACCGGCCCTTCGAGGTCGCCGCCCTTGGCGACCAGGCGCACGACGATATCGCGGTCGGTGATGAGGCCGGCGACCTTGCCTTCCTCGACGACCGGCACGGCGCCGCTGTCGATCTCGGCCATCATGCGGGCGATCTCGCGGATCGAGGTGTTCGGTTTGGCGGTGACGACTTGAGCCGTCATGACTTCACTGACTTTCACGGCGGTTCTCCATGTTGGAGCTCTAGAAGCGTCCGCCTCCCATGAAATGTTCCGCTTCACCGCCGTGCGCCCATCCGCCGCGCGGCCTTCCAGCCGAGCTTTCAGGGGCGCGACGCGCACTGTCACGAAACCATCATGAAACTCACATAGAACCGTCGCTGACCGACACTAAACGCCGCTGTCGAAGCAATCGAACCAGCGTCGAGGCGGCAGGAGACGGCGATGAACCGACATTTCTTGGCCGCTTCCCGGGGGCTCCCGTCCCCCGCTCTCGCTTGCAACTGATCCTCCCCCGGAAGACCCTCGGTCGCGAACGTCCCAGACGTTCGCGACCACCCCTTTGGAAAGCCTGATGACCCTGACCGCAGACGCATCGCCGGGCCTGAAGCCGGCAAGGCCCAAGGGCGCCGGCTTCGATCCGATCTTCCAGGCCCTGTGCTTCGCCGCGGCGACGGCGCTGCTGGCGGCCCTAGGCGGGGTCATCATCACCTTGGCCATCGGCGGCTGGCCGGCGTTCCAGACCATGGGCCTGGGCTTCATCACCTCGTCCGAATGGAACCCGGTGACGGACGTCTATGGCGCCGCCGGGCCCCTGGTCGGGACCATCATCACCGCCGCCCTGGCGCTGGTCATCTCACTGCCTATCGCGTTTGGCGTGGCGATCTTCCTCGTGGAGCTCTGCCCCACCGTCCTGCGCCGTCCGATCGGCACGGCGGTCGAGCTGCTCGCCGGCATTCCGTCCATCGTCTACGGCATGTGGGGCCTGTTCGTCTTCGCCCCGTTCTTTTCGA
Source organism: Caulobacter segnis (assembly GCF_029543125.1). Lineage (GTDB taxonomy): Bacteria > Pseudomonadota > Alphaproteobacteria > Caulobacterales > Caulobacteraceae > Caulobacter > Caulobacter segnis_D. The sequence continues at coordinate 83,598 of NZ_JARQWW010000008.1, forward strand.
AGCACGTTCAGGTGCCTCTAATGATGTCGGCCCCGGCCGGCTCGATCTGGGAAAAGCTGGTGGCCGGCATTCCCAACGGCACGGGCATCCTGGCCGCCGCCATCATCCTGGCGATCATGATCCTGCCATTCATGGCCGCCATGCTGCGCGAGCTGCTGCTGACCGTCCCGCCGCAGGTGCGTGAGAGCGCCTACGGCCTGGGGGCGACCCGCCTGGAGGTGGTCTCCTCCGTCACCCTGCCCTATGTCCGCCGCGGCGCCATCGGCGCGGTGATGCTGGGCCTGGGCCGCGCGCTGGGCGAGACCATGGCCGTGACCTTCATCATCGGCAATTCGCACGGCTTCCCGAAATCGATCTTCGACAGCGGTTCGACCATCGCCTCGACCATCGCCAACGAGTTCACCGAGGCCACCAGCGTGGCGCACACCTCCTCGCTGCTGGCCCTGGGCCTCATGCTGTTCATCATCACCTTCGCGGTGCTGGGCCTGGCCCGCCTGCTGATCGGGCAGAGCAAGCACTGATGAAATCCGCACGCGCCGCCCAACGCCAGTTCGCCAACGCCCTCTTCTCGGCGGGCTGCTATCTGGTGACCTTCATCGCCTTGGCCTTCCTGGCCGCCATCCTGTGGTCCCTGCTGACCCAGGGCCTCGGCGGGCTGGACCTGGCGGTCTTCACCAGGGACACCCCCGCTCCCGGCTCCGCCGGCGGTCTGCGCAACGCCATCCTCGGCTCGCTGATGATGTGCGTGCTGGGCATGGCCGGCGCGCTCTTCATCGGCGTCCTGGCCGGCACCTGGCTGGCCGAGTACGCCGGCGACAGCAAGTACGGCGCGGTCGTCCGCTTCCTGAACGACGTGCTGCTGTCGGCGCCGTCGATCCTCATCGGCCTGTTCATCTACGGCATCCTGGTCGCGCCCTTCGGCGGCTTCTCCGGCTATGCCGGCGCGGCGGCCCTGGCGCTGCTGGCGGCTCCGGTCATCACCCGAGCGACCGAGGACGTTCTGCTGCTGCAGCCCGGCGCCCTGCGGGAGTCGGCGGTAGCCCTGGGCACGCCGCTGTGGCGCACCATCCTGTCGGTGCTGTGGCGCTCGGCCGGGGGCGGCATCCTGACCGGCGCCCTGCTGGCCTTCGCCCGCATCACCGGCGAGACCGCGCCCCTGCTGTTCACCGCCCTGAACAACCAGTTCTTCAGCCTCAACATGGGCAAGCCCACGGCCAGCCTGCCGGCCGTCATCTACCAGTACGCGCTCAGCGCCTATGACGACTGGCGCCGCCTCGCCTGGGCCGGCGCCCTGCTCATCGCCATCACCGTGCTGGCCGTCACCATCATCGCGCGCATCGTCGCCAGGGAGCCCCGCCGCTCATGAACGCCCCCCTTTCCGCATCGCATGACGGCGCGCCTGAAACGGCGATCACGCCGGTTCCCGCCGATCAGGTGAAGGTCGATATCCAGGACCTGAACTTCTACTACGGCGCCAAGCACGCCCTGCACGGGGTAAGCGTCGGCTTCGCGCGCAACGCGGTGACCGCGCTGATCGGCCCCTCGGGCTGCGGCAAGTCCACCCTGCTGCGCACCCTGAACCGCATGTACGCGCTCTATCCGGGCCAGAAGGCCAGCGGCAAGATCCTGCTGGACGGCGAGGACATCCTGGGCTCGAGCCTGGACCTGCCGACCCTGCGTTCGCGCGTCGGCATGGTGTTCCAGAAGCCGACCCCCTTCCCGATGTCGATCTACGACAACGTCGCCTTCGGCATGCGCCTGTACGAAAAGCTGTCCAAGGCCGAGACCGACGCCCGCGTCGAGGAGGCTCTGCGCCGCGCCGCCCTGTGGGACGAGGTGAAGGACAAGATCAAGGAGTCGGGCCTTGGCCTCTCCGGCGGTCAGCAGCAACGCCTGTGCGTCGCGCGCGCCATCGCCATCAAGCCGGAAGTGCTGCTGCTGGACGAGCCGGCCTCGGCGCTCGACCCGATCTCCACGGCGCGCCTGGAAGAGACCATCGCCCTGCTGAAGACCGACTACACCATCGTCATCGTGACCCATAACCTGGGCCAGGCGGCGCGGTGCTCGGACTACACCGGCCTGATGTACCTGGGGAACCTCGTCGAGTTCGGCCCGACCGAGCAGATGTTCACCAACCCCGTCACCCAGCGGGCCCGTGACTACGTCACCGGCCGCTTCGGCTAAATCTCAGGAAGACCCGACATGGAACATACGGTCACGGCCTTCGAGAACGAGCTCACCGAACTGACCGACGGCGTCATCGCCCTCGGCGTGCTGGCGCAGTCGCAGCTGGATGACGCCCTGTCGTCGATCTTCCAGGGCGACGCCAAGCTGGCCCAGCGCGCCATCAAGCGCGACCCGGCCCTGGATACCCTTGCCATCGACATCGAGCGCAAGTCAGTCCGCATGATCGCCCTGCGCCAGCCCATGGCCGACGACCTGCGCCGCCCGATCGCGGCCATGAAGATCGCCATGAACCTGGAGCGCTGCGGCGACCTGGCCAAGAACGTCGCCAAGCGGACCCTGAAGATCGGTCCCGCCGGCGCCGTCAGCTTCGCCGCACCGGTGGAACGCATGGGCCGCCTGGTCGCCGCCCGCCTGGGCGCAGTCCTAAACGCCTACGGCGCGCGCAACGTGACCCAGGCCGTAGACGTCTGGACCCAGGACGCCGAGATCGACGAGCACTACGAGCAGCTCTTCGCCGGCCTTCTGGCCCGCATGGCCGAGGACCCTGAATCAATCACCGCCTGCACGCACCTGCTGTTCATCGCCAAGAACCTGGAGCGCATCGGCGATCACGCCACCAACATCGCCGAACTGATCCACTACGAGATCACCGGCGTGGAGTTGGTCGAGGACCGTCCGAAGTTCGACGCCTAGATGTCGTTTCCAAGGAGGTTGGTCACACGTTGCCAGGGTGTGAGGCCGGCGATGCCTGAGTGTGGTCGATCAAGATTATAGCTGTTGGTCCAGGCGGTGATGGCGTGGGCCCGTTCGGCTGAAGAGGCATAGGGCTTTGCGTAAGCCCACTCGCGCAGGCTGGTCTGGATGAAGCGCTCGGCCTTTCCGTTGGTGCGCGGAGTGTAAGGCCGGGTCCTGACGTGTCGGGCGCCGGCGAGCTTGAGGGC
>NZ_JARQWW010000009.1 GCF_029543125.1 Caulobacter segnis
CCGGAGCTAGGAGTTGGTGCTTCGCAACCCCAGCCTCTCAGCACCGCCCCGGGTGAACAACCTTCATAGCTTCGACACCTAGACCTTCGGGTCTAGGCTGCGTCCGCCGCCCACAGATGCTGGGCGGCGTAGGCGCGCCAGGGGCGCCAGGCCTCGGCGCGCGCCAGCAGCTCCTTCGGAGTCGGCCGCACGCCGGCCTCATCCGCCAGCGCGCGCATCAAGCCGATGTCGGCGGCCGGGAAAGCGTCCGGCTCCCGCATCTGGCGCATGGCGATGTACTGCGCCGTCCACTCGCCGATCCCGGACAGACATTTCAGTTGCCCCACCGCCTCCTCCAGGCTGCGGCGGGTGCTGAAGATGTGCGGATCGGTCGCCACCGCCGCGGCCAAGGACGACAGGGCAGCGCCCCGCGTCCTGGGCATGCCCAGCGCTGCAATGTCCGCCGCCGCCAGACACTCGGCCGTCGGGAAGACGTGGGTCAGGCCGGGGAAGTCCGGATCGAGGCGCGTCAGCGGCTCGCCATAGGCCGCAACCATCTTTCCGGCCAGATTGATCGCCGCAACCACCGTGATCTGCTGACCCAGCACGGCCCGCACCGCCAGCTCCAGCCCATCCCACGCGCCTGGCGTTCGCAGGCCCGGCCGCGCGGCGATCAGGGGCGCGAGCACGGGATCGGCGGAAAGATGACGCCCTACAGCGTCCGGATCGACCGCCAGATCGAACACCCGCCGCAGCCGCGCGATGATCGCCGGCAGGGAAGACAGCTTCGGGAAGCGGATCGTCGCCTTCAGGGCGTTCGTCTCGCCCGGCTCCACGGCGACCAGCCCCTGGGCGCCGTCCAGATCGATGGTTCGGATGTAGCGGCTGGCCTCCACCACCTCCACGCCCGGTATGGCGCGGACGCGCAGGAAATCCAGCATCGCGCTCCAGTCATAAGGCGGCCGGTAGCGCAGCAGGATGGTCACTTCGCCCAGCGGACCGGACGAGACGTCGCCCTGGGCCCTGCGCAGGCTGCTGGGCGGACGGCCGAACAGTTGCTGGAAGGTCTCGTTGAAACGCCGCACGCTGCCGAAGCCCGAGGCCAGGGCGATCTCGCTCATAGGCAGGCGGGTCTCGTGGATCAGTTGCTTGGCCAGCAGCACACGCCGGGTCTGGGCCACGGCGATGGGCGACGCGCCGAGGTGGCTCTTGAACAGCCGGCGCAACTGCCGCTCGCCCATGCCGAGACGGCCGGCCAGGGTCTCCACATCCGCATTGTCCAGGGCCCCCGCCTCGATCAGGCCCAGGGCCCGCGACACGGTGCTGGACGATCCGCGCCAGGCGCCCAGGTCCGGCGCCGTCTCCGGACGGCAACGCAGACAGGGGCGGAACCCGGCCTCCTGCGCAGCGGCGGCGGACGGATAGAAGATCATGTTCTCGCGCTTCGGCGTGCGCGCCGGGCAGATCGGGCGGCAGTAGATGCCGGTGGTCTTCACACCCCCGAAGATGCGCCCATCGAAGCGGACGTCGCGGGTGGAGACAGCGCGGTAGCAGGCGTCTTGATCGAGATCCATGGTTCAAGCCTGCGCCTTGTCAGCCCGCCTGTCTGGCGGCTTTCGGACATGTCTGTACGTCTATCCTTCGCGTCCGAAAACCGCGAGCATCGTTGCGAGGCCTGCGCCATGATGCCGAGCATGAGCACCCTGATCTTCCTCTCCGAGACGCTTGAGACGCCCGTCGGGACCCTGATCCTGCTGACGGATGGTCAAGATCGTCTGCGCGCCCTGGATTGGGTCGACTACGAAGAGCGGATGCTTCGGCTGCTGAGATCCCAGTACCGCCAGCCGGCGGCGATCAAACCCCGGGCCGGCGCGCCCTCAGCCGCCAGCCACGCCATGCGCGCCTATTTCGCCGGCGACCTGTCGGCCATCGACGGTCTGGTCACCGAGACCGGCGGCACGGACTTCCAACGCGCGGTATGGAAGGCTCTGCGGGACATCCCGGCTGGGCAGACCGTCAGCTACGGCGCCCTCGCGGCCGCCATCGGCAAGCCCAAGGCCGTGCGGGCTGTCGGCGCCGCGAACGGAGCCAATCCGGTTGGCGTCGTTGTCCCCTGCCACCGGGTGATCGGCTCCAACGCCTCGCTCACCGGCTATGGCGGCGGGCTGGAGCGCAAGCGCTGGCTGCTGGCCCATGAGAGCGCGCCGCACCGCTGACGCGCACGACCGATTGTCGTCCGCCTCCGCGTGTGGGATGAACCGCTCGAGGGTGGGGCTCGGTGCAGTTCAGTGAAGCAGATCAAGGGCGGCGCGTCAGGGCGCTCTAATCCCGTCAAACGCAAGCGCCGCGTGGCGTTTCTCTACATCGCCCAATGGCACCAGATCCTGCACAGCATCACCATTGCGGTGGAGCTGGCGCGCGGCTGGCCCGAGATCGAAGTTCACGCCCTGGCGGTCACGCCTCGGCACCTGACCTACCTGCGCGAGGTCATCGCCAAGCTGGGCGGCGCACCGATCAAGCTGAAGCTCCTCGGGCCCGCGCCGTTGCGCAAGCTGCGCCGTCCCGGCGCCTCCACCCCGCCCAAGGCCTTGATGCTTGCGGCGAACCTGCGCGTGCTCGCCCGCTACGACGCCATCGTCACGCCCGAGCGGACGACGGCCATGGTCCGCCGCCTGGGCCTGACGCGGCCGCAGTTGATCTACACCCAGCATGGCGCCGGCGACCGGGGCGGCCCGTTCGAGCCGCGCCTTGGCGTCTTCGACCTCGTCATGGCCTCTGGACCGAAGTACCGCGCCCGCATGGTCGACACCGGCCTCGTGGCGCCGGAACGATGCGCCGTGGTGGGTTATCCGAAGTTCGACCTGATCGACGCCGTGCCGCCCAGCGAGACCCGGCTGTTCGCGAACGACCGGCCGACCGTGGTTTACAATCCTCACTTCGATCCAGAAATCAGCTCCTGGCCGGCCTGGGGCATGCAGGTTCTGGAGCAGTTCGCCGCCCAGGACCGCTACAATCTGGTCTTCGCCCCGCACATCCGTCTTTTCGACGGGGCCAACATTCAAGACCGCGCAAGGCTGGCGAAGTTCAAGGGTCATCCCAATATCCGCATCGACTTGGGCGGGCCGGCGACCATCGACATGACCTACACCACCCTGGCGGACGCCTATCTGGGCGACGTCAGCAGCCAGATTTACGAGTTCCTCCGCAAGCCCCGGCCGGCGGCGTTCCTCAACGCCCATGGCGTGGCCTGGCGCGACAACCAGGACTACCGCCACTGGGCGTTCGGTCCGGTGGCGGAAAGCGTCGACGACGTGCTGTCCACGGTCGATCGCGCCTTCGCCGAACGGGCGGCCTATGAACCTGAGCAGCAGGCTGGTCTCAGCGAAACCTTCGACCTGCGACCAGAACCCTCATCCCTGCGCGCGGCCCAGGCCGTTGCGAAATGCCTCGAGAAGGCGCAAACGCGGCCATCATGACCAAGGACACCTCCCCCGCCGCTCTCGAGCGGATCCGTGACGCCGCCCTGCGCTACGACCTCGGGCGCATGGATATGAAGCGCCTGACCATCGTCTATTTCACCTATCCGGCCGTGCTGGTTTACCTGGTGCTGTCGGCGGCGGCGATCTGGGGCGCGGTGGCGACCAGCGCCGGCGTGCAGCCGTGGCGCCTGCTGGCGGCCTTCGCCGCGGCGCAATTCCTGTATCCGGTCGTTTGGTACGGCCTGCACCGCTGGATCCTGCACGGCCGCTGGCTGTACCGCATGAAGTGGTCGGCCACCCTGTGGAAGCGCATCCACTACGATCACCACCAGCAGCCCAACCGCATGGACGTGCTGTTCGGTTCGCTGACCAATACCCTGCCGACCATCTCACTGGCCACGGTGCCGGTGGGCTATCTGATCGGCGGCTGGAGCGCGGCGTTCACGGCACTGGCCACCGGCCTGCTGATGACCTGCGTGTACGAGTTCTGCCACTGCATCCAACACCTGAACTACATCCCGAAGAACAAGTGGCTGGCCCGCATCAAGATGCTGCACATGGCCCACCACTTCCACAACGAGAACGGCAACTACGGGATCATCACCTACTGGCCCGACGCCCTGCTCGGCACGCTGTATGGCGCCAAGGAGCGCCCGCGCAGCCCGACGGTGTTCAACCTGGGCTATGACGGCGAAGAGGCCGAGCGCTACCCCTGGGTCGCCGAGCTTTCCGGCGACACGCCCCGGCGCTAGGACAAGGTGCAGATCCCGACGACAGGCCTGCTGCGCCGCGTCCTGACCAATACGGGGGTCCTCCTCGGCGGTCGGGTCGTAAACGCAGTCATCAGCCTCGCCTACATGGCGGTGGCCGCCCGCGCGCTCGGCGCGTCGGGCCTGGGCGTGCTCGTCCTGATCAACGCCTTCGCCCAACTCATGGGCGACGCGGTGAAGTTCCAGTCCTGGCAGACCGTGCTGAACTATGGCGCGGCCCCCTTCGCGGAGGGGCGCAAAGCCGACTTCCAGCGCGTGGTGCGCTTCACAGTGTTCCTCGACATCGTCAGCGGTCTGGTCGGCGTTGTGCTGGGCATCGCCGGCGCCATCGTGTTCGACGAGGAGCTGGGCTGGACCGTCGCCCAAGCGCCGGCCGCCGCGCTCTACGCCCTGTCGATCATCGCCATGGCGCCGGCGACGCCGCTTGGCCTGCTGCGCCTGTTCAACCGCTTCGACCTGATGTCGGCGCAGTTCGCCATCCAGTCCGCGGTCCGTCTGGCTGGCGGGCTGATCGCCTGGTGGATGAACGCCCCGCTGGAGGCCTTCCTGCTGGTCTGGGCCGCCGGCACGGTGGCCCAGTTCGTCTATCTCGCCATCGTCTCGGTGCGTGAGATGGCTCAACGCAACCTGCTGTCCGACTGGAGCTGGAAAGGCCCGCTGACCGCCGGCATGCCCGGCGCCTGGCGCTTCGCCTGGGCCACAAATTTCAGCGCCACCGTGGACGTCATGTTCACCCATGTGGTCACCCTGGTGATCGGCGCGGTCATGGGGCCGGCGCCCGCCGCCCTGTGGCGCGTGGGCCGGCAGGTGGCCGACGCCCTGGCCAAGCCCGCCAAGCTGCTGATCCCCGCCCTCTATCCGGAACTGGCCCGCCTGCGCGCCGCCAAGGGCGAGGCTGCCATGACCAAGCTGGCGGTCCAGGTCGGCCTGTTGGGCGGCGGCATCGCCACGTTGCTGCTGGTGGTCACCATCTTCGCGGGCGGACCGATCCTCACCATCGTCATGGGGCCGGCTTTCGCTGACGCCGAGGAGGTCATGGTCTGGCAGGTGGCCGCCGCCGTGGTCGCCATCTGGGCCCTGCCGTTGGAGCCGATGCTTGTCTCCCTGGGTCAAGCAGGCGCCGCCTTGCGCGTCCGTTTGGGCGTCTGCGTCCTTTATCTTGGCCTGCTGGTTCCGGTCGTCCGCGCCTGGGGGCCGAACGGCGCCGGCGCCGCACTTGTCGGCGCGGGGATACTTATGGGCCTGGGCATGCTATGGGCGCTGCGTCGCGGCCAACGCCTCAATCCCGAAATCAAACCACTTGATAGCGCTGTCTAAAGCGCGCGAAACCCCGACTGATGATCACGCCCACAGCTCCTGACCGCGCCCTGCGCCACGCCGACTTCGCCACCCTGACGGAGGCGCTCGACTACGCGGCCACCTGCACGACAGGCATGAACCTGTATTCGCTGCGTGGCGAGCTGGTCGAAGCCCTGCCCTATTCGACCCTGCGCACCGACGCCCTGGCCATGGCCCAGCGCCTGCTGGCCAGCGGCCTGAAGCCGGGCGACCGCGTGGGCCTGATCGCGGAGACGGACGGCGACTTCGTGCGCGGCTTCTTCGCCTGCCAATATGCCGGCGTGATCCCGGCGCCCCTGCCGCTGCCCGCCGCGCTCGGCGGCCGCGCCCCCTACATCGCGCAGATCGCCCGGCTGCTGCAGTCGGCGGACGCGGCGGCCGTGTTCGGCCCCGAGGCGATGCAGGAGTTCGTCAAGGAAGCGGCCGAGCAAGCCGGGGTGAAGACCTATGGCCTGATGCGGGATCTGCCCCAAGGCACGGCCGAGCTGCCCGCCATTACGCCGGACAGCCCCTGCTATCTGCAGTTCTCGTCGGGCAGCACGCGCTTCCCCACCGGGGTTCTGGTCATGCACCGCGCCATGATGGCCAACGCCGTGGCCATCACCCGCGACGGGCTGAAGGTGAAGGCTGAGGACCGCGCGGTTTCGTGGCTGCCGCTCTATCACGACATGGGCATGGTCGGCTTCCTGCTCAGCCCGATGTCGAGCCAGATGTCGGTGGACCTGCTGCCCACCGGCGCCTTCGTCCGCCGCCCGCTGTTGTGGCTGGACCTGATCACCAAGAACGGCGGCACGATCACCTACAGCCCGAGCTTCGGGTTCGAGCTGTGCGCCCGCCGCGGCGAAAGCGCCGCCATCGACCATCTGAACCTGTCGGGCCTGCGCATCGCCGGCATCGGCGGCGACATGATCCGCATGAAGCCGCTGCAGGCCTTCGCCGAGACCTTCGCCAAGGTGGGCTTCGACAAGCGCGCCTATTTCGCCAGCTACGGCATGGCCGAGGCGACCCTGGCCCTCAGCATGGCCCCGCTGAACGGCGGCCTGGTCGCCGAAGCGCTTGACCTTCACAAGCTGGAGCATGACGGCGTCGCCGTGGCGGCCGCCTCCGACGTTCCGGCCCGCGCCTTCGCCCGCTGCGGCCCGGCCTTGCCGCATCACGAACTGGAAGTTCGCGACATCGACGGTTCGGTTCTGCCCGAGCGCCGTGTCGGTCGCATCTACGCCCGCGGCCCGAGCCTGATGAAGGGCTACTTCCGCCAGCCCGAGGTCACGGCCGAGGTGCTGTCCGAAGACGGTTGGCTGGACACCGGCGACCTTGGCTACTTCGTCGAGGGCGAGATCGTCATCACCGGACGCGCCAAGGACCTGATCATCCTCAACGGCCGCAACATCTGGCCGCAGGACCTGGAATGGACCGCCGAGGCGGAGATCTCGACCCTGCGCAGCGGCGACGTGGCCGCCTTCTCCGTGGCCGGCGAAGGCGAAGAGGCCATCGTGGTTCTCGCCCAGTGCCGCAGCTCCGATCCGCAGGTGCGCAGCGCCCTGACCGAAGAGATCGCCAACGTCCTGCGCGTGCGGCACAGCATTGAGGCGCGGGTGCAGTTGGTGGGTTCGCACGCCCTGCCGCAGACCTCTTCGGGCAAGCTGAGCCGCTCCAAGGCCAAGGCCAGCTACATCGCCGGAGCCTTCACGCCGGAAGCGGCCTGACATGGCCCTGGCGGCGGTCACCGGCGCCACCGGGTTCCTCGGCCGCCATCTGGTCCGCGCCCTGACCAAGGCCGGGTTCGAGGTCCGCTGCCTGATGCGCCGCGACCCGGTGCATCCCCTGTGGCGGAATATCGAACCTGAGCTGGTGCTAGGGTCGCTGTCCGATCAGGACGCCCTCGACCGCCTCTGTGACGGCGCCGATGTGGTCATCCACTGCGCCGGCCTCATCAAGGCGCGCAGCCGGGCCGAATTCGACGCCGTGAACCTCGACGGCGCCGTGGCCGTGGCCCAGGCCGCGATCCGCAAGGTGCCAAAGGCCCGGTTCCTGCTGATCTCCAGCCTCGTCGCACGCGAGCCGCAGCTTTCCCACTACGCCGCCAGCAAGCGGGCCGGCGAAGAGGCCGTGGCCAAGCTTCTGGGCGAGCGGCTGACCGTGGTGCGCCCGCCGGCCATCTACGGCCCTGGCGACATCGAGACCTTCGCCCTGTTCAAGGCCGCCGCCACGGCGCCGCTCTTACCGGTGTTTGATTCGCACGCCCGCATCGCCCTGGTGCATGTGGAGGACGCGGCGGCGCAGATCACCGCCGTGGCGAGTGATGAGAAACCAGGCGCCTTGGCGACCCTGTGCGACGAAAATCTCGCCGGCTACAGCTGGGTGGAATTGATGGAGGCCGCCTCGGCGGCGGTCGGCCGCAAGCCTATTCTGGTCAAGCTTCCCGGAGGCGTTGTGAAGCTGGTCGGCATGCTCGGAAGCCTTGCGGCCAAAGGAAGCAATGCCGCCATGCTGACCTCGGAGAAGGCCCGCGAAATCCTTCATCCCGACTGGTCAGTGTCGCTTAAAGAGCACAATGGGCGACTTCCCGCACCCCAATGGGGTCTGAAACCAGGTTTCGTGCAAACCGTGTCGTGGTATCGCAAGAACGGCTGGTTGCCCCCCCTTTAAATTTGACGTTCAACCGCCCACGTTTTTGTTACAATGGTGTCACGGCAGCGGGGGCTGTTGAACACCTTCACCATGCACGGGCTGGCGTCACCGTTGGAAACAGTAACCGATCTTACCCTTCGCGAAATTGGCCGCGCGGCTGAAACCGTGCTCGGCCGCAGCGTCGAGGTGTCCGAGGACACCGATATCATGCGCGATCTCGAAGTGGATTCCCTCGCTCTGATGAACATCGTCATGGAGCTTGAGGACGCGTTCGACCTTTCGATTCCGCTGGATCGTCTCGCCGACGTCCAGACCGCCGGCCAGCTCGCCGGCCTCATCAAAGACCTCAAGAAAAGAAACTAGGACATGGGCCTTTTCGACAAGCACCTGGCCTATGCCCAGGCCTACGAGGCTATCCGCAACGCCGGGGCTGATCCGTTCAACGTGAAGTTCGAACAGGTCCTGTCGCCGACCGAGGGGATCATCGACGGCCGCCGCACCATCCTGCTGGGGTCGCACAACTATCTGGGCCTGACCTTCGACCGGTCGGTGATCGAGGCTGCCTCCGCCGCGCTGCATGACAGCGGCGCCGGCACCACCGGCTCGCGCATCGCCAACGGCAACTTCGACGGCCACCGCAAGCTGGAGCGCGAGCTCGCCCGCTTCTACGGCCGCAAGCACGCCATGGTCTTCACCACCGGCTACCAGGCCAATCTGGGCATGCTGTCGACGCTGGTGGGCCGCGGCGACCACCTGATCCTGGACGCCGACAGCCACGCCTCGATCTACGACGCCTCGCGTCTGGGCATGGCCGAGGTCATCCGCTTCCGCCACAACGACCCGGAAGACCTCTACAAGCGCCTGAAGCGCCTGAAGGACGTCCCGGGCGAACGCCTGATCGTGGTCGAAGGCATCTACTCCATGCTGGGCGACGTCGCCCCGCTGAAGGAGATGGTCGCCATCAAGCGCGAGATGGGCGCTTACCTGCTCGTCGATGAAGCCCACTCCATGGGCGTGCTCGGCGAAAAGGGCCGCGGCCTGGCCGAGGTGGTGGGCGTCGAGGAAGACGTCGACTTCGTGGTCGGCACCTTCTCCAAGAGCCTGGCGGGCATCGGCGGCTTCTGCGTGTCCAACCTCGACGGGTTCGAGGTCATGCGCGTGACCTGCCGTCCGTACATGTTCACCGCCTCCCTGCCCCCGGCCACGGTCGCCTCGACCACCGCCGCCCTGCATCGCATGGAGTCGGATCCGGGCCTGCGCCAGCGCGTCATGAACAACGCCCAGCGCCTGTTCGACGGCCTGAACGCCATGGGCTTCGTCACCGGCCCGACCTGCAACCCGATCGTCGCCATCGCCCTGCCGGACCAACCGGTCGCCATCGGCGTCTGGAACGCCCTGATGCAGGCCGGCGTCTACATGAACCTGGCCCTGCCGCCGGCCACGCCGGACGCTCGCCCGCTGCTGCGCGCCAGCGTCAGCGCCGCCCACAGCGACGAGCAGATCGACGCCGTGCTGGCCATGTTCAAGCAGGTGGGCGAAACCTTCGGCCTGATCGACAGCGACGTGAAGCGCGCCGCCACGGCCTAAGCGCTTCAGACAGTTTGAAAAACGCGGAACGCGCCCGTCCTCAGGACCGGGCGCGTTTTGCTTTCCAGAGCCTCAGGATCGCACCCGGCGCCGCCAGCACCGGATGCCGTTCGCGCCAGGGGGTCAGGGGTACGGGCAGGCCCGTGTGCCGCTCGATCTTCCAGGCGGCGTAGCGTGCGGCCCCCTCGAAGGTGAAGGCGGCCTTGATCAGGCGCGCCACGTTCAGCGGCTTGCCCATGGTCCGGCGCAGGGCCCAGGCGCGCAGGATGCGGCGGCGCTCCGCCTCGCTGAGCTGCGGCGACAGCTCTCCGCTTGTCTCGGTGAACGCCAGGGCGTCAGCTCGCCACGCGGCGGTCAGACGCTCCGCATAGCGCGCGGGGTCGACGTCGAGGATCGAGCGCTCACGCCCCGGCGCCTCGACCCGCAGTTCGGCGGCGTAGGTCTGACGGAACAGGGCGGCCCAGAAATCATCGGCGGAGCCCTTCTCCGGCCCCAGCGCGGCGGCGAAGCGGGCGGCGGTGACGGCGGCCGCCGCGACGGCGCCCTCCACCTGCGGCCCGGCCACGCCGACGGCCGTCCAGACCACCCGCGTCGGCTGGACGAAGCGGGCCCAGATCGTGGTGTCCAGATGCCGCCCCTCGGCGGCGGCCCGAAACTGCTCCAGGCTCATGCTGGCGACCTTGGCCCGCAGGACGCATCCTTCAATCTCCAGCTCGTGATAGCTCACGTCCGGCCACAGCCAGCGGCTGGCCAGGCCGAACGGTCCGCGACGGCCCGGGCGGTCGTTGAGCAGGTAGTAGTCGAGCACCCCGTCCAGATCGCCGGTGCGCAGGATCGAGCCGTAGAACAGCACCGCCCGAACGCCGTCGCGCGTCGCCAGATGCTCGGCGAAGGCGCGGATCTGCGGCAGGACAGGCTGGCGAAGCTCTTCGCCGACGAGGGTGGACAGCTCGCTCATGGGGCGAGGAAGGTCACGGGAGCGGCCAGGCGGATTTCAACCGCACCGCCTGGATAAATCTCGCCATCGACCACGAAGGGTTCGGGAATCCACAGGTTAAGGACCTCGGCGTCGCCGCGGCGATAACCGGCGGCGGCCAGCTCTTCCGTACCCGTGCCCTTCAGCAGCTTGGGGATCGCCTTGTGGAGGCGGTTCGGCGGGGCGTCCACGTCCAGGTACTTCAGGCCATAACGCGGCTCACCGAAGGGCTTCAGCCCGAACGGCATGCGTTTCAGCGCAGTGGCCAGGAACACGAAGCGCGAGCGCACGTAGCCGGCCTCGCCGTCAGCGGCCACGCGCATCGGCACGCCGCCGCGCCAGGCATAGCTTTCGTCCCCGGTCAGAGTGCGGAACACCGCGCCCATCAGGGTCACCGCCACGGCCAGGTTATGGAACGCGCCCCAGGCGTGGACCGTCTGGGCCATGTTGGTGGCCCGCACGAAAGCGGCGGCTCCCATGATGAACCCCTGCAGCGGCGGATGCCCGCCTTCCGGCCAGGTGATCAGCATGGGCGAGCGCTGCTTGGTGACCGGCGCCTTGGCCTCGGCCTTCTTTAGGGCGTCCTGCAGCGACCAGTCGCGCGGGGCCTCCAGATCCAGGGCCAGCATGTTGGTCTTGCCCGACGGCAGCACCGCCACCAGCGGCTGACGCTTGCCGAACGCCTCGGGCATGGCGGTCAGCACTTCGCGCACCGTGCCGTCGCCGCCGTCGATGACCAGCAGAGAGACGCCAGCCTTGGCGAAGCGGCGCAGGGTCTCGGCCAGATCCTCCGGCGTGGAGGGCTCCGCGAAAAGGCATGCGCCGTCGCCCGCGCCCAGCGGGCCGACGCCCCGGTTGCCGTGGCTCTTGGGATTACGAATGACGCCGGGGATCATCTCAGGCGGCCAGCCACGAGGTGATGGAGCCCTTGGGCGCGCGCTCAGCCTGGACGATCTGGGCGGCGTGGACCCCGAAGCAGATCACCGTCCAAAGGGCCACCGCGGCGAGGCCCAGGTCCGGACGGCCGACCAGCACCGACAGGGTCAGCAGGATCAGGTTCGGGTTCCGGCGAGCGGTGATCAGACGGAAGAAGCTGTCGAACGGACGCCAGGCGTGCATCTCCAGCTTGAAGCGGCCAAGGAAGATGCCCTCCTCGATGCGCTGGGCCACATAGCCGCCGGCGACGATGGCCAGGAACAGGCCCTCCCACGGCAGCGGATGCGGCCCGGCCTGCACCCCCACCAGCCATGCCCACCACCAGAACGGCGGGTGGATCAGGTCGATGCCATGGTCGAAGACATTGCCGATCTTCGACGAGGTCAGGGTCACCCGGGCCAGCTTGCCGTCCACGGTGTCTAGGAAGGTCATGATCCAGGCGCAGATCAGACCCAGGGCGAAGTGGCCGGTCCAGAACAGGCCGAAGGCGGCGAGCACCAGGATGAAGCCGATCATGGTCACCTGGTTCGGCGTCATGCCGGCCAGGGCGCACCAGCGGGTGACGACCCGCGCCGGCGCCGGCCAGACATACTTGGTCACCAGATCCGTGACCCCCTTGTAGGAGCCCTGGAACAGGCGCTTCTCCACCGCCCGCACGCGCTCGGCGGTCAGGCGCTCCAGAACCGGGGCCTCACGCTTGCGCAGGGCGCTGTTGTAGGCGGAGCCCAGCTCCAGCGCGGTCAGGCGTTTCAACGGCAGGCTGGACGGATCCGCGGCCGCCGTCGGGGCATCGGCGGCGGTGACGCAGACGGCGGTCACGGCGCCGGTGTCGTCGATCAGGGCCACGCCCGGCTGGCCGGCCAGGGCCTTGATCAGGGACTCGTCGAACACCCAGCCGGCGTTGGCCAGCACCACGACACGGTCGCGATCAGCGGGAACGGCGGTCGCGGGCTCGACGCCCACGCGGCGGAAGATGCGGTTCAGACGCTCGGTCGAAGTCATGCCCCAGATCCGAACACCCGCCTCGCCCACGACCAGCCCGACAGGCTGGCGGCCTTCCTCGGCGCCCGATACGGTCGTCACCTGCAAACCACCCCTTGCAATCAGGCCGCCTTGATACGCAGGTTCGGGCCGACTGACCAGAAACCGACCGGCCCGCTTTGTATCGCCTCGCACATTTTTCCGACCCGCATCTGCCGTCGCCCCCTGGGTCGATGACGATCAGCTACGCCATGACCAAGCGGCTGTTCAGCTGGTCCTCCTGGCGGCGCAAGCGAAGCAAGCACCACAAGAAGGCCGTGCTCGACGCGATCACCGCCGACGTGGCCGCTTGGAGCCCTGATCATCTGGTGATCACGGGCGACCTGATCAACTTCGCCGCCGACAAGGAGTTCGCCGCCGCCAGAGCCTGGCTTGAAAGCCTAGGCCCCGCGCACGACGTCACCGTGACGCCCGGCAACCATGACGCCCTGGCCGGCTGCGGCGAGTTCGGCCCTTGGGCCGAATGGCTCGAAGACGAAACGACCGACAGCTTTCCCAAGGTGCGCATCCGCGGCGAGGTCGCCGTGATCTGCGTCAACACCGGCCTGCCCACCGCGCCTTTCCTGGCCACCGGGACGTGCGGCGAGGCGCAGTTGGCCCGCCTGGGTCCGATCCTGGACGATCTGAAGGCGCGCGGCCTGTTCCGCATCATCGCCCTGCATCACCCGCCGACCCCCGGCGGCTCGGCGCGCAAGGCGCTGACCGACCAGAAAGCGCTGCGGGATATCCTCGGCCGGCATGGCGCGGAGTTGATCCTACACGGCCACACGCATGTGCCGCTGCTGGGTTCTGTGAAGGGTCCTGACGGCCAGATCGCGACGGTCTGCGCGCCATCGGCCTCTCAGCGGCCCGTCGGCAAGAACAACGCCGCCCGCTGGCACGGGATCGAGATCGAGCGGGGCGGAAGCGGCTGGAAGGTTCGAGTGGAGGTCAGGGGCTTCGCGCCCGACGGCGATGCTGTCGAGCCGCTGGGCCAGTATCGCCTGGACGCCTGACTATTTCAGATAGCGCAGGGTCGAGCGGATGGTCAGGTCGTCCTTGACCACGAACCGCACGGCCTGGAACGACGGCAGCCCCACCTTGGTGGGCGCGTCGTTGGAGAAGCCGAAGCCCTCGGTCGGCATGCCGATGACGCTGCGGTTGAAGTCCCGGTCGCCGTTCTCATCGTGATAGATCGCCACGGCGTAGGCGCCCGGCGGCACGTTGAAACACACCGTGGTCATGGGCGCCGTGGTCGGGGCCCGCACGCGCAACAGCTTGCCCTTGGGGGCGAGGAAACGCTTCGGATTGTCCGGATAGATGGTGACGGCCATCTCGCCCTTGGCGGCGCGGACACCCAGGACCTGAACCGTCAGCGTGGCCGATCCCGCGCCCTCGCATTTCTGGGCAAGCGCCGGCGAACCCATCGCCATGGCTGCGGCCACCCCGGCCGCGCCCACCAGCAAGGTTCGCGCTTTCATGAAAATCGGCGACTCCCTATGATGCCGAAGCGGCGGCGAAGGCCGCCCAGAAGGCAGGTCCGTGAGCAATCCCACAGCGTTGAATTTCGGCTTTCCTCGCACCAAGGTCGCCGAGACGGACCGTTGGCTTGTGCTTGTGCGGCCAAAGCAAGCCACATTTGGGTCTTTGGTTTTGATATGCAAGGAGCCGGCCCGCTCGCTCGCTGAACTCAGTGTCGAGGCCTACGCTGATCTGCAACAGGCTGTCCAGCGGATCGAGGCGATGCTGCGGACCGTGGTGGATCACCAGAAGATCAACTATCTGGCTCTGATGATGGTCGACCCCGACGTTCATTTCCACGTCATCCCGCGATATGAGGGCGTACGCGAGCACGAGGGCCGCGCATTCCGGGACGCCGGCTGGCCGGCCGTTCCCAATCTGGCCGAAACGGTGGAGCTGGACATGGACGCCGCATCGCGACTGGCCGAACACCTGCGCAGCGAATGGCGGGCCTAGGGTGGCGAAGATCAAGCTTCCCACCTTCGGCCTGAACCTGCTCGACCGCTACCTGCTGCGGCTGGTGGCGTGGCCGCTGATCGCCTGCCTGGGCGTGACCGTCGTCACCCTGCTGCTGGAGCGGACCCTGCGCCTGCTCGACCTGCTGTCGCAGAGCAATGACCGCTTCGGTTTCGTGGTCGCCTTGGGCGGCAATCTCGTGCCGCACTACATCGGCCTCGCCCTGCCCATCGCTTTCTTCGTCGCCCTGTTCGTGGTGGTGACCCGCCTGAACACCGACTCCGAAGTCGACAGCCTGTTGGCCAGCGGCGTCTCCCTGACCCGCCTCGCCGCGCCCTTTGTGGCCCTGGGCGTGGGCCTGACCCTCTTCAGCCTGATCGTGTTCGGCTACGTCCAGCCCTACAGCCGCTACGCCTATCGCGCGGTGATGCACTCGGCCCTGAACGCGGGCTGGAACGGACGGTTGCCCGCCGGCGCCTTCATCGACCAGGACGGCGTGCTGATCACCGCCGACATCGCCGATCCCGCCGGCCAGAAGCTGGAGCGCGTCTTCATCCGCCGCAAGGCCAAGGACGGCGGCGAGGAGCTGGTCACCGCCCGGGTCGGCCGCCTGCAGCCGGAGTTCGGCGGCAAGGAGGTCATCGTCACCCTCACCGACGGCCGCCGGATCGGACAGGACGCGCGAGGGAACTACCAGATCCTCAGCTTCAACGACTGGACCATGCGCGCGCCCCTGGCCGGCGCCGCCCGCCTGCTGCGCGCCCGGGGTGGCGACGAGCGGGAGCTGACCCTTGATGAACTCTGGCGCCAGGCCACATCCGGCAAATCCATCCTGCCGGAGCAGACCCTGCTGGCCGAGCTTTACAGCCGCCTCGCACGGGCTTTCTTCCTTCCCTTCCTGCCGCTGATGGCCTTCCCGCTGGGCCTCGCGGCCAAGCGCGCCCGCCGCGCGCCGGGACTGATCGTGGCGGGGCTTATCCTGTTCGCCTTCCAGCACAGCCTGCAGACCGGCGCCGGTCTGGCCGAAAGCGGCCGGACCACCGCCCTGATCGGCACCGGCACGCCCTTCCTGATCTTCTGCGCCTTCTGCGTCTGGATGTTCGTCGGCAGCCGCAACCGGCCGGGCGAGACCCCGATCAGCAAGATCGCCGAGCACATCGCCGTCTTCCTCACCACCTGCGAGAAGGCCGTCCAGTCCAAGAAGAAGCCGGCATGAAGCTCGCCCTCTATGTCTCGAAACTGGCGGCGATGCGGGTCCTGGCGGCCCTCGTCGTGCTGCTGTCGGTGCTGCAGCTTCTGGACCTGCTGGACGTCACCAACGACATCCTGGATCGCGGTCTCGGCGCGGGCGGGCTGGCCTACTACGCGATCCTGCGTCTGCCCCGAATGATCGATCAGGCCATGCCGCTGGCGGTTCTGGCCGGCTGCCTGTTCGCCTTCGCCCAACTGGGCCGTGAAAGCGCGGCGGTGGCCATGCGCGCCGCCGGGGTCTCGGTCTACCGCATCGCCGGCATGGCGATCCCGGTGGCGATGGGGGCTTTCATTCTGCAACTGGCCGCCACAGAGGTCATCGGACCGCGGACCGACGCCATGCTGCGCGCCTGGTGGCGAGACACCGCGCCGGCCGCCGACCGCAAGGGGCCGGAGGTCCGCTCCTTCCGCATCGGCCCCGACCTCGTCACCGCCACCATGGGCGACGACCAGGGCCGGCGGCTGGACAAGGTGATCATCTATCGTCGTGACGCCTCGGGCGCGGTGACCGAGCGTGTCCAGGCGCCGCAGGCGACCTATGGCGCGGGCGGCTGGACCCTGATCAGCCCGTCCTTCGAACGCTTCACCGACGCCGCGGCCCAGCCCGGCTCCGCCGCCCGCATGGCCTGGAACAACCCGCTGCATCCCGGCGACGTGCAGGTGCTGTTCGCCACGGACAACAACGGCTCCGCCTCCTCCGCCCGCCGTGCCTTGATGGGCGGGGGATCAGAGCGGCCGGAAAGCTACTATGTCGCGCGCTGGAACCGCGCCTTCGCCGCGCCGGCCGGCGCCTTTGTCATGCTGATCCTGGCCGCCCCCCTGATCGCCGCCAATTTCCGCAGCGGCCAGGGCGCGACGATCATGACCGTCAGCCTGATGAGCGGCATGGCGTTCATGGTCATGGACGGCATGATCACGGCCTTGGGCGAGAGCGGGGTCATCTGGCCCTGGTTCGGGGCCTGGAGCGCGCCGCTGATGTTCTCCGCGCTCGGCGCGGCAGTCCTGCTCACCCTGGAGGGATGATGGCCTTCGACAGCCATGCGTCGGCGGGCGTCACCGTCAAGGCGGTGCGCACGCGCGCCGAGCTCGACCGCTTCATCCGCGTGCCCATGCGCCTGAACAAGGGCGATCCGAACTGGATCGCCCCCTTGATCAGCGAACGGCAGGAAGCCCTGTCGGCCAAGTCCAACCCGTTCTTCGAGCACGCCCAGGTCGAGATGTGGCTGGCCGTGCGCGACGGCCAGGACGTGGGCCGCATCAGCGCTCAGATCGACGAACTCGCTCCTGCCGATCCGAGTCGCAAGATCGGCCATTTCGGCATGATCGCGGGCGAAGACGATCCGGCCGTGTTCGCGGCCCTGTTCGCCACCGCCGAGGCCTGGCTGAAGGACCGCGGCCGCGACACCGCCATGGGCCCCTTCAACCTGTCGGTGAACGAAGAAGTCGGCCTGCTGGTCGACGGCTTCGACACGCCGCCCATGCTGCTAATGGGCCACGACGCGCCCTATGCGGGCGGGCGGATCGAGCAGCAGGGCTACGCCAAGGCCAAGGACCTCTACGCCTACCTCGCCAACCTGACCCAGGACCTGCCCGACGCGGTGCTCAAACGCGTGCGGCGCGGCGCGGCCGACGGCGTGGTCCTGCGCAAGCTGGACATGAAGCGGTTCGAGGATGAGGTGCACACCCTCACCGACATCGCCAACGACGCCTGGTCGGGCAACTGGGGCTACACCCCCTCGACGGCGGCCGAGACCAAGCAAATGGCCAAGGGCCTGAAGGCGGTGATTGACCCGGATTTGGTGTGGTTCGCGCAGATCGACGGCGAAGAAGCGGGCTTCATCGTCCTGCTGCCCAACGTCAACGAGGCCATCGCAGACCTGGACGGAAAGCTGCTGCCCTTTGGCTGGGCCAAGCTGCTTTGGCGGCTGAAGGTCGCTCGCGTGAAGACCGTCCGCGTCCCCCTGATGGGCGTGCGCCGCAAGTTCGCGGGCAGCCGGCGCGGCATGATCCTGCCGTTCCACCTCATCGACCTGGCCGCCACCGAGGCGCGCCGCAAGGGCTATGAGCGGGTGGAGCTGTCCTGGATCCTCGACGACAACCTGCCCATGCGGAACATCTGCGAGCGGGTCGGCGCGGTCGCCTACAAGACCTATCGCCTCTACGAGAAGGCGCTGAAGTGACCGCCTTCACCGCCCTCGTCTTGGCCGGTGATCGGGGCGAGCCCGACGCCGTCTCCGCCTATGCCGGCGTCGCCCACAAGGGGCTGATCAAGCTTCAGGGTGAAATCCTGCTGGCGCGGGTTCTGAGAGCCCTGGCCGAGGCTGGTGCAACCCGCATCGGCGTCTGCGCCAACAACGCCGAACTGCTGGCCGCCCTGCCCGCCGCCAGGCCCGTCGGCGTCGCCGTGGAGGTGATCGCGCCGGAGGCGGGGCCCAGCCTCAGTGTCCTGCGCTCGGCCCAGGCCCTGGGCACGCCGCTGCTGGTCACCACGGTGGATCACGCCCTGCTGAAGCCGGAATGGGTGAAGCAGTTCATCGCCGACGCGCCCGCCAGCTGCGACATCGCCGCCTTCCTGGCGCCAGAGGCCGCCGTGCGCCATGATGCGCCCGAGACTAAGCGCACCTGGCTGACCTTCCGCGACGGCCGCTACAGCGGCTGCAACCTGTTCCTGCTGAGGACGCCGTACGCCCTGAAGGCCATCGAGCTGTGGCGGACGGTGGAGGCGCACCGCAAGAAGCCCTGGCGGATCGCCCTGATCCTGGGGCTCGGCACCTTGGCGCGCTTCGCTCTGGGCCGCCTGACCCTGGACCAGGCCATCGCCGACATCGGCAAGCGCGCGGGCGTGAAAGCGGCCGCCGTTCGTTCGAACTACGGCCTGGCGGCGGTTGATGTGGACAAGCCGGCGGACCTTGACCTGGTCCGCCAGATCACCGGCGAGCAGCCTTAGGCCGCGACGCTTTCCTTCGACATCCAGCGGGCCGTCAGCTCACGGTTGGGCTGCAGGTCGTGCGGGAAGTCCATCTCGGCCCATTCCAGGCCTTCGATGCTCTGGACGGCGACGCCGCCCTGCTCCTGGGCGATCTGGTTGATCACCGATAGGTACCAGCGCTTCAGGCCTTCGGCCGGATCACGCAGGATCTGGTCGATGACCGTGATGAAGCGGCGGGCGCCTTCCGAAGAGAAGCGCAGGAAGCCGATCGACTCGGCATCGTACTCGGTGATCGTCTTGCCGATGGCCAGCAGTTCGTCGCCGTCGGTCAGGACCTTCATGTCGTCGGCGTCGTAGCGCGCCTTGCGGTCCACGGTGACGGTGATGTCGGCGGCGGGGGCGTCCAGCAGGCGACGGCCGATCTCCGGCTCCCACAGGGTGTCGCCGTTCAGGATCAGGGCGCCGCCGGCCAGCTCCTCACGGACCAGCCAGCAGGTCGCGAGGTTGTCGGACACCGTATAGAACGGGTTGTACAGGCAACGGACCGTCATGCCCGGCAGCGGCGTGCGGGCGACCTCGGCCTCCACGGCGTGCGAATTGAACCCGGTGACCACCACCACCTCGGTCAGGCCGATGGCGTGCAGGTGCGCCAGCTGCCACGAAAGCACGGTGCGGCCGGACAGATCGATCAGGCACTTGGGCAGGTTGTCGGTCAACGGCGACAAACGCTTACCCTGTCCTGCAGCCAGGACGACGGCCTTGTGCACACGAGGCATGAATCTATCCGCTCCGAAAGCCCACCCCGACAGGAAGGCGAATAAGTTCGTACAGGTGGGACGCCCAGACTGTTTTGTCAAAGCGACATGTTAAACAGCGCCTTAACCCGCCATGGTTTCTTGCAATACCGTGGACGGAAACTGCACTTCCCGAGTGTTTTTGCCCTCACTGAACCCTTCGGCTCAGCTTTGGGCGAAGTCGATGGCCCCTGAAAGGATCTTGGTCAGGACGGCGCGCATGGGCGCAGCGCGATCCGGATCATAGGCGGTCGGCCAGTTCTCCGGCGTGAAGGCGGCGGGTTCATCCATATAACCCCGGATCGCCAGCTCCATCTGGATGGCGTGGACACCTTCGCTTGGCCGGCCGTAGTGGCGGGTCGTCCAGCCGCCCTTGAAGCGGCCGTTGGTGACACAGGTGAAGCCCTCGACGTCGCACGCCGACTCCACCGCCGCGCGCAGGGCCGGATCGCAGGTGCGCCCGTCATTGTCGCCGATGTTGAAGTTGGGCAAGTCGCCCTCGAACAGCCGCGGCACGCGCGAGCGGATCGAGTGGGCCTCATAGACCACGACCTTGCCATGCAGGCCGCGCAGACGCGCCACCTCGGCCGCAAGGGCCTCGTGATAGGGCGTGAACCACCCATCCCGCCGCCGGGCGATCTCCGCCTCGTCCGGCGCGCGGCCGGCCTTGTAGAGCGGCTCGCCGTCAAAGGTGGTGGTGGGGCAAAGCTCCGTCGTCGCCTGGCCCGGATAGAGAGACGCGCCCGAGGGATCGCGGTTCACGTCGATCACGGTGCGCGAGATGGCGGTGCGGATCGTGGTCGCGCCCAACCCCTCGGCCATGTCGTACAAACGATGCACCCACCAGTCGGCGTCCTGCCGCGCCAGCCAGGGCGAGACCAGGGCGTCTTCGACGTCGGCAGGGATGTCCGTTCCCGTATGCGGGAAGCTGACGATCAGCGGCGCGTCGCCGCGCGTCACCTGCAGCCAGTCGGTCATGAGGACAACTCCAGAACGACGACGGGCGCCTTACGGCGCCCACGGATGATCGAAACATGAAGAAGTAGATGGCGCGCCCGGAACGATTCGAACGTCCGACCCTCAGATTCGTAGTCTGATGCTCTATCCAGCTGAGCTACGGGCGCGCATCTCGTTGACCCAGGGGGTCCGTCGAGAGGCGCGGAACCTAGTCTGGGCTTTTGCGAAGCGCAAGCCGCTTTCCAGGTTTTTTTCGCGCCTCTCTTTTCGTCAGTTCCCGAGCAGTCCGCCGAGGCCCTTTTTCATGGCCCGACGCGCCGCTTCCTGCGGGGACATGGGCTGTTGCGGACGGCCGCGCTGCTGCGTCGGACGGGCGGCGGGCGCGGCGTCATCCTCGTCGCCGGCCATGTCCATGCCGCCCATATCGCCCATGTCCATGCCCAGGACCGCGCCCGTGGCGGAGCGGTAGCGGACCTTGGTCGTCCATTCGATGTTCCAGGGAACCTTCGGGTCGGTCGGACGCGGCGGGTGGCTGAAATTGGCCTCGCCGCCATAGGCGACCAAGCTGACCATGGCGTTGGGCGCGGCGTCCACGAAGCCCTTGGGCAGGGCGCAGGTCGTGGTCTGCGGGCCCATCAGTTGTTTGGCCTCCACCAGCCGGGCGAGATCGCCCTGGCTCAGATAGTCCGGCGCGATGAAGGCGGCGGCCTGCGCCTCACTGGAAATCCACAGGGCGACCGTGTCCCGCTCCCCGCCGCCGACGGCCGAGGCCAGGAAGCCCTTGGCGCCCACGACAGCGTTCCAGTTGAGGCTGGCGCCCGCCGGGGTCTCGCGCGCCTGCAGGGTGATCGGCGCCAGGAAGTCCTGGTTCTGGTTCAGGGTGAAGCGGATGTCCGGGATGTAGTTGCCGCTGACCACATGCTCCCCGACCAGAGAGCCACGCGGCGGCACGCTCATGGGCGAGCGGTCGTTCGGCCAGACGCCGTAGGTCGCGTGGCGCTGCGGCGACGGCGGCTTCATGGCCGTGTAGTTCAGGGGCCGGAACGCCGAGGCGAAGGCGGCCGAGTTGGTCGCGCCCAGCTTCGACATGTCCAACACCGCCGGCTGGCCCTGGCGGGTCTGGGCGCCGCAGCCCCAGAACAGCAGGATCTTGCCGCGCGGCTTCTCGAACTGCTGCGGCACGTCAGGCCCCTCGCCCCGCTCGGGGGGAATGACCGTCGGCGTAATCAGCGGCAGCGCGCCGCGCGTGCCAAGCGCCGCCGTCGGCGTGTGCTGCGCCGACGGGCCGGCCGCCTTGCGAGAGGAGCCAAGCTGAAGGGTCAGGTTGTGATTGGCCGAGGCCTTCGGCCCGCCGTTCATCATCATGCTCATCATGGCCTGAGGCGAGGGCTTGCCGCCGCTCATCATGCCCGCCATGCCGCTGATGGTTTCGGCGCTGACCCAATATTCGGCGACCGGGCCGGTCACCACCTGCTTCACCGGCGCCTGCGCCCCGGCCCCGCCCGCGGTGGCGGCCGTAACGACGAGTGCGATTCCCGCCCTGTTCAGTTTCATCTGCTAACCCCGAGAAAAATGGCGGCCGCCGTAGCACGGGTCACCGACCAACGGCATGCGTAATGTGCGATCAATAACACACCGCTCGCCCGAAACCGCCGATCGTCGAGGTGGTTGGGGGTTCCAAGCCTCGCCACAGGGGGCCTATTGTGCTCGCCGTCCGCACGCCAAGGAACGCCATGCGCCGTCTGCTCAGCCTCGCCGCCGCCCTCGCTCTCTCCATCAGCACCTTCAGCGCCGCCTCGGCGGCTCCGGCCTCGACCACGCCGCGCGGCATGGTGGCGGCCGCTAATCCGCTGGCGGTGGAGGCGGGCCTGAGGGTCCTGCGCGATGGCGGCTCGGCGGTGGACGCGGCGGTGGCCGTACAGGCGGTCCTGGGCCTGGTGGAGCCGCAGAGCTCCGGCCTCGGCGGTGGGGCGTTCATGACCTATTACGACGCCAAGACCGGCAAGCTGACCGCTTATAACGGCCGTGAGACCGCACCGGCCGGGGCCAGCGCCGACATGTTCATCGGCGCCGACGGCAAGCCCCTGCCCTATATCGACGCCATCCTGTCCGGCCGCTCCACCGGCGCCCCTGGCGCCGTGGCCATGCTGGCCCTGGCCCAGAAGCAGCATGGCGCGGTGGCCTGGTCGACCCTGTTCAAGGACGCTGAAAAGCTCGCCGCCGACGGCTTCGTCGTCAGCCCTCGCCTGGCCCAGCTCGCCAACCTGAACCGCGGCCAGGCCGCCGCGCCGGACGCCATCGCCTATTTCACCAAGGCCGACGGCACGAAGATCAAGGGCGGCGACGTCCTGAAGAACCCCGCCTACGCCGAGACGGTCCGCCGCTTGGCCAAGGAAGGCCCTCGCGCGATGTACGAGGGCGCGATCCCCGCCGCCATCGCCGCCAAGGTCCGCCAGGAGCCGGTCCCGGGAACCCTGACCGCCGCCGACATCAAGGCGTATCAGCCCAAGGTCAGCGAAGCGCTCTGCCAGCCCTACCGCGTCTATGTGGTCTGCGTGCCGCCGCCGCCGTCCAGCGGCGTGGGCCTGCTGCAGGCCCTGGCCATGCTGGAGAGGACCGACATCGCCACGCGCGGCCCCAACGACGCCATCGCCTGGGTTCAGTTGGCTGAGGCCGAGCGCGTCATGTACGCCGACCGCGACCGCTATGTGGGTGATCCTGACTTCGTTCAGGTGCCGGTGAAGGGCCTGCTCGACCCGGCCTACGTGGCCGAGCGCGCCAAGCTGATCGGCGACCGCGCCGGCCCGGTTCCGACCCACGGCACGCCCCCCGGCTTCGAGCCGCGCGGCGCCGACAAGACACAGGAGCCCGGCGGCACCACCCACTTCGTGGTGGTCGACCCCAAGGGCAACGTCGTCTCAATGACCACCACGGTGGAGAGCCTGTTCGGCTCCGGCCGCATGGTCGCGGGCTTCTTCCTCAACAATCAGCTCACCGACTTCAGCCGGTATCCGGAAGACCTGCGCGGCGGCCCGCTGGCCAACACCCCGGCGCCGTTCAAGCGCCCGCGTTCGTCCATGGCCCCAGCCGTCATCCTCAAGGACGGCAAGTTCTACGCCGCCGTTGGCTCGCCGGGCGGCAACGCCATCCTGTCCTACAACCTGAAAGCCATCGTCGGCCTGATCGACTGGAACCTGTCCATGCAGCAGGCCATCGACCTGCCCAACATGGTGGCGCGCGGCGACGCCTTCTCCAGCGAGGTGGACCGCTACGCCCCCGGCGTGGCCGATCAGGTCATCGCCCGCGGCCTGGCCATCAAGGCCGGTCAGAACGAGACCTCGGGTCTCCATGGCGTGGTTGTGCGTCCGGGCGGCGTCCTGGAAGGCGGCGCCGATCCGCGCCGCGAAGGCGTGGCGAAGGGGCTTTAACAGCTCCGCTCATCCCCGCGAAGGCGGGGACCCAAGCTGAGTCTCAATATGGGCTTCCGCCTTCGCGGGAGTGAGCGGCTAAAATTCTTCACCGCCCCTTGGCGGGCTCCGGCGCGCCGGGCAGGCGAAGTTCGAACACCGTGCCCTCGCCGCTCGAGCGCACCAGGGTCAGCTCGCCGCCGTGGCCCTGGGCCAACTCACGAGCGATCACCAGGCCGAGCCCCGTGCCGCCGCGCCGCGCGGAGCCGGCGAACGGCAGGAACAGATTCTCCTGGGCCTTGTCCGGCAAGCCGGGGCCGTCGTCCGAGATGCGGACAATGGAGACACCGTCCTCGACGATCAGGGCCGCCTGGATTTTTCCCTTCCGTCCCGCCTGCCCTTCAATCGCCTGACGGGCGTTGCGCAACAGGTTGGTCAGGATGCGGTGCAGTTGGTCCGGGTCGGCCAGCACCCGCACCTTGGTGTCGACGCCGGTGGCGAAGCGCACTTGCGGCGTCGGCAGACCCGCCTCCTCCGCCGCCGACTTCAGCGCGGCCTTCAACGGCAGCGGCCGCACGTCGGGCGCGGCTTCATCCGTCTTGCCGTAGGTCAGCACGTTGGTCGCCAGGGTCACGGCGCGGTCCAGGGCCCGCTCCAGACGCGGCAGGGCGGCGGCCACCTTGGGATCGCCGATGGCCGCCAGACGGTCGGAGGCGATCTGCGCGCTGGTCAGCATGTTGCGCAGGTCGTGGTTGATCTTGGCCACCGCCTCGCCCAGGGCGGCCAGGCGTGCACGGGAGTTCAGGGCGGCCACGAGGTCGGCCTGCATCCGATCCAGCTCCGCCTCGGCGCGGCCGATCTCGTCCAGGCGGCCGGACAACTCGATGCGCGCCTTGGGGTCTTCCGGATTGGCGCGGAAGCGCTCCATGGCCCGGGTGATCCGCTGCATCGGCGCCACCAGGAAGCGGTTGAGCGACAGATAGACCAGAGCCCCGGCCAGGATCGCCACGAAGGCTGTCACCACCGCCAGACGAACCAAGTACCCCAGCAGGTCAGCCTTCAGCGGAGCATCTGGGGTCAGGATCTCGACGAACTCCGCCTCACGGAATTGCGGCTCGGCCACCACGCGGACCAGGCTGCCCTCGCGGCTGGTCAGGGTGAAGAACGGCGCCGCCAGCCAGGAGCCCGGGTTCTGGCTACGCAGGTCCACCAGATAGGGCGTGCGGATTTCACGAGGCGCGGCCAGCACCAGGCGGCGGACGCCCTCGCTCTGGATCGCCACGGAGACGACTCCAGCCCCGTCCAGAAGCTGGGCAGAGATGCGGTCGCTGATCCTCAGACTGGGATCAGCCTCAGCCACGGTGGAGGCCAGTTCCGCCGCCCTAACCCGCTCCAGCAGCCACTGCTCCTCGAACGCGGCCAGGGCCGGCGGCAGGACCAGCAGGGCCGAAAGGGCGACGAAAAGCGTGGTGAGCAGCAGCAGACGCGCCGACAGGCCGCCGCGCCACGAAAAGCGGCGCTCGACCGGTGCTTCCGGCACAGAAGACGGCGCGGCGTCCATGGCCATCCGTTACTTCACAAGCCCGCGCCGGGCAACGCGGCTGTTAGACGTCACGGCGCGGCCTCAGATGGCGGTACAGCATGGACAGGCCCGCCAGAGCGCCCAACCCGATCAGCGGCAGGACCACGCGCGGCTCGATCAGCAGGCTCAGGCTCACCGGCCGTCCCTGCAGGAACAAGTGACCGAGGCCCGCCCCCATGCTGGCATAGACCAGCGAGCTCGGGGCCATGCCTAGGAAAGAGGCCGACAGGAATGTGCGCAGACGAATGCCCACCAGCCCCGCCGCCAGATTGATCACCAGCAGCGGAAAGGCCGGGATCAGGCGCAGGGTCAGCAGGTAGTGGAAGGCGTCCTTCTTGATGCCCTCCTCGATGCGCAGCAGGGTCGGCCCGGCGCGCTTCTGCATCATGCCGCCGAAGGCCGTGCGGCAGGCGGCGTAGATCACCGTCGACCCCACCGTCGCCCCTGTCACCGCCAGCAGCCCGCCCAGCCAGGTGCCGAACAGGAACCCGCCTGAAAGGGTCAGCAACAACGCCGCCGGCAGGGATAGGGAGACCACAATGATATAGGCCGACAGATAGATCGCGATGGCCGCCCCCGGACGCTGATCCACGAAGGCCGACAGATAGGCATGCCGCGCCTGAAGCTCCTCGATGGTCAGGTGCTTCCACAGGCCGCTGAAGTACACCGCCGCCGCCAGGACGGCGAGCAGGAGCGCCGGCGCGATCTTGGCCGCGACGAGCCAGGCGTTGTCGCGGCCAGCGGGTGTCATCGCGCGCCGACCGCCTCGGACACGGATGCGAAACCGTCAGCCCTCAGCCGCGCCGCCAGGTCATGGGCGATACGCACCACCAGCCCGGGCCCGGCATAGACCAGCGCCGAATAGAGCTGCACCGCCTGGGCGCCCGCGCGGATCTTGGCGTAGGCGTCGGCCCCTCCGCTGACGCCGCCGGCCCCGAGCAGGGCGATGCGGCCGCCGGCGGCCTGAAAGAACTCGCCCAGAACGGCGGTGGACTTCTGGGTCAGCGGCGCCCCGGACAGGCCGCCAGTCTCCGACGCCAGGGCGGACTTCAGCGTATCGGGCCGTGCGATGGTGGTGTTGGAGACGATGATCCCGTCCAGGCCGCTCGCCACGGCGGTCTCGACGATGGCCTCAACCTCGCCCTCCTCCAGATCGGGGGCGACCTTCAGGAAGACCGGAACATCGCCCTCCGGCGCCAGCGCCGCGCGACGCTCGGCCAGGCGGCCCAGCAATTCCTCCAGCGCCGCCTTGGTCTGCAGGGCGCGCAGGCCCGGCGTGTTGGGCGAGGAGATGTTGACTGTGAAATAGTCCGCCAGACCCCACAGGTGGGACAGGCCGGCCACATAGTCGGCGACCCGGTCCTCGGCGTCCTTGTTGGCCCCGATGTTGGCCCCGACCACGCCCCGGCGGCGGCGGTGCGACAGCCGCGCGGCGAAGGGCTCCAGCCCTTCGTTGTTGAAGCCCATGCGGTTGATCACCGCCTGGTCCTCGGTCAGGCGGAACAGGCGCGGGCGCGGGTTGCCGGCCTGGGCCAGAGGCGTGACCGTCCCCGCCTCCACGAAGCCGAAACCGGCGGCCAGCATGGCGTCCGGCACCTCGGCGTTCTTGTCGAAGCCAGCGGCCAAGCCGATGCAGTTAGGCAGCTCAAGGCCCGCCACGGTCGTCGCCAGGATCGGCAGGTTGATGCGGTTGCGCGGCCCAAGGCCCGCCTTCAGCCCCTTGATGGCGAGCCCATGCGCGTCCTCCGGATCGAAGAGGTGCATGGCGCGGGCGGCGAGGTCGTGAAAGTTCATACGGAAAGATCACCCAGTTGGGGGACGCCGTCGACGCCGAGAGGCGCGTCTCGCGACGCGGCCACCTCGTTCAACGCCAAGGCGCGGTAAAGGTGCGGGAACAGCGCGCCGCCCCGCGACGGCTCCCAGATCAATTGGTCGCCCAAGGCGTCGCCGTCGAGAGCCAGCAGGACCAGATCATCGCGGCCGGCGAAGTGCTTGGCCGCCGTCTCCTGCGCCTGATCTGCGGCGGAGAAGTGGATGTAGCCGTCGGCCAGATCGACCGCCGACCCCTTGAATTCGCCCGACGCCTGGAAAGCCGCCCATTCGTCGCGGCTCATGATCTTGAAGATCGGCGTCATTCAGCGCCCCGGCCGCCATGGTCGGCGGCGTAGAACAGGCCGTCCAGCTGCGGACGCCCCGCATCGTCGAAGCTGAAGGCGACGGCGGTGGCGGGGGGAAAGCGCATCTCCATCCGAGCGATCAGGGCGGGCGAAGCCGATCCGGCCTTCAGCAGGCCCACCGCCAGGTCCTGAAGGGTGGGATTGTGGCCGACCACCATCACCGTGTCGACGGACTGGTCCTCGGCGGCGGCGAGGACCGTCTGGCTGCTGGCGGCGTAGAAGTCCGAGCGGTTCTCGGTCCGCGCCGTGGTCAGGGATTCCCCGGCGGCGCTCCACGTCTCTTGCGCCCGGCGGGCCTCGGAGACCAGCGCCAAGTCCGGCGAAAAGCCCGCCTTGGCCAAGGCGTCGCCAATCAGAGCGGCGTCAACGCGGCCTTGCGGGGTGAGCGCGCGGTCAAAGTCGCCGCCGGTCGGACCGCGCCGTTCGGCCGCGCCGTGACGCATCAGAATAAGCCGTTCCATGCCGCCCCTCTTAGCCTTGCTCGCGACCCGCTCAAAGCGCCGGTTGACAGGCGTAGCGCCAAAAGGTCCAAGACCTCATGACGGCGGCGACGGCGACCATGAAAGAGGCGTTCTGCGGCGACGGCGGGACCTGGCGCTTCCCGGCCAGCCAGCCCTTGCAGCTCGATTCCGGCGGCCAGTTGGCCCCGCTGGAGGTCGCCTATCGCACCTACGGGAAACTGAACACCGATAAGTCGAACGCGGTCCTGGTCTGCCACGCCCTGACCGGCGACCAGCATTGCGCGGGCGAGCACCCGGTGTCGGGCAAGCCCGGCTGGTGGAACCGCCTCATCGGCCCCGGCCTGCCGCTCGATCCGGCGCGGCATTTCATCATCTGCTCGAACGTCATCGGCGGTTGCATGGGCTCAACAGGCCCGGCCTCGATCAATCCCGAGACCGGTCAGGCCTATGGCCTGTCGTTCCCTGTGATCACCATCGCCGACATGGTCCGCGCCCAGGCCATGCTGGTCGAGGCGCTGGGGGTCGAGACCCTGTTCGCCGTAGTCGGCGGCTCCATGGGCGGCATGCAGGTGCTGCAATGGGCGGCCGATTATCCGGAGAAGATCTTCTCCGCCGTGATCATCGCCTCGGCGGCTCGTCACTCGGCTCAGAATATCGCCTTCCACGAAGTCGGCCGCCAGGCGGTCATGGCCGATCCCGACTGGCGCGGCGGCTCCTACGCCCTGCACGGCGTGCGGCCGGAAAAGGGGCTGGCCGTGGCCCGCATGGCCGCGCACATCACCTATCTGTCCGAGCCGGCCCTGCAGCGGAAGTTCGGGCGGGAGCTGCAACGCGACGGCCTGTCCTGGGGCTTCGACGCCGACTTCCAGGTGGAGAGCTATCTGCGCCACCAGGGCGCCAGCTTCGTCGACCGCTTCGACGCCAACTCCTACCTCTACATCACCCGGGCCATGGACTATTTCGACCTGGCCCAGGGCCACGGCGGCATCCTGGCGGAGGCTTTCAAGCGCGCGCGCAACGTGCGCTTCTGCGTGCTGTCCTTCACCACCGACTGGCTCTACCCCACCGCCGAGAACCGCCACATCGTCCGGGCGCTGAACGCCGCCGGGGCGCGAGCCAGCTTCGTCGAAATCGAGAGCGACAAGGGTCATGACGCCTTCCTGCTGGACGAGCCGGTGATGAACGCGGCCCTGTCCGGCTTCATGGCGTCGGCCGACCAGGCGCGGGGGATTTCGTGAGGCCGGTGATCCGCGAGGACTTCAAGGAAATCCTGCGCCTGGTGCGCCCGGGCTCGCGCGTGCTCGACGTGGGCTGCGGCGAGGGCGAGTTGCTGGAGATCCTGGCCCAGGAAAAGCAGGTGGACGGCCGCGGGGTCGAGATCAGCCCCGAAGGCGTGGCCGCCGGCCTGTCGCGCGGCCTGGCCGTGGTGCAGGGCGACGCCGACCGCGACCTCGATCATTTCGCCGCCAAGGCCTTCGACTACGCGGTCCTGTCCCAGACCCTGCAGGCCGTGCGCAACCCGCGCCATGTGCTGAGCGAGCTGCTGCGGATCGCTGACCGGGCCATCGTGTCCTTCCCGAACTTCGGCCACTGGCGCGTGCGCTGGTCGCTGGTCAGCCGCGGGCGGATGCCGGAGACCCGCGCCCTGCCCGAGCCGTGGTGGTCGACGCCGAACATCCACCTTTGCACCCTGGCCGACTTCCTGACCCTGTGCGAGGACCTGGATCTGCGCATCGACGCCTGCGCCGCCCTCACCGAGGGGCGGCCTGCGCGCGCCATCGACCCGACCAGGCCGCTGGAGAACTGGCGGTCCGAAGCGGCGCTCTTTCTGCTCAGCCGGCGCGGAGAAGGCGCCGGCTCCACGGAACCTCAAGCGCCCAGGAACGATCTCTTCGGCGGATGAAACTTCGCCTTGTCACCTACAACGTCCACCGCTGCGTGGGCGTCGACCGCCGTCTCGACGTGGAGCGTGTCGCCGAGGTGATCGCCGCCCTGCGTCCCGACGTGGTGGCGTTGCAGGAGCTCGACGTCGGCCGCGCCCGCACGCGCGGCGTCGACCAGGCCCACAAGCTGGCTGAACTGCTGAAGATGAAGTCGCGCTTCCACCCGGCTATGAAGGTCGAGGAGGAGTTGTACGGCGACGCCATCCTCACCGCCCTGCCCGAACGCCTGATCCGCGCCGACTCCCTGCCCCAGTACAAGCGGGTGCCGGGGCTGGAGCCGCGCGGCGCGGTGTGGGTCGCCATCGACATCGGCGGCGGCCGCGAGCTGCAGGTGATCAACACCCACCTCGGCCTCATCCCCCGCGAGCAGCAGCGTCAGGCCGCCGCCCTCATCGACCACTGGCTGGCGGACGAACAGTTCACCGCCCCGGCCGTGCTGCTGGGCGATTTCAACGCCACGCCCTATTCCAAGACCTACCGCATGCTGCGCGCCGCCATGCGCGACGCCCAGGTGGGCCGCCCGCGCCCGCCGACGGCGACCTTCCCTTCGAACTTCCCGTTCATGCGGATCGACCACGTCTTCCTGGCCGGGGACATCAAGGTCTGCGCGATCGAGAGCCCCTATGACGCCCGCGCCCGCCAAGCCTCGGACCACCTGCCTCTGCTGGTGGAGCTGGAGCTGCCCTCGGCGGCCTAGTGGAAGTCCCGGCTGCGGACCATGCGGCCTGGGACACGGGGGCAGATCGTCTGTTCGCCCGGCTCGACCTTCAGCTCCGCCAGCCAGTCGGACAGATCGACGAAGCGTTCGGCCACCACATGGATGACGTTGCTCTCCTTCTGAATCTTGCCGTGGATGACCAGGAAGCCCGAGGTCATCACCGTGCGCCGGTTCTCCACGAACAGGCGCTGCCAGACCACCGCG
Organism: Caulobacter segnis; assembly: GCF_029543125.1. GTDB lineage: Bacteria > Pseudomonadota > Alphaproteobacteria > Caulobacterales > Caulobacteraceae > Caulobacter > Caulobacter segnis_D. The sequence continues at coordinate 31,117 of NZ_JARQWW010000009.1, forward strand.
TTCATGGGCCCGGTCTCGTCCTCCAGGGTCAGGAACGTGACGTTCTTGGCCGTGCCTGGGCGCTGGCGGATCAGGACCAGTCCGGCCACCATCACCCGCGCCCCGTCCCTCAAGTCATCCAGCCGCCCTGCCGGGGTGCAACCCATCCGCCGCAACCGTTCGCGGAAGAAGGCCAGGGGGTGATCCTTCAGGGACAGGCTGGTGGTGCGGTAGTCCTCCGCCACATGCTGGGTGTCGCTCATGGCCGGCAGGGCGGCCGCCGTCTCGAACAGCGGCAGGCCGGCCAGCAGCGGCGTCTCTCGCGGCGCGCGGATTTCCGGCGCCAGTCCCTTCACCGCCCATAGGGCCTGTCGCCGGTCCAGGCCGATAGAGCGGCAGGCGTCGGCTTCCGCGAGAAGTTCGAGCGACCGCCGCGATAGTCCGGCTTGGGCGAAGTGGGCGAGTTCGCTGGCGCCGCCCTTCACCCGCGCCTGCATCAGCAGCTCGGCCTCCGGCTTCTTGAACCCTCGAATCTGACGCAGGCCCAGCCGCACCGCCTTCAGGCGTGACCCCGGCTGGCTGGCGGTCTCCAGGGTGCAGTCCCAGTCGCTGGACAGGATGTCGGGCGGCCGCACCTCGACCTTGCCGTTGTCCCTGGCGTCCCGGACCAATTGCGCCGGTTGGTAGAAGCCCATGGGTTGGCTGTTGATCATCGCCGCGCAGAACACGTCCGGCCACCAGCATTTCAGCCAGGCCGAGGCGTAGACCAGGATCGCGAAACTGATCGCGTGGCTTTCAGGAAAGCCATACGAGCCGAAACCCTCGATCTGCTTGAAGCAACGCTCGGCGAACTCCCGCTCATACCCCCGATCCGTCATGCCGCCGATGAAGCGGTCACGGTGCTCGGCCAGGTCTCCGAGGTTCTTGAAGGTCGCCATGCAACGGCGAAGCTTGTTGGCTTCCACGTCCGTGAACTTGGCCGCCGTGATCGCCAGACGCATCGCCTGCTCCTGGAAGAGCGGCACGCCGAGCGTCTTCCCGAGTATGCTTTCGAGCTCGTCCTGAGGATGCTCCGGTCCAGGCTTTGGGTAGCTGACAGCTTCGATCTTCTGCCTGCGCTTCAGGTAGGGATGGACCATGTCCCCCTGGATCGGGCCAGGCCTTACGATCGCTACTTGGATGGCCAAGTCATAGAAATTTTCTGGCCGCAGGCGGGGCAGCATCGACATCTGCGCCCGGCTCTCCACCTGGAAGACGCCGATGGAGTCCGCCTTCTGCAGCATGGCGTAGACAGCCGGATCCGCTGAAGGAATCTGGGCGTGGTTCTCGATCAGCTGGCCGTACATCCGCAGGCAGTTCTCACGATGGTCTCGCGCCAACATGTCCAGCCCCCGCTTGATGGCGCTGAGCATGCCCAGAGCCAGGATATCGACCTTCATCAGCTTCAGGCTGTCGATGTCGTCCTTGTCCCATTCGATGAAGGTGCGGTCCTTCATAGCCGCCTTGCCGATCGGAACGATCTCGTCGAGGCGGCGCTGGGTCAGCACATACCCACCCACATGCTGCGACAGGTGGCGAGGGAACTTCAGTAACTGGGTCGCCAGACCGACGGCCCGCTGAATCTCTTCGTTTTCGGGATCAAGACCAGCCTGACGAATATGCGCTTCCGGCAGGCCGTCGCCCCAGCTGCCCCAGACGGTGTTGGCCAAGGCGGCGGTGATGTCCTCGGTCAGGCCGAGCGCCTTGCCCACCTGTCGGATCGCGCTGCGAGGGCGGTAGTGGATGACCGTGGCGCAGATGGCCGCCCGATGCCGCCCATAGCGCTCATAGACGTACTGCATGACCTGTTCGCGCCGCTCATGCTCGAAGTCGACGTCGATATCCGGCGGATCTCCACGCTCTTCCGACAGAAAGCGGGCGAACAATAGGTCCTGGTTCTCGATGGTGGGGTCCACCGCCGTGACACCGAGGCAGAAGCAGACAGACGAATTGGCCGCCGAACCTCGTCCCTGGCAGAGGATCGGATCGGGCCTCGTCCGCGCCCAGTTCACGATGTCATGGACGGTGAGGAAATAGTCCGGAACATCCATCTTCCGGATCAGCTTCAGTTCGTGTCGGAGGTTCTTCGCCACCTTGGTAGGCACGCCATTTGGGTAGCGCTTACGCGCGCCTTCGCAGGACAACTTGGTCAGGTGTCGGATCGCGGTGCTGCCGGGAGGGACAGGTTCGTCCGGATACTGGTAGCTGAGCTGGCTGAGATCGAACTCGACACGCTCGACCACCTCCTGGGTTCGCTCCACCGCCACCGGCCAGCGCTTGAACAAACGCTCCATTTCAGCGGGCGGCTTGAGGTGGCGTTCGGCGTTGGCTTCCAGACGAAACCCCGCCTCCTGGATCGTCGTCTTCTCGCGGATGCAGGTCATGACGTCGTGCAACGGACGCCGTTCCGGGCCGTGATACAGGACATCGCCAGTGGCGAGCAGCGGAGCGCGGAACGTCTGGGCCATCTCTGACAGGCGGGTGAGCCGCTTTACGTCCTGGGCCGCATAACCTCGCGACCCAGCCAGCCAGATGCTTCCACGAAAATCGCCCGCTGCGCGGGCCAGGTCGCGCTCAAAGGCTTCATCCAGATTCGAGGGCGGCACGACGATGACCAACTGTCCTTCGCCGTACTTCGTCAGGTCTGCCCAATCGAGGAAACACTCGCCCTTCTCGCCCCTCAACTGGCCTTCGGTCAGCAGGCGCGTGAGGCGACCATAGGCCTCGCGGTCACTCGGATAGATAAGCACGCTTGGCGAGCCGTCCCTGAAGTCGAGACGGCATCCGGTCAAAGCCCGGATCTTGTAGGCTTTCTCCTTGTCAGTAGCCTCGGTCCAGGCACGCACCACGCCGGCCAGGGTGTTGCGGTCAGTGATGCCCACAGCCGTCATGCCAAGAGCCTCGGCGCCGATCACCAACTCCTGAGGATGTGACGCCCCTCTCAAGAACGAGAAAGCGGTCGTCGTCTGCAGCTCCGCGTACCGGGTCATGCGAACAGCCCGTGCAGCCACCAGCGGGGCTTGGTCTCGCCGCCATAGAGACCGGCGCGGAAGATCCAGAACCGCGCGCCGGCTGTGTCCTCCACCCGGTAGTAATCGCGCACCCAGTCGCTGCCGACCTGATCCAGGGGCCGCCGCCACCACTCGTCCCCGATGCGCTCCGGTCCTTCGGCGCGGGTGACCGTGTGCATCCGTCCCCGCCACTGGAAACGGGAGGGCGGATTGTCGGGAAGCAGGGCCATGGCCTCGATCGGCTCGGGCTGGCGGAACAGGCGCACCGGGCGCGGCTTGTCGGGGTCCCAGCCCTCGGTCAGGTCGGACAGGGCCTCGCCCCGGCGCACGGCGCGTTCGGGCACATGACTCTGCACGGGGATGGCGCGGAACACCCGCCCCTCGCCCAGGCGCGCGGTCAGGCGGTCGACCAGGGCGGCGACGCCTTCCTGGGCCAGGGCCTCGGCGTCATCGTCCAGGCGCGACTGCCGCTCGGACAGGGTCTCCACCTCTTCGGCGCACAGGGTCGCCACCTCGATGCCGAAGCCGGGATCAACCTCGCCCAGCTTGGGCTTCAGCAGGCGGGCGACGGGCGCCGCCGCCCGGCCGAGGCGCGACAGGCCGGCGCTGACGGTGAAGGCCCGGCCATCCAGCCGATGGAAGGTCAGGATGAACCGCCGCGCGCCCTGCCCCCGCGCCGCCAGCCGCTGGGCCATGGCGGCCAGGATGTCGTCCGTGACCCGCTCCAGATCTTCCAGCGCGCTGATCGGCTCGGCGAAGGCCAGCCGCTCGAACCACGGCGTGGGCGGACGACGGAAAGCGAGGGCCTCCTCTAGTCCGCCCAGCGCCTGATCCAAACGCAGCATCAGCCCCATGCCGAACCGGCGGGCCAGGGCGGCGCGCGGCTGGTCCATGATCTTGCCGACCCTGGTCAGACCCAGGCGGGGAAGCTGGGCGGCGGCGGCTTCATCCAGGCGCAGGGCGGCGATGGGCAGGGGGCGCAGGGCGTCAGCCTGCTTTCCGGGCGGGACCGTCACGACCCGCGCGCGCCCGAACCGCGCCAGAGCCCAGGCCGCTCCGGCCGTGTCCGCAACGGCGGCGCGGGCGGGAATGGCGTTGGCCGCCAGGCGCGCGATGAGGTCAGAGGCCATGGCCGCCTCCCCGTCCCAAAGATGAGAGACCCCAGTGATGTCCAGAAACAGCCCGTCCAGTCCATCGACCGCCACCGCCGGCGAGAACCGCACGCACCAGTCGCACAGCGCCTCCAGCGCCGCCGCGTCACCGTCCGGATCGTAGTCGACGCTGTCCAACTCCGGCACGAGCGCCGCGGCGTCGGCGGCCTTCTGTCCGGCGAAAAGACCAAGGGACACGGCCGTTCGATCGACCGCCGCCAGCTTACGCGTGCCCGCCTCCGACTGGATAAGAACCAGGGGACGAGGCTTCTCCTCCCCCCGCCCCCGCTTCGCAGGGGAGGAGAGATCAAGCCCGGCGGCGTTCTTCCGGCGCCAGGTGGTGATCGGCCAGTTCGGACACCACAGCGAAAGGATGCGCGGCATCTTCGTCCTCCCTCTGCTGCAGAAGCCATTCGCCGGGCCGCCCGCCCCGGCTGCGTTCGAGCGCCACCCGCCATCGCGCGGGGCCCAAGCCCCAGGCCGCCGCCTCGGTCGGCGCCGGGCCTATCCGCCAGCGGGTGGCCGAGGCCGAGCCTGACGGCTCCGCCTTGCCCCGCGCCGGACCGCCGAAAGGCTTGCGGCGAATGACGAAGCCCGTCGCCCCGCGCCGCTCGCAGGCCAGCTGCAGCCGCCGCCCGGCCCGCAGATCCGGCGCCTCCACCTCTCCCACCGCCGCGACGACGCCGACGGAGCCAAGGGCGTCTTCCAAGGCGGCGAGAGCCTCAGCCTCGTCACGGACGCAGACCTGGATCAGGCGGTCGACAGGAAAGCCCAGGTTGGACAGGCCCGGCGCGTGCAGGTCGTCGCGCCGCAGGACCCAGACCACCTCCCCCTTCCTGGCCAAAGCCCCGACCATCAGGGCCGTGAAGCCGGCCGCGCAGGCGGCGGTCTCTGTCTCCAGCCCCTCGCCCCCCACCTCATGCCAGCGGCCCAGCGGCAGGCCGCCATGAGGGAAGCAGCCGTCGATGCGCGCATCCCCGAACGGCAGGACGGGACTCAGAGTCCGAGTCCCCGCCTCCAGGGCGGCGATCTGGCCCTTCAAGGCCGAAAGCCGCGCGGCGCGCGAACCGGACATGTGGTCGATCCCGTGCTTATGTTCTTATTTTGTTCTAACTCTATCGAGACCCGGAGTCCAGCCTGATCGCACACGGCTCAGGTGTGTAAGACTGGCCGCAGATTCTGATTCTCCGAGCCCCGTCATGAAGCCCGCGATCATCTTCCAGCCTGGCATGGTGGGCGACATCTTCTTCATCCAGAAGATCGCCAAGGCCTACGCCGCCGAGGGTCGGCGCGTGATCATGCCGGTGCTGCAGAAGCACGCCTGGGTCTATGACGCCCTGGTCATGCCGGACAACATAGAGACCCCTATCCTGGAGGAGGCGTTCGACTTCCGGGACGAGGTCATGTTCCTGTCGGACAAGATCGCCCTGACCCCGATCGAAGGACCGAACTACACCTACCTGTCGCTGTTCTTCAGCTGGCGATACGCCCCCAAGCTGACCATGGAGCTGAAGTACAAGGTCGCCGGGATCGAGTTCGACGACTGGGCCGATCATGTGGAGCTCAAGCGCGACCTGGCGAAGGAAGAGGCGCTATTCCGCCACCTGGGCCTGGACGACGGCGTCCCCTACGCCCTGATCAACGAGAACTGCTCCACCCGCACCATACCCTTCCCGCACCGCGCGCCGGAGAAGGAGGTCCGGCTCCAGCAGGTCGAGGGCTACACCCTGTTCGACTGGTGTACGGTGATCGAACGGGCCGCGCGCATCGCCTCGGTCGACACCTCGCTGGTGCTGCTGGTCGAGGTGCTGAAGATCCGCGACAAGCCCCTGCACGTGGTGTCGCGCTACGAGCCGCCCAGCTTCCGCGAGCTGGAGAACATCCTGAAGCTCGACTGGCGCTTCTACTTCCTGGCCGAGCATCTGGCCTACGCTTAAAGGAGCCTACGCCTAGGCCGGAAGCTTCCTGCGCAGGGCGACGGCGATCGCCACGCCGATGACGGCGCCGATGCCCACCACGTCGGCCAGCAGGTCAGCCCATTCCGCGTCCCGGTCGAAGAGCGGGATAGACTGCAAGATCTCGATCAGCCCGCCGAAGGCCAGCATCAGCACGGCCACCCGCCACAGCTTCATCTTCGGGAAGGCCAGCAGGGCCATGCCCGTCAGGACGAAGAAGGTCAGGCCGTGCAGGGCCTTGTCCCACGGGATGAGCGAGCCGGGGCCGTCCGGCGGGCCGAGGGCCTGCCAGACGACCACGACGCAGGCGGCCGCGAACAGCCCCTTGAACAGGATCGCCGCCGCCTTCCACATCGCGCTTAGAACCGCAGGGCCCGGGCTTCCTTCACGTGCGGAAGGGCCTGGATCTTGGTCAGCAGCGCGTCGTCGGGAGCCTGATCGACACCGACCAGGGCGATGGCGTCGTCGCCCGCGCCCACGCGGCCCAGGTTGAAGGTGGCGATGTTGACGCCCGCCTCGCCCAGCAGACCGCCCAGCGCCCCAATGAAGCCCGGCTTGTCCAGGTTGTTGACGTAGAGCATGGCCGGCGAGAAGGCCGCGTCCAGCTCCATGCCCTTGACCTCGACGATGCGCGGGGCGCCGCCGACCACGATGCCGGCGAAGCTGCGCTTGCCCTTCTCGGTGGTGATGGTCACGCGCATCAGGCTGTCATAGGTCGGGCTGACTTCCTGGCGGCTTTCGGAGACGGTGATGCCGCGCTCCTTGGCCACGGCCGGCGCGGAGACCATGTTGATCTCGGCCAGCATCGGCTTGAGGATTCCCGACAGGGCGGCCGAGGTCATGGGCTTCACGTTCAGGGCCGCCACGTCGCCCTCATAGGCGATGTCGATGGCCTTGATGCCGAAGTCGACCATCTGGCCGGCCAGGGCGCCGATCTTCTCCGCCAGGGCCACGTACGGCTTCAGCTTCGGCGCTTCCTCGGCGGTGATCGACGGGCTGTTCAGGGCGTTGGTGACGGCGCCGGTGAGCAGGTAATCGCTCATCTGCTCGGCCACCTGCAGGGCGACGTTCTCCTGCGCCTCGTTGGTGCTGGCGCCCAGGTGCGGGGTGGCCACGACCTTGTCCGACCCGAACAGCGGGTTTTCCTTGGCCGGCTCGGTGACGAACACGTCGAAGGCGGCGCCGCCCACATGGCCATCGTCCAGCAGCTTGCGCAGGGCGACCTCGTCAACCAGGCCGCCGCGGGCGCAGTTGACGATCAGCACGCCCTTCTTGGTCTTGGCCAGAGCTTCCGCCGAAAGGATGTTGCGGGTCTTGTCGGTCAGCGGCGTGTGCAGGGTGATGACATCGGCGCGCGCCAGCAGGTCTTCCAGTTCCACCTTCTCGACGCCGATCTCCACGGCGCGTTCCGGCGACAGGAACGGGTCATAGGCGATGACCTTCATCTTCAGGCCCAGGGCGCGGTCGGCGACGATGCCGCCGATGTTGCCGGCGCCGATCAGGCCGAGCGTCTTGGCGTAAAGCTCCACGCCCATGAAGCGGTTCTTCTCCCACTTGCCGGCCTGGGTGCTGGCGTCGGCGGCGGGAAGCTGGCGGGCCAGGGCGAACATCATGGCGATGGCGTGCTCGGCCGTGGTGATCGAGTTGCCAAACGGGGTGTTCATCACCACCACGCCCTTTGCGGTGGCGGCCGGGATGTCGACGTTGTCGACGCCGATCCCGGCGCGGGCGATGACCTGCAGCTTGTTGGCGGCGGCGATGACGTCCTTGTCGAGCTTGGCGCCCGAGCGGATGGCGATGCCGTCATAGTCGCCGATCACGGCGATCAGCTCGTCTTTCGACAGGCCGGTCTTGATGTCGAAATCGACGCCGCGGTTCTTGAAGATGTCGACGGCGGCGGGGCTCAGCTTGTCAGCGATGAGGACGCGGGGAGCGGTCATGGTTCGGATTCCTTGCGGAGAATGGTGAGAAGCCCCCTCCGGCCCTCCGGGCCACCTCCCCCAAGAGGGGAGGATCGTTCGGGCGAGATGCTCCCCCACTGGGGGGAGCTGTCGCGAAGCGACTGAGGGGGTTCGAGGTTCTGTGCTTAGGCGGCGGCCAGTTCGGCCGAGACCGTGGCGAAGGCCCAGTCGAGCCAGGGCGTGAGCGCCTCCACGTCGGAGGTCTCAACCGTGGCGCCGCACCAGATGCGCAGGCCGGCCGGCGCATCGCGATAGCCGCCGATGTCCAGGGCCGCGCCTTCCTTCTCCAGGACGGAGGCCAGCTTCTTGGCGAAGTCGGCCTGGGCGTCGTCGGACAGGGCGGCGATCTTGGGATCGACCACCTTCAGGCACACCGAAGTGTTGGAGCGGATCGAGGCGTCCTCCGCCAGGAAGTCCACCCACGGGGTCTTGGCCACCCAGCGGGTCAGGGCCGCCAGGTTTTCGTCGGCGCGGCGCTGCATCTCTTCCAGGCCGCCGATGGACGAGGCCCATTTCAGGGCGTCCACCGCGTCCTCGACGCAGAGCATCGACGGCGTGTTGATGGTCGCGCCCTCGAAAATGTCGAGGCTGACCTTTCCGCCCTTGGTCATGCGGAACAGCTTCGGCATCGGCCAGGCGGGAACGTAGCTCTCAAGCCGGGCGACGGCGCGCGGACCGAGGATCAGGACGCCGTGCGCGCCCTCCCCGCCCAGAGCCTTCTGCCAGGAGAAGGTGACCACATCGAGCTTCGTCCAGTCCAACTTCTGGGCGAAGGCGGCGCTGGTGGCGTCGCAGATGGTGATGCCTTCACGATCGGCCGAGATAAAATCGGCGTTCGGCACGCGCACGCCAGAGGTCGTGCCGTTCCAGGTGAAGACGAGATCGGCGTCGGGGCGGACCTTCGAGGTGTCCGGCAGCTTGCCGTACGGGGCGTCCAACACCTCCACGTTCGGCAGCTTCAGTTGCTTGGTGACGTCCGTGACCCAGTCCTTGCCGAAGGATTCGAAGGCCATCAGTTGCACCGGGCGAGCGCCCAGCATCGACCACATCGCCATCTCGACGGCGCCGGTGTCCGAACCGGGGACGATGCCGATCAGGAAGTCCGCCGGGACCTCCAGCACCTCGCGGGTGCGGTCGATGGCTTCCTTCAGACGCGCCTTGCCCAGCTTCGAGCGGTGCGAGCGGCCGAGGACGGCGTTTGCGAGATTTTCGGAGTTCCAGCCGGGGCGCTTGGCGCAGGGGCCGGAAGAGAATTCGGGGCGCGCGGGGCGCACAGCCGGTTTCGCCGCGGGTGCGGTCGTGGTCGTCATAGCGATGTCTCCCATCCTTACAGATGAGCAGCGCTCCGTTGGGAGAGCGTGGCCCGTCGCCGAAGAACCGCATATCGGCCTGGCGCGCAAGGAGAGATTTTCTGGAGAGGCGTTACGCCGCTCTGCGGCGCATGGCGTCGATGGTGCCGATGACGATGGCGGCCAGGATGCCGATGGTGACGAGATTGTTGACCAGCGAGTAGGTCATGTCATGGCCCAGATCGCCGACGAAGTAATAGGCGTGCAAGCTGAACTGAACGCCTTGCAGCAGCATGGCGACGCCTAGCCAGGCTCTTCCGTAGCACACGGCGAGGAACAGGAAGGCCGCCGCCAGGACGCCATCCAGGACCAGCAGCGTGGTCGGCACCGCCCCCGCGGGCGACACAACATGGACCAGCACAGCCAGCAGGCCGCCAACAATGACGGATAAGCTTCCGAGGCGCTCAGGCATCTGCCCCTTCACCCATGCGAAAGCCACGACCACAAGAAGACCGGCCCATAGCAAGGTTATGGAAAGAACAGGCGACATGCCCGGACCCTAGCTCAAGTCTAGAGTCCGGGAAGTTAAAGTCACGCAATGTTGGCTTTTCAGCTCGCTTGACGGCGCGCCTCGCGCACGGACGCGGCCGAGGCTTCTTTCATCTCAAAGCCCGCCAGCTTGGTGCGGATGCCCAGGCGCAGCTTCGTCTCGCCGAGCACGCCGTGCGCCTCGACCATGGCGGTCCGGGCCGCGCCGAGTGCGGCGATGGCTTCCACCAGCTTGGCGCTGGCCTGATCGCCGACCACCGCCGAAACACCCAGTTCTTTCCGAGCCTTAAGCATCTCGGACATCATTTCGGACGCTTCCACCATCGCCGCGTCGATGGCGTTTTCCGTCGCGAAAAGCTTGTTCGCCACGCGTTGAGCCACGAATGCTTTTTCCACAGTCGCCTCCGTTGTTAAGGACGAAGCAGAAGGTAAATGAAATCTTAACGCACAGCCAAGCTTAATAACGCCTGTAGACGTTTTATTAACCATGCTCGCGCGCGGATTGAGCGAGCGCACGCTGGAAGCGAAGCGTTAGGGAAGATCAGCCATGCTGATTTCAAGTCTTCTCATGCGTGTGCGAGTTCTATGAGCAGCGACGGCCGGTCCAACTCCCGTTCGACCCATGCGACCCTGCAAGGCCGGATCGCGGCGGCGGCGCTCGTCACCACGGTGTGCGTGCTCGCGGCTGCCTGCCTGACCTTCCTGTTCCAGAAGACTGCCTCCACCAACGAGGCCCGGCGCCGCAATCACGAAATCCTGGCGCAGATCATCGCCTCGGACGCCGCGCCCGCGATCCTCGGCGGCGACCGCGCCGCCGCCCGACACACGCTCGGCATCGTCTCGAACGCCCCCAAGGTGACCGTGGCCCTCCTTCGCGACGCCCAGGGCCGGATCATCGCCTCGCACGGCGACCTTATGACCGGCGAGACCATGTCGGTCTCCGCGCCGGTGAAATCAAACGGCCGCACGGTCGGCCGGGTTGAGCTGCATCGCGCCAAGCCGCCCGTGCTGGAGGCCACGCCCCAGGACATCGCCCTGATCGGCGCGTTGTTCTTCGGCTCCGCGGGCTTCGCCCTGTTGCTCGCCAACGGCTTGGCCCGCCGCATCAGCGCCCCCATGGAGCGGCTGTCGCACGCCATGCGCGCCATCGCCGCCAGCGGCCGCTTCGAACCGGTGAACGAGACGGCCCGCGACGACGTGGTCCACAACCTGACGCGCAGCTTCAACGATCTGCTCGGCCAGCTCGGCGCCAACGACCGCACGCTTCGCCGCACCATGCGCGAACTGGTCCAGGCCCGCGACGACGCCGAAGCCGCCAACCGCATGAAGTCGCACTTCCTGTCCAATATGAGCCACGAGATCCGCACGCCTCTGAACGGCGTTCTGGCCATGGCTGAAGTGATGGCCATGGGCGAGCTGAGCCCGATCCAGCAGGAGCGTCTGACGGTGATCCGGCGCTCGGGCGAGATGCTGCTGTCCGTGCTGAACGACGTGCTCGACCTGTCGAAGATCGAGGCTGGCCGCCTGAAGCTGGCCAATGAGGCGTTCGACCTGCGCGATCTGGTCTGGACCGCCGCCGATCCCTACGCCATCGCCGCCGCCGACAAGGGCCTGGCCTTCGACGTTCACGTGGAGGAGCCGGCGATGGGCCGCTGGATGGGCGATCCCGCCCGGGTCGGCCAGATCGTCGCCGCCCTGCTGTCCAACGCCGTGAAGTTCACCGACGCCGGCGCCGTGCGCACGCGCCTGTCGATCTGCGAGGACGGCGCGCTCGAGCTGTCCGTCACCGACACCGGCGTGGGCATTTCCGAAGCCCAGCGCCTGCGGCTGTTCGAGCGCTTCGTGCAGGCCGACGATTCGACAACCCGCCAGTTCGGCGGTCTGGGCCTGGGCCTGACCCTGGCGCGCGAGCTGGCCGAGGCCATGAAGGGCGCCATTCGCGTGGAAAGCCGCCTCGGTGAAGGCGCGTGTTTTATCGTTCGCCTGCCGTTGGAGCGCGCCCAGGCCGAAACGCCGGGTGACAGCAAGGTGGTCGTTCCGACCCGCGCCCTGCGCGTGCTGGCCGCCGACGACAACACCACCAACCAGAAGGTCATCACCGCCATCCTGGCTCCGCTCGGGGTGACGCTCGACATCGTCAACGACGGCAAGGCCGCCATCGAGGCCTGCGAACAGGTGGACTACGACCTCGTCCTGCTCGACATCCACATGCCGGTGCTGGACGGGCTGGACGCCGCCCGCGCCATCCGCGAGGCCGAAACCCGCGCCGGCCGCGGCCGCACTCCGATCCTGGCCGTGACCGCCGACGCCTCCGACCAGCAGCGCCAGGCCTATCTGGCCGCCGGCATGGACGGGCACGTGGCCAAGCCGATCGAAGTGGCCAAGCTGTACGAAGCCATCGACCGCGCCGCCTCCGGCGAGCTGACCGTCAAGGCCGCCTGAGGCGCATCGCGCCGTTCACCAACCTGAACACAACACAACGAGCGGCTCAGAACCGTTTCAGGCTCCGCGTGTTTTCCTCTCCCCAACGTCGTCATTCCCGACGACGCGAAGTTTCGAGAGGAACCGAGCCATGAAGAAGATCCTGATTCCGATCGTCGCGGTGTCGGCCCTGGCCGCCACGACCGCTCCTGCCCTGGCCCAAGGCTGGCAGTCGATCAACCATCGTCAGGCCAACATTGACCGCCGCATCGACCAAGGCGTCCGCAACGGCCAGATCACCCGCAACGAGGCCTATCGCCTGCGCGCGGAGTTCCGCGACCTGAACCGTCTGGAGGACCGCTATCGCCGCAACGGCCTGAGCAATTGGGAGCGCGCCGATCTTGACCGCCGCTTCGACCGCCTGGCCGCCGCCGTCCGCTATGAGCGCCGCGACGGCGACCGTTACGGCTACGGCTACGGCGACCGCCGCTGGTAAGTCCTGAGGTCGGCCGGCCGCTGCTCCTCCAGCGGCCGGCATGATCTTCACAACGACCCCGGTCGGCGCTTTCGCCGGCCGGGGTTTTGTCGTTTAAGGCCGCATGACCTACGAACGGCACCACGGCGGCTATGTCGTCAGCGACGATCAGGCCCGCTTCGATCTCGACCGCGCCCAACAGTGGATCGGCGGGGAAAGCTACTGGGCGCAGGGCATCCCCCGCTCCACGCTGGAGAAGGCGGTCCGCAACAGCCTGACCTTCGGCGTCTTCGCCGCGTCAGGCCAGATGGCGGCCATGGCGCGAGTGGTGACCGACCGCGCCACATTCGCCTGGCTGTGCGACGTGTTCGTGGATGAGCGGCACCGGGGACATGGCTTGGGGAAGGCGATCATGCAGGCCTTCACCGAACACCCGGATCTGCAGGGCCTGCGCCGCAAGCACCTGGCCACCGCCGACGCCCATGGCCTCTACGCCCAATACGGCTTCAAGCCGCTGGACGGCGTCGATCGCTGGATGGAGATCGTCGACAAGGACGTCTACCGCCGCGGTTAGAGCTCTTTGGTGGACGCGCGTTACGCGGCGAAACCGCTCACACTTTCGCCCAAGGCGCTTAGTCCTCGTTCTCGATCACCTTCAACTCGGGCCAACGGACGACGGCGGAGCGCACGGCCTTGGCCCAGCCCGCCGCCTTGGGGCGTGAGGGGTTGGGGCGCAGGACCATGTCGAACATGTCCTCCAGGCCGAAGGGAGCGATTATCGTCATCGACCCGTCCGACTCCAGCCGCGCGCCGACGGCGAAGGCTGGGGCCACGAAGCGGGTCAGGGCCTCGGCCGCATTCGGCAGGGGCGTGAAGGGCTCCTTGAACCGCCCCTCGAACCACAGATGCACGCGCGCCTGGTTGCGCACCTCGACCATGCTGCGGAGCGGTTCGTCGAAGGCCGAAGCCGCCAGACGGATCACCGCGTCCTCCGCCTCGTAGGACAGGTCCGTGGGGTCGAAATAGCCCAGGTCGTAGTCCTTGATCCCGTAGTCGGCCGCGCGGCCGGTCAGGTGGTTCCAGACCGGCTGATAGATCGCGCCGGAGAAGACCAGCCAGTCAGGCAGGTCCAGGGTGCGAGCAGTCTCCATCACCTGCATCAGTTGCGGCGCGGCGCGTAGGATGGTCTCCAGCCGAGCCTTGAGTTCGTTGTTGCTCATCGCCGCACCGTCCATCCGTGATCCAGGGGCCCATGGCCGGCGCCGAAGCCGGGCGCGCGCAGCATGGCTTCGTGGACGTAGTTCCAGGCGCGGGCCACCGACTCCACCAAGGTCATCCCCTGGGCCAGCCCGGTCGCGCAGGCGGAGGCGAGCGTGCAGCCCGTGCCGTGGGTGTGGCGGGTCTCGATCCGCTCGCCCTCGAACACCGTCTCGGCGTCGCGTGTGATCAGCAGGTCCACCACCCGCTCGCCGTCGATATGGCCGCCCTTCATCAGCACCGCCTGGGCGCCCATCTCCAGCAGCGCCTCGCCCGCCCGGCGGAGGTCGTCGGTGGTCTCCACCGTCAGGCCGGTGAGAGTCGCCGCCTCCGGCGCGTTGGGCGTCAACAGGGCAGCGCGCGGGACCAGCAGATGGCGCACCGCCTCCACCGCCTCCATGGGCAGTAAGGCCGCCCCGCCCTTGGCGATCATCACCGGATCGACCACGGCGGGCGCGCCGCCGGCGGTCAGGATTAGGCGGGTCACCGCCTGCACCGTCTCCACATCACCCAGCATGCCGGTCTTCAGGGCGTCGGCGCCGATGTCATCCAGCACGGCGCGGCCCTGAGCCTCGATCACCTCCACCGGGACCGGATGCACGCCGCTGACGCCCAAGGTGTTCTGCACGGTGATGGCGGTGATCGCCGTGGCCGCGTAGCCGCCCAGGGCCGTGACCGTCTTGATGTCGGCCTGGATGCCCGCCCCGCCGCCGGAATCGGATCCGGCGATGATCAGGACGCGGCCCTTATTGGGGTTCGCGGGGGTGTCGGAAGTGCTCATGCCCGTTTTCTAGCCGCAGGCGGCCAAGCTGTCTTCCTTGCTGGGCCAAGCCTCGACAAGACCCGCGAGTCCATCAGAACCTCCGGCTGCATTTCTAGGGGACCTGCAATGACCATCTTCACCACCAGCCGCCGCGGCCTGCTGGCCGGCGCGCTTGGCCTCGCCCTGACGCAACCCGCCTTCGCCGCCGAGGCCGCAGCCGACGCCACCGTGACCATCCCTGTCCAGGGCCGCGAGGTCAGCATCAGCCTGTGGAAGCCGGCCGCGCCCAAGGGGGTGATCCTGTTCTCGCACGGCGCCGGCTCCTGGCCCTGGCGCTACCAAGAATTGCTCAGCCAGTGGCGCGACGCCGGCTTCCTGGTGGTCGCGCCCCTGCACATGGATTCCCAGAAACACCCCAACCGCCAGACTGATCTGAAGGCGGCCCTGGGTCTGCGCGTGGCCGACATGGTGGTGGCCGGCACCCTGGCCGACAAGTTCGCTCCTGGCCTGCCGCGCGGGGCGGCGGGACATTCCTACGGCGCCCTGGGCGCCATGATCGCCGGCGGCGCGCTGGAGCCCATGATTCCGGCCCGGGACAAGCAGGTGAAGGCGGTGGTCGCCATCTCCTCCCCCGGGGTCATTCCCGGCCTGATCGCGCCCAATGCCTATCAGAGCCTGGCCGTCCCATCGCTGACCATCACCGGCGACGCCGATGTGGTGCCGCACTTCGTCACCGATCCCAAGGACCACCTGCGCGCCTTCGAGACGGCTCCGGCTGGCGCCCGCTACGCCATGGTGGTCAAGGGCGGGACCCACGACCTGATCGGCCTCGACTTCGCCACCCATCCCGGCGCGGCCGAGGCGGCGGCGGTCAGCACCGAATTCCTGAAGGCCGAAATTCTCGGCGACGCGACGGCCGCGGCGGCGCTGAAAGCCCGCAAGTCGAGCGATCTGGCGGAGTTTCTAACGCGCTAGAGTGGACGGGCGGCGCTGCCTCGATCAGCGCTGCCCCAAGCTTAAGACGTCCTCTTTCGAGAAGGCGCGAGGTCGATGGCGATGTGCGCCAGCACGGCGGCCAGTCCGATCATAGCGCCAAGACTCACAATCGTGGAAACTTCAAAAATGCCCGGTGCGATCTGCTTGAGCGTCGGATCGAAGGGCAGCCTCTGGATCGTGTCCGCCATATGGAAGCTGTTCAGGCCGCCGATGAGCAGGCCGACCACCGGCCCCGCAATGCGGAGGTTGGCGATCAGGCTTCGCCAGGGACGGCCTGCCTCCTCTCTGAGAGAAAACGGGATGGCGACGAAGATCAGCGGAAACGTCGCCAGCAGAGCGATCAAGGCGACTTTCTGGGGCGCAGCTGCATTCGTGAAAATGGCGAAAAGCATCTAGCTCACCGTCCAACTCGATGAGCCAGGTTACACTTGTAATCCTCGCCGTCAATTCATGCGTATCAGCTCAGCCGCTTCGATGAAACTCGAGCCTCAGACCTCGCCCTTCGCCCTTCCCCGCAGCATCAGGCAGTAGCCGAGGGTCGTGGCGACGCCGATCAGGATGGCGGCGGATCCCAGGGCCACCGCCACGGGGATCGGGGCGAAGGCCCACAGGCCGGCATAGACAAGGCCGCTGAGGGCCATGGCCCAGCCGCCGACACGGGTCACCTTTCGGGCGCAGTCGCTGGGGGCGACGACCTTGGGCATGCGGTTGCCGTACCAGGCGATCATCAGGCCGTTCAGACCGATGACCAGCCGGGTGACCGTGTCATTGTCCAGATAGCCCATCTTGCGCGCATAGCTGCCAGCCAGCGCCACGGCCAGAATGGTCCCACCCCAGGCGAGGCTCCCCGTCAGGTCCTTGTTCATGGTGATCATCGTGCGGTCTCCGCCTTGGTTTTCGCGGCCTCGGGCGCTTCCTCGCCCAGGCCGAATGAGTGGACGAAGCCCAGCAGCGCTTCTTCGAGCACCGAAAGCTTCAGGTGATAGATGATCGACTTCCCCGCCTTCTCGGCGTGGATCAGGTCGGCCTCCTTCAGCACCGCGAAGTGGGCCGACATGGTCGGTTTGGAGACGTCGAACTGATCGCTCAGTTCGCCCGCGCTCATGGGGCCGCCGCGCAGCAGCAGCAGCACGCGCCTGCGGGTGGGATCGGAAAGGGCTTTGAACACCTGACTCATATTGTGATGATTAGCTAATCATCGAAATGAGTCAACAGGGCGTCGCCGCGCGCCCCGCGAACCGTGCTAGAGAGCCGGCTTCTGCCTCGCCGAAAGAGCCGCCGTTCCGTGCCCATCACCCTTTCCCGCAACGGGTTCATCCTGATCGGCCTGTTCCTGGCTTTCGGCGCGGCGCTCGCGGCCGCACCGTCGGGGCCGCTGGTCTTCGCCTTTGTCCTGGCGGGATGGATGATCAGCGTCGGGGTGCATGAGTTCGGCCACGCCTTCGTGGCCTGGCGGGCCGGCGACACCGAGGTGGTGGGCAAGGGCTATCTCAGCTTCGATCCGTTGAAGTACGCGGACCTGTCCACCAGCCTGATCCTGCCGGTGATCGCCCTGGCCTTGGGCGGCATCGGGTTTCCGGGCGGCGCGGTCTATCTGCGGGAGGATCTGATGCGCAGCCGCATGGGGCGCTCGATGTCGTCCCTGGCGGGACCGCTGGGGACGCTGCTGGTGCTGATCGTCCTGGCCGTGGTCATCGCGGCGGGCTGGCGCGAGCAGGACACCTCGCCGGTGATCGTGGCCCTGGCCTTCCTCGCCTTCCTGCAAGCGACGGCGTTGATCCTGAACCTGCTGCCGATCCCGGGGCTGGACGGGTACGGCGTGCTGCGCCCGTGGCTGCCGGTGCGGGTGCAACGGGCGGTGCGGAAGTTCGAGGCGCTGGGGATTCTGGCGCTGCTGGCCCTGCTGTTCCTGGTTCCGGGAGCGTCAGGCCTGCTGATCGGAACGGCCGTTCTGGTCACTGACCTGCTGGGCGTGCCGCGCGAGGCGATCGTCGGCGGCTGGGACGCCTTCACGTTCTGGAAGCAGGACTGATGACGAAAACGCCTCCCCGGACGATGTCCGGGGAGGCGCTTCCAATCTTCGCCTGGAGGGGCGAAAAGCCGTCTTAGAGGGCTTGCAGTTGGCCAGCCGACATCTTGCCGCTGCGCTTGTCCTGCTCGAGCTCGTAACCGATCTTCTGGCCCTCATCGAGGCTGCGCATGCCGGCGCGTTCCACCGCCGAGATATGCACGAAGACGTCGGCGCCGCCTTCATCAGGCTGGATGAAGCCGAAGCCCTTGGTGCCGTTGAACCACTTTACAGTGCCGCTTTGCATTTACTGTCCCTTCCGGACATGAGTTCTCGCGCCCACGATGGATGACGAGATCAAATTTTCGGAGAGGGCCGGAAAAACGTCGAAGGCTGAAACACTAGGATTTCGGCGGACAGAGAGACGAGCCAAACGAGATTTGATTACTCGATAATCGGTGTTTTTCTATGGCTTGGCAAGAAATATCTGAAAGTTCTGAGATTTTTGGCCGAAACATGCTATAAGGCGGCCATGCGCAACGAAACTGTAAGGGCGGTCCTGACCGTCGCACGGCAAGACGGCCAGTGGGCTGTCGAGCTGGAAGGCAACTATTTCGGCCACTCCGTGAACAAGGAGGAGGCCAAGGCCGCCGCCAACAAGCACGCCCGCCAGATGCAGGACGAAGGCCGCCCCTGCCAGGTGCGCGTCAGCGGCGAGCACGGCTTTTTCGCCAACGCCTAGGTCGGATAGCCGACAGACCGTCAGGCTGGGTCGTGGGAAGGTGAAACATCGCTGGCCGACTGTTGGGCGTCAGCGGCTGAGAGACCAGACCCCTGGGTCCACATGCTCCCGCCTGAAGCGCTGGAGCTCCAGATGACAGTCTATACCTTTCTTGTCTGTCGACCCGACGGCGCATCCACCACCATGGATGTGACCGAACTCCCCGACGACCATCTGGCCGCCCAGCGTGCCGGCGCTCTGTTGCGCGGTCATCCCAGCAGTTCGCATGTGGTGGTATGGGACGGCGAGCGTGAGGTCTGCACCGCCCGCCGCGAGGCGCTCGCAAGCTAGTATCGTCGTTCGCCGATCCGTGTCACGCTGCCTCCCAATCAAGCAGGGAGGGCTTGAACAATGACAGACGCAACGATGAGCGCCGTGCGCGCAAAGGCGCCGTGGCACCTGTGGGTGGTCGGGGTGCTGAGCCTATGCTGGAATGCATTCGGCGGCTTTGACTACATCATGACCCAGATCGGCGACGATCAGTACCTTGCGGCTCTGACAGCGGAGCAGCGCGCCTACGTGGCCGGCCTGCCGGTGGTGATGGAGGCCGCCTGGACGATCGGCGTGTGGGGCGGGGTGGCGGGTTCGCTGCTGCTGCTGATGCGGACCCGTTGGGCGGTGCATGCCTTCGCCATCAGCCTGGCGGCCATGATCGTCAGCTTCGCCTACGGCAACCTGGTGCTGCACTCGGCCGACATCATGGGCCCCTCGGCGATCTACATGCCGGCGGTGATCACGCTTATCGGCGTCCTGTTGGCTTGGTACGCCTGGGCCATGCGAAAGCGTGGCGTTCTGGGGTGAACCTTGGCGACGGCCAAACATTTTAGCTTCTTGTCGCGTTTGTAACGAATGATTGCTCGTTGCGAATTATTCGCAAAAATTGTTGGCCGCGTAAGGGTCGTGTTGATAATGCGAGGCCCTCGCAAGAACTCGGGGGCTTTTATGTCACGCACTTTCACCGCCCGCGCCCTCGTGGGCGGCGCGGCGTCCGCCGTCCTGTTGCTGGCTTCCAGCGCGGCCATCGCCGCTGAAGCCGCCGCTGACGGCGTCGCCGATCTGGACCAACTGGTCGTCACCGCCTCCGGCTTCGAACAGAAGATCGTCGATGCACCCGCCAGCATCACCGTCCTGTCCCGCGAAGAGCTGGAAGAGACGCGCTACTCCAGCCTGGCCGAAGTGCTGGCCAATGTGGAAGGCGTCGATGTGGGTGGTTCGGTCGGCAAGACCGGCGGCCTGAACATCAACATCCGCGGCATGGGCAGCGACTACACGCTGATCCTGATCGACGGCCGCCGCCAGAACACCGCCGGCAGCGTGACTCCGAACGGCTTCGGCGAAACCTCCACCAGCTTCATGCCGCCGATGAGCTCCATCGAGCGCATCGAGGTCGTGCGCGGCCCGGTCTCCACCCTCTACGGGTCGGACGCCATGGGCGGCGTAGTCAACATCCTGACCCGCAAGGTCGGTGAGACCTGGACCGGCTCCGTCACCATGGACGGCACCCTGCAGGGCGACGACGAGTTCGGCAACATCTACGGCGGCAACGCCTATCTGTCGGGTCCGATCGTGCGCGATCTGCTGGGCCTGCAGCTGCGCGGCAGCTTCCAGAACCGCGAAGCTTCCGCCCTCACCTTCGAGAACGTGGCCGGCGTCGACGCGCCGATCACCGGCTTCGGCCGCAGCGCCACCAAGGCCGAGATCCGCACCTGGGGCGGCCGCCTGAGCCTGACCCCGCACGAAGACCACGACCTGTGGCTGGACGCCGACTGGTCGGAGCAGTGGTACGACAACTCCAAGGGCCAGATGGGCACCAACACCCTGGCCGGCGGCTACGGCGACGCCCTGGAGTTCAAGCGCGAGCAGTTCGCCCTGGCGCACGACTGGCGCACGGTGATCGGCACGATCTCCAGCAACCTGTCGCGCAACAAGACCGAGACCCTCGGCCGCATCGTGCCTCCGGGCGTGGCCGGCGCCGGCGGCCCCCGTGCGTTGGAATCGGTGAACACCATCTTCGACAGCAAGCTGCAGTCGCGCTGGGGAAAGCATGCCTTCACCGTCGGCGGCCAGTACTGGGACGCCGAGATGACCGACGGCGTCGCCCCGTCGCAGTTCACCCATGAGCAGTGGGCCCTGTTCGCCGAGGACGAGTGGCGCTTCGCTCCGGGCTTGGCCCTGACGGTCGGCGCCCGCCATGACGACCACAGCGTCTTCGGCAGCCAGTTCAGCCCGCGCGGCTATCTGGTGTGGACCGCCAGCGACAAGCTGACCGTGAAGGGCGGCGTGGCCAAGGGCTTCAAGACCCCGCGCCTGGAGCAGCTGACCGCCGGCATCAACGGCTTCGGCCAGCAAGGCCGCCTGCCGCTGATCGGCACCCCGACCCTGACGCCGGAAACCAGCACCAGCAGCGAACTGGGCGTCTACTTCGACAACCTGAACGGCTTCGACTTCAACGTCACGGTCTTCAACAACGAGTTCAAGGACAAGATCGCCTCGGGCGTGCCGGTGGCCAACTGCGCCTTCGGCCTGACCCAGGCGCAGTACAACGCCGGCCAGAGCGGTCCGGCCGGTTGCGTGGACGTGGGTTTCTTCCCGAACTCGGCGACCTTCGGCCAGTCCGTGAACATCGACGAGGCGGTCACCCGCGGCGTCGAAGCGGCCGCGCGTTGGGACTTCGCCGCGGATTGGTCGCTGCGGGTGAACTACACCTACACCGACAGTGAGCAGAAGAGCGGCGCCGGCAAGGGCCAGCCCCTGACCGACACGCCGGAGCACATGCTCAACGGCAACCTGCGCTGGACGATCAACGACAAGCTGAACGCCTGGGTGCGCGGCGAATACCGCAGCCCGCGCTATCGCGGCGCCGGCGCGGCCCAGGACGCCCTGGGCGACTACAAGGAATACGCCCTGTTCCACCTGGGCGGTTCGTACAAGGTGCGTGAGAACCTGACGCTCAACGCCACGGTCTACAACCTGCTGAACACCGACTTCGTGCAGCAGCTGCCGTACGGCACGCCGCTCAGCTACGCGCCGGAGTACACCAACAATCAGGAGCCCCGCCGTCTGTGGGTCTCCATCAAGTACGACTTCTAGACGAGGAGAGACGTCTGGATGTTTAGACGCCGGCGGGAACCCGATCCCCGCCGGCGTCGCCTTTTGTAGCGGTCAGTGGACTGCGGCCTTGCCGATCTCCAGGCCGTCCTGGCCGGCATGCACGTCGATCACCGAGCCGTCAGCCAGCTCGCCGGCCAGCAGCTTGCGGGCGATGGGATCGACCAGCTCCTTCTGGATCACGCGCTTCAGCGGGCGCGCGCCATAGACCGGGTCGTAGCCCTTGTCGCCCAGCCAGTGCAGGGCGGCCGGATCAAGGGCGATGGCCATCTGGCGGTCCGCCAGCAGCTTCTCCACCCGCGACAGCTGGATGCGGACGATGTTGTCCATCTCCGCCCGGCCGAGACGCTTGAACAGGATGATCTCGTCGATCCGGTTCAGGAACTCGGGCCGGAAGTGGCTGCGCACCACGTCCATGACCAGCGGCCGCGCGACCTCCACGTCCTCGCCTTCCGCCTGGTTCGCCAGGAACTCCGACCCGAGGTTGGAGGTCATGATGATCAGGGTGTTGCGGAAGTCGACCGTGCGGCCCTGACCATCGGTCAGGCGACCATCGTCGAGCACCTGCAGCAGGACGTTGAACACGTCCGGGTGGGCCTTCTCGACCTCGTCGAACAGCACGACCTGATACGGCCGACGGCGGACCGCCTCCGTCAGGGCGCCGCCCTCGTCATAGCCGACATAGCCGGGAGGGGCCCCGATCAGGCGGCTGACCGAGTGCTTCTCCATGTACTCCGACATGTCCATCCGCGTGATGGCGTGCTCGTCGTCGAACAGGAACTCGGCCAGGGCCTTGGTCAGCTCCGTCTTGCCCACGCCCGTGGGGCCGAGGAACAGGAACGAGCCGATGGGACGGTTCGGGTCCTGCAGACCGGCGCGGGCGCGACGCACGGCGTCGGCCACGGCAGACAGCGCCTCGTCCTGACCGACCACGCGGCCGCGCAGGGCGTCCTCCATGGCCAGCAGCTTCTCGCGCTCGCCTTCCAGCATCTTGTCCACCGGCACGCCGGTCCAGCGCGAGACGATGGCGGCGATCTGCTGGGCGTCGACGACTTCCGGCGTCATGGCCTTTTGCTCGCCCTCGGCCTCAGCGTCGGCCAGGCGCTTCTCCAGCGCCGGGATCTCGCCGTACTGCAGCTGACCGGCGCGGGCGAAGTCGCCGGCGCGCTGGGCGTTGGCCAGTTCGGCGCGAAGACGGTCCAGGGCCTCGCGGGTCTGGGCGGCGCTGCCGACCTTCTCCTTCTCGGCCCGCCAGCGGGCGGTCATTTCGTCCGACTTGCCCTGCAGGTCGTCGATCTCGTCCTCGAGCTTTTCGAGACGCTGCTGCGAGGCGCTGTCGGTCTCGCGCGAGAGGGCCTCGCGCTCGATCTTCAGCTGCACCAGGCGGCGATCGATCTCGTCCAGCTCTTCCGGCTTGGAGTCCACGGCCATGCGCACGCGGCTCGACGCCTCGTCCACCAAGTCGATGGCCTTATCCGGCAGGAAGCGGTCGGTGATGTAGCGATTGGACAGAGTCGCGGCGGCGACGATGGCGCTGTCGCTGATGCGCACCCCGTGGTGGACCTCGTACTTCTCCTTCAGGCCGCGGAGGATGGAGACCGTGTCCTCCACCGTCGGCTCGGAGACGAAGACAGGCTGGAAGCGACGGGCCAGGGCCGCATCCTTCTCCACATGCTTGCGGTACTCATCCAGCGTGGTCGCGCCGACGCAGTGCAGCTCGCCGCGCGCCAGGGCCGGCTTGAGCAGGTTCGAGGCGTCCATGGCGCCGTCGGTTTTCCCGGCGCCGACCAGGGTGTGCATCTCGTCGATGAACAGGATGATCGAGCCTTCGGCGGCGGTGACCTCGTTCAGCACCGACTTCAGGCGCTCCTCGAACTCGCCACGATACTTCGCGCCGGCGATCAAAGCGCCCATGTCCAGCGACAGAAGCTTCTTGTCCTTCAGGCTCTCGGGCACGTCGCCGTTGATGATGCGCTGGGCCAGTCCCTCGACGATGGCGGTCTTGCCGACGCCGGGTTCGCCGATGAGGACGGGGTTGTTCTTGGTGCGGCGCGACAGGACCTGGATCGTGCGGCGGATTTCTTCGTCGCGGCCGATGACCGGGTCGATCTTGCCGTCGCGGGCGGCCTGGGTCAGGTCGCGGGCGTAGCGCTTCAGCGCGTCATAGCCTTCCTCGGCGTTGGCGCTGTCGGCGGTGCGGCCCTTGCGGATGGCGGCGGCGGCGTCTTCCAGCGCCTTGGCCGTGGCGCCGGCGTCCTTGAGAGCCTTCGCAGCGTCAGCGCCATCCTTGGCGATGGCGATCAGCAGGCGCTCGGTGGTGACGAAGGCGTCGCCAGCCTTCTTGGCGTCCGCCTCGGCGGTCGCGAAGACGCGGGCCGTGTCGGGCTTCATGTAGAGCTGGCCGGAACCGCCCTCGACCTTGGCGATCTTGGCCAGCAGGGCCTCGGCGGCGGCGTCCACGACGGCGGGCTTGCCGCCGGCGCTTTCGATCAGCGCGCGCGACAGGCCGTCCTTTTCTTCAAGCAGCACCTTCAGCAGGTGCTCGGGCGCCAGTTGTTGATGGCGGCGGGCCAGGGCCAGACTCTGGGCGGACTGGATCGCCTGCTTGGCGCGGTCGGAATAGAGGTCGATATTCACTGTTACGGGTTCCCCTCAATAGGCGGATCTGACCGGCCGCCTTGCAGGAAGCACGACCGGTACGAAGGGCAAGATGGGTGTGGCGAGGCGGCCACACAAGGTCCCGCGAACCCGGTCTGGCGAACCTTCGCAGAAGATCGTGCGTTCGGGGTTTATGGAACCGACGAAGACTGGCGGGCTGGGCTTGAAGCGGCGTCCCAAGGGGGTGCTGGAACTGGGCTGGGCCTGTTTCGAGAGCGCCGCCTCCGGCCGCACCGAGCACGTGCCGACGGCGCTTTGCTATCCCGACACCCTGGTGCGCCGCACGACCTTCGAGGCCGGCGGCGGACACGGCTGGCGCATCAGCGCCCTGACCACACCGCGCGACCGTCCCGCGCCGATCAAGTATGTTGTCGTCACCGGCGCGCCGTCCTGGGCCGAATACTGGGCGCCGGTCCTGGCCGCCCTGCCCCAGGACCGCGAGATGGTGGTGGTCGACCGCCCCGGCTTCGCCGGCAGCGAGCCCGTTGAATATGTGGGCGACATCCGCACCCAGGCCGAGGCCCTGGCCCCGCTGATGGCCTCGCAGAAAGGTCAGAAGGTGCTGGTGATCGGCCAGTCCTACGGCGCGGCGATCGCCACCCTGATGGCGGAGGCCGCCGACCAGAATCGCCTCGCTGGCTTGGTCCTGCTGTCCGGCTACTTCGGCGAGCCGGGACCCACCGCGCGTGTGCTGGTCAAGCTGGGCTCCAAGGTGCTGAAGCTGATCCCCCGCGACCTGCGCAACGCGGTGCTGGAGGTGATGGGCCAGGCGGGCCAGCTGGAGCGGATGCGCATCGCCCTCGCCCGCCTGCGCGCGCCGGTCCACGTGATCCACGGCGACGCCGACGACTTCGCCCCGCTGGAGACGGCGGAGCGGCTGGCCGCCAATGCGAAGACCCGTACGCCGGCTCGATTCGTATCGGTGCCTGGCGCGGATCATTTCCTGAACGACGGCCCGCCGGAGGCGCTGCTGCGCCTGCTGGAGGACTGCCTGCCGGTGGAGCGGCCGCTGTTCCAGCTGCCGAAACTGACCTGGCCGACGTTTGCCTGGCCCCTGAAAGCAAAGGCCGCCGCCGGCGGAGCCGTGGCGGCCTAGCTTTTCAGATCACTTCGCCGCGTAGAGCTTGGTGACTTCGTAGAGGAAGTCCCGGCCCTCATAGAGCGACTTCACGCGGATGCGTTCGTTCAGGCCGTGGGCGTTGGAGCCGGCGGCGTCGCTGAACATGCCCGACAGGCCATAGGTCTTGATGCCGGCGGCGTTGGTGAAGCGGCCGTCGGTGGCGCCGGTGGACATGGACGGCACCAGGGGCGTGCCCGGCCACAGCTTGGCGGCGACCGCCTTGGCCGGGCCGGTGATGCGGGCGTCCAGCGGCGGCGGCACGTTCACCGGGCTCGGCTTGGCGGCCAGAGTGATGCTGATGCGCGGATCACCCATGACGTCCTGCAGGGTCTTCAGCACATCATTGGGGTTCACGCCCGGCAGGATGCGGCAGTTCACATTGGCCCGGGCGCGCTGCGGCAGGGCGTTCGGCGCATGGCCGGCGTTGACCGTGGTGGCCACGCAGGTGGTGCGCATCATGCTGTTGCGGGCGCGGTTCTTGGCCACGGCCGCGACCTTGGCCGGATCGTTCGGGTCAGCCACCACCGCCGCCAGGACCGCGCCAGTCTCGCCCGGCTCGATCTTCGACAGCTCGGTGAAGTTCATCCGCACCGCTTCGTTCAGCGCTACGGGGAAGTCATAGGCCCCGATCTTCGAGATCGCCGCCGACAGGTTGTAGATGGCGTTGTCCTTGATCGGTGTCGAGGAGTGGCCGCCGGGGTTCGTCGTCTCCAGCGTATAGTCCTGATAGACCTTCTCGCCCGCCTGAATGCCCAGGAACACCGGCTTGCCGTTGGCGTCCAGCAGGCCGCCGGCCCCCTCGTTCAGGGCGAATTCGGAATCGAGCGCGGCGGGGTGGGTCTTCAGCAGCCACTCGACGCCGTTGAAGGTGTCGGGCGTCTCCTCGCCGCAGGTCAGGGCCAGCTTCAGGCCGCGGGCGGGTTTGAAGCCCTCCTGCTTGTAGCGGATCATGTTGTCGGTGAAGGCCGCCGCCATGGCTTTGTCGTCGGACGAGCCCCGCGCGTAGAAGAAGCCGTTCTCCTCCACCAGGGTGAAGGGATCGCGCTCCCAGTCGGCGCGGTTGGCCTCGACCACGTCGATGTGGGCCAGCAGCAGGATCGGCTTCAGCTTGGGGTTCTTGCCCGCCAGGGTGACGATCAGGTTGCCGTCCTTGGGCCGGTCGGCCGGATGCAAGATCTGGATGTCCGCGTCGGCATAGCCGGCGGCCTTCAGGCGGGCCGCCATTCGCTCCGAGGCCAGGGTGCAGCTGCCCGAGGACAGGGTGGTGTTGGTCTCCACCAGCTCTTTGTAGAGGGCCTTGAAGGCGGTCTGGTCCGGACGTTCCTGTGCCAGGGCCGAGCCGGCCGTGGAGAGTGCTGCGACGGCTGCGGCCGCGACGGCGATCTTGTTCATACGCTTCCCCCGAAATGGAAGCGGGAGCCTATGGGCGGAGTCGGGGCCAGGCAAAGAAAAACCCCGTTCGCGCGGGGCGAACGGGGCTTGGGTATGCAGACCGTGCTGTTGGCTTAGCGATAGTAGCCGTAACGGTCGTAGTCGCGTTGGGCCTGGCGGTAGCCGGCGTTGTAATAGCCACGATCGCGACGGTCGTTGTTGCGATAGGCGTAGCTGTTATAGGCCGGGCGGCTGTTGTAGCTGCGGTTGTAGCGACGCTTGTCCTTGGTGGTCGCCGCGCCGATGGCGGCGCCGGCGACAGCGCCCAGAGCCACCGACGAACCCTTGCCGTCACCGATGACGCCGCCGGCGACGCCGCCGATCACGGCGCCCAGCAGGGCGTTCTCGGTCTTGCGGCTGGCCGCAAAGGCGCCCGAGGCGGGCAGGGCCACCGCACCGGCAAGCGTGGCGGCGAGAGCGATCTTGGTGAACTTGGTCGGCTTCATAGCGGTCCTCCTTCAGTGTGGCCCCAGCCTAAAAGAGCCGGCCTGAACCCGATCTGAACCCGCAAGTTCAGGTGTGGTTCATCTTTGGAAGGAAGTCAGTGCGCAGCCTGCGGCACGGTCCGGTGCTTGTCCGCCGACCACAGGATGCCCGCCATGAGCAGGGCGATGGCGGCCCATTCGAAGGCGCGCGGCGTGCGGTGCTCCAGGATGAAACCGTAGAGCAAGGCGAACAGGGTCTCGAACACGATCAGCTGGCCCGACAAGCTCATGGGCAGCATGCGCGAGGCGCCGTTCCACAGGCCGTTGCCGACTACCGATGCCCCGATGGCGACGATGATCGAGACGCCCCAGAACATGGGATAGGCGTCCATGCCATGGCTGGCCCCGATGAAGAAGGCTGGCGCCAGCAGCAGCGCCTGGCCGCCGGTGACGAGGCCGGTCAGCAGGGACCATTCATTACTGGTGAAGTGCGGATGCGCCTTCAGATGACGGGCGTTGTAGACAGCATAGGCCGTCCACGACAGCAGCGCCGCCACGGCGCAGGCGACGCCGACGACCAGATCAAGGGTCGAGGCGTCTGGTCCGCCGCCATGGCTGAACAGGTCGACATTGATGGCCGCCACCCCGGCCAGGATCACCAGCAGGGGGCCGGCCATGTCGCGCAGCTTCAGGGAGTCGTGCCCGCGGCCGAACAAACTTGCGCTCACCGGCACCAGGCCGACGATCAGGCTGGCTACGGCGATGCCGGCCTTCTGGATCGCCACCACCAGGAACAGGAAATAGACGATGTTGCCGGCCAGGCTGAGCCAGAACAGGGCCTTCCAGTCGGCCCGGGTGACGCGCGGCGCCAGCCGCCGCCACAGGGGCGCGATGAGCAGCAGGGAGGCCAGGCCATAGGCCAGGTAGCGGCCGGCCGACAGCTCCACCGGGGAGAAGCCGGTCAGCATCTTCGGGCCGAGGAAGACCAGGCCCCAGAGCGCCCCGGCGCCGACGCCGCAAGCGATACCCAGGGCCTGACGATTGGAGGCCATTGTCATCCCCACGACCGCTCATCCCCGCGAAGGCGGGGATCCATTCGGACGCTCAGCTTGGGTCCCCGCCTTCGCGGGGATTAAGCGGAAACCTAGAGTTGGTCCAGGCCGTAGGCGGCGTGCAGGGCGCGCACCGCCAGTTCGGTATAGGCGGCGTCGATCAGCACGCTGATCTTGATCTCCGAGGTGGAGATCACCTGGATGTTCACGCCCTTGGCGGCCAGCGCCTCGAACATGCTCTTGGCGACGCCGGTGTGCGAACGCATGCCCACGCCGATGACCGAGACCTTCGAGACGTCTTCGTCGACGGCCACATCCTCGAAGCCGATCTCCGGCTGGTGGCTGCGGACGATCTCGACCGCGCGCTGGGCGTCACGCTTGCCGACGGTGAACTCCATGTTCGCCGTGTCGGCGGTGCGGGCCCGCGACTGGACGATCATGTCCACGTTGACGTTGGCGTCCGCCAGGGCGCCGAAGATCTTCGACGACACACCCGGATGATCGGGCAGGCCCAGCAGGGTGATCTTGGCTTCGTCGCGGCTGTAGGCGACGCCGGAAACGATGCGCTTTTCCATGATCTCTTCCTCGTCGCACACGATGGTGCCCTGGCCGGGGGCTTCGCCCGGCTCGACAAAGCTTGAAAGGACGCGGACGGGCACGCGCTGGGCCATGGCCAGCTCGACCGAACGGGTCTGCAGGACCTTCGCCCCGAGGGAGGCCATCTCCAGCATC
The DNA here is from genome assembly GCF_029543125.1 of Caulobacter segnis. GTDB lineage: Bacteria > Pseudomonadota > Alphaproteobacteria > Caulobacterales > Caulobacteraceae > Caulobacter > Caulobacter segnis_D. Next base: position 60,278 of record NZ_JARQWW010000009.1, read on the forward strand.
TCCTCATAGGAGATCTTGGCGAGCTTCTTGGCCTTGCTCTCGATGCGCGGGTCGGTGGTGTAGACGCCGTCGACGTCCGTATAGATGTCGCAGGCCCCGCCCACGGCCGCGGCGATGGCCACGGCGCTGGTGTCGGAGCCGCCACGGCCCAGCGTGGCGATGCGGTTGTCGCGGGTCACGCCCTGGAAGCCGGCGATGACGGCGATCTCGCCGGCTTCGAACGCCTTCACCAGGTTATCGGCGGGAATGTCGTCGATGCGGGCCTTGCCGTGCGCGTCGTCGGTGATGATCGGCACCTGCCAACCCATCCACGAGCGCGCCCGATGGCCCATGTTGCGCAGGGTCATGGCCAGCAGGCCGGCCGTGACCTGTTCGCCGCTGGCGACCACCGCGTCATACTCCGCGTCCGAGGCGGGAATGCCCTGGGCGGCAGGGCCGGCGCCGTCGGTCCACGCGACCAGTTCGTTGGTCTTGCCGCTCATGGCCGAGACCACGACGGCCACCTGTTTGCCGGTCGCCACCTCGGCCGCCACGAGGCGCGCGACGCGCCGGATGCGTTCGAGGTCGGCCACCGAGGTGCCGCCGAATTTCATCACCAGCCGGGACATGAGACCGGTCGTTCCTTGATGCGGTTATTTATTGCGCGCTCAGCGCCGAGGGCCCAATCCCGACGCAAGCCGCCGCCTTCTAGACGCCAAAATGCGGCGCCGCAATGCGCGAAGGCGTAAAAATCGCTCAGTTTCGTTTCGGCGCGCCCGGCTCCGCCCGCTCGGCGATCGGCCGCACCTTGTCGAGCAAGGCGTAGAGGAAGCGGCCCGGCTCCTCGATCATCATCAGGTGCGCCGAATGGTCGAACCAGACGATCTGCTTCTTCGGGGCGCGCAGGTTGTTCATCCACGCTTCCGTCACTTCTGCCGGGGTGGTGTAGTCGTGGCGCCCCAGGAACATGAAGGTCGGCGCCTCCAGGCGACGGACGTGGTCGAAGCTCACGTACGCCAACTTGGGCAGCAAAACCTCCACCGCCATGTCGCTGCCCCTCGACCAGCCCTTCAGATCATCGGGCCCGTAGTCGGGCGACAGGCGTGACGACAGGAAGTAATGGCGGGCGTTGTCGCGGCCGGCGCTGAGATAGCCGTAGCGGATCGACCACTTGCGCTGGGTCTCGATCTTCTTGGTGTCGAAATCACCAGGACCGGGATAGGGCTGCAGGGCTTCCAGCTCAGCGACGGCTTCGTCGTTTCCCGCCTTCCTGGCGGCGGCGAGGACGGCGTTGAACCCGACCCGCTCGTTCTCACGGAAGTTGATCACCTGCCCCGCGCCTACATAGGCGTGCAGCAGGTCCGGGCGCTTGGCGGCCACCGACAGGCCGACGATTGTTCCCCAGCTGTGGCCCACCAGAATGACCTTGCGCTTGCCCAGCTTCTTGGTGACCTGCTCGATCAGGTCGATGGCGTCGTCCCGATATTGATCGACCGTCATGGTCGCCGCGATAGCCTTGGGATCGTTGAGAGCGTAGGACTTGCCCGCCCCGCGCTGGTCCCACTGAACCACGGTGAAGTAGTCCTCCCAGGGACGCTGGAACGTCCAGGCCATGGGCAGCTCCGGCGCCGCGGGTCCGCCGTGGATGAAGATCACGATGGGGTTGGCCCGGTCAGAGCCTCGGATCGACACCCATTGCCGCGCGCCGCCCAGGGTCATAGGCCCGTTCTCGTTGACGCCGTTCGGGGTCACGATCTTCTGCACATCGGCGACGATCGCCTTTGCTGGAGCATAGGGATCAGCGGCCGGAGCTGTCGGCGCCTGGGCGTGGGCCGCGGCGGCGAAGGCGGCGAACAAGGCGGCGACGGCGACTACGCGCATGGGAACCTCAAACAATGTGTATCGACACATAGAGGAGACATCGAGCACCTCGGACGGATGCGTGTTCTGGCATTAAACCTTCGTCACTTGCCGAGGCCCCCGCTAGAATAGCTGTCGATGAGTCAGCCCTACACCTCCATCGACCCGGAAGAGGTCGAGCGTTTCTCCCGCATCGCCGCCGAATGGTGGGATCCGCACGGCAAGTTCGCGCCGCTGCACGTGTTCAATCCCGTGCGGCTGAACTTCATCCGTGATCAGGCCTGCGCCCATTTCGGCCGCGATCCGAAGGCGCGCCGGCCGTTCGAGGGGCTGAAGCTGCTGGATATCGGCTGCGGCGGGGGACTGCTGTCGGAGCCCATGGCCCGGTTGGGCTTCGAGGTGACGGCCGTCGACGCGTCGGAGCGCAACATCAAGACCGCCTCCACCCATGCCGCCGAGCAGGGGCTGGAGATCGACTTCCGCGCCAGCACCGCCGAGGCCCTGCTGGCTGATGGCGTGGGTCCGTTCGACATCGTCCTGAACATGGAGGTGATCGAGCACGTGACCGATCCGGGCGAGTTCGCCCGCACCTGCTCGCGCCTGCTGAAGCCCGGCGGCCTGATGATCGTCGCGACCCTGAACCGCACGCTCAAGGCTTTGGCCCTGGCCAAGGTCGGCGCCGAGTACGTCCTGCGCTGGGTTCCGGCTGGCACGCACGACTGGCGCAAGTTCCTGAAACCCGAGGAGGTGCGCGGCTTCCTGGCGGGCGAACCGGTGGAGATCGCGGGACCGTTCGGCGTGTCCTACAGCCCCCTGACCGGGCGCTGGAGCCAGTCGAACGACAGCGACGTCAACTACATGATGACGGTGAAGCGGTCGGCCTGAGGAAACCCTCAGCTTGAGCATGCGTTTCCGAGGCTGACCTTTTCAGCCGAGGAGACGCCGCCATGCGCCTTTCGATGATCACCCTCGCCGCCTTTGCCGCCATCGGCGTGGCGGCCGCTCCCCTCGCCCAGGCCGAAGCCGCGCCGGAGAAGCGCGTCTATGTCTGCGACTACAAGAAGTCCAAGGCCAACAAGGGCACTCTGATCGGCGGCGCCAGCGGCGCCCTGCTGGGCAGCGCGGTGGCCGGCAACGGCGCCAAGACCGAAGGCGCGGTGCTGGGCGGCGTGGTCGGCGCGGTGGCGGGCCACGAGATCGCCAAGAAGGACGCCAAGCGCTGCCGGTACGTGTACCGCTAGGAGAGAATTCGAAGACTCCCGGCGGTGACTAAGGATGACACGATCAGAGCAAAGGAAGACTGACGGAGACTAGTTCACATCCGTCTTCTTGGGCGGCGGCGGCGGCAGCGGCGCGACCTGGATGCCGTCGGCGACGAGGTCCTTGACCTCCTTCGGCGTGGCCGAGCCATAGATGCCGCGCTCTTCGGACTTGCCGTCGTGGATGTCGCGCGCCTCCTTGGCGAAGCGGTCGCCCACGTCGTCGAAGTTCTCCTCCACATGCGCGCGGACGCGGCCCATGGCCTCCATCATCATTTCGCGCATCTTCGGATCGCCGTCGGACGGCGCCGTCTTCTGCGCCTTCGTCCCGGCCACGGCGGGGGCCATGATCTGCTTGCGCACGCAGGCGCTGCCGCACACTGGGCATTCCAGCAGCCCACGGGCCGACTGGTCGTCATAGTCGGCAGAGGAGCCGAACCACCCTTCGAAGCCGTGGTCGTGCTCGCAGGAAAGCGCGTACTTGATCATGAGCTGTATTTAGGGACCGACGAAGGCGCGCGCATTCTTTAAGGCGGGGATGGCGGCGCGGGCCTTGTCGGCCGCCGCCAGATCGAGGTCAGCGATCAACACGCCCGGCTCGTCGTGGTCAAGTTTTCCGATCACCTCGCCCCACGGGCCGATGGCGATGCTGCGGCCCCAGGTGCCGCGTCCATCCTCATGGAAGCCGCCCTGGGCGGCCGCCAGGACGAAGCTGCCCGTCTCGATGGCCCGGGCGCGCAGCAGGATCTCCCAATGCGCCTCGCCGGTGGGCCGGGTGAAGGCGGCCGGGACCATCATCATCTTGGCGCCGTCCAGCGCCAGGGCGCGGTACAGGGCCGGAAAACGCATGTCGTAGCAGATGCTCAGGCCCAGCTTTCCGAACGGCGTCTGCGCCGTCACCGCCCGCTCGCCCGGCTCATAGACAGCCGACTCCCGCGCCGTCTCTCCCTTTTTGCCGTCCCTTGGGGGCAGGTCCACGTCGAACATGTGGAGCTTGTCGTAGGTGGCGACGATCTTCCCCATCGGGTCGATCAGGGCCTGGCGGTTGGCGGCCTTGCCGTCCTCGCGCTTCACCAGGGCCGAGCCGACGTCGATCCAGACGTTCAGTTCGCGGGCCAGGGCCTGAAGCCCCTGCACCACCGGATCATCCTTCAGAGGGGTGAGCTGCGGCAGCAGCTTCACCCGGTCCTTCTGCAGGATGTTGCAGCCCTCGGGCGTCAGGATCAGCTGCGCCCCCTGCCCTGCCGCATCGCGGACCAAGGGCTCCATCTGCGCCAGACTGGCGACGTGGCTGGCGGGAGTGCGGGTCTGGATCAGGCCGACGCGGACGGTCATCGGAACAACTCCTCCCCCGTGCAACGGGGGAGGGGGACCGCGATAGCGGTGGAGGGGGCGTGACTGGACTCAGTGGATGGGGTCGCCCCCGCCCCCCAGCTGCGCCTGGTGCCCCACCCCCGCCTAGCCGGGGGGGCGAGGGGGTGTAGCCCCCCCCCCCGCAACCAACGCC